>NZ_CP086235.1:1747500-4222500 GCF_023612095.1 Cytobacillus firmus | reverse complement strand
TTACCGTTTGAGCAATGGGGGGACGCAGGAGGATAGGGTAAGCGCGCTGCTGGATTAGCGCGTCCAAGCAGTTAGGCCGGTAACGAGGCAAATCCCGTTACCATACAGGCTGAGCTGTGACGGCGAGGGAAATTTAGTACCGAAGTTCCTGATTCCACACTGCCAAGAAAAGCCTCTAGCGAGGGAAAAGGTGCCCGTACCGCAAACCGACACAGGTAGGCGAGGAGAGAATCCTAAGGTGAGCGAGAGAACTCTCGTTAAGGAACTCGGCAAAATGACCCCGTAACTTCGGGAGAAGGGGTGCTCATTAGGGTGAATAGCCCTGATGAGCCGCAGTGAATAGGCCCAGGCGACTGTTTAGCAAAAACACAGGTCTCTGCGAAGCCGCAAGGCGAAGTATAGGGGCTGACGCCTGCCCGGTGCTGGAAGGTTAAGAGGAGAGGTTAGCGCAAGCGAAGCTTTGAATCGAAGCCCCAGTAAACGGCGGCCGTAACTATAACGGTCCTAAGGTAGCGAAATTCCTTGTCGGGTAAGTTCCGACCCGCACGAAAGGCGTAACGATCTGGGCACTGTCTCAACGAGAGACTCGGTGAAATTATAGTACCTGTGAAGATGCAGGTTACCCGCGACAGGACGGAAAGACCCCGTGGAGCTTTACTGTAGCCTGATATTGAATTTTGGTACAGCTTGTACAGGATAGGTAGGAGCCTGAGAAGCCGGAGCGCTAGCTTCGGTGGAGGCGTCGGTGGGATACTACCCTGGCTGTATTGAAATTCTAACCCGCGCCCCTGATCGGGGCGGGAGACAGTGTCAGGTGGGCAGTTTGACTGGGGCGGTCGCCTCCTAAAAAGTAACGGAGGCGCCCAAAGGTTCCCTCAGAATGGTTGGAAATCATTCGCAGAGTGTAAAGGCACAAGGGAGCTTGACTGCGAGACCTACAAGTCGAGCAGGGACGAAAGTCGGGCTTAGTGATCCGGTGGTTCCGCATGGAAGGGCCATCGCTCAACGGATAAAAGCTACCCCGGGGATAACAGGCTTATCTCCCCCAAGAGTCCACATCGACGGGGAGGTTTGGCACCTCGATGTCGGCTCATCGCATCCTGGGGCTGTAGTCGGTCCCAAGGGTTGGGCTGTTCGCCCATTAAAGCGGTACGCGAGCTGGGTTCAGAACGTCGTGAGACAGTTCGGTCCCTATCCGTCGTGGGCGCAGGAAATTTGAGAGGAGCTGTCCTTAGTACGAGAGGACCGGGATGGACGCACCGCTGGTGTACCAGTTGTCTTGCCAAAGGCATCGCTGGGTAGCTATGTGCGGAAGGGATAAGTGCTGAAAGCATCTAAGCATGAAGCCCCCCTCGAGATGAGATTTCCCATAGCGTCAAGCTAGTAAGATCCCTGAAAGATGATCAGGTTGATAGGTCAGAGGTGGAAGCGTGGCGACATGTGGAGCTGACTGATACTAATCGATCGAGGACTTAACCAAGTTATATTGGTTATTACTCGGCAAATGCTTCTTCATACATTATCTAGTTTTGAGGGAACGAAGTTTCTTCAATCAAATAGTCCGGTGGCGATAGCGAGAAGGTCACACCCGTTCCCATACCGAACACGGAAGTTAAGCTTCTCAGCGCCGATGGTAGTTGGGGGCTGTCCCCCTGTGAGAGTAGGACGCTGCCGGGCACATGAAAGAGCACCTGATGGGTGCTCTTTTTTGTGTGTAAATATAGGAGCTGAAACAGTTGAACTCTTCCTTTTTGGCAGATATATGCTTCACTTCTACGCTATATGCGACCAGAATCAAATTATATGCGCCACTCCTTATTCTGCCGTCTGTTTTAAAAGTTAAAACTGTTCTTTATGTAGATGAATTTTGCCAAATGTAAGATAAGTTCCAAAACATGCTAGATAAAAATGAAAACTTGTTAGATAAACTTTCGAACTTGTTAGATAAAACCCCAAACATGCTAGATAAACTCCCAAACCTGCCAGATAAAATGTCCGAGCCTCATTCCTCCATACAAAACCCATTAAAAGATAAACAGTTTCATCCCACTCCAAAAAGGATAACCTATACACAAAGAATCAATTTTTGAAAAAAGGTTATCAAAAGCCAATTTCTTTTGTACAATAGTGACTTAATGGGGAGAGGACACTCATTTGCCTCTTAGTTCCCCTATGAAGGAGGACTTGCATTGCTGGAAAACAGTTTTATTATGGTCGCTATTATTTTGATTATTAATATCGTATATGTATCGTTTTTTACCATCAGGATGATTCTGACGCTTAAGGGACAGCGTTACCTGGCAGCTTTTTTAAGCACCATCGAAGTTGTTATCTATGTGATTGGACTAGGGCTGGTTCTGGATAACCTGAATGAAATACAAAATTTAATTGCTTATGCAGTCGGTTATGGAATCGGCGTTATTGTCGGCATGAAAATTGAAGAGAAGCTGGCTCTTGGCTATATTACCGTAAATGTAATTACAAAGGAATATGATAGAGACCTGCCAAAAGCTTTAAGAGAAAAAGGGTATGGCGTAACCAACTGGGCTGCCAATGGTCTTGAAGGCGATCGGATGGCCCTGCAGATCCTGACACCGAGAAAATATGAGCTGAAGCTTTATCAGACGATTAAAGAGCTGGATCCTAAGGCCTTTATCATCGCTTATGAGCCAAAAACGATTCATGGCGGCTTCTGGGTAAAATCAGTTAAGAGAGGAAAGTTGTCTCAATGAGCAAAGGCAAGAATAAAATTTCGTTCGAAGTCCAGGAAAATGAAACGATTGACCAATGCCTGGAAAGAATCAAAAAGGCTGGATATATACCTGTCAGAAGGACTGAGAAGCCTATTTTTAAAGAAGTTAAGACAGGCAGTAAAGTCGATTATGAACCGGCCGGCCGGCAAATTGTTTTTGAGGCAAAACGAGCAGATGGTTAAAACACGAACAATAATTGTCTGACTTTTAGTATTGTTCGATTTTTTAATTGACAGAATATCAGGTATGTTGTTAATATGGTGGTAGTTAATAAAACGTGAATAACCCCCTCGTATAATAATGGGAATAGGGCCCATAAGTTTCTACCTGGCAACCGTAAATTGCCGGACTATGAGGGAAAGATGATATGCCCGGCATGCAGAAGGAATGATCCCTGCCGTTTGCAGGTTTCTTCCTTAACGGTTCTTTTTAGCCCGGACAGATTACTTTCTCTCATATAAGAGAAGGGTCTGTGCGGGTTTTTTATATTGGACGATTTGGAGGAGATGGAATGAGCGTACAAGCCGCAGTCATTATGGGAAGCAAATCAGATTGGGAGACAATGAAGCACGCTTGCGGAATTCTGGAAGAGCTTGAAATTTCTTTTGAAAAGAAGGTTGTTTCAGCCCATCGGACTCCAGACCTAATGTTTGAATATGCTGAGCAGGCAAGGGACAGAGGCATTAAGGTTATTATTGCGGGTGCAGGCGGAGCGGCGCACCTGCCTGGAATGGTAGCTGCGAAAACGACACTTCCTGTAATTGGAGTACCAGTGCAATCAAAGGCTCTAAACGGACTGGATTCATTGCTGTCCATTGTTCAGATGCCCGGCGGCGTTCCGGTTGCAACGGTTGCGATTGGAAAAGCAGGAGCCACTAACGCCGGATTGCTGGCAGCAGAAATCCTTGGCGCTTTTGATACAGCCATTGCAGAACGTCTTCAGTCAAAAAGAGATAAAACAAAACAGGAAGTACTGGAAAGCAGTGATGAACTTGTCTAAAACAACCATTTTACCCGGACAAACAATTGGAATTATTGGCGGGGGGCAGCTTGGCAGAATGATGGCCCTGGCAGCCAAGGCAAATGGCTTCAGGATTGCCGTTTTGGATCCGGCAGAAGATTCTCCCTGCGGCCAGGTTGCGGATATTAAAATCATTGGCGAATACGGACATTTAGATTCTATAAAAGAGCTGGCAAAAGTGAGTGATGTTGTCACTTATGAGTTTGAAAATATCAGTGCGGAAGCTCTTGAGTGGCTATGTGCAAATGCATACGTCCCCCAGGGGAGCACGGTGCTGGAGATTACCCAGGACCGGACAAAGGAAAAAGCAGCCATCCAAAAAGCCGGCTGCGAGGTAGCGCCATATGCGGTCATTACGACTGAAAAAGGCATTTATGATAATATAGAAAAGCTTGGCTATCCAGCCGTATTAAAGACTTCCAGAGGCGGATATGACGGAAAAGGGCAAGTTGTGATAAAGAGCGGGCAGGATATTAAGAAAGCTGCACAGCTCCTAGAGAATGGCGAGTGTGTCCTTGAAAAATGGATCGCTTTCGAAAAGGAAATATCGGTTATTATCTGTCGGAATATTTCGGGGAAAAAGCGGTATTCCCAGTCGGGGAAAATGTTCATAAAGAAAACATTCTGCACCAGACCATTGTGCCGGCCATGATCACAGCTGATGCTGAGGAACGGGCAGTAAAGGCAGCAAATCAGCTGGCAGAAGCTTTAAGCCTTGTCGGTACATTGGCAGTCGAAATGTTTCTGACAAAAGACGGTCAGATTTACATTAACGAGCTTGCGCCTCGTCCGCATAACTCAGGCCATTATTCCATTGAAGCTTGCGAAACCTCCCAGTTTGAACAGCACATCCGTGCGGTTTGCAATTGGCCGCTTGGCAGTACGGAGCTATTAAAACCAGCTGTTATGGTAAACATACTAGGAGAGCACCAGGAGCCTTTAATTGAGAAAATTCCTGAATTGGATGACTGGAAGATACACTTGTACGGAAAAAAGGATGCCAAATATAAACGCAAGATGGGCCATGTCACGCTTTTGCGGAACTCAGCCGAAGAGGCAATTGAAGAAGCAGAAAAAAGCGGCATTTGGACCCCTGTGAAGGAAAAGATCGGAGGATAAAACATGATTGAACGTTATACGAGACCGGAAATGGGAGCTATCTGGACAGAAGAGAACCGCTTTCAGGCTTGGCTTGAGGTAGAAATTCTTGCCTGTGAAGCCTGGGCTGAATTAGGAGATATTCCGAAAGAAGATGTTCAGAAAATCCGTGAGAATGCTTCTTTTAATATTGACCGCATTAAAGAAATCGAAGAGGAAACACGACATGATGTTGTTGCTTTTACTCGGGCGGTATCTGAAACACTTGGCGAGGAGCGCAAATGGGTTCACTACGGGCTTACGTCAACAGATGTCGTTGACACGGCGCTTTCTTACTTAATCAAGCAGGCGAATGACATTCTTCTAAAAGATATTGAACGCTTTGTGGAAATCCTGAAAAACAAAGCACAGGAACACAAACATACAGTGATGATGGGCCGTACGCACGGAGTGCATGCTGAGCCAACTACTTTCGGTTTAAAGCTTGCATTATGGTATGAAGAAATGAAGCGTAATCTTGACCGCTTTAAAGAAGCAGCGGCTGGTGTAGAGTTCGGTAAAATCTCTGGTGCCGTTGGAACATATGCAAACATCGATCCGTTCGTTGAAAAATATGTGTGTGAAAAGCTGGGCATCCAGCCAGCGCCAATTTCAACGCAAACACTTCAGCGTGACCGTCATGCACATTATATGGGTGCGCTTGCACTTGTAGCCACTTCAATTGAAAAATTTGCGACGGAGATCCGCGGTCTGCAAAAAAGCGAAACGCGTGAAGTGGAAGAGTTTTTCGCGAAAGGCCAAAAGGGATCATCAGCCATGCCGCATAAACGCAATCCAATTGGTTCAGAAAATATGACAGGTATGGCAAGAGTGATCCGCGGTTATATGATGACTGCGTATGAAAATGTGGCATTATGGCATGAGCGCGATATTTCCCACTCATCAGCTGAAAGAATCATCCTGCCTGATGCAACGATTGCGCTGAACTATATGCTGAACCGCTTTGGGAATATTGTTAAGAACTTAACCGTTTTCCCTGAAAACATGAAACGCAATATGGACCGTACGTTAGGGCTAATTTACTCTCAGCGTGTTCTTCTAGCCTTGATTGACAAGGGCATGACTCGCGAAGAGGCATATGACACTGTTCAGCCGCGAGCCATGGAAGCATGGGAAAAGCAGGTACAATTCCGCAGCCTTATTGAGCAGGACGAAACTATTTCATCAAAGCTATCCGAAGCAGAAATAGATGACTGCTTTGACTATAACTACCACATCAAGCATGTGGATACCATTTTTGACCGTCTGGGTTTATAAAAAAATAAAGAGGTAAAGAGCAGTCTTTACCTCTTTATTATCGGGAAAATTCCCAATCTTCTTATTAATAAAGTCCGCTATCTAAATAAGGGAGGCTCTCCGCAATGGAAAAAGGAGCATTGTTATACGAAGGCAAAGCCAAAAAGGTATATAGGACAAACGATGAAAATATTGTCTGGATTGAATATAAAGATTCTGCAACAGCCTTTAATGGGGAGAAAAAAGCGAGCATCTGCGGCAAGGGCCGGCTGAATAATGAGATTACCAGTTTGCTATTTTCAAAGCTTCAGGAGCTGGGGATTGGTTCACATTTTATTAAAAAGCTTTCGGAGACAGAACAGCTTGTGAAAAAAGTGGATATCATTCCGCTCGAAACAGTGGTCCGCAATGTTGCGGCGGGGAGCTTTTCTAAGAGATTGGGAGTTGAAGAAGGGAAAGAATTATCAAGACCAATTGTTGAGTTCTACTACAAAGATGATGAGCTTGGTGATCCGCTGCTGACAGAAGATCATATTGAAGTTCTTCAATTGGCTGATAAGCAGGAAGTTGCCCTTTTACAGGAAAAAGCACTACAGGTTAATGCCGTATTAAAAGATTTTTTCAAAGACCTGGGCATTAAACTAGTAGATTTCAAGCTGGAGTTTGGTAAAGATGAATCAGGCCAAATTTTGCTGGCTGATGAGATTTCTCCAGATACCTGCAGGCTTTGGGATATTGAAACAAATGAAAAATTGGATAAAGACGTTTTCCGCAGGGACCTTGGAAATTTAACGGATGCATATGAAAATATTTTAGCGAGACTGGGAGGCCAAACAGTATGTACAAAGTAAAAGTTTTCGTCACATTAAGAGAAAGTGTTCTAGATCCTCAAGGAACAGTTGTAAAAACTCTCTGCATTCCATGAACTACAGCGAAGTTTCTGATGTGCGCATAGGAAAATATATGGAGCTGACAGTGGAAAAAAGCGACCGTCCTGTAGAAGAAGCTGTGAAGGAAATGTGTGAGCGCTTATTGGCTAACGTTGTGATTGAAGATTACCGCTTTGAAATCGAGGAGGCTGTTGCTCAGTGAAGTTCGCTGTGATCGTATTTCCAGGGTCCAATTGTGACATCGATATGTACCATGCAGTAAAGGATGAGCTTGGAGCGGAAGCCGAATATGTCTGGCATGACGCGGAAAGCTTAGACGAATATGACGGAATTCTTCTTCCAGGAGGTTTTTCTTACGGAGATTATCTTCGTTCGGGTGCTGTTGCCCGCTTCAGCAATGTCATGAAAGAAGTAGTGAAAGCGGCTGAGGAAGGCAAGCCGGTTCTCGGTGTCTGCAACGGTTTTCAAATTCTGCTTGAAGCAGGTCTTCTGCCGGGAGCAATGAGAAGAAACGACAGCCTGAAATTCATCTGCCGTACGGTGGAGCTGAAGGTTGAAAACAACGAAACTATGTTTTCATCTGCATACGAGAAGGATGAAGTAATTAATATTCCAATCGCTCATGGCGAAGGAAACTATTATTGTGATGAAGCAACTCTTGCAGCTTTAAAGGCAAATAATCAGATTGTCTTTACTTATAATGAAACAAATCCAAATGGCAGCCTGGAAAACATTGCAGGTATTGTCAATGAAAAAGGAAATGTGCTCGGTATGATGCCGCACCCTGAGAGAGCTGTTGATGAGCTTTTAGGGGGAGCAGATGGCCTGAAACTTTTTCAATCAATCGTAAAACAATGGAGGGAAGCATATGTCGTTAATGCTTGAGCCAAGTCCGGAACAGTTAAAGGCACAGAAGGTATACAAAGAAATGGGTTTGTCTGATGACGAATTTGCGATGATTGAAAAGATTATCGGGCGTTTGCCAAATTACACAGAAATCGGTTTGTTTTCGGTTATGTGGTCAGAGCATTGCAGCTATAAAAACTCAAAGCCCGTTTTAAGCAAGTTCCCGACAACAGGAGAGAAAGTACTTCAGGGACCAGGGGAAGGAGCTGGAATTGTTGATATCGGCGATGGGCAAGCAGTTGTGTTTAAAATCGAAAGCCACAATCACCCTTCTGCAATCGAGCCTTACCAGGGGGCAGCAACAGGTGTCGGCGGGATTATCCGCGATGTATTTTCAATGGGCGCAAGACCGGTCGCACTCCTCAACTCTTTACGCTTTGGAGAATTGGATTCTCCTCGTGTACGGTACCTTTTTAAAGAAGTAGTCGCAGGCATTGCGGGCTACGGAAACTGCATTGGCATTCCTACAGTTGGGGGAGAAGTGCAGTTTGATTCTTCCTATGAAGGAAATCCGCTTGTTAACGCGATGTGTGTCGGCTTAATCGACCATAAAGACATTAAAAAAGGCCAGGCCCATGGAGTAGGCAACACCGTTATGTATGTTGGCGCGAAAACGGGCCGTGATGGTATCCATGGTGCTACTTTTGCATCTGAAGAACTGACAGACCAATCAGAATCAAAACGCCCGGCGGTACAGGTTGGCGATCCATTCATGGAAAAGCTTCTGCTGGAGGCATGTCTTGAACTGGTACAGTCTGACGCACTAGTCGGCATTCAGGATATGGGAGCTGCAGGTTTGACAAGCTCTTCTGCTGAAATGGCCAGCAAAGCGGGATCAGGGATTGAAATGAATCTTGACCTTGTTCCTCAAAGGGAAACAGGTATGACAGCATATGAAATGATGCTTTCCGAGTCTCAGGAGAGAATGCTGATTGTCGTGAAAAAAGGACGCGAACAGGAGATTGTGGATTTATTTTCAAAATATGGCCTGGAAGCCGTTTCTGTCGGCAAGGTAACGGATGATAAAATGCTCCGCCTTACTCATCAGGGGGAAGTAGTGGCAGAGCTTCCAGTAGATGCACTTGCAGAGGATGCGCCAGTTTATCATAAGCCATCAAGCGAGCCTGAGTATTTCCGTGAATTCCAGGCGATGGAAAATGAAATTCCTGCGGTTGAAGATTATAAAGAAACATTGGTAAAGCTTCTCCAGCAGCCGACAATCGCCAGCAAGGAATGGGTTTATGACCAATACGACTATATGGTTCGCACCAATACAGTAGTAGCACCTGGATCAGATGCAGCTGTCATCCGCATCCGCGGCACCCGCAAAGGATTGGCTATGACAACAGACTGTAATTCACGGTATATGTATCTTGACCCTGAAACAGGCGGAAAAATAGCTGTTGCAGAAGCGGCAAGAAATATCATTTGCTCCGGCGGTCAGCCATTGGCGATCACGGATAATCTGAACTTCGGAAATCCGGAGAAGCCTGAAATCTTCTGGCAGATTGAAAAAGCGGCAGACGGAATCAGTGAAGCATGCCGCACATTGGATACACCAGTTATCGGCGGAAACGTCTCTTTATATAACGAAACAAATGGAACAGCGATCTACCCGACACCTGTCATCGGAATGGTCGGGCTTGTAGAAGACATTGACCATGTGACAACACAATCTTTTAAAGCAGCTGGGGACTTAATTTATCTGGTAGGCGAAACAAAGGATGAATTCGGCGGCAGTGAGCTGCAGAAGATGACATACGGAAAGATCTTCGGAAAAGCGCCTGCACTTGATCTCGAAAAAGAGGAAAAGGCACAGGAGCAAATTTTAAAAGCCATTCGTTCGGGACTTGTAGCATCTGCCCATGATGTGGCAGAAGGCGGGCTGGCTGTAGCTGCTGCGGAAAGCCTGATCGGTTCAAAAGGTCTGGGAGCGGATATCAAGGTAACAGGAAATGCGACTTCAGCTTTATTCAGTGAATCACAATCCCGTTTCTTGCTATCTGTAAAAAAAGAAGATCAGGAAGCTTTTGAAAATTTAGTAGATGCGACACTAATTGGTGAAGTAACAGAAGCACCTGTACTATATCTCTCCAATGAAGAGGGCCTACTGCTTGCCGAACAGGTTGAGGTTCTAAAGCAGGCCTGGAAAGGAGCTATTCCATGCTTGCTGAAATAAGAGGATTGAATGAAGAGTGCGGTGTTTTTGGAATCTGGGGGCATCAGGATGCCTCCCAAATCACGTATTACGGGCTTCACAGCCTGCAGCACCGAGGCCAGGAAGGAACAGGAATGGTTGTTACCGATGGCAAAAAGCTGAAAGGCATGAAAGGTGAAGGACTTGTAACGGAAATTTTCACAGCAGATGCCATGAAGGAGCTGGAAGGAAAAGCAGCGATCGGACATGTTCGCTATGCGACTGCCGGCGGGGGCGGATATGAAAATGTCCAGCCTCTCTTGTTCAACTCACAAAGCGGCAGTCTTGCTCTTTGCCATAACGGAAACCTGGTGAATGCGACTGCCTTGAAGCATCAGCTTGAAGGGCAGGGCAGCATTTTTCAAACGAGCTCGGATACAGAGGTGCTGGCGCACTTGATTAAGCGTGCAGGCTTCTCTTCACTTAAGGACCGTGTCAAAAATGCTTTATCCATGATTAAAGGAGCTTATGCTTTTCTGATCATGACCGAAACAGAGCTGATGGTTGCATTGGACCCGAACGGCATGAGGCCGCTCTCACTTGGCAAAATTGGTGATGCTTATGCGGTTGCATCTGAAACCTGTGCTTTTGATGTGGTCGGTGCAGAGTATATCCGCGATATTCTTCCGGGAGAACTGCTGATTATTGACGACAATGGATTCCGGTCAGAGATGTTTGCCATGGCCTCTAATATTGCCATGTGCACGATGGAATATGTATATTTCTCCCGTCCGGACAGCAATATCAACGGAATCAATGTGCATACAGCCCGGAAAAACCTTGGAAAGCAGCTGGCTCTTGAAGTGCCAATTGAAGGTGATGTTGTTACGGGAGTGCCGGATTCCAGCATATCGGTTGCGATTGGCTATGCTGAAGCGTCGGGCATTCCATACGAGATGGGCCTGATTAAAAACCGCTATGTGGGACGCACATTTATCCAGCCATCCCAGTCGCTGCGTGAGCAGGGTGTGAAAATGAAGCTGTCTCCGGTACGCGGAGTGGTAGAAGGCAAGAGAGTCATCATGGTGGATGACTCGATCGTCCGCGGAACAACAAGCAGACGGATCGTTACCATGCTGAAGGAAGCTGGTGCGACTGAGGTGCATGTGTTGATCAGCTCACCGCCGATTAAGAATCCATGCTTCTATGGGATCGATACATCGACAAAGGAAGAACTGATTGCCGGCAATCATTCTGTTGAGGAAATAAGAGAAATCATTGGTGCGGACACACTTACCTTTTTAAGTACAGAGGGTATGGTCAAAGCAATCGGCCGAAAAGACGGACAATGCCTGGCATGCTTTACAGGCCAGTACCCGACGGAGATTTATCCGAGCACTTTGCACCCATATGAAAAGGTGTAAATATAAAAATCAGCCGGTATTTTGTTCTTTTCGGCCGGTGAATCATCAATTTTGACCGGTAAAAGCACAATGTTGGCCGATAAAATACAAAATCGGCCTTTATTTTTCCAACCATGAGGTGAAAAGGAATGGCAAATGCATATAAACAGGCCGGAGTTGATATTGAAGCTGGCTATGAAGCAGTTTCCCGCATGAAAAAACACGTACAGAAGACGATGCGTCCTGGTGTACTTGGCGGTTTAGGCGGATTTGGCGGCATGTTCGATCTTTCAGAACTGAACCTGAAGGAACCGGTTTTAGTTTCAGGTACAGATGGTGTCGGCACGAAGCTGATGCTCGCTTTTATGATGGATAAGCATGACACCATTGGGGTTGATGCTGTCGCCATGTGCGTAAATGATATTGTCGTACAGGGAGCAGAGCCTCTTTATTTCTTAGATTATATCGCCTGCGGAAAAGCAGCGCCTGAACGGATTGAAGCGATTGTGAAAGGCATCGCGGATGGCTGCGAACAGGCTGGATGTGCACTTGTAGGCGGTGAAACAGCCGAAATGCCTGGCATGTACAGTGTGGAAGAATATGACCTTGCCGGATTTGCTGTCGGTGCCTGTGAAAAATCGAACCTGATTAATGGTGCGGACATCAAGGCAGGAGATGTGCTGATCGGTCTTGCCTCCAGCGGGATTCACAGCAATGGCTACTCACTTGTCAGAAAGCTGTTTTTTGAAAAAGCGAATATGTCCTTAACAGAGCATGTAGAAGAATTAGGCTGCACTTTAGGGGAAGAGCTGCTTCGCCCGACAAAAATTTACGTAAAGCCGCTTCTGTCAGCTATGAAGCAGTTCAAGCTGAAGGGTATGGCACATATTACAGGCGGCGGATTTATTGAAAATATCCCGCGCATGCTGCCTGAAGGTCTTGGCGCCCAGCTTACTGAAAGCAATTGGGAAGTGCCGCCTGTGTTCACGGTGATGGAGAAGATCGGCGGACTGGAACGCAAAGAAATGTACAACATTTTTAATATGGGAACAGGCATGGTGATTGCAGCAGATAAAGAAATTGCTGATGAACTGATCGCCTACTTTAATGAAATGGGCGAAAATGCCTATCTGATGGGGACAGTAACGGGTCAGGAAGGAATCGAAATTCTGTAACTTGGAGGAAGTCATGAAAAAAATAGCAGTGTTTGCTTCCGGAAGCGGAACGAACTTTCAGGCCATTGCTGATGCTGTAAAAAAAGGTGAGTTGCAGGCTGAGATTGTCTTGTTTGTCTGTGATCGGCCAGGTGCATACAGCATTGAACGTGCACAAAACGAACAAGTTCCGCAGTTTGTTTTTTCAGCTAAAGACTATGCCGGCAAAGCAGAGTATGAAAGAGCGATTTTGCAAAGGCTGCAGGAGAGCGGCGCCGAGTATATTATTCTCGCAGGCTATATGAGACTGATTGGCCCGACGCTTTTGAAAGAGTTTGAAGGCAGGATTATTAATATCCATCCTTCTCTTCTTCCCGCTTTTCCAGGTAAGGATGCAATTGGCCAGGCGTTATCTGCCAATGTGAAGGTAAGCGGTGTGACGGTTCATTTTGTCGATGAAGGTATGGATACTGGGCCGATTATTGCTCAAGCGCCAGTTGATATAAATGCTGGTGAAACGCTTGAAAGCCTTCAAAAGAAGATACATGAAGTCGAGCACAAACTTTATCCGCAGGTTTTGCAAAATCTTTTCTATGCTAAAATGGTAGAGTGTTAAAGTATATCATTCAACAGAGTCAGGGGGAGCGAACATGAAGAAACGTGCATTAATCAGTGTTTCCGACAAAAATGGCATCACAGAATTTGCCCGGCAGCTAAGCGAACTGGGTTTCGAAATTATTTCAACAGGCGGTACCAAAAAAGCGCTTGAAGAGAGTGGGGTTCCTGTTATCGGCGTAAGCGATGTGACAGGCTTTCCGGAAATCCTGGAAGGACGTGTGAAAACATTAAATCCAATGATACATGGCGGACTGCTGGCTAAGCATGGCGAACCAGCCCACAAGCAGCAGCTTGAGGAGCATGGGATCCAGCCTATCCAGGTTGTGTGCGTGAATTTGTATCCGTTCCAGCAAACCATAGCTAAACCGGATGTGACAGTAGAGGATGCGATAGAGAATATTGATATCGGCGGCCCGTCCATGCTGCGTGCTTCCGCCAAGAACCATGAATATGTAACGGTTGTGGTGGATCCTGTCGATTATGAAACAGTTCTTTCACAGCTGAAAGAAACCGGAGAGGTTCAAAAGGAAACCCGCCGCAGGCTTGCTGCGAAGGTATTCCGCCACACAGCTGCCTATGATGCGATGATCGCTGAATATATGACAGATTTGGCAAATGAAGAAACGCCTGAAAAATTAACGGTTACTTATGAATTGAAGCAAACATTGAGATACGGGGAGAATCCGCATCAAAGTGCTGCGTTTTACCGTAAGCCGCTTGGTTCTGAATTTTCGATTGCGAACGCTGAACAGCTCCACGGCAAGGAATTATCCTACAACAATATCAACGATGCAGATGCAGCTCTCCAAATTGTAAAAGAATTCTCAGAGCCTGCAGCCGTTGCTGTTAAGCATATGAATCCTTGCGGTGTGGGGACCGGAGAAAATGTATTTGATGCTTTTTCAAAAGCTTTCGCAGCTGACCCTGTTTCAATTTTCGGCGGAATCATTGCCTTAAACAGGGAAGTAGATGCAGATACAGCTAATAAGCTTTATGAGATCTTCCTTGAGATCATTATTGCGCCATCCTTCTCAGATGAAGCGCTTGAAATTTTAAAAGGGAAAAAGAATCTGCGCCTGCTGACCATTCCTTTTGAAGGCAAAAAGAAAGCGGAGATGAGATTGTCCGCTATTGAAGGCGGCTTGCTGACGCAGGAATATGATCTATTCACTCTTGAAGATGCCGAAGTAAAAGTAGCAACAAAGAGGGAGCCGACAGAAGAAGAGTGGAAAGCACTTAAGCTAGGCTGGAAAGTCGTCAAGCATGTGAAATCCAATGCGATAGTCGTCAATGATGCAAACATGACACTTGGAGTTGGTGCCGGGCAGATGAACCGCGTTGGCTCTGCCAAAATTGCGCTTGAACAGGCAGGAGAAAAAGCAAACGGAGCCGTAATGGCATCGGATGCCTTTTTCCCAATGAACGATACCGTTGAAGTCGCAGCCAAAGCAGGCATCACAGCCATCATCCAGCCGGGGGGCTCCATCCGTGATGAAGACTCCATCAAAAAGGCCGACGAGTACGGAATTGCCATGGTCTTTACCGGCGTAAGGCACTTTAAACATTAAACGAAAAGCGGAAGCGCCTCGATCAGGGGCGACAAGCATAAGACGAGCTGTCGGAAAGGTGGCTCTTTACCTTTTTGACAGATTGGCTTATGACCTCGAGCCCCTGAGGCGCTGTAGCTGGACAAAAGAAAAGCGGAAGCGCCTCGATAGGAGGAACGCAGACTAAGAGCGCCACGTCCTGTGGCAACGTCTACATGACTCCCATCCTGGGAGCCTCAAGCATAAGACGAGCTGTTGGAAAGGTGGCTCTTTACCTTTTTGACAGATTGGCTTATGACCTCGAGCTCCTAGGCGCTGTAGCTAAACAATACGAAAAACGGAAGCTGACATTTTACGGAGGTGGGCGTAATGAAGGTATTGGTTATTGGAAGAGGCGGACGTGAACATGCAATTTGCTGGAAGATGAATCAAAGCCCTTCAGTTGAACAGGTTTTTGCGGCTCCGGGAAATCCGGGAATGGAAGATTCAGCAGTGCTGGCTGCCATCCAGGAAAACGATCAGGAAAAGCTTGTGCAATTTGCTCGGGAAAATGAAATTGACTTGACTGTAATCGGACCGGAAGTGCCGCTGCTGGAGGGGCTGGCAGACCGATTTGAAGAAGCCGGGTTAAGGGTATTTGGACCAAAAAAAGCTGCAGCTGAAATTGAAGGCAGCAAGTCCTTTGCCAAAGAGCTTATGAAGAAATATGCTATCCCTACTGCCGAATATGGAGTATTCAGCAACTATGAAGAAGCGAAAGCCTATATTGAAGCAAAGGGCGCTCCCATTGTTCTGAAAGCAGATGGACTTGCAGCAGGGAAAGGCGTAATAGTGGCCATGACTATGCAGGAAGCATTATCAGGGATTGAGGAGCTATTATTAAATGAAAAGTTTGGCCACGCTTCTTCAACAGTGGTAATTGAAGAATTCCTTGAAGGGGAAGAGTTCTCTTTAATGGCCTTTGTGAACGGAGAAACGGTAGTTCCTCTTGAAATTGCACAGGATCACAAGCGTGCTTTTGACGGAGATCAGGGACCGAATACAGGCGGAATGGGTGCTTATTCACCCGTACTGCATATTGGTAATGAAACAGTTGCAGAGGCTGTTGAACAAGTTTTGAAGCCGGCAGCAAAAGCAATGGTTCAGGAAGGCCGTAGTTTCACCGGAATCCTATATGCAGGCCTGATTAAAACAGTAGCAGGCCCGAAGGTAATCGAATTTAATGCCCGCTTTGGAGATCCTGAAACACAGGTGATTTTACCGCGGATGAATTCGGATCTGGCGGAAGTAATGCTGGCAGTCCTGAATGGGGAGCAGCCTGAAATCGAGTGGAGTGAAGAAGCGATCGTCGGAGTGGTTGCTGCTTCAAAGGGCTACCCTGAAGCATACGAAAAAGGAGCTGTTCTGCATGGACTGCATTCGCTTGAAGATGTTTTTGTCTTCCATGCCGGCACTGAACGAAACAGCTCAGGTGAGTATGTGACAAATGGAGGCCGCGTGCTGCTGGCAGGCGCTAGAGCGTCTACACTGAAAGAAGCGCAGCAAAAAGTATACTCTGAAATGGAAAACCTTCACTGCGAAGGTGTCTTCTACCGCAGGGATATTGCAGGTAAAGCTATCGCGCACGTCCTTTCTTAGTCTTCCGGATATACACAAACAGAAGTGCTACAATGCTTCCGATTATGGCTGTCAGCACAAATGTCATATCCATTACGTATTCCCAGAACATATTGTCAGCTCCTTTCTATAGTACAGCCCCCAAATAGGGGCTGTATTTTTTAAACATTGAATTATATCTTTGCACTTCGAGAACTGTCTAGCTCCAGCGCCTACCCCCTCGAGGTCACAAGCTTGTCTAGTTGCGGCTCCTAGGGACTCGGGGTCATAAGCCGTTTCCTTTCAGAAGGAAAAACGCCTTCTTACAGGAACCGTCTTATGCCTGTCGTCCCTGGGCAGTCGCCTCCACATTTCCTACACTCCTCCCAAAAAGGCAAAGGACGCCTTTCCGGGAGGAACGTCTTGTGCTTGAGGCCCCCAGGATGGGGGTCATGCAGACGTTGCCACAGGACGTGGCGTTCTTAGTCTGCGTTCCTTCGTGGGCAAGGCGCTTCCGCTTTTCTTAAGACGGATTATAAGGCAGAATCTCCTCAACAGCCTCATTATTATTATTATTATTATTGTGATTTCCTCTCTTTTCCTGAACCATGTCCTGGCCTCTTTCAAAAAGAGCTGTCAATGGGCAAAAGCGGACAATCCCCTCAGCCACTTTCATGCCTCCAAGCATGGCCATCACAAGATATGAGTCCCTCCAAGGCCTCTTCACAAGCTTTGAAGTGCTCCAGGCCAGTACCGTTAGTCCGACTGTTATGCGTATTAAGGCATTTACAATGCCGATATTTGATTTTACATGCATAGGTCCCACCACTTTCACGAAATTTTTACAATCTTTTACTGATTCTTTAATGCGTTAAACAGTGAAATATGTTACTATAGTAAAACAAGAGCAAATGAAAGGGCTTTCTTTATTGATATAAAGCCATTTAACTCATTGTATTCATACTAAAAACAGAGTCTTTTATATATAGATGTCAACAAGGGAGGGAGTATAGTGCTGGAACAGCGTTACCGTTGGAAAAACAGGCACTTGCGTGAACATGTTTCCGTATTGGACGGAAAACTTTCACCGACGATATTACTTAAGGACGCGCGTTATCTGAATCAGGCGCTTCGCAAATGGATAACAGCAAATGTATGGATTTATGGCGACCGTATTGTTTATGTGGGCGAAAAGCTGCCGGAAAAAACAGATCAGTGCGAGGTCATTGATTGTACAGGACTTACGCTCGTACCCGGATATATTGAGCCGCATGCCCATCCATTTCAATTATATAATCCCCATTCCCTGGCGAGCTATGCATCGCAGTTTGGGACAACAACCCTGATTAATGACAACATGGTGCTTGCTTTACAGCAGGATAAAAAGAAAGCGTTTTCTTTTTTAAAGGAAATGAGAAACATGCCTGCAACAACCTATTGGTGGTGCCGATTTGATGCTCAAACAGAGATCCAGCGCGAAGAATCTGTGTTTTCCCATGGAAACGTTAAATCGTGGCTAGAACATGATGCGGTGCTTCAGGGAGGTGAGCTGACAGGCTGGCCGAAGCTATTGGATGGCGATGATATGATGCTTCATTGGATTCAGGAAACAAAGCGGATGAGGAAAAAGATTGAAGGCCATTTTCCGGGGCATCCGAAAAGACGCTGGCAAAGCTTATGCTGCTTGGTGCTGATTGTGATCATGAGTCAATGACAGGAAAGGATGTCTATAATCGCCTTTTACAGGGATATACCGTATCTCTCAGATATTCTTCCATCCGTCCGGATCTGCCGGTTTTATTGGAGGAAATGAATGAAATGGGTATTGATCAATATGATCGGATGGTCTTAACAACAGACGGTTCCTTTTCTTCTTTTTATGAGCAGGGAATCATTGACCATATGATCCGCATTGCCATAGAAAAAGGAGTGCCGGTTATTGATGCGTATAATATGGCAACCATTAATGTGGCCCGTCATTATGGAATCGATTATTTACATGGCTCCATTGCGACAGGGAGGGTTGCCAATATCAATTTCCTCAAAGATGAAAACGAACCAACTCCAATCTCTGTTATTGCCAAAGGGGAATGGGTGAAGAGAGACGGTGAGAACCTGCATGCCTATAAGCCTGTGGCATGGGAAGAATACGGCTTTGAACCGCTGGCTATTGATTGGGAGCTGACAGCTGATGATATGCAATTCTCCATGCCTTTCGGGATAAAGCTTGAGAATGCTGTTATTACGAAGCCATACTCCATCACAATTGATGTATCATCCGAAGAGCTGGGAAAAGACCATGATGAATGTTTCTTCATGCTTATTGACCGGAATGGAAACTGGCGCATCAATACCATATTAAAAGGCTTCTCTAAGAGCCTGGATGGAATGGCAAGTTCATTTTCCAATACCGGTGACATCATCTTGATCGGCAAAAGCAAACAGGAAATGCTGAATGCTTTTAACCGGCTGAAAGAAATTGGCGGAGGCATTGTCATATCTGAAGGGGGAAGGATTGTCCAGGAGATGGAGCTCCGCTTAAAAGGTATCATGTCCCATAAAAATGTGGAGGAATTAATACAGGAAGAAAAACAGCTTGTGCATTATTTGCGTGATCAAGGTTATCGACATGAAGATCCAATGTACACGCTGCTCTTTTTCTCTTCAACCCATCTGCCTTATATCAGGATTACCCAGCAGGGAATGTATGATGTCATGAATAAAACGGTACTCTTTCCAACGATAATGCGTTAAAATATGAAAGAGGTATAATAGATAGAGATTAAAACTGCTCAAGGGAGCTAACATAGAATCCGCATCAAAAGCAAAAATCACACGGGGTGGAAAATGTTAAAAAGATGGATAGCTGTATCAGCAGCGGCAATGCTTCTCGTTTCTGGATGCAGTAAAGAAAAAGCAGAGGAGCCGGCAAAGCAGGAGACGGAAAAAGCGGAAGAAGCCACAAAAGGTGTCAGCTCTGAAAAAGAACTTCCATTTCAATATCCGCTCACAGGCTCCGGATCGGAAACCGAAGTAAATGGAAGAGCTGTAGCGGTGATGATCAATAATCATCCGAAAGCCCGTCCGCAATCAGGGCTTAACCAGGCTGATGTCGTCTATGAAATGCTGGCAGAAGGGGACGTGACTCGTTTTCTTGCTATTTTTCAAAGTGAGCGGCCCGAAATGATAGGGCCTGTCAGAAGTTCCAGGGATTATTATATTGAGCTGGCCAAAGGCTATGACAGCCTCTACATTGCCCACGGCTACAGTCCGGAGGCCAAAGAGCTGCTGGATCAGGGGTATGTAGATAACCTCAACGGAATGCAGTATGACGGTACCCTGTTTAAAAGGGAAAGCTTCAGAAAGGCTCCGCATAATTCCTATATTTCTTTTGACAATGTCCTGAAGGGTGCAAAAGAAAAAAATTATGCAATGGAAGATGAACCGAAATCTCTTAAGTTCCTGTCAAAGGAAGAGGTAAAGGCCATTCAGGGAGAGAAAGCTGACTCTGCCATGATCTCCTACCTGGACAATGAATTATTCAATGTTATCTATGAATATGATGCAGGACTTGAGAAATACAAAAGATATTCCAATGGCGAGCTTACAGCTGACTACAAATCCGGGGAACCTGCATTACTCGATAACATTTTCATTGCAGAAGCAGACCATCAAGTGGTTGACAGCGCAGGCCGCCGTGATATTAACTTAACTTCTGGGGAAAAGGATATCTCCTTCAAGAAGGAAAAGTGACAGAGGTGCAGTGGGAAAATATTGACGGGCGAATTCTTCCTGTCTTAAACGGCCAGCAGACTGGCCTGGTTCCGGGGAAAACATGGATCAACATCGTTCCATCAAACCCGGGCCTTGAGCAAACGGTTTCCTTTGAAGCTAAAAATTAGATTCTGTAACTATAAAATCGCTAATTTAATCTATTCTCTGAGTTGATTGGAGCGGAGGGCACTTGACTCCTGCGGGAAGTGAGGAAAGTGAGAGACCCCACAGGCGAAGCCGAGGAGGCTCTCATTCCTCCCGCGGAAAGCAAGTGTCCGCAGCGGAAATCAACGGGGCAGAGTTCATGCAGGAAAATTTTTAACAAGAACCTTAATTTAAAACTATTACAATAAAGGGGTATGCAAATATATGCAAATTGATAAGCTAAGAGGCAAAGAACTGGATCAGTTATTTAAGTCAGTATTATCTTTAAAAGACCTTGAGGAGTGCTACCGATTCTTTGACGACTTATGTACAGTGAACGAAATACAATCCCTGGCACAGCGCCTGGAAGTGGCACGCATGCTTCGCGAAGGTAAAACCTACCATAAAATCGAAACAGATACAGGTGCCAGCACGGCAACCATTTCACGTGTAAAACGCTGCCTCAACTATGGAAATGATGCCTATGAAATGGCATTGGAAAGAATCAAAGAAGAAGAAGCTGAAAAAGCGTAAATATTCGTTTTGCTTAAACCGATGGGGATGTTCCCGCGGTTTTTTCTTTGTCTTCTATTAATATTTTTCCACCCCATTCTTACATCCTGCTTATATTTTTTATTCCCAATCTTAAATGATATAATGATGAAATGGAATGATAGAATGGAGGCAATTTTGCATGTATGATGTTCGCGAATGGAGCCATGTATTCAAGCTCGATCCGGATAAAAATATATCAGATGAAGACCTGGAGAAAATTTGCGAGTCAGGGACCGATGCGATTATTGTGGGCGGCACAGACGGGATCACAGTGGAGAAGGTGCTGGATTTAATGGCCCGCATCCGCAGATACACGGTTCCCTGTGTGCTGGAGGTTTCGTCCATTGATTCAGTTACACCGGGCTTTGACCTGTATTTTATCCCGACAGTCCTTAACAGCCGGGATGTAAAGTGGGTTACAGGCCTTCATCAGGAAGCTGTAAAAGAATATGGGGATATTATGAATTGGGAAGAAATCCTTGTTCAGGGCTATTGCATTCTGAATGAAGAATGTAAAGCCGCGCAAGTCACCAATTCACGTACAGATTTATCTCTTGATGAGGTAAGAGCCTATGCCATGATGGCCGAGAAAATGTTCCGCCTGCCCATCTTCTATCTCGAATACAGCGGAAAGTACGGAGATCCAGAAGTGGTCTCAGAGGTGAAAAATACGCTTGAAGATACCGTATTATTTTACGGAGGAGGCATCCTGAGTGCAGGACAGGCAAAAGAAATGGCCGAGCATGCGGACGTCATTGTGGTCGGAAATGTTATTTATGATGATTTGCAGGCTGCATTGGCCACAGTCGAAGCCGCTCGTGCGTAATTCAGGTTGCTGATGCTCAGCAAACAAGATAAAATAGAGTATAAGAACATATGTTTCTATGGTGGTGAAGAGAAGGAATGCAATTTTTAACAGATAAATTATTGAACGGACTTAACCCGCAGCAGCAAAATGCGGTAAAAGCAACTGACGGACCACTTCTTATAATGGCAGGAGCGGGAAGCGGAAAGACAAGAGTCCTTACGCACAGAATTGCTTACTTAATGGTAGAAAAGGGTGTGAACCCCTACAATATTCTGGCAATCACTTTTACAAACAAAGCAGCCCGTGAAATGCGTGACCGTATCCATAACATGATGGGCGGAGCAGCAGATAATATCTGGATTTCAACGTTCCACTCGATGTGTGTGCGTATCTTGAGAAGAGATATTGACCGGATTGGCTATAACCGCAATTTCACAATTCTGGATTCAACGGACCAGCAATCCGTTATTAAATCGATCCTAAAGGATAAAAACCTGGATCCCAAGAAATTTGATCCCCGTGCAATCCTGGGATCGATCAGTTCGGCAAAAAATGAATTGATTACCCCTGAAGAGTATGCGAAAACAGCTGGAGATTATATTCAGCAAGTTGCCAGTGATGTATATACAGAATACCAAAAGAGATTAAGACGCAACCAGGCGCTTGATTTCGATGATCTAATTATGATCACGATTCAGCTGTTCCAGCGGGTTCCGGAAGTGCTGGAATATTATCAGAGAAAATTCCAATACATTCATGTGGATGAGTATCAGGATACAAACAGAGCCCAATATATGCTTGTAAAGCTAATGGCAAGCCGATTTAAGAATCTTTGTGTAGTCGGTGATTCGGATCAGTCCATTTATAAATGGCGTGGTGCGGACATTGCCAACATTCTTTCCTTTGAGAAGGATTATCCTAATGCACAAACCATCATGCTTGAACAAAATTACCGTTCAACGAAAAGAATCCTGTTGGCTGCGAACGAAGTCATCAGCAAGAACCTGAACAGAAAGCCGAAAAACCTCTGGACCGAAAATGCAGAAGGCAATAAGATCTTCTACTATCGTGCTGACAGCGAGCAGGGAGAAGCTCAGTTTGTTGCAGGTAAAATCAAGGAATACATTAGCACCGGCAAGCGAAGCGCTTCGGATATCGCGATCTTGTATCGGACCAATGCACAGTCCCGTGTAATGGAGGAAGTGCTGTTAAAGTCGAACATAGAGTATTCCATTGTCGGAGGCATCAAGTTCTATGACCGCAAAGAAATCAAGGACATCCTTGCTTATCTGCGTCTGATTGCCAATCCGGATGATGATATCAGCCTTCAGCGTGTGATTAATGTGCCGAAGCGCGGAATCGGCTCCGGTTCGGTTGATAAAATCGCCAACTTTGCACAGCTTCATGAAATGAGCATGTTTGAAGCACTTGAATCAATTGAACTGATTGGCTTGAGCCCGAAAATTACAAAAGGGGCCATTGAATTCAGGGATTTAGTTAAAAACTATACACAAATGCAGGAATACCTGTCTGTGACAGAACTTGTGGAAGGGCTTTTGGAAAAATCAGGCTATCGCGATATGCTGATTGCCGAGAAGTCCATTGAAGCCCAGAGCCGTCTGGAAAACATTGATGAATTCCTGTCTGTTACAAAAAACTTTGAAGAAGCCAGCGAAGACAAATCGCTTATCGCATTTTTGACTGATTTGGCTCTTGTAGCTGACATTGATAAATTGGACGATGATGGTGAAAAAGCCGAATCTGTTGTTCTTATGACACTTCATTCAGCAAAAGGGCTTGAATTCCCTGTTGTCTTTTTACTGGGCCTTGAGGAAGGTGTATTCCCGCACAGCCGTTCTCTAATGGAAGAGTCTGAAATGGAAGAGGAGAGGCGCCTTGCTTATGTGGGAATCACCAGGGCAGAAGAGGAGCTTTTCATTACGAATGCTCAAATGCGTACTTTATTTGGACGCACGAACATGAATCCGCCATCCCGGTTTATTAAAGAAATACCTGCTGATTTGCTGGATGGTCTTGAACCTGCTAAAAAGCCGTCTCCATTTGGATCATCACCGTTTGGCTCTCCGTCTGCTTCAAGAGGAGCACAGCCTCAGCGGAAAGCAGTGATTCGTCCATCTGCATCGAACACAGGCGGTGACGATATTGCCTGGAAGGTCGGCGACAAAGCTCAGCACGGAAAATGGGGAACAGGTACTGTTGTCAGTGTGAAAGGATCCGGCGAAGGAACAGAGCTGGATATTGCGTTCCCGAAACCAGTTGGCATTAAGCGTCTGCTGGCCAAATTTGCACCGATTACAAAGGCATAACCCCGCTGCATTTTCATTGGATTATAGAAAGGGTTGAATGTATGGACCTTCAATTGGCAGAAAAAAAGGTGAAAGATCTGCACAACCTTTTGAATCAGTATAATTATGAGTATTATGTTCTTGATCAGCCGTCTGTTCCAGATGCTGAATACGATAGGCTGATGAGGGAACTGATTGAGCTTGAAGAACAATTCCCTGAACTGAAAACAGAGGACTCTCCCACACAGCGGGTTGGAGGGGAAATCCTTGATATGTTTGAAAAAGTCGAGCATCAATCACAGATGCTCAGTTTGGGAAATGCCTTCAACGAACAGGATTTAAGAGACTTTGACCGCCGTGTCCGCCAGGGTACCGGAGAAAATGTTTCTTATGTGTGTGAATTGAAGATTGATGGGCTGGCTGTCTCCCTGCGCTATGAGGATGGTTTATTTATTCTCGGCGCCACACGCGGTGACGGCTCCATTGGCGAAAATATTACTGCTAATCTAAAGACTATCCGTTCGATGCCACTTCGGCTGAAAGAGAATGTCACGATGGAAGTCCGCGGTGAGGCCTTCATGCCAAGACGTTCTTTTGAGAAACTGAATAAAGCAAAAGAAGAGAATGGGGAGGAGCCGTTTGCTAATCCAAGGAATGCGGCCGCAGGCTCCTTAAGGCAGCTGGATCCGCGCCTAGCAGCAAAGCGCAATCTCGATATTTTTGTCTATGGCATAGCGAATGCGGGGAATACAGGGATTGAATCTCACAGTGAAGGTCTGGATTTTCTGGATAGCCTCGGATTCAAAACAAATAAAGAACGCAAAAGATGTGAAAGCATCGAGGAAGTAATTGAATATGTACAGGGATGGACCGGCAAACGTCCGGATCTTTCTTATGACATTGATGGTATTGTAATCAAAGTCGATTCACTGGAGGAGCAGGAGCAGCTGGGAGCTACTGCGAAAAGCCCGCGCTGGGCCATAGCTTATAAATTCCCTGCAGAAGAGGTTGTTACTACACTCAGGGATATTGAATTAAGTGTGGGGCGCACGGGTGTAGTTACCCCAACTGCGCTTCTGGAGCCTGTCCGTGTTGCCGGGACGACTGTCCAGAGGGCCTCACTTCATAACGAAGATTTGATCCGCGAAAAAGATATTAAGATTGGCGATCAGGTGGTTGTGAAAAAAGCGGGCGATATTATTCCCGAAGTAGTGAATGTACTGGCAGACAGGAGAACGGGTGAGGAGCAGGATTTTAATATGCCGACACATTGTCCGGAATGTGAGAGCGAACTGGTCCGTCTTGATGGTGAAGTGGCTTTGCGCTGCATCAATCCGAAGTGCCCGGCACAAATCAGAGAAGGCCTTATTCATTTTGTTTCCCGTAACGCCATGAACATTGATGGTCTTGGTGAAAAAGTGATCAGCCAATTATTTGCCGAAAATCTGATTAAAGATGTGGCAGATATCTACAAATTAACCTATGATCAGCTCATCCAGCTCGAACGGATGGGTGAAAAATCGGTAAATAATCTTCTTCAGGCCATTCAAACCTCCAAAGGGAATTCTCTTGAAAAATTGTTATTTGGCCTGGGTATTCGCCATGTGGGAGCAAAGGCAGCCAAAACGCTTGCCCAGGAGTTTAGCCATATGGAGGCACTTGAAAAAGCGTCCCGGGATGATTTAACAGCAATTAATGAAATTGGTGAAAAAATGGCGGACTCCATTGTTTCCTTCTTTGAACAAGAGGAAGCCCATGAACTGATTGCCGAGCTGAAAGCAGCCGGAGTCAACATGGCTTATAATGGTCCCAAGCCAGTTTCAGCCGAAAGCTCAGATAGCTTTTTTGCAGGGAAAACGGTCGTTCTGACAGGAAAGCTTGAAATCATGAGCCGAAATGAAGCAAAAGATAAAATAGAGGCGCTTGGCGGCAAAGTATCCGGAAGCGTCAGCAAGAAAACAGATGTAGTAATCGCCGGAGAAGACGCCGGATCCAAACTGACGAAAGCCCAGGAGCTGGGTGTAGAGGTTTGGAACGAGGAGAGACTGGTTGAAGAATTAAATAAGTAAGAGGGTGTAAGCTCCGTGAAAAAACTCATGATGCTTGCTTTATCCCTGACCCTTCTTCTTGCTGGCTGTGCGCCTAATTTTAATAAGCAGGAGGAAGTTGTTCAGGAAGACAAGAACGAAAAGGATAAGGCAATCATTCCGAACTATAAAATTTCAGACAAGTATTATCGAACGCTGCTGCCATTTGAACCAAGTGAGTCCAGAGGTCTTGTGGTCAATAATATCAGCACTAAATATGATATTAATGAATTTGAGACAGGACTAATGCGTGTGGCACAAAACTCATTTGATCCGGATAAATACTTATTCCAGGAAGGCCAGTATTTAAAAAGAGGAACAGTTCAGGCGTGGCTGAACCGCAAATTCACTGACGATCAGCTGAAGGAACGCGAGCTGAAAGCGGAAGACAACATTGGCTTAAATCCAATGATTGCCGATGGCGGAGATATTGATAAAAATAATGAAAAAAGCCCGATATACCTGGCACATATACTTGAGCACAACTATCTGCTGAAAAACGATGATGGAAAAGTGGGTCTTGGCGGAGTTGTGATAGGTCTTGCCATGAACTCTGTTCATTATTATCAGAAGGAGCAATATGGTGCTACTTTTGAGACAGATATTAAACGGGCTGTTCTTGAACAGGAAGGCAAAAAGATGGCTGAAGAAGTCCTTCAGAGAATACGGCAAATCAAGGGTCTGAAGGATGTGCCGGTAACCATTGCTTTGTTTGAACAGCAGGCAAGGACTTCGGTTGTGCCGGGAAGCTTTTTTGCATATGCTAAGGCAGACAAAGGAAGCAATAAGCTGGGCGGATGGGAAAAGATCAGCGAGAAATATGTTCTGTTCCCTTCAAGCGCAGCCGAAAAAAATCATCGTGATGATTTAACCGCTTTTCTTAACTTTAAACAGGATGTGGAAACATACTTCCCTAACTTCAATGGAGTTATCGGGAAGGCTTTCTATGCCCAGGACCAATTGCAGGAAATCAACATTGATATCCCAATCCAATTCTATGGGAAAGCAGAAGGTATTGGGTTTACCCAATATGTAACAGGGCTTGTTGTCAAACACTTCCCTGAATACATCTCAGTCCAGGTAAACATCTCATCAGTCAACGGCCCGGAAGCGATTGTAGTCCGGAAAGCAGACCAAAGTGAACCTTTTGTCCATATCTATCATTAGAAAACCAGGTACCCAGAAGTGCATGAGAAGCACCTTCTGGGTTTTTGTGTTTTAAGAGAACAGTACTAAAAAATATATATAACAGTTTTATCCAACCCTGAACCATAAGCCTTCAACTCCTTATCCTTCTAAGAGAAGCCGCAATTTCGCTCTTTAGATGTTAATATATAACATCAGCGGAGAATGTTTGAAGATAATGTTATTTTCATGTTAATATAGTCTTTGGATGAAAACGTTTTAAGAGAATGGCAGTCCTTGTTCAGCATGTTTAGAGCAGGACGGGGCGCTACTATCTGGCGTTTGATATTTGTATACTCAGGAGGCGGTAAAAATGGTACAACCTTATAAGCATGAGCCATTCACGAACTTTAAAGAAGAAGAACATCGTGAAGCATATTTAAAGGGTTTACAAACTGTAGAAAGCTATTTGGGCCAGGATTATGATCTTTTAATTGGCGGAGAGCGCATTTCTACTGAAGATAAAATTGTATCAATCAATCCTTCTAATAAAGAAGAAGTAGTGGGCCGTGTTTCAAAGGCAAACCGCGAGCTTGCGGAAAAAGCGATGCAGGCTGCTGTGGAAGCATTCAAAACATGGAGAAAAGTGAAGCCGGAAACACGCGCAGATGTTTTATTCAAAGCTGCTGCAATTATCCGCCGCCGCAAGCATGAGTTCTCTGCCCTTTTAACAAAAGAAGCAGGAAAGCCTTGGAACGAGGCAGATGCTGATACTGCGGAAGCGATTGACTTCCTTGAGTACTATGCACGTCAAATCTTAGAAATCAAAGACGGTGTTCCAGTCAACAGCCGTCCGAATGAATATAACCGTTATGATTACATTCCATTGGGAGTGGGCATCATCATCTCTCCTTGGAACTTCCCGCTTGCCATCATGGCCGGCACAACTGTTGCTGCGATCGTGGCAGGAAACACTGTTCTATTAAAACCAGCTTCTACAACACCGGTTGTGGCTGCGAAATTTGTTGAAGTAATGGAAGAAGCAGGCCTTCCAAAGGGCGTTCTAAACTTCGTGCCGGGCAGCGGTGCAGAAGTGGGCGACTACCTGGTTGACCATAAAGATACTCGCTTCATCTCATTCACAGGTTCACGCGATGTTGGTCTTCGCATCAACGAGCGCGCATCTAAATTAAACGATGGCCAAATCTGGCTGAAGCGCGTCATCGCTGAAATGGGCGGCAAGGATACAATCGTTGTCGACAAAGAAGCAGACCTTGAATTGGCGGCGACTTCCATCGTGGCATCTGCGTTCGGATTCTCCGGCCAGAAGTGCTCTGCCTGCTCCCGTGCGGTGATCGTAGAAGATGTATACGATCAAGTTCTGAACCGTGTGGTTGAACTGACGAACGAATTAACACAGGGCAACCCTGAAGACCAAAGCAATTACATGGGTCCTGTCATAGACCAGGGCGCATTTGACAAGATCATGAGCTACATTGAAATCGGCAAAGAAGAAGGCAAGCTGATGACAGGCGGAGAAGGGGACAATTCAAAAGGCTTCTTCATCAAACCGACTGTATTCGCTGACCTTGCACCGGATGCACGTTTAATGCAGGAAGAAATCTTCGGGCCGGTCGTTGGCTTCACAAAGGCAAAAGATTTCGACCATGCGCTTGAAATTGCCAACAACACGGAGTACGGCTTAACAGGAGCGGTGATCACACAGAACCGTGAGCACATCCAAAAAGCGCGTGAAGATTTCCATGTTGGAAACCTATACTTCAACCGCGGCTGTACAGGTGCGATCGTTGGATACCAGCCATTCGGCGGATTCAACATGTCCGGAACCGATTCTAAAGCGGGCGGTCCTGACTACATTCTTCTGCACATGCAGGCGAAGACTACTTCTGAAATGTACTAATAGATCTCCATTCGGAGGCGGGAACAGCAACTTGGTTGCTGTTCTTTTTTTAGTTGGATATTCAGTCCGCTGAGGTATATGATGAAAGAAGAACTGCAGATTGGAGTGATGAAAAAGTGCCAATTAAAGCCCTGATCAATATTGATTACACAAATGACTTTGTTGCTGAAGACGGTGCCCTGACATGCAGCAGGCCTGGACAGCTCTTGGAAAAGAAAATCTCAGAGCTCACACAAGAGTTTATCGCAAGCGGGCATTACACTGTTTTTGCCATTGATGTTCATGATAAAGGAGACACCCATCACCCGGAAACGAATTTATTTCCCCCTCACAATATCAGAAACACGGAAGGGAGAAATCTTTACGGTTCATTGCAGCGGGTTTTTGAAACGAACAAGGACGCTGAAAATGTTTATTTCATGAATAAAACCAGATATTCCGCATTCGCAGGAACCGACCTGGAAATAAAACTGAGAGAACGCGGCATAGAGGAAGTGCACCTGGCAGGTGTATGCACAGACATTTGCGTCCTGCATACAGCTGTTGATGCTTATAATAAGGGCTTTAGGATTGTGGTTTATAAAGATGCTGTCGCATCCTTTGACCAGGAGGGCCATGAGTGGGCTTTAAGGCATTTTGCAAACACCCTTGGAGCGGAAGTAATTTAATAATGCCTTCATTATATTTCTCCGGCAACCACAAGCTAAAGGCTATTCCTGTATGGGAAAATACAAAAAACCCTCTCCGCATAGGAAGAGGGTTTCTTCACTTATTTTTTAAGAACAGATTTATATTGATCGTACTGTTCCTGAACTTCTGCTGATGGTGCCTTATCCAGAAGGCTGACAACGATAATCGCCAGAACTGCAAATAGGAAGCCAGGCGCCAGTTCATACAGATCAAACAGTCCGCCGGTAAGCTGTGCCCAAGCAATTACTGTTACAGCACCAACAATTATGCCTGCCAGTGCGCCATTACGCGTCATGCGTTTCCAGAACAGGCTGAGAATGATGACAGGCCCAAAGGCTGCACCAAATCCGGCCCAGGCATAGCTGACAAGCTCCAACACCTTGCTGTCAGGGTTATAGCCTAGGAAAATGGCAATTATGGCAATGCCCAGTACAGCAATTCTGCCAACAATCATTTCTTCCTTTTGGGAAGCATTTCTTCTGAAGATGGATTTATAGAAATCCTGTGCCAATGCACTTGAAGAAACGAGCAATTGAGAGTCAACTGTGCTCATGATTGCTGAGAGAATGGCTGCTAATAAAAATCCAGCTACCCAAGGATTAAATAGCACTTGTGAAAACACGATAAACACGGTTTCGGAATTGGCCAGCGGAGAATCTGCAAAATATGCGATACCTGCAAAACCTACAAATAGAGCTCCGAATAAGGAAATAATCATCCAGGTCATACCGATAAAACGTGCTTTTGGAACATCATTGGTAGATCTTAATCCCATAAAGCGGACAAGGATATGAGGCTGTCCAAAATAACCTAATCCCCATGCTAATAGTGAAACTACACTAACAAAAGTGGCACCGGAATAGACATCTAAATAAGAAGTATCAATAGATCCGATTTTCTGCATCGTTTCATTCCATCCGCCAAGCTCCTGAATGGCAATGATCGGTATAATAATCATGGCAAGGAACATTAAAATCCCTTGAACGAAATCTGTCCAGCTGGCTGCAAGGAACCCGCCAAACAATGTGTATGACAAAATTACAGCAGCACCAACCCAAAGTGCGAGTGTGTAATCCATCCCAAATGAGTTCTCTAACAAGATGGCACCGCCGACAAGGCTGGATGAAGTATAGAAAGTGAAAAAGATTAAAATAACAATTGCCGAAACAACACGCAATATTTTTGAAGTATCGTGGAATCGGTTTTCAAAATAACCGGGTACTGTAATAGAATCATTGGCTACTTCCGTGTAAACACGCAGTGGTCTGGCCACAAACTGCCAATTTAAATATGCGCCGACAGACAATCCAATTGGAAGCCAAATCTCTCCCATACCGCCTAAATATACGGCACCGGGCAATCCAAGCATCAGCCATCCACTCATATCGGATGCCCCTGCACTCAAGGCTGCAACACCCGGTCCAAGCCCTCGGCCGCCTAATACATAATCAGATAAATCTTTAGTCATTCTGGCTGCAAGCACACCAATCAGCAGCATGCCGACCAGATAGATTATTATTGATGTTAACGTTGGTATATTTATATCCATGTTTATTTATCCTCTCCTTTTTCAGTAAATAGAGTTATGCCCGATAGTACGATCAATAATGGCATTGGAACTAGAAGCCAAAACCACGTTGCCATAGTGAAATCCATTTGTTCACCCCTCCATTTTCTCTTATTGTCCCCATTAAATTATTGGTTGAAAAAAAACCTTTTTATACAGTAGCATACAGTTTTTTATTTGCGGAAAAAACATTCCGGGGAAAGGTCCGTTTTGAAAAGACGTTAATTATCATAACATAATAAAGGGTGAGAGACAAAAATTCTGAAAATCTACTAAGTTATAAATGTATAAAAATACTTTATTTCGCATTAATTTGCTGTTATATCTCATATATCAACATATCTATTCATCTAAATTAATAAAATTAAGTTGGCGAGGGGAAGGGTTTTTTTATGATAAATAAAGGCTGTTTTCGCAAAGATTGTTGCTATTTATATTATATTTACTGAGTTGATTGGAGTGGAAGGTGCGAGACTCCTACGGGAGTAGCGGGACAGGTGAGACCCCACAGACGCGCAGCGTCGAGGAGGCTCACCGCCCGCCCCGTGGAAAGGGAGCATCCTGGAGCGGAAATCAACGGACAACATTGATAAACGAAAAACAACAATTTATACGAAAAGAGCCTAAATAAAAAAAGACCTAACTGTTCATAGGTCTCTTAAGAAATTATATGTTTAATTTTCTAAATACTTTTCCCAAAGAATTTTCAGTGGTTATTTCCTTAAAGTCAATTCCCAGTTGAATGGCTGTCTGGGCAACTTCAGGACGGATGCTAAGCAAAGTTGACTGAATACCGATCAGTTTTAAAGAACTAATAACTTTGAAGATTTGGTGCGCAACCATTGTGTCGACCATGATGACACCCGAAAGGTCAATGATTAAATGAGTGATCCCCAGCTTTACGCTCTGCTGCAAAGTAGATTCCATAATAAATTTGGCCCGTTCTGTATCAATATCCCCAATGATCGGCAGCAGCCCAACTTCTGAGGAAAGCGGGATAACCGGCGTGCTCAGTTCTTTTATTAATATTGATTGTGCGCTTAATCTGCTCAGCAATATATCCATAAAGTTTTCAGTGAAGGTTTCCATTACATAATCCAGTGTATAATCAATAACTTCCTGCCAATGAAAAATATCCTCTGTTTTAATATTCAAATCGGCAGTTTCGGCAAAACGTTTTATATGCATCCAATAAACCTTTCGGAATATCGAAAGATTTCTCTGAACCTCAACAAGGGAGGTTCTGGATTTAACCCGATCAGCGGACGTCTGCTTTGTCCAGTTGGCTATCGTTTCCTTCATTTCTTCTTCTGTCTGAAGCAGCGATTTTGCTACAGTCCTGAAATACTTTGTATTTTGCTCCTCAACTTTCCTTGCCCTTTCGGGAGGGGCATCGGAGGAATAGTCGGAACCAGCCTTTACGACCTGAAAACTTCTCCAATCCTTTGTCATTTCGGGGGCCTTTTCAACTAGATAATTATATAAAGATTGATTTTTATCTACCATAAATTCTCCTTTCATCCATCAGGATGATTTAATAACCACAACTAATCTCTATATCATAGCACAGAGGGTGAAGATGAAAAGAAGCGGGATGTTTTATTCAGTAAATTTTAAATTTTTTAATTAATGGGTTCCCATTCCGAATTTACTGTTATATAATACAAACACAGATATTTAATTGTTTTATAACAACATAGACTTATAATATAACGGGATTACATTTTTAGTTCTGTTATGTTACAGAGTATTTTGCAGCCGGGATCTTGCTGAAGTGATGATTTTTCTAAATTAAAAGGAGGATTTAAACAAATGGCAGATGAAAGAGTGCGTCAGCTGCAGGAAAGCTGGGAAATGGATGAACGCTGGAATGGAGTAGAAAGACCGTACACCGCTGAGGAAGTCATTAAGTTAAGAGGATCAATTGATATCGAACATACATTAGCTCGCCGTGGTGCAGAGAAGTTATGGAAGCTTGTGAATGAAGAAGATTTCGTCAATGCATTAGGGGCGTTAACGGGAAACCAGGCTGTTCAGCAGGTTAAGGCTGGGCTGAAGGCCATTTACTTAAGCGGCTGGCAGGTTGCTGCCGATGCGAACCTGTCCGGAAATATGTACCCGGATCAAAGCCTGTATCCAGCCAACAGCGTTCCAAGTGTAGTAAAAAGAATTAATCAGGCACTACAGCGTGCTGACCAGATTCATCATATGGAAGGTGATCATTCCATTGACTGGTTTGCTCCAATTGTAGCAGATGCTGAGGCAGGGTTCGGCGGCCAGCTGAATGTATTTGAACTTATGAAAGGCATGATTGAATCGGGTGCCGGCGGGGTACACTTCGAGGACCAGCTTTCTTCTGAAAAGAAATGCGGCCATCTTGGCGGAAAGGTATTGCTTCCAACGCAGACCGCTGTTAAGAATTTAATATCTGCAAGGCTGGCAGCGGATGTTATGGGAGTGCCGACAGTTATTGTCGCCCGGACTGATGCTAACGCGGCCGACTTGATTACAAGCGATGTAGATCCATATGATGCACCTTTTATTACGGGGGAACGCACTCCTGAAGGTTTCTTCCGCACAAAACCAGGACTCGACCAATCGATCGCTCGGGGATTGGCGTATGCTCCTTATGCTGATCTGGTATGGTGTGAAACATCTGAACCTGATCTTGATGAGGCTAGGCGCTTTGCTGAAGCCATTCATGAAAAATTCCCTGGCAAGCTGTTAGCGTATAACTGCTCTCCTTCATTTAACTGGAAGAAAAAGCTCGATGACGAAACGATTGCAAAATTCCAGGTGGAGCTCGGCAAAATGGGCTACAAGTTCCAGTTCGTTACTTTAGCAGGATTCCATGCTTTGAACCATAGCATGTTTGAATTGGCTCGCGGCTATAAAGACCGCGGAATGGCTGCATATTCTGAACTGCAGCAGGCTGAATTTGCCAGCGAAACACATGGCTACACGGCGACAAGGCATCAGCGTGAAGTAGGCACCGGCTATTTCGACCAGGTTTCAATGGTCATTACTGGAGGGACTTCCTCGACAACCGCTTTAAAAGGATCAACCGAGGAAGAACAGTTCACTGAAAAGCAGGATGCCTAGTTTCTACCCTATGTAACTTGATTTTTATCTTGTATATTCTCCTAATTTACACCTCTCTTCCTTGGAAGGGAGGTATTTTTTGCTTATCAGGCAAGCACAGTACCTCTGTCGAAAACATACATATTATATAGGCAAAATTTGAAATAGGGCATAATACTGAATACAATGAAGGCATTGAGGTCAAATAAGGACGGAGGATGTACAATTGGCTGACAATATAGATGATTATCTTCAACAGGGGATTTATGGGCAAAAACAGACCAATCCGGATGAGCGCCGCAAGTTTCTTGGCTCGCTTCGGGAGAGGGTGGTCATTGCCTTGAAGCAGCCGCAGATGAGGGAGGATGGAACCTATCCTCAGGTGGAAGAAGCACTTAAAGCCAACAGCAAAGCTCATCTTTATCTGAATGGAAATATGAACTACTCCTATTTATCAAAATATATAAAACTGGCTTCAGGATATAAGGTCGAATATACAATCGTTACCAACAAAGAACATAATTCTGAGATTGGGCTGGTTCTGGCCTATGACTATGCAATTGATAAACCGGAAATATTTGTGAAGAGGCAAACGGTCAAAGCAGAGACGAAAAAGGCGAAAAAAGGCGGCCTGTTTGCCAAACTATTTAAGCGGAAATGAGCAGCGTCTGCGGCGCTGCTCTATTTTTGGGGGAATAACAGCTGCAATTTTCACTTGACGGCTAAAGGAAAGAAGCAAATCCACAATTCCCCCTCAACTCATGGTAAAATAAGCAGATAATTGCTAATTCAGCCCGCTCTCGCGTGTTGCTTTAACGCGCGAAAGTTTGGTATGATCATAATAATTGTGCATTGACAGTATTCAAATTTTGGAGGTGGCATTAATGTCGAGAATTTCAATCGATCAGGTTAGGCATGTTGCACATTTGGCGCGACTTGCGATGACTGAAGAGGAAGCTGTTGCATATACGGAACAGCTGGATAAAATGATTTCATTTGCAGAGCTTTTGAATGAGCTTGATACAGATCATGTTGAACCAACATCCCATGTTCTTGATATGAAAAATGTATTGAGAGAAGATAAGGCGAATAAAGGGCTTCCACAGGAAGAAGTTTTGAAAAATGCGCCGGAACATCAGGATGGCTATATAAAAGTGCCGTCTATCATTGAGTAGGGAGGGGAAAATGGTGAGTTTATTTGATCATAAGGTATCTGAGCTTCATCAGCTTTTACATAAAAAAGAAATAACGGTTACCGATCTTGTCAGTGAATCGTACAAGCGAATCGGTGAAGTGGAGGACAAAGTACAGGCTTTCTTGACGCTTGATGAAGAAAGAGCCCGTGAAGCAGCAAAGAGAATGGATGGAAAAATCGGAACGGACGAAGCAAAAGGCCTCTTGTTCGGTATGCCGATTGGAGTAAAGGATAACATCGTAACGAAGGGTCTGCGCACAACAAGTGCGAGTAAAATTCTTGAGAACTTTGACCCGATTTATGACGCAACGGCTGCATCCAAATTACATAATGCTGAAACCATTACAATCGGCAAACTGAATATGGATGAATTTGCAATGGGATCATCCAATGAGAACTCAGGTTTTCAGGTAACCCGAAATCCCTGGAATCTTGAAAGAGTTCCCGGCGGGTCTTCCGGCGGCTCTGCTGCTTCTGTTGCTGCAGGAGAGGTATTATTTTCTCTTGGATCAGATACAGGCGGCTCAATCAGACAGCCTGCTTCTTATTGCGGAGTTGTTGGGTTAAAGCCTACATATGGAAGAGTATCCCGTTTCGGACTGATTGCATTTGCATCCTCTTTGGACCAGATTGGACCTATTACCCGCACAGTTGAAGATAACGCCTATCTGCTTCAGGCTATTTCAGGTGTTGACCCAATGGATTCTACTTCAGCAAATGTTGAGGTGCCAAGCTATGCAGAAAACTTAACTGGCGATGCTAAAGGCCTGAGAATCGCCGTACCAAAAGAATATTTGGCTGAAGGTGTAGATGAAGATGTGCGCCAGTCAGTGCTGGATGCCCTGAAGGTGTTGGAAAAACTGGGGGCAACATGGGAGGAAGTTTCTCTTCCGCATTCCAAATATGCACTGGCAACCTATTATCTGCTGTCCTCCTCTGAGGCATCGGCAAACCTGGCGCGCTTTGATGGGGTACGCTATGGCTATAGAACAGCGGATCCTGAAAGTTTAATCGATTTATACAAAAAGACCCGTGCAGAAGGCTTTGGGGATGAAGTAAAACGCCGCATTATGCTTGGAACATTTGCTTTAAGCTCTGGCTACTACGATGCCTACTATAAAAAGGCACAAAAGGTGCGTACGCTGATTAAACAGGATTTTGAAAATGTTTTTGATAAGTATGATGTCATTATTGGACCGACAGCGCCAACTCCTGCCTTTAAGATTGGTGAAAATACGTCTGATCCTCTGACTATGTATGCAAATGATATTCTGACCATTCCAGTAAACCTTGCCGGGGTGCCTGGAATCAGTGTACCTTGCGGATTCGCGGATGGATTGCCGCTTGGCCTTCAGATTATCGGAAAGCATTTTGATGAAAGCACAGTTTACCGCGTAGCGCATGCTTTTGAACAGGCTACAGAATTCCATAAGCAAAAACCGGGATTGTAAGGGGGAAATTCATGAAATACGAAACGGTAATCGGACTTGAAGTCCATGTTGAGCTAAAAACAGATTCAAAAATATTCTCGGCAAGCCCTAACCATTTTGGGGCAGAGCCGAACTCCAACACAACAGTCGTCGATCTCGGCTATCCTGGAGTACTGCCAGTCATTAATAAAAAAGCAGTTGAATTCGGAATGAAAGCTGCGATGGCGCTGAACTGTGAAATCGCACCTGTTACAAAATTTGACCGAAAAAATTATTTTTACCCGGATAATCCTAAAGCCTACCAGATTTCGCAATTCGATAAGCCCATTGGTGAACATGGCTGGATCGAGATTGAAGTAGACGGCTATAAGAAAAAAATCGGCATTACGCGTATTCATCTTGAAGAGGATGCAGGCAAGCTGTCTCATGCTAAAGGTTATTCACTAGTAGACTATAACCGCCAGGGTACTCCTCTGATCGAGATTGTTTCTGAACCGGATATCCGCACACCTAATGAAGCATACGCATATTTGGAGAAACTAAAGTCCATCATCCAGTATACTGGCGTTTCTGACTGTAAAATGGAGGAGGGTTCACTTCGCTGTGATGCGAATATCTCCCTTCGTCCTGTCGGCCAGGAGGAATTTGGCACAAAGACAGAGCTGAAGAACCTGAACTCGTTTAACTTTGTCCGCAAAGGGCTCGAGTACGAGGAGAAGAGGCAGGAAGAGGTTCTAAGTTCTGGCGGAACAATCCAGCAGGAAACATTGCGCTATGATGAAGCAACCAATAAAACGATCCTAATGAGGGTAAAAGAAGGTTCGGATGATTATCGTTATTTCCCAGAACCTGATTTACTGGATATCCATATTGATGAAGAGTGGAAAGACCGCATCCGTGCAGAGATTCCTGAGCTTCCGGACCAAAGAAAGAACCGTTATATTGAAGAACTTGGGCTCCCGGCTTATGATGCAGCTGTTCTGACAGTCACAAAAGAAACATCTGATTTCTTTGAAGCGGCTGTGAACAAAGGAGCAGACGCCAAACAGGCTTCCAACTGGGTAATGGGTGAATTGTCAGCTTACTTGAATGCTGAACAAAAAGAGCTGACCGATATAGCTTTGACACCTGAGGGACTTGCAGGCATGATTAAGCTGATCGAAAACGGCACGATCTCTTCCAAAATTGCCAAAACAGTATTCAAAGAGCTGGTTGAAAATGGCGGAGACCCGGAAACAATCGTAAAAGAAAAAGGCCTTGTCCAAATTTCGGACGAAGGCGCACTTCTTAAAATTATCGGTGAAACGCTCGATGCGAACCCGCAATCCATCGAGGACTTCAAAAATGGAAAGCAAAAAGCAATCGGCTTCCTGGTCGGCCAGATTATGAAGGCCACAAAAGGACAGGCTAACCCGCCGCTTGTTAACAAATTATTGCAGCAGGAAATACAGAAAAGATAAGAGGTGAGCTGATGGGAATCCATCAGCTTTTCTTATATTCGACAAAAATAATCCCTATTTCCCAGGAAAAGATTCAGTTTTACAAAGTGCTACAGCAAATGCAGGAATGAAAGCGGATGGTAAAGAATAAACACTAAAGAAATCGAAAAAAGGGAGTGGGTTTATGGTATTAATGGATTGGTTTGCGAAGGGTCTAAGTCCGCAGAATTATATAGAATCCATGCAAGTTAACAAAGAAGAGATGAATAAAATCTATAATCGCTTTTCATTATCCGATGACGAAAAAACAAGATTATCAGAGTTTAAGGACATTGGCATGAAGGTAATTGCACTGACTGAGGATTGGTGCGGTGACGCCATGCTGAATAATCCGATTCTATTAAAAATCGCAGAGGAAACCGGCATGGAAGTCCGTTTTGTTTTGAGAGATCAGAACCTTGAGCTTATGGACCAGTATTTGACTAACGGAACATCCAGAGCGATACCTATTTATATCTTTATAGAAAAAGAAGGGGATGAATTTGCTGTTTGGGGACCGCGTGCCAAACAGATTCAGGAATTGGTGGATGGGGAAAGAAGCAAGCTCCCTCCACAGGAAGCTGAGGACTTTAAGGAAAAACAAATGAGCATGTACAGGAGATTAACCGCTTCCTATCAGGAGGATTCTAAGATTTGGCATACGGTTGCTGATAGTATAATAGATGCTCTTGTTACGGAAAAATAGAGTGGGAAGGGTGTTTTAAATGGACTGGAACCGGAATTCCATCACCGCTAAACTGGATATAAAATACCCTATTTTCCAGGCTCCCATGGCTGGAGGGATGACAACGCCGCAATTAATCAGCGAGGTATCAAATTGCGGCGGGCTTGGAAATATGGGTGCAGGCTATATGAGTCCGGTTGAAATAAGAGAAAATATAAAACAGATTCAGAAATTGACTGATCAGCCATTTGGCGTCAATCTCTTTGTTCCGGATAGTGAGGCTTCGGCGGATGCAGAGGACATCAGCAGCATGGGGAATGTGCTTGAACGATACAGCAGTGAGCTTGGTATGGCGGGAAAACCAGCTCTTCCGAACAAGGATTATGCTGCTTTATACAAAAAACAGCTTGATGTTTTGATGGAAGAACGTGTGCCTGCCTGCAGCTTTACGTTTGGCATACCTGATTCGGCCATCATTTCGGAATTAAAGAAACAGGCTACGATGATTATTGGAACCGCAACGAATGTCAATGAGGCAGTGGAATGGGAAGAGGCGGGCGCAGATATAATTGTTGTTCAGGGGTCAGAAGCAGGGGGACACCGCGGAACTTTTCACAAGGAAGAAAGCGGAATGATCGGTTCCATGGCTCTCATACCGCAAGCGGCAGATGCAGTAAGCTGTCCTGTGGCTGCAGCAGGGGGGATCATGGATGCCCGGGGTATAGCTGCGGCCATGATCCTAGGGGCAGAAGGAGTCCAGCTTGGAACGGCCTTTCTTACATGCAGGGAAAGCGGGGCTCACGGGTTGTATAAGCGAGCTCTATTAAATGCAGGGAATGACCAGACAGCTGTGACGAAAGCATTCTCAGGAAAGACTGCAAGAGGGATCCGCAACAGGTTCATGGAAGAAATGAAAGGTGTGCAGCCGTTGCCTTATCCATTGCAGAATGATATGACAGCGCCTATCCGGAAGCATGCAGCGAAGCTTGAGCGGCCGGAGTTTATGTCATTATGGGCCGGTCAGGGAGTGGGAATGGCTGAAGAGGTGACAGTGAAGGAACTGATGACCATGCTTGTTGATGGGACAGAAGAATTATTGGATAAATAAAAAGCAGTGCTAAGTGGGCACTGCTTCTGTCTTATCGCAGTCTAACGGGCAGTAAGACCCCCACTTGAAGACTCAGAAAGAATCAACGGAGGATAAGTGGGGGTCAAACTGCCCGTAAAGGCCCGATTGGTTCAACTAACAATCAGTGGGGGATAAAGAAAACCCCCACTGATTGAAGTTTCACTTTATTTGCCGGCCAATACGTTTGTAAGAGGCGGTACAATTTGCTTTTTGCGTGAAACAACGCCCTTCAATACGGCACTGTTGTTTTCAAGTGTTACATCATAAGCTTTTTCAACTGCTGCAGCTTCTTTGCCAAGAGAAATGGCAACTGAGTCGTTGTTAAGGATATCAGTTAAAACAAAAACAAAAAGATCCAGCTCTTTGTTGTTAATGTTTTCAGTAATTACAGCTTCCAATTCTTCCTGGCGGCTTAGTACGTCATTCAGGTCCACAGCATTAACCTGAGCGATTTCTGTTTTATAGCTTCCCATTTGGAATTCCTTTGCGTCAAGGGAGATTAGCTCTTTCACACTCTTCTTGCTTAAGTCTGCTCCTGCTTTCAGCATTTCCAGACCATATTCTTCAGCGTTTACTCCCGCAATTTCAGCAAGTTCGCGTGCTGCTGCAACGTCCTGGTCTGTGCATGTTGGAGATTTGAACAGCAGGGAATCGGAAATGATGGCAGAAAGCATAAGGCCAGCAGTTTCCTTGCTGATTTCCACTCCGTTTTCTTTGTACATTTTGTTCAGAATGGTTGCTGTACAGCCAACAGGCTCTGCACGGTAGTAAAGCGGATCGCTTGTTTCAAAATTCGCAATGCGGTGGTGGTCAATAACCTCCAGGATTTTCACATCTCTGATATCATCAGCGCTTTGCTGGAATTCGTTGTGGTCTACAAGAATTACTTCGCCCGCTTCCTTGGATACTGCTTCAACAAGCCGGGGAGCTTCAGTCTTAAAATAATCCAGGGCATATTGTGTTTCCTCATTTACCTTGCCCAGGCGGATTGGCTCTGCATCAACGCCTAATTTGTTTTTTAATTCTGCATAAGCAAGTGCTGAACAGATTGAGTCAGTGTCAGGGTTTTTGTGTCCGAATACAAATACTTTTGACATAATTCCTACTCCTTCTATATGTAATGTTGGTTTTTGCATGCTGTTATTTTACCATATTTCTAATGTAATGGCGGTACGGGGAAAAATCAAATTTTGTTTTTTTCAATTGTTGGAGGAAGCTTGAGTGTTTTGGAGAAATATAAAAAAAGTAAGGAGGAGACAAACATGGGAAAAGTAGCCGTAATATCTGATATTCATGGAAATATCACCGCTCTGGAGGCTGTTCTGGACAATATCCGTGAACGCGGAATAGAGAATATTTTTTGCCTTGGTGACTTAATAGGAAAAGGACCCAATTCTCTAAAAGCTGTTGAATGGATTAAAGAGACCTGTGAAGTGGTCCTCCTTGGGAACTGGGATGACTTTATGCAGAAGCCGCTGGATTTTGAAGAGGGGCAGTGGCATCAGAGACAGCTGGGTGAAGAGGCCCTGTCCTACTTAGCCACGCTTCCGTTCCATCACGATTTTTATATGAGCGGAAAATATATCAGACTCTACCATGCTTCAGCCAAAAGCATCTATCACCGGGTTGTGCCGATGAGGGATTCGCATGAAGAAAAACTGGCTATGTTCGAGAATACAGAGAATATTACTGCCGGAGAGGAAGGCAGGATTCCGGATGTTATCGGGTACGGGGATATTCACGCAGCCCTGGTTGAACCGATTCATCCGCAAAAGACACTATTCAACGCGGGAAGCGTCGGAAACTCCCTTGATATCCCTCATGCTACCTATGCAATTTTGCATGGGGAATACTTATCAAAAGAGGCTGCGCCTTTTTCCATCGAGATTGTCAGGGTTCCATATGATATTGAGAAAGAAATCAGTATTGCCAAAGATATGGGAATGCCGAATCTTGAGGCCTACGCGCTGGAGCTGCGCGAAGCGAAATATAGGGGGGCGCCTAAGAAAGTGCAGGCAGAGAAATAGGAGCCACCGGTCCTGAAGGCACATAAAAAACGCTGAGCGAACATAAAAAATCAAATCCTCACTGAATTTACGAATGCAGCCATAAAAACAACCCAAAAAGCTGACTTACGTCCAATGCGAAGTCAGCTTTTTGTATGATTAAAAGATTTTCCTGCCTTTTTTGGAAAGAGCGTAATAAATGCCGTGCTGCAGGTTTGTGAAGCAGTTAAATTTAGAGAGGTTAAAATTCGTTTCCGTAATTTTAGTGCCAAGTTCCGGAGAAATGCCAACCAGGATCGTTTCGGTGCCGATCAGATTAGCTGCAGCAGCCAGTTTGCTTAAGAATTCCACCGTATAGGCACTGATGGACTGATTTAACCCGGTCAAGTCCAGGATTAGGCAATCTGCCTGGTGCTTCGGAAGGCTATGAAGAGTTTTATCGACGAGTTCTTCAGAGCGGAATTCATCATATCTTCCCAAAAGAGGAACAACAACAATTCCATCAAGGACAGGAATAACCGGTGAAGAGATTTCTTTAACAAGCTGTTTTAATTCAATCGTCCGGTCCTCCACTAACTTTTCAAGCTCGCTGATTTTTTTTGATTCTTCGCGCCTCGCTAAAGCGTGTATATTTTCCTCAACAGTAACGCTTGAAGGGAAGTAATCCAGCTCTGTATAGTCCTGTCCGGCCAACTGGTCTGCTGCCTTTTTATACCAAAGGCTTGTGCCAAACACAGCGGAAAAGATTCCTGCAAAATGTCCCGGCAGGAATGTTCCAGACTCGTTTTTCCCTTGTTCTTTGTTAATCTTATATTCCCAGCTGTCAAGTGCTCTGACCCTGGCGGTTTTCGCAGCAGGATCTAAATCAGTAATGATATATTTTCCCCAGCCGGCAGAAGCATATATTCTGGGGATGATATTGGCCACTTCTTCTATGGGAAGTCCTAAATCCTTGAAGAATGTTCCTACTACCATTCCCTGCCTGAAGCCGGTGGTCTCAAGTACAATGCTGGAAGTTTCCTTTCCAGAGATCTCTTCAATAGTATCGAAGAAGCTTTTCATGGCGGATTTTATCCAAAATAAGACCGCATCATCGCCTTCAAAATTAAACAGACCTTTTTCAAGGTCCCAATTAAAATCAAAACCATCAATTTTCGTTTCAAGCACTAGGCTATTTTCTGTCATACCATTACCCCCTGATATTGATATGTATAGTTAAATCACTTTTATTTGTCTAGTAAGTAACCAATTTTATATACCCTCAGCTTCAAACCCTAAACCTATTTTAGAAAATTATCTGCGTCTGTTTATATTCAATTTCTTTGACTTTTCATTCACATAAGCGTACATAATCTCTTTCTCATTCAAATGGTTTTTTCGAAGCTGGTCTAATAGCCAATCCTTAGTCTGTCCGAGCAGCTCGAGATTACGCGATTGAATCCTGCCATCCACAATCACTGCAATCGGGAGCCCCTCATCCTGAATAGGGATCTTTAAATGCTCAACTGTTACAGGCGTATTGGCCACTTTCGGGATGATGCTCACTTCACCGATTGGCTCGAGAATAGCGTAATCAACATCCGCAATCTTGGGGTAGCCTTTGCTTCTTAAGATGGACAGCAGCTGAGACATGGAAAGATGGGACTTCTCCAGATTGTCTTCAAGGATTTCCCCATTTTTAATCAGCATCGTCGGCTCACCAAGAAAAAAACGGTTGCCAATCTGGTTTAAAGTCAAATATGAGAAAAGAATGTGGAGGCCCACAAGAATGGCCAATGCTATTAATGTCGGCAAGTATTCTGTGCTAATGAGAGGCTCAGAAGCAACTGTGCCAACGATAATAATGGCGACAAGGTCATAAGGTGTCATCTGGATAATCGTAGATTTCCCCATCAGTCTCATAATCATGATAGTGATTAAGTAAAGACTCGCTATTTTTAAGATCAAGAACATATGTAAGCTCCTTTGAACGCACTTTATTCAAAGGTTTTGCTTAAAGAGCTGCTTATATGTGAAAAATAATAAAAAACCCGAATGCAGATACGGGTTTCAATCAGGCTCGCTTTTTATCATCTCTTGGAGGGATGCGGTCATCTTTTAAGCGCTTATCATTGATTTTAGGCTCATTATTATCAATAAAGTTCTTAATGTTTGAGCGATGCAGGAAAATCAGAAATAATAAGAAAATAGAAAAGATAAGTTCATGTTCAGTGCCTTCAGTAAATAAGGAATAGACAAGCAAGGATGCACCCACCGATAAAGAGCCGAAAAAAACATACTTGGTCAGGAAAATGACAGCCACAAAAGAAATATAGGCGATTAAAAACATCCAGATATTTGCAGCAATCAATACGCCAGCTGTGGTTGCGATGGCTTTTCCTCCGCGGAATCCTGCAAAGATCGGAAAGCAGTGGCCGGCAACTGCGACCATCCCGACTATTAGCGGATCAGCTTCAGCATTCAGAATGACAGGAATTGCCGCAGCGGCGGCACCCTTGCCCACATCGACCAGCAGAACCACGATAGCCGCTTTTTTGCCAAGAACCCTTAATGTATTAGTCGCACCAGGATTATTGCTGCCATGATCACGAATGTCAATTCCAAAGGCAAATCTGCCAAATAATAAGGCAGTAGGAATTGATCCTATTAAGTATGCTGCCAGGTAAATAAGAAGAGTCATCGTATTCATCCTTTTTCATCAATATATTCAGTTGTTAATTAGAGTTGTCCATTATTTGAAAAATTTTTACTAGCCTCCTCTGCATGTAGTCATCGCTTACAGTTTACCATATAATGGTTTAGTGAAGAGGGAGAATTAATCATTATCCAGAATAGAAAATTCTGTAACTTATTTAGTGAGAGATTATTATAAGTAAGGTATTGAATTATTCCATTCTCTAAATTATGATTGTTTCGGCACTCAAAAAGATAACATGTAATTCGAATAGTTATAAGGATATGTTTGATAAAAATAATACCCTGCAGGATATTATTTGTGTTTCAAAGCACAACCTGTAAGGAACTTTGGAAGGAGATGATTTTCATGGAGCATTTTTCATTGGAGGAATGGCGGAAATATGCAAAAAATGAACTTTCTGAACCTGAGCGTGAACTCTATGAAAATCATCTATATATATGTGATCAATGTCTGGAAGTGTACCTTGAAGCGATGGACGAGGAGGAGGACTCTTTGCCGGCAATGCCGGGGAAGAGGACTTTACAACTCTTGTCATGGCTCAGATTACAGGCGAAATTCCCGAAGAAGCTTCTAAGGAACAGAGTGGGCTGCCAACTAAAGGCTCTTTGTTTGAGCGCTGGTTTCCTCTTGCCTTTGCCGGCTTTATGCTCATTGGGGGATTAGTAACCATGTACCGGGAGAAAAATCAAATAGATCAGGAGTAACTCTTAACGGAAGTTAGGAGTTTTTTTAAATGAAAAAATTTGAAAATTCATATAAAGTTACTTACAATAAAAAGACCAATCAGTTTATTTTAATACAATACCTGGGGAGTGGGAGATATGGGAAGAAGGCAGGTTCCGCAGGAAATGCAAAAAAAGAGCAAGAGTGTACATCTTGAGCAATGGATTTGGGATTTGGCAGCGCAAATGCAGCCGTGCCGTTCAGCAGCTATCAGAGATTTATTTCTCGCTAAAATGAAAGAAGACTTGATAAAAGCGGGATTGGCTGAGGAAAATACGGAAATCACGAGTGAACATGCCAGCCTGTATTCAGAAGAAATTCTGAAAAGTAGTGAAATCAGCCGGAAGTGCTGCTGATAAATTAATAACTAAAAGAGAATAAATCAAATGCCTTGGAGGGACAGAATTGCCGCCAATCGTATCAGAGGAATATAAACGGAAAAAAAAGAAAGAGATCCTGTCGGGCGCCTTGGCCTGCTTTGCCAAAAAAGGATTTCAGGCAGCGACCATAGATGATATTGTCGCTTATTCAGGAATCAGCAAGGGAGCTATCTATAATTATTTTAAAAGCAAGGAAGAAATCTATCTGGAGCTGTTGAATGAGCAGACAGAATCAGCTAATGCAAGACTTGCAGAGAAAATATCGATGTTCTCCTCCGCAGAAGAGAAACTTGAATACCTGTTTGACTTGTACAGGGATATGAGCCCATTCAGCCAGGAACGGAAAGATAGAATAACTGTGCAGCTGGAATTTACGCTGCATTCCTCAAGAGATGAGAACCTGAATCGAATCCTGAATGAGCGTGGAAAGAAGTTCTTTTTAAAGCTGATAACAGATATTATGGAGGAAGGACAGAACACCGGGGAATTCCGTTCCGATGCAGATCCAAACCATGTAGCAGGATTGTTTTGGACTTTTATGGACGGGGCAATGCTTCATAGAGTAATTAATGAAGAATATCCATATAGAACCATTATTGACTACGTTAAGAGCCTTGTTTTGCAGGACCTCAAACAGGAGTAATGCTTAACCTCATCCTGGATAATGCTGATTTGAAGCACCTGGCCAAGAAATATAACTTAATTACGATACTTTTTTGCTTAATGAGGGTATAATTCATTTGTGCATCTGTCCACTTGTGAAAACACCAGGAAGTGAATAGAATAGAAACGGTTAGCTGTGAAAATTGCTAAGCCGCGGACTATTCGCTATGATGTAAAAAGATGGAATGAAAAGTATTAAGTTTAGATATTTCAATAATAGGATGATGGGCTATGAAAAGAGCAAGAATTATTTATAACCCGACTTCAGGCCGGGAAATTTTTAAAAGACATTTAGCAGAGGTTTTGCAGAAATTGGAGACAGCTGGCTATGAAACGTCATGCCATGCTACCACAGGTGAAGGGGATGCCATTAAAGCTGCCCGGACAGCTGTTGAACGCAGATTCGACCTGGTCGTTGCAGCAGGCGGTGACGGCACGATTAACGAGGTTGTAAATGGACTCGCTGAACAGGATTACCGTCCGCGCCTCGGCATTATCCCAATGGGCACAACTAATGATTTTGCCCGTGCACTCCATATTCCAAGAGATGTGGAAGCGGCAGCGGATATTATTGTAAAAGGGGATACCATTCCTGTTGATATTGGCCGCATTAATGATAAATATTTTATTAATATCGCTGGCGGAGGAAGGCTGACAGAGCTGACTTACGAGGTGCCAAGCAAGCTTAAAACCATGATTGGCCAGCTTGCCTATTACCTTAAGGGAATTGAAATGCTGCCTTCCTTCCGTTCAACTGAAGTCAGCATTGAGTTTGACGGGAAAATCTTTGAGGGTGAAGCCATGCTTTTCCTTGTCGGTCTGACAAATTCAGTCGGCGGTTTTGAAAAACTTGCGCCGGATTCCTGTATTAATGACGGACTATTCTCCCTGCTGATCTTAAAGAAAACCAATCTCGCCGATTTTATCCGGATCGCGACAATGGCAGTTCGGGGGAGCATGTAAAGGATCCGAATGTCATCTACACGCAGGCAAACCGCATTAAAGTGCAATCCAAAGAGAAGGTACAGCTCAATCTTGACGGTGAATTTGGCGGGCTTCTTCCTGCCGAATTCGTAAATCTGTACAGGCATTTGGAAGTATTTGTTCCTATCGATCAGATTCGTGAGGAAGACCGCCCGACAGATTGGGAAAGCTCCCATGAATAATAGGAGGTCCGCTCTATTACAGAGCGGGCTTTTATTTTGCAGTAACACAAGAAGTTGTGAACGATGCAAATAGAAAAGTTTTACTGCAAATAGAAGTGTGAAAGAGCACATAGACAGGAGAATCCTGCAAATGGACTGGGAAAAATGCAAATACAGGATTCGTTTCTGCAAATAGACATGCTGAGGGGTATGCAAAGGATCTGAAAGATATCCATTTCGTATTTAACCCTATTTTGTGATACAATCTGTCTAGTCAAAATAGGTCACGGAATTAAGCTGAAAAGGAAGAAAATGATGAGCAGAACATTACCTGTGCAAAAAAATGATTATATAGATGTGACATTTGAGGATTTGACCCATGAAGGGGCAGGGGTGGCAAAGGTTGACGGCTACCCGTTATTTGTGCCCGATGGACTTCCGGGTGAGAGGGCAAAAGTCAAAGTAATAAAGGTGAATAAGGGATATGGGTTTGGGCGCTTGATTGAGACCTATGAAAGCAGCCCATACCGTGTGGAAGCACCCTGCCCGATTTATAAGGAGTGCGGAGGATGTCAGCTGCAGCACCTGAGCTATGAAGGCCAGCTTCTCGCCAAGGAAAAACAGGTCAGAGATGTACTGGAGAGAATTGGTAAACTAGAGGGCGTCAAGGTGCATCCGGTTCTAGGCATGAAGAATCCATGGCGCTACAGAAATAAAGCGCAGGTTCCGATTGGCGAGCAGGAAGGCGGTCTGATCGGCGGATTTTACCAGCAGCGCACCCACCAGATCATCGATATGAAGGAATGTCTCATTCAGCAGGAAAAAAATGATGAGGTTGTTCAAAAGGTAAAGGAAATTTGCGGTCGCTATGGTGTCCGAGCTTATGATGAAGGCAGGCATAAAGGTGAGCTCCGCCACGTGATGGCGCGCTATGGTCTTGTGACAGGCGAAGTGATGATTGTCCTTGTTACAAGGACGAACGAGCTCCCGAATAAGCAAAAGATTGTGGAAGAGATTGCAGCAAGTATCAAAGGTGTTAAATCCATCGTCCAGAATGTGAATTCGCGGAAGACAAATGTGATCATGGGAGAAGTTACACGAGTTCTCTGGGGCGAAGAAGTGATCTATGATTTTATTGGCGATATCCAATTTGCGATTTCCGCCCGCTCCTTTTATCAGGTGAATCCAGAGCAAACAAAGGTTTTATATGATAAGGCACTGGAATATGCGAATTTGAGCGGAGAAGAAAAGGTTATCGATGCATACTGCGGAATTGGCACCATTTCTCTTTTCCTGGCACAGAAGGCAAAAGAAGTGTTCGGAGTTGAAATCGTGCCGGAAGCCATTGAGGATGCGAAGAGGAATGCGGAATTGAACCGGATGACAAATGCTTCATTTGCAGTCGGGAAAGCAGAAGAAGTAATTCCTGAATGGTACAAAAAAGGGAACACAGCAGATGTGCTGGTCGTTGACCCGCCGCGCAAAGGCTGTGATGAGGCTCTTTTGAAAACTATTTTAAGCATGAAGCCAAAGAAAGTCGTCTATGTATCCTGCAATCCGGGAACATTGGCAAGGGATCTGCGTATTTTGGAAGATGGCGGATATAAAACCATTGAAGTGCAGCCTGTGGACATGTTCCCGCAGACTATGCATTGTGAAGCAGTCGCGGGATTGGAATGGATAGAGGGCAGCTGACCGGAGGGAAAGCTGCTTTTTTTTGAGTTCTAAAGAATCCTCATGCTTTTTTTCATATAATTCTGTAAAATATAGTTTATAGAGTTATTTAATGGGGTGAGGTTAATGGTCAATGATTTCCCGATCCTAGGTAATGATGGTGAATCGATTTATTCCAATCCTGATGAATTGCTTGATTTGTTCCTGAACTGTACGGCAGATGGGGTAGCCATCATAGATATGGAAAACCGTTTTATAAGGGTTAATCATATGTATACGGTGATTTTTGGTTATACCGAAGCGCAGGTTATCGGCAGGAAGTTTACCGATTTTCAGAACCCGGAAGAAGTGAAGGGGATAATAAAACTGGTCAAGCTTGGGAAGGTATACAGCAATGTGATCACACAGCGCTATCATCAGGATGGTTCGATTCTGGATATATCGGTTTCCTATTCTCCTTTCAGAAATTCCAAGGGAAAAATCATTGCCGTTTTGGCTATATTCCGGGATATGACAGAGTTTAAAAGCATGGAGAGGGAATTAAGAAAAACCAGGGAACTGTACGATTTGATTACGAAGAATACAACAGATATGATCAAGGTCTTCACTAGAGAACAAACGGTGATTTATGCATCCCCATCTCACGAAAATGTATTGGGGTATTCGCCGGTGCAGCTTGTGGGGAAGTCCTGTACCACTATCATATATTCCGAGGAAGAGAGAGAAAAGTTTAACAAAGTCTCTCAAAACCTGCTTGAAACAGGAGAGCCACAGCTCCTTGAGACAAAAGTGAATACGGCAAATGGTGATGTCGTTTTCGTGGAGACTAGCATTTCCCCTATTTTCAACGACAGGGGCGAAATTGAATTATTTGTGGCAGTAGGCAGAAACATAACAGACAGAGTGAATAATGATGCTGTTTTGCGGAATTTGGATCGCCTTTCCATTATCGGACAGCTTGCAGCAGGGGTTGCCCACGAAATCAGGAACCCGCTGACTTCTCTAAAAGGTTTTTCAAAACTGCTCCAATCAAGCATTAATCAGGAAAAGCAGGATAATTATCTATCCATTATTATGGAAGAGCTGGATCGAATTGATATCATTGTCAATGAGTTCATGTCTTTGGCAAAGCCTCAGGCAATCGAGTTTGAGAAAGGGAACTTAATGTCCATTCTGGAAAGCACGATTAAGGTGCTTCATCCGCAGGCTCTGCTTCATAATGTCCAGATTCATCTCAAACATAGTGAGAATGATATCATGCTATTATGTTCACCTCCTCAGCTGAAGCAAGTGTTTGTGAACTTTTTAAAAAATGCGATTGAAGCTATGCCGAATGGCGGAAATGTATATATCAGCATGCAGCAAATAGAGCGCGGGCGTGTAAGGATTGCTTTTGCAGATGAAGGAGCAGGCATTGATGATGAAATGCTGAAGCATCTTGGGACACCTTTTTATACAACAAAAGATAAAGGAATCGGTCTGGGGCTCACGGTCAGCAACAAAATTATACAGGAACACCAGGGGCTGATGACTATCGATAGTTTTATAGGTGAAGGAACTACAGTAACTGTAGAATTGGATTGTATATAGTTTGTTCTGCTCATCTCATTAGGGGTGGGTTTTTTTCAAAAATGAAACACGGCCTTGCAGCATATAGCAAGGCCGTGTTTTTAATTAAAATGCATCTTTCAGAACTTCACCCTCCAAAAAGTCAGGAGCAGGTATCTCCAGCAGTTTATAAACGGTCGGGGCGATATCCAGTGTGGTAATCGAACCAATTCCGCTGTTACTTTTAAAAGAAGGACCCTGTGCAAAGAATACCGCCTTGAGTTCTTTCCGGTCAGGATTGCCGCCATGGCTGCCAAGTTCTATTGCCGGCATTTGGGGGCCTGTTAAGCTGCTGCCCATCATATAGCCACTTGCACCAAGCAGCAATATGTCTCCCTGGTTAGGGTGCTTATTCTCTTTATTGTTATCATAGGCAATCTGATAAGGCTTTTCTTGTTTCCTGAAAAGGTAATTGGAAAATTGCTTTGCCGTTTGATTAAATTGGCTGAACTTTCCTTCGGCGAGAAAACCACCGGCTTCACCTAAATAGCCCTTTAGAATTTTTGTCTTAAATTTGGGTTTGATTTTATATTCGCTAAAGAGCTTCACTACTTGGTCTGCAGCCTTTTCCTTTTCTCTTTTGGTGAGGTTTTCATTCAGATATATTTGGGCAGCTGACCCGCTGGCTACAGCCATTGCTTTGGAGTTCTCCTCATCCACTTTGCCTTTTTTATCTGTTTTTAAAAGACCTGCTTCTTTCAGAAGTGTGTTTGGAGCAAGAATGGTGTGGACTGGCTCCATGCCGTGATCAGATACCACAAGAAGGTGGTCTTCTTCGCTAAGGCTGTCCATCGTCTGTCCCACGACATTATCTGCAAGCTTATAGGCCCATTCAATGTATTTCGAATGTCTTTTGGAATTTTCCTCTGAGTACCCGGGCTGCCGCGGATCAGTCAGCAGGAAATGATGTGATTCATAATCAATCTGAGGTGTATAAAACATCAGCAGATCGGGCTGGTATTTTTCTTTAATATAAAGAGACACATCAGTTGCCCAGTGTACAAAACGCGAACCGATTTCTTCGTACTCTTCCCGTGTAATCCACTTTTTTTCAAAAGCCTCTGTATCATCCTGAACGGGGAAAAAGCCGAATTCCGATAGCAGCTCCTCTTCAAACCCTTCCGGACCTTCAATGAGTGCTGATGTAACAGCAGTCCGGTAAATGCTCGCTTTCTCAAGGCTGGCATCAGTCTTCAGCTTAAACCAAAATCCTGCAGATTCACCGTCCGCTTCAACAGGGATTGATCCCCACTCATTGGCATTGACGATAACATCTTTGGAGTCTGCCGAACGGTTTTTTGAAAAAATGAAGCGGTTATAGTTGGTTTTTCCATCATCCGAAGTGTCTAAAGCTAAAATGTAAATCTCTTTATTCTTTGCTTTTTTCAATGGCAGCTTCACTATAGATTCCTTCACAGGGCTAAAGCTTTTTTCGGTGTGCTTCCAGCTCTCTGTTTTTTTGAACTGAAGCTTATCCAGTGAGCTCTCTGCCCAGGTTTCACCATAATAAACTGCATAATCAGCCTGTTCGCCTGCATCAGGGTTTGATCCGGGAAACAGCACAGTGGCCGTTGTTTTACCATTCTTTTTGGCTTCTGCCCAAAGCGGGCTTTTATCAAGCGGCTGATGAAAAGCGCTTTCTCCATTGGCCAATTCCTTGGTGGGATCCTGCCATTTATTGCTGACCATGCCGGTTTCTGATGGAGCGGCACCTGAAGCAATGGCCGCATGTGATGGTGCGGTCAGCGAGGGGGTTACGGTTTTGGAATCCTTGGCGGCCACTCCGTTCTCCATAAGTGACTTAATATGAGGAAGCTTGCCGTCCTTTACAAACTCTTTTGTCAGATCGTTTCTCATTCCATCAAAGGAAATCACCACAACCTTATTTTCCTTCCCAATCAAATGCTCTGCATATCCTGAGGAAGGAAATACAATCGATCCTATTAATAAAATAACTATATAAAAATAGTGCTTATTCATTATGCTTCCTCCAAGATGTAAATAAATTAGTACAAGAGCTTATTCCCTGCATTTTTTATAAATAAACATTTTCAAAAAGGAATATATACAGATGCCAAATATACTGACTCTGCTAAATAAGCAAATAAAAACTGATTCATTAGAATCAATAAAATTTTTCCAGTCCCAAAGAGGTAGACTTGAAGTTTACGAATCTTTATTTTTAGAGTAGTCCGCAAAATTCGACAGAATCGATTTAAGGATATGGAGGAAAGTATATGGCAATCTTAAGAGGTTCATATGGAAACAGAGCTATATTAAAAGGGACTGTTGCTGCAGCTATTTTGGCAGGAGGAGTCTTGTCGCCGTCAATTCCGAGCTTTTCAAACGAGGCAGTGGCAGAAGCGGCTTCCGCTACTTACACAGTGGATGCAACCAGTCTGAATGTCCGTTCCGGTCCGGGAACAAATTACAGCCGGATTGGGAGCCTGGCCCAAGGAAGCAGTATTCAGGCGATTGAACGACTTGCAAACGGCTGGTACAAAATTAACTACAATGGCAAAACAGGCTATGTCAGCGGCCAGTATGTCAAAACAAGTGAAAAGCTTTACCGGGTGGATGCTACGTCATTAAATGTCCGGAAAGGTCCGGGTACAAATTATGGGAAAATAGGGTCCTTGAAGAACGGATCTGTATTGAATGTTATACATAAGGAAAGCAATGGCTGGTATAAAATTTCCTACAATGGCGGAACGGGTTATGTCAGCGGTGATTATGTGAAAGCCAGTGATGCCCGCCTGTCCAAGATTAATGTGCCGCTCATTGCCCAGCGGCCGGAGCTGCCAAGCGGATGTGAAGTCACTTCCCTTGCAATGGCACTGAAATTTTATGGAGTGAACGTCAGCAAAACCACACTGGCAAAAAAGATGCCATATGACTCAACCAAGCTGGTAAGAAATGCAGACGGGTCGATTAAAACCTGGGGGGACCCTGATGTCGGGTTCGTTGGAACACCTTTTGGCAACGGCCATACGATAAACCCGGGGCCGTTGAAAAAGCTGCTTGACCAGTATCGTCCAGGCGGTGTAAATCTGACCGGAAAAGATTTCTCAGAAATAGAAAAGGCTGTTTCAGAGGGTAACCCTGTCCTGGCATGGTTTACAATCAGCCATGAAATGCCGAATAAAAGAACCTGGAAAACGCCTGCCGGCAAAACAATCAGTGCACCGACACCTCTGCACTGTATTGTCGTAACCGGTGTGGATGCCGATTATGTTTATTTTAATGACAGTGAAGCTGTTAAAAAAGATGTTAAAATGCCAAAAGAGAAGTTCATTAAGATCTACAATGCCATGGGCAAGCGTGCATTGGCGGTTAAATAGCCGTAAAGCACCTGCGGGAAAATTTCCGCAGGTGCTTTTTTTACAGAAATACGTCTCAGGTCTTAGCAAGGATTACTTTTGTGGTCTATGGCGGGCAATCGTGTTATTTTGTATCGTATAACTTGAGAAGTTTTTTAAAAGTGTTTTAATAGATCTAAGGATATATGCCTTTTTTGTGAAAGATGTCTGGGGATGAAACTTTAGGTTTATCAATTACGTATAAATAAGTAGGACTATGAGTAGGAGTCGATAAATATGAATTCCTTTTTAGCATTTGCTTTTCGCCTGCTGACGGCTGTTCCGTTGTCTGTCAGTGTCTGGCTGGCCAGTTACTTTGCTTTCGGGCAAACATTTTTTCTGTCAGGGGTTTATGGAGCTGGAGCCGGGCTGCTCACTTATTGGGCCGGGGGATTGATTCAGCGCCGCCGCTTTTTGAAAAAGCATGGATTGACGAAAAGGGAATACCAATATATAAAGCGAAATCTTGATGAGGCGCGCCGCAAAATAACCCGTCTGCATAAAGCGATGTTCTCGATTCGTCATTTCCCGACGCTGAAGCAGCGCATGGAGTTCATGAGGGTGACGAGGAGGATTTACAGACTGACCAGAAATGAGCCGAAACGGTTTTATCAGGCGGAGCAGTTTTATTTTTCCCATTTGGATTCTGCTGTGGAGCTGGCGGAAAAGTATGTCTTTCTATCTTCCCAGCCGAGAAAATCGCGTGAACTGGATCAGTCCCTCCAGGAAACGAGACGTACACTTGATGCACTTACCCATCATGTGGAGGAAGATCTTCACCGGGTTATCGCGGAAGATATTGATCAGCTTCATCTTGAAATTGATGTTGCCAGGAATTCGATTGAGAAGATAAAAGAATCAAGAATTCATGATGAAAGCAGGAGATTAAAATGACTGAAGAAAAACCATCCCTGTTAAAAAACACTGATTTAATGGAGGATTTGCTGGCAGATCCTTTTGGGGAAAATCAGCAGCCTGCTTCCTCGCCGCTGCAATCGGAAAAGCGGACAAGGCTGATAGATGTAATTCCGGAAGAAAACCGCGAAAAGGCCTATCAGCTTGCAAAGCAAATCGATCCGGCCAATCATCAGGCAATGATCTCTTACGGAACACCAGCTCAATCAAAGCTGTTATCGTTCTCCCATACTATGCTTGAGCATGTTCAGAAAAAGGACGTTGGTGAAGTAGGGACGATTATTAATGATCTGATGAAAAAATTCAGCGATGTGAATCCGGATGAGCTGAAGCCGGAGAAATCATCCTTTTTTGCGCGTATGTTCGGAAAGATTTCGGGTTCTGTTCAGGAAGTCTTGTCCAAATATCAGAAAACAGGAGCTCAAATCGACCGCATCAGCGTCAAATTGGAGAGAAGCAAGAATGCGCTTCTTTCCGACATTGTCATGTTAGATAAGCTCTATGATAATAATAAAGAGTATTTTCATGCGTTAAATGTTTATATTGCAGCTGGAGAACTAAAGCTTGAGGAGCTTCATGAAAAGACGATTCCCGAGCTGAAAAAGAAGGCAGAAGAGTCAAATGATCAGATGAAATTCCAGGAAGTAAACGATATGATCCAGTTTGCCGATCGCCTGGATAAGCGCCTTTATGACTTGAAGCTGAGCCGTGAAATAACGATTCAAAGTGCGCCGCAGATCCGCCTGATACAGAATACCAATCAGGCATTGGTTGAAAAAATCCAGTCTTCCATCATGACTGCCATCCCGCTTTGGAAAAATCAGGTGGCCATTGCCTTGACACTGCTACGCCAGCGCCATGCAGTCGAAGCCCAGAAGAAGGTTTCAAAAACCACAAATGATCTTCTATTAAAAAATGCGGAGATGCTTAAAGTGAATACAATAGAAACGGCACGTGAAAATGAGCGGGGCCTTGTCGATATCGAAACGTTAAAGAAAACACAGGAGAATTTGATCTCTACTCTTGAAGAAACCTTAAGGATCCAGGAAGAAGGCAGGAATAAGCGCCGGCAGGCAGAACACGACCTGGCTAATATGGAAAATAACTTAAGAGTAAAGCTGCTGGAGATTAAGGGGAATTAAAAGAAGAGCGATGTTCAATCAAACGTTTGATTGAACATCGCTCTTTTGCTGTTTAAACGGTTAATTCAGTTTCAGGAGCAGGTGTTTGTTTCCTTACAGGAAGCTTGATGACAGCTTCTGTTCCTTTCTCTTTCTCACTATTGAAATGAATGGAACCATTATGGGATTGGACAATCTTAAAGCTGACTGTGAGCCCGAGACCTGTTCCCTTCTCCTTGGAAGAATAAAAAGGTTCACCGATTTTATTCAGGCGATCTTCCGACATGCCGCAGCCGGTATCCTTAACCAGGATAGTCAGCTGGTGGTCATCCGCCAGAAGTGTAACGGTTACTTTGCCGCCATCTTTAGATGCCTCGATGGCATTTTTTATGATATTAATAAAAAGCTGCTTTAGCTGATTGGGTTCACATTCAATCATAAACACATCCGATTTTAACAGAAATTCAATCTGGACATTGTGCATGCTGGCTTCAGTTTTTAAAAGCGAAATGACATTAAACAGGATTTTTTGAACATCTGCCTTTGTAAAACAAATGTCCTGAGGCTTGGCAAGGAGCAGAAGCTCGCCGACAATATGGTTGATCCGGTCGAGTTCTTCCTGCATGATCTGATAATAGAACTGATGCTTTTCATCTTCCAGCTGCATCAGCTGCACAAAGCCTTTTAAAGATGTCAGAGGGTTTCTGATTTCATGTGCCACACTTGCAGAAAGCTCGCCAACCACAGAAAGCTTTTCGGTGCGGCGGAGTCTTTCTTCAGCCTGACGGAGCTTTGTCACATCTTTTCCATATCCGATAACTCCGGCAATTTGGCCGTTCACAATAAGCGGAAGGGCAGTGCATTGAATAGTGAGTTTGCTTCCATCTTTATGATTGAACTCAAACTCACAGGTCTTTGGCTGTTTATCCTCCAGGATGTCTGTAAAATCCTTTATGGCCTTCATTTTATAAGGGACAGGTATGATTTCATTGATTTTTTTGCCCAATGTTTCATCAGGGCTGTATCCTGTCACGGCTTTGAATTGTGGATTAACTTTCGTAAGTGTGCCGTGAAGGTCTGTCATAAAGACAATCTCGGTATTATATTCAAACAGTGATTTATATTGCTGCTGGCTTTCAGCAAGAAGCTTCTCCACATGCTTTCTTTCTGTAATGTCCCGGCCGATAATAACCAGTCCTTTGCGGCTTCCGTCTGCATGGAATAGCGGTACTTTAATTGTATCGAACGTTTTTTCGGTTCCATCAGGCAAAGGAATAACCTCTTCAAGGCGGGTAATTTTACCGTTTCTCCAGGTTTCTTCATCTGAAGTTTCGCAGTAGCGAAGTGCATCTGCATAAAAATCAGTGTACTCGGCCAGCTCAGAGTCCTTCTTGCCTTTATAATCGACGTTTTCGAGATTGAATAGTTTAAGTCCAAATTCATTAGACTCAATCCAGCGGCCTTGACCGTCTTTGAAATTAACAAAGTCCACCATTGAATTGATTAAAGTGGAAAGGCGCTTTTCATCTTCTCTTGAGGCGCTGAGCTCATCTCTTTTGCCAATAAAATAATAGAGCAGCCACCCTGTAGCGATGATGTACAGAAATTCTTTTGCTCTGAATAGAAAACTGACAAGAGAAGAAGGCTCAAGCATATGCAAAAGATAATTCGTTCCGAATACCCAAATAAGGCTGATGATCACATATAAGCCCAATACCTTTTTTTATTCATTAGCTTATATTTCTCCTTTTCTCTATTTGGCTGAAAAAAAGATGGAAATCAGTCAAATTTGTATTTTTCGCGTATAATAATAGAATATACAGGTTGCATATGAACATTATTCATAGATTCTATTTTATATGATTTTACCAGAGTCTTCTAGTGCCAGGAAACTAGTAAAATCATATTAAAAAGGAAAGAAAGGGAAGAACAAGCATGTATCTGACCATTAAAGAAACCGCAGAGTATTTATCTTACTCTGAGCCATACGTAGAAAGCCTGATTCAGCAAAAGAAAATACGCGCCATTTATGATGGAGAACAGTATTTAGTATACAAGGAACAGTTTAATGCCCATCTTAAGCAGGTGAAAAAATACAGAGAAATGGTAGAGGAAATTTTAAATGAGCCGATACCGGAGGACCGGGATATCAAAGATGAAGACTAAAATGAACCATTTTCCTCAAATCACATTATTTTACAATTATTATTAACTTAGATAAACTATAAGTAAATAATGGGTTAAAGGAGGAAGTATGGATGTTTGATATTTTAATTGTGGGTGCAGGTCCTGCCGGTGCAAGTGCTGCGCTATTTGCCGCCAAAGCGGGCAAGAAGGTAGTAGTTGTGGATAATGATAAAAGCATTACTAAACGGGCATGGGTTGAAAATCATTATGGTGTTATGGAAATCACTGGTCCGGAACTCATTGAAACAGGCAAAAAGCAAGCTGTTAAGTTTGGGGCAGAGATCACAGAAGGAACGGTTGATAACATTGAAAAAGCTGAAACTGGTTTTACTGTAACAGCAGGAGAAAAATCATACTCAGCGAAACATGTGATTATAGCAGCGGGTCTTTCAACTGATTTAGCTGAAAAAGCCGGATTGAAGACTAAAGCAGGGACTGAGCCTCGCATTAAAACGGTTCTGGATGCTGATGCTGACGGAAAGACGAATGTTGATGGCATTTGGGCAGCCGGAACTATTGCAGGAGTCAGCGTCCATACAATCATTACAGCTGGAGACGGTGCGAAAGTGGCGATTAACGTAATCAGTGAATTGAACGGCGAGCGTTATGTGGACCATGATTTAATGAAATAGAATGGGAGAAGGCTTGCATGGAGCAGCCTTCTTTTTGTCTATTCTTCCTATTAGGAATTTACTAAAAATAGCAATATATCCAAAATATAGATTTTTGTACCTACGGGCTTCTGGTATCTTGTACCCTTATAAGAGTTTTCGAAACATTATAATATTTAATGAGCGGAATCTATTATTCTATTGGAGGTACTAGATGAGGAAACCAATTTTAAAAGTGGCATTAGCTTCAACTCTTGTTTTTGGGGCAGTGGGAGCACAAGCAGCTTTTGCACAGCCAGCAAAACAGAACCAGCCGGTAAATGTATTCGATAAGAAGGTAGTCAATAAAATTAATGCACAAAATATCTATAATAATATTGATTATCTTTCACAAACCCCGCGTGTAGCCGGTACGGAATCGGAGTATAACGCGGTTCAGTATATTAAAAGCCAGTTCGAGTCCTATGGCTATGAAACGGAGATTCAGCCATTCACGTTTTATGGATATACACCTCCAAGCAGTATGGAAGTGACCATTGACGGCTATGAAGGAGAACTTCAGCCAAGACCCTTTACCTATTCAGTCAATGGGGATGTGAGCGGGGAGCTGACATTTGCCGGTCTGGGCACAGTCGAAGAACTGGAAGGTGCTGATCTCACAGGCAAAATTGCCCTAATTCAGCGAGGTTCCATTTCTTTTGCTGAGAAAGTACTAAATGCAGCTGAAAAAGGAGCTGCAGGTGTAATTGTTTTTAATAACTCAGAGGGTCCGTTGAGCGGCACGCTTGGAGAGCATAATGAAGAGTATGTTCCGGCCTTAGCCCTGTCAAAAGCTGAAGGTGAGGCCATTCTTGCTTTGCTGGAGAGCGGTGAAACCTTAACAGCTTCCCTGACCATTGAAGGTGCGGAGGCAGGAGAAAAAGTTTCCCATAACGTGATTGCCACAAAGAAACCCACCAACAAAAAGAAAGCGAACGATGACATTATTGTAGTCGGTTCACACCATGATTCTGTAGCCGGTGCGCCTGGGGCGAATGACGATGCTTCCGGAACAGCGATGACTATAGAACTGGCACGGGTGTTTAAGGATATTCCGACTGATACAGAAATCCGCTTCGTTACATTCGGAGCAGAGGAGCTGGGATTGATTGGATCCTATCATTATGTTGACAGTCTTTCTGACGATGAGATCAGCAGGACGATTGCGAACTTTAATCTTGATATGGTTGGAAGCAAGGATGCAGGCGATTTAGTGATGATGACATTGGATGGAAAAGAAAATCTGGTAACAGAGCTATCACAATCATCAAGTGAAAGGCTGAACGGTGAGCCGACACCAGTATATCAGGGCGGCAGAAGTGATCATGTTCCATTCGCGGAAGCGGGCATCCCGGCCGCATTATTCATTCACAGCCCTACTGAGCCGTGGTACCATTCTCCAGAAGATACAATTGATAAAATCAGCAAGGAAAAGCTTCAGGATGTAGCAGAAATTGTGGGTGCCGCCATTTATGATAAGGCGCGTTTTGATAACATGGGCCCTAAGCCGAAAAAGAAGCATAAAATGAAAGCAGCACCTGAGATGGTTCACGAGTTAGATGTAAAATAAGCAGAAGAGCAGCCGTTCCTTTGATGGGAGGCTGCTCTTTTACTTGTGTGTTTCACGTTTGTTCATCCATCGAAAAATAGCAACTAGCTTTTTGAAGAATTTATCTTGAGTGGATGACAAACAGGTCCCTCCCTTCATTCTGCTGATGGTTATTTTGTCCAGAAGGGGTGTTTTTTATGTCTGTTCACTTTCGCTTTTTAAAGCTTTAAATAGACATATTCCCATTTTAAATATGATAAAATGATACAAATTATGAATGTGGATTTTTTGGAAAGAAGGATCGATGTGAAGAACATAAAAATATACATTCTGCTCACTTCCATCATGGCTGTGTGGGGATTGAATGTAAGCATAATTAAGATTCTTGTCAGTTATTTTCCTCCGGTTTCGATTACATCTCTGCGAATATTAACTGCAGGCATAACGGTGTTTTTAATATTAGGCATAATGGGAAAAGTGAGGAAGCCGAGCGTGAGGGAGATCTTGTACATTGTTTTTGGCGGCCTTCTGAGTGTTGTCAGCCACCATCTTTTTCTGGCAATAGGCCTGACGGGGACAAGTGCGGTGAATGGAGGGCTTATATTAGGTGCGGGTCCTCTTTTGACAGCGATACTGTCTTCCATTCTGCTGCGACACAAGCCTACAGGCATCCAGGTGCTTGGTTTTCTGCTTGGCGGTGCAGGCATGACTTTTATTGTTCTTTCAGGAAATAAAGGGGTATCGAGCTTAACTCCGGGCGATTTCTTTGTGTTCCTGTCCATTCTATCACAGGCTCTTAGCTTCATTGTGATCAGCAAGGCCTCGAAAACGCTTGATCCGCGATTGCTGACAGGCTATATGCTGGTTTTTGGAGGAGTGATCCTGTTTGGACTGGCGGGCGTAATGGAACCTGGCGGGCTTAAGGGCCTAGCGGAAGCTCCTGCCCATGTTTGGGCTGCATTTGCCGCATCTGCCGTATTGGCAACAGCTGTCGGCCATATGGTATATAACACAGCCATCCGTAATATCGGGCCGGCAGAAGCCAGTATATTTTTAAACCTGAACACCTTCTTCTCACTGGCAGGATCGGCGCTGATCCTTGGTGAAGTTATCACCATCAACCACTTGCTTGGGCTGGTTCTCATTGTGGGAGGTGTCCTTTCAGGATCTGGAGCATTGGAGGATTTAGTATTCAGGAAGCGGAGAAAAGAAAGTAGCCGGTATATGTAACGTAATCTGGTGACAGGTACCTATACCAGTTAGACAAAGTGGTATAGGTGCCTGTCACCTGCCCTCTCTATTAATATCCCTTTTGATAATCAACGAGATTAATGCCTGGTTTACCGCTTTTTATATACTCTTTTAAATTGGGAATAAATATATCTTCAATTACACGTTTGGTATAGTGTTCTGTCGATCCGGCTGTGTGCGGAGTAACGATGACATTATCAAGCTCCCATAGCGGGCTGTTTTCAGAAAGCGGTTCTTTTTCAAATACATCAAGCCCTGCACCGGCAATCAGTCCGTTCTGCAGTGCGTCGATCAAATCTCTTTCCTTTACAATCTCACCCCGGCCGATATTGATGAAGAAGGCAGAATCCTTCATGAGGGAAAACTGTTCGGCGCCGAATAGCTGCCGGGTTTCCTGTGTAAGCGGAAGGGTGACCACAACATAGTCACATTGAGGAAGCACATCGTTCAGCTGTCCGGACATATACATTTCATCAAAATATTCTTCAGGGCTTCCGGAGTGGCGGACTCCGATCACCTTCATGCCGAATCCTTTGGCAATCCTGGCCGTTTCTTTTCCGATGGCTCCTGTGCCAATCAGTCCGATGGTTTTATTATGTATTTCGAGTTTTAATCCGGAATGGTGCCATACTTTTGCTTGCTGATTTTTTACATATGTATGGATTTTGCGGGTGAGCCCGAGCATGAGAGCGAAAATGGTTTCAGAAATAGGGTTGGCATGTACACCATTGGCGCTCGTAATCTGGATGTCCTGTGATTCCATTTCTGCCAGGGGGAGGGAATCGACACCTGCACTCCAGGATTGGAACCAGCGGAGTTTGCTGTCCCCTCGAGAACCATCTCTTTAAGCTCCTTTTTCCAGCCGGCGATGATTTCGGCTTTTTTCATTTCATTTTGCCAGTTTGCGGAATCCTTGCCGGAAATGAGCTCCCAATCGGGAATGATTTCTTTTATTTTTTCAAGCTGTGAGGGTTCCAGAGCATGTGTAATGATACAGGTTCTTTTTGTCATGTGTATGCCTCCGTATTATTTTTTGAAAAGTCGGTAAATATATCATAGTCTATAAAGGGGAACTTTTCTAATAAAAAATCCCCCGGGTGTTAGGCACCGGGGAACATCTATCTATTAAGAGGGCTGAAAACCTATTAATTTGGCTTTCTTATCAACACCGAGGGTCGTCTTGTCCGGGAAGGTAATGACAGAGCTGATGTAATCCCAGCGGATCAGAAAATGGGTGACGCAATCTTCTTCTTTTTGCTGTTCTTCCGGAATGTTGGTTCCGTCTTCTTTTTGCACCATTGTTCGCTTGAAGCAAGGGTTCTCGACCCAGATTCCCATGTTTTCTGTTTTGATCAGTTTAACAAGGTACCACTCATCAGGCTGAAAAATGCCTGTAATGGAGCCGACGAGATCATTTGGAAAGTTCTTGAATTTTATTTGAATCTTTTTTCCTGTAAAATTTTCAAGATGCATATATGAACCTCCTGAACTATTAAAATTCGTTTTTTATACTCTTCCTTTATTTAAGTGTTTTAAACATCAAAAAAGCAAGATCCAGTCATATTGCTGGACCTTGCTTTTTATCTAGCGTTCCCCGTCTACATATTTTCCGTGGTCGGGAATGGCAATTTCATCAAAATCATTCACAAGTCGGGTGAGGCTTTCTCTTAATACAGTGGCAGCCATGGGAATGCCATGTCCTGTGATGGCGACATCCGGCTGAAGAGCTTCAAGTTTCTGTACGGATGTCCGGGCCGCATCCCAATCTGTCGTCAGATAGCGGGGCGGGCCGCTGATTTCCTGTTCCTGGGTGAGCACGCTGTATAAGGATTCCTGTTTCACTGTAACGAAAGCATCACCTGCAATCAGCACACGATCCGATTCCCTGAACAAGGAAACATGGCCAGGAGTATGACCTGGTGTGTGGATCCATTTCCATCCTTCCATATGGGGAACATTTCCGTCGTCAGGCAAAGGCTGTATATGGGTTCCGAGATCGATTCCTTCATGGGGAAAAGTGGGGGACATCTTTGCAACAAGTCCTCCTTCAACACTTGCGTCAGGTTTTGGGTAATCCTGCTGTCCCGTTAAAAATGGCATTTCCAGAGAATGAGCGTATACCGGAACCTGCCAGCGCTCAACCAAGTCAATAATTGCACCAACATGGTCAAAGTGGCCATGTGTAAGAATAATGGCCTTCGGTCTGGCGTTTTCTCCAAAAAGTTCTTCGGCGGCATCCATGATTTTCTCTGCAGATTTTGGCATGCCTGCGTCAACCAGAACCCAGTCGCCGGGCTTTTCTGATATTCTCACAAAACAAACATTAACAATCTGAACTGTCAGGCAGTAAACTCCATCTGCTTCATTTACAATCATTCCGCTCGTGGAGGAAGTCATGGGCATATAGCGTTCAGTTGATGAACTTTCCTTCAAAAATATTACCTCCTTTTAAAATAACAGACCTCTTATCTTTTTGAGTATACCCGCATGTGTCCTTTGTATGCGGCATATTCAGGAGGTGGAGGGAATAAATGCAAAAAAAGCTCTGCCGCATTATGGCAGAGCTTAGAAAAAATCAGGATAGAAATTCATGCGGATTTAATCCGAGTTCCATGCAGATTTCTGTAACAGTCTGTTTTTCATTTTGATCAAAATTCCCATCAGCATAACCAATAGCGATGCAATAACGGGCAACGAGACGTGCAATCTCAGGTTTATTTCTTACCCGGCCAACTGCTTTGAAGGCTTCGGCCCGGCCGATGATCGGGTCCATCTCAATCCGCTGGACGAACATATTGAATTGCTGTATCACCTTTTGGGTATCAAATACTTTTAATTCCTGGCTGCTGTTTACAAATTCGACCATCTTTTGGCGCTCAGATGGATCAAGCCTGCCGTCTGCCATGCCGACAAGAGCGCATGAAGCTACAACGGCGTCCAGGACATCCTGGCTCTTGAATCGGGTGAACAGCTCCTGTGCACGGCGTTTTTGGTCATTAGCCCACTGTGCATAATCTGTCTGGTTAGGCGACCATGAATTGCCGCAGGCATTACAGGTGAGTTTCAGCTGGTTTTTCCCGATGAAGCCGCCTAGAAGTCCTACAGGGCCAAGGATAAGTCCTCCGATCGCTGCTTTTCCAAGGCCAAATCCTTTTTGGCCGGTACGGATGTTAGTGGATCCGCATCGGGTGCAGGCCATATTTCCATCTGAATAGGATTGAGCCTGTATGGGCTGTCCATATCCTGTCTGACCGCCCATTGCAGGTGGCTGTGATGGAGGCGCGCTGTATGCCGTCTGATTGTAGGCCGGCTGGCTATAGGAAGACGGGCTGTAGGCTGATTGAGTCGGCTGGCTTTGCTGTGGACTGAATCCATGAGACGGCTGTCCGTGATTTCCCGTCTGCTGATATTGGCCATGGCCGAATGACGGCTGTTGACTTGGAGCAGGCTCATCATCTACGGAAATACCGAAATTGCGGCACAGAGCAGCTAATCCTCCCTGAAATCCGCTTGCGATGGCATTGAATTTCCACTCGCCATTATGGCGGTAAAGTTCTGCGGCGACGATGGCTGTTTCCACTGTAAAGTCGCGCCCAAGGTCAAAGCGGAGCAGCTCCTCATTTGTCATGGCATTAAAAATTCTCACATACGCATTCGAAACTTGTCCGAAGTTCTGTCCTTTCATCTGTGCATCATGAATGGTAATGGTAAACGCAATCCGCTGGATATGCTGCGGCACCTTATTCAACTCGATGCGGATTTGTTCATCATCCCCGGCGCCAGCTCCCGTTCTGTTATCACTGCTGTAGAGAATCGATCCGTTTCCGCCAGAAGGATTATTATAAAACACAAAGTCACTGTCACTTTGCACTTTGCCAGATGTACCTGTTAAAAATGCTGAAGCATCCAGGTCATATTGAGATTGATTGTGGCTGACATCCCAGCCCAATCCTGCCATTACAACCTGCAAACCAGGATTGGTTTTGGTCAAATCTACTTTTTGTCCCTTACTCAATCGAACTCCCACAGATTTCACTCCTAAATTCGTTTTTTATGTATGGATAATTTGTTATACGTACTGGAAAGAAAGAAGTTTCATAGTTTTCATTATAATGGAATCGAATGCGAAGTGAAACTTGAGCGGGTTTTCCTGGAATGAAAAAATGATTTTGGGGCGGTTTGTAGAATAGAATATGAATGGTGATGTTTTTGTCATAGGAGGAGATAAGTTGAATAAAAGAGCGAAAGTATTTGCGCATCGCGGTGTCAGTGGACGTTTTCCGGAAAACACGATGGCCGCTTTTCAGGCTGCATTGGAGGCGGGAGCAGATGGCATTGAATTGGATGTGCAGATGGCGAAGGATGGTACGCTTGTGATTATTCATGACGAAAAGGTGGACAGAACGACAGGCGGAACAGGCTATATTAAGGACATGACCTTTGAAGAAATCCTGCAGCTTGATGCCGGGAGCTGGTTTGCGGAAGTGAACGCCGGAGAAACAATCCCGGATCTGGAGCAGCTTTTACAATGGGCAGTGATGGAGGGCAACGAACTGCTGATCAATATTGAATTAAAAAATGATTTGATAGACTATCCCGGGCTGGAAAAAAGGGTGATGGACCTTATCCTTAAATATGGATTGGAACAGCGTGTCATTATCTCATCCTTCAATGCGGAGAGCCTGAGGAGAGTCCGGGACTGCCATTCAACGATACAGACGGGTTATTTAATAGAAGGCATTCCTGAAAATACACTTGAAATGGCAAAAGATATCGGTGCAGACAGCATCCATTGTGAAGAGAGGTTTGCTTTATCCGAGCTTGGAAGGAAAGCAAAAGAAGCAGGGTTTCCACTGCGGGTATATACCGTAAATGATGAAACCCGCAGCAGATTCTTAAATAATGCCGGAGTTGAAGTGATTATGACCGATTTTCCGGAAAGGTTTTTGAAATAATGAGTTTGTTGGATGTGGAAATTCCCTTATCCATCAAATGTGAAAATATGAATTAATCCATGCACAAAAAAACAAGCGCATATCATAAGCGCTTGTTTTTATATATTCCTACCAAAGCACCGGCTTGGCTACCATGAACCAGAGCATGAGCATTAACAGAAAAAGATAGATCCAGACAGAGCGGGTAAGCTTTCTTATAAGGAAATGCTGATCTGCTCCCGGCTCATCAAATTTCCTCAGGACGGGAGTGAAGGCCCGGGCAAGAAAAAAGACTGAGAGACCCATAACTGCCAGGGTAGCAACGATCCAAGATGTCGTCCAGGACCAGTGGCTGTTTACAATCAGAAGGATACCCGAGCCTACAAGTACATGTCCTGCATGCTTGACAAGGCGCACAGATGTCCTGAAGATGCCGATGTATGCCTGTTGGATCCCGTGATGAGCCGCTCCCAATTTATTGACGATTGGGATCAGAATAAAAAAGGGGCCAACAGAAAGAATGGCACTGCTGACATGGATATACAGCAGTATTCGGTACAATATGTCCATTCCGGCAAATTACTTCTTCACTGCGCTGAATTCATGAACCCATACACGCATTTGCGGAACCCAAGGCATTCCAGGGTGCATAGAAAGGATGGATTGCTTGTAGTCTTCCAAATTTTCGAAGCCTTCCTGGCGGGCATCTTCGTCAGTTAATTCTCCGAGAGACTGTGAATAAATTTTTTCTACAACAAAATCATGGCCCTCAAGTGTCATGATTTCTCCGATATCAGCATAGCGGCCGTTGCGGCGTGTAGCTGTTTTCTTTCCTGCAAGAACCTTTTCAACGTCCTCTTTAACGGTCACCATGCGGTCTACTGAACATGTTTTCGGCGGTAATGTATTTGGGTCATGCTGATTTGACATAATTTATTCCTCCTTATGTAAATGCTTACTTTTTAAACCTTACCATACTTTCCTGCGGAAATGCAGTTTGTGAATCGTTTTTCGGGTGAAAAAGCCTGAGGGAACGAAGCCCTCAAGCTTTTTGCCTATTTCAATTTAAATGAACTCTTCAGTGAAACAATCCGGTTAAAGACAGGCTTTTCTGCTGTCGTATATTTGGAGTCAGCATTGAAATAGCCATGGCGGAAGAATTGGAACTTATCCTGTGCTTTAACATCCTTCATATTTGGCTCGATGAAACCATGAACAATTTCAAGCGAATTCGGATTCACGTAGTCAAGGAACGTTTTGCCTTCTGCTTCGTTTTCAAGAGCCTCATCCGTATCTGCCTCAGCATTCTGATCGGCATCTTCGTCAAGGATCAATGGCTCGTACAGACGGAATTCAGCCGGAATGGCACTCTTTGCATCAACCCAGTGAAGCGTACCCTTTACCTTTCGGCCGGTAAAGCCTGATCCGCTCTTTGTTTCAGGGTCATATGTGCAATGAAGCTCTACAACATTGCCATTCTCATCCTTGATGACATCGTTGCACTTGATGAAATAAGCATGCTTTAGGCGGACTTCATTGCCAGGGAAGAGGCGGAAATATTTTTTCGGCGGATCTTCCATGAAGTCGTCCTGCTCTACATAAATCTCTCTTGAAAATGGAATTTGGCGCATGCCCATTTCCGGGTTCTCCGGATTGATTTCTGCATCAAGCATTTCAGTCTGATCTTCCGGGTAGTTCGTAATGACAACCTTTAATGGACGGAGTACACCCATTGTGCGGGGGGCCTTCATTTTCAGATCTTCGCGTACAAAATGCTCAAGCATCGCTTCATCCACTACACCTGAGCCTTTTGAAACACCAGTTTCTTTTACGAACTCGCGGATTGCTTCCGGAGTGTAGCCCTTGCGTCTTAAACCGGAAATCGTCGGCATGCGCGGGTCATCCCAGCCATCAACATAATTTTCTTCAACAAGCTGCTTTAATTTTCTTTTACTCATTACTGTATTAGTAATATTCAGGCGGCCAAATTCGATTTGCTGTGGTGTGCTTTCCATTTCACACTCTGAGACAACCCAGTTATATAGCGGGCGCTGATCTTCAAATTCAGTTGTGCATAAGGAATGGGTAACCCCTTCGATTGCATCTTCAAGCGGGTGGGCAAAAGCATACATCGGGTAGATGCACCATGTATCACCTGTATTATGGTGAGTTGCATGTGAAACACGGTAGATAACCGGATCGCGCAAATTCACGTTCGGTGAAGACATGTCAATCTTCGCTCTAAGAACTTTTGCTCCGTTTTCAAATTCACCTTTGCGCATGCGTTCAAATAAATCCAGATTCTCATCAACTGAGCGGCTGCGGTATGGGCTTTCTTTTCCAGGCTCTGTCAGCGTTCCGCGGTATTGGCGGATCTCTTCCTGGCTTAAGTCATCCACATATGCTTTTCCTTTCTTGATTAAAAGAACGGCACGGTTATACATTTCCTCGAAATAATTCGAAGCAAAGTGAAGCTCCTCCCACTCATAGCCAAGCCATCTAACATCTTCTTTAATGGCATCCACATATTCCTGATCTTCCTTAAGCGGGTTCGTGTCATCAAAACGAAGATTCGTCTTGCCGTTAAAATCGTCTGCCAGGCCGAAGTTGATGACAATCGATTTGGCATGTCCGATATGAAGATAACCGTTCGGCTCAGGCGGGAAACGGGTAATGACCTCTTTGCGCTTACCCGACTCCAGATCCTCTTTAATAATCGTTCGTATAAAATTTGAATTGTTTTCCAAACCGGTATCAGCCTTTCTGTTTATGTAGTTAGTACTTATTTTAATAATATCGGGAAGGAAAATAAAGCGAAACTTCCCTTAGCTGTGCTGCTGTCGTTTATTGGGCAATACTCTTTATTCATTCTATCTATTATAAACAAGACTAGACTGGAAAAAAAGTTTTTCTGATGACAGCCTGCTAAAATGCAGGATGCTTTGTGCCAGAAGTGATGTGAACCAAAATCCCGTTCCTTTTTTCAGGCAGTTATGGTAGCATTTAGTGATGCGAAATAATTATTTATTTTCTTTACTGGATGAAAGGGGGATGCACTTGGAAAAGGCTGCAAAAGAGACTTTATGGACAAAGTCTTTCATTATGCTGATGGTGGGGAATTTGTTTGTTTTTATGTCGTTTCAGATGCTTATTCCAACATTGCCTCCATATATAAAGTCCATTGGGGCAACTGGTCTTGAAATTGGGCTGGTAACGGCACTGTTTTCGATTGGAGCCGTTTTGAGCCGGCCTTTCATCGGATTCATGCTCGAATATAAAGCAAGAAAGCAGCTGGTGCTGATTGGGGCAGCAGCACTTTTGGCAATAACCATTATTTATCCGCTTTCAAGCGTGGTAATGATTTTTCTGATGTTCCGATTCATTCATGGGCTTGCATGGGGCTGGTCCACTACTGTGAATGGGACAGCGGCTGTAGATGTAGTGCCTAATTCCAGGCTTGGAGAGGGAATGGGTTACTATGGCCTAAGCGTTACGATCGGAATGATCATTGCACCTAGTCTTGGAATCTACCTATATCAGGTTACTTCATTTACCAATCTTATTTATATCTCAAGCGTACTAGGGGTAATTGCCATTGTCCTCCTGGCCATTGTCCGCTATGAAACGCCTGAGGCTGTTATGAAAACAAGGAAAGAAGATCTTAAATTCTCTTACCTGGGCTCTTTAGTTGAAAAATCCAGCTGGTTTCCTGCATTCATCACAATACTTGTGACCTTTGGATATGGCTCCATCGTAACGTTCATCGTTATTTTTGGCGAAGAGCGCGGAATTGATCAGATATTCCTTTTTTACCTGTTTAATGCGATTATGGCATCGCTCTCAAGGCCGGTTGCCGGAAAGTGGTTTGATCAGCGGGGGCCTATGGGACTCGTGCTGCTTTGCACGTTCCTGACTTTCATAGGAATGTGGGTACTTTCCTTCGCTCATTCGAATTTGTTTATTATCATTAGCGGAATCTTGTTTGGAATTGGCTTTGGCTCATTGATTCCTACTCTGCAGTCCTGGACGTTATCAATGACACCATCCAACCGGCGCGGTGTGGCAAACGGAATGTTCTTCTCCTCCATCGACCTTGGCATTGGGCTAAGCGGGCTTGTGTTTGGAGTGCTTGCACAGTTTGTGGAAACGGCGGCGCTCTTCCAAATATCAAGTGTGTTCCTGATTCTGGGCATGGCTGTTACAGTCATCTATGGGAAACGGCGCCGGGCCGCCCGGCCGCAGCAGGCCTCATAATGAAGAATGAAAACTGGCAGGCAGGAATAAATATTTCTGTCTGCCAGTTTTTATTTTGATTTGAGGTGGTATTAATAGAGAGAAGCTGAGTCTAACTATTAAAAATATTACACAGGAATACAGTAATGTTTCAAAAATGATAGAGAAATGAAATTTTTTGCAGAAAAATTTTTGCTACAATATAAGGATAAAGGATGAAAATTGGCGTATTATGCGTTTTTTTATAAAGCATGCTGATAAAGCCCTATGTAATTAGGAAATCAGCAGGCTGGATCAATAAAATTCTTTTAAGAGCCGCTGTCTTTAGGCGGACTTTTAAAAATTGCACTGCGGGGGATCAAGATGACTTTAGAGAAGCAGCTAATCAGCAAAACCTTTTATAAGACCTTCATGGAATCTAACGAAAATGTGCATCCGATCAGGGTTTTGGGTGAACTGTATGTGGCTGAGCAGCAGAACGAGGTGCCAGATTTAACTAATATCCGCTTCGCCCAGGGTGAAGTCTATTTCCTTAACAAGGATTACGAAGCGGCCATTTTTAAGTGGGAAAGCATTCCGAATGAATTGGGTCCATGGGCTCAGAAAAATATGGCTGATGCCTACTTTGAATTAGATCTGCTTTCAAATGCAGAGGACTTTTATAAAGCTATTGAAACAGATTCAGAGGTGTTAAAGACCGAGGTGCTCCTCCAGCTGTTTTCACTTTACATACAGCGCGGCAAGCTTGAATTGGCTGTTGAATCTATTAAAGAGGCTGTCCGGTTAAATCCGGATTATCCCGATGTGACCGATCTGGCACGAGGGTTCTTTGAAGAACACAGCGATTGGGGAAATGCAGTGGAGCTGGCTGTTAATGAAGCAATCAGGACGGAATCCCTATCCTGGTTTGAAGTTCTTCATTCGTATGTGGAACAGGGGCGGACAGCAAAGGTGGAGCCGAACTATTTCAGTGAGGCGCTTTCAGTGTTATACCGTACGGATCAGGCTCACTTTGAAGGTTTATCAGCAGCTCTGTGGAACAGCTACAAGACATCGGATCTGTATTTTTCATGGCTGAAAGAATACAATCGTCTTCTCCTGGATATGGAGCCGGGACGCTCACATACATGGAGCATGCTTTCGGAGCTTTATAAAGAAACTTACCTTGAATTGATCAGCGGAAAGCATTTAATCCGGGATTTATCCCATCTGATTCCAAATCACATAACGAATTGGGTGAAAATAGCTGCCCCTTCTCATTATCTTGTTTCGGCATCGGCCGTACTGGCATGGAGCGAAATATTCCCATCCAATATCGAGTCTTCTGCTGTCAGTGAAGCAGAAAGCCTTGTGAGCCGTTCTGTCCGTTATCAGGAAGGTCTGGAGGAGAGCTTTAAGCTTTTCGAAAATATAATGAAATGGGCCAAGGATAAAGGCGTCCTGATGGGTGAGCGATTTGAATGGATGGTCCGTGAGCTCCTTGATTTGGATTCCGGCCACTTGCTGATTGCCGGTGCAGCATCAAATGGAAAATCCTCGTTTGTGAACACTCTTCTTGGTGAAGAGCTGATGGGAGATTCAACATCTGCTTCAGTGCTGTTCAAGGATAGTGATGGAGCTGAAATCCATGCTATTACGGATGAGGAAGTGCGAGGCATTTCTGATCTTGAGGATTTTAGGCAAAGTGCAGAGAAAAGCCAGCAGACGCTCATACGCTGCAAGATGCCATTCAACTTTTTACAGAATAATAGACTCGCTGTCATAGATACGCCGGGTCTTGCGGGCCAGAGCAAGTTCAGAAATGGTGTGTTCCAATACCTCCATTTCGCTGACAGTATGCTATTTGTCCTGAATGCGGATTCCCCTTTGACAGATAAAGAGCTGGATCTTGCTGTAAGAATGCGAGAGCAGGCTCCGGAACTGCCTATTCATTTCCTTCTCAGTAAAATGGATCGGATTCCGGACAGCCAGGATGCTATAGAGCTTCTTGATGAAACTCAGTCCCGTGTTCATACCTATTTCCCGAAAGCAAAGGTGTTTGCTTTCTCCGCCTATTATGACAGCGAAAGCCAGCTTAATGATTTAGCCGTCTTTATCAAGTCTATGATGGATGGGCGGAACAGGAAAGAAGATCGTACAGCAAAAGTTCTTTACTATATAAAAAAATCAATCAAATTCCTTCTCGAAAAGCGCGTTGAGATGGAAAGCAGCTTGATTGATACGATTAAATGGAACGAAGAGATGGTGACAAAACTAAAAGGTGCCAATAATCAGCTGATTGACATGGAAGAAGAGAAGGTCCGGACAATTAAAAGATCGTACAGCAAGATTAAAGATGAAATGAGAGCGGATCTTGAGAAGCAAATTCCGGAGCTGCTTCGGAATTGTTCAGAAATGGTGACAGAAGACAGTGATTTTGGAAAAATCCATACTGACCTTAATGATGAAATGAATAATCGGGTACACCAATATATTGAAGACACAGTTTTGCCGGAGTTTCATGTTTCCATTCAGGAATGGATTGCGGAAAGTGAAGGAGAGTTCAGAAGCAGCCAGGCATATTTGGATGAAATGAGCCAGGGCTTCAATGAGCTATACGGCGAGGAGAAAATCGCGCTGGACTGTGATTTCAGGGTTCTGGATGACTGGCGCCGCGACGCTGACCGGATGACGCGAGGGAGTGTCCAGCTTGAAAAGGCCAACATTCTAAACCGCTTTTCACCTTCGCAGTTCCTGCTCAAGAGTGCAGGAAAGCTGTTTGGAGCCATTCAGCAGAATAATACGATGCTCCATAATAAATATAAACAGTTCATTGAGCATGAAGATTATAGCGAAATCGCAGAATTCATTACCGATAAATTCATGCAGCAATTCGAACTATTTGAGAAATCGCTTGAGCGGGATATTAAGATGTTCTTCAGAAATCCGTTTGACGTATTGAATCATACAGTTGAAGAGACATATACGAACATTGCAGAAAATAAAGTAGCACTAAGCAATATGCGCAAAAACCCTGAGATTTACCAGGATCCTCTGACACTATTTGACCTGAAGCTCCGCCAGTTTGAATGGATGACTTCAGCAGGGGAAAGAGTTAAGGAATATCGTTAAACATTGGGAAGGAGTAATCCTTCCTCTTTTTTTATGAAAAAAATAGAAAAATAGGTTTGGTTTATATTAAATAAGGGTAAAGAAGCTGGTCTATTAAAACCTTAATCTCATAAAGCGTGAACATGCACAAGGAAAATGATGAAGAAAAATCGGGGGAAAGAAGGAGAGAACAGGTGAGCTTTAAAAGAAAGCAAATGATGGGGTTGGGCTTAACCGTATTTTTTCTGTTTATTCTGATGTTTGTCATTCTGTCTATGGTAAACGGAATGAAGGCCAACATGCTGGAAATTGTAGAGGATCGTTATTATAAGGTAAATCAGGCTACAGAGATCAGACAGCTATTTTACCAGACAGACCAGCAGCTGCTGAGTGTGCTTACCGACAAAGACTCAAGCGATTCAGCCATGACAGCTGAATTGGTGAGTGCCAACCATGAGGGGATACAAACCCGAATAATTAATCTAGAGCAAGAATTAAATAGACAGAAATCGAAATTGTTCTTAAAAGAAGTGGAGCAGGCATACGAATCATATGCCCAAATGCAAAACAGCTTTACTGATTTAATGGGAAGCGGTGAAATGGATTCTTTAGATGGACTATACAGAAGTGAAAGAGAAAACCGAAACGCACTGCTGAACAAGCTGGCCGAATTTAAAGAGTATCAGGAATCACTCATGGCAGATTCGCTGAAAAGTGCAAATGAAACATATAGCCAGTTAGTAGCAACTTTGGTTGCTGCGGTTGCAATAGCGATTGTTTTAATCGTTGGAGTGACAGTTTGGGTGATCAGAAGCACAGGCAGGACCATCAGCTTAATTACAAAAGGGATTAAGGATATTGATTACCAGGATCTTTCTTCCATTTCAAGGCTGGATGTCGAATCCAATGACGAAATCGGCAATATTGCGAAAGCCTTTAATTCTATGGCTGATTCCCTTGAGAATTATTACATGAAAGAACAGCGCTATTCGGCTGAAATCAGTGAACAAAACTGGATTCAAAGCCAGTCTGCTGCATTGGTAAGCATCTATAGCCAGCATGTGACCATAGCCAATTTGGCAGATGATTTTATATCAAGGCTGGCACCTGCCGCCGGAGCTGATCTTGGAGTCATTTATGTGAAAGATGACAGCGGGAGCAAACCTGTATTTAAGAAACAGGCTGCTTATGCAGATGGAGCGGTTGATGCAGGAAGAGACTTTTTCTATGAGGGTGAAGGATTAGCAGGGCAAACTGTCAGGGATAAGAAAACAATATTCCTCGAGGACGTTCCTGAGGGTTACAAGGTCTTATCAACTGGTTTGGGGGATGTCAGGCCGAAAAGCATCATGATGGCTCCCGTTATGCTAAAGGACGAGGTAGTGGCAGTAGTGGAACTGGCGAGCTTGAGGCTGTTCACTGATGCACAGATCAAACTATTGGAAAAAGTAATTGAAACACTGGGAATAGCCATTACGAATATTTCTGGAAGAATGGAGATTGAACGCTTACTGGCAGAATCCCAGGCACAGACAGAGGAACTGCAGGCACAGGCTGAAGAGCTGCAATCCCAGTCTGAGGAGCTGCAGGCGCAATCTGAAGAAATGCAGAGTCAATCCGAAGAGCTGCGCATGATTAATGAGCAGCTTGAAGAACGCTCCAGAGATGCTGAAATGAAATCTGAAGAACTCCAGGCTGCTAAGGAAGAACTGGAGGAAAAAGCAAAACAGCTGGGTCTAAGCTCAAAATACAAGTCAGAGTTCCTGGCAAATATGTCCCACGAACTGCGAACGCCGCTTAACAGCATTTTGCTTTTATCAGAAATGCTGGCAGAGGATCCGGATCAGATCCTTACTGAGGAGCAGAAAGAGTTTTCCAAGGTTATACATACATCTGGCCAGGATTTACTAGCCCTCATTAACGATATCCTCGACCTTTCAAAAGTAGAGGTAGGGAAACTGGAAATCAACTTTGAGGAAGTCAATATGGGAGAAATGTCGCAGCGTCTGCAACAGCATTTTACACAGGTGGCAAAGCATAAAAATCTTGAATTTACTGTGAGCTCTTCTGAAGAAGTTCCTCCTGTATTCAATACGGATGAGCAGCGGCTGCAGCAAATTGTGAAAAACCTCCTTTCAAATGCATTTAAGTTTACGGAAGAAGGTTCAGTAGCAGTCACGTTTGAAAAAGCTTCAAAAGGCGATTTCTTTGGCTTGCCGTTATCCACCTATACAAATGACTGGCTGAAAATTACAGTGCTCGACACAGGTATTGGCATTCCGTCTGAAAAGCAGCAGCTGATTTTTGAAGCCTTCCAGCAGGCTGATGGCGCCACGATGAGAAAATATGGCGGAACTGGCCTCGGATTGTCCATCTCCAAGGAATTTGCCCAGCTGCTCGGCGGTATCTGCAAAGTGGAAAGCGAAGAAGGAAAAGGAAGCCGGTTTACACTCGTTATCCCGAATCTTCCAAACGGAATGCCTGAAATAGAGGCCGGAACGCTTGCTTTCGAAGAAGCTGCTGTAACCGTTGAGCCTGTTACGGAAGTTTCTGAGGCAGCTGAAGCAGAAGATGCTAAAGAAGATGCGGAAGCAGAGCATCAGCAGGCAGGTACGGAGCTTAAAGATAAAACAGTCATTGTTGTAGATGATGACCACAGAAATATTTATGCGCTGAAAAATGCTTTGAAAAAAGAAGGCATGAATGTCCTTACAGCAGAAAACGGGATGCAGTGCCTCGATTTGATTATGGGTACAGAACAAATCGATATTGTTCTGATGGATATTATGATGCCTGTTATGGATGGTTATGAAACTATGAAGAGGCTTCGCGGGCTGGACAGGCACCAGGATGTTCCAATCATTGCCCTTACTGCCAAGGCAATGAAAGGCGATAGGGAAAAATGTATGGAGGCCGGTGCAACAGATTATATCAGCAAGCCTTTAAAACTGGACCAGCTGCTGTCCGTTATGAGAGTATGGCTTTCATAGATGGCAGAGGAGTCCGGACTGGATCCGGGCTCCGTCAACATCATTTTATTCTCGAAAGTTGAGGAATGAAGGAATTGAAAAAGGAAGAATTAGAAATAGAATTGCTTTTAAAGGCTATATATAGTTTATCCGGATATGATTTCCGGCAATATATGCGCTCATCAATTGCCAGGAGAATTCAAAATCGTATAAGCAGGGATCGGCTTCCCAGCATAACAAGCCTCACGGAAAAGGTGATACATGAAGAGGGGTATCTGCAAAAGGTACTGAGCGATTTTTCAATCAATGTGACAGAAATGTTCCGGGATCCTTCTTTTTTTAAAGCTTTTCGGAATGAAGTTGTCCCGATGCTCAGGGAATTGCCGGAGATCAGAATTTGGCATGCAGGCTGTTCGACTGGGGAAGAAGCGTACTCCATGTCTATTTTGATGGAAGAAGAGGGACTGGGAGAACGAACGAAGATTTACGCCACAGACATCAATGAAAAGGTGCTTAAAAAGGCAGAGAGCGGAATAATCCCGCTGCAAAAAATGCAGCTCTATACAAAGAATTACATTATGGCAGGCGGAAAAAAATCCTTTTCTGAATACTACACAACCGATTGTGAAGCAGCTTATCTGAATGCATCCCTGCTTGATCGAATGGTTTTTGCCCAGCATAATCTGGTGACTGATGGCTCCTTTAATGAATTTCATGTGATTATGTGCCGCAATGTAATGATTTATTTTAATACAGACCTGCAAAGCCACGTTTTTAATCTATTTAATGAAAGCCTCAGCATGGGCGGTTTTCTGGGGCTTGGCAGCAAGGAAGCGCTGCGGATGGAGGAGCCTGTATTTGAAGAAATTAACCTGCAGGAAAAGATTTTCAGGAAAAGGGGTCTTGTATAAAAAAGCGAAATCGCCTTACCCGTTCTTATTTTGAAATAAAAATGAGTGCCAGTCCCTTTCAAGGGGATTAGCACTCATTTTTTTTGAAAATATGTATAGACCCTAATCTGCCTGAATCAGAACAACACACATATCATCATCAGCACTGGCCTGCTGCTGCTTAGTCAGTATCATATCGATTGGCTCTGCTGTTCTGGCTGCATTCCAGTGAAACGATGCGAAGCGCTGAAGATACTCACATGGATTGAGATTATTCTGCTCTACTGCTTCTTCCACCCCGTCTGTAAACAAGAGCAGCTGAATGGAGTCTGTATAGGGAATTGTTTCTTTTTGTATTGTAATATCTTCAAAAAAACCGACTGCACACATATTGCTGGATAAGCTGACCATCTCATCTTTGTCTACAAGTGCATATCCGGCTGGATGTCCGGCATTTACATACTCGATTGTTTTGTCATTTTTATTAAGGACGAGGTAAATAGCTGTAAAATAATATGGAATTCGCTGATTGCGCTGGTTAAGGGAATTCATCCAACGATTTAATTCGTTCATGACGTATTCAGGATCACTGCATGTTCTGATGGCATCTCTTAGAACAGAAGAGATAAACATGCATACAAGAGAAGCTGAAATTCCGTGGCCCATCATATCCAGCTGTATGGCAGCATAGCGATGGTCATCTATCTGGTGCCAGTAATACATATCTCCTGCAAGTTTGTTGGCTGGCAGGTAGGAGGCCTTTAACAGTGTGTGTTCATGATAAATCGGTTCGCTCAGCATGCTGGTTTGCACCTGCATGGATAAATCCAATTCATTTCTGATTTTATTTTCCTGCTCCTTATGCCAGTCCTTCTCATATTTAAGCCTTAAGGCAGCACGAATGCGGGCAAGGAGCTCCGTTTTATTAATGGGCTTCATTACATAATCGGTCCCGCCCGCATCAAGAGCTTCTGCAACTTTATTTGAGTCCTCCAATGCAGTTACAAAAATCACCGGAATATCCTTCAAATGTGGAATCTGCTGAAGCCGGCGGCATGCTTCAATTCCATCCATTTCGGGCATCATTATATCCATCAGAATCACGTCTGCTTTTATATCAGCTGAAAAAGGTGAATATCCCTGGAGATGCAAAAACATATCCTTAGCAGAAGAAAACGTTAAATGTTCTTTATACCCGGCGCGTTTTAATATATGTTGAATTACAAATAAGTTGGCTTGATTATCGTCCACAACTAGGATTCCCATAGACTTTTTCCCTTCCCGTGTTTTTACGATTTAATTCTTTATATAAATATCCTTAACATATACCCTATTTTGGGAGAGTGAAAACCACCAAATTTATCATTTTTTGCTTTAGTTACTCACCAAATTAAATTTAAATTGTAAGCGTTTTCTTTTATTTTCTTGAAATAATATTATTTAACGGTGTAATCATAAAAAACAAGGAAAATTATTATATTTGTATATTTAAGTGTGTTTTTAGGGTGAACATTTGTTTTTGTAGGGTAGAATTTTCTCTTGATTTCTGTGAGGATAAGAGTAAAATAAAGATTAAATTTTCAGAGATTGGGAGATGTCAGGATGAAAGTGGTGAAGTTCGGAGGATCTTCTTTAGCATCAGGAAAGCAAATCGAGAAGGTATTCAATATTGTAAATGCAGATCCAGAGCGGAAGATCATTGTTGTCTCGGCTCCTGGAAAGCGATTTTCAGAGGATGACAAGGTTACTGATTTATTAATCGCATGTGCAGAGAAACGGATTCAAGGGGAAGCAGCAGATGATTTGGCAGAAGCTGTACTGGATCGGTATGACCAAATCGCTGATGAATTAGAGCTTGGTCGGGAAATTAAAGATATCATCAGGGAGGATCTTATTGCGAGGCTTTCCAGTGATACGCATGATCCTGAAGTTTTCATGGATTTGATTAAAGCGAGCGGTGAAGATAACAACGCTAAGCTTGTAGCAGCCTATTTTCAGCAACAGGGGATAAAAGCAAAATATGTGAGCCCGAAAGAAGCGGGATTGCTTGTCAGTCCGGAGCCCGGCAACGCTCAAGTGCTTCCTGAAGCATATGACAGGCTGCTTGCATTAAGGGAGCAGGACGGGATCATCATCTTTCCGGGTTTCTTTGGATATTGCAGGGATGGCCGGGTCTTTACATTTTCAAGAAGCGGATCGGATGTGACAGGCTCCATTTTAGCTGGTGCAGCCAAGGCGGATTTATATGAAAATTTTACAGATGTGGATGCGGTCTATTCGGTAAATCCCTTTATTGTAGAAAGCCCTAGAGAAATCAAAGAATTGACATACCGGGAAATGCGGGAGCTTTCTTATGCAGGCTTTACTGTCCTGCATGATGAAGCACTTGTCCCGGCATTTCGGGCCGGAATTCCTGTGCAAATAAAAAATACTAATAATCCGTCTGCTCCCGGCACCAGGATTGTGAACGAGCGGGATAAGACGAACGGACCTGTGATCGGGATTGCCAGTGATCAGGGATTCTGCAGCATTTATGTCGGCAAATACTTAATGAACAGGGAAGTCGGCTTTGGGAGGAGGCTGCTGACCATTTTGGAAGAGTATGGCCTCAGCTATGAGCATACACCATCAGGAATTGATGACATCTCCATTATCCTGCGGGAAAACCAATTTACTGATGGGATGGAGGAGGAAATTCTGAGTCGCATACAGCATGAACTTCAAGCAGATGAAGTGAAAATCCAGCACAGTCTTTCTCTTATTATGGTGGTTGGAGAGGGGATGCGCCAGAACATCGGAACGATGGCCCGTGCCTCCAAAGCGCTCGCAAAAGCGAAAGTCAATATGGAAATGATCAATCAGGGCTCCTCTGAAGTGAGCATGATGTTTGGCGTCCAGGCAGTGGATGAAGTACGTGCGGTACAGGCACTTTATAATGAGTTTTTTGCTGCGGTGGCAGCGGTGTGATCATTTTGTGAAGGTAAATCTGTTTATAAGAAAGGCTGTTTTCGCAAAGTTTGTTGCTATTTATATTATATTTACTGAGTTGATTGTAGTGGAAGGTGCGAGATCCTCGAAAATGCATTCGCATTTTCTTCGTGCGGTGTTTACTCAAGGTAGCATATTCAAAGTCCTACGGGAGTAGCGGGACAGGTGAGACCCCACAGACGCGCAGCGTCGAGGAGGCTCACCGCCCGCCCCGTGGAAAGCGAGCAACCTGGAGCGGAAATCAACGGACAACATTGATAAGCGAAAAACAACAATTTATACGAAAAGAGCCAAAGTAAATAGGCTGTATATGCAAATCAATCAAACGTTTGATTGAAAAAGCTTGGGGCATTAGCCTCGGGCTTTATTTTTTTGGAATGAAAAAATCGTAAGATAATCAAAATAAGAAGGAAGCTTTTTCAATCAGGAAGGAGAAAAGGAAATGAAGAAATTACTGATCATAGGAATAATGCTGCTCATGCCTCTGAATATGCTGGCAGCTCCGGGCAGTGCAGCTGCACAAAAACCGTGTCTCACCCAATCAGAGGTAAAGTTTGAAAACGAATTCCGCAAGCTTTGGATCGACCATGTATTATGGACAAGCAACTATATTACAAGTGCGACTACAGCCGGAGCGGAGGATCAGAAGCAGGTATTGGCCCGGCTGCTTAAAAATCAGGAGGACATAGGGAATTCCATCAAGCCTTATTACGGAGAAGCTGCAGGAGCTAAGCTGACAGAACTGCTTAAAGAGCATATTGTCATTGCGGGTGATATTGTGGAGGCAGCCAAGAGCGGACAGGGAGCAAAGGTTAACCAGCTGAACAAAGAATGGTATCGCAATGCCGATGATATCGCTGCTTTTCTAAGCGGAGCCAATCCAAATCTGAAAAATGAAGATGTGAAAAAACTGCTCTATAAGCATTTGGAATTAGTAACAGACGATCTGACAGCAAGTCTTGTTAAGGATTGGGATGCAAGAATTGTTTCGATTGATGAGGGAGTGTCGCATATTATTATGATGGCAGATGCCATTTCTGATGCGGTTGTGAAGCAATTCCCGGACAAATTTAAAGGGTAACTACAAGAAGCTTCAGCACATGCTGGAGCTTCTCTTTTTTCCTTTGACAAAGCAGCCTGTCTCATTATAAGCTATTTAGCGTGCCGAAAAAAACAATGTAAATTTTTCACATATAGAAGGAGGGGTATCCGTTTTGTCAGGGGATCAAAAGAAAAAGATGATCATTTTGATGATCAATATGTTTATTGCAATCGGAAGCTTTGGGATTATTATTCCGATTTTGCCGGCTTATCTGGAATCCATTAATCAGGGAGGAACGGCAGCAGGCCTGATGATTGCTATTTTTGCGGGTGCCCAGCTGATTTTTTCTCCCATTGCGGGGAAATGGGCTGACCAGTACGGCCGCAGAAAGATGATTATTTACGGGTTAGCTGGTTTAACATTATCTATGCTTGTCTTTTATGCAGTAGATTCCATTTGGCTGCTTTACTTTTCACGTGTCATTGGAGGCATTGGAGCTGCCTTGCTGATTCCGGCTATCTTTGCTTACATTGCTGATATTACTACCATGGAGCAGCGTGCAAAAGGGAATGGCCTTGTATCAGCTGCGATGTCACTTGGAATTGTGGTTGGACCCGGGATTGGCGGGTTTTTGGCAGACTTCGGCCTGAAAATGCCATTTCTGATTTCAGCGCTTGTATCTCTAGTGGCTGTTCTATTCTCCATTGTGCTCCTCGAAGAAAGCAGCACATTAAAGACCGTACCCGGAGAGATGCCAGAAGAGGAACCAATGGTCAAGAAGCTGGCAATGTCTGTTAAGAAGCCTTATTTTATTCCTCTAGTCATTACATTGGTGATGAGCTTTGGATTAATGGCTTATGAATCAGTTCTGGGGCTTTATCTGGATAATGAATTTGCTGCCACTCCGCAGGAAATAGCGGTAATGGTGACTTCAACGGGGATCATTAGTGTTATTGTACAGTTGTTTGTAGTCGATCGGGTGGTTAGGAGATTCGGAGAAGGAAAGGTACTGAATATCTTTTTAGCTGTTGCAGCGTCAGGATTCCTAGTCTCACTGTTTGCGGGCAGCTATGCGCTTTTCTTCGTTATTTCGCTGATCATTTTCCTTGCAACTTCCATTCTGCGCCCGGTTTTAACCACGCTGATCTCAAAGATGGCCGGTAATGAACAGGGATTTGCGATGGGAATGAACAATGCTTATATGAGCATTGGTAACGTTCTGGGGCCAACGATTGCCGGTGTCCTTTACGATGTACGGATAACCTATCCGTTTGTTCTCGGTCTGGCATTATTGATTGTTACGTTATTTATCACGGCTGCATGGCAAAAAGGGAGCCAAAACCGAAGGCAGCTGTGTAGAAAAAGGCTTGGAGACATTGTCTTCAAGCTTTTCTTTTCCCAAAGTAAATCAGCTATAAAAGACAGGCTGTGAATTGTGGCAATTTTGTGAAAGAAAGCTAGTTCGATTGACATAAGTTAAAAAATATATTATTCTGAAAATAACAAAAATATTGAGCGAATGACGGCTGCGGGAGAGAGCATACAGTAGCCACCGAAGGAGCAAGCTTCAAAAATACCCTTGAAGCCAATCTCTCAGGTAGACAGAACCTCAGTCGGACGCATCTCTGGAGAGCGCGCATGGACTATGCGACACCAAAGGGGTCAAACTCTCAGGTAAAAGGACAGAGAAGGGGGATAAAGAAGCCGCCTTTTTTCTGTCCTTTTTTTATGGATGGCAAGGCAGTTGGAGGAATCTAGATGAATACAAATATTAACGCGAACCGGGCGACATTGCTGATATCCTGTCCAGAGAGACCAGGCATCATCTCCACAGTCTCTAACTTTCTGCTGGAGCATAACGCAAACATTGTGCATTTTGACCAGCACACAACCGATCCGCTGGCAGGCATCTTCTTTATGCGGATTGAATTCGATATGAATCATTTTGATGAGTCCTTTTCAAAATTGAAAGAGGATCTGCCTGAAATGGCCAGGGAGTACTCTATGGAGTGGAAGCTGAGCGGCAAAGGCGAGCGCAAGCGGATGGCCATATTTGTTTCTAAAATGGATCACTGTCTGCTCGAGCTGCTGTGGCGCTGGAAATCAAAGGAGCTTGAAGTGGATATTCCCTTAGTGATCAGCAATCACCCTGACATGAGGGAAGTGGTGGAGGGTTTCGGAATACCATATCATCATGTTCCGATTACGCCGGATACTAAAGCGGAAGCTGAGCAAAAGGCGGTTGAGCTGCTGGATGGAAACGCGGATTTCATTGTGCTGGCGAGATATATGCAGATTCTTTCGCCGAGCTTTATTTCCAAATATCCAAACAGAATTATCAATATCCATCACAGCTTTCTGCCGGCCTTCGTGGGAGCCAATCCTTATGCACGGGCGTTTAACCGCGGAGTCAAGCTGATTGGGGCAACCGCCCATTATGTAACAAATGATTTGGATGAAGGGCCGATCATTGAGCAGGATGTCCAGCGGGTTAACCACCGGCACACTGCACAGGATCTCAAAATTGCCGGAAGGCATGTGGAGAGGCAGGTCCTCGCCCAGGCAGTCGCCTGGCACGTCGAAGACAAAGTCATAGTGCATGGCAATAAGACGATTGTTTTTTAAGAGGACTTTCAATAAGGCTGTTTTCGCAGGATTTGTTGCTTATTAAATATTATTTACTGAGTTGATTGTAGCGGAAGGTGCGAGACTCCAGCGGGAGTAGCGGGACAGGTGAGACCCCGCAGACGCGCAGCGTAGAGGAGGCTCACCGCCCGCCCCGCGGAAAGCGAGCATCCTGGAGCGGAAATCAACGGACAACATTGAAAGGCAAAAAACAACAATTTATACGAAAAGAGCCTTCAATAAAGATCTTGCATCAAGAAGATTTCCAACATCATGAGAGAAGGTGAGCAGAAATGAAAAAGAAAAAGTTATCAATGCTTGAATTGATTAAGGTTAATAAAGAAGAACTTTTAAAAGATCGCAGTGAGCTTGAGAAGATCGAAAAAAAGTTAGACGATAAATATGCAAAAGCACAGTAAGAAAGTACACCCGGCCTGGGAATAAAATAGGCCGGGTTTTTAAATGAATTAAAAACGCCCAGGGAATCCCCGGGCGCCAACTTCTTATTTTTGTCTAAAGAAATCTGTGAAAGCATGGTACATTTCCATTCCCTGATAAAAGAACAGGCTGGAAGCTGTTAATGAAAATAACCCAATCATTAAAAATCTAATCCACATTATGTCTTCCTCCTTTAATTGTTTTGCTGAACAATTAAGGAGCTTGAATGACATAATTCGCCTCGTAGAAAATTGGAGTATAAAATATCTTTTTCCTGCGGGCAATGTGCAGAGCACTATATACAAAAAGGATAACTGTCAGAATTGTAATGGATAAAGAGATGATGTCCAAAGTGAAGATCTGCTTTTTGGGATCATCTTTTAATAGGAAGCTCTCGGTAAAGTCTGAAACTGTTACCGCTTTGCTTTGGTCCATCGGAATGTCATTATAATGGACACCAGGATATTGGGTAATGAGAAAGGATAAAAACACAAACAACAGTAAAAGTGACATTACCTGGCGTTTCCTCATTCCCTCACCCCTTTTCAAGATTATAACTAACATCATAACCACTATTTATAGATTAGTAAACTAAAAGATTTTGACAGGATTCAACTGTTTTTTTACTACTGGCACGGGAGATTGAAGGAATTTGAGAGAAGAGTATTGCATGAAAGGGTAAGGTTATAATAAAAGATACAAAACCTACACTTATGTGAATGATTTCACATAATGTTCATTTTTGAATAATCCATAAGACTAAAAAGTATATTATATTAATACTGTACTTATATTGTTTATATAATTTTAAATGCCATCAAGGAGGCACAATACATCATGAAAAAAATATTTCAGTTATTATTAATATCAGGCTTAGTCATGACACCTTTTTTTACAAGCGCTCATGTGAAATGGTTCACGAATGTGGCGCCTCAAAAGGAAACCATTGAAAATATATTATCACCTTTATTTATGGGACTGGCCCTGGCGGCTGCGATTGTCCTTGCGCTAATGACAATGATTATCCCAAAGACATCGCAATGGGCCAAAGTCCAAAAGCTTGATGACTGGCTCTCAGGGTTCCGCAAATACAGCAGATATATCCTGAAGTATGGAACTGCTGCGGCATTAATCATACAGGTAACGAACGGAACATTGTTTGCGCCTGAATTTCATTTAACCAGCACGATTGCTATGATATTAACGTGGGCAGCGATTGGTTTTCTGCTAATTCCTCATCATATTTCAACAAAGGCCGGGGCCGTTATTTTACTGGGGCTGTTTGTGTACGTAACCATGCACAATGGTATTTTCCATATGCTTGATTATGGATATTATGTTGCCATTATTGGAGTCCTCATGGTCGGCAGCACGAAGCTGGAGAAGGTTGGATTTCCATTCTTATATTTGGGCACAGGTTTATCTTTATGCTGGGTTGCTGTCGAAAAATGGGTCTATCCAAGTATGTCTCTGGATATTGTAGCCAATCATGGAGTCCCGACATTCGGCTTTGCACCTGCTGCATTCGTGGTTATGGCTGCATTCATTGAGTTTGTAGTCGGTTACCTTCTTGTAGTAGGGATTCTTAACCGTGTAGTTGGCTTCGTCGTGACAGTTATTTTCATCACGACCACAATGCTGTTTGGCATGACAGAAGTGATCGGGCATTTTATGATCCATATTGTGCTGATTATTTTCATCATTGAAGGGGTGTCTTTCTATAACCCACCGATCAAACTGCACAAAACCAAAACAGATCAATTTGTGTTTGTATTCCTGAACTTTATTTTCGTCCTTGCGACATTCATTTTAATTTACTACCGATTTGCTTAAGCATTGACAATTTCAACAAAATGGAATATGATTAATATAAATAGTTGAATAGTTTCTCCTAAAGGGGAGTAGCTTTTACAGCAGAGTCGTCATTTCGGAGTTAAGAGCTCCCGGCTTTGTTGGCAACCTTACCGTTGTTAGCAAGACCTTTGCCTGTTTCAGGTAAAGGTCTTTTTTGTTTTTTTAAAACCTTTACCGCTTGCTGGTAGAGGTTTTTTTATTGCCTGATATAGCTTGGCAATGAAAATCCTCAATCGACATAACTGCAGGGAAACAGTGCGAAGCTTTCAATACTTAAAAAAATAGAAGGAAAGGAGACCAAGATGAAAAAAGCTAAGATATCATTTGCTGAATTAATTAAGAAAAACAAAGAAGAGATGCTGAGAGACCAAGCAATGCTTGAGAAAATTGAAAAGCGTTTAGACGAAAAATACACAAAGGTGAAATAAGAGAGGGTGCTTAAATGGAATTATCACTAATACTTGAGTATGGATGGGTGCTGCTGCTGCTTGTGGCGCTGGAGGGTTTATTGGCTGCTGATAACGCGTTGGTCCTGGCGATTATGGTTAAGCATCTTCCGGAGGAACAGAGGAAGAAGGCTTTATTCTACGGGTTAGCCGGAGCGTTTGTTTTCCGCTTTGGATCGTTATTTGCAATTTCATATTTAGTAGATGTATGGCAGGTTCAAGCGATTGGAGCACTTTATCTTCTGTTCATCGCGGCTAATCATATATTAAGAAAGTTTCTTGTGAAAAAAGGCGAGGAAGAAGCAGAGATCACTAAACCCAAAAAACCATCAGGCTTTTGGCTGACTGTTTTTAAAGTAGAGCTTGCTGATATTGCTTTCGCTGTAGACTCTATTCTGGCTGCAGTAGCCCTGGCTGTAGCTCTTCCGGATTCAGGACTTGGCCATGTAGGCGGGCTTGACGGCGGAAAGTTCTTTGTCATCTTTGCCGGTGGTATGATCGGGTTGATCATTATGCGCTTTGCTGCAAACCTCTTTGTGGACCTTCTTCACAGGAGACCTGGTCTTGAGATTGCAGCGTTTGGTATTGTCGGATGGGTTGGTGTTAAACTGGCTGTTTATACAATGTCCCATCCTGCGCTGGCAATCCTGCCTGAAGGATTTGCCAAGTCGACCGGATGGAAAGTTACTTTTTATATAGTCTTAATTGGTATCGCATTAGCTGGATGGTTCCTTTCCAAGGAAAAACAAGAAGTGCCAGCAGAGGAAAAAGCAAGCTGATCTTAAACAGGGCGGAGATTATCCTCCCTGTTTTTTTAATGAGCACAATTCAATCAAACGTTTGATTGAATTGTGCTGGCCCCTGTTCCAGCCTTCCAGAACATCTAGACAGATCTTTAAATCTGTACAGGGCAGGCAAAATTTATGAGTGAGATGCAATAAAAGGGTAAATATTAATTTAGAGAAACGGAATGAAAGGAGCAAAATAAATTGGCTAAGAGAGATGAGCAAAATACCAAACAGTCACAAGGTCCAAAAGAGGAGAGGGAGCTTATCAATGAATTTGGAAAACATGAAGGGGATCAGCCGGTTCCGCAGCCTAAGGATTATGATGAGATCGAATACTAAATCAATTTATCCACAATGGTAATAAAGAATAAAAGAGACCCTGCAAGAGGTCTCTTCAAATATTATTCACGTCCATCATAATCAAAAACATGTTTATCCAAGTAGACATGGAAGAACCATTCACCTGCACCTATCAAAAGAGCCGAGATAAATGCCGCCACTGCCAAGTCGTCTTTCCCTGATGCTATTAATTCGCCTAAAAGCCAGATGACAACAAAGCCTAAACCAATGTTATATATGGTCGCAATGGTATTCCTTTTCGTATGCTCTGTTTCGTCACCGGACATACGGAATTTCATCATATCCCCAATTACATAAGCCGCTAGAGTGAGAATGAAACTAATAATAAGTGTTTCCATAAAGCTGATATCATAAATTCCAGTTAAAATAATTCCAAGCACAGCTGTAATCATAACAAATTTAATCAATATCGCTTTAATATGCTCCATGTTGAAATCCTCCCTCTTGTTTTTTGTAACTTTACCCGAAGACAGGGGGGATAATCATTGGATTACAAAAAATTGGAAGTCTTCCTAGATAGATGCAAAAATTCCCGATGCTCTGGCAACCACCTGATTCTGATCGTTATAAATCAGGCAATCTGTGTGGCTGAGTGTCCGTCCTCTTTTCACAAGGTGAGCATCGGCAACAAGGTATTCACCTGTGGCCCCCTTTAAGAAACTGACTTTCAAGTCAGCGGTAACCACGGATTGCATCTGGTTTTCATTCGGCTCAAAGATATTCCCCATTGCTACGTCCGCAAGTGTGGAAATGATCCCTCCATGCACCAGCCCGGCGCTGTTAATAAAGAGCGGCTGGATGGGCAAAGTGACTTTCATTTTGCTTTCACTGATTCTTTCGTAATGGAATTTCAGAAATTCATCAAAAGGCTGTTTGATTAGCATTTGTTACACTCCAATTTCTTTTAGTTAAAATGGTTATTCCCGATTTTTTGTGAAATCCCTGCTAATTTTTAGAGAAGAGGCTCTAAAATTGTTTCATCGCAGTCTAACGGGCAGTAAGACCCTCACTTCAAGACTCAGAGGAATCAAAGGAGGATAAGTGGGGGTCAAACTGCCCGTAAAGGCCCGATTGGTTCAACTAACAATCAGTGGGGGATAAGGAAAACCCCCACTGATTGAAGTTTCACTTTATAGTTTCTTAAAATCTAAAAAAATGATATTATTTTCAATAAATTCAAAAAAAGGCAGGGTGGAAGATGGTAAAAGTAGAGAATATTAGTTTCGCAGAAAACTTTCCTATTTCATTTAAGGAACTGGAAGAAGAAGCAGAGAAAGTAATGGGAGCAGGCGGATTTGGCTATGTCCAATCTGGAGCCGGCGGAGAAGAAACTCTGAAAAAGAATATCGAATCCTTTGCCAAATACTCAATTGTCCCGAGAATGCTAAGGGATGTTTCAGTGCCGGATATAAGTGTGAATTTATTTGGTAAAACGTATCCTTACCCGGTATTCCTTGCGCCCATTGGAATGCAACGTCTTGAACATAGTGAGGGTGAGCTGGCATCTGCCCGGGCGGCAGCTTCGTTTGGAGTTCCTTTTATCCATAGCACAGTATCCAGTTATTCCATTGAAGAAATAGCTAAGGCCACAGGCTCGAGTCCTAAATGGTTCCAATTATATTGGTCCAATTATGAAGAAGTCTCCTTCAGTATGGTTCGCCGTGCAGAGGAAGCAGGGTATGAGGCGATTGTGTTAACGGTTGATACGGTGATGATGGGATGGAGGGAAGCCGATTTAAGAAACAATTTTTCCCCGTTAAAGCTTGGTTATGGAAAAGCAAATTATGAAAGCGATCCAGTCTTTATGGCTTCTCTCCAGGACGGTGATGTCGTACAGGGAATCCTTGATAATATTCATCATCCAACATTAAGCTGGGAGCATATTTCCAGATTGAAAGAGAAATCCAGCCTGCCAATCTTATTAAAGGGCATTCTCCACCCTGAAGATGCCAGGCTGGCAGTAGAAAGAGGGATAGACGGAATCATTGTCTCCAATCATGGCGGCAGACAGCTCGATGGAGTGATTGCAGCAATTGATGCGCTTGAACCGATTGCGAAGGAAGTTAGAGGAAGGATTCCAGTATTGTTTGACAGCGGCATTCGCCGGGGCTCAGATGTGGTTAAAGCTCTGGCACTGGGAGCTGACGCCGTTTGTCTGGGGCGGCCGTATGTGTACGGCTTGGCCATTGGCGGACAGGAAGGAGTTGAAAAAGTGCTTGCCAACTTTATAGAAGAAACAAAAGTGTCGCTTTCTCTGGCAGGGGTGGGGAGTTTGAAGGATATTACTGGCCTGCAGTTAATTCGATAAAGCTTTCTTAAAAAAGGTTGGCTTGTTGACAGCGGAGCATGTGTTTAATAGTATACCTGTAGGGGTACATGATTAATATACCAAGACTAAAGGAGATGCAGTTATGTTCGATTACACAGCTGAAACCGAAAAATCGATTGAAGAAGCGATATCCTCACTGGAAGGAAGTCTGAAGGAAGAAAAGTTCGGAGTTCTATGGCAGTTTAATGTTCAGGAGAAGCTGAAGGAAAAAGGCTTGGAATATAATGAGGCATTCCATGTTTTAGAGGTATGTAATCCGAATGAAGCACATCGCGTTTTAACACAGAATAAAATGGCCGGTTACTTCCTGCCTTGTAAAATAGTCGTCTATGAAGACAAGGGCAAAACGAAAATCGGGATGCCTAAGCCGACAAGTATGATTGAGCTAATCAATGACGAATCTGTTCAAAGCTTTGCAGCAGAAATTGAAGAGCGCTTAATCCAGTGCATCAGGAAAAGTATATAAGTTAAAAGTTTGATGACAGTGCCGGAATAATTTGTTAAGCTTGAAACAGCTTATCAAATTAAATATCTATGTAACTACTAGGGGTGCCCCGAATGTGCGGGCTGAGAGGAAAGCGCTTATAGCTTTTCGACTCTTATGGACCTGATCTGGTTAATGCCAGCGGAGGGAAGTAGGATTTGACAATTTTGTCGATTCATATACTTAAACCAAGCCGGGTCCTTTGTGGGGATCCGGCTTTTTTGTATACATACTTCTCATCCTGATAAGCAATCAGGCTGCCCTTTTAGAAAGGAGGTTTAGATGAACAGAACCCGATTGTTAACTACGATGGCTTTATTTACGGCGATTGGGACACTTGGATCCCATTTGCTCTGGTTCCCGGCAGGTATAGCCAAAGCCTATCCGGTCCAGCATGCGGTGAATGTATTGGCCGCGGTGACCCTTGGCCCCTTGCCTGCAGCAGTCGTCGCTTTTATGATTGCTTTGCTGCGTAATTTGCTTGGATTCGGGACGCTGCTTGCGTTTCCAGGCGGCATGATCGGTGCGTTTTTGGCTGGTGTCTTTTATGTGAAGTTCGGCCGGAAAATATGGGCTGTAGTGGGAGAGGTGACAGGCACAGGCATAATCGGTGCTTTGTTTGCCGTTCCGTACGCAAAGTTACTCATGGGCAGTGCAGCTGGTGCATTTTTCTTTGTGCCGCCGTTTCTGGTCAGCAGCATTGCCGGTGCGGCGATAGGCTGGATGGTGTTAGTGAAGGTTAAAGAGAAGAATTTGGTTCAGAATATGTGATGATTTTGGGCTGGAGAAGCTAGTTGAGTAAGCAGGTAAGCGAGTGCAGCATAGCAATCTGACTTTATGAGCATTTTCAAGAGTTATGGACAAACTTCAAAATTTATGAGCGAAAAACATCAAGTTAGACAATCGATAAAAAATAATTAAAAATGTTAGAAAACTGCTAGGGGCGCTACGGCTGAGATAAGGAGCTTTTCCTTTGTCCCTTGGAACCTGATCTGGATAATGCCAGCGCAGGGAAGCAGTGAGGACCTCAATATAAATCCTCATGCTTTTTCCCCGGCAGCTTCTGTATTTAATTAAGGAGGCTATTTTTTATGACTTTTTCAGAGATACTGCGCAAGGAAAATGAAGATTTGTTTCAGCTGATATTTGAACATCCATTTGTCCAGGGTATCGGGAGAGGGGATGTGCCGAAAGAGGCACTGGCTCATTACATTAAAGCGGACTTTGAGTATTTGAATGCGTTCATGCATATTTATGGGATTGCCATTTCAAAGTCTGCAGAGCGTAAGGATATTGCTTATTTTAATCAGCAAATAGAATTCGTATTGAACAGCGAAGTACATCCCCACCATAATTTTTGCCAGCAGATTGGCGTGGATTACGAAGCACTGCAGGGTTATCCGCTCCCTCCAACAGCTGATCATTATGTTAAGCACATGATGTATCATGCCCACACAGGCGGCATGGGTGAAATCCTTTCTGCATTATTGCCTTGTCCATGGACTTATTGGGAGATTGGGCTTGAGCTCATGAAGCAATATGAGCCAGATGAGAACCATCCGTTTTATCCGTGGATCTCTTTTTATGCAAATTTAAGGGTCGAAGCTGTGACCATGAATATGAGAAACCGTTTGGATGAGCTTGCTGATGCGGCATCACCGGAAGAAAGGCAGCGAATGAAGGACGCTTTCCGAAAAAGCTGCCAGCTGGAGCTTGGCTTCTGGGAGATGGCTTATACCTGCGAAGAGTGGCCGGCGGGCAGTCCGGCAGCAGTCAGATAGAAAAACGTAAGCGCCTCGCTCACCCCCGACACCTCGAGGGGCAGGCTGCTTGCGCTAGACAGTTATCGAAGTTCAAAATTTTTTTCTTTCATATTTAATAAGAAAAACGCCTGCATCTGCTTTATGGCAGTGCAGGCGTTTTTTCAAAGTCCCATCTGTAATGAGCGGTAATGGGAGTCTTAAAAGAAGATAGTTTTACTTCTGCTGCAAATGGTGTGGAGTTATGTATCACGTATGGAATGCCATCCTTCGTCCGCTTGTCAGATATGATTGCCACATGGTCGAATTTAGGGGAAAGAAAAACCACGATGTCACCCGGCTGCCATTGCTTAAGGTTCTTAACATCTCCTGGAATCAGTTCTGTTGTTAATGACATTGCGAACCGGCTAAAAAAGATATTCTGGTTTGGCACCCTTCTGAAATCAATGTTCGGATCAGGCTTGCCCTGGACTCTTGAATACAAGTCCGTATTCTCGGCGATATCCTGATCAATAAGATCCTTTATGATTACATCAGCCCCTTGGAATCCTCTCCATATCACGTCTGTACAGACACCTTCGCCATCGGGCGGATAGCCTCCCGCATAGTAGGCACTTTTATATGGCGTGCGCTGTTCAACTTCTTTTCTGGCTGTGATTACCATATCAAGCGGATCAGCAATACCGTTTTGATTTGAATCGGCCTGTGAGTAATCAGAGGGCACCTCCAGTTTCTTTGAAAAGGGATTCCCGAAATGAATGCCAATGGAATCCAGAATGATTCCGCTCCGGAAAAGAAGAATGAATAATAATAGAACGCTAATAATTAAAGCTGCCAGTTTTTTAATCATAATAACTCCTCTTGGACTTTTAATAATTAGACGGAATTTTTTACCAAAGAGTTTCATACTGATATGAAAACTGTAGAGGATAAGTATGTCAGTTTTATTAAAATAGGCTGTTCTCGCAAAGATTGTTGCTATTTATATTATATTTACTGAGTTGATTGGAGTGGAAGGTGCGAGACTCCTACGGGAGTAGCGGGACAGGTGAGACCCCACAGACGCGCAGCGTCGAGGAGGCTCACCGCCCGCCCCGTGGAAAGGGAGCATCCTGGAGCGGAAATCAACGGACAACATTGATAAACGAAAAACAACAATTTATACGAAAAGAGCCTTAAAATAAAACCAATTATCTGTGTTAAAATATACGTGAATATATTCACAATAAAAAGAGGGGAATGACTCATAATATGCTGGGATCAAAAATAAAAACCGCCCTGCAGGCTTCCATTCTTTTTACCTTCGGATTTTGGCTTCTCTTTTTCTTTTCTGAAGGGGAACTGTTTTCTTTTTTCCTGATCGTGGTTTTTTTGTACTGTTTATTCGGAAATGTTATATACGGCATTCCGGTTTCACTGCTTTCTGAGTTTCTAACCAGAAATCTGACAGTATGGCGGTTCCCTGCCTCTGCATTTTTACATACCTTTTTAGCTGCTGTGACCTATTTTTTTGTGGAAGGGTTTGCTTATTATGCAGTAATTGCTGCGGTTCTTTTCTTTTTAGTTGACGAGTGGAGAAAGTGGGACCGTGAGATGCCGGGGGGCAGGAGAATTACCATAAATACAGCCGGGTTTCTCATCGCCTGCCTTCTGCCGGCAGGGTTCTTCTGGATGCTCCAGCAGGCAGATCTGGAAGAAAAAACGCATGACCTTTATCTGATTCCAAAAGGGTATGCTGGTCAGGTGAGGATTGTTCATGAAATAGAGAAGGCTCCTGCGCCTGAGACAGAAGGGGAGTATGATGTATTTCGGGTGAATGACAGGGGATATGCCATTACCTCTTTGCCGCGGAGTGAGGGGTATATTGAAGACTTGTACTATTATGTGGATGACAAGGGAAAGCGTGAACCTATACCGGACAGCTGTATTTCACATGGCGGGGCAGGCGGTGTACAGGGAGATGGATATGACTATTCGTATACCTATTTTTCAGTTGGCTGTGAGGAAGACATAACTGATCAGGGCAATGGCCCAGGTATTGAGGATATTCTTTATGAAGAAGGATTAATCAATCAAACGTTTGATTGAAATGGAAAACAGTCTGGATATCTCAGGCTGTTTAATTATTTTAGGCTAAATAAAATGACCAAATGTTTATTAACGGTACAAAAAATGGCACCTCTCTTTTGTAAGATGGGTGCCATTTTTTTCTGCTTATTTGCTATCCTTATATTTTTTCAAGAATTCTTTCACTTTTTCAGGATCTGCTGTTAATTCATTTCCTGTATCGACAAGCGGGCTTACAGTTGATACGGCTTTAATTTTGTTGCCCTGATAGTAATTAATGAATTCATCCTGATTGATGGAATAAAGAATTGCTTTTCTTAAATCTGCGCTGTTGGCTACTTCACGATGTTTTGTGTTGAAGAGCAGGTAGCTTACACCGTTGCTTTCAATTCGCTGCAGCTTCAGTTTGCTGTCCCCTTCAACAATATCGTATTTCGTTTCTGGAACCCCATAGTACATATGGATTTCGCCATTGCGCAATGCGGATAGTGCGCTTTCCTGTTCAGCTATGAAACGCACTTTAATGTTTTCAATTTTTGGTTCGTGCTCTGTTCCTTTCATATAGCCGGGATTCTTTAGGAAGACTGCTTCATAGTCATTTTTATATGAAAGGATGTAAGGGCCGCTGGCAAAAAGAGTGTTGTTGTATTTACTTCCTTCCGTAACTGTATTTTGGTCGCCGTAAGGAATATCCTTGTTTACATCGAAGGAAGCAGCATCATATGTGTTAATGCTTTCTACTTGTTTCTTGGATACAATCCCTGCTGATTGGTGTGCAAGGTAATTCAGAACTTGAGGGAAGGGCTCTGTTGTTGTCATTTTTACAACCTGGTATTTTCCTTCCTGGCTGCTTGCTTTAGACTTATCAGCAACAAGCTCTTTAATCTTCACATCTAAATCTTTTTCTAGAGCTTCTCTGACTGTTTCATCACTTCCTGATTGTTTTATATCCAAAGCTTTGAGGTCTGTTACAACTTCTGCATCCTTAATATGTTCATGAAGGCTGTAGGTGCGGTGATCTGGTACAGAATTTTTATCCTTTGCACGGTTTAGAGAGAAGATAACATCATCTGCTCCAACTCGTTCGCCTGTATCTGCAGCTTTCTTGTCTGTAATTTTTGCAAAGTTAATGTCGTCTCTCAAAAGGAAGTAGTACTCTGAATTTCCATCTGCAATGCTGTAATTGTGAGATAAGGAACCGTCAGATGTGATTTGGTCGTCATCTGTGAGGTTTACCAGACGCACATACATATTTGTGTTAAGTGTATTAATAGAACCGTCATTCCCTTTAACGGGATCAAGTGATGTCAATGTTGAAATGGTTTGCTGCATAATGAGCGGATCTGATGCACGTTTGGAAGTATCGTTGAAATCCATTGCTTCCCACGCAAGTGCACGTGATTTCGATAATCTGACTGTATCTGGATTCAATACTTCCTGATTAATGCCTTGTGCTTTATATGAGATGTAGAGAGGTGCAATATAAGCTTTGTCAAAAACAAGTTTTTGTTCTAATTCTTTATATGTTTCTTTGTACTCATCAGGTGTTTGTGTGCTGGCCTTATCGATCAGTTTGTCAATTTCCTCGTCACCCATAATGCTGTAATCTCCGCCCGTTTTAAAAAGTGAACGAACTGCATAATCAGGGTTTCCGGTTACAGTTGTCCAGCTGGACAGGGCCACATCGAAATTGCCTGCATCCTGCTGTGCCTTAAAGCTGCCGTAATCAGGCTGAATATTAAGCTTTACATCAAACCCATTTTTCACAAGCTGATCACGTAAAATGTTAATGTCGGCTTCACTGCTGCTCATGCCCAAAATTTCAATCGCAGGTTTAGAGCCATCAGTTTCTCCATCATTTACTTTTTTATCTGTAACATCAGATTTTGTATTTACACAACCTGCTGCTAAAAGAACCAGTGCGAAAAGCATAAGTAAAATTCTTTTTTTCATAATATGTTCCTCCTTGAATAGTATGGTTTCTATTAATCTAATTTAGGATCCAGCGCGTCCCGCAGTCCATCACCTAAAAAGTTAAACGAGAGTACCAGAGCAATAATAGCCAGGCCGGGATAGATTGCCAGATAGGAATGGGACTCAAGATATGTGCTGCCTATTTTTAATATGTTTCCCCATTCAGGGATATGAGGTTCTACACCAAGGCCAAGATAGCTCAGGCTGCTTGTAGCGATAACGGCTCCTCCAATGGTTAAAGTAGACTTAACAATCATGGGAGCCAGTGAATTAGGAACAACATGTCTGAATATAATTTCCAGGCTGCCTGTGCCAAGAGCACGGGCAGATTCTACATATTCATAGTTAGAAACCATAAGGACATTTGCGCGCATTGTTCTTGCATAAGTAGGAATGGCGCCAACGCTTAATGCCAGAATCAAAGTCACCGTATTAGATCCAAATGCTGCAATGATAACGATGGCCAATAAAATGCCAGGGATTGCGTATAAGATATCAAGCAATCTCATAATAATATTGTCGGTCCGCTGACCGTAATAACCTGAAACCGCTCCAAGTATGCCTCCGATAATAAACGGAATGGCTGTAGAAAAAAATCCTACGACTAAAGAGATCCTCGCTCCGAAAATGATTCTGGAAAATAAGTCTCTTCCAAAGTCATCCGTTCCAAGAGGATAAGTGAGGCTCGGGGACTGAAGAATCGCCTGGTAATTGTTTTCTATTGCCATACTGTAATCGAACGTTAAATAACTGCACACCGAAATGGTAAAGAGAAAAATAATAAAGAAAAGCCCGAGCATTGACGTCATATTATGAGAAATTTTGTCCCAGACTTTATACCAGTTGCCCAAACCAGGATTTCGGCTTCCGCGTAATTTTAAGATTAAATTCCAGCCGAGCAGTATGGCAAATAGATTTCCTGTCATTCCTGTAAGGATGAGCAGGATAGCGATATAGATCATCCAAGGCGGGAAATCTCCACTCTCGGAATACTTTATTACCAGAATTAGTGCCGATAGATGGAAGACGGTGATGCCGATCAAAAGAAAGATCCCCAACAGGAACGTATCGGCTACATAGGGCTTAAATAGATTAAGTGCTGATATTGCAATGATATAGAATTGGGTAAGCAGCAAGTAAACACCGAAGATGTATTCAGGTGATTTCCTTTCCTTTATTAGCAGAAAGGCTGCGCTGGCAGTAAAAATATTGCCGGAAGGAATACTTAGCAGCTGTACATAACCCAATCTACGGGTTGAGAGCTTAATATACCCAAAACGGGTAAGATCCCGTTTGATCAGCAGTGTAATAATGATTTGAACAATTGTAAAAAACGCATAGACTGCAAAAAAAGTGAATACATAAGGCTTTATTGATTTACTGGTAAATTCATAGCTGTTATACAGAAGAATTAAGGTAATAGCCAGCGAGATTACCCATGTGAAACTTGATTGAGTATATTCAGAAGATACCTTAAGAGCATGCTTCTTTTTGTAGCTGGGCAATTCCATCAGAATATTAGACATATTTACACCTGCTTTAATAATGTTTCATCTTTGATCGAATTCGAGGATCGAAAAACGCATAGAGAATATCAATAAATAGATTAACTAAAGAAATAGTGATCGCGATGTAAACAACTCCGCCCATAATGCTCGGGATGTCAGGAATAAATTGTTTGTCTACAATATAGCTGCCGATTCCGCTGATATTGAACACCTTTTCTGTTACAGCAGCACCGCCAAGCATGCCTCCAAATAATAGGCCGATAACGGTGATAACTGGAATCATTGCATTATTTACTGCATGCTTCCAAAGCACTTGTCTCTGGCTTAGACCTTTTGATCTAGCTGTAATAATGTAATCTTCGTTAATTACTTCAAGGGTGGAAGACCTCATCATTCTCGCAATAGATGCTGTAAGAGCAGTTCCAAGAACAACAGCAGGCATAATGATAGATAGCCAGTTTTGCGGACTATAAGTGGCGGGAAGCCACTGCCATTTTATTGAAAAATTCAAAATGAATATTAGCCCCTGCCAAAAATTAGGGATAGATAGCCCGATCAATGCAATAAACATAAATGTGTAATCAAAAAATGAGTTCGGCTTAGTCGCTGAAATAATGCCAATCGGGATGGCAATGACAATAGCCATAACTAATGAAATGAGAGCAAGAGTAAGGGTAATTGGGAATTTTCTCGCAATCGCTGATGAAACCTCTTCATTCCCTGTAAAAGAAGTTCCAAGATCGAAAGTAGCAATTCCTTTAATCGCATTCCATAATTGTGATAAATATGACTGATCGAGTCCATAAATACTATTGAATGCTGCGATTTGTTCTTTTGTTGCCGTTTCGCCGATAATATTGGCTGCTGGATCAAATGGCGATAAGTACAAAATAGTAAAAACAAGAATAGCAACTCCAATGATGACAAGCACACTCATAACAAGTCTTTCGAAAATATATTTCGTATAAGGATTACTGTACAGAAGTATGAGAAGATACATAGGAAGACCTGGCACAAAGGATAAGATCAAAAATAAAGGGTGAGACATTAGGGATAGAAGAGTATCTTTGAATGTGATTCTTTCCTTGCCTTGCAGGACTAAGAGCTCCTGTGTTTTCTCATGAACCATTTTTTGAAATTGTTCTTCTGCCTGCTTTTTCGCTTTTTTATCTATTTCATGAGCGGATTTTTTTTGCTTGAAAAAGGCCTGTTTTCTTAATAGCTGTTCACTAAGCTCCAGGTATATACGATCCTTTATTCCATCTTGCAGCAATTCATCCTTCGTCTTTGCATATATAGATGAATACGAATCATTCTTTTTCTTATAAAAATAGAAAAAAAGTACAAATAGATTAATGGGCAAACCTAAAATAAATAGTAAGTATCTATACATTGGACGATGCTGCATCTTGTTATATGTATGACTGATTTTATAAATGAGACTATAAGGATTATTTGTATAATCTTTTGTAACCGCTGCCATTGGAAACCCCCTTCCTTAAATTGCATTATTCCGACCTGTATAGTATATTTTAGAGATAGTATAATAAAAAATCAATATATTGTTAAAAATAGAATATACATAGATAAATAGTTTAATTGGCAGGTGTAAATTGTGGATTCCATTTTAAAAGTTAATAATTTGCGCGTATCATTCCAATCTAAGGATCAGGAGTTTGAAGCTGTACGAGGGGTTAGCTTTGAATTGAAAAAAGGGGAGACTCTGGGCATTGTCGGTGAGTCTGGGAGCGGCAAGAGTGTTACAGCCCGTTCCATTATGCGTCTTCTTCCCTCTCCTCCTTCTTATATGAAAGAGGGAGAAATATTATTCCTGGGTGAGAATCTAATAAATAAAACGGAAAGAGAAATGGAAAGTATCCGCGGAAGGGATATTGGGATGATCTTTCAGGATCCAATGACATCCCTTAACCCCACCATTCGGATCGGCAAGCAGGTTGCAGAAAGTTTAATCAAGCATCAGGATTTATCTATCAAAGAGGCAAAGAAACAAGCCATTGAATTGCTGAAATTGGTTGGCATCAAAAACAGTGAAGACCGATTTAATCAGTACCCGCATGAATTCTCCGGAGGAATGAGGCAGAGGGTTATGATTGCTATTGCCCTGGCCTGCCGCCCGGCGCTTTTAATTGCAGATGAACCAACAACAGCTTTGGATGTTACCATTCAGGCACAAATCTTAAATATTATGAAAGGGATGCAAGATAGATTTGGTACGTCAATTATTCTTATTACCCATGATCTTGGTGTGGTTGCAGGAATGTGTGATCGTGTTGCTGTGATGAAGGACGGAGAGATTGTAGAGACAGGCACGGTGGAGGAAATCTTTGAACAGCCGAAGCATCCCTATACTGTAAAATTGTTAAATGCATTGCCGCGTCTCGATGAGAAAAAGAAACCCAAGCCTGCACCTATACTTTCACCAGAAATGGACCCGAATCTTCCGCTTCTGGAAGTTAGATCATTAAAACAGCATTTTGATATGGGGAAAGGGGATATTGTAAAAGCAGTAGACAATATCAGCTTTTACATTAAGCCTGGTGAGACTCTTGGTCTGGTAGGGGAATCTGGCTCAGGGAAGTCAACTACAGGCCGTGCGATCCTGCGTTTACATGAACCCACCGATGGGGAAATCCTATATCAGGGAATGTCAGTAAACGGAATGAACAAAAGTGAAATGAAAGCCATGCGGAGCCATATGCAAATGATTTTTCAAGACCCGTATGCGTCTTTAAATCCGCGCTTTAAGGTTCTTGATATTATTGGTCAAGCACTGGATATTCATGGGTTATATGAAACAAAGGCTGAAAGAAAGAATCGAGTAATAGAATTGCTTGAAATGGTAGGGCTGAATGGCTCACACGCAGATAGATATCCCCATGAGTTTTCGGGTGGACAGCGGCAGCGAATTGGAATAGCGCGTGCATTGGCGGTAGAACCGCAATTTATCGTATGTGATGAACCGCTGTCTGCTCTGGATGTATCAATTCAGTCTCAGATTGTAAAGCTGCTTGAAGACTTGCAGCAGCGCCTGGGGCTTACTTATTTATTTATCGCTCATGACCTCTCAATGGTGAAGCATATCAGTGACAGGGTTGCGGTCATGTTTGCAGGCAAAATCGTTGAATTGGCGGAGAGTGAAGAACTTTATTCTAATCCCCAGCACCCGTATACAAAATCTTTATTATCTGCCATTCCGATTCCTGACCCAAATATAGAGAAGAAGAAAAAAAGAGTGATGCTGGAAGAACAAACAGATGAAGACAGATATGAATTAAGGAACTCAGAGCTTGTTGAGGTATCAGAAGGGCACTGGGTAGCGATGCCAGTAAAGGCGGCAGCTTATTACAAATAAAAGACCTGTTTCCTTGAAGAAACAGGCCTTTTGCTGTATCAAAGAGAAGTCCAGGCAATTCAATCAAACGTTTGATTGAAAAAAAACAAACAGGCTGAATGCTTCAGCCTGTCTTGTTCAAATATTATTTTAATCCATCGGCAATGTGTTATGAAGATTTGGAGGTGCCGGCTTAAGCATTGGCTTGTCACCTTCCGGCTTCGGATTGCTAACATATTTGTATTCTCCCTGGCCATCAAGAGCTGGGCCCTGTGCCCATCTGCCAGTGCTGCTTTCTTCGCCTGCTGAGAAGTTGTAAAGTGTGTAAGCGATATCTGTGCGTTCTTTTTCACGAGGGAAGGTACTAGGGACAAGAAGACCTTCTTTTTCTTCAAGCCCTGCAATCGCAGCAGCCCATTGGTTTTGGTGGTAGGCATCTCTTGCAATCAGGACAGATAGCAGATCTTTAATGCCCTTATCATCTGTCATTTCATAGAGGCGTGCAGCCTGCACCCGGCCCTGCGACTCTGCATTTAAGTTTGAACGGAAATCTGCTAATAAGTTTCCGCTGGCTGTAATATAAGTACCCATCCAAGGGTTCCCAACACTGTCAGCCGGTCGTGCACCCAGTCCGGAGACAATGGCATGCTGAGGGTTCATTCCTCCCATGATCGCGCCAACGACTGGATCCTTCGCTGCCTCTTCCTGCTGATTAATTGGGGCATTGTCCATCAGTCTGGCAACCATTGTCGCGAGCATTTCCACATGTCCAATTTCCTCAGTTCCTATATCAAGGAGAAGATCACGATATTTTTCATTTCCGCGAGTGGCCCAGCCCTGAAACATGTACTGCATGGCAACGGTCATTTCACCATATTGGCCGCCAATCAATTCCTGAAGCTTTTTCGCAAAAACGGGATCCGGACGTTCCGGCTTTGCTTCAAATTGCAATTCTTTTACATGAAAAAACATCTAAATTCCTCCAATCTACTTAACTGTTAAATGATGAGACTCTATATATTTGCCCAATAATTCCAGAAAAAAACATAAAAAATAAAAAAATGACGTGCAGGCCGGCACGTCATTTCTTTAATAATAGATACATAAAATATGGAGCTCCGATAATCGCAACCATAATTCCGGCTGGCAGGCCGTCCGGATCCGCCAGGTTCCGGCCGAGTGTGTCGGCGAATAGGAGCAGCCAGCCGCCTAAAAGAATGGCGATCGGAAGGAACAGCTGATTCCGTGGTCCGACAAGCGCTTTAGCCATATGCGGAGCAATTAAGCCGATAAAGGCAATTCCGCCGGTTACAGACACAGCTGAAGCTGCCAATGCAACGGCTGTCAGCAGAAGGGTGATCCGTTCTTTTTCAATGGATACCCCAATTCCGATGGAGACAGGCTCACTTAAGCTTAAGAGATTCAAACGATTTGCCTTATATAAAGTGAATGGAATAAGCACAAGCAGCCAGGGGAGTAGCGCCAAGATGAAAGGCCAATCGGTTCCCCAAATATTTCCTGATAGCCATTTCGCTATGAAATCGACTTTCTCTCTTTCAGCTGATGAGATCAGGACAATCATCACTCCGGATAGCGCCATGGAAAAACCGACGCCGACGAGCACCATCTTTACTGGCTGAAGCCCCTCGTCTTTTTTATAAGAAAAAGCATAGATGAGGATAGCAGTAAGCAAAGCGCCGAAAAATGCGCATAACGGCAGCATGTAGACGAAAGTGCCAGCTTCAATCGGGATGAACAGAAAGAAAACGGCGATCGCAACCCCTGCACCTGAATTTATGCCGATGATGCCTGGGTCCGCCAGGTCATTGCGTGTAATCCCTTGTAAAATGGCACCGGATAGTGCCAGTGCCATACCGGCTAACACTGTGATAAATACTCTTGGCAGCCGTATGGAAAATAACACAAACTCCTCTTTAAAAGTTCCCTGTCCCAGGATGGTCGGGATTAACCGGTCATAGGAAAGGGAGGCATAGCCTAATCCCATTCCAATAACAATGGTTACAATAATAAGTACGGATAAAATGGCCATTAAAATTCGCTGTTTTTTAACTAACTCTGGCTGAATCATGAGAACGCCTTACCCCCTTTATGAACAATGAACAGGAAGAAAGGCAGCCCCATTACGGCAATGATGGCCGCAACAGGAGTTTCGTAAGGAGCATTGATGGTTCTCCCGAGTGTATCGGCAAGAAGCATAAATGACGCTCCTGTGAGAGCGGACATGGGAAGAATAAAACGATAATCTGTTCCAACTAATGCACGGACGATATGAGGCACCATCAATCCGATAAATGCCATATTGCCGACCAGTGCAACAGCTGCCCCTGCAAGCAGGGTGACTAAGATAAACAGGATGACTTTAATCTGAGTTGTATTTTGTCCCAAGCCTACAGCCACTTCTTCATTTAAGCTTAGTATCGTAAGCTGCCTGGAAAGAAAAAGGGATACGAGTATGCCTGCTGAGATAACCGGGACAATTATTTGCAGCTGGGTCCAGGATGTGCCGACGAGCCCGCCTGCAGTCCACAAGCTGACATCTTTTGAAATTTTAAAATAGATGCCGGTGCCTTCAGCTATTGCAAAAAGGAAGGCAGAAACCGCGGCTCCGGCTAAAACGATTCGAATCGGAGAAAAGCCTCCTTTTTTCATGGCGCCAATGCCGAAAACCATTCCTGCACCGATAGCCGCACCGATGAAACAGGCGAACAGAATTCCAATGTAATTTGCAGAAGGGATAAGAACAAGCGTTATGGCAAGTGCAGCATTTGCTCCGGCCGTTAATCCGAGCAGGCCTGGATCAGCAAGAGGGTTTCTTGTCATTCCCTGCATGATGGCGCCAGAGATGCTAAGAGCTGCTCCTACAAAAATGGCCGCAATTTCACGGGGCAGACGGATTTCACGAATGATGGAGATTTTTTCTCCTGAAGCATTGGAGGTTAGTGCAAGCCAAACATCTCTGACCGTAACATCCGCTGCCCCGAACACACAGGCAGCCACAAACATGCAGGCAAAAATAATGAAGCCTGCCGCAAGTTTATATACAAATGGAATGAAGGATTGAGCATCTTTAGTCATTGTACTTCCATCTTTCTTCGGGTTTATTTTTACCGTTCGGGAACTGTCTTTTTAAATAGGAAAGAGGAATTCCTAAATATTAAGAATCCCTCATGAAGTATTAGTTGCCTAAAAATGATTCTTTAAAGAACTCCAGCTGTGCATCAAGTGTGATTGGATCACTGAAGGAAGCGCCATTGCCTTCCATTTCAAAAACACGATTATTTTTCACAGCAGGGATATTTTTGTACGTATCGGTTTCCTGGAATGAGTGATCTGCATCAGAATATTTGCTTATCACAATATAGTCCCCTGCATATTCCGGAAGCACTTCAGCTGAAATGGCATAGTAGCCATCTTTTAAAGCCATTTCCTTAACCTTTTCAGGCATTTTTAAGTCCATTGCCTGATAGAGGATTTCAGTTCCGCGAGCCCAGTTATCGCCAAAAACATAAAGCTGTTTGTCGAAGATTTCAAATACAGAAACGGTTGCATCTTCGCCAATTTTTGCACGAATGTCTTCCCCGGCTGCTTCAGCACGCTGTTTGAAGTCAGCTACCCATTTCTTTGCTTCTTCCTCTTTATTAAGCAGCTTTCCGATTTCCTCATGCTGAGAAAGATAATCTAATTTACCCCATGTATACGTTACAGTTGGTGCAATTTCCTTAAGCTTATCGTAGTTTTTAACAGTAGATAAGGCAATAATCAAGTCTGGTTCTAATTCAATTATTTTTTCAAGGTTATCTTCAGATACTTCTTCAGCATCCTTCAATTGTTCTTCAAAACGAGGGTTATTCTTGGACCATGTATCCGCTCCAACGATATTTACGCCTAATTGCATAACATTTCCTGTGAAGCCTGAAAGGAGGACAACTCTCTTAGGATCAGCCGGGACCTCAACCGGGCCAGTTTCAGATTCATAAGTGATCGTACCGGATTTTTTATCTTCCTTGGGTTCAGATGAGCTTGAATCTTTTTCTTCTGTATTGCCGCAGGCGCTAATTAGCAGAAGCAGCAAGATCGTAAACGGGATCAATAGTTTCTTCATGTTGATTTTCTCCTTTTAGTAAATTATAAGTTATACACATTGGTTTGTTTGTGCGGGGATCGCGTCCTATGACTGCATCAATATTGAACACCTTCCTTAAAACATCCTGTGTAATGACTTCTTCATAGCTTCCTGATTTAACAATCTCACCATCTTTTAGTGCGACGATATGGTCGGCAAAACGGGCTGCCTGGTTTAAATCATGGAGGACCATTACAATGGTGCGCTCCTGTTCCTCGTTCAGCTTTTGAAGAAGTTCGAGAACTTCAAGCTGATGTGCCATATCTAAATAGGTGGTTGGTTCATCAAGGAAAATGATATCGGTTTCCTGTGCAAGTGCCATGGCGATCCAAACTCTCTGGCGCTGGCCGCCTGACAGAGCGTCGACAGGGCGGAATTTAAATTCTTTGGTGCCTGTCACTTCAAGAGCCCAGTCGATGACTTCATAATCCTTTTTCGTCAATCTTCCGAATCCTTTTTGATAAGGGAAGCGTCCGTATGAGACGAGCTCGCCTACTGTTAAACCGCTCGCACTTTCAGGTGTTTGAGGCAGGATAGCCATCTTCCTGGCAAGGATTTTTGTATTTTCCTTTGAAATGTTCTCCCCATCTAAGATGACAGTGCCTGATTGATGGGAAATGATTCGGGTAATGGCTTTTAAAAGGGTGGATTTCCCACAGCCGTTTGGACCAATGATTGTTGTGATTTTCTTATCGGGAATCTGGACGCTGAGATCCTTTACAATTAGCCGTTCGCTATACCCAATGTTCAAGCCATCTGTATATAGACGGACCATTATGTAACCTCCGTTTATATGAAAATTTTTTTTAATTAGTGATAATGATTATCAGTGTCGGTTCCTTTTTACTATAAGTCTAGTTAAGTTATAAGTCAACAGTATTTAAAGGAAAAGCACAAAGGGAAATTTTCATTGTCAAAGGAGAAGAAAGGACGTATAGTTGAAGTGAGAATGATAATCAATAATAATTGGTTATAGGAGTGAACGGGAATGAAGCAGATGGAGATCTATGATGTAACGGTTATTGGAGGAGGCCCGGCTGGACTTTACTCCACTTTTTACAGCGGTTTAAGAGAAATGAAAACGAAACTGATTGAATTTCAGCCGCAGCTGGGCGGAAAGATCCATGTGTATCCCGAGAAAATGATTTGGGATGTCGGCGGGTTAACTCCAACTCCGGGAGCAAAGCTGATTGAACAGCTGGTCGAGCAGGGGCTGACCTTTAATCCGACGGTTGTGCTAAATGAAAAGGTGGAATCCATCAGTAAGAATGAAGATGGAGTTTTTGTTTTAAAAGGGTCTTCAGGAGAAGAGCATTTCTCAAAAACAGTGATTGTGGCAGTTGGCAGCGGTATTCTAAAGCCGCAAAAGCTGAAAATTGAAGGCGCAGAGCGCTTTGAGGTCTCCAATTTAAATTACACAGTCAAGTCTCTTGCCCATTTCAAGGATAAAATAGTGATTGTGTCAGGAGGAGGCAATTCTGCAGTAGACTGGGCCAATGAATTGGAGCCCGTTGCCAGGCAGGTATACATCACTTGCAGACGGGATGCGTTAACTGGTCATGAAGCTCAGGTTTCACAGCTGATGAATAGTTCGGTGATCTGCATTAACCATACGTCCATCACCAAATTAATTACAGGCGGAAATCACGAGGAAATTGAACAGGTGGAATTGACCAACAATGAAACGGGCGAGGTTTCATATCTTGCGATCGATGAAGTGGTGATTAACCATGGATATGAGCAGGATACGGAACTCTTGAAAAATAGCAATCTGAATATTAAAATGCTCGAAGATTTCTATATTGCAGGCAACGCAAACAGCGAGACGTCAGTTGAAGGACTATATGCTGCAGGGGATATTCTTAAGCATGACGGCAAGCTTCACTTGATTGCGGGAGCCTTCCAGGATGCTGCGAATGCAGTAAATAAAGCGAAGCAGTACATTGAACCTGATGCAGCCGGGGCAGCGATGGTTTCTTCACATAATGATGTTTTTAAAAAGCGGAACCGGGAATTGGTGAAGCAGCTGGTTCGCTAGGGTCAAAAAACTTAAGCGCACATAAATTTTTTTATCCGCACATAAAACCGGGTTATGCGCACAGAAAAAACCTTATCCGCACATAAAGTTAGGCTATCCGCACATAAACCGAAAAAACGCCTGTAATTAAGACAAAATAGCAGTAAAAAAACCGGCCCACATGATGTGAGCCGGTTTTTTACATACTGATCTTTTCTTTTATCTGTACTTCTGTCCGAATTTGCTTGAATTTAACAAAGAAAGCAGTTGTCATGACTAAGGATAGAATGCCAAAGATCACGACCATTATCTGAAGTCCAACGGCATCCAGCAGGAATCCTGTCAGCAGGAGCACAATCTGGAAAATAACACGATCGAGCATGTTTCGGAAGGAGAAGAATCTTCCGTGGAATTCCTTTGGCACCCTTGTTTGAAATATGGTGGCTGCAGTTGGGAAGAAGCAGCCAACGGCAAATCCGAATACAAAGAAGGCCGCAATGGATAGAACGGGCACATCCGCAAAGTACAGAAGCAGCTGTGAGACGCCAATGACAAATGAGAAGAAAAATAAGATAGCATAAGGCGAACGCTTTTGGCTTATTTGCTTGACGATAAATGCGCCGAGCATGAAGCCGATTCCCTCTGCAGTATAAATTAACCCTTTAATGGATGAACTGTCCTGAAGCTCGCTGATGTTGATGACCATCAGGTTGAAACCGCCAAGAAACAGCAGTGGGACCAGCGTTAAGATCAGTGTCATGAAAACAATGGGGAGGCCTTTAATAATCGGGAAAACCTCCTTGAATCCTCCGCTGTTTTTCGCAGACTCTTTTCCAGGGCCTTGCTGTTCCCTTTTTTCCTCGAAGTCCATAAACCAGGTTAATCCGAATAGAGCCAGGTAAGCGACCAGCGACCCGATATAAAGCATGGATAATGGCAGAATGACTAACAGAACACCAGCCAATGCTGTACCCAATATCCTCGAAAGGGTGGACACATTCATGTGCACACCATTCAGCTGCAGCAAATCTTTCTCGGCAACTACAAGAGGGATGGCTGCCTGCAGTGCAGGAAAGTAAAAGGCTGCTGACAATTGAATCATAACCAGGAACAGAACCATCCACCACACAGAGCCCGTTTGAATAGCAATCAGCATAAAAATAACACTAATGGCCCTGACAAAACCTGCTCCGAGCATTACCGTCTTTTTATTCAGCTGGTCTGTAATTCTGCCGGCAAAGGGGCCAACTGCAATTCCTGCCAGCAGACCGGATGCAAGAATAAGTGATTTAAGGAAATCAGAAGGAACCTTTTCCTGCATAAACTCTAGGTTTCCTATAATGCCAAGCCAAAGGCCCAGCCCTGCTATAAATTCACCAGTTAAAAGAATCCACACATTTTTATTTTTCCACATATAATGGCCTCACAATTTCAGTAAAATTTCGTTAATCTAAAGATACTATAAACTTACAAAATAATGAATCTATTTTTTAAAACAGTTGAAAATGAAAATCGTTATCAATTATAATAACAAAAAAGAACTGAGGAGGAAATAGGCATGTTTATTCAATTAAAGACAATTATGGTTAAAGAGGGCCATGGGGAAAAAATGGTGGAGCGCTTTGCCGGAGAAGGAATCATCGAAGAGCAGCCCGGATTTCTAGATTTAAATGTATTAAAGAAAAAACAGCGCAGCGGAGAGGAAGAAATCATTGTTATGATCCGCTGGGAATCTGAAGAGGCATGGAAGGCTTGGGAAACAAGCGATGTACATCTTGCTGGCCATCGTGCGAACCGAGGGAAGCCAAAGCCTGAATTTATTATCGAAAGCCGTCAGGATGTATATCATGTGCTGGGGCAAAAACAATACAGAGAGCCTGCTGAAATCAAATAAAGCTGAAATGCCCATTCATTAGGGATTGTTGAATGGGCATTTTTATTGAATTTAGACCCTCATCCCGGAACCTTTCCGGGTCAGCAGCATGAAGATCAGGTATGGTGCACCGATAACCGATATGACGATTCCGACGGGAATATCGGCTGGCGCAAGAAGATTTTTGCCGATCATGTCTGCCATGAGCACCAGAGCTGACCCGATCAGTGCAGACAATGGCAGGCTGCTGAAGTAATTGGGTCCGCACAGCCGCCGTGCCAGATGGGGAGCGAGCAGGCCAATAAAGGCGATTCCGCCGCCGACGGCCACACATGCTCCTGCAAGGGCAGCAGAAAGGCAAAGAAGCATGCGGCGTTCAGCCTCCACTTTTAAGCCAAGGGCAACCGGAACTTCCTGCTTAAACTGAAGAAGATTTATGGTCCTTGCTTTATAAAAAGCAGCCGGCATAAGAATCAAGATCCATGGAAGCAATGCCCATACATAAGGCCACCCGGTTCCCCAGATGCTTCCTGTCAGCCAAATGGCTGCCTGCTGAAAATCCTTTGGATCCATTTTCAGCTGCAGAATCATGAGAAGAGCACCGCATAGAGCATTAAATCCAAGACCGACAAGGAGAAGCCGTTCCGGGTCTATTCCGCCTTTCCATGAGAACCGGTAAATCAGAGCTGCAATGGCAAGAGCGCCGATAAAAGCGAAAACGGGCAGAAAAAAAGGTTCAGAGAGCAGGCTGCCTTTCTCCTGTCCGAAAAGATAGATTGAAAAAACGACAGCAAGTCCAGCGCCGGCATTGATTCCGAGAATGCCCGGGTCAGCGAGAGAGTTCCTGGAAAGTCCCTGAAGAATGCTGCCTGATAGAGCAAGCCCGGCACCAATCAGCATGGCAATGACCATTCTCGGCAATCTCAGCTGAAATAAAACAAGCTCCTGCCTTGGGGTGCCGCTGCCGGCTAACGTGTTCATTATTTCAGAAAAACGGATGGGCATCACGCCAGTGGACAGGCTCAATATAAAGGTGGCCATGATTAAAAAGACAAAGGCTGCCAGCCAGGTTTTGGACTGTCTTAAAGCAATTTTCCAATCCATTACATATACCCCCTTTTCCTTCGGGACAAATATAAGAAAAACGGAACGCCAATCAAGGCGGTCACTGCGCTGACAGGTGTCTCGAATGGAGGATTAATCATCCGTGCCCCTATATCGGCGAGTACGAGGAGAAGGGCGCCTGCAATGGCACTTAACGGAATGAGCCATCTGTAATCAGATCCGATGAGCATCCGGACTATATGGGGAACGACAAGGCCAATAAAGCCAATTGCGCCTGCAATGGAAACGGCTGCGCCAGATAGCAGAATAACAGCAATGAGCCCGATCCACCTGACTTTCTGCTGAGATTGGCCGAGACCTGCAGCCACTTCCTCCCCTAAAGCCAGTATAGTCAGAGAGCGGCTGATCCAGAGGGACAGCAGAATCCCAATGATAACAGCTGGAAGCAGTATAAAAACATGCTGCCATTTGGTTCCGGATAGTCCTCCGGCAAACCAGAAACTCAGGTCCTGCGCCACCTGGAAATATAGGGCGATACCCGTGGAAAGAGCGCTGAATAAAGTACTTAACGCAGCACCTGCAAGCGTCAGGGTCACAGGAGATATCCGCTCTTTTGAAATCATGGAAAAAGAGAGGACAAGCATGGCGCCGGCTGCAGAGCCTGCAAATGACCAGATCAGAAGAATCCAGTAGGATCCGCTTGAAACAAATGCAAGCGAAATGGCGATGGCAAGCCCTGCTCCATGGGTAATGCCGATGATTGAAGGATCGGCAAGAGGATTGCGTGTGATTCCCTGCATAATAGTGCCTGCAACAGCAAGAGCGGCTCCAATCAGGGCAGCAGCCAATGCCCGCGGGATTCGAACTTCCCTGATCAGCTGGTGTTCAATTTGGCCGGCTTGAAAAGAGACAAAAGAGTCCCAAACAACAGAAGGGGAGATCCATATGGCTCCAAGTCCAATTGAAGCGAGCAGGCTAAGAAAAACAAATACTAAGCCAATAAGGCCCCATTTAATAGATTTTAAGTGAACAGGCTGCAGGGAGTCGTTTATGTCAGCAGCAGTTCTGGCCATGATGATCAGTCCTTTTCTATGTATTTTTTAAATGAAAATGAGAATCGTTATCGTCCTGTAAGATCGTTATTAATCTACTATCCTTCCACAGCATTTGTCAATTCATATTTCAGGAAAAAGAAGGGAGTGTCTAAATATGCTGCTGAAGAGCGATATGTTTGAAATTGAAGCATCCAACCTGCGTGAGGGCTTATCTCAGGCCGTAAATGAAAAGCGCAGTCATTTTTTAATCCTTTACATATCATCGGGAAAGGGCACTTTGGTAAGCGGGAACCAGAGATTGAAGGCAGAAGAGGGCAAAAGCTACTTCCTTGCGGATTCCGGCCTCCTCACATCGTCTTCTTCTTCTCTGCTTTCTGTTAATCTGCTTTCCTGGCCAAAAGAAGGCGATATGCTGAAAGACTTGTTAACCCGTCCGCTGGCTGAACAGGTCCCTGCAAAAATGCTCCCCCTCTGGGAAGAGATGAAGAAAAGCCGGCAGGAAAAATCCATTTCGGCCAAATGCAGATTTCTATCCCTGCTCTGGGAGATGCTGTCCATCCTGACAGACGCGGCCGAAATTGACGGAATGGAAGAAGCGGAGGAATTGATCCGGAACAGCCTGTCCCGTCCATTAACCGTTGCGGAATTAGCTGCTAAAGCAAATATGACCCCTGTAACATTTTCAAGAGCTTTCCGCAAAAGGACCGGTATGACCCCGAAAGAATTTTTAAATGCAGAACGAATGAAGACTGCCAAAAAATTGCTGCTTCAAAAGAAAGGAATTACAGCTAAAGAAGTCGCCATGCAAATAGGGCTGCAGGATGAATTTTATTTCAGCCGCCTTTTCAAAAGCAGAGAAGGGATGCCGCCAACTGTTTTCATGAAAAGGGCCAGTGAACGAATCGCTGTCGTAAGCCAGCTGTTTTTGCAGGATCACCTTATTTCACTCGGAATCCAGCCGGTAGCAGCTCCGTCCTACCCAACCGTCTATCCGGCAAGCAGTGGGGTGCCGGGCTATCTTCAAAAAGAGCTGGAAGGAACTAGATTGCTAAACGCAGAAAAACCATTTCAGCCGGATGATATTTTGCTGACCCATCCGGACCGCATTATTAAAACACCCTTACATCAAATTCAGCTTCAAAGTGTGCTGCTTTCAAAACAGGAGCAAGTACATCATCTGCCTTTGAAGCAGGACTGGCGCCAGTATCTTTATGAAATAGCCGTGATGATCGGCTGTGAAAGCCATGCCGAATGTATAGAAAAAGAAATTCACGGTATGGAATGCAAAGTGCGGGATGAGCTGTGTCCCTTAACGAGAAATGGCCGGTGGGCTGTCATTTGGATTCGCCCGGAAGAAATACGCCTTTACGGGAAGGGAAACCATGCACTGCTCGAGCTTCTTTATCAAAGCCTGGGGTTCCAGCCTCATCCAAATCTGCATGAGGAGGGTTACCGAAATGTCAGCCTTAAGGAAATTGCTGAATTGAACCCCGACAAGCTTCTCATTTTATGGAGTCATGAAAAGGATGTGTGGCGAACTGCACATACTCCAGAGTGGAATAAAATCCGGGCTGTCCGGACGGGAGAAGTCTATTACCCTGAAAGCCATGAGTGGGATCCTTGGGGACCGATTGGGAGGAAGAAGATGCTGGAAGAGTTTCCTTCAAGCATTCTTAAAGCCAAACTAAAAGCTTAAGGATTTAGAAGAAAATAATTAACGTGCAGCTGCAGACTTGCGGCTGTTTGTTTATAACGCAAATTCATTTTGTTCATGGAGAAAGTTAAAAATGTCCATGTTCAGCAATGGTGATAATGATTATCATTGAGAATGAATTTCATTATTGTTTTGGAGGAATGATCCATGAAGAAGTTTTTTGCTCCTTTGGGCGTTGTTTTTATGTTATTTTTACTTATTTTAACGGGCTGTGGAAAAGAAGAGGAAGCTTCTACAGAAGCGTCTGAAAAGAAGAAAGAGGAGAAAACAGAGGAAACAAGAACCGTTGAGCATTTATACGGAAAAGCAGAAGTCCCTGCCGAACCGAAGAAAATCGTTCTGCTGTCTCATGTATCATGGGAAGGTTCGCTTGTATCTGTTGGTGTAAAGCCTTATGCCGTGATGGCGTATGATAATGAGTTTCCTCCGCATTTAACAGAGGAGCTTGATGGTGTGAAGGCTCTGCCTTATGCTGATGAAATTAACTCGGAAGAAATTTTGAAGCTGGATCCGGACCTGTTAATTATCAGTGACCGCTATAAGCCTTTATATGATCAGCTGTCTGAAACTATTCCAACTGTCGTTGTTGAAGTTGGCGGTGATTGGAAGGAAGACCATCTGAAGGTTGCCGAAGCTGCAGGAAAGCTTGATGAAGGAAAGAAAGTGATTGAAGATCTTGAGAAGGAAGCAGAAGATATCGGCAGCCGCGTAAGTGAAAAAATGGGCGATGAAACATTTATGGCAGTAGCCATTAACAAAAAAGATATCCGTGTATATGGACGTACAAACCATGCAACAAATTCGTTATTATTTGATGATTTGAAACTAACACCGGCAGAAAACCTTCCTGAGGATTTCGGTGAGAATATTTCGATTGAAGGATTAGCAAAGTATAATCCTGATCATATCCTCGATGTTTCTTATTTTAATAGTGGAGAGTTCTATGATTCTGTCACACAGGGCGAGGTTTGGAAAAGCCTGAAAGCTGTTCAGAACGGAAACGTACATACTCTCAAGACCACGTGGGGCTATTGGGATCCGATTGAGCGCCAAAAAGGATTGAAGGAAATTGAATCCTTGCTTCTGGGTGAATAAACATCTTAATGAGAGACCGGGACTTTTGGAGGCCCTGTCTCTTCCAATACATTGATTTCTTCTTTGGGAAGGAATCAAATTTTTTAACCATTATTGAGAATGGTTATCAATTACTAGGTCTAAAGACTCGGTGAAAGGATGGAATTATGCATCATTCAGCCAAACAAATTGCAGAAAATGCAACGTTTCAAGCTTTTATAAATAGTTACTTAAGAGAAGTAAATGGCGGACATTGGATGGATAGGGAGGAATGGGTGCAGGAGCAGCGGCCATCTATGACTCTATCAGGCGAATTCGTAGTGGAGATAGAACTTCCAGGTCAATCTGCAGCATTTGCAGTGGAAGTGATTTACCGATCATTAACAGGAAGGCACTTGATCGGCGGAGCCTTTAAATACTGCAGCCAAAGACGGGAATGGATACAGCAGGACCGGCTTCCGATGATGATTGCTCTTATCCACGAATTGCATTTAATGGCCAAATCAAATGGCTGCCATGAGCTTGCATCCCATTTTGATGAGCTGGTGCTCAGGCTGATTGAGAGCTATCAGACAATGGCTTTGTATATTGAAGAAAGAATGAATGACGAAAATAGCCTGTATTCCGAAGAGATCACTTTCATTGAAGCCGAGCAGTCACTTTTGTTTGGACACTGGCTTCACCCTACACCGAAGAGCAGGCAGGGAATGGCTGGATGGCAGCATCCGCAGTATGCACCGGAGTTAAAGGGAAGTTTTCAGCTCCACTATTTCCTAGTAGACCGGGAGTTAGTCAGGGAAGCTTCAGCTAACCGGAATAGCGCAAGCGATATTATACTCCATTCATTAAAGAAATCGATTCCGCATTTTACTGTCCCGCCTAACAACTGCCTCATCCCGATGCACCCTCTTCAGGCTCAATGGCTGCTTCAGCAGAATCATGTCAGAGAGGCGGTTGAAAAAAATCTAATAAAAGATCTTGGCCCAATGGGAGCCTATTATTCAGCTACCTCTTCCATCAGAACGGTTTACAGCCCGGAAAATGAATGGATGTTTAAATTTTCTGTTCCGGTAAAAATTACGAATTCATTAAGGACGAACCGACTTCATGAACTAAAGGCAGGGACCGCTATGACGGAACTAATGGATAAGCTTCGCTTTACGGAAAAATATCCGTCATTTCGGATGATTGATGATCCGGCCTATATAACAGCTGAATTGCCGGGGCATAAAGAGTCAGGGTTCGAGGTCATTATTCGGTCCAACCCTTTTCCAGAAGGAGCGGATAAGGGGATTAGTTCCATCGCTGCATTGGTTCAGAATCCGCTGCCGGATGAACGCTCAAGACTGCAGCGGACAATTGAAAGGCTGGCACAAACAGAGAGAAGAGATCAGCAGGAAATCAGCATGGACTGGTTCGAAAAATACTGGAGATGCTCAATTGAGTCTCTGATCCGATTATATGATGAACATGGGCTTGCCCTTGAGGCCCATCAGCAAAACAGCGTCCTGGATTTATCATCGGGATACCCTGAAGCTTACTACTACCGTGATAATCAAGGCTATTATCTATCAAACGATTATAGGGAAAAGTTATCCGGCCTTTTGCCGCAATTGGCTGAATGCCCGGAACTATTTTATGAGGATGACCTCATTCAGGAACGATTCACCTATTACCTGTTCATGAATCAGCTCTTTTCTGTGATTTGCCGATTTGGGCAGGACCGTCTCATCAGTGAAGATCGTTTGATCGAATGGTGCCGAAAACAGCTTAGCATACTTGAAAAAGAGCTGACTGGGCAGGGGAAAGCATTCATCGGCCATATCCTGCACTCAGAGAAGCTTGCCTATAAAGCCAACCTGCTAACCCGTTTCCATGATGTGGATGAACTGCTGGCGAAGAACGAGCAAGCCGTTTACACCTATATCCCAAATCCTTTTGCCATTGTGAAGAAGGAGGAGAACTATGCAGAAGCTGCATCCGCTGCCATCTAAGAAAGTTGAAAGAAGAGTCATCCGACAGCTACTGGAGGCCGTTCTTTATGAAGGACTAATGGATTATGAAAAAACAGCGCACCAGCCGGAAGAACCGTTATTGAGCTTCACCATTTTCGGAAATCAGCGGACTTACTGCTGTGAGGGAAGGGTTGCTGCGTTTGACCGTGTGCGGCTAAAGGAGGACAGCATCCTTTCCGTGCAAAGCGATGGTTCCCGTACGTCAACAAGCATAGAGGAGCTGGCAGAGGACCTTGTACCCGACCCGGAAAATAGAAACAGGCTTATTTACGAGCTGCAGCAAACCATTCAGCTGAGTGAATGGAATGAAAAAATCTCATGCCGTCTTTTTCAAGGAGAACATTCAGTTATGAGGAGCTGGAGTCTGAAGTTTGGGAAGGGCATCCCTATCATCCTTGTTTTAAGGCAAGGACTGGATTCTCTCTTGAAGACCATTCTGCATTCGGTCCGGAAGCAGGCAAATCTTTTGCACTGCAATGGGCTGCAGTGAGACGCGAGCATAGCCGAATGGCTCTCCCTGAGGGTGAGAAGGAATTCTGGGAGAAGGAGTTGGGTCCTCTCATGCTCGGACAGCTTCTGACCGAGCTGCATGAGTTGGGAAAAACGTTTGAAGAATACACCTTTCTGCCAATACATCCATGGCAGGTAAAGCATATAAAAGATGAATTGGAGCAAGGGGATGTCGTTCTGCTTAAAAGAAGCGGGGATTCTTATCGGGCAACCCAGTCGGTCCGTACTCTTTGGAACGTGGCTAATCCTGAAAAAGCTCACCTAAAACTATCCATGAATATGGTGAATACCTCATCGCTAAGAACATTAGACACTCACGCCATCTGTGCTGCTCCCCATATTTCCAAATGGATTGCAGACACGGTGGAAGCTGACCCATTTTTAAAAGAAGAAGCTTCCTTGATCGTTTTGAAGGAATACGCAGGGATTGCCTATCAGCCTATTGAGGAAGAGCCTGAGGCAAAACTGGGAGCGATTTGGCGGGAAAGTGTTCGTCTCCACATGGAAGAGGGTGAGGAGGCTGTGCCTTTTACAGCACTTCCTTTAATGGAGAGGGATGGTTTCCCATTTATAGATGATTGGCTGAAACACTATGGAATTGAAAGCTGGTTAAAAAGGCTGATGGAAGTAAGTGTGGTTCCGGTCTGGCACATGCTCGCCGCTCATGGCATAGCTGTGGAGGCACATGCCCAGAACATGATCCTCCTTCATAAAAACGGCTGGCCAACACGTGTTGTTTTGAGGGATTTCCATGACAGCACAGAGTATCATCATGATTTTTTGGCAGAACCCAGCCGGATTCCTGACTTTGGAGAGATTCATGAGCAGTTTAAAAAAGGCGGGGACAACGAGTATTATTGGATGACTTCTATTGAAGCACTAAGAGAGCTTGTTATGGATACATTGTTTGTTTTTCATTTAACAGAACTGTCTTTTGCGATTGAAGAGCAGTACGGCTACAGTGAGAGAAAATTTTGGAAGCTGGCTGGCGAGACGCTTGCCGCGCACATGAGCTGCTATCCTGAACTGATTTTCCGAAATTACCTTCTGCAGCATACAGCACCTATAGTTTATGCCGAATCGCTCTTGAAAAGGAAGGTCCAAAAAGAAGAAGCTGGCGGTTTCCGCCATCTTGTCACGAACTCTTTAGCATAGAACCCAAAGGAGAATTGAGATGTTTTTTGTAAATGATCAGTACTATACGCTGGATGATCTTGAAAGACAATATACGGTATTTGAAAATATACCTCATTTAAAAGATTGCCGGAATAGGAGATTGGCTGTTTGTATGCCGGATGCTTTTCAATGGCTTGCACTCTGTTTATTTGTACGCAGTAAAGGAGGATCCATTGTCCCCCTCCATCCTTCTGTCCCGAAAGAAGGTGCCATCAGGATGGCAAATAAGGCGGGCAGCCATTTCCTGCTTTATGAAAATATCCACCGGCCGATCCACTTGTCACAGCAAAAAAATGAGAAGGAAGGCGTTCTGGTGCAAATGAGTTCGGGTACCACTGGGGATCCGAAGTGCATTGAACGCACATGGGAATCGATTGAGAACGAGATTGACAGCTATGTCTCGGTTATGCCGGCTGATAATCAGACTGCTTCAGTCGTTGCCTGTCCGACGACCCATTCCTATGGTTTAATCTGCGGTGTATTGGCGTGCATAAGGCGCGGGGCAGAACCGGTCATTCTGACAAATATGAACCCTAAGTATGTGCTGAAAAAGCTGAAGGAACATCCTAAGCATATTCTTTACGGGGCTCCTGCACTGCTGCATACTTTAACACTGTTAATAAGGGATGGGCAGCGATTGGATGCTGTCATGACATCAGGCACGCTCATGCCTGCCGGCTGGCTGGAAGCATTAAAGAAGGTTTCAAACCGAGTGCTTCAGCAATATGGCTGTTCTGAAGCGGGATGTGTGGCTGTTCATCCGGATGTGAGCGACACGCGTGAAATGGGCTATCCGCTTCCGCACGCCAAAGTAGAGGCTGGAAGCATCCAAAATCCTGGTGAGATCCTCATTCATGATTCTGAAAAGACAATATTTACAAAAGATCTTGGCTATATAGAAAATGGTGTTCTGTCATTTCTGGCCAGAATGGATGACACCATCAATGTGGCAGGCTTGAACGTTTATCCGCAGGAGGTGGAAGACGTTTTGATGGGAGAGCCGAGAATTATAGAGGCAGTTGTTTATAAAAAGGTTCATCCGCTTTCAGGGGAGAGAGTCTGCGCGCAGTATGTCTGCTCCGAATACATTGAGGAAGAGGAACTGAGAGAATGGTGCAGGGATTATCTCGCCCCCTACCAGGTTCCGCTGGAATTTAAGAAAGTAGAGGAAATCGAAAAGCTGCCGAACGGCAAGGTCAGCCGGAAAAGGCTGGGGGAAGGAGTGCTGGCATGACTAGGCAAGAAATCTTACAGATAATCCATGACATTTTACGAGATCAATTAGAGCTTCCTTCTATGAAGGCTTTCCATGAAGATGCACGCTTAAATGAAGATTTGTATATGGATTCCATTATGATTCTGCAGCTGATCCTTCATTTGGAAGTAGACATGGGATTTGAAATTCCAGATGAAATGCTTGTGTCAAAAGATTTCCGAACGGTAGGAAGCCTGGCTGATTTTCTGGAGCGACAGCAGGAGCCGGCTGCAGCGGAGGGCTCCAAATGATTAAAGTGCATTGTTTTGTAAGCTGTGTGTGCGAAGCGGTCAAAAAGACAGAAGGCGCTGACCATCGTCCTTATTATTTCGGAGTATGGGATGCCGATTTCGATGTGCTGGAAAATGGAGTGTTAACGTATCATTCCAAACGGATCGACCATAATTTTTTTCACCAGTGGTATGAAATGCTTTATGGCATCAAGCTGCATAAATGGTACGACGAAAAGCAAAGCAAGCAGGAAAATATAAAGGAAATGCTGAGTTTGCTGGAAAACAAGAAGCCTCATCAATATGTCATGGTGATGCTCGATTTGTCAAAGCTCCCTGAGCGGGAAAATAAATTTCATCAGAGCCCTTTTCCCCATTATGTAATGCTGGAAAAGACGGAAAACGAAGAGGAATGGTTTATGTATGATCCGGACTTCCGCTGGGAAGGAGTGCTTTCAAAAGAGCGGATCCTGGCTGCCATTGAGGATCCTTCAGCTGAAGGCGGTTATTTCTTTGATGCATCTGACATTATTATGCCAACTGCCGAAACGGTTGAAGCGTATTTTAACACATGCATCAAGCATGACTGCAATCCAATGACAGATGCTGTTGCAAAGATTATCGAGCTTCATGCTGCTGGAGAGGAAAAGTTTCCGCTGTCAGGGCTGACACTGGCTTTAAGGGAATTGCCTGTTCTCGCCATACGGAAGTATGCCTATGAGCATGCTTTTGCGTTTTTCTGGGAATCGCTTGGCTATGATGAAGAAGGCTTTGAAGCCTGGTGTGATGAAATCGAAAAACTTGTGAAAGGCTATACAGCCATCCAATACAGGGCCATGAAGCTCGCTATGACTGGTAATAGGCTGTTATTGGATGAAATTGCTGAAAAACTGGAAGAACAGAATATCCTGGAATTTAAAATAAAAAGTGGACTGCAGGAGAGCTTTGAGGCTTGGTCTGAACTGCAGCAATCTCAAAATATGAAGGAGGCCATTCTATGAAACTTTCACTGTGCACCATCTCATTCCGGCATCATCTCCAATCGATCGACCAAATTGCCCACTGGGCCCAGAATAATGGGTTCCAGGGAATTGAACTATGGGGTGTCCATGCCAAAAATCTGGCGGAAGATATCCATTATGGAAGTGAGTGGCTGAGCTCATATGATCTGGAGACAAGTATGCTGAGCGACTATTTGCCCCTGGATGCACCGCTTCCTGCCTTAATGGCCGAAATGAACGCACTCTGTTCACTAGCGCACCGCTGGGGAACAGACAAAATACGGACATTTGCCGGGAACAAGGGCAGTGCGGATATCAGCAGATTAGAGCGGATTGAGCTTGTTTCGCGCATGAAGATGCTTTGTAAAATGGCTGAAGCAGAGGGAATGCAGCTCTTGGTCGAGACTCATCCGAATACTTTGACAGACAATCCATCTTCTGCACTTCAGCTTCTTGAGGAAACGGACCATCCGGCGCTCAGGGTTAATTTTGATGTCCTGCACATATGGGAATCAGGGGTGGATCCTCTATTTGCTCTTAAACAGCTCCAGCCCTATGTTTCGCATTTTCATTTCAAAAATATTGAGTCACGCAGCAAGCTTGGCGTCTTTGCCCCTAATAATGTATATGCAGCAGCAGGCAGCAGGGAAGGCATGGTTTCACTCTTTGAAGGAGCGGTGGACTATCGTCTGTTTTTAAGAGAGGCTGCTGAAATGATGAAAATGGACGCTTCACTGGAATGGTTCGGGCCAAATGTGAAAAGCATTCTGGCAAAAGACAGCAGGGAGATTAAGAAGGTTCTTCAGGTTGAAGGAGCAAGGTAAATGGACAATTGTAAGCAGAAAAAAATCAATCAAACGTTTGATTGAAAGGAAATGGACGCAGTATTGGTACGGGATAGAGAGTACTGGCTGCGTTTTTTTGATATGGGAGACATGTGAGGAATCAATGACTGCCGATTGCCTGTTCAATCGCAACCGCGGCAGAATCAATGGAAGGATACGTCCTTTTCTGTGAAGTTCCCGTATAAGTAACCTCAAATGAATGAGATTCTTTTATATAACGGACCACTAGAATCTGTGATTGATCTTTTGTAAACGTTTGGGTGATTTGGCAATCGCTATAGTACTTTAACGTTTCAAGCATGTTTTTCGTATGATCTAATGGCATAGTCGACAACCTCCTTTTTTGGCAGGTGTAACCTTAATAGACCTTAATCCCATTATAAGGAATTTAATTTCATAATTGTATGGATAATTTGTCACATTTTATCACTATTACTAGTTTTAGAGAGAGCTGGAATTAAGATTTGCAACAAAAAGGCCAGTCTGCTGACTGGCCAATTCTTATGCAAGCTGCTGCTCGGCAAATTCCCTGTATAGCTCATGAGTTCGTGTTAATTCATAATGTGTGCCAATTCCAGTGACACTGCCTTTTTCAATAAAGACAATTTGATCCGCATCGACAATTGTTGAAAGACGGTGGGCGATGACGAAAGTTGTCCGGCCTTCCATTAAGCGGGTAAGCGCCTGCTGGACGATGCCTTCCGATTGACTGTCGAGGCTTGCGGTTGCTTCGTCCATCATCAATATTTTAGGGTCGCGAAGGAATGCGCGCGCAATGGCAATCCTCTGCCTTTGTCCTCCGGAAAGCTTCACACCCCGCTCACCAACTTCTGTATCAAGTCCTTTCGGAAAATCGGCAATGAATTGATCTGCATATGCCATTTTGGTAACTTCCCATAATTTCTCATCTGAAATGTTTTCGGGTTTTTCCAGTCCATAGCATAAATTCTCGCGGATCGTGCCTGCCATCATAGCGCTTTCCTGTGAAACATAGCCGATTTGACTGCGCCAGGACTTAAGCGATATCTGCTGGATGGGTGTATGGCCAATTTTAATCTCGCCTGCAGAAGGCTCGTAAAAACGTTCAAGCAATCCAAACAGGGTGGTTTTGCCGCTTCCGCTTGGACCTGCTAATGCAATCATCTGGCCTGGCTGAGCTTCCAATGAGATATTTTCCAGGACACTTTCTTCTGCACTATAGGAAAAAGAAACGTTTTGGATTGTAATCGGCTTGCTGCTGATATCCATCTCGATTCCGTCCTGTCCATCCTCCAAAGGCTCTTCTAAGATTTCTATGATCCGTTCTGTTGCGCCTTTTGCTTTTTGCAGCTGTGTAAAAAACATCGCAAATGAAGTGATCGGCATAATAATCTGGAACAAATACAGCAAAAAGGCTACAAGAGAACCCGTTGACATCGTTCCGCTGGCCACACGCATGCCTCCATAGGCGATAATCATGACGATGACCACCATCATGATCAGATACATCGTCGGGCCAATCATGGCAAAAATGCGGGCTTCCCGCAGACCATAGCCAAGCAGCTTGTCGATGCCATCCAATCCTTTTTCTTCTTCATTTTGTTCTGCAGTTGAGGACTTCATTAAACGGATTTCACCGAGTGTCTGGGTAATGTTTCCGGTGAAAATGGCCGTTTCATCTTGAAGGCCACGTGATATTTTTGCCATCTTTCTGCCAAGCGGAATCATAATGGCCAGTGTAATAGGAACAGATGTGAGCATCAGCAGGGTCATTTTCCAGTCCATCACAAGCAGGATAATGATTGCACCGATAATACTGATAATACCGGTAATAAATTGCGGAAAGTGATTGGTAATCAGCTCCCTGACAATGCTGGTGTCATTTACTACACGGCTGACAGTCTGGCCGCTGGATTGCTGATCAAAATAACGGACCGGCAGCCTTATGAGCTTCATCCACATTCGGTCCCGAAGCCGTGCCACCACTTTTTGACCGACATAGCTGAGCAGGTAGATGGAGATCCCGCTTATGATGGCCTGGACGATAAAGGCTGCCCCAATTCCGATGATGAGCGGAACACTTAAAGATTCAACCGAAAAACCGTCCACCAGATTTTTGGTCAGCAGCGGAACCACCAGCCCGGTCAGGGTGGTTAAAATGCTCGCTGTTAAACCAATGATAAGCGCAGTCTTTGGGATTTTTGTTGATAGAATAAGTGAAATGAAGGGTTTAAGGCTGGTTTGCTTTTGATTCATTACGTGTGCTCCTGTCTCTTATATATCCTAATCATTATATAACATTGAAACTTCCATTTCCTGTTATGCACCTAAACACCTATCCGATGAATAGGATGTGTTAAAAACCCAAAAAGGATGGATAGCCGTGGCAATCAATTTTCCGGTAGGCATCAAAACGATGACAATCAGCACCGGGCCCACTAAAGTCGTATATTATCCCCGTGTATCAGGCATGCCGAATAAGCAGCTGCAGCAATTAATAAATAATACCATTATCAGGGAAAACCAGCAGCTTATTAACGAACAGACAGGCAATATGGATACAACCGTTGTGGATTTGTATGGATATTATGAGATTAAAAATAATCAGCGTGATGTGCTGAGTTTGTCTTTGAACAACTATGTGTATCATTATCATGCTGCTCATGGAATGACAGTTATAAAATCACTGACGTTTGATCTTCAGAACGGGAAGCAGGCGGCACTTAAGGATTTATTCAAGCCGGGAAGCGATTATGTCAAACGGATTTCAGACTTGATTGCTGTACAAATCAAAGAAAGAGACATTCCGCTCCTGGTTGATTTTACTGCAATCAGGCCAGACCAGGATTTTTACATTGCAGACAAAGCGCTTATTGTCTATTTCCAGCTATATGAAATCACGTCATACGCCTATGGATTCCCAATGTTTCCGATATCCGTTTATGATCTGCAGGATATTATTGATGAAAATGGGCCGCTGGGGAGGATGGCGGTGAATTAAAGGTAGAGGGGGAGCTGCGTTAATGCGGTATCCCTTTTTTGCTGTAAAACAGTAAAATTTTTAGTTGTCTCATTTATAATAGAAAAGGCTTAAATAAATCCACCCGTCCATAATAAGAAAGAGGTGAACCAATGGATAATACAGAGAAGATCTTTTTAGATTACACAATTGATAAAGAGTTGAATCAGTCAGAGAAAGAGATACTCTCCTTTTTGATCGAAAGCAGAATAGAAGACCAGCAATTAAGTATTCGTAAAGCAGCAGATGAACTGTTTGTTTCAACTACGTCCATCATTCGTTTGTGTAAAAAGCTCGGGTTTAGCGGATATAGTGAGTTTGTATATAATCTTGGCCTTAAAGTGAAGAAAGTCCATAGTTCCGATGCTGGATCAGTAGAAGAGATCCATCTTCCAATGGAAGCAGGCATTAACGAATTTATAAAAAATATCAGCACAACATTCGATTACATAGATGAGGAGAGCATCCAGGAGTTTTTAAATGAAATTGAAAAGCATAAGATGATTTATTTTTACGGAGCAGGCTTCTCCACTCTGTTCTCTAATTATCTTGCTAAGAAATTGGAGCTTTTCGGATATTACGTTTCAAATACATCGACTAGCGACAGCCGGGCGATTTTCTTTAATAATATCCAGAAGTATCGGCTGATGATTGTCTTTTCGCGATCCGGGGAGACAAGCAAGGTGATTGAAAAAGTCCAGATTGCAAAGGAAAAGGGCTTAAAGACAGTTTTGTTCACAGGAAATGATAAAAGCACAACGGCGAAATTGGCTGATATTGTGTTTACTATTCTTGATCCGACCATCGAATCCCAGCGTGAATTTGAGATTACCTCATTTGAGTCGAATATGTTTATGCTCATTGATATAATCCTGATTCTGGCTATTAAAAAAGGGATTATCCAAGAATATTAGACCATGTAACATATTACTTTATTTAGTGACATTGTACAGAATCCGCCATTCCCATTCCTGCAGCTTAGATTCCAAGCTATACTGTGGACATGGAATGATAGCGTTTACTTTTACTTAGAAAGGAAGACAACTATGAAACAAGTGGTGAATGGTCTCCAGCTATTTGGAAAATCCTTGTTTGCCCCGATCTTAATATTACCAATCATTGGACTTTTCATTGCTTTTGGAAATGTTTTTGGTAACGGGAATCTGGCTCAATACGTCCCGCTTCTTGAAAATCCGATGATCCAAAATGTCGGGAAGTTTATCTCTTCTTCGGCAGTTTCAATACTTCAGAATCTCGCCCTGATCTTTGCTGTCGGCATTCCGATCGGCTTGGCAAAGAAGGATAAAGGTTATGCAGCTTTAACAGGATTAGTAACCTTTGTCATTTTTATTAATGCGATGCATCAGGTTCTGAATCTTTCAGAGCGTTTAGTTTCAGCAGAAGAAATGCAGATTTCCGGACAAGCAATGGTATTGAATGTTCAAGTTCTGGAAATGGGTGTTTTTGCAGGTATTTTAATCGGAGCTTTAGTTGGTGTTCTTCATAATAAATATTGCGATACAGAATTTAAAGGCGTTCTTTCCATCTATTCAGGTCACCGCTTTGTCGCCATTTTGGCAATACCAAGTGCAATGATTTTAGGAGCGCTTGCAGCAGAGTTTTGGCCGATTGTCCAGAATGGTATTACGGCACTGGCTAATGGTATTCGAAGCTTAGGAGACTTTGGTTTCCTTATCTATGGTTTTATGGAAAGAATCCTGATTCCGACAGGACTTCATCACCTCGTATATACACCGTTCTTGTATACAGAATTAGGCGGAACGGCAACGGTAGCAGGCGAAGTCGTCCATGGTGCAAGAAATATTTACTTTGCGGAAATGGCTGACCCAAGTGTGGCTGTATTAAGCAGCACAGTGAACTGGGATGCACGCGGCCTGGCAAAGATGTTCGGTTTAATTGGCGCAGCTTTAGCCATGTACGTTACAGCTGATAAAAATAAAAAAGCAATGGCAAAAGCGATTCTGCTGCCTGCAGCGGTCACTTCTTTCCTGCTTGGGGTAACGGAGCCGATTGAATTTGCGTTCCTATTTACCGCTCCAATCCTGTTCTTTATCCATGCCGTTCTGGCCGGTGCAGGAATGATGCTCTTAAACATCTTTGGTGTTCATGCCATCGGTGCCAATGGTGTCATTGACTTCCTTCTCTATAACTTGCCGCTTGGCACGGAGAAGTCTAATTGGCCGATGTTCATTGTCGTAGGATTGATCATGTTTGCAGCATACTTTATCATCTTCAGATTCCTGATTTTAAAATTCAACCTTAAGACACCTGGCCGTGAAGAAGGGACAGAAGGAGAGGTTCAGCAGGCAGACATTCAGGCAAAAGGAAATGCCTCAGCAGGATCTCCTATTGGAGAGACCATTGTAACGGCACTTGGCGGAAGCGGAAATATCGAAAATGTTGATAACTGTTATACAAGGTTGAGACTTGTTTTAAAGGATCCAAGTGCAGTGGATGAACAGATGTTAAAGGCAACCGGTTCAAAAGGTGTCATCAAGTCAGGCAACAATGTTCAGGTTGTATATGGACTAAATGTAAAATCTGTTCGGGATCAAGTCGATCAAAAACTGGGAGGACTTAACTATGAAAACGTATAAACTGGCGATTGCTGGCGGCGGAAGCACGTATACACCGGGTATTGTGAGAAGCTTAATGGATAGATTAGAAGATTTACCGTTATCTGAAATCAGATTTTACGATATTGATGGAGAACGTCAATCGAAGGTAGTAGTTGCAGCCAAAGCGGTTATTGCAGAGTATACAGATTCTATTAAAATTACCGAGACAACCGACCCGGAAACAGCATTTGAAGATGCAGACTTTGTATTTGCACAAATGCGTGTCGGCAAATATGCAATGAGGGAATTGGATGAAAAAATCCCTCTGTCACACAATGTGGTCGGCCAGGAAACATGTGGGCCAGGCGGACTGGCATATGGTTTAAGAACAATTTTTCCAATGGTTGAGCTGATTGATTTTGTAGAGAAATATGCGAAGGAATCATGCTGGATTGTGAACTATTCAAATCCTGCCTCCATTGTAGCGGAAGGGGTTCGCAAACTGCGTCCCAATGCTAAGGTCATTAACATCTGCGACATGCCGGTGGCAACAATGCGCAACATGGCGGGGATCCTTGGAGTTGAAAGAGAAGACCTTGTGGTAGATTACTTTGGTTTAAACCACTTCGGCTGGTTTACAAAAGTTGAAGTGGATGGAGTTGACCGTCTTCCTGAGCTTCGTGAGCATATCAGCAAATGGGGTCTGCTGACAGAGGACATTTCTAAAATCGACTATCGTCATGCCGATTCATCCTGGATTAAGACATTTAAGAACATCAAGCCGATAATGGATTTCTTCCCGGATTACATTCCGAACCCTTATCTGCAGTATTACCTGCTGCCGGATTATATTGTGGAGAACTCAAACAAAGAGTATACCCGTGCAAATGAGGTTATGGCTGGCAGAGAAAAATCATTATTTGAAACGGTCAGCAAGTTTGAGGAGACTGGCATCCTGGACGATGCATTCCATGTTGGTGTACACGGAATCTTTATTGTTGATGTCACTGTTTCCATTGCACAGAATCTGGCAAAACGCTATCTCGTAATGGTAGAAAACAATGGAACCATTCCTAACCTGCCTGCAGATGCCATGATTGAAGTGCCTGCCCTAATTACCAATAAGGGACCTGTTCCTGAGTATGTCGGAGAAATTCCGTCCTTCCACAAAGCCATGATCGAACAGCAATTGGCATCAGAGAAAATTCTAGTGGAGGCCATAACAGAAGGATCTTATGAAAAAGCCTTGCAGGCATTCACACTTAATAAGACGATTCCATCTGCCATTGTGGCGAAAAAGATACTGGATGATCTTATCGAAGCCAACAAGGAGTATTGGCCAACGCTTGAGAAGAAGTACAAAGAAGGTATATTGGTACATTGATAAAAATGGTGATGCACAGGCTATGTCTGTGCTTCTTTTTTTAATCAAACGCTTGATTAAAATAGGTGAAAGTTGTTTTCTAAGGCAGTGGCAATGGAAAGTAAATAACGAAATAAAAAAACCGCTCCTGCCAAATGCAGTAAGCGGTTTTAGGTTGGAAATTAATTTCGGATCAGATAGTCAAACGCACCAAGAGCTGCGGTAGCGCCGGATCCCATAGAAATAATGATCTGCTTATAGGCACTGTCTGTACAGTCTCCTGCAGCAAATACACCTGGGATGTTTGTGGCACCGCGCTTGTCCACAACGATTTCGCCGAAGCGGGTACGCTCGATCTGGTCGCCTAACCAATCTGTGTTAGGAACCAGGCCGATTTGGACGAACACACCTTGCAGTTCAACATGATGTGTTTGTTCTGTCTCACGATCCATGTATGAAATACCGTTTACTTTGTCAGTTCCGGTAATTTCAGTTGTTTGAGCATTTGTAATAACCGTTACGTTAGGAAGGCTGTTCAGGCGTTCCTGCAGAACGGCATCTGCTTTCAATTCAGGATTGAATTCGATAACCGTTACATGGTTAACAATCCCTGCAAGGTCAATCGCTGCTTCAACACCGGAGTTGCCTCCGCCGATAACAGCTACATCTTTGCCTTCAAATAATGGTCCATCACAGTGAGGGCAGTAAGCGACCCCTTTGTTTTTGAACTCTGCTTCGCCTGGCACGTTGACGTTTCTCCAGCGTGCACCAGTTGAAAGGATGACTGATTTACTTTTCAGAACAGCACCGTTTTCAAGTTCGATTTCAACAAGATCCTTCTTTTCAAGTCTCTTGGCACGCTGCAGATTCATGACATCGATGCCATAATCTTTCACATGTTCTTCGAGGCTTGCAACAAGCTTAGGTCCTTCTGTGTGCTTCACACTAATGAAGTTTTCGATGCCTAAAGTATCCATGACCTGGCCGCCAAAGCGTTCAGCAACGATGCCGGTACGAATGCCTTTGCGTGCTGCATAGATGGCAGCACTTGATCCAGCAGGACCGCCGCCAATAACCAGCACATCATAAGGACCCTTATCTGCAAATTCTGATGCGTCAGGGCCTGTTCCCATTTTCGCCAGAATTTCTTCTAGGGACATACGGCCGCTGCCGAATGATTCGCCATTTAATAGAACTGTCGGCACTGCCATGATTTCTTTAGCATCTACTTCTTCTTTGTAAGCAGCACCATCGATCATTGTGTGAGAAATATTAGGGTTTAGAACACTCATGACGTTAAGAGCCTGTACTACATCAGGGCAGTTGTGGCAGCTTAAGCTGACATAAGTTTCAAAACGATATTCGCCCTCAATCTTCTTCACCTGGTCGATGACTTTCTGGTCAACCTTAGGTGCTCTTCCGCTGACTTGAAGCAGTGCAAGCACTAAGGAAGTAAATTCATGTCCAAGAGGAATGCCTGCAAAGGTAATGCCAGTATCTTCACCTGGACGATTTACACTAAAGCTTGGCGTCCTTTGTAATTCAGTACGCTCAACTTTAATGTGGGAGGACATATTGGCCAGCTCATCTACTAAAGCCAGCATGTCGCTGGATACTTTGTCTGATCCAGCGCTGACTTTTAGAAGGAGGTCGCCCTCCATCATCTGAAGATATTGAGCTAATTGTGCTTTTATATCTGCATCAAGTAACATGATTATCGTGCTCCTTAGATTTTACCTACTAGATCAAGGCTTGGCTTAAGTGTTTCAGATCCTTCTTTCCACTTAGCCGGGCAAACTTCACCTGGGTTGTTGCGTACATATTGAGCTGCTTTAAGCTTGCTTACAACCTGGCTTGCGTCACGGCCAATTCCGCCAGCGTTGATTTCAACAGTTTGGATGATGCCATCCGGATCGATGATGAATGTTCCGCGTTCTGCCAGTCCATCTTCTTCGTTCAGAACTTCGAAGTTGCGGGAAATTTTTTGGTTAGGGTCACCAATCATAACGTATTCAATCTTGTTGATTGTTTCTGAATTATCGTGCCATGCTTTATGAGTGAAGTGAGTATCAGTTGATACAGAATAAACTTCTGCTCCCATATCTTTTAAAGTTGCATATTCATTTTGAAGGTCTTCTAATTCAGTAGGGCATACGAATGTGAAATCTGCAGGGTAGAAGCAAACTACGCTCCACTTTCCTTTGAAGTTTTCTTCAGTAACATCGATAAAATCACCGTTATGGTAAGCTTTTGCTGCGAATGGTAGTACTTCTGAACCGATTAATGCCATGATTAAATTCCTCCTTAAAATGGTTGAGTGATATGATTATTAATTAAATAGCGAACTATTTAATAATAATTCTAATTCGGTAATAATTATCATATACGTTGTTTTTTTTGTCAAGGGAAAAGCTGTTAACTTTGTCCCTTTTCGGCTGGATTAACTGCCAGGATTAGAAGACAATATAAATTCCGCTTTTTTAAAAGGTGGGTTTAGTTCGTAATGGAGCTTTAAAAGCAACTTTGATTCCGTTAACAACAGTATAACTCTTTCCTGCCTTGATTACCCTTTTTTTGCCTGAACCAATCTCAACTAATGTGAGATTTAAGTTTATAATTGAGAATTTGTTTAAGCGTAAGTTAGAGCGATCGCTGGTCCACATTAACTTATTATTCCCTCTTTGACTGAAAAAAATCGATATGGCAGTAAAAATAGTTCAATCAAACGTTTGATTGAAAAGAGAGAAAGGATTGAATTACAATCAGGTTATATGAATTGGAGTCCTATGAATTTCGTTCATTGAGCGAGGGGTGTTTATTGAATTTTGGAACAATTTAGTTCATCTGGGTAAATGAAGATATTTCTTATATAATGTAATAGCATTCGTTATTTTAACAGCAATCATGGTATTCGTATTCATGGCTAAACGTAAAAAAATGCTAAACAATGGAGGAAAACGAAATGTCTAGTTTGCCTAATTGCCCAAAATGCAGTTCAGAGTATACGTACGAGGATGGGGTGCTCTTAGTTTGTCCTGTGTGTGCACATGAGTGGACAGCAGAATCCGAAATCAACAGTCTTGAGGACGAAAAGGTGATTAAGGATTCTAACGGAAATGTACTAAGTGATGGAGATACCGTATCCGTCATTAAAGATCTTAAAGTAAAAGGCTCCTCTTCTGTTATTAAGATTGGAACCAAGGTGAAAAATATTCGCCTTGTGGACGGTGATCATGATATTGACTGTAAAATCGACGGTTTTGGCGCCATGAAGCTGAAGTCGGAATTTGTGAAGAAAGTATAGCGAAAAAAGGCCTTTCCTTCCCTGGATTGGCCTTTTTTACATTTTCTTATGCGGGTGCTAAAATACGAGTCCTAAAATAGTAGTGGAAAGGTCATCACCTCTGGTTTATGATAAAGAAAGAATATTAAGAATTTCTCAATATAGGTGGGAACCTCCTTGATACTATTAGACTACATTGTCAATCTCTCCATTTTTTCATTACTGGTCAGTGTGCCTTTAATTCTCCGCTCGTTTATCAGTCATAAACCGCTTAGGGACCTGCACCTTTTGGGCGGCATATACGCAGGAATTATTTCTGTCATTCTTGTGGGTTTATCTTTTAACGAGCAGGGTTATTCCTATGATATTCGATATGCCATTCTGATTTTGGTGTTTTCCTATTTGGGGCCGGGAGCAGGTCTTATTACAGCAATAATTGCTCTTGTCACAAGGCTTGCAGTCAGTGAGAACTGGCTGCCTGCCGTAATAGGGCTGCTGCTTATTTTGATTGCTTTTACTATCATACATAGATATACCCAGCACCATAAGTCAGTTAGAAAAACGGCTATATTATATGGTGTGTATTGTATCATTTATATAATAACGGTACCGATCATTTTTAACGTTTTTAGAGACAGCCCGATTTTTCATCTGCAATATCTTCTGTTTGTGGGGCTTGGTGTCATTGTTGGGAGTTTGCTGATTGAATCCTATGAAAGGCTGATTCGAATCATCACAGAAAAAAAACGGATGGAAAAGACGCTGGAAGAAAGTGAGTCTAAGTACCGGTTAATCGCTGAAAACACATCAGACCTTATCGCTGTCATGGACAGGGATCGCAGTTTGAGTTATTTATCTCCGTCTCATGAGTTCGTTTTAGGATATGAAGTGCCAGTACTGCAAAAGATGGAGGTAGATATTGTTCTTCATCCTGATGAAGCGGAAAAATTTCAGGCAGGCATGCAAAGGATATTCGAGAATAATGAGAGAATGGCTATGGAGTTCCGCCTAAAACATAGAGAAGGCCATTGGATCGAATTTGAATCACTTTGTATGCCGGTTGAAGGTGAAAATGGTGTAATCGAGCATGTCGTCATGATTAGCAGGGATATTTCAGAGCGGAAAAAAGCAGAGGAATTTCTATTGCAGTCTGAGAAATTATCGATTGTCGGGGAGCTTGCAGCCGGGGTTGCCCATGAAATCAGAAACCCGCTTACAACCATCAAAGGGTTTCTGCAGCTTTATAAGAGCGGCAATAGCCAAATTAATGAACTGCTGCTAAGCGAACTGGAGCGCATTGAAAATATCACCACTGAAATGCTTTCGCTTGGAAAACCGCAGGCCATCCAAATGGACACAGCTAAGTTAACGGATATTATTGAGAATACAGTCGAGTTATTATCTCCGCAGGCAAATATGAACGGTATCCAGTTCAAGCTGAATTTGGCAGATAGTGATGTTTTGATATCATGCGAAAAAAATCAAATCAAACAGGTTTTTTTGAACATCTTAAAAAACGCCATGGAAGCTATGGGTGACGGAGGGGAGATTGAGGTTTCCCTCAAGAGTAATAATGACGGGGAATGTATTGTCTCATTCCAGGACCAGGGGTGCGGTATACCTGACGATTTTCTGCCAAGACTGGGTGAACCTTTTTATACATTAAAGGAAAAAGGGACTGGCCTAGGACTTATGATTTGCCATAAGATCATAAAGCAGCATCATGGCAGCATCGTATATAAAAGCAAGATTGGTGAAGGTACTTTAGTAGAGATTACTTTACCGCTTTTGAAAACTATTAAATAAATTGAAAAAAGCAGGGGGAGTTCCTGCTTTTTTCAATTTATTTTGGAAGAACCTTCAAGCTCCGGATCCATAAGCCTCTTTTTCACAAAGCGAAACAAAATAATGAGCATGACTGCTGCTGCCGGATAAACCGGGATTGAATAGACAAGCTTCCATCCTGTATAGATCAATGCATGATTTTTAACAGTAAGCCATTCGAAGAATAGGGAAAATGCACTCCAGCCCAGTATGTACCAAATAGACTTCTTGCCATATAGCTCCCAGCGGTCATAGCCAAATAAAAACAGCAAAGCGGCACAAGGGTACATGAAGAAGTGAAAGAGAGCCCCCGATAGTTCATAAGAAGGATTGTCACCAAATACATACACCTGAAAAGGCGTGGCCAGAAGAAAGTAATCAATGGTTGCAACCAATGAAAGGTTATAAATCCATATGACCGTTACTAAAACGGGTGGAAAATACTTTCGGATAGGCAGAAATAAGAGTATGGCAATTGAGGAAGATATAATAAAGAACCATTCATTCCAATCAAATGTTACATTCATAAAGTCTAATCCCCTCTATACAGGATTTTGCGGAAAAACTTCATAAAGCCGAATAACGTCAGGATTGACACCAGCCAAAAAGTAAATGACCACCAAATTCTCCAATGGACATGAATAAGCACTCCCGTTGTTTGCCCAATCCATTCAAACCCGCCTAAGATCAATATAAAAAAGATAATTATGAGGAATCTGCTCTTGTATGTTTTCAGGATAAGTAAATAGTTCAAAGAAAGGACCATCAATGCAGGGAAAAGCAAAATACGATTAAGGAAATGGGCGAATTCATAGCTCAGCTGTTCCGGAATGACGAGAGTTTTGAAATTCATATAGCATAGGGCTGAGAAATTTTGAAAAAAATAAGAGCTCACCATCCAATAGACAAGGACTTCCAAAATATGCAGATGTTTCTTTAGTTTAATAAAAAGAAACAATACTGACATATTGATCACGAGGTAAATAAGAAAAATCATTGTGCAGGAACCCCCTTTGTCTCTCTGGCTCTTTTTCAAACGACTTAGTTTGTTTCTTTTTATCTTGTTCATTAGGGGCTGTTTTATTTAGTAACCTGATTATGTATATTAATAAGAAAAGACGAGGAGCCTGCTACTCCTCGTCTCGATATATTAGAAATCAAAATTATCGGGATCTGGTCACACACGTAAATCTTCATTTAAGGAATCGATCAATTCCATGTCTTGCTTAGATAGTTCAAAGTCAAATAAATTCTGCATTTTCTTCGATTCGATGAGATTTAGTTAACTTAAGGATGACGATATTGCCGTTTTGTTTTGCAGGTGCCACCTCAGAGCAATTTGTGCAATGGATTTTCCATATTTATCAGCAAGGACCTTCAGGGTCTCATTTTAAAGGTACTCCTTAATAATTAGTTAGTTTGTTTCTCAAGTTCTTTTAGCCATCCCGTCAGAATTACGGCCCCAAACACCATTACTCCGCCAATCCACGGTGTGTGAATTAAGCCGATAGAGTCGACAATCATTCCCCCGGCAAATGAGCCGATCGCAATCCCGATATTGAAAGCTGCGATATTTAATGCGGAAGCCACATTGACAGCTGAAGGAACATATTTCTCAGCCAGGTTCACCACTAAAATTTGAAGGCCTGGCACATTCATGAAAGCAAATAAGCCCATTAGAAAAATAGCAATAAGCCCAAGGGTTTTAAAAGGTGCTGCAAAAGTGAGAAGACCCAATATAATGGCTTGCAGAGTAAACATCCAAACTAACGCATTTAATGGATCTTTGTCAGAAGCTTTTCCGCCAAGAACATTGCCAATAGCTACGGCCACTCCGTAAGCAAGCAGAATAATGCTGACCCATTTTGCGCTAAACCCTGTTACATCTTCGAGAAGGGGTGTCAGATAGGTAAAAGCTACAAATGTTCCTCCGTATCCGAGTGCAGTAATGCTAAATGCTAAAAGCAGCTGTCCGCTGGTTAAAATTTTCAGATGTTCACTAAACTTGGAAGCTGGTGCTTGCTTAAGATTTGCTGGAATTAGTATGGCGCTGGCTATAATCCCAATTATCCCCAGCAGAGCCACTCCCCAGAAGGTGGCTCTCCAGCCAAATATCTGTCCAATAAACGTTCCGAGCGGTACACCTGTCACAGTTGCGACAGTCAAGCCGGTAAACATAAAGGCTATCGCACTGGCTCGTTTATTTTCAGGGACTAAATCAGCAGCAATGGTCGAGCCAATTGAGAAAAAGATTCCGTGTGAAAAAGCTGTTATAAAACGCGCAGCCAGCAAAAGGGCAAAAGTTGAAGACATGGCTGCGACAGAATTTCCGATGATAAATAAAACCATTAATGACATAAGCAAAGACTTTCTGTTCATTTTACTGGTCAAAGCAGTTAGTACAGGTGCACCAATAGCAACTCCCATGGCATAACCGGAAATCAATAAGCCGGCCAATGTAATGGAAATTCCCAAATCACCTGATATGGTAGATAAAAGCCCTACAGGCACAAACTCTGTGGTCCCTATGCCGAATGCACTGATTGCGAGTGCAAAAAGGGCTGGAGTGCTGCCTTTTTCTTTTTGTCTATTTATTGTAATTGAATTCATCAGCAATGAATCCTCCTTATTAAAGTAATAGCAGTTAAGAAAGCATAGACAGGCGCCTTGGCCATGCAATCTATGAGAGATAGTATGGAGCATGTCAAATATGGTGAACAGTACGTACTTTAAAGTAATGCAGGCACTAAAAAGTACCCTGTGATCAATTTCACCATTTTGTTTTATGCTTCCTTATGCTATTATGGATGGCATGATTCGAAATGAATAGTACGTACTTTAAAGTAATGTAGGTACTTTTAAGTGCCTGTAAACAGAGGGGGAAGGAAGTTGGCTTACAATATTCCGGTAGAAGCTACTTTAGATGTGATTGGCGGGAAGTGGAAAGTTGTAATCATGTGTCATTTAATTAAAGGTGAAAAGCGAACCAGCGAGCTTAAACGCCTTATGCCTGGAATTACGCAAAAAATGCTGACACAGCAGCTTCGCGAACTTGAAGCAGATGGAGTTGTAAACCGCACTGTTTATGATCAGGTGCCCCCTAAGGTTGTATATTCACTAACAGATTACGGATGGTCACTTCGACCGATCCTGGATGCGATGTGCAACTGGGGAGAAGGACATATTGAGTTAACAGGCGGAGAGCTTATGGAACAATAAAAAATTAGGACTCGTATGCTTTAGGCAAACGAGTCCTTTTTAATGGTAAAGCTATCTACTCTTTATTTGTTCGCGGATAGTCTCGAGCTCCTCAAGCGATAAAGAGCCAAGTGACTTCTTGATTTCTTCCTCGATTTGCTTCTTATTACTTTCTCTGTATTGCTCCCACCAATCTCGCAGTCCCTCCGTATTAGCAAGCAGATACTCAATATCGATTTCTTCTACCTCATCATCCGAAAGATAATTTAAAACAGATGCTAACATCCTATTTAGCTTGCTGATTTCATCCTCACTTTTTTTGATAGGGGTATTTGAAGGTGCTTCAGTATCCTTCTTGGTCTCTTCCCCGCTGTCTGCCGATGCTGCTTTCCTTGGCATAAATTCAGCCCTTTCTAATACGAATAAGAATTGCTCTTAGTATTGCCTTAAAAAAATAATAAAAAAACTGAACGATATTTATTAATAAGCGTCTCATAAGTAAAGTCATTTATTGGGGGTTCATTTAATGAAAGAACTTGAGGTCGAATTTAATACAGATGTAAAAATAAAGGGAACAGTGAGTCTTCCGAAGGAGACCGAAGGAAAGCTTCCTCTTATTATTATAATTCATGGTTCAGGCCCTGTTGACCGGGATGGCAATGCGAAGGTTATGCAGATGAATGCTTATAAAATGCTTGCTGAGTTTTTTGCATCCCTTGGGGTGGGGGTTCTTAGATATGACAAACGGGGAGCCGGTGTGAGCGGAGGTGATTTTTATCAAACAGGCATGTGGGATTTAGTTAACGATGGGATTGAAGCTGTGAAGGCGGCTCGCGATCTGCCGGAAATAGACCCTGAAAGAATATTTCTGCTCGGTCACAGTGAAGGATGTACATTAATTCCTCCTATTAATAAGAAGGCAGAAGTTGCGGGTATTATCCTCCTTGCCGGTCACGCGGCAAATGTCAGGAACGCATCTGAGCTCCAAGTAAAACTGCTGGAAGAGGAAGTTAAAGAGATGAAAGGATTTAATGGAGTTATTCTTCGTGCCCTAAAAGTTCATAAAACGGCTGCTTCCAAACAAAAGAAAATTTTCGATGAAATGATGGAATCAGAAGAGGCAGTAATGAAAAAAGGATTTACAAAGATCAATGCAAAATGGGCAAGGGAGCACTTTCAATATAATATGGAAGAAGATTTGGCTGCAATTACATGTCCTGTTCTTGCTATTACCGGTAATAAAGATATTCAAGTAGATCCTGAGCATGTCCATCTTTTTGCTGAAAAAGTGAATGGCCCAGCTGAGAGCTATAATGTCCCAAATATGAACCATCTTCTTAGAGATCAGGAAGAGGAAACTTCTATGCTAAAGCTGAAGTCCATTTATAAAAGAAGTCTTTCAAAGCCGCTGAGCACTGAAATGCTGGACGTGATTGAAGAATGGACGAAGAGGTATATTCTCTAAAGACGAAAAGATGCATGCGCATGGTTTTGAGAAAAATTATGGCGTATGCAATTTTTTTATATAAAGTATTGACTTTGGGTTTTAAACTATTGTAAGATAGTTTTTGTCGCTAAGAGGTAATTGCTAAGTGGCGAAGGGAAAAAGCTCTTAATTTTTTTGAATATCTTAAAGGAAAAGCAAAAAAAGCTGTTGACTTCCATAACGGAAGATGATAAGATGAATATCGTTGTCACTTCGAAAGAAGTTAGCACATTAGTTCTTTGAAAACTAAACAAAACAGAAACGTCAACGTTTAAATCATTAGTCTTTTTCGAAAAGACAAAACGAGCTTAATCAACTCTTATATGGAGAGTTTGATCCTGGCTCAGGACGAACGCTGGCGGCGTGCCTAATACATGCAAGTCGAGCGGACTGATGGGAGCTTGCTCCCTGAAGTCAGCGGCGGACGGGTGAGTAACACGTGGGCAACCTGCCTGTAAGACTGGGATAACTCCGGGAAACCGGGGCTAATACCGGATAATTCTTTTCCTCTCATGAGGAAAAGTTAAAAGATGGTTTCGGCTATCACTTACAGATGGGCCCGCGGCGCATTAGCTAGTTGGTGAGGTAACGGCTCACCAAGGCCACGATGCGTAGCCGACCTGAGAGGGTGATCGGCCACACTGGGACTGAGACACGGCCCAGACTCCTACGGGAGGCAGCAGTAGGGAATCTTCCGCAATGGACGAAAGTCTGACGGAGCAACGCCGCGTGAGTGATGAAGGTTTTCGGATCGTAAAACTCTGTTGTCAGGGAAGAACAAGTACCGGAGTAACTGCCGGTACCTTGACGGTACCTGACCAGAAAGCCACGGCTAACTACGTGCCAGCAGCCGCGGTAATACGTAGGTGGCAAGCGTTGTCCGGAATTATTGGGCGTAAAGCGCGCGCAGGCGGTTCCTTAAGTCTGATGTGAAAGCCCCCGGCTCAACCGGGGAGGGTCATTGGAAACTGGGGAACTTGAGTGCAGAAGAGAAGAGTGGAATTCCACGTGTAGCGGTGAAATGCGTAGAGATGTGGAGGAACACCAGTGGCGAAGGCGACTCTTTGGTCTGTAACTGACGCTGAGGCGCGAAAGCGTGGGGAGCAAACAGGATTAGATACCCTGGTAGTCCACGCCGTAAACGATGAGTGCTAAGTGTTAGAGGGTTTCCGCCCTTTAGTGCTGCAGCAAACGCATTAAGCACTCCGCCTGGGGAGTACGGCCGCAAGGCTGAAACTCAAAGGAATTGACGGGGGCCCGCACAAGCGGTGGAGCATGTGGTTTAATTCGAAGCAACGCGAAGAACCTTACCAGGTCTTGACATCTCCTGACAACCCTAGAGATAGGGCGTTCCCCTTCGGGGGACAGGATGACAGGTGGTGCATGGTTGTCGTCAGCTCGTGTCGTGAGATGTTGGGTTAAGTCCCGCAACGAGCGCAACCCTTGATCTTAGTTGCCAGCATTCAGTTGGGCACTCTAAGGTGACTGCCGGTGACAAACCGGAGGAAGGTGGGGATGACGTCAAATCATCATGCCCCTTATGACCTGGGCTACACACGTGCTACAATGGATGGTACAAAGGGCTGCAAAACCGCGAGGTTAAGCGAATCCCATAAAACCATTCTCAGTTCGGATTGCAGGCTGCAACTCGCCTGCATGAAGCCGGAATCGCTAGTAATCGCGGATCAGCATGCCGCGGTGAATACGTTCCCGGGCCTTGTACACACCGCCCGTCACACCACGAGAGTTTGTAACACCCGAAGTCGGTGGGGTAACCTTTTGGAGCCAGCCGCCTAAGGTGGGACAGATGATTGGGGTGAAGTCGTAACAAGGTAGCCGTATCGGAAGGTGCGGCTGGATCACCTCCTTTCTAAGGAATATTTACAAGAAACGTGACGCTTTCTGCTTTTGTTTAGTTTTGAGGGAACTAATCTCTCAATGAAAGATTCGTTCTTTGAAAACTAGATAATGATTATGAAGAAGCAATAACCGAGTAATCGCCATTTTAGTGAATTCTCTCTATGTAAATAGAGTTAAAAACCTTTGATACTGTTCATCTTCGATGAACCTGTCAAATACGGTTAAGTTAGAAAGGGCGCACGGTGAATGCCTTGGCACTAGGAGCCGATGAAGGACGGTACTAACACCGATATGCTTCGGGGAGCTGTAAGTAAGCTTTGATCCGGAGATTTCCGAATGGGGAAACCCCCTATCCGTAATGGGATAGGATCTTTACCTGAATACATAGGGTATAGAAGGCAGACCCGGGGAACTGAAACATCTAAGTACCCGGAGGAAGAGAAAGCAAACGCGATTCCCTGAGTAGCGGCGAGCGAAACGGGATTAGCCCAAACCAGGAGGCTTGCCTCCTGGGGTTGTAGGACACTCTATACGGAGTTACAAAGGAACGAGGTAAATGAACAGGTCTGGAAAGGCCGGCCAGAGAAGGTAAAAGCCCTGTAGTTGAAACTTCGTTCCCTCCAGAGTGGATCCTGAGTACGGCGGGACACGAGAAATCCCGTCGGAAGCAGGGAGGACCATCTCCCAAGGCTAAATACTCCCTAGTGACCGATAGTGAACCAGTACCGTGAGGGAAAGGTGAAAAGCACCCCGGAAGGGGAGTGAAAGAGATCCTGAAACCGTGTGCCTACAAGTAGTTAGAGCCCGTTAATGGGTGATAGCGTGCCTTTTGTAGAATGAACCGGCGAGTTACGATTACATGCGAGGTTAAGTTGATAAGACGGAGCCGCAGCGAAAGCGAGTCTGAATAGGGCGAATGAGTATGTGGTCGTAGACCCGAAACCAGGTGATCTACCCATGTCCAGGGTGAAGTCCAGGTAACACTGGATGGAGGCCCGAACCCACGCACGTTGAAAAGTGCGGGGATGAGGTGTGGGTAGCGGAGAAATTCCAATCGAACCTGGAGATAGCTGGTTCTCTCCGAAATAGCTTTAGGGCTAGCCTCATGTAGTAAGAGTCTTGGAGGTAGAGCACTGTTTGGACTAGGGGCCCCCATCGGGTTACCGAATTCAGACAAACTCCGAATGCCAAAGACTTATCCATGGGAGTCAGACTGCGAGTGATAAGATCCGTAGTCAAGAGGGAAACAGCCCAGACCACCAGCTAAGGTCCCAAAGTATACGTTAAGTGGAAAAGGATGTGGAGTTGCTTAGACAACCAGGATGTTGGCTTAGAAGCAGCCACCATTTAAAGAGTGCGTAATAGCTCACTGGTCGAGTGACTCCGCGCCGAAAATGTACCGGGGCTAAACGTATCACCGAAGCTGTGGATTGACATCTTTCGATGTCAGTGGTAGGAGAGCGTTCTAAGGGCGTTGAAGCCAGACCGCAAGGACTGGTGGAGCGCTTAGAAGTGAGAATGCCGGTATGAGTAGCGAAAGATGGGTGAGAATCCCATCCACCGAATGCCTAAGGTTTCCTGAGGAAGGCTCGTCCGCTCAGGGTTAGTCGGGACCTAAGCCGAGGCTGAAAAGCGTAGGCGATGGACAACAGGTTGATATTCCTGTACCACCTCTTTACCGTTTGAGCAATGGGGGGACGCAGGAGGATAGGGTAAGCGCGCTGCTGGATTAGCGCGTCCAAGCAGTTAGGCCGGTAACGAGGCAAATCCCGTTACCATACAGGCTGAGCTGTGACGGCGAGGGAAATTTAGTACCGAAGTTCCTGATTCCACACTGCCAAGAAAAGCCTCTAGCGAGGGAAAAGGTGCCCGTACCGCAAACCGACACAGGTAGGCGAGGAGAGAATCCTAAGGTGAGCGAGAGAACTCTCGTTAAGGAACTCGGCAAAATGACCCCGTAACTTCGGGAGAAGGGGTGCTCATTAGGGTGAATAGCCCTGATGAGCCGCAGTGAATAGGCCCAGGCGACTGTTTAGCAAAAACACAGGTCTCTGCGAAGCCGCAAGGCGAAGTATAGGGGCTGACGCCTGCCCGGTGCTGGAAGGTTAAGAGGAGAGGTTAGCGCAAGCGAAGCTTTGAATCGAAGCCCCAGTAAACGGCGGCCGTAACTATAACGGTCCTAAGGTAGCGAAATTCCTTGTCGGGTAAGTTCCGACCCGCACGAAAGGCGTAACGATCTGGGCACTGTCTCAACGAGAGACTCGGTGAAATTATAGTACCTGTGAAGATGCAGGTTACCCGCGACAGGACGGAAAGACCCCGTGGAGCTTTACTGTAGCCTGATATTGAATTTTGGTACAGCTTGTACAGGATAGGTAGGAGCCTGAGAAGCCGGAGCGCTAGCTTCGGTGGAGGCGTCGGTGGGATACTACCCTGGCTGTATTGAAATTCTAACCCGCGCCCCTGATCGGGGCGGGAGACAGTGTCAGGTGGGCAGTTTGACTGGGGCGGTCGCCTCCTAAAAAGTAACGGAGGCGCCCAAAGGTTCCCTCAGAATGGTTGGAAATCATTCGCAGAGTGTAAAGGCACAAGGGAGCTTGACTGCGAGACCTACAAGTCGAGCAGGGACGAAAGTCGGGCTTAGTGATCCGGTGGTTCCGCATGGAAGGGCCATCGCTCAACGGATAAAAGCTACCCCGGGGATAACAGGCTTATCTCCCCCAAGAGTCCACATCGACGGGGAGGTTTGGCACCTCGATGTCGGCTCATCGCATCCTGGGGCTGTAGTCGGTCCCAAGGGTTGGGCTGTTCGCCCATTAAAGCGGTACGCGAGCTGGGTTCAGAACGTCGTGAGACAGTTCGGTCCCTATCCGTCGTGGGCGCAGGAAATTTGAGAGGAGCTGTCCTTAGTACGAGAGGACCGGGATGGACGCACCGCTGGTGTACCAGTTGTCTTGCCAAAGGCATCGCTGGGTAGCTATGTGCGGAAGGGATAAGTGCTGAAAGCATCTAAGCATGAAGCCCCCCTCGAGATGAGATTTCCCATAGCGTCAAGCTAGTAAGATCCCTGAAAGATGATCAGGTTGATAGGTCAGAGGTGGAAGCGTGGCGACATGTGGAGCTGACTGATACTAATCGATCGAGGACTTAACCAAGTTATATTGGTTATTACTCGGCAAATGCTTCTTCATACATTATCTAGTTTTGAGGGAACGAAGTTTCTTCAAACCAAATAGTCCGGTGGCGATAGCGAGAAGGTCACACCCGTTCCCATACCGAACACGGAAGTTAAGCTTCTCAGCGCCGATGGTAGTTGGGGGCTGTCCCCCTGTGAGAGTAGGACGCTGCCGGGCATCCCTGATTGGGTATTTTTATTTGGCCCCTTGGTCAAGCGGTTAAGACACCGCCCTTTCACGGCGGTAACACGGGTTCGAATCCCGTAGGGGTCACCATTTGGAGGATTAGCTCAGCTGGGAGAGCATCTGCCTTACAAGCAGAGGGTCGGCGGTTCGATCCCGTCATCCTCCACCATAACTTTAGTACGAGCCATTAGCTCAGTCGGTAGAGCATCTGACTTTTAATCAGAGGGTCGAAGGTTCGAGTCCTTCATGGCTCACCATTTTTAATTTCATATTGCGGGTGTGGCGGAATTGGCAGACGCACCAGACTTAGGATCTGGCGCCGCAAGGCGTGGGGGTTCGACTCCCTTCACCCGCACCATTTTTAAGCGGAAGTAGTTCAGTGGTAGAACATCACCTTGCCAAGGTGGGGGTCGCGGGTTCGAATCCCGTCTTCCGCTCCATTATTTTGCGCCCGTAGCTCAATTGGATAGAGCGTTTGACTACGGATCAAAAGGTTAGGGGTTCGACTCCTCTCGGGCGCGCCATTATACGGGGAGTAGCTCAGCTTGGTAGAGCACTTGGTTTGGGACCAAGGGGTCGCAGGTTCGAATCCTGTCTTCCCGACCAGTGACACTTCTTTTACATGGGGCCTTAGCTCAGCTGGGAGAGCGCCTGCTTTGCACGCAGGAGGTCAGCGGTTCGATCCCGCTAGGCTCCACCATAAATTTATAATCATTTCGGCGGTGTAGCTCAGCTGGCTAGAGCGTACGGTTCATACCCGTGAGGTCGGGGGTTCGATCCCCTCCGCCGCTACCAATATGATTATTATTTACAACAACGGAGGAATACCCAAGTCCGGCTGAAGGGATCGGTCTTGAAAACCGACAGGCGGGTCAAACCGCGCAGGGGTTCGAATCCCCTTTCCTCCTCCATATTTTATCTCTAATAATATTATCGCGGGGTGGAGCAGTCCGGTAGCTCGTCGGGCTCATAACCCGAAGGTCGCAGGTTCAAATCCTGCCCCCGCAATCTGGTCCGGTAGTTCAGTTGGTTAGAATGCCTGCCTGTCACGCAGGAGGTCGCGGGTTCGAGTCCCGTCCGGACCGCCATTTTTACAAGTATTTAGGCAAAAAAACTTGATATGGCTCAGTAGCTCAGTCGGTAGAGCAAAGGACTGAAAATCCTTGTGTCGGCGGTTCGATTCCGTCCTGAGCCACCATTTTCTTAGTCTTTACAGACTTGGAGGGGTAGCGAAGTGGCTAAACGCGGCGGACTGTAAATCCGCTCCTTCGGGTTCGGCAGTTCGAATCTGCCCCCCTCCACCATTTATATAGGGGTATAGTTTAATGGTAAAACGAAGGTCTCCAAAACCTTTGATGTGGGTTCGATTCCTACTACCCCTGCCAGTAGGATAGTGGCGGTTGTGGCGAAGTGGTTAACGCATCGGATTGTGGCTCCGACACTCGTGGGTTCGATTCCCATCAATCGCCCCATTATTCTTTTTTTTGCATTATATTTTGGGCTATAGCCAAGCGGTAAGGCACCGGACTTTGACTCCGTCACTCGCAGGTTCGAATCCTGCTAGCCCAGCCATTTTTTTAGGCAGCATAGCCAAGTGGTAAGGCAGAGGTCTGCAAAACCTCCATCCCCGGTTCAAATCCGGGTGTTGCCTCCAAACCAAATTTATTTGCGGGTGTAGTTTAGTGGTAAAACCTCAGCCTTCCAAGCTGATGATGAGGGTTCGATTCCCTTCACCCGCTCCAACACATATGGGCCTATAGCTCAGCTGGTTAGAGCGCACGCCTGATAAGCGTGAGGTCGATGGTTCGAGTCCATTTAGGCCCACCATTATACATACCATTATCAAACTAATTCCAATAGGGATTAGTTTTTTTTGTTTTTGGCTCTGTTAAAGTTTAATGTTGTTATTAATTATTAAATGGAACTTCCACAAATTTGGAAGTTCCATTTAATAATATTCTGCAATTAAGAAGTTTTTAATAGCTGTTCTTTATTTGCTTCCAAGTGATTGATAATTTCTTGAATTTGAGGTTCATAGCTGCGAATGGTTTCTTCATTCGGTATGGATTTTCTCTGAAGAAACTCTTTCCATTCCATTTCAAGATGTTCTAATTTTTTCCCATAGACCGCATGTATTTCATCAGTTAAATTCGGGCGGTCATATATTTTCACAAACTTTTCCATGCCATATTGATTAATAAGAAAATCTGAGAATGAAGCAGATTCAATATACCCCAACCACCTTAAAGAATAGGAATCTTTATTTAAATTTGAATGAGTGAAAATTTTTTCCTCTCTCAGCAACGTTTCCAGAGGAATGCTGATCCCTCGTGTCATTAAATATTTCATAATACCGTGCACATCTTCATGAAAATTGGGGAATGCTCCTCTGTCTGAATACGAATCCTGCATAAAAATCGCAAGACCTTCCTGTGTCACATGTCCTTCAGTGTAACCCAATATGACATGGGTAAGTTCGTGGATAAGAGGATAATTTCCTTCTTTCACCCAGTAGAGGTGAATGGTGTTGTCGCTCGCATAGCTTACCTTCTTCTCATCATAGAGGTGTAAATAGATTTTTGATGGGGAAGACAACGATACATTTTCTTTTTTCAGTGCAGTGTAAAAGGAAAGAGTTTCCTCTTTTATTTGCTTTAAAGTTGCTTCGGAAAAACTTCCTTTATTGAAAATATTTATTTCTATTTCTCCATCTTCCGTTTTAAATTTCTGAAAGTCATTATCTTGTGAAGAAGACTTTTTATCGGATGCATCTGAATCTGTTTTATGGTCGCTGCACCCAGTAAGAATCAACAGTATCAAAAATACAAAAGAACCAAATTTTTTATATCTGCTCAACATTCTTCTCTCCCACTTTCTTTAGAAAATATTGCTACATGAAAATTCTATCTTCATAATCCTTATGTAAAAAAACATCTAATTCTAATACGGTTTAACTTGGATTAGTTTCAATATTCCTGCAATTTTAGGTATTCTTTACCTGCGTCCTACCTTAAATTAAGATGTTTGTTTTAAACTACAACATTATTTTAAATCCATATATCCTATTAAACTAAACTGCTTCGTTCGTATTATAAGGTCATCCAGATATGAAAATATTTCTGGTTGACCATTTTTTATATGGTCTTATTATAACGGTAGCCGGGGTAAAACGTAACTGCCCGTGGGACCTGGATCCCGTCAGCTAAACAGTTTGCCCCCTACTTGTAGAAACATGATTGAGGCTGGTTGGGACATAGATCTCGTATAACAAGCGAAGCTGTGATACTGCAAGGAGAATAAGGGGTACCGGCAAAATTAAAGATTAGGAGATGATTTTGGTGAATCCAGTCGTTGGTCTGGATATTTCTAAGGGGGAAAGTCAGGTTCAAGCTTTTGTCGATAAAGGTAAACCATTCCGAAAGAGCTTTAAAGTAGCACATACTATTCAGGGTCTTGCTTTACTTGTAGAGTTTTTAGAGGTAGTACAAAAAGAAACAGGTTTAAAACCTCCAGTTATTCTTGAAGCTACTGGACACTATCAAACAGCAGTAGTCCAATATTTAGAGGAACGTGGGTATTTATTAATTATTATTAACCCTTTGATTTCCTACAAGGCGAAAAGTTCAAGTTTAAGGAAAGTAAAGACAGATGCCGTCGATGCTTACCACCTCTGCGAGTTGTTTTACAAGGAGGAGTTAGAACCTTATAAAAAGCGAGGGGTTCAGCTTTTAAATCTTCGTAACCTTACAAGACAACACGAGAATATTACAGGAGTGATGATTCAGACAAAGCTTCAGTTCCAGGCTATTCTAGATCAAGTATTCCCTGAATATCGGGGAGTGTTCGGTGATTTATATTCTGTAGTATCACTCTTAACCTTAAAGGAGTTTCCGTCCTCTGAAGACATATTAGAAGCTAGTGATGAAACACTCTCAAATAGAATTAAGGAATTATGTAAAAGTCGCTCAATCAGATGGGCCAACGAAAAAGCCTTACAACTAAAAGAGGCGGCAACTCGCAATCCCTTTGAAAAGACAGTCTATCAGAGTCATTTCTTAAGCTTAGGTATGTATATTAATATTATTCTTCAATACAAAGAGCACCTATCCACATTGGAATCAGAGATAGATGCCCTCGCTAAAGAAGTTGAAGAATATAATATTATCAAATCTATCCCTGGTATCGGTGAAAAGATCGCTGCCACGATCATTTCTGAAATTGGGGGCTTTCGCTGGAGTAGATCCTAGTGTTTTTGAATCAGGCAAGTTTACCGCCACAAAAAACCGAATCACTAAAAGAGGTTCCAGCAGGCTTCGCCACGCCTTATATATGGCTGTTCGTTGTGCGATACGTGACTGTCGCAAGAGCAAAACAAGCGATGAAATCATTCCTCGAAATAAGAAATTACGAGAGTTCTATGATAAGAAACGCGAGGAAGGAAAACCATTTAAAGTAGCTGTAATTGCTTGTGTAAATAAGCTCTTACACTGGATATTTGCCTTATTAAGAGACAGAACAAATTTCCAAGATATAGCATAGTAGCAACATCTAACTAAATAACGAAAAACCTTCCAGTTCAGAGAATATGAAGGTTATTTAGTATACCCTTTTTTAGTATATCACGATGAATTTCGATATTTTAATGAAAAATATTGACAAACTATTAGCTGGTTTAGTTGAACAAGAAAATAATGCTTAAATCGTGAATTTAGATAACCTTAGTGTATCATATGTTTCCATATTTTGTATTAAATTCCCTTTAATCATCAAGTCATTTATAGTAACAGCATTCCTTTGATGTTGAATGGATTCTAACACTTGAAACCAAGCTAAGTAATTGTTCAGATATTTAGTTGCAACTCCATTAAAACGTTGTATCCATCCTTTAAGCCTACGGTGCTAATTGTTTACGTTCTGGAATTGATAAATATCCATCCCTTTTTCAGCAGCATATGTTTTAAAGACTCGCCAAGAATCGGTACATAAAACATTCGATAGCTTTGTCTAACTGCTCTTTTGTTAATCGACCCATTCCCAATGTTTGCGTAAAAGTCATCTTTTCACGGTCTCTTGCGACTAAAACACATACTTGTTCGTTGCTTATGCCCCGTTTCTTAGCGGAACCACCACGTTTGCAGGGTTTTCTGTCTTTAATTATTCTTTGTCCCTTTTCGGAGTATAGGAAATAGGTCTCGTCCATTTCGACGATACCTTCAAAATTAGATTTTTCCATTTGTTTTAATGATGATAAGAGTTTGTGCCTCCAGTAGAACAATGTAACGTGAGTAACATTACCAACTAATTCAGCAGATTTACGAAGAGAATATCCTTCTATCATACATTCAACGAATTTAATCCATTGATTTAGATGGCGTGTTCGATAAAGAGGAGTATTTGTTAGGTCAGTAAATGTCTTTTTACACGCTTTACAACGATAACGTTGTTTTTCTACTTCATCTCCATCAACTCTTGTTGAGTATGTGCCATACCGAACGATATGCTCTGAATCACAATCAGGGCAATGATAACCGCGTTTATTTTTGCGTTCAGATATTTCTTGTAGAACAGTTCCTGTCGAGGAAGATGCAGTAAGAGCATCAATTAAATACTCTCGTAGTCGGTGTTTTTCTGCTGGATTTAGTTTTTGAATGGCTTTAAGAATATCAGTTGCTCTCACAGACATCACCACTTTTATATAGTTAAAACCATTATAGAACATATGTTCCTGTATATCAACAACAGCCTTTAACAAAGCCTTGTTTTTAGAAACTTTTTTAACGGCTCTCTCAAAGAGGAACAGGCTAGTCTACTGTAAATGCATATAACGAATGTGGAAGCGATGAGCTAAGTTGATACTTTGTGAATACTTTGTGAACCGTTATGCTTCCCAGAGCACCATTCCGTGGGGAAAACCCTTGATACTACAGAGTTTTAGCCAAAATTGCCCCCCTTTTGCCTTTGAGGAAATATGAAGAAAGTGTGATTCATTTCACTTTTATGAAAACCCTTCTCAACTATGATGTAAGTAACAAAGTAAAGGAGCTGATGGAAGGTGAATACACAAAAAGTGGACCAAAGCAGTTCAAAAGAACAAAACTCACTAAAGGGTACGTTCTTTTCAGTTACAGTTGTAGGCCTTGGGATCTTTGTTACGTATTTAATCTTGTACGGCCTGTATATGGCCAGAATATAGGGGGGATAAACAATGATGCATCGTTCTGAAAAGGTATGGCTTATTTTAAGCTTTGGAATGATTATTGGATTCATGTTAATCGCAGGCTACCAGGCATTCGCCTTTGAAATGGGGCCGCCAAGCTATGGAGAGCGAATTGATCCTCAGAAAGTGGATGAAACAGCACCGTTCGATAAGCCAGGAATTAAGAAAATTGGCGATAATGAGTATGAAGTAGTTATGACTCTTCAAGTGTTCAGTTTTACTCCGAGTGAGATAGAAGTGCCTGCAGGATCAACAGTTCATTTTACATTGACGTCAAAAGATGTCGTTCACGGGTTCCAGGTTGCCGAAACTAACTTAAATGCTATGGTTGTGCCTGGTTATGTACAAAAAATCACTCAGAAATTTGATAAGCCGGGCGAATATTTGGTTCTATGCAATGAGTACTGCGGTGCGGGTCATCAAATGATGAGCACGACCATTACAGTGAAATAAAGGGGGGATAGACAGTGGAAACAGTTATTAAGCAATCAGGAAAAACACAAGTTTTTAAGGATAAAGCAAATAAAGTTATGGGAATTAGCCTCGAGGATGCAAAATTAACGAAATCATATTTATCTGTTGCTTTCTTGGCCATCCTTCTGGGCGGAATACTCGGACTGGTGCAAGGCCTGAACCGGGCTGGAATGCTCGAATTGCCGGCATGGCTGAATTATTATCAGGTTCTGACAGCTCATGGTCTTCTGCTGGTAGTCGTATTGTCAGCGTTCTTCACAATTGGATACTTCTATGCTGGGTTATCCCATACACTGGGCGGCCTGCTTCCTAAGGTCAGAAAGATGGCATGGATAGGCTTCTGGATGAAGATTTTCGGATTTGTCCTAGCGGTAATCCCGATTTTAATGAATGAAGCATCTGTTATGTATACTTTCTATCCGCCAATGGCTGCTTCACCTATTTTCTATATCGGCTTAGTATTTATCGTATTGGGTGTATGGATGTGTGCCTTTGGTGCCTTTATCAATGTGGCCAGCTGGAGAAAGAGAAATCCCGGCAAGCATATCCCGATTCTTTCTTTCTTTGCAACCGGCGTTTTTGTTCTCTTATTCTTCGGAAGCATACCTGTAGCAATCGAGGTTTTTACTATAATTCCTTGGGCTTTTGGATGGGTTGAGACAATAAATGTTATGGTTGCACGTACGCTGTTCTGGGCGTTCGGCCATACGCTGGTTAACATCTGGTATTTAACGGCAGTCTCTGCATGGTATGTCATCGTGCCGAAAATTATTGGCGGCCGAAGATGGAATGATCTCTTAACAAGAATTGTGGTTATTGCATTAGTAATTATGAATATTACCGGTGGCTTCCACCATCAAATTATTGACCCAGGTATCTCTGAATCTGTGAAATACATGCACGTGTTTATGAGTTTGGCAATTGGCTTCCCTTCATTAATGACTGCTTATGCAATGTTTGCGGTCTTTGAACGCACTGCGAGAAGGAAAGGCGGAAAAGGCATTGTTGGCTGGTATAAAAAGCTTCCTTGGGGAGATGTCAGATTCCTTGCGCCATTTATCGCAATGGCTGCTTTTATCCCTGCAGGGGCAGGCGGTATTGCTCAAACTACAAACCAATTGAACCAAGTAGTCCATAACACGATGTGGGTCGTTGGCCATTTCCACTTAACACTTGGCATGTCAGTAGTTATGACGTTCTTCGGCCTAAGCTATTGGCTCATTCCTTATGTATCTAAAAGAGTGCTGACACCGCAGATCAACAAGCTTGGGGTTATTCAAACAATTATATGGACTATCGGTATGATCATCATGTCAGGTGCGATGCACTGGGTGGGTCTGCTGGGATCTCCAAGAAGAACTTCCTATTCAACATATTTTGATAATGCAACTGCTTTAAGCTGGGATCCTTATCTATTCTTCCTGGCAATCGGTGGAACGCTTCTAATGATTGGTGTCCTTATGCAGGTATACGCAGTATTCTACCTCATGTTCTTTGCACCAAAAGGAAACACAGAGTTCCCTATTGCGGAAGTGGAAGAAGATGAAGCGCCAACACCTAGATGGACAGAACGCTGGGGATTGTGGGTTGTGTGTATGATTGTCCTTGTCGGCATGGCATATGTCATTCCATTGGTCGATTTCATTGTCAATGCGCCTCCAGGTTCACCTCCATTTAAAACCTGGTAAGGAAAGAGAGATAGCTCGGCTGCTGGGCTGTCTCTTTCTTTTAAAAGGAAGTGATGAATCATGTTTCCAAAAAATAGAACGGCTTTATCAAGCTTGCTTGTACTGATGTTTGGCGTAGTCCTATTTTACATTGGCACAGATGGGTTTCAGGCTTTTACTGCTGAAAAAGCCAGGGTTAATCAGTTAATGGATGAAAAGCCCCAGTTCCCGGACGTAACACTTGAAGATAATAATGGAAGGACCTACTCTTTCTCGGAATTTGAAGGGAAGTATGTTTTTATTACTTTTTTATATACTTCATGCGGTACGGTTTGCCCTGAGCTTGAGGTTAATATGTCTGAAGTATATAAACGAATTCCGGAAGAGTATATTGGTCACGACATTCAATTCCTTAGCATCAGTTTTGATCCGGAGAGGGATGATCCAAAAACATTGGATACGTACCGTCAGGCTTTCGGCAGTGACGGAGAAACATGGAGAATGGCAAGGATCCCGGATCAAAAGGAGCTTGAATCTTTGCTGGACCGATTTGGCGTTATTGTCATACCGGATGAATACGGCAACTTTGCCCATAACTCGGCTTTTTATCTGGTGAACCCAAAAGGACAGTTAATCGAAGTCATGGACTATACCTTGATTGAAGAAGCGGCTGATCGGGTAACGGAGATTCTGCACAGCGGGAGGGAAGAATGATGAAGTCACCAGTTTACGGATTGCTTCTGCTTCTTGCCTTGATGCTCCCGCCAGTAGCTAATTTGCTGGAGTCCATTATGATTACCCATATGCACATGCAAATGCCCCTGCTCATGATCTCCGGATTATTCATGGCGAAGTTCTTTCAGAATCGTTTTCCGGAGTTTTTCTCAAAATGGAATGAAAATGGAGTGCCGGGTCTATTGCTGTTTTCAATCATTATGGTTTATTGGTCTCTGCCAAGGACGATGGATGAAGCTTTGACGCTTACAAGTGTAGAAGTCTTTAAGTTTATCTCACTGCCATTTTTGGCTGGGGTGCCATTGCGGGACAGCTGGCCAAAGCTAAGTTCATTTTGGAAGCATGCTCTCATTATATTCTTTACCATTCTTTTTCTAGCTTTGGGATGGCTATATATCTGGTCTCCTGTACAGCTTTGCAATAACTATTTGGTTATCGAGCAGATTACGCTAGGCTGGGGTTTCATCTCAACCGCGTTTGCGATGGTGGTTTACTTGATTTATAGCTATTTTATGGATTTTTCAAAATATGAATAAAAGAATGACTGCTTCCTACTTGGGAGCAGTTTTTAAATTTTCAGCTGATTAATCTGGCTAATGAACATGGAATAACTCAGAAAATCAAAAATATATTTGAAGGAGTGAGTAATTAAGGAGGGGAAGACATGGCGGATCCAATTGTCGCTAGATCATTGGACGAAATTAAATTTTGGTCCAGGATTATGAAAGAACATTCCTTATTTTTAAGTTTGGGATTTACATATGAACAGAAACAGCTAATAACCGAAGCACAGCAGTTTATTGCATTGTTTGAAAGAATCGAGGAAAAGCTGGCTAGGTTTAATGTAAACTCGGAACTTGGCCAGGTGCAAGCTTTTAATAACGAGGTTTATCAGGCTGCTGCCGCAATCTGGAGTTATAAAAGAAAGGTATTGGGTTTGACATTAAGATGCGAAATTCGTTCAAATAATTACCCTTTATTGATTGACCATATCAGCAGAGAAGCAGCTTATTTTGCTAATCGATTAAAAGAGCTTAATTCAGGGGTACTTGCTCCAAAACCTGAAGCCATTATAGAGGAGAATGTATTTTTCCTAAAGATCATGGCAGATCATGCTAAATTTATCGGCCATTTATTAGACCCTTCCGAAAGAAAGCTGGTTGAACAGGCCAGAGAGTTCAGCCATGATTTCGATCAATTGCTATTCCAGGCTGTGGACCTGGAATCTATGCAGCCGCAATCAGAAACGAAACCGATTCTGAGCCAATTCTTAAACCAGAATAAAGTATCAGTTGCTTCATTAAGGGATTTTAAGAAAACTGCCAGAGAATTAATAGAGGCATGCCGGATCAAAAGCAATATTCATCCTCTTCTGGCTGACCATACATTTAGAGAAGCAGAGAGATTCTTAGAAATTATCGATATGTTTGAGGCGAGTCTTAAGAGGGCTTAGATTTGATTGGAAGGCTGTTCATATTCTGTTTCCCACATTAAGATGATACAAACAAGCCAGCCTTTTACGGGCTGGCTTGAATTTTCATTGGTACAACTTAATTGCACTTTGCTTATTTATTTATTAATAGTCAAAAAGATTGCTCTAGACCCACCCGAATGCCGCTTGGTAATATAATCAAGGGTAATATAGGAGGCTAGGGCATGGAAGAAGAAAAGTATCGAAACCTTAAGTTGGGTGAGCGTGCTGCGGTTATTAGCATTGCGGCTTATATATGTCTTTCTATACTAAAATTAACAATTGGATATGTGAGTAATTCTGCCGCTTTGAAAGCGGATGGATTGAATAATACGACGGATATTATTGCTTCAATTGCAGTGCTTATAGGTCTTAGGATTTCCCAGCGTCCTCCGGATAAAAATCATGGGTATGGTCACTGGAAGAGTGAAACCATTGCTTCTATGGTAGCTTCCTTTATTATGGCTGCTGTAGGTCTTCAGGTCCTGCTGAATGCTGTTTCATCCATGTTTGAAGGTGTTAATGAATCTCCTGATATTTTTGCGGCATATACGGGAGTTTTTTCTGCAGCTGCAATGTACTTTGTGTACCGCTACAACAGGAAATTAGCGAATAAAATTAACAGTAAGGCCGTAATGGCAGCTGCAAAGGACAATATTTCAGACGCCTGGGTGAGTATAGGAACAGCAATCGGCATATTTGGGTCACAGCTGAACATGCCATGGCTTGATCCTTTAACAGCCATTATTGTCGGGCTATTAATATGCAAAACGGCTTGGGATATTTTTGTACAAGCTTCCCATGAGCTTTCAGACGGATTTGATGAAGAAAAGATTAAAGAATATCAGGATGCCATCAAAAAAGTAAACGGGGTTAAAGGAATAAAAGATATTAAAGGTAGAAGCTACGGCAATAATGAAGTTATCGATGTAGTTATCTTAGTTAATTCCACACTTGATATTAAGGAAGCCCATGATATTGCGACACATGTGGAAAAAGTCATGATGCATGACCATGGTGTTTATGATGTGCATGTTCATGTGGAGCCAAATTGAGTCAAATGAAACTATCCAGAAATTAACTCTAATTAAAACGAATACGGTTCTTTTATTACTAAATCACGCGTATCCATAGAAAGAAGGAGGGGATGCGATGGAAGTGCAGCAGGCAAAGATGGAGAGCAATGGAATGGCTGTAGCTTCACTGGTTCTTGGCATATGCGGGATTGTATTAGGACTGATACCGTTTATTGGATGGTTTCTTCTGCCAGCCTGGATCCTGGCCATTATTTTTGGTGCAGTGGGGCTGAAAAAGGGTCAGAGCAAAGGGATGTGCTGGACGGGACTTATACTTGGAATTGGAACATTTATATACAAGTTCGGCTTTTGGATACTGGTTGCCATCGGGTCAGCATCAGGAAGCGTATAGAAAGGACAGCGCAAGCTGTTCTTTTTCGTGAATAACTTTTGGTCTCTAAACTGCTCGTTCCAATTTCTGTGTATCGGTGCTTTGCGGGCATTTATGACTTATGCAAAAAGAAAGAAGTATAAAGTTTTAGGGAACCTAGTGAATTGGAGGTTCCCATTATTATTAATAAAATCAAGATTTACAAATCTTCCTTAACTGAACACTTTATCCAATTCCCTAAACATATCATAGGCATTGACCAGATGTTCAGGTACAATACCCCTCCCATAATCCCAGGAGTTTCTTTCTATTTCTGCCATGAGCTGTTCTTTCTCATCATCTTCTCCGTACATAAGCGTTCTGATGTCATGTTTGTTTTTCTTGAAATCCAGATAATAGCCGATCTCATGGTAAAGCATTAATTTTACCAGGTTCTCATTTGTCTCTTTTATTTTAAAATTAATTTTAGCTATGTAGCCGTTCACCTTCAGGTAGTTAAATTTTATTGTATTCGTTGAGACATTGTAGCTCATAGGTGAAGCGAGTGTATTGCTGAACTCGTAATTTATTTTGAGGCGTTGCTCGTTCAATGTATGTAAAATGATTTTTTCAATATCCCAGATATACAGCACTTTTCTTATCACTGTCCTTTCATTTTTTCTTGCCTTGATTATACAAGTCTAACAGTGGCGGTAACAGTGTTTTTCGCTACTTTAGGTCCATTTGGGCAGAAACTGTACATTATGAAAAACTGAGACTGAGGCAAAAGAAGGAGAGGAATCTGAAACTTCGCTGTTGCTTGATCCGTAGATATGGGTATTGACTAACTCTGATGGGGTGAAAAATTGGATAATAAAAAAGCAACCGTTGTTTCTGTTTCGATGATGAAGCTGCAGATTTATTTGTTTTTTGCAACGTTGGCACTTATAATTGGGGTCCTCTTTTTACATGCTGTGATTTATGGCGGCGGGGAAATGACTTTTGATCTTATGGGTATGCTATTATTTTTTGCTGGCATGGTCGTAATCGTTATTTTGCATGAAGCCATTCATTTGGCGGGTTTTCACTATATTGGCGGTGTTCCTTGGAAGGAAATGTCCTGGGGAGTCAACCTGAAAATGGGTATAGCTTATGCTCATGCCAAACAGCCTGTGACAGTTCAGCAGATGAAAAAGGTGTTATTGTTGCCATTTATTCCGACTGGCTTACTGCCGCTTATTCTGGGAGTTGTGTTTAACATGCCTGGATTATCGATCCTGGGAGCGATATTGACAGTTGGTTGTCTGGGAGATCTCATTTTGTATCAAAAGCTATTAAAATTTTCGAATGAGGCTCTTGTCATTGACCATCCGACTAAACCACAATTTATGGTTTATGAATAGCTAGCTTTTATATTTGCTGTCCCATCTAATAAATAGCTGCGTGAAATAGAAAGCAGCGAGGGCTGCCAGTGTTGATATGAGCAGGTTTCTCATGAAATCCAGACCATAAAGGCGGATCCCGATTAATTTAGAAGCAGTGGTGCACAATCTCCAGTTTTCATACACTATTGCTGTCTTATGGAATAATGGAAAGAAGACACCGAACAGCATGAGAAAATAAATATATTTTTTCATTAACCTATTCCTTTCATTTTTAATCCTATTGGAAGGATATGAGCAAGATCCTGCTATTAGTATCAATATGCAAAGAAAAAAGGACAGTCTCCGGGACTGTCCTTTTTAGTTCACTCTCTTTATGCGTCCATCAATCGCATAACTAAACGACTGCGGTAGCTGCTGAATATACCTCTCCAGTGCATCAATATCGTTGGGGCCGGTCACTCTATTTATACCATTTAGAAATACGGTGAAATTATCTCCTCCATTAGCGAGATAAGTGTTTACAGTGACCGAATAGGTCTTGTCCGGTTCGAGTTTTATACCGTCCATAAGGTATATATCCTTTACTTTTTCACCTATGGGCCTTCTGTCATCCCAAGTATAAGTGAGTCCTGATATCTGTAGAATTCTTGTTATATTCGGCTGCCATTGCTGATTAAGGACATCACGGATTTGGGTGCCTGTCAGATGCATTTTAACCAATTGATTACTGAAGGGAAGCGCGAAATATAAGTTTCCCCATGTAATACGGCCGGCGTCAATGTCTGCGCGGATTCCTCCTGGATTGATGAAAGCGAAATCTGTGGTCATCGCTGCCCGTTCTGAATCCGCAATAAGATTGCCCAGGGCGGACTCCCCGCTTCTGTTTCGGGCAGCTGTGATGGGTATAGCAGCAGTGCCAATATATCTGTTCACAGCAGGCTCTACTTTTCTTTCATATCGTTCGATCATTCTGGTTATGTCGCTTGCAGGCTGGATATTCTCTTGAAAAACATTCACAATTTCAGCATTCTTGCGGACAATATCCTTTGTCCTGGGATCTATTTCGATATCCACATCAGAAAAGGCGGTGCCATATGAATAGGCCTGGACCAACAGCTTCCCATCCACCACACTGTTCAGATAAGCATGACTGTGGCCTCCGAACATAATATCCACTTCGTCATCCACTTGATGGGCCAATTCTATTAGCTGCCCTGTGGCTAGTTCTCCTTTTTGATTTGATTTGCCAGGAACATGAGCCAGTACCACAATGGCTCTTATTCCTTGCTTTTTAAGTTCCCGGGTATACTTATTGATAGCTTCCGCTTCATCAGTGAAGGTAAGACCCTTCACACTATTTAGTGCGGATAAACTTGGTGCTTGTTTCATGATCACCCCGATAAACCCTATTGGGACCCCGCTCACATTTAATATTTTATATGGGGGAGAAGGTGCTTGCCTGACTTATGACTGGTAACATTGGCTGCAATCCATGGAAAGCGGGAACCAGGGTAATTCTTTACGACTGAAGGGCTTCCGCCATTTAGTAAGCGAAGCAGTTCATCCAGGCCTCTGTCGAATTCATGGTTACCGATGGTGCCAATATCAAACCCCATCTTATTCAAAAACTCAATGGTCGGTTCATCCATCAGGAGGGAAGATAAAGGAGGACTGGCTCCTATCATGTCTCCAGTATGAAGCAGGATGGTATTTTCATTTTCTGCGGCACGGTGGCGCAAATACGCAGCGAGATAATCTGCACGTCCTGCTGGTCTGCCGTTAATCTGCCGGGTTACATTCAGCTGGCCATGGAAATCGTTGATTCCAAGCAGTTGTATCTTCTTGTAGGGCCCATCTGAGCGATCTTCAATATGGCCATGATAATCCTCAGAGAGGCCTTGCTGATCCCAGATATGTTTCTCTAATACTTGGCTGCTGTAAGGATTCAATCCGATGAAACTGATTAATATGAGGGAGATCAATGATTTCATAGAATGCCTCCTAAGTTTAGGTCAGCCATAGTATTTGTTAAATGAATAAAGCTTACCACTAGTTTTAATATTGATACGCGTTTTGTCTATTTGGATAAAAATTCAACTGATATTTATACCAGGTGTAAATATTAAATGCCTTACAAATGAGTTAATATTATATAAATTCAGAAAATATTAAGTGAGGGGGCTCCCTATCTTATCTTCAGAAGTTAGATCAATAGGGTTTCCAATAATGGATAAAGAGGAAGGTGAAAAAAGAGACTTCCTTCCATCTTTTTTTAAAAATTTTCATTCATCAAATGTGCAGGTTTTTCTTGAAATAGGCTATGGCAAAAAGCTGGGATACTCAGAGGAAGATTATCTGAGAGTTAACAGTGATCTAAAGTTTGTGGATCGGAACACAGTCTTTAAACAGAATCTAATTGTTGTTATCCGGGTTCCTGAAATTGAGTCGTTGGAACTGATGAATCCTTCCTCAGGGCTACTATCCATGCTTCATTATGAGACAAGGCCAGCTTTACTTGAGAAATTAAAAGAAAACCATATTAATAGTTTTTCTTTAGATTCCATTGTGGATGATTTCTATAGACGCTTAGTTGTCTCGTATGAAATGACGGCTTTAGGGGGAGTTCATACTGCCTTTAATGAGCTCAAGAAGAATGCTGCTCAATTTAAGGGAAAAGCTCTTAAAGTGTCTATTCTTGGGATGGGCAATTTAGGATTTCAGGCGGCAAGGTATTCTTTTCAGGAGTATACCAATCAAGGGTTTGAGGCAGCGGGGGCAAAAGGTGTAACCATTGAGTTTTTAGAAAAAGAAGTTACAAAATTTCCTGATTCGATAAAAGAAATTCTTGGAAAGACTGATTTGTTAATCGATGCAACGAGAAGGCCGGATGCTAAATTGGTTATTATTCCAAATGAATGGCTTGAAGTGCTTCCAGAGAGTGCTGTGGTCTTGGACTTAACAGCAGATCCATATGAAATTCAAAAAGATGGAATTCAACAAAAAGCTATTGAAGGACTGCCGCATGGAAATATCGACAAATTTATTTTCCAGCCGGATGAAATAGAATGGGAAAAAAAAATACCTTCAGTCATCAATACTGCTAATAGAAGGACAGCTATTAGCTGCAATGCTTGGCCAAGTGTTATGGCAAAGGAATGCATGGAGGTGTATGGAGAGAAAATCTGGCCGTTCATAAATGTACTATTGAATAAAGGGTGTAACCCCCAAGCAAATTCTGATGATAAGATAGAAAGGGCATTAGCCAGGGCAACCATCAGCTACTTTGAAGAACATGTAATGGTTTCAAGATAGCGGTCTGATAGAAGGAAATAATCCTTCTATCAGGATTTTATTGGCTGTCAGTGTCTTTATCCAGCATGTTATGAATAATTAAAGCAAGTTCCAGCTCGATCCGGTCATGAAAATTGGAAATTTTGCGCTGTGTGATCGTCTCAATTTTTTTAATCCGGTATTTTAACGTATGCCGATGGATAAATAACTTTTGAGAGGATTCGTTTATTTTCAGATCCTCCAAGTAAACTCTTAATGTTTCCAGTAATTCCTTATCATTAATAAGATCATTGAGGACATTTTTGTGAAAGTTATTAATTAGCTGCTTATCCTGGAGCAGAGGGAGCAACAGTTTATATAATCCTAAATCCTTATGGTGTATGCATTTGTTATTTTTCCAGACGGAATCAATTATGAACAGAGATTCCTGGGCCTCCTTGTAGGAGAAACGATATTCGCTGTAGTCATTATAGTAATTCCCGATCCCAATCGAAAGGGTAGTATCGTACAAAGACTGAACCTCAAACTGAACAGCAGTAAGGACATCGGTAATATTCACTTTGATGGACGCTTCCCTGGTGATGAGAATAACAAAGTGGCCATTTAACTTTTTAAATAAAGTTTTAAAAGCATTGTCCTGGAGTCTCTTCATAAGGAGCTGCTGAAGCTTTCTATCAATCCTTGCACTTTCTTTGGAAGAAAGTTGATCATATTCATCTAATTTAATGATAGCGACACATGTGTCATGAGAACCGATTTTATACCCCAATGCCTCACCTTTTGAATAAATTGTAAGCTCATCTGTGTAATTGCCTGTCAGGACAAGCTCAAGAAAATCTGATTTCAGCTGATTATCTTTTTCTTCAAGGCTTGAAAGTTTAATAAACTCCAAAGCTGATATTGTTGAAGCATGCTGGACAGCGATTTCTTCTAGATCATTGAAGGCGTCAGCTTTTACTCCAACAATATAACCGAATATATCATTTTTGGAATTAACAGGCACAATCAGAACAGAATTATGTTCAAATTCTAATTTTGCAGAGGTTCTTAAAGGTGAATTGTCTTCTTGTTCCCTATATTGGTATAGAATTTCGCGACAGAAGTTATCTGGTAAATTCAATTTGGGATCAGAAGAAATGACAGAACAAAGTTCATTCATGTGTATATCGAAAATACTGATATGTCCTTTAATTAAAGTGCCCATAGCCTTTGCGATCGGCAGCAGCCCTTGGTTATTTACAGCGATATCAGTAAATTTGCGATACATTTCTTCTGAAAAGTGAATTTCTTCAAATTGTTTATTTAGGATATGTTTATGGACTACCTTTGTGATTTCTGAAAAAGAAACAGTTTTGGGGAGTTCTAGAATAGGAAAGTTGTAATGATTGCTTTGAACAGCCATTTCGTGAGGGATTTCCTCCAAATAATACCCGGTTTGAATAATGATTCCAGAGACGCCCTGATCATGCAGCTTCTTGATTAAATTCTTTTTCATTTCTTCATTGGAAGATAAATCAAAGGCAGTCGTTAAAAGAACTTCCCCCCTCTCAAGCTTGTCTATATCATCAAGCAGTTCGAGGATGGTCAGCCATCTGACAGGTTTGCTTAATCCTTTATTGCCTGATATAAGATTGGAGCTGTTGAGTATTGGAAGCGCTAACATCTCTCGTAAGTTTATCACACGAAGGTACCTCCAATCAGATTTGCAGTTTAGGTTATTATTAGAATACATTATAGGGTAATACTCATTCGAAAGGAAGGTGAAACTTTTGGATTATAGTAAAATTACAATCATCGGAGCAGGTCATGGAGGGTATGCTGCAGCCGGCGATTTAAAGCTAAAAGGCTTTGATGTTACTATCTATGAGCTTCCAGAGTATCAGTCAAATCTCTTTCCGCTGATAGAATCCGGAAAAATAAAAATGACTGGTGAAATTTCAGGGATAGCTCATGCACCTGATATCGAAACCAATTTACAAAAGGCTGTTACTGCTGCAGATATAATCCTTGTAATCTCGCATTCTGCTTCACATGAAAGAATTGCAGAGATGATATCGCCTTATATCAGAGATAATCAAATCATCGTGCTTATTCCGGGATACACAGGTGGAAGCCTTTGCTTTAATAAGATATTTAAAGAACAAGGGGTAAAGGCCCGTTATATATTAGCGGAAACGAACACGCTTCCTTATGCCTGCCGAAAGATGAATGGAGAGTCAGCAGTCCATATTAAATTATATGTGAAGCAAATTTGGGCTTCGGCCTTTCCATCAGCACAAAACTCTGTATTTGTTGATGCATTTAGTAAGCTTTACCCAAAGGTGAAGCCTGCTGAAAATGTCCTGGAAGTTGGTTTTCATAATGGAAATCCTGTGTTGAACGTTCTTCCATGTCTGTTTAATGCGGGCACAATTGAACGGGCAAAGGGAGAGTATTATCACTTTCAAGAGGGGGTAACTTCAAGAATTGCCGGTGTACTTGAAAAACTTGATGAAGAGAGAATCAGAGTAGGAAAGTCTCTTGGACTTAATGTAATTCCATACTTGGAACGGGTAATGAATACAGGTTATGTCACTTCAAATTCAAACTGGCATGAAATGATTTCTACTAGTCCGCATCTTACAGCCAAAGGTCCGGAAGAATTGGATCATCGTTATCTGACAGAGGATGTACCCTATGGATTGGTCCCTTGGTTTGAATTAGCCAAAAAAACAGGAGTCGATGTAAGGTTAACAGAATCGAGCATTACAATGGCCTCCTATTTATTAGGTCAGGACTTCCTGGAAAGTGGAAGAACTTTGAAATCCATGGGGATTCACGATATGACCATTGGCCAATTAAATACTTATTTGAAAGAGGGGATGGTCTTTTTATACATTTGGATAAATAAACATTCGGTTTTTTAGGGAAATGTTGATGGTTTGATTTATCTGAAAATTCTATAATTAGTTCAAGAAATGAAATTTGGAAAAGGGGAAATGATAAATGCTAATTAAAAAGAGTAGGTTATTATCAATCTTATTGCTGGCATTAATGGTTATTTTAGCGGGATGCGGTTCAGACTCGAGTTCCGGAAAAGCTGAGGGCTCCGGAAATATGGTAGAAAAAATCAAGGAAAAAGAAATCTTAACTGTTGCTATGGGCGGGAAGTATCCTCCATTCAACTATATCAACGATAAAAATGAATTAGACGGTTTTGATGTTGATATCTCTAAAGAGATTGCAAAACGGCTGGGGGTAGAGTTTAAACCTGTGACAACCGAGTGGGATGCCATTATCACGGGCTTATTAACTAAGAAATATGACATTATCCTAGGGAGTTTATCCATTACAGATGAAAGAAAGGAAAAAGTGGATTTTGTCCATTACTACACGTCTGGAGGGGCAATCATTGTTCCGGAAAACTCAAAAATCAATAAAGGTAAAGATCTTGATGGTGTAACTGTTGGTGTAGGACTAGGCACAACCTTTGAAGAAAAGGCTATTGAATTAGGAGCAGATGTGAAAACCTATAGTGCCGGAGCAGATGCCTTTACTGATATGGGCAATGGCCGTCTTGAGGCAGTTATTTCGGACAAGCTTATGTCTGCTTATGCGATAAAAACAAAAGGATACCCATACAAAATTGCCGATGAAAGTCTTTTTGTAGATGAGGTTGGCATCGCAATCAGAAAGGATAATCCTGAGTTAACAGAAGAAATCCAAAAAATTATTGACGAAATGAAAGAAGATGGAACCTACACAGAAATCAGTGAAAAATGGTTTGGAATTGATATACGGTAATCATTATTCATATCCGCTAAGAATAAACACAGATTATTTTAACAGCAGGATTGGGGGAAAATTATGACTTTCGACTTTTCATTAGTAGCTAAATATATACCATTTTTATTGGAAGCAACCCTTTTAACAATTGAAATATCTGCGCTGGCTATTATAGCTTCAATTATCATTGGAGGAATTTCAGCGCTTATGAAAATATCAAAATATAAAGTTCTTCAAAAAATTTCCGATGGCTATATCGCTTTTATTCGCGGAGTTCCGTTGCTTGTCCAGTTATATCTTGTTTACTATGTATTGCCTGAATTAGGTTTAAGCTTAAGTGCTTTCTCCGCCTCGGTACTGGGGCTTGGCATATACGCAGGTTCCTATGTTTCTGAAATTTTCCGTGGGAGCATCTCATCTATTCCTTTTGGTCAGATGGAAGCTGCAAGGTCACTTGGAATGAGTTACTTTATGGCAATGAAAAAAGTTATCATGCCTCAGGCTTTACGGGTGAGCTTACCTCCATTGGGCAATCAGTTTATTATTACATTGAAAAATTCATCCCTGTGTTCTGTTATCACAGCAAATGAGCTAATGCATAGTACTGAAAGGTTCGCCAGTGTTAACTTTGCGTTCCTTGAGTTCTTTGTGGTCACATCCATCATTTATTTTACAATGACTTATTCACTTTCCAAACTTCTTGGTGTAATGGAGCGAAAACTATCGGTCGGTGAAAGGAGGAGTGCTGCATGAATGCATTAGCAAACCAAGCAGGGGCTAAGGAAACTGTTCCTTCTGAGGCATTAATTAAGATAAATAATTTGCGGAAGAGCTTTGGAGATCTCGAGGTCCTGAAGGATGTATCTCTTGAAGTCAATAAAGGAGAAGTAGTAGTCATAATTGGCTCAAGCGGATCCGGGAAAAGTACTTTGCTTCGATGCATTAATTTACTTGAAATTCCAACGGATGGAGCGATTTTCCTCAATGATACTCAAGTAAACAGCGATAAAACAGATATCAATAAGATCAGGCAGGAAATCGGAATGGTATTCCAGCAATTTAATCTTTTTCCCCATATGACTGTTCTTGAGAACTTAATGTGCGCACCCATTAACGTGGCCAAACGGGATAAGGATGAAGTAAAGGAGTATTCCCAGAGTTTATTGGAAAAAGTGGGTTTACTTGAAAAGAAGGACGTTTATCCTCAAATGCTCTCCGGTGGCCAGCAGCAGAGGGTGGCAATTGCCCGTGCTCTTGCCGTAAAACCCAAGGTTATGCTGTTTGATGAACCAACTTCTGCTCTTGATCCGGAATTGATCGGAGAGGTTTTACAGGTTATGAAAAGCCTGGCTAACGAGGGAATGACTATGATTTGTGTAACACATGAAATGGGTTTTGCCAGAGAAGTAGCAGACCGTATTTGCTTTATGGAACAAGGAAAGCTGGCATTACAGGGGACACCGAAAGAAATCTTTGAAAACAAAGAAAACGAAAGGCTCCGCTCTTTCCTGAATGCTCTTTCTTAGGAGGTTTAGTATACGTGAATATTTGTCTGGGAAATAAGTTTGAAGTTGACAAATATAACGACCGAATTGTCAGTTATATTGTTAAGGCAGATGAGTCTAGTGTGAAGCATATATCTTCCTTGGAAAAAGAATACTATCCAAGCAAAGTAATCGTATATACTTTGCCTGAACATGCGGGACGATTTAGAGAAAATGGATATATTATGGAAGGCAAGATAAGCGGTTTTTTCCACGGGAAGGATGGGCAAATCTTTGCAAAATATCCGAAATCAACTAGGAAGGAAAGCTCTGCCTTTGATGAGAACCAGGGAATTCTAAAAGCGGCTGTTAGTGACAGTAAGGAGATTTCAAAGGTTATTTTAAAAGAGGACTTTGAAATGATTGAAGTTACTGAGAAAGATGCAGATGAATTGGCTGCCTTGTACAAAAAGGTATTTAAATATTATCCAACAGATGTTCATGATCCAGACTATTTAAAGCAAGTGATGGGCAAAGATTACTTTTTTACAGCAATCAGGCATAATGGGAAAATCGTATCTGCAGCTTCGGCTATGGTCATGGAGGAATTTAACTGTGCAGAGGTTACCGATTGTGCAACAGATCCAGACTTCCGCGGCAACCGCTTAATATATTCTATTATTCTTGAATTGGAAAAAAGGCTAAAAGAAAATGGAGTTCAAACGTTATTTTCGTTAACCAGGGCACAATCTCATGGAATGAACTTGACCGTTAAGCGGCTTGGATACCAATATGAGGGTACACTCGTTAACAACTGTGTTATTTCCTCAGGCTATGAGGATATGAATATTTGGACAAAAAGTTTTTAATAGAAAAGGGCCAGGCAATTCACTGCAATTGCCTGGCCCTATTTTAATTCTGATAATATTGCTCAAGCTTATAAGCTGCAAAGGCAATCTGTAATTTCAGCCTTTCATCTGCTGAATTTAAATCATAGCCGCTTCGGGTTTGAATAAGGTTTAATCGGTATTTAAGCGTGTGGCGGTGGATAAATAGTTCTTCTGATGTACTTTGTAAATTAAGGTTATTTTTAAAATAGGCTTCCAGCGTTTCAATGAGATTGATTCCTTGCTTGCTTTTCTTCAGCAGTTCCCCAATATGCTCCTCGTAAAAATCCTTAAGGCTCAATCCCATTTCCTTCATCTGGATCAGGAGATGAAATGTGCCCAAATCATCGTAATGGATGATATATTTGGGGCATAAAAGAAGATGGGCCAGGTCCGCTGCATAATTTGCTTCGGCTGCACTATGGCTCAATTGATTGATATCCGAGTAAGATTTACCCACTCCAATCACCAGGGGGATGTCGGGATTTTTAATTCTCCACCTGTTAAGAAGCAGTTCTGCAGCCTCAAGGCTGTCCTGCTTCAAGTTTTTTTTGTCTTCTTGCCTTACTTCAAAAAGAATGATTAAACCATCCAGTCGTTCGCGGACAATAAATTGCCGTCCGAGTTTTTCCAATGTCATAACAGCGTGGCTATATAGAGAATCCATGCTTTTCCTGTGTTCAAGGCTATCCAGGAATTTACCTATTTTAATATGCAGAACTGCCTGGTTAATGGATAAGTCATACCCTAATTTTTTTCCGCGTTCAAGAGCGATGGAAGAGGTTTGAAAGTTTTTATTAATTAATTCTTCTAAAAATTCTCCGCGAAGCCTAATTTGCGTCTGCATGACTGCATCTTCCTTTAAATATTCGATGGCATAGACAGTTGCAGCATGCTCAATGGCATTAAGATGCAATTCTTGCCATTCTTCAAGTTCCTTGAAAGCGATTAGACAGCCATACTCTTTTTCATTTGCAATAATCGGATAAAAAAGGACCTTAAAATCTTCATAATCTAATTCGATAGGCTTCCTTTTTTCCTGACAATCCGAAGAAAGTTCCTGATACGGCAAGTCGCTTTTTTTGACGGATAATTTATCTCCGTCAAATTTCAGGTCATTATGGGCTTTAACAAAATAAGTGACTTCGCTAGCTTCATTCATAACAAATATCGAAGATCCGGTCAGCTCTGAAAGGGTATCGGAAATGATATTTTGCCCCTTATTTTGCAGAACCAGCTGTGTTAATTTCTTATGGGTATCCAGGGAAAAAGAGATCATTTCCATTTGTTTATTCAGGATTTGCTCTAGGATGCTTTTTGTGATGATGGAAAAATTGATTTCCGTTGGCAGTTCAATTAACGGCAAATCGTTTTCATTTGCGATATCTATAAAAGACTGAGGAATGTAGTCTAAGTAAAAACCTGTATATATAGCTGCCCCGGAAAGTTTCTTCATTGACAGGAGCCGTTCGAATTCTCTGCTGTTATCCTTTAGTCCATAGCCGGTCGTAATGAGGAATTCCCCTTCTTGGAGACGATTGATATCTTCAATGACTTCAACAATAGTGACCCATTTAATGATATTCGTAACACCATTATACCCCGCAGCAAGTTTTGTATTTTTCATTACCGGAAGATTCAGTGCCTCATAGATGCTGATACTCAAGACAACCATTCCTTTACCATATTATGTTTAGTGTGTTTTGTACAATTAAAATCCTTTTAATGTAAAAATTGATAGCTCGGTAAATGGCTTTTGATAAATAGGATTGAAAGGTTAGATGGCCGCAAGTGTTAAATTTATTTTATTGTACTGATTGTATAATAAAACAGCTTAAATTTATATGGGTTTGGAGAATATAAAATGTCTGAATTTTGAATTAAGATATGGATAAATAACATTTGGCCTAACTGTTAAACCAACAAAAGGAGAATGCAGTATGAAACGTTCATTTCTAATTAAACCGGTGCATAGGGCTGAATACCCTAAAGCTGTGTATGGGCAGGGTGTCTATCTTTATGATGATCAAGGTAAGCAATATTTGGACGGGTCATCTGGCGCTGTGACAGCGAGCATTGGCCATGCGGTTGAGGAAGTTGTTGAAGCCATGTACAAACAGGCGCAAAAGGTATCGTTTGTTTATCGTTCACAAATGACATCGGAACCTGCAGAGAAACTTGCAGAAAAACTGAATGAACTGGCCTTTGGAAACGAGGAAAATTATAGCTCTTTTTTTGTAAACAGCGGGTCGGAAGCAACGGAAACAGCCATGAAAATAGCCATCCAGCACTGGCAGGAGAAGGGTGAATACCGTAGAAACAGAGTGATTTCACGCTGGACGAGCTATCACGGAATAACCATGGGGGCTTTATCGCTTTCCGGCCATGCTGAAAGACGGAAAAGATTCCATTCGCTGCTTGATGAGAATCCTGCCGTTTCAGCCCCTAATTGCTACCGGTGTCCATTTAATGAAATGTACCCGGGGTGCCAGATGTCCTGCGCAACAGAACTGCACACGGCAATTCAACGGTATGGAGCGGAAAGTATTGCGGCTTTTATTGCAGAGCCCATTGTCGGTGCTTCTGGCGGAGTGATAGTCCCACCAGAAGGCTATTACCAAAGAATAAAAGAAATCTGTGATTTTCATAATATATTATTTATTGCTGATGAGGTTATGACAGGCATAGGGCGGACAGGGAAAATGTTTGCGATGGAGCATTGGGGAGTAAAACCTGACATCATCACGCTTGGGAAAGGTATGAGTGCCGGGTATACACCAATGGCGGCCACCCTTGTCAGTGATAAGGTAATGGAACCGATTATACAGGGGTCCGGCTCGATTATGAGCGGACATACCTATAGTGCAAATCCACAGTCTGCAGCTGTTTCACTGGCCGTTTTGAATTATATAGAAAAGCACGGATTAGTCGAAAAAGGTGCAGAAAATGGTGTGTATTTATTGGATCAGCTTAGGAATAGGCAGAGGAATTTTCCGTTTATCGGCGAGATAAGGGGCAAAGGGTTAATGGTCGGGATTGAATTTGTCTCAGATGTATTTACTAAGTTTCCCTTCAGTAAAGAGTTATCTCTTACCAACATGATTGTAAATAAAGCCCGGGATAAGGGGCTGCTTATTTATCCTTCTTCAGCTGGAATAGAGGGGGGAGATGGAGACGCTGTTATTATATCTCCGCCTCTGACCATCCAAAGGCATGAAATAGATAAGCTGATTGATATTTTCTTTGAAACTATGACCGAAATTCAGAATGAAGTGAACTTAAATAGATATAAAGCACTTTAGGAAGGGTGGAAAACGATGAAGAAAACTATAAGGAATGCCGGCAAAGTCGGTACATTGAAAGAAGCCCTTTCCCGCATCCATGATCAAAGTATTTTAATGTATGGAGGATTCGGGGGAGTTGGCAACCCGCCGACACTCATCCAGGGAATCTATGAAAAAGGGGTGAAGGAACTGACTTTGATTGGAAACGATGCTGGTTTTCCTGAAATTGGTATTGGGAAATTAGTCAGCAGAAGACGGGCGAAGAAATTAATAGCATCGCATATTGGATCAAATCCGGCTGCGGGCCAGCTTATGGCTACAGGAGAAATGGATGTAGAGTTTTCACCTCAGGGAATTCTGGCTGAGAGAATCCGCGCGGGCGGAGTCGGGATTGAAGGAATTCTTACAGATATCGGTCTTGGAAGCATGGTTGAGGAAGGGAAACAAAAGGTTACTGTAAATGAGAAGGAATTTTTATTAGAATTGCCGCTGAAAGCGGATGTATCCATTGTTCATGCGAAAAAGGCCGATATTTATGGCAACCTGATTTATGACAAAAGTGCCAGAAATACGAACCCTTTGGTGGCGATGGCTGGAGAGTTCACCATTGCGGAGGCTGATGAGATAGTCGGCCCTGGTGAGCTGGATCCCGAGTGTATCGTCACACCGGGCGTGTTTGTTGATTTGGTGATTCCAAGTGAAGGAGTGAATTGGAAGTGGGCGTGGGAGTAGATGTGAGGAACCAGATTGCAAGACGGGCAGCGAACGAAATAAAGGATGGAATGATTGTGAATTTAGGGATTGGCATTCCATCACTTGTTTCCAATCATATCCCGGAAGAGATTCATGTCATGTTTCATGCGGAAAATGGAATTCTCGGAATGGGGGAGTCTCCTGAAAAGGGCTTTGAAGATGAAATGCTCTGCAATGCAGGAGGCTTCCCTGTCACATTAGTTCCAGGTGCTTCTTATTTTGACAGTGCAACTGCTTTTGGTATTATTCGATCCGGCTACTTGGATATCACGATACTTGGCGGATTGGAAGTCGATGAGCAGGGGATCTGGCCAATTGGATTGTACCGGGCAAAAGGGTCCCGGGAATCGGCGGTGCCATGGAGCTGGCGAATAAAGCAAAAAAAGTGATCGTGGTTATGAACCATATCAATAAAAATGGCGACCCGAAAATTCTTAAGAAATGCAGCCTGCCTTTAACAGCAAAGAAATGTGTCAATTTAATCATCACAGACATGGCGGTCATTGAAGTAACAGAAGAAGGCCTTCTTTTAAAAGAAGTAATGAGCCCTTACACAGTTAAAGAAGTACTTGAAAATACTGAAGCAGAACTCCAGGTTTCAGATGATTTGGCAATTTTTATTTAACTTTTCAAGAGGAGTGAGAAGGAGTGACTGAAGCGATCGTTTCAATGAAAGAACAAATTCATCAATGGCTTGATAATAATCGTGAACAGGGAACTAAGTTACTACAGAAGCTGGTTCAGTTGGACAGTACACAGGGGAAGGAGCGTGAGGCACAAAAGGTTGTGGCAGAAGAACTGGAAAAAATAGGCATCAAGGTGGATGTCTGGGAGCCTGATGGCAGTGAACTTGTTAAGAACCCATATTTCGCTTCTTCACGCAGCCAGTTTGAAGGCAGTCCTAATGTGGTTGGTGTATTAAAAGGAACAGGAGGAGGGCGTTCCATTATTCTGAATGGCCATATTGATGTTGTGCCAGAGGGAGACAGGGATCAATGGAATGACGATCCATACAGCGGAAAAATAATGGACGGCAAGATGTATGGGCGGGGAGTTACGGACATGAAGGGAGGGAATGTTTCGCTAATCTTGGCGATGCAATCCTTGAATTCTCTGGGTGTCCGCTTAAAAGGGGATGTCATTTTCCAGAGTGTTATTGAGGAGGAGAGCGGCGGCGCTGGAACGCTTGCTGGAATTTTAAAAGGCTATAAAGCGGATGCTGCCATTATTCCGGAGCCTACCAATATGAAAATCTTTCCGAAGCAGCAAGGGTCGATGTGGTTCCGCATTCATATTAAAGGACGTTCAGCACATGGCGGAACACGCTATGAAGGGGTAAGTGCAATCGATAAAAGCACCATTGTACTGAATCATATCAGTCAATTGGAAAAAAAGAGAAACGAACGGGTATCTGACCCCCTTTATAAAAATATTCCAATTCCAATCCCTATTAATGTGGGCCGGATTGAAGGCGGAGATTGGCCATCATCTGTAGCAGATCTGGTGAAGATCGAAGGGCGGATGGGGGTTTCACCAGAGGAGACGATTAAACAGGCTAAGAAAGAAATGGAAGATTGGATAAAGAGTTTAGTAGAAAAGGATGACTGGTTCAAGGAACATCCTCCTGAGCTTGAATGGTTTGGTGCACGCTGGCTTCCAGGTTCAATTGATGTGGGACACGAATTAATGAACACACTTGTCAGGAATTTCAGAAATGTAAAAGATGAAGACCCGGCAGTGGAAGCTTCTCCTTGGGGTACAGACGGTGGTCTTTTGACTGAGGTGGGGACTACTCCGGCTATTGTGTTTGGCCCTGGTGTAACAGAAGTGGCGCATTTCCCAAATGAGTATATCCACCTTGATAAGGTCTTTGAAGCTGCTGAAATCATTGCTATGACACTAATTGACTGGTGTGGGACGGAAGTGTAAAAGAAATAAAAATAGACAGAAGAAGAGACGGAGGATATCCCAATGACATTAAAAATGAAATCTATTAACCTTAAAACTCCGATTCCTGGTCCGAAAGCATCTGAACTTTTGCTCAGAAGAGAGAAGGAAGTACCCCGAGGACCATTTAATACTGTGCCTTCTTTTGCCGAAAAAGCTGAGGGCGCATTAATAACAGACATAGATGGCAATACATTCATAGATTTTGCAGGTGCCATTGGCTCTCTTAACGCAGGCCATTGCCCGCCAAGAGTAGTGGAGGCGCTAAAGGAACAAATGGATAAATATATTCATCCATGCTTCCATGTCATGATGTATGAGCCATATGTGGCTTTGGCTGAAAAACTGAATGAAATCACGCCGGGGAAACATAGCAAAAAGACCTTCTTTTTGAACAGCGGGGCTGAAGCGGTGGAGAATGCCATAAAAATTGCCCGCAAATATACAGGCAGAAAAGGCATTATTTCATTTGAACGAGGATTCCATGGAAGAACCTATATGGCGATGTCACTAACCAGCAAGGTTAAGCCATACAAATTGGGGTTTGGGCCATTTGCTCCTGATACATATAAAATGCCCTATCCTTATTATTATCGTGCTCCAAAGGGGTGGACTTCCGAGGATGTCGACCAAGAGATCATTAATCAGTTTTCAGATTTCTTTTTAAGGGAGGTCCCTGCTGAGGAGATTGCTGCTGTGATTATGGAGCCCGTGCAGGGCGAAGGCGGTTTTGTTATTCCATCCAAGCGCTTTATCCAGGAAGTGAAAAGGATTTGCGCGGAAAACGGCATCCTTTTTATAGCGGATGAAGTCCAAACAGGTTTCGGAAGGACTGGAAAGATGTTCGCCATGGAGCATTTTGATGTGATACCGGACATCATGACTATGTCTAAATCCATTGCAGCCGGCCTCCCAATCAGTGCCGTAACCGGGCGTTCTGAGATAATGGATGCACCAAATCCAGGGGAGATTGGCGGAACCTACGGAGGAAGCCCGCTAGGTTGTGTGGCTGCACTTGAAGTAATTAAAATGATGGAAGAAGAAAAGCTGCCGGAAAGGGCCATTCACATCGGAGAAAGAATCGTACAAAGGTTTTCAGACCTTCAGGAGAAAGTCCCTGCTATTGGGGATATCCGTACATTGGGAGCAATGACATCCGTGGAGCTTGTTAAAGACCCGGATACAAAAGAACCTGATAAAGAATTGACTGCAAAAATAATACAGGAAGCAAATAGACGTGGTGTTATCGTAATGAGTGCAGGGCTTTATGGTAATGTTTTACGGATTTTAAGCCCTCTTGTCATCACTGATGAGCAGTTAATTGAAGGCCTGGATGTTATTGAAGAAATTATTTTAGAGCTTTGCCTTGGTTAAAAGCCGGGAAATTGAAGTGTAGAAAGGGAGGGTAATATGAAAAGACAGCACCTTTTTATCGGCGGGAAGTCTGTAGAAGCTAAAGAATATAAGCCTTTATACTCCCCGTATTCCGGGGAGCAAATAGCTGAGGTTGCGGCAGCTGATCAAGAAGAGATTGAAAAGGCGCTCCAGGCTGCTGAGGGAGCACGCGAAGAGATGGCAGGAATGCCCGCTTTCGAACGTGCAGCCATACTGGAAAACCTGGTGTTCTTGCTAAAAGAAAATGAGGAGAAGTGTGCAGAAATAATTGCCCTTGAGTCCTCAAAACCCATTTCAACCGCAAAAGGAGAAGTGGCCCGCACGATCATGACCTATAAGCTTGCTGCTGAAGAGGCAAGGAGAATTCATGGAGAGACTATCCCGATGGATGCCGTTCCAGGGGGGAGGATCGAATTGCCTATACAGTCCGGAAGCCAATTGGGATTGTTGCAGCAATTACCCCTTTTAATTTCCCGATGAATCTGGTGGCACATAAGGTAGGGCCGGCCATTGCTGCAGGCAACACCATCGTGCTGAAGCCTGCCTCGCAGACACCATTAAGTGCCTATTTTGTCGGTGAGCTTCTGGAAAAAGCGGGGCTTCCGGGTGGCGCCCTCAACATTATCAGCGGATGCGGAAGCACTGTCGGCAGCCAGCTTGTAAAAGATGATCGTGTGAAAAAAATCACGTTTACTGGAAGCCCGAAGGTTGGAATAGGTATCCGCAGCAAAGCAGGACTGAAAAAGGTGACGCTAGAACTGGGATCTAACTCAGCGCTTATAGTAGATAAAAACGTGGATATTGATCCGATTATTGAGCGGGCAGTTGGCGGAGCGTTTTCAAATGCCGGCCAGGTGTGCATCTCATTACAGAGGATGTATGTTCACGAAGATCTGTATGAGGGGTTTATAGAAAAATTTGCAGAGAAAACAAAAGCGTTAAAACTGGGGGATCCTCTAAAAGCAGATACCGATATTTCAGCTCTTATTTCGCCTGGGGATGTGGACCGTTCACTTGATTGGATAGAAGAGGCGAAGGAACATGGCGCTGAAGTTTTATGCGGAGGCGAAAGGGAAGGAAATATACTGCATCCAACTGTTTTGATCAATGTTAAGGCTGAAAGCAAAGTTTCCTGCCAGGAAGCATTTGCGCCAGTTGCTGTGATAAATAAGATTTCTTCTGTCGCTGAAGCAATTGAATTAGTTAATGATTCGAGGTATGGGTTACAGGCCGGAATTTATACAAATGATATCCATTCTGCAATGGAGGCTGCGGATCGGCTGGAAGTAGGCGGAGTTATCATCAATGATATTCCTACATACCGTGTCGACCATATGCCATACGGAGGTGTTAAAGAAAGCGGCATAGGCAGAGAAGGTGTAAAGTACGCGATTGAAGAAATGACTGAACTAAAGCTTGTGGTGATTAAAAAATAAAGAAAGACCCTGCTCGCAGCTATTTCATTCAAATGTGGGCAAGGGTCTTTTAAATTAGGAACTATTAAAGTTGGGACTAAAATAGAAATTCCAAGTCAACGGCAGATTATGTTTATATAAAGAGAATCAGGGAATGAAACTATTAAAGAAACATAATACTGCCAAAGGAGATGACAACATATGAAGTATAAGAAGCTTTTACTTTCAGTCCCATTGGGTGCAGGATTATTGTTGGCAGGGTGCGGAGCAGATGAACAGGAGCCCCCGCCGGAAACGGAAGATGTGGAAATGGAAGATAATCAAATGGAAGAAAACAATAATGGTGATGGTGAAATGCAGGATCCCGGAACATCAGAGGAGTCTGATATGGAGGAGCCTGGCATGAATGAAGAATCACCACAGGATGAAGAGAACATGGATGAAAGTGATATGGATATGAACGATGGAGGTTCTGAAGAGAACTAATGAAGAAACATATCTAAAAAATGGAGAAAACGTCTGCTAATGGCAGGCGTTTTTGTATGTTTTTTCAAGAATTTGAATGTCTAAGCCGTGGAGTATTCAGCTGCAGGAATACAAGTGATCTAGCGGGAAAAAGCAGAAGCTTTTTCCTACTCATTATAGAAATCCCTTTTATTTGTTTTCAGAATTATGTATACTACAATAGAATTAAATAGCAATAACTAGGGGTGCCCAATAGCTTGGGCTGAGAAAGAAACGCGCTAAAGTTTCTTGACTCTTTGGACCTGATCTGGATTATACCAGCGTGGGGAAGTTAGAATGTGCAAAGGTTTCTTTGTGCAAAGACATCTGCGGTTAAGCCGGTCCATCATTATGTGGACCGGCTTTTTTACATATGTTGCACTACCTCGGTTCCAGGTCTCGTCCTTATATTTTTTAATAAAGGAGAGATGATCAATGACTGCTTTAAATCAGGAAAGCATTTCTATTATGTCGAGCTTTGCTGGCAACAAAAAAATCTATGTGGAAGGATCTAGACCGGATATCAAGGTTCCGATGCGGGAGATAGAATTAAGTCCCACCACCGGAAGTTTTGGCCAGCAAATAAATGAGCCGGTTCGCGTTTATGATACGAGCGGTCCTTATACAGATCCTCAATACTCGGCAGATCTAAAAACTGGGCTTCCCGCTCTGATAAACCGGTGGATTCAGGAACGCGGGGGTGTTGAAGAGTATGATGGTCGGGAGATTAAGCCCGAGGATAACGGATTCCGCTATGAAAAAACAGCTGCACGTTATTTCTGATGGAAAGCTGACTCCAAAAGCCTTCGCTGAATTGGCAGCTAAACTGGAACCCTTTACGGATCGCTTTCACTTAAGGGAAAAACATCGAACCTCAAGGGAGCTATATGAAGCAGCCGAGCTCCTTCTTAAAAAGGGTGTTCCTGTTAAAAAGATCATAATAAATGATCGTGCAGATGTTGCCTGGGCACTGAAAGCAGGTGTGCATCTTGCTTATCACAGTCTGCCGGCTGATATTGTAAAAACGAGTTTTCCGGATTTACCTGTTGGCTGTTCTGTACATTCATTGGAGACTGCTGAAGAGGCTGCCAAGCAAGGTGCTGATTATGTCCTGTATGGGCACATATTTGAAACAGACTCCAAGAAGGGAGTCCCGCCAAGGGGGACGGGGTCTTTGGAGAATCTAAAAAAGGCAGTGGACATTCCGGTTTTGGCAATTGGAGGCATTAAACCAGAGAACGTACCGGAAGTACTGCAGGCAGGGGCCGACGGCATTGCTATCATGTCAGGGATATTGCAGGCAAAGGAGCCTTCAGAGGCAGCAAAGCTCTTTTCAAAAATGTTAAATGAGGAGGGGATATGATGAGGAAAAAGTTTGATGCCGTTATAGCCGGCGGAGGCATTAATGGCAGCTCTATTGCTTTTCAACTGGCAAAAAGAGGGTATAAAGTGGCTGTTTTGGATAAAGGGAAAATAGCCGGCAAGGCCTCAGGGGCGGCTGCTGGAATTTTAGGAGTGCAAACGGAATTGACCGAAGACGGCCCGCTGTTCCAGCTCGCATGCAAAAGCCGCTCCATGTACCGGAGTCTGATTCCTGAACTGGAAGACTTATCACAAGTGCATATTGGCTATCAAAATAAGGGTGTATATAAAGTGGCAGCTAATATAGAAGAAGAGGTGAGTTACAAAAGGTTAATAGAAAGCCAGCAAAAAGCGGGTGAGGTGGCAGAATGGCTTTCGATGGATGATCTGGTTAAACGTGAACCATTCGTATCAGCAAAATTAAGGGGGGCGATGTATATACCGAATGATGGACAGGTACAGGCATATGAATTGTCCCTTGCCTTTGCAAAAGCTTCTATGGCTCTCGGAGCAGAAATTTATGAATATACCCATGTGACAGATTTTATTTTAAATGATGAAAGGGTGTATGGGGTCAGAACCAGCCAGGGAGAGTTTCTGGCAGATTCCGTTATCGTTGCTTCCGGTGCTTGGAGCAGGGAGATTCTTGAAAAAACGGGCATTGTGCTGCCCATTATTCCGGTTAAAGGTGAGTGTTTCTCGGTCAAGGTTGAAAAGCCTCTTGTACAGGGGACGATCTTTTCCCATGGATGTTATATCGTCCCGAAGCAAAATGGGAGACTGGTAGTTGGGGCGACAGTTAAGCCCCATTCATTTGATGAAAAGGTGACTGTTGAGGGTATATCTCTGCTGATGGAAAGGGCTCAAAATCTGGTCCCGGATATTGCGAATGCAGAATGGGAACGAGCATGGACAGGAATTCGCCCGCAATCGGCTGATGGGAAACCTTTTTTGGGACAGCATCCAGCCATTGACGGGTTATATATCGCAGCGGGACATTTCCGCAATGGGATCCTCCTTGCTCCGGCAACAGGAGAGCTGATGGCAGACATCCTTGAAGGCAGGGCGGAGCGGCCTAACCCGTTTGTGTTGTCCCGCGTTGAATATATAGGCCATTCATCGAAAGGGGTGGTTATGTGAATATCGTCATTAATGGTAATGCTGTGGAGCTGCCGAAGTTAGTTCACTCAGTTTCCCTTTTGCTTCAACACTTTCAGCTGGAGAAAAAGGTAGTGATTGTCGAGATAAACCAGCATATTTTGGACAAATCCGTGTATGCTGAAACGATTTTGTCAGATGGAGATCGAATCGAAATTGTACATTTTGTAGGAGGCGGATGATTTGTTGAAAATTGGACCATATGAATTTAGCTCCCGGCTGCTGCTTGGAACCGGAAAATATCCAAACTTTGATGTGCAAAAGGAAGCTGTAGAAGCTTCAGAAACAGAAGTGCTTACGTTTGCCGTACGCCGTATGAACATTTTTGAAGCAAATCAGCCCAACTTTTTAGAAAAGCTGGATTTAAAGAAATATAAATTACTCCCTAATACGGCAGGGGCGAGTACGGCTGAGGAGGCTGTGCGAATAGCAAGGTTATCCAGAGCTTCGGGGCTCTGTGACATGATTAAGGTTGAGGTGATTGGATGCAGCAAAACACTTCTTCCAGATCCAATCGAAACCATAAGAGCAGCGGAGATACTATTAGATGAGGGATTTATCGTTCTTCCCTATACTTCTGATGATGTCGTCCTTGCCCGAAAGCTTGAAGAACTAGGCTGTCATGCGGTTATGCCATGTGCTTCGCCAATCGGGTCAGGGCAGGGAATTATTAATCCTAATAATCTTCAATTTATTACAGAGCAGGCTGCTGTGCCGATTATTGTGGATGCTGGAATTGGGAGCCCGGCAGATGCGGCATTGGCAATGGAGCTGGGGGCAGATGGAGTGTTATTAAATACGGCTGTCTCCTCTGCAGATGATCCTGTCAAAATGGCAAAAGCTATGAAACTCGCTATTGAAGCAGGCAGGCTGGGATATGAAGCAGGACGGATGCCCAAAAAACGTTATGCAACAGCAAGCAGTCCGGAGGAAGGAACGGTCTTTAGTTGAAGGAACGATACTCCCGCCAAATGTTATTTACTCCGATTGGTAAAGACGGACAGCTAAAGCTAATGAAAAAACACGCCTTGATTATAGGAGCTGGTGCGTTAGGGGCGACAAATGCAGAAACGCTCACCAGGGCAGGCATCGGCCAATTAACCATTGCCGATCGGGATTATGTGGAGTGGAGTAACCTGCAGCGCCAGCAGCTATATTGTGAAGAAGATGCAATCCGAAAAGTGCCCAAAGCGATCGCAGCAGCTAAACGCCTGAAATCCATCAATTCAGAGGTGAAAATTAACCCGCGCATTATGGATGTAGGTATACAGGAACTGGAAGAGCTGATAAAAGGTGTTGATTTAATCATTGACTCAACAGATAATTTTGACATTCGCTTCCTGATCAATGATATTTCTCAAAAATTCCGGATCCCCTGGATATATGGCGGCTGTGTGGGGAGCTATGGTTTAAGCTATACCATTCTCCCTGGGGAGTCACCCTGCCTGCATTGCCTGATGGACAAATTGCCATTGGGAGGAGCCACTTGCGATATCGCTGGTGTGATTCAGCCAGCGATTCAAATGGTTGCGGCTCAACAGTCAGCTGAAGCATTAAAGATATTGGCAGAAGACTTTGATTCCTTACGCGGGACACTTGTTTCTTTTGATATATGGAGAAATCAATTCAGTTCTGTTAAAGTTTCTTCCTTAAAGAATCCGCAGTGTGAATCATGCGGCACGGATCCAGTTTATCCATTCCTGGACTATAGAAACCAGACAAAAACAGCTCTGCTTTGCGGAAGGGATACCGTTCAAATCCGGCCGTCAGCCCTCCACGCTGTAGATGTTGCGTATTTGGAAAAATCCCTGGCAGCTCAAGGAATAAGTATAGAGGAAAACCCCTATTTACTCTCATTTTCGGTTGATGAAGCCAGAGTGGTTGTATTTAAGGATGGAAGAGTGCTGGTGCACGGGGTAAATGACATTCTGCAGGCAAAGAACCTGTATCATCGTTTTCTGGGATAAAGAGCTGTGCCTGCCGCTGAGCGCGGCAGGCTTTATTGATTAATAGGAATTCATCAATATAAAAATGAAAAATAGGCTAAAATGGAAGAGAGGACAATATATAAGCAGGAGTTGATAGCATGGAACATAAAATCCAAAAAATCACCCCAAATTTATGGTTCAACACAGAAGCTGAAGAGGCGGCAAACTTTTATACTTCGATTTTTAAGAACTCAGCTGTCATCCAGATTACCCGCTATGGAAATGAAAGGCACGAACATAGCGGCGTGACAGAGGGAAAGGTTATGACAGTGAAGTTTCAGCTGGAGGGACAGGAGTTTGCTGCACTGAATGGCGGGCAACAATTTAAGTTTAATGAGGCTATTTCTTTAATTGTCAATTGTGAGAATCAAGAAGAAATTGACTACTATTGGGAAAAGCTCAGTGAAGGCGGGGACGAGAAGGCACAGAATTGCGGCTGGCTTAAAGATAGGTTTGGTGTTTCCTGGCAGGTTGTACCTGCAGAGTTAGGGGAAATGATCAGCAGCCCTGATTCTGAAAAAAGCGAGAGGGTAATGAAGGCATTGCTTCAAATGGAATCTAAGATTGATTTGGAGACTTTAAAGAAAGCATTTGAAGGCTAAAAAAAGACCTGTCCTCTACCATTTCAAAGACTGGCCTTTTAGTAATTACTTATCCTCTCTAAATAAGTAGCTATTCCCATCCTGGTCTTTAAACGGAAACATGGTTCCAAAAGGCATATTTAGCATATCTCAACTTCCACGCCATTCTGTTTCATTTGTTCATAGGCAGCTTCAATAGCATTTGTGCTGAATAGGATGGATTGGTGGGCAACAGCAGACGGGTTTTGCTGTTCCATCGCAGCCTTTCAATAAAGTACCAGAGTCGTAATCTCATCATCGCTTGGTCCAACTTCAATCCAGGATGTATTTGGGCCCATAGGCGGCTCGAACTTGAGCACAAACCCCATTTTATTCAGCCAAAAGTCTTTTGCCTGCTCCTGTTCTCAACGTATACTGTGACTTTGCCAAATTTATTGATCATATTAAAAACTCCTTTGTTTCAACTTGAATCACATGAAGTTTATCAGCCCATGCCGGGAAAAATAATCCCGCGTTAATCCGCTCCTAATGGGAGATAATTAATGTAAACACTGAGAGGAGAGGGGTTATGCACATTGATTCCATACGGTTTACCGATCCTCCTGTCCATCATCAATTTCCGTCTTTATACGAGAACTTGGGACTTCCAGAGGTTTCCTCCTATATTGAACAGAAATATGAATTTGATTTTACCATAGGAAAAACGAAAAGAACTGGTTATGGAAGCATTCGAATGTATAAGCAATATGAAGTGTTTAAGGTGATTATCATCGAAAAATTAACAGGATTCGGACCTAAAAGGCTCATAGAACTGGAGAGGCTCCTTATGGATGAGGTTAAGAAGCCATTCATAGACAATATAGAAGAGGATATTACCCCGCAAAAAGTATTCCACATGCATTTTGGCCGACAGGATAGGAGGAAATAGGGACAGTTTAACTGTCCCGTATGGCTTACTTAGTATGGTCTCTTTGGGCTTTTAAAGCGATTCTTTCGAGACCATTCTCTCTGTCATCCATGAATTCCGGATCTTTCGGAAGTGCATTATTTTTATGTTCTGAACGGCTTTTCTTATTCTTTTCCATGATATTTCACCTCCTTAAAACCCATGAAATTATCTGCGTTTTTAGTTTGCATCCTTTTTATGAGGCTATGCCCTGTGATTATGTTTTTAACATTAACTAAAATAGACTTTTTTGTTCAATCAAACGTTTGATTGAATTTGCTATAGATCCCAATCTACAAGCAAAATCTGTGTTTAAGAGCCGGAATTAAAAATTCATTTGTTTTTTCCAAAATAATGAAACTTTCATGATTGCTTATCGTATTTAAAAGTAAAGCGTAATCAGGGAGTGTTTCTTTTTTGAAGATGTTTAGGATAATCGTCATAATCGTTCTTATTCTGGCAGCAGCTTTGGCCATATTTGTGTATCTAAAGGGGAAAAGCAGCGGTGATCCTGAGTCGATTATCGGATATGTTCAGGAACACAAGAACACAGAGAATATGGCTTTGGTTATTCGGCATAATGATGAAGACTGGGTCAATATCAATGAGGATGTTCCGCTTCCTTTAGCCAGCACAGTTAAAATTATTGTGGCCATTGAATATGCACGCCAGGCAGAGTCAGGAAAAATAGACCCCAAAGAAAAAGTCGATTTAAAGACCCTGGAAACATACTATGTTCCTAAAACAGATGGCGGAGCGCATCAGGCTTGGATTGATAGTCTTTCAGAAGAGGCGGAGAGTGTCCCACTAAGCGAAGTGGCAAATGGAATGATTGCGTATAGCTCGAATGCAAATACAGATTTCCTGCTGAATGTCCTGGGAATTGAAAATGTAAATGAACTTGCAGACGAACTTAAGCTTCCCAGTCATGAAAAGATGTATCCGATTGTCAGTGCCCTTTATATCCCGATGGAGCTGATGGAGGAGGAGGGATTCACAAAAGAAGAGGCACTTAATGAATTGAAGGGCATGACTTTGGAGGAGTATCGAACTAGGGCTATAGAGATCCATCAAAAATGGGAAAGCCAGCCTCCTAATGAGAGGGAGAAGGCGAAAGCAGTAAAGGTTCTTGATATGGACTTTCAAAGAATCTGGTCCGACAGGCTTCCGCGGGCTTCAGCTGGCGATTATGCAGATCTTATGAGGCAATTGAACAGTAAAAACTCCCTTTCAAAAGAAGTCCATTCTTATTTGGACCCGGTTTTGGAGCAGCTGATGAAAAATCCCAGCAATCGGGAATGGCTTCGGCATGCAGGGCAAAAGGGCGGATCAACAGCCTTTGTTTTCACTATCAGCATGTATGCAACTGATAAAGAGGGCAACCGCACCGAGATGGCATTTTTTGCAAATGATTTAAATAATGCTGAATTTAAGGTACTTTCAAGGAATATGAACAGTTTCCAGCTGGAATTTCTGACAAATAGCAAATTCCGCAACTCTGTAAGGGAGAAGCTGAATTAAAATCTTAGAAAAAGCATTCGTTGTTAATAGCGAATGTTTTTTTACATAGGAAGTATGAAAAGAGAATTCGTTCAATAGCTGTGCAGGTATGATATTAGGGGAGAAATTTCCTGGTTTTATAAATACAGAAACAAAAAAGAAGGTCTCTCGTCTAATAAACGAGAGGGTTTTTTTAACTCCACAAACTTAGCGGCACCCTCTTATACGAAGAAAATACACTTATCAATCACAAAGGAGTGCCTTAAAATGAGAAAGAATTTTGCTTTGATAGGGGCTATGCTCAGTCTCTTTATTATGGCAGGCTGTCAGGGCTTAAAATTATCAGCAGACACAGCCGCGTTGGTAACCTATCACTCCAGTCAGGAAAGCGGCCTTGAAAAAAGGGCCATCCCCAGCAAGACCAGGGAAGAGAAAGAAAAGCTGTTAGCCGAGGCTAAGGTTTCATCCCAACAATACGATTACGAAAAAGCTATTACATTATTAAAGCAAGCAGGTATTTCTGGTGATAAAGACATACAGAGAGCTTTAGATGATTATGAAAAACAAAGAAATCATCTCGTCAAATGGCATGATAACAGCAAGATTCCTCATTTATTTTTCCACTCATTGATTGCAGATGCTTCTAAGGCATTTGATGGTGACAGTATGACTCAAGGCTATCAGGATTACATGGTAACTATTGATGAATGTAAAAAAATCTTAAACGAATTATACAAAAGAGGATATATCCTTGTAAATCTTGAGGATATTGCAAAAACCAATTCAGAGGGGAAATGGTTTATCAGGATATTTTATTGCCTCCTGATAAAAAACCATTGGTGCTGTCCCAGGATGATGTCAGTTATTATGAGTATATGATGGGAGACGGATTCCCCAAAAATTTAACGATTGATGCTAATGGAAATATCACAAATACTTATCTAAATGACAAAGGAGAAGCCATTCATGGATCGTATGACCTGGTTCCCATCGTGGATGACTTTGTTGAGCAGCACCCGGATTTTTCCTATAAGGGATCAAAAGGAATTATTGCATTAACCGGATATAACGGGGTATTGGGATATCGCACTTCGGAGAGCTCCTATGGCCCGAATAGTGAAAAACCTAATCCAAACATTAAAAAAGATCAGCAGCAGGCGAAAAAAGTAGCAAATGTAATGAAGCAGAAGGGGTGGACGTTTGCTTCACATACGTGGGGACACCTTGATGCAGGGAAGGTATCTATAGAACATTTAGAAAGAGATCTGCTTAAATGGAAGCGAGAGGTTGAACCGATTACAGGACCTGTAAACACCATTATTTTCGCGTTTGGCAGCGATATTGGGGACTGGCACCGGTATTCAGGTGCAAAATATGATTTATTGAAAAGCATGGGTTTTGCTTATTATGCCAATGTTGATGCATCAAGCACTTCTTGGTCTCAAATAGGACCGGATTACTTCAGGCAAGCACGCATAAATTTAGACGGGATCCGTATGCGTGCAGCGTTAACTGGACAAAGTGAGGTATTAAAAGATTTTTTTGATGTTGAACGAGTTTTTGATCCTTCCCGGCCAGGTGCGAATAAGCTTTTACAATGAAGAACATGAGAACCGCCCCATATTATTAGGATGAAAATGTAAATTTTTGAAACCTTTTCTATATGATTCCGTAATGCATAGAGGAATTATTTTTAACTAGAATAGGAGTGTTCTATATGGAAGAGGTAGTAAAAACGAGCAGTGAAAAGCCTAGTTTACTAGGGATGATATGGAGTCCGGGGGAGCAGTTTGACCGGATCCGCCAGAATCCGAAGATTTGGGTGCCGCTCATATTGGTGAGTATTATTTATGCAATCGGCACTGTTTTATTGGCAATGTCGATGGATGCTTCATATCTGGACCTCGAAGGGATGAGTGGTGCAGAAGCCGAAATGGTGATGATGTTTGCCAGAGCCGGAGTTGCAATTACAGGTATTTTCACTCCGGTATTTGTGGCGCTGATTTCCAGTGCTATCTATATGATTTTCACAAAGATTGCTGGATCTGATGCGACGTTTAAACAGCTATTCTCTATGAATGTCTATATTATTGTGATTGGCGGTTTGGGACTTATCCTTAACATGGCATTGAGAGCTGCAATCGGCGGAAATCCGGATATTTTTATTACCAGCTTAGCAGGTCTGATAAATAGCGAGAAGCCAGGAGTCTTAGGTTCTTTTGAATTATTCAGCATTTGGCAGACCGTTATCACGGCGATAGGACTTCATCGGGTGGCAGGATTATCAAAAGGCTGGGCTTGGGGAATTGCGATTGGGTTCTTCATTATTGGCATTCTATTTACCTTACTCAGCACTACGCTCTCAGGAATGACTGGTGTTTAAATGAAGAAGAAGGTTTGGATTGCCATCGGAGTGACGGCTTTGGTTTTACTGATGGCTGGAGTGAGCATCTACAGGCAGGCATTCGCGAAAGGACCTGAAGTAAATACCGCCCATCCGGTGCAGGAAGAAATAACAGAACAGATAATGATACCCGGAACTGTGAAGCTGGTGAATGAACAGAAGATATATGCTTCTCCCGAAAAAGGCGAAATAAAGGAATTTCTTGTGGATGTGGGGGATTCAGTCAAAAAAGGAGAGGTTCTGGCCAGGTATGATGAGCAGACTTTAGCCCTTGAACTGGAAAAGGTTAAACTCCAGGCTGAATCAAGTTATCTAAAAATCAATCAGCTGGAAAAACAGGAAGGTGAGCTGGGTGAAAAGGAAAAGGAACTGCGCAAACAGGCTGGAAAAAAAGAAGCTGAAAAACAGATACAGCCTGAAAGAGATCAGCTAAAGCTGGAAAAGAGATTGGCGAATCTGGAATTAAGCCAGGTGCTTCTGCAGAAGAAGGATATTGAAAAGCGCCTGGAAGAATTAGAGGTTAAGAGTACGATGGATGGTGTGGTGCTCCAGGTTAATAAAGCAGCGTCATCCGACCCATCATCAGCAGGAAAGCCAGTCATTTATATTGGAGATCTGAGAGCAACTTTAGCATCGGGTCTTCTTTCAGAATTCGATTCATTGAAGGTCAAAGAGGGGCAGAAAGTGACCCTCCGTTCCGATGCAGTTCCTGGAGAGGAATGGAAGGGTGAAGTCAGCGAAGTGGCTGACATGCCTGAAGAGAATCAGGCAATAAACCCTGCCGAAAATAGTGCGCCGCAGTATCGGGTGGAGACTTCGGTGAAGGAGATGTCCTTGAAACCAGGTTTTCAGCTCATAATGGAAATCGAGACGGATAAAAAGAAGGCACTCACTGTTCCTGCAAACGCAGTGATAACGGGAGACAGCAGTGTATATGTATTCGTGGTCAGGGATCAGAAAAGCTACAAACAGGAAGTGGAAACTGGTGTTGCTTCCGGAGATAAAATCGAGATAACAGGCGGACTTGAAGAGAAGGATCTAATCATTACGAATCCATCAGATCAGCTGAAGGACGGCGTGGAAGTGGATGCGGAATGATCAGCTTAAGAGGCATAACCAAGTCCTATCAGGCGGGAAAAGAAAGCATTGAAGTATTAAAAGGAATTAACCTAAGCATTGAGCAAGGTGATTCTGTAGCCATTATGGGACCATCCGGGTCGGGCAAATCCACACTTATGAATATTATTGGATGCCTCGATCTGCCGACAGAAGGAATATATGAACTGGATGGAGAGAATATATCCCATTACTCGGAAGCAGAGCTGGCCAAGGTCAGAAATCAGTCGATCGGGTTTGTGTTTCAGCAGTTTCATCTGCTTCCGAGGCTGACGGCTATTCAAAATGTGGAGCTGCCGATGATTTACAGCGGCCTTGCCAAAAAGGAACGATTGGAACGGGCGGAAGCAGCGCTGGTTAAAGTGGGCCTGGCCGATCGGATGGGGCATCTGCCGAATGCCTTATCAGGAGGGCAGAAGCAGCGGGTTGCCATCGCCCGGGCGATTGTGAATGAGCCGAAAATCATCTTGGCGGATGAACCGACAGGTGCACTAGATACGAAAACAAGTGCCTCCATTATGGAACTGTTCAGTGAGCTGAACCATGAAGGATCAACAATTGTAATGGTGACACATGAACCTGAGATAGCAGAATATGCTCATCACACGATTATGGTGAGGGACGGGCTGATCGTGAACGCTGAACCTTCCCGGAGGGGACGCCTGTATGAGCTTTTTAGAAAATATCAAAATGGCGCTCAGCTCATTGAAGGCGCATAAAATGAGATCGATTTTAACCATGATTGGAATCATTATTGGTGTTGGGGCGGTCATCATTGTAGTTGCCATCGGCCAGGGCGGAGAAGCGATGCTGAAGACGCAGCTGACAGGCCCGGGCAATACAGTGGAATTATTTTATCAGCCTTCTGAGGAGGAAATTCAGGCAAACCCGAACATATTTAATGAAGCTCCTTTTGACGGTGAAGATATCAAAGCACTGGAGCAGATTTCAGAGGTTAAACGGGTAGTTGCTTCAAGCTCACAGTTTTCACAGGCTTCATATGGAGAACAGACTGCAGAGACTTCAACGACAGGAGTAGGTCCTGCCTATTTTGAGCTGAACAATGTGAACCTGGAAAAGGGGCGATCCTTCACGGCTGCCGATTTCCTTGGCGGTCGCAGAGTGGGGCTTATCAGCTTTTCCATGCAGGAGGAGCTCTTTGACGGCAAGTCACCGGTTGGTGAAGTGATCCGGATTGGGAACCAGCCGATTGAGATTATTGGCGTTATGGAAAAGCCGACAGGACTCTTTTCATTCGGTGTTCTGGAGATCTATGTGCCTACGAAAACATGGCAGACCATTTATGGCAAAAGTGACTTTACCCAGGTGACGCTCCAGGCAGAATCCGCTGATCTGCTTCAGACAGCTGGAAAGAAGGCTGCCAGCTTACTTAACAAGATGCACAATACAGAAGAATCTTATATGGTCATCAACATGGAAGAAATGGCAGAAGGAATCGGCCAGATTACAAAGGTCATGACGTTAATCATCGGCAGTATTGCCGGCATCTCGCTGTTTGTCGGCGGAATTGGCGTCATGAATATCATGCTCGTGTCTGTTACAGAAAGAACGAGGGAAATCGGCATCCGTAAAGCACTCGGAGCGACCAGGGGACAAATCATGGGACAGTTTTTAATCGAATCTGTGACCTTGACCTTAATCGGCGGAGTGCTGGGAATCCTGCTGGGCTGGGGTTCAGCATCTCTCATTTCATTCTTTGCAGGCTGGCCATCTCTCATTTCGTGGCAGGTCGTGGCCGGAGCCCTATTCTTCTCAATGGCGATCGGCATTATATTCGGACTGCTTCCTGCTAATAAAGCTTCACGGCTGAGTCCGATTGAATCTTTGCGGTATGAGTGATTAGTAAAGAGGCTATCTTCGGCTGAGGCTGGGGGTAGTCTTTTATTTGAGGTGAACATAATGATTCAATTAAATATTATTTTTGTTTTGTTTATATTAGCCTTGCTTGCGCGGTACTTGGTGTTTGGAGCATTCGAACCCGCTATGTTTGCTGCTGCCTTTTTGTTTCCTGCTGCATCTGTCGTGATTTTTTTCATTAGTAAGAGACTTGCAGACAGGGAGCGGGCTTATCTGCCGAAATCAAAGGATGACTGGTCATTTTATCATATCCAAAAATCGTTAATGATTGAAAAGCCGCTTTTTAAAGGACGAAATATGAGAGGATACGTAAAACGGTATTTTCCTCAGAGATGGCAGTATGCTTTAGGAGATAGCTTCGGTTTAAATTGGTATTTGTCTTTTGAAGTACGCATTGACCAGGATTTGTATGATGTACGCTGGTATCGTAAAAAGTGGATAAGCCAACAGGATCAATGGAGGATCTATAAGAACGGAACGCAAATAGGAGAAGCTCATACAGTCATCACCTTAAAGAATTCGGCAAAATTAAAAGAAGCTATTGAATACAGACTTCATGACGTTTCTTATATTTCCTCTGCCTCATCGGTTATGTCTGCCATTACTTTAACTAGAGAAACAGAAGTGCTTGGCAGATTAAAACGGAGTCATATTATTAGCGGCGTTCAGGTAATCAATGTGGAGGACAGCAATCACGACTATCATGTTGCATTAATCATTCATTCTTTTTATTTTAAAAACTGATTCAATGCGTTTTACCTATAAGCAATCCGGTAATATAGTAAAATAGAACTATTACATAATAAGGGTGTGCTTAGGATGAGCTGTAATGCTTGTATGGTGCAGGATTTGCGCTTTGAGGTAAAGGCAGATGGAGAACAAAATTGCCGGATGCTTACAAGCGTGATTGAACATTTGGAGCGAAAAGGCGTTTTGGTGGAAGCTGATTCAGACCGGTTTGTGCTGAAGGAAGACGGCATGCGGGATTTTCTTGATTTTTGCAGGGACCATATGGAAGCTGAGAGTGTCAGCTTCAGATCGGCCGATGAGGTGTGGCGCCCCATTGCGGATGCTGCTGAGATCCTGGATAGCCAGTGGATTGATGAAGTGATTGCCAATGGGCTGGTTACGTGTCATGCACAGCCGATTCTCAATGGAGATGAAGAAGTGTTCGCCTATGAGATGCTGGCGAGATTTTACCGGGAGGATGGGTCTGTGATTTTCCCTGGAGAAATATTTGGTGCAGCCAGAAAGCGCGGGAGGCTGTATGCGCTCGATCGCTTGTGCCGGATGACGGCGGTCAGATTTGCTTCGTTTATCGATAAAAAGGCATTTATCAATTTTATTCCTACAAGCATTTACTCGCCGGAGTTCTGCCTGAAATCAACGGTACAGCTTGCTGACCGCTTAGGTGTGGATCCGAATCGGCTTGTATTTGAGGTAGTGGAAACAGATAAAGTGGAGGATACGGATCATTTGAAAAGGATCCTCGCTTATTATAGGGAAAAAGGATTCCGCTATGCACTGGATGATGTGGGCGCCGGGTTCAGCACCATCGAGTTATTGAGCGAGCTGCAGCCGCATTATATGAAGCTGGATATGAAATATGTTCAGGGCGTGTCAACAGATCCAGAAAAACAGAAAACAGCGGAAGCTTTTTTACAGCAGGCAATGAAGATGGGGTCCGTCCCGCTTGCTGAAGGGATTGAAACCCGGGAAGACTTTGAGTGGCTTAGAGACAGAGGATACCAGCTTTTTCAGGGATATTTGTTTGGAAAACCTGCGCCGATAGCTGAAAAAGACAGAAAAATAATATCCTAGTGCTGAATTAGCAGGAATGGACCAGTATTTTTCGAATAAAAGGTGTGCCGGGAAAACTTCTGTGCGCTCAGTAAATTTTAAAGGAAATACGGCTGAAATCAACGAACATACATAGGATGAAAACAGCTGAATAGGGGTTAAGAAATGGAGCTTAAAACAGAGAGGCTAATAATCCGTAAGTTTAAATCAGAAGACTGGCAGGCAGTTTATGAGTATACATCAAATTCGGAAGTGATGAGATACATTCCGGAAAGTGTATTTACAGAAGAAGCGGCAAAAGAGTTTATCCGCAAAAATATAGAGAAAGCTGACCATTTCCCTGTTTTTATAGAAGGGGATATTCTGATCGGCCATATAGGATTTCATAAGTATTTTGGTAATCATACATATGAAATTGGCTGGGTATTCAATCCGAAGTTTTATAATAAAGGCTATGCATCAGAAGCAGCATATGCTGTTCTGAAATATGGCTTCGAAAAGCTTGGCCTGCACAGAATTATCGCAACCTGCCAGCCCGAGAACCCGCCGTCTTACCGTGTGATGGAGAAAATCGGCATGAGGCGGGAAGGCTTTTTCAAAAAGTGCATTCCACATGGAGATGAGTGGTGGGATGAATACTATTATGCGATTTTAAAGGAAGAATGGAATTCAAATAAATAAAGGGCCATGTATATCACCATCCTGATTTGAAGAAAATATGGCCAGGAGGTGATATACATGGCTAAAGATGTTCTTTGTGAAGTAAATAACTGCACTTATTGGGAACAGGGAAATAAGTGCTCTGCAGAAGCTATTTATGTTGTCAGCCATAAAGGCAAGCAGGCGTCCAACAGCAAAGAAACAGACTGTAAAACGTTTGAGCCGGAAATGTAAGCCAAAAGGGTAACCGAAATGGTTACCTCCCTGCTATTTATTATTGATAATAATTATCAGTTTCATTCAAAAAAATTTACCATGCTGATTCTTTTGTTTTTCGAAGTGGAGTCAGTTTTTTCATGTTTTTAAAGATTTTATAATGGGCAGTGCCTACTTTTTCTTCTACATAATCCAATGAATAATCACCCGATGGATCAGATAGTTCCCCAATCGCACGTGATAGGTGATCAATGACTGTTCTGTATGATTCATTCTTCTTAGGGTCTTCCTTTGAGTTCATTTCTAGCATAATGTCGTGAGCAAGGCTTTGAATTCTCCGTAAACGAATTTGCTTCGCTGGCATATGATCGCATCCTCCCCTTTTTTTGCTGAATCAATATATTATATATGGCCTTTCCATAAAAAAAATAACTATATTCTGATGTGCGCATTTACTGGAATAATATAGTATAATGAGTGGGTCTTTTTTTTTCTGACAATTTGGTAAAAGGAGGCGTTCAATATGCTAAATAAAACTTTAGTTATTATGGATCAAAATAAGGGGAGAACGCCTAATTAATAACAGCGTTTCCCCAAAAATGAGAAAAGGGGAAATATATTTTGAATACTGGCAAAGTGAAAATTGAAGAAGTTACCGCAGACAATTGGTATGACTGCTGTTTATTAGAGCTTTCAGAGGAACAAAGAGCCTATATGGAGCCAAATGCTGTTTCCATTGCGCAATCTAAATTTGAAACAGCGCTGAAACCGTATGTGATTTACTTGGAAGATAAAGCTGTCGGCTTCTTAATGTTTAATACATACTTAGAAGAATTGGATGCGTACTGGATTTACCGGATTATGATTGATAAGGCGCACCAAGGCAAGGGGATAGGCAAAAAAGCAACGGAATTGATGATCTCAGAGATGGCGAAACTGCCAAATGCGAAAAAACTTGCAGTAGGCTACCATCCAGAAAACCTTGGGGCGCACCAGCTTTATGCAAGTTTGGGGTTTGAAGATCAAGGTCACCGTTTTGGGAAGGAAATGGCGGTTGTGAAAGATTTAGGCTAAGGTCTGATAATCGAAAGCTCGTCTTATTTCCTTGCGAAAACAGGGCAGAAGGCAGGTTGAGAAATAATGGAATTTATGATTTTCTTATTTGTTTTCTTTCTTTTTCTGGCAATCAGTTCCGTAATGAATGTGTTATTCAAGATGACGGAAAAGAAGCATTGGGGCATGTCACTGCTGCTGAGCCTGGTGCTGGCTGTCATAACAATTGCCATTTTGGGAATTAAATAGGAAGAATGAGGTCCGGGGAAGATTCCCGGGCTTTTTCTGTGTATAAAAATGCTTGGTAAACACAAACTTTAGGTATCTTACAACGGAAAGGTGATTGAAAATGGATAAAGAATATCAATTTGCAAATTTGTCCGACGGGGATCTGCAGCAGGTGCATAATCTGGAAAAACGCTTAAGTGATGAAAAGGGAGAAGAAGTCATTCTAATCGCTTATCATGACCAGAAAGAGAATCAAAAGGATTAAAAACGTTAAAAAAACGCTTGGGAATCTTCTTTCCCAAGCGTCTTTATGTCTATCATTTATTTTTCATCTACAGGTTTCGCATCATATACTTCCACCTGAGGAGGGGCAGCAAAATACTCAGGTGCTTTTGCCGTAAATGATGTAAAGTGTTCAGTCTGGTTGTGGAACTTCACAGCGTCCATATCCTTCCACAGTTCCACCATAGTATAAGCCCCCGCTTTTTCTGTATCTTTTACAAGGTCATAAGAGATATTGCCTTCTTCTGCTCTGGAAGCCTCAATCAGCGGACGGATTTCAACCAGAAAATCATCTTCTTTATCAGTTTGTATTTGGAAGCCAGCATGAATAATGATCATGTTGCATTTCTCCTTTGTGAGTTATTTCCACTCCGTGATATCTTCAACAGGCAGGCGGACCGATTTGTAGCCTTGATCAGCAGCTTTCCCGATGGAGATTAGCATGACAGGATAGTAGCGTTCCTTGTCCAAATCAAAGGCTTCGGCAATGCGGTCTTTTTCATATCCGCCAATTGGATTAGTATCATAGCCATGGGCGCGGGCTGCAAGCATTAGCTGCATGGATACAAGACCGGCATCAATCAGGTTCATTTCTTTCTTTTGCTCGAATGTCATATTTTCTGCTAAACCTTTGATGGCTGGAACCTGCTTGTCTCTTACATCAGCAGGCATGTATCCTTTTTCAACTGCAGTATCATAAATTTTTTCAATGAAGGCTTCGCTTTTCATATCAACAAAGACGGCAACAACAGCTGCTGATGTCTCTACCTGACGTTGATTGAATTTTGCGAGTGGTGCCAGTGTTTCTTTGCCTTCTTGTGAATCGATTACTACAAAACGCCATGGCTGAAGGTTTACAGATGAAGGAGCTAAAGAGGCTTCTTCCAGGATTTGAGCCATTTCTTCTCTGCTGATTTTCACAGTTGGGTCATAATTACGGATGGAACGGCGGCCTGTGACGATTTCTTTATAGTCGTTAATAGTTGTTTTTATCATGATGAACTCTCCTTTATGTTTTTTCTGGATGAAAAAATTACATATTATCTACATTTTCCTGGATGCGAGTGAGCATATTTAATAGTGTGCTTCGCTCAAGCTCCGAAAAGCCGTTCAGGATTTTGGAAATAAAATGCTGCTTTTCTTCACAGTAAGCAGCAATCTTCGTTTTGCCTTCCTCAGTCAGGCTGACATAAGTAAAGCGGTTATCTTCAGGATTTTTCCTGCGGATCACCATGCCTTTTTCTTCAAGTTGCTTAAGATGTCTTGTGACAGCAGCATGATCGATATTCACTTTTTTCTGCAGCTCACGCTGTGTAATTTCTTCCGCTTCAAAAAGCTCCCGGAGAATCTCAAGCCGCGACTGGCTGATGCCTGTACAGCGTTCAAACTTCGGCATTGTCTGCTTACTGAGCTCAAACAGCCGGGCCGCGATTAATTCTTCTTCCTTTGAACATTTGAACACAGCATCCCCCGCCTTTTTAGATAATTGATAGGTCAATGATTGATATGTCAATTAATATACTGCAGAAATTTTTATTAATCAACCGTCCTGCTCATCTGCGGATATTTTTTTGTTTTTATTTATAAATTCATCTTACTTTTATATACGAATATGGTAATATAAGGTAAAGGTGAAGGGGTGAAGTCCTATCCAGCTTGCTCATGAAAAAGGTTTAATACCAAAGATATTCAGTCTAGGACTGATTTACGTGTTAAGCGTAATTCCCATCAGCATCATTTGCGTTAACTTCATTCATAAATTCTACTTTCATCCTCCATTCTTCCTGGCATTTAGCACCAATAAACTTTCATATGTAATTTTTAGTGCAGGATTTTTTCTTTTGTTCGCTGTGGTTGGGGTTTTTCTGTATTCCAGGGAAGTTAAGTCCTCAAAGCGGCTGACTTTAGCAGCTGGTTTCTTATTAAGCCTGTCTCTTCTCATATTCTATATGTCTTTCGATGTGTACACCTATGTGGATGAAAAAGGGATACATATAAATAGCGCATCAGATGTAAGAGCTATTGATAGTTATCCTTGGGAAGAGGTGGTTTCAGTCACCCAGCTAAACATGAGAGGGGTGCCGGCTCAGCTTGAGATTGTTTTAGAAGGGGATAAAAAAATTGTGATGAATTTGCATGCTGACTGGTATGCCAAGAGAAGGGCATTTTACGAAGTGCTGCACGAGTATGAAATTCCGCTTAATGGAGTAGAAAAATAAGTGCCTGTCAACTTATCAGGCACTTATTTCTTCAACTCATGTGTTCTTATTTATTGATCAATTTTAGCTGATCTGCGCTCTTGCTCTGCAAGGATTTCTGCATCTTCAGCATTATCCCGTGTCACCTTTTGAGTCAGAATGGACCCAACTGCAACCAGAAGCATGACCGCAATATAATAACCTTTCTCGTTGAGCTGCATTTCGGCATTATAGAGGCCGATTAGAAATAAACCAACACCGGCAATCAATGTAAAGTAGGCCAAAAATGTAAAAGCTGGCGTGTTTCTCCTTCTATACTTTTGCATAAGTTTCAATCCCCTTTTTTCATAACGTTCTTTCTCGTTTTCTCTTTTCATGGATGTAACATTTTATTCTTTATGAATTAAAATTATCCTTTTTTATGAAAAAATGCAACAAATATTCATGGGTGCTTTTTACTGTTTTTGGATTTTGTTGAAAATTCATATATTTAATAAGTGAAAAAGGTTAGTTTTAAACTTGTATTTTTCTAAGGAGGTACATATGTTAGCAAATATTGGTGTCCCAGGACTAATTCTGCTTTTACTTTTATTATTTATAGCAAGCGGGATATTTTTTGTTACTTGGCTGCTTAAGAAATAACGGAGATGAGGTGGCTGAAGTGCGCTATATTTTGTTAATTGCTGTAATAGGCTTGTTGGTCTTTATTCTTTTTCGGATGTTCAAGTTCAGAAGAGGCATCTCAAACAGCAACTTTACCCCAATCGATGACTTGGACAATGGGCTGGCTAGAGGCAGCAGCAAGAAACCCCATAAGCTTGAATTGAGAAGTGAGATTTCATACGAAGAAACACCAGATAATAATAGTAGACAAAAACAAGTGAGGTTCTAAGTATAAATTTTAGGAGATTGATATGAAAGATTCTGAAGAATACAATAAATTATGAAAAATATTTAATTGAAATGGAGGGATATATTTGAAGAGAATTTCACTTTTGAGGACAGGTGTGCTGCTGATGGTCATGCTGTTTACATTGGCTGCCTGTTCTGAAAAAGAGGAATCAAGTGCGGAGCACGATAATGAGCCTGCAGGTGAGGATAAGGTTATTTACTCTTTTGAACATCCAGAGACAAAACAGAGGTTCAAGATTGTTAATGCATATAAGCTATTCAGCGGTTATTTGGATAAAGTGGAAAAGGAGCAGAACAGCTCAAAGTATTCAATCTATAAAGATGAAGTCATTTCTCCTGTTTATGACGATTGTTTCAAAAGTGGCGAATACTTACATATGGCAGATTCCATCCTGGATAGTGAACCTGAAAGTCTTAAAGAAATAAAGGGTGTTATTGAAAAGATTGATGAAGATCAAACAAATAAGATTATTAGAGAAGCCCTGCTTAAGTCATCAGATATTTTACCGGGCAAGAAAGAAACGGCTGTTTGTGTATTTCCTGTTGAACTGTCGGAGGATACACCTCTTATGGTCAACGTTGGAGCCGGGAAAATAACTGTTTTCTATAATAAGTATTATACCGAGGAAACGATTAGGATGGGTATTGCTCATGAATACCATCATAGTGTTTGGACTGAAGAATATCTGGATGGGAATCTGGACTTTACAGTTCTGGATAATCTAATCTTTGAAGGAAAAGCAGTCATGTTTGAAAAGCTGGTTTATTCTGATCTTCGGCAGCTTACTTCCATTAATCAAAGTTTTAATAAAACCTATTGGTCCAAGATTGAAAAGGACTTAGATAAGGTGGACGGATATCGATCCAGCCAAATTATTATGGGCGGCGGTGAGCTTCCGCGTCATTACGGATACAGTGAAGGCTACAAAATGGTCGAGTCGTATCTCAAGCTGCATCCGGATACTGCACCGGAAGAGTGGACAGCCTTGAGAGCGGAAGAGATCTTTCAAGAGGGGCAGTATTTTAAAAATTATCAATAGCACTGAGGAGGAGTTATGGTGAAAAAAATGCCTTTTGAAAGACCGCTGCCTGATCGTTTATCCGGGCTGGAATTCATTTTCAAAGAGAATAAAGCACCATTTAAGAAGAAGGCCCAGGATACGTTTATGAAGCAAAAGACTGATGTTTTCCCATTAATGAACTTGATGAGCATAAGTTGTTCAGCTGTATTGTTCCTTGCAGCATATAATTTTATAGGGAATCTATTGCTTTTTCTCGTTTTCAGCATTCCGATTTTCTGGGCAGTGGTGAAATTGATTCATAATCCGTTTGTTAAAAGAAAATTAATAACTGCTGCTGAAAAGTTCAGCCTGAATACCCTATATATAGTTTATTTTATTTTGTATGCAGTTCTATTTAGCTCGGTGGCTAGTGGATAGGAGGCTTATGAAATGTGCTGATAAAAGGTCCGGAGTATGTTAGAACTGAAAATAAAGAACAATGGGCATTAAAACGGAAAATGGGAATGGTTTTGGCCATATTCCTGGCGGGAGCTTTGTTAGGATTGCTTGCAAAATATACAGACGGCACAGTTTTGGGCTTAATTGGCTCTGGCCTGGGATTCTGGATAGCAGCGGCTTCTTTGCTTGCAGCCTGGAGCCGAACGCCAAAGGCTGCTGGTCTGCATGTTTTAGTATTCTTTATTGCAATGCTGTCGGCTTACTATTTGTATTCTATGATTCTGTTCGGATTTTTTCCTAAATCCCAATTTATCTTTTGGGGAGGCATTGCCTTGTTTTCTCCTATTTGCGGCTATGCTGTATGGTTTGCGAGAGGGGAGGGGTGGCTTGCAGCGGTTTGTGCTGCTATGCCGATTAGCCTGCTTATTGGGGAAAGCTTTAGCTTTATCTATACTTACTCCATCCCACAAGGTTTTATTTTGCTGTTAGCAGTATTTTTGTGGATTGTTTTGCCTAAAAATCATTTTCAGCGCATAAGGGTTATTCCACTCACGGCTGTTCTCCTATTTATAATCGAACGGTTTGGACTTCTTTCTATTTTGGCTGGATAAAGAAGCAGGAGTGAGCGCTTAAAGGAGCACTTATGAAAAAACTAATACCATTAGCGATTTTGGGAGTACTGATTATCCTGCTTCATTCAACCCCAAACATGGCATTAAGAACCCACGTCTTTTTCAGCGGATATCCTGCAGCTGCCATCGGTTCAGGGATTATTGAAGACGACTTTCATAATGAGGTGGATCGGGATAGGTTTGCTGAGTTGAATGCTAAAGCTTATACATTAACGGAACCTCCTGTAGAAAAAGCGACTCAAGGAAAGTTGAGAAACTATTTAGTTAGAAAATATGGATTCAACTATTTTGCTGAATACTACGGTGAGGGTTAAATATACAGAGTAATGACCATGCAGGCTGATTGCAGCAACTATGAATAAAATTCGGCTTAAAGTAAAGGCTCTAGGCCAATAATGTATAGGAAGCATCTGGTTGAAAGGGTGAGGATCATGACTTATGAAGAAATCATGCAAAGGCTTGAGGAGCTTGGTACAGAGCAGACGAAGAAGACTTTTATGAATCACGGGGCGAAGGAGCCTATTTTTGGTGTGAGGGTTGGAGATTTGAAAAAGCTGGTGAAGTTTGTTAAGAAGGATCAAGAGCTGGCACTTCAATTATATGAGTCAGGGAATCATGATGCAATGTATCTGGCTGGACTATCTGTCAATCCGAAGCTAATGACAAAAGAGACTTTACAGGGATGGGCTGAAAAGGCATATTGGTACATGGCTGCGGAGTATACAGTTGCCCAGGTGGCCGCGGAAAGTGAGTATGCTCTTGAATTGGCCCGGGAGTGGATCAAATCCGAGGATGAAATGGTTTCGGTCTGCGGCTGGAACACGTATTCAAATTATGTATCGATTACACCTGATAATGAGCTTGATATAAGTGAAATAAAAGCATTATTGACACAAGTTAAAAATACCATTCATGAAGAAAGAAACCGAGTAAGGTATGTGATGAACGGCTTTGTTATCTCAATAGGCACTTATGTACCTGAATTGAATGAAGAGGCAAAGAAAGTTGCTGAACATATCGGAAAAGTGCATGTGGATGTCGGAAAGACAGCCTGTAAAGTGCCTTTAGCCAAGGAATATATTGAAAAGGTGGAATCAAAGGGACGGGTCGGGCTTAAGCGGAAGACTTGTATATGTTGAGGTAAACAAAAGACTTGGGAAAATACGTCGAAATAAACTAATACAGCAGATTTTGGTGAGTGAGAAGCTGGTCTGCACGTCAAATGAGCTCAAAAGGCATGCTTTTGAGCTCATCTGATTTTTATTGAGTTTTCGTTTCTGAATATTCTTTTTCCGTCCCATCTGGGAATTTTACTTCCAATTCGAATTTTTGGTAATTGTCTTCTACTGAAAATGCGTTCTTTACCTGGTTAATGACCTCTTGATCTTCTGTATTTTGATCAAACGACAGCCCCTCAAAAATGGGAGTCAGCTTCTCCATCGCTTCATCCGATGTTAAATTCTGATCAGCAAGGTCATCCTGATATGCCGCCTCCATTCCGTTTTTTTCATTTTCATAATCCACATCAATGGTTTTATTGTCCTTGTATTCCACCTCAAGATCGAAATTCGTAAAATTAAATGCAGCCTCATTGGAAGTCACATTATTTTGGTTTTCAGCAGGTGCATTTTCAGGCGGATTTTCTACTTTGTCATCATTGCAGGCTGTAAGCAATAATGCAGATAGAGATGCCGAGATTATAAGATTCAGTTTCATAAAGTCCTCCTTGGTCTAGATGATGATTTTAATGTACCCAAAATTTTACTGAATCAATCTTAGAATAATTCTTAGTGGTATTTTAGTTTCAGTTAAAGAATCTCTTTCTAATGTTTCCAAAATTTTGATTTAAATTTAACTTTTCTTTGACTATAATTATTAAAATTACTCATAAAGGATGGACACTATGTTCAAAAAAATCTTTGGAAGAAACTATACAGTTACTGACTTCTGGACTTGGTTTGAAAAGAATTCACAAGGCTATTATCTATTAGAAGAAGGAAATTTAAATTCATTGTTCAACAAACTAAGTAAACAGTTATCTAAGATAAATGAAGATTTAGCATTTGAATTTAGTGCAGATCTTATAGAAGGAAAGAGAGAGTTTATAATAAGCGCTGATGGCATCTTATCTGCCTTTCCAGACGTCATTGGCCTTGTTGAAAATGCACCCCAGCTTGAAGGCTTTAAAATAATTGCCTTTCGCCAAAAAAGTGCTGTTGATGATATATCCACTATAGAATATGAGGATATAAGTTTAGGGCCTGATGATGTCTATTTCACTTACAGAAAAAATGGTGATACTTTAGACATTGTTCTATATCTCAGAGGATATGATTCTGATTTTGAAGAATGGGAAAATGCTGCCTTTATATTATTAGACACCATTATTGGAGAGTATGATGTTGCTACTAAAATTGGAAGCATTGATATGCTGCCTTATAAAAAAAGTCCTAATTTAAAATCCATTTTAGAATTACCTTCATTAATAGATAAGGAAGTAACGGGGATAAGATTATAAGTCTTATCCTTTATTAGATAGCAGCTCTTATTTGTACTTAATATAGCCTGACCAAGTCTGCTATAGCTCCCATCTCCTGAAACCCAGCTTGTAAAGTGCGCTTGGCCGTATTCACCCTCCGAATTTACCAATCATCCTCTAAATTATCCATCTTGATGAAAAGAGTCCGATCTTCTATTACATCTCAAGTCCTAATTGAAAATAATGCTGAGGCTCATTATTGATATTTCCAAATACAGGTAAGATGAAATCATGAAAGGGAAAGTACCTATAGATATTTTTAGCATTCCAGCAACAGGACAAACCGTTGAATCAAGGACATTGGTAGAGGGAGAGGTTATATGGCAGTCTTGCCGTCCAGTTTATTAAAAATAATATTAGTTCTTATCTTGTTCACTTCATTTAGTTATTTGCCTGAAAATTCGGCTTCAGCTGAAGAAGACATCGAAGCAAAAATAGAGAAGGCAATTAAGGATTACCTGAAAGACTATCGAGTTCCAGGGGCTTCAGTTGCCCTCGTCCATAATAATGAACTGTTTTTTTCAAAATCATGGGGGGTTACTGGAGAATCAGAGGAGGAGGTTACAGAACAAACTCCTTTTACAATTGGCTCCATAAGCAAATCATTAACGGCAATGGCCATTATGAAATTAGCTGACAATGGAACCATCCGCCTGAATGCCAGCATTCAAGAATATCTTCCCTGGCTGACACTGAAAAATGGGAAAGCTGCCGAAATAACAGTGACGCAATTGCTAGCGCAGACAAGCGGTTTTAGCACCTATGATGGGTTGGCACTATCTGATAAAGAATTAACTGGCAGTGATGCTATTAAGAATCAAGTCAAGAAATTGTCAGAAGTTGAACTGACTGCTGCACCTGGTGAAAAGCATCTATACAGCAATGCCAATTTCTTAATCTTGGGTGCGATGATTGAAGAACTGACTGGAATGTCCTATGCCGAGTACATGGAACAGCAGATTTTTGAGCCCTTAGGGATGAAATATGCTGCGGCCAATAAAGAGGGTGCTTATGAGAAGGGCTATCTGAGCGGTTATCAATCCTGGTTTGGATTTCCGGTGAAAAGTTCCGTAGCCTATGATAACGCCGGGGCACCATACGGCTACATTACTGCCAGTTCTGCAGATATGGTCCAATTTTTAAAATTATTGAGTGGGAATGGACCGGATCATTTTATCAGTGATAAAACTTTGGATTTATTTAAGACACCGCAGGTCCAAACAGGAGAAGACCGTTATTATGGTTTAGGAATCCGCATATCGGGCCCGGATACTCCCAAAGAAATGATCTGGCATTCGGGTTCGACCCCTGATTCGCATGCTGAAGTCTTTTACATTCCGGGAACCAGCTGGGGCGGTGTGATTCTGACAAATAAGAATCATATATTAGAGGAAGATGGACTTTATTATCTGAAGGAGCATATTATTAGTCTATTAAATGACGATGAGCCTGAAAAAGTACCTAATCATAGTGTGACTATACAATACATTATGCTGGGATGTATCCTGCTGCTGGTTATACTATCAATATTTTTAGTGAAAAGATTCAGAACCCGGAAATATTTTAAAAAGGGAACAGGACTTTTCTTAGGTTTGCTATTTATTGGCCTGTCAGCAATGTTAATCCCTCTTTTCACATTTACCACATCTTCTCCTTGGCATTCCATCTCTGTCTTTGCGCCTGATATTGCCCTTTTAATTATAGTGGCAGTAATTATGCTGGCCATAAATGGACTGCTGCTGTTTAGCTTAATTCTTAAAAAAACATGGTGATGAAAATGCCTGTCTAAACCAGTTAGACAGGCATTGATTATACGTTCACTACTTTTTTCTTTGCTTTCCGGGCTGTCATCGCTTTCCATAAACCAAACCCTACTAACGCTCCGATAATATTTAGAATAAAGTCATCAATATCCAAACTGCCTCTTCTTGTGACCAGCTGGATTATCTCCACACTAACTATCATTACACTCATGGCAAAAGCAAATGGTTTAAGCTTGTTAAGCCTTTTAATAAAATAGGGCAGGAAAATTCCCATTGGCAAAAATGCAGCCACATTGCCGGCAAGGTTTTTTATTGGAATGATTAGATTCATGCTTTCATTGGCCATAGCCAATAGATACCCTTCAATGGTTTTAAAAGGCACCAGGTTTGAGGATTGCTTCATATATTCGATTAATGGCATGTCTGACCAGAATCCTCTCGACATGAAAAAGAGCAGTATCGTTAATACAAGCAGGTAAATAAGAAAGCCTATTCCCATGAGTAATCTAATAATTTTCTTCATCTTTATCTCCCTCAAAAATGAGTCTTTGATAATAGTAACATAATTTTTTTATATTTTTTCTTGCCAGCTATTATAATGAAAGTATCGCCATACATAGGGGAATGTTATGGAAAAAACGGTTGGTAAACTGCTGGCTCCAAAAGCTATCTCCAGGATATAATAATGAATCCCTTTGAGCATGGGATAGTACTTTGCCGCTTAAAGCCGATTAAAATCAAATTGATGGTTAATTATTTGTTAGTTTACGATATTATTAAGCTATGGAAGTTCTTAAAATGTAAAAGAAGAGGTGTGCAGTGTGGGAATAATGCTTGGTCTGATTCTGGTCATCTTAATTTTTGCTGTGGTTGCGACTTTGCTGCTGACAGGCAAGGCTGATGAGAACTACGAAAATTCAACAAAACAGAACACAACCAATTTAACCTTAATATATGTGGTTATTATTTTTATCGGATTAGCTGCTCTTGGCATTTATATTTGGCGGATTTAGATACAGATGAAGATTGGGCAGAATCCTTTATTTCGCTGACTTGTATGCCTCATCGGGCAGATGTAGAAATTTAAACACGTTCAAGCAGTTCCACGGCCATCAGCGCCGGTTAAAATCAAGAAAACGCCTGGATCCTTAGTGGTTCAGGTTTTTTTATGCCTGCAGGACGGACGTGATTAAATGCCACTTACCGTCCCCATCCGGCGTGTCGCCTTTATGCTGGTGACAAATGGAAATTAGCCACCTATACTAAATCTATAAAGTTTAGAGAGGAGGAGTCAGCTGCATGAAAATCCTGCTAGACATCGATCCGCACAATGAAGAAACCTCTGTGACTATCCATTGTAAAGAAATCACCCCTGCCATCCAGGAAATCCTCGAGTATCTCAAGAAGAATGATACCGGCTTAATTGTCGGGAAGGATGGAGAGAACCAGCACTTATTTAAGCCTGATGAAGTCCACTACTTCCGATCAGAAGGCGACGCAGTTACAGCAGCCACTTCAGAAGGAATTTTTAAGGTGAAAGAAAAATTGTATGAACTTGAACAATCTCTCCCATCCCACAGGTTTATCAGGATATCCAAGTCTGTCATAGCCAACCTTTACGCCATGAGCCATTTCGAGCCATCTTTTAACGGAACACTATGTGTCCACTTCAAATCAGGGGAGAAGGAGTATGCTTCACGCCATTATGTCGGCCGGATAAAAGATATATTGAAAAGGAACAGGAGGGAAACAAAGTGAAAACATTTTTGTTTCGAAGCATGATTGGCATATTATTTGGGGGATTCATTGCTACAGCGGCAGCCATTTGTTTAGTTTCTTTTGGCGATCAATCTACATTAGACGGACAGCTTTTTATTAAAAATGCATTGGGTTCAATTTTTTGCTGCTGGCTGTTTACCGTCACTCCACTTTATTTTGAAATTCGCTCCCTTCGCCTGCCTATGCAGACAGCGCTGCATTTTCTGACGGTCACGATTGTCTACTTCGCATTAGGTCTTTTTATTGGCTGGATTCCTCTTAGTGTCACCCACTTTTTCATATACCTGGCAATTTCAGTTTTAATTTATTCAATTATGTGGGTGGGTTTTTATCTGTACTTTAAAAACGTATCAAAAAAGTTAAATGAAGATTTGGAATGCATTGAGTAGAATGCTAGGAGGATTCGAATGGAAAGCGTCATTTCTGTTAAAAATTTATCTAAAAATTTTGGTGCCACCCGGGCAGTGAAAAATCTTTCTTTCACTGTTTACAAAGGTGAGATCTTTGGGATTATCGGGCCAAACGGCGCAGGAAAAACGACAACACTTGAAATACTTGAAGGAATTTCTATTCCAAGCGGGGGAGAGGTCGAAGTGCTTGGACTTGTGCCAAGCAAGCAGCTCCGTGAATTAAATAAGAAAATCGGCGTGCAGTTTCAAGCCACATCCATTCAGAAGAAAATGAAAGTAAAAGAAGCACTGGATCTCTTTTCTTCCTTTTACGAAGGTCAGACGCAAAAAGACTATTTAATAGACTTGCTTGATTTAAACGAAAAAATGAACGTAAAGTTCGATGATTTATCAGGCGGCTGGAAACAGCGGGTAACGCTTGCCTTAGCCACCCTGCATGAACCGGAAATCCTTTTTCTCGATGAACCGAGCATGGGACTGGACCCTTCAGCAAGGAGAGAAATGTGGTCTTTGATCAGGCTGTTAAGAGATAGGGGCAGCACCATTGTGGTAACCACACACTATATGGAGGAAGCTGAGCAGCTTTGTGATCGGGTGGCAATGATCTACAGCGGTCAATTGAAAGCCCTGAATACACCACATGAATTGCTGAATGAAGGGACGGCAGACTGTCTGGCCTTTAAGAGTGCAGGACTTAGCCGTGAATATCTACAATCTCTCCCTGGTGTTGAACGAGTTGAAAATAATCTGGACGAATACAAAGTGTACTGTGATGATCAGCAGACAACAGCTTATCACATTTTCACTCACTGCCAGGAAAAGGGAATAACTCTATCGGACTTCAAGTTTGAGAAGGGATCACTCGATGATTTATTTGTCCAATACGTAGAAAAGGAGAAAATCGGATGAACGCAATCGTAAAACTTGCCGGTCTTGAAACGAAAATGTTTTTTAGAGACCGTCTGAGCGTGTTTTGGACTTTCCTTTTCCCGGTAGTGATGATTTGGCTGTTCGGTTCCATGTTTGTCGGGAACAACATGAGCCAAAAGGCTTTTGCGGAATATTTTGTTCCTTCATGGATAGGCGTCAACATCGTAACCACATCCTTTTTTACGCTCGGAACCGTTTTGACCAATTATCGGGAAACAGGTGTATTGAGAAGGTATCAGTCAACACCGCTGCAGCCATGGAAAATACTCGCCGCCCATACCTTTCAAGGGACCGTTATCTTTGCCATATCCGCTTTGCTTCTCATGGTCTTTGGCATGCTTCTTTATGACCTTACTCTGCCGGTTTATATCGGCAGTACGCTGTTATCATTACTGATCAGCATCCTTGCTTTTTTTCCGTTTGCTTTATTCCTGACATCGCTGGCTAAAAATACACAATCGGCAGCAGCAATCAGTTCACTGTTTCTGAACCTGATGCTTTTCCTCTCAGGAGCGACCTTTCCGCTTGAGATGATGCCGACGGTTCTTCAATACGCAGCTAAAGTTCTTCCGCTTTATTACGTGATTCAATTGCTGAGAGGGACATGGACGGAAGCACCTATTACAGAATATGGATTTGAGGCGGCTGTACTGATGGGGATTTCTATTGTGTCTGTTGTTCTTGCAGTGAGGTTCTTTCGGTGGAGCGGGAAATAAAAAATATCTTGGTGCCCTAAGAAATTAGGGCTATTTTATTTTGGTGTTTATAAATATTATTAATATTATAGAAGAAAGGGTGGTAACGAAGATGGAGATCTATCAAGCTTCACTGGATGATTTAGAAGGAGTGTCCGCTTTATTTAATTTATACCGTGTGTTTTATAAACAAGCAGCGAATACAGAAGCGGCAGCTGGGTACATAAAAGAACGCTTAACAAAACAAGATTCTGTCATATTTGTGGTGCGAAATGAAGGTAAGTATCTTGGCTTCACTCAGCTTTACCCGACTTTTTCATCAATATCTATGAAAAAGGCCTGGATCTTGAATGACTTGTATGTTGATGCAGAGGCGAGGAAGCAGGGAATAGGGGAAAAGCTTATAGACAAAGCGAAAGTGCTTGCTGATGAAACAGGGGCGGTGAGTATCATCCTCAGTACTGCTCCTGATAATTCCTCTGCTCAAAGTCTTTATGAAAAAATGGGATTTAAGCGTGATGAACAATTTTATCATTATGAATTGAATACAGCTGAATAATGCTGAATAAGGGCTTTCAAATAAGTAAATTCGAAAGCCCTTTTTGTATATAAGAGGTCTTGACTTTTTTAACTGTAATGATTATCATTACAGTATATCCTTTGAGGAAAGAAAAATAGTTACTCTTGAATATTAACTGTAAAAAAAAATATTACATTTATAAAATATCATTAACAATCGAGGGAGTGTTTTTAATGGTGAATTTATTTTTATCATCCAGCTGCGGTTCCTGCCGGAAAGCACGTGCTTGGCTTGAGGAACATCAAATCGAATATGTGGAACGGAACATTGTAACTGAGCCGCTTACAGTAGATGAAATAAAATCAATTCTTCGCCTTACTGAGAATGGGACTGAGGAGATTATTTCAACTAAATCAAAGGCTTACAAGGAACTGAACGTGAATATAGATTCCATGCCGCTGAAAGAGTTATATCAATTAATTATTGATAACCCGCAAATGCTGCGCAGACCGATTATTCTGGATGAAAAAAGACTGCAGGTCGGCTTTAACGAGGATGAAATCCGCAGCTTCCTTCCTCGGAAGTTTCGTACGTTTTCATACAATGAACTGCAAAGATTGGCTAACTAGACAGCGCCAGGCTGTGAATTCTTGACAAGCTAATCTGTAAAACTTAACATTACAGTATGACAGCAGAAAATATAGGAGGCCGGCCATGAATAGCGATTTTACTCTTGCCATTCACAGTCTAACTTATCTCGCTCTGCAGCTGGATCGCATGTCAACGAGCGATGCGATTTCTGAAAGTGCAGGTGTCCATCCGGTCCGCATCCGAAAAGTCCTGAGTTTATTAAAAAAACATGGATTTATTAAATCAAAAGAGGGAACGGGTGGCGGATTTATTTTTGCCCGGGACTTAAGTGAAGTGAATCTTTGGGATATTTATAAGATTACATCTGAAGGTGCCCTTCAGCCGAAGTGTCCGGATTCAAATGAAGCGTGTGTAGTGGGGGCGAATATGCAAAGAGTTCTGATCAGCATCTTTTTAGGTGCAGAGGAACATTTGGGTGAATATTTGAAGCACTATACCTTAAAAGATATTGTCGATCTCATCCATAAAGAAAAATAATTGGGAGCTTTCAGGCTTTCAGTAGCTTAAATGTAATAAAAAATGTTACAGTTTCAAAAAACTCTTCGAAGAAGGTGAATTGAATGATGGCCAACCATAAAGCCATTTTAAAAACGGGAGATTGGATTAAGGGGAAATCCCGAGAAGGGGAACTGATCATTGGCTATATCGAGAACCTTGAAGAAGGAATTATTAAGACAAAGGTGATTTCGAGTGATAATAAAACCATTGAAGGCAAAATCATTCCGTTGCAGAGCAAGCAGGTTAAGAAAATGCCGGCGGCAAAAGTGGCCAACAAGGAACAAATTCATTTTCTCATTGATCTTGCTCTTTCCACTGGAGATGAAAAATGGTTCTTTGAATTGACCTCGAAGCTGAACTCAATGAGAGAGCTTGTGAAAGGTGTTAAATAAAGGCTGTTTTCGCAAAGTTTGTTGCTATTTATATTATATTTACTGAGTTGATTGTAGTGGAAGGTGCGAGACTCCTACGGGAGTAGCGGGACAGGTGAGACCCCACAGACGCGCAGCGTCGAGGAGGCTCACCGCCCGCCCCGTGGAAAGCGAGCAACCTGGAGCGGAAATCAACGGACAACATTGATAAGCGAAAAACAACAATTTATACGAAAAGAGCCTAAATAAATTCAGGGAAGTGCCTGTGTCAGTCTGCTTATCAGCAGGTGGGTGCAGGCACTTTTTTATATTTATATTATCCGGCATTCTTTTGCAGTAGGGCTGTCCATACGTTTTCTGACTATCCCTGTAAGCATTAGTTCTGCGTGGAAATAACCGTATTGTGTACTTCCTTGTCTGCAGGTCCTCATCACGTCATCAAGAAGTGAATATGCCTTTTCTGTATTTCCGATTAAATAAGCCAAAATGGCTTCGCTTCTTTTGTAGCTGACCTTATCTATTGCCGACATCTGTTTATGCAGGTTTTTTATTAAAGTAAGATCGGGTTCTGGTGACAGGAATGAGTCGATTTGCCGGATATGTGAAGCAAACTGCAGACGGAATTTTGTTTTGCGATTTATAGGAAGTTCTTTGAATGCTGCAATTGACTCTGAGGCTTGCTCATAATTGCCATTCATGAGGTGGTAGTAGAATAGCAGGAATGCGGTTGTCATGGCCTCGGGTGAAGCTTCTGTTTTATATGCTTCCTGGATTAACTGTTCATCCCAGTCGCTTGGGCTTCGCGGTGACATCATTTCTTTTAATAAGATAAGCCCGGCGAGATAGGTCTCTGCCTTTTTGCCGCCTTTATGCAGAAGCAGAAAAACACTGCCATCCGAGTTAAACGTCCCTTTAAAGGGGATGGCGGTTGTGAAAAAAATGGCCAAGTTCAATGCTGTAAGCATCATAGCCATCTCGGCCTTTGTTACAGACCAATAGAATAGACTGATTATAAATGCAAGTAAAGTAAAAAGAGGACCGCCTGCAACGAACCATTTGTGCTTCTTAACCATTTTCGTTAAGTCAATTTCAGAAGGCAAACAGCTGGCCAATCCACCAAAGGCAATCCAGCTTTGGTTTGGTACTATTTTTAAAGCAGGGTTCTTTTCGATTGTGACAGGCCCGACTGTCAAAAATAAAAATCTGTAGCCTGCAAGCTTTCCGCCAATGACATGGCCGAGTTCATGGATAAAGAGAACGATAAAAGCACTTCCGGCCACTAACCCAATGGAGAAGGATTTATCTGCATGGGAAGTAAAAGAGAAGCCCATTAAGAGAGCAATGCCTAATAAGCACGTATGAAAAGGTGTAAAAATTTTACTCATTGAAAACTCTCCTTTAGTTTTTGCTGAGTTTTTGTGCTTTTAACAGCTGTATGAAGATCGCCATGGATGTCATAAGCATCGGGATAAAGAAAACAATAGAGATAAAGAATCCTATTTTGCCTGCCAGATGGAGGGATCCCTCTGTCAATTTCATGAATGCAAGAGTAATAATCGTAAACAGGAAGACAGCAATAGTTACTATGTATACGGGTTTAGATGATCGTTTTACCTGATCTGTTTTAGATGCGGCATCACTATAAATAGGCGGTGTGCCGGGAGCTGCTTTAAACAGATGAATTCCTGTATGTGAGCAGACATGTTTCCAGCCGGAAGATGCAAATAATTCATAGTATTCCTCTTCGTCTTCTGGTGTTAATTCATAATAGTCGATACTGAATATCACATCTTCCGGGGTGGACTTCGTAAATGTATACAGGCCGCCTTTAAAGGATTCTGCCATCCACCCTTCTGCAGCTTTTTCCCTCAGCATCTGTAAATCCTTTTGTTCAAAAAAAGCGAGTCCATTTGAAATTTTATATGTCTTCTTCATTGTACTCTCTCCCTTTATTTAATCCATCTTCCGCAAAGTGCACCATCGTTTTTCTCCTTTCAATGTCAGTTCGAAGAATTTCACGGCCCTTTTCTGTCAGTACGTAAACTTTCCTCCTCGAAGTGGTATCATCGAATAGCTCTACATACTCCTGTTTGATCAGCTTTTTGATTATCGTATATAGAGACGCCGGACCAATATTCACCTCGCCATGTGTTATCTTTTCAACAAGGCTCATCACTGCATAGCCATGCCGTGGCTCAGTAAAGGCGGCCATAATATAAAAGACGGAATCAGTTAACTGTTCTAAAGATTTCATTCCAGCACCTACTTTATATCACTTTATGATATATCTAAAAGTAATATATCATAAAGTGATATAAAAATTCTATAAAAATTTCCATTTTATTTGAAGGAAGATGAATATTGGTTTTTAATATGTATAGGAAGGTATTTAAAAATTTTTGTAGCGGAGTAGGAGGATAACCTTTGATAAAAATATTACGAATAGTTTTGTCTGTTGTTATTATTCCGTTAGCACTTTATATGTTAATTACTAAAAGCTTTGAGTGGATGCCCCTTAATTTGTTTTTGTTAAGCTTGTTTGTGATGGTGATAGGGACGGATGAGTTTATGAAAGGCAGAAAGCAGTATGGGGTTCTAAATTTTGCTGCTTCATTTTTTATTGTCTTTGTTGCTTTTTACACTTGGTGAAAAGGTCGCATGTATTATCCATGCGTTTTTACAATTTCTTATTGGGGAATGATTTCGTATCAAATACAGTATCAGTCAAATGTTTGCAAGAAAAATAATAGCTGCATCTATAACAGGGTCTTTGTTCTCCGTTATGTTAGGTCTGATTGCAGCGGATCCGTTTGCCGGAGAAGTTAATTCAGCTGGTGAGTATTTTCAGGGAGCTACTATGTCCATTCCCTTCTATCTTCTGTACAGCTTCCCAGTCATTTTGGTTTATGGCACAGTAACTTCTCTCATTAGTGATTACATAGCCATTTTTATTTCCAACAAAACAAACAGGAAATTGGAATTCTATATTTCATTATTCCTTCACTTGCTTTTTGGATTAATTTTGCTTGGATTAAGTTTAGCTGCAGCTGTATTATTTTTTGTTACGGACAACCTTTTACGCCGTAAACAAATCGGCGGCTGGAGCAATGCTTTGAAATCATTATGTTTGCCAGTTCTCATCTGGATTGTGTTAATGGGTGGCGTGTATCTTATGGATGTTTGAGGAATTTGATGGGACTAGAAGGTTTTCCTATGTTTGTCCGAAACTCATGAATTACTTGGAACCCCAAGAATATGACTATACACCAATCCATCCATCACCCATAAACTGAAACTGGGGTGATGAATATGTTTAGACTAAACCAAAAAGATATAGAAGCCTATCATCAAAAATATTTCCGCCCGTCCTGCTTAAGAGCGTTAAATCTAAGGTTTAGCAACTGGGATTTCTTTGCTCCCTTCTATGACAAAACTCCCGACCAAATCAAGGTTCCTCCTCAATTAACCTTAACCCCTGAAGACACGGTTCTCAACTACTTCAGTATTTTACGGGAAGCTGAAAATATATACGGCAGAGGGTGCGGCACTATAGGCCAGGCAAAACTTCCATTTCCAATTGCTTATAACTTATTGTCTCAGGAATACCAGAATAAATTAAGCTATGAAGGGTATGTTCAAACGTTTTCCGGGATCGGGCATACAAGTTTAATAAAGCTATGCCGAGTTCCGGATAGAAAGCGGGGTATTAGATTCTTTTATGAAATTGAAACAATTGAAGGGGCTGAAGGCAAGAAAGCTGAGTACTTCGGATATTCTTATGGCTTTATCAGTCTTGTAAAGGAACAGGAGGGTTTTCGGATTTCCGAGATGAGCAGAATAGAGGAGGATTTTCTGTGTGCGCCTTATCATGGATGGAATCATGATGGGGAAGCGGTTGTTGAGGTGAAGTATGGACATTGGTGCCATTTAATACAGCATATTTACCCAGCGATTAGAAATGAATACATTAAGAGTATTTATTTTCATGGTAAAGACGAAGCTGATTATTGCATTATATTTGCGGTTTTAACCAATGGGACCGACATAGAGATCGCCCAATTCCGTAAATCGGGAAATGAGGGGTGGAAGCAGGTTTACATGAAGCCTGAAGAAGAGTGTGTAAAGAAATAAGAGGGAATTTTATTGGCTGTTAAATCACAGCCTTTTCAGATTTGTATTTTGGGTTTACTTACCACTTCTAAAGATGATACCATTAGGAAAGAGGTGGAAAAATGGACTTAATCCTTTTCCTATTATCCATATTGTAATGGGGTGTGCATTGATCTATACATATGGTAAATTGCCAAAAGCAATAGCTACATTTGCATTCGTTTTTCTGACTATGAGTTTTCTTTATTGGGGAGCAGTGTTAATGAATTTTGCCAATTAGTTCAGCTGCCAGAGGGCGGCTTTTTTTGTGAAGGAGTAGTTACAGGGGAGGATTCCATGAAGAAGAGGAATACGAAAAAGTATTTAAAGAGAATTATAATAACCTTATTATTGTCCTATATAGTATATAGCACTTTTATAAATCTCGGTTACAGAAATCATATGAAGCAAAGTCAGGAACGTAATTATCAGCATTTGCGGTCAATATCTGCAATTGGAGATAATCTGGCTTACAGGCTGGAGGAATTCACAAGGATACCTATTGAACAAGAAGATGACAGGAATGCGGAGTTGTTTGACACATGGAGGGTTGTGAGCAGTGAGAGCAGGAGTATTTACTCCTATTTGTCCCGTATGTCCACTTTGCATATGGAGGATGAGATCGATGACTGGAATTTGCTTCAATACAGCTTGTTTCGCGTTGATATGTTTATAGATGGCATGACTAATAGGTTTCTGGAGAACCGGTCATATCAGATAAGTGATGAAGAAAAAGAAAAAATGGATGCAGTTATTTCTGTGTATCGAAATGTCAGCAAGGAGGCAGAAAAGGAGTCTGTCGATATAGAAAAGATCCTGAAATCTATACAGGAACCCATGCTGGTTATAGATAATTATTATTCAGATGCCCTTGAAAAAACAGATAGGAATTAACTAATACCCCCACAATAGGTGGGGGTCATGTTACCAAATATATGCGCCTTCACATGTATTTGCCTTTGGCTCATAATAGCAATGCTGTTTGAACTGTCCGGAGAACGGCTGATCGTACCATGTTGGCGGACATGCAGCGTACGGATTGAAATACCATAGAGCAAACTTGGAAGGGTGCTGTCTCCAAAAGTCTAAGGTTTGTTTGGCCAATCTCTTTTCCACACCTCGTGCCCTGTTGTAAAAGACATTCCCTTTTTGTACAGCTTCAAAAGAATAATTTCCTCCCTGCACCTGGAAAATGACTTGCCGGATGGTCCTTAAGCCTTCAAAATCGAGGCAATTCGCTTTTCGGCGGTTGACGATTACATTCCCAACCATCAGCATCCCCAGTTTTCCTTCACCTTCTGCCTCTGCTCTCATCATCCTTGCCATTAAAGCCACATCGCTGTCGGTATATTGTACTCTTGGCACTTTTTATCACCTCTAAAGGAATTGTATTAAGAAATTCTGCAAACATGTTAACCCAAGAAAATATTAATTAGGGGTGCAAACTGCATCGCGTTCAGCACCCCCTTATTAGATATATAAATATTAGAGTTAATAAGTCTGCTAATTTATATGCTATGTCTGTTAGAGAAATGCAGAAAAGTAACATTGGGTGAAACTTTATCTTTGGGAATTCGTACCATTAATTGAGGGGAGGAGGAATCTTGAAAACTAAAAATGATAAAAAAGAAGTAAGCCTGAAAAATTTATTATATGGCATAGGCCTATTTATTTTCGGTGGTATGGCTTTAACAAATGTGACGACCCCACTGCCATCAAAGGAAGAAACAAAAGAATTTCTTCTGTTTATTTTTGGATGTGCATTAATTTATTATTTTCTAGTAAGCATCTATTACATAGGCGAATTTTGGAGAAAGGTTTTTTATGCGAGTTTGATTTTGCTGTGCGGGCTGAGTTTATTTATGGCTATTTATTTAGCCATGCATTCAATTCCTCATTAAAATGTGGGACAAGGGGACAGGTATTCTGTCCCCAATTTTCAACTGGTACGAGGAACCTGTCCCTCTGTCCCGCTCTTGAACACTGGTGCAGGAATTTTTCTTGGTGTTTTTCCTGGCCTGGTTTTAAGTGCCGAGAATAAGAAACAACCCGCAATGACAATGATGCTTCCGGTGGCTTGTATCCAGTTCATGACCTCTCCCAAGAAGATAAAAGCTAAGAGGGCTGTGAAAATCGGATTAAAGTTTAGGAACAGGCCTGAAGTGCTTGCTCCAAGCTGGCTGATCCCTATGTTCCAGAGCACCATGCATAGGACTGTTGAAATTAGTCCTGTATACAGAATGGATAAAAGAAAGGAAGCAGTGACATCTGTAACAGTGAAATCAGCAGTTCCAAATGGCAGGAGCACCAGGAGGCCAAATATGCCTGAGTAAAGAATGGACATCATTGGTGAAACGAAAGACATGGCCCATTTGCTGCAGACTGAATAGATTCCCCACATGCCGACTGCAGCTATCATATAAAGATCTCCGATATTAAACTGCAGTAAGACCAGCATTTCCAGGCTGCCTTTTGAAAGGACCAGCAGGACGCCAAACAATGAAACGAACATGGACATGAGCTGCAGTGTGTTTATTTTTTCCTTTAGAAAAATGAAAGAGAAGCCAGCAATGGAAAACATATTTAATGTAGAGATTAAGCCAACGCTGGTGGCCGATGTTTTTTCCAGTGCCATGAATTGCAGTGCCTGAAATAAAGCTACCCCTGTGATGCCCATCAGAAATAATGGCAGAAAGGCTTTTTTAGGCGGCAGCAGCCGTTTCTCTTTATGCCAGACAAGAGGGACGAGACAGATAATGGCGATGGTCCATCTTAAAATGGTTAAGGTAGTAGGAGATGCGTGGTCCACAAGCGTTTTTCCAACAATAAAATTTCCGCCCCAAAGTAAGCTTGTTAATAAAAGGAGAAGATAATATTTCACGTCATTTAGCCCCTTTTCAGAGCCATTGTGCACAATGACATTGTTTATATGAATAATTTTAACATTTTTTATATTAAACAAAAGATAATTTTGTATAATAAAGTTAATTCAAAATAATTAAAAGTATATTAGATTATTAATATAAAAAATTCAGTTTTGGCATGTGATTTGAAAAGGATTTGGAATAATTGAAAAGGGTGGATGGACAGTGGAATCGATTGTAAGTAGGGTACTGGATCACCTGGATATAAAAATCTTGGATTTGCTTCAAAAGGATGCGCGGATTAGCAACCTGGAACTGTCGAAAAGGGTGAATCTTTCGGCTCCGGCTGTGCATGCGAGAATTAAGAGGCTGGAAGCGGAAGGGTATATCCAGGAGCATGTCGCTATTCTAAGCCATGAGAAGCTGGGCTTTGATTTATTATGCTTCGTGTTTATGAGCACCAATATGCACCAGGCGGAAAAACTGGCATCTCTTGAAAGGACGCTGGAATCCATGAAGGAAGTTTTAGAATGTCATTGTTTAACAGGGGAGTATGATTATCTATTGAAAGTGGCGTGCAAGGATCGCAAGGGGCTGGAGATGTTCATCAGGAAGCTGAATGAATTGGGGATTACGAAAATACAGACCAGCCTTGCGCTGAGGGAAATAAAAGATTCGACGGTGCTGCCGATTCAGGATTAGAATATTTTATGGTAAAATTGAAACCTTTTCCAGAAAAAAACGTAGAATCTGGAAACAAAGTTCAGGAGGGATTAGGTTGACGAAAAAGCTCGCGCAGCTCCAAACCCGTTATTATGTACTTTTTGGCGCAGCAATTGGTTCTGTGATCGGATTAGTGGCTTATGTGAAAGATTGGATTTAAGCGATGGACGGGCAGCCGATTAGCTTTTCTGTATAAGGGGTATTCTTGTCTGTGTTTAAAACAAACATAATCAGGAAAAATACATATAAGTACTTGTGCAGGGGAGGAAACGAAAATGCCATACGATAAACTAAGCGATCTGCCAGACTCCGTTAAAGACAATCTTCCGCATCACGCCCAGGAAATCTTTAAGGAAGCGTTTAATTCTGCAAGTGAAGAGTATGACGAAGAAGAAACGGCCTTTAAGGTGGCCTGGAGTGCAGTGAAGAAGAAATATGAGAAGAATGATGATGATAAATGGGTTGAAAAGGAAGAGTAAATAGGTAAAAGGTGTCCCGTTTGAGGACACCTTTTTTCAATCATCTTCCGCTTCATTCTCAACATATTTCTTCAAGTTCTGGTATTGCTCTTCAAACACAAATTTAGCCGTCCAGCCTAAAACTTTGGTTGTCAGCTTATAAAAGAGGCTGCTCGGAATCAGGCTTGCTTCTACAATCAGGCGCGTCCCGTCATGCTCCCTTGATAAGAGGTACCTTGAAATGCTTAATCCTTCTTTGGAATGGGAGTGCATAACCACTTTATAGGGAGCCTCATATTCGATCAGCTCGGAATCAATTTTGATGATTTTTTTATCCAGTTTCTGAACGGTGACAAACTTAGTCCCAGGCTCCGGGACTGGTTTATTTTCCTCATTGTCATAAATATTTTCGATCAGCATGGTATTCCAAAGCTTTATTTTTTCATCATCATCCACGTATTTAAAAACCAGATCAATGGGGGCGTGAATGACATCTTCATATCTGTAGACCAGTATTTCTTTCATTTTAAAATCCTCATTTTCTATTTAATCAAAAGCATCTTACTAGTTTTTTCGGCAATGCTTGCTGGAATTTAATAAAGGGAAAAATATTGTAAATTTTCTGAAACCAACCAAACCCTCATCCGTATATAAAAATAAGGGGTGATGGACATGTCAGGAATAATTATTATGGTTTTGCTTCTTATTATCGTGATTGGTATTAGTGGTTCCAAAACATCAAAACGTACTTATGATAGCGGGGATTCCTCCTCCCATCATTATATAGGAGATTACAGCAGCAGCTCGGATAACTGTGATAGTTTCGGAGGAGATGGAGGAGGCAGCTGCGGAGGCGGCGGTGACTGATGATTCATTTCAAAAGGACATTCGGCCTATTAAATTCAGTATGTTCATCTGCATAGAGTGCCCCCTTAATTTAGGGGGCATTTTGATTATGCCAGGCAAGTTAAAGGAAAGGGAGAGTGTAAAATGCTTAGAGTTCTGATAGGAAGACCAAAGGCAGCGGATATGGCAGAGCTGAATCATTTCTTCAGGACAGTGATTACCGATACATTTCATAAAGAAGGTATAGGGGATCTGCAGGAAGACATGGAAGAAGAGATAGAAGCCAAGAATAGCTATCTGCATCGCGATCTGATAAGCGGCGGTCAAGATAGATTTTTTTTAATTGCTTTAGCTGGTGATAAAATCATCGGCACTATGGAATACGGCCCGGCAAGTGAGCTTATAAACAAAAGTACGGAAGGGGCACTTAAGGGTCTTTATGAAGTGGGTACAGTATTTGTGCATCCTGACTATCAAAATTCAGGCATTTGCAATCAATTGCTAAATGAGATGTATGTGACTCTAAAGAATAAGGGTGTGGAAGAGTTCTGTCTGGATTCGGGCTATAAACAATCACAAAAGATCTGGAAAAAGAAGTTTGGTGAACCGGAATATCTGTTAAAGAATTATTGGGGTAAAGGGGCTCATCATATGATTTGGCGGGTCAGGGTTCATTCTATTTTATAAACCATGCAAACTCTTGAATAAAAAGTTATATGTGAAATTTCTTTTTGGAGGGTTACTTTCCATTAATGTCAATATAGCCTAGCTGATAATGCTCTATGTCTGAGCGGCAGCAGTTACTCTCAAAGTAATCCCCATTCTATTTTTCTTCTAGTTCACAGACAAGCTTTCTGCGGTAAAATTATGGCTGCTCTAACTGCTAGTCCAATAATCCTTAGATTCCCTTTTTCAGCCAGATCGATGATCATCCATCAAAAGAAATATTTTTTTGTTTCAATGGACTAATTCTTAAAAGAGCCCCAATTATTTCAGAGGATAAAAATTCACGTAATTATTATTCTATTACCAAGAATGAAAGAAAAGTAGACATCTGATCTAAGATGAACGTATTTTCAGCATTATTGGGAGAAAGATGAAAAGGATTGAAAACGGTTTCAATCTCATTGAACTGCTGTAGCTGTGAATATATGATACGGATAGAAGGATAAAGCAGTAAAGCTTCTCATCAAGATAAAGGGGGTCAGTATCAATGAAAAAAGCTTTTGAAAAGGCACAGCAATTTGGTAAATCATTTATGCTGCCAATAGCCGTTTTGCCGGCAGCAGGTCTGTTATTAGGAATTGGCGGAGCGCTGTCTAACCCGAATACGGTTTCAGCTTATCCGTTTTTAGATATTAGCTGGCTACAGGCTATTTTTACAATTATGAGTGCGGCAGGTTCGATTGTATTTGCCAACTTGCCGATCATATTTGCGGTAGGGGTAGCGATCGGTTTAGCACGTTCAGATAAAGCAACGGCTGGATTGGCAGCCATGATAGGTTATTTTGTTATGAACAGCACCATTAGTGCACTGCTTTCATTAACCGGAGACTTGGTGAAGGATAATTTGGCAGGAGCCGGTCAAGGAATGGCTGTTGGGATTCAGACTTTGGAAACGGGGGTATTTGGCGGGATTATCGTCGGGATAACAGCTGCTGCCCTGCATAATAAATACAATAAAATTCAGCTGCCTCAAGTGTTAGGATTCTTTGGAGGATCTCGCTTTATTCCTATTGTCGTTTCATTTGCTTCGATTTTTGCAGGAGTGATTCTATTTATAATATGGCCATATTTCCAGGCTATGATCAATGGTCTGGGGTCGGTGGTTACAGGCACCGGTGAAATCGGAACTCTATTTTACGGATTTATTTTGCGTATGCTCGGACCGTTGGGGTTGCATCATATTTTCTATCTGCCATTCTGGCAAACGGCTCTGGGCGGAACGCTGGAGATTGGTGGGAAACTGGTCAGCGGTACACAGAATATCTTTTTTGCCCAGCTTGGTGACCCTTCGACTGAGCAATATTATGAAGGCGTATCAAGGTTCATGTCAGGCCGTTTTATTACTATGATGTTTGGCCTGCCGGGAGCTGCATTGGCCATCTACCATTGCTCTAAAAAGAAAAACAGAAAAGTGGTAGCAGGTATTTTGCTTTCAGCAGCGTTGACATCATTCCTGACTGGTATCACAGAACCGCTTGAATTTAGCTTCTTGTTCGTGGCACCTCTTCTGTATTTAGTGCATGCTATTTTCGATGGTTTTGCTTTTATGATGGCAGACATTTTCAATATTACTGTCGGTCAAACCTTCTCAGGAGGATTCATCGATTTCATTTTATTTGGAATTCTTCAAGGTGCCGATAAAACAAATTGGCCATATGTGTTGATGGTGGGTATTCCATGGTTCTTCCTATACTACTTTACCTTTAAATTCTTAATCAGAAAAAAGAACTTCAAAGTTCTTGGACGAGAAGACGAAGAACAGGCAGCAGAGCAAGTTTCAGCTACAGACCGTGCCAAAACAATTGTAGAAGGATTGGGCGGAACAAATAATATTGATATTGTTGATTGCTGCGCGACGCGTCTCCGGGTAACTGTTAAAGATGATTCCCTGGTAAAAGACAATATCATTAAACAAACTGGATCAAAAGGAATTGTGAAAAAGGGTACGGGTGTACAAATTATTTATGGACCTCAAGTCACCATAGTAAAAAACGAAGTAGAAGAGTATTTAGGTCAGTAATAAATAATAAGGACGTGTTTTAAATGCATCAAGTGCTCGGACAGATTAAAAACGGATTAATTGTATCCTGCCAGGCTTTAGAAGGAGAACCGCTTCATAGCTCCTTCATTATGGGACGTATGGCACTGGCTGCAAAGGAGGGAGGGGCCGTTGGCATCCGGGCTAACTCCGTCTCTGATATTCGGGAAATAAAAAAACAAGTCGATCTTCCGGTGATCGGCATCATCAAACAGGTATATAACGACCATCCTGTCTTTATTACACCAACCTTGAAAGAGATAGATGCTATAGCTGATACGGGTGCTGAAATCATTGCTACAGATGCAACGAACCGGATCCGTCCGGATGGAAAGAGTCTGGAAGTATTTTATCAGGAAGTTAGATCAAAGTATCCTCATATTCTGCTGATGGCAGATGTCTCTTCAGTGGAAGAAGCCATTTTTGCTGATAAGCTGGGGTTTGATATTGTGGCACCCACATTATACGGATATACAGAAGAGACAAAAGGATTGAAAATCGATGATCATGAGTATGCTGTGATCAAGCAAATTGTAAAAGAAGTGAGTCACGCAAAAGTGTTGGCAGAAGGCAATGTTTCAACACCGGAAATTGCCCGGTCCGTACTAAATTTTAATGTTCACTCGGTTGTGGTAGGCGGGGCGATTACCAGACCGCAGATTATCACGAAGAGATTTGTTGATGCTTTGCAAAAGTAGGTTCGGCTGAAAATAACCCAGGCTCTAGACTGGGTTATTTTCAGCTTTTTGCTTTATTAGAGCTAGTTACGGGTATTTCATAGTTTTTTGTCCTTAGAACAAAAATAAGGTTATCATCTTGTATAATGGACATATGGATTATCTAAAAGAGGAGAAAGAATATGGAGTATCTCGGTGAGAACCTTCTGCATGGAATAGCATGCACCATGGAAAAATTCACAAGCTCTGAGTCGGAATTGGCAAAGTATATAATCGAAAATCCGGATGAAATCAGCCAATTGTCGATTAATCAAATTGCTAAAAAAATTCATATTTCCCCTGCTACAATCACCCGTTTTTGTCAGAAAATCTCTTTTTCAGGTTTTAATGAATTTAAGCATGAATTAAAAAGATATATTGATTTAAAGAACAAACCGACTGTGTCCAGTGATATCAAGGAGATTGATTATTTTTCCAATCTCTATCAGAATCATTTGGAGATTATCGAAACGACTTTTCGGAAAATGACTTATTTAGATATTCAGCAAGCCGTTTCACTTTTAACTGATGCAAAGAAAGTGCATGTATACGGCATTGGCAACTCAGGAATTGCAGCACAGGAGTTCAAATGGAAGTTTTTCCGGATTGGGATTCAGGTTGAATCGATTACTGACCCCCATCAAGCCGTGATGGATGCTGCATTATGTTCAGACAGCAGCCTTATCATTGGAATATCTGTTTCTGGAAATACAAAAGAAGTCATAGACGCAATTAAAATGGCCAAGAAGCAAGGAGCATCAATCCTTGTCATCACAAGTGATAAAACATCTGAGTTGTCCAAGTTAGCAGATTTATCCCTTCTCGTTATGGGGAAAAGCAGTATGCATATGGGGCAGAACATCTCTCCAACTTTGCCGCTTTTCCTGCTCTTTGACTTACTTTATACCGAACTAGTTGCAAAGGATTATGTCAATCGAGTTCAGATACGGGATAAGACGTTAAGGGCCTTAAAAGATATTAGATAAAGCAGTAAACGTATAAATTAAGCATGGGAAGTGAAAAAGAGCCTCAGTGTGAAGGCTCTTTTGCAGTTTCTGTACTGTGGGATGAATTCAATAGAATGATCCCGCCTATAATCAGCAAAATTCCGACTATCTTAAGGCTGTTAAAAGCTTCTTCCCAAATAATGGCGCCTATCAAAGCTGTTAAAGCAGTTCATGCCCCAGACCAAATGGCATAAGCCAGGCTTAATGGAACGTTTATAATACATAATGATAAGCAATAAAATGAAAGTACATAGCCGAACACGTCTCCTGCAGTCGGAAGCAGCACGGTTAATCCATCCGACAATTTGAGCGGGGCAGTGGCAAAGATCTCCCCAGCGATTGAAATGGTTAAGAATACATAACCCCTCACATTAATGGCCTCCGCCGCTATTCAACAAGATGACTCCGCCGACTATTAAAGCCAACCTCAGCAGTTTTTTAATAGTCTCCCCGTTTCTTTTGCGAATGGTATCAATATATTTTACCTTTTCGAAGGCTCCTTTTGCCAAGTATATGAATAGGTGAAACCAATTTATTTCCAAAACGTATTAATAGGTATAGTCATATTTGGACACAAGTTGGAGGCTTGTTAATGAACTTCATAACTCGAAAAACAAAATCACTCTGGATAGATCAAATAGCCGGCAAGAGCTGTGAAATAACAGATCCACAAGATTTCTCCTGTATGGATCGATATGTTGAGGGGAAAAGGATTGTGCTGCTGGGAGAGAGCAGCCATGGGATCGGAGATTTTTATAAAACCAAAGTGAAGATGATTAAGTATTTGCATGAAGTCCATGGATTTAATGCTGTTGTATTGGAGAGTGGCTTGCTTGAAGCGGTATTAAGCAGAAGATTGCTGAAAGACCTGCCTGTTAAAGAACAGATTCAGCACAGTCTTCTTGATATTTTTCATAACGAAGAGATGCTTCCTTTATTCCAGGAGTCCTGGGCAGATGGCCTTCATATTGCAGGAATGGATATTCAGCCTGCATATCAGCAGGTCTCTCATCGTATGCTGGACTGGCTCAAACTCCACGCTGACGAAGAAATGATTTCTTCAATCAATCGGGCAGAAACCGTATTCTTTGAAATCGATGAGGAGATTAGAGGACAGGCCAAAATACCAAAAGTGGTCATAGAAAAGATACGAATGTGCATGGGTTTATACCAATTGTGCCTGGAGCTTTTTGCAAGCAGGGTGAGTGAAGCTGATCTGGAAAGAGAAGAGATCCTGAAGGTTATTGAACAAGGGCTGAAAAATCGGCTGAAGTGGCTGGAAATCAATACAAAAAGCTGGATGACATCTGGTGTCATGCGGGGAACAAATATGTTCAGCAATCTGCAGTGGTTATTAGAAGAGCATTTCAAGGGTGAAAAGGTCATTGTCTGGGCACATAATTTTCATATTAGAAAAAGCAAAACACTGACTTCAAGCCTTTTGGGAATTTCGACTGTCGGACAGCTCCTGTCGAGCAGCGGATATAGTGATAAAGTTTATTCACTAGGGTTTTATGCAGGAGAGGGTGAGTTTGCTTCCCTCCTAAGGGTTCGTTTTTACATTGACGCCTCCAAAAATAAGCATTTGGAAAGTTTGCTTATGAAGGCTTGCCGGCATGACAGCTTTGTGCCTTTATGTGATAAAGGACTGCCGGAGCGCAATTGGATGAAGCGAAGATGGCAGCTCCTTGAGGCCGGGATGATGGGACAGCTGCCGATTTCCATTTATCCTCAAAAGCATTATGACGGCATCTTTTTTTGCAGAAAGGTGCAGCCGCCTGTTTATTTAGAACGGTGAAGGGATGCACAATTTAAATTCAGGCTGGATGATACCCGAATCGGTGAGGTTTTCCAGGGGACCACTCCAAGCAGGAATGGCGGAGACCTTGCTGTGGTAGAACCGCCAAAAGGCTATCCAGTTCCTGAAATGCCTGATATGCCGAATGAGCATGCGCCGGGGCTTTTTGATTTTAATAATTAGTTTTTGCGAATGGCGTCCTGAAAATAGGGCGCCATTTTATTATATATTTTTAAGGTTTCCTGCCGCATTTTTGGGGAATCTATACTTATCAACAAAGAACATGCTGCTGATGAAAGGAGTGTCGCGGATGGAGTCTATTTGGCTCGAGTATGCCTGGGCGTTATTGATATTAATTGGACTGGAAGGATTGCTGTCGGCGGACAATGCCCTTGTTCTGGCAGTCATTGCCAAGCATTTACCGGAAGATGAGAAGAAAAGGGCAATCAATTATGGAATCATTATGGCATTTGTTTTCCGATTTGGTGCGCTGTTTGCCATATCTTTTATTGCAAACGTCTGGCAGATACAGGCCATTGGAGCGGCCTATCTATTGTACCTTGGCTTAAAACATGTGATTAAGGCCAAGTTCGGTAAAGAAAATAAAAATATTCGCGAGGATGTGAAGAAAGACGCAGCCGGGAAAGGATTTTGGCCTACTGTAGGAAAGATTGCATTAGCGGATCTTGCCTTTGCCATCGATTCGATTCTTGCGGCTGTTGCACTGGCACTTGGACTGCCGGATTCACCGCTTGATGATTTCGGCGGCATGGATGGAGGCCAGTTTATTGTCGTCGTTTTAGGCGGGATTGCCGGACTGATCCTGATCAAGTTCGCGGCAACCTGGTTTGTGAAGCTGCTTGGCAAACGGCCCGCATTGGAAACAACGGCTTATGCGATTGTCGCCTGGGTTGGTGTCAAGCTTGCTGTTATCACACTTGCCCATGAGGATATTGGTGTCCTTGATCATCATTTTCCTCATAGTACAGGCTGGACAATCGTCTTCTATGGCGTACTGGTGGCCATTGCACTGCTTGGGTGGTTTGCTCCGGGTAAGAAACAAACGGAGGGTGAAGCTTTATAAATATAAATGCGCTGATCTTTGGATTAGCGCATTTTTTGTGTGCCGAGCAGACGAAAAAATATAGCTATGATATCAAAGGAATCATCTGCAGCGTCGCAAAATGTGGCTGCATCATCTGAAGAATAGTTATCTTCTATAGAAGAAATTGCTGCATTTGCCGAACATCTTAGCTTGAGAGCTGAACAGCTGCAGACACTGGTTGGAAGGCTGAAATCTTAATATGGCAAAAGGCTCTCGTGGGGGCCTTTTTACACAGGCGGCCTTTGAAGGCTGCCATTTTTTTGTCTGAAAGAATTCGGCGGACGAAGGGAGCCTTCGTCTGGAAAGAAAGATCCGCCAGTCAGTATCCATAAGGATAACCAGCGGAATCCATGATTAATTGGAAGAATAAAAATTTACAGATAATATTAAAAGAGTGCTAGTGATAACGCTTTCATCAACTAGTAATAAAGATATAATTTTCTTGTAGGCAAGTAATTTTTATCCATTATAAGGGGGAAAAGAATGAAAAGAAAATGGAAAGTCATTTCTCTAATGCTGATGATTTTTGCCATTATTGCAGCAGGATGCAGCCAGGGCACTGGTGGCGGCAGCAGTGAAGTAAGTGTGGGAATTGTATTGCCAACGAAGGATGAACCAAGATGGGTTCAGGATGAGCAAAGATTTAAAGACGCGTTAAAAGGAACAGAATATACAACTGAAATTTTGTTTAGCCAGGGATCTTCAGCTAAGGAAAAAGAAAATGTTGAGACTTTGCTGAACAAAGGAATTGATGTGCTGATTATCTGTCCGCAGGATGGAGATGCAGCTGCTGCAGCGGTTGAAGCAGCAAAAAAAGATGGTGTAAAAGTCATTTCTTATGATCGTTTAATTACGAACACAGATGCAATTGATTATTATGTAACATTTGACAGCCTTGCTGTAGGAGCTGCTCAGGCGCAATACCTGATCGACAACGCAAAGGGCAAGGACGTGCCTCTGTACCTATACGCCGGCGCAGCTTCTGATAACAATGCTTTCTTATTCTTCCAGGGAGCATGGAGTGTGCTTCAGCCTAAGGTTGCAGATGGCACATTCAAGATTGCTAACTCAAGCGAAGCCGAAGCTTTGAAAGATACAGCTGATCTGTCCCGTGACCAGCTGAGCAAAATTATTGGCCAGGTGACAACAAACTGGGATCCAAACGAAGCGAAGAACAAAGCTCAAACGCATTTGACAGCTGCTTCTGACGATATGAAGGGCGATGTGGCTATTCTTGCTCCGAACGACGGAACTGCGCGTTCCATTGCAGATGTTTTTGGAACAGACAGCGCAGTATCCAGCTACCTTGTAACAGGTCAGGATGCTGAGAAAGCTTCCATTCAGTATGTGATTGATGAAAAGCAATCCATGACAGTATTCAAGGATGTTCGTACTCTTGTAAAAGATGCAATGGGCATGGCTATTGAAATCCTTGAAGACAAAGACCCTGAGACAACAGGTTCTTACGATAACGGGAAGATTGAAGTGAAAGCGAAGCAAACAGATGTAATTGTTGTCGACAAAGACAACGTGAAGAAAGAACTGATTGATTCTGAATACTATAAAGCAGATGAATTTACAGGGCTTTAATTAATAATGGACGAGAAATAGTGATAGAGGCGTCTATCACTATTTCTCCTTCTGAATAGCTTTTTGGCTAAGGAGGGAGTCATAATGAGCGAAAATATTTTGGAAATGCACGGGATTTCCAAGGAATTCACAGGTGTTAAAGCGCTCAGCAATGTCAATTTCAAGGTGGGAAAAGGCGAAATTCACTGTTTAATTGGTGAAAATGGAGCGGGCAAATCCACTTTGATGAAAGTACTCAGCGGTGTTTATCCTTATGGCACCTATCAGGGGGATATTGTATTTGAGGGCACTGTGCAGCAATTCAATACAATCAGCGACAGCGTAAAAGCAGGAATCGTCATTATCTATCAGGAGCTTGCCTTATTTCCTGATCTGACAGTCTATGAAAATATTTTTGCGGGCAATGAAATTAAGCAAGGCGGAATTGTCGATTGGAACCGGACGATTGCTGAAGCTAAAAAAATGCTGGATAAAGTTAAGCTTGATGTGAATCCTGAAACTCTTGTTAAAGATCTGAGCGTTGGCAAACAGCAATTAGTCGAAATTGCAAAAGCATTAAGCAAGGACGTGAAACTCCTTATCCTCGATGAGCCGACTGCAGCACTGAATGAAGATGACAGCGAAAATCTGCTGGATCTGTTAGGTGAGCTGAAAGAGCAGGGAATTACCTGCATCATGATCTCCCATAAACTGAAAGAAGTCATCTCCATTGCAGACAAGGCGACGGTGCTTCGTGATGGCCAAACCATTTGTACCCTGGACGCAGCAAAAGGCGAAATCTCTGAAAATGTCATTATTAAAAACATGGTCGGCAGGGAGATTGAAGATATCTATCCGAAGAGGCCGAACAAAACATTTGGCGATCCTGTCCTTGAGCTTCGAGATTGGTCTGCGTATGCAGTGCATCTGGGCAGGCAGGTTGTAAAAGATGTTAATTTCCATGTTAAGAAAGGAGAAATCGTCGGGATTGCGGGCTTGATGGGGTCAGGCAGGACAGAACTTGCCCTGAGTATTTTCGGAAATCCAAAATCATATAAATTACAAGGCGAGCTATTGGTGGATGGCGTTCCTAAAACGCTGAAGCATCCGAGTGACGCCATCAGGTCGGGGATTGCGTACGTGACGGAAGACCGGAAAGGGGATGGGCTGTTTTTAATACAGGATATTAAAAACAACATCTCTGCAGCTAACCTTAATCGTATTGCTGTCAATGGAGTAATTAACGATAACGAAGAAGTAAAGGAAACAACGGAATATAAAAAGTCCATGTACATTAAAGCATCTTCCCTTGAACAGGTTGTCGGCAACTTGAGCGGGGGAATCAGCAGAAAGTGTCGCTGGGCAAATGGCTTTTTGTCGGACCGAGATTGCTGATTCTGGACGAGCCGACGCGGGGCATTGATGTCGGGGCTAAATTCGAAATTTATACGATTATGAATAAATTGATTGAGGAAGGCATGAGTATCATAATGATTTCTTCAGAACTGGGTGAAGTCCTGGGGATGAGCGATCGTGTCTATGTCATGGCGGAAGGACAAATAAAAGGCGAGCTGTCGATTGAGGAAGCAAATCAGGAAAGCATTATGCAGCTTGCTACGCAATAGGAGGTTAAACTAATGGAATTTATTAACGAAGCAAAAACGCTATTTAAAGATAATATCCGTGACTATGGCATGTACATTGCCTTATTTGTTATTATGCTTACCTTCACCATTATGACTGACGGGCTATTTATGTCTTCACGGAATATCAGTAATCTGCTGGATTCGACAGGGTATATCGCTGTTCTGGCAGTGGGGATGACACTTGTGATCGTGATTCGGCATATTGACCTCTCAGTCGGATTCGTCGCCGGCTTTTTGGGAGCTATTGCAGCGATTTTATTAACTGGAATGGGAATCCCTTTTTATATCACCATCCCGATTATCCTGGTGCTTGGCATTGTTGTCGGGCTGTTCAACGGGCTCCTGGTTGCAAAATTCGGTATCCCCTCTTTCGTGGCTACTCTTGCAGGAATGCTGATCTTTAGGGGAGCGCTTCTTCAGGTAACGGAGAAAACAGGGACCATTATCATCAAGGATGACGGATTTAACGCAATCGGAAACGGGTTCATCCCTTCCCTCATGCAAGTGAATGGGCTTCACCTGCTTACGCTGATACTGGGGTTATTAGCTATATTAATGTATATATACAGTGAAATTTCCACCCGTAAAAATAAAATTAAATATCAGTTTGAGGTAGTATCAAATGGGATTTTCATACTAAAGTTAGTGTTTGTTTCTGCTATTATTTCCTATATTACCTGGATCCTTGCAGGATACAACGGGTTTTCCTGGACAGTGGTCATTATGCTTCTGGTCGTTGTAATTTATCACTTTCTGACAACAAAAACGGTGCTTGGCAGGCATGTATATGCAGTCGGAAGCAATCCGGAAGCTGCACATTTAAGCGGAATCAATGTAAATAAAATTACTTATATTGTATTCGGTTCAATGGGAATGCTGGCGGCGCTTTCAGGTATATTATTTACTTCGCGGCTTCAATCAGCGACCACTACAGCAGGGACTTTATTTGAACTTGATGCCATTGCAGCTGCTTATGTCGGAGGGGTTTCTTCTGCGGGGGGCGTAGGGAAAATCACCGGTGCTATTATCGGAGCTGTGGTTATGGCTTCCTTATCAAGCGGCATGAATCTTCTCGGTGTCGGAGTTTCTCTACAGTATATGATCCGTGGAGGCGTTTTGGCCGGGGCTGTAATTTTTGATGTCATGACCCGGAAGAAGAGAGGATAGATTTTCAGTTTCCTGGATTCATAGCAGGACAGAATGATTTGGGGCATCCGTCGAATTAGGGTGCCCCAGCTGTATGTTCCAGCAGCTTATCATCCTCCTTTCATCCCGGGTATTCTATAGGGGTTAAAAAGGTGATATGATAAAAATATTCAGCCATTTATACTATGGAAACGGAGATACGACCCTTGCGTAAAATAAGTATTTTAATAATTTGCATCACATGTCTCGTCCTTGGTTATTTTACATTAGCACTCACAAAGAAAGCGCTTACATCAGGGGAGGATCTTCCTGCTGCTGCAGATGGACAGGATATGAAATACCGGCTGGTCCTGATTACCCAGGAATTAGACACTCCTTTCTGGGACAAGGCTGGCATTGCAGCAAAAGAACAGGCGCGGAAGGATGGAGCAAGCCTTGAAGTCTGGGGAAGCTATGGAAAGAACCAGGAGGATTTTCTGAAGAAGCTGGAGATCGCGATTCAGTCGAAAGTGGACGGTATTATCGTTCAGGGTCTGGACACCCCGGAATTTAAAGATTTAGTTAAAATAAAAGCGCCTTTTTATGGCATTCCGATTATTACCGTGGCCAATGATGTCCCCAAAGCTGAAAGCCTGAGAAAAACATATGTCGGTTCGGATCAATATCTGGCCGGGCAGTTAATTGCAGAGCAGCTTATCGACGACATGGGCCATGAGGGAAAAGTCATTCTCATGGGCGACAAGCATAAAGAGTATTATTTGCAGCAGCGCTTAAACGGCATTCATGATGTCCTGAAGGATTATCCCGGCATACGGACCGTCTATGCTGAAACGACGGATGTCAGGGAGGAAATTATTGCTTCCACCCAGAACATGCTGAATCTAAATCCGGATACTGATAGTTTTATAGCGATTAAAGCCAACATAGCCGAAGCGATGATTCAGGAGATTGGCAGGCGATCACAGATAGAGCCTTATTACATCTATTCATTCGATGATGGTCCGGATTCACTTTCTTTACTTAATCAGGGAAAGCTCGATGGAATCATTGAACAATCTCCTGAGAAAATGGGAAGCCTCAGTGCTGAGCTGATCTTAAAATGGCTTAAAGATGAAGAAGTGCCGCTGAAATCTGACGGCTATCTTACCGATATCAGGATATTAAAGGCGATGGAAGAGCAATGAATAAAATTCATAAGAAGATCTGGACACTCACAACGGTCATTCTATTGATTATGGCAGCCATTTGGATCACACTTACCTATTATAATCAGAAGACTCAGAATCAGTATAACGACATTCTTCAGCGATACCTCAGGATGAACGAGGTAACAAGAACCAGCCAGCAGGTAATCGCAGATTTGAATAACTACTTTATCACACCAACTTCGGAAAACTTGGAAAAACTGAACAATAGCAAGAAAAGTATGGAAAAAGTGAAAAAGGAAATTTTATATCTTCGAAATTCGGAAAATGAGTTTGCTTTGACTAATTATATAAATCTGATTGATAGTCTGGCAGAGACGGCAGACCGCTCTCTTCTATTCTTTAATGAACATGAGAAGGAGGATTCCGCTAAAGAGTTTGCCGAAGCTACACGCATCTCGATGTATATCTCCGAGATGACGCTTACGTTAATTGATAGTGAACTGAATACCTATGAACGCTTTTACAGGGGAATCATTGAACAATCCGGGGAAATTAAGAAGCTCGGGATTTGGGTTATGCTGATGATCACCTGCCTCTTGATGCTTTTAACCTATGGTTTTTCATTAAGCATTACGAAGCCTGTACAGAAGCTGACTCAAGCTGCGAATGAGTTATCAAGGGGAAGATTTCACCTGCCGATAAAGGTCGATTCAAATGATGAAATTGCCTTCCTTGCCCAGACCTTTGATCGTATGCGTATTAATATCAATAATCTGATATCAGAGATACAGCACAAAGCACAGCTGGAGCATGAGCTGCAGGAAAGCAAGCTGCTGCTGAAGGAAAGTCAGCTATTGAATCTGCAGAGCCAGATCAATCCCCATTTTCTATTTAACACACTTAATACTCTTTCAAAAAAAGCCTACCTGGAAGGCTCTCATGAAACCAGCGATTTGCTGGTGAGTGTTGCCGGCCTGCTGCGCTATAACTTAAAAAGGCTTGATCGGCCTGTCACACTCAGGGAAGAAGTGATGGTACTGCAGCAGTATATGGATATTCAAAAAGCCAGATTTACAGATCGCCTGCAGTTAAAGATGTCAATTGATGAATCCTGTCTCCAAGTAGACATCCCTGGGCTTACATTGCAGCCGATCATTGAAAATGCTGTTAACTATGCAGTTGAACCAAGGGAAGAAGGCGGAGTCATTTGGTTTCGCATTCAGGACGGGAAAGACTGTGTGATCATAGAGGTGGAAGACGATGGTCCCGGCATTGAGGAATCCAAAATTAAACAGATTCTTCAAGGGCAATTTATCCAAACGGATGGAAAAACAACAGGCATCGGATTTACTAATGTCGTCAGGCGCCTCCGGCTTTTTTATGGATATGAAGATATCATGAGTATCGAAAGCAGTGCAGACGGAACAAAAGTGGTGATGAAAATACCAAAAGATAGGAGGGGGGCAGCATGACAAAACTCCTGATCGCGGATGATGAGCAAATTGAAAGGGAAGGGCTGGAAGTGATTTTGCAGAAGGCATTTCCGGACGTTGAAATCAGCCAGGCGAAAAATGGAAAGATGGCTGTTCAAATGGCTAAAGAGCTTCATCCTGACTTAATTATGATGGACATTCAAATGCCGGGGATGAACGGCCTTGAAGCGATTAAGCTGATCAGTGAAGATGATCCCGATATTAAATTTATCATGATTACCGCATTCGATACTTTCGATTATGCCCGCCAGGCGATAAAGCTAGGGGTCAAGGACTATCTGCTGAAACCGAGCAAGATCACTGAAATTGAGGCAACAGTTGGGAAGGTGCTTGAAGAGATTGAAGAAGAGCGGAAATTCCGCGCATTGACGAAGCTTCAAAAGGATGCGCTGCAAAAGGCCATTCCGGTGATTGAGACGGACGTCGTAACACAGCTGCTGTTCGACCACGTTCATGAAGTTCATTTGGATATGCTGGTTGAAATGCTCGAAATCCCTTCAACCGATGAACAATTTGTTATGAGCATCCTGCTGCCTGAAGGACATGAACATCTTTATAGCCCGGTAAAAGAGAAGGTAAGGCAAGCTGGCAATGCATGGGTAGGTGCCCTATATGGCCGTCAGCTGCCGATCATTGTTTTTCGGGAAAAGCAGCAATCATTCCGCTCCCAGGCGATATCCATTGCGGGTGAAATCCTGTCCCTTCCGAAAAAGGCTTCTTTAGAAGGCTGGTTCATAGGGATTGGGAACGTTTGCGGATCATTGCAGACCATTCGTCAATCCTATCAGGAATCTCTCATTGCCACCATGGACTCCACTCTTCCTGTTAAATACCGATTTTATTCCGATGTGCCGGCTCTCAGTAACGGAGAAGATCTGCAGCTGACTAAAGAGCGGGAAAAACTGTTTTTCGATCAGGTCAGGCTTGGCAAATGGGATCAAGTCAGTCTTAGTGTAATGGAGATGATCCAGCGGTGTGAAAGAGAAAGAGAAGGGGTTGTTCAAGCTCAGCAGCGTGTGCTGCAGATGCTCTGGATTGCTTCACGGGTAATGAGTGAAATTGGGTCTGAAGCTCCCGTGCCGTTTTTTGCTTATCAAACCCGGGATTTCCGCCAATTGCGCACGGAAACCGAACAACTGATGAGATTAATGAAAAAATCGTATAAGGAGCATTACGATCGTCTGGAAGCGGACACCATCCAGCAGCTGAAACACTATATTACCGAACATTCCCATGAGGATATTTCTCTTGAAGCACTGGGAAGGAAAGTGGGACTCAGCCCAATTTACATCAGTAAAATGTTCAAAGAAAAGCTTGGGGTAAACTATATCGACTTCCTGACAGAATGCCGCATTGAAAAAGCAAAGAAGCTGATGGCTGATTCTGGGAAGAGCCTGAAAGAAATCACCTTTGAGGTAGGCTATCATGAACCGAATTATTTCAGCAAGGTATTCAAAAAAATGTGCGGCCAGTCACCGACAGAGTTCCGCAAAGCCCTTTTGGGCAAATAGGATTGATGAAAGAAAAAAGGGGCAAGGCAGATGTATAGAATCCAATGGAAGCTCACTTTGACTGCGCTGTTTCTGGTTTGCACCCTGACAGCCTGTAAAACAGAAGCAGTACGCGATGTGAATTCCGGAAAAGCAATCCCTGCTGCCGGTGAAATAATGGATGGCGGCGGGAGGAGGAGCCAATTAAGATTGGCTTTTCAATGGATACACTATTGGAGGAACGCTGGCTGAAGGACAGAGATCTGTTCCAGGAGGCTGTTGAAGAGCTTGGAGCCGAAGTGGAGATCATGGCGGCTAATGGGGATGACGCCGTACAGATATCGCAGGCGGAAACCTTAATTAAACAGGGGGTTGACCTGCTGGTTGTGGTTCCCCATAATGCTGAGGCGACTGCTTCAATTGTCAAAAAAGCACACGAGGCAGGCATTAAGGTGATCTCATATGACAGGCTCGTGAAAAATGCAGATATAGACTTATATATATCCTTTGATAATGAAAAAGTTGGCGAGCTGCAGGCAGAAGCAATCACCAAACTGGTACCTAAAGGAAAGTATGTATACATTGGGGGAGCTGTCACCGACCATAACGCTCATTTATTCAAACGGGGAGTCTTTAACGTGCTGCAGCCCTTAATTGAAAAAGGAGATATACAGGTTGTATATGATCAATGGTCAAGAGATTGGACGCCGGCCAATGCATTTGTGAACATGGAAGAAGCGCTTAACGCCAACCAGGGTCAAATAGACGCTGTGATTGCAGCAAACGATGCAACCGCGGGCGGAGCCATCCAGGCGCTGGCAGTGCAAGGACTGGCAGGTAAAATTCCTGTTGCCGGACAGGATGCCGAGCTTGCCGCTGCCCAGCGGATTATTAGAGGCACGCAGACGATGACAGTATATAAACCTATCGGCACACTGACCAAAGAAGCTGCTGAACTTGCAGTCAGAATGGCCAAAGGAGAGTCTGTTGAAACAAACCAAAAAATCAATAATGGCAAAATCGAAGTCCCTGCCGTCCTTCTTCCGCCCATTGCCGTAGATAAAGATAATATGGATCGGACTATTATTGCCGATGGGTTCCATTCCCGGGAAGATGTTTATAAGTGAGAATGTGTACCTCTCCAGGTATTGCCTGAACCGGTCTCTGCTGGTATGATGAATCTAATTATAATGAAATGGAGGTTTTCCTTTTGACAGCATCAATTAGACTAAGAAGCCCGCTTTTCAATCGTTAATTGAATACGTTTGAAGGCTCTGCCTGTGTTCAGAGCAAAGGGATTGGTCTGTCTATTTAAGGAAACCTATATTTAACGGTATTTTTTAAAGAGGGGATGAATTTCTCCTCTTTTTTGCTGTCTTCAGAAATGGAATGTATAGAACGGACTGATCGATCAGCTGAATACAGGCAAAGCTTGTTTTTATTAAATATAGAAATGAGTGATTAGCAATGAATACAATAAATCCTAATCTGCAGGAGAATTGGCTGAAGAATATTATTCTATTTTTAAGCAGTCAGACGATCTCGCTCTTTGGATCGTCCCTTGTTCAATACGCCATTATGTGGCATATTACGTTAACGACAGAATCCGGTTTGATGATGACTCTCTACATTATTTGCGGGTTCATTCCGACCTTCTTTTTATCACCGGTTGCCGGTGTCTGGGCAGACCGGTACAACCGGAAAATGCTGATTATTTTAGCAGATGGTCTTATTGCCTTTTCCACACTGATCCTTGCTATCCTGTTTTTAATGGGATATGAATCCATCTGGCTGCTGTTTGTCATGGCAGGGATTCGTGCCCTTGGAACAGGAATCCAGACTCCTGCTGTCGGGGCGATTCTGCCTCAGATAGTTCCTAAGGATAAGCTCACAAAGGTGAATGGGGTAAATGGGAGCATACAGGCTGTCATTATGTTTGTTTCACCAATGGTCAGTGCTGCTTTAATTGCAATGGCGTCACTTGAAGTCATCTTCTTTATCGATGTCATCACAGCGGTGATTGCCATTATAACTCTGATGGCTTTTGTCAAAGTTGCTGTGCACGAAAAAGCAGCAGCGGAACAGACAGCGAGCTACTTCAGCGACTTCAAACAGGGGCTTCATTATGTCAATAGCAGCCCGTTTCTGAAAAAATTCTTTCTGTTTTTTGCGATCTTCTTCGTCCTAATGGCACCTGCGGCCTTTCTGACGCCGCTTCAGGTTACCCGGACCTTTGGTGGAGATGTATGGCTGCTGACTGCCATTGAAATTGCCTTTTCAGTCGGCATGATGGCAGGGGGCGGAATTATTGCTTCCTGGGGTGGATATCCAAATAAAATTACAACCATGACCCTTGCCAGTCTCATCATGGGGATCTGCACCCTGGCACTTGGCATCGTGCCGATTTTCTGGATTTATTTATTGTTCATGGCGTTATTCGGGATTGCCATGCCAATTTTCAATACACCGGTAACCGTATTGCTTCAGGAAAAAATTGAAGAGAATTATTTAGGCAGAGTGTTTGGTGTCATGGGGATGATCTCCACCTCCATGATGCCGATTGGCATGCTGATATTTGGCCCGATTGCGGATGTCATTGCCATCGAATGGCTTCTTGTGGGAACAGGGGCATTCATTATTCTGTTAGCTGTTATATTAGGCAGGGATCAGGTGCTTCTGGAAGCCGGGAAGCCTGAGCTGAGTGAATCGTAAGGAGTTTGATAAAATAGAGCTGTCATATTGGCAGCTCTATTTTCATGTGAAAACAGGGAACAAAAGTACAGAAGGAGAATAGTTATACGTAACATCATCTAAGGAGATGCTCATACTAGGTGAGCTTATTAAATTGAAAGGAAAGTGTTTAAAGATGGATTTACAGACAGTTATGCAGGAGCTGGAGGCTCTCGGCAAGGAACGGACCAAGAAAATATACATATCAAACGGCGCACACGAGCCGCTTTTTGGCGTTGCAACAGGTGCAATGAAACCGATAGCTAAGAAAATAAAAAGAAATCAGCCTTTGGCGGAGGAGCTATACGCCACAGGGAATTATGATGCTATGTACTTTGCAGGCGTCATTGCAGATCCTGAGGCCATGACCGAAGCGGATTTTGACCGCTGGATGGATGCTGCTTATTTTTATATGCTGTCCGATTATGTGGTGGCCGTTACGTTAGCTGAAACAGATATTGCACAGGATGTTGCCGACAAATGGATTGAAAGCGGGGAAGAACTGCGGATGTCCGGCGGCTGGAGCTGCTATTGCTGGCTTTTGGGGAATCGTCCGGATGCTGAATTTTCCGAAGAGAAGCTGTCCAAAATGCTTGATAAAGTGAAAGACACCATCCACGATTCTCCGGAGCGTACGAAATCCGCTATGAATAATTTTGTCTATACCATGGGTGTTTCTTTTTTGCCGCTCCATGAAAAGGCGGTTGAGATTGCAAAAGCCATGGGTCCGGTCGAAATGAAAAGGGACAAGAAAAAAAGCACTATCCTGCAGGCCTCAGAAAATATCCAAAAGGAAGTGGACAGAGGAAGGATTGGCTTTAAACGGAAATATGTAAGATGCTAAAACTGCTATGGGGGACAATGAACCTGTCCCTTTGTCCCAGGCCCATGTTATAATGAGGAACTTAGGAATTATGAGCTGTGCTCATAATGGAGGTGTAAGGTAATGAATAAACGATGGACCATCAGCAAAATTAACGATTTCGTTGAGAAAAACTCGGATAGTAAGCTGCTGTCAACGGAATATCATGGTTTTTCTCAAAAGCTGCTTTTTCAATGTGCATGCGGCAGCCAATTTGAAAAAACATTTACGAAATTCAAAAATAATCACCAGCGCAAATGTGACGTTTGCCAGCCGCCTAAAGCGCCACGCTAAAGGGACACGGGGACAGGTACACTGTCCTTTTTTCAGTTCTGTTTAAAAAATTCATTTGAAAGCAGGTCCTAAAATGAAAACAGAAAAAGAAAAAATGCTGGCCGGAGAAATGTATGATCCTGCCGATCCGGTATTGATAAAGGAACGCGATGAAGCAAGACGAAAGGTTAGGATGTACAACCAGACTCTGGAGACAGAAGGAGAAAAGCGGACAAAGTTATTAAAGGAGTTACTGGGGTCTACCGGAGAAAACGTATATATGGAGCCCAATATCCGGTTTGATTACGGCTATAATACGCATGTAGGTGAAAACTTTTTTGCGAACTTCGACTGCACAATCTTAGATGTCTGTGAAGTTCGTTTTGGAGATAACTGCATGCTTGCACCTGGTGTACATATCTATACGGCAACGCATCCGCTCCATCCTGCTGAACGCAATTCGGGCAGGGAATATGCAAAGCCGATTACGATTGGAAACAATGTATGGATTGGGGGAAGTGCCGTCATTAATCCAGGTGTAACAATCGGGGACAATGCGGTGATCGCATCAGGTGCAGTCGTTACCAAAGATGTGCCCGAGAATGTAGTGGTTGGCGGAAATCCGGCGAAAATCATCAGGCAGATTGAGCTGTAGAACTTTCTAAGATTCCTTGTGTAAATTCACTTAATAGAAAAGAGTTGGAATATAGTGCTGCAGTTCATATCCCAGGAATACCCACCGCATGAATAACATGATTCCTCTAAGAGAAAACTTTTATAAAAAGGCTGGAGGGAAACTCATGAGAGAAAATAAAGAAGGAATGAACAAGGACTTTAAAAGCACCATAAATGATCAAGGTATGAAGGATGTCAGCAGTACAGAATATGGACTTGAATCAGTTGCAGAAGGCTGCGATTTTGCTGAGGGAGAAAAGGAAAAGCCTCCTGAGTGTGGCGGAATGTGATGACAAATGTTCTAAAGGTTTGATGCGGGAGCGGGTCTATTTTAACTATTAAAGACATGAAAAAAGGAAGCAGTCGATTAACTCTGCTCCCTGTACACTATTGATTTATATAATTCCTGTGACTAAGGAGAAAAGGTGGTTGTCATTGGTACTCTAGAAGCTGTGCGAATAGGTTGGCGGAATGTAGTTTAGGGGCAGTGGACGTAAAATTACTTTAATATCAGTGGGCATTTCAAAATCGTGCTGTGCTTGTTTTAAATAACGATACATGGCTTTCCCGCCTACTGAATTGGCAGAGTGGACAGTTATTCGATCCGCGAATAGCTGTTTTTGAACCATTATCTGAACAAGCATAAGACCGTTTCTCGATTTGCTTACTAAGTCATGGTCTAATGACAGGTGGTCAATTTCATAGGTCTGAAGCAAAAGGATGCAATCATCAATGGTCTCAACTAATACATGACCATCCGGCGCTCTCCGATAATCATCCAGAAATACGCTTATTTTCTCCATTTTTTAATCCCCTTTCAAAGGGGTGACTAAGAAAAGTCGAGTTGACCCTAAAGTTTTGATGCTTATTTCATTGTAACATACATATGTAAGCAAAGATACCGAAGTGGGATGGGCCTATAGTAATTAATATGGGCTCTTTTTCCTCTTTTTGATAGAGTTTGTACCCTGGAACGCGCTTTGGGGATGAACCTCTAGCAGGTGAGCTGGGATTTGGTTCTTCCTGGGACATAGAATGAGGAAATCTGGGCTGCGGAGTTGCAAAGGAAGCATAAATCCGCGGTCAAGAGTCAGACTTGGATCGACTTCGGACAGAAAAAGCGGAAATTGGCGGTTTAGAGTCAGAACCTGGCTCAACTTCGGACAGAGAAAGCTGAAATTGGCGGTCCAGAGTCCGAACCTGGCTCAACTTCGGACAGTCAGTACATTGACAAACATTTCAAAAAATTATATGATAAAAATCCTGCCAATTTTACATTGGCCTAAGGGGACTGTGAAAAGTTCATTCTTCTTTGAAAAGGATGGGTAAGATGAATAAAGAGCAATTGATGGAAAGTGCACGCAGTATGAAGGAAAGAGCATATGCTCCCTATTCCAAATTTTCGGTTGGGGCTGCTTTATTGCTGAAAGACGGCACTGTCATTAATGGCGTGAACGTGGAAAATGTTTCGTTAGGTGCAACGAATTGTGCTGAAAGAACAGCAATTTTTACCGCAATTGCTAACGGTTACCAAAAAGGTGATTTTCAAGCTATAGCTGTAGCTGGTGATACGGCAGATTTTCTTCCGCCGTGCAGCATCTGCAGACAGGTGTTAGCCGAGTTCTGTATGCCTGATATGCCAGTCTACTTAACAAATGAGAAGAAAGAAATATTAGAACTGACATTAAAAGATTTATTGCCGTATGCATTTACGGATTTAGAGATGTAGCATAAAGGGAGGGCAAGCTTTGAGAGATATTCACTCAAAGCTTGCCCTCTTTATTTTACACTGCGGTAACCACTTTGTTTCTTCCCTCTTGTTTGGCCTTGTATAATGCCTCGTCCGTTTTGTTCATTAACTCTGAAAAGCTATCCGCTGAATCGGGAAAGCTGCTTATTCCCATGGAAACAGTGATGAGTTTTCCGGAGGGGCTTAAGGTGTATTCAGTGGTTTTCCTTATCCGTTCTGCAACAGATTCCGTGATGTGAACTTCGGTGTCGGGAAGGATGATTAGAAATTCTTCGCCGCCTATGCGGAAGCACAGATCACTTGCTCTCGTTTCCCTCTTAACTAATTCAGACAGAAATTTCAATACTTCATCTCCCATTTGATGTCCAAACTGGTCGTTTACTGCTTTAAAATGGTCAATATCAAATAAAATGATGGAGTATTTATCGAGCTCACTTATCTTTTTTTCTAAAAAACGGCGGTTGTAGAAGCCGGTCAGCGGATCCAGGTTCGACTCACTTTCCGCATTCGTCAGTTTGGTCTGATAAAAATCCACAGCTATTAAAATAGCACGCTTTAATTCCTTTAACTCAAAATACCAGCCGGGAATTTGGGGTGCAGGACGAGATGGTTCGGTTGTCATCTGCTTTGCATATAAAGCTAAATTTCTGATCGGATTGACAATTTTTTTCAGCATGATCAGGGAGAGGGCGAACACAAACAGCATAAAGAGAATGGCAATCAAGCTTACCTGCCTGGCCATTTCAAAGGTTGGCTCCATCACAGATTCTTTAGGAGTCTGGGATACAATTCCCCATTTGCTTGTTGAGGTAGCTGAGGCATACCCGGCAAGCATGGCTATGCCTTTCGTATTCGTAACTTCCAGATTTCCGTTTCTTCCTTCTAAAACGTGCTGTATCACTTTGTTTTCTTTCACATTATCGTTAATTCTTTTTTTATCCGGATGGTAAATAATATTACCTTCAGAATCAACCACATATACATAAGAGTTATTTTCATGCTTTGGATGCTGTCCTAGAATCTGGATAAGGCTGTTAGCTTCATGTAAATAGATGGTTCCAGCAAGAAATCCCTCATACGATCCGCTTTTATCAAAAACGGGGACAGAGATAAGCATAATTAATTTTCCGGTCACACCTACATAAGGCTTTGATATTATAGGAACTTTCTTTTCCAGAGATTCTTTTGCACCGACACTAGTTAATTTTGTTCCATTTAACGCCATATCAGGAGAAGATGCCACGATACGGCCTGTTTTATCCGCAAAAAATGTAGAGTTGAAATAGGTAGTCGACTGCAGTATGAAATCTAATTCATTATGGATTTTCCGGGAATCGTTCGTCAAAAGATATTCATTTCGTGCTGCCATCGTCAGATTTTTAATCATATTGACAAAAAGAGAATCTGTAACAGCGGCCAGTTTTTGAGCATAATACTGATTTTCTATTAAATAATTTTTCTCCAGGTTGTTCTTGCTGACCACTACACTCGAAATGACACTTCCTGCATAGGTGCCAAGCATGGCAAAAGCCAGTAAGCCTAAAATAAGCCACTGGATGCTTAATCTCATAGGTTTTTTCATATCTCTTCACCGATAATAAAGTGCTATCTATAGTTCAAATAGCCTACTAAAATATACCATGAAATTTGTAGAAGTCACACTAAAAAAATTACGGATACAAGAAGGAGTTTCCAATTATTAAAAGAAGTGAAAATAAATGTAAGAGTGTTCTGTCTGACTCTTAATCCACTGTGAGGAGGTGCCGTTCGTGATCGAAAAGAATAATAAAGTGAAGAAAAAAGCGATTTGGGCCATTGGGGGTTTACTATTTGGCGCAGGTGCTGGTGCCATATTGGGGATCATAGCTTACAATCAGCAGTGGCTGGGGTGACTGGAAAGTAGAGTAGTTCCCGCATCTTGAAAGTGCGGGAACCATGCTTAATTTTTCTCATATATTAGAAGGAATATCGGAACAATGGGGGATTCTATGTCAAAGTATATTAGTATTTTCTTCTTACTCGTGATGGTAAGTGTCTTGCTCTTTTTTATTTTTGGTTCAGTATATATGGGCGGAGGCGATCCGGCAGAAGAAGCGGTATACACATTCGGAACAATCATTGTACTGCTTCTGTCCTTTGTAATTTCACTGTTTTGTTATTTAATTGATTTGATTAAAAAGAAACGGTAATTATTGATTGTCCTCTATTTAAGTGTGGCCGGCAGAGGTTAATTTAATGGATGTTACCATTTTAGATTCTAATAGAGGTCTTATTTTACTTCCCTTAAGCCCTGCCCTGCAAGAATATCCCGGATACCTTCTTCACAAACGCCATATGAGCGCCACGAACAAGTTTCACAAACAGTCTGTATATCTGAGGGAAGAGCATACTTCTGGATATTTGACTCGATGTCCTGCCAGTACAGAATTTGTCCGATTCTAAGACCTAATTTCTCAAGAATAACGGCATCTCTTTCATAAATATCATCGTGTTCACAATGGTATTCACCTGAGTTGGGATACTTTTCACACAGGTGATCCGGCCCTTTAACAAGCTGTATCCATGTCCTGGGGTTGCCTCTCAAGGTTTGATGCATACGGGTCATATTTTCCACATATTCCTGAGAGTAGCCCATTCCCCGATAGCCTAGAAGGCAAAAGAGATGATGGCCGCGCAGCTTATACATAAAATCCCCCCAATCATATCTACTAGATATATATATATATATAGGTTAACTAAAATGATTAACAGGTTAACATAATTATTTATATTATCCTATATTTTTGCCTTATGAACAATGGTTGAAAAGTGGAGAAATGGGAAAATGTAATAGGATGGAATATTAACTTTATAAATGAGCACATTGATTGTTGACGCATTTCGTTTAGATTTTTATAATCTTATCAAGTGATAGGGATCGCTTACTTGAAAGGGATTTTGTTTATGTTACTAAATGCAAGCGATACACATAAAAAAATTGTGAAAGCAGCACATAAGCTTTTTATGGATTTAGGGTATCGGGCGGTTTCCACGAGAAGAATTGCTGAAGCATGCGGCATTACGCAGCCTACCCTTTATCATCATTTTTCCAATAAAAAGGCCATTTATATGGAAGTGCTGAGGACTGAATTGGTTGATATGCAAAGGGCTTTAAGCAGAATTATTAAGCGCTTTGAAGACGACATTGAAGAATGCTTAATTCAGGTCACTTATTATATTTTAATCAATAAGTCTCCTTCAATGGGACAGATGTTTCATGATATTCAAAAAGAATTAGATCAGGAGCATCAGGGAATCGTCCGGAAATGGTGGATGGAGTCTTATCAGGACCCGATTGCCTCGATCTTTGAAAAAGGGATTAAAGATCAAAAGCTGAGGGATCCAGCGGAAATTGGATCTGACCCGGTTTCATCTGCGTACCTGCTGTTAAGTCTGATTTCATCAAGGAATACCGATTACAAATTGAAAGAAAGCCTGGCGAAGGAACAAGCCAGATTTTATGTCAAAGTGATCCTATATGGTTTATCGCAGTCTAACGGGCAGTAAGAAGGTCCCCGCTGATTGAAGTTTCACTTTATCGCAGTCAAAGGAATAAAGATTTTTAACTTTAACAAAGAGGCTTGTTAAAGTTTTTTTTATGAAAACAGTCTATCAATTGATAGGTTTGTATAGTTTTTGTATAATTTATTTATAAATTAATTATAAAGGAGATTAAAAGATGAGTTTTTTAACAAAGTTCAGTTTAAAGAATGCCGTTGCGGTCTTTATCATTTCATTTTTATTAATCACTGGCGGTATTTACTCTTTTTCAAAATTAAAAGTGGATCAATTTCCTGATATTGAATTCCCGCAGATATCCATTGAAGCGGTATACCCTGGTGCATCTCCATCTGATGTGGATAAACAGGTAGTTTCAAAGCTTGAAGATCAGCTGGATTCCATTGAGGGTATAAAAAAGATGACCAGTTCTGCTTATGACAGTATTGGGATCATTAACCTGGAATTTCCGTTTGATACAGATCTGGATCAAGTGGAACAGCGGGTGAATTCGGTTATTGATGAAGCCGGATTGCCTGAAGAGGCGGAAGTGAAATTAAACCGGCTCTCTTTTGGATCTTTTCCCATTTATAATATTTCCTTTTTCAGCAAGGACGGGGAAAGCATAGAAGCTGTCATGAAGGATAGTGTCATTCCTGAATTAAACAAAATAGAAGGAATCAACAGCGTATCTGTTGCAGGCTTAACCGATAATCTTGTGCAAATTACAGTCGATAAAGAGAAAGCAGCTCAAGCAGGATTATCACTCAGCAGCATTAAAGAGCAGATCAATGAAAAATATCTTTCTTTCCCGGCAGGTGAGCTGACGGAAAAGGAAGAGCAAATCCCGATCCGTGTAGAAGAAAACCTTGATTCTATTTCAAATCTGGAAAATCTGCAGCTTCAGCCTGCTTTTGGCGGCGCTTCAGCTGAAGATGCCGGTGGAGAGCAGGGAGCCCGGCAATCTGCCGCTATTCCATTAAAAGACATTGCAGACATTGAGCCAGTAACAGATAAAAGTGAATTAGCCCGTTATAATCTGAAAGATTCTTTATCCATGGCGATCACGAAAAAACAGGAAGCCAACACCGTTGAAGTGGCAGACAAGGTGACCAAGGTACTTGAAAAATATGATGATCAGCTCGACTACGAGATTGGTATCGACTCTGCCAAGGATGTTGAAAAGTCTGTCAGTACTTTAGTCAAGGAAGGGTTGTTGGGGGCTCTATTTGCGTCCATTGCCGTTCTGGTTTTCCTTCGCAATGCCAGAGCGACCATTATCGCAGTAGTTTCCATACCTTTGTCCATTTTGATTGCAGCGATTTTTCTAAACCAAATGGACATCTCATTGAACATCATGACACTGGGCGGAATGGCTGTAGCTGTAGGGCGTGTGGTGGATGACAGTATTGTCGTCATCGAAAATATTTTCAGGCGGGTCCGCAAATCCAATGAGGGAATGTCCGATAAAATCATTTTAGAATCCACCAAGGAAATATTAAGGGCAATCACATCGTCAACCTTAACCACGGTTGTGGTATTCCTTCCGATCGGTTTTGTTGGCGGTATTACAGGGAAATTCTTTTTGCCTTTTGCTTTAACGATCGTGTTCTCCCTGTTAGCATCGCTGCTGGTTTCCATCACAATTGTGCCGATCCTGGCAAAATTTTCGTTTAAGAAGGTGCCGGCTGAAGAAAAAGAGGGAGCGCTTCAGAGGTTTTATGGCCGATTAATTGAAAAATCGCTCAATCACAAGTTAGTAATCTTGTTTATTTCACTCGTGCTGCTTGTTGGTTCATTAGCGGTTGTGCCTTCATTAGGGTTTACGTTTATTCCTAATGAAGAGTCCAAAACACTGACAGCATCGATTGAATTGCCATCATCCGCTTCCCTGGAAAAAACAAATACCATCTCACTGAAGGTGGAAGAGAAGCTCGATGAGCAGAAAGAAGCAGCAGATGTCACAGCCGCTATAGGAGCCAGGGATTTTGCCACAGGACTGCGGCTTGAAAACAAAGCAAGCTATTTTGTTAACTTAAAAGATAATGTAAATGTGGAGAAAACGATTAAATCAATTGAAAGTAAAATAGAAGATATCTCAGATGAGGAAAACGCTGATCTGAAGATTAGTGTCCAGGAGCTGGAAACAGGCGGGCCACCTTCGAATAATAACGTGGATATTGACTTGTTTTCCAATGATTTAGAGGCGCTGCAGAAGGCTTCCAAGCAAGTGGAAGAGTATATGCAGGGAAATAAAGACCTGAAATATATTACGAACAATTTCAGCGAAAAGCAAAAGCAATTTTTAGTGGAAATAGATTCTGAGAAAGCTAGTGAATATGGTTTGTCAGGATTCCAGATTCTTGGAACTGTCAGCGATCAGACGAAGCCTGTGAATGTCGGGGCGCTGCTGCTCGATGATAAGGAGCAGGAGGTTCAGCTTTCCTTTGATGAAGAGCTTGGATCAAAAGATGAATTGGAAGAGGTCACCCTATTTTCTCAAAGAGGGCCAGTCCAGCTTTCAGAGGTGGCTGAGGTGAAAGAAATCGATACCTTCACATCGATTCAGAAGCTGGACAGCAAGGTTTATGCCCGTGTTTCAGGCCAGGTAAAAGGAAATGATGTGCAGGCAGTATCATCAGAGGTAAAGGCGGGTGTCGAAAAGCTTGATCTGCCGGATGGAGTATCCTTAACGAGCGGCGGAGGCAACGATGAAACAGTGGAAATTTTCCAATCACTGGGAATTTCCATTCTTGTGGCAATCGGGCTTGTGTATTTAACCATGCTGGTTACCTTTGGTAAAGCCCGTATTCCATTTATTATCCTTTCATCACTCATATTCGTCCCAATTGGTTCGCTTGTATCACTTTATATAATTAATGAGCCTCTCTCTGTAAGTGTGATGATTGGCTTCCTGATGCTGATTGGAATTGTCACAACGAATGCGATAGTCCTTGTCGACCGGATTGGGCAGAACCGAACGAAAGGTTTGCCGATTAGAGAGTCGTTAGTTGAAGCAGGAAAAACAAGATTAAGGCCTATTTTAATGACCGCATTTGCGACCATTGCCGCCTTAATCCCGCTGGCTATGACCACCTCATCAGGCACCCTTATTTCAAAGGGCCTTGCGGTAACGGTTATTGGCGGTTTAACATCATCTACACTGCTGACATTAATTATTGTTCCTGTTGTGTATGAATTATTTTTCCTGAAGACGTCTAAGATAGAGAGAAGAGCTGATGGGAAATAGGATGGAAGGGATACTCCATCAGGAATTTATCTTTGACTGTATTGAATTACTCAACACAAGTTGGTATATTATCATATATATGTAATCAATGATGTGATCAAGTAAATAAGGATTGTGAAACAGAAAATATAGCCTGGGCTGAGAGCTATATCACCGCTCCTTATTGAAACCTGCCACGGAGATGTTAGGAAAAAGCTAACCGGGTCGTTTCGTTATTAACGATTAGAGGGCTTTAGTTTTTGTAAAGCCGAACTAAGGTGGTACCGCGTCTACTAGCATAAAGACGTCCTTTTGAAGGACTCTTTATGCTTTTTTTATTCTTAAAAATATTTTCAGGAGGAAAAGAAGATGTCTCAAAACACCAACAACTTTACAAAATGGTATCTGGAAACGATACAAAAAGCAGATTTATTTGATTACACCCCTGTTCGCGGGTGTATCGCCTTTAAGCCTGATGGCTATGAAATTTGGGAGCATATTCAGGCTGAGATGGATAAGCGTTTTAAGGAAACCGGCCACCGCAATGCCTATTTCCCGATGCTGATTCCGGAGAACTTTTTTCAAAAGGAAAAGGATCACATTGAAGGATTTTCGCCGGAGCTTCCGTGGATCACAGAAGCGGCAGGAGAGAAGCTTGAGGAGCGTCTGGCACTGCGCCCAACTTCTGAAACAATGATTGGACATTTGTATTCCGATTGGATTAAAAGCTACCGGGATCTGCCGGTCTTAATCAATCAATGGGCGAATGTATTTCGCTGGGAGAAGAAAACTCTTCCTTTCATCCGCACATCAGAATTTTTATGGCAGGAAGGCCATACAGCTCATGTTGACGAAGAAGATGCGCGCAAGGAAACAATGCAGATGCTGGAGATCTATAAAGAAGTGGTAGAAGGCTTGCTTGCCATTCCAGTGTATGATGGGCAAAAAACACCATCCGAGCGTTTTGCAGGTGCGGTTGATACGTTCTCCATTGAAGCGATGATGAAGGATGGAAAAGCGGTACAGGCGGGAACGTCCCATTACTTGGGCACAAAGTTTGCGGAAGCATTTGATATCAAATATTTGAACAAAGAAAATAAACATACTTTTGTCCATACAACATCATGGGGTACATCCACACGTTTAATCGGCTCTGTCATCATGGTTCATGGTGATGAACAAGGCCTTGTTCTGCCTCCAAGAGTAGCACCGACTCAAGTCGTGCTGATTCCAGTCGGACCATGGAAAAAGAACCCTGCGATAATGGAGAAATTAGATGAAGTGTTTGCTGCATTAAAGGCAGAAGGAATCCGTGTACGCCTTGATGATTCCGATCAATCACCAGGCTATAAATTTAATGAGTGGGAGCTAAAAGGCGTGCCTGTCCGCATAGAGCTTGGCCCACGTGATTTAGACCAAAATCAATGCTTAATGAAGGCGCGTGATCTTGGCGACAAAGTGGCTGTATCGCTTGATTCGATTATTGAAAGCATCAAAAATGAGCTTGAAACCATGCAGACTCGTCTATTAGAAAAAGCAAAAGAATTCCGCGCTGAGAATTCGCACACACATATCGATACAATCGAGCAATTAGAACAGCACATTGCACAATCTGAACAAAATGATGCCATCCCAGGCTGGATCTTAGCCGGATGGTGTGGTGATGACACCTGTGAAGAAAGTGTAAAAGAAAAAACGAAATTCACGACACGGAACATCCCGTTCAACCCGCCGGCAACGAAAGATACTTGCATCCATTGTGGAAAAGAAGCGAAGCATACGGTTTGGTTTGCCCGGGCTTACTAAAGCGGGAATGTGTCTTAGGCCGCCTCAATGAGGCGGCCTATTTTTAAGGTGTCTACGAGTATCAAGAATTCTATCCCCGGACTTGCTCCCCTTTTTTCGCTTTTAGTATCCAGTCTATGAATTGTTCCCGATCGCATAAGCGGGTATTGTTTGCTTTAGCATATTCAATTGCTTGCCGGGTGAAACGCTCGTTTGTGATAACCCAGCATTCACCAGCTTCATAAATATCCATTTGTTTTAAAGTTTTCTGGACAAGACGAATTCCTATTTCTCTTTTATGGCTTTTGACTTTTACAATCGCTTGATTGCCTGTTGGAAGGGTCAGTAAAAAACTTATATCCGGGTTATCATCATTTGGCTTTGTTATTGTATACCCTAATTTAGTTAAAAGGGGGATGGTGAAATCCTCTAATTGCTCATCCGAAAGTTTGCTGATCTTCCAAATTTCCGAATCCACTTGCCTTTTCTGATTTCGGCGGAACCAAGACAATCCGTAAAGAAGATAAAAAATTACTCCTCCTAAAAAAGCCATAATCGCATTTTCCCAATTGTTCGTTTTTATAAATACAATTATCGGCACCAGAATGATTATAATCCAAAGTATTAAATGATGACGGTCTCTCAAGTTAAAACACATCCTCCATAATTTTCAGAGTAAAAGGTGCGGCAGTATAACTGTAAAGGCGATATTCAATTATACCGCCAGTATTTGAAGCAGCTTCCATATAAAGAATATACATATCCTTTACCAGAGTGGACTTCCAAATTTTCGTATCCCTTATGATTCATATAGATATTGCAGTCGTTTAAAGGGTGTTTAAAGGATCCGCTTTTTAAATCAATTATATAAGAAAACAGTCAAAGGATGTTTGCTCATCAGCAGGTAAACGATTATCACTATGGAATATGTAACCAATGAAGCTTATCAACGGAGGTTTTTAAATGAAGGTTCGACTTACTGCATTTAGCGATGATTGGGCCCTTATGTATCAAAATGAGGTTCAATTTTTAAAATCAATCTTTGAAGATGAAATCATTAAATGTGAACATTTTGGGAGCACTGCAGTCCGGGGGATGAAGGCAAAGCCTGTAATCGATATGATGTGTATTGTGAGAAACATCGAGAAGATTGATGAATTTACTGAAAAGATGAAGAAGCTTGGATACGACTCTGCCGGGGAATGGGGCATTACAGGGAGAAGATTATTTCGTAAAGGCGGGGAAAATCGAACTCATCATATACATGTCTATCAATCTGATAACCCCCAAATAGAACGGCATCTTATCTTTAGAGATTATCTGCGGACCCATACCGATGAAGCGGAAAGGTATACGAATTTTAAGGAAGAATTGGCTCAAAGGTTTGATGACACGACTGATTATAGCCAGGCGAAAAAGGTGTTTGTGAAAGAGATGGAACAGAAGGCGCTTGAATGGTATGCGGAAGAAAAGAATCTATGAAGTGTGGCAGCAGTTTGCCTTCTTTCCTATCGCTAAGGCTTAATTGTAGCCAGTGTGTTTCTAGAAAGGAGTTCCGAAGCGGAGCTCCTTTTTTCGTCCTTGATTTCTAAATGGGATAATTTTCTATAAATAATGATAAGATTGGTTTGAGCGAATAAATACAGACATTTTGTCAAAAGAGAAGGGGAGTAAGAACAGTGGAAAACAATAAAAGGTTTTTGGCAGTACTGTTAACAATAGCCTTGTCAGGAGTATTGGCTGCTTGTGGGAACTCATCTGAAGAATCGAGCAGCCAGCCATCCAGTAACAGCTCTGCTCAAGAAGAAGATATCGAAACAACGGAAAAGGCGCCTGATGGATCACAGGGAATTGAGGAAGAAAAATCTGACGGCAGCAGTAATACTACACAGTCCCATGACAAAGACAATTCAGCTGAAGCTTCAAATGATGTTGAGGCAATTGATAAAAATGAAAGTCACGAGAGCAGTAAAGATGAATATCTTAAGAAGCTAAACAAAATGGAAGATGCGGACAGAAACGCAGAAGCCAAGACAACGACCTCAGAAATGGTGGAACAGGAGGAAGAAAGATATAGAACGTGGGATGACGAATTAAACAAAATCTATGGGTTGCTGGAAGAACAGCTTGAAAATGATCAGATGGACCAACTAAGAGAAGAACAGCGGAAATGGATCCAGCAAAGAGATGAAACGGCTAAAAATTCTTCCCTAAAATACAAAGGGGGTTCAATGGAGCAATTGGAATATGTGGCTTCCCTGGCAAGTCTGACAAGAGAAAGGTGTTATTTGTTAGTTGCGAAGTATATGAATTAGGGTACAGGTTTTTTAGAAGTGGAAGTTTGTGTGGCCATTCTTCGCACAGAACATTAATAGAAAGAAAATTGAAACAATTAGAGATTTCAGTCGTATAGTTATAAAAGGAGGAGGTTTTGGTTGAAGCATTTAACCTTAGGGATCGTTTTGGCGATAGCTGGTGTTTTATTTTCAATTGGTTTTTGGGAATTCAGTAAAGCGTATTTAGTGACAGGAGCCATTGGATTGTTGTTTATTGCTGTGTCCATTCTTATGTCAGGTTCTTTAGCTGGTCCCCATCGGATGAGGGCGGGTTTTGAAGCAACAGATTCTCCTGACGAAAGACGAAAGCGAAAAAGAACAAGCATCGGCTCAGTATTAATTGGTCTGCCCAATATTATGACTGCGCTGCTTCTTTACCTTTTCCTAAAATAAAACCAGGGGGTGGAAAATGATGTGGTGGTTATTAATTTTTATTGTTGGAATTATACTATTTGCTTTAGCTATTGATTGGAGACGCAGGAGAAACAATAATAACCCTCTTACCCCAACAAATCCGAACGCAAAGCCAGGAGAAAGCTCTAATTATTTGATGGGAGATAACAAGGACACGGGAGGATTTCAGTAATTTTATAAAACTGGAATTTCAAAAAATAATGAGTCAATTTAGGGGGATTTAATGGAGAAAATCATAGTGAAAACAGGAATCTATTCATTTATTGGTTCTTTTTTCTTATTGGTCGCCTTTATGAAGCGAATCGAAAGTACAACAGATGTTGATGGTATGACTTCAAGTATTATCACACCATTTCCTGAGTTCTTTTTTACTATTTTCCGATATTCTGTTATTACTTCTATTATTGCTGTTATCATTGCAATTCTTTATTTGTTTTCAATGAGGGAAAGTGAATAACCAACGCAGCTGCCAATCCGGGTGGCTTTTTCTTTTTGGATAAACAGGTCTTAGAAGAGGCAATTAGGGATGGGGTTCAAGGGCAGATGGTTTTAAAAAAATGAAACCTTTACTCAACTCATTCGTCTTAGCATTAAAGGGATAATGGGGTGGGGAGAGTGTGAGAAGGATCAGGGATGATGATTCATTAGAAGATCGTGAAGTTTGGCTTGAGATGATAATGGATGAGTACGGTGAACGGCTCACGAAGCTTGCTTATAACTACGTGAAGGACTGGAAGCTCGCGGAAGATATCGTTCAGGATGTATTCATAACAAGTTACCAAAATTATGACAAAATCGATGAAGTGACCTCCTTTAAATCATGGATTTATCGATTGTCTATTAATAGATCAAAGGATGTCCTGAAGAGTCATGCGTTTCGGAAAGTGGTGCTTAATTCGAGCCTGTTTTCTTTATTTTCATCGAAGGAATTGCCTCCGGAAAAGGAGCTGCTGAAGCGCAGCGAGGAAGAATTTCTTTCCTTGTGTGTATTGTCTTTGCCTGTGAAGTACCGGGAAGTTGTTACTCTCTATTATTATGAAGAATGCTCGATTGAAGAGATTCAAGGACTGATAGGAGTAAACCAAAATACGATCAAAACGAGATTGAGCAGAGGCAGGATGAAGCTGAAAAAAATGATGGAGAGGCGGGGATATAATGGAGAGCAAGCTTAATCAGCTGCGGCGGGCCATGGACTCGACAACTCATAAGGGCGAGCACTTTACGAAATTTCAAAAAATGAATATTAGAAAAGCGCTCCATTCCAATAGAAGTGAGAAGCCAAAAAAGCCTCATAAATTCGTTATAATTGCCATATCCACTTTGGCCATCTGCCTCTTAGCTTTCTTTGTTTCAATTGAGATTCCGGTCAGGCAGGGCGCTTCAATTACGCTGCCGGAGGACATACCGGATTTTGTTCAAGAGAGCGATTTTGACACTATTGATTGGGAGAGAAAAGCTGTGGAGTTCGGCGACAGGGGCATAATCGGAAATGAAAACAAGTCCGGTGTGATTGGCGCTGACATGCCCAGTTTAAACGGCCAAAAGTGGATGTGGCATTTATGGGGCGTTGAGAATGCAGACTTGACTATCGTTGGCTTTCATAAAGAATCGCAGACAGTTCATCCCATTTTAACAAATGGCATGGGATGGACCATTCGTGCTTATGGTCCAATTAACGGGGCGGATGCTCATACACCATCATCTGTTAAATTTCCTAAAAAGGGAGAATGGGCTATTTTGCTTTATGTGGATGGGGAGTTATTTGATGAATTGATTTACGATATAAATGAATGATGATGCTTTATGATCTTTTCTTCGCAAAGATTTGCAAGTTTATTGGGAGGTCTTATATGAAACCGCGGATTTCAGTTATCACATTAGGTGTAGATGATTTAGAAAGGTCCTTACATTTCTATCAAAATGGTCTTGGGCTTCCAACACTGGGCATAGTAGGAAGAGAATTCGAACATGGTGCTGTGGCATTTTTTGATCTGCAATCTGGATTAAAACTGGCAATTTGGAATCGAAAGGATATCGCTCATGATACCAATATGAATCAGACTGGAAAAAGCCCAACTGAATTTACGATTGGGCATAATGTTGGGAGTAAAGAAGAGGTAGATATGGTAATGAAACAGGCAGAGAGTGCGGGTGCCGTTATTACGGTTCAAGCCCACGAGACTTTTTGGGGTGGGTATTCTGGATATTTTCAAGACCCGGATGGACACTTGTGGGAAGTGGTTTGGAATCCTGCTTGGGAATTTACAGAATAAGTTCCGATGCCCTGATCAACGAATAGGTAAAAGAGCTGCCGATCAACAAGCTGAACTGTACCCCCATTTACGGACAGTTTATAAAAAAGCGCTATGCAGCTAATAAGTGACCCCGGTATTGTGCCGGGGTCATTTTATTTAAGCCCCATTGATAACGATGATGATTATATTCTTCGATTACACGATCTACTTCTTTCTTTACATCCTTTATATTATCAAGTGATTTATACTCTGATAAGTCTTTAAAATGTCCAAAGAAACTTTCCATTGGTGCGTTATCCCAACAGTTTCCCTTTCGGGACATTGACTGAGTTAGGCCAAGCCTTTTTACTTTGCTTTGGAATAGAGGATGCGTGTAGTGCATTCCTTGGTCAGAATGCAATATGGCCTCTGGATGAAAGTGGTTGCCAACAGCTGTCTTTAACTTTTTTAACGTTTTATAAACAATATCCATCTCTAAAGACGTGGAAAGGTAGTAGGCAAGAATTTCTTTTGTAGCTCCGTCCTTTACGCAGGATAAATATGCTTTTTGGCCCTTTCCATAATAAAGATAAGTAATATCAGTAAGCAGAACTTTTCCTGGCACTTCCTGATTGAATTCACGGTCAAGAAGGTTAGGGCAGGTTCGATGTTCCTGAGTTGCCTTAGCCATCTTACGATATGGATTGGCTTTCCTTATCTTAGCTACAAGATTATATTTTGCCATTAAACGTCTAATCTTCTTGTGGTTCATTACAGCTGAATACTCATTCTCCATAACCATTTTAATCTGGAGGGCACCTACTTTTTCTCTTTTGCTTATGAAAATTTCTCGGATTAACTCTATGTCCAATTCATCCTGATCGTCACGTTGTGCCCGCAATGGTGCAGCCTTCAACCAATCATAGTAGCCACTTCGACTGACACCTGCCAGTTCACACAGGTAGGAAACAACTTTATTTAACTGATGAATTCTGATTGTTTTCTCGATCAGCGAAAACTTCTCAGCTGCCGTTAATATCGTTTCTTCTTCAACGCCTGCCTTTCTAACTCTTCCAGCTTTTTTAAGAAGTCATTCTCTGCCTCAAGGAATTTAATTCTTGCTTCAGCTTTTTTTAATTTCTCTTCTACGGAAAGTTGCTTTAAAGAAGGACGCCCGGTACTCCCTTTGCCTCTACGTTCCGTAAGGAAACCTTCCTTTCCAAACCTTTCATATGAATCCCTCCAACGTTTAAGACAACGCTGGGGTTGTTTCTTACCGATCATGTCCAGGTCGAAGCCCTGTTCAATAAAGATTTGCGACGGTGCTTTTCCATTTTTATAATCCGTAACTGCTTTTAGCTTAAACTCAGGACTATAGGAGATTGACCTTTCAGAAGCGCATAAAACATTAGGATTCTTTTCAAGCTCTTTAATTTGAAATTCATTATAAATATTCTTACTCATGTTAATCCTCCGCCCATATTCATTAAATCTATTGAAACACAAAAAACCCCAGATAGGGGCACTTTTTTATCAGTGTCCGCTATCCGGGGTATAGTTCAAGCTTGATCGGCAGCTCTTTTTTTATCCAGCCTTTTATTCTGAAAAAGCTTTTGAATAATGAACAACACCGGCAGCATTTTTAAGTGCATTCTCTGTTAACTCCAGAGCCATGAATACTTCATCAGGCACTTCAAACGGGGCTTGGATATTCCAAAGGCTGGCTGGCTTAAAGCCGAACTTTGGATAGTAATCTTTATGGCCCAGAACGATTACGGATTGATATCCGGCCTCTTTTGCCTTGTTAAGAGCAGTGAGTATCAATTGGCTCCCGATGCCTTTCCCTTGATAACCGGGACGAACAGAAAGTGGGGCAAGGGCAAGAGAATCTGCTGCTTTCTCACCATCCGATATTTTGATTTTAGATAAAAGAATATGGCCCACAATCTCTTTAGCAGGATTCAGCGCGACCAAAGAAAGCTCTGGAATGAAAGCATCTGAATTTCTAAGCCTTTTGACAAGAAAATGTTCTTTTTTGTCGCTGTAATCTTCATGTAAAAAAGCTTCTTTTACCATTTCTTCAGTCATGTCATAGTCTGCAGGGAGTTCTTGTCGTATTATGATATCCATTTATAGTCTCCTGTTCTTTATATAATGATAAAGTTTCAATATAAATGGCACTTTCTCATGGAGAAAGTGTTACTTCTCCAGCTCTAAACATAAGTTCAACAAACAAAAACCTCCAATTTGGGATGTTTTCATTTTATTTAGTTATGTTGCAGCGGTCAACTGTATCAGGAACTTTTGAATAGTCCGGGATAGCGGTGATGATTCCTGATGCAATTCTTGAACATTATGTGAATAATGCAAAAATATCACCTGATTTTAGTACCAGGTATTATGTTTGTCACTATTCAATTAACCCCATTCGCACAATAATGGAGAAGAAATAAATTGGCGATGAAATGGGGTAGTTCTTTTGAAATTTCCACAATTAAAAATCGGTCATATGACGCCTGAGTTTCCCATCATGCAGGGTGGAATGGGCGTTGGTATTTCGTTAAGCGGCCTGGCATCAGCTGTTGCGAATGCCGGGGGGATTGGAATTATTTCAGGGACAGGAATTAGCATAGAAGAGTTAAGGCTGCATATACGAAAGGCCAGGGCAGCTATCAAGGGTGAGGGCTATATTGGGGTGAATGTTCTATTTGCCATGAATGATTTTGCTGAAAAAATGAAGGCCGCCATTGAGGAAAAGGTGGATTTCATTATTTCAGGTGCAGGAATTTCAAGGGATATGTACAATTGGGGCAAAGAATCCGGCACACCGGTGATTTCGATTGTGTCATCTGCAAGGCTTGCCAAAATGTCAGAGCGGCTGGGTGCTTCTGCGGTTGTCGTAGAGGGCAATGAGGCAGGAGGGCATTTAGGGACCGAAAGACCGTTATTCGATATTTTACCGGAAGTGGTGGAAGCTGTTAAGATTCCTGTCATAGCTGCAGGGGGAATCCTGACAGGAGAAGATATTGCGCATGCCATTCGTATCGGGGCTTCCGGTGTTCAAATGGGAACCAGATTTGTCGCAACTCACGAATGTGATGCCCCCCTATCCTTCAAGGAAAAATATGTACATGCCAAACAGGAAGATATCGTTATGGTGAAAACCACCGTAGGTTTGGAGGGTCGTGCCATTAAGAATAACTTTACTGAACAAATATCTGACAATAAAAAGGTGAAAATCAAGAAATGCATCGATTGCCTGAAAAACTGCTCCTACCGCTTTTGCACATTGGATTCTCTGGTCACATCCATGGAGGGGGACTGTGAGAATGGTCTCGTATTTGCGGGTGCAAGAGTCCATGAAATCAACGAGATTTTGCCTGTTCAGACGATCATTCATAATATCAAAAGAGAATATGAAGCGTGTGTTTAATGTCATAATGGTGCATTGCTTAAAGTCGGGCTGCCAAATAGGCGGCTCTTTTTTGATCTAAAAGGGTGTTTAGAGGATGGAGGATTAAATCATATTAATGTAGAATACCTTTTGATGGAATAAAGTGTAAAAATGAATGGGAGAAGAAATATGGAGAATAAGGGTCATAGTTATGATAGTAATGCTAATTCTTTAATTCTCGTAATCCACGAAATCTATGGAATAAATCAACATATAAAGAATTTTTGCGAATTATTAACCAAGCAGAACTTTGAAGTGATATGCCCCAATTTACTAGAGCGAGAGATGCCTTTTGATTATTCTCAAGAGGAAGCCGCTTATCGTCACTTTATGGAACATGTTGGTTTCGATAGAGCGGCACGTAAAGTCAAAGATTTATTATTGGATGTTAAAGATGAATACGAAACAATATATATCATTGGATTTAGTATAGGTGCAACTGTTGCCTGGCTGTGCAGCGAGGAAGATTGTGTTGATGGCGTAGTTGGATACTACGGTTCAAGGATTAGAGACTATTTAGAGATAACACCCCGGAGTCCTGCCATGCTATTTTTTCCGCAGGAAGAGCAATCTTTTAATGTTGATTAGTTAGTATTGGCTTTGGAGAAAAAGAAAATTAAAGCATATAAATTTACTGGGAAACACGGATTCAGTGATCCTTATTCCTCTAAGTATGATGCAAAATCAGAACAAGAAGCATTTAGCAAAATGCTGGATTTTTTTATTTCAAATTGATTGAGAAATTATAAAGCCCTAACGGTAACTGTTATCACCTGGGGATTTTAATAAAAGTTTACAAGCCCGTTCAATATTCTTAATACTAAGATGCTAATTTAGATGTAGCGGGGGTAGCGTGTGTGGCTATCATGGCATTTGGCGCAGGTGGAGCCAAGTGCTTTTTGTTTTATACCGGGAATACTTAACTATTTACAAAAATTATCTTGGGATAATATAATGATTTAGTGTTCTATGCTTAATCTTATTTTAAGAACGGGGGACCCATTAATTACGGCGGAGTTTCCGCACGGGGTGAATCCAAAAGATGGAAGGGCTTACTGTTTCCACAGTCCTAACCCGAAAGCTAACCTCGTCAGCGTTTAAGGAAACATAAGAGAATATGAATCAGGGTGAATTGACAATTGTCAATTTTCTTTTTTGAGATCAGCTTTGTTTCCCTTGCCTGCGCAGCACGTTAAAACTAAACAAGAAGGTAGGGTAATTGATGAAAAGAATTAAATTAAGTTTAGCCACTCAAATTTTTATCGGTCTTGTCCTGGGGATTGTGGTTGGCGGTATTTTTTACGGTAATGAAGCAGCGCAAAGTGCCTTACAGCCATTTGGCGATCTGTTCATCCGTTTAATTAAAATGATTGTGGTTCCTATTGTACTATCCACGATTATCGTTGCCATTGCTGGTGTAGGTGATTTAAAATCTGTTGGTAAGCTTGGCGGTAAATCATTGACCTATTTTATTGGCATGACATTGGTTGCCATTGTGGTTGGCTTAATCGCCGGGAATGTATTTCAGCCAGGTGCCGGCCTGAATATGGACAGCCTGCAGCAAAGTGACATTTCAAGCTATGTCGAAACCAATAAAGAGCAGGAAGGCAAGTCCGTAGCGGATACATTCTTGCATATTGTGCCTACTAATCCGGTACAAGCCATGGTTGAAGGCGATATGCTGGCGATTATCTTCTTTGCTGTTGTATTTGGACTCGGAATCGCAGCAATTGGAGATGTTGGAAAGCCTGTTCTGAGATTTTTCGAAGGTACGGCTAAGGCGATGTTCTATGTAACAAACCTATTTATGAAGTATGCACCGATCGGGGTATTTGCCTTAATTGGTGTTACGATTTCCAAGTATGGTTTCGCCTCACTGATTCCATTAGGCAAGCTGGCGCTCACTGTATATGGATCCATGATTTTCTTTGTTCTTGTTGTTCTGGGAGTTATGGCGAAAATTGTCGGGTTCAGCATCTTTAAATTATTGAAGATGATCAAAGAGGAATTAATTTTGGCGTTTTCTACAGCAAGCTCGGAAACAGTTCTTCCAAGAATCATGGATAAAATGGAGAAAGCGGGAAGCCCGAAACATATTTCTTCATTCGTTATTCCGACAGGCTACTCTTTTAACCTGGACGGTTCTGTTTTATATCAGGCGATTGCCTCTTTATTTATTGCCCAGATGTTTGGGATTGAATTGAGCATCGGACAGCAAATTACGCTAATGCTAGTGCTGATGGTCACATCGAAAGGAATGGCTGGTGTACCGGGCGTATCCTTTGTAGTGCTGCTGGCGACATTCAGCACCATTGGATTGCCTGCAGAAGGCCTTGCCTTTATTGCCGGCATCGACCGTATCCTTGACATGGGACGTACAGCGGTTAACGTGGTGGGGAACTCACTTGCGGCAATTGTTATTGCTAAGTGGGAAGGGCAATTCAACCCTCCAGCTGAAGAAAGATTTGAACAACAAGCTTCATAATAGAATGGGAAACACTAACAAATGTATTCGTTTGTTAGTGTTTTTTTTGTGTAGCGGGATAGTTCCGGTTCGGACACAGGATGGGGAAAACATCTGGTTTGAGTCGGAAGTTGGTTGAAGTTCAGACACAGGAAGGGAAAAACGTCTGATTTGAGTCGGAAGTTTGGTCAGGTTCGGACACAGGAGAGTGAAAACGTCGGGTTTGAGTCAGAAGTTGGCTCAGGTTCGGACACAGGGAGGTGAAACCATCGGATTTGAGTCAAGGGCAGCAGGAAACAAAAAAAGGGAAACCGACGAAACAGCCAAATATGCAAAGTAAATGCGGCTCCAGCTTTTATCAACTAGCCCTTTAGGGTCATAATTATATTATAATGAAGAAAAAAGGAGGTACTTATATGACAAAGGGAAATAAGGTGCTGTCACCAGAGCAGCAGGATGAATTGCTTCAAACATTGAAAACACGTTTTGAAAAGAATATGCATAGGCATGAAGGGCTGGAATGGGCGGATGTACAAGCTAGGCTTGAGGCTAACCCTGAGAAAATATGGTCGCTGAATGAAATGGAACTAACGGGCGGCGAACCGGATGTTGCCGGGTATGATGAAAAGACGGGCGAATACATATTTTATGATTGTGCAGCAGAAAGTCCTAAGGGCCGCAGAAGTCTTTGCTTCGATCGTGAAGCATTGGAAGCACGGAAAAAACATAAGCCGGAAAACAGCGTGATGGATATGGCTGCTGCCATGGGCGTGGAGCTTTTAACGGAAGAGGAATACCGGGAACTTCAGGAGCTTGAAGCTTTTGATAAGAAAACATCGAGCTGGGTACAGACACCCGCTCATATCAGAAAACTTGGCGGGGCTCTCTTCTGTGACCGACGCTATGACACGGTCTTTGTGTATCACAATGGAGCTGATTCCTACTATGCTGCAAGGGGGTTCCGCGGCTCGCTGAGAGTTTAGGTTCAGTGAAACTCGGATTGCCTGCAGTGAGAAGGATTTTCTTTAGCATATTTTAAAAGGTATACCAGGAGGCGCGTTTGTAAAAGAACGCGCTTCTTTTTGTTACTAGAAAATCGGGTTTTGGTTGATAGTTTGCACTAAAAAGGGGTATAGGAATTCAAAACCTCATAGTAGGAAGCTGGGAGGAATCATGCAATGTCTGCTGAAATAAGTAAAGCGAACCCAAACCGTTCTGCCTTTTTGGCACACAATATTTGGTCTGGTGTACTCTTTGGAATCGGGTTTGCCGCCTTTATGGATGAGACCGTTATTCATCAGCTGCTGCGCTGGCATCATTTTTATGACAAATCCACAACTGATATTGGTTTGATCTCCGACGGGCTGTTTCATGCTTTCAGCTGGTTTGCGACCATTGGAGGCTTATTTCTTTTTGCTGATTTGCGCAGGAAGAAGGCACTGTGCCTGATGAGGTGGTGGGGAGGAATGCTGCTTGGTGCAGGAGGGTTTCAATTATACGATGGGACCATTCAGCATAAATTAATGCAGATTCACCAGATTCGTTATGTCGAGAATGTGTTCCTTTACGATCTGGTATGGAATATAATAGCGCTGTTTATGATTATTGTCGGCGGTGCCCTTCTTATACGTGCAGGAAGAAAACAGCGGGAAAGGGCTGTTTCCCATGACCCATCATAATCAGAGTGATGCATCTTTTGCCGCTGAGATCTTTCCCCAGCTGATCCTGGCTATGCCATTTGTGATCGTTTTGGCTCTGTACGGGATAGCTGCTGTGGCTTCGGGCAGGAAACACACTCCATGGCCGGTATACCGGACGGTTTGCTGGGTGCTGGGAGTTCTCCTGGCTATTCTATCAGTCGCAGGTCCTCTCGCAGACCGTGCCCATACCGATTTCTCAGCTCATATGGTTAGTCACCTGTTTTTAGGGATGCTTGCGCCTTTGCTCATGGCACTTGGCTATCCCGTGTCTCTCGTGCTTCGGACATTAAGTGTCCCCTTAGCCAGAAGGGTTTCAAAAGTGCTCAGAAGCAGGATTTCTCAATTATTTACCAATCCTATTTTCGCCTCCCTCCTTAATATAGGCGGTCTTTGGTTATTGTACACTACAGATCTCTACTCACTTATGCATGAGAGTATTCTTTTGCATTTGATCGTGCATTTCCATGTTTTCCTGGCGGGCTATCTTTTTACTGTTTCAATCGTTTACTTCGATCCGATCCCGCATCGGATACCGTTTATATACCGTGCCATTGTATTAGTGGCTGCTCTTGCGGGACATGGGATTCTTTCAAAGTATATTTATGCTGATTCACCTGCTGGAGTGCCGGCAGCACAGGCGGAAAGCGGCGGCATGATCATGTATTATGGCGGGGACGCAGTGGATATTCTGCTTATATTTCTTTTTTGTCTGCAATGGTACAGAAGCGGATTCAATTGGAAGTGGCAGCAGCCGAAACAGAGGAACCATGCTAAAATTTGATGGAAATAACCTACACTCAGGAGTTGGCTGGGAGCAAGGATTTTTCCAAATGGAAAAGATTATATTCGCCAGTGTCCCTTTAAGTAGTTATAATTAATTATTACTAGATATAACTATTTAGAGAAGGAGATACATAATGAAAAAGAAATTCCTGTTATTTTTTTCATCAATGGTCCTTTTTTTATTAATGGCTGGATGTCAGTCTGAAAATACAGGTGAAGAGCAGCGGGATGCAGCCGGAGAGAGTGTGGAACTGACTATTTCAGCAGCGGCAAGCCTGCAGGATGCCTTAACGGAGATCGAAGCAAGGTTCGAAAAAGAACATCCCAATGTGCGGATCAACTTTAACTTTGGAGCTTCAGGTTCTCTTCAACAGCAAATCTCCCAGGGAGCACCCGCGGATCTTTTCTTTTCAGCTGCAGAGGATAAATTTGATAAACTGGTGAATGACGGGCTGATTGAAGAGAAGAATGGAATGGACCTGGTCGGGAATGAGCTTGTTCTAGTGGTGCCAAAGGATTCGAAAATCGATTCGTTTCATGATCTCACTCAGGCAGATAAGTTGTCCATCGGCACACCGGAATCGGTTCCTGCCGGGAAATATGCAAAGGAATTATTAGAGAATATGGATATCTGGAACAAGGTAGAAGAAAAAGTGGTTCCTGCCAAAGATGTCCGCCAGGTCCTTACGTATGTAGAGACTAATAATGTGGATGCCGGAATTGTTTATAAAACGGATGCGTTAATATCTGAAAAGGTTGATATGGTGGACACGGCAGATGAGAACACTCACAACCCTATCATTTATCCTTTGGGTGTGATTAAAGATACAAGTCATCCAGAGGAAGCTAAGCTGTTCTATGATTATCTTCAAAATGAAATATCTATGGGTATTTTTGAAGAGTATGGATTTAAAGGATTGAAATAATAAATGTCTACTGATTTTTGGTCACCAGTCCTATTATCTGCCGAAATTGCTTCTGTTTCAGGAATATTAGCCGTTATTCTGGGCGTTATCACAGGTAAGACGATGGCAAATAAAAGATTTAAAGGGAAAGCCCTTGCGGAGACCGCTTTTCTGTTGCCATTAGTTTTACCGCCATCTGTTGTAGGGTTCTTGCTGATTGTCATTTTTGGAAGAAACAGTTTTGCAGGCCAATTCATTGAGTTTATTTTTAAACAGCCGGTTATGTTTACCTGGTGGGCCGCTGTTATTGCTTCGACGGTTGTCGCATTTCCTCTTATGTATCAGTCTGCCAAGACAGGCTTTGAAGCGATTGATCGTGACATTGAAAATGCGGCACGGGTAGATGGAGCGAATGATATTCAGTTATTTATGAATATCACGATCCCTCTTTCATACAAGGCCATTATTTCAGGCGGCATCTTAAGCTTTGCCAGGGCATTGGGAGAGTTCGGAGCTACCTTAATGTTTGCCGGCAATATTCCGGGAAAAACACAAACGATTCCAACCGCTATTTATGTAGCCATTGATTCTGGCAATATGGAGATGGCCTGGTTATGGGTTGCGTGTATGATCGGAATATCATTTATCATGTTAGTTTTTGTTCAGCTGATTAAAACATAAGAAGACATCCTTTTTCGGGATGTCTATTTTTTTTGAAGGCTTTAATTCGTACAAAATAGCAGGTGACAGATAAAAAAGAGCCGCCAAAAGTGGCAGCTTAAATGTTGATCCAGTACTCCTGAATTCTCCAGGGGATCACCCTTTGATAATCTTCTCCCATGTAACATTGAAAGCCAGACTCCAACAAGTTATGAGACCAATGCTGCATATCCCCAAATACAGATAGATTCCATATGGCAAGAAAGTGCTCGCGAAATGCAAGCCTGCAAGTAATGCTACAAACAGCATCAATCCAAAGATAATGGCACTATTTCCGTTTTGGTTGTATTCATCGAACGATTCCGAAAAGGGCAGGGCTTTCTTTAATACCATAAAACAAATGACTGAGTATAGACAGGCACTGATAAATACGGCGATAAGGTCCGGCAGAATTCCTGTCCCGTACAGGAAAAGGAATAGTGCACTTAGAATAAGGTAGACCGGCAGATATAATTTAAAAATAAATGCCTTGATGGTGCCGCTGAACACCGGCTTTAACGATTCGAGAGGGGCAACCCGGTAAATAAAGGCCCCCTTATATTTTCCTGAATACTTTAGAAGTATCATGATGGTCGGAATAAAGATCAAGCTAAAATAAATCGTTATATAGGACTTGCTGTCAGATAGCTGTCCAAAATCTTCACGGAGAGTATTTATGATTAAAATAAACGGAATCACGATGGAAAAACCAAGTGACGGATAGGCCTTCAGTTTAAAGTCCCGTTCATTTTTCATCATGCTGCCGGCAAAGCGGAAAAAGGCTCTCTCCTCCGGTGAGCGGCAAGTGATGTTAAGAAGGATTTGCCCTGCTTTACTCCGCTTCGTTACTTTGGCTTTTCCGTGATAAGCAAGCTTTTGCAGGCTTTGCTCGAAGGTGTCGGTAAATTTCATATAAATCCAGATGGACAGGATCGGAATTAGGAGTGATAATGCTGAAAAAAGGAGATAAACCGGATCGAAAGCCCCCTTCAACAGCATTTCCATATTTGCGCCATACCACATCGGGAAAATGAATACCTGCCACCAGCTAGGCTGGAAAGAGACCGTTAAGTCAATGAACTCAAATGACCGTATAAGCAATTGATACCCAACCATGATCATCAGGGAAAGCCCGATTTGAACATAGTTGATGATATCTTTTAATTTTTCCCCATCAAAGAACCGCAGTATTGATAAATAGATCAGCGCGGTTAAACCAACAACCAATAAATCAATCAGGATGATGTTTACGGCAGCAAGAAGGAAAAATAAGGGCCCATTTTTGAATAGTCCCACTATCAAAGGGATACCGGCAAGCGCAATGGTAAGGAAAGAAAGATAAATCGTAACATGCACCATTTTAGCCGTGCTGATTGTTTTTCGGCCGACTGGCTTTGGAAACAGGATGTTTCGATCCCGGACATCCAATAATACCGAAGAGAAATCGGAAATCATGGAGGTCATAACGAAAAAGGTGAAAATCCCGTAAAAAAGGCTCATCTGGAATAGGTAATTGTCTCCCATAAGCACAAATGGAATTAAGAACAAACTGAACAATACGTAAACCCATAAAGATTTTATGTACTGATTATTCTTTTCTTTGTTTTCTTTTTTTGCATTCTGCGAGAAAATGGTGGGCACGCGCCGTCCATCCATCGTCAGCTTTACCTGCAGGAGTCTCCTCATAACCTTGTAATCTACGCCAAAGCTATTAAAAACCCGCTCAAAACGATCCAATAGTTTCAGAGTGCGATAGTCCTGCATCCCTACATCTCCCTTACAGCTGACACAAACCGGGCACCAAGTTCCTTATGTTCACTGAATCCCGTAAGCTGGTTGAAGATCTGTTCGAGTGAACCTTCCGTATTTTGCTGCTTTAGCTCATCGAAGGTGCCGTCTGCTGCGATTCTTCCATCATGCAGGAGAATAATGCGGCTGCTGATTTTTTCAACCACATCCATGATATGTGAGGAATAAAAGATCGTTTTCCCCTGTTCGGCGAGCTGCGCCATGATTTCTTTGAATATCATGACACTATTTGCATCCAGGCCATTGATGGGTTCATCGAAAAAGAGAAGTTCCGGATCATGCAGCAGGCTCGAGATAATAAGGAGCTTTTGTCGCATTCCTTTTGAATACGAAGCGATCCGTGAATGATAGACTTCCCCTATGCCGAAAAGCTCCATCAGGCTTTTTGCCTTATTGCTGGCAAGGCCGGAATCAAGACCATACAATTCACCAACAAAGGTTAAGTATTCCTGGCCGGTTAAATTATCATACACTTCCGCAATTTCAGGAACATATCCTATTTTTCTTTTATACTCGATATCTCCATCTGAAATATCCTGGCCAAAGATGTTGACCTGTCCAGTATAGTCATCTTCAATGCCAAGCATGATCTTGACAGTGGTGCTTTTCCCAGCGCCGTTCGGGCCGATATATCCGATGATTTCTCCGCGTTTCACCCCAAAAGAGACGCCGTTTAGCACTGACTTCGGACCATAGCTCTTTCTCAAATCATTAATTTCTAATATAACGTCCTCCATCATCTAACTCCCCATTCCTAAAATATTCCATTAATTCCATTGTAACATTAGAGCTGCTGTTTGCTATAGGGGATTTAGGAATTCAATTGGGCTTCCTTCTAAGTGAAATGGAATAAAAAGGTTGTGAACTGGATGACCATTTAAGATAATTAAGATAGACTTGATAACATTTAAGGTGGCTAAAAATGAATATTTACACAGTTGAGGACTTACCGAAAAATAAAATAATAGAATTTTTTAAGCTGCATTGGGGGAGCCCGGAAATGGTTATTTCCAGTGGGGTTTATGATTGCAGTGCATTAGATGGTTTTGCTGTTCTAAATGAAGACAAAATCATTGGCTTAATAACCTACATAATTAAAAATACGGAATGTGAAATTATATCTTTGGATAGTACGGAAGAAGGTAAGGGGATAGGTACATCGTTAGTGCAGGAAGTTGAAAATCTTGCTAAAAAGAAAAATTGTAGAATCGTAAAACTTATAACAACCAATGATAATTTATTATCATTGAAGTTTTATCAGAAACGAGGGTTTTTCCTGTCCAAGATTATTCATAATGCGGTTGAGGAAGCAAGAAAGGTAAAGCCTGAGATCCCCTTAATTGGAAATGATGGTATTCCGATTAGAGATGAAATTGAATTGGTTAAGGTACTGAGCTAATATTGTAAAACCTTCGGAGGGGATGTTTATGCCATTAAATGTTGGAGACGTAATTACGTTTGAACGGACTTTTACCAAAAGGGATGTTGAACTATTCACAAAGATTTCAGGTGATGAAGGAATTCACCATATAACCCCGGATGAACAGGGGAGGCTTGTGGTACAAGGGTTATTAACGGCCACTCTGCCGACCAAAATAGGCGGTGACGCAAATGTGCTGGCACGTACGATGAATTTTGAGTTTTTGAGACCTGTTTTTACAGGAGATACAATTCTTTGCGAAGTAACGATCGATAGATATGAAGAGAAGGATCAAAATAGAATGGCCATAGCCGCATCTTTCCTTTGTACAAACCAGAATGAGAAACAAGTCCTGAAGGGGAATTTTGCGGGTGTGATTTTATCTTAAATGGTACATATCTGGGCAGCTGCCGGCTAAGGCAGCCTTTTCTTTTTGTGATAAGGAAATTATATTGCGAAAATATGGAACTTCCGGCAATGGGATTCGTAATAGTAACAAAGAATGGTAGAAGGAGGGATTACATGGTCTGGTTACTCCTGCTTGCAGTGGTTATCTGGTTTATTTTCTTTTTGCGAAAGAAACTCTCATTTAAATTTGGTTTATCTCCGAAATCTTTAGACATAAAACCGATTAAAGGGTTGAAAAAGCTATGTGATCACCTGGAGAAATCTCTTAGCAGCAGTTACATGGGGAATGTAGAAGAGAGGGTAAGGAAAGAAATTAAGCTAAAAGAAAATGAGTACAGCTGGCGTCTGCTGGATTTAAAACGCTACTTTATTATGACTTCTCTTTTAAAAGAGTCCCCTATGTTCAGTGAAAAAGTCGATGGCCTGTGGCATCATATGCTCATGTTTACCCGTGAGTATGGTGATTTTTCAAAAGGATATTTGGGAAGCATTCTTCATCATAGTCCAAATTTAAACCAGTCGCCTCAACCTGATTTGCGCGGATTTTTTGATTGGGTGTATGGTGAGCTCTTTTTCATAAGAAAGGAAAATATCCATCTTTATAAGGGGTTTTACAGATTCCCTGTACCTCCAAATATAATTGATGATTTTAAGAATTTGCCGGAAAATGAACTAAAAGAGCTCTATTTTAAGAGCGATAGCCAATATATGAATACGGTGCTCTCGCTCATTTCTGCCATGAAAAAAACAGCAAAGAAAGTAAAAAACTATGAAAAAAGCATCATACAAGAAATGATGAGAAAAAGAAAAAACCAGCAAAACTATAACGCAATGCTGGTTCCTTTTTTATCTGTATCGTATTTTCATTATGATAATTTTTCCAGTTACATGAAAATCAGCAGCAAGGTTTCATCAAGCGGTACAAGCTGCGGTTCGGGCAGTTCAGGCAGTTCCTGCTCTTCCTGCAGCTCCTGCTCAAGCTGCGGCGGGGGAGGAGATTAAGCTGGAAACGAGAAGCCAGGCTCGGCTCAGCTGCCGGACTGTGAAAACCCCCACAAAATGAGGGGATAACTTATTTGTCCTGTGCAAGTTCTTTTCTATTGGGAGCAAGAGGAGGCTGTTCTAACCACTTGTTCCTCACCATAATACCGAACCATTTTCGGGTGATTCCCAATGATTTCAGGATTGCTTTTTCATAAGCTAAGGCCAGGTCTGTCCGCATGGATCCGGCTAGGCCCGTCCCGTAATATACTTGTGCGGTTTGAACCAGGAAACCCATATGATATAGCATTAATTTATCGGAAAATGGAGAGTCCTTTGATGTGGTAATCTCTGATTCCAATGAAGTTGGGACTGGCAAGTTATCCTTGTGCAATATTTTTGAAAGGGCCTGCAGGTTTTCATCGGCGGCTTTTTCCAGCTCCTCAAAAAATTTCCTAATCTCTTTCGACTCTGTGACTTGGCTGAATCCGATGGAAAGTGCTTTTGCCATAACTCCCTTTTTAATGTTAAGGGAAATACTGATTATTTCTGTAGAAGATAAACGTCTTCCTTTTCCGAAAAATCCATCAGTAAAGTCTGTTGCAGTAATAATTTCAGGGCTTTCGGCAGGATAAAAATAGGGATCTCTCTGAAAAACTCCTTTTTTCAGAAGCAGCTCAATGGTTAAGTCGTACATGCTTTTGGCATCATCTACACATGAGTTGTAAAACTCCCGTATGTCCTTTCTGACCGAAACACATAAAGCGGTTGTATGACCTAACAATCCATGGATAGTCATAATATGTAAATAATTTAGGCAGAATATGTCTGAAAACAATTTCCCTGCACCTTTATTGAGGTCGGACTCTGTAAACCCAATGGGAACTGGAAATCCATCCTTCTCGATGAAGGAAACAAGCTGTTTCTTTTGCTTTTCCCCTGTCTTAATGGCTATTTCAAAAACTTGTTTTATTTCTTCGTCTTCTATAATTGAAATCATATATCTATTTACGATCTCGGTCATTGTTCCGTTTACATACTCCCCCCATAGTGTTCCTATTTCGGAAGATGTAAGCTTTAAATTATCATTTTCCAATTGTTCTCACCTCTTCCGTATTTTTTACCAATACAGAATGATGTATGCAGTTCTTTGGCTTAAACCTCTAAGACTTGTTCTCGGTGATTACTGTCAAGATCGATACGGCACTTTTATTAGGCAACTTTTAGGTTGCTTGTATTGACAAGTAACCAAATGGTTGCTTATAATCATAATATGAATTGGGACAAAGACGCGATATTCAAAGCACTTGGTGATTCGACCCGGCGGCTTATATTGGACGAACTTTCCGAACGCAAAGAGATGACGCTATATGAATTGACGGCTCGTCTCATTATGAAGCACGGCCTTTCCATTTCGCGGCAGGCAATAGCTAAACATCTTTCAGTATTGGAAGATGCACAGCTCATTAGATCCGAACGAAAGGGAAAATATCGGGTAATTATTTTTAATAACCAGCCACTTAAGAATCTGCTGGAAGGATGGCTGGAGTAACTTGCTAAAAGTGGAATAGGGATTCACAGAGGTACGTGCCGGCTTTGCTGTAAGCCCATTACCTTTATCATAGGAGGCAAATACATGTTGAAAGTTATTGTTACCAGTATCTTCGTCCAGGATCAGGAGAAGGCATTGAAATTTTATACAGAAACGCTGGGGTTTGTAAAAAAGCATGACATCCCAGTCGGGGAACACAGGTGGATCGCCCTGGTTTCTCCCGAAGATCAAGATGGTACGGAGCTCTTGCTGGAACCTAATGTACATCCGGCTGCCACAGAATATCAAAGGAAGATTTTTGCAGAAGGAATTCCGGCCACAATGTTTGGCGTTGCTGATGTTCACGAAGAGTATAAACGATTAATAAACCACGGAGTGAAGTTTACTATGAAGCCAACAGTAATGGGGGACGTCACATTGGCTGTATTCGATGATACGTGCGGGAATCTTATTCAAATAGCGCAGAAATAGCTTTATAAGGAAAAAGAAATTTTTTCATATAAATAAGGCTTTGGTGGAATGAAGTGTTATCTGAATGAAGAGGCTATCTCTTGATTTAATTTGCTGTTGATGACAAAAAATACTAGAAATGTACATGGATATTTGGAAATAGCTCAAATTGCTGAAGATGAAGGTCTTCAGCTTCTTCTCATAGAATTGGGTAATATATACGCAGACAGATTAGAACACATTATTGCAATATAATGGATGATAGAGGGACGAACGTTGTGATTCTGTTTGCTACACTCGAATAATGTCATTTCCTCCCGAATTCTTTTATATCAAAAGAAATTGGGGAGGGTTTTTTAATGTTAATAAGATTTAGAAACATGCTGATGGCCATCGTGGCTGTGGTTCTCATGCTGGCTGCTCCTTCGTTTACAGAAGCGGCGCTTGGGGATCGGACACTTGCCAAAGGATCATCAGGATCTGATGTCGCGGAATTGCAGGATTATCTGATGACAAAAGGGGTATTCCCATACCATACATCAACAGGATACTATGGTTCTATCACAGTGGAAGCCGTCAAGGATTTTCAGCGTAAGCGCAATTTGAAGGCTGATGGTATTGCAGGACCGCAGACAAACCACGCATTAAAAGTACTGAGATATGGGGACATTGGAAAACAGGTCATCCAAATTCAATATCAATTAAAACAAACAGGTCACTATAAAGCTAACTTAGATGGTATTTATGGAAATGGTACAGTGAGCGCTGTCAAGAGCTTTCAAAAACAGCAGGGATTGGCTGCGGACGGAATTGCCGGACCTGCAACGAGAGCAGCGCTTGATCGAAAGGCGAAGCGCGGCACAGCGGCAGGTAAAACAATGACTGTGGAAAGCACAGCATATACAGCAAGTTGTGAAGGCTGCTCAGGTGTGACCAGGATGGGTCTGGATTTAAAGAAGTACCCTGATGCGAAAGTGATTGCAGTCGACCCAAGTGTCATTCCGCTTGGCTCCATCGTAAAAGTGGAAGGCTATGGAACTGCAATAGCAGCAGACATAGGCGGAGGCATCAATGGAAATTCAATCGATGTGTTCATTCCAAGCCAGGGCGATGCCCTTCAGTGGGGAAGAAAAAGCGTACGTGTGGAAATAATCGAATAGGTATGGGCTGGCCCGCACTAATAGTAGTGCGGGCTTTGTTTATTTTAAAAGTTTGGCTTATAAGGAAATTCTTTATCATACCTGTTAAATTTGCAGAGATTAAGGATTTCAACAGATTGTTAAACTTTTTGTAAGTTTATTTGATTAAGTGAATTGCATCACTTTTGTATATTCACACTGTTATTATGCTCTCTTTATATACGATAAGGGAGGAACATTCCATGATTAAGTTTAAAATGATATTTATTGTAATTTTATTGTCAGGCGTGATAATGGCTGGATGCAGCTCGGGAAGTAATGCTGTTGATGAACAGAAGTCTGTTTCAGGGGATGCTCAGCAAACGGAAGGCAATAAAGAAGAGGCTGAAGAAAAAACGGAGGTCCAATATTATTACACTGCTAACGAAAAAGGCAGCATTTCCAAAATTGACGCAGTTGACAATTCAATTGTAAAGACAATAGAGGTGGAAGGTTCAGCTCACAATGTGCAGGTATCACCTGATGGAGAATTAATCGGAGCTACGGTAGTGCCAGGGGCAGGACATGGAGGAGGCCATGGCAGCCACGGAGAAGTGAGTGCAAAAGCCGTTTTTTACAGTGTTGAGGGAGATGAACTGGTTCAGGAGGTCGAAGTTGGAAATCACCCTGCACACATTGTTTTTACTCATGATGGGAAGTACGCTGTTGTAACAAACAACGAGGATAATACTGCATCTGTCATTGATATGAATAGCTTCAATGTGACAAACACAGTTGAGACCGGCAAAGGGCCGCATGGATTCAGGATTTCATCAGATAGCAAAAGAGCTTACATTGCCAACATGGGTGAAGATACGGTCAGTGTTATTAATCTTGAAACCAAGAAGGAAGAAAAGCGGATTAAAGTGGGAATAGCTCCTGTCACTACGGGTATTACTTCTGATGGAAAAACACTTGTCGCTTCATTAAATGGAGAAAATGCTCTCGCTGTGGTTGACCTCGCTACTGAAAAAGTTGATAAAATTCCAGTGGGAACTGGTCCTGCACAAGTATATATCGATGAGAAAGGTCAGTTTGCCTATGTGGCCAACCAGGGAACAGAAGAAACTCCGTCGAGCAGTGTGACCGTTATAGATCTTGTTTTAAAGAAAGCGATAACTGAAATTGAAACCGGAAAAGGCTCGCATGGAGTGGTAACAAGTCCGGACAACAAGAGGGTATATGTGACGAATATGTTTGAAGATACGGTCAGCATTATCGATAAAGAACAGAATAAAGTCATTGATACAATTGAAGTAAAAGGAGTGCCGAATGGAATAAGCATTACCGAGTAGATTCATATCAATGCAGATAAACGCTTGAGAATTACAGGAATATCGATTCGGAAGCTACACACCCATCCGTTTTCGGTGCCTGCTCCAATAAAATACTTTATAGACTAGGGGGCAGGCACCTGATTTTATATTTTGAAGGTGCCTTTGGCCAATATTGGGCTATTTCATCGTATATGTATCTTCATTTATACAGTGAGCGATGATATTAAAATGCAGAAGCAGACACCTTTTTGTCGGCCAGTCCTTATTCAATATCCTTCGTCAAGCTTTCCATTATCCCTTCATCCATAGGGCCGACAATTTTCTTTGTGATTACGCCTTTTGTATCGAGGATATAGCTTGTTGGAATAGTAAATGCTTGATACTGAGGGCCGATCATGCCATTTTCATCGAGGGGGATGGAAAAGGTCAGACCGTAATCCTCAACGAATTTGTCGATATCTTTTCGGCCATTGTCAATATTTGTGAGATTGACTGCTACTACTTCAATGCCATCTCCTTTATGCTTTTCATAGAAATTTTGCATATGAGGCATTTCAGCTTTGCAGGGCGGACACCATGTTGCCCAGAAGTTCAGAATGACCTTCTTCCCTTGAAGATCCGATAGTTTAATCGTTTTGCCATCGAGAGTAGTTAGTTCAAAATCTGGAGCAGGCTTTCCTTCCTCAACCTGAGTAAGGTCTGAGCCTGGTATATCCTCGGTTTCGATTGCTTCTTCGTTTTCCACAGCAGCATTGCTTGTGCTTTCTTTATCTGCAGATGGTTTCCATAGATTGACGAATACAATCGCCAGGGCCAATAGAATTATGGCTATCGATAACAAATTTTTATTCAACCTTTTACACCGCCTTAAGTAGTTAGTTTGCAGCTAAGATTTTTACGATTCCGGATAGACAGGATGTATACGATAAATGCCAGCCAGCCGAATGTCAGAATTTCAAGAGACAGGATCGGCTGAAAGAAACTGAAAATAAGCAGCTCGAAAAGGAAAAAGAAGGTGAATGCCTGGATTGAGTAGCTTTCATTTTTCTTTTTAAGAAAAACAGCATTGCCGATCAGTAGAGCCAGACTTGCCACGGCAGCAGGGAGATTTGTTTCCAGTGCATATTTGGTGACTTCAAAACCAATGAAAAAAAGAGGAAATACCTTAAAAGCGTCGCGATAGACTGTCTGATGCTTCTTCCCTGCAATATAAATCAGGTAAACGGAAAGTGATACAAGAGCAAGGAAATGCCCTTTTGTGCTTCCGTTAAAATAAACTATAGACAGCGGCATCTCTATGGCCATCTTAAAATGAAACAGAGCATAGCTTAGCTTCCACACCAGAAAGTAAAGAAAAAAACTGTTCCAGTACCAATCCTCAAGCTTTCTTCCCAGGGCGAATCTGTACAAAAGTGATGTCATAAAAAGGGAAAGCAGAACAGCCAGCCAAACAGCGGGAATTGTCAGGCTCCCGATATTAAAATAACTCAATCAGAATCACCCGTAAATGTAACTTCATAGCTTATGTCGATAGAGCCGATCACAGATTGAATCATTCCGCAATTTTTCACAGTGAACTCTGCCACTTTTTCGGCCTGTGCTGCGGAAAGTGCTCGATCGGCATGAACCTCTGCCACAAAGGCCAGTTTATTTATCCGATTGGCTTCTTCAGGAATTCTGGAGACAGAAACTTCCGCTTCAATCCTCTTAACTCCCAGTCTCTTCTTTTGAAGGATATTCCAAAGCACCGCGCCGCTGCATCCGGCCAAGGATGACACAAAAAGTTCCAGCGGACGATAGCCTGCCTGGTCATTAGGAGAAACAGGCAGCTTTCCGTAGCCCAATTCACCTGTAATGTTTTCATTATTTATAATAAATTTCATTTCTTCACCCCTTTCCTGTCATTAGTATGAAAGGGTTTTATTAAGATTTGATTAAGAAATCAGTTCATTTTTAGAAACCGTCCTATTTGCCGGAAGGATAATTTCAAAGGTGTGGTGAAATCCATCTGTCTGTATAGAAATCTGTCCCTTATGCGCCACTGCAATGCTTTTCGCAATAGCCAGTCCTAATCCTGCTCCACTCACTCTGGTGCTCCTGGATTCCTCCAGGCGGTAAAACCGTTCAAAAATCAGGTCCTTTTTTCCAGGATCAATGAACTGCCCGGTATGTGAAAAACAAATGGAATAGATATTTCCGGAGCGGGATGCTTTTATCTCCAGCTTGTTTCCTGCATTGTAATCAAGTGTATTTTGAAGAATATTTGTGAAAACCTGTTTAAGGCCGTCTTTATTCCCCATTACCATTGCAGGCTCAATCCGGACCTCCTGGAGATCAAACGTTTCGTCCAGCTTTAACCGGAAGGCACTAAGTGATTCTTTTAGAATCGTGTCAATGGATAAAGGCTCGAATGGCTTTTCTGTAAAATATGTGCCATTGCTCCACGTGTTGAGCTCTGTTATCAGTTCCACGATGCCGGTGATCCGCCGGGACTCCTCAAGCAGTGAGCCGAATAATTCAGGATTACCCTCGATGACTCCGGATTCCAGGGCTTCAAGATAGCCATTGATATTGGTTAAGGGAGTGCGGAGCTCGTGGGCGATGTCACGGAGCATTTCTTCCCGTTTTTCCTGAAAAGATACAAGGGAGGCCGTCATGGTATTAAAGTTCTCGGTCAGTTCCTTTAATTCACCCGAAGAAGGCACGGCCAATTCTTCAGGAGCCTTTCCTTCCATCACGTCTTTGGCAGCCCGGGACAGATTCTTAATGGGATGAACCAGTTTGCGGACTGTGAAAAAATGGAATAAGCCAGCGATGACAAATGCAGCAATACTAACTCTCCAGAGAAATCCGTTCAAGGTAACAACCAGATCCTGGCCGGTGACATCTTCGGAGTTGACGAGGAAGCATGCGTAATCTTTAACCGAAAAACCGGCCAGGAGGATCACAAGCAAAATGACCAGGCTATTCAGGGCAATGAGGCGCGATAACAAGTTGGAAAATTTTTTATACACCCACAAATTTATACCCCATTCCCCTTACCGTCTGAATATAGTCCTTCGGTGTTTTTTGCTTGATTTTTTCCCGGAGATGCTTGATATGCACATCGATTGTCCGTTCAGACACTGCCTTCTGGTTATGTTCATAAATGCAGTTTAGAATCTGTTCTCTCGATAAAACCTGACCCGGGTGCTGCATAAACATGTGCAGCAGTTTAAATTCGAATTGTGTCAGCTCAAGAGGATCTCCATTAATGAGGGCTTCTCCTTTTGCCGGCTTGAGAGTAAATCCGGTAAAGCTTAATTTTCCGCACCTGCTTGAGGTTCTTCTTAGGACTGCTTCGATGCGCACCATCAGTTCAGCGGGGCTGAAAGGTTTGACAACATAATCATCTGCACCCAGCTTGAAGCCCTGAATGCGGTTTTTTTCAGCTGCCTTGGCCGTAAGCATAATGATTGGCATCATACTCTTCAGGTCTTGACGCACCCAGCGGCAAACTTCCTCGCCGCTGACTTTAGGAAGCATCAGATCCAGAATTAAAATGCAGGGATCAAATTGTTCAATTTTTTTCATGGCTTCACGGCCGTCCGCTGCCTCCATCACTTCATAACCTTCTTTTTGCAGGTAAATTTTCACGAGGTTGCGGATTTTGGCATCATCTTCTACCACTAGTACTGTTTTTCCAATAAGATGCTGATCGGGCAAAATAATCATCCTTTATTATTTATCGCTTTTTAGAATTGAAATAGGGTATATGCCGAAAGCCAGGCGCTAATTTTTTGCATCTGCCCGCTTAAAACGAGCATTCCCAGTGCAACCATAATCATGCCATTAACGAATGCAAGTTTGGCTAAGTACTTATTAATTTTCCGCATTGTTTTTAATGAATAAGAAATGATCACTGAAATAACGAAAAATGGAATAGCCATTCCAAGAGAATAAGCCATTAATAAGAAGATACCCTGGCTTAGCGTATCGGAAGAGCTTGCCAGTAATAGAATGGATGAAAGGGCAAGTCCAACACAAGGTGACCAGCCGCTTGCAAAGGCCATTCCCAGCAAAACAGACCCAAACATGCCCTTTGATTTATTTTCTGTATGGAATCGCTTTTCTTTCATTAAAAATTTGAATTTAAGCAAGCCGGCCATCTGCAATCCGAAAATAATAATTAACAGCCCGGCAGCCTGCATAATGATCATCCGATAATTCATTAAAATTTTTCCGACAAAACTGGCGGATGCCCCAAGTGCTATAAAAATCATACTAAACCCAATTATAAATCCAAACGAACGCAAATAAAGCTTCTTCCGGTCCACCTGCATTTTAGCGTTCTCGATTCGGCCTCCAGTCAGGTGGGTCACATACGCCGGAAGCAGCGGAAACACGCAGGGAGAGAAGAAAGACAGCATTCCGGCTGCGAGGGCAAAAAACATTCCAATATCATTCATGTAAGTCACTCCTTTGTCCACCATTTTGATGGGCTATTGTTAAGACTTTATTAAGAAATGGATTTGAAGCCCAAGAGTTGATTGAGAAAAAAGGTTTAGTTTAATTTTATACGGATAGAGGTATAGAAAGTCGGTTATCAAAAATTTGGAAGGACCGGCCGAGCATTGAATGCAGGATCAAAAAGATACTAAAAGGGAATGGAGGGATAAGTATGAATGTCAATAAAGTCTTGGATGCTAAAGGACTTTCCTGCCCAATGCCAATTGTTAAAACCAAAAAAGAGATGACTGCTCTTGAGCCAGGACAGGTAATGGAGGTTCAGGCGACGGATAAGGGGTCTACCGCAGATATTAAAGCATGGGCCCAGAGCACTGGCAATCATTACTTGGGCACAGTGGAAGACGGAGATACCTTAAAACATTACCTGCGCAAAGCGACGGAGGAGGAAGAAAAGGTGGAGGCGAAACATCCTCATGTAACAGACCTTGGCGATCTCCAGGAAAAAATAAAAGGTAATGAAGAGATCACCATTCTCGATGTGAGGGAGCCTGCAGAATTTGCCTTTGGCCATATTCCGGGAGCCGTCAACATTCCTTTAGGGGAGCTTGAAAACCGATTTGAAGAATTGGATAAGAATAAAGAAGTGCACATTATCTGCCGGACAGGCAACCGCAGTGACCTGGCTGCCCAAAAACTGGCTGAAAAAGGATACCAAAATGTCAAGAATGTAGTGCCAGGCATGACAGAATGGAAGGGCCAATTAAATCAGAGTCATTAAGGAGATGAAAAAATGAAGGTAGCCATTATTGCAGCCAACGGAAGCATGTTTGATGCTTATAAGGTGTTTAACATTGCGACAGCAGCTGCAGCGACAGATGCAGAAGTAGGAATCTTTTTCACATTTGAGGGGCTAAATTTAATTCATAAAGAGGGCCATAGGAATCTTCCGCTGCCTCCGGGAGTAGAGCATTTTCAGGAAGGATTTAAAAAGGCCAATGTTCCGCCAGTAGAAGAGCTTGTAAACATGGCGAGTGAGATGGGTGTGAAAATGATTGCCTGTCAGATGACCATGGATGTAATGAGCCTTGAAAAGGAGCAATTTGTGGAGGGCATTGACGTTGGCGGAGCTGTGACATTTTTAACCTTTGCCAAGGATGCTGATGTAACACTTACTTTTTAATCCCGCAAAGAGGTGAAAAAAATGGCTGAGAATCATGTTAAGACAATCACTGTAAAGGAATTAACCAGAAAAATTCTGGATCATGAAGAAACATTTATTCTGGATGTGCGAAATACGGATGACTTTGATGATTGGAAGATTGAAGGAAAAAACGTCCATATCATTAACGCCCCGTATTTTGATTTGCTTGAGGGAGTGGAATCCATCCAGGACAAGCTGCCTAAAGATAAGGAAATTTTTGTTGTTTGCGCCAAGGGTGGCTCATCAGAGTTTGTTGCCGGACAGGTAGCGGAAGCAGGTTTTCCTAATGTATATTCCATTGAGGGCGGAATGAAAGCATGGAGTGAACATCTCGAGCCCATTAAAATTGGGGATTTGAAACAAGGCGGATCCATTTATCAATTTGTCCGGATTGGAAAGGGTTGTTTATCGTACCTGATAGAGTCCAATGGCAAGGGAGCATTGATTGATGCGAACCGGATGTCAGGTCCATATGAGGATTTTATTAGGCAAAAAGAGATAACCATCACCCATATCCTTGATACCCATTTGCATGCAGATCATATTTCAGGCGGAAGAAAGCTCGCTGAAAAGTTTGGAGCGGGTTATTATCTGCCTCCAAAGGATGCGGAAGAGGTCCAGTTTGAGTACAATCACATTCATGACGGCGATAACTATCAGGTAGGAGATACAGTCATAAAGGCAGTATATTCGCCGGGCCATACCATCGGCAGTACATCATTTGTAGTCGATGGCCAATATTTGCTCACTGGCGATATTCTGTTCATTGATTCGATTGGCCGTCCTGATCTGGCCGGAAAAGCAGGAGATTGGGTAAAGGACCTGCGGACTACCCTATACACAAGATATAAAGAACTTACCGACGACCTGCTTGTGTTGCCAGCCCATTTTATGATTTCAGATGAAATGAATGAGGATGGAAGCATTTCGGAAAAGCTCGGGGTGCTGTACAAGCAGAATCATGGCTTAAAGATCGACAGCGAGGAGGAGTTCCGCAGAACCGTTACGGAGAATCTTCCACCGCAGCCGAATTCCTATCAGCAAATCCGGGAAACGAATATGGGCAAAATCTCACCAGAGGCAGAAGAACAGCGTGAAATGGAAATTGGTCCAAACCGGTGTGCGGTCAGGTAGAAACTAGAGGTTCCGGAAGTGTTATAGCAGCAAGATCCTGATACGCATCAGGATCTTGCTGCTTTTTACATAGATTTATAGCGCTTAATCAAAATAAAAACATTTCATTTGACGAATTTAGTATTTTCATGGCAAAAGAATGTTGACGAAATGAAGGATGATAGGTAGAATAAGTTTAGTGATAATAATTCTCATTTTCAAATACATATATAAAGGTGGAAAGAAAACATGAACTTATCAAAATTACTAAAGCCTTTTATTGCAACAACAGCTTTAACTCTGGCTCTTGCCGGGTGCGGGGAGAAGGCACATCAGAAGGTGACAAAGAAAAAGACACCGCTTCCAAGAAGGAAGAGCAGGTGGTCAATGTCTATACTGCCAGACATTATGAAGCAGATGAACAAGTATACAAAGATTTCACAGAAGATACAGGCATTAAGGTCAATGTTGTTAAAGGGGAAGCGGAAGAGCTGATTGAGCGCCTGAAGCGTGAAGGCGAAAGCACGGAAGCCGACTTATTTATTACAGTGGATGGCGGTGTCCTTGCACACGCGAAGGATAATGATATTCTGCAGCCGGTTGAATCTGACGTGATCAGTGAAAATGTTCCTGAGAACCTGCGTGATAAGGAAAACAAGTGGATTGGAATGGCGACCAGAGCACGTGTTATCGTGTATTCAAAGGATAGAGTTTCCACGGATCAATTATCAACTTATGAAGATTTAACAAGTGATAAGTGGAAGGGCAAAGTGCTTGCGCGTTCTTCAACAAGCCTTTACAACCAGTCTTTGCTTGCATCTTTCATTGAATTAAATGGTGAAAAAGCGGCTGAAGAATGGTCTGAAGGCATTGTGAAAAACTTCGCGCGCCAGCCGGATGGCGGTGACCGCGACCAGGCGAAGGCTATTGCAGCCGGCATTGGTGATGTAGGGATTATGAATACGTACTATGTAGGATTGCTTGCCAATTCATCAGACCCTGAAGAAGTGAAAGTGGCAGAAGGCCTGGGTGTATTCTTCCCTAACCAGGAAACAAACGGCACACATGTTAACATTAGCGGAATTGGATTAACGAAGCACAGCAAAAACCCTGAAAATGCAACGAAACTAATCGAATACATGACTGGAAAAGAAGCTCAGGAATATTTATCAGCGAACAACTATGAGTTCCCTGTTAACCCTGACGCAGAAAAGCCTGAAATCCTGAAGTCATGGGGCGACTTTAAAATGCAGGAGCTTGACTTTGATACTTTAGGAAAGCATAACCAAAAAGCCATTGAGATTTTCAATAAAACAGGCTGGAAATAAACATGAATACAGAATCTGTTAAACATTTTTTTCGAAAAGATTTTAACGGATGGTGGCTGGTAAGCTTGATTGGGGCGGCAATAATTTTGCTGCCCATCTTGTTTATCTTTTTTTCTATTTTCCAGGAACCGAATGAAAACTGGTTTCAGATTAGGGAATATCTATTAAAAACTTATGCTGCCAATTCGATTATTCTCGTAGTGCTGACAGGGCTATTTACAGCCATATTAGGGGTAAGCCTGGCCTGGCTCGTTGCCGCATACGATTTCCCGCTGAGGCGCTTTTTTAGCTGGGGGCTTATTCTCCCGCTGGCCATTCCTCCCTATATCGCTGCTTACACCTATCGGACGATGTTAAGCTACACAGGGGTCGTACAGGTTACATTAAGGAACAAGTTCGATTATCAGATCAATCCGGAATGGCTGTCAATCTCCTCCCTGAGAGGGGCCGTATTTATATTTACGATCTTTCTTTTTCCGTATGTATACATTATCTGCCGAGCTTTTCTTGAAAACCAGAGCTCTTCTTTCCTTGAAAATGCAAGGCTGCTGGGACGAAAGCCTTTTTCGATTTTTGTAAGAATTGTCCTCCCGCTCTCCAGGCCGGCAATCGTGGCCGGTGCGGTGCTTGTCATTTATGAAGTCTTAAGTGATTACGGAGTAACAAGCTATTTTGGCATCCATACGATTACGACAGCCATCTTCCAGACATGGTTTGGCATGTATGATGCAGATTCAGCCATGAGGCTGGCGGCATGGCTAATGGTCATTATCGTTGGATTATTTTTTATAGAAAAATTGCTCAGGCAGGGGAGACGCTATAATATCAGCAGCAAACCAAGACCCCTGGTCCGCAAAAAGCTAAAGGGGCTTCAGGCAGCAGCGGTGTTCAGCTATTGTTCGGCCATCTTCCTGCTCGGGTTCTTTATACCCGTGGTACAGCTGCTGGCATGGACCAGGCTGACCTTCGCAAAGGTATGGAACGATACGTTCTTTACCCTGTTAAACCAGACTGTTTTTGTTGGAATGATCTCCACGGCGCTGATTCTTTTATTTGCTGTGATTATCGCCAATGTAACGAGGTCGCATTCGAACGGAGCCTATGTTTTATCCAAACTGGCAACAGCCGGCTATTCGATTCCCGGGGCGATTATTGCGATTGGGATCCTGGCGTTATTTATAGAACTTGATTCTTTGCTTGCGCCATTTTATGCTTACATGGGATGGGGAAAAGCTCCTCTTATCTTAAGTTTATCTCTGGCTATGCTGGTGATTGGCTATACGATCCGATTTATGGCAACAGGCTATAATGCTGTTGAAATCGGGTTTGAGAAAATCGGGCCGAAATATACAGAAGCCTCCAGGATGCTTGGGTTCGGCGTCACCAAAACCTTTTTTAAGGTGGATTTGCCGCTGATCAAGGGCGCTTTATTAAGCGGGTTTATTTTAACATTTGTAGAGATTATTAAGGAATTGCCTTTAGCTTTGCTGCTCAGGCCGTTTAACTTTGATACCCTTGCTACGAAGACCTATCAATACGCAAAAGATGAGATGATTCATGAAGCAGCCATTCCGTCTCTCATGATTATCCTCATAAGTGTTTTATCTGTAGCGGTGTTCCAAATGATTGATAAGAAGGTGAAGAAATGAACATCCTTACCATTCAAAATCTGACATTTTCGTTCCCAAAAGCCCGTGTTCCTGTAATTGAGAATTTCTCTTTTAGTGTGGACGAGGGGGAAATCGTTGGCATACTCGGACAGAGCGGCAGCGGTAAAAGCACGCTGCTCAGATTGATTTCCGGGCTTGAAATTCCGAGGTCGGGAAGCATTGAAATCGCAGGGACAGAAGCAGCCGGAGAGAAGACGTTTGTACAGCCGGAAAACCGCGGGGTGGGCATGGTATTCCAGGATTATGCCCTTTTCCCTCATATGTCAGTAAAAGATAATCTTTTATTCGGTTTGTCGCGTCTGCCTAGGAAAGAAAGATATCCTCGTGTCAGGGAGATGCTTGAGCTTGTCCAGATGACAGAGTTTGAGAAACGATATCCGCATGAGCTAAGCGGCGGTCAGCAGCAGCGGATTGCTCTGGCAAGGGCTCTGGCTCCCAAGCCTAAGCTGCTGCTGATGGATGAGCCATTCAGCAATTTGGATGCAAACTTAAAGGGATCCATCAGGGATGAACTTCTGATGATACTGAAAAAGGCAAACATGACCTGTATTATGGTGACGCATGATAAGGAAGATGTCGAAGCCATTTGCGGCCGAAGCATCGTATTTGGAAAAGCGGAAGGAACACCATGTGAAGCTCCTGGAAAAGGAAGTAAACTTACATTTGTAAGGTAGTTCGGAAAGGCTCGCAATAGAAGCGTGCCTTTTTTTCTATACTGTCAGACAAGCTTTCATAAATTGTTCATATTTATTTGCTATAGTACTTTGGTATAGTTAGAGATGAAGAAAGAATAAGGATGTGAAAACGATGAAGATCAAATTGGTTCTCGCTGCTTCACTGATTTCAATTGCATTAGCTGGCTGTGGACAAGCAGACTCCAAAGAAGATGCTGCTTCAGAGACTGAAGACATCAAAGCATTAGTGAACGATTACAGCGTTGGAAACATAAAGACCGGATCTGCCTCCATTACCTCAGAGCAGCTGATCGTTAAAGAAGCGGACGGAGAGGAATTATCCTATGATCTGCCGGAAGAAGAGTTTTTCGTATCGATTGCGCCTTACGCTAATGAAACCCACCCTTGAACGAATCATAGCTTGACAGGTTGTCAAGGTGAACTGGCTGAAAAAGAGTTTGATGTATATATTGAGGATTCAAAAGGCAATGTGATTTTGGATGATAAGGTCAAAACTCAGGCTAATGGGTTTTTCGATCTATGGCTTCCAAGAGACAAAACCTATCAAATAAAGATTAAGCATGATGGAAAAGCATCAGAATCAGAAATTTCCACTTTTGAGGATGATGCTACCTGCATAACCACGATGCAATTAACATAAAAGGATCTGCTGCAGGTTATTACCTGCTATCGGGCTGCCATTGGGCGGCTCTTTTTTTTGGAGAAATTGTATTCCTTTTTCTGGTTATTATGTATAATTATATTCAAATGTATATTTGAATGTAATGCGGGGAGCGATGGCCGTGAAAAAATATGAAGCTGTCATTATTGGCGGTGGTCAGGCCGGGTTAGCGATGGGATATTTTTTGAAAAAAGAGAAGCTATCCTTTGTGATAATAGAAAAAAACGGCAACGTGGGGGATTCCTGGAGACAAAGATACAACTCCCTTGTTTTATTTACTCCGCGCCAATATAGCAGTCTGCCCGGACTGCAAATGAGAGGTCCATCAGAGGATTTTCCGACGAAGGATGACATGGCGGATTATCTGAATGACTATGTGAAGTATTTTGCTCTTCCGGTCATGCTGGATACGAACGTCACTCAGTTTAATAAGCTGCCAGCTGGCTCGTTTATTATAGAGACTACTAACGGTAGCCTTAAAGCTCAACAAGTTATCATCGCAGCTGGTGCCTTTCAAAAATCTTATATACCTCCTGTTATTAAAGAGGGAACAGGTGCTTTCCAGCTTCACTCTTCAGAATATCGATCATCGGAAGAAGTGCCAGACGGTGAGGTATTGATCGTAGGCGGCGGCAATTCAGGTGCGCAGCTTGCTGTGGAGTTAGCCAAAGAGAGGAAAGTCACAATAGCTGTTGGCCATCGCATGAAATTTTTCCCCTTAACAATACTGGGGAAAAGCATTTTTTATTGGCTGGAAAAAATCGGGCTGCTGTTTGCAGGGAAAGATACGATGAAAGGCAGCTGGTTTCAGAAACAAAAGGACCGGATTTTTGGAAAAGAGCTGAAAACACTCATTCAGAATAAGAAGGTTGATGTAAAGCCGAAAGTTATACAGGTCAGTGATACAGAAGTTCTCTTTGGAGATGGGACTCAGAGGAATTTCGAAAGTATCATATGGTCTACTGGTTTTGTTCCCTCATACGATTGGATTCATATAGAGGGTGTGGTCTCTGGTGAAGGAAAACCCATACATAAAAGGGGGGTTACTGAAATAAAGGGGCTTTATTTTATTGGTTTACCTTGGCAATATCAGCGAGGATCCGCATTGATTTGTGGAGTTGGGCAGGATGCTGAATATTTGCTTAGTGCAATGCTTTCTAATAGAACATAGAATGATTAACACTTATAAACTATAACAAAATGAAGAGAGGACAGCCTTTATCATGGTAAACGTTTCAAATGCAGTTAAATTGGAATCCATCAAATCTTTCCAATCGACAATCGGTAAACTCGAAAAGGCCCTGACTCAGATGACTGAGAAAGGTGCCAATACTACCCTGGTAGAAAAGCGGCACAAAGCATGCTGCATCGGCTTAGCTGTCCTGGAGAATGTATGGGATCAGAAACTCCATCCTTATACCAGAGAGGAGTTAGCTGAAGCCCGCAAAGTTCTTATTGGTTTAATGCCTTCAATAGAGAGCGCTTATGCCAAGTTAAAAGAGGGAAGTCCCCAGAGGACGCTTTTGGAAAGAAGAATAAAAGCGTTAGAGCTGGCTGGGGAAGCGCTTGAGGATTTTTATGAAAGGAATAGCACTAAAGGTGTTGAATAGTTTATTTAAAGTAAGAGATAAGAGGGTGTTAAAATGCATAAGTGGCTTGGTTCGGCGGGAGTTTGCATTAGAGGGGATAAGGTCCTCATGGTATTGCAGGGGACAGCAGACGAACCAAAACGCTGGTCTGTTCCTTCAGGCGGTTTAGAAGAAGGAGAAACGTTTGAGGAATGCTGTATCAGGGAGGTAAGGGAAGAAACAGGGTTTGAGGTGAAGGTTATACGGACTATTTTCAATAAAATGAGTTGCAGCGGGGAAGTAAGATATTTTGAAGTGGAGATTATTGGAGGTGAAGCAACAATCCAGGATCCTGATCAATTGATTTATGACATTGCCTGGAAGAGTATCGAGGAAATAAAAACTTTAAAGTTATCGTTTCCCGAAGATCGAGCCTTTTTAATTACTCTTCCGTCTTTTGCTTATTGTGAAGAAGATTATTGAGTGGAATTATAAAGTGCTGAAATTATGAAACATTAGAAAGATGTAAATCCAGTTAATAAAAAGCAAGGTACATTTGACTCAAATGAAAAATACAACTGCTGCGTTCAGCCTGGCAGTTATTTAAATATAAAAATTTTTCAACATCCGAAAAGGAAAAGGATGAATGCAAATTCATTTATCCTTTTTGTATTTAGCCTCTGTCCACAAAAACACACTCGTGATAAATTTAGCTATCGTAATGACAATTAAATAACCAGCAAATAGATAGATATAATTTGTGTTTCCATAAAGCCTCATTAGCCCTATTGCGACCAGAACCGGCTTAAAGATAAATGCCATAACCGCAGAGGTAATGATCATATACAGATAGTAATTCTTTTCCCGGTTTATCGTCCATTGGTAAACAAGCATAAAAGTAACAGGAACGAAACTCGAATCAAGGGTTAACCCTGGCAGCATTGGGATCACTGGGAAAGGATAGTTTAAGTATCCTGAATTTTTCGCAAATAAGTCAATATATCCGAATATTACATGAATACTGTAACCATAGAAACCAAAGAAAAAAATTTTATTTTTATCAATTTTAAAAAATAGGTAGATAAGAGGACCTATAAGAAGTCCTGCCATTAACCAGTATTCAAATGAAGTAAAAAGCTCAAAATCTAACCAATACTTATTTAGAGCCTCTTGTCCCTCTTTCCCCATTCTCACTATATGATCAAATTGCTCAAGTCGCTTATCCGGCATTTACCGAGTCACCCTTATAAAAGTATATTTAAGGGTATTTTAGCTCTAAAACAGGAAAATATTCACAACAATTCCTGTTTCTAATGTCATAAGACTCTTGGATGTATTATGTTTTTTCATTTTTAATAAAACAACAGCTTTCAGGAGTATAAAAATATCAATGATGATTTTGAGGACGAAACTTTGGAAAATATAAAGAGGTTCTGGCCAGGAATGATATTCAAGTCGCTGGAATCGAATTTATCAGAAATGCTGAAGGTGACATTTTTACGTATGATATTAATACAAGCACAAACTAAATTCGGATGCAGAAGCAAAAGCCGGTAAGTATGGCATGCTCGAATTAGCTGCCTTCCTAAAGAAGACAGTAGAAGAAAAATTCGCTGCAGCAGCATCTGTATAAATTGAATTTCAAGGATCGGCTGTTCATTACAGCCGATCCTTTTTTAACCAGCCGGGAAGCTTAAATGAAAAGGGAAGTCATAAATAGGGTGGCGGTATACGAATAGTTTATAAAATGAATATACGATTCATAATAGATAATACAGGATTAGTCTAGAATTGGAGGAATTATCTTGGCAGTAGGTAAAAGTTTAAGGATTTGTGAAAAGGGACATAAATTTTACAAAACTAGTGAGTGTAAAAGCTGCCCTGCCTGTGATAAAGAGAATAAACCCAATAGTGGCTTCCTTTCAAAACTCAGTGCTCCTGCAAGGAATGCATTGGTATTCGATGGAATAGACACTTTGGAAAAACTATCAAATTACACAGAAAAAGAAATATTAAAACTTCATGGTATTGGACCAGCTTCCCTGCCTATTATGAGAACCTGCTTAAAAGAAGAAGGGCTATCATTTAAAGAATAATTCTTCTGGCTCTTATTTTACAGCGGGTAAGAAAGCTCATTATTCTATGGAACCCAAAAGTTATGGAGTGAAATGAATAGCAGGCTGCAACATTAAGACCGAAAAAAATATGACAGCCGGACCCTCTTGTTAAAATTCCAGACTGCCATATTTTTGTTTAAGTATTTAAAAATGGCAAGAGTAACACACAAAACCTTCTGCTTCTTTAAATCCTTCTTGCACATACAATGATTTTGCTTGCTCATTTTCTCCATTTACAGATAAATATATTTGTTTGTATGACTGGTCTAATCCAAACTGCATAGCTTTCCGCAGAAGCATTCTTCCTAACCCTTTACCTTGGTACTCTGGAATCAAGGCAAGAGACCCGATATTCATTGTCTGAATATCATTATATTCATCGTCGGAACATTTCACCACTCCAACCGGCCTTTCATAATGGTAGAGTATCATGGCCCCGCCATCAAGATAGTCATCAGAAGCCATCATTTTCTTTACTTGGTCCGGGCTCATTGGTGTTTCGCTCCCTTTAAGCTTAGCGAAACCAGTGTTTCGGACCATACACCAGATTTCTTCGTCCTTCCCTGATTCATAATTTTTGATTTCATAGTTTTCCGGAAGATTTACTGACGCAACCGGTGAATGATCTCGTAAAAGGATAAACGAGTACCGTTCTGCTGAAAATTGTAATTGTGATAAATTACTTTGCAGCTTCTTATTATCAAGCGGTATAAATATAAAATATTTATCGTAGCCTTCTTTATACTTCAACAATTCGTTCATTAAGCCTTTATAAACATCAATATCTTCAATCTCAGAGTGGAAAATGCGAAATCTTGATTTCCGCCCGCTTTTCGCATATTCATCCATAATCAAGGAAGCAACTGCTTTTACTTTCCCATTTTCATCAATTGCTAAATAGGTTGGGTTCTCTTCAGTATCTTGAAACTGTTTTAAATCATCCTCATATAAAAAGGAAGAATCAACTGCTCCTTTATGAATCCTGCAGTAATTTAAAAAATCTTCTACTCTTCCATTTGATAAGCGCTCAATTTTCATTTACACATACCTCCCCTTAAATAAAATAATACACATGAACGAAAGAAAATGAATAGGTATACAGCAGAACTATAAGTAGACTTTACTTAAAATAAGTGCCTTAAGCTTTAAAGCCGGTGGGGGACCAGACATCATTCATTAAATGTTAAGCTGCCAAGCCAGGTGGCTTTTTGTTATGTTACTAACGGGGAGGATCGTTTGTTGTACTATCGAGGGCAGTTGTTGAATAAGAAGAGGTTTTATACAAGGAGAATTCAACTAGAATTGGAAATCGTTATTTCTGGGGTGCAGCCTTAAAGAAAAAGGAGGAGGTAATTTAATTAAAAGGGAGAATGTTAATAAGCATATTATTGAGAGGAGTTTGAAGATGTATCATAGTTTAAGCGATTTTTATACATCTTGGGAATTTGAGGCAGGAGCTACAAGCAGGATTCTTAAAAATCTCACGGATGAATCATTAAAGCAAGAAGTCACTCCAAATCAATGGTCTTTAGGACGTATTGCATGGCATACGGTCACTTCTATTAAAGTTATTAGTTCACAGGCAGGATTAAGGTTTAAAGCTCCTGATGAAGACTGGTCTGTCCCATCATCCGCTAACTTCATTGCTGAAAGCTATATTAAATCTTCACATGAATTTGTTGAGGCTTTGAAAACTCAATGGACTGATCAGACTCTTATGGAACAAATTGACTTCTTTGGAATAAACATGACAAAGGGAAGTCTTTTATTATTTTTAAGCCAACATCAAACTCATCACCGGGGACAAATGACTATTCTAATGAGACAAGCAGGAATTAGTGTTCCAGGGATCTACGGTCCTTCAAAAGAAGAATGGGCACAATTAGGAATGGCTGAACCAAAACAGACTTCATTTGGCTAAAATTTTTAGAGACTGTATTGCATCTAGATATTTAATCAATTCACTATTAGACAAAGACTCCTAATAACCACACTATTAAAGACCGATTTTGTTATTCAACTAAAGGGGCATTTTTATGGAAAAAGGACTTATCATTCCTAGAGTCCTATTTATTTATTATAATACCTTGCATTATATAGTATTTTATTTTATCTTTAGATAAGGGGTGGGCAAATTTGGAAGTTAATAAAGAAGTGCTAAAGGGTCATATTGATACGTTAATACTGTCTTTACTACATACTAGAGATTTGTACGGATATGAGTTAGCAAAACTGGTTCGAGAAAAAAGCGAAGACCAATTTGAAATAAAGGAAGGGACACTTTATTTATCTCTAAAGCGTTTAGAAAAAAATAAATGGATTGAATCTTACTGGGGCGATGAACAAGGACCAGGAGGAAGAAGAAAATACTACAAACTTACACCACAGGGTGAAGAAGGTTTTGAAAAAAAGCGTTTGGAATGGCAGTTTGTAAAAAAAATTATTGATTCGTTTTTAGAAGGGGAGAACAAGCATGAAACAAATAGAATCGTATGTTGATGAAGTTTATCATAATGTTGGTGGGAATAAGAAAGACATTGAAGATTTAAAAGCAGAAATGAAAAATCATTTGTTAGAAGCAGTTCACGAATTGAAATCAGAGGGAAAATCAGAACAAGAAGCTATTGAAATAGCAATTAACCGTTTTGGCGGAGAAAATGAAATGCGTTCTGTTATAGGGCAATTATTTAAAGCACAAAAAGTATTTGCAAAATGGGTGCTTTATCTAGCTTTAATATGCCTTATTACTACTGTTACCCCATTTGGAGTTATATGGTCATTAGAAGAACAAAATGCACGCGAAAATTCCATTGTTGCGACTAAAATTTTTGATGTGTTGGATGGAAAAAGAGCCATTTCAAAAGATATGGAAGAAGAAATAAAAGGGCTCGTTCAAGGAACAGACCAAATTTCACAAATCGAAATTTATAATGTAAGTAATGTTGATAATAACAATTTGGTATTTGATTATGTAAGAGATACAAAGCCAGATTACCGATATGAACAAAAAGTGTGGAATCCTGAATGGCTTCAAGCCGATTTCTTTCCTTATGGAAACGGCGATGGTAAACGGTGGTACGTTGAAATGGAAACGAGACATATTGGTAGTTTAATGTCTATAATTTTGTTCTCAGGGATGGCAGTTTATATAACTTTGTTCACTATTTGGGCAACCGTTAATGCTTATCATCATAAACGATTAAATATTGGTTGGGTTATCGTGTTTACTTTATTAAATATTGTCGGTTATTTGCTTTATTTTTTAGTAGGGAAAAGAAAAGTGCCAGCTTAGATCTGTGATACAAAAACAGGAATGATAGGTATTCCTGTTTTTTCAACTAGCGGGCAGGTTAATGGAAAAAGGAAAAATATTGGTAATTACAGAAGTTTTATAGAAATAAAAATATAGTGAGGTGTGAAATGGAAATTAGGATAGCAACAGTGAATGATATTAAGGAAATAACTATATTGATGGAACACCTTGGATATCCCACAACAATCGAAAAAATGAAAAAACGATTTAGCAATATTGAATCTAGTCCAGACTACCATACTTTGTTAGCATTATATGATGCTAAAGTAGTTGGAATGATAGGACTTGTAAAAGGGTATTATTATGAATTAGATGGCTTATATGTTCGTATTGTAGCCCTTGTGGTAGACTCAAATCACCGTAATAAAGGGATAGGTAAACAGCTATTAAACGAGGCAGAAATTTGGGCAAAAAAAATTGGAGCAACGGGAATAGGGCTAAATAGTGGGAACCGACCAGAGAGAATTAATGCTCATAAATTCTATAAAAATAGTGGCTATATAGAAAAAAGTGTTGGATTTGCAAAAAGGCTTATCTAAAATACCCACTGTAAAGTTTGTGAATAATTGTACTTAAACAAACGGGTGCGTTAGTTAAACAAAGGGGAATTGAAAAAGACGTAGAAATGTTAGATTAGGTAAGTAGCTATATTTTGGAATGTTTATTCACCAGGAGGTGTGTATTTGTCAAAGGGGTTGCTCCATCATATCGAGCTGTACGTATCAAATTTGGAAAGGTCATCCGAATTTTGGGGGTGGTTTCTCGAGGAGTTAGGATATGTATCTTTTCAAAAATGGGAATTCGGACAAAGCTGGAGACTAGGTGAAACCTACATTGTCTTTGTGCAGGCAGAGGAACGCTTTCTTGATATTCCATATCATAGATGCCGAGTGGGGCTGAATCATCTGGCATTTTATGCTGAATCACGGCTTCACGTTGATGAAATAACGAATGTATTAGAGGCTAAAGGGGTCAATATCCTTTATAAAAACAAGCATCCTTTTGCGGGAGGAACTGCTCATTACGCAGTCTATTTCGAAGATCCTGATCGAATTAAAGTTGAATTAATTGCTCCTTTATAAAACGTGGTCTGCTTCTATTTATTATGGAAAGTGAAATTTATGAGCTGGAGGCTAAAAATGATTATTGTAAATGTAGAAGGGGCTATAAGGAAAAATGACAAGTGGCTCATTGTTGAAAGAAGTAAAAAAGAGGAACATGCAGGTGGTTTGCTTTCCCTTGTTGGAGGAAAGGTGGATTTAGAAGGAAACTCATCAAATATTTTAGAAAGAACTGTAAAGCGTGAAATTTTAGAGGAAGTCGGGGTAAAAGTAAAAGACCGTTTAACTTATGTACACAGTACTTCTTTCGTAACAGATACTAATCATAATGTAGTAGATATTGTTTTTCTATGCGAATATGAATCTGGTGATGCATTACCTTTATGTTCCGATGAGGTCGAAGAGGTGTTATGGCTAACAACTGAAGAGATCTTACATCACCCGAAAGCGCCTGTTTACTTAAAAGAAAGTATTAAGTATGCTGAAGCATTGATTCCAATCCATTAGTAGCAGGGTTCTTTTAATATCGGATTGTATAGAAAAAGCAGCCCAATTTCTCATTAATAATTTTGAGAAATTGGGCTTTGAACTTTTCTTAACTATTCTTTTATCAAGAACTATGCTTTACAACAGAATCTATAATCTGATTCCAGTCTTCACTATGAATCTCATGTCCAGTTCCATTAAGTGTCACCAATTCAGAATGCGGGATGGCTTTCTTAAGCGCGAGTCCGTGCTCGTATGGGAGGGCCGGGTCTTCTGTGCCGTGTATAATGAGAACTGGTACGCGGATCTCATTCATTCTATCGTAATATTCTTCTCCGCCTTGAAGCAGGGCATGGTTAAATCTGCTCGGCAGATGATTGGCGCGGTCTGCTTCACTTGCTGCAAGTTTATACATTCTTTCCTGTTCGAAAGGTTTGGAGCCGGCTAGTGTTTTCCATCCGCCCGCAAGATAAGGAATGACAGCGTCCCGATCCGACCAATCGATGGAAGCGCTCTTCGCGTGGTAATCCAGTATATTCTGATCCATTGGCGGCAGCTTTTCCATCTCAGTTCCGAACACACTTGATGCGATAAGCGTAAGTGTCAATACACGGGCCGGATATCTTAAGGCAAGAATCTGTCCAGTTAATCCGCCCATGGACATCCCGACAATATGGGCCTGATCAATGTGATAAGCATCCAGTACGCCTGCTGCATCGTCAGCCAAGTCTGTTATTGTATAATTGGAAGTCCCGGGTTCATAAGTGGTCGATCTTCCCAGATCCCGATGATCGTACCGAATGACAAATCTCCCCTGATCAGCCAGACGGAGACAGAAATCTTCGTCCCACCAGTCCTGTGAAGACATTGCGCCCATGATCAAAAGAATTGCTGGATCCTTGGAGTTTCCAAAGCTCTCTGTACATATATCCACATTATTTATTTTCATTATTTGTTCACTCATCTTTTACCTCCGTATGATCGTATCATTGTTCTAAATATCGCAGATCAGATTCTTTCCGGAGCATTTAGACCTGCCCCTGTTCATAATCTGTGCCGAATCCACTTGATAATCATGACGAGGCCTCCTTAAATTTTTTTGCAAGGGACTCATCCCTATATGTATTACCCTAACATATCTCTAAGTACTTTAAAGCTAAATTTTCCGGTGGTTTCTGCTTTAGACTGCATGAGGAGATGTGGGCATCTGGATTAAAAAAGAAATAAAAAGAGCCATATTTACGCTAAAACTGTAAATACGGCTCTTTTTTTATAATTATCTATTGAAATAGATGAATTCCTGTGATAAATTTATATAGATGCACATTATGTAATTAAAGTTAAGTATATTATCCCTATCTTAATTATATAATGAAATCTATTCGTTTGTCAACCTTTTTATAAATTTTTTTAAAGGAGTGTTTGCTATGAATTCAAAACTTCAGCAGGAGCAAAAACGATTGGATGGTGTAATGGAGACGATTACGGAGGAAGTCCGCAGATTGGAAGAAGAAACCTCCAGGCGTAAAAACGAAGTGGTTCATATCCGCAAACACTTTTGGGATGAAGTCAAGGTGAACACAGATACCTTTGATGATTATTTGGAGACCATTATCGGTTTGAGGCAGGAGGCACAGGCTCTGTCTGTCAGCCAAAGCACCCATCGGCATGCTTCAAAGCGCTTGTCCACCCTGCGCCGAATGGAAGAGGTGCCCTATTTCGGCCGGATCGATTTTACGGAAGAAGGCTCTTCCGAACAGGAGCCTGTTTATATTGGCATTGCTACGTTAAGGGATCAGAGCGGCGAGAATTTTCTTATTTACGACTGGAGGGCGCCGGTTTCGAGTGTGTACTATGATTATCAGCCGGGGCCTGCTAAGTATGAAACACCCGGAGGCACAATTGAGGGCACATTGGAGAAAAAGTGGCAATATCTGATCCGCCGCGGTGAACTTCAATCCATGTTCGATACGAGTCTGACCATTGGGGATGAAATTCTGCAGCAGGTTCTCGGCAAGGGAACTGATAAGCATATGCACAATATTGTCGCGACCATTCAACAGGATCAAAACCGGATCATCCGTCATGATCAGGGAAGGCTGCTCATTGTTCACGGTGCGGCCGGAAGCGGCAAGACGTCAGCTGCCCTGCAGCGGATTGCTTATATGCTTTACAAGTACCGCGAAAATCTGAATGCTGATCAAATCATTCTGTTTTCACCTAATAGGATGTTTAACAGCTATGTATCCAATGTGCTGCCGGAGCTCGGGGAAGAGAACATGCAGCAGGTTACCTTCCAGGAATATTTGGATCATCGGCTGGGTAAAGAATTTGCCGTAGAAAATCCATATGAGCAATTGGAGTATGTCTTAACTGCTGCGAAAACCCCTGACTACAGATCAAGGGTTGCGGGCATTAAATTTAAAGCATCTGCCCGGTTTTTTGAGGCCATTAATGCGTACTTGAAGTCGCTGGAGTTATCGGGAATGATGTTTAAGGATATAAGTTTCAGAGGAAAGCCGATTGTTGCTGCTCGGCAAATGGCAGCTCAATTCTACAGCAGCGGCACTTCACTCCGATTCCATAACAGACTTGAGAAGCTGGCGGATTGGCTTATTAAGCAAATTACTGAAGCTGAAAAAGCTGAACGGTCCAAGGAGTGGGTACAGGAGGAAATCGAGCTGCTCAGCAATGAGGAATACCATAAGGCGCATGCCTACCTGGCGAAAAAACGCGGCTTTACAGGGGATTCGATTCATGATTATGAAATCGAGCCTGAAGCGTTAGCCCGCCTGATTGTCCGGAAAAAATTCAAGCCGCTGCGAAAACAAATCCGGGCCATGCGTTTCATTGATTTTAAGGCGATATACAAGCAGCTATTTGCAGATCCCCTGAAGATCCGAGAGTGGATGGAAGAGGAGATGCCGGCAGAATGGGCTGCTATCTGCCAATCGACACAGGAAATGCTCGGTGAAGGCAGATTATGTTATGAAGATGCTACTCCATTTTTATATGTGAAGGAGCAGATTCAAGGTTTTCAGACGAATAGTTCGATTAAACATATTGTGGTGGATGAGGCGCAGGATTACTCTCCGTTTCAATTTGAGTTTTTAAAGCGTTTGTTTCCTGCTTCCAAGATGACGGTGCTCGGTGATTTTAACCAGGCGATTTTCGCCCATGCCAGCGAAACGGCTGATTTTCACACACTCACCAGCCTATATGGTCCGGATCAGACAGAACTGATTAATTTAGCGAGGAGCTACAGGTCGACTAAACCAATCATCGAATTTACACGAAGACTGGTTCCTAACGGGAAAGAGATCATCCCGTTTGAACGCGATGGCAAGCTGCCTGAGCTGAAGCAATTATCCGATCACACCGAACTGCACAGCTTCATTGCCTCCCAGGTTGCTGACTGGAGAAGCCAGGGGCTTAACAGCATGGCCATTATCTGTAAGTCTGCTGAGGAAAGTGCAAAGGCCTATGAAGCCCTGTCCGGCATCGATGGAATAAAACTCCTGAGGAGCAATTCGACTGAATATGAAGAAGGAGTCGTTGTCGTACCTTCGTACTTGTCCAAGGGCATTGAATTTGATGCCGTCATCATTTATGATGCATCGGAAAAAGTATATGGTGATGAGAGCCTGCGCAGAGTGTTTTATACCTCCTGCACGAGAGCGATGCATGATTTGCAGCTCTGCAGCGTGGGTGAACCGAGTCCGTTTTTGCAGGGTGTTTTGGAGGAAGGTCTCATTCAAGTCTGACCCGGCCGGGTGTATCATCTATAGTTAACTTAGAAAGAAGGATTGATCTCTATGTCGCAGCAAACCAATACGGATCAAAACAAACCGCCATATGGCATGATCGCCATTTTATTTATCGGGGCTTTTGTAGCAATATTGAATGAAACATTGCTGAACGTTGCTCTCCCATCCATTATGGAAGAATTTGATGTGAATGCAACTGCCGTACAATGGCTGTCTACAGGCTATATGCTTATTAACGGGATTTTAATCCCGGCGAGTGCATTCTTCATTCAGCGATTTTCCGATAAGAAATTATTCATTACAGCCATGTCACTGTTTACTTTGGGAACATTCCTGGCCAGCATTGCGCCTGCATTTGGTGTGTTATTAGGGGCTCGGATGATTCAGGCTTCAGGATCGGCGATTATGATGCCCCTATTAATGAATGTCATGCTTACCGCATTTCCGGTCGAAAAAAGAGGGGCAGCAATGGGGATGTTTGGTCTTGTCATGATTACAGCTCCAGCAATTGGGCCGACTCTTTCAGGATGGCTGATTGAACATTACAGCTGGAGAATGTTATTTGACCTTGTTCTGCCAATTGCCCTGTTAACCGTAGTTTTTGCAGTCTTTAAATTAAAAGATATCACACCGCAGAGAGCCATTAAGCTTGATTTCATCTCGCTGGTTTTATCAAGCATCGGATTTGGCGGCTTGCTTTATGGTTTTAGTTCTGCAGGGGAAAAAGGATGGGATAGTCCGCTCGTGTACGGCACGATTGTGATTGGGGCACTTGCTTTAATTACCTTTATACTCCGGCAGCTGCGGATGGATGATCCTATGCTTGAGTTTCGCATCTACAAATATCCGATGTTTGCCCTGTCATCAGCCATTTCAATCGTGATAGCTGTCGCTATGTTTTCAGCGATGATTTTGATGCCCATTTATGTACAGACCATCCGCGGAATTTCACCAATGGATTCAGGCCTATTGATGCTTCCGGGAGCGATTGTAATGGGAATCATGTCTCCCATTACAGGGAAACTCTTTGATAAGTACGGGGCAAGAGTTTTGGCGGTGATTGGGCTGACCATTACCGTTGTGACATCTTATTACTTCAGCAGAATCGGCATGAATACGGCCTATTCTACCCTTGTTCTGCTGTATACATTCCGGATGTTCGGGATGTCAATGGTCATGATGCCTGTCATGACAAATGGATTGAATCAGCTGCCGGCGATAAATAATCCGCACGGAACTGCTATGAATAATACACTGCAGCAGGTATCCGGTGCCATTGGCTCCGCGCTGCTAATTACCGTCATGAACAACCGCACGAAAGAAAAAGCGGAGGAACTGGCTGCTGACACACTGGCCAATATGAGTGCCAGTGCAGCTCAGCCATCTGCACAGGCCACAGCTTCCATGCAGCAGAAAATCATGAATGAAGCGATGCTGCATGGCATTAATTTCACTTTCTTCCTTTCTGCATCGATTGCGGTGATTGCACTCATCCTTGCTTTCTTTATTAAGAGAGTGAAACCTCATCATGAGAATCAAACGGGTGAGAAATTGGCTGTTAAAGAGTAATCAATATACTGAAAACCGGGTGGTGTCCAGTTCTGATACCGTCCGGTTTTTTTTATCCGCTATTTTTTTAATAAAAAAGGGCGGTTGCGATAATCCCAATCACATATAAAAGCAATGCGAAGTAAGCAGGAAGGAGGTGGATAAGGTCGGTATAGTTAATAAGAAAATGTGTTAAGATCCCGGCGGTGAAAGTTTTACATGAAACGAATGAATATCACTCTCATACATTAGTTATTAGCAGGGAGGTGAAACCTCGATATGAAAACCATACTATTTCTGGCTATACTCGGTTTATGCCTGATTGGTTTTAACTGGCTTATGGGATATAGGAAAAATCATATCACGATTGATCTGGATGAGAGGTATGTGGACTTCAAAGAGTATATTGAGGCAATCCAGAGTGAACTTGTCAACCAAGGGAGAGAGGTCAGCTATGTAGGGAATCGAAAATTCATTATTGATGGCCGGACCTATATTTTCATAGAACGCAATGTTTCGATGGGAGGCGTTCCCCTGCAAAGAACCATTCTGAAACCTGAAAAGTGATGGACCTGAAGGTGTTAAAGAGAGATAGGGGGACTGAATCAAATTTGAGAATGCCTTTTATAAGAGGGAAAGATAAACCATCTTCCGGCGCAGAAGATGGTTTATTTCATATTCGGAAATCCCTGCTGGCGCAATGCCTCATACACCAATATTGCAGCTGTACTTGAAAGGTTGAGTGATCGGACATTGCCATTCATTGGGATTCTCAAGAAATGATCTTTATTTTCTTCCAGCAAGTCTTTAGGCAAGCCTGTTGTTTCTTTTCCAAACATAAAATAATGCTCCTTTGAGACATCACTGAAATCAAAGGATGAATGGGCCTGTTCACCAAAGGTTTCAATATAGTAAAACTCCCCCTGGTTTTTTGAGAAAAATTCATCCATGGAATCATAATACGATATGTTCACAGAGTCCCAGAAATCAAAGCCTGCCCGCTTGATCATTTCCGGCTCTGTTGAAAAGCCAAGCGGCCGGATCAAATGCAGAGCTGTATCCGTTCCAGCGCAAGTCAGGGCAATATTTCCGGTGTTGGCCGGAATATCCGGCTGATATAGTACGACATGTATACCCAAGGGTTGTCACCTCTATCTTTAGTTTCACCCTTAAGATTATAGCATAGAGGCCGGAAATTTAAGCATTTGCAGCCGGAAGTACAATACAAACCTCATTTTCAGAATAGAGTAATTTTTGTAAAAATATGTTAAACTAATTTTTAGAAGGTACTTGAAAAGGAGGAGAAAATCATACGGACTAAATATTTTATTGTTTTGCTTCTGACTTTTCTGATTGAAGTGGGTGTAACACTTTTCGTTGCCTCCACATTCTATGTAAGGTTCATAGAGGTCATGTTTTTTACTGGCATGGCTTTTGCTGGGCTTAGCTTTTACTTTTCAAGCAGCGGGGGAGTTATTTCTGATTTCAGTTCCTCAAATGCAAGCGCACAAACAGGCCTCATCCAAAAGCGGGAAGTGTTTGTGTTTAGGAGGGGGCCAGTCTTCACAGCCTCCATCATTTTTTTCTCCATTGGATTAGTGCTGTTTATTCTGCTTATATCAGGGGTTATTCCGCCTGCAGGTTAAGGTATGTTCTAAATGAGTAATATACGAACTGAAAAGAGGTGCTATATGAAGATTAGGGCAGCTGAATTATCAGATGCAGGCGCAATTGCTAAGGTACACGTTGACAGCTGGAGAACTACATACAAAAATATTTTTCCAGAAGAATTCTTAGAGAATTTATCCTATCAAAGCCGTGAAGAGTTATGGATTAATATTATTCCTCAGGGGATTGTCTTTGTGGCAGAAAATGATGAAGGACAGATTGTTGGTTTTTCATCTGGAGGCAAGGAAAGAAGTGGGGATTACAAGGAGTACCTGGGCGAACTCAGTTCCATCTATATTTTGAAAGAATTCCAAGGGCAAGGAATAGGTAAGGCTCTTGTTAAATCTGTAATTAAGGAATTAGGAAAATCAGGGATGAACACCATGCTCGTTTTTGTATTAGCGGATAATAATTCAACGTTATTTTATGAGGCCATGGGCGGCAAGGTTATTGATAAGATTAAAGTTGAGATTGCAGGAAAGAAACTTTATGAACTTGTTTACGGCTGGGATACAATTGATACTTTAAATGGACAGGAATGAACTCGTAAGAACATAGGCAGTCATGCAAAATAGGAGAATCATCCATATATATATTCACGGTTTATTTATTACATTTAAAGCAAATATTTTAAAATTTGGGAGATGACGAAAATGAGCGAGAAATTATTACGAGTAGGTACAACCTATATACCAGTAACAAATGTAGAGCTTTCCTCTGAGTGGTATGTAAATAAATTAGGAGCAGAGTTAAGCTACAAAGATCAGGACAAAGCAATTTTAAACCTTGCCAATCAGAGTATTTTTCTTGTGAAATCTAAGGAAGATCAAAGCGCCAATTTCTTTGATATTTACGGCAATGAGCGATTTTCACTTACATTTGAAGTTAATGGATTAAGTGCCTTAGAAGCCGTACATAAAGACTTTAAGCAAAACGGAATAAGTGTTGGAGAGATCGAAGACAGAGGGCACTCTGGAAGAAACTTTGTCTTTTATGATTTAGACGGCAATAAATTTGATGTGTGGAGTGAACTAAGTCCAGCCTTCAAAGAGAAATATCTCATTTCGAAATAGATATTTTAAGAAGAAGGGTTAGCAACTAAAATTATTGAATAGCCAACTTAACCAAACGATAAAAGAAAGTAAACAAGCAAAAAAAGGAATGATCCAAGAAGGATTATCCCTTATTTTTGCTGAAGTGGCATCTAATATTATTTATTGTTACTATTTTGTACCTGGCGATCTTCGCTTATATTTGGATTGTTTTCTAAGGGGTCCACGGTATGCTTAAAGTTATAGGCTTTAGAAGTTGTGATAACACTTAAGAATAGCACAATGAAAACAATCAAAACCCCAACAATTATTAATCCCGTTAACATTTTAGTCACCTGATTTCATCTGTTTTTTCATAATCGCCGTTTAAGGCTGTTCGGTATTATCATCATCATTAAACTTATCTAGCATTTCGATCGTATCGACAAGGTGGTTATTAAAAATTTGGCGTGCTGCTTGAAGTAATTCAACAATCATGGGATCTCTTAAGGAATAGATTACACGATTTCCATCTTTCGTTCCCGTGACAATATTTTTAGCTCTTAAGACAGTTAGTTGCTGTGAAACCGCAGACCCTTCACTTCCTACAAGACTTTGAATTTCATTAACATTTTTATCTCCATCCGCTAATAATTCCAATATCCTAATCCTTAAAGGATGGGCAAGAGCTTTAAAGAATTCAGCTTTAAACTGCTGGATTTCAAGGTTCAATTTATTGGCCCTCTCTTTCAAATCGGTTTTTAAGATGAACTGGCAGCCTTTCTTAATTCTTGCCTATCACTTTCTTCACCAGAAAAGACTGTACATTCTCTAAACGCAAAGTGTTTGCAGCCCAGGCATTTACCTTTATTTAAGTGTGTAAGTGAAAAATTAATCGCATCACCAGTATGTTCAAAGAAATATTCTTTTCCTATAAATTCATATAATCCTGTCTTTTTAAGCACTTGTTTTGGCTGAGGTTTTATTCCAGATATTAAAATGATCCCGTGTTTTGAGAAATCCTTTACAACCCTGGATAAATAATATTCGCCCGTTGTATCCAGCAGCGGAACTTTCCCCATTCTTAAAAGTAAAACTCTCGTATTATGGTTGGTGAACGTATTCAAGACTGACTGTTCAAACGATTGAGCATCCCCGAAAAATAATGGGCCATCTACAGTATAAATACTAATTTGAGGACAGTCATGAGTATCTGTCACCATGTGAGATTGGATTTTTCCATGTTTGTTTTCATGATTGGGCAGTGACTTTGAAGTTACCATCATATCACTCATACGTTTCGTAAATAGTAGTATAGCTAATATGAGGCCTGCCTCAACAGCAATCGTTAAATTTGCAAAAACCGTTAATAAAAAGGTCACAACTAAAACAAGTGAATCACCAGTCCTGGTTTTTAATACATGATAAAATTCCTGCTTCTCGCTCATGTTCCAAGCAACGACCATTAAAATCGGGGCCATACTTGCTAAAGGGATAGTCGACGCATAAGGGGCAAAGAGCAGTAAAATTAGCAAAACCGCGATTCCATGGATGATTCCGGAAAATGGAGAAATGGCTCCGTTTTTAATATTTGTGGCTGTTCTGGCTATTGCGCCTGTAGCCGGTATCCCGCCAAAAAATGGAGTTATTACATTCGCAATTCCTTGGCCTATGAGTTCTCGATTACTATTATGCTTACTTTTTGTCATTCCATCGGCCACTACTGCAGATAATAATGATTCAATGCCGCCAAGTAAAGCAATAATGAAGGCAGGTCCGATTAACAGCTGTATTTTTTCAAACGTAATCTCCGGAATCTCAAAATGGGGCAACGAACTTGGAATATCCCCGAATGTTGATTCAATCGTTGCTACTTGATTTGGATAGAAGAAAATCGCTGCAAGCGTAGAAAGCAGTAATCCAGCAAGAGATCCGGGTATCCTGGAGAAGAATTTAGATGTCAGTAAGATGGTCACTAAACAAATCCCGCCTGTTAAAACACTATAACCATTCATGGTATGAAAGTGAACGATAATTTCATTTATATTTCTAAGAAATGATTCATGCTTCTCAACACCTGTCAGTCCTAAAAAGTTGGCAATTTGACCGGCAAAAATGATGACAGCAATCCCTGCTGTAAACCCAATCGTTACAGGCCTCGGAATAAATTTAATCAAAGACCCTAGCCGGAAAATCCCCATAAAACATAATATAACCCCTGCTATAAATCCGGCAATTAATAGGTTTTCATATCCATATGTCATCACAATCCCAAACAAGATAGGGATAAATGCACCAGTAGGTCCTCCGATCTGAAATTTCGACCCGCCGAACAGTGAAATCAAAATCCCTGCTATGATTGTCGTATAAATTCCATATTCAGGTTTTACTCCTGAAGCAATGGCAAACGCCATACCTAATGGAATAGCAATTACGCCAACCACAAGACCCGACAGAAGATCCTTCTGGAAACTTTGTAAGGAATACCCGCTATATCTTCCAGTAAAAATTGATTTGTTTTGCATGCCTAACCCTTCTTAATTTTATAATTTGTATATCTGATTATTTGAATATACTATGATATGAATTTACTCCGATTACTTAAAATTGTCAAAAGGAATTTTCAGGGGGTTAAGAAGCATCATCACAGGGAGGGAGATGAGACGGTGTCTGTTTGGATATAAACGGAAAAGTTGGAAACCCTATAATGAAAGATTTTTATCGCAGTCTAACGGGCAGTAAGACCCCCGCTTCAAGATTCAGAGGAATCAAAGAAGGATAAGTGGGGGTCAAACTGCCCGTAAAGGCCCGATTGGTTCAACTAACAATCAGTGGGGGATAAGGAAAACCCCCACTGATTGAAGTTTCACTTTATATGGAGGGATTCTAATGAAAGACAAAGATCAGGAAACAAGTGAAGGACTGAATCAGATATTTGAAATCATTAATGCCAAAGGGGATGTTGGGGAAATTAATGAAATCCTTAAAAATGGAAGTGCGGATGATGAACAGGAAAATTCCGTTCCTAATTCCTAAGATAAATGAAATCTAAAGCTGAAAATATTTTTATGGGCAGCCAAAAAAGTGGGGGGCATAATCGGTCAAAATGAACTCATCTGTCGCAACAAAAATGGATTGTCATCCAGACAATCCATTTCTGCTTTATTTATTCATATCAACTGTTTCGTTAATATCTGTTGATTTAGAGTTTTGCCCTGTCATGCGTTTAAAGAGAAAAGCTGCTTTTTTCGTAAAATTGCCAGTCTCCCAATATTCGGCCGCTTCCGTTTTTACTTTTATAAGGACAACGTTGGGATCATCATAAGATGTCTGCATGATTTCTTCATATGCTTTGCTCCACAATTCCTTTTTCTTTTCCAAGTCCTCAACGATTTCCGCTTTGCCGCGGACGGAAACATAGGATTTGCCTGCATAAGCTACATTAACATCCTGATCATGAAGAATTTCCTCATACTTAGCAGTCTCTTTTTTCGTGAAAAACCATAAGTCACCATCAAATTCTACTTCTTGTGTTTTCATTGGACGGGACACAAGTCCTTCCTCCGTAACCGTGGTCAGCATGGCCGTGTCAATGTCTTTGATTAACTCTAGCAGTGTTTCAATTTCTTCTTGATTGATCATGTTAGACATTTCCCTCACCTCGTAAAAGTTTTATAGAGTTATATTACCCTTTAAACAAGCTTTTATTCAGGTTTAGGACAATGTCTGATGGAATCAGGCGAGCAAATAGATCTTTAGTTCCCTATATTTGAATGTAATATATAATTGAAAGAAACTATCCAGAATAGAAGGAGATAAAAATGCACGCATTAATAATAGGCGCTACGGGAGCAACAGGCAAGGACCTGCTGGATTTGCTGCTGGAAGATGAGTCCTTTCATCAGGTAGATGTTTTTGTCAGGCGGGAGCTTCCTATCCAGCATGAGAAATTAAAGGTTCATGTGATTGACTTTGATCAACCTGAACAATGGAAGCATTCCGTGAAAGGCGATGTCTTGTTTTCTTGTTTGGGAACGACCTTAAAAGCTGCGGGAAGTAAAGAAGCGCAATGGAAAATCGATTACGACTACCAATACCAGTTTGCCAAGATAGCCAGAGAAAACCATGTCAGTCATTATGTTTTGGTATCTTCAGGGGGCTCGTCGCCTAATTCTCCCTTATTTTATCCGAGGATGAAGGGGCAGCTGGAAGAATCGGTGAAAGATTTAGGGTTTCCTGGCGTGACAATCTTTAAGCCGCCTGTGTTGGTACGAAAAAATAGTGATAGAACCATGGAGGTTGCCGGAATGAAAGCCGTACAGTTTTTTAATCGGTTCGGACTGCTTCGTTCACAGAAACCGCTGCCGACAGAAATATTGGCTCAAGCCATGATCCAATCCGTGAAACCGCCAAGAAGCGGCATTTTTACGCTTGAAGGTGAAGCTATTCGGGAATGTGCCGGGAAGTTTGAGTAAGAACCTGATAACTTTGATCCAAGAGGTCAAGGTTATTTTTTATGCTGTCAGAAAGGTAATTTATGTTAAAATAGAGGTAATATTTAGAAAATAAATACAACTCTACTTTCCGATAAGGCGGGATAAGATGAAGCATGAAACAAAAGAGCAAGTTAAAAATTGGCTGCTTACGATCATGATTCTAACACTTACAGGTTCCTTTGTTTTATTTTTTATGGGCTATTATATGGCCGGTTTTATTGTTGGCGGGATATTTATGACAATTTCCACATTTTTGTCCCAATGGAGCGCAGATAAAAGTGCTGATTATATTTTCAGGGGCGAATATCAAAATAACAGGAATAAGTGGAATAATAAATGGTAGAAAAGCGGTTCCGTCCGGAAGGGCTTCTTTTGCATGTAATGGGCAGCACAGCTGGTGGAACTTCGGGCTGGGATGGGAGTGAAAGTTATGAAAAGAAACTATAAAACTTATGCTTTTCTTATTTTATTGATGATTGCCGTTTTGGCTATCATGGATGGCTTAAATAATTCAAACAAGGCTGAGGTGCTGCGGAAGGAAAAGGATCAGTTAGCTGAGGAAGCCGCAAGTTTTAAAAAAGAATATGAAATGAAAGCTAGTATGCTGGATGAGGAAAGAAAGGAAAATAAGGATTTAGAAGTAACCCTTTCGGAATTGGAAAAGGAAATCGAGTCTTTGCGGTCTGCTGTAGAATATAAAGAATTTGCTGATGCTGTAAGGGAGGTTGAAACATACAAGGCCGTACAAACCTTTGAGGAGGCGAATGGGTTTATTGCCCTAAAAGACGGGGCAGGATCCTACACAATTGATAGGGAAGGAAACTGTCCTTGCGGCTTCGGCTTTAATAATAAAGGGTTTGAATGGGTGCCAAATTCGGTTCTTGATCTTAAAGCGTTCAGAATTGAAAATGATAAAATCTTCCTTACCTATCATACGGCAGAGGACATTAAACAGGATTATCAATTTGTTATGGTTAAGGCGCCAGGACGATTTGACAGAGAGGAGAAGTGGAGAATTAATGAAATTAAGCTGGTGGAAAAAGGAGATCAGTAGGAAAAAAGAAAGGGAGTTAAATGATGACAAACCATATTCATTATGTCACAGCAGGGGATCGATCAAATCCGCCAATCGTTTTTATCCATGGTTTATGCTGGACGAATAAGATTTGGGAACCGGTTGTTGATGGCTTGAAAGATTCCTATTATTTAATTTTAGTTGACTTGCCTGGCCATGGTAAGAGTAACGCGTTAGATCACTATTCCTTTGAAGAGGTATCGAGGGAAATCCATGAGCTAATTGCTTCGCTTGGGTTAAGCAGTAAGGTATGTATGGCGGGGAGCTCTATCGGGGCGTCCGTTGCCCTGGTTTATACAAGTCTGTATCAAAATGTGAAGAATTTAATTTTAGTGGATGGAGGATACTATCCATTCAGTAAGACAGAGGGCTTATCATGGTCAGATATTGAAAATGGAACGATGCCCGATCATATCTTCGAAAGCCAATCCAGCTTTATCGAGTTTATGAAGGGGGATAATCCTTCTTTATGGAATCCATCCATCGAGCAGGCCGTTCTGGATCAAATTGTCTGGAATGATGCCGAAAAGAAATATCAATACAAAATTAATGACGATGGACAGCTGGGATACATGAAGGCTGAATGGGAATTGAACCCGGAGGAAATTGCGGCTGGAATTTCAGAAGAAGTAAACATAACACTTATGATTGCTTTAAATGAAAATACCGATAAAGAATTTTCACTGGATTATGCATCTCGTATGAAGGCAATTCATCCATTTACGGATATCGTCATTTTTGAAGACACTGATCATCTCATTATGCTGGATGCTGAAACACGATTTGTTCGGGAAGTTAAGAGGGCATTGGCTGGTGGCGGTCATAAATAAACTAATGTACCAGACTTTTATACAGGGCGATGGGAAGATGACAGTCGCCCATAAATCCTGCAGGAGATATCTTTGAATCTGGAAGTTATTGGTGGAATGAGCTATCATATCAGTAAACAGGTAATAAAGGAGCAGAAAATATGACAGCCGACATTCAAAAAGGTTCCCGTATTGATTTAACAAAAACAAGGCCAGACTTATCGCAGCTTGCTATCCGGATCAACTGGGAAAGTCCTGATGCTTATGATATAGATGCAGCTGTATTCATGGCTGACCAAAATGGGCATTGCCCTGATGATTCCTCCATGATTTTTTATGGCAATAGTGTTTCAACGGATCAATCTGTACAGCATTCTGTGGTTGCAGAGACGGGCAGAAGCACAGAAATATTTCACATTAATTTGCCTTTAATAACACCATCTATCGAAAAGCTTGTTTTTACGCTGACCATCTATGAAGGTGATAAAAAAAATCAGACTTTCTCAGAAATGAACAATGCTTCTATTTTATTCAGCAATGCAGCAACAGGGGAAGAACTGCTTACATATAAGCTGGGATCTTTTACGATTGAAAAAACTTTAGTATTGGGTGAATTATATAATAGAAACGGAGATTGGAAGTTTTCAGCCAATACCGGCGGTTTTTCCGGCGGACTTGCTGCACTGTGCAATCATTTTGGCATTGAAGTGGAAGAAGAGCAGGAGAGCGGCGCTTTTGAGGCGGCACCCGCGCTGGAAATCGAAACTCCTATTTTACAAGAGACTGCAGCAAAACCCGAACCGCCTATAGTGCCGGAGCCAGCTGTTCAGCAGCCGATTAAGCTTGGGAAAATCACGCTGGATAAACCCGGAGAAGGGGTTTCACTCAGAAAGGCAGCCAAAATTGAAAATGTTAAAGTCAGGCTCAAATGGACAAAGGGTGTTGATTTGGATCTGCACGCTTTTTATAAAACCAAAACAGGCCAGTTTGGACATATTTATTTTGGCAATAAGGGCGGGTTCCAGGCCTCTCCATTTATTAAGCTTGATCGGGACTCCGGTGTCGGAAACACGTCTGGAAACAATTCAGAAAACCTGACGATCAAAACACTGAAGGATTTGGACTCAGTCATCATTGCCACGAATATTTTCCGGTTTCTCGGCTTTATTTCAAAAGGGGAGAACTTTGCCAGATACGATGGCCGCGTCCTCGTCAAAACCGGCAACGGGGATGATATAGAAGTTCCGTTAACTTCAAAAGTAAAAGGCAGATGGTGTATCATCTGCAAAATAGACAATACGGATGCAGCAGATCCAAAGGTTCTGAATATCAACCGGGTACAGTCCAATAAACCGGATATTAGAGATTTGTGAAGAGTAGATTTATAGCGAAAAATTTCCATTTTTAGATTAAGAAATTGCCGATTTTGAAGTTGACGGTTTGTTGTATAAAAGAGGTCAATCTGTCTCAGAAAAAGGAGGAAGTAATTATGCTGTTTATGCTGATTGTCAAAGCCTCAAAGAATTCGGAAGCCGGTAATCTCCCAAGCCCTGAGCTCATGGAAGCCATGACGAAGTACAATGAAGAATTAGTTAAGGCGGGCGTGAGAGTAATGGCTAAAGGACTTCATCCAAGTTCAAATGGCATTCGCATTTCCTTTTCGAGACCAGGGGAAAAGCCAGTGGTTACAGAAGGCCCATTTACTGAATCGAAAGAACTGACTGCCGGCTTCATTCTGATTGATGTAAAATCGAGGGAAGAAGCGATCGAGTTGGCCATGCGGATGCCTGACCCGCAAGGATATGGGGAAGGGCAGATTGAATTGCGGCAAGTGTTTTAGATTTCAGAGCTGTCCGGGGATCCGGGTGTGCTCTTCTACTATTAAATTAGAAGAAAAAGGTGAATCCGCAAGCCTTCTGCAGATTCACCTTTTAATTATTCAACGATATTCTTCTCAAAAACAAGTGACAGGCTTTCCGCCATTTGTTGATATGTAGCATCATTCGGATGAAAGACATCACTGGACAGGTCACGTTTGGCATCTGTAACCAGATTGAAGGTATCCACTATCTGAACACGGTATTTCAATCCTAATGTCCGGGCAGACTCATTCCATTTTTGGATGATGGAATCAAATGAATCACCGTTTGGCGATTGCTTGAAAGGATTATAAAGTCCCATATAGACGATGACGGCATTCGGATTGGTTTCGCGAATGCTTTTGAATGTTTTCTCAAGATTCGGAATTTCGGTGTCCACAATGCCCAGGGCGGTTTCCTCTGAATATTTCTCCAGAATCTTCCCGCTATTAAAAAGGTTATTGCCTCCAATGGTGATGGAGATTATTTTGGCTTCTTTAATAGATCTCTGGACTTCCTTCTGTTCGAGCTGCGTTAATAAATCTTCAATTCTGGCGCCACGCACCCCAAGGTTTTGAAAACGATCTACGATATTGCTTTCTTTAAGCTCTTTTCCAGCAAGCGAGACAAAACCTTCTCCTTTCGACGAGCCGACACCTCTCGTTAATGAATCTCCAAGGGCGACATATGTATCGCCGGGTGTGGCAGGACTTTCTTCGGTTTTCTCCAAAGCTTTTCCCTGGGGCGGGCTGGTAACATCCCTATACGCACTGGCAAGTCCATATCCAAACAGAACTGTCAGGGCAAGGGATAGGGTTATAAATAACGGCCACATCCATTTTTTCATGTTTTGACCTCTCCTTCTAATTTGATTGTATCAATTTTTTTCCAAACTGGAGTATTCAAAAGAGTTATTGTTCGAAGATTTAGTTAGAATAGAACAGGGGTGATGCTGTGAGTTTAAAGCCAACAGTACAATTAGAAAATGTAACGAAGATTATTGGAAAGAAAACAATTATTAATAATATATCATTTGACATTTATCCAGGCGAAGTCTTTGGATTCCTCGGTCCGAATGGCGCCGGGAAAACCACTACGATCCGGATGCTTGTCGGGCTCATTAAGCCAACGTCCGGAAAGATTCACATTTGCGGTTTTGATGTAAGAAAGCAATTCGTTCAGGCGATGCAGCGCCTTGGTTCCATCGTCGAAAATCCGGAGCTGTATAAGTATTTAAGCGGCCGTGAAAATCTGCAGATGTTTGCCCGTATGCTTCCCGGTGTGGATGAAGAACGGATACAGGAAGTCATTGATCTGGTGGATCTGACAGCCAGAATCGATGATCAGGTGCGGACCTATTCTTTAGGGATGCGGCAGCGGCTGGGGATTGCTCAGGCATTGCTGGGCCGGCCGGATGTGCTGATACTGGATGAACCAACGAATGGACTGGACCCGATGGGAATCAAGGATCTGCGCCTGTTTATCAGAAAGCTGGTAGATGAAACGGGTCTTTCGGTTCTCGTATCCAGTCATATTTTAAGTGAAATCGAATTGCTGGCAGATCGCGTGGCTATTATGAGCCATGGAAAAATCGTAAAGGTTGGCAGTGTGAGTGATCTGGTTGGTGCACTGTCTGCCGGTGTGGACTGGAGAGTCAGTGATTCTTTCCGTGCGCTAGCTATTTTAAAGGAATCCCCGCATGTCCAGGCGGCAGAACTGTACGATGACCATACGATACATACGCTGATGGATGAAAGCAAAACCTCAATCCTCAATGAAGCACTCATGAAAGCGGGCATTGAGGTATGGACGATTGAAAGGAAAGTGCAGACATTGGAGGATCTATTTATCAGTTTGACAGGAGGCGATCATATTGTCTAATCCAAATATGCTTGGCCTGATTCGCAATGAAGTGATGAAAATAGCCTCCAAAAAGCGCCTGCCGGTTGTCATCCTGATTTTAGTCATACTGGTGTCGATGTTTACATATGCCCAATACCGGGAGATACAGGAGAAAATTGAAAAGCAGGGCACTCTGGACTGGCGGGTGGAGCTTCAGCAGGAAATTGTCGACCGGCAAAACCGGCTGGCATCAAGCGGAATCCAGGACGAATTCAGACAGTTCCTCGAATTTGATCTGAAGCAAAAGCAGTATTATCTGGACAACGATATCAACCCGAACTATCCTGGAGCCCCTACGTTTATCCGCATCTTTTTATCGCAGGGAGTCACACTTGTCCTGCCGTTATTCATTATTATTATCATGGCAGATATTGTGAGCGGAGAGTACAATGACGGCACAATCAAAACCTTATTGTCCCGGCCGGTTAGGCGGTGGCGGATTCTGATGGCCAAATGGCTGACGGTGCTGCTGTATACTTCCATGCTGATGGCGGCTACGGTGATCGTCTGCTATGGGATTTCAGGGATCGTCCTCGGATATGACGGCTGGACCGCCCCTATTTTAACAGGATTTCAAGCTTCTGCAACTGGTGAATTTTCAACAGAGTATATCCATACCCTGCCGATGTGGAAATACCTGCTGATGTCAGCCGGGCTTGCATGGGTGGTGACAGCGGTCGTTGGAACAATAAGCCTTATGATCTCTGTCCTGGTGAAAAATACAGCCACGGGAATTGGGTCCATGATGGCTGTGTTAATCGCAGGCACCCTGCTGTCTTCCCTCGGCTCAAGCTGGACCAGCTCCAAATACCTAGTGAACTTGAACTTTGATCTGATTAACTATCTGGAAGGGCAGGCTCCGCCGATTGAAGGGATGTCTCTGTCCTTTTCGCTGACCGTGCTTGGGGTTTGGACGGCAGGCTGCCTGGCTGTGGCGTTTTGGAATTTTACTCAGAAGGATATGTATTAAGATAACGGTGGACTAGTAGATGGGGGAGATCTTTTATGTTAAAAGTAAGACCTTTGGAAGATAAAGACTATGAATTGATAAAAGAAGCAGAAAAAGTGATTGAAAAGAATTACAGGTATGGACGGCATCACATTGGTTCAGCAGTCAGAACAACATCTGGTAATGTATTTTCAGCAGTACACGTTGAAGCGAATGTTGGGAGAATAACCGTATGTGGTGAAGCAATGGCTATTGGTAAGTCTATATCAGAAGGAGAACACGAATTTGAAACGATAGTAGCAGTAGCTCATCCTCACCCACACGAGGATATAGAGACATGCTGGGTGGTTGCTCCTTGTGGGATGTGTCGAGAGTTAATTAGTGATTACGGCAAAGAAACTGATGTAATCATTTCTTATAACAGTGAACTGGTAAAGTGTAATGTAATGGAGTTATTACCTGAAAAGTATAGAAGCGATATAGACTGAAATTTGATTGTACAAATATTGCTTTAAGAACGGCTGCCATCTTTGGCGGCTTTTTTAGTGCACTAAAGGGGTAGGTAAGTTGAATAAAGAAAACGGTTTGGGAACACTAAATAGAGGTGTTTTCTATGAAAACTATTATTGGATTAATTTTAGCAGTTGTTCTTATAATTCAACCTGCCATTGGAGAAGCAGAAATTGAGGGGTATGAAATTATTAGCAGGAACGATAAAGAAAATATAACTCTTTATGCTAAGAAAATGAATGGATTATTTAGGGACTTCAAAATAAATTTCAAAGGGGGATTATATTCTAGACCTTTTTGGATTAGCGAATTAAACCCTGCCTATGCTCCACAGATTATTTACGAGGACATCAACATAGACCAAAAGAAAGAGTTAATCATAATCTTAACAAAGGGTTATGGAACGGGTGTCTTATGGGAAGAGGTTTATGTCTTTGACATACTGAATAATGGTGGTTTAAACGTAAATGAAGTGATTGTTGATAATCCTTTAGCAATTATTCATAAGAACGTAAAAACTAAGTTAACTGCAAAGAAAGCCGAAGTTATTGTCGGAGACAAGGAATGTACAGTTGATATCACCTCTTTAGAAATAAAATCCAAAAACTTATTTGATGATATAGGTTTTGGAAGTATTATTGATTATGAAGTCAGTGACAACCATCTAATTGTAAACGTTGCTGGACAAATATCTCCTGCCAGTTTTGTTGGAAATATTTTAATTGTTTATGAATATCGAGACAAAATGTATCAAGCAAGAACGATTGAATTTCAACCTTGTAAATAAGTTTGTGAAGGAATGTACTTAAATTATCGGGTGCTTATATTTAAGATCAGCTGCCAAATCAGGCGGCTTTTTCTTTTTGAACAAACTGAGAGGTAAGTTAAAGAAGATAATGGATTAGCACTTTTAGTTTGTCACATACATATGGATAAAAGAGGTTGAATTATGTAAGGATGAGGAGGGAATTTTCAAATGTATGAAAATTATTATTATGGCAACCCCAAACCAATATATAGACAAAGAATTACAAAGGAGCAGGCTCAAGAGATCGCTCTTAAAAATGTACCGGGACAAATTCAACATGTAGATATGGATTTAGAAAATGGTGTCTTAGTTTATGAAGTTTTTATTTTAACACCAGATAACAGATTATTCGAGGTAGAGATTATTGCAAAAACAGGAAAAGTATTAAAAATTGAAGAAGAAAATGACTTTGATTAATACTCCTCTAATGGGTGGACTTTAGGTAAATTTGCATTCGGCATTAATTTTAAACTCAATAGGAGTAGAGAAAGGGCAGTCTTGGCTGCCTTTTTATTTTTTAGAAGGAGTTGGATGAAAAGAGGTGAGTCAAAAATGAGTTTTATTGAAATGATTCCAAAAAGGCTCTATATCGGCGGGAAGATTTCTTCAGCAGACTGGGATTTTATAAAAAAAAATATAACTGCAATTGTTAATCTAAGAACTAAACCAGACCAGCCTCCTTTTGATTTTTTTGGGAGAATTATGATTTGGGCTCCACTTAATGTTCGGGTTGCTCCTACTATAGAATGGGTTCTTAGACTTATGAAACAGTTAAATCATCTTATGGAGTTAAAACATAGAATTTTAATACATGATACCATTGGCAAAGAGCGTTTGGGTTTTGTTATTACTGCTTTTTATATGCAGAGATATGGATTAAAGCATGACTCAGCCCTTAAAATCGTTAAACAATTAAAGCCGGACATAAAACCGCCAGCTGATTACATGAGATTACTTGTTCAGTACGAAAAACATCTGGGTCACTAGGTAACCTGGAACACTCTTTACATGAGGAGGGGTAAAAACCATAAGAAAAGGCAGCAAAAAAAGCTGCCGATTTTTGTTTTGAGTTAATATGCTAAATACAATGTAACCAGCAAATCTGTTCAGGTTCATTTTTCCGCATCGTTTATTTACCCTTAATACAATCTGTGTTTATAACTTTCCTGAAGATCCTTCGCCACTTGTTCAGCGGTTTGATTCGGCAGGTTGGTATGGGCTGCCAGCATAGCAGGGGCAGAAGGAAGGGCTTCTTTTGCTGGCCATGACTCCCCGTTCCATAACCCCGATCGGATCAATGCTTTTGCACAATGGATAAAACATTCCTCTGCTTCTACTAAAATGCCAAATAGCGGAGTGCGTCCATTGGCTATACTCATTTCTAAAAGCTCCGGGTCACGGCATATGTACGCTTTACCGTTAATTCTTAGTGTTTCTCCAAGCCCTGGTATGAGAAAAAGAAGACCAATATTGGGGTTTTCGATAAGATTATGAGCGGTATCCATTCTTCGATTGCCCGGCCGTTCCGGAATAAATAGATGCTGCTCATCAAGAACTGTCACAAACCCAGGGGCATCACCCCTTGGCGAAACATCACATTTCCCGGCTGCATCTGAAGTGGACATCGTTAAAAAAGGCGACTTGGAAATAAAATTAATGCAGTGCTCATCGATGAAAGAAATAACTTTGCCGGCGGCACGCGCACTCGGCTGGCCGATTTCCTCCCGAAAAAACGCAAATTCTTCTTTTGTGGCTATGATATTTTTAAATGTATTCATGTGTATCTCCTTTTCATCTAAGCTATTTTTCTATCTCCGCTGATGTCTTCACAAGCCGGAACACAACATAATAGATTCCGCTAAGTCCGGCGATCCCCAGCACGGTAAGTAAAGGCATTTTTTCGGCAAATAGGATTCCAATCACAAATAGCGCAAGGCAAATGAGGATGGCAAATAGACTTAGTAATATTCGTTTATTCTTACTCAATTTTTTCACCGCTTTCTTTTTAAAATGGGACAAGTACTTAAACGGAGGTAGTAGTATGGACTTTGCTGCGGGTGTGTTCTGGCTGCTTATTGTTATTCTTTGTATGGTATTTATTCTTTTAGACAGCATGAAAATATCATAAAGCTGGATCGGTTTAAGGAACCTAAGTAATATATTAACATAAATATCCATTTTGAAGAGTGTTTTGGTAAATGGAATCTGCAGAGGTATGGATTTTGCAAATAGATGGATAGGACCTGCAAATAGAACGCTGAATTTGCAAATAGGAAAGCTTTTTTTGCAAATAGGAAAGCATTAATTGCAAATTGAATATCAATCTGCAAATAGATGGAGTGGACCTGCAATTAGAAAGGCTGAATCTGCAAATAGAATCTTAAAACTTGCAAATAGACCAGCCCATCTGATGCTGTCTGGTTTATGCCTTTTTTAGCAGTGCCCTTTATCGGGACAAAGAACCTGTCCCTCTGTCCCAGCTAAGTCTCATATTCTGTTAAAATATGAAATTTTTCTACAGCATTTTTCGAGAAAAATAGATCTAATTTCCTGTTATTAAAGTTGTTAATCAGGTCTTTTGATCCTTATATGAAAATTTTGGTTTTGGTACCTTTATAGTGTATTAAAAAAATTCTGAATAATATAACTAGGAGGTAGGGAATGAGGATTAAAAGATCAGCAGTGGCCTTATTAATGTTCATGTTAATCTTCTCAAGTTCGGTATCTGCAGCCGTTGTGCCTGAGAAAACACCGAATAGCAAGGGAGAAGAAAACCGCAAGACCATCCAGGAAATAAAGAAAAGTGAGCCGGACAAGCAGTACAGCAAAACTGATATTGTCAGGGTCATCGTGGAGATGAAGACAGAGCCATCTGTCCTTTATGCCCAAAAGCAAAAGAAGAAGTATAAAGAACTTCCAGATGCAACAAAGCAGAAGCTGAAAAATGAAAAGCTGTCTGAACAGAAGAAGGTAAAGGATCGTGCCAAAAAGAATAAAGTGAAGATGATTGAGCGCGAAAGCTTTACTACAATCGTAAATGGCTTTAGTGCTGAGATGATGTATGGCGATATTGAGCTTGTAGAAGAAATGCCGGAAGTGGCGGAAGTACAAGTGGTAAACGAGTACGAAAAGCCGCAGGAAAAGCCGGATATGCTTTACAGTAAAGAGCTCGTACAGGCACAAGAAGCTTGGCGTGATTATGGATTTAAAGGTGAGGGCATGGTAGTCGGTGTCATTGATACCGGTATGGATCCTTCTCACCGTGATATGGTTTTAGCCGATGATTCAGAAAAGGAATTAACGAAGGCGGAAATCTCCAAGTTTAAAAAAGATAACGGCCTTCTTGGAAAATATTATTCTGAAAAAGTACCATATGGTTACAACTATATGGATGAAAATGACACAATCCGTGATATCGGCCCGGATGCTTCCATGCATGGAATGCACGTTGCCGGAACTGTCGGAGCGAATGGTGATGAGGAGAACGGCGGCATTAAAGGGGTAGCACCTGAAGCCCAGATCCTTGCGCTTAAAGTATTCGGAAATGATCCGAATATGCCTTCTACATACAGTGATATTTATGTAAAGGCGATTGATGATGCGATTGTACTTGGAGCAGATGTACTGAACATGAGCCTTGGTTCTACAGCTGGATTCGTCAGCCCTGAATCAGCTGAGCAAAAAGCGATTGCCAGAGCAGTGGAAAACGGCATTTTAATGTCTATTTCTGCGGGGAACTCTGCTCACTTTGGAAATGGATTTGCGAATCCAAGCAGTGAAAACCCGGATATCGGCGTTAGCGGATCACCTGGTGTATCCTATGATTCTTTGCAAGTAGCATCCATTGAAAATAGCTTCATGGATCTCGATGCAGTGAACTATCAATTCGGTGAAGAGTCCGGAAAAGCTGCGTTTTTGTCAGCAGGAAATGTTCACCCGAATGATGTTGAAACGAAAACATTTGAAGTAGCCTACGGCGGATTGGGCAAGCCTGAAGAGCTGTCCGGTGTTGCTGGAAAATACGCATTAATTCAGCGCGGGGAGTTGGCATTTGTTGATAAAGCGATTAACGCCCAGAAGGCTGGAGCTGTCGGCGTCATTATCTACAATAATGCTGACGGTTATGTCAACATGGCAAGCGATCCGTCTATTACCATACCGCAGCTGTTCATGCTGAAGACAGATGGAGACAAGCTGGCAGCAGCCATTCAGGATGGCCAGACAGTCAATCTTTCTTTTAACGGAGAAAAAACAAAGTCAGCAAATCCTGAAGCAGGCAAAATGAGCGCCTTCACTTCCTGGGGATTAACGCCTAACCTGGACTTCAAACCTGAAATTACAGCTCCAGGCGGACAAATTTACTCGACTCTTGAGAATAACCAGTACGGAATGATGAGCGGTACATCCATGGCAGCTCCTCATGTTTCTGGTGGTGCAGCACTTGTTCTTGAGCGTGTGGATAACGAGTTTGGCGTAACCGGCTTTGACCGTGTCAACGTTGCGAAGAACCTGATGATGAATACAGCGGCACCAGTTATTGATAAAGGAACTGTTAACAGTGCATTTGAATGGAATATCCCTTATTCTCCACGACGCCAGGGTTCCGGCATCATGCAGCTTCATTCGGCATTATCATCTCCGGTTATCGTAACGGAGACTTCAACGAATGAAGGGAAAGTGGCTTTAAAAGAGGTTGGCAATACATTTGAATTCACATTAAAAGCACAAAACTTCAGTAATGAAGATGTGGCTTACGATGTAGCAGCGAATCTGCAGACTGATTTTGCAGCCTATGGAGAAATGGGCTGGGCAGCGGATGAGCTTGAAGCTCAGAACATTTTAGATGCTTCTGTAAAAGTGGAAGGCCAGGATTCTGCAGAGGTAACCGTTCCTGCGAATGGATCTGTAAGCTTTAAAGTAAGTGTGGATGTCAGCAATGCAAAAGTGTTAGATCCTTCGAAGACAGGAAACTGGGAAACTCCTAGTGACATCAACGAGGTATTCCCGAATGGATATTTTGTTGAAGGGTATGTCACTTTGACAGACTCAACTGACGTGAACCCGCAATTAACGGTTCCTTATGTTGGCTTCAAGGGAGATTGGGACAAGGCTCCAATCCTTGATGGCATGAAGTATGATGAGAGTTCCTTCTACGGAATGGCAGGAGCTGTTTCTGAGACTGCCGAGGGCTATTCTTACTTAGGATATGATCCGGTAAACGATGCATTCAGCGGTGAAACAATCGCGATTTCACCGAACGGGGACAAAGTTCAGGATCAATTGATTCCGGTTCTTTCATTCTTGCGAAATGCGAAACAAGTAGAGTTCGCGATTACAGATGAGGATGGAAAAACGTTACGTAAGCTGCGTACGGAAAACAGCCTCCGCAAGCATTATTTTGATGGCGGCCGGAGTGCGAATTATACGCTAAATCCGTCTTGGGGCTGGGATGGAAAAGTCAGCAACCAGCTTGCCGAGGATGGACAGTACTATTACGAGATTAAGTCTGTCATCGACTATGCAGGGGCAGAATGGCAATCCGTGAAAATCCCTGTAAAAGTGGACACGGCTGCGCCAAGCGTTCAGGCTGACCTTATCGAAGGCAACACAGCATTAAAGCTGGAAGCTGCTGACAACCCTGAAGGCTCAGGCATTTCGTATATTGATATTTTCGTAGATGAAGAGTCTATTCTGGATGAAGCACTAAGCGGGGATACAGAAGAATTTGACCTTCCGGAAGAATTGGAAGTCGGCACCAATGTTAAGGTGGTAGCCTACGACTTTGCCGGCAACTCTTCTGAAGCAACTGTGGAAGTGGGCGAAGTGAGCAATGACAAGACTGTTCCATATGTATACCTTGAGGAGCCTGAGGCCCTTGAAGTGTACAACACAAATGAACTCACTGTCAGCGGCACGATTAAAGAAGAATCTGGCATGAAGGAATTCACCATTGCCGGAACACCTATTGAGACAACTTACAACGAAGAAAAAGGTCAATATGAATTTGAAACAGTGATGACGTTTGAAGATGGCGTTCACAGCCTGGATGTGAAAGCAGTGGATACTGCAAATAATGCGATCTCTTTCAAGCGCACAATCATCGTCGATGCGACTGGCCCGACAGTTGAAATTGATGGACTGCCTTCAAGCAAATACATTAAGCATAACAAGAAAGACCCTGTCATCAACATCACCGTGACAGATAACTTTGACCAGCTTCGCTTCTACCAGGACGGCAGCGAACTATTCTACCAGGAATTCCAGGAGCCTTATGCAATGAGAGGCATCGAAAAGGAATTCAAAAAGATTAAACTATCATTGAAAGAAGGCTTAAACGTCTTCACGTTTGAAGCAGAGGACCTGGCCGGCAACAAAACAACCAAAACGGTCGAACTGTACAAGCTGAAAAAAGGCGAACAGCCTCCGCAAAACCATGAAACCCCTGATGGCCCGGCAAAGCCTGGTAAAGGGAAAGGAAAGAAAGATAAATAATAGTATGGGGAAACCCGGCTTCCTTGGAGGAGCCGGGTTTTCTTTTTGGGGTGACTGCTGGCTGGAGGGGATTTTGCAAATAGATGGTGAGGATCTGCAAATAGAACGCTGAATTTGCAAATAGGAAAGCTTTTTTGCAAATTGAATATCAATCTGCAAATAGATGGAGTGGACCTGCAAATAGAGAGGGGAAATTTGCAAATAGAGAGAGCAAAATTGCAAATAGAATGGGTGAATTTGCAAATAGTCGAGTGCAGTCAGCGCGGGAAGAATGGTTTTGCAAATAGATGGAGTGGACCTGCAAATAGAGAGGATGAAATTGCAAATAGAGAGGCGGAATTTACAAATAGAGCCCGAAGCAGGCACGTCTTTGGTCAATTTTAAAGAAAAATATCTCATTTCCAAATAACAGGAAGATACTATTCCATAAGTAAGCGGGGAGTTGTTAATCCAGTGGGGATCGGCAGCTCCCTTTTCTTATATAAGTTGAGGCTTATTGAGACATGGACAGCGGTTTCCATTTGAAGTGTACATACTAACTTTCCTTTTTCCTAAAAAAAGATATTTTGAAGAAGTGGAATGGTTAGAACTAAAGTTGATACAGAACCTGCAGCTGTTAAAATAACTATTTTTCGGCTATTCTGCTCATTTGAAGGCTTCATTAGCTCTATGGATAATGATATCCATATAACTATAGATGCCAAAGCTATTATTAATAGAGTGGTACTTGTCATATTGGAATCCTCCATTCATTTTTAATTTATTTTTCTAAAATCTAGTGCTGAGTTAGTTAAGTGTGTGAAATCGGGTTACTTTTTCATCTTCTCCAAAGGTTTTTCAAAAATTAATTCATAATAAGTACCTGCCGCAACCCCTGAAGTTACAAAGTCAGGAGAGAATACTTGAATAAAACGCCATCCTTTTTCTGCATGACTTTGAATTACTTCTCGGTAATCTTCTTTAGGTTTACCAGACAGTATTTTAAACTCTATTTTAACGAACTTATATTCAAACAATGTTTCCAGCCCCTTTTTGCTTATAACTATTTGTACGGTTTCCCCTTGAAATAAGTTTCATTTAACCCGAATCATTGTTCCCATTGAATTTGTCTTTTGCTTGACATCTAACCCTATCATCCCAAAATAGCAGCTTTAATTATGACAAAATTTAAAGTATACAAATTTAAAGGAAGGAGATAGTAAGTAAAAAAGAAGGGATTGTCATGAAAAAAATTAAACCCATTAAATTAAGTTCTCATAATCCGAATAGCTCGGAACAATTAACATCAGCAGAAATGGGCAAGCTATGGGCCACATATATGGGAAACAGCATGGCATCATGTTTTTTAAAGTATTTTCTGCAGCATGTTGAAGATAAAGACATTAAAAGCTTATTGGAAAATGCCCTGCAGCTGTCAGAAGAATTTTTGGAGACCATTAAAGATATTTTCAAGAAAGAGGGGTTTCCCATCCCTAAGGGTTTTACGGAAGAGGATGTAAATTTAGGTGCTCCCAGACTGTTTATGGATGAATTTTACGTCCACTATTTAAAGTATGCGGCTAAAGCCGGATTGAGTATCTATAGTATTGCTATCCCTCTTATGTACAGAAAGGACGTAAAGGAATTTTTTAGGCATTGCATGGATAGCACCATGGACTTAATGGAGCAAATCAAAGATATATTAATACATAAAGGGCTGATCATTAAACCCCCAATCATTCCAGTTCCTGAGAAAGCGGAATTTGTGCATAAAGATTTTTTAACCGGCTACCTTGGAGATAAACGCCCTTTGCATGCAATGGAAATCGCCCATTTTTACGATAATATTGAAAATAATGTGACAAGTAAAGCGCTCATTTTGGCATTTGCCCAAGTGGCAAAGGATGAAAAGATACGCAAATTGTTTGAGAAGGGAAAAGAAATTACCACAACAAATATTGAAAGTTATAGGCAAAAACTGCATGATGAAGATTTGCCTTCTCCACCTTATCTGGATGACTTAATAACCAATTCCACTTTCTCGCCTTTTTCTGATAAAATCATGATTTTCCATAAGATGGATATGTTTTCAATAAAACTTAGAGCCTTCGGAAATTCAGTGGCGGTCAATGGCCGGCGAGATGTAGGGATGGTTTATTTGAAGGCAACAATGAAAAATTCACATTTTGTCCAGAGTGCTGCAAAGATCATGCTTGAAAAAGGATGGTTTGAACAGCCTCCAATGGCTGCTGATAGAGATTGATGTATTTTTGCCATTTATTCTTCTTTCACCAGCGAGAGCAAGTTGGCAGATACAAGGTTTAACTTGTGTTCAACAATGGGGCCATTTAAATGAATAAACTACACCAAAAGTCGCTTTCCCTTACGTAAGGAAAGCGGCTTTTTTAAATAGTTACTTAAAGTTCCTTTGACTAAGATGAAATGGTTGTTGACTATTCAGTTAAACTGTATTATCTTGTTATTAAGTTGAACTGTATAGCTGAACTGAATAGAGGGTGGGAATATGAAACATAAATTATTACCGTTGTCTGAAACCATGCATTACATTTTATTGGCTCTGCGTGAGCCGCTCCATGGCTATGCCGTGATGCAGAAGATAGAAGAGATAAGTAATGGCACTGTTATTTTAGCAGCTGGTACATTATACGGTGCGATTGAGAACTTGAATAAGCATGGCTGGATCGAACCTGTTGGAGAGTCAGGCCGGAGAAAAGTTTATATGATAACTGCGGAAGGAAGCAAAATTTTGAAAGTCGAACAAAACAGGCTGCTGCATATTTTATCCCTGTACGAAGGAAGTGAATCGAATGAAAAGATTTAAGATGTTTTTTGATATTGAAAAAGAGGAGCACTGGCTTAACGAACAATTGCAAAAAGGCTATCGCTGCACAAATATTAGCGGTTTGGGCATATACACTTTCGAAAAAACAGACAAGAAATATGTGATGCGGCTCGATTATCAGGATTATTTTTCAAAGAAAAAATTTGAAGGTTACAAAGGATTATATGAAGATTTTGGCTGGATTTATATAGATGGGCCATGGCTTGGCGGAATTCGATATTGGCAAAAAGAGGATGATGGACAAAGCCAAATCTTCTCGGATCGCCAATCAGAGAGTCATTATTATAAAAGGCTGATGGGTTATTCATCTGGTTTAGGGTTACTGTTATTGTTTTTTTCTTATATGATTTATAAGGATTCAGGCTTGTATTTAGCAGAAGGTCTTTGGAGTATGGAAGGTTCCTTATTTTGGAAAGCCTTTTTATTTGAGACTCCATTTGTCCTTTTAAGGCTGCTTCCACTCTTTATGGCTGTGTTCTTCTGCATCAGTTTCTATAAAGCTTATCGTAAGTATTCAATGTTGAAAGAGAAATAGTGCAAGTGGGACAACGGGACAGGTCAACTGTCCCAGAGGGATGGGGGAAAATGAACCTGTCCCTTTTTATGGCTGAACATGAAACTTTCTCTCCTGCAAAATCGTAAACTTACAAAAAGGGGTGGAGCCGGTTTTGAAAGAAAATAGCAGCAGGTTTGATTTTTATTCGGCCATTATCATTTCTGTCATAGCAATATTATTAATGATCAGAAACATGTTGACGGACATAGATTTCTTTTCCGTAACCAATGCTTTGGCTGTTTTTGCTCTAGTAGTATCCCTCAGGCAGCTATATACCTTAACCATGTCATCCCGGAAAGGGGAGCCATCATGAATTTGTTCACATTGGCTCTGGCCGGATGGAATGCCGGAGATTTTATATTTCAGCTTTTGGCTTTTGCCTTTTTATTGGCCATTCCTGGAATTCTCGTCATCTTCTTTTTTATTTTCAAGAGAAGAAACGACAGGTTAAAGCGAATGGAAGAAAAGCTGGATCAGATCCTTTTTAAAATGGAAGGCAAAAATAAATAGGGTTGGTGTAAGGCGGGGAGCTGGTGTGCAGAATGAATCTGTGCACTTTTTTTGATGCTTTTTACCATTGGGCTGGAGGAGCTTCAGACACAAAAAGCGAAAATCTCGTGGGTGAGTCCGAACTAGGGAGGGACATTACACCTGTCCCTCTGTCCCACTTTCTCACCTATTTCTGATAAAACATAGAGGGTAATGATTCTAATAGGCCATACTTTGCAGATTAGAGAAGCCTTTCGCTGAGAAAGGCTTTTTTCTATGGGTGACAAAAAAAGTGCGAATATTGGCTGTCTGATTGGCGGATTTTTTAATTCTAGAACAAAAGGGCTTTTATTAAGGAACAGCTTCTGGTCCATTTCCTGCGATAGACTAAATCCCAAGACTTAGATAAAAATTGAACCGGAGGCTCACGATACTATAAATGGACCATGTTACATTTGATATATAAAGAGTCAGGAAGAGGATGAAGATAAATGCCACAAGTGAAACATCAATTAACAGATTCAGCTGCAACCCAAAAGCTGCAAATGACCATTTTTTTATGTTCCATTCTTTTTACCATGGGGACAGCCATTCACAATTTTATTATTATAAATCCGACACTTATTGAAACCATGATGCAAATGGCGGGAGTAGCGGATCCTGCTGGTGAAGCAATCGAATTCACATTTGGTTTTAGGATTGTCGGGTGTTTATACATTGCTGGAAATGCGTTAGGTATATTGGCTTTAAATAGCCGCTCAAAAATATTATGGTGTATCATCTTAATCGTTAATGTCACGCAAGCCACTGGTCCTATTATGATTCCTTCATCAATGTGGACAGCAGTTAATGACGTTTATGGCGTGTTAGGGATCCTGCCAAGTGCGATTACGGACGGCGGAGCCATTATCTTATCTTCAGTCATGATCATTTCGATGTTCAAGTTTCGTACCACTTGGGCACAAAAGCCTTCATAATCAGCTGCTGATCAGGCAGCTTTTTTTGATCCAGTTAATTGATTGTTCCAGTCTGCTCTATTTCCACATCGGCTTTTATGGACACTTTGACATTTGGGTAATGCATCTTCCATTGTTGTTCATCAAAGGCACGGTCATGCTCCCTGAATTTTGCTCCCAGCCCTAGAGGATCAACCTGCTCCTCTTTAAGCCTATTTATGAAAGTAAGAGCTTTTTTTTCTAGTTCCTTCTCTACTTTATCCTGATATTTCTTACTATCGAAAGTCTGTCTTTTTTTCTCAGATGAAGAATATTCCTGAAGTTTTGTTTTCATTTTTAGGTGAATGGAAAACTCCGGCTTTCCCTGAACCATATTTATTTTATATTTAGGATTTGAATAAAGGGTTTCCAGTACCACCTTATCCCCATTTTCCAGCACAAACGCCTGCGTACCATTGTTTTTGTTCTTTTTAAGCAATGTTTTGAACATAAATATGTCTTCCCTTGGAATGGAAGCAATAAAGCTATCATCTTTAAAAACCGCTAAACCAGTTATTCTGATGGTACCATTCACATTTTTTAATAAAGGTAAGTATGCATCTTGACCTGTCTGAAATAATTGAAATAAAAAAGTTTGCAGATTGGTTTTTGGAAGCGTTCCGAACTCCATGTTTTGATCCAGCATTTCCTGGAGGTAAATGGAAATATTCTCACTCTGATATTTATTCAGGTTCATTAGCTCTTTCGTTTCCCCGTCCACAATCGCCAATTGAACGATGCTTCCGATAAAGGGATCCCGGTTTAAGGTATCGATAAAATCATTGATCCCGCTTTCTGCCAGTGACTTCCCATAAAGAGCCAGCCTGAGCTGTCCGCTGACTAAACGAAGCTGTGTTTCATTATTTAATTTTTCCCTTATTTCCTTGCTGGAATATCCGGATGCTGATTTGACTTCGGTTGTTGAACCTTCTTTCTTAAAGACTGGATAGGCAACGGTCCCTTCAATCTCTCCTTCATCGGCCAAATCATAGCCCACACCCTGTATCATCCCGACCTCATTGACAATACGGGTTGGGAGCAGGGAACACCCGGATAGGAAAAGGATGAAGAAGATCGATAATACTGAGCGGCTACCCACCTTGATGCCCCCTTTTAAACAAAGTGAAATAAATCAGAAGCAGAGGGATATAGACGTAAAAGACGTACAAATTCATCTGCGTAATATATTTATCCAGCATCTCATTAAAATGCTCATTATTTATTAGACTCAACCCTGCACTGAATAAAATAAGGCCCCATAAAGCATACTTTTGCTTCACATGAAAGATTTTCTTTAACCCCCTGCTTGAACACCATAACAACAGCGAAATCAATGCGGTGACAACCATTGAATACATAGAGATATATAAATATTCAAAGCGCTCCAAATAAGAAAACTTAATGACTTTAGTAAGTGAAAGCTCAGGCCAGATGGTGGTTTTTAACTGGTTTTCACTATAAAAGCTGAAAGACACAATAGAAGAGAGGGCATAGAGCAATGTAGTAAAAAGCACACCCAGATGAGCAAACTTTCTGGATTTATCAGGATTCCGGATAAATGGATAAACCATTAATAGTGTCTCTGTTCCTGCTAGGGTGTACACCGAGCTCTTAACAGAGTCCAGCATGTCCATAACGGAGTGATTCATGATGGGAACCAAATTGGAAAAATGAGCAAGCTTCAATGGAAATATATAGAGGACTAAGACCCATAGCTGCGGGAAAAGAAAAGATAAAAATGACAAGCCGACAACAACGCGAAATCCTCCGGAAATGCAATAATATACAAGTATTAGAATCAACATGGAAATAATCCAGGAAGGTATGGCTGGAAACATCCAAACCTGGATAATTTCTATGAATTTAAGCATTACAGACACACTTGCTAAAGCATAATAGCTGATGATGAAGAAGCTTAGGAATTTTCCAAGGAAATTGCCGAAGGAAGCTGTGTGAACATCGATGATATCCCCTTGTGCTTTTCCAAGCAATTTATACATAACCCAAATAAAGACCTGAACCAAACATCCTGCGGCGAGGACACCTATCCATGCATCATATCCCGCTTTTTCTGCAATTGTTCTTTGAAAACTTAAAATCCCCACACCCACCTGTGAGTTGTAAATGATGAAAAAGACTAAATAAGGGGAGACCTGGTGCCTTATGTTCACTTTCAAACGAATCACCCTATATCATTATTCGTAAAAATCATTCAATGGCTCAGGATTCTTTTGGTTTCCTGAAAACTTTTTCTTTTTTTGCGGCCTTAAATTTTGGGGGTTATCTTTTTGCATGGAAAAAGGGAGTCTGATCCATAAGTCCTGAAATGCGGTTCTCCGCATAGGATAATTGCTTATATATGGCCGTCCAAGTGACGTCAGCCTTAGTATGTGTATCAATATATAAATTAAGCTAAGATATACGCCCAATAGGCCGAGCCAAGCGGCTAAAAAAATGATCGGAAACTTAATAAAGCGGATGGTATTGCTGAATTTATACACGGGGGATGTGTAGGAAGCCAATGTTCCAAGCCCCACGATAATCAGCAGCACATTGCTGGTTAATCCGGCTTCCACCACTGCCTGGCCGATGACAATACCGCCTACGACACCCAACGATTGCCCAATTTTTAGCGGTAATCGGATCCCTGCCTCCTTTACCATTTCGATCATTAGCGCTAAAAACAATGCTTCCAGAAAAGGGGGAAGGGAACTGTTGCTCTTGATCCAACAAGCGGCTCCAGCAGACGAGCTGGAATTAATTCGTAATGATAGGTCATGATCGCCACATACATAGGAGTGACAAATGCTGAAATAAATAAGGAAGCAAAGCGCAATAAACGGAAGAAATTACTGATAATCCATGAATAATTATAATCCTCCATTGCAATAAAGGATTCCATAAACGTGACGGGCAGGATTATCAGATTGGGTGACCCATCAACGGCAATGATAACCTTTCCCTCTGTAAGCCCCGCTGCCACCCTGTCTGATCTTTCTGTTGAAATAGATTGGGGAAACAAAGAATTGGAATTGTCCTCGATCATAGCCGAGATATAGGAACTATCCTGGATGTGTTCATACTGTATGTCTGTAATTCTTTGAATGACGGTGTTTATATTCTCCGGATCTGCTATCCCTTTCACATATAGAACGGCTACTTTTGTTTTCGATAAATTTCCTACGGTCATTTCCTTTACGATAAGGTCAGCTATAGGCAATCTCTTTCGGATGAGGTTAATATTAATATCCAATTCCTCAATAAACCCAATTTGAGGACCTATTGCAGAGGCTTCCAATATTGGAACTCCTACATCGCGAAATTTACTGTTTGCGATATTCACTAATAAACAATCCTCATCATGAGGATGTAATTGAATGGCCATGTAGCCGTTCATCATGTTTTGAATGATTTCATCCGAATCGCTGGTGATAATCATTTCCTGAATCGGAATGATGTCTTTTAGCTCGATTAAGGAAAGGCGGCCCTGTATGTATGGAAGAACATCCTTATGCAGAATGTCTGCTGATATAAGCGTGCGAAAATAGGCTATCCAAAATGGATGATTATCTATTGATGAAGTATGATAATGAACAAAGTCATTTGAATCAGAAAAAGTTTCAACCCAATTCTGATGGATTGAATGGGAGGTGCCGATGCCGTCATTAAGTCGGTTGCTCTTTCTCTTCATAGCAATACCTCTGTGTTTTTTCATATTATTTGTGAACCTGTCATTTCTATACATGCATACCATCAAGAGGGGCAGAATCCCATGCTTTCACAGTAAATAATAGGAAGCACATAAAACTTTGTTAAGAGTTTTGTAATATATGCATAAGGTTTCGGTTAGAACTTAACCTTATATTTATTCTGGAGAGGTTTCCGTCTTATTAAAAAAGCAGGAGTGACAGGATGTCGATTAAAAAACGATTGATTTTATCGAATATAGGGATGGTGCTGCTCCCTGTTGTTTTATTTTTGCTGCTGGAAATGGTCATTGGGTATGTACTGTTTTATCCTGTGAAAGGTACGGTGGATCAGAAGGATCTCGAATTTTTCCGGTCGATTCGGATTTATTTGCTGGTCGGGGTGCTGGTTTTGACCAATGGAATCCTGACTTTCCTTGTTTCGAAAAGCATCATTGCTCCGCTTCTCCGGCTGAAGCAGTCGGCAAATGATATTAGCGGAGGAAACCTGGATACAGAAATAGAGGTTACCGGGAAAAAGGATGAGCTGAACGAGCTGGCCATGGCGTTTGAAAGCATGAGAAGCCGATTGAAGGAAGCGGCAGCCATTCAAAAGCAGTATGAAGAAAATCAGAAGGAATTGATTGCGAGCATTTCCCATGATTTAAAAACCCCTTTAACGAGCATTAAAGGCTATATCCGCGGTATATCAGATGGGGTGGCGAATACGCCGGAAAAGATGGAACGATATTTGGGTACGATTGAAAAAAAGGCGGATGATATGGAAACTTTGATCTCGGAGCTTTTATTGTATTCCAAGCTTGATTTGCCGAATGTTCCTTATGAGTTGAGGGAGCTGGATTTAGCGTCCTACTTTGATGATTACCTCGAGGAGCTTCAGTTTAATCTGGAGGGACAGCCTGTTAGTCTCCGTCTTGAATACGAGCCGAATGAATCGTATCGGGTGCAGGCTGACAGGGAGAAATTGAATCGCGTTGTTGGCAATATTGTGCAGAATAGCTTGAAATACATGAAGGAAGGCAAGAAAGAACTAGTGGTCAGGCTGTCGTCAAAAGAGGAGGACGTCACGGTTGAAATTCAGGATAATGGTGCTGGCGTTTCACACGACGAGCTGCCTCATTTATTTGACCGCTTTTACCGTACGGATGTATCCCGGAATTCTGCCACAGGCGGCAGCGGGCTGGGTCTTGCGATTGTAAAAAAAATCATTGAAGGCCACGGGGGGACCGTTTGGGCAAGTGGCGGAGCCGGACAGGGGCTTAGTATCTTTTTTACGTTAAAAAAAGGGGGGAAGATGATTGGAAAAAATCTTAATCATAGAAGACGAGCTTAGTATTGCTGAGCTCGAACGGGATTACCTGGAATTGAACCAGTATGAGGCAGATATTGCGGCAACGGGTCAGGAAGGGCTGGACCGCTTAAAAACAAACGCTTATCGGCTGGTGCTATTGGACTTGATGCTTCCTGATATGGACGGCTATGAAGTATGCAAAAAAATCAGGGAGGTTTCAGAGATACCCATTATTATGGTGACGGCAAAAAATGAGGACATTGATATGATCAGGGGATTGGGCCGGGGAGCGGATGATTATATTGCCAAGCCTTTTAACCCCAATCAATTGATCGCCAGGGTGAAGGCGCATATAGCACGGTATGACAGGCTGACTTCCAGCGGCCCCGGCAAGGACGAGGACATCAGGATTGGGGATTTGCTGATTCAGCCGGTAACCCGCAAAGTATTTGTGAACAACGAGGAAAAAACCCTTACGGCCAAGGAGTTCGACCTGCTGCTGTTCATGGCTTCCTCCCCGAACCAGGTGTTCAGCAAAGAGCATCTGCTCGAGCAGGTGTGGGGATTTGATTTCTATGGGGATGTCACAACCGTGACAGTTCATATCAGAAGGCTGAGGGAGAAAATTGAAATAGACCCATCCCAACCGGACAATATCGAAACGGTTTGGGGCGTGGGCTATCGATTTAAACGGTAAGAGCGTATAGATTTCTATGCGTTCTTTTTTTATTTCCGGATTTAATAATTCTGTAAGAAATTGATAAGAGTGCTGTTAGAACCCCCGCTTAGAATGGGTTTTGTAAAGAAAACAGGAGAGGGGACGAAGAAAATGCCAAAAAGAACATTGGCTGAAAATAGTTATATAGGATTGGGATTGGTTTACCTGGGCTGCCTGCTGATTCAGTTTTTGCTGGCGGGGATGTCGATCTTTGGGGATCCGTCCAAGTGGGCCGCCCATAAAATGTTTGTGCATTTGTTTGGCTATGCCATTCCGGTGCTGATGATGCTGAGTGCGCTGGCAGGAGGATTTTTTAAACGGATTTATAAGGAAATGATGGCCGTTTTCCTGCTGCTGTTTGCCATGTATTTCACTGCCAATATGGGCTGGAAAATCAGCTGGCTTGGAGCGTTTCACCCGGTTGCGGGAGTACTGTTTCTCGGGGCAGGCGCGGCTGCGGTCCGAAAGGTATGGAAGACGCCGCAGGAGTCTGTTCGCTCCAAAGAAAAAAATAGAGGACTGCTGCTTTGGATATTGGCTGGTGCAGCAGGCGGATTAACAGCCGGAGTTATTTTATCTAATCTAATTGGAATCATCAGTTTCTATGTATTCGATCAGCCAGTGGGGATTAAATTTCTGCCGTTTTATCTGGCTGCCTTATTCGCGGTAATGGTACCTGCCTGGCAGTATAAGAAGAAACATAAGATGAGGGAGGAAAAGCAATGAAGCAAAAACTGACGTATTTCTTTATGGTTTCATATTTATGGATCACCTTGATTATGCTGGGGGCTTTTGTATTGGAGGTATTTATGGTGTATCCGAATATTTTTCATAACGTGCCGGAATCATTTGATGTCTCTATGGAATTTATGGAGGCAGCGAGTCCCCATACGTTTTTCCCGCCGCTTGGGTTAGCGAGCTGGGTCACTGGGGCTGGGGCGCTGATTCTGGTGTGGAAACTAAAATCTGCCCGCCGCTGGGTTCTGGGAAGTATTCTTGTCATGATTCTACTGGGGCTCGTCTCCATGCTATTTGAATGGCCGAGAAATGAAATTATGTTTATTGAGGGGCAGAGTGTTCATTCAGTGGAATTTCTGAAACAGACCGCAAGGGAGTTTCTGATGATCAATTGGATCAGAGTAGCGTGCAACACGGTTGGTGCTGTCATGGTGTTTGTGGGATTTTTAAAGTTTTATAAGAACCAATTGCATGAAAGAGAGTAGGCAAATGAAAAGGGACAGGCGGGCCTGTCCCTTTTTTAATCATTTATTTCCCCGCACCAGGGCCAACACGTCTTGTAACTGTATCCGTTTTGGCAGGATCGGTTTCGGAGGTGCTTGTAAATGTAAGCTTTGTCGGTACAGGCTTGGTTTTTGGAATTTTCACGTAAACTGGAACTTCCACTGTTTCACCGGCTTGCACTTCAATCACATTATGCTCAAGCATGAGCTCCCAGCCGGCTTCCGTCTTGGCATTCAGGCGGATAAGATCTGCAGCATTGCCCGTATTGGTTACCTTGAAGGAATAGGCTGCCACCTTGCCGGGAGCGGCAAATTGGACTTTGCTGTTTTCGGCTGAGACGCCTCTTGCGGCCGGGCCGGACTCATCCATATGGCGGACGGCGACACGATAGGAGAGGGCTCCTTCGTTATCAAGCTTTTTATTTAAAATGTAAAAGTGAAGACGGTTATGCTCGTCCTTATATTCGCTGACAACCCCATCTGCTGTGCCTGCTTTGAAGAGGGAATCGGAAAGCTGTCTGTAATCCCCTTTTGAATACATAGCTTCTGTTCCGTCAGGACGTTTAAAGTCAACCTTGTTAATGTCTTCTGCATGAGAGTCGATGACCCAAATGTTTGGTGCTGCTTCCGTATTTTTGGTTTTGGCAAGAAGAACGCCGGAATCTGGGGTGAAGGAGTCGAATCCTACACGGTCCACCACTTCCACCGTATAGTTGTTGTACCATTTTTCCCCGCGCTGCATGTCCGCACGCCAGTCATCCTCAAGTGAATTTTTTGGCGTCAGATCTTCCATGCTGATGTTGATGCCGTGAAGAGCATTGCGGCCAAACTCTTCACCGGCCGGTACCGCACGTGCCAGGATATCAGTAAACACAGGTCCGGATTGAGCCAATTCCTCCCGGCTGATGTTCAAGTACTGATCTTCCGATAAGAAGCCTTGCTTGATTTTGTTCCGGAGCATGTGATGTGCCGGCGCTGATCCGCCCAGAGTAGGGAGGACCATCCAGCGTGTATGAGGCCCTGCAGGACCATTAAAGCTTCCCCGGCTCATTAATTCCCAAGGTCCGGAATAGGAGCGGGAAACAGGCTTTCCATATGGATTGTTGTAGTTATCCCCCAAATTCATAATATGGCCAAATTCATGAGCGAAGGTTCCCATTCCATCGTTTTCACCCTGGATGGAAACGCCCCGGCTTGCACTGGACCAGATGCTTTTCGCGGCAAGCCACGAAGTCCAAGGGACATAGCGGGTATTGGCGGAATTCGGAAATCCTTCAAAAGGCGGACCGAATTCCTTCGCCACATCTTCTGCCGTCTGGAACATCATTTCCCCAAATTCCTGCCAGACACCTGACTCATCATATCCGGCATGCAGGATGAAGGTGAAATCGTAATTTTTGCCTGAAGCGGCGATATCGGCTTGCGCCTTTTCCATTGCTTCAGATCTTAAATTTTTTGCCTGATACTCTTCAGGCATGTTGGATTGCTGCCCGAATTCGTTCAGTCCGTACTGGAATTCATTGTGGTCCATCCGATAGGTTCCGAATGAATCCAGTTCAACAGCCCATTTGCCATATGAATTTTCTCTCCAATATTCATTGATTGTCCGATGATTATTCAGCGGCTGCGGCTTGTTCAGGAAATCCACCCAGAACTGGCCGATTTCATCCCGCGGAATATTGCCGGTGCCAATAGGGTTGCCTGCCACTTCAGATCCCTCCGGCTGACTTAAAATAAACTCCCGGTCAGGAAAATCGACAATGACAAGTGCTCCCCGTAATACTCTTTCAGGCTCAATATCAGCCGTACGCCAGTCAATTCCCGGCACCGGCCGGTAATCTTCCCAGGTCATGTCCTCAGGAAGCTCCCAGGACTGCACATCTGCGGGTTCCGGGAAGTCTTCAAGACCCGGCTTTTCTGCATAAGCCGCAGAAGAAATGGTCATTAAAAGCAATGTAACAAAGAAGATAAAAGACTTTTTTAATTGCCTCAACTTATTTCGCCTCCCTTAATTCTAGCATTCTGGTAAATTATACAATTTTGTTTCGGTATTAAAAATATAAAATATTTAAAATATTCAAAATGATAGGGAAGACCTAAGACCGGATGCCTGTAATAAACTAAAAGCAGAGGGTGGCGGTAGTCTAAAACTGCTATATTTAAAGGAGAAGAGCTTTCTAAGTGGGAGGGACATATGAAATTAAATATCTTTTATTCAATGCCAGGGGATGATGTTTTAAAAGGAATCCTGCAACTTCACAGGAACATATTCGGCGACTCTGAAGACTTAGTAGGTAAGATGAAAAGTAAACCTCAGTTGCTGGTGCAGGCAGCTATGGATGGAGAAAAAGTGATTGAGGAAGCCTTTTTTAATACACCAAATGTATTCGCTTTTGTCGAATGTTTCTATGTTTCAATGGAAACAGTTTGATATACTATATTAGTGAGATATAGTTTTTCTTTTTGCCAAATGAGCCGAGTGGAGTCGGAGCGTTTGCGAAAATCGTATTTAGTATTTACATGTTCTCGTTACATTTTTGGTGTGGCTCGGAGCAGTCAACCAAATTGCACGGTGATGATCGGATAGGGATTTGATTTGATAGATCATTGTTTGAATATCAAAACAAAACAACCGTTTCTGACAAACTTAAACCGTGTACAAATTAAGTCCGGAGTAGGCTCCCGGGCTTTTTTTGTTGCCCTGATATCATAGGAACTTACCCGATCAACTCCCAGCCCCTGTGAGTGGAGTAACGTGTCAAGACAGGCGGAGGGCCCATTCAGTTTTATGAAAAGGGGACAGGATCGTAAAACAAAACGCCCAGGAAAACCCCTGAGCGTCTAGCTTATGATCTTTTCCCAAAAAACGTACCGGTCACTTCCTGTTCCTGCAGGGATAGAAGCTCGGAGACGGTAATGAATTCGTAGCCCTCTTTTTCCAGGTGCGTCAGCAGGTCTGGAAGTGCTTCAGCAGTTGACTTATGGATATCGTGCATTAAGACAATCGAGCCTGGCACGGCATTGGCCTTCACTATTTTTTGAATCGATGAAGCGTTAAGTGTCTTCCAATCAAGTGAATCCACCGACCACAGAATAAGCGGTGTATGGGCCATTCCGGCAATTTTTTTCACATCTTCATTCATGGCGCCATAAGGCGGGCGGACGGTTGCGGGAAGTTGTCCGCTTGCTTCCTTGATTTTGGCGCTGGCTTCTTCCATTTCTTTGCGGATATCTATTTCGCCGAGGGAAGAAAGGTCCGCATGGCTGTCACTGTGATTTCCGATTTCATGGCCTTCTTCAGCCACCTGGCTTGCGAGGGCAGGATAGAATTGCGCCTGACTGCCAAGCATATAAAAGGTAGCTTTTGCGTTATGCTTTTTTAATATATCCAATATAAGCGGTGTGACTTTCGGGTGCGGCCCATCATCAAAGGTAAGGGCAATATACCTGCCGTTTGGATCCAGCGGAGCGGTTTCGGGTTCACTGACTTCCGGTTCAGGCAGCTGAATGTCAGGAAGCTTCAATTGCCTAATGGTTTCATCCTTTAAGAGAGGACGAATATGTTCGATTGGAATTTTCACCTTGACCGCTCCGGCTGCGCCTGCCGCAATTTCATATTCGTTAAAATAAAGCGTGAAATTCTTGCCGCTCAGTGACCATTTCCAGCTCGACGGATTTTTCAGCGCTTCGTCAAGCAGGTCATTAAACAGATAGTCCTGGAGCTCTTCTTTCCCGCCAATTTGGTTTTTTACCATCGTTCTGAGATTTGTCAGGGACTCCTCATCCATTTGGATGATATCGGCAAGCTGCACCATTTTCTGATTCGCAAGATCGATCGTGAACGTTTTGACCGCGGCCTGCCCATTGGCGCCGCCGGTGTACTGGTAGGCTTCAAATACCAGGGTATACATGGTATCGGAAACTTTTTTCGGCTCCGCCTTGATATTAAGGTGAGAACGGAAATCTTCGCTGTCCAGCACTTGCCGGTTTGCCTGAACAAGTTCCAGGAAGTCCCTTTCCTGAGCCTGAATCCACTCTTTTATGGGTTTGTTCAAATTTTCAAATTCAGTTATCGGTGTACTGATCGCAAGGGTATAAGATTTCGTTTCCTTTGTCCGGGTTTCTAGGTTTAATCCGGGGAAAGCTTCAGGGGATGTGGTTTCTGTTCTGGAAAAAGCCTGAAGGCTGGTGTCAGCTCCAGAGCTGATGAAATAATAGAAGCCTGCAATGAAGATGCACAATATTGCCCACGATGGCCATTTTAACCGCTTAAGCAATGATATCCTTTCCTTTCCTGTCTGTAAAATTATGACTATCTAAAGATATAATTATATCAGGAAATCTTCGGGCTGGAGAAAAATTCACCATTTACTTTTAAAAAAATATAGTATAAAATAACACCTTAATCCGACTAAAAAGATAAGAAAAGGAGTGAATGAGGTTGGCTCAAGTTGAAATGAAAAATAAATCCTGGATTTCAGCACCCACAACAGTTGTTTCAAACTTAAATCCGATTCAAAAGCCTTTTGTTGCAGCTGGTGTTCTTGCAGCTATCATTTTGTTCATTTCCATTATAAATACAGCGAACATGACACAGGGAGTTCTATTTATTATTGGAATTGCACTCGGTATGACCTTGCTTCATGCCCGCTTTGGCTTCACATCTGCCTTCAGACGCTTTGCCAGTGTAGGAAACGGGCAGGGGCTGCAGGCACATATGCTGATGCTCGCAGTTGCTTCAGCTTTATTTGCGGTTATTTTAAGCACAGGCTTCAGTTTCACAGGAATCGAGCCTAAAGGGTATGTGTCTCCTGTAGGGGTAAGCGTCCTGTTTGGTTCCTTTATTTTTGGAATAGGGATGCAGCTTGGGAATGGCTGTGCATCCGGCACTTTATATTCTGTAGGCGGAGGGCAATCCTCCATGATCCTGACACTGATTTCTTTCATCGCTGGTTCCACGATCGGAGCGTACCACTTCTCGTTCTGGATGGAAGAAACACCGTCATTGCCGCCAATTTCCCTGGCGACATCAACTGGAATCGGGTACGGCGGAGCATTGGTTCTGCAGCTTGCGTTGTTTGCCTTGATCTATTGGGTGACCCTGCAAATCGCGAAAAAGCGTAAAGCGCCAATGATGAAAGCTTTGCCTACAACGGCCGGCTGGAAAAAAATCCTGCGAGGCTCATGGCCATTGTTCGCAGCAGCAATCGTATTAGCTTTGCTGAATGCACTGACTTTGACTGTACGCGGAACGCCTTGGGGCATCACTTCCGCATTCGCGCTATGGGGCGGAAAAGCGATGATGGCATTGGGCATCGACGTAACATCATGGGGCTACTTTGCATCAGAGCCAAATTTAACGGCATTGAAAAATACAGTGCTTGCTGATTCTACAAGTGTTATGAACTTCGGCATCATCCTGGGTGCCTTTATTTCAGCGGCATCGCAGGGAACATTCAAGCCTGGGAAAATTAAGCCGGGTGTCGCAGGTGCTGCGATTGTCGGCGGACTGCTGATGGGATATGGTTCCCGTCTTGCATTCGGCTGCAACATCGGCGCCTACTTCGGCGGCATCGCGTCCTTCAGCCTTCACGGCTGGGTATGGGCAATCATGGCCATGCTTGGAACAGGTGTAGCGCTGTTCATCCGCCCGATGTTTGGATTGAAGAACCCGAAATCTACGGATTCGATTTGTTAATGGAAAGCCTGGTGCTCTTGGTGAGTGCCGGGTTTTTTATTTGGGAAACAGCTGGCTTAATTGGGGAAAAGTCTGACTGAATTAAGGAAACCACCAATAAAAATGGGGAAACAAACTTGAGATTTGGGGAAAAGGAAACCCGAACCGGGGAAACGGTTCGGGACTTTGAAAAGCGGATGAGTTTAGCTGGAAAGGAAAAAATCTTGCTTGCAAGCTTTTTACGTAAATTCCATTTCATAACAGAGTTCTTCCTGCTGTGTATCTTCAAACCACTTCATGCCAGCCGCAGTCATGCCGATTTTTTCGAGCACCTTTCCGGATGCAGGGTTGGCCGGATCCACAGCCGCGGAGATTTTTCGCACGTTCAGGCCACTATTCCTTAAAGCGGCCACGCATGCAGCCGCGGCTTCAGCAGCATACCCCTTGCCCCAGTAATGCTGATTAAAATGATAGAGGAGCTCGACTTCGTGTTCATTTTCAGCCGGGTTAAACCCGCAAACTCCAATGAGGGCGGAAGTTTCTTTTAGCAGAACAGTGTATACCGAGTAGCCTTTTTCAATCTGCAGCCGCCGGTAAAAATCGATGGAGCGCTGAATTCGGCTTTTTGTGCTGGCGCCCCCGCAGTATTTCATTACCTTTGGGCTCCCCCAAATCTCATAAACTGTATCCAGGTCATCAGCCTGCATGGTCCGGAGCAAAAGCCGATCTGTTTCAAAAGGAATGACCATTCTATTCACCTCACGCGGTTTCGTCTTCTATGAAAATATTATAAGATAGAGTGAGGAAAAAAGTTAGGAGTTTTTGTTATGCACGTACTCTATAAAACTTTGATTTTAGGAATAGCCGCCGGCATCCAGGGAATCGCGATGACCTTTTTCTTATTTCCGCATTTTATCCCGTCCGGCGGAGCGGCAAGCCTGGCGGTTCTATTCAATTATCTGTTGGACACGCCTTACTCGGTGACATTGTGGGTTTTGAATGCGGGTCTGCTCCTGGCAGCGGCCAAATGGCTCGGGAAAAGCAGTGTGATCTGGACACTGTTTTGTGTATCCGTTACTTCGGTTACGATTGATTTTCTGGCTCCATACATAACGGAACCGCTGAATCCAGTTCTCCTTGATCTTTTGCTTGGAGCAATAGTCTTTGGAGTTGGCATCGGCATTTTATTCCGGATGGGCGCTTCGTCCGGGGGCATGGATATCCTCGCGTTAATCATTTCAAAAGCAAGAGGAACTGCGCCGGGACGGACGCTGTTTTACATAAATGGCAGTCTGCTTTTGCTAACAGGGGTTGTCGTGGACTGGAAGGTTATTGTTTATGCGGTGATCTGCCAGATGATTGGGACGCGGATGATTGATCTCATTTACAAGCTTGAACTTGAAATAAATAGTAAAAAGGCCGTTAATTGACGGCCTTTTACTGTGTTTTTGATCATTTATATAGGTCAATCGTGTGCTGAAATCGGCCAGGTTTAGTTATATCGGGCAAAGAGTTAAGGCTAGCACCCGGATTTTTATTTTATCGGTCACTTTCAAAAGTAAATCGGCCGAATTACATTTTATCTGCCACTCCGCGTCACGTTGATTTGCGGCAATGGCACAGTGCAAAATAATTTAATATAATACTCTCCACAAATAAAAAGTAGCATACGCTTCCCAATTCTCCCAGCGAGCTGAATATTTCAGGATTTTCTCTCTCGCCGGTTTCCTTTCAGATCCTGTGACCACTTTAATCGCATTATGCAGCCCGACATCATCGATAGGAAAAGCGTTCGGGAAGCGAAGGCACCGCATGAGGACATAATGGGCGGTCCAGGGGCCGATGCCGCGTATTTTGGTCAGCCTTTTTTCTGCAGTTTTTACATCTTCTTTAAGCAGATCCTCTTTTAGAAGCTCACCGTTTGCAATTAAGCGTGCCACATCAATGAGATATTCACATTTTTTCACCGTCATTTTTAGTTCGGCCAGATCTTCGATGGTTAACCCGGCAATCGTTTCCGCTGCAGGGAAGAGCCAGTATTTACTCCCTCCGTACTCCAGCGACTCCCCATATTTTTCAACGAGCCTCCGCTTCAGTGTATATGCATATGTAAGGTTAATCTGCTGCCCAAGGATTCCCCAGGCAAGAGCCTCGAATAAATCGGGAATTCCCATCACTCTAAGCCCGAAAAATTGCTCTGCAGGCTTTTGCAGCAAGGAATCTGTTTGTGCCATCTCATAAAATGGGGTCAGACTGGCTCCAAGGTCAAACCAATCATGGATATATTCTACAATCTCCGCTTTCATTTGATGCGTGACAGGCTTATGAATCCTGACGGTCAGGAACTGATCTGACCCACCGCTTATTTCTAGAAGCAGCTTTTCATCTCTGATAGAAATGGCGCGTCTAACTGTCTCGCCGGAAATCTCATAAAGGCATTCATTTGTTGATCGTGACAAGTATCGCAGGTTTTCGGAGAAGCTGAATTCAGACGGAGTGAAAAGCACCAGGCCATTTTCAGCATCTTTCCAGTTAACAGGTGGACAGCTCATATGGATTCCTCCTTTTCTTTATTGTAAGTCTTCAGGATTACGTTATCTTGCGTTTATATTTAGGATTTCGCTGAAATAGCCCCTTTTTTGTGTATACTTTTTAGCAGAGGTGAGCGCATGTGGATTATGAAAAGATTCCGGAAGAATACTGGACTGCAATAAAGGATTGCGACAAATCCTATGATAATCTCTTTCTTTATGGAGTTAAAACGACAGGGATATTCTGCAGGCCATCGTGCCGGTCGAGGGTCCCGAATATCGGCAATGTCGCTATTTTTAAAAATGTGTCTCAAGCACTGGCGCAAAATTTCAGGCCGTGCAAGCGCTGTAAACCGGATGGTCTCAGCCTGCCAGCAGAAGAATGGATCAAGCAAATAACCAGGTGGATCGATCAGCATTATAAAGACCCGATTACATTGCATCAATTGGGGGATCTGTTTCATGGAAGTCCTTATCATTTACAGCGGGTGTTCAAACGGGTCACCGGGAAGTCGCCCACAGAGTATATTCAGGACCTCCGGCTCGATAAAGCCACCCATCTGCTGGAGACAGGGGAGCAATCGATAGCCGATGTCGGTGCATCAGCAGGATTCCCCAGCACCCCTTATTTTATCTCTTTGTTTAAAAAGAAGTTCGGCACAACGCCTGCAGCATATAGAAACAAAACAAGGGGTGAGAAAGTATGAACATTGAATGGGCGAACCTGCAGGAAGGTGAATGGAGCCTTTATCTTGCGAAAACAGAAAAGGGTCTCTGCTATATTGGATCTGATCCGGAGTTTGAGGAATTTGAAAGCTCCCTTAAGAAATATATCCCAGCTACAGTGCTTGTGGAAAATAAAGAAGCATTGCAGCCAAACATGATGGAAATACAGGAATTTCTTCAGGGAAAAAGACAAGTTTTTTCAATGGATCTGGATGTAAAGGGAACTCTGTTTCAAGAAGAAGTCTGGGAGGCATTAGCACAGATTCCCTACGGAAAAACAGTCTCTTATTCGGACATTGCAGAGAAAATAAACAGGCCGCAAGCAGTAAGGGCAGCAGGGAAAGCAATCGGTGCCAATCCCCTGTTAATCGCGGTCCCGTGCCATCGTGTCATCGGCAAAAATGGTGCGATAACCGGCTACCGAGGGGGCATTGAAATGAAGCAGACTCTGCTTGAATTGGAGAAACAAGGCTGAAGAGAGGGTTCTCTTCGGCTTTTACTTTTTTCTGCAGCTGGAGCATCATAAGTTTAAAGGGAACTTTTTCCTCCTGTATCCGTAGAAATAGACAAGAGAACACAGTGGTCGTGCAAAAGCGGAGGAGGGAAAGACATGTATGGCATTGATCCAATGATCTGGCCTAAGTTATTGCTCTTATTAACGATTGTCGGAGCATCTATGTATTTCTTCGAATTGGGTTTAAGAAAATGGCTGAAGGTTGAGAAAAAGAAATTTTTTTCTTATAACCATATCAATGATAAACATAAAAAGGTGGATTGGACCATTCGAATAGGGTTTTTAGTAGCAATCCTGGCCGGAGCCATTTATAACCTGACGAGGGATCTGATGGAATGGCTATGGTTTTTAGAACCATGGTTCCTGCTTTTTGTCTTTATCGGTGTTTCAGAAAGCGCTAGGGCTTTTATGGAGTGGAAATATGCCGAAAACCGCAGGGCTTATATGGTGACCATTATTAATCTGGTCTTTGTTTTAATTTTGTTATTCACAGCTATTAAAACTGATTTTTTCTGGATGCTTTAAACTAAGAATGGGGTCATCGAATAATTTTCAAAGATGAAATCCAATTAATCTAGTATTATATATAGTAAATCAACAAAAAGGGGAAATACACAGTGGATATAGAGAAAATCATTACAACACGCCGCAACATAAAAAAGTTCAAATCTGATGAAATGGATCATAGTGCAATATTGTCCTGGCTGGAGGCTGCGACCATGGCACCCAACCATAAAATGACGGAGCCTTGGGAAGTTTTATTTGCTGGTCCGGAAACAAGGGCTAAGCTGAATCATAAAACCGATTTCGGCGGTGCCCCCGTTGTGCTGGCGATTCTGTCCAAACATGGAGCAACAGCTCTGGAACGAACAGAGAATATGGCTGCCGTATCCTGCTTTATCCAGAACTTCATGCTGATGGCGTGGGAATCAGGAGTGGGCACCTTCTGGTCATCTCTGGGAACTTCAGCTAAAGCTCGATTGACTTTAAATGTCCCTGATGATTACGATGTAGTCGGTATTCTGGGAGTGGGATTCCCTGAGGAAGTGCCAGAAGCGAAGGAGCGCACACCGATTGACAGGAAGATTAAGCATTTATCATAATCATTTTAATAGGGCGCCTATCCATTGGATGGTGCTCTTTTTTTCACGTTCTCCCTATGGCATAATTTTCTAAGACAAAGGAGTGAGAGGATGCAGAAAGTATTCATTATTGAGGATGACCCGAAAATTGCGGAGCACCTGCAGACCTATTTAGTGAAGTATGGCTACGAGGCTGCGGCTGCGGAACAGTTCGATGATGTAATGGCAGAGTTTCATAAGCAGAAGCCGGATCTTGTCCTTTTGGATATCAATCTTCCGAGCTTTGATGGCTATTATTGGTGCAGGCAAATCCGGAAGGAATCCATTTGTCCGGTCATCTTCATTTCCGCCCGGGTAGGGGAGATGGACCAGGTAATGGCGCTTGAAAATGGCGGGGATGATTTTATCACGAAGCCGTTTCACCCGGAAATTGTGATGGCGAAAATCCGCAGCCAGCTGCGCCGGGCTTACGGAGAGTATGCCTCACAGGCACAGGAACGGATATTAGAGATAGAAGGATTAAAGCTGTTTCCGGAAAGAATGGAACTCACATTTCGTGATAAAACGGTCCAGCTGTCTAAAAAAGAAGCGGATATTATCGAAATTCTCATGGAACGGCACCCGCGTGTGGCCGGGCGTGAGGATCTTCTTGAAAAGCTGTGGGATGAGCAGGTTTATGTGGATGAAAATACATTGAATGTAAATATGGCGAGGGTAAGAAAAAAATTTGAGGCAATTGGGCTTTCAGGAGCGGTCGAAACCGTGAGAGGGTCAGGTTATCGTTTGATTGTTACCTGGTGAAAGGCTGGAGAGACATGAAATTATTTTTTAAAGAGCATGCGCTATTAATTGCTGTACAGATTGTTCAATTTTTTGTGGTTCTGGCTATTTATTGGCTTGATGGCTATCAGCGTCTATTGCCGGCTCTCTATGGCATGTTTCTCGGCCTATTCTTTCTCACGTCCTACCTGTCCTACCACTATTTTAGCCGCCGCAAGTTTTATAAAAGGCTGACAAATGAGCTTTCTTCTCTTGACGATTCCTTTCAAACAACAGAAAACTCCCCCATTTCAAGGGCGCTTGATGAACTGCTGAAGAACCAGTATAAACATTATCAAACGAGAATAAAGGCGCTGGAATCCAGGCAGGATGAGCACCTGAAGTTCATGGATCAATGGGTCCATCAGATGAAAACACCGCTTTCTGTCATTGAACTGATTGCGCAAAACCTGGATGAACCGGATTCATCCAGCATCCGGGAAGAAACAGACCGGATGAAAACGGGCTTGAACACGATCCTTTATATGGCGAGACTCCGGACAATCGAACAGGATTTTCATATCAAACCTGTACACTTGTCGAAAATCATTCATGAAGTAAATGGCGAAAACAAACGGTTTTATATCCGGAACGGGGTGTATCCGAATCTTCTGCAGGAAAAAGAAAACATAATTGTGGAGACAGATGAGAAATGGCTGTTCTTTATGCTTTCCCAGCTGATCCATAATGCGGTCAAGTATTCCAGGGGAAAGAGCAGCAGGGTTGATATTTCCGTTTATGAAAAAGACGGGGAAGCTGTCTTAGAAGTGAAGGATTTTGGAGCCGGGATTCCAGAGGCGGACAAGCGCCGTGTGTTTGAACCTTTTTATACCGGTGAAAATGGGCGGAAGTTCAGAGAATCTACAGGTATGGGGCTGTACTTGACAAAGGAGGCGGCCGATTACCTTGGCCATCGGATTGAACTGGAGTCTGCGCTTGGGGAAGGGTCTCTTTTCCGGCTGATTTTCGGAAAAACACAGAACCTTACAATCTTGTAAGGTAAGTGAAAGAAAAATCGATTTTTGGAAAAGGGTATAGAAGATATACTGATCACAAGTCAACTGACTGTGAAAGGAGAACTTGTGATGCTAAAAGTGAAACAGGTAAGCAAGATTTATGAAGGAAAGATCGCCTATCGTGCGCTAACGGATATTAACTTAACGATTGAAGAAGGTGAGTTTGTCGGAATCATGGGTCCTTCGGGAAGCGGGAAAACGACGCTGCTGAACATGATTGCCACCATTGATGAACCGACAACAGGAGAAATCCTGATTAATGAAAGAAATCCCCATGTCTTAAAAAAAGAAGAGCTGGCTCAATTCCGGCGCCGTGAACTGGGATTTGTCTTCCAGGACTTCAACCTGCTTCATACCTTGACGGTTGAAGAAAATATGGTCCTCCCGCTGACATTAGATGGGAAAAAAGTGAAGGAGATGAAGGAAAAAGCGTATCAAATTGCCGAAAAGCTGGGAATTACCGGCATTATGAATAAACGGACGTATGAAATATCCGGGGGACAGGCGCAAAGAGTGGCTGTGGCTAGAGCGATGATCCACACGCCTAAGCTGCTTTTGGCAGATGAACCGACAGGAAATCTGGATTCCAAGTCTTCCAAGGATGTTATGGAGATGCTTGAATCGATTAATCAAACGGAGAAGACCACCATGATGCTTGTCACACACGATGCGCAGGCAGCGAGCTATTGCAACCGGGTCATTTTCATCCGGGACGGAAAATTCTATTCGGAGATACACCGCGGCGATAACCGCCAGGCCTTTTTCCAAAAGATCATCGATACACTTTCGCTGCTGGGAGGGGATGCACATGACCTTTCGTCAGTTCGCGTTTAATAACGTAATACGGAACAAACGCTTATATGCTGCCTACTTCCTCAGCAGTTTATTTACGGTCATGGTCTTCTTTACCTTCTCGATTTTTGCGAACCATCCGGCATTAAGCGGGGATGCGATGAACTCAACCGTCACAAAGGGAATGAATGCAGCTGCCGGAATTATCTATGTGTTTTCGTTCTTTTTTGTTTTATATTCAATGAGTTCTTTTCTGCAGTCCCGGAAAAAAGAATTTGGGTTATTAATGATCCAGGGCATGAGCATGAAACAGATCCGTCTTATGGTTTTTTTGGAAAATATGCTGATTGGCTTTCTGGCAACCCTAAGCGGAATTCTCCTCGGCGTTGTATTTGCAAAGGCGATTTTGCTGCTTGCGGAAAATGTGCTGATAATTGAGCAGACTCTGTCTTTTTATTTTCCAGTGAAGGCCATCCTGATCACCTTCTTTTCTTTCATTATTTTATTTTTCTTTATCTCCTTGTTTGTCACGTATGTTCTGCGCAGCAAAAAGCTAATTGAATTAATTAAAGGAAATAAGATGTCAAAGGGTGAGCCGAAAGCGAATCTTTTCTTAACGATGCTGGCTGTCCTTTTAATAGGAGCGGGTTATGCAGCTGCCTTACTCTCAAAAGGTGTGATGGTAGTAGCGGTCATGGTGCCGGTAATCATCGTTGTCTGCATTGGGACCTACCTGTTATTTACGCAATTAAGCGTGTTTATCATTAGACGATTAAAGAAGAATGAGCGGGTTTTCTGGTTTAAGACGAATATGCTGCTGTTTTCGGATTTGGCTTTCCGCATGAAGGATAATGCGCGAACTTTTTTCATGGTGGCCATGGTTTCAACGGTTGCCTTTAGTGCAATCGGCACGCTGTTCGGATTTCAGACCGTTTTGACTTCGAGCATAAAAAATCAAAATGCCACAACGTTTTCCTATAAAACGAGTGAAGATCAAGAAGAAAAAAATGTTGCGTCTATCAACCGAATATTAAAGGAAGAAAACATTGAAACCGAATCGGCACATACTGTATTGCAGAGCTTTGAAGTGGGCGGAAGTTCCACTCAGATTGCCAGCCAATCCGATTTTAACCGTTTTGCCTCCCTTATAGGCGAAGATCCCGTTACTTTAAAAGAAGGACAAGTGCTGGTGGTGGAGTATCAAGGCACCAACCTCGGGCAATCGAAGGACCTCATGAATGAAACCATTAAACTGACGACCGGCACAGTTTTGAAGCCGAAAGAAGCTATTCATTCGAAAGCCCTGCCCGCAATAGATTCCTATTTTATTGTGTCAGATGAAGATTTTAAAAAGCTGCCGGAACCAGCCTGGGAAGAAAGCTATTATGCCTGGCAGGCTACAGATGGGGAAGAAAGGGTAATGGCTGCCTCTGAAAAGCTGTATAAAGAACTGCCAAGATATGAGATCACATCTGTGGAGTATGAAATATATGAGATTATGAAGGGGTACGGTCCCATTTTATTTGTCGGCCTGTTTATCGGAATTGTCTTTTTCGTCTCTGCCGGCAGCTTCCTGTACTTCCGGCTTTACATGGATCTGGATGAAGACAAACAAAAGTTCAGGTCGATTTCCAAAATGGGTCTGACCGGTAGAGAGCTGAAAAAGGTCTTAAACAGACAGACGATGATTCTGTTTTTCGCGCCGATCCTCGTTGCTCTAATCCATGGAGCTGTAGCCCTGACTGCGTTATCGAACCTGTTCTACTTTAACCTGTTTAAAGAATCAGTCGCTGTTCTGAGTGTTTTCCTGGCCATCCAGGTTGTTTACTTCTTCATTGTCCGCTTTTTCTATACGAAGCAGATACAGGCGGTGATTTAATAAAAGGACCAAGGGTCGGATTGAATCTGGCCCTTTGTTTTTGGAGAATTTTGCTGGAGTCTGAGCTGATTCGACAGAAACGGGAGAGCGTCAGTTAGAGTCCGAACTTGGACACAGAAAGCGGGAAACCTAGGTTTAGAGTCAGAACTTGGAGCAACTTCGGACACAGAAAGCGGGAAACCTGGGTTTAGAGTTCGAACTTGGAGCAACTTCGGACACAGAAAGCGGAAAACCTGGGTTTAGAGTACGAACCCGGAGCAACTTCAGACAGAAAAAGCAGGAATTGAAAGTTTTAAGTCCGAACCCAAACCTGCGTCACACCAGGGGAGAATGCTGGATTCGAGTGTTCTAAATTAAATAAATTATTGTGTTCCTTGCATATAATTCTGAAAAGTGTTATGCTTATTAAGAATTATTTTTGTTCGGTGTAAAGGATAGTTTGAGTAATAACTTTACGTCTTGATGATCACTGAGAGCAAGGATAGTAACACAATGTGTGGTTTACACACAAGGAGGCAACAAAAATGGAAAACGGTAAAGTAAAATGGTTTAACAGTGAAAAAGGCTTCGGATTCATCGAGCGTGAAGGTGGAGAAGACGTATTCGTTCATTTCTCAGCTATCCAAGGCGAAGGCTACAAATCTCTAGAAGAAGGTCAAGAAGTGACTTTCGACGTTGAGCAAGGCCAGCGTGGAGCTCAAGCAGCTAACGTTCGCAAAGCTTAATTTTAAACCAAACTCAAAACAGGCTCTTTATGGGCCTGTTTTTTTGTTTGGACATGAAGAACCCCACCTTCTAATGAGCAGGGCAAATTAAAGATTGTCGTATCCTACCCCCGGTCCACCTCCATCATAATTTTCGTAACATAATGCTCCTTATCATTCCGTACAACAGTATCATAAATGTACTCTTCAAATACATGCTCTCCCAAGGTTAAATCCAGCCGTTCCATCTCTGAAAAAAACCGCTTATACGTATCGCCGATCGTTTTTTCGCTCCCGACATGATAGCCGATGAGGAAGTCCCCTTTAACGGCCCGAAAATAGGGATGGCCTTCCTTTGGATTGGGCTGCTCGATATACAAATAGCTGTAATTGGCGTATTCCCTCTTCAGCACCTGCTCACGCTTCGTTATGGACCCTATCGGATAGCCTGAATCAAGCTGCGAGATCTGCAATTCATTAATAAAATCCGAGATGACCTCTAAAAACTCTTCGTCCGATATATTTTGAATGTTTCTGCTTAAATAAAGGGTTGCTTCCGGCAAACGCTGAAGCGTAATCCGGTTAAAATTAAGGTGGGAGGCCTCTTCCATTATGGCTATTTTGGCTTCAATCATTTTCTCCTTCATTTCGATTTCCTGACGCTTCTTTACAATCTCTTCTTTTTTCCGGTACATGATGGATAAAAAGCTTTCGGGCGATTTATTTTGCATGTACTGATGTATATCGTTAAGCGACATGCCAAGATCCTTCAATAAATCAATCACAAAAAACAGCTCTAATTGATGAATGGAATAATAGCGGTATCCTTTTTCATTTTTCATGACCGGTGACAGAATCCCAATCTGGTCGTAATAAAAAATGGTCTGCTTGTTAACCTTGCAAAGCTTTGCGAACTCACCTGTCGTTAAATATTTTCCGTCTTTTTTACTCATTTTTTACATCACTGCCCTTGACTATATAGTTACTATATACACTAGGGTAGATCGTATATAAAAATCAAGTTTGACAGTTTTGTAAGGAGCCTGATATAGATGAAAACACAAAAAATCACATTAGGATTATTATTGACGAATTTATTCATTGCCTTTTTGGGAATCGGCCTGGTCATTCCTGTCCTGCCAACACTGATGAATGAATTGAGAATAACGGGCACAACGATCGGCTATTTAACAGCCGCATTTGCCTTGGCCCAGCTGATTGTTTCCCCGTTTGCAGGGAGAGCTGCCGATCGATTCGGCAGAAAAATCATGATTGTTATCGGCCTGTTTATTTTTGGCCTATCCGAATTCTTATTCGGGATGGGAAAAGAAATTGAGGTTCTGTTCTTTTCACGAATTTTAGGGAGAATTAGCGCAGCCTTTATTATGCCGGTCGTTACAGCCTTTATCGCGGATATTACCACGACTGAAACCCGCCCGAAGGCACTCGGGTATATGTCAGCTGCCATCAGCACCGGATTTATCATCGGCCCTGGCATCGGCGGATTTTTAGCAGAGTTTGGAACGCGGATGCCATTTTTCTTTGCGGGGGGACTTGGTGCACTTGCAGCGGTGCTTTCGATGATTTTATTAACGGAGCCTGAGCGTGATGAGGAAAGTATTGAAGGAGCTGAACCAGGAAAGAGCGGCTTCAGTCGTGTGTTGGAGCCAAAGTATCTCTTGGCCTTTATTTTGATTTTTATCGCCTCATTTGGGCTTGCCGCTTTTGAATCCTTCTTTAGTTTATTTGTGGATCACAAGTTTGCCTTTAAACCAGCGGATATTGCAATCGTCATAACGGGCGGGGCGGTTTTTGGCGCAGTGTCGCAAATCCTGCTATTTGACCGCCTGACCCGCATCTGGGGAGAAATCAAACTGATCCGTTACAGCTTACTATTATCCGGTCTGCTTGTGTTTTTAATGACCGTTGTTCATTCCTATTTTGCGATCCTGCTTGTAACCTTCATTGTCTTTGTGGGATTCGATTTATTCCGTCCGGCTATCACTTCCTATCTTTCCAATATCGCCGGCAATGAACAGGGATTTGTGGGCGGAATGAATTCGATGTTTACAAGCCTCGCGAATATCAGCGGACCTATTATTGGGGGAATGCTGTTTGATATCGATATTAACTACCCTTACTATTTCGCAGCTATCGTCACTGCCTTGGGGATCGGTTTAACCCTTGTGTGGAAAAAGCCTGCAAAGAAGGCATCCAAAGTGGTGGAGGCAATATAAAAAGAGTGAATTAACCGTCTAATTCACTCTTGCCCATCATTATTGTTTAGCTCCATTTTCCGGGTAGGGCTGTCCGTACCCTTCCACATTCCCGGCACGCTCTTTTTCATATTCTGATCCTGAACCCTGACGGCTGACTGCTGCGGAATTTGTTTTCTGTTTCTCTGATTTATTGTTCTGACGCGTCAAATCCTTCACCTCCCATACACAATTAGAGTGCTTAAAATTTGGAAAAGTATTCAGAGCGGGCCCGCTCTCCCTGTTCGGACAGTACAAAGGGATATCGGTACGGGTGAGTCGGAAGACGAGCTAACTTTGTACATGAAAAAAGGTAAAGCCGAGGGGAGAGTCTGAACCTGGATCAATTTCGGACACAAGAAGCGCGAATACAAGAGAACCAGTCCAAATCTAACGCTCCTGCAAAAACAGGAGCGATTTTTCTTGCAGAAATGAGCAGATAGCCTGAATTTAAAAAGGAAAAATAATACAAAAGGGAGAAGTAATAGGATGGCTAAGGAAATAGGTAAATATCATACAAATATAAAAGGAGAGATTCTAATGAGCAAGCCGCTGCTGAAAGGCGTGGAAGGAATCTTTATACCGGTCAAAAACCCGGAGCTATCAGCAAGCTGGTATGAAGAAATACTGGGATTTCAGCGGATTTACATGGAAAAAGAGGCAGCTGTCATGCGGATTGGGGAACAGGCGCAAACTGTCGTCTGCCTTGTCAGAACCAGCCCTCATCAGCCGATGGAGTTTCCGGAAAATCAGTTTGGCGTGGGGAAATATTATAACTTCATTCCGGAAGATATTGAAGAAACTCATAAGCTTTTACTTGAGAAGGGTGTAGACGTGAATCCAATTGGCGGGGAAGGGACCACGAAATTTTTTACATTCTTTGATCCTGACGGGAATCCGCTCGGGGTTTGCCAATGATCGCATAAGTTGGCTGGATTTTCAGGTATCTATATGCTATGTTGTAAATATATAGTAGACCTTTCTTTTGTAATTGGGAAAGGTCTGCTTTTTATATATTCAAAAAGGATGGTGCATGGAAAATGACAGTAAAATTGATGTTTTGCAGGGTGTTTGATCCGAGCAGGGGGGTTATCTATTATGAACCATAGTCTTGAGGCTCTCACTGAAAAAGAATTCTTTATCAAACAGCTGACGTATATTGATGAAAATTATCAGGACTTGAATGGACTTTACCTTTCTTCGACTCCGCTGAAGGAGCGTAGAAGGGATTTTCTCAGTATTTATGTAAGGGAAGTGGAGCAATACCTTGCTCTTTGTAATCAGGCGCCGGCAGAACAGCCTTTGCGGAAAGTATTGATTGGAACGAAGGTAACCGTATTATTTGACGGGGAGGATGACCGGGAAGTTTATCATATTTGTCTCCCGGAAGAGTCGGACCCTGATAATGGCTGTATCTCGTTCCTGTCTCCGGTTGGCAGGCAGCTTCTGTTGAAAAATTTGGGAGAGAAAACGTCACTCATGATCCCAAGCGGCCAGTTGGATGTGGTCATCGGAAATATATCCTGGGACCAGGAATAAGTCTTTAGCAGAGGGACATGGGACCTGTCCCTCTGTTCCTTTGGGAACGCTGCGATTCAAATAATTGACTGCCAAAACTGTAACTTATAGTATTACAGTAAGTTTGATGCCAGTTTATTTTGTGTAAACATTAAACAAACTAGGTGTGAACGAAAAGAAGGAGTGACTTATATGAATCAAAACTATAAACCACTAGTAGAACCATTGCAGTTAAAAAATAAGGTGGAAGTCAAAAACAGGGTGGTCCTGGCGCCGATGACAAATTTCGCTTCCCATCCGGATGGAACCGTGTCAGATGCCGAGATCGATTATTACATACGCCGCTCCAAAGGGGCCGGAATGGTGATTACGGCCTGTACAAATGTGACAGCCAACGGAAAGGGATTCAATGGTGAATTCGGCGGCGATCATGACGGGATGCTTCCAAGTCTTTCAAGGCTGGCATCAAGCATTAAAGAGCAGGGTGCCAAAGCCGTTCTCCAGATCTTTCATGGAGGCAGGGAGTGTCCGCCAGAGCTAGTGCCAAATGGGGATACAGTCAGTGCCAGTGCGGTTGCATCTGAAGGAAGCAGTAATACGCCAAGAGCACTGACGGAAAAAGAAGTGGAGGATATCATTGCCGCTTTCGGTGAGACTACCCGCAGGGCCATTCAGGCAGGCTATGATGGCGTTGAAATTCATGGCGCCAATGGCTACTTAATACAGCAGTTCTTTTCTCCGCATTCAAATCGCCGTGAGGACCGATTCGGAGGCAGCCTTGAGAAGCGCATGACGTTCCCTCTTGCTGTGGTAGACGCAGTGCAAAAAGCGGTAAAAGAACATGCAAAGGAGCCATTTATTGTCGGATACCGTTTTTCTCCGGAAGAACCGACCGATCCAGGAATCACCATGGACGATACTCTTCAACTGGTTGATGTCCTGTCAGATAAAGGATTGGACTACCTTCATGTCTCCCTGATGGAATTCTGGTCCAAACCGAGACGCGGGGCTGATGAAGCTAAGCCAAGAATTCAGCATCTGTTAGAAAAAATCAATAATCGCCTTCCGCTTATCGGGGTAGGGTCGATCCATACTCCTGATGAAGCTGTGAAAGCACTGGAAACAGGAGTGGCCATGGTCGCCCTTGGCCGCGAGCTGATTATGGAGCCGGATTGGGTGCAGAAGGTACAGGAAGGAAAAGAATCTGAAATTGCCGTCACATTATCTAAAAAGGATCAGGAAAAACTGGTTATCCCGGATCCGCTCTGGCAGGCAATTGTGAACACTCCGGGGTGGTTTCCGGTTGTGGACTAAGTAATTCGCATTTCGCGACAAAAACAAATAGGGGGACTGCCATTTGCATAGGGCAGTCCTTTTTGCGATACAGGAAAATGGAAGAATGCTGCGGACCGCCGGGATTTTGCAGATGAAAAAAGGTATCGTGCCCAGATTTCAAGAATATGTAAAATGGGAAAGGCTACAGATTTATTGGCCTATCAGTGGAACAGAGGGGGCTAAGGAAAGTGGAATACTATAAATATCTCAGACAGTATGTAGGGCATAGACCCATTATTCTGCCAGGTTCAGTGGTCATTATTTTAAACGAGCGAAATGAGGTGTTATTGCAAAAAAGGCATGATGGCGGCTGGGGGCTGCCGGGCGGGCTGATGGATTTGGGAGAAAGCTTTGAAGAAACAGCCAAAAGAGAAGTCCTTGAAGAGACAGGATTGGCAGTGGAAAACCTGAAGCTGCTGAATGTTTTTTCCGGCTCCGAGTACTACTTGAAAGTTCAAAATGGTGATGAACTTTATTCTGCAACAGCCCTTTATTTTACGAAAAAGGTAAGTGGAGAGCTGAAGGCAGATTATAACGAATCAGTAGAATTGGAGTATTTTGCCCTGACTAACTTGCCGGATGGATTAACAGATGAATACAGGGGTTTTATTGAGGAATATATTGATTTTGAAAATCAGAATTGCCCCGAAATAATTGAATAATCATAAAAATAGATAAGTTTCCTATTATTAGTTCCCATACTATGGTAAAATCTATTTTAAGAGATGTAAAGAAAGGGGAATCGATTTTACACATGTGGAATAACTTGAAATGATGCATTAATTGGATAGAGACAGGCAGCGGTCCTTGATTTGTAAGGATGCGTTTATTTGTCTATCTGAAAATCATTCAAGGGATACATGGTGTGGACAATTAAATTCCCATTGCCAAGCAGATGCCTTTCGCAGATCTGCTTTTATTTTTGGGTTAAAATACATCTCTATTGACACAGATATTGGGTCCCTATATTGGGGGAATTTTAATGAAGAATCATAATGAAAACGAAGAGCTGCTGACAGGGGGGAATGTCTCTCGCGTCTATCGTTCGAGAGATACTGTCCTGCGTGAACTGAAGCCGGACAGTCCCAGAATTCACCGTTTATTAAAGCATTTGGAGAGCAAAGGTTTCAGCTATGCGCCAAAGTTTCTGGGAATGGATGACAAAAGCAGAGAAATCTTATCCTATATTGAAGGCGAAGCGGGCAATTACCCTTTAAAAGAATACATGTGGTCCAATGATGTTTTAAAAGAAATAGCGAAGATGCTCCGGCATTATCATGATGCGGTGAGTGATTTTCCTATATCGGATGAATGGAAGCCATTAGACAATACTCCAGATAACCAGGAGGTTGTCTGTCACAATGATTTTGCCATTTACAATATTATTTTTAATCACGAAAAGCCGACAGGCATTATCGACTTTGACCTTGCGGCTCCCGGACCAAGACTGTGGGACATAGCGTATGCTCTTTACACCTGCGTTCCATTAAGCAGGCATTATCATACCGAAGCAGGCGAAGCCGTTCATTATAATCCATCTCTTGATGCCAGCCGTATAAGACAAAGAGTTAAGCTGTTTTTTGAATCCTATGGTATGGCGGAAATGGAAGAAGACTATGTGAAGATGGTATTGCTGCGGTTAGAAGGATTATGTCAGTACATGAAAAGAAAAGCCGGTGAAGGTGACGCTGCCTTTCAAAAAATGCTGGATGAAGGCCACTATGAACACTATCAAGAAGATATTGAATTCATTCGTCAGCATGGGAAAGAGTGGATCTAAGAGGCGGGACACGGGGCCTGTCCCTTCCGAAACGTTCGGAAGTAGTTTTGAAATTTTTAAAAAGGTGTCTTTCCTATGGGAGAGGCACCTTTTTTGCGTTGTCATAAACGCATACTTTATCGCAGTCTAACGGGCAGTAAGACCCCACTGATTGAAGTTTCACTTTATTCGTACAATCCGCCCGTATACATCCTCGTCAGGTTCACAATCACATCATCTATCTGATACTTCTCCTCGTTCATCACCAGCTCCCACATGAACATCTCATTTGAATAAAACCAGCCTCTTGCGGTGAGGACCGGATCAAGGTTCTCTTTGGCAAGCTTTTGTGACTGGGCGTAGCGGATATCGACTGAAATTCGTTCGATGAAGCGTTCGCGGATTCCGTACCACTTTTCCTCTATCTCAGGTGAGACGCCGATGGCCTCTTTTACGACCTTCATCATGTCCCGCTCATCCAGAGCCAGCTGCAGGAACAGCCTTACCTGCTTTTTAATATTTTCATAGGCCTCTTCTTTGACCTGCGGTTTAAAGGGCATCTCTGCCACTTCGTAAAACTGCTTCATGAGATCTTCCATCAAAGTAATGAAAAGCTCGTCTTTATTTTTAAAATAGACGTATGCCGTACCATAGCCTGTTTTTGCTTTTTTGATCACTTGGGAGATGGTCGCTTTTTGAAAGCCATTTTCGAGAAAAACTTCTTTACCGGCCTGGAGAAGCTTTTGACGTGTTTTCATGGCCTGCTGCTGCCTTGCCGGCAATTGGCCTGCGGTTTTTTTCATCACTTTCATCCTTTATTTGCTATCTGATTTTACTGACATTATATCATTGACATAGTGTCAATCAAACAATATAATTTTCGTAAATAATAAATATTCTGAAAGGTTGGAAATCTATGGATATTACAAAAGAGTATGCACTCAAACTTGATGAACAAAATGACCTGTCCTACCGGGAAGAGTTTTATATAAAAGAAGATGGAATTTATCTGGATGGCAATTCACTTGGCCTGCTTTCCAAACGGGCGGAGAAGTCACTGCTAGACCTGCTTGACTCTTGGAAGCACCATGCCATTGACGGCTGGACAGAAGGGGACAATCCCTGGTTCTATCTATCTGAAAAACTGGGTAAGGAGCTGGCGCCGATCGTAGGGGCAAATCCGGAGGAAGTAGTTGTAAGCGGTTCCACGACTGTTAACCTTCACCAGCTTGTCTCCACTTTTTATAAACCGGAGGGAAAAAGAACAAAGATACTGGCAGACGAGCTTAATTTTCCCAGTGATATTTATGCGCTGCAAAGCCAGGTGAAGCTGAAGGGCTATGATCCTGATGAGCATCTTGTCCGGGTGAAAAGCGCGGATGGCCATACATTGAGAGAAGAAGACATTGTTGCGGCCATGACGGATGAAATCGCGCTGATTGTCCTGCCGGGTGTTTTATACCGAAGCGGCCAGGTGCTGGATATGGAATATTTGACTGCTGAGGCGCATAAGCGCGGGATTGAGATTGGCTTTGATCTATGCCATTCGGTTGGATCTGTCCCTCATTCCCTGAGTGATTGGGATGTCGATTTTGCGTTCTGGTGCAACTATAAGCATCTCAATGGCGGTCCTGGATCAACGGGCGGGCTTTTTGTGAACAAGCGCCACTTTGGACAGGTTCCGGGGCTTGCTGGCTGGTTTAGCTCCCGCAAGGATAAGCAGTTTGATATGGACCATGTGCTGACAGCGGCTGAAGATGCGGGCGCCTACCAGATCGGCACGCCGAATATTTTCAGCATGGCACCGATTATCGGCTCACTCAGCATGTTTAATGAAGTCGGCATGGAGAGAATCCGTGAAAAATCTCTTCAGCTGACAGGCTATATGATTGAACTGATTGAGCATGAGCTTGACGGACATGGCCTTGTCCTGCGCAATCCGCTTGATGAAAAAAAGCGGGGCGGGCATATTTATCTGGAACACCCGGAAGCAGCGCGAATCTGCAAGGCCCTGAAGGCAGAAGGAGTCATCCCTGATTTCCGCGCGCCAAATGGAATCCGTCTGGCACCGGTTGCGCTATACAACACGTTTGAAGATGTGTGGAAAACCGTGCAAATCTTAAAAGGCATCATGGAAGAGGAAAAATATAAGCAATTTGAAAATAAGCGGGGAGTCGTAGCATGACGAAAAAAGGGTGGATCGATATATCTCAGCCGCTCACAAACGGCATTGCCCACTGGCCAGGCGATACCCCGTTCAGCTATGAAATGGCTTTTACAAAAGAACAAACAGGCTCAGTCAATATCGGCCGGATTACGACCAGCCTGCACACGGGCACCCATGTTGATGCGCCGTTCCATTTTAATGATGAAGGCGAAAAGATCCTGGATCTGGACATTGAGCTGTATATCGGACCAGCAAGGGTGATTGATGTATCTGGGTATGAAAAGGTGGATTCGGAGGTTCTGAAAAAGTTTGATCTCGAAGGCACAGAACGTGTGCTGCTTAGAACCTCGGTTCCGAATGACTCGGAAGTGTTTCCGAATCGGATTCCTGAATTGACGGAGGATATGGCAGACTACCTTGGCAGCAAAGGAGTGCGCCTGCTCGGAGTGGATGTGCCATCTGTCGATCAGCTCGACAGCAAAGAAATGGAAACGCATCATGCCTTATATCGGAATGGCATTCATATTCTGGAAAACATTATGCTGGATGAGGTAGAAGAAGGAAATTATGAACTAATTGCTTTGCCGCTCCCGATTAAAGACGGAGACGGGAGCCCGGTGAGGGCGGTTATTCGCCCGATTTAGCCGGCAGCATACCGCGGTTTCAACCGGCCCCAGAACTGTCTAATCAAATAACTAAATTCAAGGAGGAACCAACATGATCAACGAAAAACACCAGGACGTAAACGCAACAACCTCTGAAAAGAGTATCCATACAGATTTTACCAATAACATGACTTACGGAGAATACCTTCAGCTTGATAAAATCCTATCCGCGCAAAACAGGCTTTCCGGCCATCATGATGAGATGCTGTTCATCGTCATCCACCAGGTGAGCGAGCTGTGGATGAAGCTGATTCTTCACGAAATGGGCGCAGCCATCGAATCAATTGAAAACAATGATTTATCCACAGCACAGAAAAGATTGTCGCGCGTTTCAAAGACACAATCGCAGATTATTCAGGCGTGGGATGTGCTGTCTACCATGACGCCATCCGAATATATGGAGTTCCGCGATTCACTCGGCCAGGCATCCGGCTTCCAATCTTACCAGTATCGTATGGTAGAATTTGCGTTAGGCTACAAAACCGAGCATGTCCTGAAAATCTATCAAAAGGATCCGGAGCTGCATGCGAGATTAACAGAAGCATTCGAAAGACCGGGGCTTTACGATGTAGCCATCCGCGCGCTTCACAAAGCCGGATTGCCAATTGATGAAGACATTCTGAACAGAGATGTAACCAGAACCTACAAAGAAAATGAGTCTGTCCGCGACGCCTGGATGACTGTGTATAAAAATCCTGAAAAGTACTGGGAGTTATACGAGCTTGCGGAAAAACTTGTGGATATCGAAGACTGGCTTCAGCAGTGGCGCTTCCGCCATATGAAAACGGTCGAAAGAATCATCGGCTTCAAAATGGGCACAGGCGGTTCATCCGGTGTCGGCTATCTGAAAAAAGTGTTGGATCAGCGATTCTTCCCAGAACTTTGGGATATCCGTACAGAGCTGTAATCTTTCGGGGGAACTTTGGACAGAATCGGTGAAAAAACCGTTGATAGAGTCAGAACCTGGTTCAACTTCGGACACAACCAGCGAGAAAACCGTTGATTGAGTCAGAACATGGTACAACTTCGGACACAGCCAGCGAGAAAACCGTTGGTTGAGTCAGAACATGGTACAGCTTCGGACACAGCCAGCGGAAAAACCGTTGGTTGAGTCAGAACCTGGTTTAACTCCGGACACAACCAGCGAGAAAACCGTTGATAGAGTCAGAACTTGGTTCAATTTCTGACACAAATCAACGGAAAAACGCAATCAGAGAAACCAGCAGCCAGAGTCCGAACCACCATTAAAAATAGAGAACAGCACAACAGGGGGAAACTATGAGTACAAATCGAGAGCAATGGTCATCTAAATTCGGTTTTATTATGTCCTCGGCCGGGGCGGCGATTGGCCTGGGGGCCATCTGGAAGTTCCCGTATGTAGCCGGTACAAGCGGCGGGGGCGCCTTTTTGCTGATGTTTATCGCATTTACAATTCTGGTGGGGCTGCCAATGCTCATTTCAGAATTTATTATCGGGCGTGGCGCGCAGAAGGAAGCGGTGTCTGCCTATTATAAACTGGCGCCAAACAGCCTGTGGACGATTACCGGGAAGCTTGGGGTAATCGGCTGCTTCTTGCTGCTGAGCTTTTACTCAGTTGTTGGGGGATGGGTGCTGATTTACACAGTTCTGTCGATCGGCGGCAGAATCATTAAGCCGGGTGCAGCCTATCCTGAACTATTCGGCATGATCACTTCAACGCCAAGTTGGACGCTAATGGGACTGGCTGTGTTTCTTCTTATAAATATTGTCGTCATTACATTCGGAATCCAAAACGGGATTGAAGCTGCAAGCAAATACATGATGCCGCTATTATTCATCTTTTTTATCGTGCTTGTTATACGCGCTTTGACGCTGGATGGAGCAATGGAAGGGGTCAAGTTCTTCCTGAACCCGGACTTCAGTGAAATCACAGGCGAATCGGCACTCTATGCATTGGGACAATCATTCTTTGCATTAGCAGTCGGCTTTTCCTGTATGGTCACATACAGCTCATACCTGGATAAGAAAGTCAGCATTCCGTCATCAGCCGGATCTGTTGTAATTATGAACATCATCATCTCGGTCCTGGCAGGATTGGCGATTTTTCCGGTTGTCTTTGCATTCGGATTTGAACCGGCGGAAGGCCCGGGGCTCCTGTTCATGGTCCTGCCTGCTGTCTTTTCACAGATTCCATTAGGAGAAGTGTTCCTGGCGATCTTCCTGCTGCTTTTCTTATTTGCAACCTTGACATCATCATTCAGCATGCTGGAAATTATCGTCTCAGCCTTCATTGAGAACGGAAAGCATTCACGGAAAAAAATCTCCTGGATCTCCGGCATAGTCATGTTTGCCGCCGGGATCCCTGCTGCGCTGTCATTCAGCCTGCTTGGAGACTTCACGATTTTCGGGAAAAATATTTTTGATGCAACCGACTACCTGGTCAGCAACATACTGCTTCCGCTGGGCTGCCTGCTGATTGCCCTGTTTATTTCTTTTAAAATGGACAAAGGGCTTGTCAAAGAAGAATTTCTGGTAGGCAGCGACATTTCGCAAGCCATGTACACAGCGTGGAGCATTCTGATGAAAGTAGTTGTTCCGGTTACGATTTTGGTTGTGTTTATGAGCACATTAGGAGTTATTTAAAGAAGCGCCTATCCGGCGCTTTTTTTACTTTTTCATGAAAAAGTAAAATTTATGGTTTATGGGTAAATTAAAAAGGGTATATAAATTTAGGACTCTGCCATAAAACGAAATGAACTTCAATATCAATTCAAGAGAAGGATTTTATTCGATTTAAACGAATTGTATAATATATATAACAAGGGGGCGTATGTGTAATATGGAAGCAACCTACAAAGAAACAAGCGATATTGCGGGATTTATTGTTGCGAATCGTGAGAACTTTCAGCAAAAATTATTGTCAGAGGCTGTGAATGTAGCCTCTAAGATCAGTGAAATTCTGCAAAGAGGGAATATTGATCTTTTAAAAAATGCCGAAAGATTGGCTTTATATGTTGCTGAAAATAGAGAAGAAGAACTGATTGCTTTTGCCAGGCAGGAAGGCGCGGCCTGGGCTGAGCATTCCCTGACGCTATCTTTTAAACTGGAATGGGTGCAGGCGATTCGGCGGACTTTGTGGCACTTCCTGTTCCAGTATGACCGAATTAAAGGGCAGGACAAAATAGCTGAAGATTTTTATAATATGGAAAAAGACGTCAATGATCATGTGGACCAATTTTTAAATAACTTCTTTATCAGCTATTCTGATTATAAAGATGAAATGCTTAAATCACAGCGCAAACTGGTGGAACATTTGTCCGTGCCGATTATTCCGGTCAGCACTTCTGTCGCTGTACTGCCGCTGATTGGCATGATTGATTCGTACCGGATTCAGACGATTGAAGAGAAGGTTCTGATGGATATCTCATCCATTAAAATCCAGACCTTGATTATGGACCTTTCCGGAATTGCCGATATGGAAGTTGATGTCATCGTCCATTTCAAAAAGATTTTGAGCGGCATCAGAATGATGGGCTGTGATGCAGTCATCACCGGCCTGCGGGCTGAACTTGTCCGAAAAATGATTCATGCCGGAGTAACATTCCAGAGCCAGGCGGAAACAAAGGGAACTTTGCAGCAGACCTTACGGGAATATTTAGTGATTGAACCTAAAAAATAGTACATATACATCTGCCTGCCGCTGTCCTCATTGGAACGCGGCGGGCTTTTTTAAAGGAGCCCAAGATGAAAGATTTCGATGACTGGCTGAATATCCATACACATGGCGACCAAAAAGGTTTCCATAAATCCTTTCACTATCACCGCTACGAACCTACTCCTTATGAAGGCCTGGAAAAACTGTTCAGTGAATACACGCTGAAAAGCAGTGATCGCCTCGTGGACTTCGGCTGCGGCAAGGGGCGGCTTCCGTTTTATATACACCATACCTTTCGGGTTTCCGCTGCAGGTGTGGAAATGAGTGATGATTTTTACCGTGAGGCAATGAAAAATCTCCGGACGTACAAAGGGGAAAAAGCAGGAATCAGCTTTTATAACATCCTGGCTCAGGAGTATGAAATCACTCCGCAGGACACTCACTTTTATTTTTTCAACCCGTTTTCGGTGCAAATTTTTATGAAAGTCGTCAACAATATACTCCGCTCAGCTGAAGGCAGCCCGCGCAACATGGATATTATTCTCTACTACCCTTCACAGGATTATTTATTTTATCTGGAAAACAGCACCCCATTTGAGCTGATTAAAGACGTGGGACTTAAGGGCGATGAAAAGGAACGTTTCCTGGTCTATCGTTTCAATCAAACGTTTGATTGAAAATTCCCCCTTGCCAAAAGGCTGGGGGATTATCATTTTATCTTACTGGCCTGGATTCAGGTTCTCTGTCATATTCGCGGCTTGGTTTAAAGAGGAGACCGAGATTGACCAAACCGGCAATTCCCACTAATCCATAGACTATTCTTGATAACACTGCATCCTGTCCTCCGAATAAGCTGGCAACTAAATCAAATTGGAAAAATCCAATCAAGCCCCAATTAATGGCTCCTATAATCGCAAGTACAAGTGCAATACGCTGGAAACCGTTCATGTTCTTGTCCTCCTCAAAGTGAGTCATCATACAGCGTGCCCGCATCGGTACAAACCGTCACAGCCTTACTCCGATGTTTCCTGCTATATATTAGGAAGTTACCCTTTTACTGGAGGGGCAAACAATTTCTAGAGAGTTGGAGGATAGTTAGAGAATATTTTAAATGAACAATGCTATAATAGAAAATAATTAATTACAAAAATTGGCGGTGATGACCATGTTATCACAACAAGTCATCTGGAAGATACCCTTCATAAGCCGGTGGATTTAGTTATTTCAGATAATATCAAGCCATCTTTAAAATCAAGCATTTTAAGGAGTGTCAAGTATGCAGAGGGAGCCTAAAGTTTTTTTGGAGGATATCCTGAGTGCTGCAAGAAAAATCGAAAAATATACAAACGGTTTAAAATATGATGAGTTATAGATAATGATTTAGTGTCTGACGCTGTAATAAAAAATGTGTTGGTAATTAGAGAAGCGGTGAAAAAAATTCCTGAAGAAACCAGGGAAGCGCACCCTCACATTGAATGGAGAAAAATGGCCGGAATGAGAGATATGCTGATTCATGGTTATTTTTCTATTAATTATCGGATTGTCTGGGATGTTGTCCAGAATAAAATCCCGGAACTCCGGAAGCAATTGGAACTGTTAATAAAAACCCTTAAATAAGTTCCATGTTTTCCTTCTAGTATCTTTAACTAAGCCCCATCTGCTGTTTTAGGGGACAGGGAAGGGAAACTATCTGCTTTGCATGGAACCATTCTAGAAAACCTCGCTGAAATCATCAGGAAAAATAAGAAACGGGGTATCAAGAAGGGATATTAACGTTAGTGATTGAGGACATTCTAGCCGGCCAACTGTCGGAATAACAAAAGGGTGCCCCTCACAGGGCACCCTTTCCATTACTTCGCACTCAACCGTCTAATGCGCTCATCCAAATCCGGATGGGTTGAGAACAGGGAAGCTTTGCTTCTATTATTAATTTTCAATGTGGAAATCGCTGTCTGCTCTTCACCCTTGATGCGGCTGGAGTAGGCTTTCAGCATCTGCAGGGCATGTGTCATTTTGTCTTTGCCGGCCAGGTCAGCACCTTCGCGGTCCGCATGGAACTCACGGTGGCGGGAGTAGGCGAAGACGACTAGACTTCCAAGGATTGAGAAGGCGATCTGGAATACGATTACCGCGATGAAATGCACAATCGGCGCCATTTCTTCTCTGACAAAACGGGATGCCACCCACGCCGCGATTCTGGCAAGGAAGACAACGAATGTGTTGACAACCCCCTGGAGAAGGGTCATGGTGACCATATCTCCGTTCGCAATATGTGCCACCTCATGGGCGATGACCCCTTCAATGGCATCGTCGTCCATTTCCTGCAGCAATCCAGTTGAAACTGCCACAAGCGAGCGTTTTTTCGAAGGACCTGTCGCAAAAGCGTTCACTTCAGGAGAGTGATAGATTCCGACTTCCGGCATATGTGTTAAGCCTGCCGCTCTTGAAAGGCGGTGAACTTTCTGCACGATGTCCCGCTCAGCTCCTGAAAGAGCACCGTTCGGATCCAGCACCTGGACATTCATCATTTTCTTGGCCATCCAGCGGGACATCCACAGAGAAATGAAGGAGCCGGAGAAGCCAATGACTGCACTGAATACCAGTAATGCGCCGAAATCAATGCCGCCCTGGGCATTAATGTAATTACCTCCGCCAATCAGCGAGAAAATAATGCTGATTGTCAAAAGAACAAGCACGTTCGTCAATAAAAAGTAAAAAATACGTTTACCCATTTCCTCACCCTTTTTATCTATTTTGAGTTCATATGAACTTGTCATCTGACTATATAATATAATTTTTCTATAAAAATGGCAAGTCATAACTAGGCGGAATGGAAGTAGACATTGACTGTCACCATGGAAACGATTAGGATGAAAGCATTCAAAAGAGAACGCAGGGGCTGATTACCTTGGAATTATTCCAGCTATCAAGGAAAAGCATGGCTGATTTCCTGCTGTCGCTGAAGGGGGAAGGGGAGCTTTCACCCAAACAAATCCTTCAGCAGGCATGGGCAGCCGCTCATAAAAAAAGAGGAGTTTCAACGGAAGCTTTTCTCGATACGAAAATGCCGGCCATATTTGAAAAATTGCTGCGGGCAGATTTGCAGAAAGTCGGCTTTTCCATCAATGAAATTGTCGCACTGGGGAACCAGATTGAATTCACCCATTTATCTTCTACGGCCGTGCAGAATTGGGTGAAGCGGGATGTGAAGCACCTGATTGGCAGTCCGCAGCTCGGCAAGAAATATTCAGTCGACCAGGCAGTCATGCTTTTTATCGTGGAGGATTTGAAAGCGACGCTCGATTTCGATTCTATCCGAAAAATTCTGGCTCTCCTTTTTAATGATCTCGATGACCGGTCAGACGATTTGATTGAGCCGATCCCATTTTATTCTGCTTACGCGGCTATTTTTGAGAAAGCTCATCATCATAATATATTAGGCGAAAACATGCATGATGGCATTGAGAGATGCATCAAGCAGGAAGCCTTGCAGACATTGGAGAACTTTCAGGATTTTACGGATCAGCAGAAAGACATCGTCTCGAATATTCTTGTAACGGCCTCACTCACTGTTTTATCGGCCTACTACAAGTCACTGACAAAGAAATATGTATCGGCTACCTTGTTTTTAAATGGGTAAGTCCGGAAAGAAAGCCCGCAATGGATTTGCGGGCTTTTCCTATTCGCCTCCGCTTTCTCCCAATTTCCACTTTTTCTCAAGATAAACTCAAAGAAATTTATCGGGATTTGTACTATAATAATAGCTAGTTTATTTTTAGAGTAACGAAATAATAGAAAGAAGTGTTGGCAACTTGGATAAGCGGTTTGGTACCGTGACGATATTTTCTTCTGTTCAATGGCTATTTTTCATTTTTGCAAATACCGTGATGGTCCCGATTTCAGTAGGAACCGTCTTCGGGCTTCCGGGTGAAACGATTGCGATGATGCTGAGAGCCTCGCTTATTTTTACGGGGCTGGCGACCATTTTTCAAGGCTGGAAGGGGCATCGCTATCCGCTTATGGAAGGTCATTCCGGCTTGCTGTGGGGAGTCATCCTGAACCTTGGCCTGTCGGCATCTTCCCTTGGCATGAGTTTTACAGAAATCGGTGGCGGAATTGCGACAGGGGTGATGCTCGCTTCGGGTGTCACGCTGATTCTCGCAGCATTTAACGGCATTTCACTGCTGAAGTCAATCTTCAGTCCGATGGTGATGTCCGTTTATTTGTTTCTATTAACCTTCCAGCTGATTTTCATTTTTTTTAAAGGCATGATGAAGGTCGGCGAGCAGGGCACCATTGATGTGCCGATTACGCTTTATTCCTTCGCCCTCGTCATTTTTGTGAGTTTATTAAAATTAAAAGGGAACGCCCTCATCAGTAATTTTTCTATTCTAATAGGATTGCTGGCCGGCTGGATCGGCTATGATCTCCTGTTTGCTGGTGAAGCGGTAGAGGGGACGGCATCCGGAGGTGTGAGCTTTACACTCTTTCCGCTGGGACAGCCTAACCTGGAAATCGGAATTGTGGCAGTAGCCTTTTTTGCGTGTCTGATGAACCTGAGCAACACAGTCGCTTCGATCAGTTCTGGTGACCTCCTGTTTAAAAAGGAATCCGGGAAACGCGAGTACCGCGGCTCGATTTTTATCACCTCGATCTTCACCGTGATTGGAAGCGGATTTGGCCTTGTGCCGTATACGCCATTCACCTCATCGATCGGTTTCCTGCAGAGTACGCGCGTTTTGATGAGAACACCCTTCTTTATTGGGGGAGCGCTCTTAACTGTAATTGGCCTGGTCCCGCACTTGGGCTCATGGCTCGCCGGCATGCCGGTAACAGTCGGGAACGCCGTGCTGTTTGTCGCGTATCTGCAGCTGTTCGGGACTGCATTCAACAGCTTAAGCGGAAAAGTGTTTAACTCAGACACCATCTTCCGTTTAGCGGCACCCGTCCTGATCGGCATCAGTCTGATGAATACACCGTCTGCCGTGTTCGCGGAATTCCCTGTACTGATTCAGCCATTCATCTCAAACGGGCTGCTGATGGGCGTCCTGATCTCCATTCTGTTGGAAAAAATGGTGAACTGGTCTGCGTTTGAACAGCTGGAATTAAAGAACAACTAGAAAAATCCCCTGAGCAAAGGGGATTTTTTTAATAGATGGATTTTGCGTCTGCAGGCAGGCTGCGGACATGCTTTAAGAATCCGGTCACACGCTTATCATCTTCAAATGGGTACTCAAAGCCGAGTTTCTCCGCGACCTCGACTGCTGTTTTTCTGAAAAGGGAGCACATGATAAAAAGGGCATCCCAGATGTGTTCAAATTCGGCGTCTGAGTAAGTAGCCTGAAACTGTTCCCATTCCCCGGCAGGAAGAAAATCGGGAAGATACTTGCCTGCTTTACCTGCGCTCTTTGTAAAATCGGCTGTGATGCCGGCCTTCCATTCCAGCATGGTTATCAGCACATTGCGGTTGATCTGCTCATACATAAACATCGCGTAAGTCAGCTCCCTGCGCCAGAGTCCTTTACTGATATTCATCGTAATCCACCAAAACTCATTGCACAGATCTGCAAACTCTCTGGCATCAGGTTTCTTGATGTGGTAATCCCGGTCACTGGCTGGCGGCAGGGACACAATCAGCCCATCCTTATCAAGAAGCAGCACACTCAGGCTTTCAGGCTCCAGCAGCGCATCCATCCTTTCAGCCGGAATCAGCGTCAAATCGATCCGGTTCCCGTCCATAAACTGCATCAGATAGGGAAAGCGGCCGTTCCCACCGGCAGGCGGCAGCACCTTCTCCTCCGGCATCTGCATCATCACCCGCTCGCCAAACACATCCACCCAGCTATGATCACAGGTGAAGGAATCCATTTCCCTCACGATGTACACAATATCATAATCCTGAAAGATATCTTTCTTTACATTAGGATTTGCACGAGATCCATTCAAAATAACCGCACGGACGCGCCCATCATCCTTTGCAGCTGTTAAAATCAAATTCAACATCTCGGTTTCGGTTCTTGACTTCATGTGGCCTCCTGGTTGTTTGGTTATACTATTAAGTTACTTTTTTTAGGGGCGAATTCCTGCTGGCGGCTTTAAAGAATCAGGCGCCATCCCAAGCACCTGATCCCGCCACTATTAAGCATGCACCATTTTCACCTGCTGCTTCAAAATCTTTCCGCTCGCGTTCCGCGGCAGTGCATCCACAAAGGAATAAATCCGCGGACACTTAAATTCTGCGAGATGCTCGGCTATAAACGCCCGCAATTCTTCCTCAGACACCTGGCCCTTCAGCACAACGACTGCTTTGACGGTCTCACCCCATTCTTCATGAGGCACACCGACGACACAGGATTCCAAAATCGCATCATGCTTCGCGAGTACTTCTTCGATTTCACGGGGATAAATGTTGACGCCGCCCGTAATGATGACATCCTTTTTACGGTCCACGATGTAAAAGTAGCCCTCCTCATCCCGATAGGCAATGTCGCCGGTATAGAGCCAGCCGTCTTTCAGTACAGCGTTCGTTTCATCCGGATTATTGTCATAACTAAGCATGAGGCTGTCGCCTGTCAGAAGAATCTCGCCATATTCATTTGGAGCCGTATCGGTGCCATCCGGCCGGACGACCCGAATTTCCATGTTCACCGTCGGATTTTTGCCGATGCTTCCGGCCTTCTCGAGATGCTCTTCCGGATATAATAAAATGCCATTTGGTCCCGCTTCCGTCAGTCCGTATACCTGATAGAAGTTTTCGTTTTGGAACGCCTTTTTCACATGGTGATAGGAAGCAAGAGCCAGCGGGCCGCCGCCATACGCAAAGACACGCATGCTGGATAAATCATAAGAAGCTAATTCCGGATCCTTGGCCGCAAGCAAATAGGCGACAGGTGCCGCAAATGAGAAGGTCGTCTTTTCCTGCTGAATCCAGTTCAGGAATGCCTTTGGAGTAAAGTCGCCGATCACATGGGATGCTCCGCAATAAAGCCCGCTCATGAAAAAGGTATTCAAAGGAGCAGAGTGGGAGAGCGGCATCAGGGTGAGCATGGAATCACTATGCGACAAGCTGAAATTAACCGAAACCGCCGAAGCGATCGCCAGAATGCGTTCATGGTTAAACACAACCCCTTTTGGAGTCCCGGTTGTTCCGGATGTAAAAAGAATCTCACAGACATCCCGCGAATCAATCGGCACATCAAGATTGCTGTCAGAAAAATGAGCAGAAGCCTCAAGCGAATCCTGAATCGGAAAATGAAAATGCAAATTCTCCTTTAACGCCGAAACTGATTCAGCAAGCTCAACCTCATACAGAACCCCGGCTGCATTCGCACTTTGAAAAATAGCCGACAATTCTTTCTGTGTCAGTCGAATATTCATCGGCATTGGAATCGCGCCGATCTTCATGCAGGCAAAAAAGGCATAAAAGAAGTGCTCCGAATTGCGGGACATTACCGCAACACGGTCGTCCCGCTGGACTCCTTCACCCTGAAGGTATCGTGCCAGCCTGTTGCAAGTTCTGTTCATGTCTCCATATGTAAGGCGGTTCGATGCCGTTATAAAAGCATCTTTTTCAGGAAACTTCCTCGCGTTTCTTTCCAATACTCCATGAATGGTTGCTCCCATTATACTCAACCCCTTTTTTAAAAATGAATCTATGTCTTCACCCGGCTGTTTTCATACTTTTCTTTGTACGTCAAAATGTCTTCCCGCAGCATTTGCAGCTGCATGATCTGTTCTTCGATTTCCCTCAGCTTGCTGTCAGCAAATGCAATAATCCTGCTTTTCTCTGCTTCGCCTTCCGGGTTCGATTCATAGAGATCAATCATTTCTCTGATTTCCTGAAGGCTGAAGCCGAGCTTTTTCCCCGCAGAATCATCTTCAGGCGCCGTCGTTCCCGATTCGTATAGCTTCGCTGCTTAGTCAGACTGTCCCGGTTTTCCGAAGCCAGCATGCCAATTTCCTCGTAATAGCGGATCGTTCTGGAGCTGATATCAAACATTGCCGCAAGCTCGCTGATGGTAAAAACCTTTTCTTCTGCCATTATGCATCCTCCTAGTTGACGTTAACGTTAGCTTAGTTTTATAATAATTCTGAAAATTAGTATTTGTCAACCAAAAAAGGAGTGATTTTTCATGGCGATAACTTCCCAGGACCAGCAGATAAAAGGAAAGAATTCATACACATTTGATGAGTTTTTAGATCGGCGTGCCAACCAGGATTGGTATAAGGATAATTCCTTTTTGCAAAAGGCGTTAAAAAAATATGCTGGCTCGCAATATGAACAGCTGCATAATAAACTTCAGGATTTTTCGCCGGCTGTTTCGTCCAAATGGAACACGCTTGCAGAAAGTGCAGCAAGGCCTGAATCCCGTCCGTATATGCTTCATTTTGATGCCTTCAATCACCGCATTGACCGTGTCGTCCGTCCATTGGAAACGCATCAGCTGGAAAAAGAAGTGTTCGGGGAAGGCCTGTTTTCAAGCCTCATGCCGTCCTGGGAAAGTTTCGCGAAGCGGATGCTGATTCATCAGCTGGGGGAGGCGGGTGTCGCCTGTCCTCTGACATGCACGATTGGATTAATTGCACTCCTTGAACAATATCCGAATGAAGATCTTCCTGAGCTCGAGCAAATTTTACAGCATACGAAAGAGGGACTGGACGGGGATTTTGCCATTGGTGCTCAATTCATGACGGAGATACAGGGAGGATCCGATTTGCCTGCCAATGTGCTTGAGGCGGTTCCAGATGGTAAAAACTATCGCCTTTATGGCAATAAATTTTTCTGCTCGGTTGCACATGCCGATTATTCCGTGGTGACTGCGAAAATATCCGGCACTGATAAAGTATCCACGTTCATTGTGCCGTCCTGGCTGCCTGGTGATAAGGAGAAGGAAATGCGCAATGGCTATGAAATCAACCGGATCAAGTGGAAAATGGGCACAGCCGAGCTGCCTACAGGGGAATTTCAGTATAATGGGGCTCTTGCTTACCCGGTTGGCCCGGCAGGAAAAGGGGTGGCCGTTGCAGCGGGCATCGTTCTGACACTATCCCGCCTTGAAATCGGCATTGCCTGTGCAGGCTTCATGCTACGTGCATCCCGTGAAGCCAGCCTTTATGGTGATTTCCGGACTGTTTTTGGAAAAAAGGTAAAAGATTACCCGTTATCAGCAAGAACGCTGAAAAATATTGAAAACGCCGCCCACCGCACAGGTGCTGGCGCTTTTAAAATCTATGATCTATTCCTGCGTCTTGACCAGCCTCTGAATGCCGGTATTCCGGCTGATCAGCCGGTCGAACTGAGAAAACAGCTTTTTAACCTGAGGGAGCTTGTGCTGCTGCAGAAAATCTGTGCAACGAACGAAGGAGCAGAAGTGCTGCGCGATGCCATCTCCGTTTTTGCCGGCCACGGCGTCATGGAGGAATTTTCGTCATTGCCGCGCATCTTCCGGGATGTCGTCGTCAACGAGCAGTGGGAAGGCCCGCGCAATCTGCTGCTGACGCAAATTTACCGGGATATTCAGAGAGTGGCAGACTGGTATCCGCCGGCTGAATTCGTATCAAATGTGCTGGAAGGTGCTTCTAAGGAAACGATTGATCTATTTACGGAGCAGCTGACGGATCTCCTGCAGCGTCCGGTGTGCGGGGAAGTGAGCGAGGCTTCCATGGAAGCGGCTGAAGAGTGGGATATGTTCTGCGATTCTTTTTTAAAGCATACCAGACAATTGCACTGGAGGAATTAAAATAAATAGATGCCTGGCGGAACCCGCCAGGCTATTTAATGCTTTATTCGATAGATAACGGATGCCAGCAAGTGGGCCAAAAAAAGATCGGATTCCCCTGCATGTTCTCATGCAGAACCAGTTCATCCACCCTCATGATTAATTCCATTTTACACCAAATGGTGACTACTCGAATTCAAGGACTAAACCAGAACATATGATCCTGTTTTTAGGTATAATTCCGCCGCTTCCAAAATAAGATGAAGTATCATCCAAGAAAAGAGGCGATCCAACCATGATTACAAAAGAGATGCTGGTCCGTTTTGATGAGCTGAACCGCAGGAAAAAAGACCTTGAAGCAGAATTGGATAAATTGAAAGATCTTTTTCACCAGTATTTCGATACAGCAGTGGGACAGAATGAAAAAGGAGAAGTCAAGATTGATAGCTACAAATTGCAGAGGCAGATTAGAAGAACAGAAAAATTTGATCCAGTTCCAACTGTCAGCAAACTGGAGGAGCTGAATCTTATCGATCTGATTCAAAAGCGTCCGGATGATGGAAAAATAAAATCCGCCATAGACGTTGGATTGATCAAGGAAGCTGACCTGGAAGGATGCAGAGTCTCCAGAACCACCGCGGCTCTCCTGATTAAAAAGCTGGATTAATTTTTTTTATAAAAAGTGTTTGACCTTCACGCTGCGTAAAGGTGTATCGTTAGTAACAGAAAGTACTTTCTTTAACTTCATTGTCTAGCTGCAGCGCCTAGCCCTCAGGCTTGCACCAGGATGTGCTGACTTCAACGTTCGCCACAGGACGTGGCGGTTTTTAGTTGAAGTTCATCTGGAGGCGCTTCCGCTTTTCTTGAAAGGAGGACCATCGCATGGAATACACAGTGCAGAAGCTCGCGCAGCTGGCTGGGGTCAGCTCAAGGACCCTCAGGTATTATGATGAAATTGGGATTCTTAAGCCGGCAAGAACCAATTCGTCGGGATATCGCATATATGGCCAGCAGGAAGTTGACAGACTGCAGCAGATTCTGTTCTACAGAGAATTGGGTGTCAGTCTCGAACAGATCAAGGAAATCATCACAGCACCTGCTTTCGACACTGCAGATGCACTGAAGGAGCACCGCGAGAAACTCCTTGAGAAAAGAAAGCAGCTTGATCTGCTTATTACGAATGTAGAAAAAACGATAGCGTCAGCAGAAGGGAGAACAACCATGTCAGATAAAGAAAAGTTTGAAGGATTCAAAAAGAAAATGATTGAAGATAACGAGAAGCAATACGGAAAAGAAGTCCGCGAAAAATACGGGGATGAGACTGTCGATAAGTCAAATGCCAAACTCCTGAACATGAGCGAGGAGGAGCATGAGGCTGTAACGAAACTGGCCGAAGAGGTGAACAGCACCTTAACCCAGGCCATGGAAACAGGTGATCCGGCAAGCGGGCTTGCTCAAAAAGCAGCCGACCTGCATAAGCAGTGGATTACATTCTATTGGAGCGAATACAGCAAAGAGGCGCACGCCGGTCTTGCGGAAATGTATGTGGCAGATGAAAGGTTTAAAGCTTATTATGATAAAATTCAGCCGGGTGCCGCTGAGTTTTTAAGGGATGCAATTCAGATTTATACTGGACAGCAATAGGTATGAAAGCGGCTGGCTCTGCCCGGCCGCTTTTTTTGGGCGAATACGCCGCTAAGAGGATAAATTCGTTATCCGCCAATATTTCACTAAAACCATCTGCTTACTGTATGTAACTCCTTCCAATGGGGAAGATGAGTAACAAGATACAAACTCAAAATGGCAGGTGACGAGATGAGCCGCATTCCTTCCTATAAAGATGAGCAAACCCTAAGGGAGAAATTAAGAGATGTTTCTCTTGAACATTGGCTGAATGAGGATTTGTTCAGCTTTAATTGGTGGCTGCTGCTGGCTGCGAGCATTTTGCCATTTTTTATTTGGTGGAGGCTGGTGGATAAGGGCAGGTTATTTGAAATTATGACATTCGGCTTAATTTGTGCGATCTTCGCCTGTTTCCTGGATGTTGTGGGAGTGAGCTTTCTTTTGTGGGGATATCCTGATAAGCTGTTTCACTTTATTCCTCCGTTAGTCCCGGCGGATTTTGTGGTCATTCCGGTGTCAGGGATGCTGATTTACCAGTACTTCAGCACCTGGAAAAGCTATGCGGCAGCATCATTGGGCCTCGGAATCCTGTTTGCTTATATCATTGAACCGTTATTTAGCTTACTGGATATGTTTGTGCTCATCCATTGGAAGCATACTTATTCGTTCATAGGCTTTATCCTCTTTTTTCTGGTTATTCGCCTTTTGATGATGGGTTTGAAGAGCGCAGCAAAAAAATAAAGCAAGCGGTCAGCAATGCTGGCCGCTGTTTTTACTGGATTAATAGTGAGAGCTGTGGAAACACTTTTTACAGCAGCTGTGATGACGTTCAAATGAGCATTTTTTGCAGGTGCAATGATGAATTTCAGGTGAGCATTTTTTACAGGAGCAGCTTTTATGTTCAAAGGAACATTTTGGGCAGGAACAGTGGTGTTTAAAATCGCTTGTGCATTTCTTGCAGCCGTGATGTTCTGGCTCTTCTTTCTTTTTGCAGCAGACCTTTTTCTTGTAATAATATTCTTCAACACAAAAATGGCACATGGGTTTCACTCCTTTCTCCTCCTAATATATGAAGGAAAAATCAGAAGGAAAGAGCCCTTGTCCATATTGCTTGAAATATCCGCAAATGCCCCCTCATTTTTTTGAGGGGGCTGTTCACAGTTAATTAACGGTTTCGGGAATCACTTTCACTTTTTTCTGCTTTTTCTTTAACCAGCCAAAACGGAGGCTGGACGCGGTGAACAAGCGGTAAACCGCCGGAATCAGGAGAAGCGTAATAAAGGTAGCAAACAGCAGACCGGAAATAATGACGGTTGCCATCGGTGCCTGGTAGTTGCCGGAAGTTCCCGAAGCCAAAGCAAGGGGAAGCATTCCGCCAACTGTAGTGAGAGTAGTCATGAAAATCGGACGGATGCGGTTTTTACCTGCTTCAATAAGTGCATCTTCAACAGAGAATCCTTCCTTGCGGAGCTGATTCGTACGGTCGATCAGCAGTATGGCGTTATTAAGCACGATCCCAATCAGCATAACAATACCCATTCCAGACATCACGCTCAGCTCCATTTGTGTCAGGAACAATCCAAGAATGACGCCGACGATGGTCATCGGAATGACAGACATAACGATCAGCGGATGTCCAAGGTGGTTGAACTGGACAGCCATCACCAGATAGACAAGGAAAATGGCAATCGCTAAAACAAACACCATATCCATAATTAATTCCTGCTGCTGCTCAAGATCCCCGGCAGCTGCAGCACTATAGCCGGCAGGGGCTTCAAAATCATTAATCAGCTTTTGAACTTCGCGATTCACAGCCCCAAGATCTTTGCCTTCTATGTCAGCCGAAATGGAGATGAAGCGCTCCCCGTCATTATGGGAAATTTCATTCGGTGTATCGATACTTTTTAATTCTATAAAGGAAGATAATGCTTTCTCTCCCTCAGCAGTCGGAATTTTTAAGTCCAGAAGAGCTGATTTGGAATCTGTTTTCTCAGACCACTTTAAAGCAAGCGGCACATTTTCTTCATTTATGCTCAGTACTCCGACAGGCATTTCCATAAACGCCTGCTCGATAAACTGCCTGATTTGCAGCTGGGTTAAGTCTGCTTTTTCAATTGCTTCTTCTTTTAAAACAACAACCTGCTCCTTTGATGTGCGCACCATTGAGTTGGTCACACCGACAATGCCGTCAATCTTTTCCAGATCCTCTGTAAAATCCCTGGCAAGGTTCTGCAAATCTGCAAAATCTTTTCCCTTGATATTTACCTGAACTGGAGAGCCGCCGCCAGCTGACATCGCACTCTGGACATTTTTCACCGGAAGAGTATCGGACAGGTTGCGAAGTTCCTTCATAATCTCTTCATTGACATCTTTCTGTTCTCTTGTAATGTCATCGCCTTTTGTCATATTGATGATCGTGTAGAACATCCCGCCCTCGTCCATGACATAATTGGACTCAACATCTTCAATGGATTGCAGTTTCTGGTTGATTCCTTGAGCGATGTCTTCTTTTTCATCAGGAGATAGCCCTGTTTCCAGGTTAACTATCAGCTCTGTGTAGCGGTTGAACATATCGGGCATGATCGTCATCGGAATTTTCGTCACAAGTGTTAAGGAACCGGCAAACATCAGGAAGAAAATCGCAATGACCGCAAAGCTGTAGCGTTTTTTCCGGATGGCCCAGGCTACAAGACGGCTATACATACGCATAATCGGTCCTTCTTTGTGTGCTTTCTTTGGCTTGCGGAGCTTCAGCATTTTTTCCGAAAGTGAAGGAATTAATGTAAACGAGACAATAACCGAACTGATGAGCGTAATGGCTACCACAGCAGACAGCATGATCATGAATGTGCCCGCATCGCCGCCAATCAGGCCGATTGGCAGGAATACCACAATTGTGGTGAGCATCGAAGCAATGACAGCTGAGGATACTTCTTTGGTTCCTTCCAGCACGGACTCAAGCTTGCCAAGGCCCTGTTCCTTCTTTCGATAGATGGATTCTATAATGACAATCGAGGAATCCACCATCATTCCGATCCCCAAACCGAGGCCAATCAGAGTCAGAATATTAAAGCTGTAATCAAAAACCCACATCGCTGTAAATGTCAGCAGGATGGAAGTCGGAATCGACAGACCGATGATAAAGGTGGCTTTTACATTCCTTAAAAAGATCAGCAGAATGGCAATGGCAATGACGCCGCCGATTAAAATGTTGCCGGTTACGCCATCAATCGATTCCTGCACATAATCGGCCTGTGCCACCATTTCATTCAGTTCAAAGTCTTTTACCAGACCGTCTTTGCGAATGTTCTTCACCTCATCACGGACCGCGGCTGCCATTTCAATTTGTGTGGCATTTGCTGAGCGTCCAACCTGAACGAAAATGAAGTCCTTAGTGCCGTTTTTCCAGACGAACGATGAGCTTTCAACCGGCTGAAATTTAACATCTGCCACATCTTTCAAATCAACAAATCCATTTTGTGAGGGGATGGTGATATTTTGTACATCTGCGGTATTTTCAAGCTTCATATTCCAGCGAAGGGAAGGAGAGCTGTCATCGCTGCTGAGTTCTCCCAGTGTGGCTTCGCTGTTAACCTGCTGAATAGCACCGATCACAGCTGCTGAATCCAGTCCTTTTTCAGCCAATTTGCTGCGGTCCAATTCAATGAGTACTTCGTGCTCCTGAACCCCTGCAAGCGATACATCCCGGACTTCCGGCAATGCTTCCAGGCGCGGCTCCAGAACTTTATTAGCAAAAGCGGTCATCTCTTCCATGCTGCCGCCGGATACATCCATATAAAATTCATAGCTTTGAGTGGTACCGTACTGCCCGGCCGTGACATCCGTTATCGCGGCATTGTCGCCCTTTGCTGCGTTGGCAGCTGCCTCTACTTCATTAAACAGCTCATCGCCCAGGCCTTCATCGAACGTAATTTGAAATGAGCTCCGTCCGATTGCCGATGTGGAGTCTACTGATTCAACTCCCTCAATTCCCCTGATTTGCTGCTCCAGAGGATTGGTAATCGATCGCTCCACTTCAATAGCAGCCATTTCACCAGCGCTAACTTCCACATATGCGCCATCCATTGTCACAGGTGGCATCAGCTCCTTATCCAATTCCATAATGGAAAAGCTGCCAATGGCCAAAACCAGCACTGTCATAAGCGCAACCAAAATCTTTCTCTCTACAACCAATTTTAATACTTTCATAAACATTCTCCTAACTCCCTAATGGTGAAAAATTGCACCCAAGATCTAATTATACAGAGGTTAATAGGTATTAATAACTACTTTTTTCTTAAATTTCCCAATAATTCGTCCGACCTATTTCGCCGATGTTTGACCTTATTTTCAGGTAAAAAATAACAATTATTACAAATACTATCTTAACCGGGATAAAGGAGAGCTATAAGGAGCCAGAGACATATCTTGCTATCAGACCTAAGGCTGAGTATTGGTGGCCATGGGTGAATATAGACGAACTTGTGGAACGCAGCGGAGGTGAGATTGCTGTTAATCCCCCGGCTCCAACCTGTAACCCTTCCAAAATGACAATCTTAAACAGTGTGTTATACTGAAGAAGCCATAAGACTCCCAAAATTGGAGGAGAGTTCATGTACACTGTTTTTTCAACATTCGACGTTCCCGATGAAAAGTCGGAAGAAGTCATTCGCATATATAAAAATCGCTCGAGGTCGGTCGACCAGGCAGAGGGGTTTGTCGATTTTCTGCTTCTGCAGAATGATAAACGCGCCGGTGAACTGACTGTGCAGCTCATTTTTGATACAAAGGAAAACTATATAAACTGGGTCCGGAGCGAGGACTTTAAAAGAATCCATGATTTGGAAAAGAAATATCCGGATCAGGAACTGGCTGCTGTGATTCCAAAAGTAGCGCAATACAAGGTGGTGGCTAAGTGAATCATGATAAGATCGTAAATAGTGTTACCGAGAAAATTTATGAGCGTGAGCCTTCCCTTCTGGAACGGTTCGGCGAACAGGGAAAAGAGAAGTGCCGGGAAGACAATCATCATCATATGAAGCATCTGGTGACAGCCTATGAGCTGGACAAATCTGCTTTTTTCACTGATTATGCCGTTTGGCTTGAGGGCATTTTAACTAAGCACGGGATGAAGACCCAGCATCTGATCGACAACTTCGAAATCATTCAGGCTGTGCTGGCTGAAGATAAGGATTCTGCTGAAAAGACAGAGAAGTTCCAGCTATACCTGGGCGAAGCCATTGCTGTTTTGAAAGGTGAACCTTTGAAGGGAGGAGTGTAAAGTGAACCAGGCTGAAACACTCGCTTCTCTACTGCTGGAAGGTAATTCTGCAAAAGTTTGGGCCAACCTTCAAAAGCACCCGCAGCTATCGCGTATCGAGGTTTATCAAAATCTGATTACACCTGCGATGCAGCACATCGGCCATCTGTGGGAGACGAATCAAATCACAGTGGCAGATGAGCATCTGGCAACAGCTACATGTGATTTTGTACTATCAAAGCTCGCTTATCAGCGTGAAAAAAGATCATCGCCCCAAAAAGCCATGTTTCTTTGCCTGGATGGTGAACAGCACTATATTGGACTGAAAATGGTCAACAGTCTTTTTGAAGAGCACGGCTGGGAGACGAAATATTTTGGCCCGAGCCTGCCTTTGGAATATGCGCTGAAATCGGCTAAAGAATGGAAGCCAAGCGTCATCGGCCTGTCGGTCAGCATCGTCTATCACCTGCCGAAGCTGAGGGAATATGCCGAGGCATTTGCCAAGCTGCCGCATAAGCCGGCTGTTATTCTTGGCGGGCGATTGGCAGGGAAGTATGACCTGCTTCCGTATTGTTCCGATCGTACAGTTATCCTTAAAGATTTGCCGGAAACAAAGAAATGGCTCCAAAATTATGAAGCGGGAGGACGGCAAAATGCAATATTTTAATCATGCGCTTCCGCTTGCGTTTTTAAAAGCTGACAGAAACGGAAAAATAGTAAGCTACTCCACTATCGCACGGGAATGTTTTGACCTGAGCGGGGGCACCTAAAAGGAATCATCGATGAAGAAAGCATTGAAAAGCTCATTCAGTACAGCTGGGAGCCCGGTGTGGATCCTGTAAAGCTGGAACTGAATATGAAGACCAAGGAAATGCCACTCTGTTTATTTGAGGTTCATATCCAATGGGACAGCGAGGATCATGCCAATATGCTATTTCTGCCCAAAGACAGCTCAAACGAAGGACTGATGGATAAACTGATGCAGCTGCAGCAGCGCCTCACCTCCACCGACTTTGAACTTTTGGAGAAAAAAGAAGAGCTGGAGCAGGTGCTGACCCGCCTGAATCAATTGTCCGGACCGTTTATCCCGCTGTCTGAAACACTTTGCCTGATCCCATTATTTGGGGATATCACTTCAGATAAAATTAACATTATTTCCGAAAGCTGCCTGAAGGCTGTTTTTGCCGGCGAATATGACGAAATCCTTTTTGATCTGACAGCAGTAGGAGAAATTGAGGGAAAAGGCATCGAGAAATTCACCCAGCTGATTAAAACGTTGAACTTCATGACAGGCAGCATCATCAAATTGATTGGCATAAAGCCAAACCTGGCGGAAGTGCTGAATAACTACAAGCTGGATGAATGGGTGCAGATCGACCAATCTTTGAAGCAGGTTTTAAATATCTATTTTAATCGGAACGAGCTGGGGGCCTCATAGGGGCTCTTTTTTTCGGAACCGCCGGAATCTCATAAAGTGACAGGCACCACCCGAAATTTGTCGAAACAGAGAAATATCCTGTGAGGGTATTTTTTTTTGAGCTTGGAAATTTCAATATTTTCCAGTATAATAGTTACAAATGATTGATTAATCACTCGTAGATGGGAGTTTTTAAATGCCGCTTTCAGAACAGCAAATAACAAATATGAAAAAAAGAAGAGAAACCATTCTAGAAGCAGCGACATACCTGTTTGCTGCAGAGGGGTATGAAGGAACAACCATTAAAAAGATAGCTCAGGCAGCAAATATTAGCTTTGGAAGTGTTTTTACTTATTTCAAAGATAAAGAGGAGCTCTTTTATACTGCAGTAGCGGAGCCGCTGCATGAATTGTCTGTTAAAATTTTCGACTTTAACACCGATGCTGAAGATCCAATGCTGGAGCTGGAAAAGATGATTCGTGGCCATATTAAACTTTTCGCTGGAATTAACAATTATCTGGCTTTAGTTGTTCAGGTTGTCGGACAGCATCAGCGGTATCCGGCCATTTTTGCAAAGCTGGATGCATTTCATGATGAATTTAGAGAGAAGGTCAGCCAGCTAGTAAAAAATGGCCAGCGAAAAGGGGTATTAGTTCAACAGGATCCATTGACTGCCGCAACTCTTTATACCAGTCTTCTCATCGGAATCCGGTTAAACTCGACAGACGAAAGATATAGTAACGTGTCGGAGAGCTATGCATCTTCCGCCATAAATTTATTCGGGCCTATAAGTAAGTAGGTTCCTTTTTTATCACAATAATGATTGATTAATCAATCGTTAGTGGAGGCGATCTTAATATGAAGTTTAAGACTTTTAACTCAACCATTCGAATTCGGCTGTTTTTGATTTTCCTTTCATCCGTTTCAACGATGTCTGTATTGCCGTATTTGATTATTTACCTCTCCGGCAAGACGGGAAATTTAATCACGGGATTTTTATTCCTGGGAGTCATGATTGCCCATGTCGGGGGTTCTATCTTGGGAGGATTCGCATCAGACCGGATAGGACGAAAAAAAATTATCCTTTTAGCTGAATTTATTATGTTTATAGGGTTTACTGGTGCTGCCTTTGTGCACGCACATCCTTATCTGATGTTTGCCGCCTTTGTTTTTATCCAATTCAGCAGCGGTGCAGCCAATCCTGTATACCAGGCGTTAATTATTGATGTAAGCCTGCCGGAAGAAAGAAAGACCATTTATTCCTACTCTTATTGGGTTCGCAATACGGGTATTGCCGTGGGCAGCATGGCTGGCGCTTTCCTATTCTTTGATTATCTCTTTTACCTGCTGTTAGGTGCCGCCCTGTCGATAGTATGTTCATTCCTCATCACTGCCTTCTTTATTCAAGAAACATATATTCCCGCAAAAGCCAACCAGTCTAACAGAAGTACTTCAAGCATAATAAAAGCATACAGAAACATATTGGCGCACCGATTCTTTACTGTTTTTTCAATAGCAAGTCTTCTTATTGTTTCGGTGGAGGAGCAATTAACCAATTACATAGGTGTTCACCTCGCAAATAAAATCGGCGAACCTGTTCCGCTTCTATCTTTTCTTCCCTTGGAAGTGGACGGTGTCAATATGCTTGGTATATTGAAAACGGAAAACACTATACTTATTGTTTGCTTTACCATGATGATTACAGCAGCTATTAAAAAATATAATGACCGCTATGTATTCCTGGCTGGCCTGCTATTATTTTTCACGGGATACACAGTTGTAAGTTTCAGCACATCACCGCTTATCTTGATTTTGGCTATGTTCATAGCATCCATTGGTGAAATGCTGTATATCCCTGTTCAGCAGACCATGCTGGCAGGCAGTGTGCCAGATCATGCACGCAGCTCTTATATGGCTTTATACACCATTGCTATGATACTCGGAGTTAGTGCAGCCGGGATCTTTATGATAGTAAGCAACTGGATGTCTCCGATGATTATGACAACGTTAATTGGATCTATGGGGATAGTTAGTATACTTTTATTCTATCAATTAACCAAAACTGAAGACGACAAGAGAGTTCTGCAGCTGCCAAGCGAGAATACATCGGCTGAGTAGATATTTTTATAGGCGAAATAGTTTGACAATTCCCCTGTTTGAAATCATGATAGTAAGTAAAATACTCAGAAGTCGGGGGCAGGAAAAATGGGTTTGCCGAAGGAGAGGCATAACGGATACAGTCAGGCGGAACAAAAGGGTTCCTTCATAAGGGATCTAAATGCTGAAAATATATCATCGGGGATCATTGCAAGCACGCTGGTCATGACCGGGCCTGCCCTGATCATCCTGCAGGCAGCATCAGCAGGTGGATTCACGGATCAGCAGACGATTAACTGGATGTTTGCGGTTTATTTTTTCGGTGGTGTCTACAGCATCCTCATGCCGATTTTATATCGTATTCCCATTACAGGAGGGCATTCGATTACAGGTGCAGCCTTTTTGGCGACGGTGACTGCACAATACTCGTATCCTGAGCTGATTGGCGGGTATGTAATGTCCGGGCTGCTGATTTTTCTGGTAGGCATTTCAGGTCTGTTTACAAAAATCATTGGCTGGGTGCCAAAAGAGGTTATCGCCTCCATGCTTGGCGGGCTCGTTGCCGGGTATGTCGTGAAACTCGTGCCTGCCATACAGGAAATGCCTGTTGTCGGAGGAGCGGCGTTAGTCAGTTTTCTGCTTTTTACGAGATATGTGAAAAAGTTCCCGCCTGTGCTCGCAGCCGTTGCGGCTGCCTTTGCCGCATTGTTTTTGACAGCCGATGTCCATCCGGCCAAAGAGATATCGTATTTTCTCCCGTCTGTTCAGATGCCTGAATTCAGCTGGATGGGGCTCGTAACCATTGCCCTCCCGCTCGCGATGCTGATTCTGAGCAATGATGCAGCACCAGGAATCGGGGCATTGGAAAGCGAAGATTTCAAGCCCCCTATTCGGAAAATCGTCTCATCAAGCGGTGTCTTCTCCGTAATCACAAGCTTCTTTGGCGGACAGTGTGCCAATATCGCCGGGATGATGAGCGCCATCTGTGCCGGAATGGATTCAGGGCCGAGGGAGAAAAGGTATATGGGAGCAGTGGTGTCAGGCGTAATTACGATTGTGTTTGGCATATTCGCCTGGAAAATCGTGCCCTTCATCCAGTCGCTTCCGCAGGCTTTTGTCTCACTGCTCGCCGGGTTTGCCCTGATTGGCGTCCTCCATTCCAGCCTGCAAACGGGCTTTTCCGGAAACCGGTACAGGCTAAGTTCCCTCGCTGCCTTCATCGTCACCTTATCAGGCGTGAGCTTTCTTCATATCAGCGCTCCTGTTTGGGGACTTGTTGCGGGGGCGGTATTGGCGCGGACGGTGGAGAGAGACGGGAGTTTAATAGAAAAATAAAAAGGAGAACCAATATGAATATTCGCCACATAAAACCAGCAGACGCACAGGCCCTTGCCGATCTGATCACCCACGTAGAAAACGAATCAGACTACATGCTTTTCGAGCCAGGTGAAAGGCAGACATCAGCCGATACGCAGCTTAAGAGAATTGAAGCCATCCAAAAAGCAGATCATTCGACCATCATCATCGCGGAACAAGATAATAGATTGATAGGCTTCGTAATGGCCATCGGCGGTGCAGCAAAGAGAAACCGGCACTCAGCCTATCTGGTTGCAGGCATTCTCAGGGAACACAGAGGCCGGGGCATCGGCACCCAACTGTTTGAAGAACTGGACCGATGGGCGCGTGAAAACCATATCCACAGGCTGGAGCTTACAACAGTTATCCAGAATCAGGCCGGTGTCGCCCTCTATAAAAAGGCGGGATTCCAGATCGAAGGCACCAAAAAACATTCGCTTATGATAAACGGCGAATTTGTGGATGAATATTATATGGGTAAGCTGCTGTAACAGAAAGGCCACTCCCTTTAAAACAAGGGAGTGGTCTTTTCTTCAGGTCTAAACCCTGAGGGCACTTCGGACAGAAAAAGTCGAAACCGGGTATCCAGAGTCCTAACCCTGCTCAACTTCGGACAGAGAAAGCCGAAATCCAGCTCCCAGAGTCCGAACCCGATCCAACTTCGGACAGAGAAAGCCGAAACTCGGCACCCGGAGTCCGAACCAGCCCCAACTTCAGACAGAGAAAGGCGAAATCCGCCACTCAGAGTCCGAACCCGCCGCCACCCCTCTTAATAAAATGAACCTCCAACCCCCACAAGGTAAATTTTCCTATTTTCAATTCAGAAACCCCTGAATCCTCAAGGAATCCAGCTAAATAAAAAAGAAAAATCAGAATTTTAATTGAATTCAAAACATGTAATCTTGTATACTTGTAATACAAGTTTGAAGAAGCGCTTACATAATTACCTGGAAAGGGAGGATTTTATGATTCAAAAAAAGTGGAAGATTATCATATCGGTTCTGACACTTGTCTTTATTGCCATTGTTGGCGTGCGGACAGCGGCTGAGAACAAGGATAAAAAATTCGTATCCGTTGCGACCGCATCAACCGGAGGTACATATTACCCGATAGGAGTTGGAATGGCTAATATTTGGAGCAGCCATTTAAAGGGTGAAAAAATCCAGGCGAGCGGCCAGTCCTCTGCCGGATCCATTGAAAATATCGAACTTCTGCGTGAAGGGGAAGCACAGCTTGCTATTCTTCAGGGATTAATATCTTCTCAGGCTTATGCCGGTGACGACTCTTTTGAAGGAAAGCGCTATGAGGATCTCCGCACAATCTCCATGCTCTGGCCCAATGTGGAGCATTTCGTGCTGATGAACAATAAGATCAAAAGCGGAACTATCGACGATATAAAAGGAACGCAATTTTCTGTTGGGCCGCAGGCCAGCGGTACGGAGCAATCCACAGTCGTGATGATGGATGGTCTCGGTCTTACGAAAAAGGATATTTCTCCTGAGTATCTTGGCTACAGTGACACGGTTTCCGCGATGCGTGACGGGAGATTGGATGGAGGCTCCCTTCCGGCAGGTATCCCGATTTCCGCTGTAACAGATATGTATGCAAGTAATGTCAAAGCATCGATCCTGGAAGTAACTGATGAGCAGCTGGATGCCATTAATGCAATATCCGACAGCTGGTATCGTTATGTGATTCCTGGCGGGACATATCCCCGAATTGACGAAGATATCAACACCATTGCCCAGCCGAACCTTTTATCCACAACAAAAGAAATGGATGAAGAAACCATCTATATCTTAACCAAAACGCTTTATGAGAATCTTGATGAAATGTATGAGGTTCACAGCTCTGCCAAGGAAATGACTCTCGAAACGGCCCTTGATGGCGTATCTGTGCCATTGCATGCCGGAGCCTACAGATATTTTAAAGAAGCAGGCCTTGATATACCTGACAATCTAATTCCGCCGGAAGCGAAATAAAGGAGGGAAAAGAATGACAAAATCAACAAGCGAACCCATTGTACAGCCAGCTGATCTGGATAAAGAAGCTGGCGGCGGCATGCGGCTGCTGGAAGGTCCATACAAAAAAGCGGCTGCCATCATTGCTGTATTGTTTTCTGCTTTTGCTATTTATTCCAATGGATTATCCAATATTCAAGAGATTTATAGAAACCTGATTTTCCTCGGCATCCTTTTGGTAATGACTTTTTTCTATTATCCGGCCGGGAAGACTTCCAATCAAAAAAGGTTTACAGCCCCTGATTATGTTTTTGCGGCACTTGCGATTGCAGGTCTCGGCTACCTGCTCCTGAACTACACAACCATTCATGTGGACCGGGGCTCCCAGCCTATTATGATCGACTATATTTTTGGTGCTATTACGATCATTGTCCTCCTAGAAGCTTCGAGAAGGGCAGTTGGGATCTTTATCCCGATCCTGTGCGGAGGCGCTATTGTATATGCCCTGTTTGGCACATATTTCCCGTGGATATTCGGGCATGCCGGCTTTTCACTGGAACGCCTGCTGTACCGTCTTTATATGACGACTGAGGGCGTGCTGGGGTTAACGCTTTCGACGGCATCCACATTCATCGTCATGTTCGTCCTCTTTGGTGCCTTCCTGTCTGTCAGCGGTGCCACCCAGCTTTTCAATGATCTCGCCCTTGCCATTGCAGGCAGAAAGCGCGGAGGCCCGGCTCAGGTTGCGGTCATCTCAAGTGCGCTGACAGGGTCTTTGAGCGGAAGTGCGGTTGCCAATGTTGCGACAACAGGAGCTTTTACGATTCCTTTGATGAAATCCATTGGCCTTAAGCCAAAGTTTGCCGGTGCAGTAGAGGCGGCTGCTTCAACAGGCGGAATGATTATGCCGCCGATTATGGGCGCTGCGGCCTTTATCATGGCCGGTTTCCTCGGAATCTCTTATACGACAGTCATCCTGGCAGCGATCATTCCAAGTTTTCTATACTACATTGCGTTGATTTTTGCCATTGATATTGAAGCGAAAAAGCAAGGCCTAAAAGGCATCAGCAAAGAGAATATTCCGAATGTCGTCCAAATCCTGAAGGAACGCGGGGTTCTCCTTATCCCAATTATCGTTGTTATTACTACACTCTTAATGGGAAAAACAGCCCTGTTTGCAGGATTTGCAGGGATCGGCGCAGTCATCATTGCGAGCTGGCTGGCAAAAGATAAATCTTCCAGGATCACGATCTCTAAAACGATTGAAGCTTTCATTGAAGGCGGTAGAGGGACGATTCAGGTCGGGATTGCCTGTGCCGCTATCGGAATCATCATCTGCGTTGTCACTATGACGGGAATTGGATCTACACTAGCTTATAATATTGTCGAATTAACAGGCGGTCAGCTTTGGCTGATTTTAATCGTCGTCATGCTCACTTGCATCGTTTTAAGCATGGGGCTTCCATCCACAGCCCTTTACATCGTCGTTGCCGTTACGGCAGCTCCTGCCCTTGTAGAAGCTGGCGTTAACCCGATTGCGGCCCACTTCTTTGTGTTCTGGTTTGGTGCATTATCCAACATTACACCGCCTGTGGCATTGGCATCTTATACCGCAGCAGGATTGGCCGGCGCCAATGCAATGCAGACATCATGGGAAGCGCTTAGAATCTCATTGCCGGGCTTTATCATCCCGTTCATGATTGCCTATAATCCTATCATTCTGCTTCAGGCAGCAGAGGGAGAAACGATATCCATTTTATCGGTAGCACTTGTGGTCATCACAAGCACACTGGGCATTTACGCCCTGGCAAGTTCACTTGGAAACTACCTGAATGCCAAGCTGACGATTGTTGAAAGAGTCCTAATGTTGGCAGGGGCTTTAATGCTGATTAAGCCAGGCATGATCACGGATATTGCCGGATTCGGGCTTTGTGTGTTCGCGATTCTTTTCCATATCATTAGAGTTAAGAAAAGCAGTTCAGTCGAAATCACCATATAAGGAGCTAACATCCATGAAAATCGAACGAAAAAAAATCTCGGCCCAGGTGCTGGATCAGCTGAAGGAAATGATAAAAGAAGGCAAGTTCCCGCCAAATGAGCCGATGCCATCCGAGAATGAACTGGCCAAACGGTTTGGCGTCAGCCGTGCGCCTGTCCGGGAAGCATTGAGCGTATTATCTGCCAGCGGGATCATTGAATCCAGGCAAGGCGGCAGAAGCTTCGTTAAAGAGGTTAATATGGCAGACATGCTTGGTTCGTTAGCGATTGAATACATTCCCGTGGAACAGGTATTTGAGCTATTGGAAATGAGGATGGTTATGGAGACACAGGCAGCAGCTATTGCTGCCTTGCGTCGTGATGAGGCCGACCTGGAAAAAATGAAGGGAGCCCTCGATCAATTTGAAATCACACTGACGAACCCCGAAGCAGTTGGCGATCTGGCAGACGTGAATTTTCATAAACACCTGATCAAAGCAACGAAAAATCGCTTCATGATACAGGTAATGGAAAACATCGATGATCTGTATAGGAAAGCAATTGCGTTTTCTCTTAAGAAAAACGTGGGACTTCCGGCAAAACGTGAACAGGTTTTTCAGGAGCATATGAGCATTTTCACGGCTATTAAAGAACAGGATGAAGAAAAAGCAGCGCAGGCCATGAGAGTCCATCTTGAGAATGTAACAAAGAAATTGAAGATGAACGAAGGGGAAGGAAAGAAGGTGCCGTTGTGATCACCGAACAGATTGTTGAACGGCTTAAAAGCATTATGGGATCAGAAAAACGCATTCTGCTTGAAAAAGCGGACCTGGTTTCTTATTCATACGACGGCTCATTTGGAGCCTATATTCCAGAGATCATCCTGCAGCCGGTTTCGACAGAGGAAACGGCTGGCATTGTAAAACTCGCCAATGAACTGAAAATTCCCGTCTATCCAAGAGGCAGGGGTACGAGTCTGAGCGGAGGTCCGCTCCCTGTCCATGGCGGGATGGTCCTTGATTTTTCCAGGTGGACCCAAAAGCTGATCATTGACCCGGAGGATACAGTCGCAACAGTATCACCGGGGGTCATCACAGCTGATATTGACCGGGAAGCGCAGCGCTATGGGCTGATGTATCCCCAGACCCAAGCAGTTCCCATGTTTCCACAATTGGAGGGAACCTCGCTGAAAATGCAGGCGGGCCGCGCGGTTTAAAGTACGGGGTAACAAAGGATTATGTGCTCGGTCTGGAGATCGTCACGCCGGAAGGGGACATCATTCGGACAGGCGGACGGACGGTCAAAAACGTTACAGGCTATGACCTGACGAAGCTGATTGTTGGATCCGAGGGGACGCTCGGCATCATCACAGAGGCCACTCTTCAGCTGATTCCAAGACCGCAGGCCACTCAAACGATGATGGTCATTTTTGATGACATTATTGATGCCGGAAAAGCGATATCGGCTGTGCTCACTTCCGGCATCCTGCCTTCCAAAATGGAAATTATGGACCAGGCTTCGATCCAGGCTGTGGAAGAATTTCAGCCGATCGGGCTCCCGACAGATGTGGATGCCATTATCCTGATTGAGCTTGATGGCCATCCAATCGCCATCAGGGATGAAAGCGAGCAGGTGAAGCAGGTGTGCCTGGAAGTTGGGGCGAGGGAAGCGATCATTGCCAGGGATGAGGAATCCGCCGGGAACCTATGGAAAGCGAGAAAACTAGTTTCGCCGGCCATTGTGAGGAAAAAGCCGACGAAAATTTCCGAAGATGCCACCATTCCTAGAAGCAAGATACCTGAGATGTTCAGAAGGCTTCAGGAAATTAAAGCAAAATATGAAATCGACTTAGTCGTATTCGGCCATGCAGGGGACGGAAATTTGCACCCGAATATCATTACCGATAAACAGGACAAAGAAGAAATGAAGCGCGTGGAAAAAGCGGTGGAGGAGATTTTTACCGCAGCGATTGAATTGGGAGGAACTCTCTCAGGCGAGCATGGAATCGGAACCATGAAGGCGCCGTTTATGGAAATGGAACTTGGGGAAGCTGGACTGGACATGATGAAACGAATGAAAAAAGCTTGGGATCCAAACAACATTATGAATCCGGGCAAAATTTTTCCCGAGAACAAAGGACAGAGGCTGGTGTTAGTCCATGACTAGCCAGCTCGCCTATAAAGAAACGTTTGACTGTGTCCAATGCGGCTATTGTCTTCCAGCATGCCCCACATACGGCAGCATGGGAAAAGAAAGTCACTCTCCTCGGGGACGGATCAATCTTGTGCAAATGGCGGCGGAAGGAAAAATAACCATCGATGAAATTACCGAGTCGATGGAGCTCTGCCTCGGCTGCCGCGCCTGTGAGACGGCATGTCCAACCAATGTTCAATATGGGAAAATCCTCGAGTCTTTTAAGCAAGTAAAGAGGGCCGAAGCACCATCTCCATTCGTGGAGAACATGGCTCTGCAGAAGGCCTTGCCGAATAAAAAACTGCTGTCAGCCATGAGAGCTTCACTTCGGGCCTATCAGAAAACAGGCATGGATTCGATTGCCCGTAAAAGCAAGGCGCTCAGCATTCTTCCAGAACAGCTTCGTGCTTTTGAAGAAATAGCCCCTGCTGTGGAAATGCCAAATAAACAGCTGAGAACAGGCATCCTTCTGCCAGAGCGCGAGCCGAAAGCCCGTGTTGCTTTTTTTACAGGCTGTATTATGGATGTGTTTTTTGCCAAAATCAATGACCTCAGCATCAAGCTGCTTCAGCATGCCGGCTGCGAAGTCACCGTAATTAAGGAACAGACCTGCTGCGGGGCGCTGCAGAACCATAGCGGAGATACGGGAACATCAAGGAAATTGGCGAAGGAAAATATTGCGGCTTTTGAAAAAGGGAACTTTGATTTTGTGGTTAATGCGATTGGCGGCTGCGGTGCGATGCTCGTTGAATATGATCACCTTCTCGCAGAAGACCCGGAATGGGCAGAGCGTGCCAGGGTGTTTGCCCAAAAGAATAAGGATGTAAGTGTAATACTGAACAAACTCGGAATCAGTTTCAGCCGGGAACTCTCAGGTGCTGTGACCTATCAGCCATCATGCCATTTATTAAATGTGCAGAAGGTGGCGGATGACCCTGTTCAGCTCCTTGAAAGCATACCAGGCATTACATATGTTCCGCTTCCGAAAGCGGATATGTGCTGCGGATCGGCCGGAATCTATAATATTGTTCACTATGAAGTGTCCATGGAAATACTCGACGCCAAAATGGAACACGTCCATAGCATCTCGCCTGATACCATCGTCACGTCCAATCCTGGCTGCCATCTGCAGATGTGCCTCGGGGTGAAACGTGAGGGGCTTGAGGATAAGGTGCGTGTGGTCCATATCATCGAATTACTGGCAGAAGCCTGCGGGTTTGATCATAAATAAGAGAAAGGGTGGAGGAGCATGTACGATTACATCATTATTGGCGGGGGCATTGTCGGCCTGTCAACAGGAATGGAGCTGCTGAAACGGTTTCCATCAGCAAAAGTGGCCATCCTGGAAAAAGAAAGCCATGTGGCGGCGCATCAGACAGGCCATAACAGCGGTGTCATCCATTCAGGAATTTACTATAAACCCGGCAGTTATAAAGCCAGGCTTGCCAAAAAAGGCAGTGAGTCCATGACAGAATTTTGCCGGAAGCATGGGCTTGAAGTGGATATCTGCGGGAAAGTCATTGTCGCGAGCGAAGATTTCGAGCTGCCGCTATTGGACGATTTATATCAGCGCGGGCTGGACAACGGCCTTGGAATCAGAATGATCGATCAGGGTGAGCTGCATGAAATCGAGCCGCATGTGAACGGAAAAAAGGCCATTCATGTGCCAATGGCCGGCATTGTCAACTATAAGCAGGTTTCGGAAAAAATGGCTGAGATCATTACAGCAAAAGGCGGGGACATCCTGCTGAATCATAAAGTATCAGCCATTGACGAAACAGCTCAGGAAGTAATTGTCCAGACCAGCAGGGGAGAGGTAAGGGGAGCTTACTATGTAAACTGCGGCGGACTGCAGTCAGACCGGATTGCCAAGCTTGCCGGATTGAAAACGGATGTTAAAATCGTGCCATTCAGGGGCGAGTATTTCATGCTCAAGCCGGAGAAAAGCAGTCTCGTCAAAAATCTGATCTATCCTGTGCCAAATCCTAACTTCCCGTTCCTTGGGGTTCATTTTACCCGCATGATTAACGGAGCTATTGATGTGGGGCCAAATGCCGTTCTAAGCTTTAAAAGGGAGGGCTATAAAAAGACGGACCTGAATGTGGCAGACCTGATGGAGGTTATGGCTTATAAAGGCTTCTGGAAGCTCGCAAAGAAATATATGAAGGAGGGAGTGGAAGAAATGATCCGCTCTGCTTCCAAAGAGCTTTTCATGAAAAATGTCCAGAAGCTTATGCCGGACATTCAGAAGGATGATATTGTTCCCGGGCCTGCCGGTGTCAGAGCTCAGGCCTTGAAGGACGATGGTTCATTAGTCGATGACTTTTTCATTGTGCCCAGCAAACGCTCCATCCATGTTTTAAATGCACCGTCTCCGGCCGCGACGGCGTCCATAGAGATTGGAAAAGAGATCGTGAGGAAGATGGACGGAATGTTTAAGGTGGAATCAGCTGTTTAATAAAAAAATGGAGAATAATTCATATCCCCCTAAACCACAATATGGAAGAAGGGGGATTTTTATATGAAAGCAACTACAGCGATCAGGCTGCTTCATTTGGTCATTCCGTGGCTGACCATATTCTTTCTGCCCAGGAAGTCATTTAATAAATTTTCAACCGTTTCGGTTTTTGCAGGGATTTTAGTGTTAATTTTAAGCACACTGGCCATACCCTTTAAATGGTGGACTGTGGAAGGCGGACACTTCAAGAAACTTATCAATGACCTGACCTTCATAATGGGCCCATTCTTTATCGGGACCCTATGGATCTTCCATTTCACCTTCGGCAGTTTCAAGAAGTACCTGGCAGTAAATGCCATCATGGATCTGCTGTTTGCATACCCGCTAAACTACTTGTATCAAAGACTTAACTTGTATAAGCTCGTAAAATTCAAGCCTATCCATATTTTCCTGTTCTTCACCTCTTACGCATGGATTATTTACGGGTACCAGGAATTCTTTCATAGGAATCAAAGGTAAGAAAAAGCCGCTCCATCAAGGAACGGCTTTTCATCTTTTATCGCAGTCTAACGGGCAGTAAGCCCCCCGCTTCAAGACTTAGAGTAATCAAAGGAGGATAAGTGGGGGTCAAACTGCCCGATCTAGCTGCGGCTCCTAGGGGCTCGAGGTCATAAGCCAATCAGCTGATGGGAAGAAAAGCACTCCCCACCATCTGCTCGTCTTATGCTTGTCACCCCAAGGCAAGTCGCCTCGCTTTATAATGTAAAGGCCCGATTGGTGAGATACAGTGAAACTTGCCGAGGCGCAGGCAGAGGCTTAGTTGAACCAATCGGGTTCGTAGTGTCGATTGATCGAAGCGCTAGCGGAGATCTTAGCGACACTAGAACGCGACTAACAATCAGTGGGGGATAAGGAACCCCCCACTGATTGAAGTTTCACTTTATCAGCATTCTCCATTATGACACTCGACTCCGATCACACGGAATCCATTTGTGTCCAGTTCTTTCTTGATTTTATCTAAAGTTTCTTCTGTCGTATCCTTCGGCAATGTAAAAAGGATACGGCGTATCAGACTGACATGGAAGTTGGATGAATCCAGTGAGATGACTCCTTGGATATCGCTGTATTTACTGATAATACTGCTTATCTTTTTCAATGTTCCCTGTGTGCCATAGCTTCCCACAGTCAGCGTATAGCTGCCTCGGTTCAGTCCCCACGCTTCCTCCAGCAGCTCCAGTACGGCCGCATGTGTCAGCAATCCGACAAACTGCCCCTGGTCATTTTCAACCGGCAGATAAGGATATCTCTTCAGCGTGAAAAAGGCTTTCATGAAGGAGTCATCCTCATCAATTATAGTCTGCTGGTCTTTAGCCAGAGCCGTAATCGGTTCATCCAAAGAATGATTTTCCTTATATTCTAAAATATCAACCTTATAAATATTGCCGACAAACTTTGTATGTGCGGCATCCAGAATAGGGACACAGCGGTAGCCAGTTTTATTTAAAAACTGCAGTGCCTGTTCCAAATTAAAGGTTTCATCACAAAACCGGACATCTTTTTTATCCACCATCTGATGGCGAATCAGCATACGAGCATCCTCCTTTACCCCTAACCTTCTCTATTCTATGCCCGTGCCTATCCGGGAATGATAATAAATTAGAAAGATGGTGACAGGTACCTATACCACTTCATCCAAGTGGTATAGGTACCTGTCACTTTTAATGTTACAATGATAGCTATACTAACAAAATGATTGGGTGAATTTATGAGTAATGCTATCAAATTAATCGCGGCTTCTAAATATAAGAATAGTTTTAGGGATGGCTATCCGCTTGTGACGGAGGAGTCGGTGCAGCGGATTCCGAAGAACATCGAAGAGGGTGCGGTCATTGAGCTGACTGATGAGAGCGGCCGGTTTATCGGCAAAGGATATTATGGAAAGCAGAATAAAGGCAGGGGCTGGATACTGTCGCGAAATCCTCAGGAAACCTTTGATGAAGCATTTTTTGCGAAGAAATTCCAAGAATCGTTAAGAAGACGTGAAGCTCTGTTCCATGATCCCAATACAACCGCCTTTCGTGTTTTTAATGGAGAAGGAGACGGAATCGGAGGCATCACGATTGATTATTATGATGGCTTTTATGTGATCAGCTGGTACAGTGAAGGCATTTATACGTTCAGGGATACGGTGATTCAGGCATTCATGAACAGTGCTGATGTAAAAGGATTGTATGAAAAGAAACGGTTTGCTGTAAAGGGCACTTATATAGAGGACGATGATTTTGCAGCAGGGGAACGGGCATCTTTTCCGCTGATGGTGAAGGAGAATGGAATCAGGTTTCCCATTTATTTGAATGATGGGGCCATGGTTGGTGTATTCCTTGATCAGAGGCATGTACGGAAGACGATCAGGGACAAGTATTCAAATGGAAAAACGGTACTTAACACGTTCTCTTATACGGGCGCTTTTTCAGCTGCTGCCGCATTAGGGGGAGCAGTGAAAACAACCAGTGTCGACCTTGCCAACCGCAGCAAAAGCAAAACCATCGAAATGTTCAGCGTTAACGGCATTGATTTTGAGGCACAGGATATCATTGTGGAAGATGTGTTCAACTACTTCAAATATGCTGTTCGGAAACAGCTGAAATTTGATATGGTCATCCTGGACCCTCCAAGCTTTGCCCGTTCCAAAAAGCATACTTTCAGCGCCAGAAAGGATTATCCGGAGCTGCTCGCTCAGGCAATCCAAATTACAGAAAAAGACGGAATCATTGTGGCCTCATCCAACTGCAGCACATTCAGCATGAAGAAATTCAAAGACTTTATCAAAAAAGCGTTCGCACAAACAGGGGACCGCTACAAAATCCTGGAGGAATTCACCCTTCCTGAAGACTTCCGCACCATTAAGGAATTCAAAGAAGGAGACTACCTTAAAGTAGCAGTCATACAGAAGCTGTAACAAAGGGTGACAGGCACCTATACCACTTCGGCCAACTGGTATAGGTACCTGTCACCTTCATTCATTCATATTTACCCCGCAGTTCCTTCATCTCTTCCACCAGATTCTTCCCGATATCCTGTGAGAAGTCTTCATAGATGGGATCCAGTACATCTTGCCATTCCCTTTTTCTTCGGGTGTGAGCTCATGTATCTGAATGGAGGAATTCTGCCTGATTTTTTCAAGTAGTTCTTCGTTCATTTCAAAGGCCATCCGGCTATTCCATTCAGTTGTTTCTTCCATTGCCTCGAGCAGAATCTTCTTTGTTTCCTCACTCTGCTCATTCCAGACCTTCCCGCTCATCATCACCGCATACCCCAGATAGCCATGATTGCTGATTGTCATATGCTTTTGCAGGTTATAAAATTTCTTTGAGTAGATATTGGAAACCGTGTTTTCTTCACCATCCACTTCACCATCCTCCAGCAGCTTATAAGTGGAATTGAAGGAATCCTGAATAGTCTTTGCCTTCAGGCGGCTGAATTGGGCCGATATCACATCACTTTGCATAATACGGAAGGATTGCCCTTTCAGATCCTCCGGTTTTTGAATGGGCCCATTATTCGTGGTGATCTGCTTAAATCCATTAGGCCAGTGGGCGAGCCCTTTAATGCCGTCCCCCTTTAGAGAATCCAGCAGCTGCTTGCCGATATCCCCATTCAGGCCTTCAAGTGCAGCCTCACGTGAAGGAAAGGCAAAGGGCAAATCCAGCACGGCCCACTTAGGCGAAAGCATCCCAAGCTTAGAGGTGGAAGGGGCAATAAAGTGAACCTGTCCTTCCTTAAGCGCATTGATTTCTTCAATATCAGAATAAAGGCTGCCGTTTGGAAACACTTCTATCTTAATATGGCCATCCGATTTTTCGGCGACAAGATCTGCAAACCGTTGAGCGGCAAGGCCCTTCGGCGTATTTTCTGCCACCACATGGCTGAATTTAAAGACAATTTGATCCTTGAGCCCTTCCTGGTCATCATCGTAGGGAATCTCTTCCCCGGAAAAAAGCTTCGATAGCCCAAGAAGGCAGCCAGCAGCAAAACCATGCCGGCAAGGAGAATATAGCTTTTCATTTGAATCCTCCTTTTTAAAACTATTAATGTTATCATACTTACAAGAATTCTATCCGTAAAGACAGAAGGGAGGGACCCCTTGTGAATCAGCTGCCCATCCGCTGGAAGATTACCATCCTGTCTTATGCCGTCGTCATTTTTTCTCTATTGATTGGCGGGATGGTCGTGATCGCAAACATCCAGGAGCAGGAAGAAAAAGAACTGAGGATACGCTCGATGAATACCGCCAGAACGGTAGCAGAGCTGTCAGATGTAAAAAAAGGAATCCTGCAGCCGCAGGGCTGGAAGACAGTAAACAAAGTTGCAGAGGAAATCCGGATTATTAATGAAACAGACTATATCGTGATCATGAATATGGAGCGTATCCGCTATTCCCATCCGGTCAGGGAGCTGATCGGCAGGCCATCATCAGGTGAGGATGAGAAACCGGCTTTTGCCGAGCATATATATTTTTCCAAGGCAGAGGGAGACGTCGGCACCTTTATCCGCGCATTCATCCCGATTAAAGATGAAAGCCTCAATCAAATCGGCGTGGTTGTTGTCGGCAATAAGATCCCTTCGATTACGGAGATTATCACAAATCTGGCAGACGAGATCAGCATCATTGTGCTTTTGACGCTCATATTTGGGCTGATCGGCTCTCTAATGCTCGCCAATCATATTAAAAAGCAGATGTTTCAGCTGGAGCCCCATGAAATCAAACGGATGCTGGAGGAAAGGACAGCCACTTTCCACTCGATCAATGAAGGTGTAATTGCGATTGATAACCAGGAAAACATTACGATTTTCAATGAAAAGGCAAAGAAAATTTTTAATGTATCAGGCAAAGTCGCAGGTAAAAAAATTAGGGATGTGCTAAAGGACACAAGGCTTCCCGAGATTGTAGAAAGTAATCGTGCTGTCTATAACGAACAGATCATTGTAAGCGGAAAGGTCATTCTGAGCACCAGAATTCCCATCCGGAAAGACAATGAGAAGATTGGAGCTGTGGCCATCTTCCAGGACCGCACGGAAGTTACGAAACTGGCCGAAGAGCTGACCGGTGTAAAAAGCTTTGTTGAGGCGCTCAGGGTGCAGAACCATGAACATATGAACAAGCTTCACACCATTGCCGGATTGATTCAGTTAGGAAAAGCCGATAAAGCACTCCAGCTGACGTTTGATGCATCTGAAGAACAGGAGAACCTTTCGAATTTCCTCAGTGATAAAGTTAGGAATGATGCCATTGCAGGGCTTTTATTAAGCAAAGTACGGCGCGGCAAGGAATTGGGCATCACGGTGGTTATCGACCCAAACAGCAATCTGGAGGAGTTTCCGAGCAACCTGGATCACCATGACTTTGTTTTGCTGCTGGGCAATCTGATTGAGAATGCTTTCGGGGCTTTTGAGCATAGTGAACGTGAAGATAGAAAAATTGACATCAGCATTGAACAGACGAATGAGATTTGTGCGGTGCTGGTGGAAGATAACGGCAGCGGGATAGAGGAAGCGATATTGCCGAGAATATATGAAAAAGGATTTACCGCCAATAAATCTGGCGGGACAGGCTACGGGCTTTACCTTGTCAAACAAATTGCAGAAAAAGGCGGAGGAGCGATCGAGGTATCAACTGGCCCCAATGAAGGAACTTCTTTTACGATTACTTTTCCGATGGAAGCGGAGGGAGAATTACATGGCGGTTAATGAAGAAATCAGTGTGCTGCTGATTGAAGATGACCCAATGGTCCAGGAAGTGAATAAGGAATTTATTGCAAGTGTGCCCGGCTTTACAATCATTGCTGCGGCCGGGAATGGGGAGGAAGGCATTGCCCTGGCGAAAAAGCTGCAGCCTGATCTGGTGATTTTAGATATTTTTATGCCGAAGAAAGATGGCATTCAAACTCTGCAGGAATTCAGAAAGCAGCACCTCGATTCTGATGTCATCGTCGTTTCCGCTGCAAAGGATAAGGAAACCATTAAGCTGATGCTTCAAAACGGCGCCAGGGATTATATTATCAAGCCCTTTAAGCTGAACAGGATCCAGCAGGCCCTCGAAAAATACCGACATTACAGAGAGAGCCTGAAGGAATCGGGCACATTATCACAGGAGCAGCTTGATGCCCTGATTTATGCCAGGCAGGTGAAAAAAGAAGTAAATGTTCTGCCGAAAGGGCTAAATGAATTCACTTTAAATGAAATTACTGCTTTCATGAAACAGCAGACCGAACCCCGCTCTGCCGAAGAAGTCGCGAACGGCATCGGCATTGCCAGAGTCACCGCCCGCCGCTATCTTGATTATCTTGAAAAAAGCGGTGCAATCCGGCTGGATGTGCAGTACGGAGGCGTGGGCAGACCTGTGAATCGGTATGTCATCGTTTAGTTGCATTCCCTGAGACCAAAATGAACAAAACATCCGTTATGACCATAAACTTCTCTCATTTCTCTGAAAACGCTATCATTTCTAATAGAATGAATAGTTAGAAAAAGGAGCTGGGATAAAAGTGAAGAAGCAGCGGATTTATAAGAATTTAACCTTCCAGGTGTTAACGGCTATTTTTATCGGTGTTATGGTCGGGCTGATTTGGCCGGAAGTCGGTAAAGAAATGAAGCCGGTCGGCGACACCTTTATCAACGCAGTCAAAATGGTCATCGCCCCAATTATTTTCCTGACCATCGTCCTTGGAATCGCTAAAATGGGCGATATGAAAAAAGTCGGCAAAGTGGGCGGAAAAGCGTTCATATACTTCGAGATTGTTACTACACTTGCTTTAATGATTGGCCTGATGGTCGTTAATGTCATTAAACCAGGTGCAGGACTGAACTTTAATGAATTGGAAAAAGGAGATGTTTCACAGTACACAGCCAATGGCGGAGAGGGCATTAATTGGATTGAGTTTGTGACACATATTGTTCCTTCCAACATGGTGGATGCTTTTGCAAAAGGCGATATCCTGCAGGTATTATTCTTTTCTGTTCTATTCGGTGTCGGCTTGGCGGCTCTTGGGGAAAAAGGCAAAACCGTCATTGAATTTTTGGATAAGCTATCATTGGTCTTCTTTAAAATCATCGGCTATATCATGAAGGCAGCCCCGCTTGGAGCATTTGGAGCCATGGCCTATACAATTGGGCATTTCGGACTGGCCTCACTTGTACCGCTTGGCAAACTGATGATTTCCGTGTATGTGACCATGTTCTTATTTATCTTTGTTGTTTTGAACATCATCTGCAAAATGTACGGATTCAGCTTATGGAATTATCTGAAGTTCATCAAAGATGAAATTTTGATCGTATTAGGTACCAGTTCTTCAGAATCAGTGCTTCCGCGAATGATGGATAAAATGGAGCGCATCGGCTGCTCCAAATCAGTAGTTGGACTTGTCATTCCAACCGGCTATTCCTTCAACCTGGACGGGACATCCATCTACCTGTCCATGGCGGTTGTCTTCTTAGCCCAGGTGTTCGGAGTGGATCTGACAATCGGCCAGCAGGTTACCATTTTATTAGTGCTCATGCTGACTTCAAAAGGTGCAGCAGGTGTAACAGGCAGCGGATTTATCGTATTGGCTTCCACGCTTGCAGCCCTTCAGGTTATTCCTCTTGAAGGATTGGCGCTTCTTCTTGGCGTAGACCGCTTCATGAGTGAAGGAAGAGCGATCGTGAACCTGATTGGAAATGGAATCGCAACAATGGTTGTAGCAAAGAGCGAAAATGAGTTTGATGAAAATAAGGCTAAGAAAGCCATCAGTGAAATGAAATTAATGAAGCAGGAACAGCAAAAGCAGGCAGTATAAAGTATAAAGGGAAAGGCCATTCTCCGCTAAGGGGAATGGTCTTTTTTTGTCGAAAGACCAGCAGTGCAGACGACAATTCCTGCAGCTATTTCCCGGGGAAAGATCAGATGGGAAAGTGCTTTCAGGTCATTTCAATCAAACGTTTGATTGAAAAGTAAATTGTTGAATAAACGCGAAACCTGCCATCATCCTTCATATCCTAGCTTCCGCATAGAGCATAATGCTTCCGGGAACAGGGGCAGACCATCAGTATCCGGACAGCAGGGAAATAGCCAGGAGCTTAAAATCGACACTTTTATATCCCATCGGTTAAAATATTGATATTGAAAGAACAGTCGGTTAGGGGAGACAGGCATGCATCGTAATCATGATCTATATCAATTTTTCCTTGAGAAAACGTGGGATTTAACTGAAGAATGGTATAAAAGCGTAAATAAAGAAGAGAGCGGCGGAGTGTATGCCTCGGAAGACCCCGCTGTGATCGAAGGCGTAAAAAAGCAAAATTACGAATTTCACAAGAAGTTCTCCGAAGTGTTCCATAAAGATGAAGAATCCTTCTTTAATGATTTGGAAGTCTGGATTGTCAATGTGGCGCAGGATGATGAACATCTCCGCACACCTCTTGAGATGATTCACAAGGAGTTCTTTAACACTCAGGAACAGTATTTGAATCTGCTTGAGCAGTTCCTTGAAATCAATCAGGGCCAATATGATGACAAACATATCGCCTTATGGCGCAGGATGATCATCAGAACCATTGGGGAAATAGTTACCTGGTTCACGGAAGAGTATAATAACCATTCCCAGAAGAGGCTGCAGGCTCAGCAGGCTTTAATCCTTGAGCTCAGCTCCCCGGTCATTTCTTTGACAGAAAATATCGCACTTCTGCCGCTTGTCGGGGATATTGATACAGCACGAGCGAAAATCATGCTTGAAAATACACTGCAGCAATGCAATAAATTAGGCGTCAGCCAGCTGTTTCTTGACCTTTCAGGCGTAGTCATGATCGATACAATGGTAGCCCATAAGCTATTCCAGCTGATCGAAGCGCTAAGCCTGATCGGCGTAAAGACCACAATCTCCGGGTTAAGACCGGAAATTGCCCAAACCGCAGTACAGCTTGGGCTGTCTTTTGATCACGTCAGCATCAAATCCACGCTATCGAGTGCCATTAAATCAGCGAACATAATCGCAGGTTAATAAAAAAACACGATGAAGAATGTCTTCATCGTGTTTTTGCATCTATTCCAATCCTTTAATACTCATTTCCTTCACAGGCAGGAATGCCTCACCTGTATCCAGATAGTTAACGCTGACCTGATCACCGTCCTGCAGGTAAATGGCCATCGGCACGGTTTCAGATGAAACCACATAGCTTTTGCGGTTGTCCAGAAGGAATGATACAACGGTGAAATCACCGGATTTCTCCTTATACACCCGCACCACAGTACCGCTTATCTGTTTTTCCTCTGCTTTCGAGCTTCCGTCAACCGTGCCTCCGCCCCGCTGCAATGCGGTTTTATACAAACGCAATGCTTCATTTGGCGTTGTGCCATAGGCGGAAATTTCCGGATTGGCAGCTGAAACAATGAAATAGTTCTGCAGGAATCCGTTGGCATCCAGAACAGGCGTCAGCCAGCTCGCTTCACCGTAGAAGTTATACAGAACAGGCATTTCGCCGCTCCATTTCTTCTCAATGAATTTTTTCTCAATAATCTGGAGAGCACCCTGCGAATCCATATAAGATTCTTCAAGATTGCCTGTAAAGAAGGTCGCTTCGCCCGTCCTTGAATTTGTCAGAGAATAGCCAAGCATCGAGTCAACGCCTTCTTTTGGACTCGTAAAATCAGTGAAGTAGTACATGTCGCCATTTTCATCAAAAATAGGGCTCACATTGGCTTCTGTTCCCTCATCAGATGGAAGCCTTACATCAGACTTTCCGAATTTGCTGTTCCAGAAGCCATGGATATAATTTCCGAAATAGCTGTTCTGCAGACTGACCGTCTCAGGGGAAACTGCTCCATCAATAAAGGCCGGCACATCCGCAAGTTTATAAGACTTTGTCTGTCCGTTCAGCGGGTCAACCATGACTACCCCTTGAACATCAAAACCGTTTCGCGCCGATATAAACTCACCATACGAGCGAATATAAAACGGCTTTCCGTCGTCATCCACTTCCAGCTGCACTTCTCCGTAAAAAATGGCTTGCGGATACTGCATCCGGATATGGCGCTCTATATTTTTATTAAAATAAGAGGATGGTGTGTACACCATATCGCTCTTCATGAATTTTGGATTAGCTGAGGAATCAGTCGCGCTAATTGTAAAATAGCCTGGTGTCTTATCCCCATTCAACCATTTGAAAAAGCCCGAAAACTCAACAGGCGCAATATATACATACTCTCCATTGACTTTCTGGATTTGCAGGCTGCCAAGTTCATAATAACTTGTGTTAGGAACCTGCCCGAAAGCCTTCTTCATCTTATTGCGCGCAAACTTAGGCGGCACGCTCGCCGGTGTTTCTTTTTCATCAAACGTTTCAATCTCCGTTTTTTCCTTCATTTTGGCACTTTCATACTTATCGTCTGCATTAAACAGGAAAGCTGTCAGAAAGAAAGCCCCTGCAGCTAAACTAAGGACAAACACACCCATTTTGATCATACGCTCCCGGCCAGTCGCGAAAACGGCCCCGATTACAGAAGCGATAACCGCGAACAGCCACAAGCTGGTCAAGTTACGGTCCAGGTTGGTTAAATAATACACGGCAAAAACAAGCAGCACAGATAAAGCAGCTGTGGCGGCCATGATTCCGGTTCCCATTTTCCTGCCTTTGTTTTCCTTCGCCTTTTCCTTCGCTTTATAGCTAAACGGAATAAGCAGGATTGAAATCGCCAGTCCGGCGATGAGTGAAAAAATAAATATATTTCCCATAATGAATCTCTCCTAAATTAAGTTCGTTAGTATCCTCTACGGATGAAAATAAAAAAAGTTTCAAAAAGCTGATCCTTAAGTGTTCTTGTGCCTCAGGACTGCATAATCCTTAAAAGGAAGGATTTTTCTGCACCGAACCCGAATAGGAATAGGATTCCATTGTGAAGTAGATTTATTAAGCTTAAAGTATAAGTCCTCAGTCTAAATCTGTAGCCGGTTTCAGCCGAAACGTCGATTTAACAGAACGTTTCCAGCAGTAAAATGGTTAATATAACCAGTATGAGAAACGGAGGCATTATTTATGGAAAAATATATATGCAAAACGTGCGGAACGCAATTTCCACCATGCGATCAACAGCCTGAAAGCTGCCCGATCTGCATGGAAGAGCGCCAGTATGTTGGACCCGGCGGCCAAGAGTGGACTATTTTACATGAAATGACGGAAAGCCAAAATTATACGAATGAAATAAAGCGGGAGGAATCCAATCTTTACAGCTTGAAAACAGCTCCGGAGTTTGCCATCGGCCAGACAGCTTATCTTGTTCAGCATAACGGTTTTAATCTAATGTGGGATTGCATTACCTATCTTGATGAGTGCACGATTGAAGCCATCAAAGAACTGGGCGGGATTAGCGCGATTGCACTGTCCCATCCCCATTATTACTCAGCACAAGTTGAATGGGCGGAAGCATTCAATGCGCCGATTTATATCCATGAAGACGACAGGGAGTGGGTAATTAGGGAAAGTGATCACATCATTTTCTGGAGCGGAGAAAGCCTTAAGATTCATGATGGCCTGGTCATCCACCGCATCGGCGGCCATTTTAAAGGCGGTGCTGTCCTTCATTGGGAAAAGGGGAATGGGGGCAAAGGCGTCATGCTTACCGGCGACATCATTCAGGTCGCTGCGGACAGGGATTGGGTCAGCTTCATGTACAGCTATCCGAACCTCATTCCGCTTCCCGCTGAAACAGTTGAAAGGATGGCCGGCAAAATCAGACCACTGTCATTTGACCGGATTTACAATGCGTTTCACAGAGTGGTAGAAAAGGAGGCAGACCTTGCAGTGCAGCGATCAGCCGAACGGTATGTTAAAGCAATCAGGGGCGAGCTTTTTCAGACCTGAAGTTGGCTCTATGGGTGAAAATTCAGTAAAATAAGGTAATAGAATGGGAGGGAACGAGATGTTAAAGAAACCTGGATTGGATGAGTATGCACCATATTATGAGAAATACGTCAGCTCAGTACCGGAAAGGGACCTTCTGCAAATCCTCGATGAACAAATGAAGGAGACAAACAATCTGGTAAAAGACCTGAATGAAGACCAGGCACATTTCCGCTATGCTCCGGAAAAATGGACGGTTAAGGAAGTGATCGGCCATATTACAGATACTGAACGTATCATGAGCTACCGCCTGCTTTGCATTGGCAGAGGGGAGAAGGCTGAGCTGCCGGGATATGATGATAACCAGTATGTAAAGAATGGCAAATTCAACTCCTTCAGCATTGGGGAGCTTTCAGTACAGCTGTCCCAGGTTCGCCAAAATACGATTGCTTTACTGAAAAGCCTGGATGATGAGGCATTGCTGAGGCGAGGGAATGCGAACGGCACCAGAGTTACCGCCAGAGCCATTGCCTATATCATTGCCGGACATGAACTTCACCACCGCACCTTAATCAAAGACCGGTATATGGGTGCAGAAAGCTTTGGTGTAGCACATGAATAAGCATGAAATAGCGAGCTGGCTCAAGTCCCTTTTGATTGCCTTTGGAATCGCACTGGTCATCAGAGTCTTTCTTTTTTCACCGTACTATGTGGAAGGAGCCTCCATGGATCCTACCCTTCATGACGAGGAAAAAATATTAGTAAATAAATTAAAAGAACTGAACAGAGGCGATATTGTCATCATCAGGGGCGATGAAAAGAACTATGTCAAGAGATTAATAGGTTTCCCCGGCGATGAACTGGAAATGAAGGAAGACCATCTGTATATTAACGGCCAGCAATGGGATGAAGACTACCTTACTGAAAATCGCGAAGCAGCAGAAGGAATTGTCAGCAAACTGACCGGTGACTTCGGTCCTCTCACGGTTCCGAGTGATCACTATTACGTCATGGGGGACAACCGCCTTGTCAGCCTGGACAGCCGAAATGGGCTCGGTTTTATTGAGAAAGAGCGCATTATTGGCGTCAGTGAATTTGTCTGGTATCCTTTTACAAGCATGAGGAAAGTAGATTAGCTACACGGGCGGCAAGCACCGCTCTTTTTACTTAGATAAGGGAACACCTGAACAATCTATTCAAAAGAAAGGATGTTTTTACATATGACAAAAATCGGATTGATTAGACACGGGATTACAGCTTGGAACAAGGAGGGGCGCGCACAGGGAAGCTCGGATATTCCTCTCCATGAAGAAGGATTGGCCGAGGCAGAACGCCTGGCGGAACGGGTTAGCGGCGAAAACTGGGATGTAATTTACTCCAGTAATCTCTTAAGGGCAAGGCAGACGGCAGAAGCCATTCAGAAGAGAAACGGCTCCATTCCCCTTCACCTCGATCCCCGAATTAGAGAAGTCGGCGGCGGAATGATTGAAGGCACAACAGAAGCCGAACGACTTGAAAAATGGGGCCAGAATTGGCGTGAAATGGACCTTGGTTTCGAGCCGAAAGAAAGTGTTATGGAAAGAGGGCTTGGCTTCCTGCAGGAAATTACAGAAAAGCACCCGGGCGAAAACGTGCTGATTGTAAGCCATGGCGCCTTCATTCGCCATCTGTTAAGAGAGCTGGTTCCGCAGACAGACCTATCCACTCCGCCGAAAAACACATCTATCACGGAACTGTTAATAAAAGAAAGCAAGTGGGACTGTGAGCTTTATAATTGCACGAAGCATTTGGAAGCGGAGCAGATAGAATCATAATGAAAAAAGCATAAGCAAAAGAGGCCGGACAGGCGGAATCGCAGCCTTTTCCTGAGAGAAAATAAAAGCCTCCCCGAACCGGGAGGCAAAGCTTACCAGTACATATTTTAATTTATTTTCTTTTTATCTTTACTTAAGATCGTCAGCTCATATGGGTCATTTCGAATATCTTCTGCTTTTTCATGTGTTTGTAAGAAGCTCTTGATTTCCTCTTCAATGCGTTCTGCCAGCACCTTTGCGTCCGGATCATCTGCTTTCACGGATGTTTTCACCTTTATTTGCAGCGGGAGAGGATGGAACGAGTATGAAAACCCTTTTACCTTGAATTCTTTGTTTTCCATCAAGCCGCTTGCGATGACGTGAATGACTCCGGCTTCATCCCATTGCTGTTCCTGTTCTCTGGCTTCCATATCAATCTGTCTAATGTCATATTTGAACCCCTTTCCATATTCACTTGAAATGGAATTCAATAAACTATTAAGCTCGTCAGTCCTTTCTTCGGTCTTCGGAATAGCTACAAAAATGTATTTCTCAATTTCATTTATCCTTGCCTGAACTGGGAAGGCCATCGTGTAATTATTCGCTTCAAGCGCTTTAATGATTTTTTGTTCCAGCTCCAGGCTGTCAGCTTGCTGCTTTTTCATTTCAGGGGTTTCTTCTGGTATCGTGTTATCATGTTTGTCCCTTTTTATTCTGATATCATACGCACCAAAGTTATGATCTTTTAATGAGTGGCTGAAGGTTTTTTTTACATCTCCTTTAATGCTGTTTACATCCTCCTTTGTTCCTCCAAGCCAGACGGTTAACTCTTTATCGGGGATGGAGGCATCCATTCTTCTCAAGTCATAGCGATGCTTATTAGCAGTATCACTAATGACATCATATAAAGCATATTTGTATTCTTCCTGTTTTATAAATACGCTGAAGTAAGGAATCTTGGCGGCTACCTTTGCCATTCCGGGAGAAAAATAAGCTGTCCCGATAAAAAGAATGAACAAAGCTGCTGCAGCTGTGCCTGCATAAGCCCATCTCTTTATCCGGCTAATTCTTTCTTTCTTTTGAAAAGAATAGGAGTTAGGTCTTACAGCTTTTAATACCATTTCTTTCTGTCTATCCTCGAATCGAATTTGATTATCTGGGTATTTAAAATGATTGGTCATGTCTGTTCATCTCCCTTCTCTGAAAGAACGTCTTTTAAGGAATTTCTTGCCCGGTGAAGCCGCGATTTGACTGTATTCATATTTAAGTTCAGGAGGTCGGAAATTTCGGCAAGCGTTAGATCTTCATAATAGTGAAGGATAATGACTTCACGCATTTTCAATGGGAGCCTAAGAACTCTGCTATACAGATCCTCCTTATTTTCTATGTGAAGCAGCTCAGTCTCAACAGAATCCATTCGATCTGCCAGCAGGGATCCAATCCATTCTTTATAAAATAAATTTTTATAAGACCAGCTTTTTAAAACATCCTTGCATTTGTTGACAGTGATCCTGTAAAGCCAGGTTTTATAGGCAGCTTTCTTCTGAAAACCTTCAAGGTTCTGGTAGCAGCTAATAAAAACTTCCTGAGATACGTCTTCAGCCAGCTGCTTTTGTTTTAAATAGGAGAAGGCAACCCTGATAACCATGTCCCCATATTTATCCATTAGCCAAATAAGCTTCTCTTCTTTGGACTCTGTATCGGATTGAAGGGGCGGCCCTTGATTGTCTGTTATTTTTACCAGCATGTTTATACTCCTTTCGTTGGTAACACTTAGACGAGGGGTACTGGCTCGAGGTTCCATAAAAATTGGAAAAAGAAAAACAGCAGTGTTGACCCTGCTGTTTCTTTTAGACCTTATGTATTTCCGACTTATAATTCGGAAAAGTAAAGCTGAAAACAGTTCCTTTATCGACTTCGCTTTTGACGCGGACATTGCCATCCATGGCTCTTACAATACTGAATACGACCATCATTCCAAGGCCGGTCCCTTTGGAGCCTTTAGTAGAATAATAGGGTTCTCCCAGGCGCTGAAGCTGTTCTGGAGTCATGCCCACGCCAGTGTCTTTTATTTCGATGGTGATTTGGCTGCTGCTGTAGTGCGTTTCTATGTATAATTGCCCGCCGCGCGGCATAGCCTCAATTGAATTTTTAATTACATTCAAGAAGCATTGGTGGAATTTTTGCCGATCTCCCTTAATAGATCCGAGGAGGGAAAAGTGGGCATTGATTTCGACGGAATTCTGGTTGGCTGTCGGTTTTAATATATTCAATACCTGCATGAGCTCTTTTTTTACATTGATCTCCTCGATCTTATCCAAGGATGGCTTGGAAAAGGTTAAATAGTTCTGGATGACCTGCTCCGCTGATTCCAGCTCAGCCTTCACAATGTTCAAATATTCCACCCTTTTTCGCGGTTGCAGCCGCTGCTCCTGCAAAAGCTGAACAAATCCGATCGCGGCTGTCAGGGGATTGCGGATTTCATGGGAGATGGCTGCACCCATTTGCTCGACAGCTTCAAGTTTTTCGGCTCGGACGAGATTCTCACGCATATCCAGATTTCTTTTAGCAAATTCAAATACATATGTAATCATAAAAACACCCAATGGCGGAATCATCAAATAGGCAAACCAGGCATCGAACCGGTTTTGTGGCGGCGCGCTTAGTTCCATTACTATGACCGTCAGTACACTTAAAATCAGGGTAATAATAACCGAAAAGCGAATCCTTTTTCGGGGCACCTGCTTCCAAAACCAGGGGTAGAGCTTCCAAAGAATAATTCCCAGGGGCAAATATAAAAGAATATTAGAATAAAACCCAGGCTCTATTCCATAAAAACTTCTCATCAAAATCACAGTTCCGGCCAATGCAAGGCCAATCCCCGCATATAAACCGCCGATGATGACAGGTATCAATCGTAAATCAAAAAAATAATGGGGGCTTGTCTGATAGGAAAACTGAAAGCATATCCAGATCATAAACAAAAGCCATACAAAAGAGCAGCCTTTGGAAAACCGGAATTTAGAACTTTTTTCCGCCCATACAAGCACAACAAACAAGATAACGATCAAAAGCGATAGATTAAAGAAAAGATGCTTGGTAATTTCCATCGTTTCACCTGCCTCTTCGTGAGGTTATAAGAAAATTCTATATTGTTTTACTATTATTGACAATACTCATTTGCTTTTTTTATATAACATTGTCAGAAAAAACAAAAATTTGGCAAGCTAAAGAACCAATTCCTGTAAAAAGTAAATGAGTTTTCTTTTGAATTAATCGGAATGGTCCCGCTGTTTTCTTTTATTTTGCTGTTTACCTCCTTTGATGTAGGGTACTTCAATTGTAGATACATACGTAATCCAGAAGCATTTGCTTCTTAAATATAAGGAGGAATGAACATTTGAAACAGGATCCGAAAAACAAAGGTGTAAATGAACACAGCAAGGACAGGCAGCTTGAGGAATTCCGCATGGATAACGCAGGCAAGAAACTGACGACGAATCAAGGGGTAAAGGTTTCGGAGGATGAGCATTCACTGAAAGCAGGTACCCGCGGACCGACCTTGATGGAGGACTTTCACTTTCGGGAAAAAATGACGCATTTTGACCATGAACGCATCCCTGAACGGGTTGTTCATGCCCGCGGGTTTGGCGCACATGGCTATTTCCAGGTGTATGAATCCATGGCAGAATACACCAGGGCCAAGTTTCTGCAGGACCCATCTGTCAAAACCCCGGTCTTTGTCCGGTTCTCAACCGTTGCCGGCTCCCGGGGCTCGGCAGACTCTGTACGTGATGCCCGCGGATTTGCCACCAAGTTTTACACGGAAGAAGGCAATTACGATTTAGTCGGCAATAATATCCCGGTATTCTTCATCCAGGATGCCATTAAATTCCCGGATCTCGTTCATTCATTCAAGCCGGAGCCGCATAATGAAATGCCGCAGGCTTCAACGGCCCATGATACGTTCTGGGATTTTGCAGCCAACAATACGGAAACTGCCCACATGATCATGTGGACAATGTCAGATCGTGCCATTCCGCGCAGCTACCGCATGATGGAAGGCTTCGGTGTTCACACATTCCGGTTTGTGAATGAGCAGGGCAGGGCACGATTTGTAAAGTTTCACTGGAAGCCGGTTCTGGGCACGCATTCACTTGTTTTTGACGAAGCCCAAAAGCTTGCCGGAAAGGATCCGGATTTCCACCGCCGCGACCTTTGGGAAGCCATCGAAATGGGAGACTACCCCGAATTTGAGCTGGGTGTCCAGATGATTGATGAAGAAGATGAATTCTCCTTCGATTTTGATATTCTGGATGCAACAAAGCTGTGGCCGGAGGAAATGGTCCCGGTAAGGATTATCGGAAAAATGACCCTGAACCGCAACCAGGATAACGTGTTTGCTGAAACAGAACAAGTCGCGTTCCACCCTGGGCATGTGGTACCTGGCATTGATTTTTCAAATGACCCATTGCTGCAGGGCCGCCTGTTTTCCTATACAGATACACAGCTGATCCGCTTAGGCGGACCAAACTTCCATGAGATTCCGATCAACCGTCCTGTATGTCCATTCCATAATAATCAGTATGACGGCTATCATCGCATGACCATCAACAAAGGGCCGGTTGCTTATCATAAAAACTCGATGCAGAATAATGATCCAAGCCCTGCTACAGCAGAAGAGGGCGGCTATGTTCATTATCAGGAAAAGGTCGAAGGGCGCAAGGTGCGTCAGCGGAGCGACAGCTTCAAAGACCACTACAGCCAGGCGAAATTGTTCTGGAACAGCATGTCCGAAGTAGAAAAGGAGCATATTATCGAAGCATTCCGCTTTGAAGTTGGCAAGGTGCAGAACAAGGATATAAAGCAGCAGGTTGTCGATATGTTCAGTAATGTGGATCTTTACCTGGCTGAACAAATTGCCCTTGGTGTCGGCGCGAAGGTGCCGGATGCGGCGGCAGAATCCAAAGTCACGCTTTCTTCTCCGGCATTAAGTCAAATGAATACAGTCAAATCAGCTAAGACCCGGAAAGTAGCCATTCTTGCTGATAATGGGTTCGATTATTCAGAAGTCAAAAGCGTAATGGAAGCCTTGAAAGCGGCTGGAATCATGCCGGAGATTGTCAGCAGAAACCTGGGCATGATTAAAGGTGACGGCGGAGAACTGGAAGTTATGAAAACCTTCCTGACTTCTCATTCCGTGATGTATGATGCCATTTATGCTGCCGGCGGCAAAGAAAGTGCAGAAGCGCTGAAAAAGGTGCCGCAGGCCAGGGAATTCGTCAGTGAAGCCTACAAGCATTTTAAAACGATTGCGTTTGGCGGCGAGGGAGCGGAATTGCTGCCTCCAGAAGCCTTAAACATGCTGGGGCAATCACAAACACTCTCTGATATGGGGATTGTAGAAATCAGAAGCGGAGATACATCCTCCAGTGAGAATTTAATCAATACGATTGCCATGCACCGTCATTGGGGACGTGCCATATAAAATGCATTTGAAGCCAGCTGCCTGTTAACGGGCGCTGGCTTTTTTCTGCTCTTCTGATTAAATTAGTATCACCGAAATAATGAAAGGTATTTGGCCGGTAAATGCTTCATATTGGCCGGTATTTTCTTGAATTTGGCCGGTAAAACAGTATAATTGGCCGGTAAATCCTCCGTTTCGGCCTGTATTATACTGTTCTGCCCCTGCCCGACAGCAAACAGCATTAAAAATTCCCCATTCAGCAGGTATTCTTCGCCTAAAATAAGAATTCTTTAATATTCCGCCTGCCAAAACAAAGCAAAAAATGACAGGCAGCCAAAAAAAGATAAAGATAAGATATACATAAGGGAGTGATCAGTAATGTCATGGGTTGAATCCCTGCAGAAGGCTATTGATTATATAGAGGAGCATTTGCTGGATGAGGATTTTTCAATCCAGAAGGCTGCGGAGGCAGCAAACTCCTCCGTATTTCATTTTCAGCGCACATTCGCTATTCTGACAGATATGCCAGCCGGCGAATATATCCGGAAAAGAAAGTTAACTCTCGCTGCACAGGACCTGTTCCGTACAGACCTTAAAGTGATTGATCTTGCTTATAAATACGGCTATGACACTCCCGAAGCTTTTACAAAAGCTTTCCGCAGGCAGCATGGCATCACTCCAACAGAAGCCAGAAATTTTTCCGGAAAGCTGAAATCCTATAACCGCCTGGTGATCCAGGTGAGTCTGAAAGGGGCAGAACCAATGCAATACGCAATTGTCGAAAAAGAAGCTTTTCAAGTAGCCGGTATCAAGAAAGAGTTCAGTTTAATTAATGAAGAAAATCTGGCAGGCATCCCGAAAATGTGGGATAAAGTGAATAGTAACGGAACCTCTGATAAGCTGTTCAAGCTGAATAATGGGGATATTAAAGGTCTTCTAGGCGTGTGTGTGGATAATCGCAGCCAGAAGCCTGACAGCATGGACTACTGGATCGGGGCAAGCTTCAAAGGTGATAAGCCTGACAGCTTCGACACCCTGGAAGTTCCGGCCTCCAAATGGGCGGTGTTCGAAGTACATGGTGCCATGCCGCAAGCCATGCAAAACACCTGGAAAAAAATCTTCTCGGAATGGTTTCCATCAAGCGGTCATGAACATGCCGCTGCACCCGAACTGGAAGTGTATACTGCCGGTGATGCATCCAGCCAGGATTATTATTCAGAGATCTGGATTCCGGTAAAATAACAATTTAAAAACCTGCAGATGCCAGATCTGCAGGTTTTTGCATCTAAACCTTCTTCTTCGGGATCTTCCCAATCCCAAGCTCCCTGGCTTCTTTCTGCAGAGCTTTGATCAGACTGAAGGTCATTAAAGCCATGATAACGGAAAAAGGAAGAGCTGCTGCAATCATTGTATTCTGCAGTGCCTGCAGTCCTCCGGAATAAAGCAGAACCAATGAAATGGCAGCCAGCATTATACCCCACACCAATTTAATCTTGTTGCCTGGGTGATGTGAGCCATTTGTTGTCATCATACCCAGGACATAGGTGCCGGAGTCGGCAGAGGTAATAAAAAATGTGCAAATAAGCAGGATGGCGATGATCGACAGCACCGTTCCCATCGGCAGGTTGGAGAATACGCCAAACAATGCTTCCTCAGTAGCCAATTCAGAGATCTTCGCTGTGCCCTGATGCTCCTGCATAATGGCTGTTCCCCCAAAAGTGGCAAACCAGATGAAGCCGATGAGTGACGGAACAAGCAGAACCCCAAAGACAAATTCCCGGATCGTTCTCCCTTTTGAAACACGGGCAATGAAAATGCCAACGAACGGCGCCCAGGCAATCCACCAGGCCCAGTAAAAAATCGTCCAGCCATTAATCCATTCCCTGACCTCCGGATTCAGCGGCGCAATCCTGAGGCTCATGCCGGGCAAATATTGAAGATAGCTTCCAAGTGTATTGGTGAATAGGTTCAGTATAAATAATGACGGTCCAAGAAAGAACGCCAGAACAAATAGAACAGCCGCAAGAATCATATTGGCATTGCTCAAAATTTTGATGCCTTTTCCCAGTCCTGAAAGAGCTGAGAGGACAAATAGGACCGTAACGATCACGACAATGATAAACTGCACTGTGAAATTGACAGGAAGGCCGTATAAATAGGACAATCCGCCATTAATCTGTACAGCTCCAAACCCCAGTGTTGTTGCCACACCGATGACGGTTGCTACTACTGATAGAATATCAATGACTTTTCCTGTAACCCCCTGTGTACGGTCTCCCAATATGGGCTTTAAGGTGGCACTGATTAAACCGGGTTCCCCATGACGGAAATTAAAGTATGCCAGCACAAGCGCAACAATTCCATAAATCGCCCATGCATGGACACCCCAATGGAAGTACGTATATCTCATCGCATTCTTAATCGCCTCGTCCGTCCCCACAGCACCGCCGGTTGGAGACCCGACTGCATAGTGATAAATCGGTTCTGCTGAACCCCAGAAAACCAGCCCGATTCCCATCCCCGCACTGAACAGCATCGCAAACCAGGTAGGGCGGGAAAATTCCGGTTTATCATCCTGCTTCCCAAGCTTGATTCTTCCTAAAGGGCTGATTAAAAAATATAAACAAACAATGACAATAAACGAAACAAGAATCAAATAATACCAGCCGAATTTATCGGTGATAAAAGCCTGCAAATTGGCTGTAACGCTCTCCAGTGAATCCGGGACAAACACACCGAATAAAACAAGCAATAATAAAATTCCGACCGATATATAGAAAACCATTAAGCTATTCTTCACATGCAATCCCCTTTCTTCTCATGCTGCTTCCTTTAGGATTCAATATATGGTTAGTAATTATGCGGCGGAAAAATAAATTTGCAGGAAATTCCCATATACTGACGAAATTCAAAGGTATCTGGACAAGGAGGTAAGTGAATTTGCTGACATTATTCCGCTATAACTGGCAAGTGCGTGATGAGTGGTTTGAATGGTGCCGTCAGCTCTCAGCCGAAGAGCTGAATGCCAGCCGGACTGGAGGAGTTGGAGGCATTCTGGAAACCCTCTTTCATATAGCAGAAGTAGAATACAGCTGGATTTGTGTGGTACAGGGCAAGGAAGTGAAGGATCCTCTGTTTTCCGACTATGCCCAATTGGATAAAGTAATGGCACTCTCTGAAGAATACCGGCGGGGATTAGAACGCTTTTTTAAGGAGGAATGGCCAGTCCAATACAATGAGTTTGTTACACCGCCATGGATGGAGAAGCAATATAAAAAGGGAGACATCTTGAACCATGTGATTGCCCATGAAATCCATCACATTGGACAGCTGTCAGTTTGGGCAAGGGACCTGAATCTCCCGCCTGTATCAGCCAATTTGATCGGAAGGAGATTAATTAAATATGATCAGACAACTTACTGAACAAGATCATGAAATGTGCTTTAGTCTTTTAAAACAGCAGCCGGCTGAGAATCTGTTCATTATTGGAGATATTGAAGCATACGGCTATGAACAGGACTTTCAAAAGGTGTGGGGGGACTTTGGGGAAGACGGCAAATTAAAGGCCGTTTTATTAAAATACGAAGAAAATTTCATCCCCTATGCAGCAGGAGACTTTGACGCCAAGGGATTTGGGGAGAAAATGCTCGAGGACGCGAACTTTGGAATGATGTCCGGCCTGAAAGCTGTAACGGCGAAAATTGAACCTTATGTTTCTCACCGCATAAAAAGAAAGCGGGAAACCTATTATGCAAAATGCATAAAGTTAAATGCTGAAGGTGTTGAAGTTTCAGCAGTGTGCCAGGCTGGTCCTGAAGATGCAGAACAGCTGGTGGAGCTTCTGAACAGCATTCCTGAATTCAGCGATTCAGCCATTACTGTTGAACGAAAGCGCAGGGTGCTAAAGGATGGCTCATCCCGTTCCTTCTTTATCAAAGAGGATGGAAAGATGGTCAGCACTGCTTCAACAACAGCTGAAAATTCCCTTTCAGCCATGGTTGTAGGGGTAGCAACAGACAGTGAATTCAAGAAGAAGGGGTATGCCACTCAGTGCATGGTCAAGCTCTGCCGCCAGCTTCTTTCGGAAAATAAAGAGCTGTGCCTGTTTTATGATAACCCGGCAGCCGGTGCAATCTATAAACGCATCGGATTTGAAGATATAGGTTTTTGGATGATGTACACGATAGAGAAGAAAATGCTCTGAAAAATCCAGGGCATTTTTTTTGTGAAAAAATTTTAAAAAAATCGTCGAATAGGACATAAATCACCGAATTAATTTTTACGCTTCCATAAAATAGGGTTTGGGGGATTGTTGAATATTTTATGGGAGGGGTAGAAATGTATCAGCTTATCGCAATGTATGCAACTGTTTTCTTTGTTTTCCTGCTGGCGCTGGCTTTTGCGTTTGTTTACGGTGAATCCAAGCGCAGCGGTGAATATAGCGCCATTCAGGAAAAAGGATATAAAATCAGGAAATTCTATTTTCTCGGACTTATTGCCGTTATGGCTTTTGCCTCTGTTATGACGCTTGGCAGGCTGCCGTATGACCGCAATCAGGCAGAAGCGGAAGGGTTTAGTGAAACGAAGGTAGTGAAGGTAACTGGAATCCAATATGCGTGGGAGATGAGTGAGGAAAGGTTTAAGGCTGGGGATAAAGTTCAATTTGATGTGACAGCCTCGGATGTTACCCACGGTTTCGGCTTATATAATGAAAAAATGGAGCTTGTCGCACAAACTCAGGCCATGCCTGAATATACCAATACCGTATATTATACATTTGAAGAGCCTGGAACGTATCAGATATTATGCCTTGAATACTGTTCAACCGGACATCATGTGATGGTCAAAGAAATTGTTGTAGAACCGGAAGGGGGAGCATCTGATGAATGAAGGCATTCACCCTTTAGCCAGGAAAGCAGTGATATGGCACCTGGCAGTGACTGCACTTGTTATAATTCTTATGATGATCTTTGGGGTCATTATGCTGATGAATCAGGGGGAAATGATCAGCATCACACCGCAGTGGTTTTATAAAATCATGACTGCACACGGTACAGGCATGGTTGGCATCGCGGCTTTGGGCGGAACGGCCATCCTATGGTACTTCCTGTCTAAATACGTAAAGCTTAACCCTGCCATCCTCATTGTAAACTTTGTCCTTTTTTTAACCGGAGTCACAATGGTTCTCATCGCTATTTTTGTCTTTGACTTTTCCGATGGATGGACGTTCTTATATCCGCTTCCTGCCCAGTCAGCCAAAATGTACGGGATTGCAGGGGCAGTTTTCTTCTTATCTGGCATGCTGATTCTCGGCATTGGCTTTTTACTTCTGTACATGTACCTGGCTGCAAGACTGACAGCAGTTTATGGAGGCCTTGGAAAGGCGCTTGGATGGGATATCATTTTTAGGGGAAGAAAGGATACGGACCGCCTGCTGCTGTCGTGGCTACAGCCATGGTCATCATCACCAACTCGACTGCACTGCTGGCAGGGGCCACGGTGCTGGCCGCATCACTGGTGAATATTATCAATCCGGCCATTACGATAGATCCGATGCTTGCCAAGCATCTTACCTATGCATTCGGCCATATCTTTGCCAACTGCACCATCTATATGGCTGTTATTGCCGTTTATGAGGTCCTGTCAGAATATACAAAACGGCCTTGGAAAGCTAATAAAGTTTTTCTAATTGCTTGGAACTGCTCGACACTTTTTACCTTAATGATTTATACGCACCATCTACTGATGGACTTTGCAGTGCCAAAATGGATGCTCATCATTGGACAGGTGTTTTCTTATGCAAACGGCTTGCCCGTTATGGTCGTTACGGCCTACGGAGCACTGATGATTGTCTACCGCTCGCGGATGAAATGGGACTTTGCTTCAAGCCTGTTTTTCCTTTCCATGTTCGGTTGGGTGGCAGGAGCCATTCCGGCCATCATTGATGCCACCATTGTTGTCAATCATGTGATGCATAACACGAAGTGGGTTCCTGGCCATTTCCATACGTATATGGGAATGGGTGTAGTCGCTATGATTATCGGATTTATGTATTATTTCAATAAAACCGAAGGCAATCAGCAGCACAGGGGAATCGATACATTCACCATTGCGCTCTATTTTACGTTTTTTACGGGTCTCGTGGGCTCATTCCTTTATGCCGGCGGAATCAGTGCTCCGAGAAGATGGGCAGAGCACCTGCCGCAGTGGGTACTGTCCGACCAGATAGGCGCTGTCAGCGGAATCTTTATCGTTCTGGCTGCGATCATCTTCACCGCAAGGTTTTTTGCCGGTTTAAGAAGTGTTGGCACGAACGTACCTTACAATAAAAACTCAGCTGCTGGCTGATTGCTGAATGCTCTGGAGTTTCTCCGGGGCATTTTTTCATGTTATACTAATAATTGGAAAAACTCTAAATATAAACAGGTGATCTATGAAACAATTTAATTGGAAAATATCATCATTACTGCTGACGGGGATTGGAATTTCCAGGTTGGGAGATTTCATTTACCTGATTGCTATTAATCTAATTGTCTATGAAATGACCAAATCGGCTGCCGCTGTGGCAGGCTTATGGATTATCGGCCCTATCACTTCCGTTTTAACCAATTCATGGAGCGGGGGCATGATTGACCGGAAGAATAAAAAGAGCATCATGATTTGGACGGATGTGGCCAGGGCACTAGGTGTAGCGCTGATACCGTTTCTCGGAAGCATCAGCTTCATTTATGTAGTCCTCTTTCTGATCAGCATAGCGAAAGCCCTATTTATGCCGGCTTCCGCCACGTATATAACCAAGCTGGTTCCAATCGAAAGCAGAAAAAGATTTAACTCTATCAACAGTCTTGTGACTTCAGGCGCTTTCATCGTAGGGCCAGCCATCGCCGGCGGCTTATTCTTGATTGGAACCATTGAAACAGCCATCTTTCTAAATGCGGCTTCTTTTATTTTTTCAGCTGTCATCATTTGGCTGCTGCCGGACATGGATAAAGATTTGGGGGAGGCTTCAATCAAAACGTCAGCCTATGAAACGCTCCGGGATGATTGGAAGCAGGTCATTGCGTTTGGCAGGAGAGAGGCTTTTTTCATCTCTGTCTACGGATGCTTCCTGGCATTTGGTTTGTTCTCTCTCGCAATGGATTCGCAGGAGGTTGTTTTTATCCAGGATGTTGTCGGGCTGACAGAAGCGGACTATAGTTTCCTTGTCAGCATCACGGGAATCGCCTTTGCGGTGGGAGCTCTCTTTATCACCATCGCTTCAAAAATGCTTAGTATTAAACAGCTCATGGGCTATGGCATGCTTTTGGGTGCTGCAGGCTATATGATTTATGCATTGGCAGACTCTTTTATTATGGTTGTTATTGGATTTACTGTACTCGGCATTTTTAATGCCTTTTCAAGTGCGGGATATCAAACCTTTTACCAAAATAATGTGCCTGTTGAAATCATGGGCAGAATGACAAGCGTGATCGGTGTCATTCAAAGCTTTACGCAGATTATCTTGCTCATGGTTATCGGTGTTCTTGGTGACCTGTTTACGCTCCGCTATACGATTGTCATTTTAGCAGTCCTGAATTTACTTCTTTCTCTATATGTCTGCCTGCAGCTTTTAAAACCCGGAAAGCAGCAGTATTTTTCTGAAACAACTTCCGCTTAAAAGGAAATGCCGATCCTAAAGGACCGGCACTGTTATTAATTCCGCATTATGATATAAATCAAATAAATAATGTAAGAGGCTGCGAGAATGCCCCCTTCATATTTACCAATGGCATAATGGCTTCTTGAAAAGATAAGGAGCACGAATGTAATTAAAATTAAGATCGTAATATCGATGAACATTTTAGGGTCTACAGGAAGTGGGGATATGGCAGCGGATGCTCCAAGGACGAAAAGGATGTTAAAGATATTGCTCCCGACAATATTTCCTAAAGCAATTTCACTCTCTTTTTTTATGGCAGCAGCGACAGATGTCACCAGTTCCGGCAGAGAAGTCCCGATAGCAACAATCGTTAAACCGACTAATGTTTCACTCATCCCCAAAGAAAAGGCAATCTCTGTACTGCTTCTAACAACCAGGTCACCGCCAAAAATAATGGCAGCCAATCCGGCAATCGTCAAAAGACTTTGCTTTGTCCATTGGGCGGCACTTGTTTTGACAGGAGCAGACTCCGTGCTGCTTCGGCTCTCACGGGCCACCTCAAATAAGTAGTACATGAATACAGCAAATATTAGCAGCAGCACAAGGCCATCACTGCGTGAAACCACATTGCTGCTGATAGAGTCAAGATATGTATCACTGATGAAAATCATAAGAGCGGCCGTGGCAAGCAAAGTAAAGGGAATCTCCTTGCGGATGGTTGCACTTTCAACTTTTAAAGGGAAAAGCATGGCGGTCACACCGACCACCAGAGTGATGTTAAAGATATTACTGCCGACAACATTTCCTATAGCCACATCGGCATTTCCATCCAGCGCAGCGAGAATGCTGACAGTGGCTTCAGGTGAACTCGTTCCGAATGCAACGATTGTCAGCCCGACAAGCAGTGGGGAAATCTTTAGAAACCCTGCAATTTTTGAAGCGCCATCCACAAAAAAGTTTGCCCCTGCAATCAATAAAGAAAATCCAATAATTAAAAGTAAATATGACACCTTTACGAGTCACCTCTTGTTTTTACTGTGATTATCCATTTATGGATTCAATCAAAAGCCGTTGCGGCTTCATTTGATATCTGTTTGTTCTTTCATAACCTTATACCAGCTTTCAGTTTCTGCGGAATCTTTGCTGTTCACAAAGATCTGCTCATTTTTAAGATCAATGTACAGAATCGGCGTATGGCCTTTCTGTATGAATAATAAGCTGCTGCCATAGCCTGTCACTTTAAAATGTCCCTGTGAAAGGGTGGGGAGGCCGATTCCATTCTGCTTCCAGGTTACCTCAGGCATCTCCTTCAATAATTGAACAGACTGAATATCCCGATATTCCCATTCGTCTCCGTACATCCCGGAGATTTCAAATGAATGCTCTGCTAATGCCATTTCATAGCCTTTATGGCTGGAGACAGTCAGGTAAGTGAGGGGGACAAGCGTCACTATAAAAATAATGAGAGCAATAATATAACTTCGTTTTCTTTTAGCCGGCACTTCATATCTCGATAAATAGATTAATCCTCCAAGTAAAACAATCATCATAAAGCCGAATTGCACTTCCATTGCAAATCTGAATTCGGTAAATGATAAAGGCAGAAGCACCAGCATCCCGATAGCGGTGCCAATGAGCAGGCTGCCGGTTTTTTGCGGATAACCGCTGTTAATTAATTGTTCTTTTTCGATCTCAGACCGCGAGGCGAAACCGGAAATGAGCCAGTAAGCTTTTTTGAATCGTACAGCCCATCCCAGAATCAGGAAGAGCAGGATTACAGAAATTTGAGTAATGACAAGTCCAATCATGGCAAAAACCTCCTTGCTATTCTTTACGGATAAAGCGTCCATTTTGTTTCGGTTTTGGTATAATAATAAGACAGATTTTTAGTTTTATATATGAGGAGGCACATCCTTGAAAAACAAAAACATTTTATTTTATATATTGGTGACGCTATTGATCACTACCGTTGTCAGCATTGTCATGGGCTACCACAGCTTCGGCTTTGGGGTAGGCTTTCTATTCGCATTTTTGTCTCTTTCAACAGGATATTTCTATTCCATGAAAAACCGCGAATACATGCACCAGAATTATCATGCGGACTATGTAGATCGCCTGAAAAATGATAAAAAAATCTAAGAGCGGTTCCGCTGGCTTTCAGCACTCCTCTATTATATGCTTAATTTAAAATCTATAGAGGAGGCAGGCCATGAAAAACGAGGAAAAGTTGGGATTGCTGCTGGATGTGGAGACCACGGGGCTTGGACCAAATTCCGATGAAATCATCGAACTGGCATTAAAGCTATTTTCCTATCGTGCCGACACAGGGGAGATTCTTGATATAAAGGATAAATCCGCCTTCCTGCGGGAGCCCATCAGCAACTCGGCCAAAAACAATTACAGCCGTGCATTCAGAGTCCACGGTATTCCCTATGAAGCGGTCAGCGGAAAATACTTTGATGATATCAAGATTAAAAAATACTTTTTTCACGCTGATTCGGTTTTCGCTCATAATGCATCCTTTGACCGCAGCTTTTTATACCGGATGTACCCTGAAGATATTAACGAATTAAAATGGTATTGCACAATGAGAAGTGTTCCGTGGAAGGAATACGGCTTTGCAGACAGCAAGCTGCTCACCCTTCTTCAATCCCACCGGATCGCGGATAGTCAGACACACCGCGCCATGGATGATATTACATACCTTTTAGAACTGCTGAAAAAAACAAATCCGGCCGGTGACTTCTATCTGCGTGATGTTCTGGCAAAAGGCCCGATGAGGAAATACCAGCCAGCAGCCCAGGGCCGGCTTGGCTAAAAGTCTATACAGGAAAAAGAGTGCATCCGGCACTCTTTTTCTTATTCATTCTTCAGCAAAGGAAGGGTGATGTTGACTGTCGTCCCCTTGTCGATTTCACTATCATACTCAATCGTTCCCTGCATTTCACGAATGATTTTGTTCGTCACCATGCTCCCCAGGCCTGTTCCCTTAGTTTTCGTTGTGTAAAAAGGCAGACCGATATTTTGTAATTGCTCGGATGTCATACCCCGCCCATTATCCGCAATCGTTACTTTAACCGTATTAAGAAAATAATCTGGTGAAGTATCTATAGAGATTCTTCCTTTTTCCTGAACCGATTCAATGCCATTCTTGATCACATTCATGATGGCCTGTTTCAGGTGATCTTCATCACCCCTCACATAAAACGGCCCTTTATTCCCGTACTCAATCACTACATTTGAATAAGAAGCAAGCGGCCTCATGAGCAGGACGCAATCCTGGATCACCTCATGCAGGGGGACATTAGCCAGATGGAACTGTTCGGGCTTTGAGACTTTAAGATAGTTGGTAATGATGCTGTTTGTGCGATCCAGTTCTTCAATTATGAGAGGGGAGAACTTTTTAAAGTTCTCATCCGCCGTATCCTGGCTCAAATATTGAATGAAGCCCCTCACAGTGGATAAAGGATTTCTAATTTCATGGGCAATCGAAGCTGCCAGCTGGCCGACCATTGTCAGCTTATCCATATACACCATTTCACTGATCTGTTTATTCGTTCTGAATAGACTCTCAATTATCAGTATTAGAGCAATGAAAGTCAGGTAAAATGCTGCGAAGTAGGTCAGATAAAAAAAGGTGTCCAGAAACATGACGGCTGTCGCAAGGATGGCTATATACAGATAAAAATAAAAAAAGAGAATAAATGAGCCAGTAATCACCCGGTGTTTGGAATTAAGAAACACCCTCCTAAAGGAAAATGTAATCACAAATGATAAAATAGATACCAAAATTCCAATATAAATAAACTGGCCGCCTATTACATAGCGGCTAATGACGGTGCTCAGCATCACAATGGATCCCGGCAGCCATCCAGCATACAGTGTCACAATCATGATCGCGACCATGCGCAAATCAAAATGGGTTTCCCCCAGTGTTTCAATGGGGTAAAACATACACAGAAGTGCCCCGAATGAGCCAAGCAGGCCATATATCAATTTCTGCTTAAAGGTAAGGGGTGCCTTTGTCTGATAGGGAAAAAGCAAATTTCCGTTAAACGTAAATGAGAATAGTATCGTAATATTTACCAATAAAGGTTTAATCAGTGTAACCAATAGTCTCCTCCGTGAGTTATCAAATTAAAAGGCCGCTTCTTATGGGCGCAGGATTTGTTTTACCCGGCCAACCTGCCCATCTTCAAGCCTTACTTTAATACCATGCGGATGGGAAGGGGACTTCGTTAAAATGTCTTTCACAATTCCTTCTGTCAGCACACCTGTCCGCTGATCCTTTTTAAGAACGATCTTCACTTTTAATCCTGGCGCTATGGCAGCGCGATTCTGACCCTCCATTACACACCCGTCCGTTTCCGCTGATTATTGGTCTTCTTAGTCTGCTGGCTTTTCAGCGCTTTCGTGGATTTAACCGGAGCATTATTGAACGTTCCGCCTGACTGACCCTGCTTTTTATTCATTAGCTGCTGTTTCATTGCTTCTTTAAGGCTGATTTTCTTTGGTGCATTATCTTCTATATTAGTCATGTTAGAGTCTCCTTTATTTACATATCCCTCTATTATAAATCATTAACCTATTAAAGGAAATTTCTCAGAGAAATATTCTTTTCACCTGTAACTTTTCTGAAAAATAAGTCTTTAGTATCACGAAATTCCATACAAAACCATGCTTTCCTCCTATTTCGAAAATACTGAATATTTTATAATATTTAGATTACAGAAATAGATTATAGGGAGTGAGTATATTGTTAAAAGTTCTATCAACTTCAGCTTTAACCCTTGCTTTAGCAGGAAGTGCCGTTTTTGCAGGAGCCGGACCGGCAGATACACAGGCTAAGCAGGAAAACAAGTATCAAATCAATCTTGCACATCATGTCGGTGCGTCTCCAGAGCTTGCTGCAAAAGCGAAGGAACTGGGAATCGATCTGTCAAAGGCCGATCCGGCTGAGAAAGCAGCCAAGGCGGGAGCAAAATTCCAGCAGCCTGGCGACAATCATGTGGCATATAAAGAGGCAACAGGGGATATTCCAGTTTTGGTTCTTCTCGCAAAGTATCCGGATGGAGATGAGCCTGTCGGCGATATGCCTGGACAAGTCCCGGCAAAATATTATGAGGATTTAATTTTTGGAACTGAGTATAACCCATATGAGCTTAAACAGTTCAAGCAATATGATGGACCGGATGTTCCAAAGGACCGCACAATGCAAAACGCTTATAAAGAATCCAGCTATGGAAAAACGAACCTGGTCCGCAAGGAAAATACAGAGTTTGTCTGGGTGGAGATGCCAAAAGGTGCTTCCTACTATCTGGATCAGGAAGGTAAATATGCTGAAGGCGGTAAATATGTAAATGGGAACGTCAATGGTGATGCCCATACAGGTGAATTCATCCGCGACTTGCTGAAAGCGGCAGACGATCAGGTTGACTTTTCAAAGTATGCTGAAAATGGGGAAGTGCCTAACGTTTTCGTCATTCATGAAGGAACAGGGGCTGAATTCAGCCGTGACCCGGCCCAGTTCTGGTCTCATAAGTGGAATATCCTGAGTGCCCTTTATTATGGAAAATACTATGAAACTGGCCAGCCGGCACCAGTAAAAGAAGGAATGGCTGAAGAAGCATGGATAAACAAAACTGTTAAAGAAGATATGACGTATGATGGCGTAATCGTTAACAATTACAACATCCAGCCAGGAATCGGCGGTAACGTGGCCGGATTTGATGCAGCAACAAATACGTATAATGATGAAGCAAAAACAGGTCCATTCCCTGCTCAAACTGGGGTTTATGCCCATGAATTTGGACATGCCCTGGGATTGCCTGATTTCTATGATACGGTTTATAGCTCTGAAGGGGTAGGGAACTACTCGATGATGGCAGGCGGATCATGGCTGCGCTATCCGAATAAACCTGAATTTGGCGGAAACTCTCCGGCACACTTTGATCCATTCTCTAAGATTTTCTTAGGATGGGTAAATCCGGTTGAAGTGAAACCCGAGGATGGCGTGCAGGAAATCACATTGCCTGCAATCAATAAAGCAGATGCTGACAACGGCATTGTCAAAATGGAGGTGCCAGGCTCAAATGGTACTGAATACTTCCTATTTGAAAACGTTCAGCAGGACGGCTTTAATAAAGGGTTTATCCGCCAGGGTGAAGACGCTAAAGGCTTAGTGGCGTGGCATGTAGATGAGAACATCATCAACCTGTACCAGACAGCCGGCTTCCGTCCAAACAATGTTGAAAATTGGATGAACAAACGCTTCCAATACAACCAATCCGAAACAGCGAGTGACGGAACAGTTGTAACACATTACGGATTATCTGTCCTTCAGGCTGATGGGAAGTATGACCTAGAGAAAAATAAAAACCGCGGTGATGCAGGTGACTTCTTCAAAACAGGCAGCAAAATCACACCTGTCTCCGGAAAGGTTCATACTGGCTCTTACTATTTCTGGAAGGGCAACAGCTCAACACCGGCTGACTCCGGAATCCATGTAACAGACATTAAAGAAAAAGCGGATGGATCCATCACAGCGAAATTCTTCTATAACTCGAACAGCAGCACAAAATAATAGACTGAAAATCCGAGCAGGGTGACCTGCTCGGATTTTTGTTTAAAGACTATTTTTCTCATATACTTTCAAATTAGCATATAGGGCACCGATAACAGGGGCACTCAAATCCAGTATGTCAGCTTTCTCCAGCAAATAGCCAAAGAAGTGATCAGCTTCGATCGCCTGCCTCTTTTCCATATCGCGCTGAAGGGAGGACTTCATTTCATAGCCCATTTCATGTATTTTTTTCATCTGGGATTCTTCAATCCCTTCAGCCAGCGGAGCACCCAGGCCTCTCATAATGGCAGATGCCTCTTTTAGAACCTCTTTAATCGAATTCAATCCGAAAGCCTGCTCGCGGATCGGACCGATAGGTGAGCGGAACAGGGAGGTGACACCGGAAAGTGTGGAGATAAACAGGTACTTATGCCACATCTCCTGTTCGATATTTTCAGAGAGTCGAAAGTTTGATTTTGTACCTGAAAAGGCCTCTTGAAGCTTTAAAATCCGCTCCGTTTTTTCGCCGGAACGCTCCCCGAAAACCAAGTCATGGACAGGGCTGGTATGAACCACTGTCCCATTTTCACCAAGAGTGGTTTCAATAAAACAAAGTCCCCCGAGAACGTTCTCTTCTCGAAAAGCAGCTGTCAGCTGATCCATATGGGCAATTCCATTTAAGAGAGGAAGAATCATAGTATTATTGTCTGTGTATGGACGGATATCCCTGATGGCTCCCTCAAGATGATAAGCTTTGGTAGAGAGCAGGATGACGTCGAATGAATCTGCCTTTTCTCCAGCCTGAATCGTTTTTGGTTCCGAAAACACCATTTCTCCATGAACACTTTCCACGCGCAGCCCATATTTCTCAAGCTGCTGCTTTCTTTTTTCCCTTACCAAAAAAGTAACATCCATACCTTTTTCCAAAAGCCTTCCGCCAAAATAGCCACCAATGGCTCCGGCTCCGACTATTAATATCTTCATATTATAGTGCCTCCTTTGGTTAAATGGAAAAGTGCACGCATGTACGTGCACTTTTTGCTAAGTTAAATAGAAGAATACCCCGATTATGGATACCACGCAAAAAAGTAATTTAATAGAAAGAGAGAGAGAAGCTTCACCTTGCGCATTTATTCTCTTCTCTTCCTCATTTACTGCTTCCCGGTATTTGGGATTACAGCAGCCCATTAAGCAGATCTCTTCCAGCCGGAAATATCCTCTTCAAGCGGCAGATTATTCGCCCGAGCTTTTTTAGCAGCGGAGAAGAACAGGGCTACAAGAGCAACTGTACCGATTGCACCGCCAATCCAGGCAGTATTCCAGGATAATCCGAAACCGATTGGTGCGTTTAAGATATACGTTAAGACCATCAGCAGCATGAATGTGCCAGGAATAAGCGAAATCCAGTAATTTTTCTTTGCGATATACAAGTACATGGCACCGACAAACAGTGCGATGACCGCTGTTGATTGGTTTGCCCAGCTGAAGTATCTCCATAAAATGTTAAAGTCGATTTGCGTTAGTGCCAGTGAGACCGCGAACAAAGGAATAGCGATCCACAAACGGCTTGAGAATTTCTTCTGAGCAAAATTAATATAATCAGCAATAATCATCCGTGCACTCCGGAAAGCCGTATCTCCTGAAGTGATTGGAAGAACAACAACTCCAAGAACAGCAAGTGTTCCGCCGATCGCACCAAGCATCATAGTGGAAGCTTCACTGACGACTGCTCCCGGACCGCCGTTTGCAAGGAAATCACTTAATCCGTTATAGCCATCAAACAAGCTCATCGCAGCAGCCGCCCAGATCATCGCGATAATTCCTTCTGCAATCATCATGCCATAGAAAATTTTGCGTCCCTGATTCTCATTTTGAGTTGTGCGGGAGATAATCGGTGTCTGTGTCGCATGGAAGCCGGAAAGAGCACCGCAAGTAATCGTGAAAAACAGCAATGGAAAAATAGGTGCATTAGCCGGGTGGAAATTCTGCAGTGAAATTTCGGGAATATTAGCGCCGGTCGCAACTAACCCGATACCAACCCCAAGTGCACTGATTAAAAGCAATGCTCCAAAGTATGGGTATAAGCGGCCAATAATTTTATCAACAGGCAGTAAAGTCGCCAAAATGTAATAAATGAAAATTGCAGCAATGATGAGGGTTACAGATACCTTCTGATCCATCACCACATAAAGCAGATCAGCCGGAGTCGTAACAAACACCGTACCAACCAATAACAGAAGCAGAACAGCGAAAGCGTTCACAACATGCTTCATGACTTTCCCGAGGAACTTGCTCGCAAGCTCAGGCAAATGTGCGCCGCGGTTGCGGATGGAAATCATTCCTGTTAAATAGTCATGAACAGCACCGGCAAAAATACAGCCGACCACGATCCAGATAAAAGCTGCAGGCCCGTAAAGAGCTCCCATGATCGGACCGAATATCGGGCCGGTACCAGCAATGTTCAACAGCTGGATTAACGAGTTCTTTGGCGTGCTCATGGCGATATAATCCACACCGTCAGCATGTGTATAGGCAGGTGTTGTTCGTGCCTCCTTCACACCGAACACTTTTTCAACATACTTGCCGTACGTAAAATAACCTACAATTAAAAGTGCAATACAGGATAAAAAAGTAATCATATTAATCCCCCTTTATGAATGCGTTTACATTAATTATATAAAAGAAGGAGAAAATTTGAACAATTTGTGTCCAACATGTAAAAAATGAAGATTAAAAGGCAATGAAGGGGGATTAAGATGCATGGAAAGATGTGAATGATTCGAAAATTCGCTATATTTTGAGCTACCCCCCCACCAAAAAAACAAAAAAGCACCGTCCCCGATGCTTTTCACAATTCCAATCGCACCCGCAGTGCCTTCACATAGTTCCTGCTCACAGACAAGAGTTCTTCCCGGCCTTCCATCTCAAGCTGATAGGCCCCGTTAAACCAGGGGGTCAGCCGAGTTACATAATCCAGATTCACCAGGTAACTTTTGTGAATCCTGAAAAAAGAGAAGGGTAAAAGCCTGCTCTCCAGGTCCTTCAGCGGGGTTTTGGTTTCATGCTCTCCGGTCCTGGTGATAATCCGGGATACTTTTTCGTCCCGGCCGATATAGAGGATCTCTTTTGGCTCCAGGTATAAAATTTCCCCATCTTCTTCAACAGCCAGTTTGCCCGCCGGCTTGCCGATATCATTTTCTTTTTTGGCGCCAATCAATTTTTCCACTCGCCTGATGGTCTGCTCGAGCTGATCCTCGTCGTAGGGCTTCAGTAAATAATCGGTCGCTTCATAGCGGAAGGCTTCAGCAGCAAACTGCGGGTAGGCCGTTGCAAAGATGATAAGCGGCACTTTTTTCAGCTCGTGCAGGGATTGGGCTGCTTCCATCCCATTCATTTTGGGCATCTCCACATCAAGGAAAACAACATCCGGCTGAAGCTGGATGGCTTTCATCACCGCTGCTTCACCTGATTCAGCCTCGCCGACAACCTGAATTGCAGGAAATTCCTCCAGTAAATGCTTTAATTCATCTCTGCTGTAGCGTTCATCATCAGCGATTAAGGCTCGGATCGTTTTTTCCATCAGCTTTTTCCTCCGTTTTCGGAATGGCGAATTGGATGTCAGTGCCTATGCCCGGCGTGCTTGCAATTTGCAGCGAAGCTTCCTCACCAAACATCATGGTCAGCCGGCGGTTTACATTGTACAATGCAAGTCCTGATCCCGATTCTGACTGCAGGGTTTCCTTGCCAAGCTGTTCGGCTCTTTCCCGGCTCATTCCCTGTCCATTATCCTTCACCTTTACTATCGTCATTCCGTCCTGTTTCTGAATTTTGATCATAATGATACAGTCTTGTTCCTTGTTCTTAATCCCATGCTTTACCGCGTTTTCCACAATCGGCTGCAGAGTGAGCGGCGGGATTCTCTCCAATAGGGCATCTTCTTCAATGTCGTATATGACTTCGAGCCGATCCACAAACCGGGTTTCTTCAATTGACAGATAGGCCTTTACATGTCTGAGTTCCTGTTCAAGAGTTGTAAAGCTGACAGTTGTGGCCGTCAGGTTCTGGCGCAGAAAATGGGAGAGTGAAACAAGCAATTTCCGTGCCTGGGCAGGTTCAATCCGCACAAGGGAGATAATCGTATTTAATGAATTAAATAAAAAGTGCGGTGATATTTGCGCCTGCAGCGCTTTAATTTCAGCTTCCTTTGCCAGCTGGAAGGCTTTATCAGCTTCAGCGATTTCAATCTGATTGCTGAGGAGTACACTGAGTCCCGAAATCAGCTCCATCACGAGATTTGTCATTTCTTTTTCCGAAGTGAAGTAAAACTTCAGCGTTCCGATTGTTTCGCCGCGCAGCTTTAAAGGAGCGACAATGGCTGCACCAAGTGGGCAGTTTTCCTCCCGGCAATGAATGGACTGGTCATTGGCAACAGCAATTTCACCGTGTTGAATGACATCCCGTGTGATCTGGGTCTGAATCGGGCTTCCGGAACGATGGTGGTCATTTCCAAGGCCGACATGGGCAAGAATTTCAGTGTGATTGGTGATGGCAACTGCTTTCATTTGAAGTTCCTTATGTAAAATCAGGCAGACTGCCAGAGCGGACTTATGATTGATGCCTTCCCGAAGGTGGGCAAGGGTCTGGTCTGCAATCCGCAGCGTTTTCTGTGCATGAAAAGCACCTGCTTTTTCTTCTTCGTTAATGACATTTTTTATGATCAGCAGGAATAAGGCACTGCCAAGCCCATTGGCTAAAATCATAGGAATCCCAATCATTTCGACAAGCGCCACCGCCTTTTCAATGGGCCGTGATATTCCAAGGATAATCAGCATTTGCACGGCTTCAGCCGCAGCACCAATGAAGAAAGCTGATGATAGCTTCACATGCTCGTTCTTTCGGCGGAAAAAGCCGGCAAGCAGCCCAGCCACTATGGACGCCAGCCCGCAGGCAATCCCGGTAAAGCCTCCAAGCGTAAACCGGTGGAGTCCAGCGATAATTCCTGCGCCAATTCCTACTTTAGGGCCGCCAAGCAATCCTGCGAGCACGACCCCGATCACCCTGGAATTGGCAATGGCTTCATCAGAAGCAAGCTCGGATGCCCAGCGGTTAAACTGCAGTGTGTCTGTATTAAAGGCCAATCCGGAATAGGTTCCAATGATGCCAAAAAAACCGAAAAAAAGAATGGCTTTATACTCGTGCTGCCGTTTTAATCTTTCACCATAAATCATCTCTCTGAAAAAGCGGAATCTTGTCAGAATCAGCGCAATGGTGACAATGATTCCAAGCCGCTCGAGCATTGTAATCAGCAGTTCAAGCATCCCTTATGCCCCTTTAACCAAGTCTATTATCATCATTTTAATGGATTAAAGAGTAAATGAAAAATGGCCTGTTTGAATTTTTCAAAAAAATCGCAGGCATTTTATAAATAATTGTCGAAAATATCTTGTTAGCAGGATTTTTAACTGCTTTTTTCTGATAATAATGGAGCTGACAAAATGATCGAATATAAAGTAAATATAGAAGGAATATCACCAGATATGCTTGACGGTTTTTTTGACGGATGGCCAAATCCGCCGAGCCCAGAAAAACATCTGCAGCTTTACAGGAGAACCGGAAGCTGGGTATCCCTACAATTTAGTTTATCTAAAAGAGGAGGCCAAGTAATTGGACACAGAAATTCTTAATATATTTGACGATAACCGAAAACAAATCGGTTCAGCTTCCCGTGAAGAGGTCCATCAAAAAGGCCACTGGCATGAAACTTTCCATTGCTGGTTTGTCAGCAGGGAACATGATCAGGAATATATTTATTTTCAATACCGCAGCAATGACAAAAAGGATTACCCCGGTCTTCTGGACATAACGGCTGCAGGCCACCTCATGAGCCATGAATCTGTCAGGGACGGCATGAGGGAAGTGGAGGAAGAACTGGGGATTCATGTTGATTTTGCGGATTTGGTGCCACTGGGTGTCATTGAATATATGGCAGAGAAAGAAAATTTTATCGACAAAGAACTGGCGCATGTATTTCTTTATGACAGCGTCCATACACTGGAGGAGTTCAACCCGCAGCCGGAAGAAGTAACAGGAATCTACCGGATTGCTCTGGAGGACTTCTATGAGCTTTGGTTTGAGGCAAGAGAACATATTAAGGCAGAAGGGTTTCAGGTTGAAAGAGATGAAAGAATCACCTCTGCCATTGCAGTGCGCAAAGAGGACTTTGTTCCGCATGAGGATTACTACTACAGGCGCGTACTGCATTCAATTCGGGAGATGGAGAGGGAACATGCTGATCAAGACTGAAGAAGATATAGTGAAGCTGGTAGAGCAGGACAAATGGATGAGGAACATCCTAACAGCCGCAAAGTCATTAGACCTCCCTGACTGGTGGGTATGTGCCGGCTTTGTGAGGGCAAAAGTCTGGGATACTCTTCATGGATTCAGTAATAGAACTCACTTGCCGGATGTGGATGTCGTTTATTTTAATAAGAGTGACCTTAGCGAAGAAACGGAAAAGGAACTGGAGTCTAAGCTTAAATCCCTCCTGCCCAAAGTGCCCTGGTCAGTTAAAAATGAGGCAAGAATGCATCTCATTAATGACCTTTCCCCATATACATCATCAGTGGATGCGATCTCAAAATTTCCTGAAACGGCTACTGCCCTTGGATTAAAGCTTGATGACAAAAACAATATTATATTAACTGCTCCATGGGGGATCGAGGACTTGCTTGCTCTTAAAATAAAGCCCACACCTGTGTTTGCTGAAGATAGCAAGTTGTTTGGAGTTTACCTGGAACGAATTGAAAAAAAGAACTGGAAATTATTATGGCCTGGGATAGAAGAAATTCAAGGAAGAAACCAATGAAAAAGGTGTTTTTAATACTGATGCTGCTTATGCTGCCAGGCGGTTCGCAGATACTGGCAACAAAATGGGTGGAACTAAATCCGGAAGAGGTCGAATCCCGCTCACAAATCATTGTGCTGGGAACATATAATTTTAAAAGTAAACCAAAATCAAGCAAGAGTAATTTTTATGGAAGGCAGTTTCATGTTGAAAAGGTTTTTAAAGGGGAAGCGGCAGAAAACATCACGGCAGGCATTGATATATTCGATGATGGATGGGCTGAGGAATTTCAGCAGGAGGGCGGCAAGTTCCTGTTATTTTTGGAAAAATCAAAGGAGGCACGCTTTCTTGTCCCCGTTGCTGGCCCCAATGGAATGGTTCAAGTGCAGGATGGCAGAATTGTATCAGGGCATGAGGACTATTACGGAAAAATTATAAATGAAGAAGCAACAACACCAAGCCCTGTTAAAGAAAATGAAAATGAAGGCTATCTGCTTGAAATCTTGCTGTTTTCCTTAACTGGCCTTATCACTCTCCTGCTAATTATTAGGTTTTTATCAAGAGAAAATGCGAAATCTTATTAAGCGCGCTGCATTTAGATTATAATAGAGAAATAACAACTAAAGAAAAGGCAGGATTCTGTATGATTGTAAAAAACGAAGAAGAATTAGCAAAACTGAAGGAAATCGGCAAAATTGTCGCGGAGATTCGCGATGTGATGATCGAAAAAACCAAGCCAGGCGTAACAACCAAGGAGCTTGATGACCTAGCTGGAGAGCTATTTGAAAAGCACGGAGCAATTTCAGGACCTAAAGGAGAATACGATTTTCCAGGGTTCACATGCATAAGCGTGAACGAAGAAGTGGCCCATGGGATTCCGGGTAGCCGCATAATAAAAGAAGGCGATCTGGTAAATATTGATGTTTCAGGATCAAAGGACGGCTATTTCGCAGATACAGGCCTATCATTTGTTGTTGGCGAGGACGAGAAGCTGCAAAAGTTATGTGGTGCAGCACAGGAAGCATTTGACGAAGGCCTGAAAAAATTAAAGCCGGGCGGCAAGCTGAGCCTTGTTGGTAAAACAGTTCATAAAGTGGCAAAAAACAATGGATTCAACGTAATCATGAATTTGACCGGCCACGGTGTCGGCCGCTCCCTTCATGAGAAGCCCGACCATATCCTGAACTATTTTGATCCATGGGATAAGCAGCTGCTACGAGAAGGAATGGTAGTAGCCTTCGAACCGTTTATCTCAAGCGGAGATGAAGAAGTAAGAGAAATGAGCGACGGCTGGACGTTCGTCACACCAAATAAAAGCCATGTCGCCCAATGTGAACATACCGTTGTTGTCACAAAAGAAGGACCCATTATCTTAACGAAATAATCATGAACCAGGGGCATTGTATGTTCCTGGTTTATTTACTTCTTAGATTTTAAAAAAACACTTGAATATTCCAAAGCATTCCGCTAAAATAATAAAAATTTCAAATTTTAAAGTAATGACAGAAATCAGTAGCTGTTCTCTCCCTGTTTTAGAGAGCTGATGCCCGGTGAAAATCAGCACATAGATAACAGTGAATTACCTTCTTGAACTTTCTCTGTGAACAGAAGTAGCAGGGAACGGCCCGGACCGTTAATCCGCTGAGCGGAAGAGCAATCTTCAATAAGGGTGGTACCGCGTTAACCACGTCCCTTTCTTTAGGGGCGTGGTTTTTTGTATTCCAAAAACAGAAAGGATGGAAATCATGGACAATTTTTTCGAAAAATTAACAGCACAACAAAAGCTTGAAGCAGAGAGGCAGCTGGAGGTTTACCGCAATGGTGTCCAGGAGATTCTGCCTGAAGCAGAGCTAAAGAATAAAATAGCCAAATCCATTTTTTTTAACGAGCCTTTAAAAATTAAGCTTGGGCTTGATCCTTCTGCTCCGGATGTCCATCTCGGCCATACGGTCGTGCTGAATAAATTAAAGCAGTTCCAGGACAACGGACACGTCATCCAGCTGATTATTGGTGATTTTACCGGGAAAATTGGCGACCCGACAGGGAAATCGGCAGCCCGAAATCAGCTCACAGATGAGGAAGTGAAGCATAATGCCAAAACCTACTTCGAGCAATTCAGCAAAGTGCTGGACATGGATAAAGTCGATCTTCACTACAACTCAGCATGGCTCTCTGACCTCCAGCTTGAAGACGTGATCCGGCTGTCTGCAAGCATAACGGTTGCCCGCTTGCTCGAACGAAATGACTTTTCAGAGCGCCTGGCCACAGGTAAGCCGATTTCGCTTCATGAGTTTTTCTACCCGCTGATGCAGGGCTATGACTCGGTTGCTCTTGAAAGCGATATTGAGCTTGGCGGCAATGACCAGCATTTTAATGTTCTGATGGGACGCCATCTTCAAGAGCATTTCCAAAAGGAAAAGCAGGTCGTCATTCTGATGCCGCTCCTTGAGGGTCTGGATGGCAAAGAGAAAATGTCCAAATCGAAAAACAATTACATCGGTGTGGATGAAGATTCGAATAATATGTACGGCAAAACAATGTCCATACCGGATGAGTTGATTGTAAAATACTTCAATCTCTCAACAGATTTGCCGGTGACCGAAAAACAGAAAATCGCAGAAGAACTGGAAAACGGAACTCTTCATCCGCGTGACGCCAAAATGCTCTTGGGAAGAACAATTGTCCGCATGTACCATGGTGCAGCCGAAGCCGAAAAAGCTGAACAGTATTTCCAAACCATTTTCCAAAAAGGAGCCATGCCCGATGAGATCCCGGAGACCGAATGGATGGGGGAGGGTGAAATGCTCATTACGGATCTGATTGCCGGTCTTGGCCTGCTTTCATCCAAAACAGAAGCCAGAAAAATGATTGCAGGAGGCGGCATCCGCTTAAACGGAGAAAAAGTAAGCGATGTAAAGCTGCGCGTGAAAATTACAGACGGATTAGTTCTTCAGGCAGGAAAAAGAAAGTTTGTGAAACTGAGGCTGAACTAGGCAAATCACTTTTTTCTCCAAACCTTTTCAAGATATGATGGAATAGACAAAATTTTTAAAGAAAAGCAGGTGGAGGAAATGAAAGCGGTCATTCATGTAGGAAAAGCTGGTCTCGCCGGGTTATCTTATGGTGAAATTGAAAAGCCTGAGCCGGGGGCCGGAGAAGTCAGGGTGAAAGTAAAAACCGCAGGGCTGAACCATCGGGATTTATTTGTCCCGAACCGCCACAAGCCGGAAGATCCTGCGCTTGTCATCGGTTCAGACGGGGCGGGAATTATTGACGCAGTCGGAGCTGGCGTTGCAGACATGAAGCCAGGCGATGAAGTCATCATTAATCCCGGACTCGGCTGGAAGGAAAAAAGCGAGGCACCGCCGGCCGGCTTTGAAATCGTCGGCTTGCCGTTTCATGGCACATTTGCGGAATACATCATAATTCCGGCTGAAAACACAGCACCCAAGCCAGGATATTTAACCTGGGAGGAAGCGGGCGTCCTTTCTCTTGCAGCACTAACCGCCTACAGAGCATTATTCACTAGAGGAAAGCTTCAGGCAGGCATGAAGGTTTTTATCCCCGGAATTGGAGGGGGAGTGGCAACCTTTTTAATGCAATTCGCAAAAGCGGCAGGGGCTACCGTCTATGTGGCTTCACGTTCAGAGGAGAAATGCCGGAAGGCTCTCGAACTTGGTGCAGATAAAGCCTTGAACAGCAGCGAAGATTGGACGGAAGCTCTTGGCGGAGCAAAGGTGGATCTTGTCATTGAATCGGTTGGTCCTGCTACATTTAATAAATCTCTGGAAATCCTTCGCAACGGCGGTACCATCGTAACATTTGGCTCATCTACAGGTGATGTGCTGGAACTCAATCTCCGCAGTCTCTTTTACGCTCAGCAAAACCTGCTTGGCTCAACAATGGGAAGTGCAGAGGAATACCATGAAATGCTCCAGTTTATAGAAAAACATCAAATCAGGCCGGTTTTGGATCAGGCATTTCACCTGGAACAATATGAACAGGCTTTTGAAAAAATCGCAAACGCAGAGCAATGGGGGAAAATTGCCTTTACGATTAGATAAAATTAAACACCTCGGAACAGAGGTGTTTTTTATTATAGGAAAATAGTTTTGAGAACATTCTAAAAATTTGTTGTTGTGAATCATTAGTAGTGGTAGAATAGCCTTAAATTCTACATGTTTCGACTTTGGAGGCTATTATGAAATTCTATCAATCTTTAAGGTTTAAGATGAGCCTGATTATGATCCTGCTTTTACTTGTTCCGTTAATGCTAATCGGGTTTTTATCGTATCAGCAGACTAAAGTGCTTGAATATGCAATCATCCCCAAGAGCTCATTGGAGGAAATCAATCCGGATTTCAAGGAAATTTTTGCAGATTATGAACAATTCTTAACAGAATTAACTGTTTCGGAAGAAATGAAGTCAAATACATACTCATTTCCGGATAAAATGGCAAAAGAGATTACAAATATGCCGGCAGCCAATGATCCATTGAAAACACAATTCTATGAAACCTACCTGAGCAGTAAAGCAGGTGATTACGGAAACACCTTAAATCTATATTTTGCAACAGAGGGTAAGGGAGAGTTTTACCTTTCAAATATCCCGCCGGCAGAAGTAGACCTGAGGGATTTTGATCCCAGGCAGCGTGACTGGTATTTAAGTGCGAAGGAGGCAGATGGAAAGGCAATCTGGACTGATCCTTATATTGACACTGGCACAGGGAAATCTACTATTACATTAGCGAAAGCTTTTAAAAATGAAAATGGGAATATTGCGGGAGTGGCAGGGCTTGATTTTGATATGCACAAGCTTGCTCTGCTAATAAGAGGAGATATTCTGAATAAGTCCTTAATCATTGCCGGATTATCTGTGCTGGCCGGACTGCTGATTGTTTATATCTTTATGAAAAATTTCATAAAACGGCTTGGAGCACTTCAGTCAGGCATGTATAGACTGGCAAAAGGTGATCTTTCAGTCGATAAACTGTATTCAGCGCAGCAGGACGAACTCGGCAGGCTAGTATCAAGCTATAACGAAATGATGGATCATTTAAAAGAGCTGATAACCAACGTGATAGATACCTCTCAGCAGGTGGCAGCCTCTGCAGAACAGCTGAATGCAAATGCGGACGAAGTCGCAAAGGCAACAGACCAAATTGCAGGATCCATTCAGGAAGTATCTGAAGGGACGGAAGGCCAAGCTGGAAAGGTTGCCGAGTCCCGCGAACATTTGAATCAAATTAAAGAAGATATCCGGGAGATTTCTTCTTTGTCTGGAAAAGTCGCACAGTCCTCTGAATATACAGCTGCCAGGTCAGAAGATGGTATGCTAATCGTTAATCGTGCAATTAAGCAGATGGAAATTATCAGCCAAAACACAGATGAGACTGGCAGAATTATTCATATGCTGGATGAAAAGTCTGCAGAGATCGAGAAGATTCTATCGATTATCAGTCAGATTGCTGATCAGACCAATTTGCTTGCATTGAATGCTGCAATCGAGGCTGCCAGAGCCGGAGAGCACGGCAAAGGGTTTGCAGTAGTTGCAGATGAAGTCCGAAAACTTGCTGAGCAATCAAGTGCTTCTGCAAAACAAATTTCTTCACTTATTCTCGACATTCAGGATCGAACCAAAATTGCGGTTGAATCCATTTCAAAAGGGGAAGGAACAGTAAAAGAGGGAATCACACTTTTTGGTGAGGCTTGGAATTCCTTCGATGGGATATCAGCTGCTGTAAAAGAAACGTATGCACAAATGGAGCTTGTGTCCGGAAAAATGAAAAAGATACAGGTTAGCACAAGCCAGCTGTCAGATTCGTTTAATACGGTTGATGAATATGCAATTCAGGCTGCGCTGCATACTCAGGAGGTTGCGGGTGCAACAGAAGAGCAGAGCGCTGCCATTCAGGAAGTTTCATCCGCAACAGGTGTCCTTGCAGACATGGCACAGGAGCTCCATGAAAAGGCTATGAAGTTTAAAATATAAAGAAAGAGCCTTTGCGGGCTCTTTCTTTTCATTGTCTTATACATGTAAAAACTTCACACAAACCGGATCCGGCACTTTCACATCAGACTGAAGCAATGTGAGCTTCCCTGTGTTTTCATCTCTCGAAAACAAAACAATATTGCTGGAATTCTGATTTGAGCCAATTACGAATTTTTCAGATGGATCGAGCACAAAATCACGCGGCCAGTTTCCTTCTGTAGAGGTATGCTCCACAAATGCAAGCTCCCCATTATCCTGATTGACAGAGAAAACAGCAATGCTGTCATGCCCTCGGTTGCCCGAATAAACAAAGCGGCCGTCTCTTGAGATATGAATGGCGCTTCCCTGGTTATTTTCCTTAAAACCTTCCGGAAGCGTGGAAATAGCCTGCTTTTGAACGAAGCTTCCATCTTCATGATACTGAAGTAAAAGAACTTCAGAGCTAAACTCGGTCATCACATAGGCATACTTGCCATTTGGATGGAACACTAGGTGTCTGGGTCCGCTGCCCGGCTTTACGGAAAGGATACTTTTTTCCTTCAGAATTCCTTCATTCACTTCATACGAAATCACCTGGTCTGTTCCCAGGTCAACTGCAGCTAAATATTTTTCGTCAGGAGTCAGCCCGGCATAGTGAGTATGCGGTTTTTCCTGCCTGCTGTCAGGGCCTGATCCGCTATGCTCCATAACCGAAACAGCAGGATTTAAAGAGCCGTCCTCATTTGTTAAGTAAGACTCGACTGTCCCTTTATGGTAGTTTGCACTGAAAACATTGCGCACGGAAGAATCCACACTGACATGGCATGGAGGGGATCCGGCAGAAACCTGGCTGTTGATTTTCTCAAGTGAACCGCTGCTGCTGTCAAGACGATACGCAGCCACTCCGCCGGATTCGCCTTCCTTGGCTACCGAGTATAAAAATTGATTATCCCGGCTGATTGTCAAATAGGTGGGATTATCCAATTGTGCTACCGTCCTGACATCGGAAATTTTGCCTGCTTTTGTATCCAGTACAAATGAATAAATCCCTTCACTTTCACCCTTAGTGTATGTGCCTATGTATCCTCTGTATTTGGCCATATGAAGCCTCCTCTATATGTTTTCTTCTGAAAATACTCTATCATAATTTGCGTTCTAAACAAAAGGAAGAGGAATTTTACAATGAAAAAAGAATAGTAAAAGGTAAGTATTTGAAAGGATGATGAGGTTGAACGCTCCCCATTCGATATTGTCAGTCTGGAGAAACTTTGATCGCTTTCCGATGGAAACTCTGACAAAAGCATGGTACTACGATAAAGCAGGAACGAAAAAGCAGAGGGATGTTTCTTTAATGCAGGAGCACCGTGCCCAATATGGCATTGCCGGAAACTGTTTTGACCTCGCGATATGGCTTCTGCACGAATTTAAAGAGGCAGGAATTCAGGCATATCCGGTTGGCCACGAATTGAAAACACCTTCTGCCCATGCAGCAGTGGTGGCGGTGGATGAAGAAGGCCGCCGCTTTCTATGTGATCTGGGCGACCAATGGCTGCAGCCCATATTAATTGATTCAAAGGCCCGGGATTTTACTACCAAAAGGATAAGCGGGTTTTTCCCTGCGGCAGATGTCCAGGTTTCATCTGAAAGCGGGCAGCTGGAAATTGCCTATCACCGCCCTAACGGTAAAATATCGCGGCAACGTTATGATACGGATCCGGTTGAACTGAAATCCTTTCTGGAAGCAGCCGAAAGATCGCAAAACACGATTTATCCAAAAGCTTTGGTGGAGCAGCGGATTTCCTATAAAGACGAAACCGCACACTGGGAATTTTATAACTGGAAAAGTTTCCTCAGTACCACAGGAGGCCTGCACCATGATGCTCCCGCAGAATCTATTGAAGAATGGGCGGCCCGGATTCATGAAAAGACAGGGTATGATAGGGAGTTTTTAATAGAGGCTCTCAGTATTTATAAAAAGCTTGAAAACAGCGGTCTTTCCCATTAGGGAAATCTTCCTATTTATTTCCCATTCTGTCATTTTGAAGATATAGTAGGATATAATCGAAGCAAGACATAAGAGGGGAGATATATACACATGGAGCCTATTCATAAAGTTTCAGCGTATCTTACTCAAAATGCGGAGGTATTATCAGAAGAGCTGGTTACAGAAATCGTAAAACGATTTGGTTTTGAAATTCCAAAACAGGAATTTAAGGCTGCCGTTTCGATGTATGTGGAGTTTATGAAGTTCCTGGGAACGATGATTGCAAGCAGCAATGAGAGGATTCCTGAAGGACTGGTTGAATGGAGCAAGGGAAATGGCGAACGGGCTGCCTCCAAGGGAGGAAAAATTTCTGATATCGTCATCCGGTATCCGGATACCCGCCTCGTTTTTACTGATAGATTAAATGATATTAGCAAAAAGTTTGAATTAACGGCTGAAGAAATTATTACTATTGTCAAAAAAGTGAACTTTATGCTGGACATCAGTGTTAATGAGACCGTATTTGCCTTTGAACGGCACTCCGAAGAACAATTAAAAGAGACCCAATCCCAGGTAAATGAGCTGTCTGCAACCATTGTACCAATTCAGGGCAGCATTGCAATACTTCCATTGATCGGCAGCATAGACTATGACAGAGCTCAAATCATCATTGAGAAGACAGTCCCTCGGGTCAGCCAGCTGGGAATCGAAACCTTAATTATCGATTTTTCCGGCACGGTGAATATAGATGTTGAAATTGCCAATCATATTTTTGATATCCGGAATATTCTCCAGCTGATTGGAGTCAATACCATTGCCACAGGTGTCAGACCGGATTTGGCAAAAAGAGCCGTTACACTGGGCATTGACCTATCATCCCTTGAAGTATACTCGAACGTCCTGCAGGCGATTAGAAGCATTAAATAGCGGTAATGAATGGAGCTGCTCTTAAAGCGGCTTTTTTTTCGAAGTTTAAAAGTGGAATATTTAAAAAACGATTGTCGAACCCCAGGCCACATAATAGTTTTTAGATATTTTATAATATATTAAATTAACAAAATAATAGATACTATTAAAAAGATTCGTATGGGAGGCTTTTTGCATGACTGTTTTTACATCCGCTTATTTTACGATGACTGAACAGGAAGCCATTGAATATGCCAAAACGAGGCTGAATTATTTTGCTCCGGATGCTGAATTGGACTCCAGGGAAATTGGAGATGGCAATTTGAACTATGTTTTCAGGCTGACTGACCATAAACACAAGAAGTCTCTGATTATCAAGCAGGCCGGACCGGTTGCCAGAATATCAGATGAATTTAAGCTGTCTCCTGACCGCAACCGCATTGAATACGAAATTCTTGATCTGCAAAACAAGCTCGCTCCAGGCTTCGTGCCACAAGTGTTTAACTACGATCCAGTAATGAATTGTACTGCAATGGAGGATCTGTCAGATTACACTATTATGAGAACAGCCTTCATGCAGCATGAAAAATTCCCGCTGTTTGCTGACCATATCTCGAGCTTCCTGGTAAATACCCTGTTGCTTACGTCCGATGTCGTAATGGGACATAAGGAAAAGAAAGAGCTCGTCCAAAAATTCACAAACCCGGAACTATGCGAAATTTCAGAGGATCTCGTCTTCACAGAACCGTTTTACGATTGTGTGAGAAATGAAGTGTTTGAAGGCACCAGGGAATTTGCCAAAAAGGAAATTTGGGAGGATCCAAAGCTTCAGCTTGAAACGGCAAAGCTTAAATTTGAGTTTATGACCAATGCCCAGTCCCTGCTTCATGGCGATCTGCACACAGGCTCAATTTTTGTAAAAGAAGATTCTACTAAAATCATTGATCCTGAGTTCGCCTTTTATGGCCCGGCCGGATACGATGTCGGAAACGTGATTGCCAACCTGATTTTTGCCTATGTAAACGCGAAATATACCATCACTGAAGATGAAGCAAGAACCGACCAGCTTGGTTATCTTGAAAACACAATAGAAGATATTATTGACTTGTTCCAAACGAAATTCCTGCAGGCCTGGGATGAGAAGGCAACTGAACAAACTGCCAGTTATGAAGGCTTTAAGGAATACTATCTTGATACAATCCTGCGTGACACAGCAGCCGTCACAGGACTTGAATTATGCAGGAGAATTATCGGGCTGGCATCTGTAAAGGATGTCACATCCATTGAAGATTACACCAGCAGAGCTGCAGCAGAAATGATTTGTCTGGCAGCAGGAAAAATGTTTATTATGGATAGGGAATCTATTAAAACAGGAGAGGATTTTGTGCGTACTTTGAAAGACTGTGAAAAAAGATTCTAGAGGAGGCAGCATGATGGGGAAACCAGTGGATGTCATCCAGTCTGTCAGATTGGACGATGAAAACAATACACTCATTCTATTAGATCAAACAGTTCTGCCGAATGAAAAGAACTTTTTGCATTTGAAAGAATTAAAGGATATATGGGATGCAATCTATCATTTAAAGGTCCGAGGTGCACCTGCCATTGGAATTGCCGCGGCTTACGGTGTTTATTTGGGCACAAAGCAATCAGCAGCAGAAAGCTATGAAGAACTTTATCTGGATTTTAAAAAAGCGAAAGAATACTTGGCGTCATCACGGCCAACTGCTGTCAATCTGTTTTGGGCGCTCGACCGCATGGAAGCCCGTTTCCAGAAAGAAGAAGGCAAAGCTGCTAAGGAAATAAAGCAGGCTCTGAAAGAGGAAGCAGAAAAAATTCGTGCTGAGGATGAAAAAGTTTGCGAGTCAATCGGACAGTACGCGCTTTCTGTACTTGAGCCTGGATGGGGCATTCTGACACACTGTAATGCCGGAACAATTGCGACCGCTAAATATGGGACAGCTCTTGCTCCAATATATTTGGGGCAGGAAAAGGGATATGATTTTAAAGTATACGCCGATGAAACCCGCCCGCTTCTGCAGGGGGCCCGCCTGACTGCATGGGAGCTCGAAGAAGCAGGTGTGGATGTCACGCTGATCTGTGATAATATGGCCAGCATCATCATGAAAGAAGGCAGGATTCAAGCGGTACTTGTCGGCTGTGACCGTGTTGCAGCAAATGGGGATGCAGCCAATAAGATTGGAACATCCGGCGTTGCGATTCTAGCGAAACATTATAATATACCTTTCTATGTTTGTGCTCCGCTGTCAACAGTTGATCTCGCATGCAACACAGGGGACGATATCCATATTGAATTGAGAGATTCAGATGAGATTACTTCTAAATGGTACGAAAAGCCAATGGCGCCAGAGGGTGTAAAAACCTATAATCCCGCATTCGATGTAACAGATAGTGAACTGATCACAGGCATTATCACGGAAAATGGCATCGCGTATGCACCATACACAGAAAGCCTTCCAAAGATGTTCAAATAAGAAGAAATAGCCTCCTGACCAAGCGGTTAGGAGGGTTTTTATTCTTCATATCTTTAAAGCGTTTAACTAGGAAAATATCCCTGACATCAATAAAAATGAAGTGTAATTTCACTCTTTGTATCTATCAAAGGAACTAATTTTTTTGGGGTAATTTATTTATGTATGGAAATATTATGAATTTAACAACATGTTGACCGTAGAAAAAATTTGTAAATCAGTCAAAATACCTGTTACTTTTTTAGAAGCTATGTTTCTATGCCTGATTCTAAAGTCTGAGAATTAAACATTTTAGCATATTGTTAGAGTCTGAATATTTTAAATATACTTTAAATACAACAGGAATCGACAGAAAAAATATAGATTTGAGAGGAGAAAAAGGATGAAGAAAAAAAAGGCATTAGGAGCAGCACTTCTAAGTATGACCATGGGTTTATCAGTTTTCACAGCGGGGGCATTCGCAAAAGAACCGGAGACCCAAAACGAAACCTACCGGGTATTGATCCAGGGTCCGGCAAATGCTAAAGCCAGTGTGAATTCACAGGTGGACAAGCGTTGGGATTTTGGCAGCGATGGCATGACTGCAGAGGTTAATGCAAAGCAATACCAGGCACTCCTGAAAAATAAGAACTTAAAAATTGAAAAAGTAAGCGAAGTTACTCTTGATACTGCCAGAACAGAGGCGTCCAAGAAAGATTCCGTTTCCATCCAGGCAGCTGGTTACCCAAGTGATCAGACACCATGGGGAATTGCCTCAATCTATAATAACAGCAGCATTACGAGTACGTCAGGCGGAAGCGGCATTAAGGTTGCTGTTCTTGATACAGGCGTTTATACAAGTCATATTGACCTGGAAGGCTCTGCAGAGCAATGTAAGGATTTCACTCAATCCAGCCCGCTTGTAAATGGCTCATGTACGGATCGCCAGGGTCATGGCACACATGTAGCCGGGACGGTTTTAGCGCATGGCGGATATGATGGACAGGGCATTTATGGAGTAGCTCCACAGGCAAAGCTCTGGGCTTATAAAGTACTTGGCGATAACGGCTCGGGATATTCAGATGATATTGCAGGAGCAATCCGCCACGTAGCTGACGAAGCATCCCGTACTGGCTCTAAAGTGGTCATTAATATGTCCCTTGGTTCAAGCGGCAAGGATTCTCTCATCAGCAGTGCGGTTGATTACGCATACGGCAAAGGTGTCCTTGTTGTTGCCGCAGCAGGAAACTCTGGCTACAGCGCTAATACAATCGGCTATCCTGGAGCTCTGAAGAATGCGATCGCGGTTGCAGCCCTTGAAAACGTTCAGCAAAACGGTACATACCGTGTAGCCAACTTCTCATCCCGCGGAAATCCTAACACAGACGGTGACTATGTCATTCAGGAAAAAGACGTGGAAGTGTCTGCTCCTGGTGCGAGCATCGAGTCTACGTGGTATAACGGAGGCTACAACACGATCAGCGGTACATCCATGGCTACACCTCACGTAGCAGGCCTAGCAGCGAAAATTTGGTCATCCAGCCCGTCCATGAGCCATACTCAGCTTCGCACAGAGCTTCAAAACCGTGCTAAGAAATATGACATTAAAGGCGGATACGGAGCAGCAACTGGTGACGACTACGCGTCAGGCTTCGGGTACCCTCGCGTAAAATAAACGAACAGCATCATACCCCCGAAAACCGTCTGATCTCGGATCAGGCGGTTTTTTATAAATATTTCCGCGGAAATGATCAAATTTTAGCGAAACATGAAAACTGATAGAAAATGCTGAAACAAATTAATTTTGAATATACAATAGAGTGGATGTGAATAGGAAGGGAGCTGACAGCCGTGGCTGGTAATAATACATATCATAATGACCAGGAAGCAAAGGAACTCATCTGCGAAATCGGCAGAAGAATATACAATAAAAACTTCGTTGCTGCAAACGACGGAAACATTTCCATTAAAGTGAATGACCGTGAACTCTGGACAACACCAACCGGAGTGAGCAAAGGGTTTATGACACCGGATATGATGGTTAAGATGGATCTTTTAGGCAATATTCTGGAAGGGAAGCTGAAGCCCTCTTCAGAAGTAAAGATGCACCTTAGAGTGTATCAGGAAAATCCTGAAGCACAGGCGGTTGTCCATGCCCATCCGCCTGTGGCCACTTCGTTTGCCATAGCCGGAATTAGCCTTGAAAAACCCGTTTCACCTGAAGCAGTAGTCCTGCTTGGCAAAGTGCCAGTAGCCCCGTATGCCACACCGGGTACACAGGAAGTTCCAGACTCGATTGCCCCATATTGCAGGGATTACAATGCTGTACTTCTAGCGAACCATGGAGCCCTAACCTGGGGAAGGGACATAACAGAGGCCTATTTCCGGATGGAGTCATTGGAACACTATGCACTCATGCTGATGTATTCTGATCACATCATTCAAAAGTCAAACGAACTAAGTACAGAACAAATTGCCGAGCTGATCTCAATCCGTGAAAAAATGGGCATTCATACAGGCGGAATACCCGTTCCGAAACGTGATAAGGAAATCCGGACAGCTCCTGGCATGACAGAAGAAATGATTGGAAATATCGTTCGGAAAGTAACAGAAGAAGTTCTGAAAAACGTTTTAAAATAGCCAAAAAGGGATAGCTATAAGGGTATAGAAATTCTGTATAATTTCAACCTTTTAACGAAACCTATCTTGAATACTTTTTTGAAACGTGAGGAGAGATTCCGATGAAATTGCTGGTCATTGGCGGGGTGGCTGCAAGTATGTCAGCCGCATCGAAATTAAGGAGAATGGACGAAAAAGCGGAAATTACCGTCTATGAAAAGGGTGAATTCTTATCTTACGGAGCCTGCGGTCTTCCGTATTACATTTCCGGCGAAAATGATGATTACCGTAAAATGATCGCAAGAACACAGGAGCAATTTGCTGAGAGGAACATTAAAACACATCTGCAGCATGAAGTTTTAAAAGTGGATACAAACAAAAGGGAAGTAACGGTTAAAGACCTTGCATCAGGAAAAACCTTTACAGATACATACGACAAGCTGATGATTGGAACAGGCACGTTTCCGATCATGCCCCATTTCCTGGAGCCGATCTCGAGAACATTCATGTGCTGAAGACACTCGAAGATGGGTTGATATTAAAAGAAATATCACGCAAACCGGAAGTGAAAGATGTTGTCATTGTCGGCGGAGGCTATATTGGCATCGAAGTGGTCGAAGCGATGAAAACCCTTGGCAAAAATGTGCGAGTTATTGAAATGGGTGAGAGAATCTTAGCTCCTTTTGATAAGGAAATAACCGATATTGCTGAAAAAGAAATCCGAGATAACGGCGTAGATCTGAACCTGGGAGAAAAGGTGGAGAGCTTCAGCGGCAATGGAAAAGTGGAGAGTGTCAAAACGGATAAAGGCACTTATAAAGCAGATTTAGTGCTTGTTGCTGTAGGTGTAAAGCCTGCTACGAAGTTTCTGGAAGGATCGGGAATAGAGACGGCGGAAAATGGTGCCATCATCATCGACCGTGAAATGCGGACGAATATTGAAGGGGTTTATGCGGCGGGGGACTGCTCTCAGGTTTATCACAAGGTGCTTGAAGAAAATGATTATATACCGCTGGGAACAAACGCGAATAAATGCGGCCGTCTGGCTGGGGCCAATATAGCCGGCAGTCATGAAAAATATGTGGGAACTTTGGGAAGTGCCGCGATTAAAATTTTTGATATGGAGCTTGGAAGAACGGGACTTTCCGAGGAGGATGCCAAAAAGCTTCGAATAGGCTATACAACGGAATTCGTAAAAGCTGCAGACCATCCATCTTACTACCCGAATCAGACTCCTATCTGGATCAAGCTGATCTGTGAGAAAGAAACAAACCGAATACTCGGAGCCCACGCCATCGGAAATAAAGGAGTGGTCCTTCGAATCGATGTATTTGCCGTTGCCATCCACAACAATATGGCAGCAGAAGAGCTTGGCATGGTGGATCTTTGTTATGCACCGCCGTTTGCGGGTGTCTGGGATGCTGTCCATATTGCAAGCAATGCAGCGAAATAAAAATGAAGCCAGCAGAGATGCCGGCTTCATTTTTATTTAATAAGAAGAATCCTTCGCAAGCTTCGGATGGCGGTTCATCGCTCCGAGCAGAATCAGTCCGCTCAGGATGAGGAGGAAGCTTGTGACGACAAATACGGCCGAAAAGCCAAGGTAGCCAGAGATCATACCGCCAATAACGGGTCCTATGATATTCCCGAAAAAGCGAAGACTTGTGTTGTACCCAAGCACTTCACCCTGCATAGCAACCGGCGCTTCCTGGCGGATATAAGCGATTCGGACAGGGATGATGCCCCCGATGGTGACACCAAGTGCAAAGCGGACAAGAACCAGCTGCCACATGTTTGAGACAAATCCCCCCGGCAGATAAAACACGCCTGCGAGGAAGAGGAGAACAACCAGCGTTTTAATATAGCCATGCTGATCCGCGATTTTCCCCATTGCCTTGCCATCAGAAGATTGCCAAGCCCTGCAGCTGAAAAAGCAATTCCAGCAAAAAATGCCAGATTTTCCGGTCCGTGCAATTCACTGACATATAGGGATAGGATAGGCTGGATGCTGAAATGTGCAATTTGAACAAGAGTTGATATCAGCATAACTGTCAGCAGGACAGGATGGCTGAGAATATGCTGAATGACCGCCTTGCTTGAATACCGCGTTTTCTCGCCCTTTTGTGTTTGGATTTTGTGTTCTTTTGTGAAAAAGACAAGAAAAGCGGAAACTAAGATGGCGATGGAGGTCCACTTAAAGGTATCTGCAAAACCGAATAAATCTGCGAGGACTCCGCCAAGAAGAGGACCCATCAAAGAACCTGTAATGCTTCCGGTCTGCAGTGTCCCCATCACCCTGCCGGCAATTTCCTTCGGTGTCTGCGTAGAAATGAATGCCTGGGACATACCGATGAAGCCAGTAAAAATCCCCATAAACAGCCTTAGAAAAAACAGTTGCCAGACGTTAGTCACATATCCCATCAGGAAGATGGATATCCCCATGCCGATTCCCGATAGAATCAATATTTTCCTTCGCCCAAAAAGATCACCTATTCTTCCCCACACAGGAGAAAAAAGAAATGCGGTTACAAATGTAATGGCAAACGTCCACCCTGACCAATGCTGCACATAGGTTGGAGAATGATCGCCGAAGCTTTCTATATATAATGAAATAAAGGGAAGCACCATTGTCATACTGCCTGCCACAAAGAAATTGGCAAACCACATAATCATTAAATTTCTTTTCGTCTGTTTTACCATATTTGAAACACTTCTTTCCGGTCAACATTTCGTTTCCCTAAATATATAATAACGAAAATGACAAAAAATAGGAAGGGGTATGCTTCATTCTAGTTTTTATATATCCTCTTATCCATAATAAAAACGGCTTTGCACAGGGAATCCAAAAATTTCTATGACATTATTACCACAGTCCGTAAAAAAAACATTGTCTTATAACAGCATTTATTCTATAATTCCTAATAGGAAAAAGATTCAGAATATATATTCAAAAGGGGGAAGTTGTTTGGAAGCTTTGGTTAATCAGTTAAATGGCATATTATGGAGTACACCTGTTATCTACATCTGTCTTGCAATAGGATTACTATTTACAATCCTCACGCGATTCTTGCAGGTCAGACATATTAAAGACATGATTATGCTAATGTTCCAGGGGAAAAGTTCCGAATCGGGCGTATCTTCATTTCAGGCCTTATCTATTGCTCTTTCAGGCCGTGTAGGAACTGGTAACATCGCAGGTACTGCAACTGCAATCGCTATGGGAGGACCTGGAGCTGTATTCTGGATGTGGGCTATGGCTTTTATCGGAGCGGCTACGGCATTTATCGAGTCAACGCTTGCCCAGATTTACAAAGAAAAGAAAGACGGGCTGTATCGCGGGGGTCCGGCATTTTATATTGAAAAAGGTATAGGGATTAAATGGTTTGCCGTTCTTTTTGCCATTTCTGCTTTGCTTGCAATGGCGATATTAATGCCTGGCATTCAATCCAACTCTATTGCTTTGGGAATGGAAAACGCATTTGGAATCAATAAAAGCGTTACAGGCGCAATTATTATCGCACTTTTAGCTTTAATTATTTTTGGCGGTGTTAAGCGTATTGCTACAGTAGCCCAATACGTTGTTCCTTTTATGGCAATTGGTTATATTCTAGTATCATTAGTTATTATCGGGATGAATATTGGTGAACTGCCTGCCGTATTCTCATTGATTTTCCGAAGTGCTTTTGCTGCAGACTCCATGTTTGGAGGGCTTGTCGGAAGTGCAATTGCATGGGGAGTAAAGCGTGGAATTTACTCTAATGAAGCCGGTCAGGGTACTGGAGCCCATGCTGCTGCTGCTGCTGAGGTTTCCCATCCGGCCAAGCAGGGACTGGTTCAGGCTTTCTCAGTTTACATTGACACGCTATTCGTGTGTTCCGCAACAGCTTTCATGATCTTGTTCACTGGTATGTTCAATACTGTTGGCACAGATGGCAAGACATTCGTTGTTGAGCATCTGCCTGGTGTAGAAGCAGGCCCAGGATATACACAGGCCGCTGTTGAATCCGTATTGCCTGGATTCGGTGCAGGATTTGTTGCTGTATCCCTGTTCTTCTTTGCTTTTACAACGATTATGGCTTATTACTATATGGCAGAAACGAATGTTACTTATTTAATAAAAGGGAAAAACCTTAAATTTGCTACTCATATATTGAAGGTTGTTTTGCTGGCATCAACTTTCTATGGAGCAGTCAAAACAGCGGGCCTTGCATGGGCACTTGGGGATGCGGGTCTTGGTCTAATGGTATGGCTAAATCTCATTGCCATTCTGATTCTTGCCAAACCTGCACTGCTTGCGCTTAAAGACTATGAAGCACAGAAAAAGCAGGGACTTGATCCAGTGTTTAACTCTACTAAACTGGGCATCAAAAACGCCGAGTATTGGGAAGAAGGCTACAAAGTTCAGGAAGAAAAAGTATCTTAATAGAAAGATTAAAGATGTCCGGCTGATGCCGGGCATTTTTTTTTGCAGTAAAATAAAAAATAAACGAAAAAAGCTTGGACCGTAAATGTCCAAGCCTTTCTATTAATCTCTTACTTTACACGAGGGAAGCCAAAGCCTGACGCATAATCGTCACCAGCGGCAGCTCCTGTTCCGCCAAGAATATCATTTTGCTTAGCCCGGTTCTGAAGCTCGGTGCGAAGCTGTGCATGGGTCATGGATGGATTCTGGGCCCAGATCTTAGCAGCCAATCCGGAAACATGAGGAGTAGCCATGGATGTGCCACTGATGGTGCTGTAGCTGCCATCATACCATGTGGATTCAATCGCTCTGCCTGGTGCAGACAGCTCGACATCACGTTCCTGAATCACGAAGTCGCCATCAGTTGCAGGATTGCCTCGTGATGAGAAATCTGCAACACGGTATGAACCATTTTGCTGGACATTTTCAAGTGCCGCCACTGCAACAGCATTCACCAATGCACCAGGATAGCCGATCGTGTTGTCTCCGGGACCATCATTTCCGGCTGCAGCAACTACCAGCACACCTTTGCTGTAGGCGTAATTAACTGCATCTGTAATCAATGAATTTTTGGAACTGGAACCTAATGACATGGAAATAACCACCTTAGATCCTGTGCGGGCTGCTTCATCGGCCGCATGCTGAATAGCTCCTGCGATGTCATCAGAATACCCTGATCCTCTGTCATTTAACACTTTATATGCCCAGAGATCTGCGTCTGGGGCTACGCCATAAACACCCTGTCCATTAGCTCCGCCAGTAGCCAGTACAGTACCAGCAACATGTGTGCCGTGTCCGTTTTTGTCTCCACAGCTTCCGTCAATTAAAGGCGACTTTCTTTGTGTGAAGTCTTTACACTGCTCGGCTTGTCCGGCAAGGTCAGCATGTGCTGTATTTACACCTGTGTCCAGCACGGCCACTTTTACCCCATTTCCGCCTGAAGTGCTTTTGATGGAACTGTCATTATAAATGGCTTCAATTCCCCAGGGTGTACCGTCAGTTGGAGCAGATGCTGCCCCCGATCCAGGTTTTGCAGCGGTGACAGGTGTATTCTTAACTTCATCAACTCTATCAATCTTTAAGTTTTTATTTTTTAAAAGTGCCTGATACTGTTTAGCATTGACCGTTGTAGTAAAACCTTTCTGTCCAAAATCCCACCGTACTCCGTAGTTCGATTTCGCCTTAGCCTTTTCCGCACTTGGTCCCTGAATAACGACCCGGTAGGTTTCATTGCTCTCAACCTGCTGGCCAAATGCCCCTGATGCAAACACCGAAAGCCCCATTGCCATACTTAATACTGCTGACCCAATCATTCTTTTTTTCTTCATTCAAAATCTCCTCTCAAAATATGTACTGATCACAGCCGGAAAAGCTGTGACTCTATTATATTTACAAAATTCAGAATAATTAAACTGGTCTTTCGTACTATTTCTTTAATATTATTAGAGATTTAACTTTTTAGGAAAATTTTTCAATTCATAAAATGGATATAAATGGTGTTAATAAAACTGTGCGGAGGGTATAGCCTACTAAGTCATTTAAGGAGTGTGAAGCATGAGAGCTGTAACTTACCAGGGAGCAAAAGATATTCAAGTAAAAAATGTGGAAGATCCCAGAATTGAAAAAAGGGATGATGTGATTGTCCGGATCACGTCAACAGCCATTTGCGGATCGGACCTTCATTTATATCAGGGAAACATGCCATTGCGGCCCGGGTATATTATCGGGCATGAACCGATGGGAATTGTTGAGGAGACAGGCCCTGATGTGACACGGGTAAAAAAAGGCGACAGGGTGGTTATTCCATTTAATGTGTCATGCGGGCATTGCTTCTACTGCCAGCATGAAATGGAAAGCCAATGTGATAATTCCAACCCCCATAACGATTCGGGCGGCTATTTTGGCTATACCGAGAAATATGGAAATCATCCGGGCGGCCAGGCAGAGTTTTTGAAGGTGCCATTTGGCAATTTCATGCCCTTTGTCATACCGGAATCATGCGAGCTGGAGGATGAGTCACTGCTCTTTTTATCGGATGTGCTGCCGACAGCTTATTGGAGTGTGGAGCATTCAGGTGTAAAAGCGGGAGATACAGTCGTCGTCCTTGGCTGCGGCCCCATCGGGTTAATGACCCAGAAATTTGCCTGGATGAAAGGTGCTAAGCGGGTAATAGCGGTCGATCATCTTGATTACCGTCTGAACCACGCCAAACTCACTAATGATGTGGAGGTCTATGACTTTACGAGATATGATGACATGGGAGCTTATCTGAAAGAAATCACCCAGGGTGGAGCTGATGTGGTCATCGATTGTGTGGGTATGGATGGAAAGAAATCCGCAGTGGAAAAAATCGAACAGAAGCTGAAGCTGCAGGGGGAACGCTTGGCCCGATTCAAATGGCGACAAAAGCCGTCCGTAAATTTGGGACCGTCCAGCTGACAGGTGTGTACGGGCTGACATATAATATGTTCCCGCTGGAGGAATTCTTCTCGAGAAATGTTACCATCAAAATGGGACAAGCACCTGTTGTGCACTACATGCCAGAGCTGTTCGAAAAAATCACGAACAAGGAATTTGATCCAAAGTCGATCATTACTCATCAGATTCCCCTCCAAGAAGCAGATCGTGCATATAAGATTTTTAATGACCATGAAGATGACTGCATCAAAGTCATCTTAAAACCTTAGCTATTATACACAAACCGGCCAGGAAATACCTTGGTCGGTTTTTTGAAGTTTAAGAATATAACATAATATTACATGTTTCGACACAAACGTATATAATAGTCCTTAAGGCTATTATTACTAGAATTAACCAAGGAGCATGTAAAAATGAAAGGCTTTAATCAAGATACTCTGATAAAAGAAGAAACAAAAGCAGTCACCCTTTTTATCTGGCTGTTTTATATTATATTAGCACTTTATGATTTATTTTATTATTATCTGCTTCCCCTCAATACAGGCGGCACTATCGGACTGCCATATGGCGGGCTTGGTTGGGTGTATTACCTGGCTATTATCTTGATCTTGCCCTTAGCGGTTTATCTAATCAGGACAAAACGCCCATTTCAGGTAAAATACTTATTTTTTGCAGGTTTTTTTCTGATAGATTTTAGTAACAGCATGCTGATCTATCTTGGTGAGTCGAAGGAATTCCAGAGCGGAAGCGCAGTAGAACTATTATTTATTATATTTGCGCCAATTTTTGTGAATAAGCGCTATTTTTGGATCGTATCCGGAGGCATGATTGGGAAGTATCTTTTGGCTGGTTTACTGTTGAGCAGCCAGAAGGTAATGGTGCCAATCGTGCTTATGGTCATTTTTTCGAGTGTTTCCTATGTTCTGCTGAACCGATTCTATTCATATATTCACTCGCTGACACATGTTTTCCAGGAACTCCGCCAGACGGAAAAGCTGGCTGCTGTTGGACAGATGGCTTCAGCAGTGGGCCATGAGGTGAGAAATCCTTTAGCAGCATTAAGAGGGTTTACTCAGCTGCAGATGGAAAAATACCCTGAAGACAGGGATCGATATAAAATGATGATTGAAGAAATCGACCGCATTAATCTGATTGCAGATGACCTTATGATTCTGAGCAAACCAAGGCTGCCTATGTTTAAAAGGGTTGAACTGAATGCAGTGATTCAATACGTCCTCGCAATCATTAAAGAACAGGCAGCCAATCAGAATATCCGTTTTGAAACAGAGAATCTTAAATCCCTTCCTAAAGTTCATTGTGACGAACATATGCTGAAGCAGGCTTTTATTAATCTGATCAAAAATGCGATGGAATCTATGGCAGAAGGCGGCACAATCCTGATTTCGGCCCAACTGGCGGAGGGTGACCAGGTTTTGATCAGCATTAAAGATGAAGGCTGCGGGATAGATGCAGAAAGTATGGAACGGGTCGTGGATCCATTTTATACAACGAAGCCGGATGGAACCGGTTTAGGACTGATGGTTACCAAGCAGATTATGGATGAACACAAGGCGGAGATCCTATTTGAGAGTGAAGTGGGAAAAGGGACCATCGTGAACCTTATGTTACCTATAGAGCAGCAGGCAAAATAATAGAATTTCAGGGGATGTACATATAATGTGCATCCTCTATTTATATTAAGGACTATTGACCCGATATAAATAAAGAGTTAATAGTTGCTATTTACCTATTAATTATACATAATATATACAAAACATGTACAAATTGGCTAAAGAGCCGGAGGGACACTATTATGCTATTTCAGTTAAAAGTGAAGAATCCATCTTCATTTTTTCAGCCGGAAATGAACTTTCCAGAATCAGAGGAAACAGTTAAAGTAAAAGATCAGCGTATTAATGAACGATTGTGGTATATGGGCTTTTCAAAAAAGCATCTTGAAACACTTCAGGATCTGAACCCGGTGATTTCACCCCTGCTGGATGAATTGCTCCAGAAAGTTCTGGATCATCTTTATAAACAGTCGCCATTAAAGAGAATTGCTGAAAAAAATACAAGCAGGGATAGGCTCTATGGCGTATACGTCCAATATTTCCAGAGCTTATTAAGCGGCAATCTGGATGATGAATACTTTGCGATGAGAACGAGGATTGGCAATACCCATAACGGGGCTGGTCTTCCAGTTGAGTGGTTTCTGGCCACCTATTCTGCCATTAATACATTATTGGTGCCTAAGATCGTAGCGGAACTGCACCAGGATCCTGAGAAGCTGACGAACGCACTGCTGGCTCTTACACATATCATCAATCTTGATTCCCAGCTGGTTGTCGAAAATTATCTGCAGGCCAGAATGAATGAACTCAATGAATTAAATGCTTCAAATGCTCATCTGCAGAAAGAATTAAATTCTATCAGCCAGGAAGTAGCAGCCTCGGTACAGCAAACGGAAGCTTCGATCAATGAGACAAGCTTGAAAGCTGATCAAATCCGCAGTGAAACCGAAACAACGCAAAAAAGCAGCAAAAATTTGCTGAACCTGACTAACCTCAACCAAACACAAATGGATGAGATGGTTCATGCTTTCAATAAAGTCCTTCAGGATGTGGAGCAGTCTATAAGCGGAATTGAAGCTTTAAAAGGAATCTCTGAGCAAATTATCACGATGACAAAAGGGATTGAAGATATTGCCGATCAGACGAATCTGCTGGCACTGAATGCATCAATTGAGGCGGCCCGGGCGGGTGATGAAGGCCGGGGATTTGCCGTAGTGGCAACCGAAGTGAGAAAACTGGCAGAAAACTCTAAGAAGATGAGCAGCCATATCAAGGAACAAATCGAAAAAAGCGACAATCAAATCAGCGTGCTGGTTGATACGATGAACTCCATGAATCTTTCAACAAAAGAATCACAAGCTCAGATTCAGCAGGTAAAAGGCGGGCTTGTTACTGTGAAAATGGAAATGGAACAGTATCTGGACATGTTCGGCCGCAACAAAACAGACCTCGACAGCATTGTTCAGTCCATTCAGGAAATTAATCATACAACCGAAAGCCTGTCCCTTCTTGCTAATGAACTGAAGGAAAAGGCTGAGGACGGAAATAGGAATTTTTCATAACTGCCTATTAAGCCAGATGCGGAGCCACCGGTTGATGCTTTAGCTTTAAATATTGAGAGTAAGAGTACCAGCTGTATATGCCGGTACTCTTTTCTTTCATAATCGGCTATACTATAGGCTAGAAAATAATTGTGAAGAAAAGTTTAAAAGGAGTTACTTATGACACAATCTATCATTCAAGATATGAAGCCGTTTATCCAGGAAGCATGGAAAAAGTCTGCATTTGTACAGCCGACGACCATTCAGGCAGAGGCGGTTCCTCCTGCCTTGGAAGGCAAAGATATTATTGCCGAGTCCCCGACTGGAACAGGCAAAACACTTGCTTACCTTCTGCCGGTCCTTGAAAAAGTTGATCCGGATAAACAGGCCGTCCAGGCTGTTATTTTGGCCTCTTCCCAGGAGCTAATCATGCAAATTTTGGGGGAAATTCAAAAGTGGGCAGAAGGAAGCGGAATTAAAGCAGCTTCTTTTATCGGCGGAGCCAATGTGAAAAGGCAGCTTGAAAAATTAAAGAAGCATCCGCATATTGCTTTAGGAACGCCCGGACGGGTGCTGGAGCTGATTAAACAGAAAAAGCTGAAAATGCATGAAGTCAAAACCGTTGTCCTTGATGAAGGCGATCAGCTTCTCGTTAAGGAACACACTCAGACGGTTCAAAACATTGTTAAATCTACACTTAAAGAACGCCAGGTCCTGCTGTTTTCAGCGACACTGCCGCCGGTTGTTGAGCAGCTTGCAAAAGAACTGACAGCTGATGCTGAAGTCATTCGTGTTGAGAAGGATGAAACCATTCAGGCTGCAGGTGTGGACCATATTTATTTTGTGGCAGAAGCGCGGGATAAAATCAAAATGCTCGAAAAGATCTCAAGGCTTGAAGACATAAAGGCACTGGTATTTGTCAAGGATATCGGCAACCTAACCGTTATGGCAGAAAAGCTTGATTTTAAAAATATCTCTTCAAGCACTCTGCACAGCGACCTGAGCAAATTTGACAGGCAGAAAGCCATCAAGAACTTCCGCACGGGCAAAACGAATATGCTGATTGCCACAGATGTTGCGGCAAGAGGGCTGGACATCAAAGGAGTTACCCATGTCGTACATTTCGACTTCCCGAAGGATATGAATCAATATGTCCACCGCTCGGGAAGAACAGGAAGATTCGGCGCAGGCGGAACCGTTATTTCTCTCGTCACTGAAAGAGAAGAGAGCGAACTTAAACAAATGGCAAAAGAACTGGGACTCACTGCTGAAAAGAAAATCATGCGCGGCGGCCAAATCGTATAAAGATCAACAGCCAGGTATCCATATCAATTGGTGCCTGGCATTTTTATAAAAAGGAATTTCTCCTTTTCTAAGCGAATTAGTAAGTGGAGCTTTATTTCACTAAAGAATAAGGGGAAATCAATGATGGAGAATCCGAGGCTAAAGAGTTTTCATGATGGTTATTTGCCTGAAGCCACGATAGATGAACTGCAGGAAAAAATGCAGAATGGGGAAATTACCTCCAAAGAACTTGTATTGATGTATATGAACCGAATTGGACAGCTGGATAAAAACCTTCATTCTGTTTTAGAACTCAATCCGGATGCACTGCATATTGCAGCTGCTCTTGATGCGGAAAGAGAAAAGAAGGGGCCGCGAAGCCCTCTTCATGGAATACCCATATTGTTAAAGGATAATATCGATACAGGAGACAAAATGCAGACAACTGCCGGGTCACTTGCTTTGAAGGGTCACTATGCACAAAATGATTCATTTGTGGCTTCTCAATTGAGAAAAGCGGGAGCTGTCATTATCGGAAAAACGAATATGACAGAATGGGCCAATTTTATGACAGAAGGGATGCCGAGCGGGTACAGTTCGCGCGGCGGACAGACCTTAAACCCTTATGGGCCGGGGAAATTTGATGTGGGAGGTTCGAGCGCAGGATCCGGTGCCGCCATTGCCGCTAATTTTGCAGCTGCAGCCATTGGAACGGAGACATCAGGCTCCATATTAAGTCCTGCCAGCCAGAATTCTCTCGTCGGAATAAAGCCGACCGTCGGACTTGTCAGCCGAACCGGGATTATTCCGATTGCCCATAGCCAGGATACTGCCGGGCCAATGGCGAGAACGGTAAAGGATGCCGCTTTATTATTAAACGTGCTGGCAGTCTCTGACGAAAATGATCCGGTTACCCTGACAAATCAGGATCTTCAGGAGAAGGATTTTACCATCTTCCTTGATAAAAATGGACTTCAGGGAGCACGAATCGGCATTGCCAGAGATACTTATTTTGACTACTTAAGTTCTGAAAAGCTCGCCGTTATGAATAAAGCTGTAGCCCGGTTAAATGAACTGGGTGCAGAGGTTGTCGATGAAGTAGTGATTCCTTCCACTAAAATGGAGTGGAGTTACGATGTCCTGACTTATGAATTTAAAGCGGATGTGAATGCCTATCTGCGGACTGTCGAACCGCACCTGCATATTCGCACCCTGTCCGATGTCATTGAATTTAATGAAAAAAACAGCGAAAAGTGCTTGAAATACGGTCAATCCATTCTGATTGAAGCGGAGGAAACAAGCGGAAATTTGATTGAATCAGCGTATTTATCAGCTTTAGAGAAGGATATTTATTTTTCAGGAGAACAGGGCATTGACTGCGTGATGCAGGAGCATAATCTGGATGCCATCGTGTTCCCGAATAATTATGGAGCAGGCATCCCTGCAAATGCGGGATATCCATCCATCACAGTACCGGCAGGGTATACCCCGGAAGGAGAGCCGGTGGGCATCACATTTACAGGACTTGCTTACAGTGAACCGCTCCTGATCAAACTTGCTTATGCCTTTGAACAGGCTACCAGACATCGAAAAGGACCTGAGCTTGGAGTGCTGGCATCAGAATAACTGCTCCATAATTGACTCATACTACTCCTGATAAAACAAAAAAAGGAGCAGATGAGAATATGGGCAGAACCAAACGTGGAAATGGCAATGCACAGCGCAATAACAATAAACACAGACCGCAGCGCACAAGCGAAGAGCTTGTAGAATTCACAACCGGAAGCAAAGAAAAGAAAGAAAACAACGTGCAGGACTGATTGAGCTGAATCCTCCTTTTTAAAGGGGGATTTTTTTGCTGCCGCTATCCGAAAATAAAAAGAGCTATCTGCATAAATTCGTACCATCTCCATCACTGGCAAGTAAATCCCCGGAAAATGCATAAAAAAAGACAGTTTTCCCATTAGAAGACTGTCTTTTTTACATTTCATTTCAATTATTTATATCTTATTCTTCAACCTTCTTCAGCGGTTTGGCAGCCGGACCTTCCACAACGGTTCCATCATAGGAAAAGCGGGAGCCGTGGCATGGGCAGTCCCATGTTCGGTCGCCATGATTCCATTCGCATTCACACCCCATGTGGGTGCAGGTTGTATCCACAAGATGAAGGCTGCCTTCAGGATCCCTGTATGCCCCTGTCCGCTTGCCTTTGATCATCACGACGCCGCCTTCATCATTTGACAGATCTCCTGTTTCTTTTGGCACGAATTCAAGCTTGCCTTTGATCAGCTGTCCGGCAACATCCGTATTGGCCGCGATAAATTTTTTGATGCTTGGGTCAGCCTGGAATCTCGATGGCGTAAACAGCTCTGCATAAGGGTTGTCCCTTTCCATAATCTGATCCTTTATCAGCATGGCTGCTGCTGTCCCGTTTGTCATACCCCATTTCCGGTAGCCTGTTGCGACAAAGATATTCTTCTGCTTGGATGTAATCGGGCCAATATACGGGACCTTATCAAGTGTGTATAAATCCTGGGCAGACCATCGATAAGGATAATCGGTAATGCCAAGCACCTCTTCCGCAAACACTTCGAGGGCATCGTAGTGCTTCATCGTATCCGGCCCATGGCCCGTCTTGTGGCTGTCGCCGCTCACTAAAATAAGCTTGTCTCCGTTATAAGGTGTGTACCTCATCGAGCGGGTCGGTGAATCGGCACTGTAATACAGGCCTCCAGGAAAGTCCTCTTTGATTTTTACGCCAAGTACATAAGATCTTTCCGGAGATAATCTGGAAAAATAAAACCCTTTCATATCCGCAAAAGGGAAGTGGGAGGCAGCAATGACATATTTGCATTTCAGGCGATGGCCGTCTCTGGTTACGACATCAGGAAGACTGCCTTCTTCAATATCTGCTGCTGTGGTATTTTCATACACAATTCCTCCCAAATCCACAAAGTCTTTAAGCAGCTTTTTCAAGTATTTAACCGGATGGAACTGGGCCTGGTCAAGCATGGAGAGAACGGCAGTCGTGTTGATGTTAAACGGAATGCTCTCCTTCATTCCGTGTGGGATTCCCAGTTTTTCATAGGCTTGCCGCTCTTTATCGACTTTTTGTGCGTACTCTTCCGATACAGCATAGATGATAGCTTCTTCATTACTGAAGTCGCATTCAATTTGTTTTTCCGATGCTGTGTTCCGGACGAAATTCAGTGCATCTGCTGAAGCCTGATAATAGAGTTTAGCTTTTTCCACACCAAAGTTGCTGATCAATTCATCATATATTAAGCCATGCTGTGCCGTCACTTTGGCGGTTGTATGTCCAGTGGTGCCGTTCAGGATATTGCCGGCTTCAAGAATCGCCACTTTAAAGCCTTCCTTGGCAAGAAGGTACCCTGCCGTTATCCCGGTAATGCCTCCGCCGACAATCGCAATGTCCGTTTGAGCATCTTCTCTGAGCTTATCAAAGGCAGGAAGTTCCTCTTCCCTCCAATATGGCTCAGGATATTGGGGTGTATTGTGGTTGGATGTCGTCATATTTGTCCTCCTACGTTATATTCATTCATAATTTTTCCTGTAAACCCTGTTACTATACAATTTCTCCTTCTCTAACCATACCCAAATAATTGTTAATTAATCAGGTGGATTGGTATATCGGAACCTGAGCAGTTTTTTCTTTAATTCTGGATAAAATGTGCAGACCGAGAAAAGATATACAATATCCAATGTTAATGGGGTACAGTCATGATTACATTCAGCTATCTGACCATTTTTCTGCTCTTGGCAATATTGAGCACTATATTTGATATGAGAATATTTGATTATACGTTTTTCCAAGCTTTGAGGAATCTGCTGTTTTCAGAGATTGCCACAGGAAGAATGATTATTATTTTTACTGTTTTGATTGGATTGGCCTCAAGTACAGTGGCTGATTTCCGTCTTTTGAAAGCGAAGAAAAAGAAGCGGCCATCATAGAAACGCTTGCTTAATTGAACATACAGGGGATTGGTGATGGAATGTTAAAAGAGAATATATCTCTCAGCCAGCTGCTGACATTGTTGATCAATTTCCTTTTAGGAAGCGCCATTGTTGTCGGAGTAGGCGGGGATGCCAAGAAAGATGCCTGGATTGCCATTGCAGCCTCCATTATGTTTGGGTTTGGGATCATGCTATTCTACTATTTCCTAATCAGCAGGGTGCCCGGGAAAAATTTGTATGAGCTCATGGAAATTGGTTTTAAAAGACCAATTGCCATTATTTTTTCTAATATTTATGTAGTTTATTTTCTGTACCTTGCCAGCCGGGTGGTCCGGGATTTTGGCGAATTGATTGCTTCGGCTATTCTGCCGTCAACGCCAATTGAGATCATTTCGCTGACCATCTGTCTTGTCATGGCTTATATTTTATATCTTGGCCTTGAAGTCCTTGGCAGAACTTCAGAAATTTTTACTCCTTATTTATTCGGATTTTTATTCCTTTTGACCATCCTTTTATTCGCAAGCGGGAATGCCAATTTAAATGAAATAAAGCCTGTGCTCGGAGATGGGCTTAAGCCTGTTTTGAAGGCGCTTTTTCCAACTTTGATCGTGTTTCCTTTTGGCGAGCTTATTGCATTTACACTCATCCTTCCTGTAGTAACCAATTTTAAATATTGCCTGCGTGTGTCCTTGCTCGGAGTAGCAATTGCGGGTGCGCTTTTATTATTTGCCATGTTTTTGATGATCGTGACACTTGGAGCTGATGCTTTGCTGCGTTCCAATTTTCCCATGCTCAGTTCAGCCCGCGAGGTCTCCATCGGTAATTTCATCGAAAGAATTGATGCACTCGTTGTTTTTATCATGATGCTGGGGATTTTGGTAAAGGGGTCGGTGTTTATGTTTGCAGGATTGAAGGGCCTGGAATACACATTCAGACTTCCGTACAGGTATTTTTCCTTGCCTGCTGCCATGATTGTTTCAGCTTATTCTGTATTGATATCAGTAAATTTTGGTGACCATTGGCAGGAGGGACTTGAGATGGTCCCATATTTCCTGCATTTGCCGTTGCAGTTCGGACTGCCTTCACTTCTATTAATCGCCGTTTTATGGAAGAGGCGGAAGAAAAAGTCTAAACCCGGCACGAAGGGGATGAAGTTTTGAGTATTCTTAAATCACTTTTAAAAATGCGCAAAAAAAACGAATATCCTGTACAAATTGAGGAAACCGCAGACCCGGGTCCGAATCTTGAAAGCATGAATCTTGAACAGCTGAAAGAAAAAATAAACGCAGAGTTCGGAAGCACGGTTGATTTAAGCATGGATGAGCTGAAAACAGAAGGCAAAGATGCGCTGCTTATCTATCTTACAACTATGATTGATACTAAATTGCTAAAGGAAACGATTCTTCAATCCATCAGCGGGAAAGAGGATGGTTTTAAATTAACAACAGAGGATGATTTAAAGTCTTTATGCAAGGCGAAACTCGGAGGAGCCGGCTATCAGCTGGTCGGGTCATTCGATGAGATTATCACCTCTCTGCTTTATGGTAACATCATCATTTTATTTAAAGATATGGAAAAGGCACTTTCTCTTTCCATGGCTATCGGCGAAGACCGGTCCATAACAGAGCCAAGCACTCAGACGGTCATCCGGGGGCCTAAGGATGGATTCGTGGAGTCGATTACAACAAATGTAAGCCTGCTGAGAAGAAGAATAAAAAACAGAAACCTCCGTTTTGAAAAATTCATCATTGGTTCTGAGACGAACACTACTGTATACATCGGGTATATGGAAGGCACGGCAAATGAAAAGATCGTTGGAGAGGTGCGCAAAAGGCTTAGAGGGATAAAGGTGAATGCTATCTTTGAATCCGGAAATATTGAAGAGCTGATTGCAGATAAATCTGCGACACCTTTTCCGCTGGCTCTGAACAGTGAAAGGCCTGATGCAGTGGCATCCAATTTACTTGAAGGGAAAATTGCCATTCTTGTTGATGGCACACCTTTTGTGCTGGTGGTTCCGGCTGTACTGGTCGATTTCTTTTCCATTGCAGAAGATTATTATCAAAACTTCATGATGGGAAGCTTCTTAAGAATAATCCGCTATTTATCCTTTATGATTGCTTTGATTACACCTTCCTTATATGTCGGGATTTTAACCTTTCATCATGAGCTTCTGCCCACGCCCCTTCTTCTCGGGATTATTGCCCAGCGGGAAGGAGTGCCGTTTCCGGCAGTGATTGAAGTGATATTGATGGAAGTAACCTTTGAGATCCTGAGGGAAGCCGGTGTCCGGATGCCAAGGGCTGTCGGGCAGACTGTTTCAATCGTAGGGGCTCTCGTAATCGGACAGGCTGCGGCAGAGGCAGGGATTATATCGAATATTATGGTCATCATTGTCGCCATTACAGCCATCGCCAATTTTGTATCGCCCACTTATAGTTTTGCAGTAGCAGCAAGGCTGTTAAGGTTTCTACTGATTATTGTGTCGGCGATATTGGGCTTGTATGGCGTCCTGATTGTACTTGTTTTTATTGTGGCCCATTTGAGCTCTCTCAGATCTTTTGGCATTCCATATCTTTCGCCGGTGGCCCCGTTTATCATCGAGCAGCAGAAGGATGTATTTTTCCGATTCCCGATCTGGAGCATGAGGAAGAGGCCGGCTTATTTAAAGACGCAGAATCCTGAAAAGTTTCCAAAGACAGGGTCGCCTTCTCCTCCTCCAATGAAAGGAGAGCAGCCCAATTGAAAAATTCTGGTGTGATGTCCGCCATTTTATTAGCGGCAGTACTGCTGTCCGGATGCTGGGATCAGCGAGAACTGGGTGAAATAACCGTTGTCACAGGAATGGCTGTGGATAAGGGAGAAAACGATAAGTATATTCTGACTGTGGAAGGGATTAATGCAACTGAATTGAATAACCGCACCGCCAGCGGCTTTGCTCCATCCATCGTTTACTCTGCGGAGGGAAATTCTCTGGCAGAGCTGACTTATAGAATGAATGAAGGGATGTCCAGGCACCTGATTTATTCTCACATGCGCACACTGATTATAGGAGAGGAGCTTGCAAAAGAGGGGATTATTGATTTCATTGATTTTCTGGAAAGAAACCGGGAAATCCGTGATGATTTTAATATATTGATTGCAAGAGATGCTAAAGGTTCTGATGTTCTAAAAGTGACGTATCAATTCCAGAAATCTACATCTTTAAAGCTGCATACTCAGCTGGACACGATGATGAAGGATTGGGGCGGAGACCCGGGAGTGAGAATGAATGATGTCATTACGGCATGGACCGCTCGTGGCCGTCAGCCTGTAATGGCCGCGGTCAGGATAAAGGGTGACCCGGAGGCTGGAGCCAGTGCGGAAAATATGATGAAGGTCACCCCGGACGCGCTTGTCGTCCTGGACTCGCTGGCTATTTTCAAAGGTGATAAGCTGGAAGGGTTCCTGACATTGGAGGATTCAAGGAATTACTTATGGATTCAGGATAAAATTGATAAAACCTCGATTACTGTAAAATGCAGCGAAAGCCGTTATATGGGGATGAGAGTATACGATACAAGGACAAAGATTAAAGGGAAACTCGAGAATGGAAAAGCTGATATTCATATAAAAATTAGAGCAGAGGCTTATATTGATGGGACTCATTGCAACGATCAGTTTGATAAAGCAAAAACATACGAAGAAAACGGGCAAATTGCAGAGAAACAGGTTAATGAAAAGGTGGCAGAAACGATCAAAAAGGTCCAGCAGGAATTTGGTACTGATATTTTTGGTTTTGGTGAAGTTGTGCTGAGACAGGATTATCAGAATTTCAAAAAAGTCGAGAAGAACTGGGATGAAAAATTTGCTGATGCTGATATACATGTAGACACAACATTAAACATTCGTCGAACGGGCATCAGGACTAAAAGCTTTCTGAAGGAAGTAAAATAGAAATCCTTTCATTCATTGACGCATAAAAGCTGTATTGATATAATTTTTTATAAATTCAGCTAATTATTATTAAAAAGGTCTGGGCATTTCTCTGGACTTATTTCTTTTAAAGGGGAAAGGTCAAATGAATTTCGAAACGTCTGTCCTGCATAGAAAAAATAACAGCAATCGCAATATTAAAAGTAAAGTCACACCCATCTATCAAACCTCGGCTTTCGCTTTCAGCGATCTTGATGAGCTGGAGGGGTTTTATCAGGGTAACGGCAACTATCTTTATTCCCGGGTCGGAAATCCGAATACAGATGAGCTTGGTGAATTAATTGCCGGTCTTGAAGGAGCGCCGGCCGGGACAGCTGCCTCCTCCGGTTTATCTGCCATCCTCTCGGGAGTGCTTGCTGTGGTCAAAAGCGGCGACCATATTGTGGCTGCCGATGACCTGTACGGAGGCAGCTTCCATTTAATCAAGGAAGAGCTGACACAGCTCGGTATAGAAGTAACCTTTGTGCCATTCTCTGATCCTTATCAGGTGGAGGGGGCCATTAAGGAGAATACAAAACTTTTATACTCAGAAAGCATCACAAATCCTTTATTGAGAGTTGAAAACCTAGAAGGAGTCGTCCGCCTGGCGAAGAAGCATCATCTCGTTACCCTGATTGATAATACATTTGCCACTCCATATCACTGCCAGCCCTACTTGAAGGGCATTGATCTAGTCGTCCACAGTGCAACCAAATACATAGGCGGACACAGTGATATCACTGCAGGTGTCCTCGCTGGAGATGAAGAGCTGGTTGGAAAAGCACGCGGCAAAATTGTAAACCTCGGGGCAAATCTGAGTCCGTTTGAAGCCTGGCTGACCTGCAGGGGAGCGAAAACGCTGGCTCTCAGAATGAAGCAGCAGTCTGCCAATGCCAGAAGGGTGGCAAGGGCATTAGAGCAAAACCAGGAAGTAAACAAAGTCTATTATCCTTTCCACCATGGTGAAGAAGGGTTCGGCGCCATCGTCACGATTGAATTGTGTGAGAGTGCAGATGTGAATAAATTTTTCAAAGAGCTTGGATGGATAAAAATTGTGCCGACACTTGCAGGCGTTGAAACGTCCGTATCCCATCCTCTGACAACATCTCACCGTGCACTGCCTCCTGAAGTATGCAAAGAACTTGGCATTACTAAGCAGGTGGTAAGGATATCCATGGGCATTGAACATGCGGGTGATATCATTTCACAGCTGAATGAGGCTGTTAATCGGAGTCTGTGAAGATCTTAGACGCTCTCGAGCTGGTCAAACAGCCAAAACTTCAATAAAACCATAAAGATAACAGTTAAGATGAAGTTTTTCAGGCTGAATGTCAACTTGCCATCTTTGGGCAAAACAATGCCCATTGAAACCAAGTACCAGAACCACTTCTTATTGTTCAACCTATTTGGATTGGAGAAATGCCCCTGCTGTTTCTTTTTATTTTCATGACGGGCCCAGAGAAGCACAACAATGATATCAAGACAAGAGGCGATGGAAATGGCTGTGATCATAAACGTATTGGATGGCTGCCATTTTCCTTCGTTCTCAGCTGCCTTCTTTTCCTGATTGTGCTTTTGAACCTGGAGTTCTTTGGAGAAAGCAGAAGAAATTTCTGAAGGCTGCTCCTGTTGAAAAGCGGGTTTGAATAATACAGCCGCAAAAATTAAACTGCCTAATAACGCAATATAAACGATAAAAAACATTAAAGCCTGATTGCTGGAACGGTTCTTTTGCATATGGAAAAACCTCCCTTTATCATCATCGTACCATTTCTAACATCAAAATATTGGAAACTATTGTTACGAAACGTTGAACAAACGAAAAAAATTGATTGTACAGTTTTCAGGAATGAAGTGAATCCTTCCATTAAATACTAAGCTAACAGTATCTTAGGAAGGAGCTGACACCATGCCTGAGCTTCCGGAAATGGAAACCTACAGAAGGCTGTTAACGGAGAAACTGGTCCGTAACGTCATTACTGATGTAGAGGTGAACCGCGAAAAATCAATAAATGTGCAGCCTGCCCAATTCAAAAGTCAGCTGATTAATGTGCAAATAACGGAAATCCAAAGAAGGGCCAAGCACCTGATTTTCAAGCTGAGCTCCGGTAAAAATCTGCTGCTGCACCTTATGCTTGGGGGCTGGATGTATATCGGCAGCGAAGCGGACAATCCTGACCGAACCAAACAGGTTATTATTTCTTTTGGTGATAAAAAGCTTTATTTTATTGGACTAAGACTTGGCTATCTGCATTTGCTGACAGATGCAGAGATGGATAAGGAGCTTTCCCATCTGGGACCGGAGCCTCTGGATCACACATTGGGATTTCCGGCCTTCCGGGAACTGATCGGAAGCAGAAGAGGAATGCTGAAAACGACATTTGTCAATCAGAAGTTTCTCTCCGGAATCGGCAACTGCTACAGCGATGAAATCTGTTTTGAGGCTGGACTGCTGCCAATGAAAAAAGCGGATGAATTGGATGAGGATGAAATAAAAATCATGTATCAGTCCATGAAGGGCGTATTAACCCGTGCCATTCAGTTTGGGGGGTATATGGAAGAGGTCTTATTTAAAGGAGATGCCAAAACCGGGGGTATAATGAGCAGTGCAGGGTCTATGACAGAGAAGGAGAACCATGCCTCCGCTGCAGCAGCCCTATAGTGAAAGAAGAAATATCTTCACGAAAAACGTTCTATTGTGCAAATTGTCAAAGCTAGAAAAGAGGCTGCCAATTCCGGCAGCCTCTTTTCACTACTCTTTCGAATCACTCTGAATCCTGTCAACAGTCGTGGAATCGCGGGAATCCATTGCACCCTTTAGAAAATGGACAAGCATAAATCCGACCAGCCCCAATGAAACAATAAAACCGATTGTAATAGCCCACATTAAAGCCATCCTTTAACCTCCCTTTTCTCCTAGCGCAAAGTGTCCTTACTAAAAGGTATATGCCTGAAAACTGCAATCTTTCCCTTTCGATTATGAAAAAGGGAGGGAACAGGCTGCTGCATATCGAAGTATTGAAAGATGGCATAAAGAGGTTAACAGCCAAAAGCGCTAAAGGAGGAGATCTCTTTTGGATTTTAAAACGGCAGATTTATGTGATGATCACAGCCAGGAGCTGCGTATTTGCCAGCAGGAGTTTAAATCTTATGGGCAAAAAAGAAAGTTTTCCGGTCCCATTTCTACGGTTAGAGTGTTTGAAGATAACGTGCTGGTAAGAGAGGCTCTGGAGTCGATTCCAGAGGGAAGTGTACTGGTAGTAGACGGCGGCGGATCCAAAAGGTGCGCCTTAATGGGAGACAGGCTTGGTGAGATTGCTCAATCAAGAAAGCTTGCGGGTGTAATTATTTATGGATGTGTTCGGGACACAGTGGAGCTTGGAAGCCTCGATACAGGCATCCTGGCACTTGGCTCAAATCCTTTGAAGAGCCGGAAAGAAGGAAAAGGGGACAGCAGGATTCCTGTCACGTTTGGCGGGATTGACTGGAAGCCGGGAGAATATGTATATGCAGATGAAGATGGCGTGATTGTCTCTTCTGTACCACTTATTTAAAGTTGAACACCCGCTTATGAGCGGGTGTTTTCTATCTTTGGCACTTTCCTGCTCAACACAGAATACCGTATCTAAAGGGGGTGCAAAGCATGATTATTATCTTTTTGCTTTTATGGGCAGCCGGCATTTATCTTTTGTTCCGCAGCAGGAATGAGGAAGAAGAACACTTGGTGCTGAAACTGATTGGTTATTATCTATTAGGAACATTTACTTTTAGCTTTAATGGCATTGTTCTTCCGGTTGGTTTTGTGATCAGCTTATTCCTGAAGCCCCGGCAGAACAGAAGCGTGAAGCGGGTCTCAGCGATCTTTGGGCTGGTAATAATGCTCCTTGGTCTTTTTTTATAGATGAAGTATAAGCCGAATGAATTGAAGGTTTTTAATCCTCTTTAACCGCTTCCTTTTCAATGCTGATTTCTTCCGGCAGCATTGTAGAAGCCTTCGGGACCTGGCGGGGCTCATAATCTATTTCATCAGATGAGTATACTCTGATCACCATCTGGCCGTGCAGGGCTTTTGCCCGAATAAGCAGGGGAAAGCTGTAACGGTTCTTAAAGGTGAAATCAGGGCCATACCAGCTTACCGTTGCATCCCGGCCGGGCGGTACATATGGAACCTTCTTGCTGTGGGAATAACGTTCGAGCACCTTCACGCCTGCCCGGTCAACTGCATTGAACAGAGTGGAGGAAACCTGGCAGATCCCGCCGCCGATATCTTCTGACAACTCCCCTCTTACGATAACCGGAGCACGCATATACCCTTTCCCCACAGTTCTTTTGCCGACAGACCGGTTAAAAGAGAATACTTCATTCGGAAACACGACAGTATTATCAAGGGCTTCGGCTGCAAGCTGAATATTATGAGAGCGTGAGGTGTTATTTGGATTAAAATATGTAACATACTGGCCGATCATTTTAACCCGGATATGGGAAAGAAGGTCCCGATCGACTCGTGGATAAACGGGGAGGATCGGAATCTCAATTCTGGCCGGCCCTTTATGATAAAAATATGAATAAAAAATATCTGTGAATGCTTTACGGTGCAGTATTCTGCCGGGTTTCTCAGCAACGATCCGCCCGCTATCGCCTATATAAGCGTTCATAGGCGGAATATACGTCTGACGATCCAATGTCTCGAGCAGCTGAATGAACCGTTCACTATCTACCAGAGGAAGCCCGGGAAAAGGTATTTGATAGTCGATTCTGCTGATATTTGAAATGGATTCGCCGTTATTTTCAATGGATAAATCTTCTGGAAGTCCGGCAGTCTGTGTTTGTGCTAATAACATAATCCCTAACATCCATGAGAAATACATATCACACTTCACCTCCGCCATTAGTATTGGCAGGAAAGAATTCTTTCATGTGCCGAAAGAACTCTTTGATCAGCTGGGTCCAATCAGCATTGGACGCTGCCGGCAAGAAAGGAAAATAATAGAAGGCTGTTTTCGCAAGGTTTGTTGCTATTTGTATATTATTTACTGAGTTGATTGGAGCGGAAGGTGCGAGATCCTCGAAAATGCATTTGCATTTTCTTCGTGCGGTGTTTACTCAAGGAAGCTTATTCAAAGTCCTGCGGGAGTAGCAGGACAGGTGAGACCCCGCAGACGCGCAGCGTGAGGAGGCTCACCGCCTGCCCCGCGGAAAGCGAGCATCCTGTAGCGGAAATCAACGGGCAACATTAATAGGTGAAAAACAACAATTTATACGAAAAGAGCCTAATGAAAAAGGAAGCTCCGGTGATCGGGGCTTCCTTTTGAATGCCTATTATCTTTTTTCATCAACCAGCTGGCAGTCTGCTGAGGAATCATCTTCATTTTTATCAACCCAGAGCTTGTACATGGCTTTCCCGTCACTAAGCGTGCCATCTGCCATATCCATTGGCAGCAGGGCGAAAAAGACATAATAAAAGGAAAAATAGACGAATTGGTACCACAGCATATTTGCATCCAGAATACCGATTCGGATCAAGTAATTGACAAGAAAAATACTGGCGATGTTTAAAATGGATCCTCCTAAAAAGATAAGAGATTTGGTCAGTTTATTGTTGTATGCTAAAGATGTATACTCACATCCCCCATACCAGAAGTAAAACCGCCTAACCTCCAAATACCTCGTTGAAAACAGGATTTTACCTGTGCCAATAATAACCCGGATTCCTTTCCCGCCAAAGATGGCTGCAAAGAATATATGACCCAATAGATGAATGAGTGTCACTATAGGGAATACCACAAAAAAGGCTTGCATGAACTTCATAAAATCATCATACCCAAACATGGGAAGACCTCCACTTCACTAGATGTATCAAAAACTGCATATTGCAGACATCATTATTATTTGTTTGCATACCCCATGTGTACCCCCCAATCTGCTGTACTAACGTACATTCTTTTTCCAAATTTCCCAGCTAAGTTGAAAGAGGCCGACCAACTGCTACGTCTCAGGTCTTATTTGAAAATAAAGCTGAGGCTCGTTATAGCATTTTTATAAAACAGGTAAGATGAAATCAAGAAAGGAGGAAACAAAAAATGAAAAAACTTGGATTATTGATTGCAGGTGGTATTGCGGCGATGGTGCTGATTTCAAATCTTGGCCCAATCGTGGGTATGGCAGTTAGTGCGGCGATTCTATACTTTGTATTTAAACAATTTCTAAAAGCAGAAAGCACCATGGCGAAAATCGGTTTTGGCATCATCGGGTTCATTGCTTTGATGGCCACAGCTTCCAACTTCCCGGCCATCCTTGGGCTTGCAGCTGCATATGTTCTATATCTTGTCTATAAAAAGTGGAATGATTCTGGCTCAAGTGTAATGGAAGAAGATAATGACCCTTTTGCCGGCTTTGAAAAGCAGTGGGCAGAATTAAACAAAAACTAAAAAGAGGAGAGATCGATATGGCAAACCTATTAACAAGAATCAAAGATACAGTAATGGCAGACCTTCATGAAGCATTGGATAAAAAGGAGAAGAAGAATCCAATTGCACTATTAAACCAATACCTTCGTGAATGTGAGCGTGAAACCGAAAAGGTCCGTAAGCTTCTGGAACGTCAATATACATTAAAGGAAGAATTCACCCGGGAATACGATCAGGCGAAAAACCTTGCAGATAAACGCAAGCGCCAGGCAGAGGTTGCCTCACAGGCAGGTGAGGAGGAACTCTATCAGTTCGCCGCACAGGAGCAAATGCAGTATGAAGAGCGTGCAGCCCGTTTGAAGGATCTATTGAACCAGGCGGTAATTCAAATGGGTGACCTTGAAAGAAAATACGAGGAAATGAAGCATAAACTGAAGGATATGCATATCCGGCGGATGGAACTGATGGGCCGTGAAAATATTACACGCGCCAACCACCGGATGGATAAGGTGCTGGATCAAAACAATGATAAATCCTTTACAAAATTCCAGGAAATCGAATCCTATCTTGACCGTCTTGAGCATGAGGTGAAAAGCTCCTATCACCGCAGCACAATCGATGCACGCATCGCGCAGCTGGAAAAAGAGATGGAGAAGAAGCCTGTATTATAGTGGTTATTTCGTAAGCATCAGCCCAAATTAAGAGAGTAAAATAAACCCTGTCTGTATAAACTTTTTCCAAAAAAAGATATAAAACTCTTGCTACTTAATGAACAAAAAATGGTATTCTAAGAAGGCGTGGAAATACTGCGCCTTTTAATCAATCATTCCATTACACAAAAGGGGGATGCCTCATGAACACAAACAACAAAAGCGATTATATGAGCTGGATCATCATATTGGGCATTGTCTTTCTCTTTGTGGAAATAGCCTTTTTTAACAGCGGCGTGGTGTTCTCTCTTCTTGTGCCAATTGGAATGGTATATATCGGAAGAAAGTGGATGCCTAAGAGCTCCGGTAAATGGCTTTTCTGGCTGGGATTAATTTTTCTGCTCATCACTATTTTCAATATGATGACGCTGAAATTTTTTCTGCTGGCGATTTTGATTCACCTGCTGATTCAGTTTGGGCAGTCCAAAAAAGAACCTAAACGGATTCAGCCGCAGTTAAAGGAACCATCAGTCAATCTCCAGAAAGAAACGGTCATAAAAAAGAATCCTCTTTTTTCCAATATATTTGTCGGCCAGCAAAAAACGCCTGAGCAGGTGTATGAATGGAATGACATCAATATCCAGACCGGTATAGGTGATACGGTCATCGACTTAAGCTATACAGTTATTCCAAAAGGAGAAACCGTCATTTTCATCCGGAACTTTATCGGAAATGTGCAGGTGCTTGTTCCCTATGACGTAGAGGTTACTGTCAGTCATTCAGCCATAGCGGGTAAGGCCCGAATATTCGAGTACGAAGAATCAAAGATGTTTAATCAGCATCTTCACCTACAGACACCTGGCTATGATCAATCAGGACAGCGCGTTAAAATTTTCACTTCTATAGCAGCGGGGGATATCGAGGTGAAGCGCGTATGAGTATCATCCAGCGGCAAATTGCATGGGGAGCGGGCATGTCTCTCCTCATTCTTGCTGTCCTGACAGCCTCTTTTTTTAGTATGTTCCCCATTCCAGGCTGGCGGGATCTTTGGGAAACGGAAATATTTGATATACCATTTATCATATTTGTGCCGAGTGTAAGCTTGGCCATAGGCCTGATCTTTGGTTTGCTGTCAGGCATATACTGGCGCCGGCAGCTTTTTGCTGTAGACACTATACTTCACCAGGTTGAAGAAGGCAGGCAATTAAATGTTCTGGAAATGGGTAAAGAATTGCAGTCCATAGCAATCAGGGCCGAGAAGATTCAAAGGAACATGGCAGAACAGGCAAAGATCTCCCAAAAGCTGGCAAACGAAAAAGCGGAAGATATCGAGAACAGGATGCAGGAAATTGTTTCCCAGGAACGGAACAGGCTTGCCCGTGAGCTTCACGACTCAGTCAGCCAGCAGATGTTTGCAGCGTCCATGATGATGTCCGCCATAACTGAAACCCAGCAGGATCCGGAAGACAGGCAGGCAAAACAGCTGAAAATGGTGGAGGAAATGATCCATCAGTCACAGCTCGAAATGCGTGCCCTTCTCCTGCACCTCCGTCCGGCGGCACTTAAGGGCAAAAGCCTCCAGGAAGGAATTGAAGAGCTTTTGGTCGAATTGCTACAGAAAGTTTCCATGGAGATTGAATGGAAGGTGGAGAGTTTTCCGCTTGATAAAGGGGTGGAAGACCATTTATTCCGTATCCTTCAGGAGGCTGTGTCCAACACCCTCCGCCATTCCAAATCGCAAAATCTTGAAGTGCTCCTGATTCAAAGAGATGATTATGCGATACTCCGGGTGGCTGATGATGGAGTCGGGTTTGATGTAGAGGAAACGAAGGCAGGCTCCTATGGTCTGCAGAACATGTATGAACGCGCAGCGGAAGTAGGCGGCAGCATGAAAATCATCAGTGTGAAAAATAAAGGAACCCGCCTTGAAGTAAAGGTTCCAATTATATAAATAATGTCTGCTTAGGCAAGACTAATTCTGAGGGTGAGGCCAATGATTAAAGTACTTTTTGTGGATGACCATGAAATGGTTCGGATTGGAGTGTCTTCTTATCTTACAGCACAGCCGGATATTGAGGTTATAGGAGAAGCGGATAACGGAAAAACAGCGATTGAACTGGCACTTGAATTGCGGCCGGATATCATTCTGATGGATCTCGTCATGAAGGAAATGGACGGAATTGAGGCGACCGGAAGAATCATTGAACAATGGCCGGAAGCTAAAATCATCATTGTGACAAGCTTCCTGGATGACGAAAAAGTGTATCCGGCTTTGGAAGCCGGAGCGACAAGCTATATGCTGAAAACATCCAAAGCCAGTGAAATTGCTGAGGCAGTCCGCTCGACCTATCATGGACAGTCAGTGCTTGAACCTGAAGTAACCGGCAAAATGATGGTGAAAATGAGGCAGAAAAACCAGCTGCTGCCCCATGAAGAGCTGACAAGCCGTGAGATGGAAATCCTCCTGTTAATGACAGAAGGCAAAACGAACCAGGAAATCGCCGACGAGCTTTTCATTGCCTTAAAAACAGTCAAAACACATGTGAGCAATATACTAAGCAAACTGCAGGTGCAGGACAGGACCCAGGCTGTCATATATGCCTTTAAGCACTCGCTGGTGAAATAATGTTGACTTTTGAGCTAATGATGAATTAGCTCTTTTTGTTTTCGTGATTTAAAAATGGGGCAACGGGGTAACTATAAAAATAATAATAAGGGTGAGGTGGTCAATTTTTATGTCGTTTATCAGTTTACTTAAAAAAGGAAATAAATCCTCAGGCATTGCAGCCATTGGCAATACAGTTCTCGCGATTGCTAAAGGGACAGCTGCGGCTGTAAGCGGAAGCGGAGCCATGCTTGCGACGACACTGCATTCCGTTGCTGATGCACTGAATCAAGGGTTTGTTTTCTTTGGAAGTGCGCTTGCGGAAAAGGCGCCAACAAAAAAATTCCCTACCGGCTTTGGCAGGGTCATAAACCTTTTTGTTTTAATTGCCGTTATTGTTATTTCCATCATGGCATATGAAACACTTCATAAAGGCTGGGAGCTGGTTCAGCATCCTAAAGAATCAACCGATCTGTGGCTTAATGTAGGAATCATGCTCCTGGCTGTCCTCGTCGATGGATTTATTTTGTTAAAGGCAATGAAAGAGATTGCCCATGAAACCCGCAGCCCTGCAAAAGGGTTTGGCATTATTCCGGTTGCCTTTAAAAATGTAGGTCTTGCTTCCCCTCCGACAAGGCTTGTATTTTATGAAGACATTATCGCTACGTTTGGAGCATTGCTGGCCCTTTCTGCAATTGTAATATCCCATTTTACCGGTTTATATTTTCTTGATGGAGTTGGCACAATTCTAATTGGCATATTATTAATCGGAATCGCCTTAAAGATTGGCTATGAGAATACACTTGGCTTAATAGGAGTCGCTGCGCCAAAAGATGTTGAAGAAAGGATTGCTGCAATCATCCTTTCAGACCCGGATGTAGTGGATATTCAGAAATTGAGGATCCTGCAGGAGGGAAGGAGATACCATGTAGAGTCTTATATAGAGCTTGTAGAGGGATTATCACTTGCCGATGCTGATGATATTAAAGTCAGAGTGCAGAATAAACTTCTTAGGGATAGCGATATTGGTGACGTGACGATGGGGATCTTCGAGACAGACAAAGTTCAAACCTGGAAATGATGAGAAAAAGGAAGCCTTGCTGTGAGGCTTCCTTTCTTAATGTCTTAATTCCTTTTCCTGGTCAGCAGAATCCCTGCGGCTGTGAAAAAGGCAGTGAAGTAAGCGGCAAAAGCCACATTTGGATCATTTTCCATATTCCTGACGCCAATACCGATAAATGCCCAAACAAACACAAGCGGATAAACCCAGTCACTATTCTTAATCCGGAACACAAGGGCAAGGGCGGTGGCCACTGCGAGCATGATGTAAGTCCACACACTTTCTATAAGACCCCATCCATCCCAGCCAATATAGGTAAGATAAAAGCTGATATTTGCGATCGTCGCTACAGAAATCCATCCTAAGTAAACAGAAAATGGGACAATATCCAGAAACTCAGGATCAAATTCCGACGCACTTTTGTATAAAAAAATGAGAGTAAAAAGAAGTGCAATCATAATGATTACGGATAATAGAAAATATTCGTAGTGCCAGGCAAAAATCCAAAGACTGTTTAATATGCAGCTCACAATAAACAGAAGACTGGTTTGCCTGTAAATGGGCAGACTCCTGCGCTTCTTTGGAATTTGCCTTGCCAGCCAGATACCCAGCAGCAAATAGATAAATCCCCAAATGCTGAATACATACCCTGCCGGCGTGAAAAGAACCTCCAGCTTATTGGATATCTCACCTGTTGTCTGACCATTCAAAGGCAGAATGTTTGCCAGCGCATTTACTGCAATCATGACCAAATAAGCCGCTATCTCAAACAATAGAATCAAAAATACCTCTCCTTCCCTTATAAGAGTATATATTCCACTTTTAATGCAGCTATAATCTTTAAAAGTTTTTATTTTATTCTTGGCTAAGGATTGATGCTTTTTGTATCTTATTTACTGAGTTGATTGGAGCGGAAGGTGCGAGACTCCTGCGGGAGTAGCGGGACAGGTGAGACCCCGCAGACGCAGAGCGTTGAGGAGGCTCACCGCCCGCCCCGCGGAAAGCGAGCAGCCTGGAGCGGAAATCAACGGACAATAATGATAGGTTAAACAACAATATATATCAGAAAATATCTAAAAAACTCATTTTTATACTAAAATACGAATTTTTATTAATTTATTCCCTCTGTATCTTTTCATCTCCACTAAAATGATGTATAGTCTTATACAAATCTGAATAATTATTTAAATTTGAATAATCTAAGTGTAAATCTCCTATAACACAGCATTTATAAGAAATACGATTATTCAATAATGAATAATCTGCGGGAGGAACTGGATGAACAGCTTTTTCATGGATTGGAATAATGACAGAGAAGTCATATCTTCAATGGAAGAAGACATTATGGTCACCAATGCAGACGGCATAATTATAAAGGTCAGTAAAGGCAGCGGGGTGCATTATGGCATTGAACCGGATACGCTGCTTGGTGAATCTGTATATGAACTGGAAAGAAGAGGAGTGTTTAAGCCTGCGATTACTCCTGAAGTATTAAAGAAAAAGAAGAAAGTCATTCTGGTTCAAAAAGCCGGCTCAGGCAAAAAGATTCTGGTTACTGGTATTCCTGTATTCAATGAAACTGGAGAAATCGATCATATTGTCAGCTATTCCTACGATGTTTCAGAACTTCTTGTTATAAAAGAATATCTGAACAGTGTTGAGGAGGAAATGGCCAGGGTAAAAAGTGAACTGGATCTCCTCCGCAATAAGAGCATTAAAATGGATGGCATGATAGCTGACAGCCTGGCGATGAAAAATATTGCCGAAACCATCAGAAGAATCCGCGATGTAGATGTCACAGTCCTGCTCCTTGGTGAGTCAGGAGTCGGAAAATCGGCTCTCGCCAAATGGATTCATCAAAACAGTACTCGAAAAGACGGCCCGTTTATTGAAGTAAACTGCAGTGCGATTCCGGAATCCATCTTTGAAGCTGAGTTTTTCGGGTATGAAGGCGGTGCTTTTACAGGGGCAAAGAATAAAGGCAAAATGGGATTTGCTGAAATGGCAAAAGGAGGCACACTATTTCTTGATGAAATTGGCGAACTCTCAGCCCATCTGCAGGCAAAGCTGCTGAAATTCATACAAGACAAGCAGTTTTATAGAGTAGGAGGGACAAAGCCTGTTCATGCAGACTTTCGGCTCTTGGCAGCGACAAACAAGGATCTTGAAAAAGCAGTGGAATCCAGGGATTTCAGGCAGGACTTATTCTTCCGGCTGAATGTGGTGCCCTTAAAGATTCCGCCGCTCAGGGAAAGGAAAGAGGATTTATTTGCTCTCATTCATTATTTTCTCCACTCTATCTCCAAGCGGCATAATCGGGAAAGACACCTGGACAAATCCCTGGTCGATCACCTGCTGCAGCTTGAGTGGAAGGGAAACGTAAGAGAGCTTGAAAACCTGATGGAGCGGCTTATCGTAACAAGCACCAGCCTGATGATCACGAAAGACGACCTGCCTTATGAATACCATATACAAGAAAAAAAGAGGGTTTTATAGATTATGAGGGACAAACTCTTCCCGCTATATTGGAAGATGTAGAGAAAAAAGTATTAAACAATGCAAGGAAACGTTACCGGACCACTACTGAAATAGCAGGTGCCCTGGGGATCAGTCAGCCTTCAGTAGTAAGAAAATTAAAAAAATATGATTGTTAATACATACTTTGGCATGAATATTGCATTAAAGAATAGCAGAGAAAACATAACCATTACATCTATGCAGGATTCAGGAGGGAAAAGTATGAACGGAGAAAATTGGAGTCATCTTGTCGGAAACATTTCAAACCTATTGGCGCCAAGCATGGCAAAGGATCATCCGAATTTGCCGGTGGTCAAGGCGGAAGGCTGCTATTACTACGGTGTCGATGGAAAAGAGTATTTGGATTTTACATCAGGCATTGCAGTGGAAAATGTCGGGCATCGCCATCCAAAGGTTGTACAGGCCATTAAAGACAGTGCAGACCATTTGGTGCACGGCCCGTCAGGCGTTATCATCTATGAATCGATTTTGCGTCTTGCAGATGAGCTTGGGAAAATTACGCCGGGAAATCTGGATTGCTTTTTCTTTGCGAACAGCGGGACTGAGGCGATTGAAGGAGCTATTAAGCTTGCAAAGTATGTCACGCGGAGGCCCTATGTTGTTTCCTTCACAGGCTGTTTCCATGGAAGGTCGATGGGAGCGCTGAGTGTATCCACATCCAAGAGCAAATACCGCAAGTTTCAGCAGCCGTCCTGGCTGACCTATCAGCTTCCATATGCGGATGAGCGGGATTGTCCTTTTGGCGAAGATCCTGAGGAGTACTTCCCAAGAAAACTGGAAAAGGACGCTGAAACACTCTTCAAGCATCAGGTTGACCCAGAAGAGGTTGCCTGCATGATCATTGAACCGGTTCTCGGGGAAGGCGGCTATATCATTCCTCCGAAGAAATGGCTGCAGAAGATCAGGGGAATTTGTGACCGGCATGGAATCCTGCTGATATTTGATGAAGTGCAAACCGGCTTTGGGCGTACTGGGGAATGGTTTGCCGCCCAGGCATTTGATGTGGTGCCGGATATCATGGCGATTGCAAAAGGAATTGCGGCAGGACTGCCGTTAAGCGCAACTGCAGCTTCAAAGGAATTGATGGAAAAATGGCCGCTGGGTGCCCATGGAACAACCTTTGGCGGAAATCCGATTGCCTGTTCTGCAGCATTGGCCTCTCTTGAAGTCCTAAAAACGGAGAATCTTTTGGAAAACGCAAAGCAAATGGGAGAGTATGCATTACAGAAATTACAGGCTTTGAAAGCCAAACATCCTGCAATTGGCAGTGTCCGAGGTCTGGGGCTGATGATCGGCATTGAAATCATCGACCCGCAAACCGGAAAACCGGATGGAAACGCGGTAATGGACATCCTGAATTCTTCTCTTGATAAGGGAGTCCTCTTTTATCTCTGCGGAAATTCAGGGGAAGTGATTCGGATGATTCCGCCGCTTGTTGTAACAAAGGAGCAAATTGATCAGGGTCTGAGAATATTGGAAGAAGCACTTATGGAACATGAAGCAGTTGTTTCCAAATCATAAGGAGGTAATAGCATGAAAGCTGAGACAAGGGTTAAGCCGCAAGCCGTCACAGGAGAGTATTGGAAATTTATTATCCCATCTTTAATTGGATCGCTCCTATTTCTGGTTCCAGTTAAATTTCAGGGAGACGTCACGATTGGTGTCGGTATTTTAGCCTCTCTTTTAGGCAAAGCGTTCAGTGAGCAGATGCCTGCCATTATCATTATTATTTTAGGATTATCAGTTTTTCTTTCCATCCTGGCAAAAACAGCAAAGCCGGCATTTATAATGGATAATAAGTTTTTAAAAGGGTTATTTGATACCGGGAAATTTGGGTTGACCATGAGAGTCCTCGGATTCGCAGTGGGAATCATGACTTTTTATGAAATCGGTCCTGAGTTTATCTGGTCGCGGAATACAGGCGGAGTGGTTCTCTACGACCTGGCTCCAGTCCTGCTTACGTGGTTCCTGTTTGCCGGCATCCTTCTGCCGCTTTTAGTGGAGTTTGGTTTAATGGAGTTCATTGGGGCGCTTGTCCAGAAATTTATGAGGCCATTTTTCACACTTCCCGGACGGTCCTCCATCGATTGCCTTGCGTCCTGGATGGGTGCCGGAACAGTCGGTGTATTGGTAACAACGAAGCAATATGATGAAGGCTTTTACACAAAAAGAGAAGCAGCGGTCATTGCGACAACCTTCTCGATTGCGTCTGTGGCTTTCAGTCTTGTCGTTGCGAATGTTGTTGGCCTTGGCCATTTATTCATCCCTTTTTACTTAACCGTTTCTGCCGCCTGTGTCGTGGCAGCATTGATTATGCCAAGAATACCGCCATTATCCCGGAAGCCGGACACTTATTATGAGCCGGTAGGACAGCAGATTGATGAAACCATTCCGGAAGGGGTTTCGAAATTGAAATGGGGATGGGAGCAGGCAATTGATAAAGCAAGGAATGCTCCGGGTCCCAAAAAGCTTTTAACCGATGGCATGGAAACCGTTCTGGATATTTGGATGGGCCTGATTCCGCTTGTGATGAGTCTGGGAGCAGCAGCCTTGATCATTGCGGAATACACGCCTGCATTTAAGTTTATTTCTTACCCGCTCATTCCGGTTTTGGAGTTTATGCAATTGCCGGAAGCAGGAGCAGCAGCACAGACTATGCTTGTCGGCTTTGCTGATATGTTCCTTCCTGCTGTTATCGGAAGCGGAATTGAGAGCGAACTGACAAGGTTCGTTGTGGCAGGCTTGTCATTAACACAATTAGTATACATGTCTGAAATCGGGATTCTGATTCTGCGTTCAAATATTCCGCTGAGCTTTATGGATTTATTCGTTATTTTTATCGAAAGAACGATCATTACTTTACCTGTTATTGTCCTGATTGCACATGTTTTTGTATTTTAGCTGAGAGGGGAGCGGCATATTGCCAGCTCTCCTTTTCGTTCTATTAATTTTCTCAAAAGTTCCAAAAGGGCAATATATTATCGGGGCATGTCTCATATCTTATATAGAATCTGCATTATATAAGGAGAGGCGCAATGAGTAAATTCTTCAAAGGAGTCATATTGCTTGCACTGGCTGCTTTTGCAAGCGAATGTATAGAGTTTGTGGTGAATATGGTACTCGCCCGGGAACTGGGGGAGAGGGGACTCGGCATGTACATGTCGATTTTGCCAACCATATTTCTGATCGTGCTTCTGGCCAGTTTTGAGCTTCCGATCTCGATTTCCAAATTCATTGCCGAAAAAGATAAAAGGTATCATCTCAGCATGCTTCATCATGTCATAAAGCTGACCATTATCTTTACAGCCGTTTTGGTGCCGGCTGCAGCGATTATAATTCCGTTTATCAGTGTCTTTAATGAGTACCACCCGCTCTTAAGATGGGTTGTGATCGGCTTTATTCCCATCGTTTCCTTTTCCTCGATTGCCAGGGGTTTTTTCATGGGCAAGCATCAAATGGGAAAAATTGCAGCATCCAATTTTCTGCGTAAATCCGTCCAGCTCCTGCTGCTCGTGGTGCTTTATCAGGCCTTTCAATTTGATGTCAATACCGCGGTCTTTATTGCTTTTTGTACGTTTATAGGGAGTGAGATTGTTGTTTTTCTATACTTGCTGAATATGTTTATTATTCAGTATCAGCGGATTAAAAAAGAGCCATCTGACTATGTCAGCGGAAAAAGTGTGAGGCAGAACCTGATCTCTGTGTCTGTTCCGACAACCGCTTTAAGGGTCTTTCATGCCCTGACACATGCTGTTCAGCCGTTTTTGATCAAGGCCGCTCTCTTAAAAGCAGGAGTGCCGGGAGAAGTTGCAACAGAACATTTTGGGATGCTCGCCGGTGTCGCCATGACCATTGGTTTTTTTCCATCCTTTATAGCCCATTCCTTTTTAATCATGCTGATCCCGACAGTCTCCAAAGAGTATGCTGATCATAATCTGGGAGAGCTTCGGAGACTTCTTCAGCAGGTGTTCTTTGTCACCTTTTTATATGGGATTCCATCGGTTGTTTTTTTCTATTTCTTTGCACAGCCGCTGACCGAGATGTTTTTTCACTCCACAGATGCAGCCGTATATTTACAGCTGCTTTGGCCATTCTTTCTGCTCCACTTTTTCATTATCCCGATGCAGGCCTATTTAATCGGCCTGGGCCTGATGAAGGATGCGTTCTATCATTCCGTCTGGTCAACCGTTGTTTCATTCTCGGCCATGTTTGTGCTTGGCTCGATGCACAGCCTGCAGATGGACGGAATTATTGTGGGCATGAATATGGGCGCTGTTCTTCTGGCGATGATGCATTATGTAACAGTATGCAAAAAAATCGGCCTGACACTCTATCTATCGCCGGCTAAGCAGTTTAACTGAAGCGGCAAAAAAAGCATCTCCACCATGGGGATGCTTTAATCTTCTTTATCCTGTTTAGGGCCAAACTTATCCTCAATTGTTTGTTCTTCTCCATATAAAATAATATGGTCGCCTTCCTGCAGTTCTGTAACGAGCCTCTCTTTTCTGATTTTCACATCGCCTCTCTGGATAAATAGCACATTAATATCTTCATCTTCGTCGATAACATCCCCTAGCTCTTTACCATTAAACTCACATTCTTCATCAATAAAATAGTCCAAGACATGATCATTATCTTCCGTGAGAAGAGCCTCTCTTATCGGAAGATCGCGAAAATCATAATGTTCTTCGAGTTCATGCTCCAATTTACCTGGAAGATAATCCCGTACCTTGGGGAGCCTTAAAATAATTATAATTAGGACCAGTGCTGCTGCCACGAATGAGATCTTGGCCGTATAAAATTCATCTGAAAGGATATTGCTGATTGCAGAAATAATGACTGCCAAAGAAAAGGCGCCGAATAAAATTAGAAAAGCTCCAAACCTTCTGCGGATTGGATGGTCAATGATGAGTTCCGATTCTCCGGTTGTAAAGCCGGTGCCTGTAAGCATGCTGATCACCTGAAATCTGGCAATATGCTTATCAAGCCCTGTATAGGTGAAAATAAGAGTATGGATTTCAATAACAGCTAATACGATTCCCAAATAAATCAGGATGAAAAGAACACCCATCTTGCTTCCTCCGAAAATTCAGATTTAAATAAAAAACCTAAGGAGCCAGTCCTTAGGTCATTGCTGAACAGTTTCATTATAGTAACTTACTGAATACATAGCACCTTCATCAACCATTTTATTATCTTCAATATTATGCGGGTCCGGATGACCCAGCTTTTCTGTTGGTACTGTATCGTTTAAAAAGCGATCAGGCAGCAGTCCTTTCATTTTAACTGCCAGAGACTGAACTTTATTTCGATTGTTTTTGCTTGCTAATAATAAAATGCTTGTAATGCCAACACCGGCTAACAGATATTGATTTAATGGACGAGAATTCATGTTTATGCTCCTCCTCTAAAAAATTTGATTGTCTTTCTTGCTCTATATTTACCCGGCATAATCAGAAGCAAACATGAAGTACTTTTAACATTGTTTCCAATACTAGAAGAAATTACTCCTTAAGCAGGGTTTTATTCAGCCTTTAAGCAGGGAAGTATGATGATATAGATAAAGGAACGTTTTAGGAGGAAGATGGGATGGAAAAAGAATATAATGAGGATAATTGGACTTGGCACCGTTACGATCATTTGGATGAAATAGAGTTTAATGAAGCTGGCGACTATAAAGAAGCATTGCAGACATGGGCCAAAAACACTTCCGAGAACAAAACAAATGTAATGGAAATAGATACCTGCGTCCGCAATAAGGAGTTTATCAGCGGCTCACTCATTTATCAGCAGACAACGAACGAGCAGCATGAAAATAGTTTGTTCCACTATTTTCTGACAAGGGATTTTCTCCTTACTGTGGACTTTGATTCGACTGTCATTCAGTCTGATGAATCACTGCTTTTGAAAAAAATGGATTATACGAACAATGCCATTGATGGATTTTTTGTGATTTTAGGCGAAATCCTCAGCGATAACATTAAGAAGATTGATAAGTTTGAAGTACGGCTAAATGACCTGTTATGGAAAATAAAAGATAAAAATAATATTAATCGGCTGGAAGAAATCTATGAGCTTCGCCACCAGATTCTCGTTTGGAAAAATATCATGATTCCTGTAAAGGAAATCAAGCTGGGTGTAGAAGAAACCTTTGGTGAAAATGTTACAGAAGGAACTGAATTTAAAAGAACCTGCAAGCGGATTGAAAGAGGCTATACGCTGGTGCGTGAGTTTCAGCAGGAAATTGATGACCTCGTGAATTTTGAAGAAATGGTATCCATGCACAGGGGAAATGAAATCGTGAAGACACTCACGGTCATTACTACTTTAATGACACCGGTCGCAACGTGGGGAGCGCTCTGGGGCATGAACTTCAAAATTATGCCTGAACTTGAGTGGAAGTATGGGTATTTGTTATCCATTCTTATTATCATTGCATCTACGGCAGCCCTTTATATCATGCTCGTGAAAAAAGGCTGGATGGGTGATATCCTGAGGGGAAAAAAGAAAAATTCATTCTTTAAATAAAGGAATGCCGCTAGACTGCGGCATTCCTTTCGTTTAATAAATGATCCAGTGTCATTTTAATTCCTGTCTCGTACGGTGTTTGAGGGAGAGTGCCGATTCTCGCTTCATATTTACTGCCGTCCAAAATAACAGGTGTCTGGTTCAAATACATCAATTCAGTATATTCCCTCATCATGGGATCGAAAATACCGATGCCGCGGATCATCCATTTATGGACAGGTGTGAAGGTAACGCCTCTCTTAAGATGGTTAGAAACAATACTGGCTATTTCGTCCCCGGTTATGGTCCCAGCACCAGGGATATTCCAGACTTCGCCGTATGAGTTTTCATTTAATGAAAGTTCGGCTAAAGCTTCTGCTCCATCCTTAATATAGATGAATTCTCTTGGAATATCGGTTTTGCCGACAAACATGCCTTTATTTTTTTCAATAATCTGGCTGAGTGTATAGTGTAAAAGTGTGTTTTCAGTATGTGGGCCGTAAAAGTCAGGAAAGTGGGCAATGATGTATGGCACGCCTGAGTTCTTTATCATCTCAATTAAGGATTGGCGCAGCTTGCCTTTTTTTGTGTGCGGATTCTTGGGAGAAACTTCGGCAGCAGGGCTGGATTGAAGGCCATAGGAATATATATTATCAGCATAAATAAAAGGCTTATGATGTTTGCGGCATGCGTGCAGGATATTATCTAATATAATTGAGAGTGCGGGATCCCAGTCAGGGTAAGGAATATTGATAGCATGAAAAACGGCATCCGCTTCTGTCACTGCCTTTTCAATATCCTCTGGATTCAGTGCATCGCCTGAATGGATAACCGCATTTGGTCCCCAGTCTTTCTTGAAGGTAAGCAGGTTTTCTTCAGACCTGGCAAAGGCAATAGTTTTTATATTTCTGCGGCATAATGCCTCTGTTAAAGCATAGCCCATTCCGCCTGTTGCACCAAAAACTGCAGCTGTTTTCATCATTTTTCATCATCCTTTTTATTTTATTAACCACTGTTCAATTAAAGGGAAAAATTAAAGAAATGCGAAGTCATTTCTTTAATAAATGGCTTTTATTAAAAATTGGGCATGTGAAGAGGCGAGCTCCTTCACTTCTTCAAACGTCGTTTCCGATCTGCAATAATGCGTGACAAACCCGTGCAAGCTTAAAAATACTGACCAAATATCCTTTATGGAAAGGGATTTTGGAGCAAGTGAATTAATCGCTTGCGCAAAATGCAGGTAGCTTTTATTCGGTCCTTCATTCAGATAGCTTTTCACATCCTCATCCCGAATTAAAAACATCAGCTCATAATGCTTTTGATGGGTCAGGCCAAATTGAATATAACGGTAAAAAATGTTGAAAAGCTTCTGTTCATTGGTTTCTGCAGATTCTTTCAGCACACTGTCGAGGACCTGGTCGAGCTTTTGAAAATCGGCTTCAACCATTTCGTAAAATAATTGGGCCTTATTTTTGAAATGATAATAGATGGCACCGTGGCTGCACTGAAGGGTGTCCGCAATTTTTCTCATGGATGCTGCGGCATATCCTTCCTGAACAAACAGATCACGTGCTACAGAAATAATGGCTTCTTTTGTTAGTTCGTCTTGGGCTGATTTTCTTGGGCTCATGGAATCACCTTTCGTTATTGAACACTGGTCAATAAGATTATATGATAAAGAGGATATTATTGGCAATATTTTTTTAATATTTATCCAAATTATTTTTATTAGCCTTCAGCTTTTGATATGCTTTATTAAAACAGGAGGGAACAACATGAATGAAACAAAAACATGCAGAGAATCTTTTACGGTAAAAACAAGCATCGTGCTTCCGCCGGACACGAATACATATGGAACATTATTCGGCGGCAAGCTAATGGCTTATATTGATGATGTGGCAGCCATCGCGGCGATGAGGCATGGAAGAAGAAATGTCGTAACCGCATCTACAGACTCTGTTGACTTTCTTCATCCGGTTTATGAAGGCAATTCAGTCTGTTTGGAGGCGTTTGTGACCTATACAGGCCGGACATCTATGGAGATTTTCGTAAAAGTAATTGCAGAAGACCTGCTGACGGGCGATCGAAATGTGTGTGCGATGTCCTTTTTGACAATGGTTGCGGTTGATGAGAATGGAAAGCCGGCTCCGGTGCCGGCAGTTGTGCCAGAGACAGAAGAAGAAAAGAGCTTATATGAAACAGCAAAAGAACGGGCGGAATTCCGCAAAAAGCGGAGAAAGGACAGTGAAGCCAGAGCAAAGACATATGGTGCAGACCTGCCCTGGTAGAAAACAAAATCTATAATACAATATCGGGGGAAGCGCCTGAAAATGGTTCTCCCCCTCACATTTTCCCATCTGAAGGAATAATTCCACCTTTTTACACATCATTATCTAGTAAAATATACTTAACTTTCAGAATATTAACTCTTATTTCTTGATTATCCTTTTCCTTCCTCTTAAGTTAGACGTGTAGAACCATACTGAAGGAGGAAGATTATGAAAAGATTTTTAAAAGCTAGTATTCTCATGCTTTTAAGTATTTTACTGGTTGCCGGAACCATGCCGTTAACCGGGCAGGCGAAAAAACCAAAGCATGATGATGGCTATGGCGGATATAGCCAGGTTGATGTAGGCAGGGATGGAATGGTGGCTTCAGCTCATCCGCTTGCCTCAAAAATTGGGGCAGATGTTTTGAAAAAGGGCGGTAATGCCATCGATGCGGCTGTCGCGGTCCAGTTTGCCCTCAATGTGGTGGAACCGATGATGTCCGGAATTGGCGGCGGAGGCTTCATGATGGTCTATGATGGTAAAACGAAAGAAACCACCATCATCAACAGCCGCGAACGTGCCCCGGCCGGAGCCACACCGGATATGTTCCTGGATGAAGACGGAGATCCGATTCCATTTGCGGAGCGATCAACTGGCGGTACGGCTGTCGGTGTGCCGGGCACATTGAAAGGGCTGGAAACAGCTCTTGAAAAATGGGGAACACGCCCTATGCAGCAGCTGATCGGTCCTGCGATCAAGCTGGCAGATAAAGGCTTTCCGATTGATTCTGTATTAGCCGATGCAATTGCTGATAATCAGGACAAGCTTGATAGAACGGCTGCCGGCAAAGTGTTTTTGCCTAAGGGAGAACCTCTTGAAGAAGGGGACCGTTTAGTACAGAAGGATCTTGCCAAATCATTTAAAATGATTCGCTCTGGCGGAACTGATGCGTTTTATAACGGGAAAATAGCAGACGCTCTTGCAGGTGTGGTTCAGGAATACGGAGGATCGATGACACCTGAAGATCTGGCAAAGTATGAAGTAACCATTGACGAGCCTGTTTGGGGAGACTATCAGGGTTATGAAATTGCGAGCATGCCGCCTCCAAGCTCTGGAGGAGTATTTTTACTGCAGATGCTGAAGATCTTGGATGACTTCAATCTATCACAATATGATTTAAAATCCTGGGAAAAATATCACTTGCTTGCTGAGACTATGCATCTTGCCTATGCAGACCGCGCCGTCTATGCAGGGGATCCGGAGTTTGTGAATGTTCCAGTCAATGGGCTACTTCACCCGGATTACATTAAAGAGCGCCAGGAACTGATCAGCCTGAATGAAGTGAATCCAAATCCTGAAGCAGGCGATCCATGGAAATATGAGGACAGTCAAGCCAATTATGAGGCAGCTGAACAGCCGAATGACCGACAATACGGTGAGACTACCCACTTTTCCGTAACGGACAGATGGGGGAATGTTGTTTCTTATACGACAACGATTGAACAAGTATTCGGAACAGGAATCATGGTTCCAGGGTACGGTTTGATGCTGAATAATGAGCTGACAGATTTTGATGCCGTGCCAGGCGGGGCAAATGAAGTCCAGCCGAATAAGCGTCCTTTAAGTTCGATGACACCGACGATTGTCTTTGAAGATGGAGAGCCTGTCCTGACAGTCGGTTCACCAGGCGGCCCAACGATTATTACATCAGTACTGCAGACCATACTTTATGCGATTGAATTTGATATGGAGCTAAAAGCAGCAGTTGAGGAACCGCGGATCTATACCAATAACCTGAACTCCTACCGCTATGAGGAAGGCATTCCGTCAGAAGCTATTAATAGGCTAAACGGAATGGGGCATAACTTCGGTCCGAGTCCGACCACAATTGGAAACGTCCAAAGTATTCTGATTGACCGGGATAAAGGTATTTTCAAAGGTGTAGCAGACTCCAGCCGCAATGGAGCTGCCATTGGCGTTGAATTGAAAGGGAAAGGGAAAAGAAAATAGAGTTTATGAGAATAGCACCTTGCTGTTAAGGTGCTATTTTTTCTTACAAAAACAATACCATCAGGTACTCATCATAGTACTTGCCATCAATCTTCAGTGCATGCCTCTCCTTGCCGTAAATCTCGAAGCCGAAAGAAGCATAAAGCTTTTTAGCAGGCATATTTTCAGACATGACGGCCAGGTGGATTTGTTCCACCCCGTCCCATGAGCGGGCTTTTTCCACAGCCTTGCTGACAAGGTTCTTGCCGACACCATTCTTTCGGGCGGACTCTGTCACGTACATTGCATATATATTCGAGCGGTGTTTCATCTTTAACCCAGTATCCCTTACTAAACTGACAACACCTATAAGCTTCCCGTCTTCAAATGCGCCGTAGTGAAAGGAGTTTTCTGCCAGAAATCTTTCTCCATAGACTTCAGGAGGCCTCCCTGCTTCCTCCTCATAGCTTGAACCAAATGCTTCCGGATTCTTTTTTAATCCCTCTAATCTTAACTCTTTGTATATTTCAGCATCATTCGGGCGCAGAAGCCTAATTTCCATCAGGTTCACTCCTTTATTTTTTCCTAATCCTTAGATTCTCTTTACTGTGACGAAATCCTTTAGCAAAATTGTTTTTCTTTGCTGTGATAAGGGAACAGGATAAAAAAGTACAGGAGGGATCAGTATGACTCAGGATAACAACAAGGATTTAAAAGAGATTGTAAAAGGGCAGGATTCCCGGCAGCAGCAAGAACAGTCGTTAAAAGATCAGGAGCGTAAGCCGGATCAGCAAAATCGATTGAAGGACCAGGAGAATATGAGGAAGTAATTTTGGGAGGGAGCTATGAAGTAGCTCTCTTTTTTTAGGCTGAATTGTAAGGAATGGTTCACGCATATTGAATATACATATAAAAAGGGGGAAGCAGAATGGGAGTGCTGTTTGGTTTAATTATTGCGACTCTGGTTTTCGCCTATTGCATTGACCGCAGAAGAAAGAATATAAACAATACAATGCAAAAAGGGATCAGCCCAAGTGAAAAACCGGGGGAGAGCTCGAATTATACGATGGGTGATAATCATTATAACGGAGGGGGACAATAGCCATTGCGATATCAGCAAGGCTCTTCTTTTTTCCGGATCATGCTTTCTTAACCTGAAAATGGGAAAAGCTAAGGTTGCCTGGTTTCTATATGGCATCAAAAAGGGTATAAGGAAAACATACATATTGTAACCTTTTTAGGAGAAGTGGCCTATGAAAAAAAGAAGAGTGGAATCCTTATTTGTATTTATCCTGATTGCATCAGTGTATATGATATTTTTCACGGATGCCGCCTCACCCATTAAAATCTGTGCTGCCCTGCTTTATGCAGCTGTTATATTTATCAGCGCTATTTCCCTGATGCTCGAGAATCGCAGCCCTAACCAGACACTGCTGTGGATGTATGTGCTGGTGTTTTTTCCGGTTGCCGGTTATCTGTTTTATTTGTTTTCAGGGCAATTATATTTGAAAGGCTATTTATTTAAAAGCAAAAGAAGCCGGGACAGGGACGAATGGAAAAGGCTGATGAAAAGGGAAGAAACACCTGATATTTCATTCCTGCAGGACAGCCAGCACTGCTTTGCAAAGTTCGCCAATAATGTGGCCTTGACCCCGCTGAGCACCAATTCACGGGCGAAAATCCTTAAAAATGGCGACGAGACATTTAATGAAATCAAGAAAAAGCTGCGTGAAGCAGAAGAGTTTATCCATTTGGAATATTATATTTTCCGGTCTGACAGGCTTGGCAAGGAAATCATCAATATCCTGATCGACAAAGCCAGACAGGGTGTGGAAGTACTGTTTATATTTGATGCGGCAGGCAGCATGGGGATTACATTGGAGGATTTGCAGTACATGGAGGATGCAGGCATTAAAGTGCGGCCATTTTCTCCGCTCAAGTACGGATTTTTTAATCAGAAATTCAACTTCAGAAACCATCGCAAGATTGTTGTAATAGATGGGAAAGTCGGCTTTGTGGGCGGGCTGAATGTGGGTGTTGAATACCTGGGCGAAAATGAAAAGATCGGTTTCTGGCGGGATACTCATATGCTCCTCAAGGGGGAGGCTGTGTACACACTGCATACGGTATTTCTGTTGGACTGGGAATATGTCAGCAAGGAAGCTGTGCTGGAAGAATACCGGGATGTTAAGTATCCTATTGATGATGATGTGCTTGATGGCGCAGTGCAGGTGGTGGCAAGCGGCCCCGACACACAGCAGGGAATTATGAGTGATCTGTATTATTCAATGATTTCCTGCGCGACACGTTCCATTTGGATTGCCACACCTTATTTTGTCCCTGATGAATCAATTCGTACAGCATTGAGGGTGGCGGCGGCTAAAGGAGTGGAAGTGCGCATCCTGGTCCCTGAGATCAATGACAGCTTCCTGACGCAATACGCAAGCCGATCCTACTTTGCGGAGCTCCTGCGATATGGAGTCGAAATTTATTCCTATAAAAAAGGCTTTCTCCATCAGAAAATCATCATCGTGGACGGAATCCTCGCTTCCATCGGAACGGCGAACATGGATATGCGCAGCTTCCACTTGAACTTTGAAGTAAATGTCTTTTTATACGGCACAAGCTCCATCCGCGATCTTGTCGCCCATTATGAAGAGGATCTGGAGGAAAGTGTGAAATTAAGTCCCGTCCAATATTATAAACGCGGATTGGCGGAAAGATCCAAGGAATCCATCGCCCGGTTGTTTTCCGGGGTGTTGTAAAAAAGTGCCATTGGTGTGGCGCTTTTTTTGTGTGGAGGGGTGCTGGTTTTTTAATCTGCAAATAGATGAGGGGACTTGCAAATAGACCAGGAGAAATTGCAAATAGATGAGGAGGACTTGCAAATAGAATAGGTGAATTTGCAAATAGATAGGTAAAATGCAAATAGAGTCCCCGAACTTGCAAATAGACCAGCCGAAATTACAAATAGATGAGGGAACCTGCAAATAGACCAGCCAAACTTGCAAATAGATAGGTAAATGCAAATAGATTCCCAGAACCTGCAAATAGACCCACCCACGTACAAGCAGCTCCCCCATTTACGTCTCCAGACCGAGGCATAATCATCCTCATTATTGGTCAAAAAAGGAAAAAACCATACTAAAATAAAGATCAGTACGGTATGATTAGAATAGTTTGAAAAGTTAGATAGAAGGAGGGTCACTATGCTTTCACAATCAGTCATTCATGATGTTATTACGGCAGCTCTGGCTACTGGCGGGGATTTTGCCGAAGTATTTGTTGAGGATCGTTTCACCAATAACCTTGCGCTTCAGGGCGGGAAAATTGAGAGCAGCTTATCAGGCCGGGATTACGGGATCGGCATTCGCGTGTTTAAGGGGCTGCAGAGTGTGTATGCTTACACAACGGATGGATCAAAGGAAGGTTTGCTGAAAGCTGCGGGCAAAGCTGCCCAGGCGATCAGTGGAGAAAAAATTATTCAGCCCGCACAGCTGCAAAAAGAGATTATTCCGGCAGTGCATCACATATCTCTGAATCCGCGCGAGGTGGAGAAGCTCCGCAAAGTAGATGTCATGAAAAAGGCATATGAAATTGCGAAGAACTATCACAGCAGCATCCAGCAGGTTACGGTCAGGTATTTGGATGAAGAACAGAATGTGCTGATTGCAAACTCCGAGGGTAAGTTTGTTGAAGACCGGCGGGTGCGAAGCCGCCTTGCCATTCAGTCGATCGCGGCAAAAGGAAATCAAATGCAGCCTGGATTCTATGGACCTGGAGCTCATAAAGGCTTTGAGTTTATGGAAAATCTGAATCTGGAGCATTACGCCAATGAAGCATCCCGCATTGCCGTTACGATGCTGGGGGCAGACCCTTGTCCAAGCGGTAAGTTCCCTGTGATCATTGATAATGAATTCGGCGGGGTTATTTTCCATGAAGCATGCGGACATGGTCTTGAAGCTACATCTGTAGCAAAGGAAAACTCTGTTTTTGCAAACCGGATCGGTGAAAAAGTGGCCTCGGATGTCGTTACATACATTGATGACGGCACGATTGCGAATGAGTGGGGATCGATTACGATCGATGATGAAGGCGAAAAGGCGCGTAAAAATGTCCTGATTGAAAATGGAATTTTAAAAGGTTACTTGATTGATAAATTCGGGGGCCGCAGAATGGGCATGGAGTCGACAGGATCGGGAAGACGGCAGTCGTACCGCTTTGCTCCGACTTCGAGAATGACCAATACGTACATTGCAAACGGCAAGTCCACTCCGGAAGAAATCGTCTCAAATACTGAGTATGGAATTTATACAAAATACATGGGCGGCGGCCAGGTCAATACCACAACGGGCGATTACAACTTCGCCGTCATGGAGGCGTATCTCGTAAAAGACGGGAAAATCGGCAAACCGTTAAAAGGTGCTACTTTAATAGGGAATGGCCCGAAAACGCTCCAGCTGGTTGATATGGTGGGAAATAATCTGGACCATGGTGCTGGCATGTGCGGTTCACAGAGCGGAAGCATTCCTGTCAATGTTGGCCAGCCGATGATCCGCGTAAGCGAAATGACTGTTGGCGGAACAAAAGGGGGCGAATAATATGAATCTGCATGAATTTAAGGAAAAGCTATTTACTCTTGGAGAGCAGCATGGTTTTACAGATATGGAGCTTTATTATGAGAGAGAGGAAAAGTTCGCCTGCGAGCTTTTCAAAGGCGAAATCGATTCCTACGACACTTCCGAAGTGTTCGGAACCTCCTTCCGAGGCCTTTACGAAGGAAGGATGGGCTATGCTTTTACAGAAAAACTGGATGAGGAGTCCCTGTCTTTTCTGATCGAGAATGCGAAGGAAAACTCTCAATTCATTGAAGATGAAGTGCAGGAAGAAATCTTTGCCGGCAGCAAAAAGTATGAGGCTGGAAGCTACTATTCAAGCAGTCTTGCGGAAGTTACGATTGCTGAAAAAATAAATTTGCTTAAGGAAATAGAAAAGCACATCTATGCTTATGATGAGCGGGTAACCGGGACAGATTATTTTATGCTTCGCAGCGGTGAAACAGAAAGGGTCCTTCTCAACAGCAAAGGCCTGAGCCTCAGCGAAAAGAACAATCATGCCGGCATTTATGTATCAGTCATCGTAAAGCAGGGAGATCAGGTGAAAAATGGCGAATACTCCAAGTTTACGAGAGACTTTTCGATCTTTAATCCGGAGGAAATAGCAAGGCATGCAGTAGAAGAAGCATTATCACAGCTGGATGCCAGGAGTGCTGAAAGCAAAAACTACCCTGTGCTCTTGAGAAACGATGCAGCCGGCGCCCTGCTGCAGACATACATCCCGGTTTTCTCAGCGGAAAACACCCAAAAAGGGCAATCGGCTCTAAAGGGGAAAACGGGTGAAAGCATTGCTGTGGCGTCATTGAATATAGTAGATGATCCATTTTTAGAAGAAGGTCTGCTCAGCTCGAATTTTGACAGTGAAGGGGTTGCCACTGCCAGGAAAGATATTGTGAAAGACGGCAGGCTTATTACCTTGATGCATAATTGCAAAACAGCACAAAAAGATGGTGTGGAATCGACAGGCAATGCCTATAAAGCTTCTTATAAGGGTGCTTTGACGGTCGCTCCAACGAATCTTTACGTCAATCCATCCGATCAGAGCTATGATGAGCTGGTATCTTCGCTCTCAGAGGGCATCATCATAACCGAATTATCCGGCCTCCATTCCGGTGCCAATACTGTCTCAGGGGACTTTTCCATTGCGGCTAACGGCTATTATGTTAAAGATGGAAAAGTGCAAAATGCCGTAAACCAAATGACGATTGCCGGAAACTTCTATGAACTGTTAAATAATATTGAAGCCATCGGTTCAGACCTGGAATTTTCATTGGGCTTTATGGCCACAGGCTACATCGGCTCCCCATCTCTCTTAATCAGGGAGCTGGCTGTGACGGTTGAATAAATAAACGGTATGGCACACCACTTCACAGGTGGTGTGCTTTCTTCATTATGTGGGAAGCAGGATAAACTTTAAAATATGCTAGATAAATCTTAAGATATGTTAGATATATCAAAAGGGTTGCAAGATATATTTATAAATTTGTCAGATATAAATAATAAGCTGAAAAATCAGCAGGGAAATAAAGGATTTTCTTTTCGGAAAATAGAACTTCTGCTGATAAACAAAAATAGGAGGCAAAAAGATGAAAACCCTCGAAACCAGCCGCCTGCTTCTGCGCAGCCTTACCCTCGATGATGCACCCAGGGTAGAAGAATATGCAAGCGACTATGATGTAGCCAAAACAACACTAAATATTCCCCACCCCTATCCTGAAGGGGGAGCAAGGGAGTTTATTACAAGCATCCTTGAAACAGAGAGAAACGGTAAGATTACGATTTTCGCTATTACGAGAAAAGAGGATAATGGCTTAATAGGACTTATCAATATTACAGGCTCTAATGCAAATAGAAGGGCGGAAGTCGGCTATTGGATCGGCAAGCCTTTCTGGGGAAAAGGTTATGGTACAGAGGCTGCCAGGGCAGTTATTAAGTACGGATTTGAAGAACTGAACCATAACCGCATTTATGCTCTTGCCTTTACAGACAATCCCGGGTCATGGAGAATTATGGAAAAATCGGGGATGAAGCATGAAGGGATTTTGCGCCAGCATGCCATAAGAGATGGAAGGCCGGTGGATTTGACCTACTATGCCATTCTGCGTGAGGAATACACCGGGTAAGGGAGCCGCTGTTTGAATCGCACTCCACAATATGTTTCAATAGAAGCAAATCCTTTTTATCATGGAGGTTCATGTGCGGATCATTGCTTCCCATCCTTTTATTACAGTCAGCAGGAAGATTGACTGGAATCAGCAGCAATACATTGAACAGGAGCTTTTTCTTCACTTATTTGAGGATCACATCCTGTCGCCATCAGAAAAGTTTCTACTTGATGAAGTTTGGGATATGTCATACAGAAATTCCAGCTGCGAATTTGGTTTCCTCTATCTTCATACCAATCGGGGTGTGTTTTCTTTTCAAGTAAAGTCAGAGCCGAGTCACTTTATAAACCTGTATAGAGATCTTAAAAAGTAAAAGCCGGAATTGTCACGAACAACAATTCCGGCTCTATTATTATGCCTGCTCTGTCAGGCGTACAAGCATATGTGCGAGCTTATGCCTTTCTTCATCATCTCCGACTTTCCATAACTCCTTCAGCAGCTGTTCTTCACGGTTTTTTGGCTCCACATTTTCAGCGAGGTAGCCAGCTACTTTTTCGGCTGTTACGGCAAGCTGTTCCTCATTTAATCCCAGCTTTTTTCCAAGCTCAATTCGTTCCGCCAGATAGCTCTTAAATTCATCGAAGCTGCTTAAAATATCTTCTGCTCGTTCATTGGACATCTTGTCCATTGCGTTTTTAATATTTTTGGAATCCAGTTCACCATCTTGTTTGATTACATGTTCTTGTTCATTCATTTTAATAGACCTCCAAAGGATTGTTTTCTTATTAAATATCCTTTTAGAAGGAGAATTAAACTCTTTTAGATTTCACTGGATGGTGTTTCCTGAACAGCTTTCAATTTCCTGAATTTTACTTTTGACATAATAACGCCAATTTCATACAGCCCGATAAGAGGCACGAGGACTAGAACCTGTGAAAATAAGTCTGGCGGTGTGATGAGAGCTGATACAACGGCCATGATCAAATAAGCGTATTTTCGCATTGAACTGAGCATAACTGGGGTGACAACACCAATCGTTGTCAGAAACAATAACAGCAAGGGCACCTCAAACAAAAAACCAAAAGGAATGGTCGACATCAGGAGAAAAGAAAAATACTCCCTGGCCGTGATCATCATCGCAAAATGTGATTCACCCAATAGCATTAAAAACTGATAAATGGCAGGGAAGATAATGAAAAATCCGAAGCCAAGCCCGCCGATAAAGCTGAAAAGAATTGCCGGGAAAAACATTAGAGATACTCTGCTTTCTTTTTGCGTTAATGCAGGCTTCACAAACAGCCAGATCTGATAGGAAATGAAAGGAAGCGAAAGCCCAAGGCTGATGCTTCCTGCAATTCCTGTGTACAGCTTAATGACATCAAGCGGTCCAAGCATAACCAGCTCATGATCGTTTGCGAGCATAGGGATCAGCCGGTTGATGAAAAACAGACATAAGGCAAAGCTGACAACAAAGAAAATCAGAGATCGAATCAGCACTTTTCTCAGGTCTGTTAAATGTTCTACAAGGGTTTGTTCGTCCGTTTTCATTCTAAACCCTCCTGTTAAAGCGGTTTATCCTTCCGGTCAGCCGTTTCAATTGAACGTGTTTTTGAATCAGGTTCATCATCATCGCTCATAATATCTCTGGCTGATTTTTTGAATTCTGATAAGGTCCTTCCAAATGCAGACCCGATCTCAGGAAGCTTTTTAGGACCAAAGATAATTAAGGTGATAACCAGGATGATAATCAATCCGGGTATCCCGATATTTGAAAGCCCCATGATGTTCACTCCTTATTTTAAATTTTCTTATGCAAGCAGTCCGCCTTCTTTGCTGTATTTGATGATTCCTTCAGCAGCACGGTAGGCGAGCGCCCCAACGGTTCCTGTCGGATTATATCCTCCGTTGTGAGCGAATGCGGAGGCACCAACGACAAAGACATTCTCTGCATCCCACATTTGGAGGTAGTTGTTTACGGCTGATGTTTCAGGCTCAGCCCCCATGATGACACCGCCTGTATTGTGTGTCGTCTGATAAGGGACGATATCGTAATGCTCCAGCTGCTGCCGGTCGTTAATTTTTGACGGTCCCATTTCCTTCATGATGTTGTCTGTGATTTTTCCAATATAGTTATAAAGGTTCTTATCCTGTTCCGTGAAATCATATGTCAGACGAAGCAGGGGAAGTCCGTAAGCATCTTTATAAGAAGGATCGAGATCCATGTAATTGTGCTGCACAGGCATGGACGCACCCTGCGTGCCAATGCTTAATGCTCTTGTGAAATACTTGATGGAGTTCTCCTTGAATTTGCTGCCCCATTTCGGTGTGTCAGTCGGAACCATATTATATTGAATTGGCCGGTATCCTGACTGGTTGATAGATATCGAGCCGCCATGGATAAAGCCGAGATCCGAGTGGTCAAAATTGTCTCCATTGTAATCATCCACCGTTGCACCGAGGGCACCGGCACCCATGAATGTGTTAAATTGCTCTTCATCAAAAAAGCCCGCTGACCCGGGAAGGATCTGATAGCAGTAGTTCTTCCCGATCACCCCTGATCCTGTATCAGGATTGTATGGGCGCCCCAATTTGGATGTCAGCAAGAGGCGGGTATTATTCATGACATAGCTGGTCAGAATAACCATTTCAGCCGGCTGAATGAATTCTTCTTTTGTCTGGACATCCACATAGCGCACACCGGTTGCTTTTTTGCCGTCGTGAATAATTTCCGTTACATTCGCAAAGTTCCGGATATCCACATTGCCCGTTTCTTTGGCAAACGGAATAACGGCCACAGTCGGATCAGCCTTTGCTCCATATTCACAGCCGAAGCGTTCGCAAAACGCACAATACTGGCATGCGGCCATTTTGGCGCCATATTGATTCTCATAAGCCTCGCTCATATTGCCCGATGGCATTTGGTAAGGTTTCATCCCCAAAGATTTCGCGGCCTTTTTAAATCTTGCTGTAATAGGTGTTTCCTTCATTGGAGGATTTGGGAACGGGTCCGCTCTTTTTGGCCCAAGCTCCGCTTCTTCTCCGCCAATACCTGCCGCCTTTTCAAATTCGTAAAAATATGGCTCCAATTCATCGTATGTAATACCCCAATCCTGAACTTGAAGACCTTTAATCTTGGCTTCACCATATTTTTTAACCGTCTGTGACTTGATTTCAAAATCATAAGGCAGAAAGCGGAAAGTATGCCCATTCCAGTGAACACCGGACCCGCCTAAGCCTTCGCCCAGCAAAAAGGACCCAAGCTGGCGCATCGGAAGGGCACGTTCCTTCCCATGATTGCGGAACGTAATCGTTTCTTTAGAAAGATCCTGCATTAATTCATAGCGTATTCCATAGCGCAGTTCATCATGGACCACATAGTAGTCCTTGACACCCCGCTCTTTTCCGCGCTCCAAGCCGACAACTTTTAATCCCTGTTTCCCCAGTTCAGCCGCAATGATTCCGCCGGCCCACCCGACTCCTACAACGACTGCATCCGTTTTTGGCAATGTTTTCGCCATGTTTACCACTTCCTTAAAAGATAGTACTATTTCGTATATGAATGAAGACTGTTCGGTTTGATTTTCACGAATTTTTCAGACTCAATCTGATTGATATAGCTCATTTGATGGCCAGGAAAGTCTTTCATTTTCCAGCCTTCCATATTTTTGTTTCCGGCATAGGCAGGATCTGCATAGACACCTTCAATGGTGGCGGCCCGGAGAATATTAAAGAAAGTTCTTGAAGTAACACCCCGGAGCTTCACTTTATCCTCTTCAAAGGCTGTAAGAATTTCATCCTGCTGTTCGCCCTCCAGTTCAGCAAAAGGCTTCTTGAATTTTTCATTGCTGTAAGTCTGCAGGGCAGCAAGTCCGACATCAAATACTTCATGCCGTTTTAAAGGGGACTGGTAACCCTGAAAGTTCGACCCTGGAAAGAATGGACCCTGCATATATTCCCTTGTATTGTTGCCCCATGAGCCAGCAAGCTGATGGTCGATAAAAAATGGAACATCCAAATCATTGGCCCCAGGGCCATTTTCATCCTTTGGATAAATTCTCTCAACGGCTGCCTGCAGGATTCCGAATGTCTCGGGGTTTGTGAAATATAAAGGAGACTGCTGATAGGCAACCTGATCATGCCCGTTTGTATGGGCATTCTCTTCCGTTGCTGTACCGTCTTTATTCATGTTTGCACCAATTAAGCCGCCAAGAATACCGCCTCCTACTAAACCGCCGGCAACTAACCCTGAATTGCGGATGAATCTTCTCCGGGACATGGTTGATTCTTGTTTTTGTTCATGTTCAGACATTTATATGGAAACCTCCTTTTATTTGCCATTATGGAGAAAAATATACTTGTCTAAACAGTTTGATAGGATTATTTTTTGGAATATGGAAAAGAAAAGAGGAGAAAATGGGGTTTTTGTGGCATTAAAAAAGATGCAAACCGATTGGTCTGCACCTTTTTTAAGTCCGAATAACGGACACCCTGGAGATTACGATTTGCATAGGGCCGAACCGATTTTAAATATATCGGTTATAGACGAGAGTGCCTTTCGAACGCTCTGCAAACCCTCCCTGGTTTCTTGCAATGCCAATGACGAACCTTGAAGTCGCTGTTACGCTTTTCATCGTCAACCAGTCCCTTCCGTTTTGTTATTGGCCTTGCATTATTTGTTTACCCCGTGTACTTGTGTTAAAACCTGTTTATTTAAAAAATTGGAGTTTTTTTCTTTAATAGATAAAATGAAAGAAAGGAAGTGAAACACGATGAAAACGAAGAAAGAAATACGTGAGTACATATGGAATTTTCTTGAGGAGAACAAGCTTGGCCGCTTTCCGTTTCCTTTAACAAATAGAATTCCCAATTTCAAAGGAGCTGAAAAAGCGGCTGCATTTGTTTTTACGATGCCTGAGTATAAAGAGGCTAAGGTCATTAAGGTAAATCCTGATTCTCCGCAGCTGCCGGTACGCACCCAAATTCTGAAAGATGGAAAGACATTGCTGGTTCCAACTCCACGGCTGAAAGCAGGCTTTATTATGGTAAAGCCGGAATGGGTACCGCCCGGGGAGGAGCGAAAAGCAGCGAGCCTTAAGCATATTCACTCATACGGAAAAGAAGTTCCCCTCACAGAATTGCCGGAAATTGATTTGTTTTTTGCCGGATCAGTGGGGCTTCACCCGGATGGCCGGCGGGTCGGAAAAGGGGAGGGTTATGCTGATCGGGAGTATGCGATCATCAGGGAACTGGGGAATCCTGAAATCCCTGTGATTGGAACGGTTAACAGCGCCCAGGTGACAGAGGCAGATATCCCGAGGGATCCTTATGATCTGACTGTCGACTGGATTGCCACTGAAAAGGAACTGATCAAAACCAATACGCCCTATCCAAAACCAATCGGGATTCAATGGGATCTTGTAACGGATAAGGAAATGGAAGAGATGCCGGTTTTGCATGAAATATGGGAGATCACAAAAGGAAAAGCAGCCAAGTAATTGACTGCCTTTTAAGCTTTCACTTCGTCCATTTTCTTTAAAACATCATCAATCTTTGCGTGATTTTCAGGGGATTCATCAATATGCTTCCATAATATCTTTCCCTGAGGCGAGAAAAGCCATGTTCCGCCCTGAATGTAGACATCCTGAGTTTTCATGGATTTCATGACAAACTCCTTTTGTTTTTCATCCTTAGGGATAAAGCCGCCGACTTTTCCTGTAATAAACCCAAGTGCTGCTTTTGAAAGAAGCTTCCACTTTGGCATGGTTTTATGTCCCATTCCTCTATAAGCTTCCCGGGAAGGGTCGCCGAGGATCGGAAAAGGGAACGGACCGAGTTGCTCAAGGAATTGACTGATAAAGGTTCCTTTCGAAGGAGCAATGACAATGACTTGAAATTCTTTAGCTTCTACTTCATTTATGCGCTCGCGCAACTGCGCAAGATATTCCCGGCAGACCGGTCAGCCAAGATGGCGGACGAAGACAGCCATTGTGTACTGGCTGCTGATAGCCTTTTCAAGCGTAAAATTTTTATCAGGATGCTGGGTTTCTAAAATATATTCCATGAATATCCCGCCTTTCGGATTTACATCTGATCATACCTAATTCTTTTGAAGGAATAAAGAATTGCGGCTTGCACATAAAAAAACAGGAGTTCGCACTCCTGTTTAGTCCCGGCTCCCCAATATTCCAAAAATGCGAAGGATATTAATGAACAGGTTGATAAAATCAAGGTATAGGTTAAGAGCCATCAAAGGCACTTCTTCCGGTGACACTCCATACTGCTTCATGCGGTTGAAGTCGAATAGCACATATCCGCTGAACACAAGCACTCCGATGAAGGAGAACGCGAGCATCGCGTTAGAGCTTAACGGCCAGATGAGGCTGAAAATTCCAATCGCAATAAGAGCGAGCAATGCCGCCATCAGCATGCCGCCAAGGAAAGATAAGTCCCGCTTCGTTGTCGAAGCATATACAGCTAAGCCAGTGAATACAACCGTGGTCGTTGCAAGTGCTGTTAAAACAGGGTTAGGTCCAATAGCAGCCAGGTAGTGGGCAACAATCGGGTAGGTCGTCATCCCTGAAATAAATGTAAAGACATAAAGGAATGTATACCCAATAGCTTTTTTGCGGCGGAGCAGGAAAGCGAAAAGCAGCATTCCAAGTTCAAGAAGCATTAGCGGCAAAAACAGGGCTGGAGGGATGAAAACACCCGCCATCGTTCCGGCAAATGCAATCCCCAATGATAAGGCAAACGCCCGTAAAACAGAGGGCAAATAACTGTTATTTGCGGTATACTGTACATACATTTCTTCATTTCTCCTCTAAATTCTTTTGTATATGTATATACGACTGAGCTATTAATTAAGTTTCATAAATTATTTTTTTTTAATAGGTCTCTTATTTCAGTTAAAAGCTCAACATTTTTATCCACAGCTGGTGCCGGTGCTGCTTCTTCTTTCTTTTTAAAACGATTGTTGATAATCCTGATAAAGACGAAAATGGAGAATGCCACGATGAAGAAATCCACCACATTCTGTATGAATAAACCGTATTTCACTTGTGCCCCACCGACCTTAACCATAAGATCCGTAAAGTCGACTCCGCCCATCAGCAATCCGACAAGCGGCATAATAATATCATCTACAAGGGAAGATACAATCTTTCCGAAGGCAGCTCCGATTACAACCCCAACTGCCAAATCCAGGACATTTCCCTTTAGAGCGAATTTTTTAAACTCATTCCACATAACAAGTCACCTTTCTTTGAAAAATTACCGTTATTATACTATGAAGAAGGTATGAAAACCAGATAGAGAAAGCACCTATTGACAGAAACAGGCTTTTTCTCTATAGTAACTATGACAATTATATTTCTATTATTCCCGTGTGAGCGGGAGAGGTTCATAGCTTCACCCTCTATAAAAAACTATGGCTTTGATTATAATAATCAACCATATCCATGAGAGGATATGGTTTTATTTTTTTCAAGCTGTAATTTTCGGACCTCTCTTTAGGATCAGCGGGATCATATAAAGGGAGGCTATTTTTATGTCAGGAAGAAAAGATGAGGAATTGACGGATATTACATTATTGGGAAATCAGGGTACTAACTATCTTTTTGAATATGCTCCTGAGATTCTGGAGGCTTTTGATAATAAGCATCCAAACCGCGATTATTTTGTAAAGTTTAATTGCCCAGAGTTTACGAGCCTTTGCCCGAAAACAGGCCAGCCGGATTTTGCAACCATCTATATCAGCTATATTCCGGATCAAAAGATGGTAGAGAGCAAGTCATTGAAGCTATATCTTTTCAGCTTCAGAAATCACGGCGATTTCCATGAGGACTGCATGAATATCATTATGAATGATCTTATCGAATTAATGGATCCACGCTATATTGAGGTTTGGGGCAAGTTCACTCCTCGTGGAGGAATCTCCATCGATCCGTATTGCAATTACGGAAAGCCGGGGACGAAATATGAAAAAATGGCCGATTACCGCTTGATGAACCATGATCTATATCCGGAGACGATTGACAATCGTTAAGAACATAGCTTGCTTAAAGTTCATTTTTAAAATAATATCAAAAAAGGCAGAGGAATCTGCTTTTTTTGTTGCAGAAAAAATACATAAGTGGGATTATATTTAGGGAATATTCTGTATTTTAATAGAGCAGTACAATAATAAAGCTCTGAAAGGGGACATAATGAAGAAAAGCATACATAAAAAAGATCCTCGCTTTAAAGTAGCAGAGAAAGAAGCGTGGATTGGCATTGGTCTCGTACTCTTTAATTTTATTTGGTGGTATGGGTTTGCCTATGGGTTGGGGTCAGAGCCTGCCGATGAGTATATATTCATCATGGGGCTGCCTGCCTGGTTTTTCTGGAGCTGTGTAGCGGGTTTTGTTGTGATGGTGATACTGGTATCAGCAGCTGTGAAATTCCTGTTTAAGGAAGTTCCGTTCGAAGAAAACGGAGAAGGGGAGAATCCGAATGAACTGGCAGGTTATTGCTCCTCTTATCTTCTTTTTAGTCATTATTTTTCTGGTGGGCTTATGGTCCAGCAGAAAGATTGATACCGGCAGTTCGTTTCTGCAGGATTATTTTCTTGGAGGAAGGCAGCTGGGCGGTTTTATTCTGGCCATGACCATGATTGCCACATACGGAAGTGCCAGCAGCTTCATTGGAGGTCCCGGTGTTGCATACACACAGGGGCTTGGCTGGGTACTGCTTGCCATGTCGCAAGTTGTTACCGGTTATTTCGTCCTCATGGTACTGGGGAAAAAGTTTGCGATAATAGCAAGAAAGTATAATGCTGTCACACTCATCGATTTTCTGAAAGAAAGATATAACAGCAAATGGGTTGTCTGGCTATCTTCTCTCAGCATCATAATCTTCCTGTTTTCCGCCATGGCTGCCCAATGGGTTGGCGGAGCAAGATTAATTGAATCACTGACAGGATTAAGCTATTTATCGGCTTTATTCATTTTTGCCGCTTCTGTCATGGTCTACGTTGTCATAGGCGGCTTCCGTGCTGTTGCCGTAACGGATGCTGTCCAGGGCGGAATTATGTTCATCGGCACTATGATCCTGCTGGTTGCTGTTATTGTGGCAGGTGGAGGAATACCAAATATTATCAGCGATCTGTCTTCAGAAAACCCGAATCTGATTACTCCGTTTGGCTTTGATGGCGGATTGACCCCTTTATATGTATCCTCATTCTGGATTCTGGTTGGAGTGGGGGTTGTAGGTCTTCCTCAGGTTGCAGTAAGGGCCATGTCCTATAAAAATGCCAGAGCCATGCATAGGGCCATTATCATCGGAACAATAGTGGTCGGCTTTATCATGCTTGGCATGCATTTAATTGGCGTGTTTGCACGGCCGATTCTTCCGGGGATTGAAGTAGGGGATAAAGTTATGCCGATGATTGCCATGGAAGTCCTTCCGCCATGGCTTGCGGGAATTGTGCTGGCTGCACCGATGGCTGCCATCATGTCAACCGTGGATTCCCTGCTTCTTCTGGTCAGCTCGGCGATTGTTAAAGATGTGTATATTAATTACATTAAACCTGATGCTGAAGAAAGCACGGTTAAGAAAATGAGTTTTGCCGTCACAGCCCTGCTGGGGGTTCTGGTGTGCATCATGGCGCTCAGTCCGCCCGATTTGCTGATCTGGCTGAATCTCTTTTCTTTTGGAGGACTGGAAGCAGCATTCATATGGCCTGTTGTTCTGGGTCTTTATTGGGCGAAGGGAAATAAATATGGTGCGGTGGCCTCCATGATAACCGGAACGGCTTCCTATATTTTATTCCACACTTTTTATCCCAATGCTTTAGGCATGAATACAGTCGTATTGCCTATTGCTTTATCACTGGCCGCATATATAGCTGTAAGTCTATTTACCGAAAAAACAGCACCTGCAGCAGCAGAAATTTAATCAAGAGGCTCCGGAGAGGTATTCCGGGGCCTTTCGTATTAACCGGCAAAGTGCCTATAGATCAGGCCCTCGTCACTATAATCAAACGTTTGATTGAAGCAGGAGAAGAGTCATATATAAAGGAAAAGGGAGGAAACATGGGTTTTTGTAAAAAAATGAGCATATTGATAGGTTTGTAGAAACTATCCCTATTTGTTACACTTAATTAGTTGAAACGTAATTGTAACATTTGACTTTAAATGGAAATGTTTTTTAACATTAGGGAGAATATAATGAAAAATTTTATAAATATGATTATGATTGCCATGCTGTCATCCGTTATAGCAGGCTGTTCCAGTGAAATAAATGCATCTTTAAATACAGAAGAAATAAAACTTGAAAAAGAAGATAAAGTGGAAGCAGAAGATAATATATCAGTACAAGAGGCTGGAAAAGATAAAAAAGATACCGTTTGGCTTGAACGCAAGTCACTATTCCAAATTGACGCAACAGACGGAATTATGAAGTATACAGTTTACCTTTTTCGGAAGACGAACGAAGAACCATTCTGGAAGAGGACAGTGCAAAAGGAAAGAAAGGCGATTCCTATTTTACAGGACATTATTCAGTATACCTGGCTTTGAAGGGGTCAAAAGAGGCGTATAAACAAGCAGCTCTAAACGACAGTTCTGAAATGTCCTTTAATCCTTCAAAGGAACAGGTTTACACTCAGAAAATGAGGAACAAAACCATCATCTCGATCTTTCAGTCCAAGGGGGAAAACTTAGTCAAGGGCCAGCTGCTGGCGATTAAGGACGGAGAAGTGCAAAGAATCAGTACGGAAAAAGACATGACCACTACCTCCAAAGCGAAAATAAAAACCATTAATCAAAAGTATCTTCAAACTGCCCAAAAAAAGAGTGATGGATGGGTTATTTCAACATGGCTTTTTAATGAGGAAGCCCATTCAATGAGCCTGCACGACCAAATCGAGCTTTCAGAAGAAGATCATTCTGATATCGACTGGATGAACCTGTGGCTGAAAAAGGAAGCCCTTTACTATCCTTTTAAAAACCTCGCACTCAGTGGGGATGCCATTGAGAAAGCAAAACAGGGAATCCCCTCGGAAGTCCATTTCCGATTGGCACAAACATATCTGAAATAAAAAAGTCAGATCCAAACTTTGTTGAAGAGGGGTTTGAAGGCGGCAGCCCTTTTGTGATGTATCCTGAAATTACCTATTATTATGAACGGGAAACGGGGAACGTAACAGCTATTTCCATTCCTGGACAGCGGGTGAGAACGTCAATGGACGAGATTACCGCCATGTTTGGCACTCCAGCGGAGGTCAGGGAAGAGAAGCTGTCAGGTGAAACCATCTCCACCTACCCGGCAGATAAATATTCCATCGATATGATTTCTGATTTAGAAGGAAACGTTAGTGAAATCGTATTAAAGAAAATAAAAAATCATGCGGGTCAATGACCGCATGATTTTTTATAGTCACGAAAGGGCGCTTTCGCTTTAAAAGGCCCAGTCACCTTTTCTGAATACAGGTTCAGCGCTGCCGTCTTCAGTGATTCCGTCGATATCCATTTCAGCGGAACCGATCATGAAATCAACATGTGTTAAGCTTTCGTTCAAGCCGTTTTCACCCAGTTCTTCACTGGACATTTTCTTGCCGCCTTCAATACAGAATGCATACGCACTGCCAATGGCAAGGTGGTTTGAAGCATTTTCATCAAATAAAGTATTATAGAAAAGCAGATTGGACTTGGAAATTGGCGAGTTGAAAGGAACCAGTGCCACTTCACCAAGGTAGTGGGAGCCTTCATCTGTCTCAACCAGCTGCTTAAGGATTTCTTCTCCTTCTTCTGCTTTCACATCGACAATGCGGCCGTTTTCAAATGTCAGGCTGAAGTTATCGATGATGTTTCCGCCATAGCTTAGAGGCTTTGTGCTGGAAACTGTACCGTTCACACCTGTCTTGTATGGTACTGTGAACACTTCTTCAGTCGGCATGTTCGCCATGAATTCGTGCCCCTGTTCATTCACACTGCCTGCTCCGACCCATAAATGGCCTTTTGGAAGCTCGATTGTCAGGTCTGTGCCTAGAGCTTTATAGTGAAGCTTCTGATATCGCTTGCTGTTTAAGTAATCCACTTTTTCATGAAGTGTTTCATCATGCTTTTTCCAGGCTTCAACCGGGTTATCCAGGTCAGCGCGAGTGGCTTTGAAAATAGCGTCCCAAAGCATTTCCACTCTGGATTCCTCCGGAGCTTCAGGGAATACCATGTTTGCCCATGCTTGAGAAGGAGCTGCGATAACTGTCCAGCTCACTTTATCGGATTGGATGAATTTGCGGTATTTTGCAAGCGCCTGTCCGGCTGCTTTCTGGAAGCTTGCGATTCGCTCTGATTTCACGCCTTTCAGCAAATCAGGGCTTGCTGAAACGATTGACATGAATGCCGCACCCTTTTCAGCTAAATCTTCGACTTCCTTTGCACGCCATTCCGGGTATTCCGAGAAAGACTCGTCCGGTGCCAAATCGTACTTTGTGCGTGTGACCGCATCATCGCTCCAGTTCACAACAACGTTATGAGCTCCTGCTTCATATGCCTTTTTCACAATAGTGCGAACCAGTTCAGCTGAATCAAGTGTTGTGTTAATAACCAGTGTCTGACCCTTTTGTACATTTACGCCGACCTTCACTGCAAGCTCTGCGTATTTCTCTAAATTCGTTTGAAATTGACTCATTATGTATTCTCCTTTTGTCAGAATCTTCATTTTCATTGTAGCGGTTCTGTCCGGAAAAAGAAACCTATTGAACTCAAAATCATGCTGCAGAACTTCCGGGCTCCATCTCCGGGCGGAGGAAAATAGAAACAGCCAAACCCTGGTAAGGCTTGGCTGTCTCTATTAATATACAAAAATCATTAAAATGGTCGTAACAATGCCCACCCATATGGCCAGCAATGCACAGTAGCCCATAATATGGCGGATATGAAGGCCAACTACACTTAAAATTGGAAGTGCCCAGAATGGCTGGATCAAGTTCGTCCAGGCATCACCCCAGCCCACCGCCATAGCCGTAATGGCAGGATCCACACCCAGCTGCAGACCGGCAGGAACTTGAAGCGGCCCCTGTAAAGCCCACTGCCCGCCGCCTGAAGGGGCAAGAATGTTGACGATGCCGGCTGCCCAATAGGTGAAAATATCGAAGGTGTCTTTACTGGCTATGGACGCCATTCCATTGATTATGGACTCTGCCAACCCGGAGCTGCTAAGGACAGCGATAATACCGGCGTAAAACGGGAATTGCAGAATGATAGGGGAAATGGCAGAACCCGCTTCTTTAAAAGCGTTGGCGTACTGTACGAGCGATTTATGGAGAATAAGGCCTAACGATAGAAAAGTAATATTGATAATATTTAAGTCAAGGTCACGCCCGTTTATGAACTCGATAATAACATAGATTAACCCGATTAATCCGGTAATGATTCCGAGAAAAGGTGTTCGTTCAAGCTTTCCGGCGGGCGTTTTTAAAACCTCATCCGGTTCAGCTTCCTGCTTGAGTTCCTTAGGGGGAACGTATGAGATAATGCCCTTTTTTGGTGCCATCAGCACGATGAAAATCGGCATTGTAACAACAAGAGCAATTAAAATGGCAATTGTTCCTGGATGAAAGATCGTCTCCGAAGTAGGAATCACCCCAGCAATATCCTCCAGAAAGTGCCCCTTGGTCGCAACAGTCAAACCAATTGAACTCGATAAGCCGGCTGTATATAGAGCAGTGGGTGCATACGCTGCAGCCACTAATAGAGGGAAGTGTGCGTTCTGATTTCTTTTTCCGACTTCACGGGCAATAATGGCGCCAACGACAACCGCAAGGCCCCAGTTAATATAATAAGCAGCAGAAGAAACGAGAAAAGTCAGTACGTAGGCCTGATTGGCTGTCTTCGCTTTGGAGGAAAGCTTTTCAAGTATACGCTGTACAGAAGGAACAGAAGCAAGTGCCATGCCTGTCATCAAGAGAAGCACCATTTGCATGGTAAAAGCAAGGTATACCCAGAAGCCGTCACCAAATGATTTAAACAGCTGGGCAGGTTCAGAAGGCTTCATGAAAAATCCGGCTATGAATACAAACAGAGTCATTAGTACAGCAATGACAAAGGCGTCAGGGAGATACCTTTCCACAAACTTGGAGAAACGGTCTGCCATTCTGGTTAACATCCTGTCACACTCCTTTCAGTATTAGTACATGCTATGGAGAGGACAAGCTGTGTATGTCAGTTCATATAGAAAAGCCCCGGCAGCAGCCAGGGCTATACATTAATCTTTATCTTCCATTGCGGCCTTCAGCAAATCACCAAGGCTTGTTCCAAAGGACTCTTCCTTCTGGGTATATTTCTGAACAAGTTTTCGTTCTTCGCGTTTGTTGACGGCTTTCTTTTTGTCCTGGGCTTTCTCTACTACATTGCATGGGCGGCACTGGAAGTAGGCGCCTGCCTTGCCCTGATGGATCTCCATTTTTTGCGGCACTGCGGGCAGCGGCGGTTTGAAAGCTTTGGATCCTTGCGCTTTCGGAAACTGCAATCAAGATTGGAGCAGACAAGTATTTTTCCGTCCTTTGTATTCCTTTCTTTCAGGAAGGAATCGCATTCCGGACATTTCGAGCCGGTGAGATTGTGGGCACGGTACGATTTGTCGCTCTTTTTAATTTCTGAAACCAGAGTTTGAGTCTGCTTGCGGATATTTTGGAGAAACACTTTTGGATCTGCTTTTCCGCGAGCGATTTTCTCTAGCTCCTGCTCCCATTTGGCAGTCAGTTCCGGTGATTTCAGATCTTCATTCACCAGGTCCATCAGCTGTTTGCCCTTTTTAGTCGGAAACAGGCGTCCATTTTGTCTTTCGAGGGCTTCAGTCTCAAGAAGCCGTTCAATGATTTCCGCCCTTGTAGCAGGTGTTCCGAGACTGTATTTTTCCATCTGTGTCAAAATGTCAGCTTCGGAATAGCGAAGAGGCGGTTCAGTGAGCTTCGCAGCGGATTCGGCATTTTGCAGCGTAAAACTCTGTCCTTTCGAAATGTTCTTCAGGCTCTGTTTTCCTGTCTCTTCTTCAGTATTCCGTTCAACCTTGCGATAACCGAGATCGATAACGGCTGTTTCCCTGGCTGTGAAGGCCTCACCATTAACATCGATAGCAGCATGGATGGTTTCATACTTATAAGGGTTATGGAACATGGCCAGAAACCTGCGCATAATCAATTCGTACAGCTTGCGCTCATCAGGAGACAAATCACCGAGATGCACACGTTCTTCAGTCGGAATAATCGCATGGTGATCGGTTACTTTTTCATTATTAAAAACGCGCTTTGCCAGCACCCTGCCCTGATTCGCAAGGATAGGCTTCACTTCATCTTTATAGGAAGCAGCGATGCCATGGAGGCGATCCAACATGGTTGCTTCCATATCCTTTGTTAAATAGCGTGAATCTGTCCGCGGATAGGTGACAAGCTTATGCTGTTCATAAAGTTTCTGCAGCACATTCGACGTTTTCTTGGCAGAGAAGCCAAAACGTTTATTCGCGTCACGCTGCAGCTCCGTCAAATCATAAGGAAGCGGCTGCGGCTCTGTTTTTTCCTTCCGGTTAATGGACTGGATAACCGCCTTTTGCCCTTTTATCTTGGAAAGGACTCCATCAGCTGCTTCTCTAGCGAAAATGCGCTTTTCACCATTTTTCTCCCAGTCAGCCTGCAGGGGACCAATGTTGGCGTGAATCGTCCAGTACTCTTTTGGAACAAATTGCTGAATCAATTTTTCCCTTTCCATAACGAGCGCCAGAGTCGGTGTCTGCACCCGGCCCGCGGATAGGGGATCCTTGTATTTAGTCGTCAGAGCCCTTGTGACATTCAGGCCGATGAGCCAGTCAGCCTCTGCCCGGCACACGGCGGATTCATACAGATCTTCAAATTGTTTTCCGGGTTTAAGGTTTTGAAAACCGTCACGGATGGCACGGTCTGTTACAGAAGAAATCCATAAACGCTTGATGGTTTGGCGCCAGCGGATTTTCTCCAGTATCCAGCGGGCGACAAGCTCACCTTCACGGCCGGCATCAGTTGCAATGATAATTTCTTTAACATCTTTCCGCTTTGCCAGATTTTCAATGGCTTTATACTGGTGGCTGGTCTGCTTCATCACCTTCAGACCCATTTGGTCAGGAATAATCGGCAGATCCTCCAGGTTCCAGTTTTTATATTTGCTGTCATAATGCTCCGGCATCTTTAATTCGATTAAGTGGCCAAGAGCCCAAGTGACGATATATTTATCGCCTTCCATATAGCTTTTATGAGTTTGCCGGCATCCCAGCACCCGGGCGATTTCACGGGCAACACTGGGTTTTTCAGCAAGAACAAGTGATTTCATAATGACTCCTTTCAAATCCATTCAGTTCCTTTTGTATCCTAACTAAGTATAGCGGAAAATCATTTATATTTGTAATGGAAGAGGTTATTGTGGACAAAATGATATAGCTGCCATCTAAGCTGTATCGCTTTTCAATAGTCCTGATTCATTCTACAATGAACTTAACAGATTGTTTACAATTAGAAAGACAAGGTGAAAATAATGAATCAAAAGAATCAGCGCTTACTTGATTACATTCAGGAAAACTCGATAAACATTACAGACATGTGGCTGTCCTTAAGGGAGAGGCAGAAGGGCTCCATTTATTCTGCGGATGCAGACCCTGTTTATGAACAGCTCCTGAGAGAACAAAATGCTTTTACCAACCGTACCGTTTCATCAGCCTTGCTTGATGACGAAGCAGTGTTTATTGAAAATATGGAGGAGTGGGCCAAAACTGTAGCTGAAAGCAGAGTGGATTCAAGTACCCCCATTTTTCAAGTGCTTGAAGCTTTAGGGACTGTAAGGGAAACCTATTGGCATTTTGTTGAAAAGTTCATTAAAGAAAACCAGTCAGAAGTGACAACAGATGATGTATTAGGATGGAGCAAGACCATTAATAGGGCTTTCGATAAACTGATCAGCAAATTTTCGGAAAAGTATTATGAACTGACCACAAGAAGGCTTGTTGCCCAGCAAAGTCTGATCAATGAACTTGGCACTCCAGTAATTCCTGTTAAAGATGACACAGCTGTTCTGCCGCTTATCGGCGATATTGACACCGAGCGTGCGCAAATCCTGCTGGAGGAAATTCCGAAAAAATGTGCAAAAGAAAACATTGAGCATTTATTTATTGATTTATCTGGTGTAGCCATTATCGATACGATGGTTGCCCATCAAATATTCTCTTTAACGACAGCTCTCAAGCTATTAGGGGTCAAATCCACCATTTCCGGCATCAGCCCTGAGGTTGCCCAGACTTCCATTCAGCTCGGCCTGGATTTCACGGGTATTGAAACATATGGAAAACTAAAACATGCTTTAAGAAGACAAGGTGAAAACTTAAAATAGAAAGAAGAATGAAAAGCCGGCAGAACTGCCGGCTTTTTATATGGAAATAATAAAATACGCTTTACTGTGTTACCAATCTAACAATCTAACTTGTTAAAAACTGGGAAATTATTATTGACATACCTTAATAGGACACATAAAATTAATTATATTCAGAAAATATAACAAAAATAGGCTGTGATAAAGATGAGACATCTGACAACAGATAGTGCAAATAATCTTCTAAAAAAGGCTGTATTTCAAACCTGTGTTTGAGATACAGCCTTTTCTTTATCTCGCTAATGTACCGGGGAGGATATAAAATGGAAAAATTGACAGAATCGATGATGACTTTAACTCACGGGGAGGAGAACAGGGTGGTTACTTTAAATGGAAATACTCTTACTTTGTCTGAAGTCAAACGAGTTCTTTTTGAAGGAGTAAAGGCTGCGGCATCAGAAGAAAGCATGCTTCGTGTAAAAAACAGCCATGAAGCCGTAAAGAGAATTGTAAGCGAAGAAAAAGTCATATACGGAATAAATACTGGTTTTGGAAAATTCAGCGATGTAAGAATTGACCAGGGAGATGTCGAGGATCTTCAGCTGAATTTAATCCGTTCGCATGCCTGCGGAGTAGGGGAGCCGTTCCCTGAGTCTGTCTCAAGAGCAATGCTTCTTTTAAGAGCAAATGCCTTATTGAAAGGATTCTCAGGCGTTCGTGCGGTCGTGATCGAAACTCTTTTAGCACTTGTGAATAAAAGTATCCATCCTGTCATTCCGCAGCAGGGCTCTCTTGGAGCAAGCGGAGATTTGGCTCCTTTATCCCACCTGGCATTAGTATTAATGGGAGAAGGGGAAGTATTTTACAAGGGGGAAAGGAAGCCTGCGCTTGAAGTGCTTGTTCAGGAAGGAATAGAACCTGTAACCTTACAGGCGAAGGAAGGGCTTGCCCTCATTAACGGCACGCAGGCGATGACGGCAATGGGAGTCATTGGTTATCTGGAGGCTGAAAAAATCGCTTATCAAAGTGAGCTGATCGCAGCACTTACAATGGAGGGATTAAACGGCATAATTGATGCGTTTGATGAGAACATCCATCAGGCAAGAGGGTATCAGCAGCAGGTGGACACAGCCAGAAGAATAAGGGAATACCTGTCAGGCAGCAGCCTGATTACAAGACAGGGGGAAATCCGGGTGCAGGACGCATATTCCATCCGCTGCATTCCGCAGGTGCATGGAGCATCCTGGCAGGCTCTTGACTATGTAAAAGAAAAGCTTGAAATCGAAATGAATGCAGCCACAGATAATCCGCTTATTTTTGAAAATGGGGAAAGCGTCATATCAGGCGGAAACTTTCATGGGCAGCCGATCGCTCTTGCAATGGACTTCATGAAAATCGCGGCAGCGGAACTGGCCAATATTTCAGAGCGCCGTATTGAAAGGCTTGTTAACCCGCAGCTGAGTGATTTGCCGCCATTTTTAAGCCCGGAGCCTGGACTGCAGTCTGGTGCGATGATTCTTCAATATGTAGCAGCATCCCTTGTTTCGGAAAATAAGACACTCGCCCATCCGGCAAGTGTGGATTCGATTCCTTCATCAGGGAACCAGGAAGACCATGTGAGCATGGGAACTATCGGATCGAGACATGCTTACCAGATTATCCAAAATGTCAATAAAGTACTGGCAATTGAAGTGATTTGCGCACTGCAGGCAGCAGAATTCCGGGGTTCTGATAAAATGGCTGATAAAACAAAACGCTTTTATGAAGAAGCTAGAAAAGTGGTGCCTTCCATCACAAAAGACCGCGTATTTTCAAAGGATATTGAAGCATGCGCAGCCTGGCTGAAAGATGTTGAAATAGACGCAATATAAAGTGAAACTTCAATCAGTGGGGGTGTCCTTATCCCCACTGATTGATAGTTGAGGCGTACAGGAAGTGGGTCACAAAGACGTTGGAAGGCAACGGCAGCGATACATCGCGCGACCGAAAGCGGCAGCTTTTGGGAGGATGTGGCGTTTTTAGTCTTTGTTCTTCCTTTCCGGCCTTTACGGGCAGTTTAAACCCGCTTATTCTCCTTTGATTCCTCTGAATCTAGAGGGGGGTTACTGCCCGTTAGAATGCATAAGAGTAAAGGGGCCTGAATGTTATTCAGGCCCCTGACTTTTAATCCTTCGCTCTTTCCTCAAGTTCCTTGGCTTCATCTTCTTCAAAGCGGTTTTTAAACGCTTCCTGTGTCACAATAAATTCCTCATCTTCCTGTGCCTCAGTTGTATGGCGCTCCACCATTGTGTGTTCAGGAAATTCCCCCGGATGATGCTTTTTTTTATGATTAAAATGGACTCCGCGTGACATAATCAGGCTCCTTTCATAGTTGAATTTGCATTCTTCCACTATTTTTCCCTCCGGCATCAGGACTATGTACGGCTGGTTCAATCAATATTTTCCGTTCAATTTTGCACTTGTTCGCATAAGTATATAGAGCAAAGACGAAAGAGAAAAGGAGGGGGACAGCCGTGATTGATCCGAATGTTTCCGTGTTCTGTGCGGGACGGGGAGACCGTGCGCCAGTTTTTATTGCCGATGCTGTCATTGATCATCAAATAAAAAAAGTCAATCTTGAGAACTATATTGGAAAATGGGTGCTGCTGTTTTTTTATCCGAGTGATTTTACCTTTGTCTGACCGACAGAATTGGCGGCGGTCGCCGCTGTGAACCCTTATTTAAAAGCCTTAAACTGCGAAGTCATGTCCATCAGTACGGACAGTGTATATGCACATAAAGTATTTAAGGAAACATCTCCGTCATTAAAAAACGTGAATTATCCAATGGTCAGCGACCGGACACATCAAATAAGCAGAGCTTATAGGGTATTGGATGAAAAGTCAGGAGCGGCCATCAGGGCATCCATTTTTATCGACCCCAATGGCATCATTGCGGCAAAGCTCATTTATCCAGGAGAAGTCGGGAGAAATCTGCATGAACATGTCAGAATCATGCAGGGAATTCAATATGCACAGCAGACAGGGAAGGGGGTGCCGGCAAACTGGCAGCCCGGCCAGCAGGGGATTAACAAGGATCCAAACTTAATAGGTAAAATCTAAAAGGAGGAGGCGCAAGCTTTCTCTTCTATATACATAATTACTTTAATATGCAGCGCCGAAAATATATAATAAGTACAAATGAAGTGAAGGGGGAGCTTGAGTGGACTTTTTTTCTAACCTTTCTGAAGATCGCATAAAAAAAGCTTATAGGGACGGCGAGTTTGATAACCTGCCGGGATATGGGAAACCGCTGCCGCCTGATGACCTGTCTTCCATCCCTGAGAACCTGCGCATGGCCTATCGCATCATGAAGAATGCCGGATTCACTGATGAAGAAAACGAAGTGAAAAAGGAAATGCTGACGATTGAAGACCTGATGAAGAAATGTGAGAACCAGGAAGAAAAGAAGGCATTGCAGAAGAAATTAAACGAAAAGCTGCTCCGCTATAACAGCATGATGTCCAAAAGAAGACAGAACACCAACTCATCCCTTTTTAAAAATTACGAAGAAAAAATTAACAATAAATTATTCTAATGAATTAGATGATTGGAATCGAGGAGAACACATGAATAAAGATGAATATATAAAGATTCTTGAGAAACGAGTGGAGGAATATGAGGCAGCCATAGCGGATATGACGGCACCCATTATTCCATCGATCATTCCCCAAACGATTCTTGTGCCCGTTACCGGCCTGCTCATGGCAGAAAGACTCGAAAAAATTACAGCTAAGATATTGAATCATATTAAAGAACATGACATTGAATTTGCCATCATCGATTTTACCGACATAACGGTCGACCGCATAGAGCAGATGTGCCTTACTGAACTTGGAGAGCAAATCCGCAACCTGACTGATTCGATTAACCTCATGGGAGTTAAGCCTTACTTTGTAGGAATGACCCCGCAGCTGATAAAGGAAATTGTCTTGTCCGGCATTGAATTAAATGCTGAAACTCATGCTAACTTCCAGGCGGCTTTAAAGCATTTAATGAAAATAAACAGCCTCGTCTTTCGAAAAATCTAAGTTCTCAAGATCCCTTTCCTGAATAGGATAGGGTTTTTTATTTTATACAGGCACATTTTCTTTCTGATTGGGGATTTGTCCATGCGAAAACTGCCTCTGGCACATATTCTGTAGTATCCATGAGAAAGGAGGTAGACTTATGTCAAATAATTGGAGAAGACGATTTGAGATTAATGCAGATGAAGTAGAAATCAGAGCCGAAAGAGTTATTGTAAAAGAAGAAGATGATCGCCGCCGTGATGATGTCCGTGGAGTTGAAGACCGCGACAGGAAGCACCGCCGAGATGACGTTGGCGGAGCGGAAGACCGCCGCAGGAAGCACCGCCGAGATGACGATGTAGCTGGAATCGAGGACAATCGCAGAAGACATTGCGGCTGTGGAAGAGACAGTGTGGGCGGAGCAGAAGACGACCGCAGAAGACATCGCCGCGATGATGTACGCGGTGCTGGTGACCTATGGTACAACAGAGATTTAGCTGGATCTGGAAGAGGATGCAGACGCCGCCGAGATGACGATGACCGCAGAAGAAGAGGTTTCTGCGGATGCCGCTGGATCTAATAATAGTGAAAACAAAGGCAGGGGAAGCACCCCTGTCTTTTATATATGAAAATTTTCCTAAAGAACTGTAAAAATCATCCGAAATTATTAATAGAAGGTTTTAGAGATTTTCAGACTACATAGAAGGTGTGGCATGCATGGATAAAACAACGATTATAGGAGTTATATTAGGGATCATAGCGGTTGGAGTCGGGATGGTTCTTAAAGGGGTTCCGCCATCTGCTCTGATGAACCCGGCCGCTATTTTGATCATTATTCTAGGTACGGCAGCAGCGGTGAGTATTGCATTTCCAACAAATGAAATTAAGCGGGTGCCAAAGCTTTTTGGCATTTTATTTAAAGAAGAGAAGCTGATGAATCCGGCTGAAATGATTAAGATGTTTTCGGAATGGGCTCAGCTGGCAAGAAAAGAAGGATTGCTTGCCCTGGAAGTCAAGACGAACGAAGTTGAAGATGCCTTTCTAAAAAACGGCTTGTCTCTGGCTGTTGATGGGCAAAGTGCCGATTACATACGGGATGTATTAAGTGAAGAAATCGAAGCGATGGAAGAAAGGCACCAGGCAGGCGCGCAAATTTTCAGCCAGGCTGGCACATATGCCCCGTCCCTTGGAGTATTGGGAGCCGTTATTGGATTGATTGCAGCTCTTGGAAATATGGAGGACACTGCAAGCCTCGGTCATGCCATCAGTGCGGCATTCGTAGCGACTTTACTGGGGATATTCACCGGGTATGTGTTCTGGCATCCGTTTGCCAATAAGCTAAAGAGAAAATCCAAGCAGGAAGCGAAAATTAAAAGCATGATGATCGAAGGGATTCTTTCTATTTTAGAAGGGGAGGCACCTCGTGTGATCGAGCAAAAGCTTGCTTCCTATCTCCCTGCAGGAGAACGCCGTAAATTCCTTGAAGAAAGCAGCGTGGCAAAGGATGAGTAGGCGGAAAAAGAAGCAGCATCATGAGGAGCATGTAGATGAATCCTGGCTTTTGCCGTATGCTGATTTATTAACACTGCTTCTCGCCCTGTTCATTGTACTCTTCTCCATGAGCTCAGTAGATGCCCAGAAATTTCAGAAGCTGTCAAAGGCATTCAATGATGTCTTTTCAGGGGGAACGGGCGTCTTTGAATTCCCAAGTCCAATGCCGGAAGGACAAATGCAATCCACGGATGCTGTGTCTGAAAAACCAAGCAAGGACCTCGAGGAAATGGCCGCGCTGGATGAATTGGAGAAAGAAAAAATGAAACAGGCTGCCGATCAGGAAGAACTGGCAGAGCTGCAGCAAAGAGTCAATGCCTTTATTGAAAATCAAAACCTGGCGGACAAACTGGAAACCTCCTTAACCACCGAAGGACTGCTTGTTTCAATCAGGGATAATGTATTGTTCGGCTCAGGAAGTGCAGAGGTCCGTGAGCAGGATTTAAAAGTGGCTGGTGAAATTGCCGGGCTTCTCATCATGGACCCGCCAAGAAATATCATCATTAGCGGTCATACAGACAATGTCCCGATCCGCAATTCGAACTTCGAGTCCAACTGGGAGCTCAGTGTGATGAGGGCAGTCAACTTTATGAAAATCATCCTGAAAAATGACCAGCTGGACCCGAAATGGTTCAGTGCCAAAGGTTTTGGGGAATTCCAGCCGGTTGCCGGAAATGATAATAAAGAAGGCAGGGCGAAGAACAGACGGGTAGAAATTTTAATATTGCCAAGAACGGGGAATCAGCCTTAGGGGGCTGGTTTCTTTTTTTATAAGAAATAAAAAAAGGCTGTCAGCCAGCCGCTTTAACGGGATTATTCATTTGCTTCCTGTTCGGTGCCGTCCGGTTTGCACATGCGGTCGACCATTACACCAAATAGGAAAACGCAGGCGATGGGAATGGAGAAGTTTAATATGTGAACAATGGTCATTAACGAACCTCCTAAAATATATTAATTACATTATATGCCGGCGTTCACAAAAAAGACAAATAATTTTCAGAAAATATACACAAATTAAGATTGACAAAGAAAAAGAGCCGCAAGGGGCTATTATAATGGAAGATCTGCTTCTGAATGAATGGTTCTTGGTTCTGTCTTTTTGCCATGAAGCAGGTAGTATACGAGCAGGCCAAGCAATGCGACTCCGGCAAGCATAAAATACAGCGAAGCGAAGCCTGTTTTGACCGCAAGAATTCCGAGAACATAGGATCCTAAACCGATCCCTGTGTCAAAGAGGGTGAAAAAGGTTGAGGTAGCAAGTCCGCGTTTCGCTGGATCAGCCTGCTTGATGGCAACGGTTTGAAGACTCGGAACAATCGTGCCATACCCCAATCCGATTACTGCGCCTGACAGCAGAAATACAAAGGTGCTGTTGGCCTGGCTGAGCAAAAATAAACCTGCCGCAAACAGAATAATCGCTGGATAGATCACCTTATTCTCTCCGTATGCATCAAACCAGCGGCCTGTAAATGGGCGGGACATTATGATGAACGCCGCATATACAACGAAGAAGAAGCTCGCGGCTTCAAGTAAATCAAGCTCTTTTGCATAAACAGAAATAAAGGAAAGAACTCCTGAGTACGCGAAAGCAAGGATGCCCGCTGAAATCGCAACAGGAACGGCATTTTTTTCGAATAAGCTTGAAAGTGTGAATTTGGGATGCTTAACAGAGCTTTCTGCTTTTTGCGGTATTTTTACAAATGCACCCAGCACAATAGCAATAAATGATAAAACGGTACATAACGCAAAAATCCATTTGAAGCTTGCATATTGAACAATCGTCAAACCTGCAAACGGGCCAATAACCATGGCGAGATTCATGAACATCGCATAATAGCCAAGCCCTTCGCCTCTCCGTTCATCCGGCACAATTTCAGCAACAATCGCTCCAGTCGCTGTGGTGGCCATGCCAAATCCTACACCGTGAAGGAATCTTAGAGCTAAAAGAGCAGGCATAGTGTCAGCCCAAAAATAAAGAAGCGATGAGACAGCAAATACAATCAGGGAAGCCAGCAGAATCTTCCGCCGCCCAACCTCATCAATCCATTTCCCTGTAAACGGCCTGCTGATCACGGCAGCAATCAAAAAGACCGAAATAATCAGGCCAACCTGTGTTTCGTCCCCTTTCAAATCATCCAAAATATAAAGGGGAAGTGTTGTCAGCAACACATAAAACCCCATAAATAAGAAAAAACTCGTAACAGAAATACTCAAAAAATCCTTCGTCCATAATGGCTGTTTCTTCATGTTGTCCTCCTAACAAATGAAGGTACCAGGTACCTATACCAATTTCGTGAACTGGTCTAGGTGCCTGGTACCATATTTTCTCTCATTTTTGCCATAAGTCTGATCATCGTGCTGATTTCTTCTTCTGTAATGTTCTGCAGGACATTGCTTTCGCTTGATCTTACTGCAGAAAGCCAATTGTCGTATTCCTGGGTGGCTGCATCAGTCAGTGAAATCAGTTTTTCGCGTTTGTCCTTGCCGGCTGTTCTGGTGATCCAGCCTGATTTCTCAAGACGGGCCAATGTCCTGGTCATGGTCGGAGCTTCAACTCCCAAATAAGAAGAAATCTCTTTTTGGGTGCTCGGGCCTCCGGTTTTCAGTCGGTAAATAATCGTCCATTGAGCCGCATATAACCCAAGCGGCACCAGACTTTCATTAAGTACTTTGGAAAAATGGCGTGTAAATTGGTTGATGGAATGAAAAAATTCACTTTGATTAGGGTGCATTGTTTTCACCTGCTTAAAATAGTTACCTAGCTAACTATACATGGAATTTAAGAATTTGTCTACCTCGCATATTCTTTTGCTAACTAAGTGTTTAACTGGCAAATAAAAGGGAATGGAATAACAAGGGCAACTGTGCATAACTATAAGGGGGAAATTTTTTTGGATAAGTTATTAGAAGTCGTAGGAGATATTTCAGGATGGCTGTGGGGATATCCCATCATCCTATTATTAGCCGGAACAGGGCTGTATTTAACCTTTTTGCTGGGTTTCTTCCAGTTCCGATATCCGGTATATATTTTTAAACAGACATTCGGAAGTGTTTTTAAAAAGCCGAAGGGAAAAGGAACCGTTACACCGCTGCAGGCACTCACATCTGCACTGGCTTCCACCATTGGAGCTGCAAACATTGTTGGTGTGCCGGCAGCCATCATGTTTGGCGGTCCTGGAGCAGTCTTTTGGATGTGGGTCATTGCGCTAATAGGAATGTCCATTAAGTTCTCGGAAAGTGTATTGGCTATTAAGTACAGAGAGAAAAATGAAGATGGAGAATATGTGGGCGGCCCTATGTATTACATGATAAAAGGTCTGAACATGAAGTGGCTTGGTGTGATATTTGCCTTTGCGCTCATGATCGAATTAATCCCAAGCATCATGGTTCAGGGTAATGCCGTGGCATCTGCAGTCACCGAAACCTTTAAGATTAATGGACTTTATGCAGGAATCGCTGTAGCGGCACTGGTTTCCTTGGTTGTTTTTGGGGGGATCCAGAGAATTGGAAAGGTAACCGAAATCTTTGTTCCATTTATGGCACTCATTTATGTAGGTGCAGCGTTAGTAGTCTTATTTATGAATCTGGGCAAGCTTCCTGAAGTGTTGGAATTAATCTTCACTTATGCGTTTCAGCCGATGTCTGCAATAGGCGGATTTGCCGGTGCGGCAATTGGCGAAATCATTCGCTGGGGATTTGCAAGAGGATTATATTCCAATGAGGCAGGACTTGGAACGGCACCGATTGCCCATGCGGCTGCCACAACTGACCACCCGGTGCGCCAAGGCTTCTGGGCGATTGTCGGTATTGTTGTGGATACGCTGATTGTGTGTACTGCAACTGCATTTGTGGTCCTTTCATCAGGTGTGTGGACAAGGGAAGGGGCCATGAAGGATCCTTCAGCCCTGACAGCAGCGGCATTTACGGAATACTTTGGCTCATTTGGAGGTATTCTTGTCGCTGTGTCACTCGTATTCTTTGTGGTTTCCACAATCATCGTAGTCGTCTTTTATGGTTCTAAAATGGCTGAGTTTCTATTTGGCTCTTTTGCCGGAAAAGCCATTAAAGTCGTTTACATTGCTGCCATAGTTCTTGGCTCAGTGGGTGCAGCGCAAACCATCTGGCAGTTCCTTGATCTGGCACTTGCCATGATCCTGATACCGAACATCGTGGCTGTCCTCCTTCTAAGCAAAGAGGTTAAACAGCTGAAAAACGAGTTCTTTACTTCAGAAAAGTATTATTTAAAGGATATTAAAAAAGACGATAATGCAGCGTAATAATAGTTCTCCCGCTATTGGCGGGGGATCTTTTTTAGCTAAAACAATTTTTGGAAAAATAACACTTGTGTGATAAATAGACAAAAGTTTATAATTTTAACAAAAGTCAAAAAAGACAGGGCTGATCCATTGTGAACGATAAAGAACTATTAATTTTGCAGCTGATTAAAGAGGATCCATTCATTGCCCAAAACGAGCTGGCTGACAAAACGGGGCTCTCAAGGTCCGCTGTAGCCGGCTATATCTCCTCACTGACCAAGCAGGGGGAAATTCTTGGCAGGGCTTATGTTCTGCCGCAAAAGAAAGAAGTGCTTTGTGTGGGAGGGGCCAATGTAGACAGAAAAATCCAGACGACCGGACAGCTCCAATACGGAACATCGAATCCCGCTGAGAGCTCCCAATCCTGCGGGGGAGTGGCACGGAACATTGCCGAAAACCTTGGCAGGCTGGGCTGTAATGTCGGTCTGATGACCGTCGTGGGAGGCGATCCGGAAGGGGAATGGCTTCTGGAATATACGAAAGCCTTTGCTGACGTGACACCTTCACAATCCCTGGGAGGGGCCGCCACGGGAACCTATACAGCCGTGCTTGATCTCGAAGGGGAAATGGCGGTGGCGTTAGCTGACATGTCCATTTATGAAAGCGTTACCAGAGGGTTTATCGAAAAAAAGTGGGGGTACATGGCATCATCTGAGATGGTCATTTTGGATACCAACTTTCCGCCAGAAGTTTTAAAACAAATCATCACAAGGTGTTACGAAGAGAGTATTCCGCTATGCATCACACCTGTTTCAGCACCAAAAATAAAGAATCTGCCGGAAAGTCTGCAGGGTGTCACCTGGCTGATTGCCAACAAAAATGAGGCAGAAGCCCTGACAGGGATGGAAATCATCAAGGAGGGAGACTTCTTTAAAGCAGCACAGGAAATGATCAATAAAGGCGTGGAAAAAGTGGTGATCAGCCGGGGAGATAAAGGACTGATCTACTTCACAAAAACAGGTGAAGCAGGTGTGCAGCTGCCGCCAAAGGTGAAAATCGCTGATGTGACAGGTGCAGGTGACTCGCTTGTATCAGGTATTATTTTTGCCCATTTAAAGGGGTTGAGCACAGAGGATGCCTGCAAAATTGGCATGTCCTGCTCGATGCTTGCCCTGCAGTCCATTGAAACCGTTAACCCGAACCTGAACAACAAACGCCTTCAGGAAACGTTCAACCAATATTTCGACTAAGGAGAAGTGACATCATGTTAGAAAAATGGCTTGAGTACTCAGAAGAAGTGTTAGAAGCAAAGAAAACAAATAAACCGGTTGTCGCCCTTGAATCCACCATCATTTCACATGGAATGCCATACCCGCAAAATGTCCAGACAGCAAAAGAAGTAGAGGAAATCATCCGCAAAAACGGTGCTGTCCCTGCAACCATTGCCATTTTAAACGGGAAAATTAAAATTGGCTTATCAGACGAGGAGCTGGAATTCCTTGCACAAAGCAAGGATATTGAAAAAGCGAGTCGGAGGGACCTTCCCTATTTGATTGCTAAAAAGAAAAATGGCGCCACAACGGTAGCGGCCACCATGATCTGTGCTGAGCTTGCCGGAATTGAAGTGTTTGTCACAGGCGGAATTGGCGGAGTTCACCGTGAAGCGGAAACCACCATGGACATCTCGGCTGACCTTCAGGAGCTTGCGATGACCAATGTGGCCGTTATCTGTGCAGGTGCGAAATCCATTCTGGATATTGGTTTGACGCTTGAATACTTAGAAACCCATGGCGTTCCGGTCGTTGGATTTGAAACAGATGTACTGCCCGCCTTCTACACACGCACAAGTCCGTTCAGCGTGAACTACCGGGTGGACAATGCAGAAGAAGCAGCCGAAATGATCCGCACAAAATGGGAACTGGGCCTAAGAGGCGGCGTTGTGATTGCCAACCCGATTCCTGAAAAAGATGCGCTGGAAGAAGCGTTTATTACTGGTGTTATTGAAACTGCCTTAAAAGAAGCGAATGAAAACAATATCTCAGGGAAAAAAGTGACTCCATTCCTTTTGGGGAAAGTTAAGGAGTTAACAGAAGGAAGAAGCTTGATAGCGAACATTGCATTGGTGAAGCATAATGCGGAAGTGGGTTCGAGGATTGCTGTTAGTTTGAATAAGTAAAGGGAAAAGCCAGGCTTAGAGAGTCTGGCTTTTTATACTGATAGCAGGATAGCTGTGATGATGATGGCTAAATATAATAGTAATCTTAAGAAATTGATCATTCGGATAACGTCCCTTCTGGAAACCCATATAGTAAAGGATATGTACAGGTTCTTGGATAGGGGACGGGTGTTTGTCTAGATGAAGTAAAAAGGGCACTTGAAATTAAAAAAAGAGAGCTAAGTGTGAATCACACTTAGCTCTCGGGAACTTTTCATTTAGCTTCTTCTGAGGTGGTTTCTGCATTTTCGGATGGGGATTCGTTTTGTTGTGTTGCTTCATCGGAACTTTCAGATGTGCCGGTTTCTTCACCTTGTGGCTGTTCTGCTTTCGGTTCTTCAGCTGGTTCAGCTTTTTCTTCACTTGGCTTATCTTTTGTAGGAGCTGCTGCTGGTTTTTCTTCAGGAGGCTTGTTTTCTTTCTTTTTCTTATCAGCGGCCTCCTTTTCAGCTTTTTTCTTTTGTTCAGCTTCCTGTTGTTCTTTTTCAAGCTTTTGAATTTGAGCATCGATATCTGAATTACGGCTATTCAGATGATCAATGCTGCTTTCAAACTTAGAAATCTCGTCCTGAATATTGCTTTCCATATTCCTTAACTGATTTAGTTTGTCATTATAGCTTTTGATCTTTTCCAGGGAAGCGGTTTGTTCCTCTTTAGCTTGGGTTATAAGAGTTTCAGCATCCTTTGAATAACTCTCCATCTTGGTAATTTGCTCTTCAAAGTAAGTTTCTTCATAAGTGCATTCTGTGATAGCTTGATCTTTGAATCCGTTTATTGTATCTAAAAGGGTTGTTAATTCTTCAGTATGAGTTTGTGACTTTGTTACTGTTGCTTCGAGAGCGTTATTGTAATTCTCCAGCTGCTGGATTGAAGCAGATAATTGACTGCTTAAGGAGCTAATCGCATTTAAGTCCTGTTTAGCTGTGGATATGTTATTTTGCAGACTGTTTATTTGTGATTCTAACGAATAACGGGTAGCTGTTAGCCCTTTTATTGAGGCACTGCTATCAGATGCTGGTTCGGATGGATTGGTATGGCCGTTGGAATAAGGCTTTACGTTCTTTAGTTTAGCATCAGCATCTATTTCAGTAATACTGCTTTTTATAGACAATGCCTGTTGTATTTCCTCATCCAATTTTTTGAAGATATCTTCTGACTTGGTTACATATTCTTTTTCTATTGTTCTGGGAAAAATAAAGCATGCCTCAATAGTCGAGTTTGCTTCATCAGTGCTGTTGAATTGAGCATATGTAGGCGATATGAAATGTGCTCCAACAACAATGGAGGATGAAAGTGCAAAACTGGAAGCAGCGGCTTTTGCAATTTGTTTTCTTCTTTTCCTTCTCATTCTTTTAATTCTCACCCCTCTCGGTTCCATCAATGTAACCTCCTTTGAATGTTCATTATTAAAAGTGAATTTGTTCTTTATATAGAATTAAGATTCATTATACTATTAGGAAAGTAAATTTGGAAATGGAATAATTTAAGTTTTTGGCAGGTAAATAGTATCTTTTCTCTCATTATCTAGATTTTACTCAAATTTTCGCATAGATATTCTTTATTGAGAACATTTCATAAAATTTAATTTAATTAACTAATCTTTTAGCAGATAAAATATAACGATTTGGTGCATTTCCTACATATGAAAAAGGATAGCAAGTGGAAACAGTGAGAATTTCTTGTGGAGCAGTGGAATTAATCACTGTAGTATCATCCGCATCAACAATCTCTGTTTCTGTTATCTCATATCTATATTCTCCATAGGGCATGATAACTTGAAGTATATCTCCAATTTCAAGTTCACCAAGCCGGCGAAAAACTGTATCCCGATGCCCTGATAATAAAATTTGATCAGACTGGCCCGGAAGAACCGTTGTTGAGTAATGGCCAACCCCCTTTTCAAGTTCATCCTCATCTGTTCCTTCTATAATGGGAAGTTCAGCTTCCAAGCGGGGGATCTTTAGAATCCCAATGGCTTCACCCTGCTCAAAGGAAACATCCAGTGGTTGTTCTGTTTGGAGAACATTTCTTCTTTCTTTATTCACTGCGTTGTGAACTCTTTCTTGTGCCTGGGCTAAAGAATCCTTGGTTTTCTTCTCCTGAGCGTACATTTCCTGCAGGGAAAACAGGACCAGACCGCCTCCGATTAGAATAAGGAAGGAGGCAGCTATAATCAGCAAACGGCCTCTAACCTTCAACTAAACACTCCCTCCATTCATCTTCTTAAATTTGATGAACTCCAGATAATAGGAGAAATCCTCTTTTGTGATTCCCTGCCTGATTGCTTCTTTAACAAGGGAAACCCACTCTTCATCCAGCTTAAACAAATCGGTAATCTGTTCTTTATTCTCTTCCAGCAAATCTTCAAGGTTTGCATCCAGTGTTCTGGCGATTCGCGATAAAACCTGCAGTGAAGGGTTCTCCTGTATGCCTCTCTCAATGTAGCTCAAATATGATTTGGAGACCTCCGCTTTTTCAGAAAGCTCATTAATTGAGTATCCCTTTTTAATCCTTAAACTTTTAATCCGGCCACCTATCATAGGCATAATACTCCCTTATCATAAAATATAAAGATAATTTCATTATAACGAACAAAACGTTCAATAAAAAATACAAAATAGTGAGAATTCTCGAGATATTCTTAGAAAAAGAACGAAAAACGTTCTTTAAAACGAAAAAACGGCTGAATTTGGAATTTTTCAAAATAAGACGGATGGACTATACTCGACTTAACGGTTCGATAAAAAGAACAAAACGAACACAAAGAAAGAACAAACTTCTTTCTTTAAAGGAAGGTGACAGTGAATTGAAATTCAGCTGGAAAACAGCAAGGAAGATTATTAGCAATTTGATTACAGCAATATTGTTTATCAATTTAATCATTATGGCGGTGCTCGTTGTTTCTTCTAAAGCATCTGGCGGAGAACCTCAGGCATTCGGTTACCAGCTTAAAACCGTGCTATCAGGTTCAATGGAGCCAACCTTCATGACAGGATCTGTTATAGCGGTTAAGCCGGTTGATTCATCCCAAAGTAAAGACCTGAAAAAGGGAGACATCATTACTTTCCAGGCCGATGAACAGAAGCTGATCACCCACCGCATTATTGGTGTCTCAACAAGCGGCGAACATGTCATGTATGAAACAAAAGGGGATAACAACAACGCAGCAGACATGGACCCAGTGCTTTCTGAAAACGTAAGAGCCGTTTACTCTGGTTTCACGATTCCATATGTGGGATATTTCATAGATTTTGCACAATCAAAAGAAGGCGGAGCTATTCTGCTGATTGGTCCTGGTCTTCTGCTTCTGGCATACTCAGCATTTAGCATCATGCAGGGCTTAAGAGAACTTGACTCCAAGAATAAGAAAACAGATTCAAATGAAAAAACGGCTTAACTTTGGTTGCACTCCTTGTTAAAAACAAGGGTCAATATAAAAAATCATACATACCCGCGTGGGGTAGAGGAGGAAAAGGGAAATGAGTTTAAAAAAGAAAATAGGTATGGGTATTACATCTGCTGCACTAGGAATTGCATTAGTTGGAGGCGGGACGTTTGCATACTTCAGTGATACTGCCACTGCTGATGGTTCATTTACTGCTGGTACACTAGACTTAGCTGTAAACCCTGAAACGGTAATTAATATTGAAAATATTAAACCTGGGGATTGGATGAACAAAACCTTTTACTTAGAGAATAACGGATCACTTGATATCTCTGAGGTTATCTTAAATTCTACGTATACAGTTAATGATGCTAATGGTGATAATACAGATGATTTTGGAAAACATATTAGAGTGAACTTTTTAGAAAATGTTGACAAGACTGGTAACTCTTGGATGATAGGAAATTATAACGATATTGTTTATTCAACTACTCTTTATGATTTACAAAACCTATCTCCAGATGCAGTAGAAAAGAAAATATTTAATTTTAGTGGTGAAAGAAGCGGCTTAGAAAATGGTAGTGATGACGAAATGTATGTCCAGTTTGAATTTGTGGATAATGATGGGGACCAAAACCAATTTCAGGGAGACTCTTTAACCATTAATTGGGAATTTATTGCTAACCAGGAGGAAGGGGAACAAAAATAATTATATAATTTAATTGTAAAGAGATGGGTGTACTTGGCCCATCTTTTTCTTAAATATAAGAATGAGGTAATAATATGGGTTATCAAACCTTACTAGTGTCGTTAAAAATAATAATAATAATAATAATAATAGTGGGTATTTTTTCTTGTGTTTTAATAGGGTCCAAAAATGTAAATGCAAATGAAAGCCTTACGGATATAAATACCAATCTAAGGGGCTATCTATTTGAAGTAGGTAACCTCAAACCCGGTGACTGGATGCCACGCGATATAACCATCCTAAACCAAGGAAAACAGGATTTCAGATACACAGCTCAAATCGGAAAGAAAAAATCCGTAAAAGGGCTTTTCGAAGAACTTGATCTTTTGGTTAAGAAGGATTCAGATATTCTATTTGAAGGAAAGTTAAAAGACTTTGAAGGGTTTACTCCAAGGAAGCTGGCAAAGGGCAGCTCTGAACAGTTATTCTTTCAAGTTACTATGCCTTACAATCTGGGAAATGCCTTTCAGGATTCTTCTGCTGAGGTAGAAATTATATTTCTTGCTGAGGCATTAACTGATCCAAATGGTTCACCAGGAGAAGGAGATGCACCAGATGAAGAAGAGCCTTCCGGTGGGAATACTAAGGGAGGCAAGAACCCTGACGATATTGTAATAAATCCTGAAATGACCGAGAATCTTCTGCCAAACACTGCAACCAATACTTATAACTTACTGTTGATCGGCGGATTATTATTGGGAACTGGAAGTGTATTAATCCTTGTTTTTTATAGAAGGATAAGAAGTGATAGATAGAGAAGGCCAGGAGAGTAAAAACTTCGTGGCCTTAATTTTTATTATTAAATACTCACCTTAGCAAAAAAGTGGTGATCACATGAAAAAGCTGCTTTATTATCTTGCCATCTTAAATCTACTGGACGGATTTCTTACGGCCCTAGGACTCCACTTTAATGTAATAGAAGAAAGCAATCCTCTAATGGGTAATCTTTATGACCTGCATCCTTTTTTATTTCTTTCTCTTAAAATAATTCTTTCTTTTGTACTTATCATTTTATCAATATTTATCTCCGCAGAATCTAAAGTCAAACTATTAGCAGCTGGAGCTTCAATTATGTATTCAATTGTATGCCTGCTGCACTCTGTTTGGCTTTTCTCATTAATTTTTTAACAGCATTCATTTAAAATCCAATTAGGAAATATATATCAATATAAAATAGTTCAGGCGGTGTCTCATGTACCAAAAAAACTGCACTAAATGCCATAGCCCATCTTTCAGCAGCACTGAAACCGGAGAGTGGCTATGTCCGGTTTGCGGAGATGATTTGACGAATGAAACTTTCCTGGATGCGATGACACGGGAACCGGTCCATATGATCTATAAGAAAAAGAATATTTTACACACATATTCTCTGCAGGAAGTTAATAAGAATTATAGGAAAAGAATCGGCCATTCTTACTATTCGAAACAGAGAACAATTAACTAATAAGTAAGGGATTTGAGAGATTTTTGTCGAAAAATAAATTAATTTAATATTAAAATAATTAATTATATTTACAAAAAGAGACACCATTAGCAATACGGCCATAGTAGAATACATCTATGGAAAATATTTCTTTGAGCCGATAGGCGCAGAAAAAGGCAAACTCATTGAAAGATGGGGACGCAAAGTCGCGGGTCTAAGGTATTGAAAAATACTACGATGGCTGGATTGCCTGGAATACGATACGTATCCTGGGGGAAGAATGTTGACAGAACAAAATGTAAAGATCGATGGAATTGATTTGGAGTGGCTGCAGTTAATTATGGAAGCCAAGAACTTAGGCCTGCAAAAGGAAGAAGTTAGAGAGTTTTTACATAATAACAGAGCCAAAGAGGTTCTGATCGAAGCTTAAATATAGTATTGCTAAGTGTTTCTGTTAGAGGCATCTCTAAATGGAAATGCTTTTTATTTTGCCAAAAAAATAAGCCTGACCATTCAGGCTCATTGCATCTATGATTTTTGTCCGCTTCTCCACTTATTAAAATCCAAAAACTCCCGAAATTGCTCCTTGGAAACCCCGGATTCCATCGCTTCTTTTACAATTTTCATCCAATCTGAATCCAAATCTTCCTTGTTAATCTGCTCATGGATCAAATGGTCCACAGGAACATTCAGAACACCCGCGATTTTTTCAAGGAATTGAATCGATGGGTTGGTTTGCAGGTTGCGCTCAAGTGAGCTTAAGTATGATTTTGCGACACCGGCCTGGTCTGCAAGCTCGGATAAGGACATTTTCTTTTCCTGGCGAAGTTTTTTTACACGATCACCGATCATGGTATACCACACACCTTATTTTGTATGTAATAGGATTATATCATATATTTAGTTCCATATTAAGAACGATTTGTTCAATATTATTATCATCATAACACAGTGTCAACCGATTTAAATAGTTAGTTATCTAAGTTTTATAAAAATATATCTTTTGTCGCTCTCAAAAAGTAATGCTCCGCGTCAGAGGACGGGAGCATTTTGCTTTTCAATAATGTCAATAATTTGCTGTGCAGCTGCTTCCACATCATCTGCATTCACGTGGTGGAATTGGCCTTCATAGTCATGCTGCTTAAAGGCATAGCGCGGATCGTAATAGTGTTCTAATAAAAGCTTGATAAATAGCTCGTAGTTTCCTATTTCAGCTGATTCATCCAGCTGCTCTCGGATTTCAGTATCTTTCAGACGTTTTTTAATAAACACAAGGCTTTCATCCACTTTCGGTTTGAACCATTCTTCTTTATGATAAGGCTCAACATAGTCACGAATGATGCGCTGGACACGGGATTCCATGCTGGCGAACATATCAATGTGAATTCCGGTTTTTTTGGTATGGAGCAGCTCATCCGGCTGAACAGCCTTGCCAATCCGCTTACTCTCGGCTTCCATAATAACATAAGGGGACCCTTTAACCTCAGAAAGGGATTTATACAAAAGTGCATCAAATGTTTTCTGGGTGCTGCCGTTTCCCATGCCAAATGAGCCAAAGATCGAACCGCGGTGTCCTGCCATTTCTTCCAGATCAATAACAGGATAGCCTTTTTCGCTTAACACCTTCAGCACATCCGTTTTCCCGACGCCGGTCATTCCGTGCAGAACAACTGCTTTTTCAGGAATTAGGCTCGCTGTGTTTTCCAGAATATATTGACGGTACGCTCTGTAACCCCCAATTAAACGGGGGATTGAAACGCCCGCATACGTGATAAAAGTAGTGACCGCTTTGCTGCGCATACCGCCGCGCCAGCAGTAAATGACAGGCTGGAAGCCATCATTTTTCAGGTCTCTGATTTTCTGCATCATAGATGGAATTTTAGGTGAAACGATTTCCATCGCTCTCCACTTAGCCGCATCAGAACCTTCTTTCTTATATAATGTTCCGATTTCCACACGCTCTTCATTGGTGAAGAGCGGCACATTGACAGCACCGGGAATGCTGCACTCCTCAAATTCGATTGGAGACCTGACATCGACCGGAACTGCGTTGTCCATTTGGATATATTGTTCGACTGCTATTTCTCTCATTTTATTGCCTCCAAAAAATAATGCTATATATCGTCCTCAAAAGAACGGTTAATTGATTTGACTCTCTCTATTATACAGGATTTTGAAATGATAGGTGTCTATCACAATCATACTCCTATTTTCACAAGTTTGTTCTTATAATTTTTTCCAGACATTGTAATATCAGCATATCCATTGGTTTTGCTTTTTAAAAAGGAGGTTAAATAAAAGGCAAAGGTGGTGGAAACATGTCTTTGAATACAGCGGTTGCCATTATAGGCGGAGGAATTGGCGGTTTAACACTTGGACTGAAGCTGGCTAGAGCTAATATTGATGTCACCGTCCTGGAGAAGCTTGATGCCCCATCTTCCGTTTATAAAGGCGAACTCCTGCAGCCGAAGAGCCTGAAAATTTTTAATCAGCTTGGTGCTTTGGATGAAATCCTTAATAATGGCTTTTCATTTTCCCGGATTGCTTTTGAGGAAGGGGAAAAGGAGTATGCCATGGATTACAGCATCCTCCCTGGAGATTATGATTACTCGCTTATGATCGAGCATGAAAAGCTGAAAGGAATCCTTCTGAATCAGGCCCTTCAATATTCAAACTTTCATTATCTGTCAGGATCCCTGGCAAAAGGGTATGACAATGGTGAATTAATGGTTCAGAGGAAGGATGTAAAGGAGCAGCTGACAGTAAGGGCTGATTTTTATATAGGAGCCGAAGGAAGAAATTCCATTACCAGAAAAGAAATGAACAGCAAAATTAAAAAGATTGAGTACAACCATCAATTTCTAACGGTCACCTTCCCCCGGCCTCAATCTTTGGAGGAAGGGAAAATCATCTCTAGAGATGAGCGGTTCCTCGGATTATTTCCGCTGCCGGATGCGAAAGTGCGATCTGTTTATTTAATTCCTGAGGGCACGTATAAGGAGCATCTTAAAAAGGAATTCACTATTTCCATAAAAATTATGTAGAGCTCTTTCCGGAATTGGAAGGGTATGTGACCAAACTGAAAAACTGGAAGGATATCCAGCTGATGATTCCGACAGCTTTTTATGCAGATAAATATGTGGATGGAAAACTCGCGATATTGGGCGATGCGGCCCATACGGTTCACCCGATGGCAGGGGAAGGCATGAATATGGCGATTCAGGATGCCGATGTGCTGGGGGAATTGCTTGCAGAGATGTATACGAGCGGAAGAATTTCGCCGGACAAGCTTAAATGGTATGAAAAAGTCCGGAAGCCACGCGCTGAAAATATGATTAGTCTAAGTCACTTATCCGCCATAGCCTATTCCTATTCGAACCGGGTTATTACAGGAATACGCCGCAAAGGCCTAAAACAGATCGAAAGAGATAAAACCCTGCAATATAAGCAAATGCTGAATGTTTCAGGTCTTGGATATTGGCCGGAGAGCCCTTGGGACCGATTGATTCAGGCCGGAATGCTGCCGGTAAGAAAAACAGAATTATCAGCTGCCGATAAAAGCCATTATTTTTATACAGAACAAGAAGACTATCCGTGGAAGAAGGTTGAACAGCCATGATAAATGAATATGTGAGATTGTTAAAAGCACGAAATTGGATGAAAAAGAACCAGCCATTTCTATACAGCTGGCATGCATATGTTGGATTTGAGCTGGACCTTTTTTCACAGTTCCGCAGCTGGAGAACGGTAAAAGAGGTGGCATCAAGCAGAAACCTTCAGGAGGAGCTGCTTTTAAGATGGGTAGAGGTGGGACTTGCGATCCGCCATTTGAAAAAGAAAGGCAAGGATAAAATCAAGACAGCATCCAAATTCAGCCTTCCGTCCACGCCGAAAAACCCCCGTTCCACAGGAATCATCCTGAAGGAAATGATGGAATTGCATATCCCGACTTTACTCTCTTATCCAGAACTGCTCCGTTCCAATACGAAAAATACTTTTGACCATGAAGAACATGGACCAACCGTCGCGAGAACTTCATCACTGCTGGAACAGCTTGCACTGCCGCGGCTTATGAAAACCATTAAGAAAAACAAAATGGAACGGATCATCGATATTGGCTGCGGGGAAGGCGGCTATTTAAGCAGAATCAGCCAGAAGTTCCCGCATGCAAAACTGGCGGGAATTGAAATTAATGAAGACGTCGCAGAATCTGCCCGAACCAATTGCAAAGATATTCCCAACATTAATATTGTGACAGCAGATGTTCATGAATACTCACCTGATCATCAGGCTGATTTAATTATGGTCAACAACCTGCTGCACTATATCCAGCCGGAGGATCGCAGGCAGCTGCTGTCCCGATTGAAAAGCTGGCTTAGCCGGAAAGGATCCATTACGATTATCACACCCATTCTTCATTCAAAAAAAGGCGAGGAGTTTTCAAGTGTGTTTAACAGCTTCTTTTCTGCCTTTGAAAATCTTTATCCAACCCCGACTGAGGAGGATATCCACCAGCTTGCGAAAGAGCTGAAGCTGAAAGTGAAAACCTTTAAGCCTGTTGTCACGGAAGGCGGCTGGTATTTTATCCAGCTGTCCAACCGATAATTCAAAGCAAGCCCGTTTAATGGTAGAATGGAGTTAACTTGACTGAAATGGTGATTGAAATGAGAAATAATAAATATTTAGTGATTTATGAGGAGCTTGCCCAGCAAATCCAGGAAGGCAAGTATCCCGCCAGATCCATTCTGCCATCTGAACATGAATTGACGGAGATGTATTCCACTTCAAGAGAAACCATCCGCAAGGCCTTGAATTTGCTTGCACAAAACGGATTTATTCAGAAAATACGCGGAAAAGGATCGATGGTCCTTGATTTAAAAAAGCTGCAGTTTCCCATATCGGGTCTGGTCAGCTTTAAAGAGCTGGCCGGGAAAATGGGGCAGCGTGCTGAAACGATTGTGGATGAATTTTCGCTTATTCAGCCTGACGCAGAAAAGATGAAGCATCTCCATATTGATAAAGATGAAAAGGTCTGGAAAGTCTATCGGGTCCGGAAAATTGAAGATGAGCGGATCATTTTGGACAAGGATTTTTTAATTGAGAAATATGTCCCGGGCTTAACGAAGGACATATGCCAGAGCTCTATTTTTGCCTACATTGAGGGCGATCTCGGAAAAAAAATCAGCTTTGCCAAAAAGGAATTTACAGTCGAAGAACCGACTGCTGAAGACCGCAGGCTTCTCGATATGGAAGGATTCCATGCCATTGTCGTGGTGAAAAATTATATTTATTTTGATGATGCCACCCTTTTTCAGTACACAGAATCCAGGCACAGGCCGGACAAATTCAGGTTTGTTGATTTTGCGAGAAGAATGGACAGCGGAGTGTAACATGCTTTTTTACGTTTAAGATTGTCCATTCAGGGAATTCTCCTTATGTGAAGATTTTTAAAAGGAGATGGTATAGATGAGTAAAAAAATCGCATGCTTAATTACCGAGATGTTCGAAGATAGTGAATACACGGAACCTGCTAAAGGCTTCAAAGAAGCGGGACATGAAGTGGTAACAATCGAAAAAGAACAAGGTAAATCCGTTAAAGGCAAACAGGGTGAAGCCACTGTTCAAATAGATCAGAGCATTGATAACGTAAATCCGCAGGACTTTGATGCGCTATTCCTGCCAGGCGGATTCTCACCGGATCAGCTTCGTGCCGATGACCGATTCGTCCAATTTGCCAAATCATTCATGGACGAAAAGAAACCAGTCTTCGCGATCTGCCACGGACCCCAGCTGCTGCTGACAGCCAAAACTCTAGAAGGCCGCGACGCAACCGGCTACAAATCTATCAAGGTTGATATGGAATACGCAGGAGCCAAATTCCAGGACTCAGAAGTCGTAGTCTGCCAAAACCAGCTCGTCACAAGCCGCCAGCCAGAAGACATCCCGGCATTCACACGTGAATCGCTTAAATTGTTAGGATAATGAAATGGACAGCCCTCTGCCTGATTTGGCAGGGGGTTTATTATGTTTAATTAACGAAGTTCTTCGGGGATTAACCATATCCGAGCTTTGATTTTCTAAAAATTCCTTTTTAATACGTGCTGATTGGAGCGGAAGGGGCTCGACTCCTGCGGGAGCAGCGGGAAACGGGAGACCCCGCAGACGCAAAGCGTCGAGGAGGCTCCCGGGCCGCCCGCGGAAAGCGAGACCCTGAAGCGGAGATCAGCACCCAAATCAACAGCTGCATATTAAGTTTATAAGGATACCCAAGCCCAATCAAAAAAACAGCCCTAAAAAGGCTGCTCCCAAATTATTTATTCTTCCTCAAATTCCCAAGCTCCTCAACCAAAGCCTGCATCTCATTCGGACTAAACGAATCCTTTTTCATAACAAGATCATAAATATCCTTCAATTCCTCATACATTTCCTCATCAAAATGCGAAGGCTTAATAGCACCTAAATTCAAAACCTTCAGCTTCTCCTTAATAGCCTCAATCATAAACTCCACATTCTCAACCGACTTCTCCGATAAATTATTCATTACAGACACCCTCTCATAGCTATGTATTAGGACGAACACACTTTTCTTATCATCTTTCCACGATATCAGCAAATTGTCAACTTAAATTAGGCTTGCATGTACCATGGAAATTAGTAGAAAATAAAGGAGAAGTTTGTACAAATTACATAAGATAATACAGGACAGGTTTCGTTAAACGAAAAAAAGGGAAAAATTGAATAAAATTTTCATATAATAATTTTACTAAAGGAGAATAAAATATGGGGAAATCATTGTTTTGGAAAGGTGTACTATATGGAGCACTTGCAGGCGGTGCGCTAAGCCTTCTTGACAAATCCACAAGGGAAACCGTTGTTGACAACTGCCGGAAAACGTCCAGCAATGTCGGCTACTACTTAAAACACCCAAGTGAAGCGGTGAATCAGGTGAAGGATGTTTCCAATAAGGTTAAAACCGCTATTGACCAGGTTAGTGAAGACGTCGCTTTTATTACTGGCACTGTGGAAGAAATAAGGGAAATGGCACCGGAAGTAACACAGATTGTACAGAATACAAAGCAGGCCTTTTCAGATATTAAGCCCAAGGGATCAGGCGAACTGCCGGAAAAACCTGCTGGCGATTCAGTTCAGATTCCGCATTAATAACAAGTGAGGTGTTGGAATGGGACGAACTTTTTCGGCTCTGATTCCAAACTTATGGAGAAGAGTGGAAGAAGATGATGTTTTTGGACTTGCTGCCCAATTGGCGTATTTCTTTCTTCTCTCTCTTTTCCTCTGCTGATTTTCCTGGTCACGCTCGTTCCCTATTTGCCGATCACACAGCAGGATATCTTAAATGTTGTCCGTGATTTTGCACCTGGAGAGACCATGAAACTCATTGAAACCAATATCTATGAAATTACGCAGCGAAATGGAAAGCTGCTTTCCTTCGGGATCATCGCGACGCTCTGGTCGGCTTCAAATGGAATCAATGCCGTTGTGAAGGCTTTCAATAAGGCATATGACGTAAAGGAAACCCGTCATTTTATCATAGCTCGCGGGATGGCGATCCTGCTTACGTTTGCGATGATTTTTGTGTTTGTACTGGCCCTGCTTCTTCCTGTTTTCGGAAGACAGATTGGCTTATTTATCTCTTCGGAATTTGGTTTGTCAGGCCAATTTCTGGCGATATGGAATATGATTCGCTGGCTAGTGAGTCCATTTATCCTTTTTGTGGTGTTTACAGGGTTATACTGGATAGCTCCCAATAAAAAATTAACCTGTATAAGCGCTGTGCCTGGAGCCATTTTCGCTACAGTCGGCTGGGTGCTGTCCTCGCTTGCTTTTTCATACTATGTCAGCAGCTTCGGCAATTTCTCCGCGACCTATGGAAGCATTGGGGCTATTATCGTTCTTATGATCTGGTTTTACATATCCGGTATTATCATCATTTTGGGCGGGGAAATCAATGCCATCAGTTCGAAGATCAATAAAGAGGATTGCTGATAAAAGTTTCCTTCTTAAAAAGTCCCTCTCCGTTACACACTAGTAATGGGGAAAATGAATACATTGGAGGGGACCGATATGACAAAGCACACGAAAAAAGACGGCGGCACTAAGCAAAAAGGCAAAAACAAACCAAAACAAAAAACATCCGGTTCTGCTAACGGGCAGAACGGCTACCACTAGACATAAAAAAGCCTGGGAATCTGAATTCCCAGGCTTTCCTTATGATCTCAATAACCTCAAGCTGTTTAAAATAACCAAAATGGTTGATCCCTCATGGCCGATTACGCCATATGGAAGGTCAAGCAGCTGCAGGAAGTTGGATCCAATTAGAAACATGATCACCGTGATCGAAAAGATGACATTCTGCTTGATAATCTTATTCATGCGCCTTGAAAGTTCGATGGCCTCCGCAATTTTCGGAAGGTCATTTTTCATTAAAACCACATCAGCCGTTTCAAGCGCTACATCTGTTCCTTCGCCCATGGCGATTCCGACATTGGCAGTGGCCAGGGCAGGGGCATCGTTAATTCCGTCACCAACCATGGCGACATTGCTGTATGTTTCCTTCAGCTTTTTCAAATGCTCCACTTTGTTTTCAGGCAGGCATTCGGCAATATGCTCGTTGACATGGCTTTCGCCCGCAATGGCTGCTGCGGTTGTCTGGCTGTCACCTGTCAGCATGACCGTGTAGATTCCCTGTTTCTTTAAAAGGTCAATGGCCTGTTTGGTTTCTTCCCGGACAACATCCTTCAGGGAGAGGAGGCCAATGATTTCATCGTTTTTCTGGACAAATACAACCGTCTTTCCTTCGCTTGCCATACGGTCGGCAGCTCCGTCTGCAAATGCCGTGGCCTCAGTTTTACCGACAAAAGAGGCTTTGCCGATTTTCCATTCATCATGGTCAACCTTCGCTTTGACCCCAAATCCGGTAACATCTTCAATGCTCTCCGGGTGGATAAGGGACTCATTAAGTGTGCTCTTGGCATATTTGACAATGGCATTAGCCAGCGGGTGGTTTGAATGACTTTCAATGGATGCGACCTTTAGAAGCAGTTCTTCCCTGGAAAGCCCATCACTGACTACTACATCGGTTACTTCCGGTTTTCCTTTTGTCAGTGTGCCGGTTTTGTCAAAGGCAATCGCCTTCAGATGGCTCAGGTTTTCGAGGTGCACACCGCCTTTAAAAAGGATGCCGTGTCTCGCTCCATTCGAAATGGCTGATAAAGTCGCAGGCATAATGGATGCGACCAGGGCACAGGGTGATGCGACAACAAGAAGGATCATGGCCCGGTAAAAAGTTTCAGTCCAGCTCCATCCTAAAAGGAAGTGTGGAGCAAACATCATCAGAACAACAACAGCCAAAACAATTTTGACATAGGTGCCTTCAAACTTTTCAATGAAAAGCTGTGAAGGGGATTTCTCGCTTTGAGCTGATTGCACAAGCTCGATAATTTTTTGAAAAAGAGTTTCATTAGTTGGTTTTGTGATTTCAACTGTAATCGATCCGTTCAAATTCACAGTACCGGCAAATACCTGGTCATCCGCCCCTTTGGAAACAGGAAGTGACTCACCCGTAATGGCGGCTTCGTCCAGTGATGAATGGCCTTTTACGATGGTTCCATCAGAGGGAACCCGCTCACCCGGCTTTACAAGGATAAAATCACCGATACTCAGCTCGGAAACATGGACACGCTCCTCGGAACCGTCTATGATCCTCAGAGCTTCTTCAGGCTGCAGCTCCATAAGGGAAGAGATTTCCTTATGGCTTTTGTTCATGGTGTAGGTTTCCAAAGCACCGCTGACTGCGAAAATAAATATCAGGATGGCTCCTTCTGTCCAATAGCCGATAATGGCTGAGCCGATTGCAGCGAAGATCATCAGCATTTCCACATTCAATTCTTTATTCTCAATGGTTTCTTCGATGCCTTCTTTCGCTTTCGCAAAACCGCCGATTACGAAAGCCAGCAGGTAAGCGGCAATCGATGGTGATTCCATTCCACTCCGGTCTAACAGCCAGCCTGTCAGAATCAATACACCGCTCAGAAGTGCGGCAATTAATTCAGCATGGGGTTTGATTTTTTCTAAAAGACTTTCTTCAGATCGATTGCTGCTTTTAAGCAGAGCCTTTGCCTCCATACTCATCGTTTGTCCTCCTAAAATGGTTTTTATGTTTTTCATTTGTCTTATTGAGAAGAATAATCACATTCAATACCCCTAAAAAACAACGAAAGCTGCCACCAGATAGGTGACAGCGTTAAGATCAGTAATGCAGCTTGCATTATGCAGTTATGGTAATCTATTACACTTATATTACTATATAACCTATGAAAAGAAAAGCTAAACAGTTACGTGAAATTAAAATGACTGGCTTTTCTCCAATACCTGCCCTTTGTGCCCAAATAAGGTGACGGCACCAAAGATTATCAGCAGCATCACACTGATAATGTTGAAAAAGCTGATGGTCTTGAATAATTCAATGAAAAGGCCGCCGAAGTAGGGGCCAATCAGGCTTCCGATGCTGAAGGCTACCCCGCAAAGCAGGTTGCCTGTCGGCAGCAGGTTCTTTGGCATTAAGTCTGCCATATAGGTGATGCCAAGTGAGAAGGTTGATCCGACGGCCATGCCTGCAATGAATAGGCAGATGGTCAGTGCAAGCACGATTTCCTCCAGCAGGCTTGCAGCGACAAAGCTGATAAACCCGATAAAAAGAACACTCATTAACACATGGCGCCTTCCGAATTTATCACTCATGATGCCTAACGGAAGCTGGAATAGGATGCCCCCGATCGCAAATGAAGTCAGCAGCAGGGAAACACTTGAAACTTCGAGCCCAATGCGCAGGCCATAGATGGGAAAGCTTCCATTCAATGAAGCTTCAAGGAACCCGTAACCCATTGCCGGAAGGAAGGCAACCCAGCCATATTTCGTGGCTTTTGAAAAACGCTTCATCGTTTCCCGGAATGAATTAATTTCTATGGACTGTTCAGGGAAATCATTTTTCAATGAGAATAAAAACAGCCAGGCAATCAGACATAGAATGGAAGAAATGATAAACGGCATGGTTTCATTGATTTTGACAAGCGGTGCCATTAATGGACCCACTGCAAATCCCACTCCGAAGAAAAGTCCGTACAGGGAGATATTCCGGCCGCGTTTGTTTTCCGGGGAAAAGGATGTGATCCATGTCTGCGTTCCGAAATGCAGGGCATGGTCGCCGATTCCGATAAGAAGCCGCAGGATAAACCAGAACCAAAAGGATTTCCACAGCGGAAAAAGCATGAGAGATACAACAACTAATAATCCTCCAAGGATAATGACCGGCTTGTAGCCGTATTTTCGCAATGGATATTCCATAAAAGGTGAAATGAGAAGGATGCCAATATATAAACCAGTTGCATTTAGACCATTTAAGCTCGAGGAAATGCCGTCATTTTCGAAAATAATGGCAATTAACGGCAGCAGCATTCCCTGACTGAAGCCGGAAATGGCCACAATGCTGATGAGAATCCAAAAGCGCATTGTTTCTTTATTCATAAAAAAACCTCTTTTTCTGACGTGAAATATAAATGTCTCCTAAATGATGGTATCGGGAATAAGGAATCTTGGCAAGAGTAAGTTTATGGTCATAAAAGGCAAAATAGTGTAATCTCTACTAATAATAAGATAAAAAGGGGCGAATACCATGGAATTTAAAATGAAGGAAGAAGCAGGCTTTTATGCTGATTTGCCATTTGGGCGTCTGGAGGTGGCCGGAGATGAAGAGTATGGCTTCAGGCCGTACCAGCTGCTTGTCGCTTCGCTGGCTGTGTGCAGCGGCGGTGTCTTAAGAAAAATCATGAAAAAAATGCGCATGGAATTTGAGGATATCCAAATAAAAACCAGTGTGGAAAGAAATCCTGAAAAGGCTGACCGCGTGGAAAAGGTGCAAATCCACTTCATTATTAAAGGAACGGATTTAAATGAGGCGAAGCTCCACAAGGCATTGGAATTGACCAGAAAGAATTGTTCAATGGTGCGCTCAGTGGAAGATAGCATTGAAATAGAAGAGACATTTGAACTTATTTAACATGCAGACAGGAAAGGGGATGCCTCTTTCCTGTTTTTTTATACAGAGCGTACTTTTGTGAAAGACTGAATAATAATAGTATAATAATTCCTATACAAATAATAAGAATTTCAAGTAGAAATGAGGTGCCCCACATTGAAATTCCAGGACTTAAAAACCGCCGAAGAAAGAATCGTGCTCATGGAAGAGCTCTCAAAAAATTTTTTATCAAGAGCAGCCAAAAACGATGAAGAAGGTCTTTTTCCGTTTGAAAATATGAAAGAATTAAAAGAATCCGGCTATACTTCCTTGACCGTCCCTAAACGATACGGGGGAAAGAAATCTCCCTTTCTGAATTTCTGCAGCTCCAGGAAAAGATAGCGGAAGGTGACGGATCCACCGCCCTGTCCATTGGCTGGCATATGGGGATTATCAAAAGCCTTGGCGAGAAAAACAACTGGAAAGAAGCTATATTTAAGAAGCTGTGTGAAGACGTCAAAAAGGGTGCCCTAATGAATAACTGTGCAACAGAACCGCAGACGGGCAGCCCTACAAGGGGAGGCAAGCCCGTTACCTCTGCACGAAAAGAGGGGGATTCCTGGATCATTAATGGCCGGAAAAGCTTCACAACCATGGCTCCCGTGCTGGATTACTTTAATGTGAGCGCCACGATTGAAGAGAGTGGAGAGGTTGGGAACTTTTTAATTCCGGGAAACTCTGCTGGCCTGGAGATTGAGGAAACATGGGACAGCATTGCTATGAGAGGAACAGGAAGCCATGATCTTCTTTTAAAAAATGTAAGGGTGAAGGAGGATGCGCTTGTTGAGCTGTTTCAGCCCGGCAAAAAAGGCGCGGCCGGCTGGCTTCTCCACATTCCTGCCTGTTATTTGGGCATTGCACAGGCTGCTCAGAATTATGCGATTAGGTTTGCAAAGGATTACTCCCCGAACAGTATAAAGGGTGCGATTATTGATTTGCCCAATGTTCAGCAAAAAATTGGCGAGATGGAATTTGAACTCATGAGAGCGCGCCATTTCCTTTATTCAGTTGCAAATAAATGGGATGAAGCAAACGATGATACGAGAAGCGGAATGCAGCCAGAATTGGGAGCGGTCAAGCTGGCTGTAACGAACGCAGCCATTACAGTAGTCGATTTGGCCATGCGGGTGGCAGGTGCGCGCAGTTTATCGGCAAAAAATCCGCTGCAGCGCTATTACAGAGATGTGCGTGCCGGGCTTCATAACCCGCCGATGGATGATATGACAATTCAGGCATTAGCAAATAATGCAATAAAGTAACGAAGAAAGGCTGCTGTTATAGACGGCAGCTTTTTATATGCCATTTGCGACAAGTTTGATTCATTCTAAAAATGGCTAAAGAGAAAGTACGTTTTACATAAACTCTCTGCATATAATCACATAGGCAGGAATGTGCAGGCAATACTAAAAAATAGTATAAAACGAAAGGAGTTAAAGATATGACAAATAAAGTGTTCATGGTATTGGCGTTTGCAGGTGTTCCGCTATCTGTCATCGGAACATTGATGCACTGGTCCAATATATTGCTGTTTGCGATATACTGCATTACGATTATCGCATTGGCCAGCTATATGGGAAGGGCGACAGAAAGCCTTGCCGTAGTAGCGGGTCCCAGAATTGGAGGATTACTGAATGCCACCTTTGGAAATGCAGTTGAACTGATTATATCCATTTTTGCTTTAAAGGCCGGCCTGATTAGTGTTGTTCTTGCATCACTGACAGGATCCGTTTTAGGGAATTTACTGTTAGTTGCAGGACTATCATTTTTTGTTGGCGGAGTTAAATACAAGACCCAGTCCTTTAATGTCTATGATGCACGTCATAACTCAGGACTGCTGGTGTTTGCCGTCATTGTGGCTTTTGTGATTCCTGAAGTTTTTTCAATGACAATGGATGAAGCTGAAACAATTACATTCAGCATAGGCATCTCTGTCATTTTAATAGCTCTTTATTTAGCGGCTTTATTCTTCAAGCTTGTCACTCACCGGGGCGTCTATCAGTCTAATGAGGAAGACGGAAGCTCTCATGAGGAGGAAACGCCGGAATGGAGCAAAGGAAAAGCCATTGCGGTACTTGCCATTTCGACCATTGCCGTTGCTTATGTGTCAGAGAATCTGGTTCACACCTTTGAAACAGTTGGAGAAGCGTTTGGCTGGACAGAACTGTTTATTGGGGTAGTCATTGTGGCAATCGTGGGAAATGCAGCAGAGCATGCTTCAGCCATCATTATGGCTTATAAAAATAAAATGGATATCGCTGTTGAAATTGCTGTTGGTTCCACGCTGCAGATTGCAATGTTCGTAGCACCGGTCCTTGTACTGCTTTCATTAATATTCCCGGCTGCAATGCCCCTTGTCTTTACAATGCCTGAGTTAATTGCTATGGTGACGGCCGTCCTGCTGATGATTGTCATTGGCAATGACGGGGAAACCAACTGGTTTGAAGGAGCCACTCTCCTGGCAGCTTATGTAATCATGGGAATCGGATTTTACCTTTTATAGCAAACAGAAAACCGGCTCTGAAAAATCTCAGGGCCGGTTATTTATATGGGTATTTAAGTACTTTTCTTAAAGGATTATGTTTTTTCAGAGAATGGTTCTGTTCGCTTTCTGTCATTGATCACCAACCTTCATGCTGATTTTGGATCATTAACCTGACTTGCAGATGACTTAACAAAAAAACGATTCTCCTCCTTTTACATAGTAGTGGGGTTGATTTCCACTGCCCTCCTTTAATTTAGTAATTTCATTATAAACCATTAATTGATATTTGTAAATATTCTGATTTTTACAATTTTGTTACAAAAAAATCGAAACAAAGCTTATTTTTCATGGGAGGGATAATATCCGCTTTCTCCGAAAAAACTAATATCAACCCTAAAAAGATTGTGACTTGAAAGGAGAAAGACATCATGAAAAAATACGTAAGCATTCTTTTTTTAGGTCTTATACTATTGCTGTCATTCCATCCGGCCGCAGAAGCGCAGAAAGGGGCTGAGAAGCCGGCTAAACAGCCGCCGAAAGCAATCACTATCCCTAATTCGGTGCTGAATGTAACGAAGGAAAATACGTATCCGAACCCTGCGCAGGATATGCCGACACTGCAGCCGAGCGAATTAACTCAGCAGCTCATTGACTCATCGAAGGTTACGATCGAAAATCCGGATCTCATCCGGATGCTGAATGAAACCTCTGTCAGCAGCACTCCGTTCGCGCTTGGCTATAGAGCGATCGTCTATCTCGGTCAGTGGCCGTTAAATTATGAGTCGGCCGAAACCTCCCCTAATTGGGAATATCAGCGGATTAACACGAATTATTTTGATAACCGGGGCGGCAAGGCGCCATACCAGATTCATTATGTGCAGGAAGCCCAGAAGGTTGTCCGCGGGGGACTTACTGCCAAGGTTCCCAATGCAGAGGATGTTAAAAAGATGATGCTCCTCAAAGCCATGGAGAAATCAGGTCTGCCGCTTGCTTTTGAAACGATTATCGGCGCAGGCACCAAAAAGGATCATATCTATAATATTCCGCCTAAAAGATTAGGCTATCTATACGGCTATGCTCCTGCCATCAATGAAAAGGGGAAAGTCACGTATGGAGAAGTGTATTTGATGCTGAAAGGCAGCAAAAAAATGATCGTCATTAAGAATGTCACTTCACAGGGAATAGGTGCCTGGATTCCGATTCAGGATCATGTGACATTCGGGTTTGTTGTTTCGGAAAGGCCGAGATAAAAATCAGCCAGCCCAATATCCGGGGCTGGCTGATTTTTTTAGATATTCGAGCGTCTCGTCTTAAAATTTGTTTCTTTATAATAGCTGTTCTTCACAAGAACGTTAGGGCCCAGGCATTTAACACCGGCACAATGACAGTTCAGTGAATCGGCAAGGTCCGTTCTGCTCCACTTCTGATAAATATCCTCAAGCTGATCGGTCTGGATATTCCCAAGCGGTGGTGTATCGCCAAAGTCAGTGACAATGACATCACCCGTGAAAATATTAACATTCAGACGTGATCTTCCGTCAGGATCATTTCGGACCGTCACATTTTTGGATGAGTGCAGTCTTCTTAGAAGCTCCATGTCTTCCTTCTCGCTGCTGCAGGCATAAAAGGGCAGGGTGCCAAACAGCATCCAGGTATCCTCATTCCGGACATCGAGCAGATGATGGATGGCTGAACGCATTTCTTCAAGAGTTAATGTTTCTAATGAGGAGGCGAAGTCTGAGGGGTACATAGGATGCACCTCATGACGCTGACAATTCATTTCTTCCGTAATCTGTTTATGGATGTTCTCAAGATAAGGCAATGTCCGTTTATTAAGCATGGTTTCAGCGGAAACCATTACCCCCGCTTTTACGAGTTCCCTGCTGTTTTCAATCATCCTGTAAAAAAGGCGCTGGCGCTGCTCTATTGTCGGCTTTCGTTCCATCATCGCAAAGCCGCCTTCAATGAAGTCCTCCTCCGTTCCCCAGTTATGAGATATATGAAGGACATCCAAATAAGGAATGATTTTTTCATAACGGGCTAACTCAAGCGTCAGATTTGAATTAATCTGTGTTCTGACCCCTCTGTTGTGTGCGTAGCGCAAAAGCGGCGCAACATAATTTTCAACCGACTTTTTGGAAAGCATCGGCTCCCCGCCTGTTATGCTCAGTGATCTTAAAAGAGGAATTTCATTCAGCCTTTTCAAAAGCAGATCGATTGGCAATGCGTCAGGATCTTTGGGCTGAAGGGTATAGCCGACAGCACAGTGTTCGCAGCGCATATTGCATAAGACTGTTGTGGTAAATTCAATATTTGAAAGCACCATTTTTCCGTGCTGATCGATGTCGGAATAAGCTTCCCATGGATCATATTCCGGTGTAATGCGTGAAAGTTGTGTTTTCATATGTATCTCCTTAAAAAATCTAAGTCCTTTGTCATTATTTAGTCTTTGGTATCTATTGTCAATCGATAGTTTGGACTAAAAATGACATTATTACGTTTAATTTCTCCTCCTGCGGGAATTAATCCAATATCAAACGAGAAACACTTTTTAACTAAAGAGGAGGATATGAACATGGAACAGAATAACACTTATAATACTTCAAACACAACAACTGCTTTGAGGTCTGATTACGGTCAGGATATGGACATGAATTATGATAATGGACAAAACAGCAAGCTGATGAAAGGGATTGTGATTGGCGGTATTATTGGCGGTGCCTTAGCTATGCTTGATACCTCAACAAGAACGAAAATGAAAACGAAAGCGATGGATCTTAAGGATTCTTCAGCCAATCTCATTTCAGAAGTAAGGGAAAATCCCGGTGATGTAAAGGAAAACATGATTAATCAATTCAAGAGTGCTTCCAATACCCTGAAAGATGCCATTAAAGACGCACAGAGTTTATATCAGCGCGTGAATGAAGATGTTTTCGGCAACATGGATGTGGTGAAGGAAGTGTCAACCGATGCTATGTCAACAGCGAAGGATGCAAAAAGCGAGCTGGCTGATATCGGTTCAAAAGTGAAAGAGGCTGGCTCGGAGTTAATGGAAAACCCTGTTGAAAACAGTGGAACTTCCACAGGCTCAAACTATCAAGGTACAGGCGCAGTGAGCAGCACAAATACTGCTTTCCCGGCAGAGCGCGGTGAAAGTGCAGTTACCTATAGCCCTGAGACTCAAAAAAACAGCAATAACCTTTAATAGATGATATGAAAATCCTCTGCTCTTAGGAGTGGAGGATTTTTTATTGGTTTTTTTCCTAATGATGGTTGTTTTATAAATCGGCGGCGGGGGTAACCCTTAATTATAGGTACAGGACAATTTTTGGAGGTTACATTATGGGTTATAGACGAGGGAAATCATTATCAAATGATATGGAAAAACAATCACACGAAAGAGAAACGGCTGTTGGTACTGCGGGGATGGTCGTCAGTCCTCATTCAGTTGCCACAGATATTGGTGAAAAAATATTGCGGGAAGGCGGCAATGCAGTAGATGCTGCAGCAGCCATTCAATTTGCTCTTAATGTCGTAGAACCAATGATGACAGGCATTGGCGGAAGCGGGTTTTTAATGGTATACGACAATAAAAAGAAAGATGTAAAAATATATGATGGCCACACACGGGCGCCAAAAGGCGTGCATCCTGAGATGTTCCTTGATGACAACGGGGAAGTAATCGATTTTCGCAAACGCTCTACTCATGGGTCAGCGGTGGGCATTCCGGGTATCTTAAAGGCTTTTGATACAGCTCTTGAGGAGCACGGATCCAAGCCGTTAGCCGATCTGATCCAGCCGGCAATCGAAGCTGCTGAGAGCGGTGTGGAAGTGAACTGGGTGATGGAGGAAGCACTTCAGAACTTTCATTACAGACTTGGAGAAGAGGCTAAAGCTTTCTATTTCCCTGATGGCAAAACACTGAAGGAAGGGGACAGTCTTGTTAAGGAGCACTTAGCGAAGACATTCCGGATCCTGCAAAAAGAAGGAATTTCTTCTTTTTACGAAGGGGAGATCGCTGAAGCAATTGTAAAAAGTCTTGAAGAAGAAGGCGGCTTTATGACGCTTGAGGACCTGAAGGATTACAGGCTTACGATTGATGAACCGATATGGGGCGAGTATAAAGGCTATAAGATTGCTTCATCCGCTCCGCCGAGTGCAGGCGGTGTGACCGTCATCCAAATTCTGAAAATCCTGGAGAAGTTTGAATTAAGCCAATATGATCCAAAGTCCTGGGAGAAGTACTATCTGATTACGGAAGCCATGCGATTGGCTTTTGCAGACAAAGTTGCCTATTCAGGTGATCCGGAATTTTCAGATCTCCCGATTGAAGGGCTGCTTCACGATGATTATATTGCTGAAAGGGTCAAAGCCATTAATTTTAAAAGAAGAAATGATGCCATCGATTTTGGGAACCCATGGAAATACCAGGAGGGCGAACCAAAGCAGATTATCCGCCAGCCGGATGATTTAGAGAAAAGTGAAACGACGCATTTCACGGTTGTCGATCAATGGGGCAATATTGCTGCGTGTACCTCAACCGTTGAGCACCCGTTTGGCTCAGGTATTATGGTAAAGGGATACGGATTTTTATTAAACAATGAGCTGACAGACTTTGATGCCAACCCTGGCGGCATCAATGAACCAAAACCGGACAAAAGGCCGGTCAGCTGTAAGAGCCCGACGATTTTGTTTAAGGATGATCAGCCAGTCCTGACCCTTGGTTCTCCAGGCGGGCCGACCATTATCGGCTCGGTTTTTCAGACGATTGTGAATGTTATTGATCATAACATGAATTTAAAGGAAGCGATTGAAGAGCCCCGGATCTTTGCCACAACAGGCCCTCTTATTGAGTGGGAGCCGGGCATCAGCATGGAATCCAAGGGAGAAATGGAGTCCATGGGGTATGAATTTGGAGATAAGCCAAGCCGGATCGGAAATGTACAGGCTATCCAAATCGACCGGGAGATAGGCCGTTTATATGGAGCGGCTGACTCAAGCCGTGAAGGGAAGGCAGCCGGAATTACTGAGGAGCAAATAAAGAGCTGATGCCGTTTTGGCATCAGCTTTTCTTATGGGCAATATCAGAAAGGGTGCTCATCGTACTGGTTGAACTGCTCCTTTGAATGCTGACATACTGCCGTCAGTTTCAAACACAACCGCTTCAATTTCATCCATTGAGGAATGACCGCCGGAGCGCACTGCCTGCAGCACTTCTGATTGTAAAACCCTGTTCTCTTTTAAAGCCGATTCAACGAAATGGCCTTTATAATAGAGAAGTTCTGGACTGGCTTTTATGAGCTTATTGAATTTGGCTGAATGAAGAGATAGCCAGGAAACGATATACTGAAGGCTGATCAAAAGAACATAAGCAGTCAGCCCTTCGGCAAGTGATACCTGTTTATTAAGGAATATAGTGGCAAGGGTAGAGCCGATGGCAACTGTCACCACTAAATCAAATGCATTCATTTTGGTTAACGTTCTCTTTCCTGCTATCCTTAGGAATATAACGAGGAATATATAACTCATTGCCCCAATCGAGAGAACTCTCCATATGTCCTGCCAGCTGGAAAAAAGCATGGTTTGCCTCCCTTCTATATAGTGTCTATTCCTTTTAAAGGAAGACAGTAAACGGACGATTTTTTATTCATTTTCATGTTGCAGGGCAGCATTGACGGGTATATTAAGTAAAAATACTTATTTGCTGAAACAACAGATTTCATGTAGGATGTAATCGAGACGAAAGGAGAGAACGTTTTTGGGCAGTCCGATTCAAGATAAAAATTCACAAGTTACTTTTCTAAAGCAGCGCTTAAATATGTTCCTGGACGTACTGGAAGCTATTGAGCCGGAAGACACTGAAATCGAAGACATCGACCGTCTGATTGAAATGATCGATGACCTCGAATCCAAATGCCGTGAATTTAATAACCGCGATTAACAATAGGAGCCTGAGGGCTCTTTTTTTTTGCGGAAAATTCCTTTTTCACCCTGTAAACGATTGCAACCTTTATCTTTAAATACACTTCAGATAGGAGTATAATGGTAGACGATTAATAATTATAATTTTCATAAAAGATATAGCGATATAGGGAGCAAAGGGAAGGGGACTAAAGCAATGAATATCGACAAATTTCAGGAAAGCATGTATCAGCTGATTGTTCAGACATCCACGAATCTTCCGCGTGACGTGCGCCGTGCGATTAAATCAGCGAAAGAAAGAGAAAATGCCGGCACGAGAGCGGCGATGAGCCTGGATACGATTACAAATAATATTAAAATGGCTGATGACAATGTGTCGCCAATCTGCCAGGATACCGGCTTGCCGACATTCAAAATCAAGACGCCTGTCGGTGCGAACCAGCTGGTCATGAAGGAAGCAATCAAAAACGCGATTGCCCAGGCTACCAAGGATGGAAAGCTTCGCCCGAACTCTGTTGATTCTTTAACTGGCGCCAACAGTGGTGATAACCTTGGCTTTGGCACTCCCGTTATAAAATTCGAGCAATGGGAAAAAGACTATATTGACGCACGCCTGATTCTAAAAGGTGGCGGCTGTGAAAATAAAAATATCCAATACAGCCTTCCTTGTGAACTTGACGGCCTTGGCCGCGCTGGACGTGACCTGGATGGAATCCGCAAGTGCATCATGCACTCTGTATACCAGGCCCAGGGACAAGGTTGCAGCGCCGGTTTCATCGGTGTGGGAATCGGGGGAGACCGCTCTTCAGGCTACGACCTGGCAAAAGAGCAGCTGTTCCGTTCTGTAGATGATGTGAACACTGATGAAGATCTTCGCAAGCTTGAAGACTATGTGATGGAAAATGCCAATGAGCTTGGCATCGGAACAATGGGCTTCGGCGGGGAAACAACACTTCTAGGCTGTAAAGTCGGTGTGATGAACCGCATTCCGGCAAGCTTCTTCGTATCTGTTGCCTATAATTGCTGGGCGTTCCGCCGTCTTGGTGTTGAAATCAGCATGGAAACAGGCGAAATTAATGAATGGATGTACCAGGAAGGCGAGCACATCGAATTTGGTGCAACTGAAGCTGAGCTTGAGACTGCGGCAGCTGCTGAAACAGCAGAGAAAACAAACATTGTGACCTTGCAGGCGCCGATCACGGAAGAACAGATTCGCGGTCTTAAGGTCGGAGATGTCGTTCAAATCAACGGCATGATGTACACGGGACGCGACGCCATCCACCACCACTTGATTGATCATGATGCTCCAGTTGACCTTAATGGACAGGTTATTTATCACTGCGGTCCGGTTATGATGAAGGATGAAGACGGCCAGTGGCATGTGAAAGCAGCCGGTCCGACTACAAGTATCCGTGAGGAGCCATATCAGGGTGACATCATGAAAAAGTTTGGCATCCGTGCTGTAATCGGAAAAGGCGGTATGGGGCCGAAAACATTGGCAGCACTTCAGGAGCATGGCGGCGTTTACTTAAATGCAATCGGAGGGGCTGCACAATATTACGCAGATTGCATCAAGTCTGTTGAAGGTGTGGACCTGATGGAATTCGGCATTCCTGAAGCTATGTGGCACCTTAAGGTTGAAGGCTTTACCGCAGTGGTGACAATGGATTCCCACGGCAACAGCCTTCATCGTGATGTCGATAAATCTTCACTTGAGAAACTGGCTGGGTTTAAAGAGCGTGTATTTTAATAGAGGAACGAGAGAGGCTGCTTGCGGTCTCTCTTTTTTGTGCATTTTTGCCAGCCGGCCCTGTGAATGTTTTTTTTTCATTCACAAACACTAAGAAAAAATATTGGAGGAGCTCAGATGAAAAAATTAAGTATCTTCCTGAGTGTATTTATTCTGTTTTTTTCCGGAACAGCTTATGCAAACTACGGCAACTCGCCGGTTCATTGGGGATTTAAAAAAGCAAAAAATGAGGTGCCCGCTGAAGCAGGCAAGCCGCTCGATTCGCTGCTTGAACGGCATGGCTCTTATTATAAAGGCGATACAAGCAAAAAGGAGATCTATTTAACATTTGATAATGGATATGAAAACGGCTATACCGGGCAGGTCCTGGACGTTTTAAAAAAGGAAAAGGTCCCTGCTGCCTTTTTTGTAACAGGCCATTATTTAAAAAGCGCACCCGATCTCGTCAAGAGGATGGCGGCTGAAGGGCATATCATTGGCAATCATTCCTGGCATCACCCTGATATGACCAGAGTGAGCGATGAGAAATTTATCAAAGAGCTCGAAATGGTCCGTGCTGAAACCGAAAAGCTGACTGGTGTTAAGCAAATGGCTTATCTGCGGCCGCCGCGCGGGATATTCAGTGAACGTACATTGGCTCTTGCTAAAAAGGAAGGCTACACGCATGTATTCTGGTCACTTGCTTTTGTAGACTGGCATACTGACCGGCAGAAGGGCTGGCAGTATTCTTATGACAATATTATGCGCCAGATCCACCCTGGCTGTATTCTGCTTCTGCACACAGTCTCAAAGGACAATGCCGATGCACTTGAAAAAGCCATTCAGGATCTGAAAAAGCGCGGGTACACGTTTAAGAGCCTTGACGACTTGACATGGGAGCAGGCGATTGGGGAGCAGATGCTGTACTGAAGTTTGGCAGAAATACAATGATCGCAGAAATAGACCCGGCTCGTCAGGGTCTATTTTTGCATAGGTAAACAATTTTAGCGAAAAAATGCTATAATCGGGGAAAATGATAAAGGACGGATTCTTCTTGGAAAAGATACAAGTAGAAGGACCTTATAATTTTGATCTCGTACTGGACAGGCTTTCGAACGATCCTCTTAATCAGGTTAATATAGAGGATAGATCTGTGAAAGTGCCTATGATGCTTAAGCGTCAGCCGGTCGTGGCAGAAGTAAAAGCAATCGGAACGACGGAACAGCCGGAATTTTTAATTTCCGGAACGGATGGCTCCCTTAAAGAAAAAGCAGCTGAGCGCTTATCGGAAATATTCCAATGGCATCTGCCGCTTGAGACCATTCACAAACATTTTCAAAACACAGAATTAAAGCCGATATTTGAAGCGCATTATGGCACCCCTATTGTGCTCGACTTTGATCCATACGGCTGTATCCTGAAATGCATTATCCACCAGCAGCTGAACCTTGCATTTGCTCACACATTAACGGAACGGTTTGTGAAAACCTTTGGATTTGAACAAGACGGTGTGTGGTTCTATCCGCTGCCTGAAAAAGTGGCAGGACTTAAGGTGGAGGACCTGAGGGAACTGCAGTTCAGCGGACGGAAGGCAGAATACGTCATTGGCATTGCAAAAGAAACGGCGGCGGGAAATATAAACTTTGATGAGCTTAAAAACCTTTCAGATGAAGAAATTTATGATAAACTGATCAAATTGCGCGGTGTCGGTCCCTGGACTGTTCAGAATTTCCTAATGTTCGGGCTTGGCAGACCCAATCTTTTTCCGGCTGCAGACATCGGCATCCAGAATGCCTTGAAAAAATTATATAAATTAGAAGCGAAACCGACTCTTGAAGAAATGGAGACATTTTCAAAGAGCTGGAATCCTTATTTGAGCTATGCTTCGCTTTATTTGTGGAGAAGCATCGAGTAATTTGGAGTGATGAAGGATCATGAAACAAGAACAAACAGCTAAATTAAAACTTAAGCAGACGTTCCCGCTGACAATCAAAAGGCTTGGCATCAATGGCGAAGGTGTCGGTTACTTTAAAAGGCAGGTCGTATTTGTACCTGGGGCACTGCCAGGTGAGGAAATTGTAGCAGAAGCCACAAAGGTAAATCCAAAGTTTTCTGAAGCCAAGATCAAGAAAATCCGCAAAAAATCGGAGTTCCGCGTCCAGCCCCCATGCCCGGTCTATCATGAGTGCGGCGGCTGCCAGCTGCAGCATCTCCGCTATGATCAGCAGTTGAAGGAAAAGCAGGATATCATTATTCAAGCTTTAGAGCGCCATACCAAGTTGAATCCTGAAAAGCTGGATATAAAAGAAACCATTGGAATGGAAGATCCATGGAGCTACAGAAATAAAAGCCAGTTCCAGGTTGGCCAAAAAGACGGGAAGGTGCTGGCCGGTTTATATGGCATGAATTCGCACCGCCTGATTAATATTGAGCACTGTGCGGTCCAGCATCCGCAGACAACAAAGGCGACAGAAGCAGTGAAACGAATTCTTCAGGACCTGCGAATACCCATTTATAATGAGAGAAACCGCAAAGGCATCGTAAGAACCATCGTTGCCAGGGTGGGAATACAGACAGGCGAGCTGCAGATCGTATTAATTACAGCTCAAAAAGAGCTTCCTAAAAAAGAAATCATTATCGAAAAAATAAAAAGTGAGCTGCCTGAAGTAAAGTCCATCATCCAAAACGTGAACGGTGAAAAAACCTCCATTATTTTTGGACAGGAAACCACGAATCTGGATGGAAGCGACTTTATCCAGGAAACGCTTGGGGACCTTCAGTTTGAACTATCGGCACGGACTTTCTTCCAGCTGAACCCTGAACAGACTGTCAAACTTTATAATGAAGTCAAAAGAGCAGCGGCTTTAACAGGCAAGGAAAAAGTAGCTGACGCATACTGCGGCGTCGGAACGATTGGACTATGGGTAGCCGATCAGGCAGCCGAAATTCGCGGCATGGATATCATCAGGGAATCCATTGAGGATGCAAAGAAAAATGCGACCCGCCATGGAATCAAGCATGCCCAATACGTGGTCGGCAAAGCAGAAGAATGGCTTCCGAAATGGACAAAAGAAGGATGGCGTCCCGATGTTATCATCGTCGATCCGCCAAGAACAGGACTGGACCAGCAGCTGTTAAAAACTATTTTGAAAGTCCAGCCGAAGAAAGTGGTTTATGTTTCGTGTAATCCATCCACATTGGCTAAGGATATTTCGGTCTTGAGCTCTAAATATAAAGTAAATGGCATACAGCCTGTGGATATGTTTCCGCAGACGGCGCATGTTGAGGCGGTTACGCTGCTTGAACTCAAATAATACAATTGTGGCGGATAAGCTATTAATCACAAAAACAAACATTAAAATGCCTATAACATGAAAATAAATATTTTATAGGCTTGTTTCACACCTCCATCCTGAAACAAGCCTGAATGAGGAGTGGTGTGCTATTAACCGCTCTTTTTTTGTTGGATTAGCAAAATGTTATGCCCTGACCCGCCTAATGAATTCAGTTTGACCCCTTTGTACCATTCCCGCCTGAGCAAACCAATACCATAGAGTACTACAAAGAATACTTACAAAATGATATATATAATCTCTCTTTTTCAGTCAACTGAAAGGTTCCATCCCTGAGTTTTAATCATTAATAAAAAATTTTTAATTCACCCTGTCCTTTTTACTGTTTTCTTTATATATAGAGGGTGAGGAGCTGAATCAATGGATAGTGTCAATGATGACCATTTTGAGAATCAGTGTACCATTTTGAAGATATTCTGGAGGGATTTAAATGAGCAAGTTTTTGGTGGGGGAGCGGCCTATTATATTGATTCCATCGCTCGCGGTGAAGCTGGGAATGAAGGAGGCGATCGTGCTACAGCATGTCCATTATTGGCTTTCGGTCAGCAGTAATGAGAAGGATGGACGAAAATGGGTTTACAACACGTATGAAGAATGGAAGAAACAGTTGCCTTTTTGGTCGCTGAGTACAATTAAACGGACGATTTCCATTCTTGAGGAAAAGGGTTATCTCCTGTCGGATAACTTCAATGCACATAATTGGGATCAGACGAAATGGTATTCGATTGACTATGAAAAACTAAAAGAGATTGAGGGAGAATTAAAGGGGCCCATTCAAATGAAGTGCAGTGATTACTCCCATCAGGAAGAAGAGGAAACGGACATTCCGTATGCTTCCATCATCCAATATCTCAATGAGAAAACGGATTCGGGCTACCGGGAGAGCTCCAGGAAATCGAGGAGTCTGATCAGCGCATGGTGGGAACAAGGCTTCACCCTGAAGGATTTTCAAAAGGTTATTGATTTGAAGGCTGCCGAATGGAAGAGAGACCCGCAATATTCCCGCTACCTGAGACCTGAAACACTGTTTGGCTCAAAATTTGAAGCGTATTTAAATCAAAAGCCGCAGGCAAAACAGCTGCGGGAGGAAGATTTTAACCTTGACTGACAAAACGGATTTGTTAAAGAGCCGCTGATTAAAAACTAAGGAAAAAATATCTAATGTGAAACTTCTGCAGGCAGTTTGATAAAAAGTGACCAACCATGGTATAAGTGTATAAGTAGCAGAAATAGGCTGCTTTTTAATTTTGGGATATGGGTTCGCATGATATCCCTTAATGAGAGGATTGGAATGAAAAGATGAAAGAAAATTTCTGGCGTGAGTTACCGCGGCCATTTTTTATACTGGCACCCATGGAAGAGGTGACAGATGTTGTTTTCCGCCATGTGGTGAGTGAAGCAGCAAGACCTGATGTGTTTTTTACTGAGTTTACAAACTCAGATAGTTATTGTCACCCTGAGGGGGTCAATAGTGTGCGCGGGCGTTTGACTTTTACTGAGGATGAACAGCCAATTGTAGCACATATCTGGGGAGATAAGCCTGAATACTTCCGTCAAATGAGTATTGGGATGGCGGAAATGGGTTTTAAGGGATTGGATATCAATATGGGCTGTCCGGTCCCCAATGTGACCCAGAATGGGAAGGGAAGCGGGCTCATCCACCGTCCCGAATTGGCAGCAGAACTAGTACAGGCAGCCAAAGCAGGAGGTTTGCCGGTAAGTGTAAAGACAAGGCTTGGCTTCACGGAGGTAGACGAATGGAAGACCTGGCTGAAGCATATTTTGGAGCAGGATATTGCCAATCTTTCCATCCATCTCCGTACACGTGATGAAATGAGCAAAGTGCCGGCGCATTGGGAGCTGATTCCTGAGATTAAGGAACTTCGCGATCAGGTGGCACCGGATACCCTTTTGACCATCAATGGAGATATTCCTGATCGTCAAAAAGGCTTAGAGCTTGCCGAGAAATACGGGATTGATGGAGTCATGATTGGGCGCGGCATATTCCATAATCCATTTGCCTTTGAAAAGGAGAAGAAGGATCATACTAGTGAGGAATTGCTGGACCTCTTAAGATTGCATATGAATCTCCATGATCAATATTCACATTTAGAGCTGCGGCCGTTCACCGCTCTTCACCGCTTTTTCAAAATCTATGTCAAAGGATTTCCAGGGGCAAGTGCACTAAGAAATCATTTGATGAACACAAGGTCAACAAATGAAGTGCGTGAATTGCTTGATGCCTTTGCGTCACAGAATCTTGAAAATAATAACTGAATTGATAAAAGGGGATGGGCTAGCGGTCCATCCTCCTTTTTCACAAGGTTTGTTGCTTTTTGTATTATACTTACTGAGTTGATTGGGACTAACTCCCTCCAAGGCCATTCCGCCTCAATTTGGAACATTATCCCATATGGTTAACGATCCGAAAAAGGGGTATATAATCACTAAACCAAAAGGAGGTGGCCAAAAATGGAAGTAGAAGTTTTGTGTAACGTGGAAAACTGTAAGTACTGGGCTGAAGGTGATAAATGTGTAGCTGACTCTATTTATGTGATTGGCCAGAATGGCCGGGAAGCGGATGAAATAGAGGAAACAGCCTGTAAAACGTTTGAGCAGGATGCATAAGCATGAGAAAGCCTGACCGCCGGAGGATGAAAATCCCGGCTGTCAGGTTTTTTTACATACAAAAAGATGCCCGCTATGTTTTACAAGAAAGGGTATAATAAAGGAAAATGACTATAAAACCATGAAGGCAAGGAAGGAGTTATGATGACAATTAGCAATGAAATCGGATGGAATTTTGATAATAGCTATACGCGGCTCCCGCAGGCATTCTTCTCAAAAATGAAGCCCAACCCTGTACAATCCCCTGAGCTGGTCATCCTTAACGGGGGACTGGCGAAATCTCTGGGATTAAATGTTGATGCATTGACAAGTGAAACAGGCATTGAGGTCCTTTCAGGCTCTCAAGTTCCAAAAGAAGCTGAACCTCTTGCTCAAGCTTATGCAGGACATCAGTTTGGACATTTTAATATGCTTGGGGATGGCCGGGCAATGCTGATCGGCGAGCAGATTACCCCTGAGGATAAACGAGTTGACATTCAGCTGAAAGGCTCCGGCAGAACGCCATTTTCGCGCGGCGGCGATGGGCGGGCGGCTCTGGGCCCGATGCTCCGGGAGTACATTATCAGTGAAGCCATGCATGCCCTTGGAATTCCCACTACCCGCAGTCTGGCGGTTGTAACAACAGGGGAAGCCATTATCCGGGAAACCATGCTTCCGGGTGCGATTCTGACAAGAGTGGCGGATAGCCATATACGGGTGGGGACTTTTCAATATGCGGCGAATTGGCGGCCTGTTGGGGAGCTTAGAACCCTGGCAGATTACACGATTGAGCGTCATTATCCTGAAATCAAAGAAGATGACAATCCTTACCTGGCTCTCCTAAAGAAAGTGATCCAGCGTCAGGCTGCGCTCATTGCGAAATGGCAGCATATTGGCTTCATCCATGGAGTCATGAACACCGACAACATGGCAATCAGCGGGGAAACGATTGATTATGGTCCGTGCGCCTTTATGGATAAGTATGATCTGGCAACTGTCTTCAGTTCCATTGACAGGGAAGGCCGTTATGCTTATGGAAATCAGCCCTATATTGGCGGCTGGAATCTGGCGAGATTTGCGGAAACCCTTTTGCCTCTGCTGCATGAAGAGAAAGAGGAAGCTGTTAAAATAGCTCAGGGCGCTATTTCAGAATACAATAAAATGTATCAGGACCATTGGCTTGCCGGCATGAGGGCAAAGCTTGGGATTTTTAATGAAGAAGCAGAAGATGAAGCCCTTTTTACCGGACTACTAAAGATTATGCAGAAGTCTGAAGCCGATTATACGAACACATTCCGTGCCTTAACACTGGGAGACATTGAGAACACTGTGTTAGGCAATGATCAGGAATTTGCCGGCTGGCATGGTCAGTGGCAGGAAAGGCTGACCAGGCAGAAGGAAATGAAAGAAGAAGTAAATCAGTTAATGAGAGCCAGCAACCCGGCCATCATCCCGCGAAACCACCGGGTGGAAGAAGCTCTGGAAGCAGCTGTTAACAATGGAGATTACAGCGTGATGAAAAAGCTTCTTGCAGCGCTGGAGAATCCTTATGCTTATAGGGAAGATCAGGAAGAATACTGCAAACTGCCGGATTCATCCGGCATGCCCTACCGCACGTATTGCGGAACATAATATGAAGAAATAAAAAGGTAAAGCCTGGCCCAATTAATGGGTCAGGCTTAGTGTTATTTAAGCAGGAAGCGTAATTTTAAAAAAGGATATCTTCATATAATTTAAAAAGGCGGCAATTCTCATCCTGTAATGATACAGGAGATTGACTGCTTATTGTTGACATCAGGAGATCACAGTGTTACTTTTAAAACAGAACATACATTCGATTTGGTGATTGACTTGAATATACAGCTTAAAGAAATCGTATCAAAAAGTATTTTAACACCTGCCAAAGGTGCGATAGACAATTTTACTCATTCAATGAACCCATATGCGGGCTGTGCTTTTGGCTGTAAATATTGCTACGTAAAGGAGCTCCCTGTTTCCATTTTCCGTGAAGAGGAATGGGGTGCTTGGATTGATATAAAATCAAATGCGGCCGAGCTTTTGGAGAAAGAATTGGCTAAAGCTAAAAAAAGGGGAAAAGTTGCTTTATTTATGTCCTCTTCCACTGATCCTTACCAGCCGATTGAATATACCTCAAAACTTACCAGAAGTTTATTGGAAGTTATGCTTGAAAATCAGCCTGATTTTTTACATGTACAAACCCGTTCCCCACTGGTGAAGCGGGATATCGATTTATTCCAGCAATTCAGAGATAGAGTCAGAATTTCTATGACAATCGAGACAGACAAAGAAGAGGTCAGAAAGGCATTTGCACCAGCGGCACCTCCCATCCCGGCAAGAATGGCTGCGCTAAAAGACATCAAAGATGCAGGAATCATAACTCAGGCAACACTGGCCCCGTTACTTCCATGCTCGCGGGAATTCCCGGCAAAACTAAAATCTATTGCAAACCGTGTGACGATTGACGATTTTTGGATGGGGGATGGAAGCGGAGGAAGAAGGACCGAAAGACTGGGAATCCGCAAGATTTTTGATGAGCTTGGTTTGGAGAAATGGTATAATCCGTCTGCATATAAAGTGGTTCTTAAAATGCTGGAGCAGGAATTTCAAGATGCATCCATTCAATTAGGTGTATCCAAGGCGGGCTTCAGCCCTGATGGCAAATAGCTGATTATAAAATAGATGAGGTATTTATATGGATCTATTAAGTTCACCATACGTAAGAGGCATTAGGCTTAAAAGAGAAGATATACCATCCTTCCATCAGTATCCCTTCAGCCTTCCGAGCCTGAAAACACTGGATGAGATGGCTTTTCACCCGAAAGTCACCTTTCTGATCGGCGAGAATGGGATGGGGAAGTCGACCCTGCTGGAGGCAGTTGCGGTTGCGTTAGGGTTCAATGCGGAAGGCGGATCATTCAATTTTAATTTTTCTACCTTTGATTCACATTCCATGCTGGGCGAATATTTAAAGGTAATAAAAGGCGTAGATAGGCCGTCTGATGGTTTTTTCTTAAGGGCAGAGAGCTTCTATAATGTTGCTTCCAATATTGAAGAAATGGACAGGGAAGGCGGCGGACCAAAAGTGATTGACTCCTTTGGCGGCCGTTCTTTACATGAGCAGTCGCATGGGGAAGCATTTTTCTCCACCTTTCTTCATCGCTTTCGAGGCAGCGGAATTTACATTCTGGATGAGCCGGAGGCGGCACTTTCACCATTGAGGCAAATGTCCATGCTGACAAGGATTCATGATTTGGTAGGCGACCATTCACAATTTATTATCGCTACCCATTCTCCGATCATTATGGCCTATCCTGATGCTGCCATATATGAATTCACTGATGACGGCATCGCGGAAAAGAAGCTGGAAGAAACGAATCATTACCGCATTATGAAGCAATTTTTCGATGATAAGAATCGAATGCTCCATCATTTACTGAATGAATAAAAAAATGGAGGCTGCATGCCTCCATTATTAACTATGTATGTTATTCGCTTTCGTGGCTGAACATCCAGTTAACCCCGAATTTATCTGTTAACTGGCCAAAGCTCTTGCTCCAGAATGTTTCCTGCAGTTCCATGGTTACATTACCGCCATCTGCCAGATTGTTAAAATACTTTCTCATGTTATCCACATCATTAATGACAACTGCGAGATTAATGTTATTTCCTACTGTAAATGGCATACCTGGAAACGTATCTGAAAACATGACAGTACTGCCGCAAATAGTAAGGCTTGAATGCATAACCAGATTTTTGGCTTCCTCCGGCAGAGGATATTCAGGATTCTGCGGAGCATCACCAAAAGTGGTAATCTCCGGCATTTCCAGTTCAAATGCCTTTACATAAAACTCAATAGCTTCCCGTGTATTACCATTAAAATTTAAATACGCATTAACAGCCAACCCGTCCACTCCTTCCTTTAAATACAATTCCATTATAGACGAAATATTCTACTATTAATACAGTTCAATCGTAACAATCTTTATAATTCCTGAAGTGCTTGTTCTATACTGTTAAATCCGCTTCTATCAGCACCATTAGGTTCATCCGATTCAATGGTCCACTCATTTCTTTCAGGTGATAATCCTCCATTCCCATCTTTAAGGAATGGGCTATGCACATGATACGTTTTCCCTGCTTTTTTCACTGTGTATCCCATATAGCAGTGCTGATCCTGGCCTTCTTCCTCGAAAATGCCAATATCGTCGATTCCATATTTGTCTAAATAGGACTGAAATGGCTCCTGCAGTGAATTTACAACTTGCTCTCTTGGTAAATACTCCATTTTGCTTGCTCCCTTCTATATTAGCTATCCTTAATATGGCTATTTTTGGAGGGATTAAACACGGAACTTTGAAAAGAGTACCCCGCATCAGCGGGATACTCTGCTCCTTAGCTTCATTCTCAAGTTTCCGAGAAGCTTCATAAGTTCTTCATATTCTTCGAGTTCAATGCTGCACGTCTGAATGGCCTCTCCAACACTTTTGGTGATATCCTGTTTTTCGTTGTGTGCTTTTTCCTCTAGGAAAATAAACACCTTGCGTTCATCCGCTTTGGAGCGTTCTTTGCGAAGCCATCCGTTAGAAATCATCCTTGAGATCATCGGGGTAAGTGTCCCGGTGCCAAGATTCAGTCTTTCTCCAAGCTCTTTGGCTGTCATGCCATCTTTTCCCCAAAGGGCCAGAAGAACCAGATACTGCGGGTAGGTTAAGCCGAATGGCTGAAGAGCACTTGTATAGAGTTTGGTAAATTCGCCTGCTGTTTCATAAACAGCAAAACAAAGCTGTTTATCCAGTGTAAAAAAATCTTTCACATCATCACCTGATTCCGGCATTACAATAACTTCGTCAAATCATCCTCAATTTTTCCCGGCTCTGTTGTTGGCGCATAGCGTTCTACCACCTGGCCGCCCTGGTCCACGAGGAATTTGGTAAAGTTCCACTTAATGTTTTTGGACAGAATGCCCTTTTTCTGTTCTTTCAAGTAAGCAAACAATGGATCCGCATTGTCGCCATTTACATCGATTTTTGCGAAAATCGGGAAAGACACACCATAATTGAGCTGGCAAAACTCAGTGGTTTCCTCAATATTATCGAATTCCTGGTTATTGAACTGATCACAAGGGAATCCAAGAATCTCAAGGCCCTTGTCTTTATACTTTTCATAGAGCTCCTGCAGTCCTTTAAATTGTGGCGTCAACCCGCATTTGCTTGCTGTATTTACGATAATTAGAGGCTTTCCTTCGTATTCTTTCAGAGATTTCAATTCACCATTCGTTTTCTTGACTTCAAAATCATAAACCGTTGTCATTGGGATACCTCCTATTTTTAAATCGTGTACGATTAAATCTTAAGCGATTGAAATTCCTTTTGCAACAAATCAGCTTTTTATGAAACTAGCATTAAGGTTCATTCGTAGGAAAGATGGATTTCCAATTCATTTACAAAGGATGATTATAATGTTGGACGAATTGCGGGAAGCAATTGAGAAACTCCCGGAGCATGGGGCGAAGAGCTATTTATTTCACATATTGCTTCGCGTTCACTTATTAAAAAACAGTGCTGATTCTCAGGAAGAGATCATGGAACTGCTCAATGATATTCAAAAAAAGATAATTTTTTATTCCCAGGAGAGGAAATTGGAGCGGGAATATGAAACTTACCACATAGTGTGCGGAGAATCACCGGCAGGATCTTTAAAGGTTGGGCTCAGTAAAGAAAATAAAGTCATTGGCTTTCCTGACTTCTTTAGCAATGGACCTCTCTGGAGGCTGCATGAAGAGGAGGGGAGAAAACATCGATTCGAATGGCTGAAGGATCATATTAATATACCTGAAGATTATCTGGAAAAGGAATATGAAAGAAAAATAGCCTCAGCACTTGAGGAGATTGATGCCATTCCTGCGGGAAAGCCGATCGTAGTCTGGACAGCTGATAATGCAGATGAACAGACCGGTTTGCGGTATTTCCTTCACTTATTAAGAAACAAAGAAAATAAAGTGCATGTTATTAATACTGCTCAGTCATATAAGGAGCTTTTTCCTGCGAAAAAGAATCCATACCTTTTAAGGCACTCAGGTGAAGCAGCCCCGGAAAAACTGAAGATCATATTGGATAAAAACATGGGAAGCCCTTTATCTGCAGAAGAAAGATCTAGGTTTGTATCGGATTGGCAGGTACTCTCCATGACAAAGGAAGTCCTGCGCATATGGGAAGATAATGAAATACATAGTGTGCCAGAGAGTTATTTTGATGACTATATCATTGAGTCAACCAGGAAGCTTCATAAAAGCAACAAGGGTTTTATAAAATCAGCCAGATTAATCGGGGAAGTGATAGGGCATCTGGATGAGCCAATTGGTGATGGCTTTGCTGAGTATAGAGTAAGATCCCTGATTTATAACGGAATATTTGCGATAAAAGGAATTCCGAAAAGTATGAGGTTTTATAGCATTAAAATGAAAAAGATTTAAAATCTCATAAATCCCCCGGCTGGAATTTCATGTAGCCTTCCTTTATTCTAAAAAAAAGAAACGAATAGAAGAGGGATCTGCTTTGAAAAAGATTTATAGTGATATTATTCAATTCCGCGGCACTCACTTTGATTTTGGCTTTATGCAGGGAGAGCGAATAAAGGATTCTCTTTCTGTTAGGAATCGGGAGGATCAATGGAAGGTACGGAAGCCGCGTTTTTCAATAAATGAAGCTGAAGTGAAAAATGCCATTAAGAGGTTTGCGCCCGGAATCTGGGATGAACTGCTTGGGCTGCAGGAAGCATTGCAATGGCCGATGGAGCGGGTGTTACAGGAGTTTGGCGGATATCGCCTCGATTATGTCCGCTCAGGCTGTTCCATCCTTACAGGGGATGACTACCTGGTCCGCAATTATGATTACCATCCGAAAACCTATGAGGGGCGCTATACTTTTTATCAGCCAACCGATCAGGGCTATGCGATTATGGGCCCCAGCCAGAGGGTGACTGGCCGGATGGATGGCATGAATGAAAAAGGACTCGCCATCGGGTATAATTTCATGAACCGCAAAAAGCCTGCTGATGGCTTTATCTGCTGCATGATCGGACGCCTGATTTTGGAGGCATGTGCAAATGTCAAAGAAGCGGTTGATATGCTGAAGGAAATACCGCACCGCCATTCCTTTACATACGTGGTGTATGACGCAGGCGGAGAGACATATGCAGTGGAAACGTCTCCGAGAGGTGTAGAGGTCCGCCAGACGACCGCTTGTACAAACCATTTTGAAATCATGCAGGATGAAAACCGCAACCATCTGGCTGACAGCTTGCGCAGGCTGGATGTCATGAAAAGCCGTCAGGATGGGCGACTGGATGCACATGATGCATTCCGCCTTCTGAATGATAGTGATAAAGGTGTCTTTTCAGATCTTTATGGAAGCTGGGCCGGGACCATTCATACATCAGCCTATCTGCCGCGGGAGATGAAAGCCTGGTTTGCGCTCGGCGGCGACAGGGAGCCGGTTGTTTTTGACTTCAGAAGATGGCTTGAAGGCGAGGATATTAAAATGAATAGAATCACTGGTGAAGTGGATACGGATATTCCTTTTTTGCATATGGATGAGCATGCGAATTGGTTCAGGAAATAACAAAGGTTTTTTTGAAAAATGGACAAACCCTCACATACTTTCATCTCTACAGGATGTGGTACACTTTATATAATGAATTGGATGTAAACTGAGGTGCATACGAGTGAAAACAGTATTAGTCATAGGCGGCGGTGTAACAGGGTTGTCCGCCATGTATGAGCTGAATAAGTGGAAAAAAGAAAATGATCAGGATATACGGCTGGTGCTGGCAGAATCATCAGAACAGCTTGGCGGAAAAATCCGCACAGTAAGAGAAGGCGGCTTTACAATCGAGGCGGGAGCTGATTCGATTGTTGCCCGCAAAGCGGATGCGATGACTTTTATCCAGGAGCTCGGTTTGGAAGAAGCGGTTGTGTACAATGCGGCGGGACGGTCGTATATTTACACTGACGGCGAACTGAAGCTGATCCCGGCAGATGCTGTATTTGGGATTCCGGCCAGTGTTGAATCTCTTGCCAAATCCACGCTAGTTTCAGCAGAAGGAAAGGTTGAAGCCCTGAAGGATTTTTATACGCAAAATGACCGCTTTACAAAGAATGATTCGATCGGCGATTTCCTTGAGCATTTCTTTGGAAAAGAACTGGTGGAAAAACAAATAGCGCCTGTTCTTTCGGGAGTATACTCCGGAAATCTCAGTGACTTAACCATCGCTGCGACTCTTCCACAGGTGTTTGATTATAAAGAAAAATACGGCAGCATCATAAGAGGTTTCGAGGAAAATAAAAAGGTGTTCCAGAGCGGCGGGGGAAAGAAGTTCCTTTCCTTTAAAAAGGGCCTGGATGCATTAATTGATGCTTATGAGGAAAGATTGGACGAAACAGAAATCTTTAAAAACACACAGGCTGTTAAAATAGAAAAATCGGATCGTGGATATATGGTTGATTTCTCAAATGGCGAAAGCCTGGAGGCGGATCATATAGTGCTCGGCATTCCGCATAATGCCGCTGCAGCCCTGTTCGATGATCAGGAGCTGAAAGCTGGGTTCGAACCTTTGAAGAACAGTTCCCTGATTTCTATTTATCTTGCTTATGATATTCCAGATAGCGAACTGCCTGAAGACGGGACAGGCTTCATCACGGCCAATACGGATGAACTAACCTGCAATGCCTGTACATGGACAAGCCGCAAGTGGAAGCATACTTCAGAAAGCGGTAATTTGCTTGTTAGGTTATTCTATAAAAGCAGCCATCCGGCCTTTGCCTCTCTAAAGGAAATGGATGAAGAAGAGCTCTTGAAGACAGCTCTGGCTGATATTGAAAAAAGCCTCGGCATAACGGCTGAGCCTTTGGCAAGTGAAGTGACAAATTGGACTGAAAAAATGCCAAACTATCTGATTTCCCATCCTGAGACAGTAACAGCACTTGAAAACAGGCTGGGCCGTGAATACCCTGGAATATGGCTTGCAGGCTGCTCTTATTACGGTGTCGGCATCCCTGACTGCATTGAAAATGGGGCAGAAACTGCCGGGAAAATTATTAAGAAAATGTAAAACAAAAATCCCCTTCTGTGTAAGACGGGGATTTTTTGCTTATATGATTTTGGTCAGATCCTTCGGACTTTCAATCTTCATTTGCTCAAGTTCAATCTTCATTTTTTCGGTTTCAAGCAAAAAGTTTTCCTGCTTCAGTTTTTCCAGGGTGATTTCATCTTTTATCATATTATGTTTGATCTTTGCGAGTTTTTGAGTATGAACAGTCATGATGGCAATGATGGGAATAGAGAAAGTCATAACCACAGCAATAATACCTGTCAAATTTCCTGCACCTCACATTTGATTGAATTAGAAAAAATTGTCTTTTATGTTTATAATAATAGCAAATCACAAGGGATATACAAGGGGTGTCTTAAATTGACCGGAATTTTCATTAAAAGAATTTATGACCCATACGAAGAAGAGGACGGCTATCGGGTGCTGGTTGACCGGCTGTGGCCCCGCGGAATTAAAAAGGAAGATGCGCGTTTGTCAGCATGGGAAAAAGAGGCTGCGCCGAGTCATGAGCTCAGAAAAGCATTTAACCATAAGCCTGAGCTTTTTGAAGATTTTCGGGAAAAGTATCTTGAAGAGCTGCGAACACAGGATGATAAAATCCGCAAAATAGATGAGCTGGCAAGAATGGCAGAAGAGCAGAATGTTACATTATTATATGCTGCGAAAGATCCCGTTCATAACCATGCGCGAGTTTTGTGTGAAGAAATCATGAGAAGGAAGGTTTAGTCTTTCCAAAAAGCAGGGAAAGCAAGATAGAAAGAATAGAGTTCATCTTAAATACAGGAGGAAATGATATGAATAAAGATATCCAAAAAGAAGAAAACCGTTTTTTCATGAATGATGAAAAAGGGAATATGATCGCTGAAATCACCTATATTCCAAGCGGTGATTCTGTCATCACGATAGACCATACATATGTAAGTGACTCCCTGCGCGGACAGGGAATTGCAGGAAAGCTTCTGGAAAGCGTTGTTCAGGAGGCACGCAGCAAGGGATATAAGATTGTGCCTGCCTGCTCATATGCTAAAGCTGTTTTTGACCGAAAGAGCGAATATCAGGATTTGCTGGCAAACTAAAGGAGGTTTTCTGAATGGACGCAAAAAGAACAGATGTAAATGGAACAGTCATTTCATACTATGATGAAGGCAAAGGGGAGCCGCTTGTATTGCTGCATGGTTTTTGCGGCAGCAAAGATTACTGGGCAAGGGTGATTCCAATATTGGCAGAGGACTTTCGCGTCATTGCGGCCGATCTTCCGGGGCATGGAGAGTCAGGACTGCCGGATGGCGAACCCTCTATTGAAAGGATGGCAGAAGCAATCAAAGGGGCTATAGATGAGCTGGGTCTTGAACAAGTATCTCTTTTCGGCCATTCATTGGGCGGCTATGTTACCCTTGCATTTGCTGAAGCATACGAGGACAAGCTGAAATCCTTTTCCCTTATCCATTCAACAGCCAGCCCGGATTCCGAAGAAGGGAAGAAGGGAAGGGATGTTGCTGCCGGTAAAATTGATAAAGAGGGTATCGAATCCTTTATAGATGGACTGGTGCCGAAGCTTTTTGCACCAGGGGAGAAACATCCCGAAGAAATTCAACTGGCAAAAGAAATTGGCTATCGTACAAGTGCAGAAGGTGCAAAGGCTGCCCTGAAAGCAATGAAACAGCGCGAAGACCGCAGTCATGTTTTAAAAAGGACAGAGCTGCCGGTATTAATTGTTGCTGGAGAACAGGACGGGATTGTCCCTCCTGAAAAATCATTTGCAGTCAAAGGATTTAACATCAAGCAGGTGACCATTGATGATGCGGGGCACATGAGCATGTACGAAGCGCCGGAAGAACTGGCTGAGGCTATCCGCGGGTTTTTGAAAGAGTAAGTTTTTTATCCGCACATAACTTGGTGTTATGCGCACAGAAAGTTTCCTGTGCGGCCAAATCAATCATTTTGCGATTGAAATATAGAAAAAATGCTCCTTTTCAAGCCGAAAAGGAGCTTTTGCTTATTTAAATATAACGGAAATAATCTCGTCCGTCGTCATTCCGCTTTCTATTTCAAACGTGCCGGGACGCAGATCATTCTCAAGACCGCGTTTTTCTACATCTTTATAGAATTGGATGCCGCTTTCAATTATATGGGCTTTTTCAAGCGCGTTCCCCACATCAATGCTGGTCATGCCCATTGATACGGTTAAAATAGTCCGGTAAACAACTTTTTCGCCGGTTTTGTCATCGGCCTTCTTGTCTGCTTTGTCCTCTTTTTTCTCGCTGGACTTTGCCGCAGCAGCAAGCTGCTTGCTCCATTCATCTTCCGTGTTGATGACGTAGCCTTTGGATGCCAGCAGGTCAATCATTTCTTCATCTGACAGCTTTTCCGCTTTCTCTGTTTTATCCGCTGGTTTTTCAGTACTCTTGGCTTCAGAAGGTCCAAATAGGTAAACGCTTCCTGTCAAAATGGCAGCCGCTAAAAGGCCCGCTGCAAAACTGCGCAAGGAATTTGGTGTCATTGGGCAACCATGCTCCTTTCACCCTTGTTCGCTGAATAAGGCAAGAGCATCAGATCAACCTCGTTAGGCGTAAGCTGTTTTTTTAATGCAATGCTTTCATTGGAATATCCGCGTTTATGCATATCCAGTACTTCGCGAAGCAGCAATCTTTCATCTGATGGCCCGCTCATAGCTCCTGATTGCTTAGCCGTAATCTCCGCGTCCAATTCAATATTTCTGATCTGCTGCTGAAGCTCATGAATTTCATTTTTTAGTGTAAAAGTAACCTGATCAATTTGCTGCTCAATATTTGATTTCGACTGCGCCGTTTTTAAAAACGATAAAATGAGCAGCACGACTGCTGAACCAAATAATATGGCAATTACCCATCCCATCCTAAAATCCTCCCTTATGTAAACACTTTTTTTCTCGGTATCTATTTTTTTACCAAACTAAATTATACCTTTATTGCGGGGGGATTTCGAATGATAACCTCAAAATAACACGATAGTCCTGCTTTTATGTCAGAAAAAGGTGCGGATGGTAAATCCTATTTCTTATAAAAACCCGGACCATTCAGGACCGGGCTTCCATTTGTTTAGTTTTCCTTCTGCAGCTGTGCGCGTTTGGCGGCATGCAGAATATCCTCGATAGGAGAGACTCTCCCGAATTTATCTTTATGGACAATATGTTTTCTTTCAAACTGGGTGGGGTTATCAATTCCTGCCGCTGCCGCCAGATTGTATAACCCTTCTCTGAGCGAAATGATATAGTTGCAGACACGGTAATGTTTTTCCTCAACAATTAATCCGTCCTGAAGCTTTTTGTCGGTTGTCGCCACCCCTGCCGGGCAGTGATTGGTATGGCAGACACCGGCCATAATGCAGCCGACGCTGATCATAAAACCCCGGGCAATATTGACCAGATCCGCTCCCATCGCAAGCGCAATGGCAATTTTATCAGGAGTGATTAATTTACCGGAAGCGATGATTTTCACACGGTCCCGTACCCCATACTCCCTCAGCATTTCATCGACAACTGTCAGGGCGGATTGGATAGGGAGCCCCACACTGTCTGCAAGCTCCTGATAAGTCGCCCCTGTTCCGCCTTCACCGCCATCCACTGTGATGAAATCAGGGCCTTTGCCGCTCTCCTTCATATAGGAAATCATGTTTTCAAGAGCATCCAGGTCACCTACTACAATTTTCATACCGACAGGCTTTCCGCCAACACTTCTGAGCTCCTCTATAAAATCGAACATGGAAGGGACATTATCAAATTCATAGAAACGGTTTGGACTGTTAATGGTTTTGCCGACTTCGACAAGCCGGATACTGGCGATTTCTTCGGTTACTTTTTCGCCTTCCACATGGCCGCCGCGGGTTTTTGCACCCTGTGCAAGCTTGAGTTCAAAGGCCTTGACCTCATGTATTTCACTTTTCTTTTTAAATTCTTCCCATGAGAATTCCCCATTGGCCTTTCGGACACCGAACATATCAGGACCGATTTGCATAATGATGTCCGGGCTGCCGGCTAAATGATACTGAGACAGGCCGCCTTCACCGGTATTCATCCAGGTTCCTCCTGCAAGGCCAAGCCCTTTGGAAAGGGCCGTGATGGCTTTTTCACCGAGAGATCCATAGCTCATGGCCGATTGTCCGACAAGACCTTTAACCCTGAATGGCTGCCGGCAGCTATTTTCTCCCAGTACGACCGCATCCTCATCCCGAAGATAGTAGGGATCAGCCAATTTTTCTTCGCTGTGCTCCTTTCGGGAAAAAAGATTATCCCCATCGACCTTATAAACACGTGTGTTTATTTTCTTTGTGTTATCCACTTTCATTTCATCTACCAGTTTGGGGAATAAGGTATTTCGTATATAAAAGCCTTCTTCGTCAAAATCTCTTATCGATCCGAAGCCTATTAATCTTTCTTTGTATTTGCCGGCTTTGACAACATCCTGGTATTCCTTTCTGGAAAATGGCTTGCCTTCTGTATCATTATTGAACAGGTATTGTCTTAGCTCAGGCCCCACATTTTCTGCGAAATATCGCACCTTTCCGATTACCGGGAAGTTCCTCAATATAGAGTGCTGTTTCTGCCTGTCATCTTTTACATACCAATAAATAAATAGAATGACCGGTACAAAAATAACCAATGAGATAAATACGAATAATGCTATGACAAGGTAATCTGTTAAACTCATTTTATCCTCCTTCTATTAAAACTGGCTTAGGGCTTCACTGATAGGGGTGTCTCCCGAGGCTGCTTCAATGGTTGAATGAAAGATCGCTTCTTTGTCAAGGGACTCTACCAGAACTTCAGCAGCGTCCTCGCGGGGTATTTCAGCCTTTCGGTCATGGATTTTCTCAGACAAGGTAATGGTTCCGTTCCCGGGATTGTCCGTCAATTGGCCAATCCGGATCACTGTGTATACCAGATTGGCAGCTTTGAGCATATCCTCCGGAAGATCCTTTGCCGCTATTTTGCGGGAAGGGTCTGTTTCGCTTTCCTCTGCTTTAACGGCACTCATCATCACAAATCTCCTGACACCTGATTTTTGTGCCAATTGGATGATGTCGGATATAGATTGGTGATCGACCATAACGGTTTTGCCTGTATGTTTTTTAGGATTGACGCCTGTTAAATAAATCACGGCATCTGATGCCTGAAGATAGGGGATCAGCTTTTCCTCATCATAAACAATTGCCTGTGCCGCTCCGAGCTTGATTAGATCCTCAATTTGGTTTTCATTTGCCGCAACGGCAAGAGCTTCATGCTTCCTTTCTGCGAGCTTCCTGATTACATGCTCACCGACATCCCCATTGGCACCGATTACAATCACCTTCATGATAAACGCCTCCTTTTTTACCCTATTCCACAAGGGGTTTATTTAAAACCAAAATCAGGCAAACAAAAAAGCGGCCCATTAGGAGGACCGCACTGATTTTACAAAATCGCTGGCTCACTGCAGATAAAATAAAGCTCCATCCATTGCGGATGAAGCTTTGCCAATTATGCCAGCCGTTTAAAATTTTGGCCGAGTATTTCATTCATGGTATGAACAGTGATAAATGCTTTATTATCAACCTGGGTAATGTAGCCTTTCAGCTTTGTAAAATCTTTTCTGCACAGGATAGTTGTAATGACTTCTTTCTTATCTGAAGTGAATGCGCCTGTTGCCGTGTGAATGGTTGCACCCTTCCCAAGTTCATGGACAATATAGGTTTTAATTTCATCACTGTGGTGGCTGATAATCACAATTTCCTTGTTTGAATTGAATTGCTGAAGTGCATAATCAATCACTAATCCATTAATAATGACCCCAAAAAAGGCATACATGCCCACTTGCGGACCAAATAGAATGGCGGAAGACAGGGCAATGGATAAATCAGCCAGAAGCACGCCTCTGCCAACTTCAATATTTAAATATTTATTAAAAATCATAGCGATGATGTCTGTCCCGCCAGTGGATGCCTGCTGGTTAAACACAATCGCCATGCCGGTTGCGGCGATGCATTGCCCGATAATCAGCTGAATAAGCAAGTCATCACTAAGCGGATGGGCCATCGGGGCGAACTTCTCAAGCGCCCACACATAAAAGGACAGCGCAAAGCTTGCATAAATGGTTTTTGCCCCAAAACCAGATCCAAGAAAAACAAACCCAACTGCAAACAATATTAAATTGACAAGAATCATGAATGTACCAATCGAGAAATCGGGAAATAAATCATTCATGATAATCGACAATCCGCTGACCCCTCCTGTTGCTAAATTATTGGGGGACAAGAAAAAATGGACATTTATAGAAACCAGGAAAGCTCCCAGGTTGATCATCATAAAAGAAAATAGTTTTTGCCGCATCGCCGCAACCTCCTTTTTTATAGTATTTTTTCGGATTCCGTAAAAAGTGGAACAACGGGATTATAAAGCCCATCAAGCCCCTTTGTAAAGGGAATGAGAGGAAAAAAATAAGGTTTAATAATTAAGAAAATTGGAAGGGTTTGCAAAAGCGGATGCTATTATCTATTTTTGTTTAATTCTTATATAATAGTTATGACTAGCACGAGCACGAAAGGATGTAAGAAATCTTGAAAAATAGAAAGCTTATTGTCATTCCCATTATGATACTTGTAGCCGGGGCTGCCATGTGGATGCTGAATAAGGATTATCAGCAGATAGACCTGATGATCCGCTTGTTGATAGCAGCCGGTGCAGCACTATTATCAGGTGTTATCTCCTATTTTTTATTCAAGCCGGAAAAAGAAGAACGATAAAATGCCTGCTCCCTGGAAAGGGGACAGGCATTTCTTTTGGGGAACTTAGTCTCCCCGCATTCTTATTTCCTCCGCTTAAGAAGCTGTAAATCAATATACAGCTGGCATCTTGTGTTAAAGTCGTCAAAGTCGATTGAGGTCAGGTCGGTAATTTGCTTCATTCGGTATTTTAATGTATTGGTATGAATGAAAAGCTGTTCAGCCGTCGGCTTGAGGCGGCAGTTGTTCAATAAATAGACTTCAAGCGTCTTCAAAAGGCTGGTTTGACTTTCCAGGTCTTTTTTCTGCAGCTTCATAAGGTCTTCATTTACATAGTTTGTCGTGCTGTTATGCTGGGCGATTGGTTCCAGGTAACGGAACACCCAAAGCTTTTTATATTCATAAGGCAGTTCTTCAGGCGAGCCAATGAACTTGGCTGCCTTGATGACCTCCAGGGCTTCCCGGTAGCTTTTGCGCAGATTTAGGATGGAGGAATATTCTCCTCCGATCCCTGCATACACAGTCTGCTGCCTGAATTGGCTTAGAACGGTATTGGTTAATTCGTGTGCGTCTTCTGAAAGGCTGCCGGGTGCAGGGGAGCTGCTGCCGATCATCACGATGATTTCATGCTGATTCGTAAAGATGTGAGCGGGATGGCTGAGGGCATTAGCGAACAGCCGAACGGTTTCATTTAATTCCGCAAACATCTCTTCATCTCCCTGTACGACCGTAAATACATTGATGATAAAGGCCTCCGGAAGGATGATTTTCACATTGGCAGCTTCCCACTTAATCTGATCTTCCGTCTGGTAGGTGCGATCAATAATCTTTTGATAAAATTGATGTTTTTCTTCTTCTTTGCGCAGCTTCTTCAGGTTTTTCTGATATAAAAGCTTTCCAATATGGAAGGAAACGTCATGAAGAAACTTCATTTCGCTTTCTGACAGACTGCCGTCCAATTCCTGAACCCAGATAAATCCAAGTATCTGCTCTTTATATTTAGCGCTTACAACTACACGCTGGTTAAGGCCGATTTCTTCCATCTTCTTAATTCTGAAAGGCTCAGGGATTGTCTTTAACTGATCAACAATGCCTTCATCCATAAATTTCTCCAAAATGGGAATCGGCCATCTCTTCGAAAATATAGTCTGCTGGTTCGCCAAATCAAAATGCTCTATATAATACGAGCTATAAGCCAGCAGCGAGAATTGCTCATCCTCGATGACAACAGGCTTCTTCAAAAAAGTGCTGACCATTTCTGTAATCTCATCAATATCAGTCAAACTAAGGATTTTCTCCAGCGGCTGGCTCATTAAGCTCCCTCCTCATTATTGCTGTTCTTATTATAGTGAAAAACGGTGACAGGCACCACCCGAATTTTGTCGAAAGAAAAAGGACCGGGCATTTTCTTTGCCCAGTCCTGATAAGTCTAGTTTATTTTAAGATTTTTTCAAAGTCTTCAAACTGTTTTTCAACTTCAACAGATGGTTTTTCAGTCAGAAGACTCACCACGATGATGGCAAGTAAGCTGGCAGCAAAGCCTGGAATCATTTCATAAAGGAGGTCCGATAATCCGGATTGAGACCAAATGATGACGGTGCTTGCTCCAACAATCATCCCGGCTAATGCTCCCCATCTTGTCATGCGCTTCCAGTATAAGCTGAGGATGATAAGCGGACCGAAAGCGGATCCGAAACCAGCCCATGCATAACCCACAAGGTCGAGAATCGTTTCATTTTTCTCCCATGAGATAAATAAGGCAATGATAGAAACCAGCAATACAGATAATCTTCCTATTGTAACCAATTCTTTATCTGTAGCAGAGCGGCGGAAGAATGTCTTATATAAATCCTCCGTTAATGAGCTTGATGTAACTAGCAGCTGTGATGAGATAGTACTCATGATAGCCGCAAGGATAGCCGAGATTAAAAAGCCGGTAATGATCGGGTGGAATAAGACCTCGCCAAGGAGGATGAAGATCGTTTCGGGATCTTCGATGCTAATGCCTGTATCCGCCACATAAGCAATTCCCACAAAACCAGTCAGCATAGCGCCAATACTCGAGAAAACCATCCAGCCCATCCCAATGCGGGTGGCTTTCTTGATTTCTTTAACAGAACTGATAGCCATAAAGCGGACGATAATATGTGGCTGTCCAAAATAGCCAAGGCCCCATGCAAAAAGGGATACGATGCCTAATAGACTTGTCCCTTTAAAGATATCAAGGAAAGCTGGATTAATTGTTCTGGCAGTATCAATGGCCGGCCCAAATCCTCCTACATGGAAAAGGGTTACGATTGGTACAAGAATGAGGGCGAGAAACATAATCAGACCCTGAACAAAGTCTGTCAAGCTAACTGCAAGAAATCCTCCAAATAGTGTATACGCAACCACAACACCTGTAATGATCCATAAACCTGTGTGGTAATCCAGCCCGAAAGTGCTCTGGAATAAAACGCCCCCGGAAACCATGCCTGATGATACATAAAAGGTAAAGAAAATTAAGATAACTAATCCTGAAATCAGGCGAAGGATTTTGGAAGCATCCCCGAACCGGTTTTCTAAATAACCTGGAATCGTAATAGAATCATTGGCTACCTCAGTATACGTGCGGAGCCTTGGTGCCACATAAATCCAGTTTGCCCATGCCCCAAGAGTCAAGCCGATGACAATCCAGGAAGCGCTCAGGCCAGTGGCATACATGGCTCCAGGAAGGCCCATCAAAAGCCATCCGCTCATATCGGAAGCACCCGCGCTTAAAGCGGTTACCGCAGGACCCAATGTTCGTCCTCCAAGCATGTAATCTGATAGATTGGAAGTCCGTTTATACGCATAATAGCCAATCCAAAGCATCCCAATCATATACACGGTAATGGAAATAATTAATGCATAATCCATTTTGTCAGCCTCCTTTTTGTTGGTTTAACAAAATATTTAGATAAAATAAGCGATGAGAAAGCGGTGGTTTGCTTTCTCATTACCTAGAAATCAAGAATGGTTTCTTTTTATTATAGTTATAATTTAATATTTTAGAAGAAAAATATTATTTCTTGAAAATGCCCTTAAAAGCAAATGCAATATTAGCCGGCCGTTCAGCAAGCCTTCTCATGAAATAGCCGTACCAGTCCATGCCGTATGGTACATAAACACGCATCCTATAGCCTTGCTTTGCAAGCTCCAGCTGTGTTTTATTCCTCATGCCATAAAGCATTTGAAACTCGAAACGTTCGTTTGAAATGTTATGCTTCTTGGCTAATTCTTTTGTGTACTCGATGATTTGGTCATCATGAGAAGCTATTGCTGTATAGTTTCCGTTTAAGAGACTTTGTTCTATTAATTTCTTATAGTTCTCATCAACATCAGTCTTCTCCGGAAATGCGTGCTCAGGTGCTTCTTTATAAGCGCCTTTTACCAGTCTTAAGAAGGGCTGGTATTTCCCCAGATCCGCGAGATCCTGTTCAGTCCGGTACAGGTACGCCTGCAGAACGGTGCTTACACAACTGTACTTCTCTTTAAACTGTTTAAATAAATCGATCGTTGCCTGGCAGCGCGGCACATCCTCCATATCGATTGTCACCATGATCTTATGCTTTTCGGCAGTATCAAGAATTCTGGTCATGTTTTTAACAACAAGATCATGATCAATATCCAGACCAAGAGAAGTCATTTTCAGGGATACTTGTGAATCAAGTCCTTCTTTGCTGATCATTTCAATGGTTGAAATGCATTCCTCAGTCCGTTCATTCGCCACTTCCACGGAGTCAACAAATTCCCCCAAATGATCCACTGTTACAGAAAGTCCCTGGTTATTCAGATCCCTGATAAAGCGGACGCTGCTTTTGAAATCAACCCCGCCTATTAATTTTCCTGCGGCAAAACTTCCGCCTTTATTCTGGGCGATTTTATTCAGTAAGCTATTTTTAGATAAATATAGGAAAAAGTCCCTTGTAATCGCTTCCATTTTAACAAGCACCTCCAATGGTTATATCTTTAGATTAATCTTACAATTCTGTGACAAGTTACGACAATGTTCATAAAAAACAAAGATTCAATCAATCTATTGTTGACAGAAGACAATGAAAGGCTGCATTTTCCATATTCCGCTCCTAATTAATATGTAAGAAAAGTTTCCATATTATTGTTTACAATGACAAGCATTTGTATTTAAATAGTAATATAGTTTTGAATATTTCTTTATTTCAGAAAACGGGGGTAAGAGAAAATGAGAAAGCAGTTGAAGAAATTTGCTCAATTTACGGCATTATCCAGTTTGCTTGTCCTCTCTGCATGCGGCGGCAATCAGGCGGCAGGGGATGAGGATGGGGAGAGCAGCGGAGGAGCTGTTAAAGCGGATATTGGTGTTATTTCTTATATCAGCGGACCGGGTGCAGCTTATGGTGAAGCGATCACAAATGGCTTAAAGCTTGCACAGGAAGAAATCAATGGCAAGGGAGAAGTCAAGATAAACCTTGTAATTGAGGATTCTGCCGGCAAGCAGGATCAGGCATTGACGGCAGCGCAGAAGCTTATGAATTCAGAAAATGTGACGGCCATTATCGGGCCTACCTTAAGTACAGAAATGAACGTAGTCGGTCCGGAAGCCGACCTGAACGGAGTGCCGATCATGGGGACTTCAACAACGGCAGAAGGGATTCCGCAAATTGGGGACTATGTCTTCCGCAACTCGCTGCCTGAAGCATTGGCGATTCCGGCTGCAATAGATAAAGCCATTGAAAAATATGATGCTAAAAAAGTAGCAATTCTATATGGAAATGATGATGTTTTTACAAAATCAGGCTTTGACACAATGAAAAAAGCAGCGGAAGAGAAGGGTCTTGAAATCTTAACGACTGAAACATTCCAAAAAGGCCAATCAGATTATAATGCTCAGCTGACAAAAATTAAAGGCTTAAAACCGGACCTAATTCTGGCTTCGGCTCTATACAATGAAGGTGCCGTCATCATGGATCAGGCCAGGAAAATGGGCATTGATGTTCCATTTGTCGGAGGAAACGGCTTCAATTCTCCTGAGGTCATCAATATTGCAGGGGATGCAGCAGATGGTCTCATTGTGGCAACTCCATGGTATGGTGAAAAAGAAGATGATAAGGTCAAGGAATTTGTAAGTAAATATGAAAAGGAATACGGCAAAAAGCCAGATCAGTTTGCAGCACAGGCATACGATGCGCTTTACATAATGGCTGAGGCATTGAAGAATGCCGGTGAAGCTGACCGTGATGCACTCCGTGATGCTCTGGCTGAGGTCAAGGGCTTTAATGGGATTCTTGGAGAGTTCTCTTTCGATGAAGAAGGAGATGTCGTGATGGATCCGACCGTTTTAGTTATTGAAGAAGGAGCATTTAAGGAATTTAATTAAAAAGCTGCGAAAGTGAAGCTCTGGCGCCTTCAGTGCCAGAGCTTACTTTTAAGAAAATTACGAGTAAGCAGGTGAAGCCGTGTTAATCGAACAATTAATAAACGGAATTACCCTTGGCAGCATTTATGCCATCGTTGCACTTGGGTTTACATTGGTTTTCGGGGTGCTTGGGATTATCAATATGGCACACGGAGAAATTTTTATGTTCGGAGCCTTCATTGGCGTTGTGGTCACTTCCACTTTTAAAGGGCCGCTTTGGCTGGCTTTTCTGGCAGCGATTGCGGTAACGGCTGCAATGGGATATCTGCTTGAACGATTTGCCCTGAGACCGCTCCGGAATAAACAGGGTGTATCCCATCTGGCGCCATTGATCAGCACCATTGGTGTATCGATACTGCTGGAAAACCTGTCCCACCATATTTTTGGACCGGGCAACCATCCTTTCCGTGCTTCTTTTGCGGAAATAAGCTTCCAGATCGGTTCCATAACCGTATATCTTGTGCAGATTGTCATCTTTGTCATTTCTGTTCTTCTCATGTACGCCCTTTCTTTTTGGCTGGGCAAAACAAAGGCAGGAAAAGCCTTAAGAGCAACTGCTGAAAATCTGGAAACGGCAAGCCTTCTTGGTGTTGATGTCAAAAGAACCATTACAATGACGGTTATTATCGCATCGGCAATGGGCGGGATCGCCGGTATCCTTGTCGGAATGGCCTTTAACTCTGTAACGCCGCAGATGGGCTTGTCCATCGGGCTTAAAGGACTTGCCATCATCATTCTTGGCGGCATGGGGAATGTCAAGGGAGCGATGGCCGGGGGGCTTATCCTTGGTCTGGCTGAAACCTTTGTCGTTGTCTACGGCGATTCAGGATACAAGGATGCCATCGCTTTTGCGGCCATCATCATCATACTTCTCATCAGGCCGCAGGGATTGTTTGGCCAAAAAATTTCAGCGTAAGAAGGTGAATTCATGCTTGCAGAATTAATAAATCCATATTATTTACAGGTAGCTTCTTTTATATTAATCAACATTATATTAGGGGTTAGTATTTATATCACTCTATCAACTGGACAGCTTTCGCTCGCCAATGCCGGATTTATGGGGATTGGTGCCTATACCTCTGCACTATTGACGCTGAATTTTGACCTTCCGATTATTGTGGGCATACTGGCAGGCACTTTATTGGCAGGTGTTTTTGGAATCCTGATCGGGATACCGACATTAAGACTTCAGGGTGTTTATCTCGCCATTGTTACCCTTGGGTTTGGAGAGGTGATCCGCGTTATTTTTGTAAACTGGGAGTCTATGACAAAGGGAGCTGTCGGATTATCAGGCATACCGCATATGGGCCGTGAGCTGCTGAATACAGTAAAAGACTTAGGCTTTGATCCGAAAGTACTTGGACTTCAAAATAACCAGTTTGTATTTCTGGCTATCTTCCTCATTTTATTAGGGGTGACAGTCAGCATAATCGCATTTTTCAGAAGGCAGAACCGCTCAAGAGTAGGACGGGCTTTCGCAGCTATTAAGCTGGATGAAAAAGCTGCAGAATCAATGGGCATCAATATCACGTATTATAAGGTCCTGGCATTTGCACAGGGGGCCCTGGTAGCCGGTTTTGCAGGTGCACTGTTTGCCCATGTTCTTGCGTACATAAGTCCTGCCGATTTTGCCTATCACCGTGCCGTTGAGATTCTGATTTTCGCCGTTTTCGGAGGAAGCGAAGTCATCTGGGGACCGGTGTTTGGGGCGCTCTTTTTAACTGTAATGCCGGAAGTGCTCCGATTTATCAGCGAATACCGCTACATGATTTACGGTCTGATCATTATTATTATGATGGCAGTCAGGCCGCAGGGATTAATTGATGTAAATATTTTAAACTGGGTCAAGCTTAAAACATCAAAGAGGAGGCAAAAGCATGGTACTTCAAGTCAAAAAAGCATGTAAAAACTTTGGCGGGCTGAGTGCCCTGTCTGATGTCTCGTTCTCTATAAATCAGGGTGAGATCTTTGGGCTGATTGGTCCGAACGGAGCCGGGAAGACCACGATGTTCAATCTGATAACATCAATGTTTACTCCTACCTCAGGCGAGATTATCTTTAATGAAGACAATATCAATGGCCTAAAGCCGCACCTGATCACGAAAAAGGGCATTTGCAGGACATTCCAGAATATTCGCCTGTTTCCGCAGATGACAGCAGAAGAAAACGTGATGGTTGGGGAGCACTGCCGAAGCAAATCAGGGGTTTTCAGCAGTGTATTCAGGACAAAATCACAGCGGCAGGAAGAAGAAAGAATCCGCAGCAAAGCGAATGAGCTATTAGAGTTTGTGGGGCTCGGCGGGTTCGCGGAAACGGTGTCAGACAGCCTCGCATACGGCCAGCAAAGAAGGCTCGAGATTGCCCGGGCGCTGGCCAGCTCTCCTAAATTGCTGCTGCTTGATGAACCGGCAGCCGGAATGAATGAAACAGAAACAAGCGAGTTATTTCAGCTCATCAAAAAAATTCAGGAACAGGGCGTCACGGTCCTCCTGATTGAGCATGATATGCCGCTTGTCATGAAATTATGCGACCGCATTGCCGTCTTGAATTTCGGCAAAAAGATTGCTGAAGGCACACCTGCTGAAATCCAGAATAATCCTGATGTCATCGAAGCCTATCTCGGCAGTGAGGAGGAGGATATGTATGCTTAAGGTAAATGGGATTAACGCTTTTTACGGGAAAATCCAGGTTCTTAAAAACATCAGCCTCGAAGTGGAAGAAGGCAGTATTGTTACGATCCTTGGCGCAAATGGTGCAGGAAAGACAACGACCATGAAGTCCATTTCCGGGATGCTTAAACCACAGGCAGGCAGCATTCAATTTCAGGGGCAGGATGTAACGGGACTCCGGCCGGACCAGCTGCTGCGCAAAGGGATTGCCCTTGTTCCGGAAGGCCGCCAGATTCTTTCCGGAATGACTGTGCTTGAAAACCTGGAAATGGGGGCATACCACCGGAAGGATAATGAAATTGACCGGGATATTAAGAGCGTTATGGAGCGTTTCCCCATCCTTGAAGAAAGGCAGAAACAGCTTGGCGGAACATTATCCGGCGGACAGCAGCAGATGCTGGCCATTGCGAGGGCCATCCTCAGCAAACCAAAGCTGCTTCTTCTGGATGAACCGTCAATGGGACTGGCCCCTCTGATTGTGGCTGACATCTTTAAAATTATTAAAGAAATTAATGAAGCGGGCACGACTGTTCTATTGGTAGAACAGAATGCAAGGCAGGCACTGAAAATATCACATTATGGGTATGTACTGGAAACAGGCAAAATGGTTGCTGAGGGAAGCTCAGAGAAGCTTCTGAATGATCCGCGTATCATGGAAGCCTACCTGGGGCGCAAATCAAGTTAAATATAAAAGGCTGAATCTTTTGATTTGGCCTTTTATATTTTTATCGGTTCCATTATGATTAAATCGGTTGCTAGAGTGCAAAAACCGGAGGACATATGAATAAGAAAAAGAAAATCTTAAAACGGATAATGATAACTTTATTAATTCTCGGCGTATTTCTATTTTTAAACAACAGCTCCCTGCTTACAAAAGAAAGAAACGATAAGCCGCTGCTGCTCGCTCATAGAGGAATGGCACAGACCTTTCATATGGAAGGGATTACAGGGGAGACATGTACAGCTGAGAGAATTTACGAGCCTGAGCATAACTTTCTTGAAAATACGATTCCTTCCATGAAAGCAGCTTTTGAGGCAGGTGCAGATGTAGTTGAACTGGATATACAGCTTACAAAGGATGGACAATTTGCGGTGTTCCATGATTGGACGCTGGATTGCCGGACAAATGCAAAGGGTAATACGAGAGAGTATACAATGGAGGAATTAAAAAAGCTGGACATTGGATACGGCTATACAGCCGATCACGGTAAAACCCAGCCGTTTCGCGGTAAGGGAATCGGAATGATGCCGAGCCTGGATGAAGTCATGGAAGAGTTCCCGGAAGGAGATCTCTTAATCCATATTAAAAGCAATGACTCACAGGAAGGAGTAAAGCTTGCTGAATACCTGTCGATGTTTCCAGCAGACAGATTGGAGAAAATAACTGTATATGGAGGAGACAATCCAATTGCCGCACTGAAGGAAGAAATGCCTGGAATGCGGGTTATGTCCAAGGCTACATTGAAAGATTGCCTCCTGCCATATATAGGTGCTGGATGGACAGGTTATGTGCCAAATGCCTGCAAAAACTCACAGATTCATATTCCTGAATCGTATACAAAGCTGATGTGGGGCTGGCCAAATAAGTTCTTGAACCGAATGGATGAAGCAGGTACAAGAGTCATAGTGGTTGCCGGGGATGGAAGCTGGTCGGAAGGCTTTGACAGACCGGAAGACCTGAAACGGCTCCCTGAGAGCTATTCAGGAGGCATCTGGACAAACAGGATTGAGCTGATTGCCCCAGTATATAAGAAAGAATAGACGTCTGGTCTGATCCAGGCGTTTTTAAATTTTTTTAATGGAATTATTTAAAAATTTCGTAAAAAGGATTATGATAAAGATAGGATTATTTAGTTTGTCGAAGGATTTTAAGAGTATTATTATACATATATTAACTGCAATTACAGCTTGGGGGACTATAAATGGCGAAAGTATTGGCATTTCTTAAGCCTTACCGGATAGCGGTGGCTATAGCTCTGTCATTAATGCTGACTGAGCTTGCTGTTGAGCTTATTCAGCCATTATTAATGGCGAAAATTATAGATGAAGGCATCCTGCAGAATGATCTCCAGGAGATCCTGAAGTGGGGAGGGATCATGCTGGCTGCTTCTTTTGTGGCTTTTGCGGCTGGAGTCATTAATTCCTTTTATGCTGCACATGTCAGCCAGAGCTTCGGTTTTGATGTAAGGAAAAGCTTATATGACAAGGTTCAATCCTTCTCCTTTGCCAACTTTAATCTTTTTCCGACCTCTTCATTAATTACCCGTATGACGAATGATATTACGCAGCTTCAGAATACTGTTTTTATGAGTCTTCGAATCATGATGAGAGCACCTCTTTTAATCATCGGCGGACTGATTATGGCTTTTGTGGTAGATGTGAAGCTTGCTCTTATCTTATCAGCTGTGGCCCCATTCCTTTTTCTATTTCTGTTTTGGGTCATGGGAAAAGGCGGCGCGCTTTTTAAGGCAGTCCAGGAAAAGCTTGATTCTGTGAATAGCGTCATGCAGGAGAACCTGACTGGGATCCGGCTCATTAAAGCATTTGTCCGCAGAAATCATGAAGTGAAACGCTTCACTCGCACAAATGAGGATCTCAGAGATGGAACCGTTAAAGCATTACGTTTGATGGAAGTGACCATGCCTGTTCTGCTTTTCATTATGAATCTTAGTATTCTTGGAGTCCTTTGGTTTGGCAGCATACAGGTAAATGCAGGGGATGTAAAGGTAGGCGAGGTGGTTGCGATTGTGAACTATGCAACCAGAATAACGGCCGCATTCTCCATTTTTTCCTGGATTATCATGGCATTTTCCAGGGCAAGGGCCTCTGCAAACCGGGTAACAGAGGTACTGGATACTGAAGTGGATTTGACTGACCGTCAAGGATCTCATGATAGGAAGGACTTAACAGTGAGCCGGGGGGAAATTCACTTTAAAGATGTATCTTTTGAATATCCCGGCACTTCAGAGAAGGTACTCGATGGCATCAGCTTTATCATCCAACCCGGGGAAACAGTGGCAATAATGGGTGCAACAGGCTCCGGGAAGACCTCTTTATTCCAGCTTATCCCCCGCCTTTATGATGTGACTGGCGGGAAGGTTGAAATTGATGGGCGGGATGTCAGGGAATTGAAAATGGAGAACCTCCGCAGGAAAATCGGCTTTGTTCCTCAGGAAGCCCTGCTCTTTACAGGCAGTGTGAAAGAAAACATATCATGGGGAAAAGAACATGCAGCGATGGAGGAAATTACTGAAGCAGCTGTCAATGCGCAGATACATGAAACTATCATGAAGCTTCCACAGGGGTATGAAACAAGAGTGGGGCAAAAGGGTGTTAACTTATCCGGCGGGCAAAAACAGCGCCTTTCCATTGCCCGGGCGCTTGTACGTAAGCCAAAAATCCTTCTTCTTGATGACAGCACAAGTGCACTGGATATGAAAACAGAAGCAAAACTCCTGAGTTCATTGAAACAATATACTTGTACAACCATGATCATTACGCAGAAAATCAGTACAGCCATGGAAGCAGACAGAATCCTGCTGCTTGAGGATGGAGTGCTTCTTGCTGAGGGAGACCATGAGACTCTTCTTAAAACATCCGGATTGTATAAACGGATTTTTCAATCCCAGTCTGGAGAGGAGAACAGAGACTATGCTTAAGCAAATTAAAGAACCTTTCCAGCATAAAAAGATTCCTCTTGAGCTGAATGGCGAATTTTCAAAAGGGAAAAAGCCCAAGTCTGAAAACATGGGGGCCACACTAAGGAGAATCTGGTCCTATTTAGCCTATAATAAGGGATTGCTATATCTCGTTTTATTCATGGTGGTCATCAGCTCGGCGATGGGTCTGCTTGGCCCCTATTTAGTCGGAATGGCTATTGACGATTACATTGTCACAAAGAACAGCGATGGATTTATCGCTTTACTTATCTGGCTAGGAGTCATTTATGTGATGAACTCGCTTGCCCTTTGGTTTCAGAACTATTGGATGATCGGCATTGCACAAGAAACGGTTTTTACGATGAGAACGAAGCTTTTCGGCCACTTGCACAGGCTGCCTATTCCGTTCTTTGACAAGCGGCAGCAGGGCGAACTGATGAGCAGGGTCACAAACGATATTGAAAATGTCAGCTCGACTCTGAACAGTTCAGTAATCCAGGTCTTTTCCAGCCTGCTGACCTTGATTGGCACTGTCTCCGTCATGCTTTGGCTAAGCCCTTTGCTGACGCTCATTACCCTGATCATTGTGCCGCTGATGTTCTTTGGAATGAAATGGATTACAGCACGGACAGGAAGGCTGTTTAAAGAGCAGCAGAAGAATCTTGGAGAACTGAACGGCTTTATTGAAGAAACCATATCAGGACAGAGGATCATCAAGACCTTTTCTCAGGAACAGAAAGTGATGGCCGAGTTCCGGGAAAAAGGGAAAAAACTTAAGCTGGCAGGGTTTTGGGCTCAAACTTATTCCGGGTTTATCCCGAAGCTGATGAATGTTCTGAACAACTTGAGCTTTGCCATTATCGCCGGGGTAGGGGGCATTTTTGCCCTGAATGGGATGATCTCAATTGGTGTGATTGTCGTGTTCACGGAGTATTCCCGGCAATTTACACGTCCGCTTAATGACCTGGCAAACCAATTTAACACCCTTCTATCTGCACTTGCAGGAGCAGAGCGGGTCTTTGACATCTTGGATGAGGATGAAGAATTCCAAAATGAAGAGCAGCTGAAAGAGTTTGCCGAAGTGAAAGGTGAGGTTGAATTCCGGGATGTTTCTTTTTCGTATGAAGAAGACGGAAATACGGTAAGAAACGTAAACCTCCATGTCAAAGCAGGCCAGACCGCTGCTTTCGTTGGTCCGACAGGTGCTGGAAAGACTACTATGATCAATTTGCTCTCCCGCTTTTATGAACGGGACTCAGGCCGTATTTTAATTGACGGCGAGGATATCGCCAATGTGAAAAAAGAAAGCCTTAGAAAGCATATGGGATTTGTCCTGCAGGATTCATTCCTATTCCGCGGCACTGTGAGAGAAAATATCCGCTACGGCAGGCTGGAAGCTTCAGATGAAGAAGTGGTGGAGGCTGCTAAGCTTGCCAATGCCCATTCATTTATCATGAAACTTCCTCAGCAGTATGATACAGTGCTGAGTCAGGACGGAAATGGCATCAGCCAGGGGCAAAAGCAGCTTCTTTCCATTGCACGTGCATTTCTGGCCAACCCGGACATCTTAATTCTGGATGAAGCAACAAGCAGCATTGATACCGTGACAGAGCTGAAAATTCAGGATGCCCTTCAGGAGCTGATGAAAGGAAGGACCAGCTTTGTTATTGCCCACCGTTTGAACACCATTCAAAATGCGGATAAAATTTTTGTTCTGGAAGAGGGCAGGATTATTGAGGAAGGAACACATGAATCACTGCTTGAACAGGAGGGCTTTTATTACCGGCTGCATGGCAGGGCGGCAGCAGGGGCAAATGCTTGAAGTCAATGGCTATCCCAACACAAAAGGCGGACTTGATTACGATCAAATCCGCCTTTTCGCTATCGCTCAAATGACATTTTTTTCTCTTGCTTCTTTTAGCCAGTCCGGGAATTCGTTCAGCAGGAGGTCATATAGTTCGCTATCAGAAATGGCCTCTACATCTTTAATGTGGAAAAAATTTGCGTTATCAATATAGCGGCCATCCATTTCATCCAGCTTTTCCAATACCTCAAAGTTTGAATCGCCTATCCCGACAAACTGCCAGAACAAGGGTTTATCGGATGATGAAACAACAGGTTTTTTGATGGTTCTTTTGCAGCCGCCATCATTAATGAAAACAATGAAGGCAGGATCTTTGCTCGGATCTTCAGAGGTATATTTCTGAATGACATCCTCCATTACCGGTGGTTCATCATTTCTTCCGAATTTGTGTATCAGATCATTATTTAAAATATACTGATCCACATATCCTTCAAAGTCATGTTCGGTTACCGGCTTCAGCCTGGAAAATTCATTATCATAGACCCAGACATCCAATGCTCCATCATCATCAAATTGGCTGGCAACAGCTAAGATTCTCTCCACAACCCTCTGGACGGTCCCGTTTTTATATAACTTGCGCATGGAGCCGGAAATGTCCAGCACCAGACCGACTCTGGCAGTGACATTTGTCAGGTTCTTTTTCTCCAGTACAATGCCTGCTGATTTTTTTAATAAACTAATAGAGCTCATTTCTGTGGAATCCCTCTTTAATCATATATTCTAACTTTTACCATATCGGGAGACTATCCGCACTAAAAAAGCCTTCTAATTTGAAAATTTCATAGCAAAGTCGATCAGCATTTTTTCATATAAATGAATGGAATGCGGCAGAACGTATTCCTTATCACCGTGCCAGTTCATGCCGGTTGGGCCAAATTCAATGGCCGGTATCCCGTAATTGGCAAAGAACACTGTATCCGCAGAACCATGCTGTCCAAAGAAAACAGCTTTATCTTCGGTGTGCTTTTCCACAATGGGTTCAAGCATCAGTATGAAAGGATTGTCTCTGGCTGTCACAAGCGGCTTTGAGAACATATTCATGATAATTTCCCCATCTGTGATACCTTCGATTTGCTTGATGAGCTCTTCATGGTTCTGGTGCGGCAAATAGCGGATATCATACGACATTACACATTTTTCAGGCACCTTGTTATAAACATCCCCACCGGTTATTTTTGCAAGATTAATCGAAGGGTATGGGTAAAATTCGGATGATTCCTTTGCAAAAGGCAATTTTAATAGCTTTTGATGCACTTCAAAAGCCTTTTCGATAGCATTGATTCCTTCCCATGGACGGCTGCCGTGTGCAGGGTCTCCTTCTATTTCAATGTCCAGCCTGATAACGCCTTTTGCTTCGAGCGCAATTCCAAGCTGAGTGGGTTCAGAGCATATGACAAAATCGCCGCGATATCCCTGTTCTGCTAAATACCCGGAACAGTTAAAGCCGCCGATTTCTTCATCTGAAACAATTTGAAGCTGTATTTTTACGCCTATGGGCATATTTTTGAGCTCTTTTACCGCGGACATCATGGCGGCAACCCCGGCCTTCATATCCGCAGCTCCACGTCCATAGATCTTATCGCGGACTTCTACAGGAATGAACTGTTCATCCTTTCCTGAAACAACATCCACATGTCCATTAAAAATAATGGTCTGATCCCCGCTTCCAATTTCACAGACAGCCATTTTATAGCCGTTATTTTCGATGACTCTTGAAGGGAGGTCATGCCCTGACAGCCATTGATGACAATATTCAATGGCCTGGTTTGCTCCCTCCTTTGAAGAGCTGTCAATGGAAATGAGATCTTTCAATAAGTTTTCCAGCATATGTCAAAAGGCCTCCTTTAATACAGCAATAAATTCACACAATACTCTCTTACTATTCCCGCTTTGACAGGATGAAAACAGCTTGTTTATGATGGCCCAATAATTGTGAAGAATTGGTGAAGTGTATTGCAAAAAAGGGAGGGATGGAGTATATTATAAGTGAGGAAAGTTAGTGAAGCATTTCACAAAATACTTCATAAAACAACTTCAGTACAGCATCCTTTCCTCCTAAGAGCTGGCCGGCTTTTTAATTCCCCAAGAGGAAAAAAAATTTAAGATATTATGTGAAATTATTCACAATAATAATATGGAGATGATTATAATGAAATGGTGGAAAACTCCTCAGGCAGCAGTTGTTTGGACAGTATTAAGAGTCTGGCTTGGTATACAATGGCTTGAAGCAGGATGGCATAAGGTAGCAGACGGATTTGATGCAGGCGGATTCATGCAGGGGGCCATTGCCAAAGCAGGCGGAGATCATCCGGCAGTGCAGGGCTGGTATGCGGGGTTCCTTGAAAATGTAGCACTGCCAAACGCGGATTTATTCAGCACTCTAGTGGCATGGGGCGAAGTTCTTGTCGGGGTTGGCCTTATACTCGGAGCTGCGACCATACCGGCTTTAATTGCAGCAGCTTTCATGAATCTAAACTTCTTATTAGCAGGAACAACAAGTACAAACCCAATACTGTATACAGCAGCAATTATCCTTCTATTTACAGGCGCAGGTGCTTACTACTGGGGAATTGACAGATTTGCTTATCCTTATATCAAGACAATGATGAAAGGCGGTCACGGCATAGGCAAAAGAGAAGCACACACCCACTAAGCAGAAATAGGAAGAAGCAGGAACCTGGTGTTCCTGCTTCTTTTTTACCCTTTGGCTTAGCGCTTTTTGCGGCTTTTTGCCCGCTGATCGGCAGCCTTGGAACGTGCCATTGCCTCGAGATCATCATGATCGGCAAGTTCGCGGTTAAATTCTACGTCAATGCCGTCAGACTTCATGTTTTTCGGTACTTGTGGAAGTGATGCTTTGTTTTTATCACGAGTTTTATGTCCATGTGCACGGCCCATTGCAAATAACCCCTTTCAGCAATAAAGGTACGGAAACTCAGGTGTTTCCGTACCTTTATCATGTACCATCGATCAGGGTGTTATGAGTGGAAATTAATGTTTAGGCTGTCTGCCCGCGAATCCGCCGACTTTGTCAGCCCGTTTGAATTCTCTTGAATAAGTTACTTCCTGCATGCTTGATAACGTGCTTTTGGATTTGTCTCTTTTCTTTTTATCCACTTTGTATCATCCTTTCAGAATAAGGGTACGCACTTACTTTATTTTTCCCTTATTTGATATAAATGATACAAATTTCATTGATAAATATTCCTGAGAGCTGAACGCAAATCCTTATATAAGAACTTATAGCCGGATGCCTGCAGTTTTTCGGGAAGCACTTTTTGCCCTTCTAATACCAGTGTACTCATTTCCCCGAGAGCTATTTTTAAAGCAAAACCGGGAGCTGGCAGCCAGTGGGGACGATTAAGGACGTCACCAAGTATTTTTCCAAATTCTTTCATTGTCAGGGGATTTGGAGATGTAAAATTAACGGGCCCCTGCAGCTGCTCGTGTTCAATACAATAAAGGATTCCGTTTACAACATCATCTAAATGAATCCATGAAACCCATTGATCACCAGTTCCAACAGGCCCTCCGGCAAATAGCTTGTAGGGAAGGGCAATTCGCGGAAGGGCTCCATCGTTCTTTTCGAGAATGATTCCAAATCTGCAGAAAACGGTCCGGACTTCAAACTCTTCTGCTTTGGAGGCCTCTTCTTCCCAGCGTCTTACTGTTTCAGCTAAAAAATCAGTGCCGCTTTTCCTGTTGAATTCTGTAAAGGTTTCATTCAGGGATGTGCCATAGTAACCGACCGCACTGGCATTGATTAATGTATACGGCTTTTCTTCAAGGCGGCTAATAATGCGGAGAACTTCCCTTGTGGCAGTAATGCGGCTGTTTAATATACGCTTTTTGCGTTCATCTGTCCATCTCCCGCTGTTAATGGACTCACCGGACAGGTTGATAAATACGTCAATGCTTTCCAGAGCATCCTCAGGTGAGTCATCATCGTTCAGCCATTGTACATAATTCAGATTTTTAGAAGAGTTTTTATTTGCTGTATTTCTTGTAAGAATGAATAGTTCATGTTTTTTATCCAGTAATTTTTTAACCAAGGCGCTTCCAACAAAACCAGTTCCGCCGGCGATGGCTATTCTCATGGGAAATTCCCCTTTCAAGTGTCATATCCTTTGGTACATTTTACGACGTTTTCTTTCAAAATCCTTTTTTGGATGTGTTACATTTAAGATAAGAGGTGGAGAAAATGCCGACTATTACGAAAATCACAGTCCAGAAAAAAAACACAGACCGCTACAATATATATATGGATTATGGGAAAGGTGAAGAATATGCATTTAGTGTGGATGAAGATGTTTTAATTAAGCATCAGCTCAAAAAAGGAATGGAGCTAGATGAATTCTCTTTAAATGAAATTGGCTATCAGGATGATATCCGGAAAGCCTATAACAGGGCTATTCATTATTTATCCAGAAGAATGCGCTCAGAAACCGAAGTCCGCAAACATTTAGCTGAAAAAGAAGTGGAAGATCCGGTTATTCAAGAAGTTATCCACAAATTGTATAATTACCATTTTCTAAATGATGAAGAATTTGCAGCAGCTTTTGTGCGTACACAAATGAACACATCAGATAAAGGAAAAGGCCTGATCCGCACAGAACTGAAGGAGAAAGGGATTTCCCCTCAATTAATCGAAATGGCATTGGAGGAATATCCAAGGGATGCTGAAGTAGCTGCTGCCATAAGGCTGTGTGAAAAGTATTCAAAGAAATATGCCCGTGATTCATCAAAAATCCTTAAACAAAAGCTGGAACAGATGTTAATGCGCAAAGGCTTTAATTTCGACATCATTCAAGAAGCCGTATCTGAAACGGAGATTGAAAAAGAAGAGGATGAAGAACTTGCTGCCCTGAAGTTCCAAGCGGAAAAAGCAAGAAAGAAATATGCAAACCTTCCTGAGTTCGAATATACGCAGAAAATGAAGCAAGCCTTGTTCAGAAAAGGTTTTTCTTTTGATTTAATAGAGCAATTTTTAAGTGAAGAAGAATAACACATGGAAGCCCATGTGTTATTTTTTTGACTCGATGACAATTGAGTCTTCTTCCATATGATCTAGAATCATTTCTGCCACTTCTTTAGGAGAACGAAGCCTCGATTTATCCTTAATATGGTCGCTTTCATCCCAGAAAGGGGTGTCCATGCCGCCCATATAAACTGCTTTAACTTTAATATTTGTATTCTCCAGTTCCTTCTGAAGGCTCTCCGTAAAACCCCTTACAGCGAATTTGCTTGCCACATACACGGATTCATTTACTTTCCCTTTTAAGCCCGCAGTCGAAATGATATTCATCAGAAGGCCTTCGTTTTCGTCTTTTAAAAAGGGCAGAACCGCCTGTGTCATGTAAATAGTACCGAGCGTGTTGGTGTCGAACATGTCCTCGATATTTTGCTCCGAAAGGCTGTTAACAGGCCCGAAATGCCCAACCCCGGCATTGTTTATCAGGCCATAAAGTTCATGGTTTTGGAGTTGCTCCATTAATTTGGCTATCTCATTGGTTTGTGTGATATCTGCTGTAAAACATTGAGCGCTTCCGCCTGCTTCATGAATTTCCTGTTCCACACTCTGAAGCTTATCCAATGTCCTGCCTGTTAAAACAATATGAAATCCCTGTCCCGCAAACAATAAAGCAAGCTCTTTTCCCAAGCCGGACCCTGCTCCGGTAATGATGACTGATTTCATCTGAATCCTCCTTTAAAACGTCTTATAGTCACCATCTTAGCAAAAAAGTCCAACACATGCGATTAGGCATCAAAAACAAAAGCAGGAGCCTTTTCTAAACGGGCATTTTCTCATATACTTAGCTATGGAAGCCTTAACTGTAAATGTAACTATCTGAAGAAAGTAAGAGGATATTAATATGCAGGAAAAAAGATACAGTACAATGACTACGTATGAGCTTCAGCAGGAAATTGCCAGTTTAAATGAAAAAGCAAAGAAAGCGGAACAGATGGGGATGGTAAATGAGTTTGCCGTGCTTGAACGCAAAGTAATTATGGCGAAATCCTACCTGCTCAACCCGGATGATTTTTTACCCGGTGAAATTTATGAAATCGATGGGGATCCGGGAGTTTACTTTAAAATTGACTATATGAATGGTGTATTTGCCTGGGGATTCCGGCTGAATGGAAGCAAAGGAGAAGAAGCTCTGCCCATTTCCATGCTGAAAAAATTAGCGGGAAAAGGGTGAACTGACTGGGCAGTAAGAAACAATCAGAGGGGGAAAGCCCCCCCTGATTGATGTTTCACCTTAAGAGTTTTTGCGAATCTGCCTTTTTAAAATAATGAGGTCTTGTGTTTGCTGGGTCTCGCCATTTACTTGTGAATGTGCACGTTTTGGCCTAAAGTGCGGTGAAGTAAATGGACTGGAATACGGATTATCACCAAAAAAGTTTTTGCTGTTTCCCATAACCAAGCCTCCCTGTATTTTAAAATTCAGGTGTGTCACTTTCGCGGTCTGTAGAAGCCTTCATTCGTTCCTGAGGGTGGGTGTTAATGGTGCCATCCGCCCGGCGTGAAGCATACTCTGCTTTTGCCCGCGGCTCCCCCTCCAATTTTATATTGTTCTGATTTGGGAAATTTCTCGATTTATTGCGCATAACAAGCCTCCTAAACCGGAATAAGAGCGTGACCGGCAAATAGCTGATCACGTAATACTATTATTTGTATTTTACCTGAGGCTATGAAGGATTAACGTGATTAATAAATGGAAAAGAGGTGATTTTTATGAATGAGTACCAGCAAAAGCTTTATGAGCTTTTATTGGAAAAGAATGACCTGCTTTCAGCAAGTCAGGCCCAGACATGGATTGAACTGCTTTGGGAGGATTTCGAAGCAACATATGCCAAGGCTGGCAGAGAATATAAGGGTGCTGAAATGACAGAAAGAATTGTAAGGCAATGGATCGAAAACTATGGCAGCAGGCTCCATGAATTTGTTGCCAATAATCCTAAATACAAGCATTTGCTTGAGCAGGATAAGAATACCCTAAATTAAAAACAGGCTGCCAATCACAGCAGCCTGTTTTTATTAAAAAATAAGAAAGTATATAATCTTTGAACGTCGATAACTGTCTAGCTCCAGCGCCTACCCCCTCGAGGTCACAAGCTTGTCTAGTTGCGGCTCCTAGGGACTCGGGGTCATAAGCCGTTTCCTTTCAGAAGGAAAAACGCCTTCTTACAGGAACCGTCTTATGCCTGTCGTCCCTGGGCAGTCGCCTCCACATTTCCGGCAATCCTCCCAAAAAGGCAAAGAACGCCTTTCCGGGAGGCCCGTCTTGTGCTTGAGGCCCGCAGGATGCGGGTCATGCAGACGTTGCCACAGGACGTGGTGTTCTTAGTCTGCGTTCCTTCGTGGGCAAGGCGCTTGCGCTTTTCTTATCCCGGAAGAATATCCAGTTTTTTTCGAAGCTTTTCCTCGCTGAAAATCCAGCCTGTATAGGATGATTGAATGTTTAAATCCCGATCGAGCTGAACCACGGCTACAAATGGATAATGTCCATTGCTCCGGTAGCGGAGGTCAATAAAGCGAACTTCATAATAATCATCATATTCATCCACTTCCCAGCGGTAAACCGGTGAGAAGGACAGGAAGGCAGATAGGTTTTTATCTTTCTTCGCAGCTTCTATAACAGGTGTCTCAGGAACGGGAACGCGATTAAATTGATCGAGAATTCTCACATGGTTTTTAACAGCACGCCCGACGAAAAATTGCTGCCTGCTCATAACCGCCACACGCCACTGATTAAACCTCATCGTTGGGGCAATAATGATTTCAGTTGCATCCGGTATCATAACCTTTACGGCATTTAAGACACTTCTCTGGGCTGCAAACCGCAGAAGATAATAAACGAAAATAATGCCATAAATGATTAGAAATGTATAACCGGGATGAGCCCCAAATGCCCAGATGAATAATCCTGCGACATGAATCCCGAAAATGAACGGGTCAAATGTGTTGATAATCCCCAGTGCTACCCATTTAGATGAAAAGGGCCGGAGTGCCTGTGTTCCATATGCATTGAATATGTCTACAAAAACATGCAGGAATACAGCCAAAAAAGTCCATAGCCATAAGTGCAGCAGATCCGCAGACGGAAAAAACGGATAAACCACAGCAAGTATGACAAGCGGCCATAGCAGGACGGCCGGTATGGAGTGGGTAATTCCCCTGTGATTGCGAATATAAACGGCATTATTTCTTAGTTTTAAGACAGTATCGATATCAGGTATTTGAGAACCGACGATGGCACCAATCATGACACTTGTTGCTGTAGCAGAACTCTCCGCAACAACGGGATCAAGAGTGGCTATGCCGCCAAGCGCCAGCCCCATCACTACATGTGTGCCGGTATCCAAGAGGAAATACCTCCTTCCCTGGTAACAAATCTTGTACGGAGTACCTAATTTACTTAAAGTGTAACAGCAAAATTCTTGTATTAACAACTGAATATGGGTACCTTTAAAGGTGTTGCAAACTTAAGGCAAAATGTTAAACAGCGACCGTACTAATATATTCCCATATTTTCCGATTGTTTAACATCAGGAGGATTAAAAAATTGAAAGAAGTTAGTCAAAATACAATCGAATCAACCGATATAAAAGGTTTTCAGGATGATTTGCTCAGCTGGTTCGAAGCGGAGCAAAGGGATTTGCCCTGGAGAAAGGATCAGGATCCGTACAAAGTCTGGGTTTCTGAAATTATGCTTCAGCAGACGCGGGTGGACACCGTGATCCCCTATTTTCACCGTTTTATTGAACAGTTTCCAACCATCAAGGATCTTTCTGAAGCAGACGAAGAAAAGGTATTAAAAGCCTGGGAAGGTCTGGGGTATTATTCACGGGCAAGAAATCTTCAGGCTGCTGTCCGGGAGGTTCATGAAAAATATGGCGGAAAAGTTCCGGATACGCCAAAAGAGATCTCGTCCCTAAAAGGAGTGGGACCCTATACGGCAGGGGCCATTCTCAGTATAGCGTATGGAGTACCCGAACCGGCTGTGGATGGCAATGTAATGCGTGTCCTGTCGCGAATCCTCTCCATCTGGGAAGATATTGCCAAGCCATCTTCCAGGAAAATATTTGAGTCTTCCGTTCGAACATTAATTTCACATGAAAACCCGTCCCATTTCAACCAGGCGCTGATGGAGCTTGGCGCATTAATATGTACACCAACCTCTCCTTCCTGTTTATTATGCCCGGTGAGAGAACATTGTACTGCGTTTTATGAAGGGACTCAGCAGGATCTGCCCGTAAAAACAAAAACCAAAAAGCAAAAAAATGTGCAATTAGCGGCAGCTGTCCTTATCGATGATCAAGACAGAGTGCTAATACACAAAAGACCTGGCAAAGGCCTGCTTGCTAATCTCTGGGAATTTCCCATGACAGAGATCAACATTGCTTATGTAAGCGACAAAGAGCAGATGAAGGATGCGTTCAGTACCCAATATGGCGCCAATGTAGATATTCAGGAAATGACGGGTCAGATCGAACACGTTTTTTCCCATTTGACATGGAACATTAATGTGTATAAAGGGAAATTATTAGAACTCAAAGAGGAAAAAAATGATTTGAAATTAGTCACACTTGAAGAGATGAAGGAATTTCCTTTTCCGGTATCCCATCAGAAAATCTGGAAGCAATACTTGGAAAGCTGAACATAGAAAAAGGGGAACAATCCCCTTTTTCCATTACTCATAGCTAACCCGGGTTCCATGAGTATAATCGGCTTCCTGCCTTTTCAGGCCGCCGCGGTTTTCTATTTCTTCAACAATCTCCCTATGAATCGTCTGGCCCTCAGCATTTAAATAAGGCATGATCTGCTGAAATGAATGATGGTAAAAAGCAAGCTCACTGTCCTTCCAGTCCGATTTTGACATCATCGAAAGCTCTGTCATATCACGTCCGACAAACATATGCCATCTTCCTTTCCTCAATTGGATTACAGATAGTGTTTTAATTCGAATTGCCATCTATACATGGAAAAAGCTAAAATGAAATCGGTAAGGTGTTTTGTTTATAAATTCCCTTGATAAAAATCCTTAAACAAAACATTACATAACAGAAAGGAAATTGAATCATGACACAAAAAGTAGCACTGGTAACAGGAAGCAGCAGAGGAATTGGAAAGGCAACAGCCATCAGGCTTGCCAAAGAAGGCTATGATATTGTCATCAATTACGCACGCAGCAAATCGGCTGCAAATGAAACAGCATCCGAAATTGAGGCGCTTGGCAGAAAAGCTCTGGTTGTCAAAGCAAACGTGGGGGATGTAGAGAAAATTAAAGGCCTGTTCGCTGAAATTGACCGTGAATTTGGAAGACTCGATGTGTTTGTCAACAATGCAGCTTCCGGAGTTCTCCGTCCGGTTATGGAACTGGAAGAATCTCATTGGGACTGGACGATGAACATTAACAGCAAAGCCCTGCTTTTCTGCGGTCAGGAAGCTGCAAAGCTAATGGAGAAAAGCGGCGGCGGAAAAATTGTTAGCATCAGCTCGCTGGGATCGATCCGCTATCTGGAAAACTATACGACTGTAGGGGTTTCCAAGGCAGCATTGGAAGCATTGACACGTTACCTGGCTGTTGAACTGGCTCCTAAAAATATTGTCGTTAACGCTGTTTCAGGCGGTGCAGTAGATACAGAAGCTTTAAAACATTTCCCTAACCGTGCAGAGCTTCTTGAAGAAGCAAAAACGAAAACACCTGCAGGACGAATGGTTGAAATTGAAGATATGGTGAATACGGTAATGTTTTTATTAGGTGAGGAATCCAGCATGATCCGCGGCCAGACGATTATTGTGGATGGCGGCATTTCCCTGCTTGTCTAATTAAATATGGATATTTTTGGTTTTTAAAAAAGTTGGATAGTTTCCTCCGCTCCCGGTTAAATTAATGAGCGTGGAGGTGATTATAATGGCTAAACAACCAAACAAATCTCAAGCTGGAACTAACGTTCAAGAAGTGAGACAACAAAACGCACAATCTGCTGGCCAAGGCCAATACGGTACTGAATTTGCCAGCGAAACAAATGCTGCTGAAGTAAGACAGCAAAACCAGCAAGCTGAAGCTCGCAAAGGTCAAAATGCAGGCAAACAAAGCCGCTAATTACATCTAAAGAAAGAAGCCGCCTTTTAAATGGAAAGGGCGGCTTCTTTTTTGTTGTTCTTTCCCTTCGACAAAACTTCCATAAAGTCAACATAACTAGTCAAAGGGTTAAAAAAAGGTACAGCGAAATTATAGAATAGGAAAAATAACGGGGACGGTGGAACAAACATGGAGAACTTTAACAGTTTAGTTTCAGAACAGATGAAAACGATGGAAAAGCTTCTTTATCTGCAGAGTGAGCTGGAGCGCTGCCAGGAGATTGAAGAGGAATTAAAAGCCATTCAGCAGGAAACAGAGCTTGAAAGCGTGCAGTATGAAATTGCCAGAATGAAGGAAGAGCTCAAACAAATTCATCGTATCTTTGAGGAACAGACCGAAGAGGTCATCCGCTCCTATCAGAAAGTAAATGTAACCGTCTAAAGATAAATTCCCTATAATCTTTTGTTGTCTTCAATACCTATAAAATAAGCTATTATATCCTTTTTTTACAGCCGTTGATACATTTCAATGGCTCTTTGTTTTAAAAATTTCCTTTTACCGTTATAATAGTAGAAAACAGGAATCGTACTTTGTTGCCTTTTTCTTTTGGATATTATTGAGTCATGCTGTGCAGTATGCGCTTAGCATGAAGGGGAGGAAGCCTATTAAAGGCGCCAAAAAAGTATTATCAGGTTGCAAAGCTTCCGGAAGGAAAGTAGGGGAAAAAGAATGGCGGTACCCATCGAAGGCGAACCAATGCAAATACACAGCTATAAACATAATGGGCATATCCACCGCGTCTGGGAGGAAACAACCGTATTAAAAGGGACACAAAATCTGGTGATTGGCGGAAATGACCGGACAATCGTAACAGAATCTGACGGAAGAACATGGGTGACGAGAGAGCCAGCGATTTGTTATTTTCATTCTCAGCACTGGTTTAATGTGATTGGAATGATTCGGGAAGATGGTGTTTATTATTACTGTAATATCAGTTCCCCATTTATTTGTGATGGAGAAGCGTTAAAGTATATTGATTATGATCTCGATATTAAAGTATATCCGGACATGACATTCAACTTGCTTGATGAAGATGAGTATGAACGGCACCGTCAGGAAATGAACTATCCCGATGTGATTGACAGCATCCTTAAATCAAATGTGGACAACCTCATCCATTGGATCCGTCAGAGAAAAGGTCCTTTTGCACCCGATTTTATTGATATATGGTATGAACGTTATCTTACTTACAGACGCTAAAAAAGGGCTGAATGCCGAAAAAACGCCTGTTGGACCTTGGGTCAGCAGGTTTTTATTTTTGTCCAGCGCAAGCAGCCTGCCCCCTCGAGGTCACAAATGTCGGGGTGGGCAAGGCGCTTGCGCTTTTCGTGCATGATTGCCGGGTTTAGGGGTAAGTTTAAAAAAATAACAGGGAATGAGACAGAGAGGGGGAGCGATCCGGTTGGACAGTATAAAAAGATATTTGAAATTCGTTAAGCCGTATCGGCTTCAGATTATCGGAACCATTATCATTGGCATCATTAAATTTGCCATACCGCTTTTGATTCCGCTTCTGATTAAGTATGTAATAGATGATATTATTGGCAATGATGCTTTGAGTCAGAGCGATAAGAACAGCACACTGTTAATGGTTATGGCTGTGATGATTGCTTTATTTGTCATCGCCCGTCCGCCAATTGAGTATTACCGACAATACTTTGCCCAGTGGGTGGCAAGCAAAATTCTATATGACATCCGGGATAAGCTTTTTACCCACATTCAAAAATTAAGCTTCCGATTCTATGCAAATACCAGAACAGGGGAAGTGATCTCAAGGGTCATAAATGATGTTGAGCAAACCAAAACATTCGTCGTAACCGGTTTAATGAATTTATGGCTTGATGTGGCAACTATTTTAATTGCCGTTGTCATTATGATGAATATGGACGTTCCGCTGACGATTGTGTCACTGCTGTTATTTCCATTTTATGCTTTTTCAGTCAAGTACTTTTTTGGGAACCTCAGAAAGCTGACAAGGGCTCGTTCACAGGCTCTTGCAGAGGTGCAGGGTTATCTTCATGAACGTGTTCAGGGAATGGCAGTTGTTAAAAGCTTTGCCATTGAGGATTATGAGCAAACCCAATTTGATTCGCAAAATAAGAATTTCCTGACAAAAGCGATTGACCATACGAAGTGGAATGCAAAAGCATTTGCAGTAGTTAACACCATTACAGATATTTCACCGCTTTTAGTCATTGGATATTCGGGATACCAGGTTATCCAGGGAGATATTTCCCTCGGTGTCATGATGGCATTTGTCGCTTATATAGATAGATTGTACGGACCGCTTAGAAGACTTGTTAACTCTTCAACCACCTTAACCCAATCAATCGCATCCATGGACCGGGTATTTGAGTTAATAGATGAGAAATACGATATTGACGATTCACCTGATGCCATCCAATGCCGGGATGTTAAAGGGCATATCCAATTTGAAGAAGTGAGCTTTTCCTACAATGAGAATGAGCCTCCGGTATTGAAGGAAATAAATCTCGATGTAACAACAGGGGAAACGATTGCCCTTGTAGGGATGAGCGGAGGAGGAAAGTCCTCTCTGGTAGGGCTGATTCCTCGTTTTTACGATGTGAATGAAGGCAGAATTCTGCTTGACGGCACTGATATCCGTTCGTTTAAAGTTAGGAGCCTTCGCGATAAAATCGGGATGGTGCTTCAGGATAATATTTTGTTCAGTGAATCGGTCAAAACTAACATTCTGCTCGGAAAACCCGATGCCACTGAAGAGGAAGTAGTCGATGCTGCCAAGGCTGCAAATGCCCACGAATTTATTATGAATCTACCTGAAGGCTATGATACCAAGGTTGGCGAGCGCGGTGTGAAACTGTCGGGAGGACAGAAGCAGCGAATTGCGATTGCGAGAATCTTTTTGAAAAATCCGCCGATCCTTGTGCTGGATGAAGCCACTTCAGCCCTTGATCTGGAGAGTGAACATCTGATACAGGAAGCATTGGAAAAATTGGCTAAAGACCGCACGACTTTTATCGTGGCCCATCGACTTTCCACCATCACACATGCAGATAGAATTATTCTGATAGAGCATGGTGAAATTTCTGAAGCGGGAAGCCATGACGAATTAATGAAAAAACAAGGGAATTATTATAAGCTTTTTCAAGTTCAGCAGCTTGAAAATTAGATTTAAAGCCGGCTCTATTACAGGGCCGGCTTTATTTGTGTGCTTTTTTATAGCAATGCGTTAAATTACTATAGTGTTAAAACAGCTTCCGGCAATTAACGGTCATTAATCTCCATCTTTTTCATAATTATTAGTAGGATATTACTTATAAATCCATATTTAAAAATATATAATGTTTACTATATTTAAATAATTTAGAAAAATAAGTAGACTTAACCAAACTTTTTTTATAGAATGAAAAAAAGATAGTGACCTAAGGTCCAAAATTGTTAAAAATGTCCCATTTCATAGAAAAGGACGATCAGGAAAGGAGTATCCGTGTGAATCAAGCTCCAGTTTTAGATGTAAAACAGCTAAGGACATCCTTTTTCTCTTCAGATGGAGAAGTTCCGGCTGTGGATGATATCAGCTTCTCCGTCAACAAGGGTGAAATTCTGGGGATAGTAGGAGAATCAGGCTGCGGAAAGAGTGTTACATCTCTATCCATTATGAAGCTGATTCCACAGCCCCCGGGAAAAATTGTTGGCGGTGAAATTCTTTTAGATGGAGAAGATCTCGTTAAAGCATCAGAAAAAAGAATGCGTGAATTAAGGGGAAATGAAGTGGCTATGATTTTTCAGGAGCCGATGACTTCATTGAATCCGTTATTTACAATAGGAGATCAGCTGACAGAAGGAATCAAATTACATAAGAAATTAAATAAGAAGGCTGCAATCCAGCAGGCTGTTGAAATGCTTAAGCTTGTTGGCCTGCCTAGGGCAGAGCAGATAGTAAAGGAATATCCCCACCAGCTGTCAGGGGGAATGAGGCAGAGGGTAATGATTGCCATGGCCTTGTCCTGCCATCCTCGGCTTCTGATTGCAGATGAGCCGACAACTGCTTTAGACGTGACAATCCAGGCCCAGATATTAGCCCTTATGAAGGATCTTAATGAAAAGCTCGACACAGCCATAGTCATGATTACGCATGATCTCGGGGTAGTAGCGGAAGTATGTGAGAGGGTAATTGTCATGTATGCCGGGAAAATAGTGGAGGAAGCTCCAGTAGAAGAGATATTCAAAAATCCCAAGCATCCTTATACCCAGGGACTTCTGCAATCAGTGCCTGATGTAAGAGAGAAAAAGGAGCGATTATATTCCATTCCGGGAAATGTCCCAAAACCGGGCTCCATCAAGACTGGATGCCGTTTTGCAGCGCGCTGTGAATTTGTCCATGACCGATGCATGACGGAAAGTCCTCCGCTTTATAACGCCAATAATGCTGAACAGCATACAGTGCGCTGTTTCCTGCATGAGTCTGGGGGTGTCATTGATGACCGAAGTGCTGTTGGAAGTTAATCAGTTAAAGAAATACTTTCCCGTAACAGGGGGTCTGTTTGGAAGAAAGCAGGGTGACGTGAAAGCGGTTGATGATATCAGCTTCTTCGTTAACAAAGGAGAAACGCTTGGCCTTGTAGGTGAATCTGGCTGCGGCAAATCAACCACAGGAAGAATGCTGATGCGTCTGATTGAACCAACAGAGGGGAAAGTAGTTTTTGATGGCAAGGACCTGACTTCCCTAAACTCATCGGAAATGCGCAAGATGAGAAAGGAAATGCAGATGGTGTTCCAGGATCCGTTTGCGTCATTAAATCCTCGCAATACTGTTGAGCAGATTTTGGAGGAGCCTCTCATTGTCCATGGCATCGGGAACAAAGAAGAGCGTAAACAGCGGGTAAGGGAGATGCTTGAGGTTGTCGGCCTCAGCAGCTACCATGCCAAACGCTATCCGCACCAATTCAGCGGAGGCCAAAGGCAGAGGATAGGAATCGCAAGAGCATTGATGACCAAGCCTAAGCTGATCATTGCAGATGAACCTGTTTCAGCACTTGATGTGTCCATTCAATCACAGGTGCTCAACCTGCTGGAAGATCTTCAAAAAGAGTTTCAGCTGACGTATATATTCATTGCCCATGATCTCGGGGTAGTTAAACATATCAGTGATAGAGTTGGTGTTATGTATCTTGGAAGATTAGTAGAGATCACAACCTCTGACCAGCTCTACGATAAGCCACTGCATCCTTACACAAAGGCATTGCTTGGTGCAGTTCCCATTCCTGATCCGACATTAAAGAAAGACAGGGAGCTATTAACCGGGGACATTCCAAGCCCGCAGAATCCGCCAGCTGGATGTGCCTTCCATACTAGATGTAATGAATGCATGGAAATCTGCAAAACAGATAGGCCGCAGCTGAAGGAAATTGAACCGGGTCACTTTGCAGCCTGCCATCTCTATAGCTGAACTATAGAGGCAGAACTGCATGGATGATAAATATGTAAACAGCCGATACCGGCAAAAGAAAAAGGGGGAAAACAATGAAGAAGCGCAATGGCATTTGGTTCCTGATTGCAGCTTTGTTACTGTCACTGGCTCTTGCCGGCTGCAGCAGCAACTCAAGCAGCGGAACGAAAGACGAAAAGGATAAAGAGAAAGGTACAGATACAGAAGAAGCGTCATCAGGCGGCACATTAGTATTTGGCCGCGGCGGTGATTCTACTTCACTTGATCCCGCTATTACAACAGAAGGCGAATCTTTTAAAGTTACAAAAAACATCTATGAAACTCTGATTGAATTTGGTGAGCAGGATACAGAAATTCAGGCTGGCCTTGCTACTGAATGGGATACAAGTGAAGACGGGCTAAAGCATACTTTAAAGCTTCGTGAAGGCGTAAAATTCCACGATGGAACTGATTTCAATGCCGAAGCAGTTGTCTTCAACTTTGAAAGATGGAAAGCAGGAAGCGCTGAACAGTTCTATTACTATAACTCTCAGTTTGGGGATAAAATCTCTGAAGTGAAAGCTGTAGATGATTACACAGTTGAGTTTACTTTAAACAAGCCAATTGCACCATTCTTAAAGAACCTTGCAATGTCTCCATTTGGAATTGCAAGCCCGGCAGCGATTGAAAAGCATGGTGAAAAATTCCTTCACAATCCGGTGGGAACAGGTCCATTTGTATTTAAAGAATACAAAGCAAACGACCGCATCACTCTTGTGAAAAACGAAGAATACTGGCAGGAAGGCCTTCCAAAGCTGGATGAAGTTATCTTCCGTGTCATCCCTGAAAACTCTGCTCGTCTGAACGCCCTTGCTACAGGCGAAGTCGACTTAATCGATGGTGTTAACTTCAGTGATGTTGGCCAAATCGAAGGAAATCCGGATCTTCAAACGTTTGAACGTCCATCATTAAACGTAGCTTACCTTGGATTGACAAGCACACGTGGACCATTAAAAGATAAAAAAGTCCGCCAGGCATTGAACTATGCAGTTGATAAGCAAGCTCTTATTGATGCATTCTATGCCGGTGCAGCTGAGCCTGCGAAAAACCCAATGCCTTCAGTTGTAGCGGGTTACAATGATGACGTTAAGGATTATGAGTATGACCCTGAGAAGGCTAAAGAACTTTTAAAAGAAGCAGGATATGAAGATGGTTTTGAAATGGAGCTATGGGCAATGCCGGTTCCTAGACCATATATGCCTGATGGACAAAAAGTGGCTGAAGCACTTCAAGCCAACTTTGATGCAATCGGCGTAAAAGCAAAGATTGTAACGTATGAGTGGGGTACTTACCTGGATAAAGCCAAGAATGGTGAAGCTGATACATTCCTATTAGGATGGACTGGCGATAATGGGGATGCTGATAACTTCCTGTATGTTCTTCTAGATCAGGACAGCATCGGTTCCAACAACTACTCTTATTACGAAAACCCTGAAGTGCATGAACTGCTTGTAAAAGCTCAGGCAAGTGCAGACCAGGCAGAGCGTGAAAAACTTTACAAAGAGGCTCAGCTTCTGATCAAAGAAGATGCTCCGTGGATTCCGCTTGTTCACTCAAGACCAATCCTTGCGGGTAAAGCTGATATCACTGGCTTCAAGCCGCATCCAACAGGTTCTGATTTACTGGCAACTGTAGAATTTAAATAAGCTGCTTTACAAGTGACATAAGTATACTTCTTATATTTCAAGGAAAAGGGAGTACAGTTCTGTAGCTCCCTTTTCTACATAGAAATATTATAAATTATGAAACTTTGAATCTCGATAACTGTCTAGCTCCAGCGCCTACCCCCTCGAGGTCACAAGCTTGTCTAGTTGCGGCTCCTAGGGACTCGGGGTCATAAGCCGTTTCCTTTCAGAAGGAAAAACACCTTCTTACAGGAACCGTCTTATGCCTGTCGTCCCTGGACAGTCGCCTCCACATTTCGGGCAATCCCCCTAAAAAGGCAAAAAACGCCTTTCCAGGAGGCTCGTCTTGTGCTTGTCGGGGGTGACCAAGGCGCTTGCGCTTTTCTTAACAACCTTCAAGAGAGGTGAGATGGCAATGCTGTCCTACACACTTAAACGTCTGTTATCCCTAGTACCCGTTCTGCTGGGGCTTTCCCTGATCGTCTTTTTTATGATCCGGGCAATACCGGGTAATCCGGCACAGATTATCCTGGGACAACTGGCAACAAAAGAAGCAGTAGAGGAATTAACGAAGCAGCTGGGGCTGGATCAGCCTTGGTACCTTCAATATTTTACATATCTGGGCGGTCTTATTACGGGGGATCTTGGAGAATCACTCCGGACTAAAACGGAAATAAGCCAGGAAATTTGGCCGTATCTGGCTGCAACAATTGAACTTACATTCGTTGCCATGTTAATTGCTGTTTTTATCGGTGTGAATGCCGGTATCATCAGTGCCTGGTATCAGAATTCATGGTTTGATTATGTGGCAATGGTGCTGGCGCTTATTGGCGTTTCCATGCCAATCTTCTGGCTCGGCTTGATGGAGCAGTGGGCATTTGCCATTAAACTGGACTGGCTGCCTACATCGGGTAGGGAAGAAGTAAGAAATCCGATTGAAGCCATTACGAACATTTATATGATTGATACTCTCCTGCAGGGAAGGATGGATCAATTCTGGGATGTCATCAGACACCTGATTCTGCCGGCATTTGCCCTGGCAACCATCCCAATGGCAATCATTGCGAGAATTACCCGTTCTACGATGCTTGAGGTAATGAGATCCGATTTTGTCAGAACAGCGAGGGCCAAAGGCTTGAGAATGTTCTGGGTCGTTTATAAGCACTCATTAAAGAATGCCATCATTCCAGTTCTTACGATTATCGGTCTTCAAATGGGATTATTGCTGGGAGGCGCCATTTTAACGGAAACGATTTTCAGCTGGCCTGGAATCGGACGATATATTTATGAGGCTATCAACTATCGGGACTATCCTGTTATCCAGTCAGGCATACTTATCATTGCATTTATCTTTGTCATGATCAATCTGGTGGTGGACTTGCTGTATGCAGCAATTGACCCGCGGATTAAATATAATTAAGGAGGGGGAACAGACTTGGAACTTTCAACACAAAAAGATCTTCAGCCGCCTATTATGCCTGCTGAAGAAAAAGCGGTTTCCCCCTGGGTGGAAGCATGGAGGAGCTTTAGAAAAAATAAACTGGCTTTAATCGGCACCATTATTGTATTATTTTTCGTTCTTCTTGCTGTATTTGCACCGCTTATTGCGCCGCAGGGAATTAATGAACAGATGCTCTCAAAAAGGCTTCAGGCTCCATCCAGTGAGCATTGGTTTGGAACAGATGACTTTGGCCGGGATATCTTTTCAAGGGTGGTTTACGGGGCAAGGATCTCATTATGGGTAGGTTTTCTGGCCGTAATCGGATCTATTGTAGTTGGATGCCTTTTAGGTGTTGTAGCAGGATATTATGGCAAATGGGTTGATACCATCATCTCCCGCATTTTTGATATCATGCTTGCTTTCCCAAGCATACTGCTGGCTATTGCGATTGTGGCTGTACTTGGTCCATCATTAAGAAATGCCCTGATTGCCATTGCGGTTATCAATATTCCCAACTTTGGCAGACTGATCCGTTCAAGGGTGCTGAGTGTCAAACAGGAGGAATATATTATGGCTGCAAAAGCGATTGGGATGAGCAACAGCCGTATTCTTTTCAGGCATGTACTGCCAAACAGTATGGCGCCAATCATTGTACAGGGAACACTTGCGATTGCAACAGCGATTATTGAGTGTGCTGCCCTTGGATTCCTTGGCCTTGGTGCAGAAGCTCCAAATCCTGAATGGGGGAAAATGCTCTCTGATGCGAAGGCCTATTTGATACAGGCTCCATGGACGATGATCTTCCCGGGACTTGCAATCATGCTTACAGTTCTCGGATTTAATTTAATGGGTGATGGATTAAGGGATGCACTTGATCCGCGTATGAAGAATTAACAAAAAAGCAGCTGACATCAGCTGCTTTTTCCTATGAATTAAGTTGAAAATATACCACAGTCTACACGTCATTCTCCGGTATGGAAACCTCATTTTCTTCCTTATGATATGACTGAAAGCTGGATATAAGTTTATCCAGGTGCTCCACATGTTCATCGTAATCAACAATAGCTGATACAATTTGCATGATATGCGGGAGAATGGATTCTTCATCATGTTCATGTTCTTTTTGCTGAGCCAGAAAAAGGTTCACCAGTTCCTTTCTGCTCAGGCTGAAGTCGCCTTCCTCAAACACTACATTCGGACGAACTTTCCCGATAAACTTTAGCATAACGTGTTCATGATAATGGATAAGAATATCAAGCTGCTGCTGCACAGCATGCTGGAATTCTTCAGGCATTTGCTGCAGATCATTTTCAAAGCGATGAAGCTTTTTTAATGTTTCCAGCGAGCGTTTTACAGTGGAAATCATTTGGCGGTAAATGACGAGTTTCCTGGATTTAACTAGATCATTCCGTTTAAAATAATTTCTTTCCTCTTTATACATTAAGTAAAGCTGTTCTAGCTTAACATTGCTGTCTTTCATCTTATCAATATCGTTTTTCAGCAGTCTGTGTTCAGATGCATGGCGTATGGTAAGCCGGATCCATTTGGTAATTTCCTCTGTGTTATTCGATATTTTAAAATAAAGCTTGTTTTCGTACTTAGGCGGCAGAAATACAAGATTAACGATAAAAGCTGATAGTACCCCGAGCATAACGGTTGAGAATCGAATAAGAGCAAATTGCAGAAAGGTATCGCCCGGTGTCTCCATAATGACAATCAGGGTTACAAGTGACAGGCCAATTGTGTTTTCAATTTTAAGCTTAAGATTAATCGTGATAACAATAATTGCTGCCAGGCCTATGATAAAGACATGATTGCCGAATAAAAGCACAAAAATCACGGCAATTAATGCGCCGATTGCGTTCCCCTGGATCTGTTCCACAATAGAAAGATAAGATCTGTAAATGGTCGGCTGAACGGCAAAAATAGCGGCAATTCCTGCAAAGATAGGTGCAGGAAGCTGAAAGAGTTCTGATAATAATAGAGCTAGAATGATTGCGATTCCCGTCTTAAGTATGCGGGCGCCAAGTTTCATACAATGTATGTCCTTTCTTTCATAAAAATTGTTTTCATTGAAAAGCGATTTAACCGTAAAAGCAGTAATTATACATACTTTAAACGATTTTGCTCCTTGTTAAACAATATTGTACTATACAGGGATATGGAAAGAAGTTCAAGGGGCATTTTTATGATATTAAGATTATAAATAAGTAAAAAAGTTAAGCGTGCCTTAAAGAAGACAAAAAGCCCCATCCGCAGAAACGGGTGGGGCTTGAATGTGCAGATAATCACTCTGTGGAAACAGAGGGGTCTGCCTGCTCTTTGACCGGAATAACTTGAACAAAGTGGTCTTCCGGATGATTAAGAAGGGAAGAAAGCTGGGAAACTTCTTCTGTCTGTCCCTGATCATTCAGCATGGCAATGTATTGGCCAAGCAGTTCTTTTACATCTTCCTTTCCTTTATCGGAAAGAGAAGTGACTGAAACTTTAGCTCCCTTGGCAATTCTGCGCTGGATGGCCTCTTTTGTTAAGCCCATTTCCGGCTGGTGTCTTAAGTAAACAACACCGCCTGTCATTCCTGCACAGATCCATGGACCGGCATCGCCCAGGACCATGCCTCGGCCATTCGTCATATACTCAAAGGCAAACCCTTTAATATTGGCGTTAGAACCGATATTGCCGTATTCTTTTTCAGGCAGCGGCTTTTGCAGCTGGCCGCCGATAATCATATCCGCTCCGGATAATCTGATTCCGGCACGGGCGTCAGCATTTCCTTGAGCTACAAGCAAGCCTTCCTGTGCTCCATAGCCAAATCCTTTGCCAACAGAGCCATTATAGAACTTGCCATTCTTGCCTTTAGCTTTAAAGATTTTAATTTGTCCGCCGAACGAAGTTTTTCCGATGCCATCCTGTGCGCCTCCGGCAACTTCGATGTTGATGCCGAAGCTGTTGTAAGCTCCAAGGCCATTGCCCGGGATGGAACCGCCTTTGTATTTCAAATCAACTTGCGGAAGAGTTTTGTAAGAACCGTCGAGTCTGTTTCTTACACGGTGGCAGGAAACCCGGCTTCCCAATACGCGCTGCTCGGAAGTAACGCTTTGGAATTCACGTGACTGATCCAGTTCTTCTACACTTGCATCGAGATACTCTGCTCCAACAGCTACCTGCAGCTGGGCTTCCTGCAGGGCTTCAGGTGCTTCCTGTGCAGAGAATTGGCCGATGTCAAGTGTTTTCAGCAGGTGAGTCAGGTCAAGCTGATCCTGCCCCTTAATCTGTACAAGCAGATCAGAACGTCCTACTGCATCCTGCAGATTTTTTATGCCGACAGAAGCTGCCAATGCTTTCAGTTCTTCGCCAAAAGCAGTAAACAGATTCATGATTCCTTTAACAGCTAGGTCGAATTGGCGCGGAACAAATCTTCTTAAACCATGTTCCTTTGCCTGTGCCTCTGAATCTATTTGTGTTGCAATCCCAACATGGCAAGTATCAAGATGGCAGCCGCGGCATGTCGTACAGCCGATGGCAAGCATGGATAGTGTGCCAAAGCCTACACGGTTAGCGCCAAGCAGCATAACCTTCAATACGTCTGCTGCACTCTTGATGCCACCGTCAGCCCAAAGCTCCACATTATCGCGGATGCCTGCTTCGAGAAGGGCGTTGTGAGCTGCCTTTACACCAATCTCAACTGGAAGGCCTACATGCTGCAGGGCGTGAATTCTCGCTGCCCCTGTACCTCCGTCAAAACCGCTAAGTGTGATTATATCAGCACCAGCTTTTGCAATCCCGACTGCAATGGTTCCGATATTCGGTACAACCGGCACCTTAACAGCTACCTTTGCTTTGTCATTGGCTGTCTTAAGCTCGTGTATCATCTGTGCCAAGTCTTCAATCGAATAGATATCATGGTTGTTGGAAGGTGAAATCAAATCCGATCCAATAGTAGCATTACGTGCCTCGGCAATTTTTGCCGTAACCTTGGATCCCGGGAGGTGACCGCCTTCACCAGGCTTAGCGCCCTGCCCAATTTTTATTTCCAGAAGGTTGGAAGAATTAAGGAGCTCGGCATTCACGCCGAAGCGTCCGGATGCTACCTGCTGTCCGCGGGTTCTCGGATATTTTCCAAGCATATCCTTGATTTCTCCGCCTTCTCCATTCAGGCTGACCATGTTCAGACGGTCAGCGCCTTCTGCATAGGCTCTAAAGGCCGTTTCATTCTGAGAGCCAAAGGACATGGAGGAGATAACAAATGGCAGGTCATGCTCGCCCACATGCAGGCTGATATCTTCCGGCTTTAGATGAGAAGCAGTTTCCTTAAATCCGGTTAAATGACGGATTGTTGTTGGATTCTGGTCTTCCTGTTCTGTGATTTTTTCCTTATATGCATTGTAGTCACCAGTTGAGGCAACTTCGCCGATTGCTTTCCAGATACGCGGGAAAAGGCTGAACGTTTTTCCGATCCGCTCCTTTTCATTCTGGTAATCTTCCGCTCTTGTAAAAGCGTCTTCCTTTAAAACACTGAAGCTGAATGAAAGTTCCTTTGATCCGAAGAAGTTGACAATATTCAGATATCCGGCTAATTCTTCATGAAGACCGATGGCAGAGAACAACCGGCCATAGCCTCTTAATTCATGAATCCCGATAGTGGAAATGACTTTTTCAAGTCCTTTATTCAGAGCTGAATATAAATTCTTCAGCGGTGTATCAGATTCGCCAAGAACCGTCATAAACATATAGTAAGGGCTTATAATATCAGCGCCTAAACCGAATGCGGTTATGATGTCATGAAGCGATCTGATTGAAGCTGACCGGAGCAGCAGGGAACATTCACGTCGCAATGCCTCCTTGACAAGAGCCTGATCAATCGCAGAGACGGCCAGGTGCGGATCAATCCAGTAAGAGTCCTCCTGGTGAGCATTGGCATCATCCAGTACAAGCAGGGTTTTGCCATTTTTGACCGCATCAACCGCTTCTGCTGCTAAACGGTCTAAAGCTTCTTTTACCGTTTCATCTTTAGTAAATGTGGAAGATAAATAAGATATCAGCTTTTGTTCCTGATAGAAGCCGGTTACCTGGTCATAGCTCGGCTGATTGAGTTCTTCGGAACATTCAAAGCCTGCTTTGCCTTCTATTAAAATAGGAGTCTGCAATTCAATAACGGCCCCTTGCTCCTGTTTTTCAAATAACGAAGGACGCTGGCCGATAATCGTACGGGTTGAGAAATGCTCCGTTTCCCGGTCACGGTCAATGGCAGGGTTTGTAACGACAGCAACACTTTCCTTAATAAAATCAGCGATGTTTTTCCGCTGAGGATTCAGTGCTGCTAAAGGTGAATCGTGTCCAAGAGAACGGATTGGCTCCGCGCCTTTTTCAGCCATTTGCTCAACAAGCTGGACATGGTCTCTCTCCCAGCCGAATGCTTTATACTGCCCGTTATGAATCTTATCCGGGTAATTTACAGTAATGGTTTTTTCCAATTTTGGAGACTGCAGGCGAACCCTGAAATTTTCAGCGTTCACTCTTATTGAAAATCGGTTAAAAACTTCAGCCTGATAATGGCTGTGCTCGTAAACAGCCAGTGTATCACCGTCCCATTTCAGCCCAACCTTTTCACCTGGTGACAGCGGCTTAGGCTCATTAACATATTCGGAGGACGGGATGATTCCTGGTTCTGATGAGAACAGGTAGGAGCTTTCAGTTTCCAGCATCCACAGCGGGCGAAGGCCCAATGCATCGACACTGAACACTGCCTCATCGGCAAATCTGGAAATAATTCCTGCAGGTCCCTGGGCAAAATGTCCCCATGCTTCCCGGATATAGGCGTACATATCCTGAAGATGCTCAGGATATGACTTGATTTCATTCACGATAGGGGGGAACATGACGTCCATTGCTTCAAAAAGAGTATAGCCGTCACGGCAAATAAACGTTTCAAGCGTTCTGCTCAGATCCTGTGAGTCACTGCCGTCTTTAACCAGCGGAACGCCGACCATTTTGGCTTCATCCCTAAGCTTGGCAATGGTGTTGATTTCCCCGTTGTGTCCCAGCACGCTAAAAGGCTGCACACGGAAAAAGCTTGATAATGTGTTAGTTGAATAGCGATTATGCCCAAGCGTCATGGTTGAAGCAACAAGGGGGCTTGACAGGTCGTGATAATATTTCGGAAGAATATCGCCGGCTCCCATAACTTTGTACACAGCATGATGCTGGCTAAGAGAGGCGACATGGACATGTTCGTCTTCTTCGAAACTAACTATTAATTCAAACAGTTTTTTTGAGAGCTCTGCACCATTCGATTCTGCTAAACAGGCAAACTGCCAGAATACTGGATTTTCCTGTATGGCAATCGGCCCTAAAGCTGAAGATTCAGTTACTTCGTCAGATGCATAAATAACCGTCAGATTAGCGTCAGCGAGTTTTTGCAGCAGGATCGTTTTCAGTAATTCAGTATCCTGCTTCCTGGACATAAATACATGTCCAACCACAAATCCATCTTTGTCTGCTGCGCCAGAATCGGCTCCCGCTTCCTTTAACTTTTCTTTCCACAGCTCTCTCGGGATATCAATATGGATCCCTACACCGTCCCCTTCTCCATTAATAAAACCGGCACGGTGATTCATCGTAACAAGCGCGTTGATGCAGCTGAAAATATTCTCGCGGGTTGGGACTTTCTTTTTCTCCATGGCAGAAACGATGCCGCAAGCATCATGCTCCTGGCGGTGAAACTCTTTAAAAAGTGAAGGACTCCATTGCTGTAATGTCATAAAATTCGGCTAAAAATAAGGCTGTGCCTTAAAGCCGTTCACCTCCTGAAAAATAGTAATCTATAAGTTTTTTTGTTTACGGGTTTTAAATGAGGGTATTGCAAAGTTATCTTTGGTTTGAAAGGTAAATGCATGGAGCATTTATTGAATGAATAGTTGGATAATTCGGGATATGCTTCAGGACATAATGTTCTTTATGCCAGCGAAATCCGCTCTTACACAAAAGATTTCTCCCATCATATCATATGAATTTTCAGAAATCAATTATTTATACAAAAAGTTGGATATGGTTTGGGAGTGGGAAAAGGCTTTTGTATAAATGAACCTCAGTATTGTAAACGTTTTCATTGCTGGGAATAAAGAAAACGGAAGCATTTCTGCTCCCGTCGGTGTATAAATTAGTGAATATTTATTCGTCTTTTAATTGCTGAAATGCGTTTTGCACCGCATGAATGGTGGCTTGAATATCATCCTCTGTATGCGTGATTGTCATAAACCAGGCTTCATATTTCGAAGGAGCCAGGTTTATTCCCTGATTGAGCATCAGCTTGAAGAACTTTGCAAACATTTCTCCATCTGTATTTTCCGCCTGCTCATAATTCACTACTTTTTCTTCCGTAAAGTAGATGGTCAGGGCACCTTTTAATCGATTAATAGTAATTGGGATATTATGTTCTTCAGCTGCCTCGCTAATCCCTTTTTCAAGCATTTCTCCCAGTCTGTCCAGATATTCATAGACACCAGGCTGTTTTAAAACTTCGAGACAGGCAATTCCTGAAAGAATCGACGCCGGATTTCCAGCCATTGTACCAGCTTGGTAAGCTGGACCTAAAGGAGCTACTGTTTCCATAATTTCTTTCTTTCCGCCATAAGCACCGATTGGAAGGCCTCCTCCAATGATTTTCCCCATGGCTGTCAAGTCTGGTTTTACACCAAGCAGGTCCTGAGCACCGCCATACATAAAACGGAAAGCTGTGATGACTTCATCATAAATGACAAGCGCGCCGGCTGCATGTGTTAATTCGTTAACCTGCTCCAGGAACCCCGGTTTTGGTTCAACAATTCCGAAGTTGCCGACAATCGGTTCCACCAGTACAGCAGCTATCTGGTCGCCCCATTTTTCCAGCGCTTCCTTATATGGTTCGATTTCATTGAAAGGAACCGTGATCACTTCCTGGGCAATGCTCTTTGGAACTCCGGCAGAGTCAGGCGTTCCAAGTGTTGAAGGACCTGAACCTGCAGCAACCAGGACAAGATCGGAATGGCCGTGATAGCAGCCGGCAAACTTAATGATTTTGTCCCTTCCCGTATAGGCTCTTGCCACACGGATCGTTGTCATAACGGCTTCAGTACCTGAATTCACAAAACGGACTTTGTCCAAATTAGGCATTGCTTCTTTAAGCATCTCGGCGAATTTCACTTCATGTGGTGTCGGAGTTCCATATAATACTCCGCGCTCAGCAGCTGTTTTTATGGCTTCTGTAATATGCGGATGGGCATGTCCGGTAATGATGGGACCGTATGCAGCCAGGTAATCTATATATTGATTGCCGTCCACATCCCAGAAATAAGCGCCCTGTGCCCGTTCCATTGCGACCGGCGAGCCTCCGCCAACTGCTTTATAGGAGCGGGAAGGGCTGTTTACCCCGCCGACAATATGTTCTAAAGCTTGTTTATGCAGCCGTTCAGAATTAGTAAATTGCATGTTAATCCTCCTGATAAAATTCATTTATATGTACGTCATTATTTTAACATGTTTGGAAGAGGCTTCGTCCATTCCTAAGGGAAGGCGGATTATTCTGTATTTTAAAAATAGGTTTTGAAGCAATCTAGTTGTGAAGAAGGCGCTGTTTGTCTAAACTATTTCATTAGGGCATTAATTGGCAGGAGGAGTAAAAATGAATGATGCAATAACAGTCCGGAACTTAAAAAAGGAATTTAAATCTTATTCCAGCCGCTCCGGATTAAAGGGTGCTTTCCGTGATTTGCTTACAAGGAACTATAAGATTGTGCCAGCGGTAAACAACATCAGCTTTAATGTAAAGCAGGGCGAGATGGTTGGCTATATAGGTGAAAATGGAGCCGGGAAGTCAACGACCATAAAAATGCTGACAGGGATCCTGACCCCGACAAGCGGCGAAGTGATCGTGAATGGAATGAACCCTCATAAAGACCGTGAAAAATTCGTCAGCACGATTGGAGTTGTCTTCGGCCAGAGATCTCAGCTTTGGTGGGATATTGCTGTTCAGGAATCCTTCAGGCTGCTCAAGAAGGTATACAAAGTTTCTGATGAGCAATACGACAGCCATATGTCACATGTGATCAAAACCCTGGATATTGAGCCTTTGCTCGACAAGCCGGTCCGAAAGCTTTCACTCGGACAGAGAATGAGGTGTGAACTGGCAGCGGCACTCATCCACAATCCGCCGCTCTTGTTTCTGGATGAGCCGACTATCGGGCTTGATGTGCTTGTTAAATTGAAGATCCGAGAGTTTTTAAAAGAAATTAATGAAAAATATAATACAACCATTCTGCTGACTACTCATGATTTGTCGGATATTGAGGCGCTGTGCGAACGCGTAGTGATGCTCGACGAGGGGAAAATCATTTATGATGGAGCCTTAAAAAGCCTGAAGGAAAAATGGGGGAAGGGAAGGAAATAGAATTCCAGTTCCTTGAAGACGTGACCCTGAACGACTTAAACCGAATAACGGCCTCATCGGAAGTGAAATGGGAAAAAGATGAGAAAAAAGCGATCTTTACAGCCTTTGCAGAGGATAATGATGAACTGATTTCCCTGCTGATTGCCAAGGTGGTTGCGGATTTGAAAGTGAAAGACATCAATATTAAAGAAACTTCAACAGAGGAAATCATAAGAAATATTTATGACCGGGGGATGTCTTAATGAAAGAATTTACTTTTACCCGGGGTGTTCCTGTGGATAAATATATCGAAATGATTCGGATCCGTTTTTTGATGATGCTTGCCTACAGAACCAATTATTATACAGGTATTCTGATTTACAGCATTAATATTGGCGCTTACTATTTCTTGTGGAGTGCCATTTATGGAGAAAAAGATGCGATTGAGGGCATGTCTGTGATCCAGATGTCGACATATGTGGCTGTAGCCTGGATGGCCAGAGCGTTTTACTTTAATAATATAGACCGGGAAATGGCTGCTGAAATTAAAGAAGGAAAAGTAGCGGTGGAGCTGATCCGCCCATATAATTATCTGGGTATGAAAACGATGCAGGGACTGGGGGAAGGAATATTCCGTCTCTTCTTTTTCTCCGTTCCGGGCATGGTTATCGTCTCGTTCATTTTTCCGCTGCAATTTTCTGCGGATTGGACGACCTGGATTTTCTTTGCGGTATCGATTATATTAAGTTTTTTTATTAATACGCAAATTAATTTGCTGACAGGCATTACCACTTTCTTCTTATTTAATAACACAGGGCTTATCCGGGCAAAAAGAGTTGTGATTGATCTCTTTTCCGGTCTTCTGATTCCTATCAGCTTTTTTCCGTTATGGGCACAGGATGTACTGAAATATTTGCCCTTTCAGGGTATCAGCTATGTACCGAGCATGATTTTTACAAATAGTTTTTCGAATAATGAAGCCATCCAGGCGATTATTATGCAGGGGATCTGGGTTCTTATTCTGATCATCCCCATTCAGGTTCTGTGGATCATAGCGAAAAAACAGCTCATTATTCAAGGAGGGTGACACATGTTTTATATAGCGATTTTCTTTCAATATGTCGCCCAATATATGAAAACAAGAATGCAGTACCGTGCAGATTTATTTGTAGAGATTTTTTCAGATCTTCTTTTTCAGGCAGTCAATTTAATTTTTATCCTGGTCGTCTTTGGTCATACTAATCTGCTTGGCGGCTGGACGAGGGATGAAATCATCTTTATTTACGGTTTTTTCCTTGTGCCATATGCGCTGTTTTCGTCGTTCTTTAATATTTGGGATTTTAATGAGAGATATATAGTAAAAGGTGAACTCGACAGGATATTAACCAGGCCGATCCATAGTTTGTTTCAAATCGTATTGGAACGGATGGAGCTTGAATCCCTTTTCGGAGCCTTAACAGGCATTGCTGTTATGATCTACGCCGGAAACAACCTTGGTTTAGGTGTTTCCTGGACCGACCCGTTCTTGTTTTTCTTATTTGTGATAGGCGGAATGCTTGTGTATGGAGGCATCTTTGTCCTGATTGCCTGTATCAGCTTTTGGGCAGATGCCAGAACATCCATCATGCCGATGATGTATAACATCGGTAATTATGGAAGGTATCCGGTTGATATTTACAATAATGTTATACGCTTTGTCCTCACCTGGGTTCTTCCGTTTGCCTTTGTCGGTGTATATCCGGCTTCCTACTTCCTGGGGAAAGACGAATGGTTTTTGTACTCCTTTTTAACACCTGTAATCGGAATCGTATTTTTCAGCATCTCGATTGTGACCTGGAATTCAGGCGTTAAGCGATATCGGGGAGCGGGCAATTAGAACTGGGATATAATCCCGGTTTTTTTATTGGGCGAGTGCAGAAAGAGTTTCCGAGACAGGCTGTCATATGGGAAAGGCTATGAGCGTATAAATGAATTGGAAGGCATTTCGAAATGAGGTGCAGTATGGCTTTTTATTTATCGCTGATTTTAATCGTGCTGTGCATGATCATGAGTCTGCAGACTCTTTTTCATCCGCCAAGATTAAGGGAAGATGGGTGTCTGTGGATAATTTCCTTTACCTCATAAGTTTATATGCAACGATTCTGATTGGGTTTGGGCTGATATATATTTGGCTTGATTTACATGGGCTGGTGGTTTTGATGGACGGCACTGAATATATGGAAACCGGTTTCCTCGAGAGGCTGGAGACGGGTTTTTATTTTAGTGCGGTTACTCTTTTTCTGTTGGGTATGGAGATGTCAGTCCTGTTGGAATAGGCAGGCTTATTGCCGTACTGGAAGCGTTAATCGGATATGTCATCCCGGCCGCATTCGTAGCCAGGGTAGTATTTGATGCAGGTGACCGTGCTTTATAATGATATCAGTTGTTTTTGACGGAAAAGTTGGATAGGCTTAGAGTAAGAAACCTATTCAACAGGAGGAATGAAAATGGCAATTGAAATCGGTAAACCGGCTCCGGATTTTGAGCTTGAGGCAAGCAATGGTGAAAGAGTAAAATTAGCAGATTACCGCGGGAAAAATGTTGTTCTGTATTTTTACCCGAAAGACATGACACCTGGCTGCACAACTCAGGCATGTGATTTCAGGGACCAGCATCAGAATTTTGCAGAAGTGAACGCGGTCGTTTTAGGAGTAAGCCCTGATCCGCTCAGCCGGCATGAGAAATTCATTGAAAAGCACGGACTGCCTTTCCTGCTGCTTGCAGATGAAGACCATAATGCAGCAGAGACGTACGGTGTGTGGAGATTGAAAAAGAACTTCGGGAAAGAATATATGGGAATTGAGCGCTCAACCTTTATTATTGACCAGGAAGGCAAGCTCGTGAAGGAATGGCGCAAGGTAAAGGTCAAGGATCATGTCGAGGAGGCACTGGAGTTTATTAAGGAAAATTTGACCCAGTCTTAAATGGGTAGCCTATTTTTTAACGGAACAAGGCTTTTGTCCATTCCGAAGAACAAGTTTTGCATATCATTTTATTAGGGCATACCTCCTCAGATACTTTTTCGAAACGGACCTGAACAGGTTCGTTTTTTTTTTATAAAGATAAGAAAGTATATAATTTTTGAACGTCGATAACTGTCTAGCTCCAGCGCCTACCCCCTCGAGGTCACAAGCTTGGCTTGTTTCGGCTTCTAGGGACTCGAGACATAAGCCAATCCCTTCCAGAAGGAAAGAACACCTTCTTGCAGGGCTCGTCTTATGCTTGTCGTCCCTGTGCAGTCGCCTCCACATTTCGGGCAATCCTCCCAAAAAGGCAAAGAACGCCTTTCCGGGAGGCTCGTCTTGTGCTTGTCGGGGGTGGGCAAGGCGCTTGCGCTTTTCTTTTTACCATTCGGCGATGGGTGGTATGATGAATAAAACTGTGTTGGAGTGGAGTTTATGAAAATTGTGTCTTCCATCTTGCCTCCCGAAGAGCTGAGCCAGGAAGTAATTCAGAATTTCCCTGAGGGAGATTTCCTGTTTTTCGACGGAATAGAATCTGCAGGGGAATCCTTCTATAATGCTGAAATATTTATTACATATGGAGAAGATCTGACAGAAGAATATATTAATAAAACAACAAAACTAAAGTGGATCATGGTAATGTCAGCGGGAATGGATGAAATGCCTTTGAAAGCCTGCAAGGAGAAAGGCATCTTAATTACAAATGCAAGAGGAATCCATAAAATCCCCATGGCTGAATTTGCGCTTGGAACTATGTTAGGGCATGTTAAACAAAGAGCACTGCTGGCTGAAAATGAAAAGGCAGAAGTTTGGAATCGTAATCTGCCAATGGAAGAACTGAATGGAAAAACCTTATTAATTATCGGTGTTGGGGCAATAGGGGAGAGATTGCAAGACTCGCCAAATGCTTTGGAATGAAAGTGGCTGGAGTGAATAGGAGCGGACGGGAAAATGTGTGGACAGATCGTATTTTTCCACTCAGCAGGCTCACCGGGATCCTTCCAGAAGCAGATTTTATCATTTCTGTTCTTCCCAGCACGCCTGAAACTAAATATCTGTTAAAGGATAAGCATTTCGCTGCTATGAAGAATTCTGTTGTGTTTATGAATATAGGAAGAGGGGATCTTGTTGAGGAAAAGGTGCTTCTGTCTGCACTTGAAAAACACCAGATTTCACATGCGTATCTGGATGTTTTTGAAAATGAACCTCTGCCTGAAGGACATCCTTTCTGGAGTAGGCAGAATGTAACGGTCACACCTCACCTGTCAAGCCGAACAAAAAACTATTTACCGAGATCTTTTGAAATTTTTAAGCATAACCTTCATACATATATAAAAAATAACAAAGATTATATGAATGTGATCGATGTTGAAAGAGGGTATTAAGATGATGAAAAGAGCTGATTCCCTCTATTAAGGTGTTTGTAATATTGACAAATGTGGTAAAAAATTAGTACACTATTTATAAAGATTATAAAGTAAGAATATTTGTTGGAAAAGAGGTGCATGGCGGTGGCGCATATGGATTTAAAAGAGGCGCTGGATACTTTAAAAGACACTGGAGTACGTATCACTCCGCAGCGTCATGCGATACTTGAATATTTAATAAACTCCATGTCACACCCGACTGCTGACGATATATACAAAGCATTAGAGGGGAAATTCCCAAATATGAGTGTGGCAACAGTTTACAATAATTTACGAGTATTCCGTGAGGTTGGCCTGGTAAAGGAACTGACATATGGTGACGCATCTAGCCGCTTCGATTTTGTTACCACTCATCATTATCATGTCATTTGTGAAAGCTGCGGCAAGATTGTAGACTTCCACTATCCTGGCCTGGATGAAGTAGAGCACCTTGCTTCGCATGTTACAGGTTTTAAAATCAGCCATCATAGAATGGAGATTTACGGAACATGTCCGGATTGTGCAAGTAAAGAAGCTCACTAATAAAATTTTAAAGCTGCCGGCGCTATGCTGTCAGCTTTTTATTTTTAATCAATAAAAAACCGGCTGTTAGAGAGCCGGTCATTTTAGAGCTTGAATATGGAAGCAAGAGATAAATCAGCTCTGCTTCGTATTTTTTTTGTTGTATTTTTCATCAAATTCAGTGCCCTCAAGATTTGGATCAAGCGTTAAAGGTTCATTGCAGTACATGCACATATCAACGCGGCCAAGCATCTTTGTGTGTTTTCCGCAATTCGGGCAAACCACCTGCACGGTTTTTGTTGAAAGCATGCCAATCCAAAAATAAACACCGGTGCTGGCAAGAATGCAGAGCATTCCGAGAAGCATAAATATTGTCATGAGAAGAGCGGAATTTCTGAAGAATATTCCGAGATACATAACGATAAATCCGATGAAAATTAAACTAAGGGCAAATGTACGAATCTTATTGATTTTATTTGAGTACTTAGCCATACTGCTCCCTCCTAAAAACTAACTATACCACACTCCTTTTGCTTAAATAAATATTAATATAGAATGGTGTCGAAAAATGTCTCACCTTTAGGAAGGATTTCATTTATAATTGTCGAAGATATACGCTATCAATAAAATGGAGGAATTATGATGGAAGATATTCTCCGTCCTATATACCAGGAACGGGCAAGCCAGACAAACACTCTAGGCGTGATTATGACCGAAAAAATGCAAAAGGCTATTCCTGCTACTGATACATTTGATGCTGTACTGCTGATCCTGGTTGAGGAAGCAGAGGAACCTGTATTTGTTAAACATTACACATATAAAGATAAAAAAGCGGCTCTGCATATTGTGACAGATAAGCAGCTTCGCGAATGGATCCTGCTGGGGTCGAACCGCAAAATCTTTGATTGGCTCTATAATGGAAAAGTTTTATTTGATCGAAACGAATATATTCATAACCTGAAGGTGGAATTAAGAGAGTTTCCGTTCTATGGGCGAAAATTAAAAATGGGTCTTGAGTTTGCCAAGCTGATCAGACGATATATGGATGGCAAAGCCTTCTTTGAAAACCGCCATTATTTTGATGCCTATAATCATATTGTTCATTCCCTTCATCATCTGGCCAGGCTTGCTGTTATTGAAAATGGATTCCATCCGGAAGTAACTGTCTGGAATCAGGTAAAGCAAATTGAGCCTGAAATCATGAAGCTGTATGAAGAATTGGTGAATAGCCAGGAGCCGCTTGAAAAAAGGCTGGAGCTGCTGTTCCTTGCAAGTGAATTTTTAATCCATTCGAGAACGAAACAAGGAATCAGTCATCTTGCCGACGTGCTTGCTGAGAAAGAAGAATGGTCCATCCACGATATTATGAACCATGATGAACTTCATCTTTATGCGGTTGACTTAAGCATGCTTCTTGAGTATTTGATTGATAAGCATTTCATAGAAGTAGTAAACATAGAAACAAAAGGTCAGGGAATTTATCACAGGTATTACAAACTCAAAAAAAAATTATTGTAAAAAAACTTTAAAAGCTATTGACCTTTATTTAAATCCTTGTTATATTTATATCCGTCGCTGCGATATGAACGAAAAACATTTTCACAGACGGCGGATAACTTATAAAAAAAGTGTTGACACACAAAATCAACACATGTTATATTAATAAAGTCGCTTCTGAGCGATCAGGTAAAATATAACAAAGAGAAATTGATCTTTGAAAACTGAACGAACAAAAACGTCAACGTTTAAATCATTAGTCTTTTTCGAAAAGACAACTCGAGCTTAATCAACTCTTATATGGAGAGTTTGATCCTGGCTCAGGACGAACGCTGGCGGCGTGCCTAATACATGCAAGTCGAGCGGACGGATGGGAGCTTGCTCCCTGAAGTCAGCGGCGGACGGGTGAGTAACACGTGGGCAACCTGCCTGTAAGACTGGGATAACTCCGGGAAACCGGGGCTAATACCGGATAATTCTTTTCCTCTCATGAGGAAAAGCTGAAAGATGGTTTCGGCTATCACTTACAGATGGGCCCGCGGCGCATTAGCTAGTTGGTGAGGTAACGGCTCACCAAGGCCACGATGCGTAGCCGACCTGAGAGGGTGATCGGCCACACTGGGACTGAGACACGGCCCAGACTCCTACGGGAGGCAGCAGTAGGGAATCTTCCGCAATGGACGAAAGTCTGACGGAGCAACGCCGCGTGAGTGATGAAGGTTTTCGGATCGTAAAACTCTGTTGTCAGGGAAGAACAAGTACCGGAGTAACTGCCGGTACCTTGACGGTACCTGACCAGAAAGCCACGGCTAACTACGTGCCAGCAGCCGCGGTAATACGTAGGTGGCAAGCGTTGTCCGGAATTATTGGGCGTAAAGCGCGCGCAGGCGGTTCCTTAAGTCTGATGTGAAAGCCCCCGGCTCAACCGGGGAGGGTCATTGGAAACTGGGGAACTTGAGTGCAGAAGAGAAGAGTGGAATTCCACGTGTAGCGGTGAAATGCGTAGAGATGTGGAGGAACACCAGTGGCGAAGGCGACTCTTTGGTCTGTAACTGACGCTGAGGCGCGAAAGCGTGGGGAGCAAACAGGATTAGATACCCTGGTAGTCCACGCCGTAAACGATGAGTGCTAAGTGTTAGAGGGTTTCCGCCCTTTAGTGCTGCAGCAAACGCATTAAGCACTCCGCCTGGGGAGTACGGCCGCAAGGCTGAAACTCAAAGGAATTGACGGGGGCCCGCACAAGCGGTGGAGCATGTGGTTTAATTCGAAGCAACGCGAAGAACCTTACCAGGTCTTGACATCTCCTGACAACCCTAGAGATAGGGCGTTCCCCTTCGGGGACAGGATGACAGGTGGTGCATGGTTGTCGTCAGCTCGTGTCGTGAGATGTTGGGTTAAGTCCCGCAACGAGCGCAACCCTTGATCTTAGTTGCCAGCATTCAGTTGGGCACTCTAAGGTGACTGCCGGTGACAAACCGGAGGAAGGTGGGGATGACGTCAAATCATCATGCCCCTTATGACCTGGGCTACACACGTGCTACAATGGATGGTACAAAGGGCTGCAAAACCGCGAGGTTAAGCGAATCCCATAAAACCATTCTCAGTTCGGATTGCAGGCTGCAACTCGCCTGCATGAAGCCGGAATCGCTAGTAATCGCGGATCAGCATGCCGCGGTGAATACGTTCCCGGGCCTTGTACACACCGCCCGTCACACCACGAGAGTTTGTAACACCCGAAGTCGGTGGGGTAACCTTTTGGAGCCAGCCGCCTAAGGTGGGACAGATGATTGGGGTGAAGTCGTAACAAGGTAGCCGTATCGGAAGGTGCGGCTGGATCACCTCCTTTCTAAGGAATATTTACAAGAAACGTGACGTTCTTTGTTCGTTCAGTTTTGAGAGTTCAATCTCTCAATTCATTCGTTCTTTGAAAACTAGATAATGTTATGAAGAAGCAATAACCGAGTAATCGCCATCTTAGTAAATTCTCTATGTTAAATAGAGTTAAAAACCTTTGATCGTGTTCATCTTCGATGAACCTGTCAAATACGGTTAAGTTAGAAAGGGCGCACGGTGAATGCCTTGGCACTAGGAGCCGATGAAGGACGGTACTAACACCGATATGCTTCGGGGAGCTGTAAGTAAGCTTTGATCCGGAGATTTCCGAATGGGGAAACCCCCTATCCGTAATGGGATAGGATCTTTACCTGAATACATAGGGTATAGAAGGCAGACCCGGGGAACTGAAACATCTAAGTACCCGGAGGAAGAGAAAGCAAACGCGATTCCCTGAGTAGCGGCGAGCGAAACGGGATTAGCCCAAACCAGGAGGCTTGCCTCCTGGGGTTGTAGGACACTCTATACGGAGTTACAAAGGAACGAGGTAAATGAACAGGTCTGGAAAGGCCGGCCAGAGAAGGTAAAAGCCCTGTAGTTGAAACTTCGTTCCCTCCAGAGTGGATCCTGAGTACGGCGGGACACGAGAAATCCCGTCGGAAGCAGGGAGGACCATCTCCCAAGGCTAAATACTCCCTAGTGACCGATAGTGAACCAGTACCGTGAGGGAAAGGTGAAAAGCACCCCGGAAGGGGAGTGAAACAGATCCTGAAACCGTGTGCCTACAAGTAGTTAGAGCCCGTTAATGGGTGATAGCGTGCCTTTTGTAGAATGAACCGGCGAGTTACGATTACATGCGAGGTTAAGTTGATAAGACGGAGCCGCAGCGAAAGCGAGTCTGAATAGGGCGAATGAGTATGTGGTCGTAGACCCGAAACCAGGTGATCTACCCATGTCCAGGGTGAAGTCCAGGTAACACTGGATGGAGGCCCGAACCCACGCACGTTGAAAAGTGCGGGGATGAGGTGTGGGTAGCGGAGAAATTCCAATCGAACCTGGAGATAGCTGGTTCTCTCCGAAATAGCTTTAGGGCTAGCCTCATGTAGTAAGAGTCTTGGAGGTAGAGCACTGTTTGGACTAGGGGCCCCCATCGGGTTACCGAATTCAGACAAACTCCGAATGCCAAAGACTTATCCATGGGAGTCAGACTGCGAGTGATAAGATCCGTAGTCAAGAGGGAAACAGCCCAGACCACCAGCTAAGGTCCCAAAGTATACGTTAAGTGGAAAAGGATGTGGAGTTGCTTAGACAACCAGGATGTTGGCTTAGAAGCAGCCACCATTTAAAGAGTGCGTAATAGCTCACTGGTCGAGTGACTCCGCGCCGAAAATGTACCGGGGCTAAACGTATCACCGAAGCTGTGGATTGACATCTTTCGATGTCAGTGGTAGGAGAGCGTTCTAAGGGCGTTGAAGCCAGACCGCAAGGACTGGTGGAGCGCTTAGAAGTGAGAATGCCGGTATGAGTAGCGAAAGATGGGTGAGAATCCCATCCACCGAATGCCTAAGGTTTCCTGAGGAAGGCTCGTCCGCTCAGGGTTAGTCGGGACCTAAGCCGAGGCTGAAAAGCGTAGGCGATGGACAACAGGTTGATATTCCTGTACCACCTCTTTACCGTTTGAGCAATGGGGGGACGCAGGAGGATAGGGTAAGCGCGCTGCTGGATTAGCGCGTCCAAGCAGTTAGGCCGGTAACGAGGCAAATCCCGTTACCACACAGGCTGAGCTGTGACGGCGAGGGAAATTTAGTACCGAAGTTCCTGATTCCACACTGCCAAGAAAAGCCTCTAGCGAGGGAAAAGGTGCCCGTACCGCAAACCGACACAGGTAGGCGAGGAGAGAATCCTGAAGGTGAGCGAGAGAACTCTCGTTAAGGAACTCGGCAAAATGACCCCGTAACTTCGGGAGAAGGGGTGCTCATTAGGGTGAATAGCCCTGATGAGCCGCAGTGAATAGGCCCAGGCGACTGTTTAGCAAAAACACAGGTCTCTGCGAAGCCGCAAGGCGAAGTATAGGGGCTGACGCCTGCCCGGTGCTGGAAGGTTAAGAGGAGAGGTTAGCGCAAGCGAAGCTTTGAATCGAAGCCCCAGTAAACGGCGGCCGTAACTATAACGGTCCTAAGGTAGCGAAATTCCTTGTCGGGTAAGTTCCGACCCGCACGAAAGGCGTAACGATCTGGGCACTGTCTCAACGAGAGACTCGGTGAAATTATAGTACCTGTGAAGATGCAGGTTACCCGCGACAGGACGGAAAGACCCCGTGGAGCTTTACTGTAGCCTGATATTGAATTTTGGTACAGCTTGTACAGGATAGGTAGGAGCCTGAGAAGCCGGAGCGCCAGCTTCGGTGGAGGCGTCGGTGGGATACTACCCTGGCTGTATTGAAATTCTAACCCGCGCCCCTGATCGGGGCGGGAGACAGTGTCAGGTGGGCAGTTTGACTGGGGCGGTCGCCTCCTAAAAAGTAACGGAGGCGCCCAAAGGTTCCCTCAGAATGGTTGGAAATCATTCGCAGAGTGTAAAGGCACAAGGGAGCTTGACTGCGAGACCTACAAGTCGAGCAGGGACGAAAGTCGGGCTTAGTGATCCGGTGGTTCCGCATGGAAGGGCCATCGCTCAACGGATAAAAGCTACCCCGGGGATAACAGGCTTATCTCCCCCAAGAGTCCACATCGACGGGGAGGTTTGGCACCTCGATGTCGGCTCATCGCATCCTGGGGCTGTAGTCGGTCCCAAGGGTTGGGCTGTTCGCCCATTAAAGCGGTACGCGAGCTGGGTTCAGAACGTCGTGAGACAGTTCGGTCCCTATCCGTCGTGGGCGCAGGAAATTTGAGAGGAGCTGTCCTTAGTACGAGAGGACCGGGATGGACGCACCGCTGGTGTACCAGTTGTCTTGCCAAAGGCATCGCTGGGTAGCTATGTGCGGAAGGGATAAGTGCTGAAAGCATCTAAGCATGAAGCCCCCCTCGAGATGAGATTTCCCATAGCGTCAAGCTAGTAAGATCCCTGAAAGATGATCAGGTTGATAGGTCAGAGGTGGAAGCGTGGCGACATGTGGAGCTGACTGATACTAATCGATCGAGGACTTAACCAAAACGAAAAGCGGAGGCGGCTTGATCAGCCCCGACAAGCATAAGACAAGCGCTGCAGGAAGGAGTAATCCTTCCGGAAGTGATTGGCTTATGACTCGAGGGGCTAGCCGCCGAAGCTAGACAAGTCATATATGGTTAATACTCGGCAAATACTTCTTCATACATTATCTAGTTTTGAGGGAACGAAAAAATGAAATTTCCTCTTGAAAAATGATAGAAAGACGGTATAATAATACTTGTCTTGAAAAATAGTCCGGTGACGATAGCGAGAAGGTCACACCCGTTCCCATACCGAACACGGAAGTTAAGCTTCTCAGCGCCGATGGTAGTTAGGGGCTGTCCCCTTGTGAGAGTAGGACGCTGCCGGGCTGTTTTAAAAATGTCATTATTCCGCAGTAGCTCAGTGGTAGAGCATTCGGCTGTTAACCGAACGGTCGTAGGTTCGAATCCTACCTGCGGAGCCAAATGGAGAGCTGTCCGAGTGGCCGAAGGAGCACGATTGGAAATCGTGTATACGCTAACCGCGTATCAAGGGTTCAAATCCCTTGCTCTCCGCCATTTTAATTTCATATTGGCCCCTTGGTCAAGCGGTTAAGACACCGCCCTTTCACGGCGGTAACACGGGTTCGAATCCCGTAGGGGTCACCATTTTGGAGGATTAGCTCAGCTGGGAGAGCATCTGCCTTACAAGCAGAGGGTCGGCGGTTCGATCCCGTCATCCTCCACCATTATTATTAATTAATACTATTATCGCGGGGTGGAGCACGCCCGAATAACCTTCGAAGGAATTACTTCAGCGCACCGATTGAGCTGCTGCTTGAATAATCTTTCTGAAATCGGGGCGGCACATCATTGAATAAGCTGCGATGTAATGCTTGATGTGAGCATAGAAAAATCACATTAATACTATTGTCGCGGGGTGGAGCAGTCCGGTAGCTCGTCGGGCTCATAACCCGAAGGTCGCAGGTTCAAATCCTGCCCCCGCAATCCGGTCCGGTAGTTCAGTTGGTTAGAATGCCTGCCTGTCACGCAGGAGGTCGCGGGTTCGAGTCCCGTCCGGACCGCCATTTTTATATTTGGCTCAGTAGCTCAGTCGGTAGAGCACGACCGAATAAGCTGCCTTGAATGACTTCAGCGTACCGATTGATAAATCGGGACGAAGGACGAAGCCAAATTTTATTTAGGTAAAATATCTTAATATGGCTCAGTAGCTCAGTCGGTAGAGCAAAGGACTGAAAATCCTTGTGTCGGCGGTTCGATTCCGTCCTGAGCCACCTTGTTATGTGATTAGCCGGTGTAGCTCAATTGGTAGAGCAACTGACTTGTAATCAGTAGGTTGGGGGTTCAAGTCCTCTCGCCGGCACCATTTTTTTATGTTAATATGGAGGGGTAGCGAAGTGGCTAAACGCGGCGGACTGTAAATCCGCTCCTTCGGGTTCGGCAGTTCGAATCTGCCCCCCTCCACCATTTATATAGGGGTATAGTTTAACGGTAAAACGAAGGTCTCCAAAACCTTTGATGTGGGTTCGATTCCTGCTACCCCTGCCAATAAAATTATGGCGGCTGTGGCGAAGTGGTTAACGCATCGGATTGTGGCTCCGACACTCGTGGGTTCGATTCCCATCAGTCGCCCCATTTTTTTATGTAACAGTATAAGTCTAACTCTCATATAAATGTATTATCAAATGATCATTGGGCTATAGCCAAGCGGTAAGGCACCGGACTTTGACTCCGTCACTCGCAGGTTCGAATCCTGCTAGCCCAGCCATTTTGCGGAAGTAGTTCAGTGGTAGAACATCACCTTGCCAAGGTGGGGGTCGCGGGTTCGAATCCCGTCTTCCGCTCCAGAATTTCTTTATTTTTATGGCGGCATAGCCAAGTGGTAAGGCAGAGGTCTGCAAAACCTTTACCACCGGTTCGAATCCGGTTGCCGCCTCCATAATCTAAATCTTGATTCGCTGATATACGCCGGGGTGGCGGAACTGGCAGACGCACAGGACTTAAAATCCTGCGGTAGGTGACTACCGTACCGGTTCGATTCCGGTCCTCGGCACCACAAGATTTAATACATTTTAATATGCCGGTGTGGCGGAATTGGCAGACGCGCACGACTCAAAATCGTGTTCCTTCTGGAGTGCCGGTTCGACCCCGGCCACCGGTATCCGAGACAGCATAGCAAAGCTGTCAAAAAAGACTTTCAACGTTCTGTTGAAAGTCTTTTTTTGTGCAGTTTACAAAGTAAAAATCGTGTGCCTTGATCGTGTGCCTAGAGCCATCTAAAGGGGGATCGGTAAAATGATATCAATGGTTGTTCCTTTATTGATTTCACTTTCTATTAAAATTCTTCCCTGATGTTCTTTGATAATTTTATAACATATCATCAGTCCTAAGCCTGTTCCTTTTTCTTTTAGACTGTAAAATGGTTCGCCGAGATATGGAATGCGCTCTTGAGGGATCCCACACCCTTGATCAATAAAACGAATGTGAACTTGATGATCGTCCGATTTAGTGATTTTTATAAATATTTCTCCTCCCATCGGCATGGCTTCGATCGCATTTTTTATGATATTGATAAATACTTGTTTTAATTGATTCACATCGCATGGAACGAAAGGAATGTCAGGTTCCGTCTCAATTCTGATTTGTATATTATTCATCGTTGCTTCAGGAAGAATCACGACAGAAACCTGTTCCAATAAATCATTTAAATCTTGAAACTGGATGCTGATTGCCTGCGGCTTAGCTACGGCCATAAATTGATTGGTAATACATTCAATTCGATTTATTTCGGATAACATGATATCCAAAAATTCTTCATTTTTCTTGTCAGGAGAAGATCGGAACAAACTAAGGAAACCTTTGATACTCGTCAAAGGATTTCGAATCTCATGTGCAATTCCTGTGGCCAATTGGCCAACAACCGCAAGCTTCTCCGATTTTCTTAATAATTCTTCCGTACGCTTTAGGTCTGTAATATCACGTCCGATGATGACAAGCCCTTTACGTTTGCCATCAGGATAAAAAATCGGAACCTTGATCACATCGAAAATACTCGATTCTCCGTTCGCTAGAGGAAGGACTTCTTCTGCGCGTGTATTTCTGCGATTCTCCCAAGCTCTTCGATCGGATTCCTCACAAAATTCTAAGGTCTTTTTAATCGCCTCATTGTAAGCAGCAAGTTCACTATCCGTTTTTCCTTGATATGGAATATTTTGAAATTGGAAACTCTTAAGAGAATAATCGTTCGCTTCCAGCCACCTGCCTTCTCCATCCTTAAAGAGAATCACATCAGGCATCGCATTAATCAAAGTCCGTAATCGTTTCTCGCTTTCTTTTAAGGCCTCTTCCATTTTTTTGCGTTCTGAAATATCTCTTAAAATGCATACGAAAGCCGATACTTGTCCTTTCGCATTGACAATGGGGGAAATAAAGTCGAAAACATCAATAAGACTCCCATCTTTTCGCTGCCTAACCGTTTCACTCGAAAATACATGACCACTTTCAACTATTTCTTTAAACATTTCAAAACATTGATCAACTAAAAACTCAGGAATAATTGGCAGCAGTCTTCCTATCACCTCACGCTCCGTCCAGCCAAAGACTTTTTCAAACGCTTCATTCACTTTAATCACATTGAGTTGTAAATCAATAATAATAATAGAATCGAATGTATTTTTTAGGAATAAGTCCAATTGTTGTCTAGTTAACTGCAGCACTTCTTCAATTTGCTTGTTTTTCGTAATGTCTCTTACCACTCCATAGATTCCAACAATTTTATTGTCTATAAAAATTGGAGAACTTTTTATTATTAAATCGATTTGATATCCTTTTTTGTGTTTAATGGCTGACTCAAATTCCTGAGATTTTCCTTGCATGGTTTTTCGGATATGCCCTACCCCTTCTTCCAGAAATTCTGGAAGAACGATGGAAGAAAGTGTCCTATTTTCAAGCTCTTCCCCTGTATAACCGATCATTCTCTCTAAAGACGCATTCACATCTAAGAAATTACCATCTAAATCACAGAGAAAGATTCCGTCATAATTTTGATCAAAAATGGCTTTATAAAACTCAGTACCTTTACACCATTCTTTAATGTCGTTGTCTAATTGATTTTTAGAGTATTTGAAGTTTAGAGATGTAATTTCACTGTTTTTAGGACAATCCACTGCAGCTAGAGTTACCGCCTGACCTTTTGGCTGGGATGGTGGAAATACATTTACAATGCCGCCAATTGGGATACCACCGTATATATAAGGAGTAAGTTCAAAACGCCATGTTCCATTAAGATGGTCAACCTCCCAACGTGTTCCGAGCTTCAAAGGTGCCGATCGTGATGGGGAACGAACAAAGAGATTATTCGAATTTATTAAACCTAGTTCATACAAGGATTGGGAAGCTTTTATTACCTTCCAATTGCGGTCGATTACAGCTGTAATTGATTTCGACTGATGAGAAATCATCTGACTTTGGTAATAATCGACCAGCTTAAAGCGTTCTAAATTTAATTGATTATGCAGTAATACAGATGCATCTTGTGCTGCTGAGGTTACAACGGACAAAAAATAAGGATCATTAGCTGTCCATAACCCAGTCATGTCAATAACACCCAAAATATCATTGGTAACTAAATCACGGATAGGAGCAGCTGAGCATGTCCACTTTTGAACTTCATAGCAAAAGTGTTCTCCTGCAAATACCTCAACGGGAGAACCAGTGGCAATGGCTGTACCAATAGCATTCGTCCCTGCATTATTTTCTGCCCAGGAAGAACCGGATACAAAGTTCATATCCTCAGCCTTGAGCATTAAGGACAAATCTCCATCTATAGAAATGATTTCTCCTTCACCGTTACAAAACACAATCATATGTCCAGTATCCATATACTTATCTTTTAATCTAGCCAGCACCGGTTTGATCGTACGGTACAGGGGATCGTAGGTAACATATTCTTTGATTTGGTCATCACTCATTTTAATAGATGTTTTACTTTTAAGTGGACAAATTCCAAATTCTAAACTCCGCTGCCACGAATCATGCGTCATGGATCGAATATCCGGGGAAGGATTCGTACCACAAATAAAATTTTCCCATTCTCGTTCAAGTCTTTGTTTTCCTAAATAATTCTTATCCAAGGTAATTAATCCCTTCATACCAAGCCCCCCAATCAAATAGTTCATCCATAGATACATATAAAATTCGACTTTTTCTGAATAGTATAATAATATATTTTACACTATATATGAAAATTTCCTATTGGGTTAATTTAAGTTCAGATCAATTTTTGGTAGTCATCCGCTACTATATAAAAAGAGGGAGTCTTAAAAGCATATACTTTGAGACTGCCTCTTCTTTTCATAATTAATCACCGTTCCTATATTTACTGTAATATTTCCATAGCTAACACTATTTCGTAAACCGAATGAAGCGCAATGTTAAGAACCGTCCAAATGCTTTACTGAGTTATCAAAAGTTCATATAAAACATCGGCTAAATTCAATCATCAATGCAGCCAATTTCTGATTGTCACCAGTTGTTTCTATGCAGGGTTCCGAACGGTTCAGAGGGTGGGTTCGAAAAAGGGTTCTGAACTATTCGGAAGGCTGCTCCGAAACAAGGATTAGGCGATTGACCTTTTGAAAAAGTCAAAATATTGCACCATTTAGTCAATTCAGTCACCTATATAGGCAAACGGTTTCAAATATAATGAAGGAAAGCGTTTGCAAAAGAAGAGGGGGCGGTGAAGAGAGTTGGAGACAAAGGCTGAGATCGGGGAACCGGTAATAAAATCAGAGATTAAAACAGTTTCCAGGAAAAAAGCAAATGTGAAAAAGATCTTAACATACCTTGCTTTTGTAGGACCGTCATTAATTTTTTTCCTGGTGATACAGATCATTCCTTTCCTGATGGGGATTTATTATTCGTTTACGTCCTGGAATGGCGTTAGTTCTGTGGTTGAGTGGGTTGGGCTTGAAAATTATATAAAGATTTTTAAGAGTGATCCTAAGTTTTTTGATTCCTTTATTTTTACTACTAAATTTATGTTAGCTTCGGTTATTATTAGTAATTTACTGGGGTTTGGACTTGCATTATTATTGAACGCAGCCTTGAAGTCCAGGAATTTATTGAGGACTGTGTTTTTCATTCCGAATGTTATCGGGGGATTATTGCTCGGGTTCATCTGGCAGTTTATTTTTGTAAAAGGGTTTGCTGCTATCGGTAATCTAACGGATCTTTCCATTTTTAAGCTTCCATGGCTTGGAGATGAGACAACAGCATTCTGGGGCATTGTGATTGTGTTTGCCTGGCAGATCAGCGGATATATGATGGTTATTTATATTGCAGCACTGCAGGGGGTTGATCAGACACTGCTGGAGGCGGCAAGAATCGATGGTGCATCAAGCTGGACACTGCTGACACAAATAATCGTTCCGCTTATTTTACCGGCGTTCACGATTTGTTTCTTTTTAACGATATCCATGGCATTTAAGATTTTCGACCTGAATATTTCACTGACAGGCGGCGGGCCATTTAACTCGACACAATCCGTTGCGATTAATATTTATCAGGAGGCATTCCAGAATAACCGGTATGGTCTTGGTACCGCAAAATCGATTTTATTCTTCCTTGTGGTAGCTATTTTTACAACGGTTCAGGTGATGATGACGAAGAAAAGGGAGGTTGAGGCATAATGAATCCCAGATATACGAAGGTTACGCTGCTGCTGGAGATCATCGGAATCGTATTAGGAATCATATTTCTCATTCCTTTTTACTTCGTGTTTATTAATTCTGTTAAAGGTTTTGCGGATATCCTGATTGATGCTGCAGCATGGCCGCAGGAATTTTTATTCTCCAATTATCTGAAGGTATGGGATATCATTAATTTTCCTCGGGCCTTCTGGAATTCGCTTATAATAACGGTAATCAGCAATATTGGACTGGTTGTCATCAGTTCTATGGCTGCCTGGAAGATGGTCAGGACTCCGGGGAAATTCAGCAAAATCCTGTTTGTTTTATTTGTATCTGCGATGGTTATTCCATTCCAGACCGTTATGATTCCTCTGATGAAACTCGGAGGCACGCTGAATCTGACAAACAGCATACCTGGTCTCATCATTATGTACTTTGGCTTTGGTGTACCATTATCACTTTTCCTTTATCACGGTTTTATTAAAACAGTTCCAATCGAGATCGAAGAGTCGGCCCGAATTGATGGGTGCAGCCAGTTTGGCGTCTTTTGGAGAATTGTGTTTCCGCTTCTGAAGCCAATTACTGTAACGGTTGTCATTCTAAATACATTGTGGATCTGGAATGACTATCTCCTGCCGCTTCTGGTGCTTCAGGATGCAGAACTTAGGACGATTCCTTTGGCCACAAGCTCATTCTTCGCACAATATACAAAGCAGTGGGATATGGGACTAGCTGCCCTTGTAATGGGAATTACACCGGTCATCATTTTCTTCCTGTTCCTGCAGAAGCATATAATAAAAGGCATTGCACAAGGCTCAATTAAGTAGTTGTAGAAACTTTTGCGGCCAAAGGGACTGTGAAAGTTTATATAAAAAATTATTCAGGGGGGAAACAAAATGAAACGCTTTGCTCTATTACTGCTGTCATTGATTCTGATGGCCGGCATTATGGCGGGCTGTTCTTCTTCCAGCTCTTCAGGGGATGAAAAGCCTAAGGATGATTCAAAGAATGGTGATGAAGTGGTAACACTGAACATGTTCCAATTTAAAGTGGAGATTGCCGATCAGCTTCAGGAAATGATTGGCGAATTCGAAAAAGAGCATCCAAATATTAAAATTAAGCTTGAGTCAGTCGGAGGCGGTGCTGACTATGGTGCCGCTTTAAAAGCGAAGTTTGCTTCCGGAGAACAGCCTGACATTTTTAACAATGGCGGATTTAAGGAACTGGAGCTTTGGAAAGAGCATCTTGCTGACCTTTCAAATGAGCCGTGGGCAGAGCATGTGCTTCCAATTGGTAAGGTTCCAACGACCGATACAGATGGCAAGCTTTATGGAATGCCTGTAAACCTGGAAGGATACGGGTTTATTTATAACAAGGATTTATTCAAAGAAGCGGGAATTACTGAACCGCCTAATACAATTTCTGAACTGAAGGATGCTGCTAAAAAGCTCAAAGATAAAGGAATTACCCCTTTCTCTGCCGGTTACGGTGAGTGGTGGGTCATTGGGCAGCATTTGTTAAACATTCCATTTGCACAGCAGGAGGATCCTGTAGCATTTATCGAAGGCTTATACAGCGGATCTGAAAAGTTGACCGGCAATGATAAATTTAAAGAATTTAAAGAAGTACTTGATACTGAAATTAACTTTGGAAATGATAATCCGTTAACAACTGATTACAATACGCAAGTCACACTATTTGCTTCCGGCAAAACAGCTATGCTTCAGCAGGGGAACTGGACGGAGAACATGATTCTTGAAATCGACCCTGACATTAATATGGGATTCCTTCCGATTCCGCTGACTGATGATGTAGCGGATACTGACCGATTACCGGTAGGCGTGCCGAACAACTGGGTTTTAAACAAAAACTCTGAGCATCTTGAAGAAGCCAAGTTATTCCTTGACTGGATGGTTTCATCTGAAACAGGAAAGCGTTATATCACAGAAGAGTTTGCTTTCATTCCAGCCTTTGACAATATTGAGCCAACAGGTTTGGGGCCACTTGGAAAGCATATTCTTGAGTATTCTAAGGAAGAGAAAACGATTCCTTGGACATGGTTCAGATGGCCGGATGGTGCAAATAAAGAGTTTGCAGCAACAATCCAGGAATATGCTGCCGGAAAAATTGATTATGATACGGTTGTTGAACGCTTCCAGGCATCCTGGGATAACTTGAAATAAATTTGGTGAAACGGGAAGCATGTCTGCGAAAGATATGCTTTCTGTTTTCTATTTTTATAATCTGATAGATTCCATAGCAAAAAAGGCATCCCCAAAAAGGGAAGTTGCTTTATACTATTGTAAAAGAGATAGCAGCGGGGGATGTAAATGTTCAAAAGGAGCATTAGGAATAAACTGATTGTTCTATTAATGGTTGCCACAATCGTTCCATTTGGAGCGTCCATTATCATCACTTACTATCATACAGCCGAGTCCTTGAAGGACCAGGCCATTAAAGAAAATAGCAATCTATTATATCAAGGCAAAGTGAACCTGGAGGGGTACATAAATGAACTGGATGGGCTGACACTATCTCTCTACAATAATCCGGGTTTTATCAACTTTTTAAAGGATCCCAGGAAGGAAAATAATTATCAGGCTGTCGAAGCTGTAAGAAATGTCATTTCGACCATATTGTATGCTGAGGAAAATATCAAACGGGTTAATATTGCAGTTGCAAAGGAAGATCGGCTCATAACAGCGTCACGCCGCTCTACTGTTGTGTTTTCAAAGAGGCTGACAAATGCCAATCAGGAATATTACGAAAAAGCGGAAGAAAGTCCAAACAATATGTTTCTTGAGCCCGTCCATAAGATAAAGGATCCTGATGAAAAGAAGCCTGAGAACGTAATTACGCTTCACCGGTCTTTAATCAATATTCCGGCGGATGATCTATTGGCCTATATATCATTGGAGTTTTCACCGGATCAAATAACCAATATCAGCCGCAATCTTTATTCGGGGGAAAATGAAGAATTCTATATTATATCTCCTGAAGGTGACATGATCTACCGTTCAACGGATGAAGCTGAAAACGGAGATAAAACGCCTGAGTGGATTGATTGGGTGATAGGGGCAAATAAAGAAAATGGCACGGCTGAATGGGAGGAAGATACATTCAGCGGTGTAATGATATACGATCAATTATCGCAAAATTCAGGCGGCTGGTATCTTGTCAAGCGAGTCCCATATACCACTTTATATGAAAGTGCATTTAGTGTGGCGAAAATCAATATCATGTTTGGTGTTATCGGGCTGTGCCTGGTTATTCTCGCAACGCTATTTATTTCTGTCAGAATTACCTCTCCCATCAGAATCCTCCTGAAAAATATCGATCAGGTTGAAAAGGGAAATCTCGATGTCCGTTTTAAATCTTTCGGCCATGATGAGATTGGTTATCTCGGGGATCGATTCAGGCAAATGATCGATAAAATCAATGATCTGATTAATCGGGAGTATAAGCTTCAGCTTGAAAATAAGACAAACCAGCTTAAGGTTCTGCAGTCACAGGTTAATCCGCATTTTTTATACAATGCATTGCAGTCAATTGGAACTGCGGCCTTGAAAAATCAGGGTCCGCAAATTTATTCTTCTGTTACCCGCCTTTCAAAAATCATGAGGTACAGCATGAATATGGAGGAGGGAATGGTTCCTCTTCAAAAAGAGATCGAGCATACCAAGGCCTACCTCCTGCTGCAAAAGGAGCGGTTTGGTGATCAGCTTCAGTTCAATTTTCAGCTTGATGAAGAAGCATTGCAGTTTCCTGTCCCGAAAATGATTTTACAGCCTTTAGTGGAGAATTACTTTAAGCACGGCTTTGATGCACGCGAAAAAACTGGAGAGGTTAAAATAACCTGCATACAGGATGAATTTTATCTGGATATTTTAATTGAGGATAATGGTATAGGTGTGTCGGTGAGCAGGCTGGAGGAAATCCAGATGTTTTTGATGAATGAAAGAATAGGGCATAAGGGAGAGTCAATGAATATCGGACTGAAGAATGTTTATGTCCGGTTAAAGCTTTATTATGGCAGACGGGCTTACCTGCAGCTTAAGAACCTTGAGCAGGGCGGGCTGCTTGTTTCTATTAAACTTCCAAAAAGGATGGAAGGTGGAAAAGATGAAAGCAATTATTGTGGATGATGAACAGCATGTGCGGGAAGGCTTAATGCTTCTGGGAGAGTGGAGCCGCTTTGGAATTGACACGATCATGGAGGCGGCAGATGGAAATGAGGCCGTAAAGCTGATTAAAGAGCATCGCCCGGAAATCATATTCACAGATATGAGCATGCCAAAGAGAGATGGCATAAGCCTTTTAAAATGGATACATTCTTCAGATCTATCCAGCAAGACGATTGTTGTCAGCGGCTATGATGATTTTGATTATATGAGGAATGCCATCTGTTATAAAAGCTTTGATTATATCTTGAAGCCTATCGATCCGGACATTTTGAATGAAATCCTGGAGAAAGCCATTAAAGAATGGAAGCAGCAAAATTCTCCAGAAGAATGCCGGCAGGAGCAAAACAGGGAGATGAATGTGATTCAGCAAATAGAACAGTTTCTGCTGGAAAGCTATAACAAAGATATTAATCTGCAGGAAATTGCAGACAGATTTTATTTAAGCAGGGAGTACATCTCCAGGAAGTTTAAACAGGAATATCAGGCTACTATTACAGACTTTATAACGAAGGTCCGAATGAACAAGGCCAAGGAGCTCTTGCAGAACCATAAACTGAAAATCTATGAAATTGCTTTCCAGGTTGGCTATCAGGATGAAAAGTATTTTAGCAAAGTCTTTAAAAAGAATGAGGGAATTTCCCCAAATGAATATAGAAGTATAAATTAAGAAGGAGGAAGATCGATGATTAACGTGCTTGTCTGGAATGAGAATCGTCATGAGCAAAAGGATGAAAAGGTAAGGGAAGTCTATCCAGATGGCATCCACGGTGCCATTGCCGATTTTTTAAATGGAGAAGATTTCAAGGTAAAGACAGCGACATTGGATGAGTCCGAACATGGACTCAGTGATGCTGTTTTACAGGAAACAGATGTTTTAGTCTGGTGGGGGCATCTGGCGCATGGGGAAGTTGAGGATGCAATCGTCGAAAAAGTAAAACAAAGAGTTCTCGATGGAATGGGGCTGATTGTACTTCATTCAGGCCATTTTTCTAAAATTTTTAAAGTGCTGATGGGAACTTCCTGTGATTTAAAGTGGAGAGAAGCGGATGAAAAGGAACGAATTTGGATTGTAGACCCGAGCCATCCGATTGCAGAAGGACTTGGAGAATATATTGAGCTTGAAAAAGAAGAGATGTATGGAGAACATTTTGATATTCCTGCACCGGATGAGCTAGTTATGGTGAGCTGGTTTGAAGGCGGGGAAGTTTTCCGGAGCGGCTGTACATACAAGAGGGGAAAGGGAAGAATCTTTTATTTCCGCCCGGGGCATGAAACGTATCCAACCTATTATCATAAGGACGTTCAGAAGGTTATTAAAAATGCTGTTAAGTGGGCGAAGCCGGCTGATCTTCCGGTACCGGTCTATGGAAATGCGAAGCCGCTTGAGAGAATCAGTGTGAAACATGAAGGAGTGGAATTAAAATGAAAAAACTCAAGATTGGGATCATTGGATGCGGAAGTATAGCCAAGCATCGGCACATGCCTGAATATCATGCAAGCAGCGGGGCTGTCATTGCAGCAGTATGTGATATTAATGAAGAGCGTGCAAAAGGATTTGCTGACCTTTACGAGGTGAAGGCGTACACCGATTATAGGGAACTGTTAGCTGATAAGGATATAGATGCAGTGAGCGTCTGTACCCCGAATTATCTGCATGCCCCTATTTCAGTTGCAGCATTGAACGCGGGCAAGCATGTTTTATGTGAAAAGCCAATGGCCACATCTAAGGAAGAGGCAGAGGACATGATAGAGGCAGCCCGAAAAAGTGGAAAGAAATTAATGATTGCTCATAATCAGCGCTTTGTTCCGTCTCATAAAAAAGCAAAGGAATTGATTGCAAGAGGCGAAGCAGGAAAAATCTACAGTTTCCGGACAGCTTTTGGCCATGGCGGGCCGGAGGGATGGAGTGCAGATGGCAAAGAAAGCTGGTTCTTCAAAAAGGATCAGGCTTTTATTGGCGCGATGGGTGACCTTGGTGTCCATAAGACGGATCTCTTGCGTTATCTGCTGGGTGAAGAGTTTGCTGAGGTGGGAGCATTTGTCGAGACGAGTGCCAAAATGGATGCTGATGTCGATGATACAGCCGTATGCGTTTTGAAAACGGAAAGCGGTGTGATCGGTACATTGGCTGCAAGCTGGTCTTACGTATCTAGAGAAGACAATTCTACAATTATTTATGGTGAGAAAGCGATTTTGAGACTCGAGGATGATCCGGTGAACTCTCTCATTGTTCAGTATGCAAACGGTGAAACAGTGAAGTACGAGCTCGGCGGAATCCAGACAAATGAAGAAGGCGGGCAAAAGAGTTCAGGTGTCATTGACCATTTTGTTGAAAGTATTCTAAATGAACAGGAGCCTGCCATCTCAGGTTCCGAGGGGATGAAGTCGCTCCAGGTGATTCTGGCTGCGCTGGAGTCCAGCGAAACCAAGCAGATTGTCAGAATCAGTTGAGGTGCATCCATGAAGAAACTTCGGATCGGAATTATCGGTGCTGGAGGAATTGCCCAATCCCGGCATATTCCCGTGTTAATGAAATTATCGGACAGTGCTTCCATAACAGCTATCTGCGATGTGAATGAGGATACTGCACTGCAGGCTGCAAAAAAGTTTGGAATCAGCAGCGTTTTTACAGATTATAAAGAAGTATTCACTGAAACAGATGCCGTGGTTATTTGTACACCGAATAAGTTTCATGCTGAAATTACCGCTGCTGCGCTGGAGGCTGGACTGCATGTTTTGTGTGAGAAGCCGATGGCCATGACGGCAGAAGAATGCAGGAAAATGATAGAGGCAAGAGACAGGTCCGGGAAGGTATTAGCCATTGCTTATCACTACCGGTTCATGAAAGAGGCACAGGCTGCCAAAAAACTCATTTCAGAAAATGAAATTGGCACTCCGTTTGCAGCCAGGGCAAGAGCGATGAGAAGAAGAAAGGTGCCGGGCTGGGGTGTTTTTACCAATAAGGAGCTTCAGGGCGGCGGAAGCTTGATTGATTACGGCTGCCACCTGCTTGACCTCTCGCTGTGGCTTCTTGGAAACCCGGCGGAAACGGAGGTATCTGGAACAGCTTATAATACATTAAGCAAAATGCCTGATCAGGTGAATCTATGGGGCAGCTTTGACCATCAATCCTTTAATGTAGATGATCATGTGACAGCTTACATAAAATTTGCGAATGGCGCTTCCCTTCTTTTTGAGACTTCCTGGTCTGCCAATATTGAAAGGGATGATGAAAGCCTCAGCCTTTCAGGGCAGCATGGAGGCATGGATTTATTTCCATTCAGGTTAAATCAATCTAAATATGGGATGCTCCTGAATACACATTCAGAGTGGCTCCCTGGAGAAGATGACTATGCTTTAACGCAGGCACTGAACTTTATAAACAGCTGTTTGGGCAGGGAAGAATTTATGGTTAAAGCAGAAGAAGCTTTACAGACAACCAGGATTATCGATGCGATTTATAGCAGCAGCAAACGAGAATTATATTAGGGAGGGGATTTTGTGAAGCTCGGCGTATTTACCGTACTATTTGCTGACAAAAATTTTGAGGATATGCTCGATCATGTGAAAGCTGCAGGTCTTAAGGCTGTTGAAATCGGAACTGGAGCCTATCCCGGTAACGCTCACTGCAGCCTGCAGGAGCTTTTGGAAAGCGATGAACTTCGGGATGATTACCTTAACAAGGTTTTGTCGAGGAGACTGGAAATCAGCGCATTCAGCTGCCATGGCAACCCGATCTCACCTGATAAAGCATTTGCAGAGGAATCGGACCGTGTATTATACGACACAATTAAGTTAGCGAGCTTAATGAATGTTCCGGTTGTTAACTGTTTTTCCGGCACTGCAGGTGACGGGGAAGGGGCAAAGCATCCGAATTGGCCGGTCGCACCGTGGCCGAATGAGTATGGAGAAGTGCTGAAATGGCAATGGGAGGAGAAGCTCATTCCTTACTGGAAGAAAGCAGGACAATTTGCCAAAGACCATAATGTGAAAATCGGTCTCGAGCTGCACGGAGGATTCCTAGTGCACACTCCTTACACGCTTTTAAAATTAAGGGAAGAAACATGTGACGCGATTGGGGCCAATCTGGATCCTAGCCATTTATGGTGGCAGGGCATCGACCCTGTGGCAGCAATCAAGATACTGGGAAAAGAAAATGCCATTCATCATTTTCATGCTAAAGATACCTATATTGACCAGGAAAATGTGAATATGTACGGGTTAACGGATATGCAGCCATATGGCAATGTCCAGACCAGGGCGTGGACATTCAGGTCAGTCGGGTGCGGACACAGCCTGCAGGAATGGTCTGATATGATGAGCGCCTTGCGCACGTTTGGTTATGACTACGTTGTCAGCATCGAGCACGAAGATCCGCTTATGTCGATTGAAGAAGGATTTTCAAGAGCAGTAAGGAACCTTAAAACCATCTTAATCGAAGAGCAGCCTTCAGAAATGTGGTGGGTATAAGCAGGGAGGGGGAAATAGCCCCTCTCTATTTTTTCGACAAATTTCTCAAAAAGGGTTGACCACTCACGCTGAATTTAGTACTATGAAATAGTTGATTCGACAAAATGTTTATTCATATTTGTATTTATGATTGAATATACATTCACAAACTCGGGTGTAGTTTAGTGGTAAAACCTCAGCCACGAGCGACACATCCATGAATCGGCTTCGAGTTGCCTCGACGCATAGGCTTCCTTGAATCAGCTTTTAGAGGAAGAGGCATGCAAGAACGGGAAAAAAGTCAGTAGCTAAAAATAATATATTAATGCGGGTGTAGTTTAGTGGTAAAACCTCAGCCTTCCAAGCTGATGATGAGGGTTCGATTCCCTTCACCCGCTCCATACATAGCCAACGCAGTGTTTCGTTCAAAAAGAACGAGGTATTGCGTTTTTTCATGTTCGTCGGCTATTTTTAAAAAAATCGGGCGGCATCCGCAGATTCCACACGATTTCTATATAAGTGACTAACATCCAATTACCTTAAAGCTTCCTTCTCCGCCATGCACTTGAGTGTACATGTTCATTAATGACTCTGTCATTTTTTCAGCCTTTTCGATTTCCAGAGAAGGGCGCAAATAAACAATTTGAACGGCATTTTTAGTCTGTTCGGTGACAGCTGTCCTTTCAGAGTCCACAAACGGACTGCCAAATGGCCCTTCCGCATCTTCACTGATAATTAAATTGGCAAGCGAATTGGGTCTTCCGTTTAAGCCGTTATATTCTTCGCCTTCTTTGCCTAACCTGATAGTCAGATGGCCTGAAAGCTTATCGGCATCATATACACCGATCGGTATTTGGTATTCCAGGGAAAAGAAATTGTTAATATCGATGGAGCTGTTGACCGGCTGAAGATAATTTTGTTTTTGAATTCTTCTGTACAGTGCTTCAGCAGAGTGGCGATAGCGGTTCGGATCCTTGCCTGCTGTTTTGAAGATCTGCCGCCATTCCTTGATCCCTTCAAATTCTGTAACACTCTTATCCTCTAAATCGAAATAAATAGATTCCTGAAATAATTGGAGTCTGCCCTTTACCATTTGAGGAGATTGTCCGACTTCGATATCTTTATATGTAATAAATCCAATTTTAAAATGAGGCAATAATTTGAACAGCTCTCGAGCTATCTTAATTTCCATGCTTTCCACCTCCAAAATTACTTTAAAATAGTTTATCATAATAAGCGGTGATTCAATAAATTAAAGACTTTCATATAAAATTAAATTTCCACGAAAGGAGGTCATACAATGGACTTTGGACAATTCAAGCAGGAAGTGATTGAATACAGCAAAACAATTGGCATTGATAAAATTGGTTTTACGACAGCTGGTACTTTTGATGAAATGAAAAACAGGCTGATTCGCCAGCAGGAGCTTCACTATCAGTCAGGATTTGAGGAACCTGATATTGAGAAAAGGGTGAATCCCGGCCTGCTAATGGATAAGCCCAGATCTATTATCTCAATTGCTGTTGCTTACCCTTCCAAAATGAAGGTCAGGGTTGTCAGCAAAAGAGGTGAAAGAAGGGGAATTTTCTGCCGGGCTTCATGGGGGAAAGACTATCATCATATCCTGAGGGAACGTCTTCAGAAGCTTGAGGAATTCATTCAGTCAAGAATTCCTGATGCGATTTGCAAATCCATGGTGGATACAGGTGAGCTGGTGGATCGGGCCGTTGCCCAGCGTGCGGGAATCGGCTGGAGCGGAAAAAACTGTTCCATCATCACACCGGAATTCGGATCGTATGTTTATCTCGGAGAAATGATAACAAATCTGCCTTTTGAGCCTGATAAGCCAATGGAAGACAAATGCGGAAGCTGCAATAAATGTGTTGAGGTCTGCCCGACAGGGGCTTTAATTCAGGGAGGCCAGCTTGATGCACAGAAATGCATTGCCTTTTTGACACAGACAAAGGGCTTTCTCGCAGAGCCATATAGAGAAAAGCTGGGGAACAGGCTTTATGGGTGCGACACCTGTCAAACCGTTTGTCCTGAAAATAAAGGCAAGGATTTTCATCTGCATGATGAAATGGAGCCGGATCCGGAAGTGGCAAAGCCGCTTTTAAGGCCGCTTCTTTTTATCAGCAACCGTGAGTTCAAAGAAAAATATGGCCCGGTCTCAGGTTCCTGGAGAGGGAAAAAGCCGATCCAGCGAAATGCCATCATCGCCCTGGCTCACTACAAAGATGAGACAGCGGCAGAAGACCTGATTAAAGTTATGAAAGAAGATCCGAGGCCGGTGATCCGGGGAACGGCCGCATGGGCACTCGGGAAAATAGGCGGGGAAAAATCAATGCCTGCACTAAAACAGGCATTGCAGCAGGAGAAAGACGGAGAAGTCATTGCTGAAATAGAAAAGGGTTTAAGTTTTTTTGAACAATGAGGGGGCAGAAACCCCTCTTTTTTTTATGGTTTTTTTTTCTGTATGACCGCAGTAACTGGCCAGCTCGCTGATTTACTGCAGGATTGCGCGAAAAAATAAGCAAAGTCCTTTGCTTCCTCTCATATGTATTGAATAGGAGAGGAGTGAGGTGCGTGAGGGACCAGCTTCATGAACTGTTAAAGAAAAGAGTGCAGCAGTGCGTTTCCCATTCAAGAAGTTCAATTCATACATGCCCTAAGATTGAAAAAAAGAAAGAATCTCTTTCCGGCCGCTCCGGTGAGATTGTGAAAGCACAGGCAGCCGGAAAAGTGATCAGTGTCGGCATAGAGAAGGAAGATGTGACTCCGGTTGAATATAGAGTTCACTTCAAATATTTAATTAAACAAAAAGGCATAATTTATATGGAGGAAGAGATTGAAGAGCGGACAGCCGACTTCTATAAAGGAGTATTTGTTGAAGACCGGGAGAAAAATCCTTTTAAAGATAGTAAAAAAGAAGAAGCGTCTTTAGACCGGGAATTTGAAGAGGAAGAAAGGTATGAGTATGAATATGACCGCATGAAGGCTGTACAGTATGCAGAAAAATGGTGGAACACTTATAATCCGGCCTATAAGAAATTTGAGGTGGATTGCACCAATTATATTTCCCAGTGCCTTCATGCAGGCGGCGGCCCGATGAGGGGATACCCCAACCGCGGAAAAGGCTGGTGGATGAGAACCGGGAATTGGAGCTACAGCTGGACAGTAGCGAATTCAATGCGGTGGTATCTGCCCAGTTCAAATTTAGGATTGAGGGCCGAGGAAGTCTCCAGTCCGGATCAGCTCTTAATAGGAGATGTCATTTGCTATGATTTCCAGGGAGACGGGCGCTTTGACCATACAACGATCGTAACGGGCAAAGATGCATCAGGAATGCCCCTCGTCAATGCCCACACCTATAACAGCCGAATGCGCTATTGGGCTTATGAAGATTCAACAGCTTATACACCAAATATTAAATATAAATTTTTGACAATTACTGATGACCAGTAATTTGTATGGTGATTTCAACGTGATATAATAACACATGCAGATTTAATTTAGAGGTGAAAAAAGTGGGATTGCATGTAGTATTATATCAGCCGGAAATTCCGGCCAACACAGGCAATATAGCCCGTACCTGCGCGGCTACTGATACGACATTGCATCTGATCCGGCCGCTCGGCTTTTCAACAGATGATAAAATGCTGAAGCGGGCAGGCTTGGATTACTGGCAATTTGTAAAAATTGTTTATCATGATTCATTGGACGATTTCTTTAAGAACACTGAACAAGGGGAATACTTCTACTTAACAAAGGATGGCACCAAGCCATATTCCACTTTTGACTATAGCAGAGTCGAGAAGGATTATTATTTTATTTTCGGCAAGGAAACGGCCGGTCTTCCAAAGGATGTTATTGAAAGCAGCAAAGAGCGCTTATTAAAGGTGCCAATTAACAATAATATCCGTTCGCTTAACTTATCCAACACAGCTGCCATTCTTGTCTATGAAGCACTGCGCCAGCAGGAATACTTACATTTAACATAGGAAAACACAGGGCCTGAATGATTATCAGGCCTTTTCCTTTGGAGAAAACTTTCTTCTCTGGGTAAAATGAAAAAGTACATATGGAAAGGATGAGATGTGATGAATGAAGTTACCAATTTGCTGATGGACCATCGTTCCGTCCGGAATTTTGAAGACAGGCCTCTTTCAAAAGAGCATATTGAAACAATTGTACTTTCTGCTCAAGCTGCATCCACTTCAAGTTTTGTCCAGGCCTATTCAATAATCGGTGTGACAGATAAAGAAAAGAAAGCGAAACTTGCTGAAGTGGCAGGCAATCAGAACTATGTAGCTGAAAATGGCCATTTTTTCGTGTTTTGTGCTGATCTGCATCGTCATGAAGTCATCGGACAAATGGAAAATAAAAATGTAATTCCATCTATTGAAAGCACAGAAAAGTTTATGGTGGCTGTCATTGATGCTGCTTTGGCTGCGCAGAATGCTGTCATTGCTGCAGAATCGCTGGGACTTGGGATCTGCTATATTGGCGGAATAAGAAACAATCTGGAGGGAGTGGCTGAGCTATTAAAAACACCAGATCGTGTGATTCCTTTGTTTGGACTTGCTGTTGGATACCCCTCTAAAAAGAACGATAAAAAACCGCGTCTCCCTCTTCAGCACATTTATCATGAAAATGAGTATAATCAGGAAGAAACAGCATACCGCCAAGAGCTGGAAGTGTATAATGAAATTATTTCCGAGTATTATGATGTGCGTACAAGCGGCAAGCGGAAGGACACCTGGACCAGTCAAATTGCCGGCATGCTCGAAAAGCAGACACGCATGTATATGAAGGATTTTGTTCAGAAGAACAAGATGGATTTAAGGTAGGAGTATATTGAAATAAGAAAAAAGCTGCTGAATAGATCAGCAGCTTATTTTTTGCTTACGCCTGGCTTGTCGTCATAGCCAGAAGTGAAAATAGCAGCAAGGAAAGCAACCATTACACCGATAATAATAATTGTACCCATGTATATGTAATCCTCCTTTAGTGTTATCTCAATAGGCATGCATGTAAATATAAGCTTATTATAGCCCAAAAATGAATAACTGTGAATGAAAAGTATGGAGTTTTTTTTACAGTTAGAATCCTTCATCAAAGTATTACTAATAATTAATTCCCGTAAAAAGTACAAACCAAACTCTTCATAGTTTACGCATGTTCGATTGCCGGTGCGCATAGAGTATATTAATCGTCTCTGATAATGCGACAGGGGGAGGTCCTTATGGATATTCTAAAAAAAATTGAGATGTACAGACACGAGGAAGAAAAGCTTAAATGGGAAGGGACTTTTGGAGAGTATTTAGAAATTGTCAAAGAGAAGCCATGGGTTGCCCAGTCAGCACATTCACGGGTATATAATATGATTAAGGATGCCGGTGTCGAAGAAGTGAAAGGGCAAAAACGATACCAATTTTTCAGCAATCAGCTCTTCGGATTAGAAGAAGCATTGGAAAGGCTTGTAGAAGAGTATTTTCACCCTGCTGCAAAACGCCTTGATGTCCGTAAAAGGATCCTTTTGTTAATGGGTCCGGTCAGCGGCGGTAAATCAACCTTAGTGACAATGCTAAAGAGAGGTTTGGAGCAATATTCCCACGCTGAAAGGGGCGCAGTCTATGCTATTAAGGGCTGCCCAATGCATGAAGATCCGCTTCATTTAATTCCGCATCACCTCCGCAAGGACTTTTATGATGAGTATGGAATAAGAATTGAAGGAAACCTGTCGCCACTGAATAGTATGCGTCTCGAACAGGAGTATGGCGGCCGCATAGAAGATGTTATAATTGAACGAATTATTTTCTCAGAAGACCGCAGGGTGGGGATTGGAACCTTCAGCCCTTCAGATCCCAAATCCCAGGATATTGCTGATCTGACTGGAAGCATTGACTTTTCAACTATTGCTGAATATGGTTCAGAATCCGATCCTCGTGCCTATCGTTTCGACGGGGAACTGAATAAAGCAAACCGGGGTATGATGGAATTCCAGGAAATGCTGAAGTGTGATGAGAAGTTTTTATGGCATTTATTGTCCCTGACTCAGGAAGGCAACTTTAAAGCCGGACGCTTCGCCCTGATATCGGCAGATGAGCTAATTGTCGCTCACACGAATGAAACAGAGTATCGGTCATTCATTTCCAATAAAAAGAATGAAGCTTTGCATTCCAGGATAATCGTTATGCCAATCCCATATAATTTAAAGGTTTCAGAGGAAGAGAAGATTTACGATAAAATGATCCGTGAAAGCGATGTTTCCAATGTGCACATTGCACCGCATACTTTAAGAGTGGCAGCGATGTTTACGATTTTAACCCGCATGAAGGATCCGAAAAAAGGCGATATTGATTTAGTTAAGAAAATGCGTTTGTATGATGGAGAGAGCGTTGAAGGCTATAACAGGGCAGATGTGGAAGAATTGAAAAAAGAGCATGCAGATGAGGGCATGAGCGGCATTGACCCGCGTTATGTCATCAACAGGATCTCTTCGACAATTATCCGCAAAAATATCACAAGCATTAATGCGCTGGATGTGCTGCGATCGCTTAAAGAAGGATTGGATCAGCATCCATCCATTACTCCAGAGCTTAAGGAAAGATACTTGAATTTTATTTCTCTGGCCCGCAAAGAGTATGATGATATCGCCAAGAAAGAAGTCCAAAAAGCATTTGTTTACTCCTATGAAGAATCTGCGAAAACGCTTATGGAGAACTATCTTGATAATGTTGAAGCATATTGCAATAAAGCGAAGCTGCGCGACCCATTAACCGGTGAGGAAATCAGTCCGGATGAAAAGCTGATGCGCTCAATCGAAGAGCAAATCGGCATCTCCGAGAATGCGAAGAAAGCATTCAGGGAGGAAATTCTCATCCGCATCTCCGCTTATGCCAGAAAAGGCAAGCGCTTTGATTATAATTCACATGACCGCCTTCGTGAAGCAATTCAGAAGAAACTCTTCGCTGACCTGAAGGATGTCGTGAAAATCACAACATCTTCCAAAACGCCGGATGAGCAGCAGCTGAAGAAGGTGAATGAGGTAGTAGCACGTCTAATCGACGAACATGGCTATAACTCTACATCTGCAAACGAACTGCTCCGTTATGTGGGAAGCCTGCTGAATCGATAAATGATGAGCCTGGCAGTATTGCTGCCAGGCTTATTTTTTAGTATGTAATTAATAGATTTAATAAATATAAAAAAGAGGCTTCGAAAAGCCTCTTATCAATTTTTGTCTATTTTTAATGCGGGTTCTTTCTTCTTTTTCTGGCATTCCGGACAGACTGGCTTATTTTCAAGGTAAACGGTCCGCTCAAATATCGATAATTCACCGCACCAGCTGCAGCAAAGGATTTCGCTCATAAAATCCCCCCCTTTTGTATAATCCTATTTACACTTGGCCATATTTATGCTTCAGAACCATTATAAAAGTTTAGATTGGCCCAATTAGGGGTATAAATACAGCAGAGGTGATATTCATGAAAAAGAAAGAATTAGATAAGGATTATACACCGAGAAACAGCTCAATGGCGGAAAATATTGAGGAAATGGAAAACCTGGGCAAGCAGATGGAAAATCTCCGGACCAATAAAGAATTAAAAGAGGATTACGATAAATATCCGGACCCCATTCAAAATAAAAACAAAGACAAGAACCTTCGCTAAACGCGGAGGTTTATTTTTGTATAAAAAATGGGCTTGTCCAAAAGATGCTTCGAATGTCTTATTGTCAAAATTATTTGTAAATTATTTTGTCTTCCCGCATATGATAGAGTAATAAACATTTCTTTGTATTGGTGCATTAATATCAAAATCACTGCCGGGAAATGAGTCTATGAAATGAAGGCAGACTGCTGAAATGGGGATGTTTCATCTTTTTTTGACACTCGCGATATTGTATGTTGGAAAGCTGTAATGTGTGAAATTTAATTTAAAAGGAGGGGTTAACATGACGAATGTCAATAACCATCAGTTTGTGATTTCCCAAGAAGATTGGTCCCTCCATCGCAAAGGCTATGATGACCAGCAGCGTCATCAGGATAAAGTCCAGGAAGCAATCCGCAACAATTTGCCTGATTTAATAACGGAAGAAAACATTGTAATGTCGAATGGGCGGGAAGTAGTAAAGATTCCGATTCGCTCGTTGGATGAATACAAAATCCGTTATAACTATGATAAAAACAAACATGTCGGCCAAGGCGATGGAGATAGCCAGATTGGAGATGTAGTGGCCCGTGACGGATCCGGCAGCAAGAAAGGACCCGGAAAGGGGCAAGGAGCAGGCGACCAGGCAGGCGAGGATTATTTTGAAGCAGAAGTATCACTCATGGAAATTGAAGAAGCTTTATTTAAACAATTGGAATTGCCTAATTTAAAGAGAAAAGAACAGGATGAAAATGTGATAGAGGATATTGAATTTAATGACATCAGAAAGACAGGATTAATGGGCAATATTGATAAGAAAAGGACCATGATGTCGGCATTCAAGCGCAACGCAATGAAGGGAAAGGCAGCGTTCCATCCGATTTATAAGGAAGATTTAAAGTTTAAGACCTGGAATGAAATAATAAAGCCCGATTCAAAGGCTGTCGTGCTTGCGATGATGGATACTAGCGGATCAATGGGGATCTGGGAAAAGTATATGGCCAGAAGCTTTTTCTTCTGGATGACGCGGTTCCTGAGAACCAAATATGAAACAGTGGAAATTGAATTTATTGCCCACCATACAGAAGCAAAAGTGGTTTCAGAAGAGGACTTTTTCTCAAAAGGAGAAAGCGGTGGAACGATTTGTTCATCTGCCTACCGAAAAGCGCTTGAGTTGATAGATGCCAAGTACGATCCGCGCAAATTTAATATTTATCCTTTCCACTTCTCAGACGGTGATAACCTGACCTCTGATAATGCCCGCTGTGTGAAGCTGGTAGAAGACCTGATGAAAGTGTCCAATATGTTTGGATACGGTGAGGTCAACCAGTACAACCGCCACTCGACTCTGATGTCCGCCTATAAAAATATCAAAAATGATGATTTCCGATATTATATTCTTAAGCAAAAAGCAGATGTATTCCATGCGATGAAAAGCTTTTTCAAACAGGAAGAGGATAAGAAGAAATATGCATAAGAGAGGGAAACCTCTCTTTTTCGTTTCAGCAAAAAGCCCCCATTTTCAGGGGGCTGATGCTAGTTAAGTCTGTCTTTTGTAAGCATTTCTTCCCGATTTACTTCATTGGTTTTCATCTCTGCTGAAGTATGTGAATGCTGAACACGGCTGGGATTCTCGTTGACACAGCATGTATCAGCGGATTTATCTGCCAGTGTTTTGATATCCGATTCATGGACAACCTCCCGGGCTGAAGCACTCTCCATATATCCTTCAGAGTTTTCGGCAGTGATTCTCTGATTGTCCTGCGTGGAGTTTGGATATTTCCCATAATAGTCAGCGATTAAGACATATTTTCCATCAAAAACCATGCTTGCGTATCGATCCAGGTCATGTTCATCAAATCGTGTACCATCTTTTTTATCGGGATCAATCCCTGAACTTGTGGCCGGATCTTCCCCCATGAAAAGAGCTTTAACAGAATCAAGAAAACGCTGATTGCCCAGCTCCTGGGAACCGACTATTCGCAAGTTCACTCCGTAATTGTCTGCAAAGCTTTCAAGATTTGCGCCATCCTTTGAGACGATCACAAGATTTTCCTTCTGATATCCATTTGACCCTGCACCTTCAATGGCTTCTTTAAGCTCTTGCTGAGTATCGTATCCGCCTATTAATATATTCTTCTTCATATTTTCACTCCCAGTGTAGTATGATATATTTTTATTTCCCTGAATTACTGGCGGAAAAACGTTCTTTTACTTTTGAAGGGCTGGATGCAATAGCCTATAGTCCTGAATCATTATATGGCACAAGCCGTATAAATTAATAAAACGCATAGAATACAGTATGATAAAGATATAATAACTGAATTGCTGCTGGAGGTGGGCAGATATGGAGATTGAGAAACTGGCTAAAAGGTTATGGAACAGAACCCCCATCATTTTGGGGAGTGAGCGATTTTCGAAGTTCGCTATTTTGCTTCCGCTGGTTGAAATCAATAATGAGGTACATGTCCTATTTGAAGTGCGTTCACTAAGAATGAGAAGGCAGCCTGGGGAGGTATGTTTCCCCGGAGGAAGGATAGATCCGGAAGATAGGGATGAAGAACATACAGCCATCCGTGAAACCTCTGAGGAACTCGGTGTGGGCGAAGACAGCATCACAAATGTTTCCCCGCTGGATTACATGATCTCCTTCGGTCAAATTATTTACCCTTATGCAGGCATCATCCAAAACCCGGACAAGATTGTGCCGAACCCTGATGAAGTAGAAGAGGTTTTTACCGTCCCCCTTTCATTTCTGAAAAAAGTACAACCTGAAACATTTCACGTAAATTTTAAAGTTGAGCCTGAAGAAAATTTTCCTTTTGACTTAATCGCCGGAGGTGAAAATTACAATTGGCAGACAAGGAGAGCGGAAGAGGTATTTTACTATTTCCAGGACAAGGTCATCTGGGGGCTGACTGCCAGAATTCTTAAGCATTTTCTTGAGATCATAACAGAAGATTTCAATGAAAGTGAAAACGTCTGAAGAAAATATTTTTCAAAAAAGGTTGACGCAATCCTGATAAATGTTTATGATTCATATAAATTGAATACTTAGAAACTTCTTATCAAGAGAGGCGGAGGGACTGACCCTATGAAGCCTCGGCAACCAGCATTTATGCACGGTGCCAAATTCAGAGGAATACAATTTCCGAAGATAAGAAGGCGGAATGAACGGAATATTAATTCAAACCCCTTCTTGTCTGTAATGGACGGAAGGGGTTTTTTGTTTTGATTGGAATCCACGCTTTAAATTTGGCTATTTTCGTAAGGGGGAATAAATAATGTCAGCGATAACCATCGGGCTATTGGGGTATGGAACTGTTGGAAAAGGAGTATATGAAATAATCAGAAAGCATCAGGGAAGGCTTCAGGCGATACTCGGGAAAGAAGTGAAGGTTTCCGCTATCCTGGTCAAAAATGTGAATAAACATTCTTTGCCTGATGATGATGTGCTGCTAACGGATGACTTTCAGGACATTATTGAGCTTCCAAAGCTTGATGTCGTCATTGATGCCATTGTTGGCAGGGAGCCGGGCTATACGTATCTGCGCCAGGCCATATCGAGAGGATGCCACGTCATTACAGCGAATAAAGAGATGTTTGCATTTCATGGAAGTGAGCTTGCGAGGCTGGCAAAAGAAAAGAATGTATCACTGGGATTTGAAGCAACAGTCGGCGGCGGAATCCCCATCATTCAGACCATCAAACAGCTGCTGAATGCCAACAGGATCGAACGGATTGAAGGAATTTTAAATGGCACATCCAATTTCATTTTGACAAGTATGCGTGAGGAAAACTTATCATTTGACGAAGCATTGAAAATCGCTCAGGAAAAAGGCTATGCAGAAGCCGATCCTAAAAACGATATTGAAGGTTATGACGCGTTTTACAAAGCAGTTGTTTTAAGCGAGCTTGTATTCGGGAAAGCGCCGGAACAGAAGTACTCTGTAAGAGAAGGCATTACTGATATTACGATTGAACAAATCCGGTTGGCTGATTCTCTGGGGCTGAAGTTCAAACATATAGCATCAATCCAGAAGGAAAAAGATTTTGTCCGCTGTACAGTAAAGCCGGTCCTGACAGGAGAATCCCATCCTCTATACAGAGTAGAAGGCGTGCAGAATGCCGTTTCAATCGATGCCGATATTGTCGGGAATATCAGTCTGCAGGGGCCTGGAGCAGGCATGTTCCCGACAGCGAGTGCGATTATTGAAGATTTAATTCATGTGGGCAAATCCGATTTCCCTTCAGCATATGAGGAAGCTGCGGTGGAAGAGAAGGTCCCTGAACAGGAGCTCTGGGTTATACTGGGTAATAATGCTGAAGGATATGAATTCCCTGAGGGAGTTGAAATCGTCAGCAAAGTGTCAGAACAGGCCGTGTTCGTTAAGGGAGCTGCAGAAGCTGTGTCATTAGCCGATAAGAAGGCTTATCAAGTGCTTGGAGATTATGCAGTCACGGCAGGGAAGTATAAACAGGTACAGCCGGTCTGAAAAACAGAAGGGGCAAGCCTTTGAGCTGCCCCTCCTGATGTATGTTTAGAGATGGTGGATACTAAGCCTGCTGTTTATTAAATAAAGGATTATTTAATCCGGAATACAGGTCTTTAACATGAACTGTTACTATCTTAGCGCCAATCTGGACATGGACCATATTATCAAAAACAGCTGTTACCAGGCCGTTTAATGAAACATTCGCACCAATATTCAGATCTTTGCCGGGAGATTTAACATTTTTCTTGTTTGCCATCGTAACACCATCCCATTCCAATTTATTGAAACTTATACATAGAATATTGCCTTTTTATAGTAAAATAAACGCTTTAATAAAAAAAGTCCAGTAAAATAGCTTGTTTTTTTATCGACAAATTGTAATGATATTAGACATTTATCTAAAAACAGTTGATGGCACATCAAACTGCTTCCATAGGAAGAGGATGAAAAGAATGGACAGCCCCCATGCTGCAGCTGGCCGCTTGTGGTGCACCCAGAGGATGGTAAACATAACAGCATTAAAAAGAATCGACCATTTTAAATTCCAGCCATTATTGTACTTTATCAAGTTGAATTTAATGTCAACAATCTCATTAACCGTATAGAGAAGGACCCAGCCTGAGATATAAAGCAGTTTCTTAATAAGCTTGCCTGCAGGGAATCTGTATAAATAGATCAAAATGGTTGCCGGATACTTAACAGCCATAATGGAAAAGCTGATATGGGTGTTTGTTAAATTCACTTTCTCATCGATTCCCTGCGGGGCATAAGTCCACATCGGATAAAAGTCTGAGAGAAGATATAAATATAAAAAGTCCCCTAATATGTAAAAAAGCAGTGTGGGATAATACGTTTTCCAATTTCTCCAGTCACCCCACTTCCATAGAGCAAAAATCCACAAAAAAGCATAAAGAGCATTCATTTCATTCACCTCTTCCCGGAACGCACAGTTACTCCTATCCTATCCAATTTAAGAAAAAATAAAAAAACTAAGCAGGTTAAGACAAATAAATAACCGGAAAGTCCCATCAGAAGGGGTTTTTCCGGTCGTTTTTTTATATGGCTGTTATTTTCTGTTCCGTGAAACATAAGGACTGCCAGCCATCCAGAACCTCCACGGATAATCCCGTGCTTCCCCGGAATTATCAATGCCGATTCGTGTACCCCGTTTGATTTCCCCGGGAGGAATTCCTTTTGCAATCATAAGGGGAGGGCTGGTAAAATGGCGGCCATAATCATCTATTGTTATATCGAGAGCTTTAGTTAATTTACCTGGCCCATTAGTGAGGTTTTTAAGACCTTCCATCTTACGTCTTTTCTTCATTAACTCAAGTCCGTCGAGAGGTTCTATCCCTCTGATCAATACAGCTTCCGGCTTTTCCTTTGGACCGCTCACAACATTAACCAGGCAATGGGTATGCATCACATAAGTGTAGACAAAACCGGGTTCATTGAACATGATCTCGGTCCTTTTTGTTCTCCTGTTCCCGAAACTGTGTGCTGCTCTATCCTCAGGGCCCATATAAGCTTCCGTCTCGACAATATAGCCTGAGGCAATTCCTTCTTCAGTTTCTTTGATCAATAAGCAGCCTAGAAGAGCTTCAGCCAACTGAAGCGTTGGCTGCTGGTAAAAGCTTTCTGGAAGAGGAGCATATTGTGTTATTTCCTTCATATTCAATCTCTCCAATAGTATTTTATAAGGTTCTGTCTTATGTTTTTACCCTGTGCTATTTTTTCATAACCATACGTGCAGTATAATAGCAAAAGGATTATAAGACAGGATGTGTGCTTAATGAATAAAAATATCGGTTTTATCGGATGCGGAAAAATGGCTCAGGCGATAATCGGGGGTATATTAAAATCTGATCTGGTGAATGCAAGGCAGATTATAGCTTCAGCGAAAACGGAGAAAACGCTTGTTGACGTTAAAAACAGGTGGGATATACAAACACGCTATTCGAATAGTGAGGCAGCGGAGGAAGCGGATATATTGTTTCTGGCTATTAAGCCTGATGCTCATGCTGCGGTTATTGACGAAATTAAAGATTGCATTCAATCACATGCCATTATCATAACGATTGCGGCAGGCATAAGTCTTTCTTTCCTGGAAAAGTCATTTGGCAGAAAGATTAAAGCAGTCCGTTCCATGCCTAATACTCCATCATTGGTGGGAGAAGGAATGAGCGTACTTTCAGTGAATGAATCACTTTCTCCTGAGGAGATGGAAGATGTAATCAAAATATTTTCATGTATTGGGAGAGCAGCGGTTATGGAAGAAAAGATGATGGACGCAATTCCCGCTATTAGCGGTTCTTCGCCCGCTTATGCCTATATGTTCATTGAAGCATTGGCAGATGGCGGTGTAAAAGCCGGACTGCCTCGTGATCAGTCTTACGAGCTTGCAGCACAGGCTATTTTGGGGGCAGCCAGAATGGTGCTGGAAACAGGCAAGCATCCTGCGGAATTGAAAGATGAAGTTTGTACTCCGGGAGGTGCAACAATAGAAGCCGTTGCCGAACTGGAGAGAAAAGGGTTCCGTTCAGCGGTCATGAGTGCTATGGAACAATGCTTTGAAAAGACAAAGGCACTTTCCCGGAAAAATAATTAGGACAAGAATTATTTATCTGGACCCGGCACTTTTACAATGTCGGGTTTTTCAATGGTTTTAGGCACAAGTATAAAGAAAACCAAGAACATTCGGCAGCGAAGTAGAATATATAATAAGAAAATTTAAATTTTAATTCCGACTTGACTCATAGGAATACATGTATTATAGTAAGTCATTATAATAACATCTTTTGGGGAGGATTCAGTCCGATGAGTACAGGACTTTTAGTTTTAAATATTATTGTAATGCTTCTGCTTTTAGGCGCATTATTCTTTATGCAAAAGAAGCATATCTCATTCTCAAAGCGTGTGTTTACAGCGCTTGGTTTAGGGATCCTGTTTGGCTTTGCACTTCAGATGATATATGGACCTGGTGCTGAGGTTATTGCCAAATCTGCAGACTGGTTTAATTTAGTTGGCGGAGGTTATGTGAAGTTCCTCCAAATGATTGTCATGCCGCTTGTCTTCATTTCAATTTTAGGAGCTTTTACTAAGCTTAAATTAACCAATAATATTGGAAAAATAAGTGTCCTTATCCTTGGACTGCTTGTAGGTACCACTGCAGTTGCTGCTGCTGTCGGAATTGCAACAGCTGTCGGTTTTGATCTGGAGGCTGTCCAAATCAGCGGAGGCGATGCTGAGACTGCCCGCGGGCAACAGCTTGAAGAAACGTATCAGGGCATTGAAGGAAGAACGTTCCCGCAGCAAATGCTTGATTTGCTTCCGGCCAACCCATTCCTTGATTTTACAGGGGCAAGACCAACATCAACGATTTCAGTCGTTATCTTTGCAGCCTTTTTAGGGATTGCTTATCTTGGTGTGAGAAGGAAATCTCCAGAGCAGGCTGAACTTTTTGCAAAAATTGTGGATGCTTTCTATGCAATCATCATGCGAGTTGTAACATTAATTTTGCGTTTAACACCATATGGAGTTTTGGCAATTATGACGAAAACAGTCGCCATGAGTGACTTTGACTCCATTTTGAATTTAGGTAAGTTTGTTATTGCTTCTTATGTGGCACTTGCCATTATGTTCCTGATTCACCTGCTGCTTTTAACATTAAGCGGATTAAACCCAATCACATACTTGAAAAAAGCATTTCCGGTATTGACCTTTGCTTTTACATCCAGAACAAGTGCCGGTGCATTGCCTTTGAATATTAAAACGCAAAAGTCACTCGGTGTTCCTGAAGGAATTGCCAACTTTGCAGGATCATTCGGCCTTTCCATCGGCCAAAATGGATGTGCGGGAATCTATCCGGCCATGCTGGCTGTAATGATTGCTCCGACTGTGGGCATTAACCCGCTGTCTCCTGGATTTATCTTTACGCTTATTCTCATTGTAGCGATCAGCTCCTTTGGTGTGGCAGGGGTCGGCGGCGGTGCGACATTCGCAGCGATCCTGGTATTATCTGCCCTTGACCTGCCTATTGCACTGGCTGGCTTGCTGATCTCCATTGAACCGCTAATCGACATGGGACGCACAGCCCTTAACGTCAGCGGGTCCATGACGTCTGGTATCCTAACAAGCAGAGTCACAGGTGAAATGGATGGAAACCTTTATAACGATATGAATGAAAAAATAGAAGCAGAAGCATAAGAAAAATCGACAGGTGCCTGGCACCTGTCGATTTTTTCATTTGACCGTCTTTTTTATAACCGTTAAAGACGTCATGGCGCCCACAAATAGTATGGTTATAAACGAGTACAGGAATTTTTCAATACCGACTATTTTTATTCCGCTTAAAATAACCAATCCATCAATTGCAAATATTAAAGCGCCGATGTTAATAGGAAGGAGCTTTGTCATCAGCTGTGCCAGCAGGTCTGTGCCCCCTGTGCTGGTTTCATAACGAAGCATAAGGCCGATCCCAAAACCCACCAGGCAGCCTCCTAAAATGGAGCTGGGCAATATGGAAAGCTCAAAATGCCCTCGCAAAGTAGAAAGCAAATCAATAATGAAGGATGAAATCAGAAGGCCATGCAGGCTATAGAAGAAGTATTTTTTCTCATAAAACCAGGCAAGTACATATAATGGAATGCTCAGGACAATCATACTCAATCCAGTGGGGTATTCGTAGTAATAATGGAGGATCAGCCCTATGCCAATAATGCCCCCGTCAAGTAAATGGTGGGGGACGAGGAAGCCGTTAATGCCAATGCCTAATAATAAACTTCCTATTAAAGTTACAAGCAGCTTTTCAAACATAAGCCTATCACCCTAACTTGTCCATTCTTTACTTCTAGAATATGAATGGAGAGGGATGAAATAGAAGCGGTTCCATACAAAAAAAGCTTGTCCGGATTGGACAAGCTTTTGATCTGGTTCAGTTTGGTGCTTCCGGTTAGTGTGGCAGGAACGCAAGCTGGTAAAAGAATAATACTGCAAATAAATATACAAGGGGATGAACCTCTCTCCATTTCCCTTTTACCACTTTCATAAGCGGATAAGCAATAAAGCCAAGTGCAATACCTGTTGCAATGCTGGATGTCAGCGGCATGCTTAAGATAATCAGGAATGCAGGGAATGCTTCATCAAGTTCATTCCATTTAATATGAGAAATGCTGCCCATCATCAGGCTTCCAACGATAATCAGGGCAGGTGCAGTAATAGCAGCAAGACCTGATACCGCACTGACAAGAGGTCCAAAGAAAGCTGAAAGCAGGAACAAACCTGCAACAGTTAAAGTTGTTAATCCAGTTCTTCCGCCGACTGACACACCTGTTGAAGATTCAATATATGCGGAAGTCGGACTTGTACCGAACATGGCACCGATTGAAGTAGCGATGGAATCCGACAAAAGGGCCTCACGTGCTCTGGGCATCGTTTTGCCTTTCATTAATCCGGCCTGCTGGGCAACGCCGATCATCGTTCCAGTCGTATCAAAAATCGTTACAAGCAGGAAGGAGAAAACAACGGCGTATAAACTGTGCTGGATAACATCTCCAATTGCTTCAAATGGATTTAAAATGATGATTCCATCCGGAAGCGAAGGCAGTGAAACAAATCCCTGGTCAAAGGAAAGCTGTCCTGTAAAGAAGGCAATCAGGGCAGTGATAATCATGCCGAAAAATAAAGCCCCGTTAATCCCGAGCGTCATGAGAATTAATGTTACAGCAAGGCCGACAAGCGCTAGAATGGATTGAGGAGAATGCAAGTCTCCGAGCGCCACAAGGTTTGTTGGGTGGCTTGTAATCAGCCCGGTTAAGCGCAAGCCGATAAAGGCGATAAACAACCCGATTCCGGCAGTAATTCCGTGCTTTAAATTATCCGGTATTGCAATGATCAGCTTTTCCCGGAAAGGGGTAAGCGACAATATAATGAAGATAATACCAGCAATAAATACTGCTGAGAATGCAGTCATGTAATCAATATTTCCGTGGGTGCCGACAACAGAGTAAGCAAAATAGGCGTTCAGGCCCATTCCCGGTGCGATGGCAATCGGATAATTGGCGAACAGTGCCATCCATAGAGTACCTGCGACAGTTGCAATAATGGTTGCAGAAAAGACTTGATCAAAAGGTACACCTGCATCAGATAGGATGACAGGGTTTACGACCACAATATAAACCATTGTTAAGAAAGTGGTGATGCCTGCCAAGACCTCAGTCTTTACGTTTGTTTGATTTTCTTTTAATTTGAACATAAAAAGTCCCCCATAAACTATAACTTCTTTCAGGTTATATGTGTAATTGATAAATACGAACGTTTAGAAAGCACAAATAATATAATATTCGTTTTTGATGAAAATTTCAAGACCTTAATATTATTATTCTATATATTGGCTGTTTCATCCAATATATATGAAAAAGCATCTCTATTGCTATTTGCTTCCCCGATATAAAAAAGTGTTGATTCTCGATAGTGGATGCTTATACACTAAGGTCAAACGACAACGAAATGGGGTTGGCCAATGTTTGCAAATCTTAAAACCATGAATCTTAGTCAGCAGGCCGAATATTTAACAAAGGCCCTTGTGCAGATGGAGAGCTATAACCATTCAGATGGAGAAGGGCATAAGGCTGAATTTCTAAAGGAAGTAATCTGTTCGTATCCATCTTTTCAGGATAATGATCATTTAGTATGGACCCAGGAAATCCCCGGAGATGAATTGGGCCGCAAGAATGTGTTTGCCTTCCTCAAGGGGAGGGAGATGAGCAAAAAAACCATTATATATCTGGCCCATTTGGACACGGTCGGCACACAGGATTTTGGTCCTATTCAAGGCATGGCCCATAACCCCGATAAACTTCAGGAGTTTTTTGAACAATACGGCTCTGATCCGGAAGTGCAGGAAGATGCCCGGTCCAATGAGTGGCTTTTTGGAAGAGGGGCATTGGATATGCAGAGCGGAATTGCTGTCCATCTCGCCAATCTACTGTATTTTTCGGAAAATCCCGGTGAGCTGGAAGGCAATTTGCTGGTTATGTTCAACGCTGATGAAGAGGGTGAGCATAAAGGAAGCAGAGCAGCGCTTTCCGAATTGCTGAGGCTGAAAGAAAAGATGGGCCTGGAATATATGGCTGCCATAAATAATGATTTTATCTCGCCATTGTATGACGGAGATGCCACTAAGTATATCTACACGGGTACAGCAGGCAAGATTTTGCCCTGTTTCTCCATTTTCGGAAGGGAGACCCACGCCGGTGAAAGTCTTGCAGGAATTGACCCTACATTAATTGCTTCAGAGCTGACTGCGCGCATCAGCCAGAATTTCCAGCTGACTGAGAAGCTGGAAGGAGAACTGGTGCTTCCGCCAAGCTGTTTATACATGAGGGATGATAAAAAACGATATGACGTTCAGACGGCAGTTGGCTGCAGGGTTTACTTCAATTACTTTTTCTATGAGAAACCTCTCAAGCAGCTTTCGAAAGAACTGAAAATGATTGCAGAAGATGCGTCCATCGCTGTCGAGAACCGCCTGGAAGGTGCCTATAAGGATTTTCGGACCGTCAATAAGCTGCCGGAAAGACAGCTGGACTGGGGAACAGAAGTGACGGCTTTAGATGAATTCCTTGTCTATCTTGAAGAAAAGGGCATTGATACGGTAAGTGTTATGGAAGAAGCAAGGAAAAAGAGCTCGCTTCATGAAACTGATGCCAGAATGATTGCTTTTGATATTGTAGAAGCTCTTCATCAATCAGACCCTGAGAAAAAACCCAGAGTGATTCTTTTTTATGGAACACCCTTTCTTCCTGCCAACACGATTGATGTGACTGCAGAAAGAGGCATCTTTTTAAAAAGCTGTCTGGAGGAAGTGCTTGCTGAAGAGACTGAGAAAACAGGCGAGACATTTAAGGTCCGCAAATATTTCCCTTACTTATCGGATGGAAGCTTTTTATCTTTTGACGGCTCGGATGAGGACATTCAATCTCTTAAAAAGAATTTTCCTGCTTTAAAAAGCCTTTTTCCTATCCCATTAAAGGCGATGAGGGATTTGAATATACCTGTAATTAACCTGGGTGTTTATGGAAAAGCTGGCCACAAGTGGACTGAGCGGGTCTATAAACCTTACACATTTGACATTTTGCCTGGGGTTATCCGGAATGTGACAAGAAGGATACTTAAATAACCGGGAATAAAAAAGGAGCAGGCCAGGCCCGCTCCTTTTAAAATTAAAAAATTGCATTCAGGATAAGGTATACAATACCCGCTAATGTTGCTGATATCGGCAATGTGATTACCCATGTGATAAGCATTCTCTGTGCAGTTCCCCATTTTACTCCTTTAAGCCTGTGGGCAGAACCTACACCCAGGATAGAAGAGGAGATAACATGAGTAGTACTGACTGGCAAATGAATATATGTAGCACCGAAGATGATCATCGCACCTGTTAAGTCAGCAGCCACTCCATTAATCGGGCGAATCTTCATGATTTTTCCGCCGACTGTCTTAATGATTTTCCAGCCGCCGATGGAAGTCCCGAGACCCATTGCTAATGCACAGGAAAACTGTACCCAAAATGGTATATCAGTTGAAGTGACATAGTTGTTTGCTATAAGTGCCATTGTAATAATACCCATGGCTTTCTGTGCGTCATTTGTTCCATGTGTATATGATTGCAGAGCTGCTGTGAAAATCTGGAACAGCCTGAAGTTCCGGTTTGTTTTAGTCAGGTTGTTGTTTTTGAAAACAATCTTAAAGATGCTGTAAACAATAAAACCGGCTGCAAATGCAATTAACGGCGAAAAAATAAGTGCTTGAAGGATTTTTAAAAATCCCTGATAGTTTAAAGCTGAAAATCCTGCTGCGGCAATTGCAGCACCGGCAATTGAGCCTATGATTGCATGGGAAGAGCTGCTTGGGATGCCATAATACCAAGTCAGCAGATTCCAGAATATCGCAGCCACTAAAGCAGCCAGAATGACAAGAGAACCATTTTGCAAAGTGAAAGGGTCCACTATATCCTTTGTTATGGTTTTGGCCACCCCAGTAAATGTCATGGCACCAACAAAGTTCATGACAGCTGCCAATAGGATGGCATGCCTTGGTTTAAGAGCCTTCGTGGAGACAGAGGTAGCAATTGCGTTTGCCGTATCATGAAATCCATTGATAAAATCAAATGCCAGAGCTCCAATGACAATTAAGATTGTAATAACAAATACTGCATCCATTGTGATCGCCCCTTAAGCATTTTTCATGATGATGGTTTCAAGCGTGTTGGCGACATTCTGGCAGCTGTCAGCAATATCTTCCAGAGTTTCATAAATTTCTTTATACTGAATAATCCGGATAGGATCTTTTTCAGTAGCAAAAAGATGCTTGATTGACTGGCGGCGGACTCCATCACACTTGGATTCGTAATCTTTGATTTTGATCGCATGATCTCTTATTTGCAGTAATTTCTTAGTTGAAAGAAGTTCAACAGACTTTTCAATTTCAATTGCACAGTTCTTAATCGCATCCACGAACTTCAGCATAAATTCATCTGCCTGTGTCATGGAATACATTTCAAATAAATCAGCACATTCCTCAAATCCATCCAGCACATCATCCATGCTCATGGCGAGGTGAAGAATATCTTCTCTTTCGATCGGTGTAATAAAAGCGTTATTTAATTCCTTAATGACTTCATGGACATAGGAATCGCCTTTTGTTTCATAGTCCTTCATCGTTTTTGAAAAGGTTTTTAAATCACTGACATTGTTGATCTTATAGTCGGCAAAATAAATTGCACTATCCTTTAGATTCATGGAAATATTGCTTAACAGCGTGTTAAACTTGTCCTTTTTCTTAAAAACCATTTTTTTACCCCCAATATTTTAGGAAAACTTCAATCAAACGTAATTATTTTATACGAAATCGACAAAATATGATAGTTTTTTTTATTACAGTAATATTCCCTTTATTAATAAGAATAAACGAAAAGACTATTTTCAGCTGAAAAAAAGACACCGCCAAATTCGGCGGTGCCTTAATTATGGGGAAATGACAATCTAGCCTTTCAGCCTTCCAATAAAATCATGCAGTTTTTCAAGTGTAATCAAATTTTCATTGCACTTGCGGCTGTCCCGACAAATGTAATTCCCTCTTTTGGTATAGGTGCCTAACTGAGAACCCTTAACCTCAGTCAAGAACATGCCTGTTTCTTCGAGTTTGTTGCAGATGGCACAGATTCCTTTTTTGCCAAGAGGTCTAAATGTTCCGTATATGCCAGTCAGCTTGCCATCCAGCAGGCTGATCATGTATTTCCTGTTTGTACCCTTGTCGTCCCATCCCAAGTAACTTATTTCCCTGAAATCGATATTTTCAGGTGCTGGCATTTTTAGTTTTTTTGCCTTGGGAAACAGTTTTTTGATCGATTGTTCAGTTATAGACGGAAAGGGTATTACATATTCCTTTATATGCGCTAAGAAGGCATCTGCCTGATCTCTTTCTTTAATATCACTGACTGGGGAAAGAAGCTGGTTTTGTTCCTCACTCATCTCTGCAAAAAGACCCAATACCTTTTCAGCAGAAAGGGATTTCAGTGCATTCAGCACCCCTGTATCATTGACAGATGCATGGCCATTAATTAGCACTTGCGTCTGATATTTAATAAAATTATATTGATCATTCCTTATAAAAGGTTCCATTATACACACTCCTATACTTTCAGCACCTTTATATATCAACCTCACATTATAAGAATGGCATAAAAATGTAAATGGATAAAATGATTAGGAAACGAACTTGGCATATGAAAAAGCACTGAACAAAGTTCAGTGCGGAAAATTCATTTTTTATAAACTATTTTTTTGATTGTTTCAGCGGAAAGAAAATATTCCTCCGCCAATTGGGTGATGGTTTTGCCGTTCTGAAAGGCGCCTTTTATAGAATGGTTCCTTTCATCCAGAGCTTTTCTTGCTCCAGAGCGGGAACCCCATTTTCGGTAGTCCTTTTCCGGTTTGGGAATATAAATAGCCTCACCCTGAACGTATTTTTGAATCTCAGCGATCAGATTCTCCGGTAAAACGGCATTAGCTTTTACATAACTCATTTCTGCCAGCTCCTTATTTATTTTGATAATAAAAAATGAATAAGGTGCAAAGCCGATATCAGAAATGGTTTTAGCTGAATGGGCGATAATATTTAATTCATTACCGCCTCATGCAAAGTATCGCCACCAATATCAGGCTTTGCATGAGACGCTGCATTATCAGGCATTGCAACTGCAATGGCCATTCCCATCACCTCCTGAAATGTATTTTTTCATATTATAAATTAAAATGATTGCTGATGTATATATCTGTGCAATTCGACAAATTTCGGGCGGTGCCTGTCACCACTTGATTATTGCAGACTTTTCTGATAATATATTTTTCTGCCCACGCGTACGCTCATATGTATTTCTCCATTGCGGCTGAAAAAATTTGAAAGGAGAAACATATGTCATCCCAATTTGAACACCCCGATTTTCAGAAAGAAGTTCAGCGGCTTGAATTTACGAAACGTTATATTGATGTCGTGATTAAAACGTCAGAATCCAGCAAAGACAAGTTTCAGGAAAATATGAAAGAAGCTTTTGAAGACGTTGACTGGCTTGAATCCAGCTTAAGTTACTCTTCGCTCCTGACAAATGCCCTTTTTTTTGAAATGTCCAAAGATGAATTAATGCAGCTGAAAAAGGCCCGGAAAAAACCTTACTTTGCCAGAATTGATTTCTTAAGGCAGGATTTAAACGAAGAAGAGATCCTGTACATAGGCAAAACTTCATTGTATTCAAGAGAAAATCAGGAGCAGATTATTGTTGACTGGCGCTCTCCGATAGCCAATTTATATTATGAAGGCAGACTGGGAGAGGTTCAATACGATTCTTATGAAGAAAGCTTTACGGGACACTTGTCGTTGAAAAGGCAATATATGATAGAAGACGGGTTTCTGGATGAAATCCGGGACATTGACCTCACGACTACAGATGAATTGCTTCAGGAATCACTGTCCAAAAGCTCAAGCAACCGCCTCACTGAAATTATTTCAACCATACAGGAAGAACAGAATAAAATAATACGTGCTGATTTGAATAAGCCCATCATTGTGCAGGGGGCGGCAGGCAGCGGTAAGACAACCATTGCACTGCATAGGATAAGTTATTTCATTTATCAATACAAAGAAAACTTTGCCCCGGAACAGCTGATGATATTGGCGCCGAGCAGGCTTTTCATTGATTATATTTCAGAGGCGCTCCCGGAACTTGGGGTGGAGAGAGTCCGACAGACAACTTACCAGGAATATGTCCTGGAGTGTCTTGGCGAGGATCTAAAAATGGCTGCTGACAGCAAACTCGTGAACCTGCTTGAAGACCAGGGAGGTGAAGAAGTAAACCTTGCAGCCTGGGCATCATCTATTAAAGGTTCGCCTGTATTTCAAACCATTCTTACTAATTACCTCAGAGAAATATATAATAGCTTCTGCCCCAGTGATGATTTTATGGTAGATAAATTCAGGCTTTTCAGCCGCAAAAAATTCTATCAGCTTTTTTTGGAGGATTACAAATACCTGCCTCTATATCGAAGGCTGGAAAAGTTGAAGGCTGTGCTTCAAAACGATCTGGCTAAGAAAAAGAAAAATATCATTAAGAAAATCGAAACGTATTATGACGAGAGAATCGAAAGGGCCCTGTACAGAGGAAAAGATCCTGAAAAAAGAAGGCAGTATGTTTCCGATGCGCTTGATAAAAAGGCATCCAGACTGGAAGAACTTAAGAGAAGCTTCAGGACAGCTGTGCCAAAATACATGAAGCAATTCCCGAAAAAAAGCCTGGTCAGGTATTACAAAGACCTATTTGAAGACCCTGTACGTCTTTCAAAATTATCAGGCGGAAAATTGCCTGTTGACGATGCACACAAACTTTGTGAATATTGCCGGAAGTTGTTTAGAAAAAAAGTGTATGAGAGGGAAGACTTAGCTTTGATGCTTTACCTGCAGGAAAGCCTTTTTGGCATTCCCAAAGAGCTGAAGGCGAAAAATATCGTCATTGATGAAGCCCAGGACTACAGCTTTATGGAACTTCTCTCATTAAAAAAGTCACTTGATACAGATATGTTTACACTAGTGGGGGATCTTGCCCAGGGAATTCATTCCTACAGGGGGCTCACGAGCTGGCAGGAAGTCCTGGACTATATTTTCCCCCGTGCAACATATACAGAGCTTCAGAAAAGCTATCGTACTACAGTGGAAATTATGGAAAAAGCAAATAAATTACTTAAACTTCTTCCTTATTCATTCCCCGAGGTGGAGCCGGTCGTCCGCCATGGCAGAAATCCTGAGTTTATCAGGAGGAAAGATGGGGGCGAGCTGGTAAAACAGCTTGAGGAACAGGTCATGTCCTTGAAAGAAGAAGAGTATAAAACATTTGCGGTGATCGGGAAAACGATGAAAGACTGTCAGCTCATTCACAGCCTTTTTGAAAAGCATGCGAGGCTTCCTTTTAAACTGCTGCAGGAACAGGAAAGCATACCGAAGGATGAAATCGTTATCGTGCCATCATACTTGGCCAAGGGACTTGAATTTGATGCCGTTATGATCCTGTCCATGGAAGAGGAGTTTTCCAGAGATTCTGAACTGGACATTAAATTGCTTTATGTCGCCATGACACGGCCTCTACACCGATTATATTTTTATGGATCGAAACAAGGCAATTTCATAATAGTTTAAACCTTCAGCAGCTGATTTTGTCAGCTGCTTATTTTTTTCGAAAATGATCCTGTCCTTTGTTTAGGACATTTTTTCATCGGGAAAATCATTTTTACCTGAGAAAAAATGGAAAGGGGTGCGAAAAAATAAAATCCCGGCATGTGCCGTTTATATAGATGGGCGATTGCATCACTAATGCAATCGCTTTTGATTTTGAATTAACTGAAGATCACATGAGTCAGTAGAATACATTAAATATTAACCATCGTTTTTATGCCGATCCGGACAATTTTAACTTTTAAAATCCTTATGCAATAACATTCTGAAGGGTGTTTTTTTGTTTTATAAAATTTTTCCAGAAGAATAGTTTTTAAATTTTTGGTTTTAGATAATGATTCCTGGGTAATTTAATTGTACAAGCAGATAAGATCACCAAAAGCTGCGCAGCTGAATGAAATTCTTTATCTGAACAAAAGCTAAACTAAATTAAAACGAGGAGTGATTTTCAATGATGAGCTTTTTATGGGCATTAATTATAGGTGGTATCATTGGTTGGTTAGCAGGTATGATTTTAGGAAGAGATATTCCAGGCGGAATTATTGGTAACATCATCGCTGGTTTCATTGGTGCATGGTTAGGTTCATTAATTCTTGGTGATTGGGGTCCAGTCGTAGCTGACTTTGCTATTATTCCTGCTTTAATTGGTGCTATCTTGCTTGTATTCATCGTAGGCTTCATCATGAGGGCTATGCGTAAATCTCATGACTAATAGAATTAATCTAAAGAAGTCCCATTTGGGGCTTCTTTTTTTGCATTTATCCTTCTGCTTTTTAGAAAAGGCTCTTTTCGTATAAATTGTTGTTTTTCGCTTATCAATGTTGTCCGTTGATTTCCGTTCCAGGATGCTCGCTTTCCACGGGGCGGGCGGTGAGCCTCCTCGACGCTGCGCGTCTGTGGGGTCTCACCTGTCCCGCTACTCCCGTAGGAGTCTCGCACCTTCCACTACAATCAACTCAGTAAATATAATATAAATAGCAACAAACTTTGCGAAAACAGCCTTAGAAAACTAAAGCTGCCTTAAGATAAGGCAGCTCTAAGTTAGAAACGATATGGGTCAATTCCTTTGAAAATCCCGGGAGCATCCAGGAAAGGCGCATGACAGACAATATCCTCTTCTAAGAATGGGTGCGGAATCTCAAGCTTTACTGCGTGCAGTGCCTGCCGTGCAAAAACAGGTTTCCCGCCATATAAAGTATCCCCGGCAAGAGGATGTCCAATATGGCTTAGATGAACACGGATCTGGTGTGTTCTGCCTGTATCCAAACGGCACTTTATAAGTGAAAGATTTTGTTTAGGATAGTACTCAATTAATTCATAGTTCGTTGAAGCAGGCTGACCGCCTGGGGATACCCTTCTCCTGGTTGGATGATGCCTGTCGCGCCCGATTGGTTCCCTGATGGTTCCTTTGTTTTTTAAAATTTTGCCATGGACTAAAGCCAAATATGTGCGCTTAATTCTTCTTTCTTCCAGCTCTTTATCCAGAATAGCCCCCGCTAATGCATGCTTCGCAAATAATATGGCACCGGTTGTATCACGATCCAGGCGATGTATATGTTTTATGCCTCTATACTCCCCCTGCATTTGCATATGAAAAGCTGCGGCGTTTGCGAGGGTATTCGCTTGATCCGGTGAGTTAGGATGCGTGTCCATGCCGGCAGGTTTATTCAAAACAAGCATATGGTCATCTTCAAAAAGAACATCAATCTCATAATAAGATGGAATAACGCCTGGATCTTTATCCTCGAAAAATTGAAACTTTAATTTATCTCCTGCATGCACCGGTTTTGTCCAATTGGCAGGTTCATCATTCGATAACACCTGTTTTTCCATTCTCATATTGTGTGTTTGTTTCTTTGGTGCTCCCCATAATGACCGGACAATATATTCGATTGAATATCCTTCCCAGTGGCCAGGTACTTCTATTTCACACCATTCACCAAACCTTTGCAGTTTTACCATAAATTACTCCTTATCCTGATTGAATAATCTTACCTTTATTACATATAAATTAATGACAATAATATTTTAGCCTTTAAAGACAGCTGATAAAAGGAATAGTTGATCTTAAAAATTATTGTAATATTGAAAATACCCTTTTATTTTGCTGAAAATGGGGTTATTATAGAGCTTTAGAACTATTTATTTTGCATTACACCTGTTCCATCTATTTCCGGAGGAGGAATAAATACCAGCAAATCCCTGCTCCATGGGTATAATTACCACCCTAAAGAGCTTTTAGAATATGATATTCTTATGTATATATTACGAACTGATTACAAGGATTACAAAGGTGGGTTATCAGTGAAGGTTGTATTTGCATCAACTCCTGATCAGGAACAAAAAATTCAAGAATTAATACGAAAATTCTATTCAAATGTGTTTCCTCTTTATTTCACTGACGATGATATAAGAGAATTTGAACAGCAGAGGGTTTTACATACTTCTACCAGACACTTTGAATACTTTGGAACATTAAAGGAGGCATATCAGGTTATAGCAGGGCTGCAGACGCTCATGGCTATTCTTGAATCCCGCCCAATGAGCGGCAAATATGAAGCGATATTCTTCAAGAATGTTCAAATACTTCAAGAATTCGGCTTATCCTTTCCGTTTGATTACAGTCATTTTTGCGGAGAGAGAATGCTCCGGAATGATTTATTCAGTGTTTATGCTAAAGCCGCAAATGAAATGCTTGTATGAGAAAACGCCTGCTGCCTGCAGGCGTTTTTTGGTTATTTGGAATTCTCATTAAACCACTGTTCAAAAACTTCCTTTTCCTGAGAACCGGTAATCCTGTTAACCTCTTTGCCGTCTTTGTATTGAACGATTGTTGGAGTTTCCTTAATTCCGTAATTATCCCAGCCGTCTTCAAATTCAAGCAGGTTGAATTGCACCAGATCAATACCCATATCTTCTGTAAGCGGAGCCACCACAGGGGTAGTCTTTTGGCAATGAGGGCATGTCGGGCTATAAAAATAAACCGTTACATCTTCTTTTTCATCTAACTTTTTGTCCAATTCCTCGGGAAGGATCAGGTTTTGATAATTCGGGTCTTCAAGCTGTTTGACTGTTTCAGGATGAAGTGAATCCTTTCCATATGGATTTTTCTCTGACACTTTTTCTTCGTTTTGCATTTTAGTTAACATTCCAACTGCTGCAAATAATGCAACGATAATGGCAAGAAATATAATGACCTTTTTCATTATTCTGCTGCCTCCTTCGTTTTCTTCCAGATAAGGTAACTGCAAATAAAAATAATAATAAAAGCTGTTAATGCTAAAAAAGGAATTGTAACAAATCCCAGCCAATTAATATACTGCCCTGTACAGGGAACTCTCCCGCATGCTGCTGCACGATCAGCCATAAATGAAATCTTCTGGATGGAGTAGTGGTAGATGGAAATGCCGGCTCCAACAGCAGATAACACCATTGTATATAAGCTGATGCGATAATCCTTCTTAACCACAGCCAAGCCTAGTATGACAGCAAAGGGATACATGACAATCCTCTGATACCAGCAAAGCTCGCACGGTTCATATTGCCTGATTTCCGAAAAATAAAGGCTGCCGAACATAGCAAGAATCGAAGCTGCCCAGGCAATAAACAGCAAATTCTCCCGCCGGTCTGTTTGTGTTTTCTCCATAATAATCTCCTTATTAATATGTACTCTAAAATTATAAAGCTATTGGACATCCCTTGTAAATCAACATGTGCAGACAATTAGCAGAAATGGGGCTTTTGTGGCAAAGATATTAACGGTTACAATAAAAAGAAGACATTTAACACCTTTATAGAAATATATACAAAGGAAAAGAAGCAAGATAATTAAGAGGGAATTTACTTAAGAAGTTACGAATGCAGCAAAAAAGGGAAAAGATTTGTATATCACTGGAGAGGCTAAGGTCCTTTTAGCTCCCATGATAATTATTATTTCCGAAGGAGTGCACCACCATTGACAAAGCTTGATTTAACGAAATTCGAGAAGAAAATGATTATCAGAAATACCCGGCATTCAGATATAGATCATATCATTGCCCTTCAGGAGTTATGTTTTCCCGGCATGGTTCCCTGGAAGAAGGATCAGCTTGAAAGCCATCTGGAAATTTTCCCGGAAGGCCAGTTTGTTGCAGAATATGACGGAGAAATCATCGGATCCTGTTCAAGCCTTATAATAAACTTTGATGAGTATGATGACCGTCATTCCTGGGATGATGTGACAGACAAAGGATACATAACGAACCATAATCCGGAAGGCTATAACCTGTATGGAATAGAAGTAATGGTTCATCCTGATTACCGCAGAATGAAAATCGGCCATCGCCTGTATGAAGAAAGGAAGGAGCTTGTCAGGTCTTTAAATTTAAAAAGCATCATCATAGGCGGACGAATTCCAAACTATCATAAATACTCCAATGAAATGAACCCGCGGGAATATGTTAACGAAGTGTCGCTTCATAAAATCTATGACCCGGTTTTATCCTTTCAGCTCCTGAATGGATTTACCCTTATGAGGATTAATCCCAACTATTTGCCTGACGATGTACAGTCAAATAAATATGCAACCCTGATGGAATGGAATAATGTCGACTACAGACCAATGAGCAAACGCTTTTATAAAACGAGCTACCCGGTCCGTATATGCGTGGTTCAATATTTAATGAGGCAGATAAAATCCTTCGATGAATTTGCCCATCAGGTGGAATATTTTACAGATGTAGCTTCTGACTCAGGGTCCGATTTTGCCGTTTTTCCCGAGTTATTTACTACCCAGCTGATGTCCTTTTTGGAAGAACGTTCACCAAGCCTTGCGGTCAGAAAGCTGACAGAATACACTGAGCAATACATCGAGTTATTTACGGATTTGGCAGTCAGATATAATATCAATATCATTGGCGGCTCTCACTTTGTTAAAGAAGAGGATGATGAGATTTATAATATCGCATATCTTTTCCGCCGGGATGGAACGATTGAAAAGCAGTATAAGCTCCATATTACGCCAAATGAGCGGAAATGGTGGGGAATCAGCCGCGGAGATGAAGTAAAGGTATTTGATACGGACTGCGGGAAAATAGCCATTCAAATCTGCTATGACATCGAGTTCCCTGAGCTTGCGAGAATTGCGACAGAAAAAGGTGCCAAAATTATATTTACCCCTTTCTGTACCGAAGATCGCCAGGGGTATTTAAGGGTACGCTATTGTGCTCAGGCGCGTGCTGTTGAAAATCAAATATACACGGTTATTTCAGGTACGGTCGGCAATCTTCCGCAAACAGAGAATATGGATATTCAGTATGCACAATCTGCCATTTTTGCACCATCCGATTTTGAGTTTGCCAGGGATGGAATTGTAGGGGAAACAAATCCAAATATTGAAATGGTCCTGATCGGTGATGTTGATCTGGAAATCCTCCGCCGCCAGAGGCAGGATGGCACGGTGCGCCAGCTAAAAGACCGCAGGCATGATATTTACAGCATTAAATATAAGAAGTAATATATAGTTGCAGCTTGAGCGCCTTTCAACTGGCGCTCAAATGCTTTTATTGGACATACATAATCTAAGGGTGGAATTTGTCAAAATAACTCGGATATTTTTAAAAGGAATATCCATCTGGAACTCGAAAAGGATATGCAGAAGCTTTTTTAGGAGGTCATACAATGGAATGGAAAACAGCAGCAGAACGATGGATAAACCATGAGGATCTGGACAATGAATTATTAGAACAGCTAAAACGTCTGCAGGGAAATGAAAAGCTCCTTGAAGAAGCATTTTATAAGGGACTGGAATTCGGAACAGGCGGCATGCGCGGGGAAATTGGCCCGGGAACAAACCGCATGAATATATATACTGTCCGAAAGGCATCTGCAGGATTAGCGGCATACATAGAGGAAAAAGGACTGGAAGCAAAAAATAGGGGAGTGGCTATTGCTTATGATTCACGCCACATGTCTCCGGAATTTGCAATGGAAGCGGCTAAAACACTTGCCAGCAGGGGCATACAGACATATGTTTTTGACGAGCTTCGTCCAACTCCCGAACTTTCATTCGCAGTCAGGTACCTGCATGCGTATGCAGGCATAGTCATTACAGCCAGCCATAATCCGCCGGAATACAATGGTTATAAGGTCTATGGATCTGATGGGGCTCAGCTGATTCCCGCGGAAGCTGATATTGTTATAAGCAAGGTAAATGAATTGGAAAACGAATTGCTGATAGAAGTAATGGATGAAGATGTGTTAAAGGAAAAAGGGCTTATTACCATGATCGGCAAAACAGTTGATCAGGCCTATCAAAAGCAGCTTCTTACCATTTCAGAAAATCCCGGTGCCGCAAATGAAGCGGATGTGAGCGTAGTATTTACGCCTCTTCACGGTACGGCCAATAAGCCTGTCAGAGAGGCATTGTCAGCGCTTGGCTATGTAAATGTGCATGTGGTAAAGGAACAGGAGCTCCCGGATCCTGAGTTCTCAACAGTAAAGAGCCCTAATCCAGAGGAAAAAGATGCATTTGAGCTGGCAATGAGAGATGGAAGAGAAGCCAATGCAGATTTATTAATTGCTACAGACCCGGACGCCGATCGGCTTGGAATCGCTGCGAAGAACAAAGAAGGTGAGTATGTTCTTTTGACAGGAAATCAGACAGGGGCGCTGCTGCTTCACTACATACTTTCTCAGAAGAAAGAAAAGAATACACTGCCTGACAATGGCATCATGCTAAAAACGATTGTTACATCTGAATTTGGCCGCAGGGTTGCCTCGTCTTTTGGAGTAGAAACCATTGATGTTTTAACTGGCTTCAAATTCATTGCAGAAAAAATCAAGGAATATGAAGAGTCGGGTGAATACTGCTTCCTGTTTGGCTATGAGGAAAGCTATGGATATCTAATCGGCGACTTTGCAAGGGACAAAGATGCTATCCAGGCAGCCCTGCTTGCAACAGAAATGGCGGCTTATTATAAAAAGAAAGGCATGTCCCTTTATGAGGCATTGCTCAGCTTATTTGATGAGTTTGGCTATTTCCTTGAAGGATTAAATTCAATGACTCTCAAAGGAATTGAAGGAGCTGAAAAAATCCAGCAGACACTGGCATCTTTCCGCACTAATCCGATAAAGGAACTTGAAGGCATGAAAGTTCAGGCTGTTGAAGATTACTTAACAGGAATCAGAACGGAAGCAGATGGAACAGAGGAAAATATCGGCCTGCCAAAGTCCAATGTTATTAAGTATTTCTTCGAAGAAGGGAACTGGATCTGCCTAAGGCCGTCAGGTACAGAACCGAAAATTAAATTTTACTTTGGAATCAATGACTCATCATTAGCCGGCAGCAAGGAAAAACTGGAATCCGTCCAAAAAGCATTTATGGGCATCGTCGAAGAAAGAATGGGTATTTCAGTATCAAAATAAATTCTCACACCCAGAAGTGTTAACAGAAAGGAAGATTCAATGTTAAAGGGACAAACGGCAATAGTAACAGGTGCATCCAGAGGGATCGGCAAGGAAATCGCTGTTAAGCTGGCTCAGCAGGGCATGAAGCTGACTCTGATTGGCAGCTCAGGGGAAATACACCAATCTGCAGAAGCCCTCAATAAAATGGGATTTTCAGATGTAATGCCCATTCAGGCGGATATCTCAAATGAAGCACAAGTAAAGGCAGCAGTTGAAAAAACTCTTCAGACATACGGGCAGCTTGACCTTCTTGTGAACAATGCAGGTATGGGCTTTTTTAAACAGGTTGATGAAACGACACTGGATGAGTGGAAAAAGGTCTTTGAAGTCAATGTGCAGGGAGTTTTTCTCGGAAGCAGGGCAGTACTGCCGCATATGAAAGAGCGGAAATCAGGTACAATCATTACCATTTCTTCAGATGTAGCCAGGTATACGATCCCGAATGGATCAGCCTATACGGCAACAAAATACGCAGTTCAAGGCTTCTCGGGATCTTTAGCTCAGGAAGTCAGAGAATACGGTATCCGTGTCGGAACCATAAATCCTGGAATGGTTGATACGTTTTTTGCAGAATCAAAGCAGGGACTCGAAGAGAAAAAAGATTGGCTGAAGGTCGAAGATATCGCAAACGCTGTTGTTTACATGGCATCAGCACCGAAACACATGATGATAGACGAAATCGTTCTTCATCCATTTGTTCAAAACTACCCAATAGCATAGAATGTTGCACCGAAGAGGAATGCTCTTCGGTGTTTTTAGTAAGGGAACTTTTCCTGTCTGCAACTTTAGTCGCAGGCCGCTTCCTCCTAAATGCCAAGGAAGTATGGGGAAAGAAGTTATATAATAAAAAGTACATATATGACAAGGACCAAGGGGGATCCGGGTGTTGGGGAAAAAAAGACAATCAGAAATCGGAATATTAAAAGAAATAGCAGAGCTACTGAATGAAGGAACAGAAATAGATTCACTTCTTAAAGAGGTGCTGCAAAAACTGCTTCACATCACGGGCCTGGAAACGGGATGGGTATTTTTGATCGACAGCCATGGGGAGTTCCGCCTGGCAGCAGAAGAGAAACTGCCCCCTGCCCTTTCCGCGGATAACTGCAGGCCGATGTGCATGGGAGATTGCTGGTGTATTGACCGCTATAATGACGGCAGATTAAACAAAGCTTCAAATATAATTGAATGCAAAAGAATAGAAGATGCAATTGCCGAGCAAAGAAAAGATACCAATGGGCTAACCCATCATGCCTCCGTACCGCTGAGAGCAGGAGAGGAAAAGTTTGGTGTACTTAATATTGGTTCACCTGCCAAAACCCATTTTTCACCGGAAGAATTAGCTTTGCTGGAATCTGTTGCTTTCCAAATCGGAACGGCTATAAAACGGATCAAGCTCACACAGCTCGAACAAGAGACGGCACTTGCTGCGGAAAGAAACCGGCTGGCAAGGGACCTGCATGATTCTGTAAACCAGCTTTTGTTCTCTCTAAGCTTGACGGCGAGAGGAGGAGCGGAAATGGCTGATAACCCGGAAATGAAAGAAACCTTTTCCTACATGCAGGATCTCGCACAGGAAGCCTTAAGCGAGATGAGAGCGCTTATCTGGCAGCTCAAACCGCGCGGACTGGAAAATGGAATTATATGTGCTATGCAGACTTACAGTCAAATGCTTGGCCTGAAGCTAAACTCAAAAGTTAAGGGTGTAATTTGTCTTCCGGGTAAAGTTGAAGAAACACTTTGGAGAATTGGCCAGGAAGCTCTGGCAAACTGCAAGAAACATTCCGGTGAGTCAACAGCTGATGTGGTACTGACTGTGGATGAAAGAACAGTTACCATGATGATTTCCGATTGCGGCAGAGGGTTTCATTATCATGAAAATGATATCCCTTCTCTAGGTCTCAAAAGCATGAAGAAAAGGACAGAAGCACTGAATGGTATATTCAAAATAATAACAGAGCCAAACAAAGGAACGAATATTGAAATTATCATTCCTTTGGAAAAGGGAGGGAAATAAATGGCCATCAAGGTTTTAATAGCGGATGATCATCATGTTGTAAGAAGGGGACTTGTATTTTTTCTCAAAACTCAGCAGGAAATCGAAATTATCGGGGAGGCAAAAAACGGCCTTGAAGCTGTTGAGATGATGCAAACACACCAGCCGGATGTTGTATTAATGGACCTGGATATGCCTGTAATGAATGGGATTGAAGCCACAAGGCAGATTAAACTGAATGATCCTGATGTGAAAATCATGATACTCACAAGTTTTTCAGACCAGGATCATGTAATACCCGCCATAGAGGCGGGCGCATCAGGATATCAGCTGAAAGATATTGAGCCGGATATCCTCGTTCAGGCAATAATCCAGCTGATGAAAGGAGAGAACCAGCTTCATCCAAAAGCCACCTCCCATCTGCTTACACATTTAACGAATAAAAACAGTACGGAAAGACAGCCGCTTGAAGAGCTGACAAAGAGAGAGCTCGAGGTTCTGAGAGAGATCGCAAAAGGAAAAAGCAATAAAGAAATAGCTTCATCTCTTTTTATCACAGAAAAGACAGTTAAAACCCATGTTTCCAACCTGCTGTCCAAGTTAGAACTCGCAGACAGGACACAGGCAGCACTTTATGCCGTGCGTCATGGAATTGCCGAGACAAAATAAAAACTCATCCAAAAGTCTGAGGAAATATTTACTGAATTAGTACTAAAACAGGCTTTATAAAACTCAGCCATCCTGACGATGTGTAAAAGCGCATGTTTCTATATACTAAATAATATAGGATCTTAAAGGAGAGTTTATAATGAAGCTTACAATTATTAATGGAAGTCCGCGAATGAAGGGACGCACGGGAATAGCCTCCCGTTATATTGCAAGAAAATATAATGCTGAACTGATCGACTTAAGCCTTGGAGAAATTCCTTTATACAATGGAACAGAAGAACAATATGGGCTGCCTGCTGTTAAAAATTTGCGCCAGCAGATTGCTGACTCTGATGGAGTTATTCTGGCATCCCCTGAGTATCACAGTGCCATGAGCGGAGCATTAAAAAATGCGCTGGATTTCCTGGGGAGTGAGCAATTTGCCCATAAGCCAGTCGGTCTGCTGGTTGTGGCAGGCGGCGGAAAAGGCGGTATCAATGCGCTGAATAATTTAAGAATTGCCGGCAGAGGCGTGTATGCCAATGTTATACCTAAACAGCTTGTCCTTGACCCGCATTGTTTTGATTATGAAAATGATGGCCTTTTTGAGGAACCAGCCAAACTGGTAGAGGGCTTAATAAATGAACTTCATATATATATGAGGGCATATGATCAAATTAAGCAGGAATTAAAACAATAAAAAAACAAAAACACGGACTAAAAAATCCGTGTTTTATTATTGGTGGAATTCTTTTGTCAGGTTAGTTCATAAAATACAGTGTTTGGCAGCTGTTTTTCCGATAATTCATTGGCATGGTCAATATATCTAAGCAGTGAGTATAAATGTTTTTCAATGACAGAATAATCATTTTCGAAATTGTAGGCATGCAGGAAATGTTCAATTTTCTTTGAAAGAAACTGATCTTCCGTCCTGACCATCAGGATCAGCAGGTTATCCCATTCAGACCGGTGTGTATAATATAACGCACGGTCGTAATCCACTTTATTCATTTGTCCTCTCCTCCTCTTCCAGGAGTTGATTATAGTTTATGATGATGCGGCATATTATTTCAAAGTAAATCTTGGACTTGTTGATATTCATGGGTTTTCATCATTTACCTGTATATATTGGCTAAATTCATTTAAAGGAAATTCAGTTACATAAAATCAAAGCCTGGGTCAAAAATATAAGTAACGACATATGCTTTGGAGGGAATAATGAAAAAGTATTTATCCATCTTTATGCTGATTTGTTTAATAGCCGGGGGAGGTTCATTGGCAGGAGCTGTACAAAAACCGGATTATGAAAAATATGGAAGAATTGCCGTCGCAGTTGTAAAAGAAGACTACCCTGGGGAAGAAGTGGTGGATTATCAGTATGGAGGAAGAAAGAAAGTTACTGAAACAGATGTAACAGATACCTTTACTTTTACCGTAAAAGAAAACGGGAATCCAGTAAACGTACTGGTGATGGTCACACATAACCTTAAAGATAATAAAGCGGTTAGCATCACTGTGGAGAGAAAAGCGCAATAGCACAAATAAAAGCGGGGCGAAATGCTCCGCTTTTTGATGTAATTTGTTCCAAGCTTATGAAGAGACTACTCATCAATCCTCTTGTTGGTTCATAGATTATGGTAAGGACTAAAAGGGGGAGTGGCAATGCGGGAGGAAGATAATAAATCATTGGAATATGCCATTCAGGAAATTACTGAAATTGCAAATGGGTTTGGTTTGGACTATTACCCTATGAGGTATGAAATTTGCCCAGCCGAAATCATTTATACATTTGGCGCTTATGGCATGCCGACCAGGTTTTCGCATTGGAGCTTTGGAAAACAGTTTCATAAAATGAAGCTGCATTATGATTTGGGATTATCAAAAATTTATGAGCTCGTAATTAACTCGGATCCTTGCTATGCGTTTCTGCTGGATTCAAATACCCTTATCCAAAACAAATTAATTGTGGCGCATGTTTTAGCACATTGTGATTTCTTTAAAAATAATGTGCGTTTTCAAAACACAAAGAGGGACATGGTAGAGAGCATGGCTGCCACTGCTGAAAGAATAAGGCATTATGAAATTGAGTTTGGGAAGAAGGAAGTGGAAACCTTCCTTGATGCCGTGCTGGCAATTGAGGAGCATATTGATCCTTCTCTTATGAGGCCGAAGCTAGCCTGGAGTTCGGATGATGAGTATGAAAGCAGCGGTGATACGGCAGCGGCCAGCCCTTATGATGATTTATGGGGTTTGGATGAAAGAAACAAGAAGCATGAACCAAAGAAGAAAAATAAGAAATTCCCTCCGAAACCGGAAAAAGATTTATTGCTGTTTATAGAGAGCTACAGCAGGGAGCTAACCGACTGGCAGCGGGATATATTAACGATGATGCGGGAAGAAATGCTCTATTTTTGGCCGCAGCTGGAAACTAAAATTATGAATGAAGGCTGGGCATCGTATTGGCATCAGCGCATCTTAAGGGAAATGGATTTGACATCTGCTGAAGCGCTGGAATTTGCAAAGTTGAATGCAGGGGTTGTGCAGCCGTCCAAGACCGGAATCAATCCATATTATCTGGGTCTGAAGATTTTTGAAGATATTGAAGAACGATATAACAATCCGACTGAGGAAATGAAAAGGCGCGGGGCAGTGCCAAATTCAGGCCGGGAAAAAATGTTCGAGGTTCGTGAAATCGAGTCAGATATATCATTTTTAAGAAATTATTTAACAAAAGACCTTGTCATGAGAGAAGATATGTATCTGTTCCAAAAACAGGGCAAGGATTATAAAGTAGTGGATAAACAGTGGGAGCATGTGCGCGATCAGCTTGTCAGCATGCGTGTAAATGGAGGATTCCCATATTTGACGGTTACTGACGGCGATTATATGAAGAATGGTGAACTATACTTAAAGCACTGGTTTGAAGGTGTGGAGCTTGATCTTAAATATCTTGAAAAAGTACTTCCATATGTACATCAGCTTTGGGGCAGAGGCGTCCATATGGAAACCATTGTTGAAGGCAAGAATATGCTTTTCACTTACGATGGGAAGAGCATCCACAGAAAATATTTATAAAAATGACGGACGAACCAAAGTATGTTGTGGTTCGTCTTTTTTTTTCAGGTTTTTAAAAAATGGGCAGAATAAAACTAAATACTTCCCTTTCCAAGGAGTATTGAAGTAATATTAACGTGTACAGGCGGGGGTATTAAAAAGGTAACTAGATGACTCCCCGATATTAATATTTTCTTTTTAGCCATTGATAAACTGAGGAAAGGATGATGATCTTGAAAATTACAGATTCAGCTCGAGACTTATTGAAACAGGTTCTTCAAGAGAAAAATACGGGCGGCATTAGAGTTTATTTTGCAGGCTTTGGCTGAGGTGGCCCTCAAATTGGACTGGCTCTGGATGAGCCGGAAGCAGATGATATAATCGAAACAATAAATGAGATCCAGGTGGCAATCGACCCGGAAATCAAACCGCATACAGAAAGTATGATTCTTGACCATGATCAGGAAAATGAAAGACTGGTTCTGTTAGGCAATGACAGCGACTGCTGCTAATGAAAAACACCCATGCGGGTGTTTTTCTATTTGTAAAAAAAGTGTTGACTATATACCCAATAGGGTATATTATATGAATTGTAATTGAATTATTTACGCAGAGGAGAGAACTATGCTGCTGATTATTTTAACCTTGCTGCTAGCCAGTTTCCCTTTATTTAAAAGGTATTATCCTATTAGAAACATACCTTGTTATCATTTAGATCAATGCCTGCCCCAGGAAGGAATAGCCCTGCTGGATGTCAGGGAATATAATGATTCCTGTCATTGTGAAATACCCGGAGCGATCAATTTGCCCATTCCATATATAAATCGGCATATAAACGATATACCTTATAACCAGATCCATTTAGTTGCCTCCAGCTCATTAGAGAAAAATGTGGGAGTAAGGATGCTGAGAAAAAAAGGGTTTAAGATAGTTGGTTTTTCAATGCCTGATTGTCACTGTGTAAAATAAAACTGAAATGGGGTGAAGCGTGTGTTATACGATGCAAAAACTAAAAATCGAATCAAAAGGGCGGAAGGTCAGCTTAGAGGGATTTTAAAAATGATGGAGGATGAAAAAGATTGCAAATCTGTCATTACCCAGCTAACAGCTTCAAGATCAGCAATTGATAAAGCAATTGCAGTTATTGTCAGTTCCAATATTGAACAATGTATTGTTGAAAACGCTGAAAAGGGAATTGAGAGTTCCATCATGATTGAAGAGGCTGTCAACTTACTTGTTAAAAGCCGATGATGGTCAGTTGACTTCCTTTTTTTATTAAGTTACAATATACCCCATAAGGTATAAAGAAGGAACGATATATATTTGGAGGTAGGCAAATGACTGTTGCAAATGGAATTATTATAACCCTGCTTATTATTTTTCTCGTTCTGAAGCTGATTCCTGTAAAGGGAGTAAAACAGATGACAACTGCTCAGCTGAAGAATGAAATGAAGGACAAAACAAAGCAATACATTGATGTAAGAACATCAGCTGAATTTAAGAGCTTCCATATTCCAGGATTTAAGAACATGCCTCTTCATCAGCTTCACCAGAAAATGGGACAGTTATCAAGAGATAAGGAAGTAGTTGTTATTTGTCAAAGTGGAATGAGAAGCAGCAAAGCAACCGAAATTCTAAAAAAAGCCGGATATAAGAACATTACAAATATTAAAGGCGGAGTAAGCGCCTGGAGATAAAGGGGAGAATATTAAATGAAAACAATGACTGTTAATGAAGTAGAGCAGCAGCTTGCTGCAGGAAAAAAATTAAATATCATTGATGTGCGGGAAGCAGATGAAGTAAAAGAAGGAAAGATAGCTTCAGCTATTCATATTCCGCTTGGATTAATTGAATTCCGTATGCATGAGCTGGATAAGAATCAGGAATATGTTATGGTTTGCCGATCAGGGAACCGCAGTGGATTAGCTGCACAATTTCTTGAAGGACAGGGGTTTAGTGTCATTAACATGCTTGGCGGTATGATGAACTGGGAAGGACCATTAGATTACTGATCTGCAAATGGCCAATAACAGGTGTTGACAGAAAGTCAAATATACTCTAGTATATACCCAGTAAGGTATTTTGGATCATTTTAAAAGCTTAAAACAAATAAATAAATTTTTTTGATTATAAAAATACCCAATGGGGTAAAGGGAGGATAAAAGATTGGAAAAGAAAAAAACAACAATCGTTCTATTCAGCGGAGATTATGACAAGGTGATGGCGGCTTATATCATTGCAAACGGTGCAGCTGCTTACGATCATGAAGTAACCATCTTTCACACATTCTGGGGACTAAATGCTCTGAGGAAAGATGAGCCAATTCAAGTCAAAAAAACTTTTATGGAAAAAATGTTTGGCAAAATGATGCCAAGAGGTCCGGAAAAAATGGGTTTATCTAAAATGAATATGGCTGGAATGGGTCCTAAGATGATCAAAGATATTATGAAAAAGCACAACACAATGCCAGTTAAAGATTTGATTGAATTAGCAAAAGAACAGGATGTTAAGCTGGTAGCCTGTCAAATGACTGTCGACCTTCTTGGATTTAAACAGGAAGAAATCATTGATGGTGTGGAATATGCCGGTGTAGCTGCTTATCTTGCAGATGCAGAAGACGGTAATGTCAACTTATTTATCTAAAGCTATAAGGAGGAATTTTGAATGGAAACTTTAAAAACGAACTTTTCAGTGGATGCAAAGGGGCTTGCCTGCCCAATGCCGATTGTAAGAACGAAAAAAGCAATCAATAATCTGAATCCGGGGGAAGTGCTTGAGGTACTTGCAACAGATAAGGGTTCAAAAGCAGATATTCAGGCCTGGGCAAAAAGCTCTGGACACCAATATCTTGGCACAATGGAAGAAGGCGGAGTGCTTAAGCATTATATACGAAAAGCAGGTGAAAATGAAGAGCGTGAAGCTGCAACTTTTGAGCCTGTTGCCTCTAACGATGATCTTTTAAAAGAGATGGATTCTAATGATGATATTGTTGTTCTCGATGTCAGGGAACCTGCTGAATATGCATTCGGCCATATTCCAAATGCTATTTCGATTCCCTTCGGAGAATTGGAGGAAAGAATTAGCGAGCTGAACCAGGATAAAAAGATTTTTGTAGTATGCCGTACAGGGAGCCGAAGTGATATGGCATCCCAGGTATTAGCTGAAAAGGGCTTCTCAAATGTTATTAATGTAGTTCCGGGAATGTCCGAATGGAATGGACCGACAGAAACGAAGCTTAACTAAATTTTTTTAAACTGAATTATACATTAGGGGGTATGTAAAAAGATGAAAGCAATGACTGCTAGTGAAGTAACAAAAAAGGTTATTCATAATGAAGAACTATTTATACTTGATGTGCGTAATGAAACCGACTTTAATGATTGGAAGATTGAAGGCAAAAACTTTGAATACTTGAATGTTCCTTACTTTGACCTTCTTGATGGTGTTGAATCCATTCTGGATAAAATTCCGGCTGATAAAGAGCTTTTAGTAGTGTGTGCAAAAGAAGGTTCTTCTGTCATGGTTACAGAAATGCTTGAGGAAGCAGGACGCGATGCTTCCTACCTCGCAGGCGGGATGAAATCATGGAGTGAGCATCTTGAGCCTGTTAAAGTGGGCGATTTAAAGGATGGCGGAGAAATGTATCAATTTGTCCGCATCGGAAAAGGCTGCCTTTCCTACATGGTGATTTCAAACGGTGAAGCTGCAATCGTCGATGCCACAAGAATGACAGACGTATTTACTGATTTTGCTGCTGAAAAGAATGCAGAGATCAAGCATGTCTTTGATACGCATCTTCATGCAGATCATATTTCTGGCGGACGAAAAATTGCTGAAAAAACGGGTGCTTCCTACTGGCTTCCTCCTAAGGATGCTGAAGAAGTAACATTTGAATACAGCCGTCTTGAAGATGGAAACGAAGTCATGATTGGTTCTACTAAAATCAGCATTCAAGCTATTTACTCACCAGGCCATACCATTGGCTCCACATCTTTTGTAGTGGACGATCAATACCTTCTTTCAGGTGATATCCTATTCATCGATTCTATCGGACGTCCGGACCTTGCCGGTAAAGCCGGGGATTGGGCTGGAGATTTAAGAGAAACACTTTATAAGCGCTATAAAGACCTATCGGACGAATTAGTTGTTATGCCTGCACACTTCATGATTATTGAAGAATTGAATGAGGATGGCAGCGTATCAGAAAAGCTTGGCACATTATTTGCTGCAAATCACGGATTAAATATCGAAGACGAAGGTGAGTTCAGAAAATTAGTTTCTGAAAATCTTCCTCCTCAGCCTAATGCTTATCAGGAAATCCGCGAAACAAATATGGGAAAAATCAGCCCGGATGAAGAAAAACAGCGTGAGATGGAAATCGGTCCAAATCGCTGTGCTGTAAGATAATCTTTTAGTAAGGATTTATCAAAAAACTAATAATAAAATTGGAGGAATGAAATATGAACGCAGCAAAAATACTGGATGCAAAAGGCTTAGCTTGTCCAATGCCAATCGTAAAAACGAAGAAAGCAATAGGTGAAATCGAATCAGGGCAAGTGCTTGAAGTTCATACAACAGATAAAGGCGCTGTTAAAGATTTGGCTGCCTGGACAGAGTCAACTGGACATGAGCTTTTAAAACATGAGGATGACAATGGAGTGTTAAAGTTCTGGATAAAAAAAGGCTAATCTATTGTAAAGATAAACGGGGGTTTCGACTCCCTTTTATTGCTTAAAAGGAGGGAAAAGCCACATGGATTTTACTTTTTTGATCGTCATATTTTTAATTGGTTTTATCGGGTCTTATATTTCCGGAATGGTGGGAATTGGCGGCTCAATCATTAAATACCCAATGCTATTATACATTCCTCCGTTATTTGGATTAGCTGCCTTTTCTGCTCATGAAGTATCCGGAATCAGTGCTGTACAGGTGTTTTTTGCAACAATCGGAGGTGTCTGGGCCTACAGGAAAGGCGGATACCTGAATAAAACACTAATTATTTATATGGGTTCAGCCATATTAGTCGGAAGTTTAATCGGAAGTTACGGTTCAAGGTTTATGACGGAAGGCGGCATTAACCTTGTTTATGGTGTTTTAGCTTTAATTGCTGCAATCATGATGTTTGTGCCGAAAAAGGGCTTGGATGACATCCCTTTGGATCAAGTAAAGTTCAACAAATGGCTTGCAGCTTTCTTTGCTTTTATTGTCGGCATCGGGGCTGGTATCGTCGGTGCAGCAGGTGCCTTTTTACTGGTTCCTATTATGCTGGTTGTATTGAAGATTCCTACAAGGATGACGATTGCGACATCACTGGCAATTACTTTTATTTCATCGATCGGATCTACAGTTGGTAAATTGGCAACCGGACAGGTAGACTATGTTCCTGCAGCCATTATGATTATTGCCAGCTTAATTGCTTCTCCATTAGGAGCTGCTTCAGGAAAAAAAGTAAATACAAAAATTCTCCAGGTTATTTTGGCTGTACTAATTCTGGCTACATCCATTAAGATCTGGATGGATATATTATAATTCTGGGGAGGGGGCAGCAGGTGCTGTTCCCTTTATGTTTAACCTGTGGTTAAGCGGTAAAAATAAAAGTATGCTTCAGATAAGGGAGAGCTGTTTCTGATGGAAGAAACGAAAGAGTCGAAATACATACAGCAGCATCTGGCAAATGAAAGAACCTTCCTGGCATGGGTAAGAACATCGATCGCTGTAATTGGAATAGGCGTACTTGCTTCCACGCTGCATTTTAATAATGTGCAGAGAGTAAATAAGTTTGCAGACAGCATTGCCATTTCATTAAGTTTATTTTCTCTGGTTACCGGCCTGACAATCCTGGTTTACTCTACCCTGAATTATTTTCAGGTCAGAAAAAGAATTAACCTGCAAACCTACTCATCATCCCGATCTCTAATATATTTAATAACAGCTGTTATCTTTTTAATATTTGTTTTGTTACTAGTATATTTATTTGTTATATTGATTTAACTGGCACATTCATGTTTTTATAAACTAGCTTAATGAATGGCTTTCTTTTTAAATCTTCCGCCCCTGACTTCCGCAATATCAGCAACTGCTAAAAAAGCACTGGGATCTATTTCTTCAACGATGGCTTTTAATTTTGCCTCTTCCAGTCTGGTGATGACACAAAAGATTACTTTTTTATCATCCCCTGTGTAAGCACCTTCCCCATTTAAGTAGGTAACCCCTCTTCCAAGCCGTGCCAGGATCGCTTCGCCGATTACCTTATGCTGGTCACTGATGATCCAGGCTGATTTTGATTCATCCAGCCCGCTGATCACCACATCAATTGTTTTGAAAGCAATGAAATAAGCGAGGATGGAATACATTGCCCTGTTCCAGCCGAAAACAAAGCCTGCCGTAGCAAAAATGAAGATATTGAAAAACATAATAATTTCGCCGACAGAGAACGGAAGTTTTTTATTTACCAGAATGGCCAGAATCTCTGTTCCATCTAAGGATCCTCCATACCTGATCACCATGCCGACCCCAACACCTAGAACAATGCCGCCAAATACCGTTGCTAACAGTAAATCCTCAGTAAAAACAGGAACATCGTGCAAAAGAAGGGTGGTTGCTGATAATACGGCAATCCCGAGCAGCGTAGACAACGCAAAGGTTTTCCCTATCTGTTTGTATCCTATGTAAAAAAATGGGATGTTAAGGATGAAAATAAACCAGCCCAGTTTCCAGCCGGACAGGTGAGAGAGGATAATGGAGATGCCTACTATTCCGCCATCCAGAATTTTATTTGGCACAAGGAACTCTTCGATCCCCACGCCCATAAGTATGGCTCCAACTATGATGAAGAAAATTCTTTTTGCAAGCTTTCCTTTAGTCAATCCTTTATGTACATTTGCTTCAACAGCCGTTTCGAGTGATACGTTCATAAATGACCCCCATTTTTATATGATACCCGAGTATCTGTATAAGCTAATAATATAATATGATGGCTTGTGCCATTTTAGCTCAAACTAATTAATCGGCAAGTCTGATAATCATTATATCTAATTATACCATTTCTTTTATTAGATGAGGGATTCCGGGATTACAATAATACGCTCAGATCTGTACTCTTTTAAGGAGCAGTTAGTGATCTCTTTTTTACCAGTCTGATTGAATATTTTATGAAAATACGATTAGTTTAAAGCTCTTCGGGGAAATAAACACATACAAGCTATTAGCTGTATAAGGGAGGGGCAGTTACATGCATAAGGTTATTCAATTTGGCAAGAAGCTCGGGAAGGAGTTTAAGAAGGATCGGGCAACCGGGCTTGCAGCCGAACAAGCCTATTATTATATGCTCTCCATTTTTCCTTTATTAATTCTGCTTATCTCCATAGTTCCATATCTATCACTGGATCCTCAAAAAGCATTAACCTATCTGCAGAGTGTAATGCCGTCTGATTCGTTTAGTGTAATCGAGGATAATGTGGTAGATATCATTACGAAGCCAAACGGCGGTCTGCTGACTTTTGGTATTATCGGTACATTATGGTCGGCTTCTAATGGAATGCAGGCTTTCATAAGGGCCATGAATGATGCGTTTGATGTAAAGGAATCGAGATCATTTATAAAATCAAGACTGGTTTCCATAGGCTTAACACTTGGACTGCTTGCAGCATTCATTGTTGCCATGGTTCTTCCCGTATTTGGGAAAGTGATCCTGAATTTTATTGGGAATTTTATAAATATATCTGATGGGATGCAAATTTTGATCAATGTATTGAGATGGGCCGTTGCTTTTGTAATCATGGTTGCAGTCCTGGCTATTCTTTATAAAGTCGCACCGAATAAACATTTTCCTTTCAAACAGGTATTGCCGGGTGCAATAGCCGCAACGGTTATGTGGCAGATCATATCTTTCGGCTTATCCTTTTACGTAAGCAATTTTGGAAATTATTCAGCCACATATGGCAGTCTTGGCGGAGTTATTGTATTAATGCTTTGGTTCTTTTTAACCGGCCTTGCACTTGTTATTGGCGGAGAAATAAGTGCTCTCTATCACAGAAATAATACATTCAAACCGGGCACCGGGAAGAAAGATGATAAAAAAGATCCCAAAGGACAATCCGATGGAGAAGCGTACCGTACACTTTCAATTAAATAAGATAAAATAAAACGAGGGCTCAGCCCTCGTTTTATTTTATATGATGGATAAAAGGTATTTTAATGTTCCACCACTTTTTTATTTTTTTCGGTGTTTCTTTAACAGCATCCACTGTATTATTAAATGTTTGTTTCTTAAAATTGATATCCCTTTGGATTTCTTTCTGGGTTGCTGTCAGTTCGTCAACTCCATTTTTTACTTGATCTGCTTTTAGCTGCATGACTGTGCTTATTGCTGTCAGCTTATTAATTGCGGGTTTGGCATCCTTGTACGTTTTAAACGCATAGATGCCGAGAAAAATCAGGGATGCTGCTATAAGAATCAAGCTTGCATATACAATGAACATAACGGCCTGCCTCCTCATGCTGGGTTTTCTTATTATTTACCCATTAACACAAAAAATTAACGTTAAATCTTAATAACCAACTTCAAGATAAAAGAGAATTCTCAGAATAAATTAAAGAATTGACGTCCAAATTTGAGTTTGCTAGAATTGGTTTCATTATATCAATAGATTGTGTTTGGGCAGTACACTGATTGATGTGCTGCGCCCTGCATTTTACCTGTATATGTTCAGAGATAGGGTCTGAGCGTTTCTACCGGGCTGCCGTAAATAGCTTGACTACAGGGGATATAGCTTGTTTGAATTGGCATGCTATTTTCTTCTGTTTTTCTTTATGGCAGCTTCGCATCTTGCGGAGCTTTTTTATTTTCCAAAAAAAAAGGAGGGGAATGGCATGTCATCTTTTTTCCGGTTTCATGAAAGAGAAACATCATACAAACAGGAAACAATTGCAGGTTTAACAACGTTTTTATCAATGGCATATATTCTAATTGTAAATCCCATTATCCTTAGCCAGGCCGGAATGGATAAAGGGGCCGTTTTTACTGCTACGGCACTCTCGGCTATTATTGGCTCTTTATTAATTGGCCTGCTGTCCAATTATCCGATTGGGATTGCCCCGAGCATGGGTCTCAATTCTTTCTTCACTTTTTCTGTTTGCATCGGAATGGGTATTCCGTGGCAAACGGCATTAACAGGTGTATTTATCTCAGGGGTCTTATTTGTGATTTTAAGTTTATTAAAAATACGCGAAAAAATTATTAACATTATACCAAAGGATTTAAAGCATGCTATTGCAGGCGGCATCGGATTCTTTATTGCTTTTATCGGACTGAAAAATGCTGGCCTGGTTGTAGGAAGTGAAGCGACATTTGTTGCGATTGGCAATATCAAATCTCCTGTCACGCTGCTGGCTGTTTTTTGTTTTATATTAACAATCGTTTTAATGGTAAGAGGAGTTAAAGGGGCCATTTTCTATGGTATGGTCATTTCAGCTGCTGCCGGAATGTTATTTGGCCTTATTGATAAGCCTGAAAAAATCGTTGGGGCCATTCCAAGCCTTGAACCGACATTTGGTGAGGTTTTTCTGCATATTGATCAAGTCTTTACGCCGGAAATGCTGGCAGTGATATTTACTTTCTTATTTGTTGCCTTTTTTGATACAGCAGGAGCATTAATAGCAATTGCAAGTCAGGCTGGCCTGATGAAAAATAATGAAATTCCTAATGCCGGCAAAGCGCTTTTGGCTGATTCCAGTGCAACAGTAGTAGGCTCTGTGCTTGGAACTTCTACAACAGCTTCTATGATTGAGTCCAGTTCAGGGATTGCGGCAGGAGGCAGAACAGGTTTTACATCAGTAATCATCTCTGCATGCTTCGCGGTTGCCTTATTCTTTTCTCCATTGCTCAGTGTGATAACGGCTGAAGTAACATCGCCGGCACTGATCATTGTTGGAGCACTGATGGCCATGGAGGTAAAACATATTGATTGGGGTAAACTGGAAATCGCAATTCCTGCGTTCGTGACCATCTTAATGATGCCATTGACCTTCAGTGTAGCAACAGGGATTGCACTCGGTTTTATTTTATACCCAATTACAATGCTGGCACTTAAAAGGCCACAAGAAATTCATCCCATCATGTATGGACTATGTATTGCATTTATGGGTTATTTTGTTTATCTAGCATAAAGGGAAAGGGGCTGCCTGCAGAGTCAGGCAGCCTTTTTGCATTTCTATAATTACATGCAATAGTTTTTACAATTTTCTGCTGTTTTGTTGGTTTCATCAGAAGATGTTTGAGCCTATTCATTTAGTCTAAATTAAAGGGGAATAATAAAAACCATTGAACAATAAGCCAAAGTCATACATAATATATATGAGCATATATTCATATAAAAGGAGTGCATAGTATGGGACACAGTCACGGGCATGGACATGGACATGGACATTCACATGATCACCATCACACTGGCAATAAAAAGGCGTTGATGTGGGCATTTATTTTAATTGCTTCATTTATGATTGTAGAAGTGATTGGCGGAATATGGACTAATAGCCTTGCGCTGCTATCGGACGCCGGGCACATGCTGAGTGATGCAGCTGCGCTTGGTCTGAGTTTTCTTGCGATCAAAATAGGTGAAAAAAAGGCGACGAATTCAAAAACATTTGGCTATAAACGATTTGAAATTATTGCTGCTTCAATAAATGGCATTACACTGCTCCTAATTTCACTCTATATTTTCTATGAGGCCTATCACCGCATTCTTGAGCCTCCGGCTGTCCAAAGTATGGGGATGCTCGTGATTTCATCGATCGGGCTGCTCGTCAATATTGCTGCAGCATTCATATTAATGAGCGGGGATAAGGATCACAACTTAAATGTAAGGAGCGCTTTTCTGCATGTTCTTGGTGACCTGCTTGGTTCTGTTGGAGCAATTGCTGCTGCCCTTTTAATTTATTTCTTCGGGTGGGGCATTGCCGACCCCATTGCAAGTGTAATAGTAGCAGTTCTCATTCTTGTAAGCGGATGGAGAGTGGCAAAAGAGTCTTTCCACATTTTAATGGAGGGGACACCTGTCCACCTGAACCCAGAGGATATTAAAAGTGCACTCCTCGGACTTGCACATGTAAAAGACGTTCACGATCTTCATATTTGGACGATCACTTCCGGTTTTCCTTCTCTTAGCTGCCATCTTGTAATTGAAAATGAGGGTGGACACGATGCAGTCCTTCATGCCGCTCAATCTGTGCTGCATGATGAATATGGGATTGAGCATAGCACGATACAAGTGGAGGGAGAAAGAAAAGGCTGTCCAGGCCATAATGAAAGCTGCAATTAATAAAGCCCTAAGGACAGCTTAAATAAGAAAGTATTAATTTTTAAGAACGATAACTGTCTAGCTCCAGCGCCTACCCCCTCGAGGTCATAAGCCAATCCTCCCAGCAAGGCAAAGGACGCCTTACCGTCGTGAGGCTCGTCTTATGCTTGTCGGGGGTGGGCAAGGCGCTTCCGCTTTTCTTATGAATGCTGGCTATGTTCAATAGCCTGGTTCAATAAACTTATAACATGTTCATCATCATGGCTGTAGAAGAGAGTTGTTCCTTCACGGCGGAATTTTACCAGACGCAGGTTTTTCAAAAAGCGAAGCTGGTGAGAAACGGTAGATTGAAGCAGGGATAGATTTTCCGCAATTTCATTTACAGAATACTCTCCGTGAAATAATAAGTGAAGAATTCTAAGCCTTGTTGGATCGGATAAAGCTTTAAAAGTCTGGGAAACCATGAATAAAGTTTCTTCATCCAGGTCGGCAGGGTACAACGGGTTTTCATCTGTCATTTGTTTCACCTCTCCCTTTCATTATAAATCTGTTTTATATAAAACAAAACCGCAGATGTTGACTCTGCGGTTTTACCTTATTATTTTGCCTTACTGATTTCCTTGTGAATTTCATCAACCAGTTTTTTCATTTCTGCATGGATTTCTTCTTTATCAACATTTAATTCTGTTTTTATTTCTTGTAATGAATTTCCCTGTTCCATCAATTGGACTATTTCACCAAAATCTTTATTTGCCGCCTTTCCTATGGCTGCACCTGAAACAAGGAAACGAAGCGGAACTCCTTTGTCAAGATACCCTTGCAGCACTTGAGTCGATTTGCCGGAGTACTCGGAGACCTTTTGCAGAACAACCTCCCTGTTCGCTTCAAGGAACTTATCCATATGATGATGGTGCTTCTTTATTTTTTCTAAATCCACCCCATACTGCTGAGCTGTTTTTTCCCAGGAGGAGTTATTTTCTTTATAAAAAGCCAATACCTCTGTAACCTGTTTATTTGAAAACTTCGCAATGTGGGCAGCTATGAAGATTTCTCTTTTCGTGAATCCTTGTTCCTGAAGGGATTTCATCAAGGATTCATCGATCAATCTGTGATGGTGTTCATGTATTTGCTCCTGAGCCGGTGCCTTTCCCCTTGGCGCTGATTCAGCATGAACCGAAATCGCGGCCCCTATTAAAATAAAGCAAAAAGATACTAATAAAAGAAATTTTTTATTCATCCTATACTGCACTCCTTTCAAAATGATAAGTCATAATTAGCATTTCCCAAGATATTGATAACAATAAAGAATTTGGCTGACTTTCTTTAGAAAAACAATAAGGTCAGAGCTATTCATTGAAATAAAACACTCATATCGATTACATTAAGAATAAAAGACTGTTCAGGGCGGTGAAGGGAAATTGAAAATACTTGTTGTGGAAGATAATGAAAGTGTCTGTTCAATGCTTGAGATGTTTTTTATGAAAGAAGGGTATCAGGGGTTTTTTGTTCACGATGGCCAGAGGGGGTTTGAGCATTTTAATAAAGAAAAATGGGACTTAATTATCGTTGACTGGATGCTTCCAGTCATGGATGGTGTGACCCTCTGCCGGAAAATAAGAGAACTGAGCAAGGTTCCGATTATTATGCTGACGGCTAAAGACAGCGAATCCGATCAGGTTCTGGGACTTGAAATGGGTGCCGATGATTATGTGACCAAGCCATTTAGTCCGCTGACGCTGATGGCCAGGATTAAAGCCGTGACACGCAGGTTCCAGGCTGAAGCAGGAGCAGATGAACATCACTATGTTGCCAGTGAATATTTCAAAATCAGCAAAGAATCCAGAGAGGCATATTATAATGGGCAACTTTTAAAGAATTTGACCCCAAAAGAATTTGACTTGCTGTATTATCTTGTAAAACATCCCAAACAGGTTTTTACAAGAGAGCAGCTGCTCGATAGTGTATGGGGTTATCAGTTTTATGGAGATGAAAGAACCGTAGATGTACATATAAAAAGGCTTCGGAAAAAAATAGGCACGGATGAGCAGCCTTTTATTCATACAGTATGGGGTGTGGGTTATAAATTCGATGAAACGGCAGCGGAAAATGAAGGTTAAGTATTTTTATCAGCTGCTGATCAGTCATGTCAGCATCCTAATCCTGGCATTCCTGTTATTAAGCCTTCTATTCTCCCAGTTTGTCGAGAATTATATTTTTGAAAATAAAGTGGAAGAGCTCGATTCCTATGGAGAGCAGATCCTGACAGACATAACAGTCAGGATAGAGGGGGATGAACAATTTCTGACAGAATACAGCCAGCTGCTTGATGCGAGAAATATCAAATATATTCTCTTTGATCATAAAGGGAGGGTCTTGTACCCTGAACTTAAATCGGATCCGATGATTCAGCTGACCAAATCCGAGTGGGCAGAAATTTCGAAAGGAAAAAAAGTAACTGTAAAGCATGATATAGAACGTTTCGGCCAGGAGGTAACATTGGTTGCCCTTCCATATATGCAGGGGGGCAATCTTGTTGGCGGAGTTTTGCTTCTGTCCCCAATAACAGGTGCTATGGAGGTTGTCAGCCAATTAAATCGATTTTTATTATATACCATTTTTATTTCACTCTCAGCGACCATCCTTTTAAGTTTGGTTCTCTCTAAAAATCTGATCAAGAGGATAACGGAGCTTAGGAATGCTGCCTCTATGATTTCATCTGGGAACTACGATATCAATGTTCCTTACACCTATATGGACGAAATTGGGGAATTGGCCAAAGACTTTAATGATATGGCAGCAAGACTCAGGGAATCTAATGAAGAAATCAGAAGACTGGAAAATAGAAGAAGGAAATTCATCGCAGATGTCTCGCACGAGCTTCGGACTCCATTGACCACTATCAGCGGTTTGGCTGAAGGCATTAAGGGAGGTCTGATCCCGGAGGCTGATACAGAAAAAGGGATGATCCTGATAGACAGGGAAGCAAAGAGGCTTATTCGGCTGGTGAATGAAAATCTGGATTATGAGAAGATCCGTTCCAATCAGCTGCAGCTGCATAAAATGGATATTGATCTCATGGAAGCCTTTGAAATTGTTAAGGAACAATTGGAAATTCAGGCAGAGGAAAAAGGTAACGGGATTTATATAGAGGCTGAAGAAGGGGTTTCGGTGTATGCGGACTATGACCGGTTAATTCAAATTCTGGTAAATATTGTAAAGAACAGCATTCAATTCACCGAGCAGGGCTCCATATTTTTAAGGGGCAAAGAAGATACCGATCAGACATTGATTGTAATAGAAGACACAGGTATAGGCATCGACCCGAAAGAAATTGAGTCGATCTGGCTGCGTTTTTATAAAGCTGATTTATCCAGGACCAATCATTCATTTGGTGAATTTGGCATTGGCCTTTCCATTGTCAAACAACTTGTTCAGCTGCACAGCGGAGAAATTGCTGTCAGCAGTGAAAAAGGGGCAGGGACCAAATTTACGATTAGATTTCCGCGGGAGCAATAAGAACAAATAAAAGGAACAGCCCTCCAGCGGGCTGTTCCTTTGGTTATTTAAGACAATACTTCTGATTCAGTAAAGGGGACTTTTTTTGCAGGTGCCGGCTCTTCTGTTTCAGGTACTGCTGTCACTTCAACATACTTAATATGGTGCTCTTCCATATCCAGAATTTTAAATCGATATTTTTCGTGCTCGATTATATCACCTTGCTTGGCTTCGTAATTCTCAGTCAATATCCATCCGCCAATGGTATCAACATCTTCATCATTAATACCGGTACCCAGCAAGTCGTTGACTTCGCTGACGAGAACTTTTGAATCGATGATATATTGGCCTTCTTGCGTATTTCTGACCATCGGTACTTCATCCATGTCGAACTCATCACGGATCTCGCCGACAATCTCTTCAATGATATCCTCAACAGTCACTAACCCCGAGGTACCGCCGTATTCATCCATTAAGATGGCCATGTGGATGCGTTCTTTTTGCATTTTTAGCAGAAGCTCATGGATAGGTATGCTGTCAATGACCCGGATAATGGGACGAATGTAAGATTCAAGCGTGCTTGATGATAATTCCCGGTTCATAATGAGATCTGTCATGACTTCTTTAATGTTGACCATGCCAATGATATGATCCTTATCTCCATCTATAATGGGGTATCGAGTAAATTTCTCTTCCTGAACGATTTGCAGAAAGTCTTCAAGCGTATCATCTTTTGAGAGAGAAACAATTTCAGTACGCGGAACCATGATTTCTTTCGCGATCCGATTATCGAACTCAAAGATTTTATTTACATACTTAAACTCAGATTGGTTAATTTCGCCGCTTTCATAGCTTTCTGATAAAATAATGCGAAGTTCTTCTTCAGAATGCGCTAATTCGTGTTCAGAAGCAGGCTTTAATCCAAACATGCTGGTCAATAGGCGGGCAGAACCATTCAACGCCCAAATGATCGGATACATAACCCGGTAAAACCAGATTAAAGGACGTGTTGTTAAAAGTGTTACCGCTTCTGCTTTTTGTATCGCCAGAGTCTTTGGGGCCAATTCTCCTACAACTACATGCAGGAAGGTGATAAAAGCAAAAGCAATGGTGAATGAGATAACATGTGAAATGGATGACGGCAGACCGAAACTATTTATCACCGGACGCAGCAGGTGTTCAATTGTCGGTTCACCCAGCCAGCCAAGACCAAGTGCTGTAATGGTAATTCCCAGCTGGCAGGCTGAAAGGTATTCATCCAAATTCGAAATCACTTTCTTCGCAGCAATTGCATTTTTATTGCCTTCTTCAATTAGCTGATCAATTCTGGAACTTCGTATTTTAACAATGGCAAATTCCGAAGTAACGAAAAAAGCCGTTAAAGCAATTAAAATGGCTATAAAAACCAAGTTTAATATGTCCAAATAAGTTCCCCTTATCCCGCCTGAACGGGCAGGGTGTCACCTCCTGATTTTGTGAAAAATGGGATTAGCTTGTTAAGCCGGAAAGGGAACGGAGCAATGCAGTACTTTCGGCAGTCAGCTTTCTGGAGAAGCCATCTTTCTGCTCCTCATTCATTGTATTGATGAGCGGCATGAGCACAGTTATTTCCTGTTGCAGCTGTTTCATCTGTAATGAGACTGCGTTAATGTGCTTTTCAACTTCCCCTGTCTGAATCTCCCTTTTCGTTTTCATTTCTAGTTTTCTCTTAATCTCTTCAAGCGGAAGATGCAGTATTTTGCATTCTTCTATAAATCTTAGATCAGACAAAACTTCTTCTGAATATATGCGATAATTTGATTTTGAGCGTTTCGCTTTAATTAGGCCAATGCTAGTGTAGTAGTCAATCGTTCTTTTTGAAACGTTAGCAATATTGGCTAATTCGCCGATACGATAGTAAGCCCCATCATATCACCTCTGCTTTGAATACTTATATCTCCATAATAATGCTTTACAACAAGAGATATAGTTAGAATCAATTATACGTTAGCGGAAACCATACAGTCAAACGTAGCAGTTTGGAAAAAAGGATTACATTTATTTTATGAAACTATTCATAAAATATGAAGTAAAAAGATTCGGAAAAATAAAAAATTTTATAAGGGGCTAAAAAAGTTACAGCTTAAACGCGTCTTAGGCAGTAAAAAACCAGGAGAAAAAAGTGCGCTCCCGGTTTTAAATAAAGGCCTTTTTACTAAGTTTATTGTTTTTTGTATTCTGTCCGTTGATTTCCGCTCCAGGCACTTGCTTTCCGCGGGGAGGAATGCGAGCCTCCTCGGCTTCGCCTGCGGGGTCTCACACTTCCCTCACCTCCCGCAGGACATTGAATAAGCTTCCTCGAATGAACACCGCACGAAGGAAATGCGTCAGCATTTTCGAGGATCAAGTGCCCTCCGCTCCAATCAACTAAGCAAATTAAACTAAGTAATGAAAAATGAAAAATCAACAAACTTTAAGTGAAAGTCTTAATAAATATAGATTAAATTTTCAAAACTTCAATATAAGAAATATGGTGTCCATCCATTTCTTTAATGATAAATCTGTGACCTTCTTCTTCAATAAAGTCTCCCTGAGCTGCATCATACTTCTGCGTCATGATCCAGCCGCCGATGGTGTCCACGTCATCATCGGATAATGTTGTACCCAGAAGATCATTTGCTTCTGAAATCAGCAGTTTCGCATCAAGGATATAGTGGTTTTCCCCTGTCTTTTGAACAAGCGGAAGCTCATCGGCATCAAATTCGTCCCGGATTTCACCAACGATTTCTTCCAGGATATCTTCTGCTGTGACCAATCCAGCGGTTCCCCCGTACTCATCAAGAAGAAGCGCCATATGTGAACGCTCCTTTTGCATTCTAAGAAGCAAATCGTGAATAGGAATGGTTTCTATCACCCTGATAACGGGTTTAATATATTGCAGTAAGGGGTGTTTGTCTTCACATTTTTTTCTTACACAGTCAGTTAGAATTTCCTTTACATTAATGATTCCGAGAATATTATCCTTATCGCCTGCCGTAACCGGATAACGGGTATAACGCTCATTTAAAATGAGATCGAGGGTTTCTTCCAGTGATGAATCTTCCGGGATGGTAACAATCTCGGTCCGCGGAACCATAATCTCTTTGGCGATTCTATTGTCAAATTCAAATATCCGGTCAACATACTGGTATTCAGAAGGATTAATTTCACCGCTCTTTAAGCTTTCAGACAGGATGATCCGCAGTTCTTCCTCTGAATGGGCCATTTCACTCTCTGAAACGGGCTTCAGTCCGAATAATCCTGTAACGACTCTGGCCGAACCGTTTAAAATCCAGATAAACGGATACATAACCCTGTAAAACAATATTAATGGCTTTGAAAAGGTTAAAGTTATGGCTTCTGCTTTTTGAATCGCAAAGGTTTTTGGCGCAAGCTCCCCAATGACCACATGGAGAAATGTCACAACAGCAAAAGCAATGACAAAGGAGAGGATATGAGTGACGGAAGCCTGCAAGTTAAGACTTTCAAATACAGGATGAAGCAGTCTTTCAATAGTCGGTTCACCGAGCCAGCCGAGGCCCAGTGCGGTGATTGTAATTCCAAGCTGACAGGCAGATAAATATTCATCCAGACTGCTTATAACCTGTTTCGCAGAACGGGCTTTAGGATTTCCCTCCAGCATAAGCTGGTCAATTCGGGAAGTCCTCACTTTAACAATGGCGAATTCAGATGCAACAAAAAATGCAGTTAATGCGATTAATAAAAATAATAAGAAAAGGTTAAGGGTGATCATATTATCCCTTACACGATAATGTAAGGGGCAGGCACCTCCTTTATAATATGTACTTTTCCCTTATTCATGAATTTTACAAATAAACCATGAATAAAGGAGTTACTTTATTTGAAATTACCCTTATTTAAGAGAAGTAATCAGAGGAAGTAATTAATGCCGGAACTTGTATGCAGGAAAAATAAAAAAGCCTGAGCAGGCTTTTTGTTTACACATTCCATTCCCTTGCCAGCATTCCATATATGGCAAGATCGTGATATCGATTATAAAGAAACTCGCCATCCCGGATGATTCCTTCCTGGCGAAATCCAAGCCGTTCAGGGATCGCACGGCTTTTTCCATTTCTAATTCCGCAGCGTATTTCGATGCGGTTCAGTTTTAAATCAAAAAAAGCATGATTGACCATGGCTTGCACACTTCGTGTCATTATTCCTTTGCCTTCAAAATTTTCAGCAAGGTAGTATCCAATGCTGGTTTGTCTGTTGTTCCAGTCTATATGGTGAAAACCAATAGAGCCTGCAAGTTTTCCCTGATAACGGATTCCGGCATTAAAGCCGTTATTATCAGCAAACTGTTTCAGCCATATAGGAATGATCGAATGATACTGAACAGGTGAAGCCATATTATCTACCCATGGAAGCCATTCTCTTAAGTGGCTGCGGTTCCGGTCCACCAAGCTGAATAACTCTTCCGAATGATGAATCTGGAACAATTGCAATTCTAGCTCCTCGTCTACTTTTAAAGAAAACAAGTGACAAACCCCCTCCGGCAATCTATAAATATAATAATTTATTGTTTAATTCATATAAGCATTTTGGAATGGAAGACGAAAAAGCTGTTGCCGGGAGTCAGAATCAGCTCATATCTTTAGCCGGCTTTTCAGTTGGCAAAGTTATGCTGAAAACGGTCCAGTCTGATTCGGTATCACATGTCAGAGTCCCTTGATGTTTTTCAATTATCTCTCTGCAGACAAATAGCCCCAGCCCCGTTCCGAGTGTTTTTGTTGTAACAAATGGCTCAAAAATGGAATTGATTAGATGATCCGGAATTCTTGGCCCATTATTAGAAATATCCAGTCTTATTTGCCCATCTGAAGTCCATTTGCTTTTAATATGGATGACAGGGTCACTGCGGTACTGTGTAAGCACATCTATGGCATTGAAGATAATATTAATGAAGACTTGGCGGATTTCATCCGCATAGCCAACCAAATAGATATCATCTTTTATATCCTGAAGGATCGTAACCTTTCCATCCAGGATACTGGGATATAAGAATATCAGGACTTCATCTATTAATTCATTTAGAGAAAATGTAATTTTTTCTTTTCCGATCAGTTCCTTTTTAGAGAGAAGCAGGAATTGCGAAATTCTAAAATTCAGCTGCTCCAGTTCATTTGAGATGATATCCAAATACTTCATGGAGGGATTTTCGGATTTTAAAAGCTGAATAAACCCCTGTACAGAGGTAAGCGGATTTCTGAACTCATGAATAAAGCTTGAAGTCATTTGGCCAAGGAGCGTCAATCTATCTTTATGGGTGGAATCGATAAATTGTGTTTTTTCCTTAATAATCTGATCTTTGGCATCCGTATATCTGGACACAGCGTGATATAAGAATTTATCAAAGCAATAACCGATTCTTTCGTACTGTCTCTGGAGTTCATGAAAATGTATTTCGGAACGATTAAAAATATTAAGAACTATTGTTCTTCCCAAGTTGACATTATAAACAAAGTCTCCAATATTAATATCTGCTTTTACTCGCTGTTCAGCGACGGTGTAGGCCAGTTTCTGAATATAGTTTTCCAGTTCCTGCCCGTCTCTTATTAAGATTTGAATAATTAATTGGAACATGGCCTCGCCATTATCCTTAATTTTATCTTTAAAAGGATCATCCTTATTTATGAGGATTTTCTCATTCCATTCACTTAAGAGGTTTTCTTTTTCAGTCAGCAGAAGTTCCAATATGGCATTATTTGTTTCAATCGTCATTTTATCCTCCACTTTTTTTGCATAATAACAGTTAACCAATAGATTTCGATAGAATACGGCAAAATCCTCTGTTAATTTAATGGAAAATATCAGTAATTTTTGCCCTGAGGAAAAAGGCCAACTTGTGACTAAAAGCACAGTCATTTTTTTGTGATAATTGGTATAGTTAAAGAAAAAGGCAGTTTTTTATTTGTAAAATGGTTATTATTTCTTTTATAATATAGAAACAGGTGTAAATTTACACCAACAACAAAAAGGGAATGAAGCTGCATTGACTAGAGATGAAATTATACTGAAAGTTTCAGATAAGATCCGTCTTATACGTACAGAGGCAGGATACACACAGGATAAAATGGCAGAGATTATTGGTGTTTCAAAAAAGACGCTTGTTCAAATTGAAAAAGGGCGGGCAGAGGCAGGCTGGTCGACAGTAGTAGCTGTTTGTGCTTTATTTAGAGAAACGGAAACAGTCCGGTTTTTGTTTGGAAATGAACCATTAGAAGTTCTGGAGACTATTGCAAGAGAAGGAATTGATTACAGAAAGGAAAAGACTCTTGGCGGTAAGCTCTGGTGGCGGGAATTGAAGAGAAGCAACGGTCTGATTCTTCAGCAGAATATTATCAGCCAGCACTACCGGATTATTGATCAGGATCATTTTAGAATTTACAGTAGTTTCGAAGAATTGTCTTCTAAAGAACGGTTTGAGGAGCTGGCAGCTGAGAATAAAGACCTTCAGCAATAACAGCTGTATTCATATAAAAAGCAGCCTCCGGGCTGCTTTTCAATTTTAAGGGATTTGCGGATTTTCCTTATCCTTAGCTATAAGCACGGGGCAAGGAGCATTCCTGGCAATTTTTGTACTGGTGCTCCCCAGGAACATCTTTTTAATTCCGCCTTTGCCTGAGCTTCCCACAATAATTAAATCTGCGTTTTCGGCAGCTGCATATTCACAAATGCTTTCTGCAGGATTCCCCTCAATAACATCGAACTTCGTATTAATGTTGTATGGCTCAAGAATTTCCCTTGCATTGTAAAAAGTATTGTCTACGCTATGCTTTACTCTTGCGTGTGTATTGGAAGAGGATTCATCATGATAAACCGGAAGAGGAGGGATCTGAATTCCTTCAAGCAGATAGCCATTCGTTCTTACAGGCTCTACCGCTTTTTCATTGTTTAAGGGAATATTTTCAACTGTTTCTTCAAAGACCTGAGCAACCAGCAGCTGAGCTTCAGGGTTTTGTTTAACTAATCCGATTGCCATATTCAATGCCTGTCTGCTTCCGTCTGTATCATCATAGCCCAATACAATTTTATTAAAATACATCAGTGATCACTCCTTCTTATGATAAGGAAACTTATTGTTTATATACCCTCTGCTGTGAAGAGTAAATCATAAAAATCATCAGAGCTTTGAAACTTATTGTACCCCCATAAAAAATGACCGGACTCCGTAAATTCTAATGCATATTTTCAGAGTATCATTGATGATTTCAGGGTATATTTTTTATACCTGGAAGAAAATTGCATGGAAACAAAATACTATAAAAAACGTATTCTTTGAAGTTATGCTGTTATCGGTGTAATCTGAAGACTTCCACAAAAGCAAAATGATTTTCAGCAAGAATATTGGAGGAAATATGAGAAAGAAAACTTCAGTTATTAAAAAGTTTCAGTCAACTTGGAATAAGCTGCACTTGACACAGGTATCCATATTGCTTGCATCTACTTTGGTCCTGGCTTTCTTAAGCTTCGTCTATTTTTCATATAAGGATGCGGATATCAGTGCACTCGAAGCAGGGCTTGCACAATCCACAGTCATTTATGACGCTGATGGGGAAGTAGCCAGCAAGATCTCAGCAAATAAAAATGAAGGCATTTCCATAGATCAAATTCCTGATCATATGAAAAATGCAGTGATTGCCATTGAAGACCACCGTTTTTATGAACACGGGGGCATCGATTTAAAAGGAATAGGCAGGGCCTTCTTGACAAACGTGAAAGCAGGCGGAATAGTCGAGGGCGGCAGTACGCTTACCCAGCAGCTGACCAAAAATGCACTATTATCTGCAGAAAAAACATACAAAAGAAAACTGGAAGAATTCTTCCTGGCCCTTGAAATTGAAAAGGAATACAGCAAAGATGAAATTCTTCAAATGTATTTAAACCAGGTTTATTTCGGAGAAGGCGCATGGGGGATCAAACGTGCGGCGATGAAGTACTATGGAAAAGATGTTGAGGATCTCTCCGTTAGTGAAGCAGCACTGCTTGCAGGGCTGGTTAAAGCCCCATCAGCCATCAATCCTTACCAAAATGAAGAAAAGGCAATTGAGAGAAGGAATACCGTCCTTGACCGTATGAAGGAACACAACTTTATTACTGAAAAGGAATGGGAAAAAGCAAAAAATGAAAAGCTTGTTTTTGAAGACAGCGGCGGCGATCCCTTTAAAGGGAAATACCCATATTATGTAGACGTGGTTCTGGAAGAAGCGATTAATAAATACAATATTTCGCTTGATGAGCTTTTAAGTGACGGGTATCAAATTTATACAGAGCTTGATCAGGATATGCAGAGCAGTGTAGAAGAAACCTACACAAATGATCAATTATTTCCTAAAGGTACTGGAGATCAGCAGGTTCAAAGCGGAGCCGTACTTCTGGATCCAAAGAATGGCGGTATCCGTGCTCTTGCAGGCGGAAGAGGTGAACATACCCTTCTTGGCCATAACCGTGCCGTTCATAAAGTAGGCCAGCCCGGATCGACCATGAAGCCGATTGTGCCTTACACAGCAGCACTGGAGACGGGCTGGAAGATCACAGATGAACTTAAAGATGAAAGAATGACATTCGGCAAAGATTATGAGCCGAATAACTATAATGGCCAGTTCCGTGGAAATGTGCCAATGTATGAAGCGGTAAAGGACTCTTTAAATGTCCCTGCTGTATGGCTTTTGGATGAAATTGGTGTGGACAAAGGGGTAGATGCGGCGAAGAGGTTTGGCATACCTGAAGAAGCCATCAATCAAAATCTTGCACTTGCTCTTGGCGGCACAAGTGTTGGAGTTTCACCTCTGACCATGGCACAGGCATATGCTGTATTTGCAAATGGCGGCGAGAGGCCGGAAGCACACTCCATTACAAAAATAGTTGATAAGGATGGAGTTACAGTAGCAGAGTGGAAAGGTGAGAATACAAGAGTCATTTCCAAGGATGTTGCGGATAAAATGACAACTATGCTTCTCGGGGTAGTTCAGCATGGTACAGGGAAGGCTGCCCAAATACCAGGCAGAGAAGTTGCAGGGAAAACAGGCAGTACACAAATGACCATCGAAGGCATTGACGGAGTTAAGGATCAATGGTTTGTCGGCTACACACCACAGCTGGTAGGTGCTGTATGGGTAGGCCATGATAAGACAGATGCAAATAATTATCTTACTACCTCGAGCAGTGAAGGTACGGCTCCGATATTCCGGGCAATCATGTCAGAAGCCCTGAAAAATCAGGAAGCAGAGTCATTTAATGTCCCACATATTGCCGGTCTGATGGAACAAAGGCAAAAGGAGCAGCAAAGGAAAGCTTGGGAAGACAACATAAAAAAAGAAACAGAGAAGATTAAAGAAAAAATTGAAAAAGAAAAAGAGAAATGGAAAGAGAAATGGAATAAAGGAAAAGAAAAACACAAGGAAAAAGATAAAGATAAAAAGAAGGATAAAAAGAAAGATAAAGAGAAGAAGAACCATTAAAGAAATACATTTTACGAGTACAGTCAAAAGCTGTACTCTTTTTTAAAAGGAGGTCATCTATCATGGCAGAACAATTTTACGATGAATTAGCTGAAGAGTATCACTTAATATTTGAGGATTGGGATCGTTCCATTGCCAGGCAGGGCGATGTACTGGATCATCTTTTATCGGCAGAAGGCTTTAATAAAACATCATCTCTATTGGATTGTTCTTGCGGAATAGGGACTCAAACATTAGCTCTGGCCCAAAAGGGGTACAAAATAACGGCATCAGACATTAGCGGAAAGTCTATCGAAAGAGCAAAAAAAGAAGCAGAGCTGAGACAGCTGAACATCCAATTTTTTCAGGCAGACATGAGGGCATTGTCATCTGTGCACAGTGAATCTTTTCATGCCATTCTCTCGATGGATAACGCCTTGCCGCACCTTATCACCGAAAAAGAATGCACCAAGGCACTTAAAGAGGTTTACAGTTTACTCAGCGAGAAAGGCATTTTTCTCTTTTCTATCAGGAATTATGATGAAATACAGAAAGAAAGGCCAACATCCACCTTGCCTGCAAAAAGGGATCACACCATAACCTTTCAGCTTTGGGATTGGCATCAGAATTCTGATATATATAATTTGAGGCATTTTACAATGGTGGAAAAGGTCGGAACCTGGTCTGTGTCAGAAAGACTTTCTCAGTATAGGGCCTACAGAAGGGAAGAGTTAAACCATCTTCTGCGCCAAGCTGGTTTTCGGCAGGTGAAATGGCTGCTCCCTGAAGAGTCTGGATTTTATCAGCCAATTGCCATTGCTTATAAATAAAGTTTGTTTTCGCAAGATTTGTTGCTTTTTCCTCTTATTTACTGAGTTGATTGGAGCGGAAGGTGCGAGATCCTCGAAAATGCATTCGCATTTTCTTCGTGCGGTGTTTTTTCGGGGAAGTTTATTCAACGTCCTGCGGGAGTAGCAGGACAGGTGAGACCCCGCAGACGCGCAGCGTCGAGGAGGCTCACCGCCTGCCCCGCGGTTCGCTGAGCAGCCTGGAGCGGAAATCAACGGACAACATTGCTGGCTGAAAAATAGTAATAAATACGAAAAGAGCCAAAAAAAAGGCCATTCGGCCTTTTTTAATAGAATAATTTAGAATAACCAGCTGATTAGCGCGCCAATTACCACAATTGCTCCAACTACCATAAAAATTGTACGTATCATTTATTTTCACTCCATTCATTCGCAATAAAATAGTCAATTATAGCTGAATTGTTTCAGCTGTATTGATAAAGCGTTTTTCTGACATGCGAAGCACAGAAACATGATTGCTGCACATATCTTTGATATGCTCCAGATGGTTCTGGACGTCAGTTCCTTCCACAATGATCTTCAGACTCGTTTGCGGTTTCACTGTTAAAAGGAAAGACACTAATTTAGAAAGGTTTGAGGCATCCACCGCTTTGTGTTTGCTGTAGAGATAAGTGGTGCCTTCAAGCTGTTTTGATGCCTGGTAAATTTCAAGCATTTTCTTCATTGTGAACTTGTTTTGAACTAATACATTAGTAGAAATAATTTCTTTCATTTTAAAAATCTCCTTTTAAAAAAGTATTTTATATATTAATTGATTAATGATGTGGTTGTACTATGGAATTACCCCGGTGTTCACAACCGTAAACCACCCGGGTTCAAAGTGTGAATAATTACCTTTTTATCCGTATTAGGGGTTGAGGCGCCATCAGTCTGCAGATGGAGATAAAAACCATCAAAAGCCGCTTTATCAAATGTTAGTCGCAATTTATAGTAGAGATATAAACAGGGAAACTGAGGTAAAAGGGATGAAGAAATTCAAAGGGATTTTTCAAAATGCCAATTATGTGAAATTGTTTTTCGCCAACTTTACTTCTCAGATGGGCAGTACGATTGGTTTAACAGCATTTATGTTTTATTTACTGGATCGTTTCTCGGAACAGCCTTTTTATGCCACATTAACTGAATTGATGTTCTCTGTTCCGACCCTGGCGGTGTTTTTTTTAGTTGGAGTGTTTGCGGATAGGATGGATCGCCAGAAAATAGCTTATTATTGTGATTGGATCAGCGCGTTTTTATCAATTGTGCTTTTTCTGACTATTATTATTGGCTGGATGCCGCTCGTATTTGCAGTATTGTTCCTGAGGAGTGCCATTCAGAAATTCTTCTTTCCCGCTGAACATGCAATGATTCAAGGCATATTGAAAAGTGAAGATTACACAACTGCTGCAGGCCTTAATCAGGTGGTGATGAGTCTTTTCATGCTGTTCGGAAACGGACTTGGCATTTTTGCCTACTGGACAGTGGGAGTATATGGTGCGATTGTGGCTGATGCACTTACCTTTATCATTAGTGCATTATTAATAAAATCCTGCCGTATACCAGAAGAAGTCCGTCTGCCAAATGGCACACATGGGCTTAAAGACCTGAATATCCCGCTTGTCTTTAAGGACTTTAATACGGGGATAAAATATATTCTCCAGCACAAATTATTATCTGCTCTGCTTGTCGGCTTTTTCGTTTTCGGAGTGGTGAACGGCGGATTTTCAGTCATGCCTATTTTTATGCTGAAATACAAACTCGAACCGCAATCCTATGAGGAATACTCAGTCCTGCTCGGAATAATATTTGGGATTGGCGTTCTGATTGGCAGCTTTGTTGCCTCCTTGCTTACTCAAAAATTCAAGCTTTATCAGCTGATCATTGCCGGACTGCTGTTATCCGGAAGCTTCATCATTGCTGCTTCTTTTGCAGAGAACACGTTTATTTTCCTATCTTTATTATTTGCTGCAGCTTTCGGACTCCCTTTAGTGAATATCGCAATTGGCGGCTGGATGCCAAGTATTGTGGATCCGAAGATGATGGGGAGAGTACAGGGATGGATAAGTCCGCTGATGATGCTTTCTCAATCCATAACACTCGGGTTTATTGCTGTCAGCTTTCCGGGGTTCCTCAGAGTGGAAATGCTGTACTGGATGGTAGGCGGCTGTTTAGCACTTGTCGGTGTATTTTACAGCCTTGTTCTCCCGGGATTAACGAAAAAATCAGAAAAAAAGGGTGAAGCACATTCTTTGGAACAGACTGGTGCAGTATAATGTAATAAAAGGAAAAAAAGTCCCTGTAATCGGGGCTTTTTATGTGTGAAAAATAATATTAAAAAATAATGAACCTTTTCATCTCTTGAACGTCTTATGAGTGAAATAAACAGTAAACAGCGGGATGATAAGAAGAGAGGAAAGAAGCTGATGGAGGAGAAAGACCTTATAGTAAGTGCCAAACGAGGCGATCAGCTCGCTTTTGCCATGCTTTTTAAAAATAACTATCCCTTTCTGGTTAAATACTTAATCAAAATCACAATGAATCCCGATGCAGCTGAGGAGCTTGCTCAGGAAACAATGGCCAAATGTGTTGAAAAAATAGGACTGTTTAATGGCAAATCGAAATTTTCCTCCTGGCTGATAACCATTGCGACAAATTTGTATATTGATCAGAAGCGAAAGTCGAAACGAGAGAAGAGCTGGAAAGCACAGGAAGAGGTTTTCAGACGCATGAAATGGCATCTTGAAAGCCGAAATGAAGAATGGAATGATGCCTTATCCGCATTGGGAAAACTAAAAGACGAGATGAGGATACCTATTGTTCTAAAACATTATTATGGCTACTCGTATGAGGAAATAGGAAAAATGATGAATATATCTTCAGGCACTGTCAAATCAAGAGTGCACAATGGAATCATGTCTGTAAGAGAGGAGTTGAAGCTTCATGGCGAACAGGAAAGTGCTGCAGCTGGAACAAGATCATCAAGATGAGAAATTATTTGCTGCAGTCAAGGAGATAGAAGACGGATTGGAAACGCTGGAAGAAACCATCCCGGTTTATACACCTGATCTGCAATTTTTTGAGAACTTAGTTGCAGAGCAAAAACAGGCAATGAAAAGGAAATTGATCAAGGAGTTAGCTATCTTCACTGTTGCTGCACTCCTCATTGTAACTTCTGTATTATTCATGCTGTATCAGGTTCCATCTGTATTTTTTATTCTGCAGGGAGTTGTGACAATTTTCATTATGGCCTATAGCACAGTCAGCTTCGTGAAACAGGTGAATGGCACATGAACAGTGAAGAAATATCTCTTCCGCTGCTGATTTTAGTAGGAGTCATCTTAATAGCACAGAGTACGTTTCTATTTCTTGATGCAAGAAAGCACGGCCACAATTATTGGCTATGGGGGATTATCGGTTTAATTCAGGCGCCAATGCCGACACTGTTTTACTTGATTTTCGTCAGAAAGATTTGGCAGAAAAAAGATTAATTGAGGGATGCAAGGATGAAGAAATTAAAACAGATGCTGCTTCTTGCAGCCACTGGCGGCCAGTTTCTCGGGATTGCAATGCTGTTTATTAATATCAAGGCTGCGATTATGTTTTATATTTTATATGCTTTAATGATCATTGCATTATTTATTGTTTTGATAGCTGAGAGAAAAAGAGAAAAAGAGGAGGAAGAACAAAATGATTATCGTGACTACTGATACCGTATCCGGGAAAGAGATTAAAGAGATTAAAGGGTTTGTAAGGGGGAGTACAGTCCAGACAAAGCATATAGGAAAAGATATTCTGGCAGGATTAAAAACAATTGTAGGCGGAGAAATTGGCGAATATACTGAAATGATGGATGAAGCAAGAAAAAAGGCAATTGGCAGAATGGTGGAAGATGCAAAGGCAAAAGGGGCCAACGCAATCATTGGAATGCGGCTGCAGACCTCAGCCGTTATGCAGAATGCTGCAGAAATCATAGCCTATGGGACTGCAGCAATCATTGAAGAATAGCAGAAGAAGAACCGGCTGACATAGTTAGCTGGTTTTTTTATGTCATAAAAAGGGAAAGGATGAATATTTGGCAGAAAATACTTGAAAAGAAACTAGTGAATTTTTTGTGATATTATAAGCAATTTTCGCCGAAATCCTTTACAATAGAATGAAACTTCTTAAAAACAAAACTAAGAAAAATGACACTAGAATGTGGATTGGAGTATATATGCTATATTACCGTACGTATGTGAAAGATGAGTCCCTTCCATGGGTTACCTTTGTTCATGGTGCAGGGGGCAGCTCTGCAATCTGGTATAAACAAATGAGAGAGTACAAAAAGCATTTCAATGTTCTGCTGGTAGATCTGCGGGGACATGGTCAATCAGGAAAGGGCACCTGGGAAGAAGGAGATCATTTTACAGAAGTTTCTCAGGATATTGTGGATGTGCTCGATCATCTTCATATTACAGACTCCCATTTTGTGGGAATTTCGCTGGGGACTATAGTGATCCAGACAATCGCGCAGAATCATCCGGAAAGAGTAGCTTCCATGATTTTGGGCGGAGCCATTACTGAATTGAACTGGCGCACAAGGTTTTTGATAGCCATTGCGAATTTGACTAAGTATATGCTGCCATATATGCTGCTTTATAAGCTATTTGCGTGGATTATCATGCCAAAAAGAAATCATCTTGAATCAAGACATGCCTTTGTAAGGCAGGCAGCAAAAATGTGCCAAAAGGAATTCATCAACTGGCTGTCCTTAACAAAATCGGTTAATCCGTACCTGGGAAAAATCCAATCCAGCATTTCCCACATTCCTACCCTTTTTATTATGGGACAGGAAGATCACTTGTTTATTAAATCTGTAAAAAGCATTGCCCAAAAAGCTAAAACAGCTACAGTCAAAATCATTACAGATGCAGGACATGTATGCAACATCGACAAACCTGATGCCTTTAACAGAATAACCATCGACTTTATCAACAGGCAAAAAAGAAGATTGGCTTCATAAAGGATCCTTGTGGATCCTTTTTTTAGATAGGCTGTTTTCGCAAAGTTTGTTGCTATTTATATTATATTTACTGAGTTGATTGTAGTGGAAGGTGCGAGATCCTCGAAAATGCATTCGCATTTTCTTCGTGCGGTGTTTACTCAAGGTAGCATATTCAAAGTCCTACGGGAGTAGCGGGACAGGGGAGACCCCACAGACGCGCAGCGTCGAGGAGGCTCACCGCCCGCCCCGTGGTTCGCTGAGCATCCTGGAACGGAAATCAACGGACAACATTGATAAGTGAAAAACAACAATTTATACGAAAAGAGCCTTTAGATAAATCGAAGACAGAAAATTTTTAAAAGTAGGTAAAAAGCTGATTGACTTTTAGTGTAAGCGGTGATAATCTTACCAATATGGAAAAAAATGAAAAGGAGGGCTACAAAATGATCTTAATTCATCATCATCAAACAACAACTCAAAAATTAAAATCTGTAACCTCTCCTTTAGAACATATTAAAATGTAAACAGGATCTGCCTGCACATTTATTTTGAAGGAGCACAGGTTACATTTCGTAACGTGGGCTCTTTTGTCTTTTAAAGACATATCGCATGCCGCGGTATGTCTTTTTTTCGTCTAATTCCCAAATATCACCAATGGGAAATTCAGGCAATGCCTGTTTCCATATATTTTAATAGCGGCTGTTTTCGGCAGCCATAAAAAAGGGAGGAAAATTTTATGAATGCAGTAAGAATGAAAAGAAAAACACTTTTGCCGGAGGATCTGGATGGAGGCTAGTTATGTATTTGCTGCTGGTTAATGTATGAAAGCTCTCTTTAGAAACATGAGCTTCATACCGGAAAGGGGAGAGATCGTTGTTTTCGATTTTAGGAAAATTAAGCTGGTTTTTTAAAGAAAACTGGAAAAGGTATACAATTGCCATTACTCTGCTGATCATTGTCGGAATCCTTGATGTTATGCCTCCTAGGCTTGTTGGAATGGCAATTGATGATATACATCTTGGTCAAATGAGCAGTGCTAAAATAATAGAGTACCTTGGTTTATTTGCAATCATCACAATCGTGTCCTATGCAATCACTTATATCTGGATGTACCAGCTCTTTGGAGGGGCATTCCTGGTAGAAAGAAAACTGCGTTCACAATTTATGGGTCACCTATTGAAAATGACTCCAACATTTTTTGAGAAAAACCGGACCGGTGATTTAATGGCCAGGGCAACAAATGATTTAAAAGCTATTTCGGTAACGGCCGGTTTCGGAATATTGACACTGGTGGATTCCAGCGTCTTCATGCTGACAATATTGTTTACGATGGGATTTCTGGTTAGCTGGAAACTAACCTTTGCAGCAATATTGCCTTTGCCTATCATGGCTTATCTGATAAAAATTTACGGGAAGAAGATTCATACGCGGTTTATGAGCGCACAGGATGCTTTCGGTGAACTCAATGACCGGGTTCTTGAATCGGTTTCGGGAGTTAGGGTGGTGCGCGCTTATGTTCAGGAAAGAGCGGATCAGCAGCGTTTCCATGAACTCACTGAAGATGTTTACAGCAAAAATATTGAAGTGGCCAAAATTGATTCACTTTTTGAGCCGACGATAAAGGTGATTGTGGGCCTTAGCTATCTTATAGGGCTAGGATACGGTGCTTATCTTGTTTTCCACCAAACCATAACTTTGGGCCAGCTCGTGTCCTTTAATGTGTATTTAGGCATGCTGATTTGGCCAATGTTTGCTATTGGAGAATTAATTAATGTCATGCAAAGGGGAAATGCATCCCTTGACCGGGTACAGGAAACATTGTCCGCTAAGCAGGATATTGTGAATCCTGAAAATCCGTCTATCATTGAAGTCCCTGAAAATGTTATCTTCAAGGATGTTCATTTCCAATATCCTTCCTCAAAAACGGCTAATCTCACAGGGATTAAGCTGCATATTGAACGCGGGGAAACGCTGGGCATTGCAGGGAAAACAGGAAGCGGGAAAACCACTTTTATAAAGCAGCTTTTAAGAGAATATCCGACAGGCACTGGGAAGCTTGCCATTGCAGATGTTCCGATTGAAGAACAGGAGCTTGAAAGAACAAGGGGATGGATCGGTTATGTTCCACAGGATCATGTTCTGTTCTCGAGGACTGTCAGGGAAAACATCCTTTTTGGAAAAGAGGAAGCAACTGAAGAGGATATGCAAAAAGCAATTGATTTGGCAGCTTTCCGAAAAGACCTTGATCTTCTGCCGGAAGGGCTTGAAACAATGGTCGGTGAAAAAGGAGTGGCCTTGTCAGGAGGGCAAAAACAGCGGATATCGATTGCACGTGCCCTTGTGAAGGATCCGGAAATTCTGATCCTTGATGATTCTCTTTCAGCCGTTGATGCTAAAACAGAGAAGAAAATTATTGAAAATATCCGGACTGAGCGCAAAGGCAAAACGACAATCATTACGACACACAGAATGTCAGCAGTCCAGCATGCCGATCATATAATCGTCCTTGATGATGGCAGAATAGCAGAGGAAGGCACTCATGAGGAATTGATGGCTATGGATGGATGGTATAAGGAACAATTTTTGAGGCAGCAGACTCAAACATCTGCTGAAGAGGAGGTGCTTTCATGACCACAGGAAAGCGGTTATTCCAATATGCACTTCATTATAAAAAAACGATTATTGCTGCATTGCTGATGCTTACAGTCGCTGTAGCAGCAGATCTGGCAGGGCCTTTCATCGCGAAGAAGATGATTGATGACCATATCCTTGGCATAGAATCTGTCTGGTATCAGACTGAAAGCGGAAAAGATGCTGTGGAATATGATGGCCAGTTTTACAAAAAGGAGCAAAATATTGATCAGGGTGAGCGGAAAATTGATCAGGCCCGCATCCTGCAGGCTGGAAGCCAATTCGTCTTTATCAGGGGTGACATTGCTTTTGATGGAGAGCGAACCTTCAAAGAGGGCAAACTCTTTATTGAAAAAAGCGGCCAAAGCGAAACCTATGCAGGGAAGGCATTGACTGGTGAAGAATTAATGCTATTCTACTCACCCGAGATTCCTAAGATTGTTCAGCTTTTGGCCTTTTACTTTGGATTACTGGTGATCGCTGCATTTTTTCAGTACGGCCAGCGTTTTTTTCTGCAAAAGTCAGCAAATAGGATTATCCAGAAAATGAGAGAAGATGTCTTCGGGCAGATTCAAAGGCTGCCAATCAGTTATTTTGATAATCTTCCGGCAGGCAAGGTGGTTGCCCGTATAACCAATGATACCGAAGCCATCCGTGAGCTTTATGTGACCGTATTGGCAACCTTTTTTACAAGTGTCATATATATTTCAGGTATTTATATCGCTTTGTTTATTTTAAATGCCAAGCTTGCTGCGATATGTTTAATCCTGCTGCCGATTTTATACGTATGGGCGATTGTGTACCGTAAGTATGCATCAAAATACAATCATGTTATCCGTTCCAGGGTTAGTGATATCAATGGCATGGTTAATGAATCGATTCAGGGAATGAATATTATCCAGGCGTTTGGCCGCGAAAAAGATACACAGAAGGATTTTGAAAAGCTGAATACAGAGCATTTTACCTTCCAAAATAAACTTCTGAGCCTGAATTCACTTACATCGCATAATTTAGTGGGTGTGCTGAGGAATGTTGTTTTTGTTGCATTCATCTGGTACTTCGGAGGAGAGTCGCTCAATGCGGCAGCTGTCATTTCACTTGGGATGCTATATGCTTTTGTAGATTATATTAACCGCCTGTTTCAGCCTGTACAGGGCATTGTCAACCAATTGGCCAATCTCGAACAGGCATTGGTTGCCGGTGAACGAGTCTTCAAACTGCTTGATGAAGAAGGCATTGATATCAGTGATAATAAAATATCCCGCTATAAAGGGAATGTTACATTTGATCATGTGCACTTCGGCTATAAGGAGAAGGAATATGTGCTGAAGGATCTTAATTTTGAAGCAAAGCACGGAGAGACAGTTGCGCTGGTTGGCCATACCGGCTCAGGGAAAAGTTCAATCATGAATCTTCTTTTCCGTTTTTATGATTGCCAGGAAGGAAAAATTATGATCGATGGCATGGATATAAAACAGATTCCAAGGCAGGAGCTCAGAAAGCATATGGGCATCGTCCTCCAGGATCCGTTTTTGTTCACCGGGACCATTGCTTCCAATGTCAGCCTTGATGATCCTGAAATATCGCGGGAGAAAGTGGAAAAAGCCCTGAAGGATGTCGGAGCAGATAAGATATTTCAGCATCTTGAAAAAGGCTTTGATGAGCCGGTTATCGAGAAGGGGAGCACGCTCTCCAGCGGGCAGAGACAGCTCATTTCATTTGCCCGTGCTCTTGCTTTTGATCCGGCCATCCTGATCCTGGATGAAGCCACATCCAGCATAGACACTGAGACAGAATTAATTATCCAGGAAGCCATGGACGTGCTGAAAAAAGGAAGAACCACCTTTATCATCGCCCATCGGCTTTCGACAATCCGAAATGCTGATCAAATCCTCGTTCTGGATAGGGGCAGGATCGCTGAAAAAGGTAACCATGATGAGTTAATGGAGCAAAAGGGCAAATATTATCAGATGTATCAGCTTCAGCAGGGATCAACTCTTGCAGGATAGAAGGAAGCGCCGGATGGCGCTTTCTTTTTTATTATTTTTTTAACGCAAAGTTATTTTGTTCAATAAAAATTCATTTTTCAGACACAGAATAGTACTGGTATAAAGAATTTGAACTCCGATATTCATGATACTCTTATGCTATCACGCATATCTGGAGGAGATTATATGGAGGAATTTTCTATTACTTTGGTGATAGCAAGTATTATGGTGCTTGGATACTTTATTGGGTATACAATTATAAAAGCATAACTGCCGGCTTTTCAGCCAGGCAGTTTTTTTATCGCAGTCTAACGGGCAGTAAGACCCCCACTTCAAGATTCAGAGGAATCAAAGGAGGATAAGTGGGGGTCAAACTGCCCGTAAAGGCCCGATTGGTTCAACTAACAATCAGTGGGGATAAGGAAAACCCCCACTGATTGAAGTTTCACTTTATATCGTTTTTTATCATTAAATTTAGAAAATAAGGGAAAAGATTAAAAAGGAATCATAGTAATCATTTAAGGAGGAATGACAGTTGGCTGATTTTAGGATTGAAAAAGATACTCTTGGTGAAGTGAAGGTGCCCGCTGATAAATACTGGGGAGCCCAGACACAGCGGAGCAAGGATAACTTTAAAATCGGAATTGAAAAGATGCCGATGGAAGTAATTTATGCATTTGCCAGGGTAAAGCGTTCTGCTGCAGTAGTCAACAACAGGCTTGGGAAGCTTTCCCATGACAAAATGGAAGCTATCACGGGAGCTTGCGATGAAGTCCTAAATCATAAGTTTGACAGCCACTTTCCTCTGGCTGTATGGCAGACAGGGAGCGGCACACAATCAAATATGAATGTAAACGAGGTTGTCGCTAAAAGGGCGAATGAATTGCTGGCTGAGAAGGGGATTCGGGATAGTCAAGTGCATCCAAATGATGATGTCAATATGTCTCAAAGCTCTAATGATACGTTTCCGACTGCCATGCATATCGCAGCTTATACGGCGGCCGAGCAAAAGCTGCTTCCGGCATTGAAGGAATTAATAAGGACAGTTAAATCGAAAGAAGAGGCATTCAAATCAATCGTTAAAATAGGCAGGACCCATTTACAGGATGCAACACCTCTTACATTGGGTCAGGAAATCAGCGGCTGGCGTGCCATGCTTGAAAAGAATGAAAGAATGCTGATGGACGCAAAGCAGTATCTGCTTGACTTAGCCATTGGCGGTACAGCAGTCGGAACGGGCATTAATGCAGAGAAATCATTTGGACCTGAAATGGCAAACGAAATATCCAGACTTACAGGCTATACATTCCGTTCGTCTGACAATAAATTTCAGGCACTGACCAGCCATAATGAAATTGTCCATTTTCATGGAACATTGAAGGGTCTGGCAGCAGATTTGATGAAAATAGCCAACGATGTCCGATGGCTTTCAAGCGGGCCGCGCAGCGGAATTGGGGAATTATCGATCCCGGCAAATGAACCAGGCAGTTCAATCATGCCCGGTAAAGTAAATCCGACACAAAGCGAAGCCCTTTCTATGGTGGTTTGCCAGGTCTTTGGAAATGATGCCTCGATTGGATTCGCTGCAAGTCAGGGGAACTTTGAATTAAATGTGTTCAAGCCTGTTATAATCTATAATCTTCTTCAAAGCATCAGTATTCTAGGGGATGGAATGGGCTCTTTTAATGAAAAATGCATGATGGGATTGGAGGCTAATAAAGAAGTGATTAATGGACATGTTGAGAGATCACTAATGCTTGTTACGGCACTCAATCCGCATATTGGCTATGAAAAGGCAGCGGAAATTGCCAAACTCGCATTCAGGGAGAATACAACCCTGAAAGAAGCAGCCTTAAAAACAGGGTATATTACTGAAGAACAATATGAGAATTGGGTTGTGCCCGAAAAGATGGTCTAAATATAAAATGGCCCCCTTTCAAGAAGGAGGGCCAAAGCCATATTTATTCAATTGTTATTTTGCTTTATTAGAAAGAACCGCCGCCAAGCTGTTGTTCTGCCATTTGTACAAGGCGTTTTGTGATTTCTCCCCCAACAGATCCGTTAGCGCGGGAAGTGGTTTCTGCACCAAGGTTTACACCAAATTCAGTAGCGATTTCGTACTTCATTTGATCAAGTGCTTGAGCTACTCCTGGTACTAGTAATTGGTTTGAGGAATTGCTTCTGCTAGATGATTGGTTGTTCATGTGATTTCCTCCTCGAAATATTAGTGTATTGGTTTTTGGTTGGGTTAGCTGGAATTGCACCAGCGCAAGGATTATATCCTGCTCCACTGCCTGGCGTAACCCATCGTTTCTTAGTGCGGGTGCTTGATGCCGCTGTGTTTACTCTCTATTATGTTTGATTTATAAAAGTTTATTCTTTCAGATAATCGGGAATTTTTTCCTGATAAAACCCTCTGATTAAGAGACTTACATAAGGAAATCTAAACAGACAAATCATAATTAATATCAGCAAAGAAAACGAAAGTGAGAGGATTGGAATGGCTATTTGCCCAGTCTGCAACGGCTTTGAGAAAATTGAAGCAGCATGCAGCTCCTGCGGAAGCAGGATGGAGGACAGTGGAAGAGTAATGGATTTTTACGATGATTATAGTGCCTATATGCCAATTGACCAGATGAAAATGGAAGATGGCTATCCCCTGGATTATCAGCAGGAGGAATGTCCCCATTTGCTGAAGTGTCCATCATGCGGCAATGATTCGGTGAAATTTATCAAAGAGTAGAACGAAAATAGATGGCTGCAGCATCTGGTGACGGCGTGGCAGAGGCTGACAGTATTAAAAAACCCCGTCAGCTTTGACGGGGTTTCAATGTCATTCTTTTTCAGAACGGATTCTTCTTTCATGGTCTGCATCAAAGAAGTGTGCTTTGTTCATATCGAAAGCAAGTTCAAGGTTTTGGCCTGGATTAATATCTGTGCGGGAATCCACGCGCGCAACGAAATCCTGGCCTTCGATGCTTGAGTAAATCATAGTTTCAGCACCAGTCAGCTCGGAAACGTCGATGCGGGTATTGATTTTTGAACCGGCAGATGCATCAATAAATACCGGCTCATCGTGAATATCTTCCGGCCGAATGCCAAGGATAATGTTCTTGCCCGTATATCCCTGTTCACGAAGGACCTTCATTTTACCTTCCGGCACAGCAATCTGAGTTTTGCCAATAATAAATTTGCCGTCTTCAAGCGTTCCGTTAAAGAAGTTCATGGCAGGTGAACCGATAAATCCGCCTACAAATACGTTTTCAGGCTTTTCATAAACTTCTTTTGGTGCGCCAACCTGCTGAATCACTCCATCCTTCATAACAACAAGGCGGGTAGCCATTGTCATGGCCTCTGTCTGGTCATGTGTTACATAGATAGTAGTTGTTTGAAGACGCTGATGAAGCTTGGCAATTTCTGCACGCATTTGAACACGAAGCTTTGCATCAAGGTTTGATAAAGGCTCGTCCATGAGGAATACCTTTGCATCACGGACAATCGCACGGCCTAGAGCTACACGCTGGCGCTGTCCGCCTGACAATGCTTTTGGCTTGCGGTCAAGGTAAGGCTCCAGCCCCAGAATTTTTGCTGCCTCTTTTACACGGCGGTCGATTTCATCTTTTGGAAACTTGCGAAGCTTAAGTCCGAAAGCCATGTTATCGTACACGGACATATGCGGATAAAGTGCATAGTTCTGGAAAACCATTGCAATATCTCGATCTTTTGGAGGAACATCGTTTACACGCTTCTCATCGATATAGAAGTCGCCTTTTGAAATTTCCTCAAGACCTGCAATCATACGGAGAGTTGTGGATTTACCGCAGCCGGAAGGACCGACAAAAACAATAAATTCCTTATCTTTAATATGAAGGTTGAAATCTTCTACAGCTGTTACTTTATTATCATAAATTTTATAAATATTATCGAGTTTTAATTCTGCCATCAGGGTAACCTCCCAATAATCTTTTTCTTAATTACAGTTTAATGGATACGGGGGTTTTCCCATATGGCCAAACTGCACAAAAATACTGAAAGCGTTTTTATGCAATGTGCTCAAGTCAGGTTTGCTCAATCAGCAAACACGCTAAATAAACAGTCAGCGCGCTGTTAAAGTCCTTCAGTTGAATGCCGGTCTTCTCTGTGAACTTATCAAGCCTGTATTGCAGAGTGTTCCGGTGAATATACAACTTTTTCGCCGTTAATGAAGCGTTGGAGCTGTTTTGTAAAAACACTTTTATGGTGTGCAGGAGTTCAGGGTCTTCTTCGAGTAAAGAAAGGCGTGAAAGCAGGCTCTTTTTTAAAAATGAATCCAGCTGCCCGGTGATAAGAGAGGGGAAGAGCTTTTCAAAATTCAGCACTCTTTCAGCGGGAATCAATGAGGTAGCCTGCTCGAATAGAAGCTGTTCCTCTTTAAAAATCTTGTGTAATTGTGTTCCCGCCTTATTCGGAATGCCAATGTAAAAGGCTGTTTTCACAAAAAAATCACTTTCTAAAGCATTGGAAACAGCAAGGAACTCTTCTTCTGCAAGAGAGTCTTTACTCTCTTCAATGATGACCCCTGTGGCTTTCCCGTTCCATAAAATCGTTATGTCCTTTTCAAAAAAACCTCTAAAAGCAGCTTCCATATCCTCACGTACCCATTCGCCCTCAGACATTTTGAATTGAACCAGCCTGTATGGAACATCTTTTGCAAATGACGGATGATCCCCATTTGAAAATAAGTATTGAAACCAGGCTTGGGCAGCAGGGGCAAGGTGAATGGAACTGTCATGGAATTCAAACAAAGTTTTCAATACCATCAGACTATCTGCAGATACCTCTTGAACTGGAATGCCAAGCCATTGGCCTGACTCCTCATGATGAAACCAGTACAAATCAGAATTATAGCTAAATTCAGGTTTTATAAATTGAAGTTGAGAGCCCGGATACCGGTCATGTAATTTGTTTAACATATCTTTACCCTTTGGTTTGATAAATTTTTGTGTTTCTTATATTATAGCAGTTATAATTTAATTGAAAAAATTAACTTAATCTTTGAATGTTTCTATAAAGGGAATTGAGAGTGTGAGGAGTGAGACTCATGGAATATACACCTGAAATGAAAAACCGCTTGAAAAGGCTGGAAGGCCAGGTGCGGGGTGTGATCCGAATGATGGAAGAAGAAAAACACTGCAAGGATGTTGTTACACAATTATCTGCTGTCCGTTCTGCAGTTGACCGTGCAATGGGATATATTGTAGCTAAAAACCTGGAAACATGCATCCGTGAAGCAAATGATGAAGGCAAAAATGCGGAAGATGCAATCCAGGAAGCTGTGAACATGATTGTGAAAAGCAGATAACCAGAAAAGCGGAAGGCACCTGAATTCAGGTGCCTTTTATTTTTACTCAGCCTCATATGGAGGTTCTTCCTCATTCAGTTCCCTGGATTGTTCGATATTAACATCATCGCCGCGCCCGTGGACGGAGCCTCCGGAAAGACCCTCGTTTATGATCCTGTCTATATCCATATAAGCTTTATCCCTGCCTTCATACTGGACGTCGTCAGAAACCTTGCGTTTTTTATCCATGTGACAATCGCTCCTTTTAAGTGTAATATCCTGGCGGGATTATTTTCCCAAAAGAGCTTTATCGTCATGCATGAATTCTCTAATCTTTTTCTTATTCATACACATGAAACAACATCAATTCGTGAATCTGGGATTTCAGGTCCTCCTCTTGTCCGGCAGGATCTCCGGATGTCCATTCAATTTTTCCGTCAGGATGATAGATGCCGGTCATTTTTTGCTTTTTGAAGTAAAAAGAAAATGTCCATCCCGGCAATTGTTTGTTTTCATATAAAGGTTTGAATTGAAAGTGTGTCAGCATTAGGATTCCTCCAGATGTTGTAATATTCCGTTTAACGTTCCTGAAAAAGGGAATGGAACAGATGTAGAAACATTTTAACATTAAAAGGAGGCAAAAAGGATGAAAAGAAATAACAAATTTATGATGTCAGCCATGGCCCTTGGAGCAGCTTATTTAATGAGAAACCCGGAGTCACGTGAAAAGCTTAAAGACCAGTTTAAATCTTTCGCCGGAAGTGCCTCTAAAAAAAATAGGGTTAAGACAGTGAAAAGCCCTGTAACGACTTATTAATTCTTTGTCAGGGACACTTATAAGAATCGCATAAAAATAGCCGTGCACCCACAGCGTGTACGGCTATTTTTATGCGATTCTAGAACCCGGACAACGAGATAAATAAGCGGGTCAGTTCTTCAATTCTTTTTCCTTCTATCCAAATTTCATCAAAACTCATCGGCTTTGAATTTATTTCATAAATCACATAGTTGCCCTGATCAGTTAATCCGGCATCAATAGAGTATTCACCATGAAAACCTTTCGTTTTCTCAAGAAGTTTTCCTGCCTCCGATGCTGCAGTATGAATAAACGCATCATGTTCTTTTGTGCGGACACTTTCATATGGAATCATTACCCCTCCATTGGGGATGTGGGTTGTAATGTCCTGTTCCTGAGACTGCCTGATGCCAATCCCTGTAACCGAATAGCTGCCTCCGCTGAAATGGGCTAAGATTCTAAAATCAAATCGCTTGCCTTCGATTTTGGCAGGGCTGATCGCTTTCTGTGCTAAATAAGGTTTATCCATCAGGTGAGTGTCCCATTGGCGCCAGAAATGTTCAAAATCAGCGTAACTGAATGAATCGTGCAGACCGTTTAATGTGATGCTTTTTCCCAGCCGGATTAATTGGTATATTCCTTTGCCTTTGGACCCGTTTGCCGGCTTTAAGTAGATAATATTATATTTGTGGATAAGATCCTTCAGAGCCTTTGGCCCGGTGACAAGAATGGTTTCAGGAATGTAATCCTGCAGGGGCGGATGGTCTTTTAACAGCTGATAAACGTCGAATTTATCCAGAAAGCCCGGATTGAAAAATGGAATAGCCTGCTCCTTAAAAAAACGGCTTGCTTTATGAAACGCTTCTGTTTTTTCTGTTTTCCGGAATGGCACCCTGTTGTAGACAAGATGCGGGAGAGGGCACCTGGCTTCAATCCACTTATCCTGCCGGGGAATATAAATATAGCCGTTCACGGAATGATCCTTCAGGTCATCTGGTGTAAATACAAAGGAAACCCCGCTCTTTTGCAGTATGCTATTCTGGAGGGCCTTAAATAAAGGACCATTGCCGGCAATAGCCTGATCCTTTCCTTTTCCGGTAAGAATCCCAATCACCGGTCCCGCATTACCGTTCCGCAAGGATAATGAAAAGGAAAGCGAATCTTGTGCCGCCTGCGGGTTAATAATGCTTAAAGGGTGTTGACTGCTTCCAAGGGTACAACTGATGCTGCCGAACCAGGTCCTGCTGGCCCGGTCATAATAAACCTTCATCTTACAATTTCCTGGGGCTTCATAATAGAGGCTTCGGCAAGGAAAACGGCGAATGAAAGTGATAGCTTGCGGGTAAGAAAGTCGAACTCTCTGAGCTGAGGGTGTTTGAAAATGGATCTTCCGGGCTTTGAATTTGCTTCAAACAGCCACACATGGCCATTGCGGTCCAACCCAAAGTCAAAGCCAATTTCACCGATAATACCTTCCATGTTCCGTTCCAGTGCCTTGCTGATATGAAGTGCCGCCTCACTTAACTTCGCCATTGCCTCTGCTTTTTCAGCATCCGATTCAAATACTTCTTCAAGGATTTTGATTTCGCCTCCGCTTTTTACATGAGTTGTAACACTGCCGGGTCCCGCCATTTTGGCAGCTGCAGCGGTTACTTTCCATTCCCCATTCTCATCTTTATTGGTATGAACCCTGAAATCAATTGCTCTCTGTTCATGACGGAGCAAATGAATTCCCTGCTGTACAAGCATCCGGCTTAAACTTCGTCCTGCGAAAACATTCCGCATTAAATTTTCCAAAGTGCTAAACCTTCTCAGCCGATTTTCGTCCCTCACTCTATATCGGCAATAATAATACCCATCCCTCTTATCATAAATAATTTGATGGATCCCAAGCCCAAGGCTTCCATTAATAGGTTTCAGGAAAACATGGCCATAATCAGCCAGCATTCTTTCAATTACAGAAAAAGAAGAAAAAGGGTGGGTTTCAGGCAAGTAATGACTAATATCATCATCGTTCTGCAGTCTTTCATAAACATCTAATTTATTAAAGAAACCAGGGTTATACCAGGGAATCGAATAGTCTTTCTGAAGGCGGGCGCGAACTTCCTTCAGCTCATTCCTTCTTTCGCTTCTTCGGTTGGGAAGCCGGTCATAAACAACATTTGGAAAAGGGACTTCAAAGGTTTCCCAGCCTTCCTCATGATAAAAAAGCCCGTGGATGGTTTCTTTTTCCCAGTTGATTTGCTGGTCACCGAATAAAAACGGAATGGCACCAACCGTTTTTTTGACCGAAAGCAGTTTGGCAAAAAATAGGGTCCGATCCCCAACCGGCCTTAAAGGAAAAGAGGTGAATCCTGATGTGAAGATACCTACGAGCGGGCCGAGGTACAGAGTACCCTTATTGGCAAATGCATGCAGAGGAATCTTGAGATCAGGGAAATGCAGTGCTTCTGCAATATCTTTACTTATAATGATGGAGTTCTTCTTTGTTTTCTGGAGTAAAAAAGAAGAATCTGTTGAATGAGTGCCAAATGCCAGTTTAGTCAAATGAGTATGAAGGTTCAGCTCATTTGGAATATATACTGTTTTGGAGGCGGAATCGGAAATTTCAATTTGATATTGTTTTCTCATGATTCGTTCTCCTTTCCAATTCCTTATTGGCTGCCAGGGATTTGGCATAGAGAAGGGGAGCGGTATATAACTCTTCCTCCTTCTCAGGCTGGCTGTTTAGGATGGTTTTCCTTCCTGGCTTTGAGTTAATATCCAGTATCCAAATAGAGCCGTTAGTTTCCACTCCGATATCGATTCCCATCTCAAATAGAGGGGGAAGCTTTCGTTCAAGGGCAGCAGGAAGTGTATCGATAATGTCATAAAGCTCATCGGAAAGAAAACTTCTTAAAGAAGGCGGGTATTGAGTGATCCATTCCTCAAAAGAAATATTGCTGCCGCCAGCGCTTAAGTTGGAGACGATGCCTCCTTCTCTTCCTGTGCGAATGCCCCGGCCCAGCTCCTTCCAGGCACCATTCCTGTCCTTTTGAAGCAATATTCTTATATCAAATGGCTTACCGTTCTTGTTTGATAGATTCACATATGGCTGGATGAGGTATTGCTGTTTTGCGGTCAATGTATTCAGCCATCGGGCTGCCTTTTCTTCAGTTTCAAAGCTGCGTGAAACCTGGGCATTCCTTTTATCTGTTTTAACAAGAATATCTTTGCCCGTTTTCTCAAAATAATAGATTCCATTTCCCTGTGACCCGCTTGCCGGTTTTAAAATGCAGGGCTGATCAGGAATGAGGCTGTTTATGAAACTGTCAGCTCCGGTAAATCGAGCCGTTTTAAGCAAATAAGGTGATATGTTTGAGCAGGAGAGAACTTCATATAATTCAAGCTTATTAGGTAATCCATAGCCTAGGAATTGGATGTCACTTCTTGCCTTTAGCCAATTTACGATGGATACACATTGTTTCGAGTGGGAGTCATTTCTGTAAAAACAGCGATCATAAAGAATCTCCGGCACTGGAAATTCTGCCGGCTCCCATTTTCCTGAAGAGGGGTTATAGGAATCACCTGCAATCCTTTCTGAAACAGGATTGATATCTGTAGGCACAAACCTGAAACAATTAATGTTATATTCATTAGCTCTCTTCGCCAATTCCGTAAAGTATGGCTGTTCACTCCGTTTGTTTAATGTCATGATTCCGAATGAAAGCATTTTGTAGTCCTCCTTTTTGGATAAATGATAAAGCCGTAGCATATTCGATCAGTGCCTTGGCAGAGGGTCTTACTCTTTTTTCTTTATCTTCGAAGTTCTTGGAGGGTTTAGAATTCACTTCAATGATCCAAAGCTTCCCATTAGTGTCCAGTCCAATATCAATCCCTAGTTCTCCAACAATGCCTTCGCATTTCTGGCTGATGATTGATGCTGTTTCAACTGCAAGCTCCTTCAGTAATGCCAGCTGCTGAACCGCTGTTTTCTGATCAGAGTGCATCGTGAAAATTCTTAGAGGCTTCATAATTTCCCCGCCTCTTGCAATATTGGAAACAAATTGCTGCTCGGCAGAAATCCTTGCCACTGCAGAAGTGGCCCTCCAGATATCCTGAAAGTTTTTATGGCAGAGCACGCGGAAATCAAGCTGCCTGTTCTTATAAGTTTGCAGAGGTACGGCCTGCTGTGCCAGAAAAATCGTTTTCTTTTGGTACTGCTTAAACCATTGTGCAAAACGGTCATAATTTTTGAATGTGAGCGTATTTTCCCTGCCGTTTCCGGTCGATACTTCTGTCATGATTTCTTCGCCTTGTATACTCAATCTGATAATATTCCGTCCCTGGCTGCCATGTATGGGCTTAAGGAATATTAATCTGTGCCTGGCCAGCATTTCCCTGATGGTTTGTTCATCTGCAATGACTGTATCAGGCAGATAGGGATGCATATGATCCTCAGAAAAAAGGAGGTTATGAACTTCCTTTTTCGATAAAAAACGGTCATTAAACATTGGAATGTTATAGTTTATCATGCTATTTTTAAATGATTGAAAAGCAGTACTTGCTTCAAGCATCCGGGAGTGGATCCGGTTATAAATTACACTTGGCAAAGGAACGGGACGTTTTATCCATTTTCCCTCACGCAGGCAGTATCCCTGCAGCTTTCCTTCAATACAGTCGCGAAAATGAAATACATAAAAGTATCCGTGCTGGCCGGAAACAACCTCATGCAATTCTTCACAAAAAGAATGAATAGAGCGGAAGTCAGGCTCTTCGCCACTTTCAGTAAAATCCGTCATCAGTCCAATAACCGGCCCGGCAGTAATAGTAAAATCCTTTCTGGAGTAACTGGCGGCAAAATGGAGATGTTCCATTGGCAGGCAGCATACCTGAAAAAGCCGTTCACAGAACATAATTTCATCTTTCGTAATGTTTGCTCCTTCAATGGTTACCTGAATGGCATGCTTGCCAATCCGCAGCAAATGGGGCATTTGCAGATCAATATTCCAATAATGTACGAGAGAATGGCTAAGTTGAATGCGAAACTGATTTTCCTGAAACATTTTTACCGGAACAATCGTAATAGGCAATAAAGAAACTGTCATGATCATTCCTCATTTGCTTATCTTTATTTGAGCCTACTCTGAACAACCTCATGCAATTTGCAAATTGAATGCTGAATTTATTCCGCAGAATGTGCAAAACTCCCATTGATGAAGTTTTCACTGTATAATGAAAAAATAGGCAAAAGCTGATACCATATCGTATGTTCTGGGCAATTAAATGGTGCGTCAACAGAGGCGCCTGTAACTTAAGGAAGGTAGAGATATCTATGGAAATTGCAATGACAATAATTTTAATGATGATAATTGGGGCTCTCATTGGCGGGTTTACTAACTACCTGGCTATTAAAATGCTCTTTAAACCTTATAATGCCGTTTACATAGGTAAATGGAAGGTTCCATTTACCCCTGGGCTGATTCCTAAACGAAGAGATGAAATGGCAGATCAGATGGGAAAGCTGGTTGTTAATCATCTTCTTACACCGGAAAGCATCAAGAAAAAGTTCATTAATGATAAATTTCAGCGTGATATGACCGGGATCGTTCAGAAAGAGATGGAAACTATCCTGCAATCAGAAAAATCAGCAGAGGACATTCTTGCAGCGTTTGGAATCACGGATGGCCAATCTAAAACGGAGAACCGAATAAATTTATTAATTGAGCAAAAATATGAAAAAATTATAAGTGAATATCGAGGTCTGCCTCTTAAAGATGTTATTCCTCAGGGCCTTTTGGATAAAGCGGATGAGAAAATTCCGGCTATCAGTTCAATGATCCTTCAAAAGGGGGTTGATTATTTCTCCAGCATTGAAGGCAAAATGAGGATCCAAAGAATGGCTGATGATTTTGTTCGTGAACGCAGCGGCGTGCTCAGCAATATGCTGCAGATGTTCATGGGGAACATCAATCTTGCGGATAAAATTCAGCCGGAAATCATTAGGTTTTTAAGTAATGAGGGTACGGCCGACCTGATTACAACGCTTTTACAAAAAGAGTGGCACAAAATCCTTGAGATGGAAGCTGCAGTTATTGAAGAGCAGCTCGAAAAGGAACAGATTCTTTCAGTATTAAAGAATATTGCACACAGAGTCATTAATTTGGAGAATGTATTTAAAAAGCCTATCTCATCTTTTATGGACCCTTATAGGACAGTACTGATAGAAGAGCTGGCTCCTAAAAGTGTTCAGATGCTTTCTGATTGGCTTTCAGGAAAGACAGAAATGGTTATGGAACGGCTTCGTCTGGCAGAAATTGTCCGGGAACAGGTCAGCAATTTTTCGGTTGAAAGATTAGAAGATATGGTCTTTTCCATCATCAAAAGCGAGTTAGCCATGATTACAAATTTAGGTTTCCTGCTTGGGGGTATTATTGGTTTCGTACAGGGAATCATTGCTATATTGATTAATTAAAGGGTATCGCCTCGCGTTTACTCTCATAGTTTGTTATAGTGTAGTGGATGTTCGAAACGGAAGATGAATGGTCCATTTTGAACAAGAATCGGAAGGAGTGTTTTTAATGGCAGTAAATTTATATGACTCAGCCTATGAATTAGAAAAAGCAGTGCGGGAAAGCGATGAATATAAGGCTCTAAAGCAAGCATATGATGATGTGAATGCAGATCCGTCTGCAAAAGCAATGTTTGATAACTTCCGCAAAATCCAGATGGAACTTCAGCAAAAACAAATGATGGGCCAGGATATTACACAGGAAGAAGTAGAACAGGCTCAAAAGACAGTTGCGCTTGTACAGCAGCACGCCCAGATCTCAAAGCTTATGGAAGCAGAACAGCGCATGAGCATGATGATTGCAGAAATGAACAAAATCATTATGAAGCCTCTTGAAGACCTTTATGGTGCAGCTGAATAAAACCATGAGAAAACTCCCGGAAATTGGTCCGGGAGTTTTTTATACGAAAAATGCATCTTCCGATATTAAACTGAACAAGGTTTGGGTACCTTTATGATAGATATCCATTTAATGAAAGGGGCAGCACATTGAAAAAAGCCATTTTTCTGGACCGGGACGGCGTTTTGAATGAGGTCCTATCAGACAGGGTAAAATTCGTTAACAAGCCTGAGCAGTTATATTTACTGGAAGGGGCTGCAGAAGCTGTGGCAGAACTGACCAAAGCCGGTTATGAAATTTTCGTTGTGACCAATCAGGGCGGCGTGGGACTCGGTTATTTGAAAGAAAGGGAGCTAAAGAGAATTCATGAAAGACTGCAGGAGCTTGTTGCAGAAAAAGGCGGACATATTAAAGAGGTCGCCTATTGCCCTCATAAGCCGAAAGCAGGCTGTGAATGCCGCAAGCCAAATGCAGGCATGCTGATGGATTTGGCTGAAAGGCACAATCTTGATCTGACTAAAAGCATTATGGTAGGCGATCATGAACGTGACATTGAGGCGGGTAAGAAGGCAGGCTGTAAAACGGTTTTTATCGGCTCTGATCCAACAAGTGCAGATATCCGGGCTTCATCTCTTTTTGAGGCAGTGGAAGATATATTGGATATGCTTAAATAGGGTGAAAAACCGCTTCCAGTAATGAGTGGAAGCGGCATTTTAATTTACTATGATTTCATTGCAGGACTAGCGTGCTCCGCCAAGCTGCTGCTCAGCCATTTGAACAAGGCGCTTCGTAATTTCTCCGCCTACTGATCCATTAGCTCTTGAAGATGTTTCCGGGCCAAGGTTCACACCGAATTCTGTTGCGATTTCATACTTCATTTGATCAATTGCCTGGCTGACTCCTGATACTAAAAGCTGATTAGAATTGCTGTTTCTTGCCATGTAAATCATCTCCTTAGGTGTAGTTTTCTTGATTGTTACAATTATAGCTTTAGGAGAGTAAATAAGATTTATTCATAGTTATTTATGGTATTTTGTGGTATTTTGCCGATTCTGAAAATGCGGGTAAGAGTCTTTCCGCACAGAAATCAAAAATAGCCTGTTAAAGTTCGCCATTATAAATCTGCAAAAACCCGAAAAGCCATGAAGTATAGGCACTGGCCAGTACTGCACCTATAAAGAAGGCAAAATAAGCCCAATCTTTCCAGGAAACCGGGATTTTATGATAAAAATCCCGGTTTTTATCTCCGGTAAACCCTTTTGATTCCATTGCCATGGCTGTCCTCTCAGCTTTACGGATCGCTCCGGCAAGGAGAGGAACTGTATATCTCTTAAGCTCAGCCGCTTTATCCTGGATTGTCCTTGCTTTTGGTACTCCCCTGATCCGGTGGGCGCTTCTGATAATCTCAAACTCTTCTTTCATTAATGGCAGAAACCGGTAGCCTGCCATGATTCCATATGCAAGCTTTGGAGGGAGCCGGCATTGCTGCATTAAGCTCAGCAGAAATTCTGTCGGCTTAGTAGTTAAAATGAACAGAAGAGACAGGGAGGTAAAGCTTAAAACCCTCATTCCAAGGGAGAGTGCCCGCAAAAAGCCCTCCTCAGTCAATGTGAAGATCCCCCATGTCCATAATATGGTTTCACCTTCAATCGTTTTAGAAAAAACTAAAGCTGACCAAATATATATTGCAGCCATGAAGATAAATGGCGAGAAAAGCAGAATCCATCTTTTGAATGAAACTCTTCCAAAAATAAAGGTGGCTGCTGCTGTCATCACTAAGGTCAGAAAAGGTGTAACGGGATCAAAGATTACCGATAGAATTAACACACAGACTATCACAGTGAATGCTTTAATGCTTGGGTTGAATTCATGTAAGAGCAAGCTTCTCCCTCCCTGCAATGGACCCGATATCGTTCATGAGCTTTTCAATGTAAGGAACCTTTAGGGAAGCAATCTCCATAATCTCATCTTTCTTCCATAATGCATCAGGCATACCATCGTAAATTTTCTCTCCTTCTGAAAGAACAAGCACTTTGTCCGCATAGGAATGGATGATTTCCATGTCATGCGTGATCATCAACACGGAGCCTCCACTTTGTATCTTTGTTTCCAAAAGCTTCATAAGCTCCCCGGAAGTCCTGGCATCCTGCCCAAATGTTGGCTCATCAAGGAGGAGAAGGTCCTGATCATTCACAAGCATTGATGCAACACTAAGCCGCCGCTTTTGCCCCTGACTTAAGGAAAAAGGATGCATGTCAGCACATTTGAGCAAGTCCACTTGAAGCAGAGCAGCCTGAACTGTTTTTTGAATATCGGCGTCAGGAATCTGCTGTATTTTTAGGCTGAAGGCAATTTCATCATAGACAGAATCTGCAATAAATTGGTGTTCGGGATTTTGAAAAACGTAACCTGATTTCTGTCTTAACTCTTGCTCCTTCCACTGGGAAAGGGGGCGATCATTAAAAAGAATATTGCCTTTGGATGGAGCAGATAATCCTGCCAGCAGTCTGGAAAGCGTTGTTTTTCCTGATCCATTTGAACCGGCAATTGCCACAAATTCACCTTTTTTAACAGAAAAACTAATATTTCTTAGCAAGTCCTTACCAGCTTTATTAAAGTATAGATTCTCTGCTGATAGGATGATCTGCTCTTCAGGAGCTTGGAGTTTTTTCTTCCTGTTATCTAAAATCTGAAGTGCAGCAGAGGGATTTACAAATCCAGCAATTAGCTCCCGATCAGTTAACGGAAGCTTTTCCCCGCTGTAGATCCCAGCTTTTTTTCCTGATAGGCCGGCTCTAACGGTGCTTGGCAGCCAGATGCCCTCAAGCAGAAGTTCTTCAGCATATTGATTAAAGCAATCTGCCGTGCTTCCAATAAATAAAATTTCTCCTTCCTTGTTTAGGACCACGCACCGGTCGGTCAAATCAATCCAATCATCCAGCTTGTGCTCAATGATTAGAAGGGAAATTGCCTGGTTTTCTTTAAGCTCTTTAATGATGCGTGTGAGTTCATAGCTTGAAGCCGGGTCCAGATTTGCTGTCGGTTCGTCCAAAATCAAGATATCCGGTTTTAATGACAATACACATGCCAGTGCTAGCTTTTGCTTTTGGCCCCCGGAAAGAGTGTGGATTAAGGAATGTCTATACGGCAAAAGATGAACAAGCTCTAATGCTTCATCAATCTTTCTCTCGATTTCATCATTAGGTGTTTTCATATTCTCAAGACCAAAGGCCAGCTCATCCTCGACTGTGGTCATGCAAAATTGGCTTTCAGGGTCCTGAAATACAATGCCAATGTGCTGATTAATTTCGCCAGGACCGAATTCCGCAAGCATCTTTTCCTTGAATGAAATGGTCCCTTCCAATTCGCCATCAACGGCCTCCGGATACAATTTATTTAAGCAGAAAGCAAGTGTGCTTTTTCCCGATCCGCTTGGGCCCAATAATAGAACTGCTTCCCTTGGATAAAGGCTGAATTGCACATCTTTAAAAATAGGTTTTTCCACATCTTCATACCTGAAGGAAAGCTGTTCGGTTTTTAATATATGCCGGTTATGCTGTAATTCCATTTTCCGGTTTTCCCCTTTTCCGCTCTTTTCCAATTGGAAAGCTGTTTAATGCCCCAGTTTTCGCAAGGCTCTCACTCAGCCATTTGCCCAGCAATCCAGCCAGTAAAGCACCGCTGATCAGCCTCACAAAAAACATAGCTGTTACATAACCGGGTGAGAGGGCAGCATAGCCGGAAATGAAATAGCCCCAAATAAAACTAGTAACAGAAGAGCCCATGCCGGCAGCAATTAACACCCATGTCCGGTAATTATTCCATTTCGTGGCCGCAAAAACAGCTTCCGCTCCCATCCCCTGAATCATGCCTGACAGAATCAGGCGGGGACCAACTGCGTTGCCGATCATGACTTCAATGGCTGCAGCGATGGTTTCCGATAAAAAGGCTGCTCCGGGCTTTCTGATTATGTACGCTGCGATGATTGAAACAATAAACCAAATGCCAAAAATCAAATCATAGCCAATTAAGCCGAACATTCCATATAGCACGTTGCCAAATTGCAGGAACGCCAGATATACAACTGCAAACACGACAGCAAGTACAGACAGGACAATGACCTCACGAAGCTTCCACTTTTCGAGCATATTACTCAGTCCCCTTTTTGGATGGACTGTTGGCAGACATATTCACCGTCATAACAATATGTGTAGAATCGCTTTTCTTACAGTTTTCAAAAGCATCCTCAAGTGTTTTAAAAACAGCGTGTGCATCTCCATCCAGTCTTGAAGCATAATGAACTCCTTTAGTAAAAGTACCCCGATTCGCAGCGAGCCCGACCTGGTCCATAATGACGTTCATGTAATCAGGAATCCCCATCGGATAAAGGGCGAACTGGACAGCGACTTCCTGGCTGATTCCTGCTGCTGATTCTTCATTTGCCCGTTCCTCATTTTCAGCAAGATAAGCATCGCCTGCAGTATCACCGGGACATCCATTTGAAAAAGTCCCGTTAAACACTACATGATCTCCATGCTTAACTGTTTCAAGGTAAATAGCTTTGACCACATCGAAAACATGAATGGACCTGCCACGCACACAGGTGCTCACATCATCAGTTTCCATCCATACCTTGCTCGTATCCACTTCTTTTAGTGCTGATAAAATAACCTCCGCAAACCTGTCAGTCATTGGGTAAATTGAAAACCTGCACCCTGTAATTTCACTAGTCCCACATAAAAAATTTTCCTGCATTTTTCCATCCTCCTATTATTTATGAAAATAAAAAACTGCATTCCCATAGGAAATGCAGTTGAATGTTATCAATACAAAATAAATGATAGCCGTTCACCTGCACTTCCCCACGCTGGTATTATCCAGATCGGGTGATAAGAGTCAGAACGTATTGTTCTTCTCAGCCAAAAAGCTCCCCTAGTGCAAAACTTGGATATGCAGTTTTTAATGACTCCATCTTAATACGGAGCAAACAAAATGTAAATGAATAATTTATCTTTTTTATATCAAATGATCTGTGAAATCAGACAGCAGCCGTTAAGCTATGAAAAAATTTCTCCATTGTCCATGTCATGTTCTAATCCAGTCCTTCCCTTCATAAAAGTGTAATAGGACAATTTTACACCGAGAATAGGGGGCAAATTGGATGATATACAGAATGCTTGCTTTAAACATAGACGGAACACTACTCCAAACAAATGGAAGACTTCATAAATCAACAAAAGAAGCGATAGAATATGTGCAGCAAAAGGGAATTTATGTAACACTTGTTACATCCCGAAGCTTTCCATCCGCGAAAAAAGTGGCCAAAGCATTGAAAATCGATTCTTTGCTGGTCACTCACAGGGGAGCATATATTGCAGCTTCCCAGGAAAAGCCGATCTTTGTAAAAAGGATTCAGGAAGATGAAACGTTTGAAATCGTGCGCCTGCTTGAAGGCTTTACCTGTCAAATCAGGCTGGTGCACGAAAAATATTCCCTTGCCAACAAAACGAAGCTCAATACCAATATGCTTGCTAAAACTGTTTTTACAACCGGCGATCCCATTTTTTACTCCCAGCAATTTGTGGATTCATTAAGTGACACCATCTTAGACGAGCCGGTCACCCCGCCAAAAATTGAAGTGTACTTTGAAGATAAAGAAGACCTTGAGGATGCTAAGACAGCCATCTGGGGCATGTTTGAAAATGTAGAAGTCATTAAACTGAATGATCTGAGGATGGACATTGTTCCTTCAGGAGTTTCAAAGCTGAATGGGCTGCTCTATTTATGTGAACACCTTGGAATTTCCAGAAACCAAATGGTCGTAATTGGAGATTCTGAAGATGATTTGGAAATGATTGAAGCCGCCGGTCTGGGGGTGGCAATGGGTAATGCTCCGGCAGAAGTAAAAAAAACAGCAGACTGGCTGACACGATCCAATGACCAGAGCGGCGTAAGCTATATGGTTAAAGAACATTTCCGCAAACAGCATCCAATCGACTTTCTGAAGAAAATGAATCTGCTGAAATAAATGTATGATAGAGAGTCCGGTCAAGGCAGATCGGCTCTCTTTTTGATTTAGGGCATTGGATAAAGCGGGTCAATAGTATATTGACCTTGTTTCCCCAGTTCTGTACACTAAAAGGAGTTTGTCAACATGCAGCTGCCCGTGAGATTGAACACCGGCAGATTTATTATATTTTCTAAAAAAAGGTGATAGATTTGAACATATCAATTTTAGGCATAAAGGATGAACGGTTCCATCGTCCGCTCCGGCTGATCGGGAACCTCTTTTTTGAAGAATGTGAAGTGTTGCTGGGTGAGAATGCTGCAGCAGATTTGACAATTTCTTTTCAGCTTGAGCAGGGAGATCGCATTAAAGCCTTTGCAAAGCTTACTGATAAAGACAGCAGGAACCTTACTGCCACTTTTGAAAAAGAATTTGTTCCGGCTGAGTCAGAAAAAGAGACTTTCAGACAAGTGAAGAATGCAGTATCACATGTATACCTGACTGTTTTGCAGGACTGGACGGGCATTACCCAGAAGTGGGGGATTCTGACCGGAGTACGTCCCACAAAATTGCTTCACCGTGCCATGCAGAATCAGACACCTCTCCAGGAAGCTCATCATCAGCTGAAGGAAGAGTACTTGATTACAGATGAAAAAATTCAGCTTATGCAGAATATTGTAGACCGGCAGCTTGCTGTGGTACCGGATCTTTATGACTTGAAAAAAGAGGTAAGCATATATATTGGCATTCCGTTCTGCCCGACAAAGTGCGCGTATTGTACTTTTCCTGCTTATGCGATTAATGGCAGGCAGGGTTCTGTTAACTCATTTCTTGGCGGCCTTCATTTTGAAATGCGCAAAATTGGTGATTGGCTGAAAGAAAATAATGTGAAAATCACCACTGTCTATTATGGCGGAGGGACCCCGACAAGCATTACGGCAGAAGAGATGGATATGCTTTATGAGGAAATGTATGAATCTTTCCCGGATGTAAAAAACATTCGGGAGGTCACTGTGGAAGCAGGCCGTCCTGATACGATTACACCTGAAAAGCTTGAAGTGCTTAAAAAATGGAATATTGACCGTATCAGCATTAATCCTCAGTCCTATATTCAGGAGACCTTGAAAGCAATTGGCCGTCACCACACAGTGGAAGAAACCGTGGATAAATTCCATTTGGCCCGTAATATGGGCATGAACAATATCAATATGGATCTGATCATTGGATTGCCTGGAGAAGGGGTTCAGGAATTTGCGCATACTCTGGGTGAAACAGAGAAATTAATGCCGGAATCCCTGACTGTTCATACTTTATCCTTTAAACGAGCTTCGGAAATGACCAAGAACAAGCAAAAATATAAAGTTGCCGATCGTGAAGAGATTGAAAAAATGATGGACATGGCTGAGGATTGGACGAAAGTTCATAATTACCATCCTTATTATCTCTATCGCCAGAAAAATATTCTCGGCAATCTTGAAAATGTCGGCTATGCCCTTCCAAATCAGGAAAGCATCTATAACATTATGATTATGGAAGAACAGCAGACAATTATCGGGCTTGGGTGCGGAGCTTCCAGTAAGTTCATTGATCCCGGGACAGGAAAAATCACTCATTTTGCAAACCCGAAGGATCCAAAATCGTATAATGACAGCTTTGAGCATTACACAGATGAGAAATTGAAAATATTGAAAGAACTTTTTAATAAACACCAATCCCTTGCTGAATAAGCGGGGATTTTTTAAGTGTATATTTTTTTGAAAATTAAGAAAAACATTAAAGGAATTCCTGAAAATAAAGAGAATAGGTAAAAGATCATAGAACTCTATGATTTAAAATGTAAGCGTTTTCTAAAAGGGGGAATTGTAATGATGATGCAGACACCTTTGACTATGACGCAGATGATCAGGCGGGCAGAAAAGTATTTTCCTAAGAAAACGGTCGTATCAAGAACGGCCGGCGGAATTCAGAGATTTACATATAAGGAGATTGCAGAACGGACCAGGAAACTGGCAGAAAGCCTGCAAAAGCTTGGAGTGGAAAGAGGGGATAAGGTTGGGACACTGGCCTGGAACCATCATCGCCACCTGGAGGCTTATTTCGCCATCCCATGCAGCGGAGCAGTTCTTCACACGATTAATATCCGTCTGTCACCTCAGCATATTACATATATTATTAACCATGCAGAAGATAAAGTGCTGCTGATCGACCCTGACATTGTACCGCTAATTGAGAAGGTTAAGGATAAATTGAAGACGGTCAAGGCGTTCATCATTATGACAGATGAAGAAGAATTGCCGGAGACTTCTCTTTCGCCGGTATATCACTATGAAAAGCTTATCGATGAAGCAGGCGGTGCCTATGAATATCCTGATGATCTGGATGAAAATTCAGCAGCGGGAATGTGCTATACCTCAGCAACTACAGGTAACCCTAAAGGGGTTGTCTATTCCCACAGAGGCATTGTTCTCCACAGTATGGCGCTTGGGATGGCAGACAGTGCAGCGGTAAGCGAAAAAGATATCGCTCTCCCGGTAGTGCCGATGTTTCATGTAAACGCGTGGGGGCTGCCGTTTGCTGCTGTCTGGTTTGGAACCACTCTTGTATTGCCGGGGCCATATTTTACACCTAAACTTCTGGCAGAGCTTATTCAATCTGAGAAAGTTACCATAACAGCCGGAGTGCCGACAATCTGGCTTGGATTATTAAAAGAACTTGATGAAAATAACTATGATATGAGCTCACTCCGATCGGTGCTATGTGGAGGTTCAGCAGCGCCAAAAGGCATGATTAAAGCCTTCGAGCAAAAGCATAAAATTCCATTCATGCATGCCTACGGAATGACTGAAACAAGCCCGCTTGTTGTTATTTCGACTTTAAAAAGCTATCAGGAAGAGCTTTCAGCAGAAGAGAAGCTGGATATAAAATCCAAACAGGGAATTCTTGTACCTGGGCTGGAAATGAAGATTGCCGGCAAGGATGGCGAAGCAGCATGGGACGGAAAGGAAATGGGGGAACTAGCGATAAGAGGCCCATGGATTGCTTCTGAATATTATAAGGATGAACGGACCAATGAGGCATTCCGTGATGGCTGGCTCTACACAGGAGATGTCGTAACCATTGATGAAGAAGGGTTTATGAAAATCGTTGACAGAACAAAAGATTTAATTAAAAGCGGAGGGGAGTGGATTTCTTCCGTTGATATCGAAAATGCCTTAATGGCTCATGAATCGGTATTTGAAGCAGCGGTTGTTGCTGTCCCGCATGAGCAATGGCAGGAGAGGCCGGTGGCATGCGTAGTTCTGAAAGAGCCATTTAAAGGGCAGACCACAAAAGAAGAGCTTTATGAATTCCTGAAACCGCAATTTGCAAAATGGTGGCTTCCGGATGAAATACTTTTCTTTGAGGAAATACCAAAAACCTCTGTAGGAAAATTCCTTAAAATGGCTTTAAGAGAGCAGGTCCAAAAAGAATATACAGGTCATGCAAAGTAAATATGGGTCATTTACAGCATCCTTTTGGGATGCTGTTTTTAATATCATCAAATTAGTTTTTGGCTTAGCTAAATGGGTCCATTACAGTTCTTTCTGAGAGAGCGTATCGAGGAAGTGACCAATAAATGACAAAATTAAAAATTTTTAGACAAAATACTTTTTAAATATAATTATACTCTTTATAATAAAAGAAGCATTTAAAGGAGGGGAAAGATTTTGACAACAGATTTTGTAACTGAGACTGTAAGTGTTCAGCTTGATGGGCGTGTGGCGGCGGTTGAAATGAACAGGCCTGAATCATTGAACGCATTGAATGTAGAAATGCTGAAAGGGCTTTTGAGTGCCATGAAAGATATTGGCCAAAGAGATGAGATTGATATTGTTGTCTTGAAAGGAAGGGGCCGCGCATTTTCCTCAGGCGGGGATATAAAAACAATGCTTTTGGAAACAAATGAAAACGATTTCCCGGAAGTGATGGATTGCATCAGCGAGCTGGCTGTCACTCTTTATAGCATGCCGAAGCTGACCATCAGTGCTGTAACAGGGGCTGCTGCCGGTTTGGGACTCAGCCTGGCACTTGCCACTGATTATATATTGGCAGACAGGAACAGCAAGCTTGCCATGAATTTTATTGGAGTCGGCTTAATTCCTGACGGTGGGGCCCACTTCTTCCTGCAGCAGCGCATTGGCGAAGATAAAGCGAAGCATTTAATCTGGGAAGGAAATGTGCTTACTGCAGATGAAGCACTAAAAATGGGGCTGATTCACGAAATAGCAGAAGCTGATTTAAGCACGGCAGTTGATGCAAAATTAAGCCAATGGCTGAACAGACCAACAGAAGCAATGATTAAGACAAAGAAAATTCTTGCTGATAAAAACCGGCCGCTCCTGCTGAAAGTGCTTGAGCTTGAAAAGCTTGGCCAGCATAAAATGCGGCAAACAGAGGATCACAAAGAAGGAATCCAGGCCTTTATTGAGAAAAGAAAGCCTGTGTTTAAGGGGAAATAAAGATTGATAGAAGAAAAGCAAAGAGCTGAGCCCTTTGCTTTTCTTCCTATCTATGAAACAAAATCAGCTTGCCTGCAGGAGAAGTGCAGCGGTGAGTTTTTTCATCCAGCCCTTTTTCCTTAAGGAGATTTTCTCCAACACTCTTAGCTTCGTCATCAGAAGCTGCCTGGAATGCTTCATCCAGTATCTTTTCCCCGTCCTGTTCAAATGCAGTAAGCTTGTAAGTTTTCATAATGAGACACCCCTCTTATTATAAAATTCAGATAGTTACTATTATTCTTGCATAATTTCTTGGAATGTGCAAAATTTATTCAGAAAAAATGTTTAAATCAGGGAACCTTTTTCTTTTCTGTACGTATTGCTAAATAGGAAAAGGAGGAATTCGAAATGGCTTTAGAGCTTGAGCATGTAACAAAGCGCTTTGGAAAGTTTACGGCAGTGGACGATTTGTCGCTTTCTATTCCCGAAAGTGAGATGTTTGGATTCCTGGGGGCGAATGGCGCCGGTAAAACAACGACCTTTCGAATGATACTGGGACTACTGGATCCCAGTGGAGGAAAGATTACGTGGAATGGAAATCCCATCGATTATTCAACCAGCCCGCTGATAGGCTACCTTCCTGAAGAAAGAGGCTTATATCCAAAGCTGAAGGTCAAGGATCAGGTTATCTATTTAGCTAAGCTGAGAGGGATGGCAAAGCAGGACTGCTTAAAGGAATTAACTTATTGGCTCGAGAGATTCAAAGTTCCTGAATATGTCAATAAAAAAATTGAAGAGCTTTCAAAGGGTAACCAGCAGAAAATCCAGTTTATTACTGCAGTTATACATAAGCCAAAGCTTTTAATTCTGGATGAACCATTCAGCGGATTGGATCCGGTTAATGTAGAACTGCTGAAGGATGCTGTACTGGATCTAAAGGATAATGGTACAACAATCGTCTTTTCCTCACATAGGATGGAGCATGTAGAAGAGCTTTGTGAGCACTTATGCATCATGCAAAAAGGCCGGCCGGTAGTGCACGGGTCTTTAAAAGAGATTAAACGTTCCTTTGGCAGAAAAAACCTTATTATCCATGCAGATTATGATTTAAGCTTTTTGAAGGATAGCAGGGGAGTGGTGAAAGCCAGACAGACAGCTGAGGGGATTCAGCTGCAGATTTCCGGTGAAGATGCCGCTGAAGCCATTTTCAGAGAGGTTGCAGAGAAGGGATTTGTCCGTAAATTTGTTTTGGAAGAGCCGTCTCTGAATGATATTTTTATAGAAAAGGCTGGTGCTTCCTATGAATAACTTTATGACGATTCTTCTTCATACTTATTTAAGCAAGCTGAAGACCAAGTCATTTATTGTTACGACTCTCATTACTGTGGCGATAGTTGCTGGGCTTGCCAACTTATCAGGTATTATTGAGTATTTTAATAAGGATGATCAAGAGCGAATTGCAGTAATCGATGAGACAGGGGTGCTGTTAGCTCCTCTTCAGGAACAAATGGATGCCCTGAATAACAAGATATCTTTAATTGCCTACAAAGGGTCAGAGGCAGAAGGGGAAAGTGCTGTTAAGGATGAAGAGTATAAAGGACTTTTATTGTTATCCTTTACAGAAGAAGAGCTTCCCGAAGCAGCCTATAAAGCAAGAAGTATAGCCGATTCAGCCATCCCATCCGAATTGCAGGGCGGGCTGCAGCAGCTGAAAACGCAAATGGCTGCCACTCAAATAAACCTTAGCCCGGAGCAATTAAGCAAGCTGTATGAGCCGGTGCCTTTTGATAAGACCGCTCTTGAAGAAAATGCTAAAACAGAAGAAGAACTGAATCAGGCAAGAGGACTTGTTTATGTTCTGTTATTCATCATTTATTTTGCAGTCATCTTATACGCTAATATGATTGCCATGGAGGTAGCGACAGAAAAGTCTTCCCGTGTCATGGAAATTCTGATATCCAGTGTCTCGCCAATCAAGCAGATGTTCGCAAAAATATTGGGAATCGGGCTGCTTAGCCTGACACAGATGGCACTCATTCTATTAGTCGGTTATTTTTCAGTCAAACAAAATCTTGATACGATGGAAGGCGGCTTTTTTGAATTCTTCGGATTTGGAAACATTCCGGCTTCGACTATCGCTTATGCACTCATCTTTTTCATTCTTGGATATTTCCTTTACGCCACACTGGCAGCTTTTCTTGGTTCGCTTGTAAGCAGGATTGAAGATATCCAGCAGATGATTACTCCAATGACCATGATGGTTGTGGCAGGCTTTATGATTGCTATGTTTGGTCTAGGCCAGCCGGAAGCTTCCTTTGTAACGATCACGTCTTATATTCCATTCTTTACTCCGATGCTCATGTTCATGAGAGTAGGGATGCTGTCACTGCCGGTATGGGAGCCGATTCTTGGAATTGCGATCCTTCTAGTTTCCATTATACTGCTAGCTGTCTTTGGAGCGAGAGTCTACAGGGGCGGAGTATTGATGTATGGCAAATCCAATTCATTTAAAGATATTAAAAAAGCATTACAGCTTACTAAAAACGAATAATTTGAGAAAAGCTCCGTCTTTAAGAAACGGAGCTTTTTCCATGTAATTCGTTATGCAAATAATGCCTTTAAACCTTCAAATGCAAAATAAGCTCCAAATCCAATTAGCGATAATCCTGAAAGAATCGATATAACGATGATCCCTTTAGAGGTCAGGAAACGCCGAAACCCTGTAGTTAACCCTGCAACAAATAAATCCCATAGCATGAGTCCCAGAAAAATCATAGTACTGTATAAAAAGAGCTCTGTTTTTCCATAGGCTGCGGCTGTTTTTGCAAGTACAGATCCGTAAATGCCAAGCCAGAACAGAATGGAAAGAGGACTGGATATGGACATAATAAACCCGGAGAAAAAGCATTTATACAGGGAATCCTGGCTGCGCACATAGCTTATGGAAATTTTATTGGCATTTACAATACTTTCGAACCCCGTATATAAAAGAATAAATCCTCCAAAAAGCCACAGGAAGATCTGTACAACAGGGGTGTCCAAAAAGTGGACGAGTCCAAGGTATACAACCAGCATATAAAACCCATCAGCAAACATCGAACCCACTCCAACAATCCACGCATGCCAAAATCCATTTTTGATCCCTTTTTCAAGCCTGACGGCATTAACCGGCCCAATTGGAGCTGCCAGAGACAGTCCGAGAAACACATAACTTAAATAAATTCCAATTCCCAATATACCACTCCGCCCTTAAAGTTCTCCTTGAAGTTTTATGCAATCCTCAAGAAAGGTCTTGTACATTTTTATGCACAAGCTTCCCTGTCTAAAACTAATTAAGAAAATCAGTAAAGATATAAATCATTTCGGATAGGAACGTGCATTCGTTTTTTGGATGAGGTAAAATGAAAGAAAAGGAATGAAAGGAAGTTTCCATGAAAAGGGTTACGTTTATTCACGCTGCCGACTTGCACCTGGATAGTCCAATGTCCGGTTTGAAGCATTTGCCCGGAGCCATATTTAAAAAGCTTCAGGAAAGTACCTTCGATGCATTTACTAAAATAATTGACTTAGCCATTTTCCATGCTGTTGACTTTGTCATCTTAGCCGGGGATTTATTTGACGGTGAAGACAGGAGCATAAAGGCACAAACCCGTTTTCGTAAGGAAATGGAGAGGCTGGCGGAATGCGGGATTGCTGTTTATGCAGTCCATGGTAATCATGACCATATGGATGGCCGATGGGCCCATTTGCCAATGCCGGAAAATGTCCATATTTTTTCCCATGAGGTTGAAGCGGTAAAGCATACTGCTGAAAATGGTACATCTGTTCATCTCTACGGTTTCAGCTACCCTAAGAGACATGTGCTGGAAAGAATGATCGATCAATACAGCAGAACAGATGGAGCTGATCTGCATATTGGAATACTTCATGGCTCTTCTGAAGGCAGCAATGATCATGATCCATATGCACCGTTCCGAATAAATGATTTGCTGGGAAAGAGCTTTGATTATTGGGCTCTTGGGCATATACATAAACGGGAAATCATCATTTCCCAGCCGCCAGTCATTTACCCCGGTAATATACAGGGAAGAAACCGGAAAGAAACAGGTCCGAAAGGATGCTATTTAGTTGAGCTTGATAGTTCTGGTGCGAAGACAGAGTTTCTGGAAGCCGCTCCTCTTATCTGGGAAAATGCAAAAATAGATGCTTCCGGATTGGAGAATTATCAGGATGTTTATGAAACTTGCTTAAATTTGATGGAAGAAAAACGGCAAAACAGGCAGGGAACATTCCTAAATCTGACACTTGCAGATGCATGCATGCCAGATCACGAATTAAGAAGCATAACCAATGGCGAGCTCATCGAAACACTGCAGGAGGAAGAGGCAGATGAGGAATCATTTGTATGGATTTCCGGTATCACAGTAAATGAAAAAAGAATGTGGAATAAGGAAAAGCTTGCACATGAATCAGATTTTTTCAGTGAGCTTTTTAAAACTGCGGATCACTTTGGAGAGTGCAGTGAAAGTTCTTTGTCCTTGTATTCACATCCCCTGGCAAGAAGATTTTTGAACGAGCTCACTAAGGATGAAAAACAGAGAATCGCGGAGGAAGCCGAAGCACTGCTGGTGGGCCTATTATACAAAGCTTGAGGACAATGAATGGAGGTGGACCCTTGATAATTACAGACATACATATTTACGGTTATGGAAAGCTTACTGACTTTATACTTGACGATATTCAATCCCTGCAGGTTATTTACGGAGAAAATGAGGCGGGCAAATCAACCATCATGTCTTTTATTCATAGCGTTCTTTTTGGCTTTCCGGCAAAGACTCAATCGGAATTAAGGTATGAGCCTAAGGAAGGAGCGAAATATGGCGGCAGAATTACCGCTGTTTTTCCTGATAGAGGGAAGGCGGTCATAGAGCGGGTTAAAGGCAAAGCGTCAGGTGATGTCAGCGTCCTTCTTGAGGATGGCACCAGGGGAGGAGAAGGCCTTTTAGGCGAACTCCTTCACCATATTGATAAAAACTTATATCAGTCTATTTTCTCTTTTAATATTCATGGACTGCAAAATGTGAACCAAATGAAGGGTGAGGATTTGGGCAGGTATTTGTTTTCAGCAGGTTCACTGGGTACGGATCATCTCGTTACTGCTGAAAATATACTACAAAAGGAATTGGAAAGCCGCTTTAAGCCAAATGGAAAAAAGCCAACCCTTAATGTAAAGCTGAAAGAGATGAAGCAGCTGCATCGGGATTTGAAAAAAGCAGAGCAGAATAATGAACATTATTGGATATTGCTGCAGGAAAAAGATAGTATCGCAAACGATTTACAGAGAATACAGCATGAGTTGGAGCAATACCAGCAGAAGCTATCCCGTCTAAAAGAGTGGAAGGAATTCTATCCTTTATTAGCTATGGAGCAGGAGCTGATTAAAGAAAGGGGAAGATTTGGAGATGTGTCTTTTCCGGCAGATGGGCTTTCTTTATTGGAGAAGCTTGAAAGCCTGATAAAGCCGCTGGAAGGACGAAGAGCCAGTCTGGAATCCAGAATAAACATTTTGGAACAAGAGCTGGAAAGCAGTCAGCCTGATCTTTTGCTCTTAAATCATGAGCCGCAAATCAATGCAGCAGTTGAGGGGCTGCCGCTGCTGGATAGATTAATTCAAGAGGATAAAGAATTATCAATAAAACTGGGAAATATCTCAGATGAAATTATAAATCTTCAGGAAAGACTTCATCTTCAAATTGACGAACAGCAGCTTGAACAGGCTGATACGAGTGTTTTTATGAAGGAAAAGATTAATGCGGTTAATTCCCGGCGAAATCATCTGCAAGCAATGAAACTGGAGTTGGACGGGCGGTTTAACGATGAAACGTCGGCGCTGGAGAATACGGAACAGAAACTTGGCGAATTGACAGAACTGCTTCTTACGGAGGACGAACGTGCTGCCATTAAAGAAACACTGAGCTTCACCTCGAATAAGCACAATATCGAAAAAGAGCTGCAGGATATACAGGAAAGGCTTCAGTTCCTTCACAAAACAGAAAAAAAGGAACAGGAAAAAAGACAGCAAAAAGCATACCGGGAAAAAAGGCAGCTTTTGTATTTGGGAGTTCTGTTTGCAGCTTTTGCAGGCTGGGGAATCTTTAGTCAATTATGGGTGATTGCAGGTGCAGGTTTGATAGGCGCAGCCTTTTGTTTTACAAGTGCAAACAAAAAGGAGCCTAAGAGAGAGGATAGCTTTATTAAAGATGAGATAAAATCACTGAGTGAAAAAGAAAAATCACTGCTGGAGAAATCGCAGCATCCTGACATTCAGCATGCTGCGAGCCTGGAGGCACAGCTGAAGAAAGACAGTGAAAGGCAAAATCAGCTTATCCAATTACAATTTCAGCTTGAACAAACAAATGAAAAATATGAAAAGGTCATTAACTCCTTTGAAAAATGGGAAAAGGAATCTGCCGAACTTGAATCTGAACTCCTGCAGCTGGGGAAACAGCTGCTTCTTCCTTCTGAAATTGCCAAAAACTACTTAAGCGAGGCTTTTAGTCTGATTGAAAAGCTGAAAGTTCTTACCAGGGAAAAAAAATACACCCTTGAAAGAAAGGCATCAGCAGAAAAGGGAATCAATGAGAAGCTCCAAACTTTTCAAAAGCTAAAGTCTCTATTAAATAGCGAGCCGGGAAGTATTCAGGAAGTCGGCTATCAACTGAAAAAAAGGCTGAAGGAAGAAACCGAGAAACAGATAAAGCAGGGTGAAAAAGAAGCCAAGCTTCAAGAGTTAAAGCTGGAACTCAGCACAGTGCTTGCCGAACTTAGCCACTTCCAAAATGAATGCAGGAACCTGTTCCGAAGCGCAGGCACTGATAATTCAGATGAATACCGGGAAAAAGCAGCTGAAGCACAGAGATTAGCAGAACTTGAGGAACAGATAAAACAGGTCCGCAAGCAAATGAGCCTTAACTCTTTTTCACAGGAGGAAATCGGCGAATATTTCAATGTGACAAAACCGGAAGCAGAGATCCAAGCCGTCAGCGAAAAAGCTGCTCGGCTCAAGGAAAGTATTCCTGGTCTGCAGACCAAGCTTGCAGAAGTAAAGCATGAAATTGGAATTCTTGAAGAGGGCGGAACATATGCGGAACTTCTGCATAAATTCGCTTTGCTGAAATCTGAGTTTGAAGCAGAGGCAAGGGAGTGGGCAAAATATGCTGCTGCCAAGGATATATTAGATCGGACGATAAGAAGCTTTAAAAATGAGCGCTTGCCAAAAATGCTGGATAAAGCAGAGCACTATCTTTCTTACTTAACCAATGGCCGCTATGTACGGATTTTTCCTAAAGAGGAAAGGAGCGGTTTTCTCATAGAAAGCAGGACAGGAGCAGTTTTTGAAGCAAAGGAGCTGAGCCAGGCGACTGCGGAACAGATATACGTATCCTTTAGACTTGCACTCGCCATGATGATTTATGGAAAATACCCATTTCCCATTATTATTGATGATAGCTTCGTAAATTTTGATCATGTCCGAACAGAAAGAATGATTAATCTGTTAAAAAGCCTTACAAATCGGCAAGTTTTATTTTTCACTTGTCATAAACATCTTCTGCCGTATTTTCAGGAAGAGCAGATACAGTCCGTTATAAAGGAAAAGCTGTCTGTCTAATGATGACAGAGGTGCCATTCTTTAAAGACATCGAGAGGATTTACTGCATTGTATTAATAGAACCCATTCATGTAAAAGTGAATGGGTTTTAATGGTGGGCAAATGACATGATTAATTTAGGAGAGTGCCGTATCAGTATGGTATACTAGGTTAATAGAATTGCATGTTTAAAGAGGCTGCAAAAGATTTATCTGTTTCTGAATGCCCTTTTTAAACAACCTCGTGAAGGGAGCGTCGGCGCGCGTATGTCAAAAGGAATTGTTTATTACGAAGTAGGAGAACAAATCGAGCTTTTTCTGCTCATCAAAAATGCAACTAAGGGAATTGCGAGTAATGGAAAGCCGTTCTTGACCCTTATCTTCCAGGACCAAAGCGGGGAAATTGAAGCAAAGCTTTGGGATGTGTCTGATGAAGATGCCAAAAACTACAGTCCTGAAACCATTGTAAAAGTGGCAGGGGATATTTTAAATTACCGTGGACGCAATCAGTTAAGAATCCGCCAAATACGGCCGGCCTCTCCAACTGATCCGGTGAAGCTGGCAGACTTTCTCGAAACAGCACCCTTAAGTACTGATGAAATGATGAGTAAAATCACTCAATATATATTTGAAATGAAAAATCCGAACATCCAGCGGATTACCCGCCATTTACTGAAAAAGCATCAAAAGGACTTTCTTGAATACCCGGCTGCTACCAAGAACCATCATGAGTTCGTTTCCGGTCTTGCCTATCATGTTGTTTCCATGCTGGATTTGGCTAAAGTAATTTCCGGTTTGTACCCAAGCCTCGATAAGGACTTATTGTACGCTGGAGTCATCCTGCACGATTTAGGGAAAATTACAGAGCTGTCCGGACCGATTTCAACATCCTACACAATAGAAGGAAACCTGCTAGGGCATATAACCATTATGATCAACGAAATAGGAAAAGCTGCTGAGGAACTGGGAATCAGCGGTGAAGAGATTATGGTCCTTCAGCACCTGGTCTTGTCCCATCACGGCAAAGCAGAATGGGGCAGTCCGAAGCCGCCATTAATCAAGGAAGCAGAAATTCTTCATTATATTGATAATATTGATGCAAAAATGAATATGCTTGATAGAGCTCTTGAGAGGGTAAAACCTGGAGAATTCTCGGAGCGGGTATTTGCTCTGGATAACCGTTCATTCTATAAACCTAGTTTTCATAAATAATAAATGCCATCCTTCCTAATGGGAAAGGATGGCATTTTTAGTGTCTGTCATCATATTTTTTCCGGTTCAGCATACATTTTATAGTAAATGGACAACCATATGAAAAGAAAGAGGGGAAACAGATGATTCCAATTTGGGTATATTTTGTTGCAGCCGGAATCGTTATAAGTGCATATATGGCGGTAAGGACAGGCAGGGAAGAGAAAAAAGTGGAGCATGACAGCATAGAACGCGAGGGTGAAATTTATATGAAGCGTCTTGAACGGGAAAAAGAAGAGCGGAAATCCGCTAAAGCATCAGCAGGCTGACTTTAATAACATATAAAAAACGGGACTCCAGCATGGAGCCCCGTTTTTTTTATTTCGCTTCAGTTCCACCTTCACCTTCAGCTTCAGGTTTATCAAGAACCCCTTTTAGTTCCTTATCTTTAATATCAACATCAGCAGCCTTTAGTTCACGATCCATTGCCTGCTGTATTTTCTCGCCATCAAGCTTGGAGACTTTTACTTGATATTCCATTTCCTTCTTCATTTCATCAAAGGACTTTTTCTCTTTTTTCTCAGTTACCTGAATTATATGGAAACCATGTTCTGATTGAACAGGAGCGCTGATTTCATTCACATCCAGGGCATAAGCTGCCTCTTCGAATTCAGGAACCATTTTACCTGGTCCAAACCAGCCTAAATCTCCGCCATTTGCAGCAGATCCAGGATCTTTAGAATATTCTTTGGCCAGATCTTCAAACTTTCCGCCTTCATCAAGCTTTTTCTTTACTTCATTCGCCGTTTTTTCATCCTCTACCAGGATGTGGCGTGCTTTAATTTCCGGCTTGTAGTTATCGTAGTATTCTTTCACTTCTTTTTCTGTTGCTTCAATATCTTTAATAGCGGCTTTTTCCTGGAGTAAGCCTGTTTTAAAGGTTTCCCTTAAATCTTCTTCATCCTTATAGCCATATTGCATAAGTGCCATCTCGAAGTTAGCACCAAGCTGCTGTTTTAGTTCATCAATTTTCTCGTTAAGTTCTTTGTCTGTTACTTTGTATTTATCAGAAAGAACTTTTTCATAAATGAGCTCCTGGAGCGCCTGTTCGCCGTATTTTTCCTTCATTGCTTCATAAAGCTCGTCCTTTGTAATGTTTCCGCTCTTTGTTTCAACAACGACATCTCCTGAGTCGCCGCCGGTGCTGCTGCATGCGCTTAATCCAATTACTCCAGCTGCAATGGAGAGCGATAGCATCCATTTCTTCATGTTGAACACTCCTAAATTAATTTTCAAATTTGGCTCTGGAGAGCTTGACTGCTGTCTTCTGCTGAATTTTTAGACTTCTTAAAAACCAGCAATTGCCTTCACAGTGCCTTCAAATATCACATTCTCTACTATACCATAAATGAAAAAAATAACAAAAGAAGAAAGTAATGCTTGGTCCATAAACCATTGTTTTTTAAAAAAAATTGGGTGTTCGCCCATCCCATTCAGGACAATTGTACATATGATACATGGAATCCTCTGATGAGAGGTTTCAAATTCAAGCAGCCTAAAAAAGTTTGGATAGCCGGGATAGTAGCCTATCCGACCACAGAGGCAAATGAATAGGATATGGTAGCAGCCTAAAGGGGAGGTGTTATCCATGGGTGCAGGATACGGCGGAGGTTTCGCGTTAATCGTTGTATTGTTTATCTTATTGATAATTGTAGGCGCAGCTTGGCTGTAAGCCTAGTTTGGGTATAGAGTCCATCTGCTGGGCTCTGTGCCGCAAATCGAAAGGAGGATTCCAAATGTCCGGAGGAAGCGGATACGGCGGAGGTTTTGCGCTAATTGTCGTGTTATTCATTTTGCTGATCATCATAGGAGCATCTTGGCTTTACTAAGATAAAAACCTTCACAATATAAAAAGCGGCGGAAATTTTCCGCCGCTTTTGCTCATGGTAAGAGCGCTCAGGATATCCTAAGCATACAAGATTTCTACAAATGAAGAGATTAGCAATATGGTGATAAGAATATTAATGGTTCTGAATACTTTGGGCTGCCGTTCCTCAGGAATCTCTTTTTGGAGACAAAGTGAATTTGTCATCTTGTTGATATAAAATAAAATAAAAACGGCAAAAATAATAAAGATGGAGATCATCCAAGATTCCCTCCTTGGGCAGTCATATGATTGCTGTAACATGTTTTGTCTGTTAATTACAATAACAAAGTTCACAAAAAAAAGATAGTATTTAAGATTGCCTGTCAGGTAAGTAAAAGGTATCCTTTGTCAGGATACCCGGGATTTTTGCTAATGGTTCGAACGAAGTAAAATCTCAAATCCATCTTCATTTTCTTCTACAAAAGATTGATTTGGAGCATAAAGGACGTTTTTTGCGCAGACAATGTCAGAAAAAGACAGGCCTGCATGGAAAGCAAACAGAATGACTAAATAATGTACATAATGAGGAAAAACAAAGCAAGCAGCCAGAATCAGGCTGTTTATAATGAACATAGGGGCCAGAGTGGCAGTCAAGAAAAGCCGTTTTGAAATAGGCTCCGTTATTCGAATATATATAATTGGCATAAATCCATATTTAATTATCAGCTGTTTTTTTACGATTATTCCAAGGTGTGCAATCGGAAGATAGTGAAGCAGCTTATGGACTGGGTACATCAGCCATAGTCCCGCTGCAAAGAAAATGAAATAATTATCGTAAAAGGAACCCGGCATAAATACATACGTTGCAGGAACATATGTAAATATGAAAGTAGCCAGCATAGTTAAGGAAGACAAAATAAAAAGTCTCTGCGATCCATATTGCTTCGTGAAGTTAATCGTCTTCCAGCAATTCATCATAAAAATACCTCCACAAGGAGTAAAATAGTAATCTTTCAAACTCACTTATGATACTTTACGATGAATAAATAAAAAAATCAATAGGGAAAACAAACAGATTTTGTCGAATAAAAACTTTACTAAAATGAAACCAATGTGAAGCGGTGAGCAACCGTTTTCATAAATACAAAGCGAATGCATGTGATTCGCTTTGTAAGGGTTTACATATTGATGGAAGGAACTTTTTTAATTAAACAAGTTCCTTTTCTGCTTGTTTTTTCTTTAATTTGCCCTCATCTTCATCAAATTGATTTTCAAGGTTTGCAAAAGATTTTTCAAAGATTTCCATGAAATCGTCACCATATATATTACGGACTATTGCCATGATTTCGATAATGTCAGGAAATTTTCCATAAAGCTCTCTTAGTGGCATTGCACCAGAGAACACGGCGTTTTTTTCAGGTGAATAGGTTTCCATAAGACTTAATAATACCTTTTCGCCATCCTCAGTCAATTTAATATAGGTATTTCGTTTATCGCTCTCTTTCTTAGAAAATTGAAGAAAACCCCGTTCTTCAAGCTTTTTGGAGAAGTTGAATGCAGTTGAAACATGCATTACACCAAACTTGGCAACATCGGAAATCGATGCTCCGTTTAAATGATAGGCAATCCATAAAATATGATGTTCATTAATGTTTAAATCGTAGGGTTTAATCCATTGCTGCCAATCTTTTTCTATAGACTTCCACAGGGCTTTACTCAGCTGTGCCACTCGCTGGCTGAAAATCATTGCTTCCTTTATAGAAATTGCTTTGTCCGACATTCAAAAGTTCACCTACTTTGTAAAATTAATTATTCTGGCTATTCAGCCGGAAGTTTATTTTTCTTTTATAGTATCATTATGCCAATAAAACAAAAATTAATAAAGATATAAATTTACAAAATTTTTAGAAATATAATTAAATATTTCTACAAAAGGCTTAAGGTCAAGGGATGAAAGCCAATTTAAAGTTTTAAAAAAATTTGAAGCATTTTAATAATATATTAGTTTTCGTTCAAAAATAAAAAAATCCTTCTTTTTAACCAAAGAAAAAAGAAGGGTTTTTTTATTTATTTTATATTTGTTTCAAGTTCGTGTATGGCTGCTTCAATTTCCTGCAATTCACGCTGCAGCCTGTGCTGATGGGGAAGAATCTCGTTTTTCCAATTGCTGATTGAATATTTGATGTCACTTGAGAATTCCTTAAAGGCTGTTTTACCTTCCTTAGAAGCAAATGAAGCGGAATCCTTTATGGCCATCAATTCGGTTTTTAATTCTAAAAGCTGCTCTTTCAGAAGGTTTGTGTTTTCTTTTAACTGCCGTCGGGTATCCCTTCCAGGAGCAGGTGCAGTTAATAGGGTGGATATGCCGGCTGCAGCACCGCCAGCTAATAGTCCAAGCAATAACGATTTGGCTTTCATAACCATCACCTCAGAATCTTATTTATATGTCTATTTTACTACAATCTTCATTTTTCTAAAGCTGAAAATGAAAAGTGTTCTATTTATATCTATATCACAAAACATATAAGAGTAAACCATATCCTCATAGCTCACGGCAAACAGGCATACAATTCAATAGAAGAAGTATTTTACGAAAGGGGGAGGCATGTTGTCCGGTGCAGCGGCGGGAATTTTTGCATTAAGTGTGGTGCTGTTTTTAGGAGGTATCCATTTTTTCCTTTCAATAAAGAAACCCGGAGTCTATCCTCCGAAATATGTTCTAAAAAAAGGGCGGCTGCTTTAGCGGCAGGCGGGGCGTTTTTGTTCCTGCTGGGTCTGATTGTCGGCAGTTTCTAAATAGTTTTCAAATAAAAAAGCCCGCTTATTTGCGGGCTTTCTGTATAATTATTGGCTGATCGTCACTTTAGTCAGCTTCGTTCTGTTTGCGATTGATTGTGCTACAGGATAAAGGATTACCATTGCAGTGGTGTTAACTGCAGCTGCAGGAAGTACCACTGCTGCAAATAATGCTGTGAAAGGCCCTGGCAGTCCGACAATGAGGTATGCCGAAGTTAAAAACACTATTCCGGATACAATTGTTCCTGCTGCTGTTAAGACAGCTGCACTGACGATATTCTTCCTGAATTTCTTTACGATCAGGAACAAGGCGAAAAAGGTGAATGCAGTAACCGGCTTATCAATGATATTCGGGATTAATCCTCCAGGAAAGGTTGTGGTAAATCCGGAAATCAGGCCTGTGACTAAACCTAAAAGCAAAACGCTTCTGGTGTCTGGAAAAAGGATTATGCCTAAAAACATCATGGTAAGCATCATGTCCGGTTTCATTCCGAGAAAGAACCCTGGAACAACGGCATGAAGCACTGCGCCCATCCCGACCAATAGGGATAAGGCCACTAAATTTTTTGTATTCAATTCTCATCTCTCCTCTGCTATTCTCTGACTAAGCTCTGTCGTCTCTCCTGCAGTGCACTCTTTGCCTGCAGCGAAAAACTTTAACTCATTATAACATATATCACTGGAATTCAAAGGTGCTATATTTTTTAATTATTATTTTTAAAAGCTTTCATAAAGGCGGCCAGCTTTTCAACATGGTGCTCTGGCACAGCATTGTAAATGGATGCGCGGCAGCCGCCAATAGAACGGTGCCCCCCAAGCCCGACGAATCCTGCTTCTTTTGCCTGTTTCTGAAATTCCCTGGAGAGGTCCTCGCTATGAAGATTAAAAGTGACATTCATACGGGACCTGCTGTTTTTTTGGGCATGTCCTATGTAAAAGCCTTCACTTTCATCAATAACATCATAGAGCATTTTTGCCTTCCTCTCATTGGCCTTTTCAATCTGCTGAAGGCCGCCTATCTGCTCTGCCCACTGAAGCACAAGTGACAGTAAATAGATTGAAAGAGTAGGAGGTGTGTTATATAAAGAGTTGTTATTGGCAAATGTATTGTAATTCAGCATTACAGGGAGCGTTTCAGAAGATCTTTTTAATAGTTCTTTTCGGATAATGACTACTGTTACACCGGAAGGGCCGAGATTTTTCTGGGCACCGGCATAGACCAAATCAAATTGATCTACTTTCAATGGACGGCTTAAAATATCGCTTGACATATCTGCCACTACGGGTGTTTTTTTATTTGAAGGAAAGCTTTGCCATTGTGTGCCGTAAATTGTATTGTTGCTTGTAATATGAAGATAGGCAGCATTGTCCGGCATATCATCTTGACTAAATTCGGGGATAAAGCTGTATTTATGATCCTTGCTGGAGGCAGAAATGACAGTTTCGCCGATTTTATCTGCTTCTTTTATAGCCTTTTCTGACCATGAACCACTAAGAACATAATGGGCTGCCTGGTCTTTTCCCAGCAGATTCATCGGCACCATGGAAAACTGGAGACTGGCCCCGCCCTGAATAAATAGCACTTCAAAGTCATCCGGGATGGCCAGCAGCCTTCTTAAGCGTGTGATTGCCTGATCATGTACTGCCTGATATTCCTTGCTTCTATGGCTCAGCTCCATAATGCCCATTCCTGTATTGCCGAAGTTCAGCAAACTTTTTTCCGCTTCTTTTAATACCTCTTCCGGCAGGGCTGCGGGGCCTGCATTAAAATTTAGAGCACGGTACATTTTTCTCCCTCCAAATATAAAATCAATTCACTATAACGCTGTGAAGAAATAAAGATAGTTAATATGTTAACAAATTATATTGATTTGTACAGAGAAAAAAATGAACATTTTGAAAAATTGGAGAAAAAAATCCTCCCTGCAGAAACAGGAGGATCAAAGGGTTACAGATGTTTTTTTATGGCATCAGAGATTTCCTTGAGATCTGTTGCTGAGTAATCAGATTGATGTGATTTCCACACAACCCCTAAGCCATCTCCATCACCATAACGGGGAATAAGATGGGAGTGGAAATGGAAAACGGTCTGCCCGGCGTGTTCACCGTTGTTATTAATTAAATTCAGGCCAATTGGATCGAATTCGGCCTTGATGGCTCTGGCAATCTCCGGCACAGCTTCGAAATAGTTCCGGGCTGTTTCAGCATCCATCTCATACAAGTTTTCTTTATGTACTTTCGGAATGACAAGTGTATGCCCTTTTGTGACCTGGCTTATATCCAGAAATGCCATCACATGGTCATTTTCAAAAACTTTGGCTGAAGGAATCTCGCCATTGATTATTTTACAGAAAATACAATCGTTCATTATGTCAGCTCCTAACCAAATTTCTTTTTCACAATTCTACCATATCCTCCAAAAAACAAAAAAGCAAAAGTGGATGGATAGTATTATCCATAAAATAAAAGGCAGGATCCGCTTGGAATCCTGCCTTCGTGAAGGGGAAGCTTCTATTGGTACGTTTCTACTTCAGGTAAATTCTCTTTAACAAACACCTCATTTATGAATGAATTGTGTTCATATCTAGAGAAAATCGATCTTTGTTCAATCGGACCATCCCCTTATTTTCTTTATAAGCTTTTACAGGCGTATAAAGCATGGATGATAGTCTTTAACAAACACCTCATTTAAAAAATGACTTAGTGACCACTTTCGGGTAAAGCGATCAAGTGTTTAAGATCATCAGGTTTCATGTGCAATGCAACCATCCCCTTATTAGGAACGTTTGAAGCTTATACTGAAAGGAAACTGTCTGCGACAGACACCTCATTTCAAGTTTTGATCATCTGAATGATGTTCAAATGATTTGTTTCCCCTTCATAGATTAGAATGTCCCGCCCCGAAATTTATATACAGGAATTTTGCCCAAACTGGACAATTTACTTTGGCTTTTTTTACAATGGACTTATACATAGTAGGAAGGACGTTGAGAATGGCGCTGCTTGAAATTAAAAACGTTACCGGCGGCTATACGAGAAACCCGGTCTTAAAGGATGTCTCCTTTGAAGTGGGTGAAAATGAAATCGTCGGCCTGATTGGCCTTAATGGAGCCGGAAAAAGTACGACCATCAAATATGTAATTGGCTTAATGGAACCGAAGGAGGGCGAAATATCGATTAATGGCATGCAATTCCTTAAGGATAAGGAAGGATATCGCAAGCAATTCACTTTTGTTCCGGAAACCCCGATTTTGTATGATGAACTGACACTCGAAGAGCATTTGCGTATTACAGCCATGGCATACGGTCTGCCTGAAACAGAGTATAAACAAAGAGTAGAAACACTGCTGAAGGAATTCAGAATGGAAAAAAGGCTGAAATGGTTTCCAGCTCATTTTTCTAAAGGGATGAAGCAGAAAGTAATGATCATGTGCGCTTTTTTGGTGCAGCCGTCATTATACATTGTTGATGAACCATTTGTAGGTCTGGACCCGCTTGGCATCCAGTCACTTCTCGATTTGATGAAGAAAATGAAAGAGAGCGGTGCCGGTATTCTTATGTCCACCCATATTCTGGCGACGGCTGAAAGGTATTGTGATCGTTTTGTGATTTTACATGAAGGCAAAGTAAGGGCGAAGGGAACTTTAGCGGAGCTGCAGCAGCAATTTGCAATGCCGGGAGCAACCCTAGATGATTTATATATCCAGCTCACAAAGGAAGAAGATTATGTTTGATGAAAAACAATTATGGAAGGAGAGATTCGGGAGGACAGTCAAAGAGCTTTCCCGCTATCTCCGTTATATCTTTAATGGCCATATTGTCATTGTCATGGTGTTTCTTCTGGGAACTGCAGCTTTTTATTATCAGGAGTGGATAAAAACCCTGCCCGGTGATTTTCCTGCTGCTGCGGTTATAGCAATCATCTTAGCTCTCCTGGTTACATACAGCCCGATTTATACATTTTTTTCTGAAGCAGATAAAATTTTTCTGCTGCCGCTTGAAGACAGGCTTTCAGGTTATTTCAGACGTTCGATGGCAGTCAGCTTTTTTGTACATTCATATCTCCTTGTTATGGGGCTGGGAGTTTCATTGCCCTTGTATGCAGCGGTGAATGATGGCAATTTTAAAGTGTTTTTACCCTTTCTGCTGATTCTGCTGACTCTAAAAATGATCAATTTACTGATACGTTGGAAGATACAATATTATATCGAAACAAGCGTACACATACTGGATGCATGTGTCCGTTATGCTGTTAACGCTGTGTTTTTATATTTTCTTTTTAGCGGTGCTTCCCCCATTTTTATGCTGGCAGCAGGTGTGCTGCTGATCCTGCTGTATTTGTTCTTTACCATGAAATCCAGGGATAAAGGGCTGAAATGGGAATATTTGATTGATCAGGAAGAGAGAAGAATGACATCCTTCTACAGGCTGGCCAATATGTTTACAGATGTTCCAAAGCTGAAAGACCGCGTAAAAAGACGGAAGTGGCTTGATTGGCTGTTTTCAGGGATCCCATTTAAACAGGATGCAACTTTTAAAAACCTTTATGTCCGTACATTTCTCCGTTCCGGTGATTACTTCGGTTTATTCATTCGTTTAACCATTATTGGTGCTGGAGCAATTTATTTAATTTCGTATGGTATGGGACAAATCCTGCTTGTGCCGTTATTCATGTACCTAACCGGATTTCAGCTGCTGCCCTTATGGAACCACCATCAGGATAAGCTGTGGGTGAATTTATATCCGGTTAAAGGGAATATACAGGAGAAGTCCTTTAAACAGCTGCTGACAGGAATCCTTTATGTTCAGGCATTCTTTTTATCGCTTGCTGTACTGGCAAATGGCGGATGGCTGGCCTCGCTATTGGCTTTAGCCGTTGGAGTTTTATTTGCATACGTATATACTCATATCTATATTCAGAAACGGCTGTCTGGCAGCCGTGCTTAAAATGAAACTATTGCTGTCTTTTGTGCGTATATAGAGTCATCCTGGAAAAAAGGCAGGTAGAAAAATGAAGGAGTATGAATTAAAGGCAAATAAAGAAATTGATGAATGGAAGAGACGGATTAACAAGCGTTCCAGTATGCTGAATCGCCTTTCCAAAAAAGCTCAAACAAAGGTAAATAGTATAATACCTGAAAAAGCTCATCAAATAATCACAGACAGCATAAAGAATATGGTAAAGGCCACTTTGATTGGATCAAATGCACTCACCAGAAAAAAACAATCTGCCGGCCGCAGCCTGGAAATGATGGATCACATGCTTGAAGAGAAGGTTGCAGCTTACCGCAAAACAGCTGCTGTCGAAGGTGCAGGAACCGGGGCAGGGGGAATTCTCCTTGGCATTGCTGATTTTCCATTACTGCTGAGCATTAAGATGAAATTTCTTTTTGAAACTGCTTCCATCTATGGATTTAACACAAATGAATATGAAGAACGCCTGTTTCTCCTCCACGTTTTTCAGCTCGCTTTTTCCAGTGATGATAAAAGGAAAGAAACGCTGAAGCTGGTTGAAGAATGGGATGACAGGAAAGAAACATTGGGTGACATGGACTGGAAGGTATTTCAGCAGGAATACCGGGATTATATCGACTTTGTCAAAATGCTCCAGCTGGTGCCGGGTATAGGTGCTGCTGTCGGGGCGTATGCAAACTATAATTTGCTTGACCACTTAGGTGAAACCGCTAAAAATGCTTATCGTCTGCGGATATTAAAAACAGCCCCAAGGCCTGATTAGGCTTGGGGCTGTTTTTAACTTACACTCGAATTTCTTCTTATTGTCCTACTTCTACAGAGTCCTTGCTTTCCTGATAGCTATGATAGTTTAAAGCTGCTGTTCCCAGTGTTTTTGCTGCGATTAGCATGGCTTTTTCATCAATATCAAATTTGGGGTGGTGGTGCGGGTAATTTTCTGATGTATTTTCAGGTCTTGCCCCGGTAAAGAAGAAGGTGCCTTTCACATGCTGCAGATAGTATGCGAAATCTTCACCCCCCATTTCAGGGTCTGTCTCTTCTGTCCATTTGACTTCATCAATTTTCCCAGCCAGTTCAGCCAGGTATTCAGTCTCCCTTTTATGATTTATAACTGCAGGGTAGCCTCTGTGGAACCGATACTCATAGTCACTGTCTGCTGTGTAGCATGTTCCTTTGACAATGCGCTCGATTTCCTCTTCGATATTAGTGCGGACATCCTCGTTAAATGTGCGGACAGTACCAATCAATTTTGCTCTATCTGCAATTACATTAAATGCGTTATCAGCTACGAAAGAGCCAACTGTTACAACAGCAGAGTCAATTGGATTTACTTTTCTGCTGACGATTTGCTGAAGATTGACAACCAGCTGGGAGGCAGTTACTATTGCATCTTTCGTTTTGTGAGGCTGTGCTCCGTGCCCGCCTTTTCCTTGGATGGTAACTTCAAATCTGTCTGCTGCCGCCATAAATGGGCCAACCCGATATTGGATCTTCCCTGTTGGTTCTGATGCCCACAGATGAGTTCCAAAAATGGCATCGACACCCTCAAGGCAGCCATCTTTGATCATCGAAATTGCTCCGCCCGGGGCATATTCCTCGGCGTGCTGGTGAATCATTACATATGTACCTTCTAATTCATCGCGAAGTTCATTGAGCGCCTTCGCCAGTACAAGTAAAGTGGCCGTGTGTCCATCATGTCCGCAAGCATGCATTACACCAGGGATCAATGATTTATATGGGACATCCTTTTCATCCTGGATCGGAAGTGCATCAAAATCGGCTCTTAAAGCGATGGTCTTTCCTGGTTTGCTGCCATGAATTCTGGCAACCACTCCATTTCCCCCTACATGGCTCCGGACTTCAATTCCCAGATTTTCATAAAAGGTTTTGATATAGTGAGCGGTCTTTTCTTCCTTAAAGGATACTTCAGGATTCTGATGAAGATAGCGCCGGATGGAGACCATTTCATCGTAATAGCTTTCCAGTTTTTTAAATAGTGATTCAGACATGATTTCCTCTCCTATCGATGTAATTTTTCCATTATTATAACATTCTTTAATGGGATAAAGGGAAAATGTTTTTTTATGCAAAATTACCATAATAAAAGTGAAGTAGAGATGATACTATAAATTAAGACCAAAATGGGAGGTATTAGTAGGATTGGAAATGCTTAAATCTAAATGGACATATTTTTTCCTGACTGTATCCGCATCAATTTTTCTATATTTTCTTGTTGCCGTATCTAACGGACAACCTCTTGATTTTGACCGTTATTTGTCAAAATTCTTTACAGGATTATTTTCTGAAAGCACCCATCCATTTTTTGAAGCCATGGACAATATGGGGAGTAAAATCGGTGTAGGGATTATTACATTGGCTTTCTTAGCGCTGCTTTGGTTCAAGTATAGGAATTATGAGGCGATGGCAGCTGTTGTTTTTGCTGTTGCAGCGGGAAATGAAGTAAATAAGTGGCTTAAAGAGTCTGTTGGAAGGCCGCGCCCTGATCAGGAGCATCTGGTTGATGTGGCAAGTCTCAGCTTTCCGAGCGGGCACGCGATGATTGGGATGATTTTGTATACGATTATAGCCTATTTTATCATTACCGAGCTGAAGAAAGCGTCAGCGAAATGGATCGCGGGGATTATAGCCGGCATTTGGATTTTTTTAATGGGGATCAGCCGGATCGTGATGGGTGTACATTATCCTTCTGATATTGCAGCAGGATTTGCAGCAGGCTATATTTGGGTATTCATATCAATTTCCCTTTACGCGGCCTTAAAGTCAATGTTCAGAAGGAAATCATATAAGAGAGAATCAGCTTAACAGCCAAAGAGACTATCGCCGATAGTCTCTTTGTTGTTTTAGATGAGGAACATGGCTGCAATAGTTGTCACGATTAAACCAATTGTGACCGGAAGCAGGTTCCGTCGGGCCAGTTCAAAAGCATCTACATTGCAGATTGCGGCTGCAGGTATAAGAGCCCAGGGAACCAAAGTGCCACCGCCTACCCAGATGGCAGCTACCTGCCCGAGGGCCGTTAAGGTTGCCGCACCTGTGCCGATAGCTGTCGCAAATAGATTTGCAATGGAGCCGGCAAGTGAGATGCCGGAAAAACCGGAACCATCAAGCCCCGTAATGGCTCCAACGATAGTCAGTGTAATGGCGCCTACCTCTTTGCTTAAAGGGACAACAGATGCTAACCCCACTCCAAGATCATTAACAATTCCATGAGAGCCCTTTGGCAAAAAGTCTCCTATCATCTTAGAAAATCCAGCGTCCCCCAGATAAAAGAAAGCTGCAATTGGAATGACAGGACCAAATACTCTAAATCCAAATTGGAAGCCTTCAACTAAATAGGCTGTAGTTTTTTCAAGGCCCCTATTCCGATGGGCGGCGAGCGTTATCAGAAGGAGAATAAATATCGATGTACCGCCTACCAAAGCGGTTGCGTCACCGCCCTGAAGATCTAACGCAAACATGGCTGTTACATCAGCAGCAAATAAGATTGGAATTAATAACGCAAAAAAACGTTTTTGTTTAAGTGAAAGCCGATGTTTTTGACTGGCATCAGCCTGAAGTTCAGCTGGTGTATCCCCAGTAAGCCCAGTATCTGCAGTCAGCTTGCCGCTTTTCATATCTCTCTTGATAAGATAAAAAGCGGTTATAGTCGTGACTGCACCCATAATAATAACAAGCGGAACACTGGCTGATATGACCTCGCCTACAGGAAGACCTGCCGCGTCGGCAGTTAACTTCGGGGCAGCCTGGATAATAAAATCTCCGGATAGTGCGATGCCATGACCGAACAGGTTCATGGCCATTGCCACACCCAGAGCAGGTAATCCTACCCGGATGGCTACGGGAAGAAGGACGGCCCCCATTAAGGCAACAGCAGGAGATGGCCAAAAAAACCAGGAGATGACCATCATCAAAATTCCGATCGTCCAGTAGGCAAGTGCCGGTGTTCTGATTAATCTGGTAAAAGGAGAGATCATGACATCATTAATTCCGGTTGTGGTCAGTGTCCGGCTCATGGCCACTATAATGGAAATGACCAGTATAGTGGAAAGAAGTTCTGTTATCGCAAATATAAAGCTGTTAAAAATACTGCTGATTGAACCGCTTAAGGAGCCGGTAGCTGTAATGGCAATTAAAAAGATGCCCGCAATACAGACAAGAGTTGTATCTCTCTTCATAACCATGAAGCCAATGATGAAGAGAATAAAAAGAACATATATCCAATGGATGGCTGTTAACTCAACTCCCACTTAATTTTCCCCCTTTCAAAATTCCATAAGAGAAGCGCCGGTTTAGGCGAATCACCCGATTCGGAATGTAGTACAGAATATGATGGAATGAAATAAATGGTGATATGAATTGAATCCGTCCAGAGGAGGAGGCTGAAACACACCGGGGGATGTTTCAATAGAATTGCTGACTGATAAAATGAATGTACAGGAGGAAAATGTTTTTGCACTAGCGAATACAAGAATAGGAGAAAAGAGGGAAGGGAAAGCCTATGAGATACAGGTCCGTTAATCAAATAATCTTCGCGATAACTTTATCAGCTATTGGGGTTTTGCTTCTTCTTATGAACATAGGTGTCATTTCCTTGGAAATAAAAGAGGTTTTTGTCGTAATTTACCCCTTTATCCTGATGGCTGCCGGTTTTTATTATCTGCTGTCATACATACTGAAGAAAAGCCGGAGCGGGATGTTTACAGGGTTATTTCTAATTGTATTTTCATTGCTATTAATCCTTGATCGTTTCGGAATAATTGAATTCAGGTTTATGGAAATCTGGAAACTCTGGCCCCTGTTTCTTATTTTCATCGGCATTAATATTCTATTGAAAAAAGATCGTTTAAAGATACATTTTGAACAGGAGTTTCCGGCAGATATCTATGGGAAAGACAAAGGTGCAGCTGAGAAAAAAGTCATTAATATCTCAAAATATGAAAGCCCTCAGCCGCTAAAAAATATAAGAGGCTTTTCAATTGGCGATGTGGATTTTAAACAGCCGAATTGGTCTCTCGAGCCGATGGATTTATATACAATGATCGGTGATTATTTTATCGATTTCAGCAAAGCTTTCATCCCGGAGAAAGAGACGCCTGTCATTGTGAGAGGGTGGATTGGCGATGTGAAAATGATCATCCCCGAAAACATTCCGGTAATGATCCAGTCAAATATTAATATAGGAGACATCCGCATATTTGATCAAAAGACAAGTGACATCAATCGAACCCTTCACTATAAGTCACCTGGTTATGATGAAGCATCCAGAAAGCTGAAAATCGCTGTACAAGTAAAAATTGGATCCATTCGGATCGATAAAGTATAGGGGTATAAGATGAGAAAAAGCGGAATCAGGTATTGGTTTGTGCAGAGCTTTATTATGATGGCCATTATAAGTTCATTAATCTTTTTTGTCGGATTGCAGGTCTATCTATTTTATAATTCTGGATCACCATTGACTATAAAGAGCACATTTTGGCTGTTTTTGTATGTTTTAACGGTATTACTCCTTACGGGTGCCTATTTTGGGCTCAAGGGCAGCTACTTAATAAAAGGGCGGCTCGGTGATATTTTATTATTTGTTTCGACCTTAAGAAGCGGCAAGTATGCTGATCGGATGGAATCTTATGAAAAAGATGAAATAGGATTAATATCAGATGAACTGAATCAGCTGGCCGAAAATATTCAGGAGCAGGTTTTTTTCATGCAGCGGCTTGCCGATGAAAAGTCTGCATTGGCACAAACAGCCCATTCAGCAGCTGTAATGGAAGAAAGACAGCGCCTGGCCAGGGATCTGCATGATGTAGTGAGCCAGCAGCTTTTCGCATTAAGTATGATGTCTTCAGCAGCCCTGAGAGTTTTTGATTTGGATAGTGATAAAGCGAGAGAACAGTTAAATGAAATCTCTGAAATCGCTGCGAAAGCCCAGGGGGAAATGAGAGCGCTTCTCCTCCATCTTAGGCCTGTTCAGCTGAGTAATGACAGACTTTGCGATGGTATTATTAAGCTGATACAGGAGTTAAAGGCAAAGACAAACATTGAATTCCATGCAAGTATTGATGAGATCGAAAACATTTCTAAAGCAGCGGAAGAGCATTTATTCAGGATTGTCCAGGAGGCTTTATCAAATGTGCTCCGTCATGCGGATGCAGGAAAGATCAGAGTAACCCTAACGGAAGAGGATGATAACATCTTTCTTTTTATTGCTGATAATGGAAAAGGGTTTAATCCTCATAAAGAGAGAATCACTTCATACGGACTGAAAACTATGAGGGAACGCTGTGAAGAAGTTGGCGGAATATTCAAAATACGATCCAAAGAAAACGAAGGAACTTATATAGATATTAAAATTCCGGCAAAAGGGGAGAGGCTGAAATGATCAGGATAGCAGTTGTGGATGATCATGAAATGGTAAGAAGGGGCATTATTTCTTATTTGGCTACTGAGTCCGGCATAGAGATCATTGGGGAAGCAGGCAGTGGGAATGAAGCTGTAAAGCTTGTACTGAAAGAGCGGCCGGAAATCGTTTTGATGGATCTCCTGATGGAAAATGGGAACGGAATTGAAGCGACAAGGGAGATTTTAAAAAGTTACCCTGAGTGCAGGATTATTATTATAACCAGCTTTTACGATGATGAACAAGTTTTTCCGGCCATTGAAGCGGGTGCCTTCAGCTATATGCTGAAAACGGCCAATGCTGCTGAAGTTGTGAATGCCATTAAGAAAGCTGCGCAGGGTGAGCCTGTCATTGAATCAAAGGTTGCGGGGAAAATGGTAAGCCGTTTCAGAGAAAAAGAGAAAAAGCCTCATGATGATTTAACTGAAAGGGAGTTTGATGTCCTGCTCTGCATTGGGGAAGGGATGACAAACCAGGAAATCAGTGAGGAATTGTTCATTGGGATCAAAACCGTCAAAACCCACGTAAGCAATATCCTCAGTAAACTGGGCGTTACAGACCGTACACAGGCAGCCGTTTACGCCAACCGAAACGGAATTATAAAAAAACAGGCGGAAAAAGGATGAGTAGTAATAGCTCATCCTTTTTTACAATAAGAAAGATACAATTGAACTTCCAGGTCCAGCATGCTTCTTGTTACTCTTCTTCAGGGATATAATATTGAGTCATATATGGTGCGCTGGAAAAAATGTTCGGTGTCTTATCAATGCCGCTCTCCGTTCCGCGCTTTTCATGTGCTTTTTCATATGCTTTGGAATTCTGCCAGTTTTTAAATGACTTTTCATCCTGCCATAGAGTCAGGGTGACATATGTGTTGGATTCAAGAGGCCGCAGGACACGGATAGCCATAAATCCCGGTACATTTTCGATAAGCCCTGCCCTGTTTTTCAGCCGGTGCTCAAATAGCGGCCTGCCTTCATCTGTAACAGGTACATTATTCAGAACGGCAAATCCTGCGCCCGAGAAGGTTCCGGAAGAATCGATTACTTCATAGGAACGGGGCTCCTTAAAGATGGAGGCGCCTGAAGTTTCATGAATTAATAAAGCACTATCCGTATTCTGCATTGTAACCATGTTTTCATCGGGTTGCTTTTCCTCTATTTTCTTCAAAAAATCGTAAGTTCCTCTGGCCATATAAAGCTTCATTTTTTTCACTCCACTTGGATAATTTTTATAGTGTTCATTATTTAAAATATTTTTATATTGTGCTTATATCCTTACAATCTTCAATTTTCCCTTATTTAAACAGTTAAAAACGTCAATTTTTTGACATTTGGTGTTCATATCTATACAAAAACAGAGAAAAAAGGATATAGTCATAAAGGATAGATATTCGAGATTTCTAATTTGCTTACATATATATTACAATAATACGCAGACAAGTCTTGAAAGGTGGATAAAAATTTAATGACGAACTCATTTAATGATACATTTCTGAAAGCAGCAAGAGGAGAACAGACAGAGCATGTTCCTGTATGGTACATGCGCCAGGCCGGCCGCTCACAGCCGGAGTATAGAGCAATTAAAGAAAAGTACTCCCTATTCGAAATTACACACCAGCCTGAGCTTTGTGCTTATGTAACAAGGCTGCCGGTAGAGCAGTATAACAATGATGCTGCCATTCTTTATAAAGACATTATGTCACCGCTTCCAGCCATTGGGGTGGATGTGGAAATTAAATCAGGAATCGGCCCTGTTATATCAAATCCAATCCGTTCCAAAGCAGACGTAGAGAAGCTTGGTGAAATCAATCCGGAAGAGGATGTTCCATATGTCCTGGATACTATTAAGCTTCTTACTCAAGAACAGCTGACTGTTCCTCTTATCGGTTTTGCAGGTGCTCCGTTTACTCTTGCCAGTTATATGATTGAAGGCGGTCCATCAAAGAATTACAACAAAACAAAAGCATTTATGTATGCAGAGCCTGAAGCCTGGTTTGCATTAATGGATAAGCTTGGAGAAATGACTATTACCTACGTGAAGTCCCAAGTCAAAGCAGGTGCAAAAGCCATCCAGATTTTCGATTCATGGGTTGGTGCCTTGAATGTGGAAGATTACCGCTATTTTATCAAGCCGGTAATGAATCGCATTTTCTCTGCCCTGAAAGAAGAGAATGTTCCTCTGATCATGTTCGGTGTAGGCGCAAGCCATCTTGCACTGGAGTGGCATGATCTGCCGCTCGATGTAGTGGGGCTTGATTGGAGACTTCCGATTCAGGAAGCCAGGGCAAAAGGCATCACCAAAACAGTTCAGGGTAATCTTGACCCTGCGATTCTCCTTGCCCCTTGGGAGGTTATCGAGGAAAAAGCAAAAGCTATTCTTGATCAGGGAATGGCTCAGCCGGGTTATATTTTCAACCTTGGACACGGTGTTTTCCCAGAGGTTAATCCTGATACATTAAAGAAATTGACTGCTTTTATTCACGAATACTCTGCCTCAAAATTAAGCAAGTAGCCTCCGGCTGGCTTAAAGCGATAGCAGGCTGCACTTGCATATTGCTATGAGCATTAGTTTTGGTAATCGATTTGTTTTTTGGCACAATAAAAACTGGAGACAGAATTTGAGGTGGATGACATGGGTAAAAAAAGAATGGGTTTACTTGTAATGGCTTATGGAACTCCCTATAAGGAAGAAGACATTGAGCGTTACTATACACATATCCGCAGAGGAAGAAAGCCTTCTGAGGAAATGCTTGAAGATTTAAGAAGCAGGTATGAAGCGATCGGCGGAATATCGCCGCTTGCAGAAATTACTAAAGATCAGGCTGAAAAGCTTGAGCAGCATTTAAATGAAATTCAGGACGAGTATGAATTCAAAATGTATATTGGATTGAAGCATATTGAACCTTTCATAGAAGATGCGGTTAAACAAATGCATGAAGATGGGATTGAGGAAGCTGTAAGCATTGTTCTTGCACCTCATTTCTCAACCTTCAGCGTGAAATCATATAACGGCCGAGCCAAGGAAGAGGCTGAAAAGCTTGGCGGCCTTGAAATAACGTCAGTTGAAAGCTGGTATAAAGAGCCTAAGTTTATTAAATATTGGGCTGATCGGGTAAAAGAAACCTTCGATAAAATGCCTGCTGACGAAAAAGATTCTGCAGTGTTAATTGTTTCTGCACATAGTTTGCCGGAAAAAATCCTGCAATCCGGAGATCCATATCCGCACCAGCTGCAGGAAACAGCTGACCTCATAGCCGAACAGGCTGGTGTCAACAACTATGCTGTCGGCTGGCAAAGTGCAGGAAACACACCTGAGCCATGGCTTGGGCCTGATGTGCAGGATTTGACAAGAGATCTTTATGAAAATAAAGGCTACAAAGCATTCGTGTACACACCTGTAGGTTTTGTGTCGGATCATCTTGAAGTGCTGTACGATAACGATTATGAATGCAAAGTTGTCACTGATGAGCTGGGAGCAAGCTATTACCGCCCTGAAATGCCGAATTCTCAGCCTGAGTTTATTGATGCAATGTCAGATGCCATTTTTAAATTGCTGAATAGATAAAGCGGAGCTTCACTCAGTGGGGCTTGCTGCCTGTTAGACTGCGATAATGCAAAAAATTAGAAAAGAAGGCGATTTACCGTGCAGGGAGAGAGACAGAAAGTTATTGTTGCCGGAGGAGGAATTACGGGTCTTGCTGCAGCTTACTATCTGCAGAAGGAAGCTAAAGAAAAGGGCTTGGCTCTGGACGTTAAGCTCATAGAGGCTTCACATCGCCTTGGGGGCAAGATTCAAACAATAATACGAGACGGTTTTGTGATCGAAAGAGGGCCAGATTCCTTTTTGGCCCGCAAGCAAAGTGCAACGCGTCTTGCCAGGGAAGCAGGCCTGGAAAAGGAACTTGTGAGGAATACATCCGGCAAATCCTATGTACTTGTAAGGCAGCGTCTATATCCAATGCCTGGCGGATCCATCATGGGAATTCCGACACAAATTGCTCCTTTTATTACAACCGGCTTATTCTCTCCCGCAGGAAAGGCAAGAGCAGCGGCTGATTTTGTGCTGCCTCGCTCCAATCCTTCCACTGATCAGTCTCTTGGTGCCTTTTTCAGAAGAAGGCTTGGTGACGAAGTTGTCGATAACTTGATTGAACCGCTTCTCTCTGGCATATATGCAGGCGATATTGATCAATTGAGCCTAATGGCCACCTTCCCGCAGTTTTATCAGGTTGAGCAGAAACATAGAAGTTTAATTCTTGGAATGAAAAAGGCAACAGGCTCTCAGCCGAAACAAGCCGGAAACAGCAAGAGCAAAGAAGGTATGTTCCTTACTTTGAAATCAGGGCTTCAATCACTTGTCGATGCTCTCGAGAGCAAGCTTGAACCCGGGACTGTTCTGAAAGGCCATCGCATTGAATCGGTTATTAAGAATGGCGAAAGCTATACCCTTGAAATGAATGGGGGAGAAAGCCTTAATGCAGATTGCATAGTTATGGCTGTTCCCCACCATGCTTTGTGCAGCATTTTCTCCGGCCGGGGACTTTTTGAGCAGTTTAAAGAAATGCCGTCCACTTCAGTGGCAACTGTAGCTCTGGCTTTTCCAGAGGATGCGATTGAAAAGGATATAGACGGAACGGGTTTTGTTGTTTCACGCCACAGTGATTACACCATTACTGCCTGTACCTGGACACATAAAAAATGGCCTCATTCTACCCCAAAAGGAAAAGTGCTTCTGCGCTGTTACGTTGGCAAAGCCGGTGATGAAGCAGTTGTGGATCTGTCAGATGATCAAATTGTTAAAGTTGTGCTTGATGACTTAAATAAAACGATGAATATTAATATGAATCCTGAATTTAGTTATGTAACAAGATGGAAGGATTCTATGCCTCAGTATACCGTTGGACATAAAGAACGCGTCGGACTGGCAAAGAAACAGGCGCAGGATGAACTCCCGGGCATTTTTCTGGCAGGAAGTTCGTATGAAGGTCTTGGTGTTCCAGACTGCATAGATCAGGCAGAAGAAGCAGTTCGAAATACATTAGAATACCTGCAACTCAACAAGCCAAAAGCTGTCCGTGTGTGACAGCTTTTTAAATTGGCATCATTTCAGGTTGCTTTTTCAAATAGAGTATGATAAATTATTTTTTGTACTAATGACCAAATTGTTCATTTAGTCATTTTCGAAGAGGTGAGTTTATGTCAGCAGATCGGAAACAGCAGATTCTTGAAGCAGCCACAAAATCATTTTCTCTTTTCGGCTATAAAGCAACCACAATGGATCAGGTTGCAAAGCTTGCGAATGTTGGAAAAGGCACTATCTATAATTTCTTTAAAAATAAAGAAGAGCTGTTTGATGAAATTATCCATACGCTTATCACGGAAATGAAAAATGCAGCCGATGAAGCGCTTGATCCTTCTTTGCCATTTCACAAAAATGTTCATCGGGGATTGTATAAAATACTTGAATTCCGCATGAAGCATCAGCTGACAATAAAGCTTTTCCAGGAAGCAAAGGAAATGGGCACTCCTGCTGTTACGGAGGTGATTGGGAAAGTGGAGGATGCGATAATTAAATATGTAAAAGATAAAGTTACACTTGCCATTGAAAGAGGAGAAATCCGGGAATGCGATCCGGAACTGACTTCCTTTGTCATGCTTAAGCTTTATATTGCACTTATTTTTGATTGGGAACAGCGTCATGAACCACTGGAAAAAGAAAAAATAGCTCTTCTATTTGAACAATACATTATGAAAGGATTATCGAACTAGATAGTCCTCTATTTTTCAGAAAAATGACCAAATGAGAAAATTGGTCAAAAAGTAATTTGGAGGGATTTACGGTGAAAAGCAAACTTTTCCTTAAGGAGTTTTCAGCCATAATAAAAAACAAAAAGCTACTGATTCCGATTATAGCAGTCATGTTTATTCCGGTTTTATACAGTGGAATGTTCCTGTGGGCATTCTGGGATCCATACGATCATTTAGATGATCTCCCGGTTGCCATCGTTAATGAAGATGCCGGTGCTGTATTGGAAGGAAATGAATTGCACCTGGGCAATGATCTTGTTGATAATTTAAAGGAAAGCAAGGACTTTAACTTTCAATTTGTTGATAAAGAAGAGGCATACAAGGATCTAAATGATCAGCAATACTATATGCTGGTTGAAATTCCTAAGGACTTTTCCAAGAATGCTACCACTCTGCTGGAAGACAAACCGCAGAAAATGAATCTGATTTACGTTCCAAATGAGAGCTATAATTTCTTGTCTGCTCAAATTGGCGGGACAGCTGTTGAAAAAATTAAAGCGTCACTGTCAGAAAAAGTAACTGAAACATATGCAGAAACCATGTTTGATAAGGTAGGGGAACTTGCAGATGGCATTGGACAGGCAAGTGATGGTGCCCTTCAAATCAGTGAAGGAGCAGCTGATCTAAAGGACGGCTCCAGAACCTTGCATGAGAAACTTGAGCTTTTGGCCGATAAATCCATTGAGTTCAATAACGGCGTAAGCACAGCAAGCAAGGGTTCTATGGAAATAGCAGAAGGAGCTACATCTCTTTCAGAAGGTTTAGGCAAACTTGCAGGAGGCCAATCGGAATTGAGAAATGCTTCTGGTCAGCTAGAGTCAGGAAGTGAAGATCTTTCTGCAGGTGTTACACAAACAAAAGAAGGAATCTTAACGGTAAAAGAAAAACTTCCAGTTATGATCGATGGAACCGAACAGCTTGAAAATGGAGCAAACACATTATCTTCATCTCTGGAGCAATGGCAGACGGAAGCGCAAAAACTCAGCGGAGGCACTGCTCTTTTAGAACAAAGGCTGCAGAGCATCTTATCGCAGCTTCCAGAAGGTTCTCCTGAAAAGGCTGAGCTTCAGACTGCACTTGCACAGCTGAAAACCGGATCAGCCCAGCTTGCCGAATCAGCCGGCAAACTATCTAGTGGAGGAGCCGAATTGTCCCAAAGAATGGGGCAGTTAAAGGCAGGACAGCAGCAGCTCCAGCAGGGAATAAATCAGCTTGCCCAGGGAACAGCCGAGCTGGAAAATGGCTCTCTTAAGCTGGTACAGGGCCATAAAGATTTCGATGCGGGAATGGAAACATTTGCTCAGAAGTTTGGTGAAGCACAGGCCGGAGCAGAAAGGCTTGCAGGCGGTGCAGCAGATTTGTCAGGCGGTCTTGGCAAACTGACACAAGGTTCAGCTGCATTTGCAGACGGCTCGAAGCAGCTTGAAGCTGGTGCAGGCAAAGTTGCTGAGGGTAATTCACAAATTTATGAAGGATCGTCTGAGTTAGCAAATAAATTAGCTGATGGCGCTGAAAATGCTTCATCAGTAAATGCCAGTGATAAAACTTATAACATGATGGCAAATCCGGTAGAAATAGATAATGAGAAGGTTACTGAAGTTCCAAACTACGGTACAGGATTTGCACCTTATTTTCTGTCTCTTGGTCTTTTTGTTGGAGCTCTGCTGCTTTCCATTGTATTCCCGCTTAGGGAACCGGCTGGCGTTCCGCGCTCAGGATTCAGCTGGTTTGCAAGCAAGTTCGGAATCCTTGCAGGAATAGGCATTATTCAAGGTCTTATTGCAGCGGTGATCCTATTGCTGGGACTTGGCCTGGAAGTGCAGAGTGTACCATTGTTTCTTCTGTTTACAATCCTGACCAGTTTGACTTTCATAGCGCTTATTCAATTCTTTGTTACTGTCATGGGTGACCCAGGCCGGTTTGTTGCAATTATTATTTTAATACTCCAGCTGACAACGAGTGCCGGTACTTTTCCGCTTGAGCTGATTCCTAATGCACTTCAGCCAATCAGTTCATATTTGCCTATGACCTATTCAGTTTCCGGTTTTAAGGCAGTCATTTCAAGCGGCAATTTTGATTTTATGTGGGAGAATGCGGCAATTCTCCTGAGCTTTGGAGCCTTGTTCATTGCAGGATCCTTTGTCTACTTTACTGCCATGCACAAGAAAAAATTTGCAGCTGCTGCAGAGCAGACCAAATAAAAGCAAAGCCAGCCCTGTGTGGGCTGGCTTTAAATATATTATTCTATAAATCTGTCATTCCCATGCATTTTTCGCACTTGTTTCCGTAGCATTCATGCTGTTCGTCGATCGACTTCCCGCATTCTGAACATTGCTTTGCCGGCAGGTTTCTAAAAAACTCCATAATGTTTTGAATCATATTGAAGCCTCCTGATTTGTGTTTTTGTTCTAAATAGTTTGATTATTTAAGTTCATTGTATTATAACAGAAATTTCATGTCAACATCTGTTTCAATACAATTTTAAAAAAGTGAAAAAATAGGCATAATCGAGTATATTGGACATAGGAAAACCAGGTTATCCAGTTATAGTAGGAGGGAATTTGTGATGAAGTTAACTGTAATCGGCAGCTGGGGCGGATATCCTAAAGCAAATGGGGCCAGTTCCGGGTATTTGCTTGAGCATGAAGGATTTCATTTGCTGGTCGACTGCGGAAGCGGCGTGCTTTCAAAAATGCAGAATTTTTTTCAGCCAGAAGACTTAGATGGGCTGATTATCTCGCATTACCATCCAGATCATATTGCGGATATAGGAGTGCTGCAGCATGCAAGGCTCATTCAGGGCTTCCTGGGCAAGAAAACAGCTGCACTCCCGATTTATGGACATTCTTTCGACCAGCCTGAATTTGCCAAACTTACATATAAGGATATTACAAAAGGAGTTGCCTATGATCCTGAAGGCACTCTCACAGCAGGGCCATTTCAAATCCGCTTTATGAAAACCAATCATCCTGTGCCATGTTATGCAATGAGAATTGAAGCAGACGGCAAATCACTTGTTTACACGGCAGATACTTCTTATAAAGAAGAGCTGGTGGCATTTAGCGAAAATGCTGATCTATTAGTTTGCGAGTGTAATTTTTATGGTCATCAGAACGGGAAAAATGCAGGGCATATGACAAGCCTGGATGCTGGAACATTGGCAAGCATTGCAAAGGTGAATAATCTGCTGCTGACACATTTGCCTCATTATGGTGAACTTCGAAAGCTGAAGGAGGAGGCAGCGACTAAATATGCCGGTCCTATTTCTATAGCCGATTACCAATGGTCTCATATTTTTTAAGGAGGAAAACTGATGCTATTTATCGACAACCAGGGAATCACAGATCCCAGAATTAACCTTGCTATTGAGGAATATGCACTAAAGAATCTTGATATTGAAGAAACCTATTTGCTGTTTTATATTAATGAACCTTCCATTATTATCGGAAAAAACCAGAATACGGTGGAAGAGATTAATACGGAATACGTTGAGGATAATGGCATACATGTTGTCAGAAGGCTATCTGGAGGTGGGGCCGTTTATCATGATTTAGGCAATCTCAACTTCAGTTTTATTACAAAAGATGATGGTGATAGCTTTCACAACTTCCAAAAGTTTACCGAACCAGTTACAGAAGCTTTGCAGAAGCTTGGTGTGAATGCTGAATTAAGCGGCCGGAATGATCTGATGGCAGAAGGAAGAAAAATATCCGGGAATGCCCAGTTTTCCACCAAAGGGAGAATGTTTAGCCATGGCACCCTCTTGTTTGATTCCGAAATTGAAAGTGTTGTTTCAGCGCTTAAGGTAAAAAAAGATAAAATTGAATCAAAGGGCATTAAATCAATTCGAAGCCGGGTTGCTAATATCTCGGAGTTCCTGGGTGAAAAAATCACGATTGAAGAATTTCGCACTTTGCTTCTAAAAAATATTTTTGGAGATTTAGATGAAATTCCGGAGTACAAGCTTACGGATGAGGACTGGGAACGAATTCACCAGCTGTCCAGGGAGCGTTATCAAAACTGGGATTGGAACTATGGAAGATCACCTAAATTTGATCTTCAGCATTCTCATCGCTTCCCTGTTGGTCAAATTGACATCAGACTTAATGTCACAAAAGGAAAAATTGAGGGATGCAAAATATACGGGGACTTCTTTGGGGTTGGCGATGTTAGTGAAATAGAAAACAAGCTGACAGGAATTCGCTATGAAAAGTCAGAGATTGAAAAGGCTCTCGAAGAAGTGGAAATTAAGCATTATTTCGGAAATGTGACGAAAGAAGAATTTGTCAACCTGGTGTATTAATAAGAGAGAGCTGGCATAATGCCGGCTTTTCTTATTCTTATATAAGGTCTTGCGAGCCAGTCACTCTGAAAAAAGAAATTGTGAAAGATTCGCTTTCCTACTTGAATACAAAAATTTCTTTCAATATAATATATTTAGAAAATTTATTTAATAAAAATGAATGACTATTCATTCATTATAGGGGGAGTGTAAATGAATTTAACAGAGCAGCTGCATGAAACGGCGATTAAGATGGGCGATAAGACTGCCTATTATTTTATGGATCAGTCCAGTACGTACGCGGAGCTTGATGGTGCTGTAACCAAATTTGCGGATGGGCTTTCAAAGCTGGGAGTGAAAAAAGGAGATCATATTGCTCTTTTACTGGGGAATTCACCGCATTTTGTCATCGGCCTGCATGGAGCATTGCGGCTTGGAGCAACTGTTATACCGATCAACCCAATTTATACACCTGATGAAATCGGCTACATTGTAAATAATGGTGATGTAAAAGCGGTTGTCACGCTTGATCTATTAGTGCCGTTAATTGAGAAGATGCATCAGGCGCTTCCAAAGGTGGAAAACTATATTATTTGTGAAACACCCCAGGGACAAGCTTCAGAACAGAATCTGGCTGCATTATCTGCTTTTTCAAAAATGAAATCGTTTACACAATTAATTGCTTCAGGAGATATTGGGTTTAAAGGCCCTGAACTCGAAGAAGATGAAACAGCCGTTATCCTATATACATCCGGTACGACAGGAAAGCCAAAAGGTGCCATGCTTACACATAAAAACCTCTACAGCAATGCAAAGGATGTCAGTGACTATTTACACATGAATGAGAATGACCGGGTTATTACTACTCTGCCTATGTTCCATGTGTTCTGTTTAACGGTTGCTCTCAATGCACCTCTGATGAATGGGGCTACCATTTTAATAGATCCAAAATTCAGCCCGAAAGAGATTTTCAGGCTAGCCAAAAAATATGAACCTACTGTTTTTGCCGGGGTTCCGACTATGTACAATTTCCTTCTTCAATATGAAGATGGCAATCCGGAAGATCTGAAATCATTAAGGCTGTGCATATCAGGTGGTGCTGCCATGCCGGTTGCGCTTCTCCATGGTTTTGAGAAGAAATTCAATGTTATTGTTTCGGAAGGATACGGTCTTTCAGAAGCTTCTCCGGTTACATGCTTCAATCCGCTTGATAAACCGCGTAAAGCAGGATCGATCGGACAATCCATTATGAACGTTGAGAATAAAGTCGTAAATGAATTGGGCGAGGAAGTTTCTGTAGGCGAAGTTGGTGAATTGATCGTACGCGGGCCAAACGTAATGAAGGGGTACTACAAGCTGCCGGAAGAAACCGCCGCCACAATCCGTGATGGCTGGCTTTATACAGGGGACCTTGCAAAAAGGGATGAGGAAGGCTATTTTTATATCGTTGACCGTAAAAAGGATCTTATTTTAGTCGGCGGCTATAATGTGTATCCGCGGGAAGTAGAAGAGGTGCTTTATAATCACGGGCAGGTTGTAGAAGCTGCTGTATTGGGCGTGCCTGACCCGAATCTGGGTGAAGCGGTAAAGTGTTATGTAGTAACAAATAATCCCCAGCTGACAGAAGAATTGCTGCTTGCATACTGTGCAGAGCATCTGGCCAGATATAAAGTGCCTTCATCGATCGAATTTTTAGAGGAGCTTCCAAAGAATACAACTGGCAAAATCTTACGAAGGGCATTGAAGAATCAGGTTCTTCAGGCTAAATAGGCTTTTAAGGGCAGGCATGGCATTTGTCTGTCCTTTTCTATTCTTCATTTGAATAGCTAAATCTGAAAGGGTTTTCGCGAAATTTATCGAATTATTAGATAGCAAAAGAAAGAGGAGAGATACATATGAGTTCTATTGCAGTTGAAAAAAAAGGTCATATTGCGGTAGTGACGATTAACCGCCCTGATGCAATGAATGCTTTTAATTATGAAACTTTGTCGGAGCTCCAGGAATCAGTTGAAAAACTGCGCACCAGTCCTGATGTTCGTGTTGTTATTTTTACAGGGGCTGGAGAAAAAGCTTTCAGCGTCGGAGCGGATCTTAAAGAGCGCAGGACACTAACTGACGTGGAAGTACGCAGAAATGTATATAAAATAGGTGAGGTATTCTCCCTGGTTGATCAGCTTCCGCAGCCTACTATCGCTGCTATAAACGGTTTTGCGTTCGGTGGCGGGATGGAATTGGCACTATCCTGCGACTTCCGCATTGCAGTTTCCGGCACTTCCATGGGACTCACAGAAACAAGCTTAGCCATCATACCTGGTGCAGGCGGCACACAGAGGCTGCCAAGACTGATTGGCCAGGCTAAAGCCCTTGAATTAATTTTGACTGCAAAAAGGCTAACTTCTGAAGAAGCACTTGCTTACGGCATCCTTACTAAAGTGGCTGAAAAGGATAATCTCTTAAATGATTGTTTTGAATTTGCCGGACAAATGCTTAACAATGGACCACTTGCCCTTCAGCAGGCTAAATTTGCTGTAAAGCATGGCATGGGCGTTGATTTGCAGACCGGGCTGCAGATTGAAAGAAAGGCATACGAAGTTATTATCCCGACGGAAGATAGAGTTGAAGCACTTTCAGCTTTTGCCGAAAAAAGAAAACCTGAGTTTAAAGGGAAATAAAATAAATAAGCATTATGAGACACCGCAGCATTTTTGGCGGTGTTTTTTTATTAATATAATTAATTTTTTGAAAATTGTTAAAAAATCTCTTGAATCGTACAGCTATTGACTATATAATTTAGTGAATAAAAGCATAAAAGCATAAAAGTAATAAAGTGAAAGGATAGAGATAAAAGGGGGCTCAACCAGTATGTTAGAGAGAGTAAAAACATTTAAAGCTATAGCTGCGGCAGGTCTTATAGGAACTTTACTGCTAAGCGGCTGCGGAAGTGAAAGTACAAATGGGGAAGACGGCTCTGCGGATAAAGAAAAGGGAGAGTCAATCAATATAGGAGTTACTCAGATTGTCGAGCATCCTTCGTTAGATGCGGCACTGGAAGGTTTTAAAAAGGCATTAGAGGATTCAGGCATTGAAGCAAGCTATGATGTCCAGATTGCGCAGGGGGACCAGAATAATAATCAATCCATTGCCAATAATTTTGCCGGAGATGGAGTAGACCTGATCTTTGCCAACTCTACCCCCAGTGCATTAAGTGCACTCAATGCAACGAAGGATATACCAATTGTATTTACTTCAGTAACTGATCCAGTGGGAGCACAATTAGTAAAATCAATAGAATCTCCAGAAGGAAATATAACTGGAACAACAGATGCGCATCCTGATGCGATACCCAACATGGTTAAATTTATAGATGAACAGTTTGAGGCCGAAACGGTGGGTGTTATTTACAATTCCGGAGAACAAAATTCAGAGGTGCAGATTGAAAAGGTGAAGGAAGCACTGTCAGGTACAGATATGAAATTGGCCGAAGCTACCGTATCCAATTCTTCCGAAGTGAAGCAGGCTGCTGAATCACTTGTCGGAAAAGCAGATGCCATCTATATTATTACGGATAATACAGTCGTTTCCGCTTTGGAATCCGTCATTCAGGTTTCAAACGACAATGATATCCCGCTTTTCGTGGGAGAGCTGGATTCTGTTAAACGCGGGGGCTTTGCTGCTTACGGATTTGACTATGAAGATATTGGATATGAAGCCGGGGAAATGGCGGCAAAAATCCTAAAAGAAGGCAAGAAGCCATCCGAACTGCCTGTCCAATATCCGCAGAATCTAAAGCTGGTAATCAATAAAAAGGCTGCAGAAGAAATGGGTATTGACTTAAAAGAGGGTTGGAACGGGCTAGCTGAGTTTGTGGAGTAGTGTCAGTAAATTATTAGAGCTTTTTCTAAAAGAAAGGAAGATTACTATGCCAACTGCCATCTTTGGCTCCATTGAAGCAGGTGCGATATATGCCTTAATGGCGCTGGGCGTTTACCTCTCATTCAGAATTTTAGATTTCCCCGATCTGACGGTGGATGGAAGCTTTGTAACGGGTGCATCTGTAGCAGCTGTCATGATAGTAGGAGGATACAATCCTTTTTTGGCAACAATGGCAGCTATGCTTGCAGGCTTTGTCGCCGGCTGCTTCACTGGGCTGCTCCATACAAAAGGCAAGATAAATGCCCTGCTGTCAGGTATTTTAATGATGATTGCATTATATTCTATCAATCTCCGGATTATGGGCAAGTCAAATGTTCCTCTGCTGTCTGAGGAAACGGCCATCACAAAGCTTACAGCATTCTGGCAGGGGCTTGGGATTGATCAGGCTATCCAAAGCCTGTTTGGGGCACTGGGAATGAGTTTTGTTCCTAAAACCTGGGGGATTCTATTTCTTATGCTGGTTTTGGCATTTGCTGTTAAGGTACTGATTGATCTGTTTTTAAAGACAGATATTGGATTGGCTATACGGGCGACAGGAGACAATGAGACGATGATCCGCAGCTTTTCTGCTGACACAGACCTCCTGAAGATAGCCGGCTTGGGTATTTCAAACGCACTGGTGGCATTTTCAGGAGCCTTAGTGGCACAGTATAACGGATTCAGTGATGTCGGAATGGGAATCGGGATGATCATCATCGGGCTTGCATCCGTAATCATCGGAGAAGCAATTTTCGGTGCAAAAACAATTGTCAGAGCTACACTGGCTGTCATCGGAGGAGCCATTCTATATCGGATTATCGTAACTCTTGCATTGAGAGTGGAATTCCTTGAAACAGGAGATATGAAGCTGATCACTGCAGTAATCGTGATTGGTGCGCTGATTCTGCCCAAGCTTTTTCAGCAGCAGAAGGAGAAGCAGAGAAAGCGCAGGAGATTGGCAGAAGCGAAAAAAACGAATGCTTATGGGAAAAGTGGTGAACAATTTGCTGCAATTAAATCAGATTCATAAAGTGTTTAATGAAGGAACACCAGATGAAAAAACAGCTCTCCACAAAATCCATCTTCACCTGAAACCAGGGGACTTCATGACGGTTATCGGCAGTAATGGAGCGGGAAAATCGACTCTTATGAATATGATTTCTGGCAAATTGGTTCCTGATATGGGAGAAGTGCTGGTTGATGGAAAGGATGTCACTCTCGTTAAGGAACATAAAAGATCCAGGCTGATTGGACGTGTTTTCCAGGATCCGATGGCTGGAACAGCCCCTGCTATGACGATAGAGGAAAATCTGGCCATTGCTTATGCGAGAACTGCGGCGCGCGGACTTCGCAAAGGGGTTTCCAGGAAACGGCGTGACTTTTTCCAGAGTCATCTGGAAATGCTTCATCTGGGATTGGAAAATAGACTTTCAGCAAAAGTTGGATTGCTGTCAGGTGGAGAACGGCAGGCGCTCTCCCTGCTGATGGCGACATTCACAGAGCCTAAAATATTACTTTTGGACGAACATACCGCTGCCTTGGACCCGGCTCGTGCAGAATTAATTACCAGCCTCACGAAAGAGATTGTGGAAAAATATAATCTTACCACATTAATGGTAACCCACAATATGCAGCAGGCTCTTGACCTGGGAAATAGGCTGATCATGATGGATAAAGGCCAGATCATTTTTGAAACAAATGAGGAAGAGAAGAAAGATTTGACAGTGGAAAAACTGCTGGAGGAATTCCAGAAAATCCGCGGAGAGAAAATGAACAGCGACAAGGCGATTCTTATTTAGACGTGTGGACCGGACAAGGTTTTTGCCTTGTTCGGATTTTTTGTTCAAGCGGCATTTATCCAATAACATATTCTTCTAATTTTAAGTCTATTATAGTATAATTTTTAGAACCTTTTATTATATTTTTTAGGCGGTGAGCATCATGGCAGAACTTGCAGTCGGCAAGCCTTCCGGTGAAGTTAGAAAAGGGGTGCAGGCGGGAATCAGCATCGCGATAGGATATGCACCCATTGCTTTAACATTTGGGCTGCTTGCCAAAACAACCGGCCTTACAATTGGGGAAACAGTTTTAATGAGTTTACTGGTATTTGCCGGGGCAGCACAGTACATATCCCTGAGCCTGCTTACACTTGGGACAGGCATATTTGAAATTGTCCTAACAACTTTTATAGTGAATATCAGGCACTTTTTGATGTCTACCTCTCTTAATGAAAAGTGGGAAGATGAACAGGCAGCCAACAAGGTGATTTTAGCATTTGGGATTACAGATGAAACCTTTTCAGTTGCCGCTGTGCGTGAAGAAAAGGTAACAAGCGGGTATATGCTTGGGCTCATATCAGTTTCCTATGCAAGCTGGGTCACTTGTTCGGGACTTGGGCATCTTATTGGGGCGAGCCTTCCACAGACCTTGCAGGAAAGCATGTCTGTTGCTCTTTATGCCATGTTTGTCGGCCTTCTCGTTCCGTCTATGAAAAAGAGTTTAAAAGTTGTTTTTCTTGCCGCACTTGCAGCGTGTTTTAACACGATTTTCACTTTGACTAATACGCTATCGACAGGCTGGGCAATTGTAGTGGCCACGCTTTTATCGGCTGTAATAGTGGAATGGATTGAAAGTGTAAAAAACAGGAGCAGGGGGCAGGAGCATGAGTAGCCATATTGTGTGGATGATTGTTGGAATGGCAGCAGTTACTTATATCCCAAGGCTGCTGCCTTTTGTGCTTTTTAAAGGGAAGGAGCTTCCCGGCTTTGTTCAGGGGATATTAAAGAATGTGCCTTATGCGACATTAGGGGCACTCATTTTTCCGGGTATTCTGTTTATAAATGAAGATATTTGGTTTGGTCTGCTCGGTGCAGCTGCTGCTTTTCTGGCAGCCTTTTTAGGAGCAAATGTAATTGTCGTTGTGCTGGGATCGATCGCTGTGTTATCTGTATATTCTTTCTTGTTTTAGAAAAGATAATGATGGATGTTCTTTAGCCGGTTCCTTCTTGAACCGGCTTTTTCAATAGACCTGCTGGAATAGAAAGAAATGATTGTCCCATCAAATGAGTTCTATTTACAGATTTTTATACTAAACTAAATATAGAAAGGTTGTACCATAGGAGGGGAATTGGATGGCGCGGAAATTAGGTTTTTATGGGGCCCTGGCCTTTTTCGTATACGGTTTATTTTTTTATTGGTATCTATTCTATTTTGCTGACACCAGTCTGCCCTTTGAGTATGAAGGGTCACGGGCAGATCCGGCAACTTTCCTGAACGGCAGGGAACTGATGCTCAGTGAGGAATATTCTAAAATAAGAAACCTGCTGTTTTTTATTTCTACACCTTTTGAATGGATATTTTATTTATTTATTCTTTTATTTGGCTTATCAAAGGCTTTCAAAAAGTGGGCGGAACAGACTGCGCCATATAAATTCCTGCAAACGGCAATCTATTTGATTTGGCTTTCTTTTTTCGCCTTTATTGCCACGATGCCATTAAGCTATATCAGCTTTTCGCTTTCAAAAACGTATAATATCTCCACTCAGAGCTTCAGTGGGTGGATGAAGGATGAACTCATTGATTTTTGGGTTAATTATGGAATGATGCTTCTTATCGTGTCTGTTCTTTACTGGTTGATTAATAAGAGCAGGAAAAGATGGTGGCTTTACGCATGGCTATTATCAGTTCCATTTACCTTATTTATGATGTTTCTGCAGCCGGTTGTCATTGACCCTCTTTATAATGATTTTTATCCTTTAAAAGATAAGGAACTTGAAACGAAAATTCTTAATTTGGCCAATCAGGCTAAAATACCGGCTGAACATGTCTTTGAGGTCGATATGGCCGAGAAAACGAATGCGTTGAATGCATATGTAACAGGGATCGGCTCAAATTCAAGAATTGTTCTTTGGGACACAACTCTGAATAAATTAACTGAAGATCAAATTCTGTTTATAATGGCACATGAAATGGCCCACTATGTGGAGAAGCATATTTACATCGGAATTGGAGGATACTTGCTGCTTTCTCTGCTGGGGCTGTATTTGACAGCTAAACTAATGGAAAAAGCAGTAGATAAATGGGGAAGGGCGCTAAAAATTCCTGCAGTAAATGATATACGTTCCCTCCCGCTGTTTTTGATGATCCTTTCCATGCTGCTCTTTATTTCAAGCCCTCTTTCCAATCTTGTTTCACGGTATCAGGAAACAAGAGCAGACCGCTATGCCATTGAAATGACAAAGGATTCAAAAGCCGCAATAGAAACATTTCAGGAGCTGACCCGGGCTGGCTTAAGCCAGGTAAATCCGCCGCTTTTTGTGAAAGTATTCCGGTATGGGCATCCAACGATGCTTGAGCGGATTTCCATGCTGGAAGAATTTGAAATGGAACAGAGGCAGAAAGAACGGAAGCAGGCAGAGGAATGATTTGCTCATTATAACTAAAAAAGCAGGCCAAACGGCTTGCTTTTTTAAGTTTCATTTTTATAAATATGTATGTTTCCTTCATCGTCAGCCTGAATTTCATTGTGAAAATAGACGCCTGCATCATCGTCAATTCCATAACCGATCGCTGCATTGACTTTTCCTGCCGCTGCCTTGAGATTTTCCCGTTCATTCCACTTGGTAAAATGGACACTGATGGCGCAATTCCTGATTAACCCGAGCCCTTTCAAAAAGAGGTGCTGTCTTTTAAGGTTATCAATAGGGGGAATGATGCAATGTTCCGGAATGATCAGGGCGCCTGCCGAAAAGCCTGCTACTGGAATACCATTCATATACATCTTTCTAATGCATTCTCCGGTTTCACTATCCACAATGAATTTTCTGTAATTTTCTGTGTCACCGCCTCCAATAATGATGCCGGAACAGGACATTAATTCTTGAAGATAAGATTCTGCTGGGCCAGAGGAAAGCGGGAGATAGCAGAAATTCCTGGCTCCATTAGGAACTAAGGCAGAAGTATACTTATTCATATACATCTCCCAGCCATCCCTTTCCAAAAAGAGTATTGCTATTTTGCCATCCGAGCCGCAGGCAAGCTCTGTAAACATTTTTCCTAACCTTTGCCCGAATGGAGGGCTTCCGCCCATTAAAAATAAATGCCTGCTGTTCATTATTCCCCGCCTTCCTGACTAAAAATAAAATACCCCGCTGGTTGGCGGGGGCAAACTGCTTTTTAAGTGCCAAAACGCTTGGAAAGTTCTTTGTATTGCTTCGAAAAATGCATAAATGCCGGTTTATTTCCTTCATCAATCGCCGCGTCTACTTTTTTCATCAGCTTTTCTCTTTCATTATTGAGCAGGATCTCTGAAATAAGCATTTCAAGGTAAAGATCCAGTACAAAAGATTCCTTAAGGTTTTTCCGCTTCGATCCACTCGTTTTCATTAAGTCGGTGTATGATTTTTCCTTCATGGAAATCACCCCTGAGCTTTTTAATATTATATGGAATTACCTTTGAATATTCAACTAAATTTTTTAAATTTTTAGAAAATATTTTCGGAATGTCGAAAATGTGAACAATTTCAAAACTATTGAACAAATTTGTAATTTTTTGATAAATTGGTGTTAATATGGAAAAAGTGAGAACGAAAAAGAAAAGGAGATGAAAACGTATGACCCAAAATATTCAAATAATCGAAGAATATGAAATCAATCCAAATACGATGATTATTAAACCTCTCTCTTATGGGATAAAAGTTTATTCGCAAATCTGGGAGCTTGATGATGAAGTAACTTCTCCCTTTAAGCCGATTGAAATAATTAAAAGCAGCTGCAAATATTTTGGTTCAAGCTATGAAGGAAGAAAAGAGGGTACACGCCAATTAACCGGCTTCACCCATAAAGCTCCGATAACGATTGACCCCACGAATTTCATTTATTTTTTCCCGACAGCTTCTCCAAGCAATCCGGAATGTATGTGGATTGCATTGGATCACATCAATTACTTCAAGCGGGCGGAGAATGCACAAACCCAAGTAGTGTTTAAGAACAAGCAAAGCTTTATAATTCCAGCCTCGTATACAACCCTTAATAACCAGGTGCTCAGAACAGCACTGCTGAAAACGACATTGACAAAAAGGATAGAAGATTCAGAGAGAAAGTCACATTACTATGCGAATGGTTCCAAAATAATGAATGCTTCGGAGAGAAAAGGAGCCTACCAATAGAGAAGGGCTGGAATTGAAGGACAACCAAGAAGCATGCGGAGTTTCATGCTTCTATTTTCCGTAGTATATTGCCTTATTAGCTGCAGGCTTTCTTATTGCAAATTTTAATTGGCTTTCCGGCTTTTCCCTGGTCCCGGCAAAGGTTTTTTAATAAGATAATAGGTCATTAGCTCCTGAACTTTATTGCGGATTCGGGGATTAAAGTAATTATGGTGTTCCTCATATCCCTTATACAGGAACATAAACATAGTAAATGCCTCATCCCTCTTTACTTCCTGTACCTTTAGCTGGTTTTTATTCATATAGCGTTTTACCTCAGAGAGTTCACTTTGAATGACCTTCATTGTTTCTTCAACCAAATCAAGATAAGGCTGTTTTAGTTTAAACGGGCTTTTATTAATGACAATGGAGTCACGATTTAAAACCGTCAGCACCATTGGCAGATAAATAGCCTGTTCCATGATATTACGGTCTTCCTCAGGAATTCTGGTCATATTGTTCTGCTCCCCTTAAATAATAGTATCCTGCCTTGTTAAAGAACATATGTTCTTATCCAATTTTACAAAGGAATGTTTTATCTTGCAAGAGCCTATATTTGTCGAAATACTGTTATACTTCATCATTTCCAATAATGAAAAAAAGTTTCAGCCTAAAGCTAATTGGGAAGGGATTTTATTTCTGATGTCGAAATAAGTAGAACACACAGTTAGGAAGGATGAAATAAATGACGAAAAAAAGACCAATTAAACCAGAAGACCTTTATCATTTAAAATCTGCAGCTGATCCGCAGCTTTCCAGGAATGGATATGATTTGGCTTTTGTCGAGACCAGAATGCTTGAAGAAGAAAATACATATAGTTCAAATGTTTTTTACATAAATACTGCAAAAAGCAATAAGCCTGTTCAGTGGACTTACGGCAAACACCGCAATCATTCACCCCGCTGGTCTCCAGATGGGGAGTTAATTGCATTTGTATCAGACAGAGGCGGGAAGTCACAGATTTATATAATGAGCAAAGCAGGCGGAGAAGCCAGACAGGTGACACATTGTGCAAATGGTGCTTCAAATCCTGTCTGGTCCCCTGATGGAAAGAAACTTGCCTTCAATCTTTCATTAAAACAGGGTGAAGCCGCAGAAACACTGGAAAATCAGGAAAAAAGGGAAGAAAAGCCAGTACCGATTGAGATAGATAAAATGAAGCACAAATCTGACGCTCAGGGTTTTTGGAACGGAAGGTACAGCCAGGTTGCCTTAATAGATATAGAAACTGGCGAGATGGAGCAGCTGACAACCGGAGAACATGATTTCCAATTGCAGGACTGGTCCCCAGATGGGGAATGGGTTGCTGTTACGGCAGATTTGAGTGAAGATAAGGATTTTTCTTTTCTAAGCGATGTGTATATCATCCATCTTGAAACAAAAGACATGAAAAAGATTACAAATGGTAATGGATATTTCGGAAGCGCTGCATGGTCCCCTGACGGAAAACACATAGGATTGTTCGGGCATGAAAGGGAATACGAAAATGCTACGCATACCAAAGTATGGGTGTATAACCTCAAATCTGAGCATTTGCAGTGCCTGACTGCAGAATTGGACATATTGGCTGGTGATTATGCCATTGGAGATTTCCAGCAGGGTGCAGTAACACCGGGAGTTCTTTGGGCAGAGGACAGCAGAAGCTTTTATTTCCTGGCAACTGATCATGGGAATACAGTTGTTTATTATGGCTCTTTAGATGGGGAATTGTATCCTGCCCTGCTGGATCAGCAGCATGTATATGGACTGACCACGGGTGGAACTATCAATAAAGCGGTTGTAGCCATCAGCAGGCCGTCATCTCCAGGGGAATTATTTTTACTTGATGTTCCGACAGGAGAATTAAAACAGCTGACAAAAGTCAATGAAGAGTTCCTGAGCGGAGTGGAGCTGGCAGATGCAGAGCCCATTCAGTTTAAATCTTCGGATGAGTGGGACCTCCATGGCTGGATCATGAAACCAGTCCATTTGAAAGAAGGCCAAAAAGCACCGCTTGTGCTTGAGATCCATGGCGGACCTCATGCTATGTATGCCAATTCTTATTTCCATGAATTCCAATGCCTCGCCGCAAAAGGCTATGCGGTTCTGTTTATCAATCCACGGGGAAGCCATGGATACGGCCAGCATTTTGTAGACGCTGTCAGAGGAGATTACGGAGGCAAGGATTATGAGGATATTATGGATGCGGTCGATTACGCGCTCGAAAACTTCGATTTCATCGATAAAGAACGGCTGGGCGTAACGGGAGGAAGCTATGGAGGCTTTATGACCAACTGGATTATTGGACACACCAGCAGGTTCAAGGCAGCTGTCACTCAGCGCTCCATTTCCAACTGGATCAGCTTTTATGGAGTAAGTGATATCGGCTACTATTTTACTGATTGGCAAATCAAGAGTGACATGAATGATATAGAAAAACTATGGAAACACTCTCCGCTTGCTTATGTGAATGACATAAATACACCACTCCTGATTCTGCACAGTGAAAAAGACTATCGCTGTCCAATCGAACAGGCAGAGCAACTATTCATTTCTTTAAAGCATAGGAGGAAAACAGCAAAATTTGTCCGGTTCCCTGAAGCCAATCATGAGCTTTCAAGAAGCGGAAAACCAAATTTGCGAATCAGCCGCCTAAACTATATAGCCGGCTGGTTTGATGAATATCTTTGAGGTAAAAACCGCAGACCTTCGGGTTTGCGGTTTTTTCATAAGGCTGTAAAGGGACACAAAATTTGCCGATATAACAATGATGTCATTTTTTATGCAAGAAACTATTTAAAATAAATTGCAAAGAATCCAATTCATCTGCAAAATATAAGGTATACAGGATATACCAGCATAACTATCGAAACTTTTTAATGAACTATGCAGTCAAATATAGGTGAAGGTGTTAACACCCCTCCATAATTAGCTTTAAAGAAAGGACTTATACTTATGAGATCAGATAGATATGAAAAGAAGAAAAAGAAAGGAAAGTGGAGATCTGTCCTCCTAATTCTGCTACTCTTGATTGCAGGAACCCTTGGCTATTCGTATTTTCAGTTTAAGCAAGGTGTTTCCCAGACAGAAGGAGAAGCAAACATACAGACAGAAGAGTTTGAATTCAACGGCGAAAAAGATAAATATGGCGGAACAAATATCCTGATTCTTGGAAGTGATGCAAGGGGAGAGGAGAAATCAAGGGCTGATACCATAATGGTTGCACAGTATCATCCTGAAAAGGGCACATATAAGCTTATTTCTTTTATGAGAGACATGTATGTGGACATACCTGGCCATGGGCAAAACAGAATAAATTCTGCTCTTGCTTATGGAGGCCCTGAGTTATTGAGGCAGACGCTCAAAGAGAATTTCGATATAGATATCAAATATTACTCCATTGTTGACTTTGAAGGCTTTGTACATTTAATTGATGAAGCTTTTCCCAGAGGAGTAGAAATTGATGTGGAAAAAAGAATGTCTGCCAATATCGGTGTAACACTCGAACCTGGCCTGCAGCGGCTTGATGGAGAGCATCTCCTTGGGTACGTCAGGTTCAGGCAAGATGCAGTAGGGGACTTTGGAAGAGTAGAACGCCAGCAGAAGGTAATGAAAGAAGTAGCAAGCCAGTTTACAAGCCTTCAGACGATTACGAAGCTTCCAAAACTCATCGGGGTGGTAACTCCTTTTGTAAATACCAATATGAACACGGGAGATATTCTGTATATCGGAAAAGATTTCTTATCAAAGGATAACAGGAATGTAGAGACTCTTCGTGTTCCTGTTGATGGAACATTTGAGAACGAGAGAATTAATGGTGCTGCGGTTCTGGGCATAGATAAAGAGGCGAATAAAGCGGCAATCCATGAATTTCTTTCTAAATAAAAAAGTTAGAAACACTGTTTTTGCCGGATTAGGTGTACAATAAAAAGGGAAATGGTAAAACTAGGGGAAACTTATTTACCAAAACGAGTCGACTAAGGTATTGCTGCATAGTGGACAAGGAGATACTAATGGATTTTGAACTGCTCAAAGATTGGTTTACATTAGAGAATATAATGGATTTAATCCGGGAGTATCGTTCATTTGGACCTCTTCCGGGTATTCTGCTTCCAATGCTAGAAGCATTTTTGCCCTTTCTGCCTTTGTTTTTGTTTGTTATGGCAAATGCGAGTGCATTTGGTCTCTGGCTGGGATTTTTATACTCCTGGGTCGGAGCGGTCGCAGGAGCACTGATTGTTTTCCTGCTGGTCAGAAAATATGGCCAGAAACGAATACTCCGTTTTTTGAAAAAAAATAAGCAGGTACAGAAGCTTATGAAATGGGTTGAAAAGCATGGGTTTGGACCATTGTTCATCCTGCTTTGTTTTCCGTTTACACCTTCAGCGGTTGTCAATATTGTAGCTGGTCTTTCGAATATCAGTATCGCTCAATATATGCTGGCAGTCCTGACCGGAAAAATAGTGATGATTTTTACAATAAGCTTTGTCGGATATGATATCAGATCATTAATAACACAGCCAATTCGGACTGCTATTGTTGCACTGGTCATTTTCATTCTTTGGTATGTCGGCAAAATTATTGAAATAAAGATGAATATGAGCGTAGAAAAAGAACGCGGGAATAAAAAGCATTGAATGCATAAGTACTAGGGGAGATGAATGGTGAAGGAAGGATTGAGAAAAGAAGGAGCGGAATGGCTGAAGGCTTTTGCAATAGGCATTATCATCTTTGCTTTTATACGGACTTTTTTCTTCTCCAATTACGTTGTCGAAGGTGAATCCATGATGCCTACCCTTCAGGATGGAAATAAGCTGATTGTCAATAAAATCGGCTATCAGGTCAGCGATTTAGAACGCTTTGACGTAATTGTTTTCCATCATAATGATGAAGAAGATTTTGTAAAAAGAATAATTGGAATGCCTGGGGATGAAATTGCATACCGTAATGATGAATTATTTATTAATGGCAGGAAAGTGGATGAGCCTTATTTGGATAAGTACCGGAAAGAAATCTCAGGAGGCAAACTGACAGGTGACTTTACACTGCTGGAGATGACGGGCACAGAAACTGTCCCGGAGGGCAAACTTTTTGTTATGGGAGATAATCGCCTCGGAAGCTGGGACAGCAGGCATTTTGGTTTTATTTCAGCCGGCCAGGTTGTAGGAAAAGTAAACCTGCGCTATTGGCCGCTTGATGAAATGGATGCGTCATTCTAACAGATCTTATAGTATAAGGGACTCGAATATTCGAGTCCCTTATTTTTGCAGAAAGAGCTAATCTTAGATAACATGTAAATTAGGATTATCCCTATATTCAGGTTCGCAGTTTACACACACGTTTTCATCATAATCAGTCATATTCACATCTTCACGATTATATTCAATTCCGCAAAGAGAACAGGTAACCATACTTTCTTCTTCCAGTTCTTCCGGGTGAACGGGGATAGCGTCATTGATATTGATAGGCTCTACGGTAATTCCGCGTGAATTGGCCATTTCGGCTTTTAAGTATTCCTTTGCGGATTCTTCACTTTCCCAAAATCCCAAGTCCCACAACAGCTCCTGGGCGTCTCCGTTTTGTGCCATCAATCCATAAACAACTTTCATGATAAATGCCCCTTTCCAATTTGCTGTCTATTGTTTTATATTTCTTAGCCTTTTTTGGCTGCGGTTAAACCGATTCAAGTAATTCCCAACAGTTCCCTTGAAAGACTGGAATCGTCGTTTAAGAATAATTGCAGGGGATACAGGAGAATCTGCGGGCTTTGTCGAATAAAAGCTGGTGTACATCTTACCGAATTATTTTAGTTTTTAATGTCGGAATTTTCGAACATATTGTGGAGGTGCGATTAATGAGACTTAAGGATAAAGTCGCCATTATTACAGGTGCAGCCAATGGGATTGGTCTCGCTGCAGCAGAAAGGTTTGCAGGTGAAGGAGCTGCAGTAGCCATGGCAGATTATGACGCGGACATGGGAATAACCAGGGCTCAAGAGCTCAAGGAAAAAGGATTAAATGTACAGTTCTTTCAGGTTAATGTGGCTGACAGGCAAAGCATAGACAGTATGGCGGAAGCTGTAAAAGCGGAATTTGGGAAAATTGACATCCTTATCAATAATGCCGGAATAACCAGGGACGGGATGCTTTCAAAGTTATCCCCGGATGATTTTCAGGCCGTTATGGATGTGAATCTGTCAGGTGTTTTCCATTGTACACAAGCAGTGCTTCCATTCATGCTGGAGCAGGGAAGGGGAAAAATTATCAATACATCTTCTGTTTCCGGAATTTATGGGAATGTCGGACAGACAAACTACGCTGCAGCCAAAGCAGGTGTGGTGGGAATGACCAAAACATGGGCAAAAGAACTCGGCCGAAAAGGAATTAACGTTAATGCCGTGGCCCCAGGATTTATCTCTACAGGCATGACCGCAAAAGTGCCGGAAAAGGTGATAGACCAAATGCAGGGCATGGTTCCGCTGGGCAGGCTGGGAAAACCGGAAGATATTGCGAATGCATATCTGTTTCTGGCTTCGGATGAATCTGATTATGTGAACGGCACGGTCCTGCATGTAGATGGCGGTATTATGATGTAATAACCTGATTCCGAGCGAGTGCTCATTTATCAGATATTAATAGTAAAAGGGGTGGGAAAGTATGAGAAATGTTGTAATAACATCAGCAGTAAGAACACCAGTCGGGACCTTTGGAGGAGCCTTTAAGGATCTTCTGCCGACAGATTTGATTGTTCCAGTACTAAAAGAGGCTGCCGAAAGAAGCGCCTTAAAGAGCAGTGACGTGAATGAAGTAATTTTGGGACACTGCATTCAGCGTACAGATGAACCGAACACAGCAAGGACAGCAGCATTGCTTGCAGGCTTTGACGATACAACAACAGGGTTCACAGTCCAGAGACAGTGTGCATCCGGTATGCAGGCCATTATTTCCGCTGCCCTGCAGATTGCATCAGGCATGTCAGATATCGTGATTGCCGGAGGAGTAGAAGCCATGAGCTCCAGTCCTTATGTATTAAAACAGCATCGCTGGGGCGCCCGAATGCAGCATGGACAGGTAACCGACACAGTATGGGAGATTCTCGAAGATCCAATCCATCATATCATGATGGGGGAAACAGCAGAAAACCTGGCAGAAATTCATTCGATCACAAGAGAAGAGCAAGATGAAGTGGCATTGCTTAGCCATAATAGAGCCCTGCATGCAATTGAAAACGGTTACTTTGATTCGCAGATCGTTCCCATTACTGTGAAGACCCGGAAAGGAGAAGTAACCGTTGCAAAAGATGAAAACCCGCGTGCGGACTTAACAGCTGAAAAGCTGAGCAGCTTGAAGCCGGTCTTTAGAAAGGGCGGAACGGTAACGGCAGGAAACTCATCCAGCCTGAATGACGGCGGAGCAGCACTGGTCCTCATGCCGGAAGAGCTGGCTCTCGAAAGAGGACTGAAGCCGCTGGCAAAGATTGCTGGCTTCTCTGTTGCGGGAGTGGATCCGAAATTAATGGGAAGAGGACCTGTTCCGGCAGTTAAAAATGCTCTTGCCAGTGTCAATTGGTCGCTTGAAGAAGCTGATTTGATTGAAGTTAATGAGGCCTTTGCGGCACAATATTTGGCGGTTGAGAGAGAACTTGGCTTAAACCGGGAAAAAGTAAATGTTAATGGAAGCGGAATCAGCCTTGGACACCCTATTGGATGTACAGGTGCCCGTCTTGTCGTGAGTCTTGTTCATGAGTTAAAGAGAAGAGGAGGCCATAAAGGAATAGCTTCTTTATGTGTCGGAGGCGGAATGGGAGCCACAGTATTTGTGGAAACGTACGAATAAAGAGTTCCTTCGGGAGCTCTTTATTTATCCAGTGGATTCCATCTCCTGAATAATTTCTTTAAAGGGAGTGAATAAAGTGTTAAGCAAAACGGTATTATCGGGGAAAATATTATTCTCGGGTCATTTATTGACGAAGATATCAGAAAAATAACCGAGTGGCATGCGCACGAAAAAATCATGAGAAATCTGGATGCTCTTCCGGTAAAACCTAAAAAGGAAACAGAAATTAAGAAGTGGCTTGATGAGTGCCCGCAAGACACCTTCAGGTTTTCGCTCAGGTTAAAAGAAGGAAATGAAATAATTGGCTATGCAGAGATAAACGGTATTTTATGGCCGCACAGAACAGGCTGGGTTACCGTAGCCATTGCAGATGAAACCAAATGGGGAAAGGGATATGGAAAAGAAGCAATGCAATGCCTGATCCGCTATGCTTTCAGGGAACTGAATCTGTATAGGCTGCAGCTTACAGTATTTTCGTATAATACCAGAGCCAAGACTCTTTATGAAAGCCTTGGATTTCGAATAGAAGGCTGCTACAGAGAGTTTCTGGAACGCGATGGAAAACGGCATGATATGTATTTATACGGGCTGCTGAGAAAGGAGTGGAAAGAGTGAAGAAGCGCGGAATGATTCCGCGCTTTACAAGATTTATTCTGGTTGACTGACAAAAGTAATTTCTTTTGACAAGAAATAGCTTAGAACGATATTCGTAAGAAAAAAGGCAAGAAGCAGAAACAGTACATCATGATATTCCAGAATCATAACCGCCGGCGGCGCAAGGCTTGCACCGGTTAATAGAAAAAAGAATAGAGAGAAAGCGCTTTTGCACGATCAGCTCCTGCAATCATGCCAATCAGTGTGATAACTGTGGGTACAAGAAGAGATATAGAGGCCACGAACATTATTGAAATAGCCATTAATGCAATGGTGCTGCTGAAGAAAAACATATTAATGATGCTGAAGATTCCTATAAGTAAACCAAGCTTTAATGTCAAATGGGCACCAATCCGCTCAATTAATTTTCCCGTAAAGAGCGACAGCAGCGCCCCGATTAGTCCCACAGCTCTTAATGTGAACAGCTCCTCCATGGTTCCCTCGAAATTCCTTCCTATTGCATCGTAAAAAGCTACAAAGGTAAACAGCAAAGTAAAGGTAATAGCATAGCTTTGGAGCAGGCTTCCGTTCATTAATAGTTTTTTCATAATAGAAATAACGGAAACCCCTGATTTGGAAGGAGGAGAAGTGCCTGGAAGTATTTTATACGATACTAGGAAAAGAATTAAATAACAAGACGCAAAGAAATAAAAAGCATAGTTCCATTTAAAATAAAAAGTAATTGTCGAACTGATCAGCTGTCCAAGGATGCCGGCGACAAGGAATCCTGTATTGATAAAAACAAGCAGCAGGGTGCGGCTCCTCGGCTGAAAAAGATCAAAGGAATAAGCGAAGGCAACAGGAGCAAAGCTCCCAAGAGTCAACCCCTGAATCGACCTGGTTATATAGAGAGCTTCTACATTAGGGGAGAGCCCGACGGCACAAGTGGACAAAGCAGAAGCAAACAAACCTGAAATAATAATTCTGCGTCGGCCAAATGTATCGGAAGCAGGTCCAAAGAATAACAGGCCGGCAGCATAAAAAAATGCAAAAAGACTTCCCCGGCCACAATATGATTTTCATTTACTTTAAATGAGTCTGCGATTTCCCCGTAAATTGGGATCAGTGTATAAATATTGCTGGCGACAAAAATGCCTGTAACTGTCAAAATGACTGAAGTTGCAATCAGGACCTGTTTTGAAATCATCCTTATCACCTGCCGATATACTTTATGCACGAAACCTCGAATAGGAAAGTTGTCATTTCCACAATTTTGAAGAACCCCATACAAAAATTTGAACAGCTTATATGATAAAATAATGATAGAGAGAGAGCTTTTTTAAGGAGGAAAATTATGACCGTACGTTTATTGATAGGCCGTTCCGGGAGTGGTAAAACGGAATACTGCCTTAACCAAATCCGTGATGAACTGCGGTTTAATCCGGATGGAGATCCAATCATTTATTTAGTGCCGGAACAAATGACGTTCCTTTCAGAATATAAATTAATAACAACACCTGGCCTGGGCGGAATGATCCGCAGCCAGGTATACTCTTTCACGCGTCTCGCATGGAGAATTCTTCAGGAAACGGGAGGCATGAGCAGATACCATCTTAATAGTGTAGGCATCAGCATGCTGATCCGCAAAATCATTGAAGATAAAAAGGATGATCTTAAGCTTTTTCAAAGGGCTGCAGACAAAAATGGCTTTATTCAGCAAGTAGAACAAATAATGACCGAATTCAAACGATATTGTGTAGCTCCCGACGAACTGGCGGAAAGGCAAAATCAGCTCTCGGCAAGCGGGAAGTCAAATAAGGCACTCCAGGACAAGCTGCATGATCTTGAGATAATCTATAAAAATTTCGAGGAATCCCTTTCTGGCAAATATACAGATTCAGAGGATTATTTCCGCCTGCTTGCGGAAAAAGCCTCCCATTCAGAGTATCTAAAAAATGCTGAGGTTTATATAGATGGCTTTTACAGCTTTACACCACAGGAATATGCAATTGTTGAACAGCTGATGAAGCAGTGTAAAAACGTTACCATCACACTAACGCTTGACCAGCCGTTTAAGAATAATGCTTCTGATGAGCTTCATTTATTCAGAATGCCTGGAGAGAACTATCAGACAATCAAAGAATTGGCTTCCCGCAACAGGCTGGATGTGGAAGAGATGCTCCTTTCCGAGCAAAAAAGGTGGATCAAGCCTTCACTTAAGCATCTTGAGGCTCATTTTGACAGCAGGCCTGCAGAGGCATTTACAGGAGAAGCGGACATTCACATTGGACAGGCTGTCAGCAGGAGGGCCGAAATTGAGGGCGTTGCCAGGGAAATTAATAAGCTTGTTCGCACTGATGGGTATCGCTACCGTGATATTGCCGTACTGGCAAGAAACGGCCAGGATTATCATGACATGATTGAAACAGTGTTCCGTGACTATGACATCCCATTTTTTATTGATCAGAAAAGAACAATGCTGAATCACCCGCTCGTTGAGTTAATCCGGTCAACACTTGAGATAATCAATGGGAATTGGCGCTATGAACCGATTTTCAGAGCTATAAAAACAGAGCTGATTTTTCCGTCCAGGCTAAACCCCGGAAAGCTTCGTGAGCAAATGGACAGACTTGAGAACTATGTTCTTGCTTATGGCATTCAAGGAGACAAATGGACGAAAAAGAAGAGATGGACATACAGAAGAATCAGAGGGCTGGAGTTTGAAGCAGTTGCCCAGACAGATGCCGAGAAAAAAGTAGAAGATGAGTTAAATGATCTGCGCGAAATGATTACAGGCCCAATATTAAGGCTGCACAGGCGCTTGAGAAAGGCTGCTGATGGCCGCAGTTTGTGTGAAGCTTTATTTCTATACATGGAAGAATTGGATGTTCCTCTGAAGATTGAGAAGTGGAAAACTGCTCAGGAGGATAAAGGGAACCTTGTTAAGTCAAGGGAACATGGACAAGCATGGAATGCCATTATGGAGCTTCTGGATCAATATGTGGAAATGCTTGGTGAAGAAGAAGTGAGCCTTAAGCGCTTTGCATCCATTCTTGATGCCGGACTGGAGTCGCTTCGCTTTACGCTTGTTCCGCCTGCCATTGATCAGGTTATGGCGGCCGATTTGGAAAGATCGAGGCTAACTGATATTAAAGCTGCCTTTGTTATTGGGCTGAATGAAGGAGTACTTCCTGCCAAATTCTCAGAGGATGGTGTGCTGGCGGATGACGACAGGGAAATGCTGAACACGAACGGAATGAAACTGGCGCCTGGAAGCCGCACACGTCTGCTTGATGAGGAATTTATAGCTTATAAAGCATTTGTTACTCCATCAGAAAAACTATTTATAAGCTATCCATTGGCAAATGAAGAAGGTAAAGCACTTATGCCGTCTCCTTTGATTAAGAGATTGGGAGATTTATTTCCTGATTGCAGGCATCATTCCTTCATGTCTGATCCGGCAGAGCTTAAGGAAACGGAGCAGCTGGAGTATGCTGATAACCTTAATACAGCATTATCGTATTTGACTTCACAGCTTCAGCTCAAAAAACGCAGCTATCCAATCTATGACCTCTGGTGGGATGTTTATAACTATTACCTTAAAAATGAGCAGTGGAGAAGGCCTGCATTGAAGGTGCTTTCCAGCCTTAATTATGAAAACAGGACACTTCAGCTTGGTGAAGACGTCAGTAAGGAATTGTATGGCGACCATATTCAGGCGAGTGTTTCGAGAATGGAATTATTCCATAGCTGTCCATTTTCCCATTTTGCACAGCATGGACTAAGGCTGCGGGAAAGACAGGTATACCGCCTGGAGGCACCGGATATCGGGGATCTTTTCCATGCTGCTTTAAAATTTATTGCAGAAACAGTTATGACTCAGAAACTTTCATGGACAGATATGACGAGGGAACAGTGTGAGATCCTTGCAAAAGAAGCGGTTGAAATGCTTGCTCCTAAACTTCAAAATGAAATTCTCTTAAGCTCGAACAGGCATCACTATATTAAGAGAAAGCTTGAGCAAATTATCAGCAGAGCTTCCTATGTCATCAGCGAGCATGCCAAATCAAGCGGATTCTCGCCGGTGGGCCTTGAACTGGGGTTTGGTCCTAAAGGAGAGCTTCCTTCGCTTGCTTTTCCTCTTAAAAACGGGGCTAAAATGGAGCTTGTCGGAAGAATTGACAGAGTAGACAAGGCTCAGGATGCCAACGGGACATTTTTACGGGTAATTGACTATAAATCCAGCTCCAAGGATCTGAATGTAAGTGAGGTTTACTACGGCATTGCTCTGCAGATGCTGACATATCTGGACATCATAATTGCCCATTCCAGCTCTTTAATTGGAACAAAAGCCGATCCGGCAGGAGTTCTTTACTTCCATGTCCATAATCCGATCGTCAGCACTTCAAAAATGCTGACATTGGAGGATATAGAGCAGGAACTTTATAAGAAATTCAAAATGAATGGCCTCCTGCTCGGAGAAGAAAATGTAATCAGGTTAATGGACCAGACTATTGAGACAGGCGACTCATCCATTATCTCAGCGGGATTCAAAAAGGACGGCACCCTTTCTAAGAGGTCTAAAGTAGCAAGCAAGCAGGAGTTCGATTATTTGCGCAGCTATGTAAGAAAAATGTATAGGAATACAGGCAATAAAATTACTGAGGGCAATGTTGAAATTACCCCATATAAAATGAAGGAAAAAACACCGTGTACATTTTGTGCCTACAAATCTGTATGCCAATTTGATGAATCTCTTGAAACAAATGATTACAGATTATTTACCCCTAAACCAAAAGAAGACATGATTGAAATCATCAAGAAGGAGGTGGAGGGAGATGAAAGTGACCATACCGCCTAAGCCGGAAGGTACAACCTGGACCGATGACCAATGGAAAGCGATCATGGCCAAGGGTCAGGATATCCTGGTGGCTGCAGCAGCCGGATCAGGGAAGACCGCTGTTTTGGTTGAAAGGATTATCAATAAGATTATCGCAGATGAAGATCCTATTAATGTCGATGAACTGCTTGTTGTGACCTTTACAAATGCCTCCGCAGCAGAAATGAGGCACAGAATCGGCGAGGCTCTTGAAAAAGCTATTAATGATAATCCGCGATCTGCTCACCTCAGAAAGCAGGTAAGCTTACTAAACAGGGCATCCATCTCGACTTTGCACTCATTTTGCTTAGAGATGATACGCAAATATTACTACATGACCGATATTGATCCGGCGTTTCGGATTGCGGATGAAACTGAAGCACAGCTTTTGAGGGATGAAGTACTCGAAGAGCTTTTTGAAGATGAATACGGCAAAGAGGGAAATGAAGGATTCTTTGCACTTGTTGACACTTTTACAAATGACAGAAGTGACACTGCCCTTCAGGATATAATAAGGGACTTATACGATTTTGCCCGTTCCAACCCTTCGCCTGATCAATATCTTGATTCAATTGTTGAGATGTACAATGTGAACGGCGTCAGCAGTCTCGAGCAGCTTCCATTTGTCCGTTCGCTTTTGGAGGATATTGATCTTCAGCTGAAAGGAGCCAAGCAGCTGCTTGAATATGGGCTTGAGCTGACCAAGCTTCCAGGGGGACCGGCTCCGAGAGCAGAGAACTTTATCGCAGATCTGCATGTTGTAAATACACTAATTGAAGCGAAAAATGATTCATGGACGATGCTCTATGAAGCGATGCAATCATGGTCTTTTGGCAGAGCCAAAACGTGTAAGGGCGATGAATATGATGAAGGACTGATCGAAAAAGCAAAAAAACTCAGGGATCAGGCCAAGAAAATCATAACCGGCCTGCAGGAAGAACTGTTTTTCCGCAGACAGGAGAGCTTCATGCGTGATATGGCGGAAATGAAGCCCCATATTGAAGAGCTTGTCAGGTTGGTTAAAGCATTTTCCATCCGCTTTGATCAGGTTAAAACTGAAAAAGGGCTTGTTGACTTTGCGGATCTTGAGCATTATTGCCTTGACATTCTTTCATCAACAGATGAGGAGGGACGGCTTTTGCCTTCAGAAGCGGCTCTTGTCTGCAGAAATCAGTTCAAAGAAGTTCTGGTTGATGAGTATCAGGATACCAACATGGTTCAGGAAGCTATTTTGCAGCTGGTAACGGCAGATTCAGAAGAGAACGGAAATTTATTCATGGTAGGGGATGTTAAGCAGTCAATCTACCGTTTCCGCCTTGCAGAGCCTAATCTGTTTCTGGGCAAGTACACGCGGTTTGACCGGGATGGAGAAAGAGCAGGACTCAGAATTGATCTGGCGCGAAATTTCAGAAGCCGTAAAGAAGTTCTGCAGGGGACCAACTATATCTTTAAGCAGATTATGGGGACGTCTGTCGGTGAAATAGAGTATGACCAGGCAGCTGAACTTATTAAAGGAGCTCCCTATTCAGAGGATCAGGAGCAGCCTGTTGAGCTTGCTATTATTGACCTTGAAGGAAGTGAAAAGAGTGAACCGGACCCTGAATCCATGGATGAGGGTTTTGACAGCGAAGATTTAGCACAGTCACAGCTCGAAGCCAGATATATGGCTTCTAAAATTAAAGAAATCATTGGGAATCGGAAAGAAGTTTACAACACAAAGACTCATTCCGGACGGCCTGCCAAGTACAGGGATATTGTCATCCTGCTTCGTTCCATGACATGGGCTCCTCAGATTATGGAGGAATTTAAACAGCAGGGAATCCCTGTCTATGCCAATCTTTCCAGCGGTTATTTTGAAGCAACAGAAGTAGCGATTATGATGTCACTTCTAAAAGTGATAGATAATCCGTACCAGGATATTCCGCTGGCATCGGTGCTGAGATCTCCTATTTTGGGTCTGACCGAAGAAGAGCTTGCACAAATAAGAATCCAGAATAAAAGTGGCTCATTCTATGAAGCATTAACTTCTTTTTGCCGGAATCACCCAACCCTTGAAACGGGAGAATTATATGAAAAGGTCCGGCCATTTTTCGATGCTCTTGAAGAATGGCGTGTAATGGCGCGGCAGGGTTCCCTTTCAGAGCTGATCTGGAATCTCTATAGACAAACCAGATTTTATGATTTTGTCGGCGGTATGCCAGGCGGAAAACAGAGGCAGGCAAATCTTCGCGCATTGTACGACAGAGCCAGACAGTATGAAGCAACCTCATTCAGAGGATTATTCCGCTTTTTAAGGTTTATTGAACGAATGCGTGACAGAGGCGATGATCTTGGTGCTGCCCGCGCTTTAGGTGAGCAGGAAGATGTTGTCCGTCTTATGACGATCCACAGCAGCAAAGGTCTTGAATTTCCCTTTGTTTTTATTGCAGGGCTTGCCCGCAACTTTAATACGATGGACTTGAAAAAGCCATATATGCTTGATAAGGAATTTGGATTTGCTGCAAAATATGTAAATGCCGAGAAGAGAATTTCGTACCCCTCTCTGCCGCAAATTGCTTTTAAACGAAAAAAGAAAATGGAAATGCTGGCTGAAGAAATGCGGGTTCTATATGTTGCTTTAACGAGGGCGAAGGAAAAGCTGTACCTGGTATCGTCTGTCAAAAGTGCAGATAAAAAATTAAATAAGTGGCTGCAGGTATCCGAACATAAAGACTGGCTCCTGAATGAGTATGACAGGGCTTCTGCAAACAGTTATCTGGACTGGATTGGCCCGGCTCTTGTCCGGCATCGGGAGTGTGAGGCATTGAGAGCGGAAGTTCAGGTGGATCCTCTTGTCCCGGGTGATATACTTGAACACCCTTCCTGCTGGAATATAACCATAATTAAAAGTGAAGAAGCTGCTGTTCTTCCGGAAGAAGCCAATGAGGGCGAAACGGATTTGCTGAAATTGGTTTATGAAGGAAAAACTGTTCCGGCAGAATCGGCTTTTAAGGATAAAGTTGAGGAACAGCTTTCCTGGAAATATACCTATAAGCAGGCAGCTCAAGCCAGATCTAAACAATCGGTTTCGGAAGTGAAAAGGCAGCGGGAGATTTTTTCTGAAGAAGACAGCGGTACTGAATTAATTCGTAAAATCAGTAAACCGATGCTCAGCCGACCTCGCTTTATGCAGGAAAAATCACTTTCTCCAGCTGAACGGGGTACTGCTATGCATGCTGTCATGCAGCATATTGATTTCAGCCGGCCTGCAACAGTGGAAACGATATCCTCCAAAATGGATGAGATGGTCAGGAAAGAATTGCTCACGGAAGAGCAGCGTGCCAGCATTGAGCCGCAGCTGATCTTGCAATTTTTCGAAACTGAACTGGGTCAAAGAATGATTCAGGCTATATCGGTACGCCGAGAAATCCCATTCAGTTTATCTTTCCCTGCCCGGGAAATTTATTCAGATTGGCAGGGTGAAGATGAACCTGTTCTCATCCAGGGGATTGTGGACTGTGTATTCGAAGATGAGCAAGGTTTGGTGCTCCTGGATTATAAAACGGATGGAATCAGCGGCCGTTATAAGGGAGGGTTTGCTGAAGCCAAACCCGTTCTTGAAAACAGGTACAAAGTACAAATTGATATGTACACCAGAGCATTGGAACAGATTTTAAAACGGGAAGTCAATGAAAGATACCTGTTTTTCTTTGATGGTGCTCATACAATTAAGTTATAGGAAAAGCCGGCAAGGAGACTTGCCGGCTTTTGAGTATGTGCAGGAGATGTATTTATAATGAACATCAGCTGAAAAGGGTCATGAACGGAAATCAAAAGGACGATAACGAAAGTGCTATCGTCCATAATACTCTCTTTCGATTAGTTATTGCCAACATTTGGCTGATCAACCAGACTGGTATCAAGTACGTTACTGGCGCTAAGGCCATTGTTTGTAATGATAAAGCCGCCTGTGTTAGCGGCACCCTGTCCGGTTGTTGATTTGGAATTGTTTTTCGGAGAAATATAAAGGGAGTCTCCGAATTGAACTATTCCACCGCTGACATTAATAATTTGTACCGGTCCGATTATAGCTGGCATGTAAAACATCCTTTATGAGAAATTTTCATCCTTGCGTTCCGCTGTTTTTGGGATAAATCTGACGGATATGCTTGACCCGGGCTTCCATTGAAATGTTTCCACTGTTCCCGATATGGATGACAGAGGAGGAGGAAACTCCGATAATATCAATGTTCTGCACCCGAATGATCGGATTGAGCTGTGTTGTCTGCATCGTTATGTTTTCTTCAATAGGGATCAAAGGAATAGGTTCACTGAATACAGGATAGACTGAAAAATTCCCTTCCTTCGCATTAAAATACTCAGCTTCACGCTGGTTAGCAATCGCCCTTGAGAATCCTTTAATAAAGCATGAGTCACCAATTTCAAAAACAGAAGAAAAGGCAATGGTGTAAATATGGATTTTATCAACAGATGAAGTTCTTTGCAGCATAGGCAGCTTACTCCGGTGTCAGAGGCACAAATGGCCCTACCAGAAGTGACTCAGGAGGTGTATCAAAAGTGGCTGCCAGCTGGATCGTTTGCGTATCCCCCACCATCAAAACAGATGAACTGGATACACCCAGTACTCTTATACTGCCAACGCACAGATCTCTGTTATATACCTGATAATTCATTCTTTATTCATTCCCTTCATATTTTCCGGCAAATGCGAGATAAAGGCATAGACCCCATTGTGAATCTCCTTTTTTATCAGCTCGATAATCTCTTCGTTATTTTCCTGCCCGGAGCGATTCGATGCCTGCTGCTGGATATAGAAGTCAATCCGGTTAGGCAGCTGCTTTTTGATATCTTCTTTGATAAACGCAATATACGAATCATCCACATTGACATTTAATTTTTTCTGGGCAGAAGCTGTAATTTCCGGAAGTTCCCGTTCTAAATACTGATAAATGGCGTCTTCAATTTCCATCGTTCTCTTCATCTGGGTTTTAGGCGAAACAGGTGCTTTAATGTTTTTGTTGTCTACGGCAAAATCTTCAATGTTCTGCAGCTCAGAAGGGTTTAAGCCAATATTTAAAGTACCTTCAAGAGACTCTACCTTAAGCTGGTCAAATTTATACTCAATCCGATCGACCTGCATTGGCGGACGGCTTTTCAGAACTTCAGTTTCTTCCTGAAGTTTTTTAACCGCAGCTTCAAGTCTCCTTATTTGCTTTTCCTGTGCTTCTACAAAAGCATGCAATTGCTGAAGATAGGTATTTAATTGCTGATTCAAGCGCACCACCTCGCTTATAAAAAAATGATATTATCGTTTCTGAGCACCAGTCAGAGGTACAGAAGGTGACAGAAAAACACTCCCCCAGCTGGTCCCGCAGGCGCCGGACCTTCTGCTTCAGGTGCTGGCTCGGTAAAGCCGCCAGTGTTATACAAATAAGACGCCGGCTTTATAATGCCTGCACTTCCAATCTGCATGACGGAAGAGTTTGTGATCCCGCCGATCTTTATGAATTGAATATGAATGGATTGCTGTATATAAAAATTCATAGTATCACCCGTTTTAAGCATTGAAATAATTGCCCTGATCCACGCCATCACAATCATAAGTGTTTGTTGTGCTCCGGTGATTATAAACATTCAGGCCATTCCCAGTGTTAAACGATCCGGCACCTGAAAAGGTCTTGGCGTTAGAAACTGGCATGATTTTATATACGTCCCCAATATTGAAGACAGAACTGCTCCCGATCGATATGACCTGTGCGACTCCCACAATAGCTGGCATACATAACACCCTTTAAAATGATTTCTTGTATATCGTATGTGCCTAATTGCTGAATGTGATTAATCAGCCCAATAATATCTCAGTGGTACGTTTATTCAAGGAGACGCTAAAATGTTATATAACAGACAAAATCAGGATGAAACTGTTTTAATTTTTGTGATAATATAAAATTAACAAAATTTTCTGTGAGGTGTCGTAAAATGAATGTTCCATTAATACTTACGCAGTTTTTAGACCGTGCTGTGTCCCTTTACGGTTCCAAGAAAGCCATTTTTGCAGATGATCGAACTTTTACATATGAGGAATTGAACACAAGGGTTAATCAGCTCTCTCATGGTTTAGAAGCTTCAGGTATTCAAAAAGGGGACCGTATTGCTTACCTGGCACCCAATTCAGTTGAAATGCTGGAGGGGTTTTATGGAGTTTTTCAGCTGGGTGGAATAATGGTTCCGCTAAATATCAGGCTGAAGCCGGAAGACTATCTGTTTATATTGAATCACAGCGAATCCAAAATTCTGTTTGTAGATCAGGACCTTTACCATCTAATACTTCCTGTAAAAGATCAGCTGAAAACTTTGGAAAAAATCATCGTGCATTATAAAGAAGAAGATACAGAAGAAACCGATTATGATTTATGGCTAGGCAGCCAGGACAGCAGTCCTTTTCAAAGAGAGATCCTCGACGAAAATGACGTTTGCAGCCTTTTATATACAAGCGGTACAACAGGCAATCCTAAAGGTGTCATGCTGACCCACCGCAATAATTACCTGCATGCATTGTCAACTATGCATCATTTGAGAGTCAGCGATCAGGATGTATTGCTGCATGTCCTGCCGATGTTTCATGTGAATGGATGGGGTTCTCCTTTTTATTACACGGCAAATGGCGCTTCTCAGGTGTGTATGAGAAAAGCCACGCCGGAAAAGATATTTGACACCCTGCAGGAGCATAAAGTATCCGTCATGCATATGGCTCCCACGGTACTGAATTCGCTGATGCAGCATTATGAACAATTTGCTCCTTCTGTTGAACAGGATGTCAGGGTGGTTATAGCTGGATCGGCCCCTCCGCCAGCTTTTGTAACAAGAGTGGAAAAGGAGCTTGGGTGGGAGTTCATACAGGTATATGGCATGACCGAATCATCTCCATTAAGCACAGTATCGACGATTCGTTCTCATCTTCAACAACTTCCTCTTAACCAGCAGTACCGGATGAAAGCGAAGGCAGGACATCAGATGATTGGCTGTGAAGTCAAGGTAATCACTGAACACGGTGAAGAAGTTGCCCATAATGGCAAAGAAATCGGTGAGGTAGTTGTCCGCAGCAACGGGGTCATGAAAGGCTATTGGAAAAACGAAGAGGCAACAATGGAAGCTATTCGGGACGGCTGGCTTTACACAGGTGATATGGGAAATGTAGATGAATATGGCAATTTAGAAATTGTTGACCGGAAAAAAGATATTATTATCAGCGGCGGGGAAAACATCTCATCCATCGAAGTAGAAGGGGTTTTATACGAGCACCCTGCCATCTCAGAAGCAGCTGTCATAGCAGTGCCTCACGAAAAGTGGGGGAAACACCTCATGCCTTTATAGTCGTGCGACATGGGAATACACTGACTGAGCAGGAGATTATCAGTTTTACCAGGGAGAAGCTGGCCCACTTCAAAGCTGTAACAGGAGTGACTTTTGTCGATGAGCTGCCGAAAACGGCTTCAGGGAAAATCCAAAAAATCCACCTTCGGAACAGCTACTGGGAGTCAAAAGGGAAAACAGACCGTTATGTTAATTAAATGAAAAGTGGGATTTTTTCAAAGTGTCCAGCTCCAGCGCCTAGTTGCATGCGCTGGAGCATTTCTTTTCTGGACAAGCAGAATACAGCTCTCTATCATTAAGGTAGATTTTCTTTACAAAAAAGGAGGCACTATATGGACAGGCAAGTCAGCCCGGTTGTGGAGAAGGATCGGATCATTTCGCTGGATATTATGAGAGGATTTGCCATTCTCGGTATTTTTTTAGTAAATATGCTTTCCTTCCATTCACCATATCTGTACATTGATCCTTTTGAATGGTGGGACAGTCCGGCAGATAAAGGGGCTTATGCGTTTATCGATATCTTTGTGCAGGCAAGCTTCTATCCTTTGTTTTCTATGCTGTTCGGTTATGGGTTAGTCATTCTGAGGGAGAGGGCAATGGCCAAAGGCCTTGGTTTCGGAGGAATGGCTGCAAGGAGATTTTCGCTTTTGCTGCTGATAGGCATCATTCACGCTTTTCTTATTTGGCATGGGGACATTTTAATAAACTATGCAATCTTTGGCTTTATCTTTTTAATGTTTGTAAAAATGTCCGGAAAAAATATGCTTTTAACCGGAATATTGCTTTATATCATTCCCAATCTGCTATTTGTTCTATTGTTATTTGCAACAGTTCTGTTTGTTCCGCCTGAAGATCTGTCAATCTATGACAAAGAAGCCGCATTAGCTTCTTTACAGGCCTATCAAAATGGAAGCTTTTCCGAGGTTACCTCACAGCGTATCCAGGATTGGTCAGGTGTTAATAATCTTGCTTCACTACCTATCATGCTGGCATCTATTTTTCCTTTGTTTTTAATAGGGGGAGGTGCTGCCAAGCTGCGATGGCTTGAGGAGCCAGTAAAAAACCGGGCATTCCTCATGAGAATTACGCTGATTTCTTTGGCTGCAGGGCTATTGTTCAAATTACTGCCTTACATAACGGAAAGCAACCTGGGACTGGATTACATGCAGGACATATTCGGAGGTCCGCTGCTGGCTATTGCTTATGGTTTAGGGATAGCAGTGATGATAAACAATAGTCATGGACCAGGATTCCTGCTGCCGCTCTCGTATGTTGGGAAACTGTCGCTCTCAAATTATCTTTTCCAGTCCATTATCTCGACTTTTATTTTTTACAGTTATGGATTAGGCTTCTATGGGAAGGTCTCTGCAATTGGAGGGACACTGTTAGTTATGATCATCTTCGCTATGCAGGTCATCATCAGCCGCTTTTGGATTGCCCGCTATTATTATGGACCGGTCGAATGGCTCTGGAGGAGCTTCACTTATTTGAAGATCCCTAATTGGAAGAGAAAAGGTTAAAATTGTCCAAAAAACTGAAAATTTATATTATACTAAAAAAGTGAAAAATAGAATGAGGTGATAGGATTGAAATTTGTTACTTTTAAGGATAGCACAGGAAGCGGCACTGGTTTACTGGACGAGACCGGGACTAAGGTGCTTCCGCTAAAAGCAACTTTAGAAAAAATGGAAGGCAAAAGTGAGTTGCCGTCGACTTTGAAGGAATGTATTGCTTTAGGGGATAAGTTCATTGATAAAGTACATAGTTTAACAGATTGGCTAAGCAGCAATCCTGGCAGTGAAGAACTCTTTCGCCCGCTCGCTTCCGATGCATTGGAAGCGCCGATTCCCCGTCCGGATAAGAATATCTTTTGTGTAGGCAAGAATTATGCCGAGCATGCCATTGAGATGGGGAGCAAAGAAGATATTCCAGAGCACATAATGGTCTTTACGAAATCGCCAACAACGGTCATAGGACCTGATGCAACAGTCTTGAATCACAATAATGTCACTGCAGAGCTGGATTATGAGGGAGAGCTTGCCGTAGTAATCGGAAAAAAAGGACGAGAGATTCCAAAGGAAAAAGCATTGGAACACATTTTTGGCTATACGATCATTAATGATGTAACAGCAAGGGATCTGCAGTCCCGCCATAAGCAATTTTTTATCGGTAAGAGCCTGGATGCCACATGCCCGATGGGTCCATGGATTGTCCATAAATCAGCTGTTGAAAACCCGAATCAGCTTGACATTCAAACAAAGGTAAACGGAGAGCTCCGACAAAGTTCAAATACTGAAAACTTTATCTTTCCAATCGAGGAAATCATTTCGGTCCTGTCAAAGGGCATGACACTTGAGCCTGGAGATATTATTGCTACAGGAACACCCGCAGGGGTAGGCAAGGGCTTTAAGCCTCCTCGCTTTCTTAAGCCGGGAGATAAAGTGGAAATTACAGTGGAAAATATTGGAACTCTGACGAATGTTATAGAGAAATAAAAAGAAAGATGGCCTGTGTAAAAACACAGGCTTTTAAGAATTTATTTTATAATTTCAGAGTGTCAATGATATATATCACACTTTGTCATAAATAGTTCACAAATTTGCCTTTAGATAATCTTTTTCTGCATCTTAACTTTAGGAATTTCAAAGTCAATATGGTATGATGATATCGAATTTACATTAGGAGGCACTGGAATGATACATGCCCATATAACAACATGGTTATTAGCACTTGTTCTATTTATTATTGCCCTTATACTGCATAAAAGCGGCAAACAAAAAGGTTTAAAAGTGGTTCACATGATTTTGAGATTATTTTATCTGCTAATCATTGGAACAGGAGTTTGGATTTTAAGCAGCCTTAACAGCATCGACCTTCTTTATGTGTTGAAGTCATTAGTAGGCATTTGGGTAATTGCTATGTTTGAAATGATTATCATCCGTACTGTCAAAGGGAAAAAGACTTCTATTTTATGGGGACAGTTCATTGTCGCTCTAATCCTGGTTCTATATTTAGGATTTGTTAAATTGCCATTAACTTTTATCGCAGTCTAACGGGCAGTAAGACCCCACTTCAAGACTCCGAGAAATCAAAGGAGGACAAGTGGAAGTCAAACTGCCCGTAAAGGCCCGATTGGTTCAACTAACAATAAGTGGGGAGAAAAGCACACCCCACTTATTGAAGTTTCACTTTATGACGTAAATATGGATATTTATAGAAAAGGCTGCCAAAAAGGCAGCTTTTTCTAATTTTGTCATGTCATGACTTCACTAAATATGGTAATTTAAAACTATAGCTAACTATAGGATAAAAATTTGAATCTGCAGTCTCAGCTGTACAAGGGAGCAATCCTATCAGCGGGTCTAATGATCTTACTATGATGGTGGGTTTTTTATGGCACAGACGATTACATGTTTATATAAGAATATTAGCGGGCTTAATAGTTTTATAGACTTGAATGAATTGACTGAATACCCGAATCTGCTTGTGCAGGTCTTTACAGGGACTCCTGAAAGCCTATTTATCGCAGAAATTCAAAAGGAACTGAAAAATAAGCTTCCCTTTGCACATATAGCAGGCTGTTCAACTTCCGGTGAAATTCATGATGGGCGCATTACGGAAAAACAAACAATCATTTGCTTTACTATTTTTGAAAAAACGGAATTAAAATCTTTCCTGTTAAACAGGAGCGATTTTAAAGACAGTTATGAAATGGGCAAAGCCCTGGCACGGGAACTTGCTATCTTTAATACCGAAGCTGTAATTATCTTTCCTGCAGGATTTGATGTTGATTCCACTGACCTCCTGGAAGGGATAAATGAAACCCAGCCGAACATGGTGATTTCCGGCGGCCTTGCCGGAGATAATGGTTTATTCCAGGAGGGTTTTTCTTTTACTCAAGAGGGAATCACCAGCGATGGGCTTGCGGCAGTTGCCCTTCAAAGCGGCCATTTGTCAGTGCGTCATTTTGAAAATTATCAGTGGCAGGAGATTGGAAAAAGCTTTACTGTCACAAAGGCAGAAGGATCTATCATCTACTCCCTGGACGATAAGAGGCCTTTAACTATTTTAAAGCGCTATTTGGGAGAGGCTTTTATTAAGGAACTGCCCAAATCAGGTACTGAATTCCCGTTCCTTTTACAGTACCGTGGAGAAAAAGTATCTGTTTTTATTATAAAATTACTTGAAAATGGTGCAATTAAAGTAAACAGAAGGGTTGAGGCAGGAGACACACTTACGTTTGCTTATGCAAATCTGGAGGACATTATTGACCGGTCTTTAAAGGAATTAAAACAGCTTGACCAGGTTTCTCCTGAAAGCATATTTATATACAATTGCATGGCCAGGAAGCAATTTGCAAGAGACTTTACGGAAAAAGAACTGGCAATGTTTCAGAAAATAGCTCCGTCTAACGGCTTTTTCTCTTATGGAGAAATATCCTGCCGTAAAGGCGGACATCCGCAGATGGTCGGACATTCTCTTACATACCTTGCTCTATCAGAAAATAGTGCTGAAGCAAAGAAGGAACAGCAGAATGAATTTGTTTATGAAAAAACCGCCCAATTTAATACGATTACTTCATTAACTCATTTAATGCATGCTTCTCAGGATGATATTAAATCATTAAACAGCAGTCTTAAAATGTCAGAACAATATTATAAATCTCTATTTGATAATAATGCAGACTTTGTTTATTCAACTGATCTGAAGGGGAATTTCACAAGTGTCAACCCGGCATTTGAGAAAACTTTCGGATACAGCCGGGAAGAAATAATCGGAAAAACCGCTCTTTCCTATGTGAGCGATATGGATGTACAAAGGGTCCGGATGCACTTTTATCGGGCATTAAGAGGAAAGGAGCAATATTATAATGTATATATTGATTCAAAAACCGGCGAGAAGAATCTCTTTCAGCTGAAAAATATTCCGATTACGGTTAATGGGGAATGTGTAGGCATTTATGGAATCGGCAGAAATATTACTGAACAGAAAAAAATTGAAGAGAAGATAACAGAACTGGCTTTTTTTGACCGGGATACAGGGCTGCCAAACAGAATGAAGTTTACAGAACAATTGGAAATGCAATTAAAGAGAGCCAGGAAGAAACAGAAGAAAATTGCCGTTCTTTCTATTGATATTGACCGCTTTAAAATCATAAATGACAGTCTTGGGCACTTTGCAGGGGATATGGTGTTAAAGGAAATTTCCGAAAGAATTGAGAGGGTTTTGCCTTCCGGTTCTTATTTGGGAAGATTCAGCGGGGATAAGTTTACCCTGGTACTATCGAGGGAAGCAACCATTGAAAAAGTTATGAAAGCCTCCAAAAAGATATTAGATGAAATATCCCATCCTTTATTTCAGTCGGATCAGGAGTTTATTGTTACTGCGAGTATTGGTGTAAGCCTATATCCGGACGATGGATCTGACGAGCACATACTGCTGAAAAATGCAGATATTGCCACGAACCGCTCCAAGCTGCAGGGAGGAAACAGGGTCACGTTTTTCTCGATGGAAATGAATCAGCAGGCAATGGTCAGACTTGAGCTTGAAAGCTACTTAAGAAAAGCATTGCAGAAAAATGAGTTTTATTTATGCTATCAGCCATTAATCGACCTTGAAACTGGCAATTTATATGGAAGCGAAGCCCTGATCCGCTGGAATCATCCAAAACTTGGACTTGTTTCACCAGGTGAATTTATTCCTCTTGCAGAAGAAACTGGTCTCATTGGGGATATTGGCGGCTGGGTGTTGAGGTCGGCCTGCCAGCAAAATAGGCGCTGGCAAATGCTCGGCTATGAATCTCTTTCCATTTCTGTGAATGTGTCAGCCTATCAATTCCAGCAGCCGGGTTTTCTTCAGGAAGTTAAGACGGCATTGGAGCTTTCAGGTATGGAGCCGCAATATTTAACATTGGAGCTGACGGAAAGCACGATGCTGAGAAATGTTGAGTACAGTATACAAGTTATGCAGTCTCTGCAGGATATCGGTGTCAAGGTATCCATTGATGATTTTGGAACCGGATATTCTTCATTAAGTTATTTAAAGGACCTTCCAATCAATACATTAAAAATCGACCGGTCGTTTATCAATAACCTTCGACTAAATACATCTGATGTTGCCATTGTAAAAGCCATCATCACCATGGGACATGGGCTCTCCGTTAAGGTGGTGGCTGAAGGGGTGGAAACACTGGAGCAGATTGAGCTTTTAAAGGAATTGAAATGCCATTATGCACAGGGCTTTTATATACATAAGCCGCTTATGACCAGAGATTTTGAGGAAGGTCTATCAAAATACGTTCAAACGCACAGCTAGCGCCATAAAGAAACAGCAGCACTGCCACCAAAGGCAGGCTGCTGTTTCTTTATATTCATTCTGAAGTTAGATTATTGTCCAGCCCCAGACGCTTTTCCGCTTTTTTTTATGAAGAAATTTTCTCAATTACCATTCTTTTTCCGCTGTTTAGGGTAAATTCAAACCGGTCACTCATTTTTTCATAATAGCAAAAATGATGCTGCACATTGCAAATATGATCCTGGTTATCAAAAACGATGAAGTTAACACCGCTTTTCCTGTCTTTATCATTAAAAAATGCGAGCTGGTTATAGCAATAAATGCAGTCATAGACCGAAAATTGCATGGAATTTAGAGTGGTTACGAACTGGTAGAAGGCGTCATCATTCATTTCCTCCAATAATCTTTCGAGAGAGAAAACCAGATGCTTACGAATGCGAATCGAATCCTGGTTCTTCAAGTGAAATGTTTCATCATCAAAAGCCACCTTGCCATCCTCGAATAAAGTGCCTTTCTTCCAGCGTTTAAAGCGGAACACCTCCATTTCCTGATGGAGGAATTCGTCCAGTATGGATGCTTCATCTGTTTCATGGTCAAAAAATACCCATTGATCATTGATATACTCTACAGTGCCTTCTGTAAAAGCACGGGATTGATATTCGATAAGCTTTGTTCGCTGCTGTCTATTCATATAAAACCTCCATTAACTTCCTCAACTTCTTTTTAGACAGTTTTGGCGATTTTTATAACCGCTTGAATGTGGACAATTAACTTTTTTTAAGGCCCAGCATACAATAGCATCATGAAAAATGTGCCCATGCGATTCCGCTTTGAAAGGATGATGTAATGTGTGTGGAATTACCGGCTGGATTGACTTCCAAAAGGATTTGAGAAAAGAATCTGCAGCAGTTGGCAAAATGGCGGATACGCTGGCAAAGCGGGGTCCAGATGAAACAAACATATGGACAGATGTTCATGCTGGATTCGGCCATAAAAGGTTAATCGTTGTAGACCCGGCAGGCGGAAAACAGCCAATGACTAGGGAAAAACATCAAAACCGCTATACGATTTGCTATAATGGAGAGCTTTATAATACGGAAGATCTCCGTAAAGAACTCCTTATAAAAGGATATTCGTTTGAAGGCCATTCTGACACTGAGGTTTTGCTGACTTCTTATATAGAATGGGGAGAAAATTGCCTTCAATATTTGAATGGCATCTATGCATTCGCAGTTTGGGATGAAAAGAAAGAACAATTATTTATTGGCAGGGATCGTTTAGGGGTAAAACCATTATTTTATAAGGAAACGAAACATGGCATATTATTTGGATCTGAATTAAAAGCAATTTTAGCCCACCCTGAAGTTAAGGCGGAAGTCGGCAGGGAAGGTTTAGCTGAAATCTTTGGACTGGGGCCATCACGATCTCCGGGATCGGGTGTTTTCAGAGGCATTGATGAATTAAGGCCTGCTCATGCGCTGATCTTTTCGAGAAATGGGCTGAAGGCATGGCGTTATTGGAATGTGAAAAGTGCCCCTCATGAGGATAATGTTGAAGAGACGGCTGAGCGAGTCAGGGAACTATTTACGGATGCTGTGACAAGGCAGCTGGTTTCGGATGTACCGTTATGCACGTTCCTTTCCGGCGGAGTGGATTCCAGTGCGATTACAGCTATCGCTGCAAAAGCTTACGAAAAAGACGGTAAGGGCCAACTCACCACTTATTCGATAGATTATGAGGGAAATGATGAGTTTTTCAAGGCTAATGAGTTTCAGCCTAATTCTGATGGAGCATTTATACAGAAGATGTCCCAGACCTTTAATACGAAACATAACAGCAGTATAATCACCCAGAAGCAGCTGGCAGAGGATTTAATCGAATCTGTGCATGTAAGGGATCTTCCGGGTATGGCTGATGTCGATTCCTCCCTGCTATGGTTTTGCAGGGAAATAAAAAAGGACTTTGTTGTCAGTCTGTCGGGGGAATGTGCTGATGAAATATTTGGCGGCTATCCATGGTTCCATAGAGAGGAAGACTTAAAGAGGAAGGGATTCCCATGGATGAGGTCACTCGAAGCCAGACAGGGCCTATTGAAAGAAAATTGGAGGAAGAAACTGAACCTTCAGGGTTATGCTATGGAAAAGTATCTTCAGGCAATCTCCGAAACTCCTTCGCTAGACGGGGAGAACAGGGAGGACGCAAGCAGGAGAGAGCTTTTCTATATTAATATGATTTACTTTATGACGACCTTATTGGACCGTAAAGACAGAATGAGCATGGGGGCCAGCCTTGAAGTACGGGTGCCTTTTGCCGATCATCGGCTTGTGGAGTATGTGTGGAATATTCCGTGGGAGATCAAAATGCATGGAAACCGCGAAAAAGGAATTCTTCGCAAAGCACTTGAAGGTATACTGCCGAATGAAGTGTTATACAGAAAGAAAAGCCCTTATCCCAAAACGCATAATCCAGCATATACAGCTGCAGTCCAGAAAATGCTCAATGGATACCTCGAGGACCGCTCATCAGCACTGTATGAATTCTTTGACAGCGGCCAGCTGAGGGATATTATTGAGTCGGGAGGTGACTCATTCCGGGAACCATGGTTTGGGCAGCTCATGACTGGTCCCCAGCTGTTAGCTCACCTTGCACAGATCCATGTGTGGTTTAAGGATTATAATATAAATATTGCAGATTAAAAAAAAGCGGCAGCCGTTGCCGCTTTTCTTATTTATACTGCTTTTGAAGACACGAACGACTTATTCACCCAGACTCTGGATCTCCAGCGCCATAACATGAGCAATCCTCTAAGCCATTCATCGGCAATAAAAGCGATCCAAATGCCGGCAAGACCCAGTCCAAAATGAATTCCCAGAACATAGGAAAGGGTAACACTTACGCCCCACATGGACAAGATCCCCATATAAACGGGGAATTTTACATCGCCGGCTGCACGAAGGGAGTTAATGACGACTAAATTAAACGATCTGCCTGGCTCCAGGAGGATGGTCAAAAGAATGAGAACACTGCCAACCTTTATGATATCTGGATTAGAAGTGAATATGCCCATCAATTTTTCTGAGAACAGGGAGAAAAGAACCGCAGTCCCGAATGAAATCATGATGGCAAGGCGCAGGCTTTTCATACATCTTTTATAGGCTGCCTCATAATCCTTTCCGCCTACCATATGGCCTATCAGGATTTGTGTGCCCTGGCTGATAGCCACACTGAAAAGGAATATGAACATCATGATATTCTGCGTATACACCTTTGCAGTTAAAGCCTCTGTTCCGAGAGCAGCGATGAAAATAGTAATCACCATTTGCGATCCATTATAGGATAAATGTTCTCCTGCTGAAGGGATCCCGATTTTTAAAAGGTCTTTGATATGTTCCTTTGGAAAGCGGAAAAGTAATCGGAACGGAAGTGCTTTTTCCGTTCTTCTAAGCAGGACAGCGACAGCAGCAGCCAATCCGACCAATCTGCTGACGACAGTAGAGATGGCCACTCCTTCTACACCCAATACCGGAAAACCGAATGGGCCAAAAATAAATAAGTAATTGCCAATAACATTTAAAATGTTCATGCCGATAGTAATGTACATAACATCTCTTGTAAATCCATAACTTCTGATGATGGCCCCAATGGTCATAATTAATGCCTGAACAAAGGAAAAGCCGCCAACAATGACTAAGTAGGCGTTTGCCTGGCTTAGTAGCTCCTCAGGCAAATCCATCATGCGGAGCAGCGGTTTGCCTGATACGAATAGAAGAATACTGAGGATTACCCCAAATACCAGGTTTGCCCCCAGGGAGACAATCGAAATTTCAGCAGCCGTTTTGTTATTTTTTGCGCCAAGATTTTGGGCAATAAGGATGGATGTCCCGGTCGCTACAAATCCAAACATGACGATTACGAGCGAAAGGATCTGATTTGACACCCCGACGGCAGCCACAGATTCATCCGAATATTGCGAAAGCATAAGTGTGTCGGCATTTCCCATGAGCATATGAAGCAATATTTCAATGAAAATCGGCCAGGTTAGAGCAAATAATGTCATTTTTTTCTGGTTCTTAGTCATGGTTATTCTCCCTATTTGTAAATAATCTCATGTAAATAGGAGGGACCCACGACAATATATAAACGAAAAAAGAAAAGCCTTAAGGTCTTGCCCTTAAAAACTTTTCCTTATTTCAATCAGGTTTCCTATTTAGTGAAGCTTGCAGGGAAGGACAGGATTTCAAACCCCCAGCCATCAAGCTGAACTTTAAGGTTTTCCGCTTCAGCTGCAAATTCTTTGTCTGTAAGCATATTCGTTACCTTAACACCCTTTAGCGGATAAGGCAATACAAATTCCGCACTTTCATCCGCAGGGTTGGCGAGTACTATAATGGTTTTTTCATCATCGTATTTTCGGTATGCAACTATATTAGGATCTGTCTGGATAAATTCAAAATGACCTTCATTTGCGAGCAGCTTTTCTTCCTTCCGAACCTTGATAAGCTTTTGAATATGAGAAAACAATTCACGGTCCTGTTTTGCCACATCCCATTCCATGCATTTTCTGCATCCGGGATCCATTACACCACTTAGTCCAATTTCATCTCCATAATATAGGCATGGTGAACCCATAAAGGTGAATAATAGTGTGTAAATTAGCTTTACCCTGTCTTTGTTTTCTTCACATTCCGTTAAGATCCTCGGTGTATCATGGCTTCCAACCAGATTGAATGCAGATTCATAGACATTGGCAGGATAGCTGTTAATTTCAGCGGTCATATTATTGGCGAACTCACTGCCGTTTATGGATTTCTTCGCAATTAAATTTAGCAGGTTGGTGGTAAAAGGATAATTCATGACAGCATCAAATTGGTCTCCGCGCAGCCATGGCATAGAGTTGTGCCAGATTTCACCTAATATATAGAGGTCTGGTTTGATGTTTTTTACAGTCTGCCTGAATTCACGCCAGAACTGATGGTCAACTTCATTTGCCACATCCAGCCGCCAGCCGTCTATATCAAAATCTTCAATCCAGTATCTGGCTACTTTGAGCAAATATTTTTTCACATCTGGATTTTTTGTATTCAGTTTTGGCATCTGCTCTACAAAAGCGAAGGTCTCATAATTAGGGTGCTCCCCGCCTCTCAGAGGGAAACTATGCGGATGGAACCAGTCCTTATAAGGTGATGTTTCTCCCTTCTCAAGCACATCCTGAAATGGGGGGAAGTAGTATCCGCTATGGTTGAAAACGGCATCCAGCATGACTTTAATATCCCGATCATGGCATTCTTTTACAAGTCTCTTTAAAGTATCCTTCGAACCAAACTGGGGATCAATTTCCAGATAGTCAATTGTATCATATTTATGGTTGGAAAATGCCTTAAAAACAGGTGTGAAATAGATGCCGGTAATGCCGAGTTCCACGAGATAGTCCAGATGTTCAATAACACCTTCAAAATCTCCGCCAAAATAGTTATTCGTAGAAGGCTCCTCACTTCCCCAGGGAAGAACACCTTTAGGGTCATTGTCCGGATTTCCGTTAGCAAATCTTTCCGGGAAAATCTGATACCAGACCGTATCCTTCACCCAGGATGGGGCTTGAAATACTTCTTCAGGGTGCAGGTATGGAAAGTTGAAATAATAACCTGAATCAGCAGGAGCCTCCTCGTAAAAGCCTTTTTCAGTCAAAATTAATTCTTCTTCACCGGACTTTAAGTGAAATCCGTACCGGGATCTTCTAAATGGCGGGTTAATATAGGCATGCCAATAGTCATGAATCCCATCAGAACCTGATTTCTGCATATCTGTTTTTTCATACTGCCATTTACCATCTGCCCATAAGTACTGATCACCGTGCAGTAAAGTAACTTTAGAAATATCATCTTTCTTTGTTTGCAGTCTAATATGTAAGGTTTCCCTGCTGATAGGATAAACAAAATGATCAGCAGGGTAGTGTATGATGGCTGCCTTTTCCATTAAAAATTCCCCTTTCAAAGTGCAATCGCTTGCATTATACCATAGGAATGGAGGTGAAATGTATAGTATAAATCCGAGTGTTTGTAAATATATCTTTTCAAACAAAAATAATTTAGAAAAAAGTAGTTGTAAAAGCCCAAAAACCTTGTATAATAAAAATTAGAAATTGTGCAATCGTTTTCATTAAGCGGTTTCATTGAATTATAGTTTAAGTGAACGCTGTTTTTAGAAATAGACTAAAGCGTTTACAAATTTGTGCAAACGGTTGTACTATTTACATTAAGCAACAGATCTATTTAAGGGGGCAATATCATGAAAAAGTCACTATCTTTCTTTATGATGCTGGTATTGGTAATAGGAATGCTGGCAGCTTGCGGTCCTCAGCGTGAGGCACAGCCGGAAAAAACAGATAAAGATAACGGCACAGGTGAAAACCAGGCTGAAGAGCCGAAACCGGAAAAATTAGTAGTTTGGGAAGACACAGATAAAGGCGTAGCATTAAAGCCTGCCATTGAGTCTTTTGAAAAAGAATATGGAATTAAAGTTGAATTCAAAGAATTAGGCATGGCTGATAAAATCCGTGACCAATTAAGACTTGATGGACCTGCAGGAAATGCACCTGACGTTGTTACACTTCCTCATGACCAAATTGGCCAGGTTGTAACAGAAGGTCTTCTTCAGGAAATCAAAGTTGATGACAGCGTTCTTGATACTTTCACAGAATCATCCATCAGTGCTCAAATGTATGACGGAAAACTATATGGTCTTCCAAAAGCAACTGAAACACCAGTTTTCATCTATAATAAAGCATTAATGGATAAAGCTCCTGAAACAATGGATGAGCTTTATACTCAAGCTAAAGAATTAACAACTGGCGGACAGTATGGATTCCTGGCTTTATTCGATAACTTCTATTTCGCTCACGGCCCTATCGCTGGCATGGGCGGATATGTTTTCAATGAAAATGACGGAGCATTAGACCGTGAAGATGTTGGTTTGAATAACGAAGGCGCTGTTGAAGGTGCTGAATTTATTCAAAAATGGTACAGCGAAGGCTTATTCCCTAAAGGAATTATCGGGGAAAGCGGAGGAGCTGCAATGGATGGCCTATTCAATGAAGGAAAAGCTGTTTCTGTAATGAATGGTCCATGGGCACTTCAAGGAATGAAGGATGCAGGGATCGATGTTGGTGTATCTGTAATGCCTAAGCTTCCAAACGGTGAGCATGTTAAAACATTCATGGGTGTTAAGGGATGGAATGTAACTGCATTCACTAAAAACCCTTATTGGGCAACCAAGTTAGTTGAACATATTACAAATGAAGAAAACGCAAAAATCCGTTTTGAGACAACTCAGGAAATCCCTCCTGTAAAATCTCTTATTGAAGATCCGGTAATCGCAGACAATGAAGCTGCAAAAGCTGTTGCTGAGCAGTCTCAATACGCGGTTCCAATGCCAAATATTCCTGAAATGGCTGAAGTTTGGGGACCAATGGCCTCTGCACTTCAAACAATTGCAACAGGTAAAGCGGAGCCAAAAGCAGCGCTTGATGATGCAGTTAAAACGATCAAAACAAATATTGAAACAAATCACCCTGCCAAGTAAAGCTTGACAGACAAAAGGGCGGTACCTCCGAGGAGGTATTGCCCATACTTTTATGTAATGATAAAAAAAGCAAGGTGCCTGAGCAGACAGACTTCTGCTTCAAATGAATACTTTCGAACCTTTAAGCAGAAGCGGCAGAAAGCCGCTTTCATGTTCCTCTTAAGAGCAACCGTTTGCACAAAAACAATCGCTAATATTCTTATAAATGAATTATAATAATAGAAAAATACTTTCTCCTATAAGAAAGGGGAGGCAATAGCCATATGGACGCAAAAAAAATGACATCCAACCATGGAAGAAACGCTGCTCTATTATCCATCCTGCCTGGATTTGGACAGTTTTATAATAAACAGTTCCTTAAAGGTGCCATATTTTTAATTCTTACCATTTCGTTCTTTGCAGCATTCTTTGACACACTGAATTGGGGATTCTGGGGACTTTTCACATTAGGGGAAATTCCAGTTCTGGACCATTCGATCTTTCTTCTGATCGACGGAATTATTGCATTGATCGTTACAGCATTGGGGCTGATTATTTATGCCTTCAATATATATGATGCTTATAATAACGGGAAAAAACGTGATTTGGGATTGGCATTAAACAGTGTCAGAGAGCAGTACCACAATCTACTTGATAATGGTTTCCCATACTTAATGATCTCACCAGGTTTTTTTCTCTTGGTTTTCGTTGTTATATTTCCCATCTTATTCGTAGCTCTTCTTGCATTTACTAACTATGATTTATATCATTCTCCGCCTGCAAAGCTGGTAGATTGGGTAGGCATTCAGAACTTTATCGATATCTTCAAACTTGATTTGTGGAGAAAAACGTTCTTTGGAGTACTGGGCTGGACAATCGTCTGGACTTTCGTTGCTACCACCTTGCAGGTAGCCTTGGGTATTTTCCTGGCAATTCTCGTAAACCAAAAGGATCTTAAAGGGAAAGCATTAATCCGAACAGTCTTCATTCTTCCATGGGCTGTGCCGTCATTTATATCAATCCTGATTTTCTCCGGCATGTTCAATGAGACTTTCGGTGTGGTTAATAATACGATCCTGGATGCAATTGGCATCGGTGCCGTTCCATGGATGACTGAGGAAAATTGGACACGTTTAGCTTTAATTTTCATCCAGTCCTGGCTTGGATTCCCGTTCATTTTTGCCATGACAACCGGTGTGCTGCAGTCTATTCCGGATGAGCTTTATGAAGCTGCAACAGTTGATGGTGCAACGATCCTGCAGAAATTCACAAAGATTACTCTGCCGTTGGTTCTGTTTGCCACTGCACCAATTATCATTACTCAGTATACGTTCAACTTCAATAACTTTAATGTTATCTTCTTGTTCAATGGCGGCGGACCGGCTCTTCCAGGTCAAAATGCCGGGGGTTCGGATATTCTTATATCCTGGATTTATAAGCTGACTATGACTTCTGCCCAATATGGCAAAGCGGCTGCAGTTACTATGATTCTGTCACTTATCGTCATCACTGTAGCATTATGGCAGTTTAGAAGAACAAAATCATTCCAAGAAGAGGATTTGATGTAGATATGAGCATGAAGAAAAATAAAATGATCCGGCTGACACTTTCATATTTAATCATTGCCTTAATGAGCTTTATTGTCATTTATCCGCTTTTGTGGGTAGTTGGCTCATCATTAAATCCGGGCCAGAGTTTGTCTGGTTCAACCATGTTTCCTGAAAATCCAACCTTGGCACATTACAAATATCTATTCGATTTAGAGAAGTCCAATTATGTTAAATGGTACTGGAATTCATTGAAAATAAGTACGCTGACAATGATACTTACGGTTATTACAGTATCCTTGACTGCCTATTCGTTTTCACGCTACCGCTTCATCGGAAGGAAAAATGGTTTATTAACCTTCCTGATCCTGCAAATGATACCTAACTTTGCAGCACTGATCGCCATTTTTGTATTAGCGACAAGAACTGGTTTAATTGATACACATCTTGGATTGATCCTGGTTTATGTCGGCGGTCAGATCCCAATGAATACATGGCTGATGAAAGGCTATCTCGACACGATTCCGAAAGAGCTTGATGAATCTGCGAAAATGGATGGTGCAAGCCATCTGCGTGTATTCTGGCAAATTGTTATGCCTCTTGCAAAACCAATTATTGCAGTAGTTGCGCTATTTTCATTCATTGCACCTTTTGGCGATTTCATCCTTGCCAGAATTCTATTAAGAACAGATGAAAAGTTCACAATGGCAGTAGGATTGTATGAAATGGTAGCCAAGCAATTCGGAAATGAATTTACAAAGTTTGCAGCCGGCTCGGTCTTAATAGCAATTCCGATTGCTGCACTTTTCCTTATGTTCCAAAAATACTTTGTATCAGGTTTGACGGCAGGGGGAACAAAAGGCTAATCTTAAAGGGCTGAAACTTTACTTGCCGCTGCAGGCTGCGAACTTGATTGCAGTTTCGCAGCGGCTTGAAAAATGAAGGAGGAGCGGCGATGAAAAAAGGAATCATAACCTTCATCTTAATCCCGTTTCTTCTTTTTATGCCCTGCCGGCAGGAGCAGCTGAAAAAGAAGAGCGTAAATGGCAAGATGAATCAATTTATTTTTTAATGGTAGACCGGTTTAACAATGGAGATCCCAACAATGATTATAAAGTTGATGTTCAGGATCCAAAAGCTTATCATGGCGGAGATTTTAAGGGAATTACAGAACGCCTTGATTATATTAAGGATATGGGGTTTACAGCAATTTGGCTGACTCCGGTTTTTGATAATGAAGAGAAGGGCTATCACGGTTACTGGATAAAAGATTTTTATAATACGGAAGAACACTTTGGCACAATGGATGAGTTCAAAGAGTTAGTCAAGGAAGCCCACAAAAGAGATATGAAAGTGATATTGGACTTCGTAGTGAACCATGTAGGCTACAATCACGAGTGGGTTAATGACCCTGGAAAAAAAGATTGGTTCCATGAAAAAAAGGATATCTCGAACTGGTCGAATCAGACTGAAATTGAAAATGGCTGGATATATGGGCTCCCTGATTTAAACCAGGAAAACCCTGATGTGAAAAACTATTTAATGGATGCAGCTAAGTGGTGGATTGAAGAAACGGATATTGACGGTTATCGCCTTGATACCGTTAAGCATGTTCCAAAATCTTTCTGGACCGACTTCTCCAATCATGTCAAATCAGTCAAAGAAGACTTTTATTTGCTTGGGGAAGTATGGTCGGATGATCCCAAATATATTGCCCAATATGAAAAAACGGGAATTGACGGTTTTGTCGATTATCCTTTAAATGATCATCTGAGAACAGCCTTTGCAGAACCTGATAAACCGTTAAACTGGCTTTTTACAAACTGGGACCGAAATAAAGCTTTTTTTGAAAACCCCTATCTAATGGGAAGCTTCATGGATAATCACGATACAGTCAGGTTCACCCGTGATGCTATCACAAAAAATCATCATCCGGGTCCAAGATGGAAACTTGCATTAACATACATGTATACCTCACCTGGGATTCCGATTGTTTATTATGGAAGTGAAATAGCTATGGATGGCGGTGAGGATCCTGACAACCGAAGGCAAATGGATTTCCGTACAGACAAAGAATTGATAGATTATATCGCAAAACTTGGAGAAGTTAGGCAATTGCTTCCATCCTTAACCAGGGGCGATATGGAACTGCTGGAGGAAAAGGACGGTTTTGCCGTTTATAAACGGACTTACGAAGATGAAACAACAGTGATTGCGATCAATAATTCATCAAAAACACAGAAAGCGGTACTTGATTCCTCTCAACTGGAAGAAGGAAGAGAGCTGCGCGGCATGATTTCTGATGATCTCATCCGCAGCAAAGACGATAATTATGAGTTAATTATTGATCGGGAAGAAGCTGAAGTATACGTTCTGGAAGAAAAATCAGGATTGAATATTCCGCTGATTGGAGCCCTTGCAGCAGTTTATTCAGCTTTTATGATTTTTCTATATCTTTTATGGAAGCGATCAAAAAAGAAGAAAACCGAATAATTTTAATTGCCTCCCCTTCTTCCTAATCCTGTTTACTGTTTGAAAATGGAGAGAAATCAAACCTGCTTGATTATAATAATAATAACAGAGACCTCAAGGAGAGGGTGATTCTATTGGCAGTCACAATTAAAGATGTAGCAAAGATGGCAAAAGTTGCGCCTTCTACTGTTTCAAGGGTTATTGCCAACAATCCTCGCATCAGCGAGAAAACCAAGCAAAAAGTCAGAGAGGCCATGAAACAATTAGGCTACCATCCGAATTTTATTGCCCGCAGTCTTGCAAGTCAGTCAACCCGCGCAATTGGACTGATAATGCCAAGCTCCACAGATGTTGTATTTCAGAACCCATTCTTTCCAACTGTCCTTAGAGGTCTGAGTGAGGGTGCACATGAAAGGCATTATGCCCTCCATATGACAACCGGAAAAACGGATGATGAAATCTATGAAGGCGTGATCCAGATGGTACAGGGCGGCCGGGTAGATGGAGTAATTTTGCTTTATTCAAAAGTGGAGGATAAAGTCCTCGCCTTTTTAAAGGAAAGAGATTTCCCGTTTGTGGTTATAGGCAAGCCTTTTACAGATGAAGAAGAAGTCACTTACGTGGATAATAATAATTTCCGCGCTGCCAAAGAAGTAACGGAATACTTGATAAAGCTCTGCCATAAGCAAATCGCATTTGTCGGAGGGAATTTGAATTTAACCGTTACAGTTGAACGCCTGCTTGGCTATGAAAAAGCTTTAAGGGACGCTGGCATTGAACTTGTAAATGAATATATTGTTCATGAGGAGTTCTTAAAAGAAGGAGGCCAGGAGGCTGTCAGAGGCCTCATCTCCCTTAATAAACCTCCAACCGCCCTTGTGGTTGCCGACGACTTAATGGCATTAGGCGTCCTGAATACATTGGATGAATTGGGAATTAAAGTTCCGGAAGATATGTCAATCATCAGCTTTAATAACGTACTGTTAGCTGAAATGTCCAGACCGCCGCTGACTTCTGTCGATATCAACATTTTCGATTTGGGATTTGAATCTGCCAGAAGCCTCATATACAGAATTGAAAATCCCAGGGAGCCTGTAAAGCGGATTATTATTCCACATAAAATTGTAAAACGCTGTTCATGCAGCAGTCCGCTAACTGAAGATCCAGAGATAGTATCATAAAATAGGGAAGCCTGCGGCAGGCTTCCCTTTCATTTTGCTTACCCATTAACAATTGTTCCGCCGTTGACATGGATCATCTGGCCGCTCACATAAGAAGAATCATCACTGGCAAGATAGACGTAGGCAGGAGCCAATTCATAAGGCTGTCCTGCTCTGCCTATTGGGGTATTTGATCCGAATTTTGATACCTTATCGGCTGTGAATGTAGATGGAATAAGCGGTGTCCAAATAGGTCCCGGAGCCACTCCATTTACGCGAATTCCCTGTCCAGCCAGCGATTTGGCCAATGAGCGTGTGAAGGAGACTATCGCACCTTTTGTAGAAGAGTAGTCGATTAGCTGTTCGTTTCCTTCATAAGCGGTTATTGATGCAGTATTGATGATGGAGCTTCCTTTTTTCAGGTGTGGCAGTACTGCCTTTGTCAGATGGAAAAATGAAAAGATGTTGGTTCGGAATGTTTTTTCAAGCTGTTCAGCAGTGATATCAAGCAGGCTTTTTTGAGGATGCTGCTCGGCTGCATTATTCACCAGTACATCGATTTGACCAAATTTATCAAGTGTTTTGCTGACTGCATCCTTACAGAATGTTTCGCTTCCGATATCACCGGAGATCAGCAGGCATTCCTGTCCCTCAGCCTGGATGGCCTCTTTAGTCTTTTCTGCGTCTTCATGTTCTTCCAGGTAGACAATCGCGACACTGGCTCCCTCTTTGGCAAAATAAATGGCGGCTGATTTACCGATGCCGCTGTCTCCGCCTGTTATTAATACAACTTTTCCTTTTAACTTATCAGACCCTTTATAATTTGGATCAACCGTTTGGGGCTCAGGCTGCATTGGCGCCTCTGTCCCGGGCTGATGGTCCTGATGCTGAGGCGGAAATTCCTGTGGATTGTTTTGAGTATTAGACATTACTAAATCCCTCCAAATCATTAATACTCTTTTAATTCCATTTTATTATGATAAAAAAACATGGAAATTATTTGCATCGCTCTTATATAATGGATTTAAAAAGAGTGGGGAATATGAATTGCACATTCGATCAGCTGCCAAAAGTGATGCGGAAGCCATTCTCTCTCATTGCCGGAAGGCTTTTGGAGAAACAGATTTTTTAATGACCGAGGCGGATGAGTTTAATTTATCAATTGAAGAAGAAGAAGCGTGGATTGAACGGAGTATTAGATCTGGGGATCTTACTTTAGTAGCGGAAGTTGACAACGAAGTGGTTGGAATGCTGAACTTTCGGCGTTCAAAAAGCAAAAAAGTGAACCATCTGGGTTATTTCGGCATCACCATACAGGAGAAGCATTGCAACCAGGGGCTGGGAAGAAAAATGATGAAACAATTCCTGAAATGGGCGGAAGAAGAACCTGGCCTGGAAAAAATATGCCTTGAGGTTTTTGCGTATAATCAGAGGGCTATCCACCTGTACAGGCAATTCGGATTTCAGGAGGAAGGCCGTAAAGTCAGACATATAAAAAGAAAAGACGGGACCTATGCAGATGAACTAATGATGTATAAATTTGTTAAATAGCTGTAGCATGAATGGATAAACTAAACAAAAAAGCAAACGGAGTTTTCCGTTTGCTTTTTTAGCGATAGTTAACGAATTGAACATCAACTGTCAAATCTGCCTCTTTAACAGCAGCAATAATCTTCTGCAGGTCATCGCGGTTTTTGCCGGTTACACGTACCTGATCATCCTGAACCTGGCTCTTCACTTTCAATCCGCTGTTTTTAATCAGGGTATTAATCTTCTTTGCATTTTCTTTATCAATGCCCTGGACAAGCTTTGCTCTTTGGCGGACCGTTCCGCCTGATGCTCCCTCAATCTTGCTGTAATCAAGATTTTTTACAGGAATGCCCCGTTTGATTAACTTGCCTAATAAAACATCCTTAAGCTGGTCAAGCTTAAATTCATCATCAGATAGAAGCACAAGCTCCTCTTTATCCAGCTTTATATCACTTTTGCTGCCTTTAAAGTCATAGCGGGTGGAAATTTCCTTCATGGCAATATTAATGGCATTGGTTACTTCAGAAAAGTCGACTTTGGATACAATATCAAATGAGCTTTCTTTAGACATGACAGCCTCCTTGGCGATAACAATTTAAGTTTCACTTCTAGTCCTTATTATAGTAAAATATAGCAGTTCAAACAACTTTAGGAGTTATGTGATCTTTTTAGGGAAAGATTTAATATAATGAATATTTGCTGTTTATTGCTGAGAAGGAGGAAAAAAGATGGCTATAGAAGAGAATTTGGGCCGTGCTGTTAAGCTGATCGTTTCAAGGGAAGCGGCATTTGGCTATTTTTTAACGGATGGAGAGGAGGATGTTCTTCTTCATCAGAATGAGACGGATGAAAAGTTCGAAGAAGGGCAGGAGGTTGACGCTTTCCTTTATATGGACTCACAGGGAAGAATCGCAGCAACAACTGTCATTCCAGAGGTTCAGGCTGGTACATATGGATGGGCGCATGTAAGCGATGTAAAACCCGGCATCGGTGTATTTATCAATATTGGCATTCAGAAGGACATGCTCCTTGGGGAGGAGGATCTTCCTGTCCACGAAGCTGTGTGGCCGATTGAAGGAGATAGATTATACATTACACTCCGGGTAAATAAGAATAACCGAATTTATGTGAAAATGGCTACTGATCCTGTCATTACTGATATTTCAAATAAAGCAACCAAAAGTGACTTTAATAAGAATATTCACGGACATATTTATAGAACCGCAAAGGTTGGAAGCTGGATTTATACAGATGAGGGCTTTAAAGGCTTTATCCATGAATCCCAGCGAAAAAGAGAGCCCCGTCTTGGAGAAAAAGTGGAAGGCCGCATAGTTGATGTGAAAGAAGATGGGACAGTGAATGTTTCTCTTATTCCAAGAAAGCATGAAGCACTTGACGATGATTCCGAAAAAATCATCTCATATCTTGAAAGCCGAAGCGGTGCGATGCCATATGGCGATAAAAGTGCCCCGGAAGATATCCAGGAGCGTTTTCAGTTAAGCAAAGCTTCCTTTAAAAGGGCTTTGGGCCGGCTTATGAAGGAAGGCAGGATTTATCAGGAAGAGGGCTGGACATATATTAAGAAAGACTAATCAACTGCAAAAAATAATAGGCTGTTACCGTAAAGTTTGTGGCTTTGTTTATCGCTTAGTTTAATTTGCTGAGTTGATTGGAGCGGAGGGCACTTGATCCTCGAAAATGCTGACGCATTTCCTTCGTGCGGTGTTCATTCGAGGAAGCTTATTCAATGTCCTGCGGGAGGTGAGGGAAGTGTGAGACCCCGCAGGCGAAGCCGAGGAGGCTCGCATTCCTCCCCGCGGGTTCGCTGCGTGCCTGCAGCGGAAATCAACGGGTAGAATTCATAAACCAAAAACAACAATCATTGAAAAAAGAGCCAAATAATAAAACGGACAAGCCAATGCTTGCCCGTTTTATTATTAAAGGTGATCTGTTTTTTTCGAATATTGGTTTTTCCCGGCTTTGCGGTTTTTCTCGCGCATCATATTTTTTTCGTGGAGAAGCGCATTATTGTCTTTCGCTTTCTTATCATTATCGGAAGTATGCGGCATAATAAAAATACTCCTTTCATACTGATGGGTTTAGCCTTCAGGAATATAACTGAAGTACAGTCATATTGTCTGTCAGAATGAAATGGAGTATGTATCCTGTACTTTTGGTTTAAATTTGCTTAGAGAAGAATATCGCTAAAGACCCTGGGCCAGTATGAGCCCCAATTGCTGAACCAATGGATGTAATATACACTTCTTTGGCATTAAGCTCGTCCAGTATCAGCTTTTGCATTTCAAGAGCTGTGTCTTCATCATCAGCATGGCTGATGCCGACAGTCTGCATCTCAAAGGAAGTCCCATTTTGTTTCATAAGCTCAATAATGCGGCGAAGCAGCTTTTTCTTGCCGCGCAGTTTCTCGATCGGCACAAGTTTGCCATCTTCTACTGTTAAAAGAGGTTTAATATTCAAAAGTCCGCCCAGAAATGCCGAAGCTTTCGAAACACGCCCGCCTTTTGCGAGATATTCAAGATCATTTACCGTAAATAAGCTCTCGAGGTTTCGGCAGCGAAATTCGATTACTTTCCGGATGTCTTCTTTGGATGCGCCTGATTGCGCTGCAGCTGCAGCTGCCTTCACAATTAATCCATATCCCAATGAAGCAGCCTTGGAATCGATGATGGTTAATTGGAAATCGGGGTAGTTCTCTTTTACTTGCTCCAGAATCATGACAGCGGTCTGGTATGTACCCGAAAGTTCGGAGGAAAAAGCAATATATATGCCGTCTTCATTGTTTTCTGCCATTTTTTTGAACGTTTCCTCAAAAAGAAGAGGGGACACCTGAGATGTTTTAGGCATCTGGCCTTCACGTATAGCACTGTAAACATCCTTAGGTTCTATGGTGACTAAATCTTCATATTCTCCATCATTCAGTTGAACCTGTAATGGAAAAAGTGTGACGCCATGTTCTTTGTAAAAGCTTAGCGGCAAATCACACGCACTGTCAGCTAGAATTTTTACTGACATTTTCTTTCACCTGCTTTCAAACTATATGAATTAAGTTTATAGAAATCAAGGAGAAAAAACAATGAATTGTGTTGAAAATGCACCTTATTAGGGTAAAGAAACTATAAAAATTCAGGGGGTAAAATATGGTTTGGCTAGAAACTAAGAAAGTATTTATTGTGTTGATTGGCGCGATATTGAATGCAATCGCGATGAATTTTTTTCTCATACCCGCTAATGTATATGCAAGCGGTTTTACAGGAGTGGCACAGCTTCTTTCAAGCATTCTGGGTGATTTCGGATCAACAGGTATATTGCTGTTCATTCTAAATATTCCTGTTACCATATTGGCCTGGAAAAAAGTTGGCCGTTCGTTTACGATTTATAGTTTTTTAAGCGTCTTCCTGATGTCTTTCTTCCTTGAAGTGATACCTGTAATCCACGTATCAAAAGATATCCTGCTTAATGCCGTTTTTGGAGGTGTCATAGCAGCTGTAGGTGTAGGGATTACACTTAAATGGGGGGCTTCCACAGGAGGAATGGATATAATTGCGATGGTCTTGTCCCGAATGAAAGACAAGCCTGTCGGTACATATTTTTTCACTCTTAATGCCATTATTATTATAACAGCCGGTTTTTTATATGGCTGGGAAAAAGCTCTATACACTCTTGTAACCCTTTATGCTTCTACAAGGGTTATTGATGCCATCCACACCAGACATGAAAAACTTACAGCTCTGATCATCACGAAAAAATCCGAAGAAATGAAAAAAGCGATCCATGACCATCTTGTCAGGGAATAACAACTTTTCCTGCAAAGGGAGCTTTTACAAATGAAAATAAGGAAATGATGATGATTGTCATCACACGCTATGAGTTATTTGACCTTGAAAGAATCATAAAAGAAGTGGATCCGAATGCTTTTACAAATATTGTTCAAACAACTGGTGTATATGGTTTCTTCCGCAGGGATTAAATGAATGGAGGGATGAAGGATGCTTCGGCTTTTGGCTGCTGCTGTAATTTTCTTTACTATGCCTATGCAAAGTTTTGAAGCTTCTGTAAAGGAAATGCCTTTTGACTTTAATGTAATGCCTCAAGCAGGACAAGAAACACTAAAGATCGATCTGCTTCTGAGGAATAAGGCCAATTATCCGCTGAGCTTTGAGTTTGGATCCTCTCATTTTTATGAAGTGGAGATTTTCACTCAAAAAGGCGAAAAGGTATATTCCTCCTCAGAAGGAAAAGTATTTTTACAGGCTATCCAAAACATTACCATTAACCCGGATGATATCAAGGTATGGGAAGAGCAGTGGGATTACAGGCATAAAGGGAAAAGAGTTCAGGAGGGAGAGTACCTAGTAAAAGCCCGGCTGCTGGCATCAAACTTAAATGGGGAAAAGTTGGAGACAAAACCTGAATCTCAAGCATCTGTTTATATCCCGGGCCAAAATCCTTCCTTTAGCCAGGCAAAGGTTACAGGCGGGAACGGCGAATATATCATATTATTTAAAGCTCGCCCAAAAAGCGGAAAGCTATGGTATACAGTTGAAGATGGCCATAATGAGCTGCAGTCTGAAAAGTCCATAGTGGCTTCATCAAATGATTGGAAGAGCTATAGGATAAAAATAAGCATTCCTTCTGTGAACATCCCTGAAAACGGAACAGTGCTTTTGCATTTATATGAAAAAGATGTAAACGGAGATATAATAAATTCCTTTCCTGTTATCCTGGAAAGGAGGTAAAAGAGCTGGCAGCCATTGAGGCCGCCAGCTCTTTTTAGCGATACTGCGTATATTGTTCAAGCTCCTGCTGCATCTCCCGGAGCTGTGCCTGTTCAGCTGCAGTGGAGTTGGCAAATGCAGAACTTAAAGCATTTTTCGCTCGGGAAACAGTTTCTTCGCCTGCAGAATTTTTGGCTATTTCCACATATTTTCTGGCTTCCTGAAATAATCTGTTACCCATCGCTATATTCCTCCGAGGGATGATTCTTTCACATTAGCTAGTTTTTGGGCTTCCGCCTCAGCATAGGTCATGTGGTACGGGATACGCTCATCATGCTTACTAACAGTATCAGCACCCTGTTGAACGAAGCGTTTTGATTTATTACGTTTACCCATTCGAATCCCCTCCATGAAAAAGTTTGAAGCCGCAATTGGGCTGCTTCATCTTTAGTATGCTCCAAAGAAAGGATTTAAAAAGGGGATGGTTTCAAATTATTTCTTCATGGTCAGCAGCTTAAAGAGCTTTAAGATTTAATAAGTCATTTAGGTAAAGGCCGATTCCATCTTCCTCATTGGTTAATGTGACCTCTTTGGCAATATTTTTCACCTGGTCGATCGCATTGCCCATGGCAATCCCGTAGCCTGCAAATTCAAGCATTTCAAGATCATTGTCCTCATCGCCAAAAGCAATGATCCGCTCGGGTGGTATTTGGAAGTAATCAGCTGCTTTTTTGAGGCCAACAGCTTTATTCAGTCCTGTTTTCACGATTTCAATGACATGCCAGGGAGCCGCCCATCTGCGGTGGTCAATTACTTCGGCATGGACCTCGGAAAGATGATTTCTGATGGATTTTACATGTTCCTCATCAGTATGGATCAGCATGCTTGTCGGATTTTCTTTTAAGTAACTGCGCAAATCTCCCGTCGTAATATTCGGATCGCCAAAACCAAAGATGTCGAGAAGCTTCTCATCATGGTAGTGCAAATAAACATCATCAATAACTTCTGCCACGATATTATGAATAGTATAGCTATTAACGGCTTCGACAATTTCCTTTGCCACGTTCATTTGCAGTGGTGTGTGGTAAACACCCCAATTATGGTCTTTAGGATGATGTATATATGCACCATTGAAATTGACAATCGGCGTAGTCAAACCCATTTCACGATAGTAAATTTCACTCGAGCGAAATGGCCTTCCAGTGGCAATCATTACTTCATGCCCTTGTTCGCGTGCCTTTTGAATAATCATTTTAGTTTTAGCCGAGATGGTTTTGTCATCTTTTAATAATGTGCCATCAAGGTCCAATGCAATTAAATGTTTTTCTGCCATAAGATCTCCTTCTAAGCGCTCAGCACTTTTATAATAATAATGTAATTGCAGCCAGCAGACTGCAGCGCATTGCTTATAGTGAAGTATGCCCCGCTTTTGTTCTAAGTGTAAAGGTTTTGGAAAAGAAAAGTCCACATGTTAAACTGAAAATATAGAAAGAATTTACATAAGACAAGAGCTTAAGCTTTTACAAAATCATTTTATACATATATGTTATCAATATTATTATAATTTTGTAAAAAAATTCATCTTGGTACAACAGGTTTAGGAGGAAAAATTGTGGTTGTAATTGAACATAAGCTTATCAGAGAAATTCCTGTTCTTGAACTTGCCAGGCAGGAAATAAAGGGGGAACCCCTGCCTTTTATCATTTTTGTTCATGGTTTTACGAGTGCCAAAGAACTTAATCTGCATTATGCCTATCTCCTTGCAGAAAAAGGGTTTAGGGTAGTACTGCCGGACACCCTATATCATGGGGAAAGATCCGAGGGCTTATCAGGCAGCGATTTAAACTTCAAGCTTTGGGATATTGTTCTGAATACCATTGCGGAATTGAACATAATCAGGAATGTCTATGAGGATTGGAACCTGATTGATCAGGGAAGAATAGGACTTGTGGGCACCTCAATGGGGGGAATAGTCACTTTGGGCGCCCTGACACAGTATGAATGGGTCAAAACTGCAGTTAGCCTTATGGGTATTCCATATTATGAAAAGTTTGCTCAGCTTCAGCTCGATGAACTGAAGAAAAATAATATTAAGGTTCCGCTCACAAATGAAGAACTAGCAGATCTCTTGAGAATTCTTAGGGAGCGGGATCTGAGCCTTCAGCCAGAAAAGCTTGCCGGAAGGCCGCTCATGTTCTGGCATGGCAAAAAGGACCCGGTTGTTCCTTATTCCTATACATACCAATTTTATGAGACCATCCAGCCCATGTACAGAGACTCACCTGAAAACCTCCTGTTTATATCAGATGAACAGGCGGGGCATAAAGTCAGCAGGGAGGGGCTTCTTGAAACAGTTAAATGGTTTGAGGAACATTTATAACCTGTTTTTTTTCAATTCATTTAAATTTTTGTTAAGATAAAGATAGTAAATAATGAAGGAGTGCTGCAGAATGGATCAGGATTTAAAAGACAGCATTATGGGTGCACTGGAGCTTGTAGTAGACCCTGAGCTGGGGATAGACATTGTTAACTTGGGCTTGGTATATGATGTGAAAATGGAAGAGGAAGGGAAAGCTATAGTTGATATGACTCTTACTTCCATGGGCTGTCCTATGGCAGGCACAATTGTTGAACAAGTAAAGTCAGCGCTGGCAGATATCCCTGAAGTAAAAGACTCTGAAGTGAATATTGTCTGGAACCCGCCTTGGTCCAAGGACAAAATGTCCCGCTATGCAAAAATTGCACTTGGCGTACGATAAAATTTAAGCTTAAAACAGCAGGAGTATTTCCTGCTGTTTTTTTGTGCCCTTGTGAGGTAGTTCACTTATTTAACATGCCGATTACCCTATAATGACAATGGAAAGACACAATATAGTTTGCTTTACGTTGAGAAATGGCCGGGAGTGAGGCCATCAAGGAGGCATCTCTAATGGGATTTGCTAGAGACTTTAATAAAGACCCTTTTATTGTGATATGGGAATTAACAAGGGCATGCCAGCTAAAATGTCTGCATTGCCGTGCCGAAGCACAGTACAGGAGAGATCCGAGAGAACTTTCCTTTGAAGAAGGGAAGGCCCTGATTGACCAAATCAGGGAAATGAATAACCCTATGCTTGTGTTTACGGGTGGAGATCCATTAATGAGGCAGGATGTATTCGATATAGCCGAATATGCCGTGAAAAAGGGTGTTCGTGTTTCCATGACGCCCAGTGCGACACCAAATGTAACTAAGGAAGCTATTGAAAAAGCCAAACAGGTCGGCTTAGCTCGATGGGCCTTCAGCCTTGATGGGCCAAATGCAGAAATTCACGACCACTTTAGGGGGACTTCCGGTTCCTTTGATTTAACGATTGAAAGGATAAAATATCTGCACGAGCTTGAAATTCCAGTTCAGATAAATACAGTTATCTCGCGTTATAATATCGATTACCTTGAGGAGATGGCCAAGGTTGTAAATGAACTCAAATGTGTTCTTTGGAGTGTGTTCTTCCTTGTTCCAACAGGGAGAGGGCAGGAGAAGGATATGATCTCACCGGTTGAGCATGAGAAGGTTTTTACATGGCTGTATAACTTAAGCAAAAAGGTTACCTTCGATATTAAGACAACAGCTGCCCAGCATTACCGGCGAGTGGTCATTCAGCAAAAAATGAATGAAGCAAAGGGTCAAAATGAGGATATTCAATATCTCGATGCTCTTACACAGCAAGGGCTGACGGGTTCCATAGATGGTTTAGGCAGGGCGCCTAAAGGAGTCAATGACGGAAATGGCTTTGTTTTCATTTCGCACATTGGGGACGTTTATCCGAGCGGACTTTTGCCTGTTAAAGCAGGGAATGTTAGGGAACAGCCGCTCGCCGAAATATACAGGGAATCACCCATCTTTAAAGATCTCAGAAATCCTGATAAATACAAAGGGAAATGCGGCCAATGCGAATTTCGTTATGTTTGCGGAGGATCGAGATCACGTGCATTTGCCATGACAGGGGATTATATGGAAAGTGAGCCGTTTTGTGTATATATTCCTAAGGCACTTAGAAAAAAAGCAGCAAAAGCGTAAAGGAATGAAGGAGTGCATTATGACTGCACTCCTATTCAATGCTGCAGTAAACGGCAGGGCAATTTTCACAGCCTATTTCATTTTTTAAATACTGAAGATCTTTAACTGTAATTCTTCCATTCATTATTGAAATAATGTCATCCTTCTTCAGCTCGCCCAGTATCCGATTGGTGCTCTCTCTGGAGGTGCCGCAGAAATTTCCGAGTTCCTGATTCGTAAGTGGCAGATCAATGAGTATGCCGCCATCCAACTTTACGCCATAGCTGTTAGTCATTCTGATAAGAGTGGAATACAGGGCACCTTTTTTTCCATTAAGCACAAGGTCTCTGAATTTGGTCTGTGTATTGCGGAAATGGTCGCTCATCCATTTCATAAATTCATAGGCCAGAGTACTATTTTTGAAAATCTCCTTTTCCAGGACATCTTTTTTTATCACAGCTACCTCACCAGCTTCAAGAACTAAAGCATTCAATAAATATTTGGGGTCACTGGTAAATAAGGTCAGCTCACCAATGATTTCATTTTCCCCGCATAACCTGAAGGTGAGTTCCCTGCCATCTGCTGTTATCTTGCTGATTTGTATCTTGCCGGAAAGGATGATATATAGCTCATCAGCATCCATGCCTTCCTGAAAGATATAAGCCCCTTTCAGTGTTTTCATATGCCGGTCAGCGAAATGAAGAAGCTCTTTAATCTCAATGGAATGTGTCTGTTTAATGGCTGAATGAGCCATGGTAATCCTCCTTCATAAAACAGCTGTCTTTTCTCACAATAATATCATTTGTATAGTGAAAACATTGCCGGCTTTTGTGTCTTTATTGTGGCATTTTCTATAGAAATGGTTAGTCTTAACTAATAAACAGCATTTCCCTATTAACATTGCAGCGATTGTATGTTCTAATAATAAAAGCCCTTAATTTGAGATACTGGGTTATTTCTGTTATTTTAAGGGAAAGGCTAAAATATACATCTGTATAGAAAGCTTAATAAAGTCACTCTTTAAATGGAGTTGAACGAAATGGCTAAAACAATTATTAAAGATAAATTGAATAGACCTTTAAGAGACCTGCGCATATCTGTCATTGACCGCTGTAATTTCCGCTGCCAATATTGCATGCCGGCAGAAATCTTCGGTCCTGATTTTGCTTTTCTACCAAAAAGCGAGCTGCTCAGCTATGAGGAAATTGAAAGGCTGGCTAAAATTTTCGTAAGTCTTGGAGTGGAGAAGATCAGGTTAACAGGCGGAGAGCCCCTTATGAGAAGGGACATGCCTAAACTTGTTAAAATGCTTTCAGACATTGAGGGATTAAAAGATATTGGACTAACCACCAACGGTGTATTGCTTCCCAAACATGCCAAGGACTTAAAGGAAGCAGGACTGCTGAGGGTTAACATCAGTCTTGACAGTCTGGATGATGAGCTTTTCGGACAAATCAACGGACGCAATGTAGGTGTCAAACCAGTCATTAAAGGGATTGAAGCAGCAAAAGAAGCAGGACTTGGGGTGAAGATCAATATGGTCGTCAAAAAAGGCCTGAATGATTCTGAAATTGTCCCTATGGCTAAGTTCTGTAAAGATAACGGCCTACAGCTGCGCTTTATTGAATACATGGATGTCGGCAGCACGAACGGCTGGAAAATGGATGAGGTAGTAACTAAAAAAGAGATTTATGAGATCTTAAAGGAACACTATTTATTAGAGCCGGTAGATCCGGATTATTTCGGAGAGGTGGCCAAGCGGTACCGCTATAAAGGCACCGATGTGGATGTTGGGTTTATTACATCTGTTTCTGAATCCTTCTGTTCTAGCTGCACTCGTTCAAGATTGTCAGCAAACGGCCAAATTTTCACATGCCTATTTAATGGTGAAGGGCACGATTTAAAGGAATTTATGAGAAAAGGTGCTACTGACGAAGAAATTACCGATCGGATTATTAGGATTTGGAATGGCAGAAAAGACCGGTACTCAGACGAGCGGACAGAAGAAACCGCTGCAAACAGGAAAAAGATTGAAATGTCCTATATTGGAGGATGAAAAAGCATGCTCTGCTGTGTCATGAGAAATCGACATGGCGGGCAGGCTTTTTATTTTTGCCATTTGAATGCACAAAAAATCTGCAGCCGATATTGGCTGCAGAAAATGAGTATTTAAATATATCGAGGGAAAAGAATGTTATTTTCCAGATGAACATGCATGAAAGTTTGGCTTTCCAAATCTTCAAGCCGCTTATATACAAGACGGTAAGAGCCGCATGCATCAGCTGGAGGGGTAAAATCAGCTGTAATTTCCCTCAATTCCTTTAAGATTGAACCTGCATGATCATGCTCCTTCTCAAGTTCCCGGATATAGCTGATGATTTCTTCGCGATTTTCAACTTTTGGGTCTTCAAGCTTCAGCAGAAGTGGAAAAACTGATTCTTCCTCTTTGGATGTATGTTCAAGAAGCTCGTGCTTCAATTCAAAGAACAATTGATGGACTTTAAGAAGCTCCTCATGGCTTTCTCCATGAACTCTTGATACCTTTGTAACATAAGGGCTAAGGAGTGATAGTTCTTCTTCAAGAGGACGATGATATCGATTAATGACATGTTCAATAATGTCTTCAGATGTACTATCTGTCCAGACCTCTAAATCATCAGTTTGGTTTTCCTTTTGAATTACTTCATTTAGTTCGCTAATCAGGACGTCCATATCCGCTGACTGCTCTGAAACAGCACGCGCAAGCGGAATATTTCCTCCGCAGCAAAAATCAATGCGATGACGTTTAAAAACATCACTTGTCTTTGGAAATTCATTTACGATATCTTTTACTAGACGATCTTCTGTAATTTGTATAGTCATTGAATTTTCCTCCTTCTATCTTGTGAACTATCTAAAGAATAAACTATTATCCACTTCAACTTGGTGACGTGCATCACACTTGCAGGATTTTTATAAAGTTTTTTGGGTAAAACCCTGCACAGATGAATACAGAAAGTGTGATGATTGTCATGTTATGAATTTTCATGTACGTTTATAATAATTGAATTAGAAAAGCACATAGGAGCTGATATTATGCTGGAAAAAAGGACTCCCATTCCTGTTGCTGAAGCCGTAAAAAAAATCATGGCATATCAATTAAACGGAAGTGCAGAATACGTATCTATTAATGAAAGCAGCGGCCGTTTTCTGGCGGAAGATTTAAAAGCGACACATGATGTCCCTCATTTTGATCGATCACCATATGACGGTTTTGCTGTCCGTTCTGCGGATACCAGGGAAGCTTCAATGGAAAATCCCGTCATATTTGAGGTGGTGGACCACATTGGGGCGGGGCATGTGACTTCTAAAAACATTGGTCCATTCCAGGCTGTTAGAATCATGACGGGTGCGCAAATGCCTCAGGAATGTGATGCTGTTGTAATGCTTGAACTGGCAAAAGCATATGAAGAAGACGGTAAGAATTATATGTCCATAAAGCGATCCTATAAACCAGGAGACAATGTTTCCTTTAAAGGAGAAGATGCAAAAAAAGGAGATTCTTTAGTTAAAAAGGGGACAAAGATCAATCCCGGAATTCAGGCCATTCTCGCAACCTTTGGTTATGCAGAAGTGCCTGTTGCCAAAAAGCCTGTTATTGGATTATTTGCAACAGGAACTGAACTATTGGAAGTCCATGAACCGCTGGAGCCGGGAAAAATCAGAAACAGCAATGCTCATATGATTACCGCGCAAATTGAACGGGCCGGCGCGGAAGTTATTTATTATGGAAAGCTTCCTGACGAATTTGATACATGTTTTAATGCTGTGAAGGAAGCATTGAACAATGTAGATATGCTGATCACAACAGGCGGTGTATCTGTGGGCGATTTTGATTATCTGCCGGGCATTTATGAAAAGCTTGAGGCTGAGGTGCTTTTCAATAAAGTGGCCATGAGGCCAGGCAGTGTGACGACTGTTGCTCAGCATGAGGGAAAGCTTCTGTTTGGACTTTCGGGAAATCCTTCTGCCTGCTATGTCGGGTTTGAACTTTTTACCAGACCAGTCATCCGAAAAATGCTGTTCGCTGAGAAACCGCATTTAAGGAAAGAAACTGCTGAACTGGTGGCAGAATTTCCAAAAGCAAACCCATTTACACGATTTGTCAGGACGTCTGTAAGTTATTCGTCAGGACGACTGGTGGCAGCACCAAGCGGAGTGGATAAATCAAACATTGTGATGAGTCTAGCCGGTGCGAATTCGCTAATGATTCTGCCAGGTGGAACCAGAGGATATGGCAAGGGGGACACCGTTGAAGTGCTATTGCTTGAGGACCATGAAGGAAGCGAATGGCCATGGTAAAGGAACCTGTTATCCTTCAGGTATCCGGCTATCAAAACAGCGGAAAAACAACGTTGATAAATAAATTAATTTCCGGATTAAAAGAGAATGGGCTTTCTGTCATTACCATTAAACACCATGGTCATGGCGGCAAACCTGAAACTCCAGAAGGCAAGGATTCCACAAGCCATATTGAATCAGGAGCTGAAGCTTCACTTGTAGAAGGGGGAGGCAGACTGCTATTGCATGCTGAAAAGAATAGCTGGAGCCTGGAGGAGCAGGTAAGGATTGTGCTGCAGCTGCAGCCGGACGTCGTGCTTATTGAGGGTCATAAAAAGGCATCATATTCTAAGGTTCTCTTGCTAAGAAGTAATGAAGATATGCATCTTTTGAAGGAATTGACAAATATATGTGCAGTGATCAGCTGGGATGATAACGTAATAAAACCAAACGATCTAAATTTTGAAGCGCCGTTTTTCAGCATTGGTGACCCCAAAGGGCCTGAGTGGATCGTTGAGTATTTAGCGAGCGAAAGAATGAAATAAAGATTAAAGCAGAACAGTCCAATTTTATTGTGGGCTGTTTTTAATATCTTCAAATTTGAACGTTTTGTGGCGTTGCGTGTATCAGTGATAATCTTCACTTTATATTTACCGGGAAGATTATATATTATAGGCAGAAAGCAGCGGGGAGGTATTATAGATGAAGTTATTTATGCCAAAACAGCATGGTGCCTGGGCAATGCTGATTCTGCCATTTTGGCTCGGAGCAGCTGCATCTGATATTATTTGGTCTCATATCCCGTTTTTTTTAGGATGGATATTACTATATCTGGCCACTTATCCGGGCCTTCTGCTATTTAAAAGAAAAAGGATGGCTTTATATTCTAAATGGACAGCTATTTATCTGGTCCCGGCTATTTTACTCCTTTTAGTTCCTTTACTGGAAAGGCCATCGATTATCATTTTCGGACTTCTTTTGGTTCCTTTTTTTATTATTAATGCGCTCTATTCTTCCAAAAACAGAGATAGAGCATTGGGCAACGACTTTAGTGCCATTTGTGCATTTTCAATAGCAGGCCTTGCGAGCAGCTACTTGCCGCATGGGGAAATTTCACCGATGGCCTGGACAGTGTTTGCAGCATCTATATTATTTTTTGCAGGAAGCACCTTCTATGTAAAATCAATGATCAGGGAAAAGAAAAATGGTTCTTTTAAATGGGTTTCGTGGATCTTTCATACTGCGGTACCGATACTTTGGCTGCTGGCGGGCGGATGGATTGTATCTGCTGCGTTTCTTCCAAGCCTTTTCAGGTCCATTGCATTTTATGGGAAGTCATTTACACCTAAAAAAATTGGCGTTTATGAAATTGCTAATGCCTCCATATTCTTCTTAATGTTATTATTTGCAATACACACTTAGAACCGGCCTGAAGAGGCCGGTTTTTTCAATTTATCAAGAAATGCTGAAAATTAATATTAGAAATCTTAAAAACTTCAGTAAAATAGGTTGCAATTTTTCAATCCAGTTTCTATAATAAGAGAAACATAAATTCATAAATATGTATATAAATGATTAAATATACAATTAGTGTGAAAGGAGCAACTATGAACGTTTCAATAATCGGAACAACCGGATATGGGGGGGCTGAATTGCTCCGTATCCTCAAGCAGCATCCGGAATTTAACATCAAATCGATTCATTCTACCAAAGAAGACATCCCCATTTGGAATGAATATCCGCATCTATATGGATTATTAGACGAAAATTTACAGGGAATAGATTCAGATCAAATCGCTGGCCAGTCTGATATTGTTTTTCTGGCTACACCATCCGGGATATCGGGAAAACTTGCTGAAGATTTTTCAGGTAAAGACGTTAAGGTAATTGACCTATCCGGTGACCTTCGAATTCCGGCTCAAGCCTATCAGGAGTGGTATAAGCATGCTCCTGCAAACGAATCTCTCGTAGAAAAAGCAGTATATGGTCTCCCTGAATGGCACCGGAGAAAAATAGCCTCCGCAGAAATCATATCTAATCCTGGGTGCTATCCAACAGCTGCTCTGCTAAGTCTTGCACCTGTTGTAAATGAAAATTTAATAAAACCAGATAGTGTTGTCATAGATGCAAAATCCGGAGTGTCCGGGGCAGGAAGGGCGCTTTCGAGAACAACAAGCTATGCGGAAGCAAATGAAAACCTGCGGGTTTATAAGGTAAACCAGCATCAGCATACACCGGAAATCGAACAGCAGCTGATGAAATGGAATTCCGAAATGAAGCCGATCACCTTCACGACCCATCTTCTTCCGATAACACGGGGCATTATGACAACCAGTTATGTTCAGCTGACCAAGGAATGCACTTCTTCTCAAATTCTTGAACTTTATCAATCAGTCTATGAAAACCAGCCATTTGTCCGGATTCGTCCGGAAAATACCTTCCCTTCTGTAAAAGAGGTTGCAGGCTCTAACTTTTGCGACATAGGTATCCATATGGACTCCAGAACGGGCAGACTGACAATCGTTTCAGTGATTGATAATTTAATGAAAGGTGCTGCCGGGCAGGCTGTGCAAAATGCCAATATAATGAGCGGATGTGATGAAACAGCGGGTCTCGGATTTGTTCCGCTCTATCCATAAGGAGGAAAGATAAATGCAATTAGTATCTCAAGCTGAAGTAGCTGAACTGCCCGCCGGGAGCATCATCACACCGAAAGGCTTTACAGCAGCGGGTGTTCATGCAGGGCTGCGCTATTCCAAAAAGGATTTAGGGATTATTTTAAGCGATATTCCTGCACATTGTGCAGCAGTCTATACAACCAGCCATTTTCAGGCGGCCCCTCTAAAAGTTACACAGGAAAGCATTGCAGCGGATGGACTCATACAGGCAGTCATTGTCAATAGTGCATGTGCCAATGCCTGTACAGGGGAACAGGGTCTAAAAGATGCTTATCAAATGAGAAAATCAGCTGCAGATAAATTCAATTTAAAGGAACAGCATGTGGCGGTTGCCTCTACCGGTGTCATTGGCGAGTATATGCAGATGGATAAGATAGAAGAGGGCATAAAGATGCTGAAGCCCGGCAATGAGGCATTACACTCAGACGATTTTCAAACAGCCATATTAACAACAGATTTAGTGATGAAGAAGTGCTGCTATTCTGCAGTTATTGATGGAAAAACAGTCACGATGGGAGGGTCTGCTAAGGGTTCAGGAATGATTCATCCCAATATGGCAACCATGCTTGCGTTTATCACAACGGATGCTAATATAGCCAGCTCTGATTTGCAATTTGCTTTAAAACAGGTTACCGATCGAACGTTCAATCAGATAACCGTTGATGGGGATACCTCAACAAATGATATGGTAATGGTAATGGCCAATGGAGCCAGCGGTACCAATAAACTTTCGCCGGATCATCCAGATTGGGATGTATTTGTACAGATGCTTTCCAAAACTAGTGAAAGTCTTGCCAAACAGATCGCAAAAGATGGTGAGGGAGCAACAAAGCTGATCGAGGTGGAGGTATCGGGGACAAAAACCGATGACGATGCAAGAATGATCGCTAAACAGATTGTCGGCTCAAACCTTGTAAAGACTGCTATATATGGAGCAGATGCCAATTGGGGCAGAATTATCGGGGCAATCGGACAGGGCCAGCCGGCTATTGATCCATCTTCGGTAGATATTTCAATCGGACCTATAGTCATGCTGAAAAATAGTGTTCCTTTGACATTTTCTGAAGAAGTAGCAAAAGAGTACTTATCCAATGCTGCCATTCAGATTACTGTGGATCTTCATCAGGGAGCTGGCATAGGTAAGGCCTGGGGATGTGACTTATCCTATGATTATGTCAAAATCAATGCAAGCTACCGTACCTGAGGGGGATGCCATTTGAAAAGTATAGTCATTAAATGCGGCGGCAGTGTTATGGAAGAACTGGGAAAAGATTTTTTTGATAGTGTTTTATTGTTGAAGAATGAAGGATACCAGATTGTTTTTGTTCATGGAGGCGGCCCGGCAATTAACAGCATGCTGGAACTTTATAATATACCTCATGAATTTGTCAATGGGCTAAGAAAGACGACTCCGGAAGTTCTGGGGGTAGCAGAGATGGTCTTGTCGGGACAATCAAACCGCAAACTTACCTCAATGATCGAACTGCATGGTTTGAGAGGTTTTGGCGTAAATGGCAGTGATGCAGGATTACTAAAAGCAGAATGCATCAATCAGGATGAGCTTGGACTGGTTGGAGAAATAACGGCTGTTAATCCGTCGTTACTGGAAATGTTATTTAACGAAGACCTGGTCCCTGTCATTACTCCTATTGCAGCTTCAGAAGGCGGCACGAAACTGAATATCAATGCCGACTATGCTGCGGCAGCCGTTGCCAATGCCATTAAAGCTGAACAGTGCATTTTTGTAACGGATGTAAAAGGAATTTTCATTGACGGCAGCCTCGCTCCCCAGCTTGACGCGGATGAAATTGAACAGCATATTAACGATAAAAAAATTACAGGCGGGATGATTCCAAAAGTTACATCTGCCTTGAGCTTAATCAGCAAAGGACTAAAAAGCGTAATGATTGTATCAGGTAAAGAAAAGTTTTATAAGGATGGCATATGGATCGGGACGAACGTTTCTGCCAAGAAGGGGGTCTTAAATTGAGTAACCTATTTCCTACGTATGCCCGGTGGGAAGTCGAGCCGGAAAAAGCAGAAGGAAGTTATCTTTTTGATAAAAGCGGGAAGCGCTATTTGGACTTCACCTCAGGAATCGGAGTCTGCAATCTGGGCCACCGTCCAGCAAGTGTCCAACAATCTATTAACGAACAGCTGAATAAATTCTGGCATGTTTCCAATTTGTTCATACAGGGTCAGCAGGAGAATGCAGCAAAGACTCTCTCTGAAGCTGCGGGCATGGACCTTGTATTCTTTGCCAACAGTGGAGCAGAAGCAAATGAAGCAGCTATCAAACTAGCCAGAAAAGCTTCGGGACGGGAAAAAATCATTACTTTTCAGCAATCATTCCACGGGAGGACCTTCGCCACTATGGCTGCAACAGGACAGGATAAAATAAAAAACGGCTATGGTTCCATGCTGGAAACATTTAAATATGTTCCTTTTAATGATATTAATGCATTAAAGAATGATATGGATTTGGAAACAGCCGCTGTAATGCTGGAAATTGTCCAGGGTGAAGGCGGGATTCACATTGGGAATCAGGAGTTTCTTGCAGAAACAGAGAAGCTTTGCAAAGAATATGGTGCGCTGCTGATAGTAGATGAAATTCAGACCGGCATTGGCAGGACTGGGAAAGCCTTTGGATTTCAGCATTTTGGCCTTGAGCCCGATATCGTAACCGCAGCTAAAGGTCTGGGAAGCGGAATGCCAATAGGCGCTGTAATCGGAAGAAAAGCATTAGAAGGGGTGTTTGGACCAGGAAGCCATGGATCAACATTTGGCGGGAACCCGATCAGCATTGCTGCAGCTATTGCTACAATGAAGACAGTCTTTAATGATGATTTTTTACAAGGCGTTCAGGAGAAAAGTGCCTATCTTGTTGACAAATTGTCAGAAGCGCTAAAACAGATCGCAGCTGTTAAAGAGATTCGCCAACTTGGTTTGATGGTCGGTATTGAATCAGATATCCCTCTTCCCTCTTTGTTAAAGGAATTAAGAGACAAGGGCTTGCTGGTATTGCCTGCAGGGGAAAATGTTTTGAGGCTGCTGCCTCCTTTGACAGCATCCAAATCTGAAATAGATGAAGCGGTACAAATTCTGCAATCCACCCTAAAGGAATTTTCAAAATCAGCTGTGTAAGCTGTATTATTTTTCACATAGATGAATAAAAATTAACAAAGTTATATAAATATACAAATTGCTTCGAGGTGTTGAGAATGGAAGGATACCTTCATTTAAATAGCGGCCATTCCTATAAGGGCCAATGGCTGACGGATCATCCTGAAAAGGATATAGAAGGGGAAATTGTCTTTTTTACAGGAATGACAGGCTACCAGGAAGTTTTGACAGATCCCTCTTATAAAGATCAAATTATTGTATTTACGTATCCTCTAATCGGAAATTATGGGATAAATGAGTCTGATTTTGAGAGCAAGAAACCACATGTTGCCGGGGTTATTGTTTATGAAGGAAGCAGAAATCCTTCACATTACAAATCCGCCTATTCACTTCAGGAATATCTTCAAAAATGGAATATTCCATTATTAGGGCATATGGATACCCGTTCCATTGTAAAGAAAATCCGTTCCGAAGGCAGTATGCCGGCAAAAATGTCTTCTTCGGAAACATCAGCTGACGGAATGCTGCTTCTAAAGGATGAAAAAGTTTGTAAAGTATCTTCACAAGCTAAGGAGTGCTTTGGAGAGGGCAGCGTTCATATAGTTGTCATTGATTTTGGCGCTAAAAAATCAATTGTGGATTCTTTGCTGAAAAGAGCTTGCAAGGTTACGTCTGTTCCATATAATACAAACTTTGAACAGATAAAAAAATTAAATCCGGACGGGGTAGTGCTTTCAAACGGGCCTGGAGATCCAAAAGAATTAAAAAGCATACTCCCGGAATTAAAAAAGGTGCTGGAGCAGTATCCGGTTTTGGGAATTTGCCTTGGCCACCAGCTGGCAGCTTTAGCATTTGGAGGCAATACAAAGAAACTGTCTTTTGGCCATAGGGGTGCCAACCACCCGATTGCGGACATGAAGAAGAGCACTGTCTTTATGTCATCACAAAATCACAGTTATGTGGTTGATGACGAGAGCATAAAAGGTACAGGGTTCAAAACCCGTTATATAAATCTTCATGACCAGTCTATTGAGGGACTGATACATAAGGTCCTTCCAATCCATACGGTACAATTCCATCCTGAAGCACATCCGGGACCTGCGGATGGCGATTATATTTTTGATGAGTTTATGAACATGATTCAAGAGGAGAATAGGAGAGTTTTTGCTTATGCCTAAAGACACCAGTATCCAATCCATATTAGTAATCGGCTCCGGCCCTATTGTCATCGGGCAGGCAGCAGAATTTGATTATGCAGGAACACAGGCCTGCGCAGCATTAAAGGAAGAAGGCTATAAGGTTATTCTTGTTAATAACAATCCGGCTACCATTATGTCTGATAAAGCTTTTGCTGATAAAGTCTATTTTGAGCCGATGACAGCTGACAGCCTTGAGAAGATTATAAAGAAAGAACGTCCAGATGGCCTGCTTGCCACACTGGGAGGCCAGACAGGATTAAATCTTGCTTTTAAACTGAGTGAATCAGGTGTGCTTGAACGTTATGGAGTGAAGCTTTTGGGCAGCAGTATTGAATCCATTAAGAAAGGTGAAGACCGGGAAGCTTTTCGTAAGCTGATGAATGAGCTTAACGAACCTGTACCCGAAAGCATCATTGTCCATGAAGTGGAAGAAGCGCTTCAATTTGCCCGTGAAATTGGATTCCCTATTATCGTCCGTCCAGCCTATACCCTTGGCGGAACAGGCGGGGGAATTGCCGGAGATCTCGAAGACCTGATATCCCTGGTGCAGGGCGGGATAAAAGAAAGTGCGATTAGCCAATGTCTGGTTGAAAAAAGCATAGCAGGCTTTAAAGAAATAGAGTATGAGGTTATGCGGGATTCCCGGAATACATGCATCACGATTTGCAATATGGAAAATATTGATCCTGTAGGGGTACATACCGGTGATTCAATTGTTGTCGCACCTTCTCAGACCTTAACTGATGATGAGTACCAGATGCTCCGAACGGCATCCATTAAAATCATTTCAGAGCTGGGCATCATTGGAGGATGCAACATTCAATTCGCCCTGGATCCGCAAAGCAGGAATTATTACTTGATTGAAGTAAACCCGCGAGTCAGCAGGTCATCTGCCCTTGCTTCCAAAGCAACAGGCTATCCAATTGCCAGAATGGCTGCAAAACTTGCAGTCGGGTATAACTTATCGGAGATCATTAACCCTGTAACAGGAGACACATTTGCAAGCTTTGAACCAGCTCTTGATTATGTCATTGTTAAATTTCCAAAATGGCCTTTTGATAAATTTTCTTCTGCAGACCGCAGGCTCGGAACACAAATGAAAGCCACCGGAGAGGTAATGGGTATTGACCGGAATCTGGAACGGGCTCTTTTAAAAGCAATCCATTCACTTGAAGTGAAGGGAATGGATTTAATATCACCAGTTTTATCAGCTAAATCGGCAGATGAACTGGAGGAATTGCTATTAAAGCAGACTGATGAAAGATTTTTTACCGTGATTGAATTGCTGCGGAGAAACCACTCATTAGAAGCATTGCACTCTATCACAAAAATAGATTATTTCTATCTCCACATACTCAGTGAAATGGTGAAACTGGAAAAGCGCATTTCTTCCTTAACACTTGATGGAGCAACAAAAGAAGAGCTGCAGCTATTTAAGGAAAAGGGCTTCAGTGATAATTTTCTTGCATTCGAATGGAAAGTAACCGAGAAAGCAGTCAGGGACAAACGGAAAGAGGCTGGCATACTTCCTGCCTATAAGATGGTTGACACATGCGCTGCTGAATTTGAAGCACAATCTAATTATTTTTATTCAAGTTATTTTGGTGAAAATGAACAGGTGAAGAGTGATAAGAGAAAAGTCCTGATTATCGGAAGCGGCCCCATCAGGATTGGCCAGGGCATCGAATTTGATTATTGCTCTGTTCAGGGAGTGTTTGCGCTGAAAGATGAAGGCGTGGAGACAATCATGATTAATAACAACCCTGAAACGGTTAGTACGGATTATACAACCGCTGACAGGCTTTATTTTGAACCGTTAATCCTTGAGGATATCTTGAATGTGATTGAAGCAGAAGGAATTTCAGAAGTCATTGTGCAGCTTGGCGGGCAAACAGCTTTGAATCTGGCATCGGATCTTGAAGCTTATGGCGTTACCCTGCTTGGTACTGACTCAAATACCATCGATGCATTAGAGGACAGGAAGCTTTTTTATCAGCTGTTAGATGATTTAAATATCCCGAGGATAAAAGGAGATGTTGTCCACTCAGAAGCAGAGCTAAAAGCAGCAGCTGAAAACATTGGATACCCCATTCTTGTACGCCCATCTTATGTTATAGGCGGCAGAGGAATGGAACGTATTTCATCATCATCTGAGCTTGAAAGTTATTTAACGAAAGGTGATGTCCCTTATCCGATTTTGATTGATCAATTCGTGCATGCTTTAGAAGCTGAGCTTGATCTGGCGTCAGATGGAAATTATATATGTGCACCGGCAATTATGGAGCATATTGAAAAAACCGGAGTCCATTCAGGAGACAGCATGTCCGTTCTCCCGCCGCAAAATCTTTCAGAGAAAGTCCAGAATAAAATGCTGGTCTATGCAAAAGCGATTGTGCAAAAGCTCCATTATAAAGGACTTATGAATATTCAATATATCGTAAAGGATGAAGAGGTATTTATTCTTGAAATTAACCCCCGTGCAAGCAGAACGGTGCCTATTATCAGCAAGGTCACAGGTGTGCAGCTGGTAGAGATTGCGACAAAAATATTGCTTGGGAAATATAATTTGTCGAAAGATGAAATTCCGGCTGATTCGAAACTCCCGTTTGTATGTGTGAAATTTCCGGTCTTCTCGAATTATGCTTTAAAGGGGTTGGACAGCAAAGTAGGACCTGAAATGAAATCAACAGGTGAGGGCATTTCACTGGCGCCTAATTATGAGGAAGCTGTCAGAAAGTCTTTCCACGCTGGTTTAAATGGTGTTAAGGGCAAATGTGTCGTAATAGCAAATTCTCCAAAAACAGACGAATTAACACATTATATTAATCAGGCTAAAGCTGTGCCTGTTTTCCTGTCTCCAGACAATATGGACTGGAATGCCCAGGAAACCTTTGCGTTATATAATCCCGGAATGAGTGAAGAAGATAAAAAAATGAGAGAAATGGGAACCAAAAACAGAATTTTGACTTTCAGTGAAAAGGAAACGCTTATTGCATTATTAAAATCAATGACGGCAGGCGAATGGGATGTTAAGTCCATTGAAGATTGGCAGGGCATAAAAAATAATGAGGCAGAAAAGGAAGTGGGCGTCATATGATTTCAACTCAGACAGCGGATAAGAGCTTAAATATTAAAGGGAAGGACTTTCTAACACTTGCAGACTTTTCAGGAGATGAAATAAAGGGACTTTTGGAAAAAGCAAAGCAATTAAAGGCAGCTCATTTGCAGGGGGCAGAAACATCTATCCTAAAAGGGAAAATCCTTGGCATGATTTTTGAAAAGTCATCTACGCGTACAAGGGTTTCCTATGAAGCAGGGATGCTTCAGCTTGGGGGCCATGCCTTATATCTAAACAGCCAGGACCTGCAGCTCGGAAGAGGAGAAAGCATAGCGGATACAGCTAAAGTGCTTTCCCAGTATGTTGATGCGATTATGATCCGCACGTTCTCACATGAGAAGATACAGGAACTTGCTTATCATGCGGACATCCCGGTTATTAACGGCCTGACAGATCTTTATCATCCATGCCAGGCTCTTGCAGATCTACTAACAATTGAAGAAAATAATGGGGAGTTAAAAGGCCAAAACCTGGCATATATAGGCGATGGCAATAATGTGGCCCATTCATTAATGATTGCTTCTGCCAAGATGGGGGTAAATATCACGATTGCCTGTCCTGCAGGGTATGAACCGGATCAATCTGTTCTCCAGCAGTCACAAGAGTTTGCCGAACAAACCGGTTCAAAGGTAAGCGTCACATCAAATCCTGAAGAAGCCGCTGCTAATGCCGATGCCATCTATACGGATGTCTGGACGAGCATGGGCCAGGAAGAAGAGAATGACAAGAGACTCAAAGACTTTGCTGAATATCAGGTTAATCAATATCTTGTCCAAAAAGCAAAAAAAGATTACGTCTTTTTGCATTGTTTGCCTGCCCATCGCGGTGAGGAAGTTACAGCAGAGGTCATTGATGGAAACAATTCCGCTGTGTTTCAGCAGGCTGGGAACAGGCTTCATGTTCAGAAAGCCATTCTTTCAGAGATATTATAATGGAAAAGCCTTCTCATCGCAGAGAAGGCTTTTTCATTAAGTTAATAAGTAAACAAGCGGCCCAACGATAAAACAATAAATTGCAAAATACTTCAGGTTCCCTTTAGCCATTATATTCATAAACCATTTCAGGGAAAAGTAAGATGCAATCAGTGAGGCAAAAAAGGCTATAATATAGGGTAAAGCCAATTCAGATAAATTGGGATCAGTTAAAATGTCGTTGAAGCCCAATATCATTCCGCCGGCACTTACGGGGATATATAAAAGGAAAGAAAACCTTAAGGCTGTTTCCTGTTTCATCCCAAGTCCCATAGCGGCGACAATGGTGGCACCGGAACGGCTGATTCCCGGTATCAGGGCAACTGCCTGGGCAAGACCTACAATGATTGCGTCCTTATAAGATAATTCAGCATCATTTTTCCGTCCGCGTAAATTCCTGATCAGCCACAGGGCAAGTCCAGTTACGATAAGAGTAATCCCTACTGTCTTAATATTGGCAAGATGGTCATCAATAAAATCCTCAAACAAAATGCCAATAACACCGGCAGGGATGGTACCGATAATCAAGTAAAGGATAAATTGAAAATCTGCTTCCGCCTGCTTATCTTTGGTTGTAACGTATGCAAGGCCATTTCGAATCAGTCTTATAATATCCTCTCTGTATATAAGCAGAACAGCTAATAAAGAGGCTGTATTTACAAGAAGTGCAAAGCTTAGCCCTTTAATATCAAGGTCGAAAAAGTGCTGGGCAATTTCCAGATGCCCGCTCGAAGAAATGGGAATAGGCTCAGTAAATCCCTGAAACAATCCCAAAAATAAGTACTTAAGCAATGTCAGAAAATCAGTCACAAGTAAATCCTCCATAATGAAATCTCATACATCCCATTTAACTATAAAAAGGAGAGCAGAGTAAAGTGATATCCTTTTCATTGCTTTATGCGATGCCAATAGTTTCCCTCATGAGAGATGAAAGAGTGGAAATAATAATAAGTGATTTACGATTAAAGGAGGTATTTGGATGGGGCAAAACAGACAATTTAAGGCTGGCCAGAAGGCGCCTAATAATGGAATTTATATAGAAATTGGCGAAACGGGAAGCAACGTCAATAATCCTCAAATGCTTAAAATGAGAGCGGGGGACCAATTCCCGGAAACATCCAATCATAACCGGATTTGGACATATAAAAGAAAGCCCTGATTTAATAAATGGAAATTGGGGAAATAGGAAATAGAGCCATCCCTATAGCGGATGGCTTTTTAGATATGGAAAAAGCTGAAAACTTTACATATGAAAAGATTGCCTTATAATAAAATTAAAAGGTCAAAAAAGGTCAAAGAGGAGGTTGCATAATGGATGTAAATCGGATGACAGAGCGGCTTCAGGAAGGGTTAATGAATGCACAGTCCATTGCTATTCGCGGGCAGCATCAGGAGGTGGATGAAGCTCATTTATTCCTGGCTTTACTGGAGCAGGAAAACAGCCTTGTTTCATTAATTTTGTCTAAAATGCAGGTTCCTGCAGATTCCTTTTCTAATAAAATGCAGGAAGCACTTAGAAAGAAACCGCAAGTATCCGGTTCAGGAACAGAACAAGGGAAGCTGTATATTACCGGTAAACTGCAGCGGCTGCTGGCCGAAGCAGAAAAATACATGAAGATCTATCAGGACGATTTCATGTCAGTGGAGCATGTACTGCTGGCTGCTGCAGCAGCGGATACCGAAACGGCAGTAATTTTAAAATCATACGGGATAAGTCAAATGCAAGTGGAGCAGGCGATTAAAGAAGTCAGGGGGAATCAGAGAGTGACATCGCAAAATCCTGAATCAACATATGATGCATTAAAAAAGTATGGAAGAGATCTTGTCTCAGAGGTAAAGAAGGGAAAAGTTGATCCTGTAATTGGCCGGGACAGCGAAATCAGGAATGTCATTCGCATCCTTTCAAGAAAAACCAAAAATAATCCGGTTTTAATAGGCGAACCTGGGGTAGGAAAGACTGCTATTGTCGAAGGTTTGGCGCAGAGAATTGTCCGTAAAGATGTGCCTGAAGGCCTTAAGGATAAAACCATTTTTGCCCTTGATATGAGTGCTTTAATTGCAGGAGCCAAATTCCGGGGTGAATTTGAGGAAAGACTGAAAGCAGTTTTAAATGAAGTTAAGAAAAGCGAAGGCAGAATTCTTCTTTTTATTGACGAATTACACACCATTGTAGGTGCGGGCAAAACAGAAGGAGCCATGGATGCAGGGAATATGCTGAAACCTATGCTTGCAAGGGGAGAATTGCATTGTATAGGAGCTACCACCCTTGACGAGCACCGCAAATATATTGAAAAAGATCCTGCCTTGGAACGGCGTTTTCAGCAGGTATTGGTGCAGGAGCCGGATGTAGAGGATACAATCTCCATTCTAAGAGGGCTGAAGGAGCGCTTTGAAATTCATCATGGGGTCAACATCCACGATCGTGCATTAGTGGCTGCCGCAACCTTATCAGACAGGTATATTACAGACCGTTTCCTCCCTGATAAGGCGATTGACTTGGTTGACGAAGCCTGTGCGATGATCAGGACGGAAATTGATTCAATGCCATCTGAGCTGGATGAAGTCACAAGAAGGGTCATGCAGCTGGAAATAGAAGAAGCGGCACTAAGAAAAGAAATTGATGAAGCAAGCAAAAAGAGACTCGGAGATCTGCAAAAAGAACTGGCTGAACTAAAGGATCAGGCAAATAGCATGAAAGCTAAATGGCAGCTTGAAAAAGAAGGAATCCAAAAAGTCCAGGAAAAGCGGGAGCAGCTTGAGATTATGCGCCGCGAACTGGAGGAAGCCGAAAATAATTATGACTTGAATAAAGCCGCAGAACTTCGCCATGGAAGAATCCCGGCTTTGGAGAAGGAATTGAAAGAGCTTGAAATTGCAGTTAATGAGAATCAAGGGGACAGGCTGCTGAGAGAGGAAGTCACAGAAGAAGAGATTGCTGGCATTGTGGCAAGGTGGACAGGTATTCCCGTGATAAAACTTGTTGAAGGAGAACGTGAAAAGCTGCTTCGTCTTGAAAGTATCCTTCACGAAAGAGTAATTGGTCAGGATGAAGCGGTGCAGCTTGTGTCCGATGCTGTCCTAAGAGCCAGGGCAGGCATTAAAGATCCAAACCGCCCCATTGGCTCTTTCATCTTCCTTGGCCCAACCGGGGTGGGAAAAACTGAATTAGCTAAGGCGCTAGCACAGTCACTGTTCGATAGTGAGGAGCAAATAATCAGAATTGATATGTCCGAATATATGGAAAAACATGCTGTATCAAGATTGATTGGCGCTCCTCCGGGGTATGTAGGTTATGAGGAAGGCGGTCAGCTGACAGAAGCTGTCAGAAGGAAGCCGTACTCAGTAATCCTGCTTGATGAAATTGAGAAGGCTCATCCAGAAGTTTTTAATATCCTCCTGCAGATGCTTGATGATGGAAGGATCACTGACTCACAGGGCCGCACGGTTGATTTTAAAAATACGGTTATCATTATGACTTCCAATATCGGCTCCCACATTCTTTTGGAACGATCTTCCAATAAGTCAGACATAACTGAAGAGACCAGAGACAATGTACTTGGACAGCTGAGGAGCCATTTCCGTCCGGAGTTTTTAAACAGAGTGGACGAAATTATCTTGTTTAAGCCATTAGCTCTCAATGAAATAAAGGGTATTGTATTAAAATTAATTACTCAGCTTCAAGCAAGATTATCAGATCAGCATATTAAGTTAAGTATAAATGAAAATGCGAGAGAATATATTGCAGAAAACGGGTTTGATCCTGTCTACGGCGCCAGGCCGCTCAAACGGTTTATCCAAAGGAACGTTGAAACAGCACTAGCCCGCAAAATAATCACAGGAGAAATTAAAGATCAAAGTGAAGTTATTATATCAGCAGAAAACGGCAGAATTGAACTGCTGGTAAAATAAGGACACAAATGAAAAGAATCATCCTGAATTAACAGGATGACTCTTTTCGTTTCCTGCAGAAGCTGCAGATTAATGAATTCCTTCTTTCTCAACAGGACCTTCAGGAATGATGGAAGCGACAACAAAAATTAGAACAGTTGTCCCAACCGCCAGAATGGTGCCGGTTACAAAATCGTATGGCGCTCCAAGCATTGAGGAAACTACGTACGTTAACATTTGAACAAGAAGGAAAGTCCAGAAGAATGTCCAAAAGAATCTCATCTATTTCACCTCTAACATAATTAATCCCTTTTCATATTAGCATAAGCCATTAAAGAAATAAATTTATTTATTTTTTCTCTTTTGAGCCCATTGATGAACTTGTCTAAACTAGGCTAATCTCCCTTTCATTTTAAGTTTATTTACATACATTATATTATGAACAAACTTGCAAAGGAGTTTTACTATGGAAAGCCGGAACTTCCAGCTGGATACAGAATGGTGCATGATTCATTACCCAGATAAACCAAGTGGTTTCGGTATTCTGATAATTGGGGATGATCGGCACTTTGTTGATAGAAACTGCAGTTTTTGGACTCAAAATGAAGGGAAATGTTCATTAATTAAGAAACTCAGGCAAGATGGCTATACGATCTTTTATTCAAATTTATACGGAAGGCACTGGGGAAGCGATCGGGCTGTTGAGAAGGCTAAGTACTTGTATGAATATATTCTGCGTACAGAAATAATTAACGAAAAGATCCATATTATTGCTGAGGGCATGGGAGCGTTGGTTGCCCTTAGATTATTGCATGAAATGAGTGATTTAATCCGTTCAGCGGTATTAATAAATCCTATTCTCTCACTAAAGCACCATCTCGACCAGGAAAAAGAGCATAAGTTTTTTTATAAGAAACTATTAAAAGAATTGGCAGCTTCCTATGAAATAGAAACGGATAACATACCAGAACAGCTCAGCAAACATGAAAAGAACCTCACATCCGGCCTAAAAGTCCCCGTCAGAATCATTCAGGTTCTGGCCGGCGGAAGAGCTTACAAGCAATCGGATTATTTAAAGAAACGATCCATACAATGGGAAAATGAAAATAGCCCTATCTCAGTGTTTTATATCCTCCCAGATAAAAAACAGCGAATTTCTTCTCAAATGACAAGCTTCTTTAGAAAATATGAAAAAGTCCTGTAATTCTGCTGTAATTCCGTAAGAAATAAAGACAATCCTTTGAGCATAGTATACATTAATATGCTTCCAAGGAGGGGTGAAGATGGACAGGGCAGTCATTCTAGGGACATTTGAATTTATAGGTTTCAGCCTGTGCAAGCATCTTCTGGACCAGGGCTGCGAGATAGATGGAATCCATTTCGACAAAGAAAAAGATGACGCGTTAATTCAAGAAAAACGACTGACAATCGGACGAAATGCCAATTTCAATGAAAAAAACTATTCTGCATGGATTAAATCTGGAAAAATACTAAAAAATGACACGATTTTTATAGATATATACGACTTGTATATCAGGAATAAGCTTGGTGCTTTATGGGAGAAGGAGCTCATTGAAGGATTTCTTATGAAAAACCTGGCTATATTCCAGAGCCTTCAGGTAAAAATTGCATTTTTGCTTCCCATTCAGTGGCTTAAAGACATCAGCAGAACACACAGCCGGGTGGAAGATGTTATTACAGTCCTTAAAGAAAACAATATTTCAGTTGCATCTTTTTATCTGCCTGTTATATATGGACCCTGGCAGCCTAAGGAATTTAGTTTTCATCAGGTCATTGCGGAAGAAAGAGTAATGATAAGTGAAAGAGAATGGATACATGATGCTATCTATATTGATGATCTCATCATTTTCTTATCAAATTGTACAGATAAGCCTTTAGATGAGTCTTATCTTTTGAAAAGCAGCATCACCGGGCACTGGCGAAAATGCGCTGACTACCTTTCTTTTGGCAATAATGAAAATTGGAGATGTCCCGATTTGGCATTAGGGAAAGTAACTGAAAGAACGATTCAGTGTTCAGTAAAATTCTCCGATGGTCTCGAAAAACAAAGACAACAGTTTATTTCATTAGGAAACCCGGATGACTTGTAAATTGGAAAAAAATCTTTCCATTTGAGATAAAGAAAAGGTAGAATTAAATTAGTCTGGTAAATTAAACCGGCAGCAGGAAGCGAAAGACAGAGAGGCGGAGAAAAAGAAGATGCATAAGACATTAAAGAATTTAGGGATCCTTCTTTTGTGCCTTCTTTTATTGGCCTCCTGCAGACAGCCAATGTCTGCAGGAAAACTTGAGAAAGCTGGATTATTAGTGCCCGATACTGTCAATGACCAAGTATGGGGGACCAAAGGCTATAAAGGCATGCTAAAGATTCAATCCCATTATGATATTGAGGTTTATTATAAAGAAGGCATGAATTCAGAGATGGTTGTTGAAAGAGCTGTTAAAGAGTTTGACCAAAAAGGTGTGAACCTGATCTTTGGACATGGTAATGAATACGCTGCATACTTTAATAACATCTCAAAAAAATATCCTGACATTCACTTTGTCAGCTTTAATGGTGACGCTCAAAATGAAAACACCACCAGTTTAAACTTTGAAGCATATGCAATGGGTTTCTTCGGAGGCATGGTTGCAGGACATATGACGAAAACGAATAATGTAGGAATACTGGCGGCTTTTGAATGGCAGCCGGAAGTAGAAGGTTTTTATGAAGGTGCAAACTATATCAATGATAAAGTAAACGTGCAGATCCAATATGTTGGCAACTGGGACAATGATAACAAAGCCATCGCTCTTTTGGACAAACTTATTGCCAATAAGACAGATGTTGTATATCCGGCCGGAGATGGGTATAATGTTCCTGTTATCGAAAAGCTGAAAGAAGAAGGGCTCTACGCCATCGGCTATATTTCCGATCAGTCGGATTTAGGTGAATCAGTTGTCCTGACCAGTACAATTCAGCATGTAGATGTTTTATATGAACTAGTGGCAGAAAAATATAACGAAGGCGAGCTTGAATCAGGAAATCTATCCTTCGATTTCGAGGATGAAGTGATTTCACTTGGAAAATTCAGCCCAGACGTCGACGAAAAATTCAAAAAAGAACTAAACGCTGTCATTGAGAATTACAAAAAAACAGGCAAATTGCCTGAATAGTAATTACCATACATAGGAGGTGCTGCAAGATGAACGAAAAGAATATGGAATTCATGCAAATCGCCATGAAATACCTGCCGGAAGCCAAACAGCAGCTCGACGAAGCAGGCATCGAACTATCCATGGAAATGATTCAGCCATTCATGAACCTATTCACTAAAGTCATGAACGAAGCCTATGAAATGGGCAAAGCGGATGCCTTGAATAAGAGTGAATAATTTGGGAAACCAGCCTTTTAGGCTGGTTTTTGTTGTTTTTTGGAATACCAGCCTCTACTTCTTCCAAAACATCTCCAACAAAGGACCCGCTTTTTTCAGTAGCGGCTTTAAATGATGAGCTGAAGACATGAGCGTATCAATGTTGCCCATCAGTTCCTCGAAGTTTATATTGTTCAGGATATTGTTTTCATTTTCTTTGCCGGAACTTTCTCTTTCAGTAGTTTCTCTGCTTTTTCCCCTAAGAGCCAGTCGTCAGCTTCATGAGCATTTCTGTTTCTGCCACCGAAAAGCCAATCATCTTTCCCCTGATGTTCTTCAGCACTGCTTTCGAATTCAATTTTGCCTCCATCTGGCTTATTTCTGACTCTTTCCCCAAATAAAAAATGGGTTAAAGGGTCCTCTGTATATCCCCTGTCTTTTTCATCTTTATCAAGCATATGCCAGTTCCCTCCTTCCAGATGCCTATATATCAGCATATGAAGAAAAATTGACCGGGTATAGACATTTGTGGAGTAATCAGCAGGCAAGGTAAAAAGTGTTGCGTTATTATATAAACTTTTGATAAAATTAGTACCAAGTCATAATAATTGATATTAATATTTAAATAGAGAATACTTATGGGTTTGTAAATATGAAAGGGAGTGGGACTCCATGAATGCTGGAATTATAGGAATCGGAAGATATCTTCCTGAAAAAGTGGTAACAAATGCTGATTTGGAGAAAATAGTTGATACTTCTGACGAATGGATCCGGACCAGGACTGGAATTGAACAGAGAAGAATTGCGGATGACAGCATCGATACATCAGATATGGCCTACGAGTCGGCACTGAAGGCATTGGCTAATGCAGGCATTGAAGCAGAGGATTTAGATCTGATTTTAGTTGCAACGGTTACACCGGATAAGCCCTTTCCATCTGTTGCCTGCATGCTCCAGGAGAGGCTAAAAGCAAGCAAGGCGGCGGCAATGGATATTAGTGCTGCATGTGCAGGATTCATGTATGGTATCATAACGGCAAAACAATTTATTGAAACTGGGACATATAAAAATGTTTTAGTAGTAGGTGTAGAAAAGCTTTCAAAAGTTACAGACTGGAATGACCGTAATACTGCCGTTTTATTTGGAGACGGAGCAGGTGCAGCTGTAATTGGGCAAGTCTCGGATGGCCGGGGGATATTATCATTTGAATTAGGAGCAGATGGTACTGGCGCAAAACATCTATACCAGGATGAATATATCATCATGAACGGGCGTGAAGTGTTCAAATTTGCGGTTCGTCAAATGGGTGAAAGCTGCATCAATGTGCTTGAGAAAGCTGGATTATCCAAAGAAGACGTGGATTTTTTAATCCCTCATCAGGCGAATATCCGCATCATGGAAGCTTCCCGACAAAGATTGGAACTTCCTGTTGAAAAGATGTCCAAAACAGTGGATAAATACGGAAATACTTCTGCTGCATCTATTCCGATTGCATTGGTGGAAGAGCTGGAAGCTGGTAAAATTAAAGATGATGATTTGCTTGTAATGGTGGGCTTCGGAGGAGGACTAACCTGGGGAGCCATTGCGATAAGATGGGGAAGATAAGAACTTCATTTAAATTTGATGATAATGTAAAAGGAGCTGCAATCTTATGAATAAAAGAAGGGTTGTTGTTACAGGCATTGGAGCTGTAACTCCGCTTGGAAATAATACAGAAACGACATGGAATAATATTAAGTCAGGTGTTTCAGGGGTTGGGCCGCTGACTAGATTAAATGCAGATGAGTACCCGGCTAAAGTAGCTGCTGAGGTAAAGGATTTCAATCCTGAAGACTTTTTTGATAAAAAAGATGCCCGAAAAATGGACCGCTTCACACATTACGCTGTTGCTTCATCCATGATGGCTGTTAGAGACGCAAACCTTCAGATTACAGATGAAAATGCTCATCGCATCGGTGTCTGGATTGGTTCAGGCATCGGCGGAATGGAAACATTCGAAAATCAATATGAAATATTTATGAAACGTGGATACAGAAGAGTCAGTCCATTCTTCGTGCCAATGATGATTCCGGACATGGCTACTGGCCAAGTCTCGATTTATCTGGGTGCAAAAGGATTTAACTCATGTACAGTGACTGCATGTGCCACTGGAACAAACTCAATCGGAGATGCCTTCAAGGTTATTCAGCGCGGCGATGCGGATGCGATGATTTCAGGGGGGCAGAAGCACCAATCACAAAAATGTCTGTAGCCGGATTTTGTGCAAACACCGCGCTTTCAACTAATCCGGATCCAAAAACGGCCAGCCGCCCATTTGATCAGAACCGTGACGGGTTTGTTATTGGAGAAGGTGCGGGAATTGTAGTACTTGAAGAACTTGAGCATGCACTTGCCCGCGGCGCAAAAATTTATGCAGAAATAGTAGGATATGGTGCTACCGGGGATGCCTATCATATCACTGCACCGGCTCCGGGAGGAGAAGGCGGAGCAAGAGCCATGAAAATGGCAATCGAAGATGGCGGCTTAAAGCCGGATAATATCGATTATATTAATGCCCATGGCACAAGTACAGATTATAATGACAAGTTTGAAACGTTGGCAATCAAAGAGGTTTTTGGAGACCATGCCTATAAATTGGCAGTAAGCTCGACTAAATCAATGACAGGACATCTTCTGGGAGCTGCAGGCGGAATTGAAGCTATTTTCACAGTTCTGGCAATGAAGGAAGGAATCCTGCCGCCGACCATTAATCTCGAAAACCCGGATCCTGAATGTGATTTGGACTATGTTCCAAATAAGGCCAGGGAAAAAGAAATAACAGCAGCAATGAGCAATTCACTGGGCTTTGGCGGCCACAATGCAACCATTGTTTTTAAAAGATATGAATAAGAAATAATCAAAGCTGATTTAAGGGAAGTCAAACCTCCTTTGAATCAGCTTTTTTTAAAATTAACAAAATCCTTATACCTACATATTATCGAGTATAAGGAGGTGCAGAAATGGGATAGTTAGAACAGATTTATGGCTCGAGGAAGACTTTAAGGAACCGCTTAAAATATGTGAAAAGCTTACTGGACATTTCAATGATGATAATCCCCGAAAAATATACGAGTACCTAACGGGGTTCGGCATGTATAAACCTGACCGGTTCAGCAGGAATAATTTCAATGAGTTAAAAGAAAAGAAAGCGTGGGATCTGGCGAAAAAGATTCACTTAAAATATAGGAGGATGTGGACCGGGCCTGACATAGATGTTTACATTTTTCCGACTGCTGGAGGCGGACTTTTTTCGCGGCATCCTGGTAAATCAGGAGTATCCTTCGCAAATATGCTCTTTCTGTTTCTTCCTTCTGAAATAGAAGAAGATGAACTAGAGGCTTTATTTGTGCATGAATATCACCATGTCTGCAGAATTAACTCACAGAAAAAAAAGCTTGAAGAATTTACGCTGCTTGATTCCATAATATTGGAAGGGCTTGCCGAACATTCAGTAGAAATACACTGTGGAAAGAAGTTCAGAGGATCCTGGTGCAGCAGGTATTCGAAAGAGGAGATCAGGAATTTCTGGAATAAATTGATTAAATCGAACTTAAAATTAAAAAAGAATGATAGGCTCCATCAAAAGATATTATATGGTGAGGGATCATATCCTCTATTACTTGGTTATGCTGCCGGATACGAAATTGTAAGGGAATTCAAAGAGAAAAAAAGTTTTTCTACAAAAATTTCTTTTAGTGCGCCGTCCGAATATTTTGTGGACCAAACTTTATATAAACTGGATTCACATTCGCTTTAAAGTCCTAAAATGTGGGCTTTTTTTTTTGAAAAAGAAAAATGAATTTTAATAAATTTTAAAAAAATCTTGCAATTGTAATAAGTTTGTAATAATATTTTAGACAAATAGAATGAATTAACAGAATAATTAAAAATGTAAGAGGTGTCCTATGAGCGCAAAACCCCGTAAGCATAAAGACGCACCTTTACTAGAGGTGAAGAATCTAGAAACGGCTTTTTCCATAGATGGTACATACTATAACGCAGTTGATAATGTTTCTTTCCGAGTGAAACCCCGACAAATAGTTGGAATAGTGGGAGAGTCCGGGTGCGGAAAGTCTGTAATGAGCCTCTCTGTTATGAAACTCCTGCCTAAAGGCATTGGCAAGATCCGAAACGGTGAGATTCTCTTTGACGGTGTTCATTTGGAGAACATGACAGATTCAGAGATTAATAAGATCAGGGGAAAAGATATCGCGATGATATTCCAGGAACCTATGACTTCATTAAATCCTGTCTTCTCGATCGGGTTCCAGCTGCAGGAAGTATTATTCAATCATATGAAGATCTCCAAAAAAGAAGCACGGCTTAAAAGTATTGCACTTCTAAAAAGTGTAGGAATTTCAAGACCTGAAAAAATTGTGGATGAATATCCGCATCAGCTTTCAGGAGGTATGAGGCAAAGGGTTATGATTGCCATAGCCATTGCATGCCAGCCGAAGCTGCTGATCGCAGATGAGCCGACTACTGCCCTGGATGTAACTGTACAAGCCCAAATTCTTGAGCTTTTAAAAGAAATCCAGGAAGTCAATGATATGTCCGTCATTCTGATTACTCATGATCTTGGTGTAGTAGCTGAGATGTGCGATGAAGTAATCGTTATGTATGCAGGAAAAATAGCAGAGCGGACAGATGTAGATTCTTTATTTCACAATCCAAAGCATCCTTATACTCAGCTCCTGATGGGAGCCATTCCGAAAATGGATGAAGAAGTGGAAAAGCTAAGCACAATAAAAGGAATTGTGCCTTCATTAAAAAATATGCCTAAAACAGGCTGCAAATTTGCGGCGCGCTGCCCTAAGGCAATGCCTGAATGCCTGACAGTAACACCTCAATTGGCAGAAAATGAAGAAGGACATGAGGTTGCCTGTCTGCTTTACGAGACAAGCCAGCCGAAACAAGAGGTGAACGCATAATGAGTACAGAGCATAATAATACAGCTGTTCTAAAAAAGGATAAAAGCAGCAATGAAGTGCTATTAGAGGTTAAAAACCTAAAAACATACTACCCTATAAAAGGCGGAATCCTTAGAAGGACTGTAGCTGTCGTTAAGGCAGTCGATGATATTACCTTTGAAATTAAAAAAGGGGAGACATTAGGACTGGTTGGAGAATCAGGCTGTGGAAAATCAACAGCAGGCAGAACAATACTCAGACTTCTGGAGCCGACAGAGGGGCAAATCATTTTTGACGGACAGGATATCACTAATGTGAGAGGGACCAGCCTGAGGAAAATCCGCCAGGACTTCCAGATGGTCTTCCAGGACCCATATGCTTCATTAAATCCCACGATGATGGTCGGACACCTTGTGTCAGAGCCAATCAGAAATTATAACAGCAAATCCGAAAAGGAACTGAAGCCGGAAGTAATGGATCTTCTTGCGAAAGTTGGACTGCCTGAAGATGCTTACTATAAATATCCGCATGAGTTTTCCGGCGGGCAAAGACAGCGTATCGGAATAGCAAGAGCCCTGGCTTTAAGGCCTAAGCTGATTATTGCGGATGAGCCTGTCTCAGCCCTGGACGTTTCGGTCCAATCACAGGTATTGAATCTACTAAAAGAGCTGCAGGATGAATTTGATCTTACATTCTTATTTATTGCCCATGATTTGAGTGTTGTTAAACATATGAGTGACCGGATAGGGGTTATGTATCTGGGAGGCCTTGTAGAAGTCTCTGAAAAGGACAGCCTCTACGCAGAGCCTCTGCATCCATATACTCAGGCACTGATCTCTGCGATTCCTGAACCGGATCCGCGGAAGAAAAAAGAAAGAATCATATTAGAGGGTGATGTACCAAGCCCGATTGATCCTCCAAAAGGATGTACATTCCATCCGCGCTGCGCACATGCAATGCCTGAATGCCAGAGTGTAAAACCGCAATTAAAGGAGGTGAAGCCTGGGCATAGAGTCGCTTGTCACTTATATAAATAAGGCTTTGTCAAAAAAATATTTTTCGGGGGAAAACAATGAAGAAATCAGCATTTTGGCTGCTTTCGCTTCTGCTTGTCATGTCTGTATTCCTTGCAGCATGTTCTGGCGGCGGAGAGAAAGCCAACACTGAAAAGGAACCAAAAGATGATGGGAAAGCATCTGGAGAAGTAAAAGAAGGCGGCAAAGTAACATTCGGTTACACACAGCCATTTAAAGGCGTTTTATCTTTTGCTTATTATGAAGGTGAAGATGATGCAAATGCACTTCAATTTATGCATGAAGGATTGCTTAAAGTAAATGATGAGCTTATTTCTGAACCGAACCTGGCAGAATATGAGTTATCTGAAGACAAAACTAAATTAACCTTCAAGCTTAAGCAAGGGGTTAAATGGCATGATGGTGAAGAATTAACAGCGGAAGATATGGAATATGCATGGTATTTAATTGCAGATCCAACGTATGAAGGTGCCCGTTTTGCTAACGTAGCAATGATCAAAGGTGCTCAAGAATATAAAGATGGTAAAGCTGACAAAATTGAAGGTATCAAGGTAGTAGACGATTATACAATTGAGGTAACAGTAACTGAGCCTTCTGTTAACTTATTGGAAAATATCTGGATTTATCCTGAACCAAAGCACTACTACGGAGATATTTCTTCTAAAGAGCTTCCGGACGCCGATCAAATCCGTAAATCTCCAATCGGTGTAGGTCCTTTTAAAGTGAAAAACATCGTACCTGGTGAAATGATCGAATTTGAGCGTTTTGATGATTACTGGCAGGGACCAGCGAAATTGGATGGAGTAGTATACAAAATCATTGATGGTTCTCTTGCGCAAGGTTTAGTGCAAAACGGAGAAATCGATGTTATCGAAGCTCCAAAAGATCAATGGGAAGCTATTAAAGCTCTTGATAACGTAAATCCGGTAGAAGCAGATGCTATGTCTTACAGCTATATTGCTTTTGACTGGGGTCACTATGACACTAAAAAAGGTGTAGTAGTATCTGATAACAAGAAGTTCCAGAACAAATCCCTTCGCCATGCAATGGCACATGCCATTGACCGTCAGGCATTTATCGATGGTTTTGCAAATGGCTTAGGAAAACCATTAAACACTCCTTTCCCATCAGTATCTTGGGCGAAAATTGATGATTCAGAAATCAATCCGTATGAGTATGATCCGGAAAAAGCAAAGAAATTACTTGACGAAGCAGGTTATGTGGACAAAGACGGCGACGGCTTCCGTGAAGACCCAGAAGGCAAACCATTTACAATTAACTTTGATGCAATGGCAGGCGCTGAAACTTCAGAAGCACGTGCTCAATTCATCCTGCAATCATGGCAGGAAGTTGGCTTAAATGCAAAGCTTAATGGCGGTTCATTAAAAGATTTCAACCTTTTCTATGACACTATCGAAGCAGATGATCCATCTGTTGAGACATTCATGGGTGCATGGGGACTTGCAAATGATCCAGATCCAGCTGGAATCTGGTTATCTACTGATAAGTGGAACATGTGGAGATGGTACAGTGAAGAGTCTGATGAGCTAATTAAGAAGGGTATTACATTCCCTGAAGATGAAAGTAAAGATGTTACTGAACACCGTCAGGAAGTCTATAATGAATGGCAAAAGCTTGTTAATGAAGAATTGCCAATCATCTTCTTCGAACAGCGTGTAGATCCATGGGCGATCAACAAGCGTGTTGGCGGAGTTAAAGTAACTCCATTTGGAACTGATGAGTTCCACAATTGGCACATTGTAGAGTAATAGTATTAAAGGGACCTGTATTCCTTGGGGGATTTGTTCTCCCAAGGAATACAAGTTTAACCAGCGAATAAATTTTTGTTTGGTAAGGGGAATGGAAATGCTACAGTACACAATTCGACGACTCATAGGTATGATTCCAATAATTTTCCTTATCTCAGTAGTGGTTTTCACCCTGGCAAAGCTTATGCCTGGTGATGCACTATCTGGAAAAATTGACCCATTAAACTCAGATCCGGAGTATATTGAAGAAATGCGTGAGCAGATGGGATTGAATGATCCTATTCCTGTGCAGTATGTCCGCTGGATGAGTGGTGTGGTCCAAGGAGATTTTGGAGATTCATTTGTTCACAAACGCCCGGTTATGGAATTAATTGGTGACCGTTTGCCGAATACGATTATTTTAGGAATATCAGCTCTGTTAATCACTTATTTATTAGCCTTTTTAATGGGAAGATACTCTGGGCGGTTTGCCTATAGCATTGGCGATTATTTAGTATCAGCTTTTAACTATCTAGCACTTGCAATTCCCAGCTTTGTTGCAGCTTTGGTTGCTATTTATGTTTTTGCCATCAATCTAGGATGGGTTCCAGCCACTGGAAGTATCGGCAGCGGGGTAGAAGCAGGAACACTGGAATATTACTTAAGTAAAGCAAAACATACAGTATTGCCGGCTTTAGTACTTGGAGCCATGGCTACAGCCGCATATACACAGTTCTTAAGAAATGATATGATCGAAAGCTCTCGCAAGGATTATGTTCGTACAGCAAGAGCTAAAGGTACGAAAGAATCTGCGATTTATAATAAGCACATTCTAAGAAACTCAATCATACCTATTGTAACTTTACTTGGATTCGATATTGCCAATCTATTTGGAGGGGCAATTATCACAGAAACCATTTTCACATACCCTGGCATCGGTTATTTATTCGTAGAATCAGTTAATTCACGTGATTATTCTGTCATGATGGCTATTGCCATGATGCTGACTATTCTAACGCTTATTGGAAATTTAGTTGCAGATTTACTATATGGATTAGTAGATCCGCGTATTCGTTTAAGTTAGGTAGGTGAGAGTATGGAACCATCAATTTCACAGCAAACTTCGCCTGGTTTAGCAGAGCCTGTTAAACCTCCGAAGAGTCAATCACCATGGGCTCTCGCCCGCCGCAAGTTTTTGCGCAATAAAGCAGCAATGATCAGTCTGGTATTCCTGCTGCTGGTCTGTGTAATGTCCATATTGGCTGAGCCGCTGACTATGCCGGTTGAGGAGACAGCCAAGATTAATTTAACACAAATGAGCAAAGAGCCATCTGCTGAACATTACTTCGGCACTGACAAGTCTGGCAGAGACGTTTTTGCCCGAACTCTGCATGGCGGCAAGACATCACTCTTGCTTGCATTCTCTATCACGATCTCGGTTATTACCCTTGGTACTCTCGTTGGTGCTACTGCGGGCTACTTTGGTGGCTGGGTTGATAATGCCCTGATGAGATTCACAGACTTTATGATGAACTTTCCATTCCTGCTATTTGTTATCGTGTTGAAATCCATTTTTATTGAATCAAGTACAGGAACCCTCATATTTGTAATAAGTGTACTCAGCTGGACAGGGACTGCACGTCTGGTGCGAAGCAAGGTCATGGCTGAGAAGGAAAATGAATATATCATGAGTGCGGTATCCATTGGATGTTCTGCACCGAAAACCATTTTTAAACATTTACTGCCAAACGTCATGTCAACCATTATTGTTCAGGCAACCATTACTCTTGCAGCGATGATCGTAGCAGAGACAGGCCTAAGCTTCCTTGGTTTTGGTGTACCAATCAACATTCCAACTTGGGGGAACATGCTTCAGGAAGCAAGGAGTCCCGATGTTTTAACAAGTAAATGGTGGATATGGATTCCGCCTGCTGCTGTTCTAACATTTACAATTCTATCTATTAACTTTATTGGTGAAGGCTTAAAAGATGCCTTCAACCCTAAATCAAACAGATAACAAAAAACGCCTGTAATCAGGCGTTTTTTGTTGTCTAATGGCCTATAGCTTGTACATATCTAAACAAATTTCTTCATATACATGTAAAAAAAGATAGTGGGAGTGAGTTTATGTCAGCAACAAAACCTATTAAGACTCACATATATAGAAGAGAATATGTTGTTTAGGGCATTTTGGCTTTTAACGGGATTTGGGGTTTCTGTTTCAGGAGGAGTCAGTATCATAGGGTATTTAAATTTGCTTACAACTGGACATTCCTTCAAAGAATACTTGGACTTTATTACCTCTCGTCCAGAATGCTATTTGCTTCCGGTCGGAATCATTATTATCACAATGAGCATATATATACCCCATTCCAATGAGGATGAATAAAAGGATATCATCAATTACTTTAATGATTGTATATTACAAATAATGGATTGTGAGTGCAAATTAGGAATAAATTTACTGCCTGATGCCCATACTGAGTGACAAATAGTTTGTTGAAGTGGGGGTTGAAAAATGTTGTATCTTCATGATGTTTGGGTGAATTGGTTTGAAGGAGAAGAGAATGGATACAATGTATGCCATTTTCATGAATGGAGAAAAGATGATGGCGTAGAACTGCTTGACCAGGTTCCGCTGCTGAAGATTGACCCAGTTCTTTTTAATTATATTGAAAATGATCTTTCTGAGCTGCCACAACAACTTCTAGATGATATTTATCAAAAAGCTTATTTAAGGAAAAATCACGAACGCATTCAGTTAGAGTATTGTTTTGTTGTATCAGATGGGACAGGCATATTGGCTGTAGATACAATCGGCTATAATATTCCAATCAGAAAAAGCAGGCTAATACCAAGGCAGGAACAGCTGGCATATGAAATGCTTGAAAATCAGGAAACGGCTAATTACTCATTTAATGATCAAACGGCATTGAAGGAATTCCATATTCTTTCTCCTTCTCCAGATTTAATGGCAGGTCTGACAAGAAAAGAAAGACAGCTTAAACAGCTTCTGTTTATGGCGCTGGATCAGCTTCATTCCTCCAAAAATGATGCCGAAATCCGTTATTGGTATACGGAGTGGAGCCCTGAACGCTATACGAAAATACAATCAATGAATTTCGAAGAGGCCTGGTATGAATTATTTGATGAAAGTAAATACGGCTGGTCAGGCAAACATGAAAAGTTTTGTGAAAACTTAATAAAAGGACAGCCGTTTTTTGAGAAGTTGTGGGAAATGGAGCATGGTCCAAAAGTAAATTAAAAAAAACAGCCTAAGGCTGTTTTTTTATTTTCTCTTTCTGCCAAGTCCCATGGCGCTTTCCATTTTTTTAATCATTTTGTATGCGACTTTATTAGCTTTTTCTGCTCCTTGATCAAGTACAAGATCAAGTTCTTCTGATTCCATTAATGCATAATATTTATCCTGAATAGGTTTAAGTGTTTCAATAACAATGTCAGAAAGGCCGGCTTTAAATTCACCGTATCCTTTGCCTTCATATTCTCCTTCGATTTCTGCAACAGTTTTTCCTGAAAGGATTGAGTAAATGGAAAGGAGGTTGGATACTCCTGGTTTGTTTTCTTTATCATACTTAACAATGCCTTCAGAATCTGTTACGGCACTTTTTATTTTCTTTTCAATTTGTTTAGGGTCATCTAATAATGAAATAAATGACTTTTTATTGGGATCAGATTTGCTCATTTTCTTTAATGGATCCTGAAGTGACATTACCCTTGCGCCTTCTTTGGCGATTCTTACATTTGGAACAGTGAAGATGTCGTTGTACTTCTTATTGAATCTCTCAGCAAGATCCCGGGTTAATTCCAGGTGCTGTTTTTGATCTTCTCCAACCGGAACCAGGTCAGTATTATATAGAAGAATATCTGCAGCCATCAAAGGGGGATAGGTCAGCAGTCCTGCAGATACGGCATCTTTACCTTCGGATTTGTCTTTGAATTGGGTCATGCGCTCGAGCTCACCGATGTAAGAAACACATTGCATCATCCAGCCTGCCTGTGCATGGGCTGGAACTTCCGATTGGATGAACAGAGTGGATTTCTCAGGGTCGATTCCAACAGCCAAATAGAGGGCAGCAAGACTTCGAATGTTCTTCCTCAATTCCAGTCTGTCCTGGGGAACAGTTATGGCATGCTGATCAACAATACAAAAATAGCAGTTGTAGTCATTCTGCAGTTCAACAAATTGTTTCATGGCACCAATGTAATTGCCAAGAGTAATTGTGCCGCTCGGCTGAATGCCGGAAAATATAGTTTTCATGCTTTTCCTCCTTTAATCGGCTTAAAAGATCATGAATTGACAGGCGTGTAAGTGAAGTTTTTGTCATGTAATCATAAAAAGGACATAAAAAAGAACCATTCATCCCTATAAAATAGGGACGAATGGTGCCGCGTTGCCACCCTAATTACTCAAAAACTGAGTCACTCTGCCCCATGCAGAAAATCGCATAGGTCCCCGATAACGCAGGGAAGCGCCTGAACAATCAGAGGCTCAAAAGTCCATTCGATTTACCGGGCTGCCTGTTTGCACCATCCACAGACTCTCTGCTGAACCCTGGGTAAATGTACTACTCTTTTTTCATTGCCGACAAGATAATTTAATTTTATCGTATTATACTATAAGGTAAACCATTCGGATACAAAAATCAAGCTGAGATTAAGAAATTAAATGGCATATGTATCCTTCATATCAAGTGTATATTTTACCAATATATGGACGTATTTTGCTGGTAAAATAGCAAAATATCTTAAAAAGAAAAATTTTTTTATTATCTCAAAAATCTTAATTTATAAGACTTTTTGACGAAAAATGTCGCACTTCAAGGAATTGCATGTACAAAAAGCCACTTGCAATAAGTTTTTAAACTATTTATAATAAACGTAACAAACATAATCTTTACGAATTTGTTACATTTAAAACAAAACTATATCACTCCAGATTGCGAGAATATGGTGCATATTGAGTAAGTTTATAGCTTACATATTATAGATTACCAACTTTACTCTGAATTATCAGAATATAGGGATAATCTATCTTTAAGAGAATATAAACTTGCTTTTTTTGTTGCCTTTTAAATAGTCTGCAAATTTTTTAAATTGAATTAACAGACTATTTAAGTAATATATCTGGGGCGCACAGTTGTGTTTTTTATGAAAGACAAATGGTAAAGGAATTGTTTGAGGAAATTAATAGGGGGTTAATACCGTGAACAAAAGATTATCGATCTTTTTTAGCATGCTGCTTGTGCTAAGCATGTTCCTTGCTGCATGTAGCGGCGGCGGAGACAATGCTGAAGACGGCAAAAAGGGCGGAGACGACGACAAAAAGTCTGATGTGCCACAGGAATTAAGAGTAAACATCAACACTGAACCACCATCTTTAAATCCAGGGTTAGCAGAGGATGCTACATCTGGTACTGTTCTTCGCCAAATCCTTGAAGGATTGACTCGTATTGGTAAAGACGGAAAGCCAGAAAATGCAATGGCTGAAGATGTAAAGGTTTCTGATGACCAAAAGACTTACACTTTCAAAATCCGTGATGCGAAGTGGTCTAATGGTGATGCTGTAACTGCTAATGACTTTGTATATGCTTGGAAATGGGCACTTGATCCAGCTAACAACTCAACATATGCATACCAGCTTTACTACATCGAAGGTGCTGAAGCAGCAAATACTGGCGAAGGCTCACTAGATGCTGTAGGCGTTAAAGCAGTAGATGACAAAACTCTTGAAGTTAAGCTTGTTAACCCAACTCCATATTTCTTGGAATTGACAGCTTTCTATACTTATCTGCCGGTTAACAGCAAAGTTGCTGAAGCTAATCCAGAGTGGGCAACTGATGCTGGTGAAAACTATACAACTAACGGACCTTTCCATTTAACAGAATGGTCTCACAGCGATAAGATCGTTCTTGAAAAGAGCGAAACTTATTGGGATGCTGAAACAGTTAAGCTGGACAGCATTGAAATGATTATGATCAATGATCCTAACACTGAATTATCAATGTTTGATAATGGCGAACTAGATTGGGCTGGAGCTCCTACTGGTGCCCTGCCAACTGATGCAATGCAGGCTCTTAAAGATGATGGACGCCTGACAACTCAGCCAATCGCTGGTATCTATAACTATAAGTTCAATACAACTGTTGAGCCATTCAACAACGTAAATATCCGTAAAGCATTTGCACATGCTATCAACCGTCAGGAAATCATTGATAACATCCTTCAGGGTGAACAGCTTCCTGCGATGGCAATCGTTCCTCCAACAATGTTTGAAGAGAACGAAAAGGGTTATTTCCCTGACAATGATGTAGAAAAAGCAAAAGAATTTTTACAAAAAGGTCTAGAAGAACTTGGATATAAAGATGCGTCTGAGCTTCCTGCTGTAACGTTATCTTATAACACTTCTGAAGCACATCAAAAAATTGCTCAGGCAATTCAGGATATGTGGAAGCAAAACCTTGGTGTTGAAGTAAATCTTGATAACGCAGAGTGGAATGTATACCTTGATAAAATCAATACAATGGATTACCAAGTTGGCCGTTTAGGCTGGTTAGGTGACTTCAATGATGCGATGAACTTCCTTGAAATGTACCGTGACGCCGATGGCGGTAACAACAGTACTGGATGGGAGAGCAAAGAGTTCCAGGATCTTCTTGCAAAATCTGCAACTGAAGCAGATGCTGAAGCTCGCCAGCAATTATTAAAGGATGCAGAAGCAATCTTCATGGAAGATATGCCAGTAGCACCAATTTACTTCTACACTAATAACTGGGTACAGGCTGAAGGCTTAAAAGATGTTGTTGTATCTGGTCTTGGTGATGTTCAGTACAAGTGGGCACACTTTGAATAAAAAATAGTGATTAAGACGAAAGGTATATGGGAGTAATTGTCCCATATACCTTCGTTTCTGATTAAGGCATAGTAATAAATTGGAGGTGTTTGACAATGGCGAAATATATTGGAAAACGCTTGCTGTACATGCTTCTGTCTTTATGGATGATCGTTACGGCAACTTTTTTCTTCATGCGCATTGCACCCGGAAACCCTTTTGCATCTGAGAAAAAACTTCCTCCCGAAATTGAAGCTAACCTGAATGCTCATTTTGGCTTGGACAAGCCTTGGTATGCACAATATTGGGAGTATCTAGTTCGGATCGTGAATTGGGATTTCGGCCCGTCATTTAAATATAAAAGTCAAACTGTTAACGACTTGATTAATGAAGGTTTCCCTGTTTCATTTCTTCTTGGAATGGAAGCCATTTTTATCGCCGTTGCAGTAGGAGTTCTTTTAGGAATTATTGCGGCATTAAAGCACAATAGATGGCCGGATTACACAGCAATGATTGTGGCTGTATTAGGTATCTCAGTACCTTCCTTTATCATGGCATCATTCTTGCAATATTTCCTGGCAATAAAAATGGGTATTTTCCCTGTAGCACGGTGGGAATCTTTTATGCACAGCGTTCTGCCAGCCGTGGCATTGGCTTCAACACCAATGGCGTTTATCGCGAGGCTGACTCGTTCGAGCATGCTTGAAGTTCTGGCAAATGATTATATTAAGACTGCTAAATCAAAAGGTTTAAGCAGGGGAGTAATTACAGTAAAACACACGATACGTAATGCCCTTTTACCAGTAGTAACTTATATGGGGCCACTGACAGCGGGTATTTTAACAGGAAGTTTCGTTATTGAAAGAATCTTCGGTATTCCTGGACTTGGTGCGCACTTTGTAACTAGTATCAACAACCGTGACTATACGGTCATAATGGGTGTAACCGTTTTCTACAGTATTCTGTTGCTTGTATCTATTCTCCTTGTTGACATTGCATACGGAATCATCGACCCACGCATCAAACTTGCAGGCGGGAAGAAAGGAGAGTAATTATGCAGATTTCGAAAGATAAATTTAAGTTAGTCGGAACACAGCTTGGTGAAGCTGAAAAAATTTCAAAACCAAGTCTTTCTTTCTGGAAGGATGTATTTATTAGATTTCGAAAAAACAAGCTTGCCCTGTTTGGATTAGTATTATTAGGACTGCTGATCTTCATGGCAATCTTTGGACCATATATGACTCCATATGATTATGCATCAAATGATCTAAGCAACAAAAATCAGTCCCCTTCTTCTGAACATTGGTTTGGAACGGATGACCTTGGTCGTGACATGTTTGCCCGTACATGGGAAGGTGCACGAATTTCCATCTTCATTGGGGTTGCAGCAGCTGTAATTGATTTGATTATTGGTGTGCTTTGGGGCGGTATTGCCGGTTATAAAGGCGGACGCACAGATGAAGGAATGATGCGCTTTGCCGATATTTTATATGGTGTACCTTATCTATTATTAGTAATCTTGTTAATGGTTGTACTTGGACAGGGATTGTCGACTATGATTATAGCCATGTCCATAACTGGATGGATCAATATGTCGCGTATCGTCCGCGGACAGGTGTTATCTCTTAAAAATCAGGAATATGTCCTGGCTGCCAAAACACTTGGTGCCAATACAAGCAGGATTATGGGCAAACACTTAATACCAAATTCAATGGGGCCTATTCTGGTCACAATGACGCTGACTGTCCCTTCTGCTATTTTTACAGAAGCATTCCTAAGCTTTATTGGTCTTGGGTTAACACCGCCGATTGCGAGTTGGGGAACAATGGCCAATGATGGACTGTCGGCTATGCGTTACTATCCATGGCGATTATTCTTCCCTGCTGTGTTTATCTGCTTAACGATCTTTGCATTTAACGTGGTTGGCGACGGCTTGCGTGATGCTCTAGATCCAAGAATGCGTAAATAAGGAGTGAGAACATGGAAAAATTACTTGAAGTAAAAAATTTAGAAGTCTCATTCCAAACATATGGAGGTACAGTAAAAGCAGTCCGTGGAGTCAGCTTTGACCTTCATAAGGGAGAGACGCTTGCGATTGTTGGTGAATCAGGGTCAGGCAAAAGTGTTACTTCCCAGTCAATTATGAAGTTAATACCTATGCCGCCAGGCCGTATTTCAGGCGGGCAAATTCTTTTAAGCGGAGAAGACATCGTACCCAAAACAGAAAAACAAATGGAAAAGATCCGCGGCAAAGAAATCAGTATGATCTTCCAGGACCCAATGACATCATTGAATCCAACAATGAGAGTTGGAACACAGATAATGGAAGTGCTGATTAAACATCAAAATATGTCAAAGACTGATGCCAAAAACAGAGCAATTGAATTGCTGAGACTTGTTGGTATTCCAATGCCTGAGAAAAGGGTAAATCAATATCCTCATGAATTCTCCGGCGGTATGAGACAGCGTGCGATGATTGCGATCGCCCTTGCAGCCAATCCAAAGCTGCTTATCGCTGATGAGCCGACAACTGCACTTGACGTTACGATTCAGGCACAAATTTTGGAGCTTATGAAAGATCTGCAAAATAAAATGGATACATCTATCATCTTTATTACGCATGACCTCGGTGTTGTGGCAAATGTTGCGGACCGGGTAGCTGTAATGTATGCTGGCCAGATTGTTGAAATGGGAACTGTAGATGAAATATTCTATGACCCGCGTCATCCTTATACATGGGGATTGCTTGCGTCCATGCCAAGCCTGGAAAATGATGAGAAAGCTGAATTAGCTGCTATTCCAGGGACACCTCCGGATTTGACGAACCCTCCAAAAGGAGACGCGTTTGCAGCCAGAAATCAATATGCACTTGCTATTGATTTTGAAGAAGAGCCGCCGATGTTCCAAATCTCTGAAACACATTTTGCGAAAACATGGCTTCTTCACCCGGATGCTCCAAAGGTTGAGCCGCCGGAAGCTGTAAAAAAACGTATGCGCCAATTATCCTCCACTTTTGAAAAGCCTGTAGTAGTGAAGGAGGGAAAATAATAATGGCAGAAAAATTGCTTGAAATTAAAAACTTAAAACAGCATTTCAATGTAGGCCGTCCGAATATGGTAAAAGCGGTTGATGGGATTACTTTTGATATTTATAAGGGAGAGACCCTTGGGCTTGTTGGTGAGTCTGGCTGCGGTAAATCAACTACTGGACGAACTATTATCAGATTATACGATGCAACAGATGGGCAGGTTCTTTTTGAAGGTGAAGATGTTCACGGCAAAAAATCTGCAAAAGAACTGAAAAAGTTTAACAGAAAAATGCAAATGATCTTCCAGGATCCTTATGCTTCCTTAAACCCGCGTATGACGGTTGCCGATATTATTGCTGAAGGAATCGATATTCACGGCTTGGCAAAAAGCAAAAAGGAACGTATGGAGAGGGTTTACGAACTTTTGGACACGGTTGGTCTTAACAAAGAACATGCTAACCGTTATCCTCATGAATTCTCAGGCGGACAACGACAGCGTATAGGGATTGCCCGCGCGCTTGCGGTTGACCCGGATTTTATTATTGCCGATGAGCCCATTTCAGCATTGGACGTGTCCATTCAGGCTCAGGTAGTAAACCTTATGAAAAAATTGCAGCGTGAAAAAGGATTGACATATCTGTTTATCGCACATGATTTATCTATGGTTAAATACATCAGTGACCGCATCGGTGTTATGTACTTCGGTAAACTGGTTGAACTTGCACCAGCTGAAGATTTATATAATAACCCTATGCACCCATATACTCAATCACTGCTGTCAGCTATTCCGCTTCCAGATCCTGAAACGGAACGTACCCGCAGAAGAAAATCATATGATCCGGCAGTTCACAATTATGCTGATAATGAAAAGCTGGAAATGCGCGAAATAACACCTGGTCATTTTGTTTATTGCTCTGAAAAAGAGTACAACGAATTAAAAGCTAAATATGCAAAATAACAAAAAACGATCTCGACTGAGATCGTTTTTTACATCCTGGAAAAGTAAATGTTCGCTATAAAGGAATTACCAAGATGTAAATGGTCCAGTCAAATATGAAGAGTGTGGGAATTCTCTTTAACACTTTTATTCGCTAATGTGTACTTTCTATATAATACATCATTTTCCGGAATATTACTATGAGAATTTTCAATTATTTATATTTTTCCGTCAATTTGTTTATTTAAACAGGATTTTGATAGTTTTTTATTAAAATTGGTTTAAAGAATACTTATTAAGATAATTTAGTATAAAGATAGTTCTTAATTCTTTGAAATAATTTTATAATTAGGGTATCAAAGAGAATACTCAGATAAGGGGGCAAAACATGTGAACAAGGCATTAAACGTAGCTGCTGCCTTAATGTTAGTATCAGCTTTATTCATGTCAGCCGATCCAGGTGAGGCAAAAGAACAGGAAAATCAGGAATCAGGACTAAATCCTAAAAGGGAACATGTTTCGCTTGTGAAAACCCTTCCTGAAAAAGTCAGCCGTTTTCAATTTGATTCCGGCTATCATTTTCAATATCCAGATGCAGTAAGGGGGATATATGTCACAGGCCACTCAGCAGGGGGTGAAAAGTTTAATAAATTAGTAAAATTGATGGATGATACCGATTTGAATGCGATGGTAATTGACATTAAGGATGATTGGGGCAACCTGACGTATATTCCAGAAGAAAAATCACCATATGCCGATATCGGCAAGCCTTACATAAATGATCCAAAAAAAATCTTGAAAACCATGGAAGAAAAGCAAATTTATCCGATTGCCCGGGTGGTCGTTTTCAAGGATTCTGTTCTGGCGAATAAAAAGCCGGAATGGTCATATAAAGAAGGGAAAACAGTCTGGAAGAATGGCAGAGGTGAGTCGTTTGTAAATCCATTTTTAAAAGAGGTTTGGGATTACAATATTGGAATTGCAATCGAAGCTGCTAAAATGGGGTTTCAGGAGATTCAATTTGATTATGTCCGATTTCCTGAGGGGTTTGAACACCGCGATAGCTCCTTGAAATATAGTATGGGTGAATACGAAAATCTTAAAATTGAAAATGTACAAAAGCGTGTAAGTGCGGTTACTGACTTTGTCGAGTATGCCAGGAAGCAGCTCGAGCCATATGGGGTAAAGGTCTCGGTCGATATCTTTGGCTACACGGCGACCCTTCCAGAGGCTCCGGGAATTGGCCAAAATTTCTCTAAGATCTCAGAACATGTGGATGTAATTTCTTCAATGATTTATCCAAGCCACTGGACCTCTTATTTCGGTATAGCCAAGCCGGACCTGGAACCTTATAAGCTGGTTTCTGAATATGCTAAGCTTGAGAATCGAAAATTGGAAGAGTTGGATAGTCCCCCTGTATCCAGACCATGGCTTCAGGACTTTACAGCCTCTTATTTAGGAGCAGGAAACTATAAGAAGTATGGAAGAGCGGAAGTTGAAGCGCAGATAAAGGCACTGAAAGAACAGGGAATTGATGAATTCCTTTTATGGAATGCGGGTAATTCGTATACACAAAATGTTGATTATACACCATAAAAGCAAAAAGAGGCCGATTATTTCGGTCTCTTTTTGCTTTTGTTTATCAATTAATTAAGTTACATATTATTTGACACAAATTTTGTATGCGGTATCATAGTATAGAGGCATAGGCTACTGCTTTTTTTGTCCGCCTACGCTTTTCCATCCAGTCTGCACTCTAGCGGATTGATCCACGAATTCGGATTTATTTTTACCGCCAAAAATCTTTTCTCCAATACCATTAGTTAGTACACCTAACAAGGCAGTAAATCCAATTATAAGCAATGCAACAATCGTTAAATCAGTTATGTAACCAACCATGATAAACCTCCATCTTTCTTTTCACAGTCTCCTGTGATTAGTTAGTGTTTAAACATCCCTAATCATATTTTATTCGAAATTTTCCAGTATTAAAAGGGGAAATTCCACAAATACTTAATCTGATTAGAAATAATATCGCCTAAGTAAGTGGAAAGGAAAGCTGGGAGCTTATCATGCTGGAATAAATATTCATGCTCTTCAAACAATAGTTTGTTTACGGGCAAAAAAGGAGAAGATCCATGCATTGGTATGAAAAACTGAATCAATATTTCCCTATTGAAGAAATGAAATCAAGAGAACATATGGAAACCTTATTAAAGGAACGGTCAGACATCTATCATAAAGATGAAGGTCCACATCATGTTCTTATGTATGTTGAGCTGGATAACTTTGTTTTTATTGATTATCTGTTTGTTTCGAAGGAATCCAGAGGACAGGGACTTGGCCATAAACTACTTCAAACTCTTAAAGCCAAAGGCAAACCGATCATATTGGAAGTGGAGCCGGTTGATTATGAAGACACGGATACTGAAAAGCGCCTCAAGTTCTATAAAAGAGAAGGGTTTGAGCACGCCCAATCAATCGGGTACAGCCGCCGGTCTCTTGCGACCAATGAAATCAATACAATGGAAATTCTATATTGGTCCCCTGAGAACGAAAGTGAAGAAATGATTTATGAAGCCATGAAGAAAACCTATGAAATGATTCACACTTATAAGGATTCACATTTTTATGGAAAGTCATATCAGCCAGTAGATGAGGTACTGACTTATGAAGAAGATAAAAATGGAACGGATGTCTTAGAGGATTTATAAGGATTTGGAAAAACACAGCCATTTTTGTAAATGGCTGTGTTTTCATTTTCATTAATTAATTGAGAAAATATTTATAAGTATTTTGGTTTATTAAAAATTAACAGGGGTATATAAAGAATAATTTAGTATTGAACTAAAAAAAATCATACATAAAATTTCCTTAGGTTTAGGCTTAAGAAACTTTATGGAAGGAATTATAACAAAAAACATATAAAAAAATGAAACTTTTTGCTTGTTCATTCGTCTTATTAAGTAGATTCTAATTCTTAATCCGTTTGTTTAATGAATGTTTAATACTTTTATCATATTTATAAAAAGTTATACCAAAGAGATATTGTTTAGTGTATAATAAATAATATAAATTCCTTGATTAAAGTTATTTTAATCTAGAATACTCTAGAAATATTTGATTAAACAAATATAATCTCTGATAGTTTCATATATGTCTAAATTTAAGGAGTGTGAATTTGTAAAATGGTCACATTATACACTTCACCAAGTTGTACATCCTGCAGGAAAGCTAAATCATGGTTGGAAGAGCATGAAATTGCCTATAAAGAACGAAATATTTTTTCAGAACCGCTATCGATTGATGAAATCAAAGAAATTCTTCGAATGACTGAAGATGGAACAGATGAAATTATTTCAACTCGCTCAAAGACATTCCAAAAGCTTGATGTAAACCTTGAATCAATGCCTCTCCAAGATTTATTTGAGCTAATCAAGGAAAACCCTGGGCTGCTTCGACGTCCAATCATTCTTGATGAAAAACGTTTGCAAGTTGGATATAATGAGGACGAAATAAGACGTTTCCTTCCAAGAAAAGTCCGTACTTACCAGTTGCGTGAAGCACAGCGTATGGTTAATTAACAAATATACTTAAAATTGAGAGGCCTTCTTTCTGTTTAACAGAAGAAGGTCTTTTTGTCTTTTGTGTGAAAAAGAAAAAGGAAAATGGATATAATAAGAGAATATTTAGTTAAGCCATTGAGAAAAAATGGACCAACTGGGACAATATAGGCATTTAACGGTTTTTTTAAACATATGACTTTTTAATTCCCTTTATGCTCAATTTGTCATAAAATAAAAGTACAAGGTACAAAATACATTTTACCTTCAATTTAATCGGGGATTAACCAATTGATTTACGGGTAAATGGATAACACATGACTGCTGGGGGTATTTAGTCCCTTCAATCATAGCCAGAAGGGAGAGTTGCTGCATGGAAATCGAACGTATTAATGATCATACCGTTAAATTTTACATTTCTTATCTTGATATAGAAGAAAGAGGCTTTGACCGTGAAGAGATTTGGTACAATCGTGAGCGGAGTGAGGAACTCTTTTGGGAAATGATGGATGAAGTCCATCAGGAGGAAGAATTTCTTGTTGAAGGTCCTTTATGGATCCAGGTTCAAGCGTTGGATAAGGGTTTGGAGGTTCTTGTAACAAAAGCTCAGCTATCAAAGGATGGTCAAAAGTTTGAGCTTCCTGTCCCGGATGAAAAAGTGAAAGATTTGCCTGTGGATGAACATATAGAGGAAATGCTTGATCATCATTTCCGTAAATCCGATGATGATAATGATAACGGATATGAAGGAGATCTTGAGTTTCTATTAACATTTAAAGATTTTGAAGACATTATTTCATTATCAAAGCGGTCAATTCTTGATTCCATTACTACGAGGCTATATTCCTTTGAAGGGAAATACTATTTATTCGCAGAATTCCCTGAAGAGCTTTTTGAAGAGGATGACATAGATAACATGCTGAGTATTCTTCTTGAATACGGACACGAAACAAGTACAACTATTCACCGTGTAATGGAATATGGTAAATTGATTATAGAAAATGATGTTTTTGAAAATCTGAGAAAACATTTTAAATAGTAAGGAAAAGCCGACTTCATTATGAAATCGGCTTTTTTGTACGTGAACTGCCTTTGAAATAAACGATTAGCATAGAAAAATCTTGTAAGAGAATCCATCAGATAAAAAGGAATTTAGCCATTGAAAATAGAACAATAAGGAGGAAAGGAGATGGTCATTTGTTAGTTGCCTCAACAGTGAATGGAGTGCGAATAAGCCTCATAGGTTCACACAGCATCCCGGCTCTACAGCAGTACAGGGAAAATCACAACTTTTACTGCCCGGAATGCGAAGAGAAAGTAATCATGAAAATTGGAAAGAAAAGAATCCCGCATTTCAGCCACAGAAAGGGTTCTGAATGTCCGGAAAGGTATGAAAGGGAATCAGAATACCATATGTCCGGAAAGGTGTTATTGTTTCAATGGCTAAAGAAAAAAGGTTTAAATCCAATTCTGGAACCATATTATCCGGAAATATCACAGCGGCCGGATATTAGTGTCCATTATGAAGGTGTTCATTATGCTCTTGAATATCAATGTTCAAGCATTTCGGAGGAGCTATTTATAAAGCGGACAGAAGCCTACTTTAAGTCAGGTATCGTTCCAATTTGGATACTGGCAGGGAAAAGTTTTAAGCGTACGGGTAAAACAAAAATTACTTTATCTGGTTTCCAATACCTATTTCTTCGGCAAGCAGCTTCAGGCCATTGGGTAATCCCTTCTTTTTGCCCCACTACAAAGTCTTTTATTAATATCCACCATATCCAGCCCCTTACAGTCAGAAATGCCTGCGCGCACTTTGATGTAAAACCAATTTTCCAAGCAAATCCAGCTATATTATTTAATCCATATTTTAAAGATGATTTAAATCTAGAAGAATGGAAAAGAGAAGTTCGGAAAATAAAGAATTCCCTTTCACAAAATAGCGGTGCTATTAGAAATAACTTTCTTCAGGATTTATACTCCCGCTCAATTGCTCCTGCGTTCCTCCCGCCTGAAATTGGCCTTCCTGTACGTTATTCTCCATATATAGAAACCTCACCTATACAGTGGCAGAGTTATTTGTTTATGGATATTATCGGCAAAGAGGGACCCTTCTCGCTTCCGCAGATGATTGCAGCCTTTCGCAACAGGGTAAAGAATAACGATATAAAAATAAGGTCAATCCCACTCGTTCAAACAGGCTCCGAAATCCATGCGATTAAAGAATATCTTGATGTCCTTATCAGCTTAAACATTGTTAAACATGCAGAAAAAGGTTTATACAAAAAAACAGAAATAACCGGTGAGCTTGATCATTATTCCCATTTAATCCAAATAGAGGACGACTTTTATAGAGGCATCACTCAAAGAATTTTGCAGGGCAAATAAATGAAAAATCTTATTTAACATAAAATAATCAAAGACTTCCATTTTTGCTCTTTAAAAAGCAGGAATTTTTTTCTTCAAAGAGAAGATAGTGTAATGGGACTTTTGAATGGAGGATGAATGTATGACTAATGAAACAACTGTAAAGAAACTGCCGGCAAGGAATGAGATTTTACCTGAAGATACTTGGCGTTTGGAGGATATATTCCCTTCTGATGATGAATGGAACAAGGAATACAGTGAGATACAGAAGCTGATTCCGGATGCAGGTAAGTATCAGGGGAGGCTCGGGGAAAGTGCTGAAACATTATATGCAGCGCTTCAGTTCCAGGATCATTTACTTTCGCGCCTTGGGAAGCTTTATACATATGCCCATATGCGTTATGACCAGGATACAACAAATTCATTTTATCAGGGAATGGATGACAAAATTAAAAACTTGTATTCTGAAGCTGCTAGTGCGCTTGCCTATATTGTTCCTGAGCTGCTGGCTGAAGATGAAGAGAAGATTGCAGGCTTTTTGAAGGAAAAAACCGAGCTGCAATTATATAAACATTCACTGGAGGAAATTAATCTTCAAAGGCCTCATGTATTATCTGCTGAGCAGGAATCCCTGCTTGCTCAAGCTTCCGAGGTGCTTGGGGCTTCCAGTAATACCTTTGGCATGCTGAATAATGCTGATTTGGAGTTTCCGTCCATTAAAGATGAAAATGGGGAAGAAGTCGAAATTACTCACGGACGATTCATCCGTTTTCTGGAAAGTGATGAGCAGCGTGTCCGGTATGATGCATTCAAAGCTGTATATGAAACTTATGGGAAGTTTCGCAATACATTTGCAAGCACTCTAAGCGGAAACGTAAAGAAAGATAATTTCAACGCAAAGATCCGGAATTATGATTCCGCACGCCATGCTGCCCTTTCTGCGGACAATATTCCTGAAAGTGTTTATGAAAATCTGGTCAATACTATTAACGATAACCTGCATTTGCTGCATCGCTATGTCAAACTCCGCAAGAAGGTTCTTGGGGTTAAGGAGCTTCATATGTACGATCTCTACACTCCTTTAGTGAAGGAAGTAAAAATGGAGATACCTTATAATGAAGCAAAAGATATGATTTTAAAAGGATTAAAGCCGCTTGGTGAAGACTATCTAAATATTTTAAAAGAGGGTTTTGAAAATAGATGGGTGGATGTTCATGAGAATAAGGGCAAAAGGAGCGGCGCTTATTCTTCGGGAACATATGGCACCAACCCTTATATACTAATGAACTGGCAGGATAATGTGAACAACTTATTTACTCTTGCTCATGAATTTGGGCATTCGGTTCACAGCTATTACACAAGAAAATATCAGCCATACCCTTATGGAAACTACTCAATTTTTGTTGCAGAGGTTGCCTCTACTTGTAATGAAGCCCTCTTAAACGATTATCTGCTAAAAACAATTGATGATGATAAGAAGCGGCTGTATCTGCTGAATCACTATCTTGAAGGCTTTAGAGGCACTGTTTTCCGTCAGACCATGTTTGCAGAATTTGAACATCTTATTCACCAAAAGGCGCAAAACAATGAAGCCCTGACTGCTGATTCATTGACTAAAGAATATTATGAACTTAATAAGAAGTATTTTGGGGATGAAGATATCATAATTGATGAGGAAATCGGCCTAGAATGGTCCAGAATCCCGCATTTCTACTATAATTATTATGTTTATCAATATGCAACAGGCTTCAGTGCGGCTACGGCATTAAGCAAGCAAATCCTCCAGGAAGGCCAGCCTGCAGTTGACAGATATATTGAGTTCCTGAAATCCGGGAGCTCGGACTACCCAATTGAAGTGCTAAAGAAAGCCGGTGTAGATATGACGAGCAGCAAGCCGATTGAGGATGCCTGCAAAGTATTTGAAGAAAAGCTTAATGAAATGGAAAAATTGCTTTCTTAACAGGAAAGGTGCCAGGCTAAATTGCCCGGCACCTTTTTTTGGTGTTCAAAACCCCTTAAATCTCCTTCGGTCATTCAAATATAAACATAAGATCAGAAGTGAAATAAATAGAATAGGTGACGTAATGAAAAGGGGAATAAGTTTCATAAGGCCAAAAATATTCAAAATAAAGGAGACTAAAATGAGCATCAGCATCAGAAATACAGGCAGCTTTTTCATATTGCAGTCTCCTCCTGGGGCATTGTTACAACTATTTTATGCGGTTGTCCAGAGTGTCATGACATGATTTTGACAATATTGTGAAAAAGGGCACAAACTTATTGCCTTGTTCATTTTCGTCATGATATAGTACAGTTGTGAAGTTGATCACATGCAAGCATTTACCCCTTTTGTTTGGACGTGAAAAATTTCTCCCATCCCCTTTGTTCGTAAAAAATAAACTGTGAAAGAGCCGTGCATAAGACTGCATGGTTTTTTCATGAAAAATAAAGCTGTGCAGTTTGCACAGCTTTGAGATTACCCGGAATATCTCCAGAAATTACCGTATTTAGCAGGTACATATTCAGCGATTTGCTTTAGCTGAAGCTTTTTCATTTCCTTGTTCACTTCGCTGTCTGTCATATCGTATACTACGGAGATCTCCTTACTTGCCACCAGCTTAAAATATTTCAAGAAATATTCCAGGGGTGGAAGAGGAGCACGCTCAGGTTTAGCAGGCAGCATTTCTTCCAAAATCTGTTCATAAATTTCATAAGGATAATACCCGGTTACTTTGATGCCTTCATCTTCTATGTTTTCATTGAAAAAGACAAGAGTTGGTATTTCTTGAACATCCATTTCAGAAGTTATTTTTAAATCGCATTGAAAAGCTTTGGCTGCACTATCTGAGTGAATATCAGAAACAAATTCTACTACATCAAGACCGACTTCCTTAGCACAATCCTTTAGAACCTCAAAATTTGACACATTCTGCTTTTCAAGAAATAAAACTTCCTGGAGCTTGCGTAAAAATTTGATGCCAGCTTTTCTCCCCTGTAATTCAGCCGCTTTAATTGCAACTGAAGCCAGATGCGGGGAAGAAATTGGATTCTCGAACCAGAGGTTTCCATCACATGACATTCCAGAACGGCTTGCTGTCTTTTCCCACAAATCCGCAATGTTTTCGTAGTTTTGTCTTTTCCCCATATTTAAAGTTGCCAGCCTGCCGCTTAATACATGCTTTATGGAGAAATAGCGGCCATATTCAATCAGAAGCTTTTTTAAGGTAGGCTCCAGTGCCCAGCATTCAGGGCAAAGTGGGTCAACAAACATATAGACTTCTATGGGCTTTTTTTCACTGCCATAGCAATGTGGTGACGTGAACTTGATTTCATTGGATTCTGGCATATTCACGGGCTATCACCTTTCACTCCGGTCTCAGGTGTATTGATCATATGCTGAGCAGTGAGCACAAGTCTGGAGAAAAAGTCTTCCCTCAATTGTCCATCCAGCCCGATATGGTCCATCGCTTCATTCATGCATGAAAGCCAGGCCCTTGCCCGGGATTCTGTTATAGGAAAAGGCATGTGCCGCGCACGAAGCATAGGATGGCCATGTTCTGAAGTATATAAAGGAGGTCCTCCTAAATACTGAGTCATAAATTGTTTTTGTTTTCTGGCTGTCTCTGTCAGGTCATCTGGAAAAATAGGAACGAGATCAGGATGTTGTCCTACGCGCAGGTAAAAAGCGTCAATTAGCTGGTGAAGCTTTTCCTCACCAATAGCGTCGAAGGGAGTGTGCATTTTCTCGGCCATATTTAAAACTCCTTTTTATGAGTTAATCATTTTAAAAAAAACTTCCTATTTGATATCAATTGCTGTAATCTCTTTATATTTTATCAATGAGGGGTTTATATCTCAAACAAATAGCTTACTGTACTCTTTAACGTCTCCTTGGCAAGCTTATTTTTTTAGTATGGATTAAGCCCATGCTGTCAATCCGGAACATTTGCTGAAAAAAACATAAAAAAGCCGCCCGGTATATCGGGCGGCCGTTCTGAAGCTTAAGCCATAAATGAAGTGGTAACTTTTTTTATGTAATTTAGGGTTTCTCTAAAAGGCGGTATCCCCTCGTATTTATCTACATTTCCAGGTCCGGCATTATAGGCTGCCAGTGCAAGTTCTACATTCTCCCCATATCTGTCCATCATTTGCCGTAAATATTTGACTCCTGCAAAAATGTTTTCTGCAGGGTCGAAGATATTATTAACACCAAGCCCCCTGGCTGTTTCCGGCATTAACTGCATCAAGCCGGAAGCACCTGCATGACTGACGGCGTTCGGATTAAAGTTTGATTCCTGCTTAATGACTGACTTAATCAGATCAACAGGCACATTAAACTTATCTGATGCTTTTTGAATCAGATCATCAAAATCACTTTTAGTGGATTCGGCTAACTTGGTTAGCTTAACTGGCGGTAGAGCAGCAGCTGCAGGAGAAGCAGTATGTAAAGCACTAATATAAGGCTTTAAAGACGCAATTGATCCTAGTCCGCCGGTGGTTTGAGGTGATGAACCATTGTTTTCCGAAACCAGCCCTGCCAGCAGCTCTTGAAACAGAGGGTTAGAAGTATTTGTTTGTTTAGAGTTATTGAAGCCTTGCAGTGCCTGCAGATCCATCAATAGTTTTAGCTGGTCTATGTTCATTGTATTGCTCCTTGGCAAAAGGTCAGTTTCTATTAGCCTTTTGCTGTCTGTATTTTTCGTTATAAAACCTCTTAATTTTATTTTCGGTCTTCCTGACAGGAATGTTAAGCTGCTGAAGTAAATTAAGAAAAACCATTTGTCCTTCCTTCCAATTATCTACTTCAAATTCTAATTCGAAATCTTCCTTATTTAAATATCGGCTGTGATCAAGAACAGCCAACCCTTTATTGTATTCCTTTTCTGCACGTTTTGTTGTGAGAGTGCCAAAGTATTGAAGGTTATCTGTCTTTATGCCAAGCTCTTCTAAGGATTCTTTAATCTGTTCCCTAGGGATTTTCCCTGTCTGAATCATCTCTGCTGCTTCAGATTCAGAAAGATCTTCATTAGTCTCCAGCAGCCCTTCAGGGTGGGGCTGTTTTAGAGTCAATTCAAACGAGCCGTTTTTTTGCCTGATCCTTAAGGCACTTCCTTTTTCCTTCAATAAAAAATCAGGTGTATCAAAATAATGATTCTCCTGTTCGGAAAAATCTTCACTTCTTATATTGAAAAAATTCATTAAAGCGGTAAATTCATCTCTGGTGATCATGTTTTTAAATTCGATTTCAATATTTTTATTAGACAAGCCTGTACACCTCAGCTATAAGTAATTATCTGTATTATCTCCTTATTAAGCATGGACTTCAATCCTTTGAAGAGTTTTTTAAGTTTGTGATAAATTCATTCAGGGGAGTTTGCTTCCTGCGGCTGTAAAAATTGCAGCAGGGGTTTTACTGTCCATAAAATCTGCGATAGAATAGGTAATGACAATGGAGGTAGAAAAATGAAACAGAAACTTACAATTATAAATGCAGAATGGGCAGAAAATGAATTAATCTTGGGAATAGAGTCTGGTACCGTTTCAGGCTTAACCGCTATGCAGCAAATATTAGCTGATTCCGATAATCTTTCATTTATTTATATAGCAGAGAAAAACGATGACTATACATATATTTCCCTTCCGGAAACAGTCTGGCCGGAATTAAAAAAGGCACTTGATGGCCGTCTGCGGGTTTATGCTTCTGACATTAATCAAGCTCGCCTTGAGCTTGCAGGATTTCATGAGGAATTAGGAGACTTAATAGAAAATATCCGCGGGAACAGCAATTATGGAAATGAAATGGTAGAAAAAGTAGAGAATGTATTCCAATTAAATGTTTAAGCGGCTTAATACTTGGATATAGAGATAGGCTATGTATTTGAACAGAGATTTATTTGCTGATTTACAGGAGCATGAAAGCACCTGCCAGCAGGTGCAGTTGCCGTCTTTTTTATTTCGGATATTTGGTGGTGTTGCAGGTGAAGCATTGGGACTTATTTTTGGCGCCATATAAGCAGGCGGTTGAAGAGTTGAAAATTAAGCTAAAAGGCATGAGAAGCCAATTTGAAATGGATTCTTCCCATTCTCCGATTGAATTTGTTACCGGAAGGGTAAAGCCAATTGCCAGCATTCTGGATAAAGCAAACCAAAAAGGCATTCCACTCGACAGATTGGAGTCAGAAATGCAGGATATTGCCGGTGTAAGAATGATGTGCCAATTTGTTGATGATATTAAGAGAGTGGTTGAACTATTAAGACAAAGAAATGACTTTGAAATTGTAGAAGAAAGAGATTATATATCTCATAAAAAAGCAAGCGGTTACCGCTCATACCATGTCGTGATCCGCTATCCTGTACAGACGATCAAGGGAGAAAAAAAAATCCTCGCAGAGATTCAGATCAGAACTCTTGCTATGAATTTCTGGGCCACGGTGGAACACTCTCTGAATTATAAATATAAGGGCCAATTCCCTGAGGATATTCGGATGCGGCTCCAGAGGGCGGCAGAGGCTGCTTTCAGGCTGGATGAAGAAATGTCACTCATTCGCGGTGAAATCCAGGATGCCCAGGCATTCTTTACAAGAAAAAAGAAAAACAGCAAAAGGGAGAAAACTAACAGTATAAAAGAGGAGCTTGGATAAGATGAAATTTGCCATTACCTCAAAAGGAGATTCAAAATCGAATACACTCATGCACAAAATGAGAACCTATTTATTGGATTTCGAGCTTACATATGATGAAGAAGAGCCTGATATAGTCATATCGGTAGGCGGGGATGGTACTTTACTCTATGCCTTTCACCGATACAGCAGCCGCCTGGACAAGACAGCCTTTGTAGGTATACACACAGGCCATCTTGGCTTTTATGCAGACTGGGTTCCGGAGGAAATCGAAAAGCTTGTCATTGCAATTGCCAAAACCCCGTATCAGGTAATTGAATATCCGCTCCTTGAAGTGATTATCCGCTACCAGCATGGCGGGAAGGAAACCCGTTATCTTGCATTAAATGAATCTACGGTCAAGGCTGTAGAAGGTACCTTAGTTATGGATGTGGAAATTCGAGGCCAGCATTTTGAACGGTTCCGCGGAGATGGCCTGTGTGTTTCTACACCATCAGGAAGCACAGCATATAATAAAGCGCTTGGAGGGGCAATTCTGCACCCTTCTTTGCCTGCCATCCAGCTTGCTGAAATGGCTTCCATTAATAATAAGGTATTCCGTACTGTGGGCTCGCCTCTCGTATTGCCGGCCCACCATACATGTATGCTGAAGCCGGTGAATGAACCGGATTTTCAAATTACTATTGATCATTTGACACTTCTTCATAAAGATGTAAAGTCAATTCAATTCAGAGTGGCAGATGAAAAGATCCGCTTTGCGAGGTTCAGGCCATTTCCATTCTGGAAAAGGGTCCACGATTCTTTTGTTGCTGATTGAAGAAAGGTCATCATCTGACAGAACAGGAGCCTACAGCTCATGGCGCGTTTTGAATTACAATGGAAAATTACAGCCCGGGATGCGGACAAGTTAATCAGAGAATTTTTAAAAGGCAATCATATTTCCAAAACTGCCCTGACAGATATAAAATTTGCCGGCGGCTTTATTCAGGTGAATAATCAGGAAGTCAATGTCCGCTATGTGTTAAGAGAAGGTGATGTTCTTCAGGTTGGTTTCCCTGAAGAAGTTCCAAGTGAAGGCATGAAGGGGAAGACTTGCCCCTGGATATTCTTTATGAAGATGATTATCTTCTTGTAGTAAACAAACCGGCAGGTATGAATTCCATTCCGTCCAGAGAACATCCTTCCGGAAGCCTGGCTAATCGGCTGATTGGATATTATCAGCGGATCGGTTTAAAGTCTGCAGCCCATATTGTGACACGTCTGGACAGAGATACATCAGGCCTGGTTCTGATTGCTAAACACAGGCATGTACATCATTTGTTCAGTGAACAGCAGCGCTCACGAAAAATCCATCGCATGTATGAAGCCTTTGCTGAAGGCTCAATCTGCCCGGATGCAGGAACAATAGAACAGCCGATTGCGCGAAAGAAAGACAGTATCATTGAGCGGGAAGTCAGTGAGGAAGGACAATATGCATGTACTCATTATCAGGTCATCGGCCGGCATAAAGAATTTACACACATAAAACTGAAGCTTGAAACTGGCAGAACTCATCAGATCAGAGTTCATTTGGCTTGGCTTGGTTTTCCTCTTGCAGGTGACGAATTATACGGGGGCACAAGGCTGTTCATCAGGCGGCAGGCGCTGCACTGCTTCAGCCTTTCCTTCGAACATCCAATCCTGCACAAAACCCTTATATTTGAACAACAGCTTCCGGAAGACATGAATTGTCTTCTGTAAAGCCGGCATTTGCCGGCTTTTTTGGTTACATCTTCCTGAATTTTTCTTCAACAAAAGGCATACGGGATTGGACAGATAGCAATTGCATCTCAGGATATCTAAGCGCGGTTAGTTTATTGCCAAAAACAGCGCCTGTATCAATATTATAGGTATTATTAATACTCATCACTTCCTTTAAGGGAGTATGGCCATAGACGATTACAGCATCACCCTGATACTCTCTTGCCCAATCACGTCTTACAGGTGTGCCGTCAGGATTTTTTTCTCCTGTAATATCACCATACAGAACAAAGGTTTTTACTTTTGAAGAATGTTTCCCAATATAGCTTTCCTTAATTCCGGCATGGGCGATAACCAGGTTGTTATTATCGATTACAAGATATAGAGGTGCGTTTTCATATAACTCCATAAATTTCTGTCTGACCTCATCCTGTGCTTTGGGAGACAGCTGCTCATATTCAGCGACTGTTGTTTCAAGTCCATGTGTAATTTGCACTTTATTCCCTAAAAAGAAGCGGTAGAGTTTATTGCAATGGTTGCCCGGGACATAGTATCCCAAGTTGTTTGCTGCAAGGCTATACACTGCATCAATGACTGCAAGCGACTCCGGGCCTCTGTCAGTAAGGTCTCCCACAAAGGCCAGTTTTCTGCCGCTTGGATGAACAGGAAAACCTTTTTTCCAGCTATAGTCCAGTTTTAAAGTCAGTTCTTTAAATTCAGCAAAGCAGCCGTGGATATCACCAATAATATCTAGTTTCATTTTAATGCTCCCTTAAAAGTTCTACTGTTATCATATCAATTTTCATAATATTTATCATATCTCATTGTTTTTCAGCAGCATATAAAGCTTTGACGATTGTAAAGTCCGGGAAATGGGGAAATTAAATTTACAAATTGCTCAGAGACGACAAAAAAACAAAGTTTTGCTAGTATAGGGAAGTACATTTTCCTGTTATCCAACAGAGTATGGATGGCTTAATGGAATGAGAGGAGGTTAACTGATATGGAAGGTCATACAGAGGAAAAGTCAGGTTCCCACATCAATGCCAGTCTTTTAATCCAATCTTTACAAAATGAAGAAATTGATATCTTCAGAAATGAATTTCTTGATATGCACCCATATGATCAGGCTTCATTTTTTAAAGATCTGGATGAGGATATCCGTGCAAAAATTTATCTTTATCTATCTCCTGAAGAAATGGCCGCTCTTTTTGAAAATCTGGAGATTGAAGAAGAAGATTATAAAGACGTTCTTGCTGAGATGAATCCCCATAATGCAGCAGATATGCTTTCAGAAATGTATGCCGATGATGCGGTCGATGTTTTAAATGAGCTTGATAAAGACCAGGTTGTCAGCTATTTAACCATTATGGATGATGAATCTGCAAAAGAAATTAAGGATTTGCTTCATTACGAAGAATATACAGCAGGAAGTATTATGACAACCGAGTTTGTTTCACTGTCAGCCAATCAGACGGTTCGCTCTGCTATGTATATTTTAAAGAATGAAGCGCCAAGGGCTGAAACCATTTATTATGTGTACGTTGTAAATGACGAAAAAAAGCTTATAGGCGTTATTTCATTAAGGGATTTGATAGTAAGTGATGATGACACGATGATTTCAGAAATCACCAATGACAGAGTAGTTTCCGTATCTGTGGGTGAAGACCAGGAAGATGTAGCAAGAAAAATTAAGGACTATAACTTCCTGGCTGTTCCGGTTGTCGATTTTCAAAATCACTTGCTGGGTATTATCACCGTTGATGATGTCATGGATGTCATGGAAGAAGAAGCATCTGATGATTACTCCAAATTAGCTGCTGTATCGGATATGGATCATATTGACCGGAATCCGGTTTCTGCTGCGCGTAAACGCCTTCCATGGCTTATCATCCTTCTGTTTTTGGGTATGTTAACTGCAAGCCTGATCGGAAGGTTTGAGAACACATTGGATAAGGTGGCCATACTGGCTGTTTTCATTCCTCTTATTGCAGGGATGGCTGGAAATACCGGGACACAGGCATTGGCCGTTGCTGTCCGGGGAATTGCTACAGGAGACCTTGAGAAAGAAAACAAATGGAAACTGGTGATAAGGGAAGCAGGGACCGGCTTAATTAATGGCAGCATTTGCGGTATTCTTGTTACTTTCATTGTTTACTTCTGGAAAGGGAATTTTTTTCTGGGTGTTTTAGTTGGCGTTTCAATATTGTTTACATTGATCGTTGCCACTCTTGCAGGAGCCCTGATCCCTTTACTAATGCACAGGATGAAAATTGATCCGGCTGTAGCGTCAGGTCCATTTATTACAACCATCAATGATCTGATCAGTATTTTAATTTATTTTGGAATGGCGACATTATTTATGAGTTATTTAACAGGTTAAGGGGGTTATTTTATGGAACATGGGGCATCGGTTGCATCGCTTGTCATTGTTATTATAGCTGCTTTTCTTACGCCGATATTACTGCACCGGCTGAAAATTAATTTTATTCCGGTAGTGGTGGCTGAGATTCTTATTGGTTTAATTATCGGTAAGAGCGGCTTTAATATCGTCCATGAGGATATGTGGCTTGAAACTCTTTCCACACTTGGATTTATATTTTTAATGTTCCTGAGCGGACTTGAGATTGACTTTACAGCTTTTTCTTCTTCAAAGAAGAGAGAAAAGCTGCCGAGCGGAAAACTCGAGCCAAATTCATTTGCAGTGTCTTCAATTGTTTTTATAGGGATATTCTTTGTTTCATTAGGACTATCCTATTTATTTGTCTGGGCAGGATTCATTGATAATGCTTTTTTAATGACTTTAATTATTTCCACCATCTCTTTGGGAGTTGTAGTTCCGACTCTTAAGGAAGCACACTTGATGAAAACAGGCATTGGCCAAATTATTCTTTTAATCGCAGTTATTGCAGATTTGGCAACAATGATTTTACTGGCTGTATTTGTATCACTAAATGATAAAGGCGGAGGAAATACATGGCTCCTTCTCATCTTATTTGGGGTAGGCGTATTGCTGTATTTCCTCGGCAGAAGGTTTAAGAACCTTAATTTTCTTGAGGCGATGTCGACAGGGACCGTTCAGATTGGAACACGAGCAGTATTTGCACTAATTATTTTCCTTGTGGCATTATCAGAAACAGTCGGGGCAGAGAATATACTGGGTGCATTCCTTGCCGGGGTTCTTGTATCGCTCCTGGCGCCAAATCAGGAAATGATCCATAAGCTGGATTCTTTTGGATACGGATTCCTTATACCGATTTTCTTTGTAATGGTTGGGGTAGGGCTGGACGTATGGACTTTGTTCGGAGATCCGAAGATGCTTATGCTTATACCATTGCTGCTGATTGCTCTGCTGCTGTCAAAGCTTATACCGATTTATATCTTGAAAAGATGGTATGACATTAAGACGGTTATCGCCTCAGGTTTCTTATTGACCTCAACTCTTTCCCTTGTTATTGCTGCAGCAACAATAGGCGAAAGAATGGGGGTTATAACTGCCGAAATGAGCGGCACATTAATTTTAGTTGCTGTCATAACAAGTATATTTACACCTGTTGTCTTTAAAAAGCTATTTCCTCAGGAAGCTGCTGAGGAGAAGAAGCTTAAAGTATCCTTTATTGGTGCAAACCAAATGACTATGCCGATCTATAATGAGCTTAAGTCATCCCTTTACGAGCCGGCTTTATATCATAAGAAGCAGGAAAAGGCGGAAAAACAGATAGCGGACTCGTTGTTCGATATCATTGAAGTAGATGATTTTGATATTGAGAATTTCGAAGGCACAGAGGCTTTTGAGTCGGATATTGTTGTAATCTCCACAGGGGATGAAGAGACAAATGCTACATTATCCATTGCTTTTAAAGATAAGGGAGTGGACCGGGTCATTTGCCGGATGGAAAGCCCTGATATGGAAGAAACGCTTCGGGAGCATGACATTGAATTGTTTTCAACTATTCTTTCCTCTAAGGCGCTGCTTCGTGCATTAATCGAGTCACCAAGCGTGGTGAACATATTAACGAACCAGGAAACGGCTCTATATGAAATCCGATTAAAGAATGAGCAGTTTGAAGGCATGATGCTTCGGAGATTCCCGTTTACAGGGGATGTAATTTTCGTTCGGATATTTAGAGGAAAGGATTCCATTGTTCCTCACGGAGATACTGAACTTCATGTCAATGACCGCTTGATTGTTACTGGATCTAAGGAATATGTTGATGAATTAAAACGGGAACTTGAATTTTGTGAATGGTGTTAGGATCTGATTGACTTTATCCTGCCGAAAAAAATCCTTCAATGACAACAGGATTTTTTTCGGCTTTTCTTTTGCGCAGAATTGATGTACAATTAGTACTAGGTACTAATAACATGTGATAATAACTCAGGAGGATTTAATAATGACTCTTTCTTTAAATGGAAAAACATTCGTCGTAATGGGTGTAGCTAATAAAAGAAGTATTGCGTGGGGAATAGCCAAATCCCTTCATGATGCCGGTGCCCGTTTAATTTTTACATATGCGGGAGAAAGACTGGAGAAAAGTGTTCGTGAATTGGCTGAATCATTGGAGGATGCACATTCTTTAGTGCTTCCATGTGATGTAACAAGTGATGATGACATCGCTAAATGTTTCAGCACAATTAAGGAAGAAGCTGGTGTAATTCATGGGATTGCCCATTGCATCGCCTTTGCACATAAGGAAGAACTTCAGGGAGAATACCTGAACACAACAAGAGACGGATTCCTGCTGGCTCATAATATTAGCTCTTATTCCTTGACTGCCGTTGCAAAGGAAGCCAGGGGATTAATGACAGAAGGCGGAAGCATTGTGACTCTCACATACCTTGGCGGTGAAAAGGTTGTGAAGAATTATAATGTTATGGGTGTAGCAAAAGCTTCCCTTGATGCAAGTGTCAAATATTTGGCTAATGACCTTGGAAAGGATGGGATTCGGGTTAATTCCATTTCAGCCGGCCCTATCAGGACTCTTTCTGCCAAAGGAATAAGCGAATTTAATGCGATTCTTAAAGAAATTGAAGAAAAAGCTCCGCTCCGTAAAACCACAACTCCTGAAGAAGTTGGAGATACAGCTCTATTCTTATTCAGCAGCCTGTCCAGAGGAATAACAGGTGAAAATATTCACGTTGATTCCGGTTATCATATCCTTTAATAGAATTTGTCCGCTCCAATGTGAGCGGGCTTTTTTTATTTCCTCAGAAACGAAAGCCCATTTTCTGCATACATATAATACGACGAACCATATCGATTGCGGAGGTGGGCATAGTGACTGAGAAAAGAGAAAAAGAACCTTTATTCTATATACAGCAGCCGAATTTTCAAATTCCTGAAAACAGGATGCAAACAATCTATTCCAGCAGAAAAGCAGAACAGGAACGAAAACAAAATGAAAACGTGCTTGATTTAGCAGTCCCTAAAGAGGTACAAAAAGTTCCGGAAGAAAAAATCGAAAATACTGCAGGGCAAATGGAAGTGCAGGAAGTCATTGAAGAGTTTGAATCCGGGAGAGAAGAGAAAAAGGTGTATCATTTGCATTTACGACTGAAAAAAGAAAACCATCTTTTAATCGTGTAAAAAGTTTTAAGGAAATGGACACACTTGAACGCCTGGATTACTTAATTGATTTTCCAAAACAGCTTCCGCCCATACCATGCATTTTTGAAACAGGGGAAAAGGACTTAAGGGGGTTTTTGGTTTCAAAACATGAAGAATGGATTGAGGTAAAGTTATTTGATGAACGAATTGAGAAATTAAATCTACAAACTTTAAATGCAGTCAAAATGATTGGCTTAAGAAGGTAACATGAAATCAGCAGGCCGGCAAAAAATAGCCAGCCGAATGTTCGGCTGGCCTCTTTTAATTAGTCTTCACAAATATCCAGGTCAACATCTGCAATACATTGAACAGCGCAGAAGCATGTTAAGTCAACTGTTACGCAGTCATTTGTACTGCGGAAGTAGTCAACTTCGCAAACCTTTTTCAAGTCGATGCAGCAGTCATCAACAAGGTTTACTGTTTTGTCCGGGCCAGATTTTCTGTCTACTGGCTCTAGAACACGAAGCACTGCACAGCAGTTATCAAATACTTCTTCTACTCTGAAGAAGATCGATACACAAGCACAGTCATTTCCTGTAAAGAATGCATGGAATGGTGACCCATCTGCTGTTTTTAGTGTGAATACGCGTGTATCCGGGCGCTTATGGCGCTTTCTGTGTGAAGGTGAAATTGCTCCAAGCGGCTCCAGGAAACAGTTTGAAGGGCATTCGCACGCATCATCTGCATTATCTTGAATATCTTTTATAGCACGAAGTACTTCACATACACAGCTTTTGCCTTTAAAGTCGTCTTTTTTTCCACAACCCATTTTTGTTTTCCTCCTTGTTTGTTTCTTGTGGTCTACACTACTAACATATTGCCGAAGTGCCCTATGGGTTACGGACAAACGCCTTGTTTTTTCAAAAAATAGGCTATTTTTTTATAATTGAGGTGAAAAAATGGACATAACACCTATGGAGTTGCTTATTTTGGCTCTTGCAGCCTTCAGGCTTACCAGACTGATTGTATTTGATAAAATTACCGAATTTTTGCGCAGGCCTTTTTTGGAAGAAGTGGAAGAAAAAGATGAAAATGGTGAAATAGAAGTTTATTGGGTAGTAAGAGCAGGAAGAGTTCGGACCTTTTTTGGGGAGCTTTTAAGCTGTTATTGGTGTACTGGTGTGTGGAGTGCCATATTTTTATATGCTTCTTATTACTTGTATGCGTCTTTTGCAGCCCCGGTGCTGCTTATTTTAGCAGTTGCGGGACTGGCGGCTATCTTAGAAACTCTTGTGCAAAAATTCATTGATTAGCATAATCTATTTGTATATTCTTTAGGCGTTTGTTTTACGCAAGCTCCTGAGGCTCAGCATAAATTATTCAGAGGAAAATTATTGTTAATGGAGGGCCTCATCGATGATTAACAAGGATAAAGATCAGCCAACGGAAAAACCTCAGCCGGTCAAAAAGAAAAAGAAAAAGAAAAAGGGCTGCGGCTGTGGAAAAAAATAATAAAAAATTTGAAGCCGGTTTTCCGGCTATTTTTTTTGGTTTTTTTTCTGGTAAAAATAGGCTGGATATTAATGTTCATAAATCCAAAACATTTTGAGGACAATATAATTAAAGATTTTACATAGGAAGGGACTAATATGAAGAAGAGACTCCTAATAATGAATGCTATTTCCCTAATCTTATTATCTGGATGCAGCGGTGATGGTAAAGTGACGGACAGCGACCTTGCGCTCCTCAAAACGACCCACCCACCTGCAGTATTAATTGATAAGAATACAAAGAAAAATTTGGATTTAGTCCAAAACATTGAGCATGACGTTGAAAAAATGAAAGAACTTTATGATGTTGCAGTGGTCAAGAGCAATGGTGATACACTAGTTGCTTATAAAGTGAAGCACCTGCAGCGTTTTCACATGAAGAAAATCGAAAAAAACATGACAAAAATGCTTGAGGAGAAATACCCGGATGAGAACTTCATTGTTTCAAGCGATTATAAAATCTTTATCGAGGCAGTAGAACTTCAGGAAAAAATGAAGGATCCCGATTTTACAGACAAAGAGGCTAAAAAGAAGCTCGATAATATCATTAAACTTAAAAATGAAATGACATAGGAGGGAGCGGGCATCATGAGCAAAAAAAGTAATAAAACCCCGGAACAGCAGCAATATGAGAAGCTTGAGCAAAAACATGAAATTAAACGCCCGGTCCTGAAAAATTGTATTCGTGCTTTCTGGGTGGGAGGTCTCATCTGTACTGTCGGACAGGCAATAACGTATTTTTATATCTACTTTTTTAATTTTACTGAACAGACAGCCGGAAATCCGACTGTTGCTACCATGATTTTTATATCCATGCTGCTGACAGGCTTTGGGGTGTATGACCGTTTAGGCCAGTTCGCCGGAGCTGGCAGCGCCGTTCCAGTAACAGGCTTTGGCAATGCAGTGATTTCAGCTGCTATTGAGCACCGAACGGAAGGTTTTGTGCTGGGTGTAGGCGGGAACATGTTTAAGCTGGCTGGATCGGTTATTCTTTTTGGTGTGTTTTCGGCTTTTGTAGTGGCCCTTATAAAAACGCTATTAATTATTTGGGGGGTTATTTAATGCTAAAGGGAAAACAATCATGGGTCTTTCAAAACCGCCCAGTCATTGCAGCAGCCGGTGTTTCCGGCGGGCCTTTTGAGGCAAACGGCAATCTGTCCGAGGATTTCGATGTCCTTCATGATGATTTATGGATGGGTGAAGACTCTTATGAGAAAGCGCACCGGATCCTTTTGGAAGAAGCGGGACAAACGGCCTTGAATAAGGCAAACATACAAAAGGAGAATGTTCAGTTTTATATTGCAGGGGATTTAATTAATCAGATAACACCTTCAAGTTTAAGTGCAAGAACAATTCAAATCCCTTATTTCGGGATTTTTGGAGCTTGTTCAACTTCAATGGAAGGACTTGCGCTGGCGTCTTTCATTGTCAATTATCGCGGTGCTGATTACGTTTTGACAGGTGCCTCCAGTCATAATGCCGCTGTTGAAAAGCAATTTAGATACCCGACTGAGTACGGCGGCCAAAAGCCCCCAACAGCCCAATGGACAGTAACTGGTGCTGGTGCGGCTCTCGTATCCGCAAAAGCAGTTGGACCCAATTTGCCGGTTACCACTTCTGCCACAATCGGCAAAGTAATCGACATGGGCCTGACAGACCCTTTTAATATGGGTGGGGCCATGGCACCCGCAGCAGCAGACACCATTACTGCACACTTCAAGGACATGCAGCTCGATCCATCCTATTACGATTTGATTGTCACCGGGGATCTCGGAAGAATTGGCCAGGAAACTGCTTATGAACTGCTCAAAAATAATGGATTGAAAATAGAGAGAGAGAAATTTAAAGATTGCGGATTAATGATTTATAAAGATGATCAGCCAGTCCAATCCGGAGGGAGCGGTGCAGGGTGCTCGGCTACTGTACTGTACGGTCATCTTTTAAATCAAATGAAGCAAGGGGCTTATAGAAGAATCCTTGTGGTCGCAACGGGTGCACTATTATCGCCTTTGACATTCCAGCAGAGTGAAAGTATTCCCTGTATTGCCCATGCTGTTTCTATCGAAATGACTTAGAGGAGGAATTTGAATGCTGCCTATGTTTTTCTGGGCTTTTGTAATTGGAGGCCTATTTTGCGTATTTGGCCAAATAATGTTTGATGTTTTTAAACTGACACCAGGCCATACATTGAGTCTTTTAGTTGTAATAGGAGCTGTTTTGGATGGTGTCGGACTCTATGAACCACTTGCAGACTTTGCCGGAGCCGGCGCGACAATCCCGATAACCAGCTTTGGCAATTCCCTTGTCCATGGAGCCCTTCAGGAAGCTGATCAGCATGGACTTGTCGGCGTATTGACCGGAATGTTCGAAGTAACCAGCTCCGGTATTTCAGCAGCGATTATCTTCGGTTTTATCGGTGCACTAATTTTTAAGCCGAAAGGTTAAAGGACATGAGGTAAATACAGAGGAATCCTCCTTTAAGTTATATAATACAGGCCATTTATTCCATCTGAATGAATAATCCAAGCCCTTCTTGGGAGCTTGCCCATACATCTCGCATATTTATCACATATTGTGTAGGGAGAAATTTAAGTGAGGTGAGAGGCATGGGCTATGGCTATGGAGGCTGCGGATATGGCGGGGGCTATGGAAATACGTTTGTTTTAATCGTCGTCCTATTCATTTTACTCATTATCGTAGGAGCAAGCTTCTACAACTAGATTGTAAAGAGCTGACTCAGAACCGGCAGCAGGTTTTGTGTCGGCTTTTTTGCATATAATGTACATAAAGTGAAATTTCAATCAAGGGGGTTTTACTGCCCATTAGACTTCGATAAATATTTATTACATTTCACGTTTTCCGCCCACCTTCATAAGATATAAAAGAGTAAATGAAGGAGCGTGATTGAGCAGTATGGATAACAACTTTTTTAAGAACCTTGAAAAGAAAACAGGCGTAAATATGAAGGATGTATTTGAACTGGCCGGCTCTTTGCAGAGTGCAAATTTTAAAGATGAAAAAACAGTGCGAAATGTAATCAAGAGAGTTTCACAAATTGCAAACAAACCAGTCTCTAAGGATATGGAAGATAAGATTGTCAAGTCGATCGTTGCTGATGGAAAGCAGCTTGACTTTAATACAATTTCCCAAATGATGAATAAAAAATAACAGAAGGGCCTGGCCGGGTTGCAGCCAGGTCTTCTGTTTATTTTCCGCTATTGTTCCTGCCGCTTCTTGTGATGGGGGCAAGGAACCTTGAGGAATGTGTCTTCCGTCCACGCCTTTTTTCCGGCACAGATATATACAAGTCTTTCCTGGCCCTTGTTACAGCAACGTACATTAACCTTCGTTCTTCCTCTAATGGGGCAGAATCACCTGAACGGTAAGCTTCCAGTGCATGATCATGCGGAAGGTTTCCTTCAACTGCACCGGCCACATATACCACATTATATTCAAGCCCTTTTGCACGGTGGATAGTGCTTAATGTAATGGCATTATCATTATTCCTGCTGAGGCGCTTGATTTCTTTGTTCATGGCTCTCATATGTTCGGTATGCTCCAGAAACTCTTTAAGAGACTGAAAGTTGCGCGCAGCGACCTTCAAATCTTTTATATCATCAGAACCTTTATCCATTTTATTGCCTTCATTGCCGCGTTTTTTTATAAAGTCCTGAAAGCCCAATTCCTTTTCAACAGTTTCTATTGCGGTGATGGGACTAAGTCCTGAGATCGACCTGGTAACAGGGATCACTTTTTTTAATTTGCTTTCCTGAAAAGCAAAGCCTGTTTTTATAAATTTCAGGCACTCAAGTAATGAGCAATCCTGTAAGATGCTTTCTGCCTTAATATCCTGAAGGACAGATTGTTTAACAAATAGAGAAGGCAGCATATCTTTCAAAGCTGTCTGGTCATCTTCATTCACCGACAGCTTTAGAAAAGCAAGCATGCTTCGAACAATAAACCGATCATAAAACGATTCGGCATCCTGATCCAATTTAAACGGAAGGCTGGAATTGGCCAGCCGCTCAAAAATGGCCCTGCTCCCGGTATGAGTACGGAATAATACTGCAAAATCCCGCGGTTCATACCCTTCTTCAATTTTTTCCTGGATATCAGTCAGGATCATTGTAGCTTCTTCTTCCTCATCATAAGGAAAAAAGAGAAAGGGGTGCTGTCCACCTGAAAATTGAGCACTCATGCTTTTGGGACGTCTATATTTATTCAGAGAAATGATATGGTTTGCAGCTGATACGATCTCATGAGCAGAGCGGTAATTCTGACTCAATGTTATTACTTTTGCACCAGGGAAATCTTTTTCGAAATCCAAAAGATATTGGGGATCGCTCCCTCTGAAGGCATATATAGATTGATCATCGTCACCCACTGCACAGACATTTTTGGTTTTATCAGACAGCATTTTCATTAGCTCATATTGAACATTATTAATATCCTGGAACTCATCGATCAGGAAATACTGAAAGCGATTTTGATATTGTTCGAGAAGCTCAGGTTCTTCGAGAAAAAGGGCATGACAGCCTGTGAGCATATCATCAAAATCGAACAATTCTCTTTTTATCTTTGTTTGTTCATACCTATTATAAAGAATCGCAGTTTGTTCCTCCCACTCATTCTTTGGATGAACCTTCCCGGGTATGGTGAGAGAATTTTTCCAATAACTGATTTGCTGGAGGGCGAGGTCAAACGCAAATTCCTTTTCATCGAGCTTTAAGTCTTTGCTGGATTCCTTAATTATCTGTTCCCGCTGCCATTCTTTATTAAGGAGCTTGCCGGAAGCCCATTTTTCCGGATTGTGGAAGGAAAGGATCCGATAAAATAAGCTGTGAAAAGTGCCTGAAACAATTTGCCTGACCTTACGGGAATCCATTCCAGGGTATTGGATAAGGCGCTCCTTCATTTCAGCAGCAGCCTTAGCTGTAAATGTGACAAGCATTATGGATTTAGGGTCGATATTTTTCTCACGAAGCATAAAAGCAGTCCGTGTTGTTAAAACACGGGTTTTGCCGCTGCCTGCACCTGCCAGAACGAGCAGCGGGCCATCTACATGAGATACAGCCGCTGCCTGCTGTTTATCCAAGAATACACCTGCCTGTGAAAGGGACTTTAGGTATTCATCAGGGAAACTGGGACTTGCAGTAGCTTCTTTTAAATAGGGTGGGATATTTTTTACCGGCTGAGCCTTTTTAAAGGCTGATTCGGTTTCCTTTACTGCCGCTGAAGCAATTGGCCTCGAAACAGGAATTTTAAACCCGTTTCTTTCTATATATTCTTCAGTCTCCGTCTGGACTGGTTCGGGGTTAAGAGCTATATCTTTGCACGTTCTGCTGCTTTGATGAATATGATAAAAATGAGGTTCATCAAGAATTCCCAAATACAAGCGGACAGAAGCTCCGCAATCAGGACAGCACAGCTTTCCTTTTTTGCCTTCTTCATAAATATGCTGAAAACTTTCTCTGTTCAATTGTTCCAGATTCACAGTCTTATTATGTAATTTTGCTGTTTTCATAAAAATACCCCATTATATATAAATTGCCGAGTTTAACAATATAATTTCTTTTTAACCACAAGACAAATTTAATCATAACAAACCGGTAAAGGATTCTAAAGTGCTATTCTGTTTAAAATTTCATGGAAACGGGTACATAAAATTAAAAATAGTTACGTATTCTCTTAATAATCAGATAAATACATAATCGAAGGGGGAGTCTTCATGGGCTATATTCTGCCTGTAACATCATATCAATATAATCAGTATGCAGAAAGAGAGATTGGCACAAAGTATGATCCTTTCCGGTTGGTGCCAGTTCCCAGGATATCAGCACAATCCAATGAAAAAGCATTCCGTCACGAACTTCCCCTTGATTTTCAAAGAAGGTCTACTAAATCAATTAATAAAGAGCGGGAAGACACTCAAACACGCAACACAAGGAAAAAAGCAGAAGAAACATATGGAGAGCTGACAGGAAAAGGGCGTTTTATTAGTGAATGCATATAAGAAAGCCGAAGAAGGACCTAGTTATCTAAATCCCCAAATTAGAGGAGAGGCTTAATATTTTTGAACGTGCAAGGCCTCTCCTTTTTTCCATTCAGCGTACAGAACATCTTTCACACCGCTCGCTCCAAATTTTTTAATTTCATTCTTTAGTATTGTTTCATCCCAATTAATGCTTTTAAGATTATCCCAAACCACCTCTCCGTCTAAAATTACTGTTACAGGCAGTTCAACATTATTTGTTGGGAGGTTCAAATCTTGAATGGTTGGTGCCGCGAAATGCGGTTTTTTTAATGCACTGACAGTTCCATCCGTTTCCAGTATGGCATATTCACATTCTCTGATTGAAAAAACATCCTTTGATCTGAGGAGGTGCTGCAGCTGATTGATGTCGAGATGATTTTTTTTCAGTTCTTCATAAATAATTTTCCCTTTTTTTATAACGATTGAGGGCTCACCTTCAAGAAGCTTGCGAGCCCGCTTATATTTCTGAGTAAGAGTTTCTGTTGCGTATATGAGAGTCCCCCATACTGTAACAGCAAAGAAAATTTCGGGAATTCCAGTCTCCTGGTCGTATAGAGCATTGCCAACCAGCTCGCCTAACACGATTGCTGAGATAAAATCAAAAGGAGTAATTTGTGTAATTTGTGTTTTACCAAGGAGTTTCGCCATAATAAACAAGAAAATATATCCTACCCCAAGTACACTTAAGATATGTAAATATTCCATTCAAACCACTCCTTAGAATGCTGTATCCCAAATAGTGTTTGCAGAAAGCCCTAAAATTATTGCAGCTTCTAACGCGTTTGCTTTAAGATGAGGCATCAAAAAAGCTCCCGCCATCATGGCAGGAGCTTGTCCGCTATATTGTTTTCTTCATTGTACGGTGCGGGATTCCGGCATCCATAAATTCTTCAGAGATCACCTTATAGCCCAGTTTTTCATAAAAGGGTATGGCCTGAGTCTGGGCATTTAATTTTAAGGCAGACAATCCTTGTTTCAAAGCATGTTCCTCAATTTTATCCATTATTGCTTTTCCGGATCCGCTCTTGCGGTGTTCCTTCAATACGCAAATTCTTTCCACTTTGCCATTGCCGTCAACGGTACGAAACCTTCCGGCACCTGCTGGCATGCCATTATTATAAAGTACAAAATGGACTGCTTCGTCCTCGAACTGATCGATTTCCTCTTCTTCAGGAACATTTTGCTCGCTGACAAAAACGTGTTTTCTTACTGAGAAAGCATCTAGCAGTTCTTGCTCAGATGATACAACTTTTACTTCCATTTCACTATTCCTTTCCTAGCCTGAATGTTTCATATACGGTCCAAGAACCATTTTCCAGCTGATACAGAAGGTGAAAACGATCGATAACCTCTTCATGATTCACGGGCTGCATCCTTAAACTTCCATAAACATCTGAATGCTCATCATTGGAGAGTTTTTGCCCGATGGTAATATGTGGGACAAAATTATATTCGGGTGTTTCTCCGCTAATATGATCATTTAGTTCAATATGTAACTCTTCGAGCTGTGCTGAAGGCTCAATTTTGAAATAAATCACATTGTTGACAGGCTGGAAAGAGCTGATTTTTGATGCATTTATTTGAAATGGGTCGTGTTTCTTAGCTATTTCATAAAGCGTTTCTGTCAGCTGCTTTATTTCTTCTTCAGATGCTTCAAAGCGCGATCTTAAAGTTATATGCGGAGAAATTAGAGCATAATGCGGGTCATACCGCTTTCTATAAGAATTGGCCAAATCCTGCAGTTTTTTTGACGGGAAAATAACAATGCCGTAATTAGTCTCCATACAACAACCTCCATGTTTATTAATAATTTTTATAATAGGCAGGCTCTACTGAGATGAAAAACACTTTGTTGAACTATTATAGCAAATTTTCTAAATTCATTATCTAATTATACCTTTTTTCACAATAAAAAGCAGTGAGCTTAGGTAATCTTTTTATAGCGGAAGAATAGTTCTTTTCACTCAATTTCCAGTTAAAACATAAACTTTAACGCCCTTTTTAAATCAGGCTGCCAGTATGTCCATGTATGATCTCCCTCGAATTCATCATAAAAGTAAGGAAATTGCTTTTGCTTAAACAGATTGGAAAGATCCCGGTTTGGAGTCAGAAAGTCTTTCTCTTCCCCTCCTGTGGTTTTTACGGATGTCTCGCCTTTCCCGATAACATGGTAAATATTAAGAAGGTGAGGCTGCGTAAATTCCTCTACAGCTGCTGTAACGGAGTTATCAACATAAGGTGATTGAAGAATTAGCCTTCCGAAGGTATTAGGGTATTGAAGGGCCGCCATTAAGGAAACAGTTGCAGCAAGGGAATCTCCCATAAGTGCTCGTCCCATTCCCATTTGATAAGTAGGGAACTCATTGTCAAGGTATGGAACCAGTTCATGTGCAAGAAAACGGATATATGCATTATGCTTTTCACCGTCCGGATGATATTTCTTCCATCTGTCTTTGACGTTTTTATAAGGCACACCAACAATAATGATGTTTTCGATTCCTTTTCCATCTAATAATTCATCTGCAATGCGCCCGACTCTTCCCAGCTGGAAGTAATCCTTCCCGTCCTGGGCTATAACAACAGTGTATTTATATAAAGGGGAAAAGGAAGCGGGCAAATAAATGAGCAGTTCAACGTCTTCGCCCAGCTCTTTGCTTTGAATTGTAATGTCATGTATTGATCCTCTAGGGTAATCCATAATGTCTGTTCCTCCGTTTAGTCTTTATGTAAGAGTTTACATGATGATTTTATCATATATATATAGGAATTGCTTTTTACTTGCATTCTCATTCATTTACCGGGATCAATTTTATTTGTAGTAAATAAATTTCCGTATTTAAATGAAACTAGGAATCATTTGACAATTCTAATAAAGTTTATGTTAGTATATAATTGATGAAATCTAATCTTTAAAAGGGGGAAATAGGATGAAGAAGAGAAGTATATTCCTGTCCACAGCTCTGCTGTTAGCGCTTTCCATGGTTCTTGCAGCCTGCGGCGGCGGTAAAGATGAAGGCGGCGGAGATGGAAAAGGCGGCGCAGACAAGCCTAAGTTCATGAGCATTGTAACTGGTGGAACAGGCGGTACATACTATCCGCTGGGCGGATCATTCGCTGAAATTATTTCTGATGCTACAGGCATTGATACAAATGCTGAAGTTTCAGGTGCATCTGCAGAGAACATGAACACATTGAAAGATGGCAATGCTGAGATTGCATTTTCTCAAACTGACATTGCTTCATATGCGCAAGAAGGTAAATTAATGTTTGAAGGTGCAGCAGTTGACAATGTAAGTGCGATCGGCACCCTTTATCCGGAAACGATCCAGATCGTTACTACTGCAAAATCTGGCATTAAATCTGTTGAAGACTTAAAAGGCAAAAAAGTTTCAATCGGTGCACCTGGTTCAGGAACTGCTGCAAACGCAGAGCAGATTCTTGAAGTGCATGGAATCAAATTGGATGACATTAAAAAACAGGACCTTTCTTTTGATGAATCAACTGCCGGAATTCAGGATGGCAATATTGATGCTGCATTCGTTACAGCCGGAACACCTACAGGTGCTGTAGAAGGACTTTCTGCAACGGAAGATGTTGTGATTATTCCACTTGAGCAGGATAAAATCGATGCATTAATCGAGAAATATCCTTACTATGTACAGGATGAAGTGCCATCTGGAACATATAAGCTTGCGGAAGCTGCGCCGACAGTCGCAGTTCAGGCAATGCTTGTTGTTTCAAATGACCTTTCAGAGGATGTAGTTTACGATGTTACGAAAGCAATCTTTGAGAACCTGGACAAAGTTACACATGCCAAAGGAAAAATGATTAAAGCTGAAAATGCTGTAAAGGGTACTGGCATCGAACTGCACCCTGGTGCTAAAAAGTATTTCGATGAAAAAGGCTTTAAAGCTGAATAATCTTTCACCAACATAATCAAATAATGAATTTTGGCCGGCTGTAAAACCTGATAAGGTTATTGCGCCGGTCAATTAATTTTTAAAATGAAGTGGCAATCAATTGTAAAAACTGACAAATTTTTTTAGGTGGAGGTTTCATGAAATTTAATAAGCCAGGGTATAAAAAGGCGGTCCTGGCACTCCTCGTAATCATAACCATCGCAATCATGTTCTTCATACCCATTAAGCAGGCGGTTGTTTTTGAGTATCAAAACAAAGGAAAGGTGATTGCTTATTTCCCGATTAAAGAGGACAGAACATTTAAGATAAAGTATACACATTCCATCCACCTTACTGATGTTGTAGAAAGCTATACTATAACCGGAGATGGAAGTATTAAATTGTTCGAACTCATGTATGAGGATTTTGCCATTGGCATGCCTGAAAATGCTTCAGATGGAGAAACATTTGAACAAAAGAACGGCAAATATTATATTAAGAATATGAAAAGGGTTTTTCCTTCATTTGACCTAAGGCTGGGTAAGGTCAGAGCCAATCACAGATTGATTATGCAAGGCCGGGAATATGTCCTTTCAGATTATATCGAACCTGGTACATGGGTAAGAATAAAGGCGAAAAAGATAAACTTAATCGAGGTGTTGAAAGGAGTGAATATCCTTGGAAAATAAAGGGGAAACATTATCTCTTGAGGAACAGCAGAAATTGCTGGAGAAATATGATCCAGAGGCTGGTACAAGGAAATTAGGAGGAGTACTGGGCTGGATCGTCTTTTTTGGGCTATTGGCATTTTCGCTTTTCCATTTATATACAGGGGTTTTCGGGATGCTTACAGCCCAGCTGCAGCGTTCGATTCATTTAGGTTTTGCATTAGCCCTAATCTTTCTTTTGTTCCCTGCAAGGAAGAAAGACAGGGGACGAAAGCATAAGGTTGCCTGGTACGATATCATTTTAGCTATACTGGGTATTGCTGTAGGAGCTTATTGGCCACTTTTTATTGATGAAATTGTCATGAGGGCCGGGCGTCTGACCGAGATTGATTTTTATGTTGGTCTCATTGCAGTTCTTCTGGTTCTGGAAGCTACCAGGCGTGCGGTTGGTCTTCCCATCACCATTATTGCCGTCATTTTTCTTGCCTATGCGATGTTCGGGCCATATATGCCGGCATTTTTGGCGCACCGGGGTCTTGATTTAGAAAGATTGGTCCAGACCATGTTCTTTACGACAGAGGGTATCCTGGGTACCCCTTTAGGTGTATCTGCTACGTTTATTTTCCTATTCTTGTTATTTGGTTCGTTCCTGGTAAAAACGGGGGTTGGCCAGTATTTTAATGATTTGGCCGTATCCATCGCTGGAAAGAGAACAGGCGGACCGGCTAAGGTTGCCATTTTTTCAAGTGCACTACAGGGAACAATTAGCGGAAGTTCTGTAGCTAACGTAGTAACTTCAGGCTCTTTTACCATCCCTATGATGAAAAAGCTTGGCTACAAAAAAGAATTCGCTGGCGCAGTTGAAGCGACTGCATCTACTGGCGGCCAGATTATGCCTCCAATCATGGGTGCTGCTGCATTCCTGATGGTTGAGTTTATTGGCGGCGGTATTACATACTGGGATATTGCAAAGGCAGCTGCAATTCCGGCGCTTCTATATTTTGCAGGAGTATGGATCATGACTCACTTCGAAGCGAAGCGTGTAGGCCTTAGGGGTCTGAAAGATGAAGAAATGCCTAACCGGAAAGAAGTATTGAAGAAGATTTATCTGCTGCTGCCGATTTTAGCAGTTATCATCCTGCTGATGAGCGGAATGAGTGTAATACGTGCTGCTCTTTGGTCAATTGTCATTACGGTTGCAGTAAGTATGATCAGCAAGGAAACGCGGATTGGATTCAGAGATGCTATCGATGCTTTAGTTGATGGTGCACGTACAGCTTTGGGCGTTGCTGCAGCAACAGCTGCGGCAGGTATTATTGTTGGGGTAGTTGTAAAGACAGGGCTTGGATTAAAGATGGCGAATGGCCTTCTTGATCTTTCCGGCGGGCTGTTGATCCCTACTTTGATGCTGACAATGGTTGCAGCAATTATCCTGGGAATGGGATCACCAACAACGGCAAACTATGTTATTACATCAACAATAGCCGCCCCGGCAATCATTCTCCTGGGTGTACCTGATTTATCTGCTCACTTATTTGTATTCTACTTCGGTATTGTGGCAGATGTCACACCTCCAGTTGCTCTTGCAGCATTTGCCGCAGCTGGAGTATCCGGCGGAGATCCGATAAAGACAGGCGTAACAGCATCCAAGCTTGCCATCGGGGCTTTTATTATCCCATACATGTTTGTCCTGTCACCGGAGTTATTGATGATCGATACCACCTGGTATTACTTAATCTGGGTAGTATTCACCGCTTTAGCTGGTATGATGGCTATCGGCGCTGGTGTAATTGGCTACTGGCTGCGTAAGTTGAATATTTTTGAAAGACTGCTTGGAATTGCAGGAGGCCTGCTGCTTATTTACCCTGAAGGGGTTACTGATATTGTAGGATTAGGTATCTTTATCCTGTTGATTGCATTACAGGTTTTCATAAAAAAAGACGATCAGGCAAAGCCGCAAACAGCTTAATTTGTTAAAAAAAGCTCACGCGCTTGAGTCAGGAATTTCCCGAAGTACAAAAATAAATTTACAGAAAAAAAGGAAGGATCTCAAATGAGAATCCTTCCTTTTTGATTTTGCTGAGTCTGTCAGGCACCTTGATCGCTATGGCCGATAGAAAGTGTGGCACTGACATAATCTTCTTCGCTGCTGGTTAATAGAACAGTGAATGTACCAGGTTCATCGCCTTCATATACCTCTTCACTGAGGGTTTCTTTTAATAGTTTGCTTTTATACTCAATGATTTCACGCTGGTTATTTTCGTCTTTAACTCTGTTAACTTCCTCGGCATCTTTCGGAATCCTTTTTTCGATAAATGTGAGAACCTCTTCCTTACTCATCTCTTTTTCCATATCCTCAAATTGCAGCTCAACATTAACTGCGCGATGGGTTTTAAACTCTACCAGCATACTGTCTCCATTAAAGCGGGCTATCTCCTCGTTGTTTTTATTTTCACCATAAGCCTCTGTGAAAAGGTCTCGAGTGTCTCCCAAGCCAACTTCTTCAGTTATTCTTTTATTTTCTTCGGGTGTTTCTTCCGTTTCTGCCCGCTGTTCTTCCGTAGAAGGGTTGTTTTTGTCTTCCTCCTCTACAATTTGCTCTTCAGTCTGATTACAGCCAGCCAGTATAAGGCTGCCTGCAAACAATGCAGTAATGAATGATAATGCGTTAGATTTCATAAAATCCTTCCTTTCCTAATCATGTGGAATTTTAGGGTCCATTCCCATTTAGAGAATATATACCCCAAAGGGAGCAGGATAATCGGGAAGGAGAAATAATAAAAAGCCGTACTTCTTCTGCGGAAATACAGCCTTGATGAGTGAATGATCTGGTCTTTTAGCTAATCTGGCGAGCCTTCTTTTCAGGTAAGATGGACATAATATGATTCAAATTAAAGATACGCATTTGCTTTCTATATAAACAATAGGCTAAAATCGTACTCCCTCGAAGTTCTTTGATTAATATTTTTCTTTGTGTAAATGAATTGCGTTTGGAGAGATAAATGATTTCCACAGGCTTTCTCTCTTCCATAGCACGATAAAGAATTCCTTTCATAGAGAAACCCCCTCCTTACTTTTATTTACATTATAAACGAACATGCGTTCTTAATCAAGAGGGATACGAAAAAATGTTCGCATAAAAAAAGACTTCCTAAATGAAGTCTTTTAAATAATCTTTAATCCCTTCTCTTTTAAGTGATTCAAAAGGACAGTCCCATATTGAATGGCATAGCCTAAAAAGATGGCTACAAACAAAGTCCCCAATCCAACCGGGCCGCCTAAGAGAAGGCCAATGGCCAATGCTAAAAATTCATTAATAATGCGTGCAGTCTTCAAGCTGATATTGAGCCTTTTGGCAGTTGCGATCATTAATCCATCAATGGGGCCGCTGAATAATTGAGGACGGATATAGATGGATACTCCGAAGCCCAGAAGTATAATACCAGTAAAGAAGGCAAGTATTTGATAGGGAAAGTGTGTAACGGTGAAGCCGCTAAAAACAAGTTCCATCCAAAAATCGATCCCGAGACTCGCTAAAATGGTTCCTATAAATGATTTAAACTGCGGTTTTTCCCAGGTGAGTATGGCATTGAAAAATATAAGGGAAGCCGTAACCAGGAATGACCATGTTCCAATGGTGAGACCGAACTTATTGAAAAGCCCAACATAAACAGTGTCCCAGGCACCCGCACCAAGATTGGATAAGATGATTAGTGAAACACCGAGAGTGAGAATTAAATAACCTGCAATTATTTGAATGAATGTAGTGTGTTTAATCATGTAGAATCCTCCCCAATACATATTACAGTATTTAAATAATTACTCAAGGGGAAGAAGATATCCATTAGATTCCATCGATTAAACATAGAAAAACAGCTCCCGATAATGGGAGCTGTTCAATGGTACTTATACCTTAATATCAATTTTTGCATTTTTCTTCAATTCTTCCACATGCTTAACGAGCATTTCCTGCTGTTTTTGCTGTTCGAGCTGCTGTTTGATCTGCGGTTTTACTTCTTCCAATTTAGGGGGCTCCTGTCCTTCAGCACCACCCTGACTTGCATATTCTTCATAGAATTTTTGAATTTCTGCATCTGTAACATTCTCAGGTTTAATCTCGCCTTCGATGTATTTCGTATATTTAATATTGTTGGCAATTTCCGACTCTAATGAATCGGGATTAAGACCAGCCTGTTTCATTGCTGTTTCAAATTCTTTATCATTCTTGAATTGTCCTTTTGTTTCTTCGAGCTGCTTTTTGACTTCTTCATCAGAAGCTTTATAGCCTTTTTTATCTGCCTCCTGGAGAAGAAGTGTCTGGCCCACTAGACTGTCAAGTGTCTGCTTCTTAATTTTCTCTGCAGCATCTTTTGCAGTAGGGTCTTGTCCCATTTGCTGATACATCATTTGTGAAGAAGTAAGCACACTGTTATACTCACGTCCAAGAATTTCCTGGTCATTCACAATTGCAACTGTCTTTTTCTCATCAAGCTTTTGCTTATCCATTTTCTTTTGCATTTCTTCCATTTGCTTCTGCTGGTCCTGCTGCTGGTCGGTTTCAGCTGTTTTCGGTTCTTCTTTTTTATCTGCACTCTTGCTTTTATCGTCAGCTCCGCAAGCAGCTAAAACGGCAGATAGTAATACTAGTAAAAAGGGATACATTAGTTTCTTCATTGATATTTCTCCTTCCGTAACCCTGTATAGTTTGATTCAACTAACAAATGAATCATATAGAGGGCATTATAATGCATATAATCATAAAAAGATACCTTTAAGGTACAAAAGCCGAATTTGTAAAGGGAATGTAATCTGGTTATAAAGCTCTTAACCTGATAGTTTCTGGATAAAATATATGTATTGACTTTTTTATTGAAAAGAAGTATATTTTATATTGTCCCCAATACAGGGAAATATACATAACGATTCCGTAGCTCAGCTGGGAGAGCGCTACCTTGACAGGGTAGAGGTCGCTGGTTCGAACCCAGTCGGAATCATACTTAAAGTGTCTGGCTATCAATAGCCGGGCACTTTTTTGTGCATCTGGAAATAGTTTTTTTATGCTGGGATTTCCTCCGATGTTTTAACGAAACAGTGATAGGGAATCGTTAAAATATAAAAATTCACAAAATAATTTTTATTGAAAATCTATGCTATAATTTTATTGTGAAATTACAAGAGTTAGGGGATATTTCTATGTTGAAAGATCTGTTTATAGGCCTTTCCCAAAACGAATTTCTGAATAGTGCCGCAAAGAAATATGGATTGAAACTAGGCGCGCAGAATGTAGTTGCCGGGACAAATCTAGATGAAGCAATTCAGAGCATAAAAGAGCTAAATGCTCATGGCATCTCTTGTACTGTCGATAACCTCGGTGAATTCGTTTATAAAAAGGAAGAGGCGGCAGAAGCGAAAAAACAAATTATAGAAGTGATAGAGGCCATTCATGCAAATCAGGTGGATGCACATATCTCTTTAAAGCCTTCTCAATTAGGTCTTGATATTGACTACTCTTTCTGTCTTGAAAATGTCAGGGAGATAGTAGAAAGAGCAAGCCACTATGGTATTTTTGTGAACATGGATATGGAAGACTCCAAGCGCTTGCAGCCTTCCTTTGACATTTTGGATGAAGTATCCAAAGAATACAATAACGTCGGTACAGTTATTCAGGCATATTTCCTGGGTGCTGAAGAAGATCTTAAGAAATATCAGAACTTCCGGCTGCGGATTGTTAAGGGTGCTTACAAAGAGCCTGAAGAAATTGCTTATCAGGACAAAAATGACATTGACGCTAACTTTATAAAATTAATAGATTGGCATTTACTGAATGGCAAATTCACGTCAATTGCAACACATGATCATAATGTAATTAATCATGTAAAAGATTTTGTAAGGGCTAACAATATCCCTAAAGATAAATTTGAATTCCAAATGCTCTATGGCTTCCGTAAGGATATGCAGCTGAAGCTTGCTGGTGAAGGCTATAATTTCTGCACATATGTTCCTTTTGGACATGACTGGTATGGCTACTTCATGAGACGCCTGGCAGAACGGCCGCAGAACTTAAACCTTGTGGCCAAGCAGGTATTTACCAAGAAAACCAATACGATCATTGGTGTTGCAGCAGGAGCTTTCTTATTAGGCAGATTGGCAAAGAAACGAAAAAAATAGTAATGCAGGAGCCTCCCAGAAAATTTAGTGGGAGGCTTTTTATCTTTTTATAAAGGAATTCTGGGCTATGGCTTTATTAAACTTGTAATTGAAGAAATGAAAGAGAAATATGGGTGCCAAGAAATCTACCTATCTGTCATTAAGGAGAACGAGCCGGCTATTCGTGTATATGAGAAAGTTGGTTTTGAACCGACAGGTGAGGTTATTCAGGCCTTTCATCCTGAACCTGTATACAAGTTAATAGTGTAAAGGAATCCCTGACTTTATTGTCAGGGATTTTCTTTTGGCTATTTTATTACTTTGAATTGAACAATCAAACAAATACATGCAATAACACAAATCCCAAAAATACAAATGCCGTCTTGTAATGAAATCTTCTTCTCATACCTGTTGATTTCCTTCTGCGCAAAACTCCGCTGAATAAAAGAACGGCCAGGAGTAACAAAGTGAAAAATCCACTGCTTATTTTTATGCTCCATAATTCCTGTAAGTGGGCAGCAATCATTAAAGAGGCATGTATAATAACCAGAAAAGAAGCCGTAACACCAATTGAAACATGATACTTCATCATTTTCTTTGAAATCTTTGCAAGTGTAATTTTAACCTTCCGCAATTTACTTTTACGAATAAGCAAAAACACAAAGTACATATTCAAGTTTAATAAAAATAAAATAAATGCTGCCTGCGCTAAAACTTTTCCCAAAAGAATTAGATTTGTATCATAGCCTTTGTAGAAGCTCCATAGAAGAATGATAAGAATCGTAAGAAAATTAATGCCGAGCCATCTGGCAATCATGTTAAACCTCCAGGCTTTTTACTTAATATAACATAATTTGAAATTATGGCTAATACATATTTTTATTGCATAAAAATAAATTTTTTTTATTAAAAATGCAATTTTCTATTGCTAAAGAAGTATTTCATCCTTTAAAATTCTCTTCAAGAAGGATTGCCTTCATGAAAAAATAGATTTCCAGAGAAAAATAAATAAAAATAATTTAGAATAGTAGAAAATCTTCTTGTTTATGAAGTATTTAGTGCTTTATAATTTGCATAAGAAGTTTTTCCTTCACTATTCATGAGGAGCCGTCATGAATAAGAAAACAATGAGCCAGATGATCAAAGATAGCTTTCCCACCCTCTCGCCAGGACAGAGGAAAGCAGCAGAATTTATTATGGAGCATGCCGATGAAGCGGTGCTTTTAACAGCATTTCAAGTTGGGAGAAGTGCAGGGGTCAGTGAGACAACGGTCATCCGGCTTGCATATGCACTTGGGTTCAGCGGTTATTCCGAAATGCAGGATCGAATCAGAAAAGAGTGGCTTGCCGGGAAACAACATGACACCATAGATCCTTCTGAAGAGGATGCTGCGAAAGAGAACCTTTTTAAGAGGGTCATTGATCAAGAGAGGGAAATACTTCGGCAATTGCTTGATCAGGTTGATGAAAGAGAGCTTTGGAAAGCAATTGATGCCTTAATTCAGGCAGACAGGGTTTATATTGGGGGTTTTGGCAGCTCTTTTGCGGCCGCATACTGGTTCTATTACACTCTTAAACAAATGAGGGTAAATGTTTATATCTCAGGCCTTCACGGTTTTCTTCCTGAGGATGTGTGTGATTTGACAGAACAGTCCGCAGTTGTCATTTTTTCTTTTCCGCGCTATCGAAAAGAAACCTTGAAGCTGGCTTTATTTGCAGAGAGGAAAGGCTCCGGGGTTATTGCTATCACAGACAGGCAGCTTTCGCCGATCGGGCAGCTGGCTGCAGTCACACTTACTACCAACGAACTCATGGATAGTGGGCATCATTCCATTGCTTCGGTTATTAGTTTATTGGAGGTGCTGGTTGCAGGTATCGAAGAACGAAATCATGAAAATATTGCAAAAAGGCAGCAGGACCTGGAAGTTCTTTATTCAAATATGGAGTTATTTATTGAATAAAACTGAACAGCCGGGGAGTCAGGATCGAATTATAAGGGGGCAAATCGAATGAGCAGTCTTTCAAAGAAAATCATTAAGGAGAAGGAAACGGCATCCTATACATCGGGGGACTATTTAAAATTTTTAATTCCCTCTCTGATCGGGGTTTTACTATTTATGGTGCCGATTCAAGGAGAAGATGGGATTACGATCCCGGTTGCATATTTAGCAAATCAAATTAACGGGTTGCTGGGTGCTTCCATACCTGCGATTACTGTTACTATAATGGCTCTATCAGTTATTGGTTCACTGATAGCAGTAATTTTTAAACCTGCCTTTATCTTAAACAGCCCATATTTGAACAAATTGCTAAATGTGAGTAAATTTTGGGTAGCAGCCCGTTTGCTTGGAACAGTTTTTGCTATTATTACTTTATTTGAGATTGGTCTGGAACCAGTATATTCAGAGAACACGGGCGCACTATTAATCTATGATCTAATTCCGATCCTGTTTACTACATTTCTTCTGGCAGGTTTATTGCTGCCGCTTTTATTAAATTTTGGCCTGCTCGAATTTTTTGGTGCATTATTGATTAAAGTTATGAGGCCTGTTTTTAAGCTGCCGGGACGTTCTTCGCTTGATTGTCTGGCATCATGGGTAGGTGATGGGACAATTGGAGTCCTGCTGACAACAAAACAATATGAAGAAGGATATTATACAAAGCGGGAGGCGGCAGTTGTTGCAACTACCTTCTCGGTTGTTTCCATAACGTTTACGATTGTCATTATTCAGTATTTAAATTTAGAGCAATATTTCATACATTACTATTTAACAATTGTCCTTGCTGGTCTGGTGGCAGCTGTAGTAATGCCGCGGATTCCGCCATTATCCAGAAAAGCTGATACTGCTTATGAAGGGACAGTGATGAAGGAGGAAACTTCTATTCCTTCACATACTACACCTGTTAAATGGGGATTAAATAATGCAATAAAAAAGGCACGTACCAATAATAGTGCAGCAGCAGTTGTAAAAGAGGGTTTTGAGAACGTTCTGGACATGTGGATGGGAGTTTTGCCAATTGTCATGGCCATTGGGACGGTTGCCCTGGTAATTGCTGAATTCACTCCTGCTTTTACGATTCTTGGCAAGCCGTTTGAACCGATCCTGGCTCTCATGCAAATCCCGGAAGCGGCAGAAGCGGCCCAGACAATGGTGGTTGGATTTGCTGATATGTTCCTTCCGGCTGTGATCGGGAGCGGCATTGAAAGTGAAATGACAAGATTTGTCATAGCCTGTGTCTCTGTAACACAGCTGGTTTATATGTCTGAAATGGGCGGTCTGCTTTTAGGGTCGAATCTCCCTGTCAGCATAAAAGATTTAATTCTTATTTTTCTTCTGCGCACGATGATTACGCTGCCGATTGTTGCTGCTGTAGCTCATATTATATTTTAGGGATTTTTTATCGCAATTTTAAGGGTTTGAAGGGAAGGGGAAGGTTATGAAGCAAGAAGCATTAACATCACTGGTCATTAAAAACCTTCACACAGTTAAGGATCTTGAAGCTGTATACGAACTTGAAGCAAGAATATGGAGTGTGGAAGAAGCTGTGCCGGTTAATCATACGGTGGCAACCGTTAAAAATGGAGGGTTTGTGTTAGGCGCGTTCCTGGAAGAGGAACTGGTCGGTTTTCAATATAGTTTTCCCGGTTTTGACGGCACAAAGGCGTATCTCTGCTCCCACAGCCTGGGGATTCACCCGGAGTACCGGGCATCGGGGATTGGTGAAAAGCTGAAATATGCTCAAAAACAGACAGCGCTTGAGAAAGGCTATGATCTCATTTCCTGGACATACGACCCTCTTGAGACAGTTAATGCCAATCTCAATCTTCATAAGCTCGGGGCTGAATGTACTCAATATATAGAAAATGCTTATGGTGAAATGTCAGATCATATGAATGCAGGCATACCATCTGACCGATTTTTAGTGGAGTGGAGAATTCAAGATGAAGGTCCTGTGCGCCAATTGTCTGCTGAAATTCTGCCAAGGGCATTAGAAACAGGGGTCGCTGGAGGTTTGGCTGTTCCTGGAAGTTTAAATTTAGATTATGAAAATGAAAAAATTCTTATTCCGGTCCCAGGGAATTTCCAGGAAATTAAAAAGCGGGATTTTGAATTGGCTTTGAAATGGAGAAAGAGCACGAAAGAAGCTTTTGCTCATTATCTCAGTAAAGGCTGGATTGTAACAGATCTTATAAAGGACGAGGCTGCGGAAAGTCAATACTTATATCTTTTGGAAAAGAGATAATGCCGGGAGAATGGGAATATGGAAATTAAAAGCATCGTTTTAAGGCACGTGAAAATGGAGCTGCTGAATCCGTTTACAACAAGTGTCGGAACAGAAGTGGATAAGGACTTTATTTTGGTGGAAGTAAAATCAAAAAGCGGACAATCAGGCTGGGCGGAGTCGGTCTCCATTATGGAGCCGATTTACAATGAAGAAACAGTTAAAACAAATTGGCATATTATGAGTGATCATTTAATACCCATCCTTTTTGCATCAGAGATTCGGCACCCTGATGATGTTTCAGAAGCATTCAGACCAATAAAGGGAAATTTTAATGCCAAAGCAGCGCTGGAGGGTGCAGTCTGGGACCTTTATGCCAGGGAAAGTGGGATATCGCTCTCAAAAGCTCTGGGCGGAGAAAAGGAAAAAATAGAAGTGGGCGTTAGTGTCGGCATTCAGGAGTCGGAAATAAAGATGCTTAAACAAATTGAAGGATACGTAAATGAGGGTTACCAGCGGATTAAAGTGAAAATTAAGCCTGACTGGGATGTGCATATCTTAAAAGCCATCCGTGCCCAATTTCCTGATATTAAGCTGATGGCTGATGCTAATTGCGCCTACACACTTAATGATATTGATCATCTTCAAAGGATGGAGGAGTTTAATCTAATGATGATTGAACAGCCTTTGGATCATGATGATATTATCGACCATGCTAAGCTTCAAAGTCATTTGAACACACCAATTTGCCTGGATGAAAGTATACATACCTTTGAGGATGCCAGAAAGGCGATTGAGCTTGGAAGCTGCAGAATCATAAACTTAAAAATTGGCCGGGTTGGCGGGCTTACAGAGTCAAGAAAAATTCACGACCTTTGCAGAGATCATAATATTCCGATGTGGTGCGGCGGAATGCTTGAAGCAGGAATAGGACGTGCACATAATTTAGCTATAACTTCCCTATCCAATTTTACACTTCCAGGTGATACAGCCCCGTCTTCCCATTACTGGAAAGAAGATATCATCGAACCTGAAGTCACTATGGACAACGGTTTTATATTCGTGCCTCAGGGCCCGGGAATTGGCTATGAGCCTAATCGCTGTAAAATAGAGGATGTAACTCTTTATAGCCGTACTTTTTCAAAAAAATAACAATGATAGTCAGCGCCAGAGGCAACTCTGGCGTTTTACTGTGTGAATTGCAGCTCGCTCCCTATATTTTTGTATTGTGATACAAATCACCGAAAGTTTGTCGGAGTTTTGATAAACTGATTGCAAAATTTAGAATTTTGCAATATAGGGAGTGTGTAGTTTGAAGGTAAAACGGCTGGCGTTTTTGACCATTATTCTTACTTATATTTTAATTGTGTTTGGCGGTTATGTAGCATCTTCTGAATCAGGTATGGGTTGCGGACCTGAATGGCCTTTATGCAATGGGCTGGTGATCCCGGTATTGGAAGGAGATACATTAATTGAATTTACTCACAGAGTTATTGGTGCAGTACTTGGAATAATGACAGCTGTATTGTACTTTAGAATTCAAAAATCAAATCAGGTGCGGGAACTTGATATAGCTTCTAAGGTATTGATGCTGCTGTTAATAATTCAAATTTTACTGGGGGCGGCTGTGGTTTGGCTGGACTTGCCTGCTGTAATTGTGTCTGTCCACCTGATGGTAGCGATGGTTTTCCTTGCTGCACTAATCTGGATCTGGCGACGTGCTGATGAACAGCCATCTTGGATTAAAACAAGAAGAGAAAAGGGTGTGCAAAACAAATTTAAAGCAGTTTTGTTACTGCTGCTTGTTACTTTATTTCTAGGTGCTTATATTAAGCATGAATCTTTCGGATTGGCCTGCAGCTGGCTTGAATGTACAAATGGCTTTATGCCAGTATTTTTTTCGGAAATGATCCAGACCGGACACAGGCTTTTGGCCGGAGTTTTGGCCCTTTACATATTTTTTCTTACATATCTTTCATTCAAAAACAGATGGGAGGCTGGATTGCAGAATCGGCTTATGGCTGCCTCCCAGCTGGTTTTAGGTCAAATCATAATCGGTATCCTCACAATTATAAGTTACATTGAAATATCCTGGGCTGTTCTCCATCTTGCTTTTGGAACAGCGTTATTTGCAATCATTTTTGAGGCAGGAGTATTTGCCTCATATTCCAGCAGGGTCAGGAGGCCGGGGAAAAGAGCAGTAATCATTATTATGGATAATAGCAATACTCAAAAAAGGCAGTCAGATGACATGCCTTTTTGTTTTGTGACAGTTTATTTTTGCAGATCTCTTTTAGTAATTTCGCTTCTGATATCTGCCTCTTTCGAGAACTCTGCATCCTGCTTTTTATTATTAGGATATTTGTTTTTTCTTTCGCGGTTATCATTTTTGTTGGTCATAGGTCTGCCTCCATTGGTAAGTGTACTGTTAGATGAAAGAAAGGCCGGCCCTATGGCAGGGCCGGTACCCCAGCAAACACTTTACTGATTTTGCTGGTTTTTAAGCTGCTGCTCTGCCATTGCGACAAGGCGCTTAGTCATTTCCCCGCCGACAGAACCATTTGCTCGTGCGGTTGTATCAGCACCAAGCTGAACTCCAAACTCATTGGCAATTTCCTGTTTCATTTGATCCAATACATTTCCTGCACCGGGTACCAAAAGTTTGTTTCTTGCCATGATACATCACTCCCGACGATGAATTGAGCATATAAATGCTCGTTTTTAACTTAACCGATTAATTAACGGCAGATGCAGCTATATAATTCCAATCCATTTAATTATATGTAAGGTTTTATAACATAAAAATTATAAATTTTCAAAAAACTGATTGACATAAATAAAAAATGGAGTAAAATAAGGATTAAATCTACAATATGTAAGGAAATATAACATGGGTTATGTGTTAGTTCTTACACCAACAATTATAGGGAGGAATTACAATTGGATGCCACATTTTTAATGAATAGTCTTTGGGTGATGCTTGGAGCAATTTTAGTCATTTTTATGCTAGGCGGTTTCATTATGCTCGAAGCCGGTTCGACCAGGATGAAAAATGCAGGGCATATTGCAGGTAAAACGATTTTTACCTTTGGTTTATCATCATTGGTGTTCTGGGCCCTGGGCTTTGGTTTCATATTTGGCGACCATGCAAATTTTCTGGTTGGTCTTTCAAGTTTTTTTTACTCAGGTGCAGAGCTTGAGGGGATGAGCTTATCTTCTTCTGTATTCTTCGTATTTCAGCTGGCATTTGCCGGTATTTCCATTACGATTGCACTAGGCGGATTTGCTGAACGTGCAAAACTATCCGTTTACCTCATTTTCACCGTATTATTTTGCGCTATTGTTTATCCTGTCATTGCACATTGGGTCTGGGGAGGCGGCTGGCTTGCTGAACACGGCAAACAGGACTTTGCTGGCTCAACAGTTGTTCACTTAACAGGTGCTATGGCAGCCTTGGCTGCTACTATCTTGCTTAAGCCTCGAATTGGAAAGTTTAACCAAGACGGTTCGGCCAACAATATCTATGGCCATAACCAGGTATATACAGCCCTGGGTGTGCTGATCCTGTGGGTTGGCTGGTTCGGGTTTAACGCCGGCAGCACATTGACTGTAGAAGATGGTTTCTTTGGATTTGTCGCTCTTAATACAAATCTTGCTGCCGGAGCAGGTGCAGTTGCCGCCCTGTTTATTTCATGGGTGGTTATGGGAAAATCCGATGTGCCGACAATGCTTAATGGCGCTCTGGCAGGTCTGGTGGCCATTACAGCTTCCTGTGCTTTTGTTGATACATGGGCGGCTGTTGTCATAGGGTTTGTATCAGGAATCCTTGTATTCTACAGTGTGCGTTTCTTTGAAAAGAGAAAAATCGATGATCCGATCTTTGCTCTATCTGTTCATGGTGCTGCCGGGGTATGGGGAACATTATCAACTGGATTCTTTACCACACCTGAGTTAGCATCAGTCGGTAAACCTGGGTTGTTCTATGGGGGAGGCTTCGAACAGCTGGGAGTTCAGTTAATGGGTGTCGCAGCTTCCGGCCTTTATGCTTTTGCTGTATCCTTCATTATTTTGGCAGTTGCCGGGAAGGTATTGAGAGGACTTCGGGTAACAGAGGAAGAAGAAATTATGGGGTTGGATTTAAGTGAACATGGTAGCTATGGTTATCCTGAAGTCTTCATGGCTGATGAAAACAAAAAGATAAGCTCGTAAGCAAGAATTGAGCTTTATTAAAGGGAGTGCTTGGATGGAATCATCATTTAATTCTTATCAATCCCTGAAAAAATGGAAAGATGAACAGATTTTAAGATACCGCTCAGATCCCAGCGCTCTGAATGATTTTCACGATTCTATCATGAAAGAAGTTTTTCGCATAGCTTTGGAGAGAATTAAAATTGAAAGAGCATCCTCATGGAAATTTGCATGGTTCACAATGGGCAGCTCGGGGAGAAGGGAGCAGGGCTTTCTGAGTGACCAGGACCATGGATTGGTGTTTGAACCGGGGGCTGATGAAGCGGAAGTGTATTTTTTAGAGCTGGGGGAGGAAATTTCAAAAGGTCTGCAGGCAGTTGGATATCCATATTGCGAAGGGAATGTGATGAGTTCTAATCCGCTATGGTGCAAATCATTCTCTGAATGGAATGAACAAATCCATGCATGGATACAGGAGGAGAGTCTGCAGACGATAAGGAATCTCCACATTTTTTATGACAGCAGAGTGCTGGCAGGCGAGGAAAAGTATATAGCTGAATTGAAGTCTTTTATTACCGTGAACATTCAAAAAAGCCCACATCTGCTGACCAGAATGATGGAGACCACCATGCATATGAAAAAGTCGGTAGGTCCATTTGGCCAGCTTCTGACAGAGGAGAAGGGAAGCCATCAAGGGGAGCTGGATCTCAAATACTCTGCATTTATACCTTATGTAAATGCTGTTAGAATCCTTGCTGTGAAAGAAGGAATTCAGGCCACATCTACTATTGCCCGAATCAATAAAGTTATGAAAATAAATGAATATGAGGGAATGGGGAAATATCGAAATAATTTTGCTGCTTTGTTAAAATGGAGGCTTCAGTCATACAGGCAAACAGATACCTATGATGATACTCACTACATTCAGCTTAAAACCTTATCAATATCAGAGCGAAATGAACTGAGAGATATTTTAAAGGATGCCAAAAAACTTCATCAGTTTGTGGTAAGGACCATTCAAAAGGGTGCAGGTTGATGAGGTTCCATCCTTTTGTCCAATTTGTCAGAGGTATTCAGGGTAAACTTCAGACTAACATGTTAGGTGGAATAAATGGTCAGAATCCGCAGCATATAGCATTTATTAGACAAATGCAGAGGGAGCTGGAGAATGCAGATTTAAAGGCTATCCCCTTAGGAAATTTAGATGTGGTTGTCTTTGATATTGAGACAACTGGATTTTATCCTGATAAAGGGGATCAAATTATTTCGATTGGTGCTGTTAAAACAATTAGCGGTAAAGTCAGTGAAGACTGTTTTTATTCACTTGTTCACTTTGATAAGTCTCTTCCAAGTGAAATAAAGGAGCTGACAGGTTTATATGAGTCTGATTTAGAAAAAGCTCCGCCCCTCTCAGGGGTATTGATTAGCTTCCTTGAGTTTGTTAAGGAAATGCCGCTGGTGGCCCATCATGCGAACCATGAGAAAAGCTTTATGCAGTATAGCAGCTGGAAGCTTTTCCACACGCCATTTAAGCATAGGATTTTAGATACTTCCTTCCTTTATAGAATAGCTGACCCTAATAAACCATTAAGAAAATTAGAAGACCTTTGTGAATTTTATGGCATCCCTGTTAAGGGTCGCCATCATGCTCTGGGAGATGCAAAACTGACAGCTCTCCTGTGGTGTCGCCTAATCGAGGAAGTTCATAAATCAGGGTGCTCAAACTTAAAAGAAGTTTACGAGCGCCTGGCCAGGTTAAGCTGACAAAAGGCAGCTTTGGATGGTGAAGATTAAGCAAGCTGAGGCAACTTCGGACAGAAATCATGTGGTTAAGCCAGTTGAACCTGGAGAAACTTCAGACAAAAACCTGATTGTTAAGGAAGTTTGAGTCCGAACCAGGAGCAACTTCAGACAGAAACATGATTGTTAAGCCAGTTTGAGTCTGAACCTGGAACAACTTCAGACAGAAACATGATTGTTAAGCTAGTTTGAGTCCGAACCAGGAGCAACTTCAGACAGAAACATGATTGTTAAGCCAGTTTGAGTCTGAACCTGGAACAACTTCAGACAAAAACCTGATTGTTAAGGAAGTTTGAGTCCGAACCCCGGTCCTGGCCGTCATAAAAACCCTTCCATTTAATCAAAATCAATGCCCCAATCACGATAAGATTGGGGCAAATTTGGTATCCTAAATCCCAGGGCAAAAAGCACAAAATTCTCCCTTAGAATTCCCCGTCAAATGGAGTAAAAGGAATGTTAAGTCTATTCTCAACTGCTCTAAGTCTTTGGTTAAGCCGATTCAACCTTCGTGTATGACGGTCAACGGTCTGATTAAGCATCCTGACCTGGTCAGTCAAATTGACCAGCTGCCTGTTAAGGCGGGTAATCTCTCTGGATTGATCCTGATTTTGTCTTTCTAAAGCAGTAACCCTTCTTTCGAGTTGCTGTGGCTGTCTGTCAGTATCATATTGTTCGAACTGCTGAATTTCATATTCAGGGGTGAAGTGGGCTGCTGGCTGAGGAAGATAACCTTGATAATAGCCATATGGATACATTGGGCACTCTCCTTTTATGCAAAAATCCTCTAACTCCTTATAATCTATGCATAAATGGGCGGAGAGACACGGCAAATGCCTATTTTAATGGCGGGCTGCTGCTTTGTGGTCGATATTATCTTTAAAATAGAAGGTTTTAAAACGGCCGCCTTTGTTTACATGAAAGGGGGGGCTTTGCTGATTTCCGAAACAAGAGAAGCAAGTGACTGCATCTGCTGGTCATCGAGGTCAAAAGCAATTTTGATCTTGTTTTCCAGATCAGCTGTTACTCTTCTCTTGCCCACCTCAACCAGAGCTATTAAAGAGAAGCTGCAGCTGACAACTCTTGCGAAATCACGCTGTGTCATGTTATAGCTCTTTCTGATTACTTTAATTATTTCTTTGTTCATTCTTATTCATCCTTTAACAATTCACCCATTTTTCCAGGGCTATGTTTTTTGTCTTATAGCTATAAAATTAGCATTGTAGTATAGGTTTGTCAAAGTAATTTAATAACAATGGAAAAGCAGTTTAATAGATTGGCTGGAGGTATAATAACTAAATATGAGGATAAAAAGAAAATAGAAAGGAGCTTTGCCTGTTGAATATACTTTGGGATTTTGATGGTACTTTATTTGATACATATCCAGCTTACACAGCGATCGTGAGAGAGGTTATGAATGATAAAAAGGTTTCCGATGAAGAGATTTTTTGTCAGCTAAAGGTTTCTTTTAGTGATGCTTTTCAACATTTTAAGTTAAATAACGAACAAATAAAAACAATCAGGATGAGGGCGAGACAGCTGCGTCCTAGTGATTTAAAGCCTTTTCCTGAGGTGGAGCAGGTATTAAAGCAGGCTGATAAGAATGTGATCATGACTCACAAGGAAAGAGAAGATGTTCTTTCGATATTAACTTTCCATAAATTAGATGGGTATTTTGCCGATATGGTAGCAGGTGACGACGGCTATCCGCGCAAGCCCCACACAGCTTCTTATGAATTCCTGCATCAGAAGCATAAGGTTGATTTAGCAATTGGGGACAGGGAAATAGATATTCTGCCGGCAAAGAAACTTGGAATTAAAACCTGCCTTTTTCAGAATAAAACCCCGGGAGCAGATTACTATCTGACCCAATATAGAGATTTTAATATGGCAATAAAGCCATATTAGAAAAACTCCTGGCACTTTTGGATGCCAGGAGTTTTATTTTACATATCCAGTGTTTTTGGTGAATTTTCTTCCTTTATTATGTTCTTGTTCCATCGTCATATTTATCGCCAAACAGCTTTTTCTTTTTTATTGTTTCAAAGTCTGCTTTGTACTTTTCCTCTGTTGATGAACTGCTCTTTATTTTTGATCCGTTTTTTTCTTCTTCCTTCTCCTGTTTTAAGTCTTCCATTGGAATAGGATCAACATTCTTTTCACTTTCATACTTGTCAAATAAACTTTCTTTTTCGGTTTTATATTGTTCGGGGTTATCCATCTTTCCATCCTGAATGTTTTTGTCCGCCATATGGGTCATCCTCCTTATTTCCGGTTTTCTTCCTGAGGTTTTTCAGGCTCTCTTTGAGGTTCGATATCTCTATTGTTTTCTTCCTTTTTTTCTTGTTCTATCGAATTGTTTTTTTCTGAATTGCTATGATCCGCCATAGTTAAACCCTCCTTTAACTGTTAGTATTCATTACCCTCTGGCAGTGTAGCAAAACCTAAATGACGGATTTCAAGAGTTTAACTGTTTAATCCGAAAGAGGAGAAGATGCTCTGTAAGCCCATAAAAAAATGCACCTTCACTTCTTGTGTGAGGTGCATTTTTTAACGCTTTAGGCAGCTTTTAGGCTGGAGTTATTCTTGCGCAGCTGCTTATACTTAAGGATTTGATAAACATACCAGCCGGTAATTAAGAGTGTTATGACTGATCCGATCATCATTGATAGCTGATAATCCATTTGAAAGCCTTCAGGGGCATAGAAGATATAGGTGGATACTACTCCAGTCATAAACAATGCAGGAACACCGCTAATCCAATGGAATTTGTTATTTTTCAAAAGATACATAGTGGCTGTCCAAAGCATGACCGCTGCTGTAACCTGGTTTGTCCATCCGACATATCTCCAAAGGAATGAGTAATCGATAGTTGCCAGATATAAAGTAGGAAGAGCCACAGGTAAGGTGGTGATGACAGCCTTCCATTTCCCATCCATTTTTATTAAAGATGAAAGTGATTCTGCCAGCATCATTCTTGAAGAACGAAGGGCGGTATCTCCGGTTGTAATCGGCAGGATGATTACACCCAGTATAGCAAGGATGCCTCCAAACGTACCAAGGAGGCTGCCGGAAATTTCATTAACCACTCCCGCTGGACCACCAGCCGCTAATGCATCTTGAAGACCTCCAGTTCCGCCGAAAAGGGTCATGCCCGCTGCTGCCCAGATTAAGGCAATAATTCCTTCACCAATCATGGCACCATAGAAAACCTTTCTTCCGTCACTTTCCTTTTTTAATGTGCGTGAGACAATCGGACTTTGTGTTGAATGAAAACCTGAGATCGCTCCGCATGAAATGGTGACCATCAGTAGAGGCCAGATTGGAAGTTCACCTGGATGAAGATTAGACAGTGTCACATTCGGTATGGATTTTTCACTGAAAAGCAATGCAACTGCAATGGATACTGCCATAAAAATTAATATTGCTCCAAATAGAGGATAAATCTTTCCGATTATCCTGTTTACAGGCAAAACAGCTGCAAGGATAAAGTAAGCAAAAATAATGAGCAATGATGCCATAAAACTTAATGGAGTTATGCTCGAAATCAGCTGGGCCGGACCGGCAGTAAATGCAGCGGCAACTAGAACCATTAAGAGAATTGAAAATATATTAATGAACGTTTTGGCCGGTTTTCCTAAATATCTTCCGACAATGCTTGGAAATTGCTCCCCTTTATGCCTGAGAGAAAGCATCCCTGAAAAATAATCATGAACCGCCCCGGCAAAAATAGAGCCGGCAACAATCCAGATAAAAGCTGCTGGCCCGTATAATGCACCCATAATTGCACCAAAAATGGGACCTAGCCCAGCGATATTCAACAGCTGAATCAAGCTGCCTTTCCACCAGCTCATCGGAACAAAGTCCATTCCGTCTTTTTCCGTATAAGCAGGTGTAGGGCTGCTGTCATTTATACCAAATATTCGCTCTACAATCTTGGAATAAAAGACATAACCTGCAATCAGCAAAACAATCGAACCCAGAAAAGTCGCCATGAAAAAATCCTCCTGTTGTAAAAAATTATAAGTATAATCTGAAACTTAAGAATATGTTGAATATTGTACAAGGAAACTGGAATAAAAAGCAAGCTTATTTCAGAAAAAAAGATATTTTCCGATAATAATAATTTGGATTGGATAAAGTGAAGGAAGTCAAATAATGAAGGAACCCTCGTGCAAATGAAACCATAAGCTACTATAAGTTCATTTGAAGGGGGAAGACAATGATTATCCTTTCGAATAATCAGAATAAACCGGGGGCTTCCAGTTTTTTTGGAGTTCAGCGTGAAATTTATCTGGCGCTTGACGGCAGTCCCGAGACACATCAATACGATTCAATGCATGAACTGCTATTTGATATTCTTTTGAGGGAGAATATCATCAAAGCAGCCAGGCAGCTTCATGGTAGCCGTGTGGAGTTTGCACCCTTTAATACATCACGCTTCAATCCGCGCATATGGAGAAGGACAAAATATGGTTACCTGCTTGATCCAACTGTTTTACCGTCCGATGCAATCATGGATGTGTTCACGAACAGCCGGGAATATGCTTTTGAATGTACAACAGCCATTGTGCTGATTTTTTATAAAGCTGTATTGGATTCCATTTCTGTCAGCCGCTTCAATACACTATTTCAGGGACTTCTAGTATGGGATTGGAATTATGATCATGACCTGTCGATTGTTACAAAAAGAGGACGGAATTTCATACCTGGTGATGTAGTTTATTTTTACAATCCTGATTATGATCATCCTGTTTGGACAGGTGAGAATTCCGTTTATTTGGGCGGGGGCATGTTCTTTGGGCATGGAGTAGGCATGGAAAGCGAAGCAGGGATGATAAGAGCTCTTAACACGCTTAGAAAGCCAGGTGCTACAAGGGATGCTTATCTCATTTCACAGCATAGCCGATTGAACGTGAAGTATCTATCCCAGTTTGCCAAGCGGCCTTTATCTATAGTGTGAAACGCAAGTAAGCTGACATTTCAATAGGGTGAATCGCTTATTTTTAAGAAGCCATTCACCCAGATTTATCCTCAATTCTAGTATATTTAGATGATTTTCTTTCTACCCTGATATTTCTATCCTTAAGAAGGCATATTTCCTGTGAATGTGGGAAAACAAAAGATAACGATTATAGATATATACACCAAATTACTTGATGTTTAAACATTAAAGGAGACAGAAATATGAAATTATCCCAGGTTATTAATTGCCTAAAGGATAGCGGGGAGATGGATGTGCTTACAGCCGATCCTGATATTACAGGGATTGAAATGGATTCACGCAAAGTGGGGAAAGGAAGCCTTTTTGTTGCAATTAAAGGTTTTCAGGCAGATGGACATGACTTCATTGGACAAGCTGTTGAAAATGGTGCGGCTGCCGTAGTGGGTGAGGACGCAATTGAGTTAAATGTGCCTTACATAAAAGTAACGGATAGCAGAACCAGTTTGGGGAAACTGGCGAACTGCTTCTATGATCGCCCTTCAAGAAAGCATAAAATAATAGGTATTACAGGAACTAATGGGAAAACAACCACTGCCTATATTTTAAAGCATATACTGGAGACTGCAGGCAGGACCTGCTCCCTCTTGGGTACTGTATCAAACATTATAAATAACAAGGAATATAAGACCTGCAACACGACACCGGATGCCCTGCAGATTCAAAAAATGCTGAGTAAAAGCCATGATGAGTTTGTCGTTATGGAGATTTCTTCTCATGCGCTGGAACAGTCAAGAACTGAAGGTCTGGAATTAGACTACGCGCTATTTACTAATCTGGCTCATGACCATCTGGATTATCATGATAGTATGGATCAGTATTTTAATGATAAAAAGAAGATTTTCACCTTGTTAAAAGAGGACGGTAAAGGAGTCGTCAATCTTTATAATTCATGGGGAGAAAAAATGGCAGAGGTTCTGCAAAATGAAAAGATTCCTTTGATTATGCTGGGTGATCAGAAGTGCTGTTCAATAAAAGACACTGCTATAAATGGAAAGACTGTTTTTATTCTCGAGGTGAGAGGGAAATCGTTTGAAATTGAATTTCCTCTTCCGGGTGACCATAATGTTTATAATGCAGCAATGGCTTTTTTGACAGGTATTGATTTGGGGATAGACCCGGAAGATATGATTAATGCTTTGGCTTCATTTCCCGGTATACCTGGCCGTTTTGAAATGATTATTCATCCATCAGGAGCTAAATTTGTAGTGGATTATGCTCATACAGTGGATGCATTTGAATATTGCCTGGACACAGCGAAGCAGCAGGGGGCTGAAAGAATCTTTCAAATTTATGGATTCAGGGGCGGAAGAGATCAATCAAAACGTGTGGATATGATTAAAGTTTCGGCAAAATACTGCCATAAATATTATTTGACCACTGATGACCTCAACGATGAGTGTGAAAATAAAATGTTAAGCCAATTAATTTCTCTAAATAAAGAATATGGAGACGGTAAGGGTGAAGTGATCCCCGACCGGACTTTGGCTATCCGGAAAGCTTGGGCTGAAGCAAAAAAGAATGACTGGATCTTTATTACAGGAAAGGGACCTGAAGCTTATCAACAGTCATTTGCTTTACCGGCAGATAATGATTTGGAAACCTTAAAGCTGCTGAAAACTGGAAGTAAACAGGCAGTCTTATAAAAAAAGGGTGCAGACCATGACTCGGACTGCACCCTTTTTGTCTATTCAATAAGGTCTAAATAATCAGCTACAATTCCATCCAGTGGATAATGCTTTAATTTATCTGCTTCTTTCTTTGAACGCACAGTCCAGGCAATTGCTTTCAAGCCATTCGCATGAATTAGATCGATCACACGCTTATTAACCACTGTCCACTTAGGATTCAGGTAGCTTGCATATTCGGCAATGTTTTTAATCTCCATTTTGTCAGGAGGATAGTTGATTAAGATGGCGACAGGGATTTCCGGCATCAGTTCATGAAATAATCTCATTGAAGCTGTTTCAAATGACTGCACAATAATATGGTCTTGATCTTTTGAATCAAGCTTTCTTTTCTTTAGTTCCTCGGCGATCATCTTTTCAATGCCCGGATATAGGGATGGTTTTTTTAACTCAATTAAAAGACCGACACGATCCGCATATTTGTCCAAGACCTCTTCAAATGAAGGGATACAGGCACCGCTGAATTTTGTAGAAAACCAGCTGCCGGCATCCATTTTTCTGAGTTCATCAAAGGTGAAGTCAGAGACTTTTCCTTTATGGTCGGTTGTGCGGTCTACAAGGGAATCGTGAATCACCACCAGCCTTCCATCCTTGCTTAATTGCACATCAATTTCCAGATAATCTGCTCCCATTTCGATTGCACGGTCATATGAGGGAAAAGTATTTTCCGGGCAGTAGCCGGCAACTCCCCGATGGCCAATTCTTTTTATCTTATGTGCATTATTTGCTATTTTCTTAATGCCGAAAAATGAAATAACTGTAGCTAAAGCTGTAAAAAAAACATTTTTCATTACCTTCAAAGTCATTTCTCCTCGCCATTTTTGCTCATCTTAAAGGATGTGAAAACATTTTGTCAACTGCAGTGGATTACCGGGTTTTGATCCCTGTTCATTTCCAATCCTCATAAACAATTGTACCGCCAGTCAAATCCAGGGTATTTCTTTCTCCTTTATAAAATAGTTTTCCTTCTTCTTCAACAATAAGGTTTTCATATGTAAATACACTCTTTCCGGAAGGAAGCTGAATGATAATTTTCTCACCCAGCTCTTTTTTGGGGGCTTCAATAGTAATGAGACTTTGAGAATAAAAATATAAAGCTGTAAAGGCAGCAGCTAAACATCCCAATAGGACAATTGACACCAGCATAAACTTGCTCTTGGGCTTCTCCATATGCAATTCAGATCTTGTCATGATTCCTATCCCTCCGCTAACCAGATATATAGGTTTATTCCACCATTTTTCACCATTTAATCCTAAATAGGATTTTAAATCCTCAAATATGGTATGCAGGAATAGTAATGAAAATGACTATAATTGGGTGAAAGTTAGACAAGCAGAAGAAGCAGCAGTGTTAATTGGGAAAATTAAGAAAAATGAAACATTTTCTGGCCTTTGTCCGTATATAAATTAAGCTTTAATAGTAAAAAGGAAGGAGGCACGGGATTGATAGCCTGACTATAAAAATGGATAGGGTGGTCTGGCAGAAGCAGAGGCAAAGAGAAAAATCGCCGAGGCATTTGAACAGTATGGCCAGGCGGCTATGATGGATATGGTCATTAACATGCTTCCGGAATATGCGAAACAGCTTGCAAGCCCGTTATCGAATATTGATAAGATTACAGTGGTTGATACAGGGAGTGACAGCTCTAATGGCGGTGCCAATAAAGTAACCGGCTATGCCACCAACCTGATGTCCACGATGCAGGAAAGCCTGAAAGCTTCATCCGGTATAGACGTGAAAGAGCTTCTCCAAAACTTTTCAGGCAAAGGAAACGTCCGCCAAAGCTTGGAGCAGCTGACTGAGGAAATCAAAGAAAAAGAACCCATCCAGCCCGCTAAAGATATCCAGGCCACTCTCGCTCATAAGAAATAATGAAATTGCCTATTTTTATCGGGGGAGATAACCTCAAAATGCCTTTATATCAACAATAATTAGAAGCCTTCACACCGAAGGCTTCTTTTTTATGAAGAAAACTGTGTATTCGTCTATCGCACAATCTGGGTGAATTGAATAGGATATATTGAATCAAACAAAGGAGGTAATTGACTATGTCAGACGGTTGCGGATACGGCGGCGGTTTCGCCCTTTTAGTTGTATTGTTTATTTTACTGATTATTATCGGTGCTTCTTGGGGTTACGGTGGATTCTACTAATAAAATATGCAGACAGATTTAATTGGCAAGGGAGGGGATTTTATAATGTATGGCTACGGATATGGCGGCTGCGGATACGGTGGTGCTGGATATGGCGGGGGCTTTGCGCTAATTGTGGTTCTATTCATCCTATTGATCATCGTAGGTGCTTCTTGTTTTAAGTGGTAATAGATACAAAAGAAAAGCAGGGAACCTGCTTTTCTTTTGTATGCATACATAACAGTGTTTCCAAAGATGCCAAATGGGGAAAAGAAGCAGCATAAAAGAAATAGGGAGGTTTGCAAAATGGATGAACTTAAAACACAGGATCGGGAAAACACTATGAGGGAAATTTACTCCATATTGGAGGGCGGACTTCAGCGGGAAATGCATCAAAATGAATATAAGCTTGTTTCCGAGTGGGTAAGCGGTTTTAATCTGGAGGAAAGAGCTACCATATTAAATATGCTCAAGGAGCTTACCAATAAGCATATCCGAATTGATTAAGGGGTATTCAGGGCAGGTCATGTATTCGATTGCTGAACATGAGCCTATTGACAATAAAAGCCAGAAGCTTATATACTACAATCAAACAGGTTGAAAGGATGATTTAGGGGCATGAAGTTATAATCTTATTTTTTCTGGTATCTTTTTATATTTAAAAAGTTTAACCCGGAGAACATAGGATTAGTGTGCCCTTTTTTAGTCATCCCTTATCGGAATTGATGTCTGCTTATTTGTCTGTAAGCAGATCGAATCTTATTTAGGCGCGCGTTTTTTATGTATTTGCACCATTTACAATAATGGGTGCACAGTCCTCTCCGGGTATGGGGAGGTTTTTTTATGTGTGCAAATAAAATCAGCAATCACAATATACCGGTTATCATGGCCAGGGATCTTCAAAAGTCATTCGGAGATAAAACGGTGTTTTCTAAATTGGATTTCGATATTTATCAGCAGGATCGCATCGGTCTTGTTGGCTTAAATGGCACAGGTAAGACGACATTGGCCAGTATTTTATTCGGCAGTATTCAGGCGGATAAAGGCACAATTGAGCGGATGAAGGAGCCATATAAAATCGGTTATCTTCACCAGTCAGCAGATTATTCAGTCAGTGATATACCTGGTCCTGATCAAAGCCCTGAGGAAGAAATTCTGCATCAGGCAAGCAAATTAGGACTCCCAAAACTCCATGAATGGAAACCGGAAAGGCTTGATTCTTTAAGCGGGGAGAAAGGTTGAAGCTATCCTTAGCTAAGGTTTGGTCATCAAAACCGGATATGCTGATTTTGGATGAACCCACCAATCATTTGGATTTACAGGGAATCGAGTGGCTTATTGGGGAGATTGGCCAATTCTGCGGTCCTGTCATGATCATTTCCCATGACCGTCACTTCCTCGATCAGGCTGTCGGAAGGATTTTTGAGCTGCAAGAAGGCACTTTAAACATGTATGACGGAAATTATACAGCCTACCGGGAGCAAAAGCAGAAAAATTATGATGATCAGCTTCATCAATTTAATGTTCAGCAAAGAGAGATCGATCGGATCGAAAATCAGATGGCCAATTTAAAAAAATGGTCTGAAAAAGCTCACAGGGAATCAACTAAAGGCGGAAGTCCTTCTGAGAATAGGCAGATAGGATTTAAAGAATATAACAGAGTGAAAGCCAAAAAGAAGGATCAGCAGGTTAAGTCAAAAATGAAAAGGCTTCAGCAGGAACTGGATAAAAATAAAATTGAAAAGCCGGAAGAAGAGGCAAAAGTGCACTTTCAATTTGATTCGTCGGGCAAGAGAGGGAAGAGGATCATTGAAGCTAAAAACCTCTCAAAAAGCTTTGGAGACCGGACTCTTTTCAAGGATAGCCAGTTTTATATAAAGCATGGCGAAAAAATTGGGATTCTTGGATCCAACGGGACTGGCAAGACCACTTTAATCCGTATGCTGCTGGAAGAGATATCCCCTTCTGATGGGGAACTTTGGATTAGCAGCACTCTAAAGATTGCCTATTTAAACCAGGATATGAATGATTTACCGTTAACCGAAAACGTCCTTGAAGCACTTGATCTCAGTGAACGGGAGCAGATATACAAGGCAAGGACTCTATTAGCAAATCTGGGTATGCAAGATGCGAAGTTAAAGCAGCCGATTGGCCAGCTGAGCATGGGGGAGCGAATCAGGGTAAAGCTAACAGACATGCTTTTAAAGGAATATGACGTCCTAATATTAGACGAACCGACCAATCACTTGGATTTGCCGAGCAGGGAGCAATTTGAAAAAACGCTCAAGGAATTTTCAGGAACACTCATCATTATTTCGCATGATTTATACTTTTTGGAAAAGTTAAGCACAAGATTGCTTGTATTTGAAGAAAATAAAATAACCAGATTTGAAATGAATCTGAAGGAATATCGTATGAAATCCAGAAGATGCAAGCAGAAAAAAGAGCATGATTCCATAAAAGAGCAACTTATGATTATTGATAACCGCATAAGTGCGATACTTGGAGAACTCAGTCTGCTTGTTCCGGGTGACAGCAAATATGCCCAATTGGATAAGGAGTTTAATGGCTTATTAGATGAAAAAAGAACATTATTAAATCAATAAGTGCAAAAAGGCAGGCCCCTAAAAAAATGGGCCTGCCTTTACATCTAATTTTACTTCTTTTTAGAGCTGTTATTATTCTTCTTTTTTGCATTAATCCACAATTTGCCGTCTGCTGTCTTGCGGGTTTCATTGCCGTAGTCATCTTTCACTTTCACTTCAATTTCGGCACCAGGTGCTTTTACATTTGAAGTGGCAGTATAGTAGCCGACATAATGGCCAGGGGAAGTTTCCATCATTGGAAGCTCAGTAGCGTTATTCAGCTGTCCGCCAGCATTTGTTAAAGGCATTCTGATGACAAACGTCGCTTTTAACCCTGGTTCACTATCAAATTCGATTTTTACCGATTCGCCTTTTTTAAGCTCCTTGTCTTCTGCAGGAAGAAGATTTTCTACGGCTGGAGCGGTATATTTAGCATCGACTGTGATTGTTTTTTCTTCACTGTTCTTTGCTTTATCCTGTGCTGTTACCGTAATGGTGTTTTCACCTTCATCCAGAAGGATGCGAAGAGAGTATTCACCGTCTGTAACCTTAGCTGTCTGGCCGTTTACTTTTACCCAATCAAGGTTATCATCGGAAACGGTTCCTTTAACAGTGACTGTTTCTTTGTTTGTTTTGGATTTATCTGCAGGGCTTGTTATGGACAGTTCAGGCTTTGTTTTATCATATATCACTTTTACAGGTTCAGAGGCATCGGTAGTTCCTGACTCTGTTGATGCTTTGGCCGTAAGAGTGTTTTCCCCTTCATCGAGTGAAACTTCTGCTGAGAAAGTGCCTTCGTCTGTACTCTCAGCCGATGCGACCTCTTCTCCATTATTAAATACTTTCACAGTAGTTGTAGGAGCCGAATTACCTTCAATAGTAACTTTGCCCTGGTTCGTAAATGTTCCATCCGCTGGAGAAGTAATGACAGGTGCTGTAACTTCATAGTTTACAGTCGCGCGGATCATATAGTTTCCTTCATCTTCAGGTGATGGTGACCATGCGCCGCCTACAAGCTGCCAGCTGCGTCCTGCATTCTCTCCATCCTCATCTGTACCAAGACCAGGTGCATTAGGATTTGGTGCTGATTGGATATATACCAGATAGAAATCGCCATTTGCAACGATTCCTTCTTCACTAAGATCTACATGTGTCCATTCACCGTTTCTTAATGCTGTTGCTTCAAATGGCCCTGCAAGTTTTTTGCCAGGAGCTCCATCCGGTCCGCTTGCATCGTATACTTCAACTTTGAAGTCTGTACCGCCCGGAGTTGGCCAGCTGGTATCCCAGAAGCGGAATAATCCGCCGGTAACCATTGCGCTGTCATGGCCGGATGCAAGGGACATCTTAACTGCCCAGCCATTGCCGGCATCATAGAATGCACGTGCATTTTCAGCTGTACCATCATCATATCCAATTTCACCCGGATATCCGATAAATGGCTTTAGCTCTACATTTTGCTCAAGAGTTGAGCCGCCATCGATCGTGATGCTCTGCTCCTTGCTGTAGTAGGAAGGTGCCATTGCTTTTAAAGTGTAAGTGCCTTCGTAAGCTGTGAGTGTATATTCACCATTTGCATCGGTTGTGACCGGCTGTACTGCCGCATCTTCTATTAAAAGAAGCGTAGTATTTGCAACAGGCTCGCCGGTTGCTTCATTTGTCACTACCCCAGTAACAGTGCCTTTAGGTATTTCTTCAAGGACAAAGTTAGCAGTCGCTTCTCCATCCTGCGGAATATTTACATTCTGTGTTTGAGAACGATATCCGTAAGCTTCCGCTTTTACAGTGAAATCACCTGAAGCATGTGTCATTTCAAAAGATCCGTTTTGCGGATTAGTAAATACGGACCTGCCTGATTCCAGCACACTTACTTCGGCAGTAAGCGGAAGAAGAACAGGTGCAGGCTGCTGCTGTTTCCCATCATCTTTTGCTGGTGCATCCTTTTTAGGAACAATTTTATCAGGATTTACCTTTTCCTTCTTTAATTCTGTAGAAGGTTTATCCTTGCTGATGCCAAGCTGTGCTTTGCCTGCAGGTTCAACTGGAGTATCAGATAACCTTACATCATCAATATACCAGCCTTGCTTTTGAACAGAGCCATCTGTAGTCACATTGAAAGCTACATAAATCCTCTGTCCTGCGTATGCACTTAAGTCTACTTCTGCATTAACCCAGTCTGTTGTATTGCCGTTTACGCGAAGAGCCTGTTCCCAGTTTTCCATATCGGTTGATACAAAAACGTGACCATAATCATAACGGTTTTCAAGCTCGTGCCATTGCTTAAATTGAAGGTAGGCATTTCCTTCAGGCAGGTCAATAGGAGGCATCTGGAGATTCATGTTTGCTCTATTTGCATAGTTCCCGTCAAGTTTAGTTGCATATACTTTTTCCCCGGATGCTGCATTGCCAGGGCCTGAAGATGGAACTCCCCACTCCCAGCTGTTTTCCGGTCCATATGAAGTCCAGCCGGCCGGCTGTGATTCAAAGTCCTGAGAATAGCCAATGCTGATTCCTGGTCTTACTGCCACTTCATAGGAGTCGGTTTCAGTTAAATTACCGCCAAAGTCATTGATCTTCCATTTGTAAGTTACAGAAGGTTCTGCTATGTTTTCTCCAGGAATAACTGCCTGGTAAGTACCATCTTTATAGTTGCCGGCTGTTCTTTCGGCCTCAATAGCGGCCCAGCTGCCGTCAGCTTTTAAGTATTCAAGATCCACTCTTGTGACGCTTACATTATCTGATGCTGTCAATTCAAGTGCCAGATCCATTCCTGCATATGTTTCCTGAGGTGCTTCATGATTGGCTTCAGGAGCCTCGGAGTCATCTCCTTCTTTTGCAACCTGGCCTTTAATCTTTCCAAGGCCGGTCAGTACGGAAGATACCGCATCGAAGGCATTTACGAGCCCGTATCCAAAACCATTATTTGGTGTCTCAGGATAAGTACCATTTGTCAAAGAAGTTGAGGTGGTCAGCAGGATTTCCTCCATCTCTTCAACAGTCAGACTTGAGTCAACCTGGCGGAGCAGCGCGGCAACCGCAGAAACATGCGGGCCAGCCATGGAGGTTCCGTTCCAGCCGCCTTCATATCCGCTTCCGGGAACTGAGGAACGTATGTTAACTCCTGGTGCAGATACATCAGGCTTAACTTCCTGATATGGAGATGGCCCTTGCAGTGAAAAGCTTGCTAAGCCATTGTTAATATCAGTCGCACCAGTAGCAAATGATTCCGGGTAGTTTGCTGGTGTTGCAACCGAACCAGGTCCGCCTGGATTAAACAAAGTAGTGTTTCCTGCAGAGAATTCCGGGAAAATTTCAGCTGCACGCCATGCCTGCACCATTGGACGATACCATTCATCCAGTCCAGGTCCGCCGCCCCAAGAATTATTGACAACATCAGGCGCTTTTTCAGGATGCGGATTTCCTTCAGCATCCTTTGGAGCCAGGATCCATTCACCGGCTTCAAGAAGGTCTACATCTGTTCCGCCGTTTGCAGTAAAGGCTTTTACTGCGATCCATTTCGCACCAGGAGCAACACCGATCTGATTGCCTCCATTCGGCTCGGCACCAACCATAGTTCCGGTTACGTGGGTTCCGTGACCTTGATCATCGTAAGGAACTGTCTGGCCTGCAGTGGCATCAAACCAGCTGAATTCATGTACTGGAGAATCAGGCTGTGCAGGGTTATAGCCCCGGTACTTTTCTTTCAATGCCGGGTGGTTCCACTGAACACCTGTATCAATGGATGCAACGACTGTACCGGATCCGTCAATTCCCATTTCCCATACAGCAGGAGCTCCGACGCGGTCGATGTTCCATTCGATCGAGCTGGTTTCTGCTTGTGTTTTAAGAGATTTTTCGGCCTCTTTAACAGGTTTATGAAGCTGTCTTGTTTCATTTGGAAGAATCTTTTCTACTTCAGGGAATACTGCGATTTGCTCCATAACGTCTTTTGTAGCTGTTACTGCAATTGCATTGACAATGTAGAAGGATTGAACATCTTTTGCCTTGCCGTCTTTTTCCTGTTTTTGAAGAAAATCAGCGACATGGCCTTGAGTTTCAATAGCTGTAGATCTTAGTGAGGATAGGACTGCAGAGCGTTTCATGTATTTTGATTTAGAGGCTGTCAGTTTTTGTGATGCAGCCGCTTTTTCAGCCTTTTTGGCCGCTGCTGGAGCATCAACCTGTTCTTTGAACTTTATTAGAAATGTTACTTTATCTTCTTTATCAAATTGTTTAAGCAGTGAGCTGTTTATTTTGCTTTTTGCAGTCTGAGGTGCAGCTTTCTTAACTGAAGTATGCGGAGAGCTTTTGCTTTCTGCCGATCCCATACTTGGGAACATCAGCGGCAAAATCAGAAAAGCTGTCAGCATTACATAAAGAATGCGATTAATTGTTTTCCTTTTTCTCTTCAAAAAATTCCCTCCTTGTTTTGTTAATTCATATTAAAGTGCTAGTTAGCAATGAAGAACTCAACCACCTCCTATGGGTACTTTCCAAAAATGGAAAACCCTTCCGCTACCTTGTACTTTAGCTAAATTAAAGGCAGGAGATTGTCGAAAAACAAAGTATTTTGCAATGGTGTTATTAAAATAGCTACAAGGTTACATAGTTCACTCAGGGTTACAGGCTTAAAGAATGAACTTTTTATGGTTATTTATAGATTAAAAGTACCACTTTTCCATTTACTTAAATTTATCTTGGGAAAAATAAGGAAAAGGAGGGAGGCGGTATTTTTCCAGAATGATAAAATGATTAAAAAGGGTTAGGGGCATGAAAGAACCTTATGACCCGAAATATCAAGAATGAGATTCAAAGTTGGGTAGTCTGGAGTGAAACTTTATTCATTTGTCCACTGATAAAATGGATTGAAAAAAGTTACAGTTCAAAAGGCGCTTTCTCAGGATTTCTTCAAATTTAATGCTAAAGAACCAGATTATTTTGAGATATAGGATAAACGAACAGGATTTGATATTAAGGATTGCTTTATAGAAGATTTAAATATTTTACATAAACAATGCAAAAGTGTTTCTTTTCTTATTCTTATTCGTCTAATAATATGCGAGGGGGCGCCACAATGGAGAGAATATCGGCAGAAGTGTTTGAAGATATATACAGCGAGTACAGCGATCGAATTTATGGATACATATTTCTTCTCGTAAATGATAAAGAAGTGGCGGAAGATCTGACACAGGACACCTTTATCAAAGCCTACAAATATATGAATCAATTTAATGGGGAGTCCCAGATTTTTACGTGGCTTGTCAGGATATCAAGAAATGTAGCCATTGATTATTTGCGCAAAAAAAGCAGATTCAAATTTTTCTCAATAGAAAAATTCCAGCTCCAATCAGATGAAGATACTCCTACAGAGATAATGATTAAGGGTGAAAAAGTGACACTCTTATATGAAGCAATCCGCCATTTGAAGTTGAGCTACCAAGAAGTGCTGATTTTGAGAAAAATAAAGGAGTTTTCCATAAGGGAAACGGCTGAAATCTTGAATTGGTCCGAAAATAAAGTGAAAATCACCACATCCAGGGCACTCGCAGCACTAAAAAAAGAATTGCAGAAAAGGGGGAAATCCATGAAGAGCTCATTCGGATCCGATAATTCCTTTCGAGAATTGGGACGTATTCCGCGGTCTCAAAAGCAAAAGCAGGAGAGTCTGCAAAAAATATTGAGGAGCATAGAGGAAAAACCTAAAAGAAAGAAAGCTATTTTCCCGAGATTTTTATCTGCTGCCGCTGTAATGGCTGCTTGTGTTATGTTCGCTTTCATTATTTTTTCTGAGGATTCTATGACAAGAGGCAGCAGCAGTTCAGAGATGCTTGGAAACAGCTTTATAAGCCAAACCACTATTGCTATATCAGAAACCGAGAAATCCTTCTCTGCCGATGGAAAGTATACGGCTGAAACCGCGACAGTAAAAGATCCAAAGTGGGAAAAAACGGCAAGAAATGCGATAAATTCGGCAATCCCTTCAGAGGCAGTCATTGATGCCAAACCAATCTATGATATCCAATTTAATTTAAAGGGAAAAGAACCGGTAAAGATGAAAGTCTGGAACGAGCAAGGCGAAGTTTACTTTAAGCTAATTGACAGTGAAGAAATTTATTCAGTTCCTGCCGGAGAAGGTGCCATATTTATCGAGTCTTTAGAGGCAATCGCACAAAGCATTCAGAACACTCCTTAATTTGACTCCTGTAAGGGGTTCGAATATCGCATCAGGCACGAAAGGATAACAAAAACGGCTAAGCGATTCGCTTAGCCGTTCTTTTCATTGTATAGGGCAATAGGTTCTCCATTCTCCGTCAACGCACACCTTATGGCGGGGAACATAGCATTCAATGACCACAGAATCCGGATTCAGCCCGTTTTCTTCAAGCTGGAATGATACTGAAGCTTCAGACTCAGTGTTAGCGGATGAGCAGGGATATCCGCCGCGCCATTCATACTTTGTACAGTAGTAGCATAGCTGGGCGGATGCTGTGGCTTTATCGGAAGAAACTGTTTTGCTTTTGGCCGCTTCTTTAATCAGCTGTGTTTTTTTCAATTCTACTTCTGTTAAATAATCAGTAAAGGTGCGGTTTTTGGATATATCTATTTTTGTCTCCTTTTCAGACTTCAAGTCTTTTACGTAAAAAGCCTGTTCCTCAATAAGCCTGCTGTAATCAACCAGCCACACTTTTAATCCCTTCCCGGACTCAAAGGAGAATGATAGAAGGGATGAGAAATTTACAAGAGCTTTTTCATCTAAGGAAATGTTTTTTTCGTTGTATTCAATTTCATATTGCACTGTCCAGCCATATTGTTTTCCTTTTTCATCAATAAGAGCTTTTGGCTGGGTGGAGGCATCTTTTAATATAGAAGCTTTGAATTCCTTAAACTCATTAGATTTTAACACGGATTTCATGAAATCTTTCTCAGTCAAACCTGCCGAATTACTTTTGGGCTGTGCAGAAACATTGCCTGAGAAAACTAGTAAAATAGTCAAGAATAAGAAAATATACTTTTTCATCACATACCTCCTAAAAGTATTGTCCAATATAAGATTAACCTATATTTCCATAATTAGGAATGGTGCGATGTGATTATATTTATCTAGTATATTTTATCTAATCTAAATAAAAAAACTGCCTTATGGTAAAAGCCTTTTTAAGGCAGATTAATCAATATTATAGAAGCTTTTTGTATTATCATAAAGCATCTTAAGGGCGCTGCTGAAAGATATTTCTTTTAGTTCAGCAAGGGCACTGATAGAATGGGCCATCATGGAAGGGTGGGTAGGTTTGTTTTTAAAAGGGCCCTCGAATTCCCATGGGCCGTCTGTTTCTGCCATCAACTTATCCAGCGGGTAATCCCGTACGAGAACCTGTATTTCTTTTTCATACACGATATCTGGAGTAAAGGATATGTAATACCCATTGGAAATCAGCCTGCTTGCTGCTGCAGTGTCACCTTTAAACCAGTGGAAATGAGCCTTTTTAATTGAATGCTTTTCCAATAAATTGCACACAATCTGTGCATCATCATAAATTGCATGGAGGACAATGGGCTTATCCTGTTTTTTAGCAAGCTTTATGAATTCTTCAAGAAGTTCAATATATCCGCCTGGAACCTTGCTCCCCTTAGGTCTTAAATAGTATGGAAGGCCAACCTCACCAACAGCAGCCATCTGCTCTGTGTGAATCTTTATCCAGCTGAAAAGCTCTGAAATATCATGATCATTGGGCAGAACCTGTTCAGGGTGAAAACCAAAGGCAGGTTTAACAAAGGGATAGATTTCTGCAAGAGCAAGGTTTCTTTTGCAGGAGTTTAAATCGCTTGAAACTGTAACAAGTGAAAGCTTAAACGGCATTTCATGAAACATTTTTTCTAAATCAATATCGCTGTACTTATCCAGATGAATATGGGCATCAATATAATTATCCATGCTGCTGCCTCCTAATGATTTTTCAGCGCATGATGAATGCTTCTTTTGCATTCAAGGAAATTTTCATCCAGGAAAATTTCCTCCATTCGCGGCCGCCCAAAAGGCACTTTATATTCCTGAACCACTTTAGCAGGCTTGCTGCCGAGTATTAATATTCGATCAGAGAGGTAAATGGCTTCTTCGATATTGTGAGTGACAAACAGAATCGTCGGCTTATGTTCATTCCAAATATCGAGAAGCCATTTCTGCATATCAAGACGGGTAAGCTCATCCAAAGCTGAAAAAGGTTCATCCAGCAGTATGATTGGCTGCGGGCTTAATAGTGCCCGGATAAAGGCGGCCCTTTGCTTCATGCCTCCTGATAATTCATGCGGAAATGCATTTTCATAGTCACCGAGTCCCGCTTTTTGAAGCATTTTTCTGGCTGCTTCCGGATCCGCTGTCCCCATAATTTCCTGGCCAAGCAGTACATTCTGAAGGATGGTTCTCCATGGCAACAGGGAAGGTGTCTGGGGCATATAGCTGATTGAACCGCGTTTGCCGGTGATCTCAACATTCCCAAGAGTTATGGACCCTTCATCAGGCAGGAGAATCCCGCCAATCAGGTTAAAGATGGTGCTCTTTCCGCTGCCTGATGGACCTAAAATCGAAACAAACTCTCCTTCATTTACTTGAAAACTCAAATTGCTTAAAACCGGATTTGAATCGAAACTTTTCGTTAGAGAATTAACCGCTAATTGTATCATTTCCCGTCACTCTCCCTGGACTTCCATTTAATAAGCAAACGTTCTGCCAGTAATATTCCTCCAAAAAGCAGCAAACTTAACAGCATAATTGCAAGTATGGCTACAAAAACACGGTCTGTCCGAAATGAAGAAGAGGCTAGAGTCATATAAACCCCTATTCCGGCTTTAGCTCCGAGCCATTCAGATATTACAGCACCCATCACACTATAGGTTGCAGAGATCTTTAGCCCGGAGAATAAAGATGGAAGGGAATGGGGAAGCTCAAGCTTCCAAAAAAGCTGTCCTTTGCCGGCCCCTGCCATCAGCATATAATGCCTGAGTTCTCCCGGAGTCTGCCGAAAACCATCCAATGCTGCAACAGTAATGGGGAAGAAGCATACCAGCGTAATGACAATAAGCTTTGGAAGAAGGCCAAATCCAAACCAGACAACCAGCAGAGGAGCCAGAACAATTATTGGCACATTCTGTGAAAGGATGAGGAGAGGGTAAACAGACTCCCTAATAAAAGGTAATAAGTGCAGTATTACAGCTGTAAGCAATCCGATTGCAGTGCCAATCGCAAATCCCCAAAGGGAAAGCTGGACTGTCGATTGAAGATGCGGGCGGAAGCCATCCCAGCCCAAAACCGCCTCCTGAATGATATCTGTTGGTGGAGGCAGGAGCCATGCAGGGACTCCTGCCAGATTTACCGCCAGCTCCCAAAAATGAATAAAAGGAGGAGAACCGCAGCCGGCCTCCATCCTTTCCTTAGCACATTGATCATGGACGGTACTTCTCCGTTAAATCACTCATTTCAATACCATCGGGCTGATAGAGTATCTTAACCTGTGAGATTACATTGCTGCTTCCTATTTCAATCATTTTTCTGTTCATGTCAGCAATGATTTTCAGTAAATGTTCTAAATCGCCTTCCATCGTTGTTTCGAGGGGATGCACTTCGTACTTAACGCCGGATTGCTGAATGATACTGATTGCTTCATCAACGTAAGGAATAACACTTTCCCCATCTTTTGTTTTTGGTATGATTTGAATGCTTACAAGTGCGTTTGCCATTTCATAAACTCTCCTTATTCCGGCAGGAAGTCATTTGTAAATGCTTTGCCGGCATCTAATTCTTTATCTAAAAGACCATTTTCATGCATCCAGTCTGCATAGTTTTCCCAGACCTCAAGCTTTTGTTCTCCCCATCTGGGAGCATCGTCCTGATAGCGCGGGGATAGCCACTCCTGACTCTTTTTGACCAATTCGCTATCCAGGTCTGGAGCATTCTTTAACAGAATATCAGCTGCTTCGCCCGGCTTGTCGATTGCAAATTCATATCCTTTAGCTGCAGCATTTACAAATGCTTTGACAGTTTCCGGATCATCTTCAATCATTTTTTCACTGGTAGCGAGAACAGGCGTGTAGTAATCCAGTTTTTCTGAGTAGTCTGTGAGGTAGACCATATTAATCTTTTCCCCCGAAGCTCAGCTTCTACACCTGTCCATCCGTAATAAATCCATGCGAAGTCTATATCTCTTTTAACCGCCGTAAAAAAGTCTGCATCTCCCATGTTCACAATTGACACTTTATCAGCATCGGCATTTTCCTTTTTCATTAGGGAGTCAATTACTGATTTTTCTAAAGGAGCTCCCCACCCGCCATACGTTTTTCCTTCAAAGTCTTTCGGTGATTTAATGTTTTTTTCGACAGGGGATGCAAAACCGGAAGTATTGTGCTGAATGACAGCCGCTATTGATACCAGCGGCACACCCTGTACACGGGCTTCTGTAATGCTTTCCTGATAGCTGACACCGAAATCAGCCTTGCCTGATGCCGTCAATTGATCTGCACCTGCTTCGCCTGGCATGATAATTTCGACATCGAGCCCTTCTTCTTTAAAATAGCCTTTTTCTTTTGCGGCATATAAGCCGGTATGATTGGTATTGGGTGTCCAATCCAATACGACAGTAACTTCTTTCAATTCTTGTTTGCTGCCTGCATCTTCATTTCCAGTTTCAGCATTCTGACCGCTGCCGGCACAGCCGGTTAGCAGCAGCAGCGCAGAAATAGCTGCTAAACATTTTTTCATAGAGAAACCCCCCAGAAGCTTTTATGTAATAAGGAAAGTTGATATTAGTCTGCCCTGAAAAAATAAAAAACGCCCCGGCATAAAACCGGGACGCATATAAAAAACATTTTAATATGTTTAAGAATATGTTCCCTACGCCGGTATTAGCCAGATCAGGTTCAAAGGGTCAGCATCTTAAGGATGAAGTCTCAACCGGCACACCGGTTCCCCTACATTTCTTGCTATTTAATTTTAAAAGGCATGAATACTTTCCTTGATTTATTATAGCAGACAATATCAAAATGGACACCATTTGAAAGTTATTTCATTTCAATAGTCCGGCTTTCTTTCCAGGTTTTGAATTTCTCAAGTTCACCTGTAATCTGGCTGACGGCAAAACCAAGTACTGCTGCATCATCAAGAATACCCATTCCAATTAAAAAGTCTGGAACCAGGTCGATAGGAGAGACAAAGTATAGGATGGATGCAATAATAAAGATAATTGATTTTTTGGAGATATGCCGGTAATCGCCTTTTGACCATGCCTTAACTAAATCGATCAGCAGCTGAAACTTTTCCCATATATCACTTAACGAAGATTTGTTTTTCTCAGCTTTAAGTGTAGCCTTGTTAAGCAGACCTTTTGTTTTTTCAGGATCCTCCGCATAACGTTTTGCCCTGGAAGAAAATTTTTTATAGCCGTCCTTATACTCTTTCGTTTCTATGTCAGGCATAGCCATCACTCCTATATTGATAATTCGTAAAACAGTTATAATCTATTATTTACCGCATACCTGACATGACATAAACATTTAACCAGGAGAAAAAATGGAAAAAGCAGTACGGCAGATTTTTATTATAGATTTTATAAAAATATCTCATACTATGATTTTATGAGCCAATCCCCTATAATGGACAATGAACAAGATTACTGCTGTTTCAAGCGATATGATATATAAGGAGTGTTCAGCATGTTATCAAACATCGGTATTCCAGGCTTAATTCTCATCCTGGTTCTTGCTCTTATTATTTTTGGTCCTAAAAAACTTCCTGAAATAGGGAGAGCATTCGGGGAGACCTTAAAAGAATTTAAGAAATCTACCCGTGATCTCACTAAAGATGATGATGATGATAATGATAAAAGAAAATAGCCTACTGGTTTAGAACCGGCTTTGCAGACGATTAGTCTCGAAGCCGGTTTTTCTTTTTTATGGCTTTCAAACCGAGTGAATGGGTATATAAAAGAAGGAAAATAAAAAATAGTTGACTAACATGTATATACAGGATAAAATGAAAGCGTAAACAGTTCATGTATATACAAGTTAGTTTGTGTGTAATGGATAGATTTATAAAAATCGAGAACGATAAATGAGAACCTTAAAACTGTTTTTTTCTTTAATATGAAAACGGTAACAGGAGGAGAGCGTAGAATGGCCACAAATAAAGAGTCAGCAGAGCAAATCGTAGAAGCTATCGGGGGCAGGGATAATATCGCTGCGGCCACTCATTGTGTAACAAGGCTGCGTTTTGCATTAAAAGATGAAGGAAAAGTCAATAAAGAAAAGCTCGAAGATATTGATATTGTAAAAGGTTCATTTTCCACCAATGGACAATTCCAGGTTGTGATTGGACAAGGCCTCGTTGATAAAGTATATAAAGAAATGACAGATACAACCGGTATTGGTGAATCGTCAAAAGAAGAGACCAAAAGTGCAGCTGCCGAAAACTTAAATCCCCTGCAGCGTGGAATTAAAACACTGGCTGATATTTTTATTCCTATCCTCCCGGCTATCGTAACAGCTGGTTTGCTGATGGGAATCAACAACATTATGACAGCCCCGGATATTTTCTTCGATGATAAGTCGTTTGTTGATGTTTATACAAACTGGGCTGATCTGGCGAGCATCATTAACCTGATTGCCAATACGGCTTTCGTATTTCTTCCAGGCCTGATTGGATGGAGTGCTGTAAACCGGTTTGGCGGCAGTCCGCTTCTTGGTATGGTGCTTGGTTTGATGCTGGTGCACCCTGATCTTTTAAATGCATGGGGCTATGGTGCAGCAGAGGAAGTTCCGAAGTGGAATTTATTTGGTCTTGAAATTGAAAAAGTAGGTTACCAGGGCCAAGTGTTGCCTGTATTATTTGCTTCATATGTTTTGGCTAAGATAGAAGTATTTCTGCGAAAAAGAATTCCTGATGCGTTTCAGCTTCTGACTGTCGCGCCAATCGCTTTGCTTATTACCGGATTTCTTTCTTTTATTGCCATCGGACCAATTACATTCACGATTGGCAGCTGGATTACAAATGGGGTTGTCGGAATCTTTGATGCTGTTCCGGCCCTTGGAGGCTTGATTTACGGAGGATTATATGCACCTCTTGTTATCACTGGCATGCATCATACATTCCTGGCAGTCGATCTTCAGCTAATCGGCAGCATTGGCGGCACGTTTTTGTGGCCGATGGTGGCATTGTCCAATATTGCACAGGGTTCAGCCGCTTTTGCCATGATGCTGTTAAGCAAAGGGAACGAAAAGCTGAAAGGGCTTGCGCTCACTTCTTCCATTTCAGCGTGGCTGGGTGTAACGGAGCCGGCGATGTTTGGGGTTAATCTTCGCTTTAAGTATCCGTTCTTTGCAGCGATTATTGGGTCAGCTGCAGCAGGCATATTCATCACTATAAATGGTGTTAAGGCACCGTCAATTGGAGTAGGCGGCTTGCCGGCATTCTTCTCCATCTTTGCGGAAAACTGGGGTGCTTTCTTTATCGGAATGGGGATTGCCCTAGTTGTGCCGTTTGTATTAACTTTAGCTTTCTCGAAATTTAGAAAAGCTTAAATAAAATGATTGATGCCATGGAGTTCTATGATTCCATGGTATTGCCATTTTTAGGCTTGCTCAATATTTTAATATACCGGAGGTTGCATTATGAAGAAGCAATGGTGGAAAGAGAGTGTAGTTTACCAAATCTACCCTCGAAGCTTCATGGACAGCAATGGAGATGGAATAGGAGATTTAAAGGGAATTATCTCAAGACTTGATTACTTGAAAGAGCTTGGTATTGATGTGGTCTGGCTTTCTCCAGTTTATAAATCACCCAATGATGATAATGGCTATGATATCAGTGATTATCAGGATATTATGCGTGAGTTTGGAACAATGGAGGATTGGGAAGAGCTTCTTGGAGAGCTGCATACAAGAGGCATCAAACTCATTATGGATCTGGTAGTGAACCATAGTTCAGACGAGCATATCTGGTTTTCAGAAGCAAGGAAATCGAAAGATAATCCATACAGGGACTACTATATATGGCGTGAAGGAAAAAGTGGAAAGGAGCCGAATAACTGGGGCAGCAATTTCGGCGGATCTGCCTGGGAGCTTGACGAAAGTACAGGAGAATATTATTTGCATCTATTTTCAAAAAAACAGCCTGACCTCAACTGGGAGAATCCGAAACTGAGAAAAGAAATTTACGACATGATGACCTGGTGGCTTGAAAAAGGGATTGACGGGTTCAGAATGGATGTAGTCAACTTTATCTCCAAAGTGGAGGGACTTCCAGATGATGAACCAAAGCCAGGGAAGAAATATGCTTCTGGAAGCAAGTATTATCGAAACGGCCCAAAAATTCATGAATACCTGCAGGAGATGAATGAAAAGGCCTTATCGAAGTATGATGTAATGACTGTCGGTGAAATGCCTGGTGTAAATCCGGAGTGGGCTCGGCAGTATACAGGTGAATCACGCAATGAGTTAAATATGGTCTTCCAGTTTGAACATGTTAGTCTCGATAACGGGCCAAATGGCAAATGGGACCTCAAACCCCTTGATCTATTTGATCTAAAAACAAATCTGACCAAATGGCAAAATGAACTGGATGAGGTTGGCTGGAACAGTCTTTATTTTAATAATCATGATCAGCCGCGCTCTGTTTCAAGATTCGGGAATGATGGAGAGTATTGGGATAAGTCAGCAAAGATGCTGGCAACATTGCTGCATATGATGAAGGGAACTCCATATATTTATCAGGGCGAAGAAATCGGAATGACGAATGTCCGTTTCTCAAGCATTGATGAATACAGAGATATAGAAACACTTAACTTTTATAAAGAAGCTCTTAACGATGGCTGGACAGAGGAAAAAGCACTGAAGGCCATCTATGCAAAAGGGCGTGACAATGCTAGAACGCCAATGCAATGGGATTCTTCCAGGCACGGAGGATTTACGGAAGGAACTCCATGGATAAAAGTAAATCCTAACTATAAAGACATTAATGTCGAAAAGGCCATGAAAAACCCTGACTCTGTTTTTCATTATTATAAAAAGCTTATAGAAATCAGGAAGAAAAATGAAATTATTATTTACGGAAAGTATAACCTTATACTCGATCAACATCCCGAAGTCTACGCCTATACAAGAACACTCGGCAATCAGACTCTTCTTGTCATGTGCAACTTCTATGGCGGAAACACTGAAGCAGAACTCCCTGCAGACCTCCAGCAGAAAAAATTTGAACCGCTGATTGGGAATTACAATGAAATACAAATTGGCAGAACCATAAAACTTCGTCCATACGAAACTCAGGTGCTTCTCTTTAACAGCTAGGCTGTTTTCTTATAGTTTGTTGCATTTTCAAACCTTTTTTTAATTTGCTGAGTTGATTGGAGCGGAAGGCACTTGACTCCTGCGGGAGGAGAGGGAAGTGTGAGACCCCGCAGGCGAAGCTGAGGAGGCTCACATTCCTCCCCGCGGAAAGCAAGTGACTGCAGCGGAAATCAACGGGCTGAATTTATAAACAAAAACAACAATCTTTGGAAAAAGAGCCAACAGCTAAAAGAAAAGCATTATTCTAAATAAACTAAAACAGGGTGATTCTAAATGAAACAACCATGGTGGAAAAAAGCAGTAGTTTATCAAATTTATCCGAAAAGCTTTAACGACACGACAGGAAATGGAGTTGGAGACATTCCTGGAATTATTGCCAAGCTTGATTACTTAAAAGAATTAGGTGTGGACGTCGTCTGGCTGACACCCATTTATAAATCTCCGCAGCGTGATAACGGATATGACATCAGCGACTATTTCAGCATCCATGAGGAATATGGAACAATGGCAGACTTTGATAAGCTACTTGAAGAAGCCCATAACCGGGACATGAAAATCATTATGGATATTGTTGTTAACCATACTTCCACTGAACATCAATGGTTCCAGGAAGCAAAAAAATCAAAAGACAATCCATACCGCGATTTTTATATCTGGAAAGATCCAAAGGAAGGTGGAAGCGAGCCGACAAACTGGGAATCCAAATTCGGCGGAAATGCATGGCAATATGATGAAGCAACCGGCCAATACTATCTTCATCTTTTTGATGTTACACAGGCTGATTTAAATTGGGAAAATGAAGACCTTCGCCGCAAAGTGTATGACATGATGGAATTCTGGTTTAAAAAAGGTGTAGATGGCTTTAGACTTGATGTAATCAATCTGATTTCCAAAGATCAGGATTTTCCGGATGATGACGGCTCTGTACCTCCGGGCGACGGAAGAAAATTCTATACCGATGGCCCTCGTGTTCACGAATTTATGCATGAAATGAATGATAAAGTATTCTCAAAGTACGATAGTATGACAGTTGGGGAAATGTCATCCACTACAATTGATCATTGTATAAAGTATTCCAACCCCGAGCGGGAAGAATTAAGTATGACTTTCAACTTTCATCATTTAAAAGTCGACTACCCTAATGGAGAGAAATGGGCACTCGCTGATTTTGATTTTACGGCATTAAAGCAAATTTTATCCAAATGGCAAACTGAAATGCACAATGGGGGAGGCTGGAATGCTTTATTCTGGTGCAATCATGATCAGCCTCGTGTTGTATCAAGGTATGGTGATGACAAATACTATCATCGTGAATCTGCTAAAATGCTGGCTACAGCCATCCATATGATGCAGGGAACTCCTTATATTTATCAGGGAGAAGAGTTTGGCATGACAAACCCCGGGTTTGAGAGGATTGAAGAATATAGAGATGTAGAATCACTGAATGTTCATTCTATTCTTAAGGAAAAGGGAATGGCAGAAGAAGAAATAATTAACATTCTCAAAAGCAAATCTCGCGATAATTCCCGGACGCCTGTTCAGTGGAATAGTACCGAAAATGCCGGATTCTCCGATGGAATCCCATGGATTCATGTCGCATCCAATTTCAGGGAAATCAATGCCGAAAACGCATTGAAGGACGAGAATTCTATTTTCTATCATTATAAAAAGCTGATCCAGCTTCGAAAGCAGTACGATATCATCACCTATGGTGATTATGAACTCATTTCTGAATATCATCCTGATGTATTTGCTTATGTTCGAAATGGTGATAATGAAAAACTGTTGGTCGTAAATAATTTTTATGGGAAAGAAACAACCTTTACCCTTCCTGAACACATTCAAGCAGATGAATATAAAGCAGATATTTTACTTGCCAATTATAAGCAGTCACCTTCTGCTGCGGAGACCATCCAGTTAAGGCCATATGAATCGGTTATCTATTATTTTAAGAAATAAAAAAAATCCTCCCGGCCTGCGGGAGGATTTTCCATATTTCATAGTTCATTAAAACAGCATTCCGGCTATGGCGGCACTTAGCATAGATGCCAAAGCACCCGCAGCAACTGCCTTTAAACCAAGCCGTGCAATGTCCTGCCTGCGGTTCGGGGCCAATCCGCCAAGTCCTCCCAGCAGGATGCCCAATGAGGAAATATTGGCAAATCCGCAAAGGGCGAAGCTTACGATCGCCACCGTTTTATCAGATAAAGTCGGGATATCCGGTGCAAAAGCAGAATAAGCAACAAACTCATTCAAAATTAACTTCTGGCCAATATAATTTCCTGCCTGTACGGCTTCTGACCATGGAACTCCTATAGCAAACGCGAGCGGAGAGAACACATATCCAAGTATGATTTCGAGCGTCAGGCCTTCCAGCCCGAATAACCCTCCAACCCATCCAAGAAGCCCGTTAATTAAAGCAACCAAAGCAATAAAGGCCAGCAGCATTGCGCCGATATTTAAAGCGAGCTCCAGTCCGACACTTGCTCCTTTTGCCGCTGCATCAATGACATTTGCAGAATCGCTATCCACTTCCATCTCAAATTCTTTAGGCTCTTCTTTATCTTCCGTTTCCGGAAGCATAACTTTGGCCAGGACCAAACCGGCAGGTGCAGCCATAAAGCTTGCTGCCAGCAGATATTCAAGAGGCACACCCAATAAGGAATACCCGATCAAAACAGATCCTGCCACAGAAGCAAGGCCTCCTGTCATAACTGCAAACAACTCGGATTTTGTCATATTGGCGATAAATGGGCGGATTACAAGAGGAGCTTCAGTCTGGCCAACGAATATATTGGCTGCTGCAGACATGGATTCCGCTTTTCTAGTCCCTAGAAGCTTAGCCAGTCCCCCGCCGAGGATCTTAATGAAAAACTGCATAATCCTTAAGTAATAAAGAACGGAAATCAGTGATGAAAAAAAGATTACAACAGGCAAAACCTGAAGTGCAAAAACGAAGGTAATGCCTGATTCATCTGTAAAAAGGCCGCCAAATAAGAAATTTATTCCCTGATTGGCGTAATTGATTATATCGTTTACCTTCATTGTGAGCCATTCCAATCCCTTTCTGCCGCCTTCCCACTTTAAAACGAGAAAGGCGAAAATCAGTTGAATGGCAAGCCCTCCCGCAACTGTTCTTACACTTATCGCCCTTCTATTGCTTGAAAGCAGGAAGGCTATTCCTAAAACGACAATGATTCCGAATATCCCCCAAACAAAATTCATGTTTACACCTCTTCACTATGTAGTAGTGTTTCCTGGCATTAATCCTATTTCCTTGAGAAACTGCTTGTAAATCCAATAGTTCTATTATGCGCAAAAGGAATAAATTCATGAAAATACTAAGCATGAAATAAATGATGGGGATAAACGAAAAAAGATGAGCACACCGCTCATCTTTCTGTGTTTTTTTCAATATATTCGAATAAAAATGACTGGCCGTTTCTGTAAAAGCGGGGATCGTAGAGCCCTAGCCTTTCATCATCATCAACGAGAACCACAAATGGGGACCATTCATAAAGAGTTTTAGCTTCAGGAGCTTGCGAAAACAACTTGTCCAAATCCGCTGTTTCTTTTGATTGAAGCACATATTGGGTTCTCTTTTCGGTGAAAAGAGTATCATTGAATATGGTCACTTCGTCATCTTTCTTTGTAATAACGGAATAAGACCACGGGATAAAATCTGCCGATAGTGCAACTTGTTCATAGTAATCATCATACTGTTTATAAATGAGATATCCCTGTGTGCTTTGAATTACCACATGAAGAAGCATAAAAGCCCATGCTAATTTAAAATAGTAAGGGGATTTAGATTTATTCCTTTTTGTAAAGAAATAGGCTGCTCCCATTATGATCCAAAACACCAAATCAACAATTGGAATCGTACCAAAAGTAACCCTCATAGTTGAAAATGGCTCCAAATAACCTGTGCCCCATGCATTAAATAAATCGCTGGTATTATGTATGAAAACTGCAAGCCATCCCAGCAGAAAAAGCTTCTTATCCTTGACTCTGAAAAGCAGGAAGGACAGCAGCAAAAACAGCAGGGCCCAAACCGGGGTAAGGAAAACGGAATGGGTAATCCCCCTGTGCCACATCTGATAAAGTCCTTCTGTATCCCAGAAGCGAGAGATGACATCAATATCCGGAATTTGGCTTGTCCCTACAGCGGTTAGCAAATACGCTCTTTTGGATTTTTTATCCATGTTACGTTTATCAACTGCTCCATATAGGCTCAAGCCGAATAGAGTATGAGTAATTGTATCCATTTTAAACCCCTTTTTTGCATTTAGTTTCCCTATTATAAGCCTGAAAAAGATTTATAAAAAGAAATATGCAATTTTAAATGCGTTGCAAACTTGACTTGAGAGCGATAAAATTGAAGGTATTGCAATAATTAGTGACACATTGATTGCTTGGTCAACAAATTTTCATATAAGTAAGTGAGGAACGAATATGTCCAAAAATTTTAAAGAAGAAGTTTTATCCCGCCGCACGTTCGCGATTATTTCCCATCCGGATGCCGGTAAAACGACGCTTACCGAAAAGCTCTTATTATTCGGTGGTGCCATTCGTGATGCAGGTACAGTTAAAGGGAAGAAGACAGGCAAATATGCGACAAGTGACTGGATGGAGATTGAGAAGCAGCGTGGAATTTCTGTAACCTCCAGTGTGATGCAGTTTGAATATGAGGGAGCACGTGTAAATATTCTAGACACGCCTGGTCACCAGGATTTCAGTGAAGATACATATCGCACGCTGACAGCCGTTGACAGTGCCGTTATGATCATCGACTCAGCTAAAGGGATCGAGGAGCAGACACTTAAATTATTCAAGGTCTGCCGCATGAGAGGAATTCCGATATTTACTTTTATGAATAAGCTTGACCGTCAGGGAAAAGCACCCCTTGAGCTCCTTGCTGAATTGGAAGAAGTTATGGGAATTGAATCTTACCCAATGAACTGGCCTATTGGGATGGGAAAAGAATTCCTGGGGATTTATGATCGGTTTAATAATCGAATTGAGCAATTCAGAGTAGAGGAAGAGGACCGCTTTATTTCCTTAAATCAGGAAGGTGAAATAGAGGGCAACCATTCCATTAAGGATTCTGGACTATATGATCAGACGCTTGAAGAGATTATGCTGTTAAATGAAGCAGGCAATGAGTTTTCAAGAGAGAGAATTGCAAATGGAGAACTGACACCTGTGTTTTTTGGAAGCGCACTGACCAACTTTGGTGTACAGACTTTCCTTGAGTCTTACCTGCAATTTGCACCGCCGCCGCAGCCGAGAAATTCGACTGCAGGGGAAATTGATCCGCTTTCAGAAGAATTCTCTGGCTTTATATTTAAAATCCAGGCCAATATGAACCCTGCACATCGCGACAGGATTGCATTCTTAAGAATTTGTTCAGGCCAATTTGAGCGGGGCATGGCTGTGAATATACCTAGAATCGGCAAGTCCATTAAGCTAGCGCAGTCCACTCAATTCATGGCAGATGACAGAAGTACGGTTGATTCTGCAGTAAGCGGAGATATCATCGGAATTTATGATCCGGGAACCTATCAAATAGGCGATACATTAACAGCCGGAAAAAATAACTTCCAATATGAACGTCTCCCTCAATTTACACCTGAGCTTTTTGTTAAAGTTACAGCTAAAAATGTCATGAAGCAAAAACATTTCCATAAAGGCATTCAGCAGCTGGTTCAGGAAGGTGCCATCCAGCTGTTTAAGACAGTCAAAATGGAAGAATACCTCCTGGGTGCAGTGGGACAGCTTCAGTTTGAAGTTTTTGAACACCGCATGAAAAATGAATATAACACAGAAGTATATATGGAAAGGCAGGGCTCCAAGATCGCACGCTGGGTAGAAGGCGATGAGGTCAACGAAAACCTTTCCAGCGGAAGAAGCCTCCTGGTTAAAGATCGGTACGGCAAAAATGTCTTTCTATTTGAAAATGACTTTGCACTCAGATGGTTCCAGGAAAAAAATCCTGATGTAAAACTATATAATCCGATGGACTCGGAATAAAGCTGGCGGCCCTTTATGGGCCGTTTTAGCTTTCCATATATTCCTTCCTCATTACTATTGACATATCTATCAATTGATAATATAGTATTAACACATACGCTTTAACGCTAAAAAGCGTCTAAGTTAAAAAGCAGAAAGTGTAATCTCAATAAAAAATCTTGTCCGCAGCATAAGTAGAGTAATTGCCGGCAGCAACTAGAAACTGGATGGCTGATGAAAATCCAGGCAGCAATGGTCGAAATACAACTGCATCCAATATGGACAATACTTTTTAAGTGGGTAAGCAGCGTTAGCTTATCAATTAGGGTGGTACCGCGGAGCTCCTTCGTCCCTATAGGCGAGAGGGCTCTTTTTGTTTGTATAAATTACAGGCAAATTTAGGAGGAATACATTATGCATCATGATCAGGCAGCGTTAAATTTAAAGCCCATGGAGGCACTCATTGTCACTTTCATCATTTTAGGCGGAATCAGTTATTCGATTATTTTTGCCGGGGCAGTTCCACATATTCCGGTTGTTTTCGCGATAATGGGGTTATTAGCCTACGGTTTAATAAGAAAAGTATCTATAACACAGCTGGAAAAGGGGCTTATTGAAGGTGCCCAGTCCGGATTAGGGGCTATTTTCATCTTTTTTTTAATCGGGATGCTGATAAGCAGCTGGATGGCGAGCGGCACGATTCCTACATTTATCTATATGGCTTTGGAAGCTGTTAATGGAAAGTTCTTTTATGCCATAGTATTTGTGGTAGCATCTGTGATCGGCATGAGCATAGGAAGCTCACTTACAACAGCTGCTACATTGGGAGTGGCCTTTATGGGAGTCAGTTCAGCTTTGGGTCTCTCGGATGCAATTACGGCAGGTGCAGTTATTTCCGGGGCATTTTTTGGAGATAAAATGTCCCCTCTATCCGATACAACAAACCTGGCATCATCGACAGTTAAGGTGGATTTATTTGAGCATATCAAGACGATGGCCTGGACAACAATTCCTTCGTTTATCATTTCACTGGCAATCTTTGCTTTCCTGTCACCATCGGAGGCAGCATCTGATTTCTCAAAGATTGCCCAGCTGAAAAAAACTTTGCTGGATGAGGGGTTGGTACATTGGTACTCCCTCATTCCATTTGCGATTTTGACTATAATGGCCATTAAAAGAGTATCAGCTATTATTACGCTGTCTGCTGGCATAGTATCTGCATTAATCTTAGCCGTTATCGTCCAAAGCAGCTTCAGCTTGGAAAAAGTTATGACATTGCTGTTTTCAGGATATGCTTCAAATAGCGGTTCAGAGGAAGTTGACGCCCTTTTATCAAGAGGCGGCATGGAAAGCATGATGTTTTCGATTTCTTTGGTATTGCTCGCGCTTTCTATGGGCGGTTTATTCTTTAAGCTTGGGATCCTTCCAGCTCTTCTGGAAGGGGTCAAAGGGTTTTTGAATCGGATGTCAGCTCTAGTGGCGGCAGCAGCAGGAACAGCAATCGGGATTAATTTCCTGCTTGGCGAACAGTACTTGTCAATTCTCTTAACAGGAAATGCTTTCAGAGAGCCTTTTGAAAAAGCCGGGCTGCATCCAAAGAATCTTTCCAGAATTCTTGAAGATGCAGGCACGGTAGTAAACCCGTTAGTTCCATGGAGTGTATGCGGAGTATTTCTGACAGGTGTCTTAGGTGTAGAAACAACAGCTTATATGCCATTTGCATTATTCTGTCTGTTCAGTCCTGTAATCACCATTATCTATGGATTTACTGGTTTTAAAATCGAAAAATTATAGAAAAAAGCAGCTGCTTAGGCTGCTTTTTTCTGTGGATAACGAGCTGATGTAATTTTTATAATTATAATGACAGCACACTGATTGCTTGCATCGCAATAGCTGCTTTAATATAGTTAAAATGTGTTAATTTTTACATGCATCGATCACAGATTACCTCATACAGTCATTGAAAGGAGCAGAATGTGTGCGAATAAGCGATTTTTCAATCAAAAGGCCAATTTTTACATTGGTTACGATGTTCTTAGTGCTTATTTTAGGGGTAGTCTCCCTCTTAAATATTCCATTAAAACTCATACCAGATCTTAATCCTCCTGTAGGAGTAGTAGTCACTTCGTATCCTGGAGCAAGTCCCGATGAAGTGGTGGAAAAAGTAACAAAGCCACTTGAGGAAAATCTGGCAACATTGCCGGGGATCAAGACTTTGACCTCTACCTCACAGGAGAGCGCAAACTTCATTTTGATGCAATTTTCCTGGACTACAGATATTGATGAAATACAAAGTGAGGTCATTCAAAGACTGGATCAGACACAGCTTCCTGATGAAGCTGATAAACCGCGATTTATGAAGTTTGACCCTGCTCAGTTTCCGATTATTCAATTATCTCTTAGTGCAGATGAGAAGCCTGAAGCATTAAGAAAGCTTGCGGAAGAACTGAACCTGGAGCTATCTAAAGTGGAAGGAGTAGCAAGCGTAAATCTCTCAGGAACAGCCATTAAGGAAGTAAGAGTGGAACTGGACCAGGAAAAGCTGAAAGATTTCAAACTTAGCCAGGCGGATGTTGTGGATGTAATTGAATCCAATAATATATCAATGCCGGGTGATCCTGTATTGACTGAGGGAAAAGAGCTGACAACCAGAATTATCAGCTCCATTGATTCCCTGGATACACTGAAAAAACTTACGGTAACAGCAGACCCCGCAACAGGCAATAAAGTAAGCCTTGATGATATCTCAGAGGTTCAGCTGGCCAGCCAGGATGATCGCACCATCACGCGCACAAACCAGGCTCCATCTGTCTTACTGAGTGTCCTGCAGCAGTCCGATGCTAATACGGCAGAGGTTTCAGATCAATTTATAAAGCAATTGGATAATCTTCTTGAAAAGGAACAGTTTGAACATATTGAATCTGAAATTCTTTTCGATCAGGGAGATTACATAAGTCTTGCAATAGGAAATATCTCAAATTCACTGATTCTTGGCGGTATTTTTGCTATGATTGTGCTGTTTTTCTTTTTGAAAAATGTCAAAAGTCCGCTCATCATTGGAATCTCTATTCCTTATTCAGTTATTTTCACGTTTGTGTTAATGTATTTTTCCGATTTTACCTTAAATATTATGACTCTTGGCGGATTGGCGCTTGGAATAGGCATGCTGGTGGATAATTCCATCGTGGTTATTGAGAATATTTACCGCCATTTATCAATGGGGAAAGATCCGAAAACGGCGGCAAGTGTTGGGGCAAAAGAAGTAGGAGGTGCAATTACGGCTTCCACCTTGACGACAGTTGCCGTATTCCTCCCAGTAGTATTTATAACTGGGATAATCGGTGAATTGTTTAAGGAGTTTGCCCTGACCATTTCCTTTAGTTTATTTGCATCTCTGGTTGTTGCCCTGACAATAGTGCCCATGCTTGCGAGCAGGCTGCTGAAGGCTCCAAGAACAAACACGGAGGCAAAAAGGCAGGAAACAGGCTTAATGCGATCACTTGAAAAATCAATCAAGTGGTCATTAAGGAATCGTGCAGCGGTCATAGCAATTACCATGCTTTTATTGGCAGCGGGCAGCTTTGGATTGACCACAGTAGGTACACAATTTCTTCCAAATGCAGATGAGGGCTTTTTTACGGTGCGTATGGAGCTTGAGAACGGCACTGCACTTTCAGAAACAGAAAAGGCTGTATCTGCTTTAGAGGAAGAATTAAAGGATGAAGAAGATGTAGATACATTTGTTAGTCTCATTGGAACTACACAGGAAGGGTCCTTCCGGGGCTCGAAAAATGCCAATATTGCTGAATTGTATATCAAAATGAAAGAGCTGGACCAGCGGGAAAGGTCTACCTTTGAATTTGTCGATGAGGTGAAAAAGGATCTGGAAATTGCTGCATCAAAGGTTAATGAAACTGCAGAACTCTCATTTAATACACAGTCGACAGCAGGTACATCGCCGAATACACTGACCTTTAGTGTGAGGGACACAGATCCCAACCCTTTAAAGGAGAATGTTGATAAAATCTATAATGCATTGAAGGACCTTGAGGATGTAACCGAATTGTCGACTGATCTCATGGATACCGTTGAAGAAATTCAGATAACTGTGGACCGTGAAAAGGCTCTTGAAGAGGGTTTGGCTCCCGCCCAGGTAGCCATGGCAGTAAATGACGTAACACGGGGCAATCGTGCTACACAAATGATAGATGATGAATCCAATATATATGGGGTATTTGTTGAGTACGATCGGGAAGTCACACAGGATATAGAGAATTTGAAGAAATTGCTTATTAAAAAGCCTGATGGCAATTATGCCGCTCTGAATGATGTAGCCAATATTGAGCGCGGAGAAGGACCGGTAAATATTCAGCGGATTAATCAGCAGGATGCTGTCCAATTTACATTAAAGTACAAATCTTCTACAAACATGGGTGCCATGTCAAAAGAAGTGGATAAAGAAATTGCCGATCTGAAATTGCCGGATGAAACAGAAATCGTTTTTAGCGGTGACAGAGAATTGCTGGAATCGTCCATTGATGACCTGATTCTGGCATTTGTACTGGCAATCGTGTTTATTTATCTTGTCATGGCAGCTCAATTTGAATCACTTAAGTATCCGCTGGTTATCATGTTTACTGTGCCGCTCATGGTAATAGGTGTGGCAATTGCTCTTACCGCAACCCAAACACCTATTAGTTTAACAGCCATAATCGGGATTATTGTGCTTGCAGGAATTGTAGTGAATAATGCAATAGTCATTGTCGATTATATTAACCAAAAGAAAGAGCAGGGCCTAAAGAGCTACGATGCCATAATCATTTCTGTTAAGGACCGTGCAAGGCCAATATTCATGACGGCCTTAACTACTATACTGGGCTTAGTGCCTTTAGCACTTGGCATTGGAGAAGGAACAGAAATTAACCAGCCCATGGGAATTACTCTTATTGGCGGACTGATCAGCAGTACGTTCCTGACACTATTTGTCATACCAGTTGTATATAGCTTTTTTGACAAGGATACACGGCGATTAAATAAAATGTATGCAACACCGGATGGCCACTTAGTGCCAGCTTACCTGCTTGAAGAAAGAGTGGAGAAAAACTGGAATCACGATAATGACGAAGACAAAAAACAGCTTCAATCCTCTGATGACAAATCCTACAGCAGAGATGATATGGCAGCTATGCTAGAGGAGTTGTTGAAAATTGTAAAAAGGGATGACGATGATATGAAAAACCAGAAACGGGATGATAATTCCTAGATCTGATGAAGGCTCCTTCTACTGAAGGGGTCTTATTTTTGTGCTGAAGTTTAATTTTTAGATGGTGTTTCAGGAAAATATCTGGAAAATAAATTGATAATTGACCAATATTCAGAGCACAATAAAAGTATCGACTTGTAGCTGGTGGTAATGAAATGAAAAAACTCAGTAAACTAGAAGCGGTTTTTTGGAGTATTGCATTGCCGGGTTTTAGCCAATTATTGGCGGGGCAGCTGTGGAAGGGGACATTGTTTGTCGTCCTTGAATTTATCATTAATGTATACAGCCATTTTAATTCGGCCATCATGTACAGTTTTATGGGCGAAATTGAAAAAGCTGTTCATGTCCTTAATTATCAGTGGCTCATGTTTTATCCTTGTCTTTACATGTTTGCAATGTGGGATGCATACCGCAGTGCTATGCCGGAAAAGGAAGAATTATCATTCCTTCCTTTTGTATTCAGTGCCTATTTTGTCACAGTAGGACTAATGTACTCAACAAAACTCAAATTGTTTGGGATTTTTTTTGGACCGGTCTTTCTTCCTATGATCTTTGTTATTCCGGGTGTAGTAACCGGCCTGCTAATCAGGTGGTTAATCCTGAAATGGAGAAAGCCAACCACTCAAAGTTGAGTTTTATTGATTAAAAAAGCTTTGTCACACTAATTGTTTAGTGGTGCTGAAGCTTTTTTCTTTTTTAAAATATTTTCTTACATTACCCCCACAAATCCCTTCCATGAATCCGTACAGTTGTAATGAACAAGCGGCCGCTTTTCATAAGGTGATATCATATGAGTTTCAATTAAGTGTATTAAAGCTTTTATAGCCCTGCCCAAAATACGGATTGGACGCCGTATGATATAATGTGTTTTGAAAAGAGGTGGGGCTATTGCTGGGTTTATTGTTTATGCCGAAAAAGCGTAAAAAATCGCTCGAAGAAACGGTTAAATTAATACAGCAGGGAAATGCAGCATTGAATAATGAGCTAATAGAGTCATATAAGCCGTTTATTGCTAAAACAGTATCATCAGTCTGCAAGAGGTATATTCATGAATCTGATGATGAATTTAGCATTGGCCTCATAGCTTTTAATGAAGCCATTCAAAAGTACAGTCCTGATAAGGGAAGTTCACTCATCAGTTTTTCGGAAGTGCTGATTAAAAGGCGTGTTATTGATTATATCCGTAAGCAATCCAAATTTCAGAATCTCAGCTTTAATGGAGCCTCTAATCTGGAAGATGATGATACGGCCAGCTCGGCAATAGAAGATGAGTTGTCAATTGAAGACTACAGGAAAAAAACAGATGAAGAACTGAGGAAAGAAGAAATTGTCCAGTTTACGCAGATTCTTCAGGAATTCGGCCTTACCTTCAGTGATTTGATTGAACAATCCCCAAAACATGCGGATGCACGAAAAAATGCGATGACTGTAGCCAAAATTCTGGTTGATAATGAAGAGCTCAAAAGTATTCTTTTTGACAAAAAAAAGCTGCCGATAAAGCAGCTGGAGGGTTATGTATCTTTAAGCAGAAAAACAATAGAGAGAAATAGAAAATATATAATTGCCATATCATTGATATTAACTGGCGATTATGTCTTTTTAAAGGATTATATCAAAGGGGTGTTGGAAACGTGAAAACAGGTATAATCATGGAAATAAACGAACGTTTTTTAACACTATTAACCCCGGAAGGAGAATTTCTGCGTGCCCGAAAACAAGATCAGGCATACGCAATAGGCCAGGAAATTGTCTTCTTCCCAATAGAACTGAAAAACGGAAAATTGTCGCGTCCTCTATCTATTTTTAGATTATCCAGAGGAAAAGGAATAATGGCAGCAGCATTTGCGATGATACTCGCAATCGTGTCTTTTCTGCCGTTTTTGCAAAACGACGAAGTGTACGCTTATATGTCAATAGACGTTAATCCGAGTATTGAATTAGGGGTCAATCAGGAATATCAGGTAGTAGAACTCATTCCTTATAATGAAGAAGGAAAACTTATTATCCAGAATATCAAGAACTGGAAAAAGAACAGCATTCATGAAGTGGCTGACAAAATTCTCCTTCAGATAAAGAAGCAGGGCTATTTTAAGGAAAATAAAGAGGTAGTCATTGCTGCCGTGTATACAGAACAGAATAAAGAAGCGGATGAGCGTATTCAGAAAGAGTTAGCAGATATAAAAAAAGCGGCACAAAAAGAGCAGCTTGAGGTAACTTTACTGGAAGCAAGTGAAGAGGAAAGAGAAGCAGCTATTGATAAAGGGCTGTCACCTGGTTTGTATAAAGAAAATAAAATTAAGGCTGGCAGTGCCGATAAGAAAGTTTCTGAGCCAGTGAATAAGGAGAAACAATCAGGTAAAGCATCTACTGCTCCACAAAAACCTGCTGAAAAATCTCAAAGCCAATTAAAACAGAAAGACTGGCGCGTAAAGAAAGATAAGGAAGAAAAGAAGGCTGTTCCCGGGCAGATAAAGAGATCAGAAAATCAGCATAAACATTCTAAACAGCAAAATAACAAAGCTGATAACAGCAATGGAAATGGCAATCACCATGAGAATAATCATGATGATAGACATAATAATAAAGATAAGAAAAACCAGGGAGATAGGGTGAAAGCCCCAAACAATCAAAATCCTCCTAACGGCGGCCATAGGGCCAATGAAAAAAGGATTAAACCTGATAAAAATCATAAAGATAAAAAAGATAATTGGAAAAATAAAGGCGGAAACGGTCCTGAGGGGAAGCATAAAGAAAGGGACCATCGAGATGATCACAGTGGAAATAAACAAGGGAAACACCAGGAAAAAGGAAAAAGATAAAAGCAAAGTCCGGAGCATGCTCCGGACTTTTTCCATTTATATGAAGTTGTTATTGATTATTCTGGCCGGACATTTGTGCTTGAGCTTGCTGGACAAGCCGCTTAGTAATTTCTCCGCCTACAGATCCGTTAGACCGGGATACTGTATCAGAGCCTAATTGAACACCAAATTCCTGGGCAATTTCATATTTAACCTGGTCCATGTATTGTTCAATACCAGGAACTAAAAGCTTATTGCTGCTTCTTGCCATTGTATTCAACTCCTTTTTATTGGTCTTACAGAGTTACCATCCCTCTGTATTTGTAGTATGAATTAAAAAGGAGTTTTCATAAGTGGTAATATTTCGGCATAAGCACATGTTTATTTTTCACAGGCAGCCTCCAGTAGGATGTCTGCGATGTGAACTGCTTTAATCTTATGCTGTAAACCTTCCCGTTCGATCCCCAGCTTCATTTGCAGAAGACAGCCTGGATTAGAGGTCGCAATCACCGCAGCATTTGCTGACTTGGCCTGAATCATTTTATGATCAAGTATTTGCATAGACATTTCAGATTCAACAATATTATAAATACCGGCAGAACCACAGCATCTGTCTGCATCTTTCATTTCCCTGAATTCAATGCCCCTTATTGAATTCAGAAGGGTACGAGGTGCTATGGAGGTTTTCATGACATTGCGCAAATGGCAGGAATCCTGATAGGTTACGACCTGCCCCGGAAGCTCAAGATGAACTTTTTTATGAAATTCAAGTTCATATAGAATTTGGCTGATGTCTTTAAGTTTTTCCGAAAACTTTACAGCTCTTTCATGCCATTCCCGGTCATCTTTAAGCAGGTGGCCATAGTCAATAAGGAATGCCCCGCATCCTCCTGCATTTGAGATGATATAGTCAGCGTCCAGTTTTTCAAAAGCTTCTATGTTCCGTTTAGCCAGATCTTTAGCTGTCTGCTTTTCACCGCTATGACCGTGAAGAGCACCGCAGCAAGCCTGATTTTGAGGAATATGAATTTCACATCCGGCAAGCTGGAGAAGCTTTATTGTTGCATTATTAGTTTCAAGGAACATCGTGTCCATTAAGCACCCGGTGAAAAAAGCGGCTTTCTTTACCGGCTTATCTGCCGGGAAATAGGATGGCCTATTTTTCATTTCTTTTAATTTTGGCACTTGAGGAAGCACCTTTTCCATTGCACTGAGGTTTTTTGGAAGCCAATTCAGCATCCCTGTTTTTCTGGCGGCCGACTGCAGGCCAGAACGCTGATAAAAGCCCAAAAGCCCTGCAGCTGCCCTCATTCTGTTCTGATGGGGGAAAAGCCCTGTAAAGACCAAATTGCGAACCGCCCTTACCGGAAGTGAGTGTTTCTTATTCTGGTTAATGATATCCCTCGCTTCTTCCAGCAAGTGTCCATATTTTACCCCTGAAGGGCATACAGGCTCGCATGCCCGGCAGCCCAGGCAAAGATCAAGTGATCTCTCAACATCTTCATCAGGTTCAATCAATCCGTCAGCAACAGCTTTCATTAATGCAATCCTTCCCCTTGGGGAGTGCGCTTCTTTAAAGCCTGACTCGACATAAGTAGGGCATGAAGGAAGGCAAAAGCCACAGCGCATGCAATTCAGGAGCTCATCTTCATCCATTCGCTTCACAAACTCTTCCTGAATGATTGTCTGTTCTTTTAATGTTGTCATTGTGTAACCACCACACGTTTTCTGTTGTCCTTGGCAAAAATTTTGCCGGGATTAAGAATATTATTGGGGTCTAAGCCAGTCTTTACAGCCTTCATGGCATCAATCCCTGCCTGGCCCAGTTTCAGTTCAAGATAAGGAGCTTTCATGACTCCTACTCCATGTTCCCCTGTTATTGTTCCTCCAAGTTCGATCGCCTTGATAAAAATCTCTTCAAACGCTTTTTCAACCCGTTCCATTTCGTTTTTATCCCGGGCATCTGCAGGGCATGTCGGATGAAGGTTTCCATCACCTGCATGGCCAAAGGTACAGATGGAAAGCCCGTATTTTTGAGAAATTTCGTTTATGGCTCTTACCATATTGGCAATTTCAGATCTTGGCACTGTAGCGTCTTCAAGAATGGTGGTCGGCTTTAGGCGTGCAAGAGCCGATAAGGCCGCACGTCTTGCTGTCCTTAAGGCTTCGGCTTCTTCTTCAGATTTTGCAAGCTGTACCGATACAGCTCCTTGCTTTTGGCAGATTTCAGCCATTTTTTGCATATCCTTTTCCACAACGTCAACCGGCCCATCCTGTTCGATAAGAAGTACAGCTTTAACATCAGTCGGCAAACCGATTTGTGCGAAATCCTCTACTGCTTTTAGTGTTGGCTGATCTAAAAATTCAAGCGTGGCCGGAATGATTTTGTCAGCGATGATCTTTGAGACGGATTTCGCAGCTTGTTCCAGATCCTGAAAGAGAGCAAGCATGGTCTTTTTTGCTTCAGGAAGCGGAATTAACTTTAATGTGGCTTCCGTAATAATCCCTAAAGTTCCTTCAGATCCAACCAGCAGCCTGGTAAAGTCATAACCGGCCACGTCCTTTGCAAGCTTGCCGCCAGTTCTGATAATGTCTCCGTTCGCAAGTACAGCTTCCAGCCCCATTACATAGTCCCTTGTAACGCCATATTTCAATCCGCGCAGTCCGCCTGAATTTTCATTGATGTTTCCGCCGATTGTGCTTATTTTCATTGAACTTGGATCAGGGGGATAAAATAGCCCTCTTGCTTCGACCTGATTAATCATATCAAGTGTGATAACACCCGGCTGTACTGTAGCTGTCAGGTTTTCTTCATCGATTTCAATAATTTTATTCATATGCTTAAACAGGAGAACAATTCCGCCTTCTGTGGGACAGGTGCCTGCACATAAATTGGTGCCTGATCCTCTGGGGACGATTGGAATTCCTCTGCTGCTGCAAATTTTGAGGATCTGGGAAATTTCCTGAGCGTTTCGGGGACTGATCACCGCATCTGGCATCGATTGGAAATTAGGAGTAGCATCATAAGAATAAACGAGGCGCCCAGCTTTAGAGTCATCATAATTTTCTGCGCCGACAATGGCGATAAATTTTTCTTTTATTTGTACGTCAACCAAATAGATCCTCTCCTTTAATAGCAGGCTGGCAATATCTATTCTTTAAGTATAAAAAAAGCAGGGAATCCCTGCTATAGATAATTATACAAATATCAAGGAGTGTTTTGATTGTTTTTTGTACCTTCCTCCAAAAGCTTTACAGCTATGAATAATTTCATTAAATCATTCAAATTTGATGGGTAAAGCCCTGAAAGCTCTGATATTTTCTTGAGTCTGTAATGAAGAGTGTTAATATGTATATGCAGCGTCTCAGCAGTATTTTTCAAAGAGTGATTTTGCCTGAATAGCTCCTTAAGGGTAACCATCAGATCCTCTTCATACATAAATGTGCCGATGGTTCTTTCTATAAAGTCCTTCTTCGTTTCCGGAGAAAGATCATCAAATATCATTTCTATGGTCAAATCCTGATCAAATATGATGGTCCCCCGGTCTTTTGCAATTTTTAAAGCTCGTTCTGCCTGCATAAATGATTCGGACAGACTAAAGGGAGGCAATGGTTTTCCAGTGCCGATACTAACTTTGGCAGCGAGCAGGTTTTCCAGAAAACGATGGAAGCGTGTGATCTTTTCTCTTATGCTGCGATCTTTTTCTGCTGAAGAAACCCCGGCTAAAAGGACAATTCGATCATTTCCCCAGCGAATCAGAATATCATTGGGCCCTGCTTCCTTCCAGGATAAAATTCTATTCCAAAGATCACGATGAAGCAATTGGCTAGTTTGCCTGAATTCTGCGATCGATGCCTGTCTATCTACTGAGAGATTTATCTTCAGCAGGTGAGCACGTTCTTTAAAGGCAGGATCCCACTCCTTCGTCTGCAGCCAGTCAAACATAAAACCTTCCATTGCACGGGCCTGCCAATCGAGCTGCTCTGCAAAGTAACTTTCGCTGATAAACAACTCTGTCAGTTTGCGGATGATCTCTGCGAATGGGGAAATTTCATCGGGATTTCCGGTAATCCCAATAACACCAACAGTTTCCCCTTTGAAAAAGATCGGCAAGTTAATGCCTGCTTTTACACCCTGAAGGCGTGATTGATCCTTCCTGGTAATAATCAGCTTTTCTTTATGTTTTATCGTAAGCAATGCTCCTTCATGAAAATTGCCTATTCTGCCGGCGTCTGTGCTTGCAATGATCACCCCGCAGGTATTGGCAACTATGATATCTTCCTGAAGAAACTGACGCACTTCAGCTATGATTTTTTCAGCCAGATCAGGCAGCAGCATATCAAGTCTCCCTTTGGTTTTTAATTTTATTATATATAAATAAAAAACTTCCTGCGAATTATCTAATATCTCTTTTAAAAACAGGGTATATTCATTATGATAAGGGATAGAAAAATTTTAAAGGGGACAGGTATTATATGTGGAAGGACATAAGAAATTGGCTGGATAAACTAACACCTGCCCAAGTAATATCCGGATATTATTTATTGGCAGTATCCGTATCGGTACTTTTATTAAGGATACCGGCTGTACATAAGCCGGGAGTGGAGGTTTCATTTATTGATACGGTCTTCACTGCTGTAAGTGCAGTCAGTGTTACCGGTCTGACAGTGGTGAATATATCAGAAACTTATAGTGTTTTTGGTTATTTTGTCATAATGTTCATACTTCAGTTTGGCGGAATAGGGATCATGGCGCTGGGCACCTTCTTTTGGCTCCTGCTGGGCCGCAGGATCGGATTAAGGGGACGCCGCCTTATTATGGTGGATCATAATCAGTATGCCTTGTCAGGGCTTGTGCATTTAGTAAAAGAAATTATTAAAATAATATTGGTGATTGAAACCCTTGGTGCACTCATATTGGGCTTTCATTTTCTTAAATATTATCCTTCGTGGGATGAGGCATTTCTGCATGCGCTGTTCACATCTGTCAGTGCCACAACTAACGGAGGCATGGATATAACAGGAGCATCTCTCAAACCATTTGCCGGCGATTATTTCGTGCAGCTTATCAATGTTATCCTGATTACTTTAGGAGCTATAGGCTTTCCTGTTCTTATCGAATTAAAAGAATATCTATTCCGCAATAAATGGAATCAGGAACAGTCTTTCAGATTTTCTTTATTTGCCAAACTGACAACTGTTACATATGCAGCTCTTCTTGTATTTGGAACTGTTATTTTGCTTGTTATGGAATTCAATCAATATTTTAAGGATATGAACTGGCATGAAAGCTTTTTTTATGCATTCTTCCAATCCGCTACCACCCGGAGCGGCGGTTTATCAACCATGGATGTAAATGAGTTTACAATGCCCACACTCATTATAATGAGTATTTTAATGTTCATCGGGGCGTCTCCAAGCTCTGTCGGAGGGGGCATAAGGACAACGACTTTTGCGGTTAATATCCTTTTCATCTATCATTTTGCAAAAGGAAATCGGGATATAAAGATATTTAAAAGGGAAATTCATGAAGATGATGTACTGAAATCCCTTGCTATCACGCTGCTTGCTATAGGAATGTGTTTTTTCTCTGTAGTCATTTTAAGCATTACAGAAAAGCAGCTTGAGCTCATTGAAATTATCTTTGAGGTTTGCTCAGCTTTTGGGACCACAGGATTATCATTAGGAATTACACCTGAATTGTCCATTATCGGGAAATGCATCATAATGGCCTTAATGTTTATTGGAAGAATCGGTTTAACTTCTTTCTTATTCATAATAGGCGGCAAAGAGAAAAAGCCAAATTACCATTATCCAAAAGAGCGAGTTATCATTGGCTAAAAAAGCAGCCCGGAATAGTATTTCCGGACTGCTTTTTTTAAGAGTTATTTCGAGGCATGGCGTTTTTTTTCAATCTGTTCCGCGGCTGACATCCTTAGTCGGATGCATGAAAGGATAGGCTTGAGGCGGTTTTTTGCTTTCAAGGAGTTCCTTGTTTTCCGTTGTATTCCAGCCGATATCGTTTGTAGGATGAATCCATTCGTCTCCAGCCATAACTGCAGGGTCTGTTTCATCACTCCAGTTTTCCAGCGGTGAACTGTTTGAGGAATAATGACTGTCCCCAATAGTTACGCCAAAAGAATTTTTGAAAGGAGGCTGAAGCTTCATGCCTGTGTCTTTAAAGCTGGGAGCTTCAATTTGATGTGGAAGTGTCTCGTTAATGCCAATGCTTTTATTTAACTTCTTTTTATTTGTCATAGCGGCTCATTCCTTTTTACTCTATTTTTTGCACTGCAGAAAAATTTATGAATGCAAAATAAGGAAGACACAGGGAGGAATGAAACCGTTTATTTTACTAAAAATAAACCTGTGTTAAAGCATGAAAATTAATTTAACACGAAGAAATTTTTTCAGGAGGAGATTGGGATGGCCAAACGAAAAGCTGAGTATAATGCTGTTGAAAAATACAGCAAGACGCCTAAGAAGAATATTCAGGAATCTGAGTTTTCAGCAGAATTCAGCCAGGAAGAAAATCCGATGAAAATGGCTAACCGCAACTCTAAGCATGGGAGAGAGGGAAGAGCCTAGTGGATCAAAATAAACCACGAAAAACCAGCCGGCAGGATGGCTCTGCCAATGTAGAATTCGGCATGGAGTTTGGTGATATAAATGCCGGAAAATTTTACGAGTTGCCTTTTATGAACCGGGATAAAGATCAAAAGAAAAATAAAGATAAATGCTAAAAAACCGGCAGATTTCTGCCGGTTCTTCCATTATTGTAAAGGCCCGGAAAAGATAGAGACTGTTTCAGAGCCTGAATCGAAATAGGCAAGAAGAAAAGAGTCTTTCTTTTCAATTATTCCCTCGTTAATATACCTTTCGATATCATAGGATAATCTTTCACTTAAGGTATGTTTGTATATTTCTTTTTCATTCAACTGAAGGCTTAAGAAGCTTTCTCCCAGCTGATTTGGGTTTTCAAGCAGAGACTGGTAAAGCTTTGATCTTTCGGATTTCTCAAAGCTTGGCTGCCACCATGGTTTTCTGGGCTTATATTTTTGTTTTGAAATATAGTCAAACTTCATTAGTCCTTCAGCTATATCCAGATCAGCAATTTCTTTTGTTTGAAGGAATTCAAACAGGCGTTTGAATAAATCCTCAAGCTGATGCCCGATTCGGGACCAGCCTTTTTGCTCCCAATAGCTGCCGAATTCCTGGAAGAAATCGAAGGGGGTCGGAAATACTTTTGTAACCAAATATTCAACAGTTGCATCCATTCTATGGTCATTCCAATATTTCTCTAACACATCTTCGACCTGTTTTATGCGAATAATGTCATCGAAGGACAGAACATTATTTCCTAATATTTCATATGGTGAATGGTCCATATAAATATATTGATGATCTTCTGCTCTTAAGCGAAGTCCGGTGCCTCTCAGCATTTTTAAGAAGCCGAGCTGGAGCTCTTCCGGCCGCATGGCAAATACATCATTAAATGTTCGTTTGAATGAATTATAATCTTCCTCAGGCAGGCCGGCAATTAAGTCGAGATGCTGATCGATTTTTCCTCCATCCTTTACCATTGTGACTGTTCGGCAAAGCTTGTCAAAATTCTGCTTCCTCATGACCAATTCATTTGTATAGTCGTTTGTCGACTGTACGCCAATTTCAAATCGGAATAATCCTCGTGGTGCTTCCTTATTCAGAAATTCAATTACCTCAGGTCTCATGATATCTGCAGTGATCTCAAATTGAAAGACAGTTCCCGGCAGATGTTCATCGATCAAAAATTGGAACATTTCCAAGGCATAGCTGCGGCTAATGTTGAATGTGCGGTCCACAAATTTAAGGGTTTTTGCACCATTCTTCATTAAATACCGGATATCGTCCTTGATTTTTTCCCTGTCAAAGTAACGCACACCTACTTCAATGGAAGAAAGGCAAAATTGGCAGCTGAAAGGGCACCCCCGGCTGGTTTCTATATATGTGACCCGCTTTGAAAGATGAGGAATATCTTCTTCAAAGCGGAACGGTGAGGGAAGATCGCGCAAGTCCAGCTTATTCCGCTGTGGATTAATGCGAACCTGGCCGTTTTCCCTGAAAGCAAGACCATGCACATTTTCCATATTCATGGTGCTGTTCAGCTCCGTCAGCAGCTGTTTGAAGGTTTCCTCACCTTCCCCGATGACAATGTAATCAAATTCATTTACATTCTTCATCCAATCTGCAACATCATATGTCACTTCTGGCCCTCCGACTACAATATGAATGGAGGAATCTATCTTTTTAATCATCTTAATGACCTTGATGGTCTCTTCGATATTCCAAATATAACAGCTGAATCCGATCACATCAGGTTTTTTGCGGATCAGGTCTGTAACAATATTCATTATTGGATCTTTAATAGTATATTCGGCTAATTCCACATCGAAATCAGGCTGAGCATATGCTTTTAAATAGCGGATCGCTATATTTGTATGAATATATTTAGCGTTAAGCGTACTGGCGATAACTTTCATTTATTTCTGAACTCCCTTTTTAGCAACTTAAACATCATATAATTGTATCATATTTTTGACTAAAAAAAAGGAAGTAAAACATTGACATATGTATTGGAAGATATACTATACTAATTATTATAATATTTATAAAAATACAACAATTTGTATTATAACTATAGTAAGATAGTAGAAAATAAAATATTTAGCTGGGAGAGGGAATGAATGAAGGTAAGTCTATTTGCAACATGTCTTGTAGATATGTTTCAGGGAAATGCAGGCAAAGCAGCTGTTGAACTGCTGGAGCGTCTGGGGTGTGAAATAGATTTTCCGGAATCACAGGTCTGCTGCGGCCAGCCTGCCTATAACAGCGGCTATGTGAAGGAATCGAAGGAAGCCATGAAAAGAATGATCACGGCCTTTGAACATGCAGAATATGTTGTTTCCCCTTCCGGATCCTGTGCCTATATGTTTCATGAGTATCCGCATGTTTTTAAGGGGGACTCTGTGTGGGAGCCCAAGGCAAAAAAGCTTGCAGAAAAAACATACGAACTTACTCAATTTATCGTTGAAGTTCTCAATGTGGACGATGTCGGGGCAAAATTAAATGGGAAGGCCACCTATCATAAATCCTGCCATATGACCAGGCTTCTTGGAGTAAAAGAAGCGCCAATGAGATTATTAAAAAATGTGAAGGGCCTGGAATTCGAAGAGCTTCCTGGCAAAGAGCAATGCTGCGGTTTTGGCGGAACATTCTCCGTGAAAATGGCTCAAATATCGGAACAAATGGTAGATGAGAAGGTTGGGCATATAGAGGAGACTGAAGCGGAAATCCTCATTGGAGCTGACGCAGGATGCCTGATGAATATTGGAGGCAGGATCGGAAGGCAGGGAAAGCCAATAAGGGTTATGCATATTGCCGAAGTGTTGAATTGCCGCTGAGTCATTAATGGACATGCTTTGTTACAGGAGGAATAGTTATGGCTATGAAAATAGGAACAAACGACTTTAAGGATCGTGTAGATTCCGGAATAAGCAATTCCTTTATGAGAGGGGCAGTGTCAGGTGCACAGGAAAGGCTTCAGACCAGAAGGCTTGATGCTGCCGCAGAACTTGGGAATTGGGAAGATTGGCGTTCGCTATCAGAAGAAATTCGCCAGCATGTTCTTGAAAATCTTGATTTTTACTTATACCAGCTCAGCGAAAATGTAGCTAAAAGGGGAGGGCACGTTTACTTTGCTGAAACTGCTGAAGAGGCCTCTGCTTATATACGTGAAGTAATTGAAAAGAAAAATGCAAGAAAAGTGGTTAAATCAAAATCAATGGTAACCGAAGAGATCCATTTAAACGCCACATTGGAAGAGGCGGGGTGCCAGGTCATTGAAACAGATTTGGGAGAATATATCCTCCAGGTGGACGACCATGACCCGCCATCACATATAGTGGCACCTGCCCTTCATAAGAATAAAGAGCAGATTCGGGATGTATTTGCAGAAAAACTAAGCTATCAGAACACAGAAAAGCCGGAAGAGCTTGCATGGCATGCGAGAGAAATGCTTCGCCACGAATACTTAACTGCCGATGTAGGCATTACGGGCTGCAACTTCGCAGTTGCGGAAACCGGTTCAATCACATTAGTGACGAATGAAGGAAATGCAGATCTTGTCACAGCCTTGCCTAAGACACAAATTACGGTAATGGGCATGGAAAGGCTGGTCCCGACTTACGAGGAAATGGAAGTTCTGGTCAGTATGCTGACCAGGAGCGCGGTTGGGCAAAAGCTAACGAGTTATATTACTGTTTTGACTGGTCCAAAAGAAGAACTTGATGTTGATGGACCCGAGGAATTCCATCTCGTCATTGTGGACAATGGCCGCTCATCGATATTAGGAGGGGAGTTTCAATCCATACTGCAATGTATCCGCTGCGCTGCTTGTGTGAATGTTTGTCCCGTATACAGGCATGTTGGAGGCCATTCCTACGGATCAATTTATTCAGGCCCGATCGGAGCGGTTCTGTCACCTCTTTTAGGCGGCTATGATGATTATAAAGAATTGCCTTATGCATCAACCCTTTGCGGGGCCTGTACAGAAGCTTGTCCAGTCAAAATCCCTCTGCATGAGCTGCTTCACAAACACCGGCAGGTAATTGTCGAAAAAGAAGGAAAGGCTCCTATATCGGAAAAGATGACCATGAAGGCTTTTGGACTGGGGGCCGCTTCACCTTCCCTTTATAAACTGGGGTCAAAGCTGGCACCCACAGCCATGAATCCATTTACATCAGGCGACAAGATTACCAAGGGACCCGGGCCTTTAAAGGCCTGGACAGAAATCAGGGATTTTCCGGCTCCTAATAAAGAAAGATTTCGTGATTGGTTCAAAAACCGGCCAAAAGGAGGCGAACAGCAGTGAACGGAACTATTCAGAATCGGGACGCTTTTTTAAATAAAATTGCAGGCAGACTGGGCAGGGAAAAGAGAATTTCGGGAGTTGAAAGGCCAAAATGGAGCTATAATCCACAGGATTCCATCTTTAAAGAAGCAGATGCAGATGAGCTTCTTGAAGCTTTAAAAACACAGTGCACGAAAATTCACACTGACCTTCTTGTAACAAAAGCCGCCAATTTGCCGGAAACTCTTAAAGAGATTGCAGCCCAGTACGGAGGCGGTCCAGTAGTGACCTGGAAGGATGACCGTTATAGACAGTTTGGGCTTACGCAGCTATTTGAGGAAATTTGGCCAAAAGAGAAAGTGGAAGTATATGAATGGGATTATTCTGCTGGAGAAATTAATGTTGATTACGCAGAAAAAGCAAATATCGGCATCACCATCAGTGAAATTACTCTGGCTGAATCCGGAACAGCAGTCCTGTTCAGCAGCAGAGACCACGGACGGTCAATCAGTTTTTTGCCTGCTGCTTCCATTATCCTTATTCCGAAAAGCACCCTGGTTCCGCGCATGACACAGGCTGCAAGGATCATCAGGGAAAGAGTGAGCAGAGGGGAGCTGGCTCCTTCATGTATTAATTTCATAACCGGACCAAGCAATTCAGCAGATATTGAGATGAACCTCGTTGTGGGAGTACATGGGCCTGTTAAGGCAGCGTATATTGTTATAGATGATTTATAATGCGTGAGCACCTGGCATCATAAGAACGAGAAAAAACGCCAAACTTTTGTTGGCGTTTTTTTGTAGCGTCCCAGGCGAGATTCGAACTCACGACCTACAGCTTAGGAGGCGGGCTATCCTAAAAGGAAAGACTTTGGGTAACTTTGAAGAACCCTTGTTAAATCAACATTTTTGAACTGTGAACCGGATTGAGTTGGTTAGAATTTGGGTTATAATGATGAGTTTCGACCCCAAATCGACCCCAACGACTCCAAATTAAATTTGTACCTAAGGGTTATAAAACACTCTGCACTAAATTAAAACATCATTTGTTTGAGTATATATTAATAATCTTAGCTATTAATTAGTATTAAATTAAGGTTTTAATCAAAGATCCCTACATCTGTTTAGTATTGAGATAGACTCAGAAAAATATTTAAAGCCCCTCTCAAGTTGGAGAAGGGCTTATATTATTTAATTCAAAACACTATACTAACTATAAGCGCAGTATACCTTTTCCCACAATTTCAGAGTCTAGTATAAACGCTAATATTGAGAAGTTTTATTCTCAATAGGAAAGTGAAGAGGGATATAGCAGCTAACCTATTTTTCTCGTGGCATTATGGTTTACTATTATTGTTTCCCCGTCTTTTTGCCATAAACATTACCAAGAAGTCATAGATTGCGAATAAAGCAGTTAAAATGATAATAGCATTAAAACCATGTTCACGTGGAACTATGAAATAAGAAAAAATAAGAGTTAAACCAAAAATTAACCAACCAATGTAATGCCATCTATAATATGACATATCTAATCCCTCCTAGCTTTTAATATACCCGCACTCTATAAGGTTCACCTGTTTCAGATTTTACTAATGTTGTTCGGGAGCTATTTGTATATAAATTTAATTGTATTTTACTCCATAGATAATTTGGATCAGTATCAGCAGCTGTAGCACCTCTTCTTTTAAAATATCCAACTTTCATATTCCAAGTAACCATTAATCCTGCAAAAAGAGCTGCTAAACTTCCGACATAGGGAATAAGATTTAATAGATAAGCTGTTATTGCAGCGACTGTCATTTTACCTTCTACTGTAACAGTAAGGTTACTCCACTTAGACCAAACCCAGGATCCTTTAATTGCTTGTATCCCAATTGTTTCTGTTTGGACTTGGTTATTATTAGTTGGGGTTGGGGCATGCCCTTTTGTGACAAAACCATTGATTTCCTTACCATCCACCTCAACAACCATTCTATTGGTAGATTTCTCTAAATCCTTAATTTCTTCTTCACTAAGGTAATCGCTGGAAACGCTTACGTATCCGTTGGACTTGTTGGTTTCGAACTCTTGATATCCCTTGTCGTCTTGAATAGTCGTGGTAATAAATTTATCATCATGAACACTTTTTACCTTATAATCTATTCCCTCATGTTTAAATGAAAAGTCGTGTGGCCCATTATCATGATTTAAAGTAACACCTTTCGATTGTGCATGAGGATTTTCTGCAGATGCAAAGTTTGCTCCAATGGGGAAAACGCCAAAGATAAAGAAAGGGCACATAAAAAAGCTTTTGTTTTTTTCAAAATTTAAATCGTCATGAATTATATTCCAAAAAATAACACTCTACAATCAATCAAAAGAATTAGATACTAATAAAGTTAAAATTTCCTAATTTAACCTCCTTTTCCTTTTCTACCAATTAGACGAATGAAATTTCTAAAGGTATCACCTAAATTTTCAATTTATTCCTTTTTTTGTAATTTAAATAAAAGTTATATAGGTGTAATCCTACAGTTGCTATAGGCTACGTTTCTGTTGTTTTTTTACATGAAAAATTATCATTTAAGTTGTGGGAAGCATATCTTTCGGATGGAAACATTTACTTTAGGGGACCGCTTACGCAAAATGTAAACTAAATTTGGCAATTTATTATTAAACTAAACCGCCGCATTAGTTTGATAATAAAGCATTAATCCATCTTTGATTAATGCCAAATAGGATTAATGCCTTATTTATTTACATACATTTGTAATACTCCTATTTATTTCCTATTCTTTCTTTTCGAAAAATTTATCAAAGTGACTTGCAGCAGTTTTATCAGCCTCTTCCAAAACATGGCCATAAATATTCATTGTAGTAGAAATATCTGCATGTCCTAATCTTTCGCTAATTACTTTTGCGTGAACACCTTCACTAATGAGTAGGGTTGCTGAAGTATGCCTAAGATCATGAAAGCGAATATGTTTAAAGTCATGTTTTTGGGTGAATCTTCGCCACCACTGGCCGATACTGTCCGGACGTATGGGCTTGCCGAATTCATTTCCAAAGATGAAAAAGTGATCGGGCCATTTCACTAACAAAAATGCTTTCTTAGGGGATTTAACCTTAACGATACCTTCTGATAAATTAGAGAAAACTGGAGTACTTATCTCTGAGAATGCAGAAAATGAAAAGTATAAAATTACCTTACACCCTATCAATTATCACGGGAAAATTGAGGTAGTTAATAATGAAATAGTAAACTTAAACGCGTCTATTTCAGTTTCAATATTAGAAACTCAGCCATCCGCTTCCATAATTGATAAAGAATCAACAAGAAAATTAGAGCGCTTGATTGGTGAAGAACTTAAAAATGAATTCGAGAAAATTCTTGAGGAATTAAAAATTTTAGAAACAGATCCCATAGGAATTGGAAGAAAAATAAAAAGTTTAAGGAAATATTCTCATTTAAGCAATGGAGAATTAAGTGAGAAGTATTCTGCACTAAAGATAAAGCCAAATATAACTGTAGAAATTAAGCGGCCTGGAGCAGTTAATTAGGAAAAAATTTCGTTCCGACCCCAAACCGACCCCAAACTTGGAATTCAAAGGTTTATGAATACTCAAATTGAATAAAATAAAAAACGCAAAACCCTTGATATAAAAGGGTTTCGCGCTTTTCTTTTGTAGCGTCCCAGGCGAGATTCGAACTCACGACCTACAGCTTAGGAGGCTGTCGCTCTATCCAGCTGAGCTACTGAGACATGTTGGAATAATTAAATTATGATTTGCATATCCTGTTTCTTCCTCTGCAAGCCTATACAAGGAGCAAATGCGTCGAAACAAAGCTACAGAGAAGTATTTCAGTGAAGTTTACGCTTAGCTGAGCTACTGAGACATGATGGCATAATTAAATTGGTAACACAGTTACTTATTATAATCCCATAATCAAAAATGGTCAATGGTTATGCTTAAAGTTAAAACCGGCCATTAATACATGACCGGTTTCTGATCTAACTTGTAAGTTTTTTACGATAAAATCTTGCATAAACCCTTGATTTATCTTTCAGCTTTTTAAGCTGTGAAGTCTTCAGTTCAATGATTGGCTGTGCAAATGAAGTAATCAATTTGCTTGATAGAAGCAAAGTAAGCAGCAGCGATATGCCGGCAAGCAGCAGGAAGTTTTCCGGTTTATTGAAAAAGCCCTGTACATCACTTTCTCTGAATACCCGAACAAAGAACCCATGCAGCAGATAGACATAAAGTGTATTTTTCCCTAAGTTAGTAAAGAAATATTGTTTGCGCGGAACGAAAGCAAAGAAGCTAAATACCATGATTATGCTTAGGATATAAAAGCCCAATCTCGTAAAAACTGCCCCAAGGGATGCTGCTCCCATTTCAGTGTATGGCTTTGATCCAAGCAGCCATTTATAATCCACTTCAGGGTAAAGATAAAAGCCGATAAAGACTACAGCAAAAATAGCGAACGCACTAATCCTGAACTTCGGCTGGAATAGAGCATATAAATGCTCTTTCTTTAAATAGTATCCCAATAAAAATAACGGGAAGAACACAAACGTCCTGGATAAACTTAAATAGTTTGAAATCCAATCAGCATATCCGACAGCAAGCCCTATGATAAAAGCAGCAGCCAGGGAGTACACCGCTTTATACTTTGCGAAGAATAAAAGCATGATATTCCAGCAGAACATGCTGATCAGGAACCATAATGACCAATGCGGGTTAAAAGGATCCAGCTCAAAGGTGCCTTTATTATATAAAAAGTAATAAAAAACGGAGTAAATAACCTGGAAAATGATATACGGCAGTATTAGCTTTTTGGCAATTTTCTTTATATAGCCTTTTTTATAAAAGCCTTTTGCAAAAAAACCGGATACCAATATAAATGCCGGCATATGGAACGTATAAATCACTTTATATACTGTATAAATAGTCTCATTATCTTCAATAAAAGAGCGGAGCAAATGCCCGAAAACGACAAAGAAGATCAGGATAAACTTAGCATTGTCGAAGTAAAAGTCACGTTGTTTCATATGTCCTCCTCTATTAAAGACCCCCAAAAAATACTCTCTCTGTCTTTACCCACTTTAACATGAAGCAAACTTCAATTCTCGTGTAAATAGAAGGCTTTATTTACAGAAAAAGTAAACTTAAAAAATTTTGAAATAACTGTAACATTCTGATTGAACCTCTGTTATATAAAAATAGCGGCAAACCAACATATATATTGTAAGGATGAGAATTCTTATTGCAAACCTGTTACATATTTTTTTAACTGATTTTTATTTTTGTAATAGATAATTGGCAGCAGTTCATATAGTCTGCCAAGCTTTGAAAAGCTGCTCTTTCCTGAAGGAAATCATAAAGGGAAATGTCCGAATAAGTGCCGGATTAAAAGAAATTGGAAAAATAATCTTCAAATGTCTATTTTGTTCTATTATAATGAATTGAAAGAATAGTAAAAAAGAATTAGAGATAAGCTAGTTCAATTGTTCGCATCCGGTTAATCACAAAGGGGGAATTATTTTGAAAGGGGTAAGAAGAATTAAATCAGGAAAGAAGGAACGAAAAGATTCAACCAAGTCTAAAAAGCTTGATATAGGAAAGTTTATTAATAAAATGGCTGGCACAAGCTGGTGGAAGAATCTGAAGCTTGGCCAAAAATATGGGGTTGCGCTTTTCGTGACTATTGGACTATTCACTGTTTCAACAGTTCTTACTTTTTTTCTGCTGACAATTGCCAGCACAAAACTGGAGGTTGTTAAGGATTCTGGAGAAAAAGCCATTAAAATTACTGAATCAGCGGCCACATTTCACCATAAAGGGAGCACGATTGGAAATTTTATCATTGACTCCAATCCTAAACATTTAAAGACATTTGACCAACTGACAGAAGAATTTAATAAATTAAAGGAGGAAATTTCTCCGGATCTGAGCAATGCAAAATCAAAGGACCTTTTTCAGCAAATTGATGAAAATGATCAAAAAATCACCAATTTATTTCATGATGTCATTGAGCCAAAAGTAAAACTTCAGCATGAAAGAGAATATAGGCTTGGAAAATTGCAGGCAGACAATATTATTTCTGAAACGGTTGGAAAATTGAATACCCTTAGCAGCATGATGAAAGAGGATCAGCAAAAGGCTGTATCTTCTGCAAAATCCAGCCTTATCCTTACTTTGATCGTACTTGGCATTTCAATCATCGTTTCCGCTATCCTTGGAATCGCGAGCATTGTTTTTATAGGGCGTATTATCTCAAAGAAATTAGCTTCCATTGTACAATTCTCAAATGAAATAGCAGAAGGAAACCTCAATGCGGATTCAGTAGAATATGAGGGTAATGATGAAGTAGCACAGCTTAGCAGAGCCATGAATTCCATGAAATTAAAACTGCAGACCATGATTCAGGAAATTAATGCAGTTTCCGGATATGTAACAGAACGAAGCGGAGAACTGAATATTGCTGCAAATGAAGTGAAAGCTGCCAGTCAGCAGGTTGCTTCAACCATGCAGGAGCTGTCAGGAGGAGCTGAGGATCAGGCTGGATCTGCAACACGTTTGTCTTTATTGATGGACGAGTACCTGGAAAAAGTGAAAGAAGCAGCATACAGCGGGAATGAAATCAAGGGTGCTTCCACAGAAGTGCTAACGCTTACTGAGGATGGAAACAAGCTTATGAAAAAATCCCAGGAACAAATGGGATTAATTAATCAGATTATGAAGTCGTCTGTGGACAAGGTTAATGGGCTGGATGACCAGACCAAACAAATTTCAAGGCTGGTTAAAGTTATAAAGGAAATTGCTGACCAAACCAACCTGCTCGCATTAAACGCAGCAATTGAAGCCGCCAGAGCCGGTGAGCACGGAAGAGGTTTCGCAGTTGTGGCAGATGAGGTGAGAAAGCTGGCTGAGCAGGTATCCTATTCAGTATCGGATATCACCAGGATTGTGGGAGGTATACAAACAGAGTCAAACAGTGTAGCCGTGTCACTTCAAACAGGCTATGTTCAGGTTGAAAAGGGAACGGGGCAAATACAACTGACTGGACAAACATTCCAGAAAATTTATGAGGCAATTAACTCAATGTCTGCCAATGTCAGCGATATTTCCAGCAGCCTCGAGCAGGTATCAATTAACTCTTCACATATGAACCAGTCTATTGGCAATATTGCTGCAGTATCTGAGGAATCTGCTGCAGGCATCGAACAAACGAGTGCATCAATGGCTCAGACTAACCATTCAATGGAGGAAATTTCAGATAATGCACTGTCTCTGTCGGAATTGGCAGAACAATTAAATGAAATGATTGCAAAATTTAAACTGTAAAATCCAGGCATACTCATGATAGGGTATGCCTCTTCCTTTCTATCCAGAGCACTTAAATAAAAAAATAATTTAAGATAGTTTTCCCTGAGATTTAAAGGTTTTAGTCTTATTTTGTAGAAATATTTAATTAATTGCAAATCCCAATAGGAGGAAATAGAGTGGTCATTATGAATCAGGAAATCAGGAAGCTCTATGCCAGGATTGAGACATTGGAAAAGGAAAATAACATTTTGACTAATGACAATTCATCTGGATATGATTTATTCTCTCACTCAAAAGATGGAATTTTAATTTTTGACAGCGAGGAGACAATAGTTGATGTCAATCCATCATTAGCTGAGAGTATAAAGATGGATAAACAGCAGCTGATAGGCAGGGGCCTGTATGAAATCGTGCCGGAAAACAAGCATTTCAAGCTAGAAAAGCAAAAGGAGCTATTAAAGAAGAATAATAGTGTCAGGGGAATCCTTCCAGTATATAGCGGCAGAAGTATTATAGAGTTTGATTTTACTACCAGTGCTCTTAATGAGAGCGGTCTTTATATGTGTATATTAAGAGATGTCACGAGTAAGCGGCGCCTTGAACGGAAAGTGAAAAAGAATGAAGAGCTATATGCGGACCTGTTTATAGAAGCTCTGGATGGCATCATTTTTTGGTGTGGTAATGGCGAAATCATCGATGCTAATGAGGCTGCTTGCCGGATTTTTGAATGTACACATGATGAACTGATCAAAAGACAGGTAAAAGATTTTGTCTATGAAAAATCGGAAAGATACAGAAACATTGTTAAAGAGATGTTCATTAAGGGCTCAATAAGGGATGAGCTTGTTTTTCTAATGCCAAATGGACAGTTTAAATCTTTGGAGTTTACAGTGAAATTGAACTCTGTTGAGGGCTACCATATGACAATCTTCAGAAATGTCAGTGAGCGTCACGCCATGGAAAAAAGCTTAAGGGAAAGCGAGCAAAAATTTCGGATGATATTTGAAGGAGCTCTTGAAGGTATTCTTCTATGGAACGATCAATTTCAAATAGTCGATATTAATCAATCAGGCCAGAAAATGCTGCAGATGTCAAAAGAGGATCTTGCAGGGATATCACTGCATAGTATTTTGAATGATTGCAATATAACTGATGATGAGTTAAAAGAGCAGATAAGAAGCATACACTCTGAGGGGCAATCAGACGGGAATCTTTCCATTACTTTAAAATCAGGCAGAAAGAAATTTTTTGAGTTTTCCAACAAGCTGAATATTTTTTCTAATATCAGTATGACCACATTTAAAGATATAACTGAGAAGCTGGAAATGGAAGAACAGCTTCGGAAATCAGATACCTTAAATGTCATTGGAGAATTGGCAGCAGGGATTGCACATGAGATCAGAAATCCGATGACGGCCCTTAAAGGCTTTATACAGCTTTTGGAGGGGAGTGTAAAAGAAGATCATACCATGTATTTCAATGTGATTACCACTGAGCTCAGCAGAATAGATTCTATTATTAATGAATTTCTTATTCTTGCTAAGCCTCAAGCTGTCAAATTTGTAGAAAAAGACATTTCACAAATTATGAAAGAAACAGTCGATCTCCTTAGTGCCCAGGCCGTACTGCACAATGTTCAATTCAGAACTTATTATGAACAGAACCTGCCCAGGGTTTTCTGTGAATCCAATCAAATGAAAAAGGTTTTTATCAATATAATAAAAAATGCAATTGAAGTCATGCCTAAGGGTGGATTTATTACAATATCCATTCAAAAAGAATCGGACCAAAAAGTTCATATATCCATAGGGGATGAAGGAACTGGAATTCCTGAACATAAAATAAAAAAGCTTGGTGAGCCTTTCTATACTACAAAGGAAAGAGGTACTGGACTTGGCTTAATGGTTACATATAAAATTATAGAAGAACACAAGGGAACAATTGAAGTGGAAAGCAAATTGGGCCAAGGAACTGTTTTCCACATCTATTTGCCCACATAATAAAGGCGGGAATGAAATGACAGGCAGAGTTTATTCTAAAAAAATGACACCGGCTGGAGACATTTACATCGTAGCAGAAAATGGAATCCTTTTGGCTTTATACATGGGGGAAGCTGATTTTCTGGAAGGGGAAGAGCTCTCATCATTGCAATTTAATCCCTCTGACTCTTTGTTAAACAAGTGTGCTCTCCAGCTTGAGGAATACTTTGACGGACATAGAAAGGAGTTTGATATCCCAATTGACCCTAATGGAACAGAATTTCAAAAAGCAGTATGGAAAGAGCTTTGCCTCATCCCATTTGGCGAGACAAGGAGCTATCACGACATTGCTGTTAAAATAGGGAAAGACAAAGCTGTGCGGGCCATTGGACAGGCAAATAAGGCCAATCGCCTTCCAATCATTATTCCTTGCCATCGTGTGATCGGCAAGAATAAATCACTAACCGGGTATGCAGGCAGCAGGACAGAAATTAAAGAAATATTATTATCCCTTGAAGGGGCCAATTATGCTAAATAGTTATCAAATCACCATTTTAAGGTGATTTTTTTTGATTTTTCAAATTCTGTTGACGAAATAAAGCATATTCGATTAATATCTAATTAGATGATAATCGAAATGAGGTAGGTATTTATGCAATTAAATCGCTTAGTGGCTTTTTATAAGACTATGGGAGACCCAACCAGAATCCGGATTGTTTTTCTTCTTGCCAAAGGGCCGCTGCATGGACAGGCGATAGCCGGAAAGCTTGGCTTAACCCCGCCTACCATTACGCATCACCTAAATAAACTGCGGGAAATAAACCTGGTATATCAAAGAAGAGATAAAAATACTGTTTATTTTTATTTAAATGAATCTGTACTGAAACACCAGTCAGGTGTTCTTGCAAAATTGGCAGATAAAGAGGAGGTTAAAAAAATGGAGGAACAAAATTCCGAAAATCAGAAGGTTATTGAAAATTTCTTTACCAGTGATGGAAAGCTGAAGAATATTCCAGCCCAGAGAAAAAAGAAACTGATGGTTTTTGAGCATTTAATTAAAGGCTTGAAAATGGGCAAAAAATATGAAGAAAAAGAGCTTAACGAATATATCAAACAGTATCATGAAGACTATGCTACTATTCGCAGAGAATTTATAATCAACCATTATATGTACCGTGAAAATGGCATTTACGAGTTAAACCCTCCTGAAATGTGGGCAAAAATAGAAGGGTAAGCAGGGGCCCTGGCAGGGCCCCTGCTAAGTCCTTATCGGTAATAATCCGGTTTGCGGTCATCAAAAATCGGAATTAAGCTGCGGACTTCCTTCACTTGATCCAGGTCAATTTCACCATGAAGGATTTCTTCAGTTTCAGAGCCTTCAGCAAGTACATCACCCCAAGGGTCTATAATCATCGAATGGCCAGCAAAAACATTAGCAGGATCAGAGCCGGAACGGTTGCAGGCAATGACATAGCATTGGTTTTCAATGGCACGTGCAATCAAAAGCGCACGCCAATGTGCAAGCCGTGCCAATGGCCATTGGGCTACTACAAATAAAGCTTCTGCACCCTCTGCTGTATGGCTCCGCACCCACTCAGGAAAACGGATATCATAACAGATCATTCCTGCAAATTTCCTATTGTCCAGAGAAAATTCTCCTCTGGCTGACCCTCCTTTCAAATAGAGATGCTCATTCATAAGCTTAAATAAGTGCAGCTTGCTGTATTCATGTATAAGGTCTCCGTTGTTATCTACAATCAGCAGCGTATTGTAAATGCCCTCAGCTGTTTTCTTTGCAACAGAACCGCCAATCAGATGGACCTTATTTTTTTGTGCTGTCTCTTTCAAAAAAGCCAGAGCGAAGGCTGCATCCTGGTCCGCAATTTCATCCAATCTGGTCAAATCATAGCCTGTCGTCCAAAGCTCCGGAAGAACCAAAACGTCCGGATTGGACTTAAGCGCTTTATGAATCATGGATTCAGCCGCTTTAAAATTCTTTTCAGGTTTTCCAAAGGCAATATCCATTTGTAAACAGGCAACCTTTAATTTCATTTAACTCCCCCGCAATCATCTTTTGCTTATGTTATGATTAGTCCGATAGATAGAAATTTTCTAAATTTTACTTTACAACTTATCATTTACGTTATATCATTTGTGACTATATTTTCAATCATTTTTTTTAAGCAGGTGATCAATTTGATTAATTATCCGCAATCAGAACTATTAAAAAGTCTGCCAAAACAGTTTTTTGCCTCATTGACAGCTAAGGTCGGTAAAAAGCTTGAACAGGGTCATGATGTCATCAACCTGGGACAGGGAAATCCTGATCTGCCTACCCCGGAGCATATTGTCAAGCGTCTTCAAAGTGCAGCCGAAAACCCTCAAAACCATAAGTATTCTCCTTTTCAGGGTTACCCGTATTTAAAAAAGGCAGCAGCTGACTTTTATAAAAGGGAATATGATGTGGATTTGGACCCCGATACTGAAATAGCCATCCTTTTTGGAGGTAAAGCCGGCCTTGTAGAAATTCCTCAATGCCTTTTAAATCCCGGGGACAGTGTATTGGTTCCGGACCCGGGATATCCTGATTATTGGTCAGGGGTTGCGCTTGCTAAAGCAAAAATGGTAACAATGCCTCTGAGAGAGGAAAATAACTTCTTGCCAGTATACAGTGAATTGACAGCTGAGAAGCTTCATTCAGCCAAATTGATGTTTCTTAATTATCCAAACAACCCTACTGGAGCAGTGGCAAACATTGATTTTTTTCAGGAAACAGTTGAGATAAGCCGAAGCCATGGCATTTGCGTGGTTCATGACTTTGCATATGGCGGAATTGGATTTGACGGAAAGAGACCTGTAAGCTTTCTTCAGGCAGAAGGGGCAAAAGAGGTTGGAATAGAAATTTATACTCTTTCAAAGACCTTCAATATGGCAGGCTGGAGAGTGGGATTTGCAGCTGGAAATGCAAGCGTTATTGCAGCACTGAACCTGATGCAGGATCACCTTTACGTCAGCTTGTTTGGAGCTGTTCAGGAAGCTGCGGCAGCTGCTCTGTCAGACTCCCAGGATTGTGTAAACGAGTTGAATTCAATCTACGAATCCAGACGAAATACTTTCATTTCCGGTCTCAGGGAAATTGGATGGGATGTACAAGCTCCTAAGGGCTCTTTTTTTGCATGGCTTAAGGTCCCGAAATCATTTACATCTGAAGGGTTTTCTGAGTATCTCCTGGAAAAAGCGCATATTGCAGTTGCCCCCGGCAATGGGTTCGGCCAGTTTGGAGAAGGATTTGTGAGAGCCGGTTTGCTTACATCTGAAGAAAGACTTAAAGAAGCGGTAAGAAGAATACAAAAATTAGATCTATTTTAATTTTTTTGAAATTAAATTAGATTGCTATGCAAACCTCTTCATAATTGAAGGGGTTTTTTATTTTTTTGCTATAATAAATGGATTTTTTTTACATAAAGTTTTTTATCAAATACTGTTGGTTTACGTTATTTTAAGTAGCAAAAGCTGTCGAAGACCAAGGGGTCTGATGTAAGATTATTGTCGATTAAAATTAATTGGGAAAAAGATTGTCTAATATTGCGAATCTATTTACATTCATAGAAATTCTTGTAATAATGCTTCAAGTAGACACATTTATATCGGATAAAAGGGATAGGACTAGGAGGAAGAAAGTTGCGCAATAAAAGAATACAGCTGCTGACTGAAATCCAGCAAAAAAGGGAAAAAATGATAGAAACGGCCAGGAAAAGCGGAATGGCGAGCCAGGAAACAGTTCGCTGCAGCCAGGAACTCGATCAATTGATTTTTGAATATCAATGCTTCATTAAACAGGAGAAGGAACAAAAGAAAAGTATGAGAGTTTCATTCAGGCAAATGATTCTATCATGGAAGAAAGCAGTTGTATAAATTGAGCATATATAACAAGGGAGTAAAAAGGATCCGTGAAGGGTTCTTTTTTTTTGCTGTCTGCCGCAATTCTAGTAATAAACATATTAATTCATTAAAGAAGTACTATGCCTCTTTAGAGAATCATATATCGTAATACAAAGCTTTTTTTATTACTTAAAGTACTCAATACTCATACAAGCTTTAAGTTAAGAGGAGGGAAAGTAAAAAATGCACATAGTTGTGTGTGTCAAGCAAGTGCCTGATACTAAAATCATTAAAATTAATCCCAAAACCAATACCCTTGACCGGCGCAGTGCTCCTGCCATTTTGAATCCTTATGATGCTCATGCAGTGCAGGAGGCTGTGAAAATTAAAAAGGCCCTGGGAAATGGCACCATATCAGTCTTATCCATGGGACCTCCACAGGCCGTGGCAGTTATTAAGAAAAGTATCGAAATTGGGGCGGACCGCGGATTTTTAATTTCCGACCGTGCATTTGCCGGTGCCGACACATTGGCAACAAGCTATGCTCTGTCTAAAGCTTTAGAACGTATTTCAAAAGATATGCCTGTGGATTTGGTTATATGCGGAAAGCATGCCATTGATGGAGATACCGGCCAGGTTGGGCCAGGTATAGCAAGGCGGCTGGATATTCCGCCTGTCACCAATGTGATCGAAGTAGCTGAAGTTAATGAAAGTGAAAAAACGATTCTGATCAAAAGGAAAATCACGGACGGATATGAATTAATTCAAGCTCAAATCCCTTGCTTGCTGACCGTTGAAAAAGAGATTAACAGCATAGAATATTCCCCTATGCCTAATATGATAAAAGCTGCCAGGTATGAGCCGGTCATCTGGTCTGTAAATGATCTTGAAGAAGTGGACCGCACACAGCTCGGATTGAAAGGATCACCTACAATAGTAGGTAAAATGTTTACCCCTCCAAAACCGGAAGGCGGAAAAAGGCTGGAAGGGAATGCAGACGAACAGATTCAGCAGCTGATAGAGCTTCTTAATGATAAAAAAGAGCTATTTGCAGGTAAATAACAGTAATAAACAGGGGGGATTTACATGATGGATGAGTACCGGGGAGTATGGGTATTCATAGAACAAAATGATGGGAAAATTGAAGGGGTTTCCCTTGAACTGCTCGGTGCAGGCAGGAAGCTTGCAGATAAACTGGAGGTGCCTCTTTCAGGTGTGCTGCTTGGGTATGAAATAAAGTCTTTAAGCCGGGAGGTCATCGCATATGGAGCTGATCAGGTTTATGTAATCGACCACGAAGTTATGAAGGATTACCGGACAGAATCTTATATGAAGGCAGTTATCAATCTTGCCGAAAAATATAAACCAGAAATATTTCTCTATGGGGCTACTTCCAATGGTAAAGATTTAGCCAGTGCAGTTGCCACAGATCTCAGCACTGGATTGACTGCTGATACTACCATGCTGGATGTCGAAGTAGAAAAGAGGCTGCTTGAAGCAAGCCGCCCGGCATTTGGAGGAAATATTATGGCAACCATCCTTTGCAAAAAACACCGTCCGCAAATGGCTACTGTCCGTCCTAAGGTTATGAAGGCAATGGATCCGGATCCTGATAGACATGGTGAGGTTATAGAAGAACCGATTACCTTAAAAGAAGATGAGATGCGCACAAAGGTGATAAAAATTGTGAAGGATGTCACAAAAAAAGTGAATTTAGCTGAAGCCCATGTTGTCGTTGCAGGCGGAAAAGGCATGGGTGATCTTCAAAACTTCCAGCTGATCCATGAACTGGCTGACACCATTGGAGCGACCGTAGGGGGTACAAGGGATGTAGTGGAGGCCGGATGGCTGCCCCATGAACAGCAGGTAGGGCAGACAGGAGAAACCATTACACCAAAGATCTATTTTGCTATTGGGATTTCAGGGGCGATTCAGCATGTTGTAGGCATGAAGAATTCGGAGTTTATTATTGCGATTAACAAGGATCCACAAGCCCCCATATTCGATGTAGCAACATACGGTATCGTGGGTGATGCACTTGAAATTGTTCCGAAGCTGATTAAAGAATTCAAGGAAGCAAGAGAAAGAGGGGGTGAAATGAGCTATGTCTGAAAAGTTTGATGTCATTGTGGTCGGTGCTGGTCCTGCAGGAACTTCCTGTGCTTACACCTGCGCTAAAAACGGCCTGAAAGTCCTGCAAATTGAAAGAGGAGAATATCCGGGCAGCAAAAATGTAATGGGCGGTGTGTTATACCGTAAGCAAATGGAGGAAATTATTCCGGAGTTTTGGAAAGAGGCACCACTTGAGCGGCCAGTCATAGAGCAGAGATTCTGGATGATGGATAAAGAATCGGCAGTGAGTTTTGGCTATAAAGGTCTTGAGTGGGGGAAGGAGCCATATAATAATTTCACAGTGCTCCGCGCACCTTTTGATCAATGGTTTGCAAAGAAAGGGGTTGAGCAGGGCGTTCTATTAATAAATGAGACGGTCGTACTTGAGTGTCTGACTGAGAATGGAAAAGTGGTTGGGGTAAGAACAGACCGTCCGGATGGAGATATATATGCAGATGTAGTGGTTTTGGCAGATGGTGTGAATTCACTGCTGGCAAAGCAGCTTGGCTACCATAAAGAATTCCGTCCTGATGAAGTGGCCCTGACAGTAATGGAAGTCATTAATCTTTCTAAAGACAAAATTAATGACCGCTTCAACCTGGAAGACAACCAGGGATGTACGATTGAAATTTTCGGGGACTCAACGAAAGGCAATCTCGGTACAGCTTTCATTTACACTAATAAAGATAGTATCAATATTGGTGTAGGAACGACGCTCTCAAGCATGATCAAGGCAAAGCTTAAACCTTATGACCTGCTGGATTATTTAAAAACACACCCTATGGTAAGACCTTTAATAGAAGGGGGAGAGTCCGCTGAATATCTGGCCCATTTGATTCCTGAAGGCGGCTACCATTCGGTGCCGAAAGTGGCCGGTAATGGTGTTCTCCTTGCAGGTGATGCGGCACAGCTTGTTAATGCCATTCACCGCGAAGGCTCCAATATGGCTATGGCTTCCGGAACGATGGCTGCAGAAACAATAATTGCTGCCAAAGAACGGGGTGATTTTGGCGAAACGAGCTTGAACCAGTACAGGGAAAAGCTCTATCAAAGCTTTATTATTAAGGACCTGGAAAAATATAAAGATGCAGCTCACACGTTTGAGCACTACCCGCAGTATTTTAAAGAATATGTTCCGATGCTGAACAGGGCAGCGAACAAATTCTTTACAGTTGATGGAACTCCGAAGAAAGAAAAGCAAAAAGAAATTATGAAGAGCTTCACCAGTGAACGCGGTACAATTCGTGTGCTTCAAGATATGTACAGGGCATGGAAGGCGGTGAAATAATGTCAACGAAAACGATCGAAGAAAAGCAATATTTAGTTCGTTTCAAGGCAGATACAAAATCACATCTTACCGTATTGGATCATGATATCTGTATGACAAAGTGCCCCGATAAAATATGCACCATTTTTTGCCCGGCTGAGGTCTACAAGTGGGAAGGGTTAAGAATGCAGGTCGGTTACGAAGGATGTCATGAGTGCGGCAGCTGCAGAATAGGATGCCCGTATCAGAATATTAAATGGGAATATCCGAAAGGCGGCCATGGAATAGTATTCAGGCTTGCCTAAATCAGCCTTTAGGATCACAAAAAAACCGGCCATCAAATTGGCCGGTTTTGAAAAGGGGGGATGAAAAAGGCTTTGTCTTTCGGTACATGTCCATTATAAATTTGAAATATTAAAAAACTATTAACAAGGTATATATAAATTATGAATTCTAAAATGATTTTTTAAACTGACGCGTTAATGCTTTTGAGTAATAGTGCTTTAGTAACTTAATTTTTCAGGCAGAATTTGTTAAACTGAATCTGGTCGAACTATTTTAGTTGACCCCCTATAATCTGGAGAGCTTAGTTTGTCTAGGCTCTTTTTTTTATTGTATTAAATTTTTGTTGGGTTTTAATTAGAAGTAGAATTTACCTATATGTATGTTATTTCACATGCGAGGGTAAAAAAAGATGGAGCAAAGGAGAAGTGATTTTTTGAGGCTAGCTGATTTTTTCTTCTCTATTTAAAAACTGAACTGAGAGTCTTTGACACTTGCTTCAATTTCTCTGGCATGTTCAAAAGCTTTATGGATGCATTCATGAAGGGATGAAGAATATAGTACTTCATTCCATGAAAAGCTTCCTTCAGAATCTGATGGATAAATGGTTACTTTCCAGCAATAAAACTCTTTTTCCTGTTCTTTAAGCTGACCTTCCAGAGCGATTAGCCAATGGGTTTGCCCAGTGGAAAGGAATGAGTCAGCTGAATTGGCTGGAATAAGGCATTTTTGATAAAAATCATAAAAGTTTGGCATATGCATTTTTAATCCCTCCTAACATTTTACAGGGTTCAGCTGCGCCGATATAAAGATAACTTACCTTTATTATATGGCAAAAAACGAGAAGATTGCACAAAATTATTTAAATTTTTAGAAAATTTTTCAGGAATGCACAAAGTGATGGGCATCACAACAATCCTGACTGCCATTTTTTATACTGAACCTATATTAGATAGGAGGGGTTTAAGGATGGAAGGCTGTATGAGCTCCATGATGGGAAATGGCCCAATCAACCTTAGCAAAGGACTGAAACAGCTGAAAGAGGAGCACCCTCCTCTTTTGGCAATGCTTGAAGAGCTTCTTCAGATCACTATTAAAATGGAGGAATCTCCGGACAGAGCTCTTTTTGAAGAGTTGACTGAACATGTACAGAATTTCTGCAGTAAGCTTGATCCGCATTCAGAAAGGGAGGAAGGTGTGCTTTTCCGGATGATGGAACAATACCTGGGTAAAGGAACAGGCCCTATCGCTGTTATGGAGTATGAGCATGATCAGGCTAAAAGCTGTATTAAAGCCTTCTTAAGAGCTGCGGAAAGAGCAGATCACTTAACTGAAACAGAAATGGCCGAACACTCCGGGCTGATTAAAAAGGCATACTATACTCTGACACAGCACTTTTCTAAAGAAGAAAACGTCCTATTTCCAATGGCAGAAAATCTTCTTACTGAAGACGAGAAAGAAGAGCTATATATTAAAATTCAGCAAATTTAAAGAGGAGGGAGCACCTCCTCTTTTTTTATGTCTAGCTTCAGCGCCTACCCCCTCGAGGTCACAAGCTTGTCTAGTTGCGGCTCCTAGGGACTCGGGGTCTTAAGCCGTTTCCTTTCAGAAGGAAAAACGCCTTCTTACAGGAACCGTCTTATGCCTGTCGTCCCTGGGCAGTCGCCTCCACCTTTCGGGCAAGCCCCCCAAAAAGGCATAGAACGCCTTTCCGGGAGGCTCGTCTTGTGCTTGTCGGGGGTGGGCAAGGCGCTTACGCTTTTCTTAGTTATGCCATTCAGAAACCCTTTCATCCGGGGGAAGCAATAAAGTCAGCAACCCCAAAACGGGAAGAAACCCTGTAAATATTATCATATTGGCCAGTCCAAGAGTGTCGGCCAGATAGCCCAAAGCAACGGAGCCTATTGCCCCCATGCCAAATGCCAGCCCTACTGTAAGTCCGGCCATTGTGCCGATTTTCCCGGGAACGAGTTCCTGTGCGTATACAACGGTCACAGAAAAGCTTGACATGAGTATAAATCCACCCGCCACAAGCATGATAAATGCAATAGCGGAAGGAACGAAAGGAATCAGGAGGGAAAGGGGAACAGTGAGGATCATTGATAGAAAAATAATCTGTTTCTTTCCAAACCGATCTGCGAGCGGTCCACCAAAAAACGTACCCAGCGCACCTGATACTAAAAATGCAAATAAGAAGAGCTGTGCCTGACTTATAGAGAAAGAATATTTCTCAATGGCATAAAAAGCATAGAAATTTGTCATCCCTGAGATATACCATGAACGGGCAAAAATCAAAAAAAGAACCAGGAGGAGGGCTCCCCATACCTTTCTGGAAATTCTTTTGTTTTGGCGAGCACCTGAATCTTTCCTCGGTTTAGTGGCGGTCAGTTCCTGCTGAAGACGTCCTGTATACCAGAATGCAATATAAATCAGCAGGCCAACTGCAATTGCCGCAACTGCGGTAAACCAGGCAGCCCCTATTTGGCCGAGTGGAACAAGAATGAGGGCTGTAATGATGGGAGCAAGTGCCTGTCCGGTGTTACCGCCAACTTGATAAATCGATTGAGCAAGGCCCCTGCGCTGGCCTGCTGCCATATATGCTACCCTTGAACCTTCAGGATGGAACACAGCCGAACCCAAACCAATGAATAGAACTGAAAGAATGATCCATTTATAATCTGGAGCAAAAGCCAGGCCTAATACACCAAATAAAGTGGAGGTGAGGCCGATTGGCAAGGCAAAAGGGAACGGTTTTTTATCAGTGGCCATCCCAATGACAGGCTGCATGATGGAAGAAACCATATTTAACGAAAAAGCAATCATTCCCAGCTGTGAGTAGGTAAGCCCCATAGACTTTTCCAAAATCGGAAACATAGCTGGGATAACGGATTGGATGGAATCATTCAATAGATGGCAAAGGCCGATGATGAATAATATCCGATAGGCTGTTTTCTGCTGCGGATCAGAGTTTGGCTTGATTGTAGCAGCGATAGCACTCATAGTGTAAGTCTCCTTCTTTCTGAACATTTCGTGAAACTAAATATAGTGTACCTTATTCACGAGTCTATCAAAATAGCTATTTTGAAAATCTTTTAAATATTATATAATTTACATTATTCAGAATAAATGTGAGAGCAGGGGAGCTAATGGAAAAAGCAGTTGATGCTTTAATGACGGACAACGTCCTCCATCATTTCTTAAGTATCTATTCCTTGAATACCGTGAATTATAAAAAGCTGGGTGACTTTGAAAACTTTGTCTTTCAAGCTTCGAAAGATGGAGAAGAGTTAATTTTGAGAATTACCCATTCGACACATCGCAAGCTGGAGGAGCTTTTATCTGAAGTTGACTGGATGAGTTATTTAAGATCAGAAGGTGTGAAGGTTCCAAAGGTAATCCCTTCAAAAAATGGGAATATGGTTGAAGCCTTGGAAGCCAGTGATGCCTCTGTCTTTTATGCAAGCCTGTTTTCAAAAGCAGAGGGAAAACCAATCAGTGTTCTTGCACCGGAATTCAATCAGAAGTTATATCATGCATGGGGAAGAGCAGTGGGGAAAATGCATGCAGCCACAAAATCATATATTCCTTCTCCTGGCATTATACAGCGAATGCAATGGGATGAAGATGAATTGTTGACCGTTGAAAAATATATACCCAAAGAAGATCAATTAATTGTTAAGAATACGAACGATTTAATGAATCTGCTTCATGCATTGCCAAAGAATATTAACAACTATGGTCTTATTCATACAGATATTCATTCCGGTAACTTCTTTTATGACGGAAAAGATATACAAGTGTTTGATTTTGATGACTGCTGTTATCATTGGTTTGCGTCTGATATCGCCATTCCTCTGTATTATTCAATTTTTTATAAGTTTAAAGAGGCGGACCCTGCAGAAGTGGAAGTTTTTGGAAGGGTATTCCTGGAATCCTTTTTGAATGGATATCAGCTGGAGAATGAAATTCCCTGTGACCTGGAAAAACAGCTGCCTTTATTCCTGAGGCTAAGAGATATCACACTGTATTCCGTTCTCCATAAAAAAATCGCACCTGAGGACAGGAATCCTCAGCTATTAGTAATGATGAACTCGATAAAGGATCGAATTGAGGAAAACTCTCCAATATATTTAAGCTAAAAGGGAAGGTGCCTGGTTTTATGCACCTTCCCTTTTTATGGGTTTTTGATAGGAAGAAAAATATCTACATGAGTACCCTTTTTTTCTTCGCTTGTAATAAATATTTCACCGCCAAAAGAATGCACAATGCGTCTGCAGACCACAAGCCCAAGACCTGTACCCATTTCTTTTGAAGTATAAAATGGATGAAATATTTTTTCTATTTTGTCTTCTGGAATGCCGGAGCCAGTATCCGCGATTTTAAGCTGACATCTGGATTGCATCTTATTTAGCTTTATCGTTAGTTTTCCGCCATCCTGCATTGATTCAAAAGCGTTTTTCGTCAAATTCAGGATCACCTGTTTCATCTGATCTTTCGTGCAATCGACTAAGACGGGTTCATCTGAAAAAATAGATTCAAATGTGACATTATGTAAATTAGCTTCAGAGAATATTAAAGGTTCTAATTCCTTTATAACACTTCTCAAATCCATAGCATCCATTTTTTGAGCAGTTGGTTTACCCAGAATTAAAAATTCACTGACAATCTCATTAATTCTATTTATCTCATCATTTATGACAGAAAAATAATACTGGTCATGTGTATTCGTATATTTTTCACTCAATAGCTGTATAAGGCCTTTTATTCCTGTTAAAGGGTTCCTGATTTCATGGGCTGTGCTGGCAGCCAGAGTACCTACCAGTTCGAGTTTTTGCAATTCATTTTCCTTTTTTTCCTTTTCAGCCTGTTTTTTAAGCCTTAAATATTTTATGAAGAGAAATAGAATATGGATTATTATGGTTAATACCAGGATTTCCCGGAAAGCATCCATAATAATTTTCAGCATGTCTCTTGGCGGAAATTCCACCTTTACACTCCAAGGCAGCCTGTCAATCGGAATTGTAATGCTATTTTGACTGGAGAATGAGGAGTCTCCATTCATATTGATGTCCATAATTGTTTTCCTTTTAGAATTAAGAACTGAAAGTCGGGCATCAGGAGTAAGGAGCCTCATAATATTTTGTACGTAATCCACTCTCATATGTGCCACAATAATAGAGATTACATCTCCATCGTCATTCAATACCGGCTTTCCTATCCCAACGACTGTCTGCCCATTTGTCAGTGTTTCTGGAGTATTGGAAATAACAATATCTTTCGTTACCAATACCTCTTTAAGATATTTCTTCTCAGATAAATCTGAGTTTGCTAAGAATTGATTTGATCCTGTAAGAACCAATCCGCTGTGATCAAGCAGGTAAATTCCTCCATAACGAGGATCCATTTGATTGGCTTTTTGGAGCAGTTGCTCAAGCTTTTCAGAAGGTGTGTCAGCACTTCCAGCAGTCAGCGAAAGCATCTCAAGCGTGGTCACGGTCTCGGAAATAAACTGGTCCCAGCTTCTTTGGTGTATCGAGCCAATCCATTTTGCTTCTTCGATTCTTTCTATATCATTTTGTTTAACAGAATCCATAAACAAAAAGATGCTGCCGGTTAAAGTGGGTATTATTACTGCGAACAAATAAAGCAGGAAATTTCTTTTTCGATTATTCATGAGGGTAACTCCAGATTAATTAGGTTAATTTGTCCTTAGCTAACTGACATTAACAATATTATACCATTATGTGTTAAAAGAGGTTTAATTCTTTCAAAGGAATGTTATTTTATATGTAAGGAGGGGTTTGATGAAATCGGAAGTTTTACTCACCATTTTAGCTACAAGTGATGTCCACGGACATGTTTATCCATATTTTTATGGAACGGATGAAAACGCTGAGCATGGTCTGGGCAAGCTTGCAGCGTTAATAAAGAGAGAAAAGGAACAATCTGAGATATCCATTCTTATTGATAATGGTGATTTGATCCAGGGAACTCCTTTGACTTATTATTATTCCAGATACCTGAAAAATCAAAAAAACCCCATGATACAGATTTTAAATAAACTTGAATATGATGCAGCTGTTATCGGAAATCACGAATTTAACTATGGAAAGAACACCCTTGCAAGAGCGGTCAGTGAGTCCAATTTTCCCTGGCTTTCAGCTAATATCTTATTCAGTTCAACAAAAGAAACTTATTTCGGGCTTCCTTATAAGATAAAAACTTTTGCAAATGGATTGAAAACTGCGGTAATAGGTGTAACGACACAGTATATTCCAAACTGGGAGAAAAGGCAGCATATTGAGCAGCTTTCATTCGAATCTGCGGTGGTCAGCTTGAAAAGATGGGTTTCCTATATCCAGGAGGAAGAAAAGCCGGACTTAATTATCGTCTCCTACCATGGGGGCTTTGAAAAGGATCTAAAAACAGGTGAACTGACGGAAGAACAAACAGGTGAAAATGAAGCCTACAGAATCTGTACTGATGTCCCGGGTATTGATGTTCTGATTACCGGGCATCAGCACCGTTTTATTGAAGGGGAGCAAGTGAATGGTGTATCTATTGTCCAGCCGGGATTTAATGGGCAGGCGCTTGCAAAGGTTACAGTAAAATTCAGAAAAAAACATAATGATTGGCTGATTGATGAAAAAAACTCTGCCTTGATTTATCCCAATGGAATTATGCCTGATCATGAGGTCCTTCAGCTTGCCGGGTATTATGAATCCAAAACCCAGAATTGGCTTGATACTGTGATAGGTGAAATTGAAGGAGATATGCAGATTGATGATATTTTCAAAGCGCGCCTAGCGGAGCATCCGCTGATCGAATTCATTAATAAAGTGCAGATGGAGGCATCTGGTGCTGATATTTCCTGTACTGCGCTGTTTCATGAGGGTGCACCTGGCTTCAAGTCAAAAGTAACGATGAGAGAAATTGTTTCTAATTATATTTACCCGAATTCGCTATGTGTCCTAAGGATTACGGGAAAGGACATTAAGGATGCTTTAGAGCGTTCAGCAGCTTACTTTGAATTGAGCAGTGCCGGGGAAATTATAGTGAATCCTGAATTTTCATATCCGAAGCCACAGCATTATAATTACGATATGTGGGAAGGAATTGAGTATAAAATAGATGTTTCACGCCAAAAGGGCAGCCGGATCACAAAGCTTCTTTATAAGGGACATCCTATCAGGGAAGATGGCGAGTACCATGCAGTAATGAACAATTACCGGGCTGCTGGCGGCGGAGGATACTATATGTTCAAGGGCAAACCGATTGAGAAAGAAATTTTAACCGATATGACTGAATTGCTTGCCGGCTATTTTTCTGAAAAGGGAAAGGTAATACCGTCTTTGAATTTCAATTGGGAGGTTACAGCCGGCAAAGGATCCTGATCTGTTAAATTGACAGCTTTCTTCCTGTTTTCTATAATGATTGAGAATTGATTGATGTAAACGCTACTCATTAAATGGTAAAGGGATTGGATAAAATGGGGTCTGAACAAATTGACCAATCGTTGAAATTGTTTATTGTCCTGTCCAGGGCATACCGGGCTATAAATGAAAATGTAAATAAACGAATACAAACTTACGGGGTAAATCCAACTGAATTTGCCGTTTTGGAGCTGCTGTACCATAAAGGTGACCAGCCACTGCAGCAGATCGGCGGGAAAATACTATTGGCCAGCGGAAGCATCACATATGTAGTGGACAAGCTTGAGCAGAAAGGCCTGTTAAAAAGGGTCGCATGCCCGACGGACAGAAGAGTCACCTTTGCGCAGATTACAGATGAGGGAAAAGCATTTATTGAAAATATTTTTCCTGACCATGAAAAACATATACATTCACTTATGAACGAGCTGACTTCTGAAGAAAAAGCTACAGCCATTGAGCTATTAAAGAAACTGGGACTATCAATCTCCCATGACAAAAATGGGGAAAATTAATCAGGCTGATTTCGCAAGGTATGTTGCTTTAGGCAGGGAACTAAATTAGAGTTCTGAGTTGATTGGAGCGGAGGGCACTTGATCCTCGAAAATGCTGACGCATTTCCTTCGTGCGGTGTTCATTCGAGGAAGCTTATTCAATGTCCTGCGGGAGGAGAGGGAAGTGTGAGACCCCGCAGGCGAAGCCGAGGAGGCTCGCATTCCTCCCCGCGGAAAGCAAGTGCCTGCAGCGGAAATCAACGGGCTGAATTTATAAACAAATAATAACAATCTTAGAATAAAGAGCCATCGATCAACAGCCTTGACGGGCTGTTTTTTATTTTGTGACTGATAAGATATGTTTAGGGAGGAATTATCCAAATATTGTCGAAATAGTTTAGTGGTTTGTTTATAAATCGATATACATATACACGAGGGGGCAATAATGTGAGATTTGAAGACTATACATATGTTCGTCCGAATCTTGAGAAAATAAAGGGGCAATTTGAAGCAGCGCTTGAGAAGTTCGAAGATGCAGCTTCTGCAGAACAGCAAAATCAGGCTATGAAGGAAATCAACGATATTCGCAATGATGTCGGTACGATGTTCAACCTATGCTATATCCGGCATTCAGTTGATACGAATGATGAATTTTACAAAGCAGAGCAGGATTATATGGATGAGATACAGCCTGAAATAGAAGGGTTTGTCACAAAGTATTATCAGGCTTTAGTTAATTCCAGGTTCAGAACAGAGCTTGAAGAGCGCTGGGGGAATCAGCTGTTTGCACTTGCAGAAGCACAATTGAAGGTGTTCTCGCCGGAGATCGTTCCGCTTTTGCAAAAAGAAAATAAGCTTTCTTCAGAGTATACGAAATTAATTGCTTCGGCCAAGATTGAGTTTGAAGGTGAAGAACGGACACTTGCCCAATTGGAGCCATTTACCGAATCTACAGATCGTGAAATGCGCAAAAAAGCAAGCGAGGCCCGCTTTGGATTTCTGGCTGAAAATGAAAATGAACTGGACCGTATTTATGATGAGCTTGTCAGGGTTAGAACAGAAATCGCCCAAAAGCTTGGATACAAAAATTTCGTTGAACTGGCGTACTTCCGCATGTACCGGACAGATTATAACGCGGAAATGGTCAAAAATTTCCGTAAGCAGGTGAAGGACTTCATCGTTCCAATCGCCACAAGGCTAAAGGAAAGGCAAAGAGAGCGCATTGGCGTCGATAAGCTAAAATTTTACGATGAAGGATTTGAATTTAAAACGGGTAATGCCGTACCAAAAGGAGATTCTGATTGGATTATTGAAAACGGCCAAAAAATGTATGATGAGTTATCCGGTGAAACGAGCGAATTTTTCTCATACCTGAGAGAAAATAATCTTATGGACCTGGTAGCCAAAAAGGGAAAAGCAGGGGGTGGCTATTGCACTTACATTGAAAACTATAAATCCCCATTCATTTTCTCTAATTTTAATGGGACTTCAGGAGATATTGATGTTCTTACCCATGAAGCAGGACATGCATTCCAGGTCTATTCAAGCAGTCATTTTGAAATACCTGAATATAACTGGCCAACTTATGAAGCAGCTGAAATTCATTCCATGAGCATGGAGTTTTTCACATGGCCCTGGATGGAAGGCTTCTTTAAAGAGGATACGGAGAAATACAAGTTTTCACACTTGAGCGGAGGACTTCTTTTCCTGCCTTATGGTGTATCAGTTGATGAATTTCAGCATTGGGTGTATGAAAATCCGGAAGCAGCACCGCAGGAAAGAAAACAGGCCTGGAGAGAGATTGAGAAGAAATACTTGCCGCATAAAGATTATGATGGCAATCAGTATTTAGAGAACGGTGGATTCTGGCAGAGGCAGGGACATATCTACAATTCTCCATTCTATTATATTGATTATACATTGGCCCAAATCTGTGCATTCCAGTTTTGGAAAAGATCCAGGGAGAATCAGGAAGAGGCTTGGAAGGATTATTTAAAACTATGCCAGCTTGGCGGGAGTAAGCCTTTCACTGGACTTGTTAAAGAAGCTGGATTGATTTCTCCTTTTGAAGAGGGATGTGTTGAGTCAGTTATCGGGGAAATTGAGAATTGGCTAAATTCAGTGAATGATAAAGGTTTATAAGATAAAAAAAGAGCCGGAGATTCATAACTCCGGCTCTTTTCCATCCTATTAGCGCATTGGTTTAATGACAATTAAGCTGTTTTCCAGCTCAGCCTGTAAATGTCTGTTCCCACCATTGTCGATGATGAAATCTGCAATTTTGTCTTCCAGCTCATCCTGGATGATTCTTCTTAATGGCCTTGCGCCAAAAGCAGGGTGGTATCCGTCTTCTGCTAATTTTTCCTTAACTTCCTGGCTAATAGTTAATTCAAATTCCTGATCATTTAAGGTTTCCTGCAACTCACTGAGCATTAAGTTAACAATTTTCAGCAAGTGCTCTTTTTCCAGAGCTTTAAATTCAATAATGCTGTCAAATCGGTTCAAAAATTCCGGCTTAAAGAAGCTGCCAAGCGAGTCCAGAATATTGGAATCTTTGACGGCATCTGCTGCACCAAATCCAACATGGACTTCTTTTTGTCCAACTCCTGCGTTGCTTGTCATGATAATGACTGTATCCTTAAAGCTGACAGTGCGGCCATGACTATCTGTCAGGCGTCCATCTTCCAGTATTTGAAGGAACATGTGCTGGACATCTGGATGTGCTTTTTCTATCTCATCAAGCAGAATAATGCTGTAAGGATTTCTGCGCACCTTCTCGGTCAGCTGCCCTGCTTCTTCATGACCTACGTATCCAGGAGGAGAGCCGATAATTTTAGACACGCTGTGCTTTTCCATATACTCACTCATATCAAGCCTGATCATGCTGTCTTTTGAGCCGAACAACTCCTCCGCAAGTGTTTTGGTTAATTCAGTCTTCCCGACACCTGTTGGCCCGACAAATAGGAAAGATCCAATTGGGCGGTGCTTGGATTTAAGTCCTGCACGGCTTCTGCGGATGGCTTTTGCCACTTTTTGTACGGCTTCCCGCTGTCCAATTACTTTTTGTGCAAGATTTCCCTCTAGGTTTTGCATTTTTTCCTGTTCATTTTCAGCTAATTTGCCTACAGGAATCCCTGTTTTCTTCTCAACAATCTCCTGAATAAGGCTTGTTTCAATAACTGGCCTTTCAGCCTTGTTTTCTCCGTTTAATGCCTGCTGGAGTTTTAGTTCCTCTTCACGGAGTTTTGCAGCTTCTTCATATTTTTCTTCTTTTAAGACAATTTCTTTCAGCCTGCTGATTTCTTTCAGCTGGTACTCAATATCTGCTGCCGGTATATATCCTGACTGAAGATTCATTTTCGAACCTGCTTCATCCATTAGATCAATAGCTTTGTCAGGAAGGAACCTGTCCTGAATATAGCGGCTTGACAGCTCCACACACGATCTTATGGCATCTTCTGTAAAAGAAACATCATGATAGTCTTCATATTTTTGTTTCAGCCCCATTAAGATGTCAACTGCCTCATCAGCAGTCGGCTCATTTACTTGTACAGGCTGGAATCTGCGTTCGAGAGCCGGATCCTTTTCAATCTGGCGGTATTCTTTCAATGTGGTGGCTCCGACTACTTGCAGCTCACCCCGTGCAAGAGCAGGCTTTAGTATATTGCCGGCATCCATCGATCCTTCAGCTGATCCTGCTCCGACAAGCAAATGGATTTCATCAATAAAAAGAATAATATTCTTCCGGGTTTGAAGCTCTGAGATCAACTGCTTCATGCGTTCTTCGAATTGGCCGCGAATGCCAGTATTTGCAACCAGGGATGCCACATCAAGCAGATAGACTTCTTTATTTTGAAGTTTCTTTGGTGCCCGCCCCTCGGCAATTTTAACCGCCAGCCCTTCGGCAATAGCTGTTTTACCCACTCCCGGTTCTCCTATTAAGACCGGATTATTTTTGCTTCTTCTATTTAATATTTCTGTCACCCGGTTTATTTCTTCGTCCCGGCCGATGACCGGGTCAATTAAACCAGCATTTGCAAGCTGTGTAAGATTTCGTCCGAATTGATCGATAAATCCGCCGTTGCCCTGATTCTGGCCAGGCGCTTCTTTTAGAGGCTGGAAGTTTTCATTTCCTTGAGAGGATGCCAACTTTTTAAAGAAATCCTCTAAAGGCATTTGGCCAAAACCTGAAAAGCCGCTCAAAGCAGGCCCAAAGGAAGTAAGGCTTTTTTGCTTTTCAGTTTGATAACAGCTTTGGCAAAGGTTAAGGTTTCGTTCATTTCCATTAACTTTTAATCTTAATTGCACGTTTGCTTCTTTTAATTGACATTTTTGACAAAGCATTTTGCATACCTCCATTAATAGATTTGGTCTGACTTTGACTATATTTGACCTTATGCATATAGTATAATTTGACCTTATTTGACTTTCAAGTAGTTTGTTTTGGTATTTTTAACCTTTTTGCAGTTTGCCTTTAAATGCAAAAAAGCTCGTCTTTGTTTGTACCAGCCTACATATATTGGAAAGGAAGGAGGAGATTAAGTGAAGACGAATTGGGGGGCAGCTTTCCAGATCGCTGCCGTTTATGTGGGAACCGTGGTAGGCGCGGGCTTTGCCACTGGCAGGGAGATTGTAGAGTTTTTTTCCCGATTTGGTTTTATCGGTTTAATTGGGATACTGATGAGCGGTTATATCTTTATTTTTCTCGGTTCAAAGTTAATGAGAATCTCTGCAAAGATAAAAGCAGCATCCTACCAGGAATTAAATGAATACCTATTTGGAAAATTTTTTGGTTCTGCCATTAATATACTAATGCTGTTTATGCTCCTTGGCGTATGCGCTGTTATGCTGTCAGGTGCAGGGGCCGTGTTTGAGGAACAGATTGGCATCAGCAAGACTGCAGGATTGCTCATAACGATAGGGTTAACGATTATTACAATGGTAGTGGGCATTCGGGGATTATTTGCTGTTAATACATTTGTCGTTCCAATGATGATAGCATTTAGTTTTATATTATTGTTTATAAGCATGAAGCTTCCTAATTTTGCTGAACAGGTTCTGTTTATCCCATATGCTGAAGATGGATGGAAAGCGGTTGTGGCTCCGTTTTCTTATACAGCCCTGAATTTAACATTGGCGCAGGCAGTCCTGGTGCCTGTGGCTTCTGAAATAAATGATGAACGGACAATTAAATGGGGAGGATATCTTGGGGGAGCCGCATTGACTCTTATTCTTCTTTCCAGCCATTTAACACTGATGATGCTGCCTAATCTGGAAGCATATGATATCCCGATGGCCGCCATTGTAAAGACATTGGCATCATCGTTCTATTGGATATTTGTGTTTGTCATCTATGGGGAGATTTTCACGTCTGTTATTGGGAATGTGTTTGGCATTGAGAGACAGGTGAAAAAACACTTTTCCGTACCAAGTATTATTATTGTGGGTTTTATCTTTGTCGTTTGTTACTTTATCAGTTTAATCAATTATGGGACATTGCTTTCGTATTTATATCCGGTCTTTGGATATGTGAGTTTGACTTTTATTATTCTTCTGTGGATGAAGCCGTTTGATGATGGAAGTAAGGGGAAATAAACCTGAAAAATGAAAAGAGATCCTTTTTACATGGATCTCTTTCAATTCATATTATTCTTGCGGCTTCTCTTTCATAATGGTTTTCGCCATCTGCAGGAAAGCATCTTCATGGTCTGCGTCTTCTTTATTGAATAGGGTAAGCTTCAGTGAAAGATCATCATTTTTTACAAGATAGGCAGAAACCTTCTCACCGTTTCCTTCGGCTCTCATTACAGAAGCATCTTTGTAAAAATCATCTGAAGGAGCTTTAGATGTTTGTACGTTTTCGCTGACAGCTTCAAGCTGTGCTTTAGTGTTTTCTTCGATCATGCCCCAATCTGCATCATCCGGCAGGAGTTCAATCCGCATGAATATCTGATCATTTTCCGTGAGGTACAAAACATCCTTATTTGGTTCCTCGGCAGTTAATTCATATTCCGGCAGAACATACATTGAATAACTTTGATTATCACTATGCTTCAGGAAGGCTGTGTCTTCCTTCGTTTCACCCTCAACTGAATAAGTCATATTCTGCTCAAGGATCCTTATTACACTATTTCCTTCTCCATCTGTGCCATCTTCTGATGATTCTTCCTCTTCACTTTGCTCTTGTCCATCCTGTTCATCCGAACCTTTTTCTTCTTCATTTTGCCCAGATCCTGCTCCATTGCCAGGATCACCCTGAGCTGTTCCGCACCCTGCCAGGATAGCAGCAATAACTCCCAGCATTAACATAAATTTCGCCAAAGTTTTCATCATGTTCCTTCCTCCCGTTGTGTGTCAGCGCCTTTGCAAAATTAGACGTATTTGAAAAAAAAGAGTTACATATAAATTCCTATTTATTTGTACATTACCATTTATGTAAAACATCGACAAGACTCAACAAAAATTTAAAAAAGACAATCCTCGAAGAATTGTCTGATCATCACTGCAGTCAGTGGAAGTACATCTAATTAAATGGGAGCAGAACGAATAATAACAAGTCAAAAATCAGATGGGAGACGATTACTAAGGGAATGCTTCTTTTCCAGGCATATAGCCATCCCCAGAAGAGGCCTGCGATTAATGCTGCAAAAGCGAGCATCCAGTATCCTGAATAAAAATGGACAGAAGTATAGAGGAGAGAAGATATAATGATGCTTACCTTAACAGTCGTATGTTTCATTAATCTTTTTTGAACGAACCCTCTCCAAAACACCTCTTCTCCAGGAACTATGATTAATATAAGCACAATATAGTGCCAAATAAACGAAGGTGAAAATCGGCCGTATAATTGCACAACCTGATTAACTAAGGGGAGGCTGAGCATATCAAATAAACTGTATCCCATCCAAAACAGTCCGTATAGAAGAAAACCTGAAAGTGTTCCATAGGTAATGAATGTCCCAAAAGAAGCCTTGTCTTCCACTTCCTCCATTATGATGGAGTAACTGATTAGCAGCAGTAAAGAGGCAGAAAAGATATACCAGAAAATTGATTTATCTTGAAATGTAAAATACATAAGCAGATGAGCGAGTACCAGCCCGCCAATAAAACGGACATCTGCAGCAATATTTTTCAAATTATTTAACTCCTTTCAAGCAAAAAATAACCAAACACTATTCTAACAAAAAACAAACATAAAAAGTAAGGAAAAGATTTCTTTGGTAACGCTAAGATAAAATAATGCAGAAATGCGAATCATAAGCCCATATGAAGGGAGGTATGTATAATGACGAAATCAAAAAGAGAAAAAGAGCGTGCCTGGACAGTTAGAAAGCAGGATCAGCATCCTCATGGAAAAGTGAAATCCTTAAAAGAGCTGTCAGGAGAAAAAGAATAAAATTACGGCCTCCTATACGGGGGCCCTAATTATAAAAGGGCAGTGATTCGGATCAGACAAAAGGCAAAAATAAAAAGCAGCAAAAGAGCTGCTTTTTAAAGTGACGTAAGAATACGCTTTCATTTTTCCCTTTTTTATACTGCTGATTCTCTGACAACCTTATAATTTTTATGATTGATAACTGTTCTCTGATCTAACTCGAGATCCCGGTAGTTATCCATGTACGTTAAATCTACAATAACTGAATTCTCATTTACTTTTTCTACAATGCCCTGTAGTCCGTCACGAAACTCAATAATATTGCCAACCTCTGCTTTCTTCAAAAAGCATCTCTCCTTTTATCCATTTCTTTCGCTGGTAGTAACAGTTTGCACTATATTTTGAAATGCGTAAAGAATTTTGCAATTCGGTGTTGCTAAAGTAAAATGTTACATTCTTTAGGTTGGTAATATTATACCAGATAAAATTCTTTTGCACATTAAAAATATTCAATATTCAGAAAAAATATTGATGTGCATATATAATATTTGATGCTTCAAAATTGGCAGCACTTTATTTATGATTAAGAAAGAATGAAATAAAAGGGAGTTCTGGATAATGAATCATGAACAAATTCAGGAAGTGCTTGAACAATTAAAAAATGGAACCATCTCTGAATATCATGTGTCAAAAGAAGATTTTCTTCCTTTTCGCAGTGTCATCGTAAAAAGGGAGGACTTTAAACATTTTCGCGGAATCGCACAAAGAGGCGGACATGTTATATATCAATATTTAGATTCACCCCGAAGCTGAATAAAGGTATGAAGCTGCAAATAAATAGCAAATAGCAAATAGCAAATAGCAAAGACACTTGATCATATCAGGTGTCTTTGCTATGTCTATGCAATGTAATTGAATAGAAAGCAAAGAAAACTGGGTATAAAAGCAATAGATAATTTCGAAGGGATGTGCAAGCATGAACGATTTTAAAGGAAAAACAGTCATTGTTACAGGAGGCGCCAGCGGAATAGGCGGGAGTATAGGAGAGTCATTCGCAAGGAAGGAGGCCAATGTTGTTATCGCTGACATTGATGAAATGAAGGGAAAACAGTTAGAAGAACATTTGAATCAAACGGGCATGAATAGCCTGTTCATTAAAACAGATGTTAAGAAAGAAACTGAAATAAAGGAACTAATCACAAAATCATTTGAGGCATTTGGTGCTATAGATATCCTGATAAATAATGCAGGCATATCAAAGTTTCATTCGTTCTTTGATTTAAGTGTGGAAATGTGGGAGGAAGTAATCAATACGAATCTTCGAAGTGTATTCCTGTGCAGCAGGGAGGCTGCCAAATTGATGAAACAAGGTTCCTGTATTATCAACCTTTCATCAACAAGAGCGGTAATGTCAGAAAGCGGGACAGAAGCATACTCAGCTTCAAAAGGAGGTATTGCAGCCATTACCCACGCGATGGCCAGTAGCCTTGCTGAAAAAGGGATCAGGGTTAATTGCATAAGCCCCGGCTGGATTGAAACAGGCGATTATGAAAGTCTCAGAGAGGTTGACCATAAACAGCATTTTTCCAACAGAGTTGGAAAACCCGGCGACATTGCAAGGACTTGCCTATTTTTAGCCCATCCGGAGAATGATTTTATAACAGGTGAAAATATTACAGTGGATGGAGGCATGACAAGGAAAATGATTTATGAAGAATAATAAGTTTCTATTCTCCTTTAAATAAAAACCCTTTGTAAATTAACTATAAAGATGGTGAAAAAGTTAGAAAGAGGAACAAATCCCTTGTTCTAAATGGTTCTATAGGCTCATATTTTATTAATGCTTTAGAACGATTTATGGGAGGGGTTCAATGGGTATTACTATGATTAAGATTTCATCCGTATACTTTGCTGTGGGGATTCTTCTGGGGTATTATATGTCGAGTACTCATTCTTATCTATTAGGTCCTGTTCATGTCCATATTAATTTACTCGGATGGACGTCCTTGACTTTGGCAGGAATTCTATACTACTTGTTTCCTGCTCTTGCAGAAGGGAAAGCCGGGAAATGGCATTTTTGGCTTCATAATATCGGCCTTCCTATCATGATGATATCACTGTCTTTAGTACTGGTTACAGAAAATAATGCTTTTCTTCCCGGTACTGCTATTGGAGCCACTATTACAGCTGCCGGCATTTTAATTTTCGTTTGGAACATACTGAAAAACTTAAAAGAACAATAGCCACTATACTAAACGCATGGATTTTTAATCTGTGCGTTTTTATTTTTAGGCTGTTTTCGCAAGGTTTGCTGCTATTTGTATATTATTTACTGAGTTGATTGGAGCGGAAGGTGCGAGACTCCTGCGGGAGTAGCGGGACAGGTGAGACCCCGCAGACGCGCAGCGTCGAGGAGGCTCACCGCCTGCCCCGCGGTTCGCTGAGCATCCTGGAGCGGAAATCAACGGGCAACATTAATAGGTGAAAATATTTTATATGGAATATTTTAATTACCATAGCAAGCTTTTGTGATTAAGGGGATAAGCTAGAGGGTATACGGAAAATGGAAAAGGAGCGGCATATGACAACAGATTTATTCTCCATTAGAGATTTAAGAGTTAATAACATTATAAATGTGAATCATCTTGACATAAAAAAAGATAAAGTAACCTGTATCACCGGAGAGAGCGGTGCTGGAAAATCAACTCTTTTGAAGACCCTGAACAAAATGATTACCCCTGATTCAGGTGAAATTTTTTATAAAGGCACTTCGCTGAAAGAAATCGACTCTGTCCAGCACAGGAGAAAAGTAATCATGCTATCGCAGGTTCCATTAATTTTTCCGGGCACAATAAAAGAGAACCTGATTATGGGTTATAAGCTTAACGGAAAGAAACCTTGTGATGATGAAATACTTAAACAGGCTATACATAATATGCAGATGACTAAGGAGCTTCATGAAGATGCAGGAACTCTTTCAGGCGGGGAAAAACAGCGTCTGGCATTGGCAAGAATCCTGCTCCTTAAAGCAGATGTTTATCTGCTGGATGAGCCGACTTCTGCACTTGACGAAGACACTGAGATGATGATTTTGGAGTACTTTATACGTGAAATCAAAAAGAAACAAGCTTCATTACTCATGATAACCCACTCCAATACAGTCAATGAACAATTCGCAGAAGAAAGAATATATTTATCGCAGTCTAACGGGCAGTAAGACCCCCACTTCAAGACTCAGATGAATCAAAGGAGGATAAGTGGGGCCCAAACTGCCCGATCTAGCTGCGGCTCCTAGGGGCTCAAGGTCATAAGCCAATCAGCTGAGGGGAAGAAAAGCACTCCCCGCCATCTGCTCGTCTTATGCTTGTCACCCCAAGGCAAGTCGCCTCGCTTTATAATGTAAAGGCCCGATTGGTGAGATACAGTGAAACTTGCCGACGCGCAGGCAGAGGCTTAGTTGAACCAATCGGGTTCGTAGTATCGATTGATCGAAGCGCTAGCGGAGATCTTAGCGACACTAGAACGTGACTAACAATCAGTGGGGGATAAGGAAAGCCCCCGCTGATTGAAGTTTCACTTTATCCCGGTCTGCGGAAGAGATGGAGAAAACACCTATGGAGGAGTCTGATGGAAAATAGCTCAATTATTGATATTGAACTTTGGAGACTAATATCAGCTTACCTATTTGTACTGCTTCTAATCTTAATCTTCAAGGTGAGAGGCATCGCTCGTCAAAAAATGCTGGCAATGGCTGCTTTCAGAATGACACTTCAGCTTGTGATTGCAGGCTATGTATTAACCTATCTATTTGAACTTTCCAATCCGTTCTTAACGTTAGGTGTGATCTGTATTATGGAAGGTTTTGCAATTTACACAATCTATAAACAGGCTGGAACCAGACTGTCAGTAAGTCTAAAAAAAACCATTGCGATTTCCATCATAACAGGTACAGCATTTTGTTTAATATATTTTAATTTTGTTGTTATTCATTTTGAGCCATGGTATGATCCCCGCTACTTTATTCCAATTGCAGGCATGATAATTGGCAACTCCATGACAGGCATCACGCTGAGTGTAAAGGAGCTTCTGAATTCCTTTACCTCCCAAAGAGATATGATCGAGGGTGCCCTGATGCTTGGTGCTGAACCCAAAACTGCAGTTAAGCCATATGTTAATCATTCTTTTGATTCCGCTGTTCTGCCGACTATAAACAATATGCTTGGAATGGGCATCATTTTTTTGCCTGGTATGATGACCGGGCAGATATTATCGGGAGTAAGTCCGTTGCTTGCGATTGAATATCAGATTGTCATTCTGCTGGGGATTTTGGGCAGTGTAGGTTTATCTGTAATTTTATTTATCCTTCTATCTTATAAAAACTTTTTCAATCAGGATGCCCAATTTTTTCCTGAGGGAAAAAACTAGTGTTTTCTTAGCCAAGCTCACAGCATTTCACCCTTCTTGCCCGCATATAATTGAGAAATTAATCAAAAAGGCGGGATAAACAGATGAACCTTGAAAAAGAAAAAGCATACAGAGTGAAAAGCTTATCTCAGGATATCCTCGAGCAGCTAATGGAAGACAACACCACTTATCGTCATGAAGACTTGAAACATGTAATAGAAATGCTGGCACGATCAGTCTCAGATCTTGTTACACTCTATACGGAACGGGAAGGCGATCATGAAACCGCTCTTAAAGGGACAATTTCAAAAATGAGAATAGGCTATAATGTCCTTCAATACAAAGAAACATCGAAGCTGGTTAGAAAACAAGATAAGTATCAACAAACGCCATAGATTTTTAAAAAAATAGAACTGAAATGATAAGTAGAAATCCTTGGCAAATGAAAGCGTTTTATTCAAAAAAATGTGAACAAACGTTAAAAATTAAGGGTTTTTCATTGTCTAAATGAATGTGAAATGCTATTCTTTTGTCTGAGATGTAAGTTGTCCGATGACTTAATTACAGCCCGGTAATCTTACCTGATTCTATGGAAGTGTTCGAAAAGCAGAGGAGCTTCGAGAAGAAATGATTGCACTAATTTTTCTCATCCTTTTTGAACAACTATATACATGAATAATTCGGCATTGGAAAAAATAAAACAGCATATAGGACGGAATATAACGGTTTCATCCTGCTGCTGGTTTTGCTGAAAACATTCCAGTTCCCGTTATTAAGTTCGTGAGGCAACGCCTTGCACATCTTAATTTATATTCAATAATACGAAGGAGATTGATCCCATATGGTACAAAAACAATTTAAAGTAACTGCAGAAACAGGAATTCACGCTCGTCCAGCTACAATGCTTGTACAAGCTGCAAGCAAATTTGACTCAGAAATTCACCTTGAATATAAAGAAAAGAAAGTAAACCTGAAATCAATCATGGGCGTTATGTCTTTAGGTGTTGGACAAGGTGCCGATATTACAATTATTGCTGAAGGCAGCGATGAACAGGATGCTCTTAACAGCCTTGAAGAAACATTGAAAAAAGAAGGATTGGCTGAATAATGAGCTTTTTAAATGGTATTGCGGCGTCAAGCGGTATTGCTATTGCCAAGGCTTACCGTTTGGTTGAGCCGGATCTCTCTTTTGATAAAGTGACAGTCGAAAATGCTGAACAGGAAGTGGAACGCTTTCAATCAGCTTTAGCTGAATCTAAAGGTGAATTGGAAGTTATCCGCGATAATGCCCATAAAGAGCTGGGTGCAGATAAAGCAGCTATTTTTGATGCTCATCTTCTAGTATTGAGTGATCCGGAATTAATTTCGCCAATTGAAGATAAAATCAAAACAGAAAATGTAAATGCTGAATCTGCTTTAAAAGAGACTGCGGATATGTTCATTACTATGTTTGAACAAATGGACAATGAATACATGAAAGAGCGTGCAGCGGATATCCGTGACGTAACGAAACGTGTACTTTCACATTTGCTCGGAGTACAAGTAGTGAATCCCAGCATGATTGCAGAAGAAGTTATCATTATAGCTGAAGACTTGACACCATCCGATACTGCTCAGTTAAATCGCCAGTTCGTTAAAGGATTTACAACTGACATTGGCGGAAGAACATCTCACTCTGCCATTATGGCCCGTTCCATGGAAATTCCAGCAGTAGTTGGAACAAAGGATTCTACAAAGCAAATAAATAATGGCGACATGGTTATCGTGGATGGATTAAAAGGTTTGGTACATATTAATCCAACCCCGGAGGCTATTGCTGAATACAAAGAAGAGCACCGAAAATTCGAGGAGCAAAAAGCTGAGTGGGCCAAGCTTGTCAATGAGAAATCAGTGACAGCAGATGGCCATCATGTTGAATTGGCTGCCAATATTGGTACTCCTAAAGACTTGAAGGGTGTAGTTGAAAATGGCGGAGAAGGCGTTGGCCTTTATCGTACGGAATTTTTATATATGGGTAGAGATCAGCTTCCAACAGAAGAGGAGCAGTTTGAATCCTATAAAGCTGTACTCGAAGGAATGAGCGGGAAACCGGTTGTAGTCCGCACACTGGATATCGGCGGGGATAAGGAGCTTCCTTATCTTAATCTTCCAAAGGAAATGAACCCATTCCTTGGCTTCCGTGCTATTCGCCTATGTCTGGAAGAACAGGATATGTTCAGGACGCAATTAAGGGCTTTATTAAGAGCAAGTACTTTTGGAAACCTGAAAATCATGTTCCCTATGATTGCCACTCTTGATGAATTCCGTCAGGGAAAAGCAATCCTTGAAGAAGAAAAACAGAAGCTTGTTAGCGAAGGCACACAAGTTGCCGATAACATTGAAATTGGAATTATGGTTGAAATTCCTTCAACCGCTGTTATGGCTGAGCAATTCGCTAAAGAAGTCGATTTCTTCAGTGTAGGCACAAATGATCTAATTCAGTACACTATGGCTGCAGACCGCATGAATGAGCGTGTTTCTTACCTTTACCAGCCGTATAACCCTGCGATTCTGCGTTTAGTTAAAATGGTAATTGACGCAGCGCATAAGGAAGGAAAATGGGCTGGCATGTGCGGTGAAATGGCTGGGGACGAAACGGCGATCCCGTTGCTGCTGGGATTAGGACTTGACGAGTTCTCGATGAGCGCTACTTCAATACTTAAAGCCCGTTCTCAAATCAGCCGTCTGAACAAAAAAGACATGGAAGCCCTGGCTGAAAAAGCGCTTCATATGAATACAGCTGAAGAAGTAGTTCAAGCTGTAAAAGAAACAGCTAAACTGTAATCGAACTGTAACATTTTGTGAGTTTTAAATATAATCACCCGGGTAAATTAGAAGTAAGCACTTAGGTCAGACTTAATTAAGCTGATCATTCTCATTTTCCCCTTTTAAACCGGCCTTTAAAGGCCGGTTTATTTTTTTCTTTTATGGTTCTCAGTCTTAAGGATGACTGAAATCACATCTTATGGTTGTTATCCAAAATAAGAAACTCTCCTATAATTAAGCTACAATAACAAAAAGGAGAGATGGAAAATGGTTACCATAATAATCAGCTTTCTCTTTCATGATCGATATAGATGTATTAAAGAAAAACAGCAGAACGACTTATATGAGAAACAAAGTGCATTTTTAAGCCGCGTTTTACACTGATGAAGCCTGATAATGGCTTCTTTTATTTATGCTCATTTCTGTTATTTCCAAGGATTCTAATTAAGTTTTATAATTGGGGTTTATTGTCAGACAGTAAAGGAAAAGGTAATGAAAAAGGAGGAATTCTTAATGAATAAAAGAATCATTAACCTGATGTTCACCGCACTATTGGCATTGCTTCTGTCAGGCTGCATGCAGGATACACAGGATTCAATCGTCAATAGTCATGCTGAAGCCCTGCTGACTAAAAATAATGAGCTGCAGTTCCGGTTTAAAATTAATGAAAAAATTCTATCAGAAGAAGAATTATACAAAGTAAAAGTTTCCATACATAATGAAAAGCTGGCTGCTGCCTTGGGGACGAATGAGTTTGTTTATGGGGAGGACACTATTATTGATGGGGAATATATAGAAATCAATAATGAAAAGGGGAACTATATTTTTATGAATCCCATTCCTCTTATACAGGATCTGCACGTTTTCGAAATAGAAAAAATGATTGTGAATGAAGATGCAGTTTCCGTCGAAATTATAAATGAGGATGAAGTGGTAGCGAGAGCATTCTTAAACAACTTTTCATCCCAGCTTTAAAGGGTGTTTAATTTTAACTCTATTTGGGTATTATAAATTACGCGCATAAAATTGGGGATGGACCAGGTATTTGCCTGGTCTTTTGTCGTTTTGGCGATCCTAATATTTTTATTCAAACAAAAATAATGGTAGTATTAATGTGAAAAATTCAGAAACTTCAAGGGAGTGGGTACCATGATTTCACCTGAAAATACAGTTATCGGGTTTGTAGGAACAGGGGTTATGGGCAAGAGCATGGCGGGACACCTGTTGAAAGCCGGCTATCCGTTAGTCGTGTATACACGAACCAAAGAGAAAGCCTCTGAACTGATAGAGCATGGCGCAGAGTGGGCTGAGACTCCTGCAGCAGTTGCAAAGAAAGCAAATGTTATTATTACCATTGTTGGTTATCCCGCAGATGTAGAGGAAGTGTATCTCGGGGAAAATGGCATTATCACAAATGGCAGAGACAATACATATGTAATTGACATGACAACTTCGACACCAACATTAGCCAAAAGGATATATGAAGAAGCACGCAAAAACCGCATATATGCAATAGATGCCCCTGTTTCAGGTGGAGATATCGGCGCAAGAGATGCAAAGCTTTCAATAATGGCAGGAGGAGACAGGGACGCATTTCTGGCTGTAGAACCGATTTTCAATCTCCTCGGAACGAATATCGTTTATCAAGGGAATGCGGGAGCCGGACAGCATACGAAAATGTGCAATCAAATTGCGATAGCATCCAATATGATCGGGGTGTGTGAAGCGGTTGTTTATGCTGAAAAAGCAGGTTTGGACCCAAAAACAGTTCTTCAAAGCATAACATCTGGAGCAGCAGGAAGCTGGTCTTTATCCAATCTGGCACCCAGAATGATTGAGGGGAACTTTGAACCGGGCTTTTATATTAAACATTTCATAAAAGACATGAATATTGCCATAAATGAAGCTGAAGCAATGGGGATGATGACTCCGGGACTCTCGCTCGCAAGGAAAATGTATGCTGAGCTTGCTGAAAACGGAGAAGAAAACAGCGGTACACAGGCATTATATAAATATTGGGAAAAGTAATAAGCCCCATTTTATGAATAAACCCTCTTTTTTCACTTCAAACTAATAAAGAAAGTGAAAAGGGGGTTAGACAGGTGGCTAAAAGAAACAAAAAAATGATCCTCAGCAGAAGAACAAAAAAGGTTTCGATTCTGCTGCTATTGATTCTGAATTCTCTCATGAATTTGGAAGTGCTGATACAAATAAAATTCAGAAGGATAAAGCTAAAAAGGAAAAAGCTTCAAAAAACAATGGGGAATATCAGGGGCAATAGTTGCAAAAAGGCAGGCTGGAGCTTGCCTTTTTGCTTTTTTAATGGAATATACGAAAAAAAAGCGCCATCTCTTTAAACAGGGATTGGCGCTTAGATATTTATATTTTAATGCATTCCAGATACTTTTCGATCCGGTTAAGCCCTTCCATTAATGTGTCCATGGAATAGGCAAAAGATATTCGGAAATAGCCTTCCCCATATGAGGAAAATGCACTGCCGGGAACTACTGCAACTCCTGCCTCTTCAACAAGTGAAAGGGCAAATTCAAAGGAGTTCATGGAACCATCAGGAATTTTTATAAAAAAATAAAAAGCGCCATCAGGTTTGACTACATCCAGATTCATTTGTACTAATCGCTCATAAACATAGTCACGGCGCTTGGCATATTCCTGTCTCATTGGCAGGGCGTCGTCGATCCCTGCTGTCAGCGCTTCAAGGGCAGCCATTTGGGAGACAGATGCTGCACAAGTCACATTATACTGATGAACCTTCAAGATATGCTTGGCCAGATTTTCCGGTGCGAATAATAGCCCAATGCGCCAGCCTGTCATGGAATGGGATTTGGATAAACCATTAATGACGACAGTTTGCTCCCGTAAAAGGGAAGCGATTGAGTGGTGGGGTTGATCATAGATCAGTTCGCTGTAAATTTCATCAGCAAGGATAAAGATATCTTTGCCCTTAACAAGAGCAGCAATTTGCTCAAGTTCCTCCAGCGTCAGGCTGACACCTGTCGGATTCGATGGGTATGGAAGAACAATGCACCTTGTTTTTTCACTCATATGTTCCGCGATTAAATCTGCCGTAAATCGGAACTTGTTTTTCGAAATATCACTATGTACCGGAATTGCACCGCAAAGTTTTATGATTGGCTCATATCCTGGATAAACAGGACCAGGCAGGATAACTTCCGATCCTTCGTCCAAAATTGTCCGGAAGGCAATATCAATTGCTTCACTCGCTCCAGATGTCACAATGACTTCAGATTCAGGGTTATATGTAAGGTTATATTTTGTTTTTACAAAGGAAGCTGCAGCTTCACGCAATCGAATATCGCCCGCATTGTGTGTGTAGGAGGTAAAGTTTTCGTCGATTGCCTGTTTTGCTGCTTCTTTAACATGCAGCGGCGTAGGGAAGTCAGGCTGTCCAATTGTAAGAGAAATCATATCTTTGGTGCCGGCAACCATATTGAAAAACCTTCTGATTCCGGAAATTTCTATGTCCTTCACTCTTTGGTTGATTAAATGTTCCAATGTATTCACCTCGCATCATCATACTGTTTATTCTAACACTTTGGCACAGCGGCAAACAGCAAAAAATAAAACAGGCCCTGAGTTCTATTCAGAGCCTGCAATAATATAATTAGTATCCGTAATCCCAATCAACTTCATCTTCATGCCATAAAACCGGGGATACAGCACCAAAGTCGATTACTTTATTTTCTATATGACAATGGCAATGTTTATCGCCGCATTGATCTTTCATTTCCTCAAACACAGAATGCTCCACATTTTCCAGAATCGTAACTTTATTTTCATCATGGTAAAGGATTGCTGTACCTTTCATGCCTGATTGCACCTCTTTTTTTATTTATGTAAAACCTTACTTTCTGCTTTACAGATTTATTTTATGCCTTACGTAAAAGGGTGTCTACAGTGTTAGAAGAGTGTTCACAGAATAGTCAAGATGAAAACGTTTTAAAAAATAAATGAAAAAATAAATCAGTGTAAGATTTTACAAATAGTTGAATATAATTCATTTAGAGATTAACATTAGTAGATAGTGGAAACTATACTCTTAGTTTATAAGTTTCCTGCTTAATTAATTTTAGGAGGTTTTTAAGTGGAGACATCTTTAGAGAAGCAGCCTTATGAAAGCACAAAGGAATATGGCGGATTCTGGCTCAGATTTGCGGCCTATTTAATTGATTCTATTATTGTTGGAATCCCGCTTACCATTCTAAGCATCGTTATTTTTATGATCTTCTTTGGCACTTCTGACGCTTTTAACACGATGATAAGCGATCCATCTTATATGGAAGCAGAAATGTCCGATGCAGAAGCTCTTGCATTCATGGGGTCATATTTTGGTGCACTGGGAGTAACTTTTATTGTCAATCTTGTCATTGCTGTTGCCTATTTTGCAGGCCTGCATGCATCCGCATGGCAGGGTACTGTAGGGAAAAAGCTGCTTGGATTAAAAGTTACTGACTTAAATGGTAATCGCATTTCCTTCTGGAGAGCGCTTGGAAGATATTTGGCCATGGGGATCTTATCTGGAATTTTCCTTATCGGCTACATCATTGCTGCCTTTACAGAAAAAAAACAGGCACTGCACGATTTAATCGCAGGCACAGTTGTAGTAAAAAAATAATTCAAAAAAAGCTGTATGGCCTAGCTGCTATACAGCTTTTTAAGGATCAGCACTAAAAAGGATTTATTGCTTGCATGCAGAATATATTTTTAGAAAGGGAGGATGAAAATGCAAAAGAAGGATATTATTACTCACTATGAATCTTTTTCAGTGTGGCTGGAGTCTATAAAAGAGCTTGACCAAAAAACCTGGCTAAAGCCTGTTAAAGCCGGAAAATGGCCGGTTGCCGCAGTAGTTGCCCATCTGTTATTTTGGGATAGATATTCCCTTGAAAAGCGTTTCCCATTTTTTAAAGAGGGCGCAGAGCTTGAGAGCTATCCTGACTTTCAGTATGTGAATGATGCTGCAGCAGAATATGCTCAAAAGCATACCCAACTGGAAATAATTGAAGAACTATTATCAGTCAGAAAAAAGTTCCTTCATTTACTTGAGGGAATGACTGAAGAAAATCTGGATACAGCATTTACAATAGGCAGTAATTCCTTAACTGTGCGTGATTATTTTGCTGATTTTATTGGACATGACATTCACCATAAAAAGCAAATTATCCAGGCTGCCGGCATCAGGGTTTAAAATGCGGTAACAGACTCACTGTTTTTTACATGAAGGAGCTGATGGCATGGAAATAGAAAAAACGGAGCTCAAGAAGCCGGGGAAATTTAATTCCCTGCGCCTGTATATGACCCTGCCGATTGTATCATGGGCACTATATGATTTTGCGAATACCATCTTTTCATCCAATATAAATACAATATTCTTTCCATTTTACCTGCAGGAAGTAATAGGGGAGAATGAAGTTTTAAATCAGATTGCAAGTACGTTTATATCTTATTCTAATGCATTGGCAAGCTTTTTTCTTGTCCTGTTTTCACCCTTGTTCGGAGTTATGATAGACAGGACAGGAAGAAAAAAGAAATATATAGTGATTTTCACGCTAATTACTGTCATGGCAACGATATTGATGGGTGTTTTTGCATCCAGCCAGATTAGCGGGAAAATATTCGGGCTGCCTGTTTACCTTGCACTTGTTATTTTTTGTTTTATAATTGCAAAGTTTTTTTTCCATTCCAGTCTGGTGTTTTACGATGCAATGATTTCCGACTTGGGAACAAAGCAGGATATTCCCCTGATATCAGGTTTTGGAGTGGCTGTCGGCTATATTGGAACCCTTGTTGGCCTGACTGTTTATTTATATGTAGGTGATGATGGTTTTCACAAATCTTTCATACCAACGGCTATCCTATTTCTGGTGTTTTCATTGCCGCTGTTTTTCTTTGTAAAAGATAAGCCTTATCAGCCAAAAGAAAAACAAACATTTTTATCCGGCTATAAGGAAGTTTGGCAGACTTTCAAAGAAATGAAACATTATAAATCAATTTTCACTTTCATGATTGCTTATTTTTTCTTAAATGATGCAATTGCTACCACGATTGCGATGATGGCCGTTTATGCAAAAACAATTGTCGGCTTTACTACTGGAAAATTCATTTTGTTATATCTGGTTTCCACGGTGTCCAGTATAATTGGTTCTTTTGTATTTGGCTATATAACCAAGGCGAAAGGGGCAAATAAAGCGGTTAAGTATGTTGGAATCCTTCTTCTTGTTGCATTGGCAATTGCGGTTGGAGCTGTCAATGAAGCCATGTTCTGGATTGCAGGCAGCATGTTTGGCGTTGCCCTCGGTTCCATGTGGGTAACCACAAGGACGTATATTGTGGAATTAACCCCTGAAAATAAAAGAGGACAGTTTTTTGGATTGTTTGCATTTTCAGGAAAAGTATCATCCATTATTGGTCCGCTCATTTACGGAAGCATTACCCTGATCTTCGCAAGCTATGGAAACATGGCGAGCAGAATGGCTTTAGGCTCATTAATGATTTTGACCATAATCGGACTGCTCGTTCATTCAAAAATAAAAGACGAAAGCATTCCTGAATAACCGTACATCTTGTATAGCATCCCAGAGCAGGCCTCTCCAGGCTTGCTTTTTATTGTTTTAGCATTAAAGACTACTGATGCATAATGGGGACTTATGATTTAAAAAATAGAAAATTTAATAAGAAATTTTACCCATTCATGGTATATTAATAAAGAAAAAGAATCATATGGCAAGTGCTCTGCTATAGAAGACTTAATTTGAAGCACCGAATTTAGATATATAGGCAGATGAAAAAGGAAGGGCGAAAAAAGTGGATCAGAAAAAAGGCATTTTACTTGAAAGCGGAACGAATGAACTCGAAATTGTTGAATTTTCGATAGGCAGGAATAAATTTGGCATTAATGTGATTAAAGTGAAGGAAATTATAAACCCTGTACAGGTCACTCCTGTCCCTCATTCTCATAGAAATATTGAAGGAATCATTGAATTGAGGGGTGAGGTGCTTCCTGTAGTGGATGTAGCTTCTTCATTGAATATGGCTACATCGGAAACTCCCCAGCAGGATAAGTTTATTGTTACAGAGTTTAATCAGCAGAAAATTGTTTTTCATGTTCATAATGTTTCCAAGATTCACCGTATTTCCTGGAACCAAATTGAAAAACCATCTGAAATGTACCAGGGACAGGAAAGCCAGATTATCGGAATCATAAAGCTTGGTGAAGCAATGGTCCTGCTGCTTGATTTTGAAAAAATGGTCACTGAAATTAATCCTGATTCAGGGATCAGCATCCAGAAGGTGCAAAAACTTGGAAAGCGTGAAAGATCTGATAAGAAGCTGATTATTGCAGAGGATTCTCCATTATTAAGAAAGCTTTTGAACGATACATTAAATGAAGCGGGTTTTTCCCGGATTGAATTTTTTGAGAACGGCAATGAGGCTTATGAATATCTGCATTCTTTAGCAGAATCCGGACGGAATGTCACTGATGAAGTACAGCTCATGATCACGGATATCGAAATGCCGCTAATGGACGGGCACCACCTCACAAAGAAAGTGAAAGATCACCAGATGCTTGCAGACATCCCGATAATTATTTTTTCTTCATTGATTACCGAAGATCTTCGCCATAAAGGACAAATGGTTGGGGCAGATGCACAGGTGAGCAAGCCGGAAATTGCTGAATTAGTGCTATTAATTGATCAGCATGCGTTATAAGGCACAACAAGAAAAGCTGGAGTTTTTCATTCCAGCTTTTTGGTACTTTGCTAAATGTCTAGCTCCAGGGCCTACCCCCTTTGAGGTGTCGGGGGTGAACAGGCGCTTCCGCTTTTCTTAATTAAAAGTAACTTTCTCCTAATTTCTTAAATACAGGTTTTTGATAGCGCTGTTTTTTTTCATTCAGCGGGCTATTTAGCTCTTTTAGTCCTGTATATGACATTAGCAATTTTTTCGCTGCGTTAAGTGATAAGGAGGACTTAGGATTTCGGACGAAGGAGTCCAGCTTGCCCAAATGGGGAAGCTCGGAAAAATCCTCTTTAGAGGGCGGGAGATGGAAAGAGTAGTTCCCGCACTTTACAAGAACATCTGATTGCTGCTGGCTATTTTTAGGATTGCCGGAATAGTGCAGGCCTGCTTTTTGGGCTTTACCTTCTTTGATCAGCTTGTGCAGGGCATCGTGCTTTAATTTATACAAAAATTTAGGACTAGGTGCTGTCTTTGCATGGCGGTTAACGGTGAAGATGGCTTGAGAGAGGTTTTCAACCGTTGGCTGCAGAGGGGGATATTGTTTCTTATCAGAATTCAATTTCCAATCTCCTTTCATATTTTAAAGGGATATAATTATATTATACCCCTTTTAGTCAATAAAACCAACTTAGGATAGGGTTTATATAAGAAAAGCTTATCCATCCAGCTGCTTTCCGTTTATGGACTGGAAGGATCCTGATTTTTTCCATATAACTGTGAGCATGGTGAAGCCTAATAATGTCGTTGCCATGCCTGCGCCAATCATAACAAAAGAGACACCCAGCTGTTTGGCAAGAAGAGCTCCGGCTGCAGGTGCTATAAGCATGGAAAAAGTCTGCAGGGACATGGCGGCAGCAGATACTCTGCCCATCATTTGCTTCGGTGTTTCAGATTGAAGAACATAGCCGTAGGGGACAGATTCTCCCGCCCCTAAGAGGCCTAAAAGACATGCACCGATTATCCAGGCCAATTGTGGTAAATTAAGAAAACCTAATCCTCCAAGCCCAACTGCTGCTATAAAAATGCCGCTCAATATGGCTGAAGAACTCATTAAATGGATGGGTTTCCGATTCCACCCTGTCCATTGGCCCAGCAAAAGTGAACCCGCAACACTTCCTGCTCCCACTGCACTTATCAGCAAACCAAAATTCCCCTCATTAAATCCAATCTCCTTTGCAATAAAAACAAATAACCCATCATAAAGGAAAATAATAAAAAACGCTGCAGAAGAAAGAATAATCGAGATCTTTAAAAGGGGAGTATGAAGAATATGTTTGATGCCTTCGGAAAAATCTTTCCAAAATTCCCCTTTGGCTGTGTGGCCGCCAGCCATTTTTTTATCTGACGCTTCAAATGACTTTAAGCTGGGAAGAAACAGCAGGAAGATAACAGCTATAAAGAATCCTGCTGCTTCAAACAGAAAAGGACTTTTGGGTCCAAAAACAGCTATAATCCCTCCTCCTAATGCAGGCCCCGCAATTTTCATCGTGTTGACTGAAAGCTGGCTCAGAGTTACTGCTTCAGGCAGCATGCTTTCAGGTACAATCATTCGGATGGCACTCTGCCTTGCAGGATCATAAAGTGCTGATACGGTTCCCTTTAAAAACACAAATAATAGCAGAATGTATAGGTTAGGAGCGTAAAATAAACCTGCTACAAAGACTATTCTTAAAAGGAGGCATACAATCATAACTGCTTTCTTGGGCATTCTGTCTACAAACACACTTGCAAATGGGCCAATGATGACCCAGGGAAGACCGAGAACTATTATTACAGAGGCAATTGCGGTTTCATCCAGACCCCAGTGATAAGCGACAATAACCTGCAAAGCAATTAAATCCAGCCAGTTCCCCAAGTCTGAAAATAACTGGGCGCCAAAAAGTGCGCGAAAGGACTTTAGCTTGAGCGGTTTAAAAATACCTGATTTCGCTGTCAATTTCCTTCATCCCTTCCAATGGCCATCCTTCTCCTGTTCAGAAGCTTTTCTGTATTGCCATGAGGATCCTGGCCATCTGGTAAATTATCTTTTTGCAGTGTTTCGATTGATTCATCAATCCATTTAATTTCTGTTTCCAGCTTCATTTCTGCATATCGGATCGAGAGAGTGCCAAGCTTGGTGATATAGGAATATCCATTTCTTGGCCACTCTTTTACGAATTTAAGAATATCTGAAGCTTCTTCTTTTCTTTTTAATAAGTGGCTGATTAACACTTCATTATCCATATCTTCATGCCAGGTTGACATTTTCATTAGCAGTTCGTCTTTAATAACGGGGAAAGAAGGAGGAGTCTTCAGCCAATTCTCAAACTCTTTCCAGCCTTTAGCAGTGAGCTCATACATTTTTTTCTTTCTTCCTTCATCTTCTTGTTCTATTGCATAGATAAAACCTTCTTCCTCAAGCTTTTTTAATTTCGGGTATATGCTTCCATAGCTCATTCCCCAATATAGGCCAGCAGCTTTGTGTTCAAATTCTGATTTAATATTATATCCTGTGCTGGGCCAAAAGCTTAGTACAGCAAGGATGGTATGTTCTATAGACAAAAATAAAACTCCTTTCAATGTATCGATACGATATATCAATATGATATATCACTATGATATGTCGTGTTGGCAAATAAATCAACAAAAATATAAAACTTTCGCAATTTTTTGCGAAAGTTTTATAAAGGGACGATCGTCTCTATGGTTGTATTATTACCTTTGTGCCATTTGGTACTATGCGTGCCAATTGGAGGACATCCTGGTTATACATTCGTATACAACCTTTGGAAACAGATTGGCCAATTGAGGAAGGGTTGTTGGTTCCGTGAATTCCGTAGCCGTACTTTGACAGAGAAAGCCACATAACCCCATATGGACCCCCGGGGTCAGGTTCTCTGTTCACAATTACAAACTCTCCAATTGGCGTCTGAGACAGCATTTTTCCAACCGCAATGGGATAGACTTTTTGTACGGCACCGTTAGATAAAAGAGTTAAGTTTTTTTTGCTTCTTGAAACTATGATTGTATATGGTATGGAATCAGGTTCAGGCAATCCTGGTATCACTATTCGCTGGCCGGGATAAATCAGTCCTGGATTTACAATGGCAGGATTTGCCGCCAAAAGCTCGCTTAAAGGGCGGCGGTAATTTTGAGCAATGACTGACATTGTCTCACCGGGCTTTACTATATGGTAAATAGCATCCACCTCTTTCTGAAAAGGTTTATTTAAATATATGCATGGAAAAATCATCTTGTATCTTATTATTTAAATTTGTCCTGAATGCAGCAAAAAAAGGAAAGCTGCAATGATTAACTTTCCCTTTAGATGCTGCTGTCTGATTGCAGGGTAAACACCGTCAGTTCAGGTCTGGATAAAAAGCGGAATGGCAGACGGGTTGTCCCAAGCCCTCTGTTTACATAAAGAGTTAATGGATTTTGACTGCCAATTTCATAGAAGCCTTCATAGTATCTTTCAGCATGTGGTGGTTTAACTAAGGCTCCAAAGAACGGCAGTTTTATTTGGCCGCCATGACTATGACCGCTCAATTGCAGATTTATGCTGAAGGCTGAGGCTGCATCTGCTAAATCCGGTGCGTGGGACAATAAAATATTATATGATCCATCGTCCATATTTTCGCTGGCAAGCTTTATGTCCGGCCTTCCGAGCATGGCATCGTCAATGCCTATAATCCCGATGCTGCTTCCGGAAAATTCGAGTTTGCGATTTTCATTCATTAAAAGAATAAAGCCTGATTCTTCCATAATGGACTTATAGATATCTGAACCATAGCCCCCGTGGTCATGATTCCCATAAATAGCAAACCTGCCGAGAGGTGCCTGAATTCTTTTCAGGAGTGGTGCTATTTGGTCTGCCTTTTGATATTTATTAGGTTCATCCATCAGGTCACCTGTAAAGAAAACAATATCAGGCTTCAGGCTGTTTATCTTTTCAATCAATTCTTCCAGCTGTTTCAGGTCATAATGAAATCCTAAATGGGTGTCGCTGAATTGGATGATTTTTTTATTATTAAACGCTTGGGGAATTGCGCTGTCAGAAATTTTGCAGTTTGTGATTTCCAGGAGCCGGGGCTCAATATCCCGTGCATAATAATAGCCGCCTGCACTAATTCCAAACACAGCAGCAAAAAAGCCGAGAGTTCTTTTTAAAAAAGATCTTCTGGACACTTTTTCCGGCATTGGGCATACCAACCTATCTTTTAATAATTTTTTCTGGAGTCAGCATGAGAATAGAGATATCGCCTTCTCATTACAGTATCTTTAATACTATCAAACTATCCTATTAAAAAGAAGAATTAACTATGCTTGTTTTTTTATCCTTCATTCTCCTTAAATTAATTTATTTATTTGTAAATAATAATTCGAAAATTCTATAATTAATGGTAAAATGTAAATGAATGATCATTCATTTTTGAGAGGGGAAATAGGATGAAGAACAAAACAGTCATTGTTACTGGCGGTTCAAGCGGCATGGGGAAGTTTATGGCAAAGAGGTTTGCAGAAGCCGGTGCCAATGTGGTGATAACAGGAAGAAACCCGGAACGCCTGGAGGCAGCAAAAGCTGAAATTGAAACAACCAATGGACAAGTTTTGACCATTCAAATGGATGTCCGTGAGATTGAACATGTTAAACATATGCTTCATGAAACGCTGCGTACATTTGGGCAAGTTGATTTCCTCGTTAATAATGCAGCAGGAAATTTTATATGCCCTGCAGAGCAGCTGAGTGCAAATGGATGGAATTCTGTTATTAATATTGTCCTGAATGGAACCTTTTATTGTTCAAGCGAAGTTGGTAAATACTGGATTGAAAAGGGGATTAAGGGAAGCATAATCAATATGGTGGCTACATATGCATGGGACGCCGGAGCAGGGGTCATACACTCGGCTGCAGCAAAAGCAGGAGTATTATCCATGACAAGAACATTGGCTGTCGAATGGGGAAGAAAATATGGTATCAGGGTAAATGCTATAGCTCCAGGTCCAATTGAAAGGACTGGGGGGGCTGACAGGCTGTGGGAATCGGAGGAAGCTGCAAAAAGGACACTTCAAAGTGTACCGCTTGGCAGGCTTGGAAAGCCGGAGGAAATTGCCGAATTGGCCTTCTTCCTTTTCTCGGAGCATGCAGGTTATATTAATGGGGAGTGCATCACAATGGATGGCGGCCAGTGGCTGAAACAGTTTCCGTTTTAATGCTTATAAAAGCCGGCTGATTTGTTTTCAGCCGGCTGGCATATTCTATTGATAGCTTACAGCTCTCGACTGCAATGCTTTCCATGATGAAATAAATCGTTCTTTTGAAACTTTCACCTGTTTTTTCCCTGAGAGGGGGTCGTTTAGAAAAACAAACTGATCATCATACCCTACCAATACGACTGCATGAAGATCTAATGGAGTTTTAATGGTTTTGCCGGAGTGCATCCAGGATTCCCAGCGGTCAGGAAGCCTATAATCTCCTGTCGTCCAGACGACAGCAGGATATCCTTTGGAAACATGCATGAGAACTGCATTAAAATCCCTGCCGGTTAAATTAACGGCTCTTCCTGGCAGGTATTTATTCACCAATTCTTCAATTGGTTTATCGAAAACTGCGTATCCGGCATTTCTCCCTGTCATATCTCCCACAAATCCTTCTGCAGGATTACCCCATTTTAAAATATCACCTTTTGCGCGAATCAGCGGATCATTATCTTTTTTTACTGCATTGTACAAATCCATTTTCCCGACTTGGACACCTGCATGCTGCAGAACCATTGTCAGGCTGGTTACTTCACATCCATACTTCAATTCGGGATTTTGTCTGATTAGTGGAACATCAATCATGACAGATCGGTTTTTAACACCCGTAGTGGCTTCCGCATTTCGGGCTGTTATTTTCTGCTGGTCCTTATTTGCGTTGATTGGTATTTGGGCAGTCAGCTCTCTTGAATCCATGCCTGTCTCTTGTACAGGACTGGCCGGTTCTGAATGTCCACAGCCAAGCAAAGGAATAAGAAGGGATATAAATAGGAAGTTCCTCATGAAATACCCTCTTTCTCTTGATGTCCTGATATTAGCTTGTGGAGTATAACACTGCAATATGATGCAAAGCTTTTGCCAAACAATCATTTTTCATCAAGAAGTGGAAGCTATATTTTGAATAGTAAAAGTTTTAAACGAATATGGTATAATAACTCATTAATCGCAGTTTCACTTTATCTACATAGGGAGGCTAGGACATGGATGCATTGGATATCCTTACAGATTTGGATAATGTATTTCCCTATTTCCAGCCAATATTCAGTGCAGATGAGCATCGTGTCATTGGTTATGAGGTATTAGGCCGATATAAAGGGTCTGATGGGGTTATCAGTCTGGGGCCATTCTTCCAGGATGAGAATATTCCTGAAGAGTTCCGGATTGAGGTTGATTATGAAATATTAAAAAAGGCTTTAGGCATGGCGCAGCATCTAGAGAAAGATATTCTGATTTTTATAAATAGAGATGCTGACCTGCTCATGTATAATGATGGGGAACAATTTTTAAATACCCTTCAGGAATATGAAAAAAGGGCATAAGCCTTGACCGGATTGTACTGGAAATTACCGAAGGGAACTACAAAGGCGATATTGACCACCTGGATCATCTTTTAAATTATTACAGGACCTACGGAATCAAGTTAGCAATAGATAAACTTGGAAATGAAAGCAGTCATCTCGATCGAATCGGACTATTGGCTCCTGACATTTTAAAGGTGGATCTGGAGTCCATGAAATCCAATGCATCTGCTTATAATTTTAATGATATCCTTTATTCCTTATCCATGCTTGCCAGGAAAATTGGAGCTAGCCTGCTTTTTGAAAATATTGAAATGGTTTACCAGCTTCAATATGCCTGGAAAAATGGAGGCCGTTACTATCAGGGATATTATTTGCAAAAACCTGCAGAAAATTTTCCGGACAGAGATATTTTAAAGGAAAAGTTACGAAACGAATTCCATAGGTTTATTGTGCATGAAAAGAAAAAATTGGAGTCATTGTATCAGGTTACACTTGAGTTCAATGAAAAGCTGATTGATTATGTAAATAAAAATAAAAAAATTACTGTATATGAAGAAACCTTGGAGCAGATCGCCCTTCTTTTGGACGGGGCTGCTTTTCGCCTGTATATCTGCGATGAAGACGGATTTCAGAAATCTGCGAATTACTTCAAAAGGGATGGAGGATGGCTAACCCAAAAGGACTATCTTCATAAAAATTGGAGCTGGCGTCCGTATTTCCTTGAAAATATAATGAAAATGCGAATAAATAAAAAAGGGATCCTCTCTGATTTATATACCGATATTGAGACAGGTGAAACCATAAGGACTTTTTCCTTCCCTCTTAATGCCAGTGATTACTTATTTGTGGATTTATCGTATGAATATTTATATGAGCATGATGGGTTATTATAAACATTAGATTTTAAGTATAAACACTCATGGTTTGAGGAATTGTAAGTGTAGAACTTTCCTCAAGGAGAGATTAACCATGAGCATGTACACATTGATCATACTACTGATCGGACTTGGGATACTTGTATATTCCTTAGTTTACACTTTGTTTATTGGAAAAGAACGAAAGGCAGTAAAGGGCGATATCGATTCAGAACTGCCGGATAATGTTCAAAAGCATGCATATATTAGAAATCCTATTTTTTTAACTTATGCCATCTGCTTTGGAATCCTACTTGTCATGATTATTTATTTTGCACTTACTTGGACTTGGTGAAGCCCCTCCACTGGAGGGGTTTTTTTATGTGAAAAAAATGGAATTGATCAATTTACAATATTTACATCCAAATTACTTTGGGGCTTTTCTATCTGCTGCGTTAATTCTTTGTCAATACGGGTAGATTCTTAACAAGAAAAGAATTTTTCTGTCAAAACGCACAAGAATTTGGAGAACGAAAGCAAGTATCAGGAAATTTATTTGCTGGTAAAATTGAAGGTACAAACTTAGTGATCGATAAAGAAAGGGAGAGTGGAATGTACAAGCACCTAACAGGAATTATTATCACAATTGCAGTCATGATCGCAGCGATTCCTTCTCATACTTATGCGGAGGGAAATACTAATAAAGAAGAGGTATACGAATTCCTGCAGAATGCTTTTCAAGCCCAGGTTGAGCTTAGCGGGGAAGAGCGAAGCATGAATGAAGTGGAAGAATTGCTTGACCCATATTTTTTTGAAGAAGCTAAAAATCAGTTTCTGAAAGAAAATCTTATTTCAGAAAAAGGCAAATACTTTACCCTTGGAGGAGATGCAGCCGCATACTACATTCCATTTTTCACGTATTCAGATAATACAAAAGTTGTTGAAGAAAACGGTAAAGTATATGTGTATGAATATTTTCAGGAAAACCATGAAGGACCTGTGGGCTATGAGAGTCATTATGAGGGAATCTTGCTGGAAGAACGAGGCGGGAATATGAAAGTCGCCAAATTCCTGGGTGAAAATATTCCCGGGAAAATAATAAACAAAGGTGAGGACGGGCAAGAAGCGGCCAAGCAAACCTCTTTTAAAACTCCTGATACAAATTGGCTAAATAAGCCTTCCTATCAATTAGGATTCCTGTTAAATCCATTTGATGCCATGTTTCGGTCAGGAAGCATGCTTTTAACAGATAATCAAAGTATAATTGGTTTATTTGAACAGCAGGATCTGAACGGACAGCTGGCAGCCAATTAAAAGAGCTTAAAAGCTTAACGGGCTTTTAAGCTCTTTTTTTATTCTTTTCCCAGAGCTGATTTAAGTTTTTCCAGGTCAAATCCCCTAATGACGGTGTCCCCGATAACCACAGTTGGCGTGGAAAAGGAGCCGAACTGCTTTGTCAGCTCTTTATGTGCAGCGGCATCTTTTTTTATGTCTTTAATTGTATAGGCATATCCATTCTCATTCAAAAACATCTTTGTGATTTCACAGGGCGGACAATCCGGCTGTGTATATAAAACAATTTCTTCCAATGTTTGTATCCTCCCTGTCTTTTGTTACTCTATCATAAAGCAGGATCATCCAGCAGGCAATCAGTTTGCTTTATGCAGGTAATCAATCAATCCCATCGAACAGACAGCGATGTCTATAGAAAGAATTTCGTATACAGGATGGTCAGATGGGACGCCTTTGCCATCAAGATAAGTTTTAACTTTCTCTTCGAGGATGGCTTGTGCTGCGTGTGTCTGTTGATTTATAGAACCGCCTCCTGATACCGAAGCTTCACCAGCATTCATGAAAATCTTAAGCCAGTCCTTTATTTGCCTGTAGACTTCTTTAGGGTTTGAGCTCATGCCGTAATGGCCAAAGAAAATAAATTCAAGGTCCATTTTTTCGTACATGTCAATGGATTCGAGCATTTTGACTGGACTGAATTGGTTTGGTGAAGTCGAGGGCAGATACAATTCAATCCCAAGCTCTTTCAACTGCGGATAAAATACACCGGCAGTATCTCCCGTAAACATTCCATTTAAGGCAGGGTGAAAGATACTGAAGTGGTGATTGGCGTGTCCGGGCGAATGATAAAATTTCAGAGTGCAAATTGGACCTATTTCAAGCTCTTCCTCATGTTCTTTAGTGATAATCTTCTCCTCTGGAACAGGCAATATTGGATTAAACAGTCCATCGAATTGATCACCATAAACGGCTTTTGCACCGGCAATCAAGCGTGAAGGGTCTGCTAAGTGCCTGGCACCTTTCGGGTGGACTATTACCTTTGCGTTTGGACAATGGGTTAATAATACGCCTGTGCCGCCGGCATGATCAAGATGAATATGTGTCAGGATGATATAATCAACTTCCTCCGGTGTAAAGTGAAGCTGGCTGAGTCCTTCCAAAATGTAGGGGATTGAGGGACTGGCAGAGGTTTCAATCAAAGTCAGCTTTTGTTCTGTTAAAACATAGGTACCGGTACGTTTTTCCAATGAAAGGTCATAATCGTCAATTAAATATAGGTTTTCGGCCAATTTTTCAGGTTTTGCCAAAAAAAATCACGTCCTTTATAAAGCTTTTGCTTGTACAAACACCTTACAATATTTTATTCTGTTAATATTGGTATGTAAAGCATCGAGCTTGAATATTCTGAATTTATTTCTTTAGGATAGAAACATGCCAAAAGAGAAACCTAAATGTGAATTCTGGGTTTTGTTTTGGAAAGGAGAGAGAGCATGTCACAGCTTCAAGGTATATTAACACGCTTAAAAAGCTTACAGGAACAAGCAACAGGCGGAGAGCCAATGCAAAGATTTTTCGAGGTGAATGGTGAAAGAAAATGCCAGGTAACTTTTCATCCGAAAAATGAAACATTTGAGCTGGAAGTATATAACGATAAAGAAAAGCCAAAAAGATATCAATTCGACAACATTGATATGATCACAATCGAAATTTTCGATTTGATTCAATAATTCACCACATACATAAGGGGCCTCTTGGCCTCTTTTCTTATATGTGCTTTTATAATAAATCAATTGCCAGAGGTGTGAAATGTATTACCTGCTCATGATTATGCTGTTTTTTACTGTTCTGCTTTTGCTTGCAGATTTAATTAATACAAAAGGAGAAGTAATACGGATCAGGAAAACTCTTGAAGAAATGAAAGAAATTTTAAAAGACAATAAAGGCTCGAAAAATTAGGTATTGAGAACAATAAGCAGTATATGATCTAAATTGAGGTGAAGCAGAATGATGCCAACTGTAAAATGTCCGGGCTGCAGGGCAGAAAAAGAAATTGATGCTGTATTAACTGCACAATCAAATCAAAATGTTATTTTTCACTGTCCTGACTGCGGCTATGAAGTTAAAGACATTCAAACCAGTAAAGGATAATAGGCGCAAAATGCCGAAGACTGTGATAAAATGGTTAAGAAGTATAACTAATTTTTGAGGAGTTTTCGGTGATGATCAGTCTTCATAGCGAGGAATTTTTAGAATTTAACATTAGTGATTTCATGATTCCTTCTGAACGGGTAGCACATGTGCAGGTTGGCAATAGCCTTGAGCATGCCCTCTTAGTACTAACGAAAAGCGGATATACAGCAATTCCTGTACTGGACCCTCAATATAAGCTGCAGGGCTTAATCAGCACACCCATTATTATGGATTCCATTCTTGGTCTCGAGCGGATTGAGTTTGAGCAGCTGGAGAAAAAAGGGTTGAAGAGGCTATGAACGCAAATATTCCAAGGCTTGATGCTGAATCTTCTATCCAGCAATCGATCGCGCTATTAGTTGACCATCCATTTATTTGTGTTGAAAACAAGGAAGGCTATTTTGAGGGAATACTTACCCGCAGAACAGTATTGGATCAACTAAACAAACATATCAGACGATTAAATAAACAATAAAAATCAGCTCCCCGCAGTGGGAGCTTGCTTTATTTTCAATGATGAGTATTCAGACCGGTTTATGGCCGTTATTTTCGGATTTATTCATGGAGGGGAAATACTTGAGCCAAACTTTACATAAAAAAATGCCTCAAGGTAAGAGGAAAGTGACAAAAAAGCCTTTTGTGCTGGCTTCAGTAATGCTTGCCATGTTTATGGGGGCCATTGAGGCGACCATAGTGTCAACCGCGATGCCTGCCATTGTCGGGGATTTAGGCGGATTTGCTTTATATAGCTGGGTGTTTTCAGCATATCTGTTAATGAATGCTGTGACTGTTTTGATTTACGGCAAGCTTTCTGACTTATTTGGGCGGAAGCCCGTTTTAACGTTCGGGATTATCATCTTTTTAATTGGTTCCATTTTATGCGGTTTTGCGGAATCAATGACTGCACTGATCATTTTCAGGTTAATCCAGGGTTTTGGTGCCGGAGCCGTCATGCCGATTGCAACAACCATTGTCGGAGATATTTATACAAAAGAGGAAAGGGCACAGGTGCAGGGTTATTTATCAAGCGTTTGGGGAGTTTCAGCTATCATGGGCCCGGCAATAGGCGGACTGCTGGTTGAATTCGTCAGCTGGCGGTATGTTTTTTGGGTTAACATTCCGCTTGGCATCATGGCTATTGCAGGTTTGTGGCTTTTCCTCCATGAAAATGTGGAAAGGAAAAAACACCAGATCGATTATGCCGGAGCTGTGCTATTAACTGTTTCCATTTCATCTCTCATGTTTGTGCTTGTGGAGGGAGGAACAAATTGGGCATGGAATTCCATTGAAGCCATCAGCCTATTATCGGTCAGTGTAATTGCCTTTATTTTATTTATCCTGCAGGAAAAAAAAGCTGCAGAACCAATGATGCCTTTTAATATATGGAAGGAGAAGCCGATATTAATTGCCAATTTGGCTTCCTTGACCACTGGTGTCATGCTTATAGGGATTTCAAGTTTTCTGCCTGCATTTGTACAGGGTGTCATGGAAAGATCTCCGATAGTAGCCGGCTTTACACTTACCACGATGTCTATTGGATGGCCGATTGCTTCTGCAGCGGCAGGCAAGCTGCTTTTAAAAATTGGTTTTAGAAGTACATCTGTCATAGGCGGAGTGTTTTTGATAGCGGGGAGTATTATGTTTGTTACCCTCACTCCCGAAGCGGGACCCGTATGGGCAGCAGCGGGGAGCTTTCTGGTCGGGGCAGGCATGGGCTTAACCACTACAGCTTTTATTGTATCCATTCAGAGTACAGTGGAATGGAATCAAAGGGGTATTGCCACTGCTGCCAATATGTTTATGAGAAATCTGGGCAACACCATAGGAGCAGCCTTGCTTGGCGGAATTTTAAACAGTCAGATCAAATCATATATACAGAAGAATGGTGAAGGCATAGACGCCAGCTTATCGTTAGATTCAGCAAATGTATTATTAAATGAAGGTGCGAGAAACAGCATGGATGCGGGAATAAAGGAAATTCTGCAGAATGGCCTTACCGTTTCACTTCATTCGGTGTATTATGCAGTACTCTTATTTGCCGTGATAAGCTTCTTATTGGTCATTGCACTGCCAAAACATGAAAAGGAAATCGCCGATTAGGCGCATGTAAATCTCTGCATTTATCGTGCAGAGATTTTTTATGCTTCACTCCTGGAACTTTGTCTCCAAACCATCATCGATGATAAAGAAATTTAAAAGTAATTAAGATATACTATAAGAAAAAGTTATGAAGGGAAGATGTTTATGTCTTCACTTACAGAATTTCATCTTTTATCGGTGCTGGCACAGGAAATGAATATGAGAAAAGCGGCTGAGCGTTTATTTGTATCGCAGCCGGCGCTTTCACAGCGCCTTGTGAATATTGAAAAGGAATGGGGGAACAAGCTATTCCTCCGCTCCCAAAAGGGACTGTCTCTGACACCGGCAGGAGAAATTGTTATTCAATTCGTAAATGAAGTTCTGGCCAAAGAAGAAAAAGTGAGGGAGTCAATTAATGCCCTCAATTCGGAGGTTCATGGAACGTTAAAAATTGCAGTTGCTTCAATTGTCGGACAGAATTGGCTTCCACAGGTCCTTAAAAAGTTTGTCAGCCGCTATCCCCAGGCAAAAATTTCTCTGATCACCGGCTGGAGCAGTGAAATATTAAAATCTCTTTATGATGATCAGGTTCATATTGGAATTATCAGAGGGACTCCGGATTGGAAAGGGATTAAAATCCCTTTATTTAAGGACAGTCTTTATCTGGTTGACACAGAAATTACAAGACCGGAGCAGGTTCTTGAAACAGACCGGCCATTTATTCAATTTAAGAGTGATTCAAACTATTATCAGGAAATTCAGGACTGGTGGCTGCGGCAGTTCAAAACTTCTCCAAAAAGGACAATAGTAGTTGACCAAATTGAAACATGCAAGCAAATGACTTTCAATGGAATAGGGTACGCCATTCTCCCGGCCATTACGCTGAATGGTGCAGAGAAAAATATTTTCAAGATTCCGCTGCTTGATGAAAATAATTTGCCAATTAAGCGTGATACGTGGCTCCTGGGGTACGAATCTGCCTTTCAGCTCAAGCAGGTGCAGGCATTTGTTGAGTTAATAAAGGAGCATATTGAAGAAGAAAGACAATGATCTTCCGTTTTCTTATCCCTAGTTATTTTTCTTGTTTTCAGCGCTTTTGTTTGTTAAAGTAATCCTAGTTGCAATGTTATACATAGAGGAGGATTTTTATTATGAAAATGATGGATGCAAATGAGATTATTTCTTTTATCCAGAACAGCACAAAATCCACACCTGTAAAGGTTTATATTAAAGGTGAATTAGAAGGAATCGTCTTCGGAGCCTCTGCAAAGGCCTTTATAAACGGCAGCACCGGGGTTGTGTTTGGTGAATGGTCTGAAATTAGCCAGGCAATTGAAGCAAACCAGTCAAAAATTGAAGATTATGTGATTGAAAATGACCGCAGAAACTCAGCGATTCCATTGCTTGATATGAAAAATATTAAAGCGCGCATTGAGCCGGGTGCCATCATCCGTGACCAGGTAGAAATCGGCGATAACGCTGTAATCATGATGGGTGCTTCCATTAATATCGGATCAGTGATTGGTGAAGGCACAATGATTGACATGAATGTTGTCCTTGGCGGAAGAGCTACAGTCGGCAAGAACTGTCATATTGGAGCAGGAACTGTATTGGCCGGCGTTATTGAGCCTCCTTCAGCAAAACCAGTCGTTGTAGAAGATGATGTAGTTATCGGAGCCAATGCGGTTGTACTCGAAGGTGTAACCGTCGGTAAGGGAGCTGTAGTTGCTGCAGGTGCTATTGTCATTGATGATGTGCCGCCATATACAGTGGTTGCAGGTACACCAGCTCGTGTGATTAAAGAGATTGATGAAAAAACTAAGTCCAAAACAGAAATTAAGCAAGAACTTCGCCAATTATAATAGTTTAAAAAGCGTGGATCTCGATCCGCGCTTTTTCTAAAGGATTAATTTATGATTGCTATTGTGTGAAGAAATATATAAGGGCATTTTTAACAAGGGGGAAGCTAGTTTTGGTCACAAACAATCCATTCGTTTTATTACGGCGGGAGCTGCATAAAATACCGGAGTTAGGGTTCCGTGAATTTAAAACACAGCAGTTTCTGTTAGATTACCTGTATTCTCTCCCTCAGGACAATTTGGAAATTAAAACTTGGAAAACGGGTATTTTTGTAAAAATCAGCGGAAGTAATCCTTCCAGGATGATTGGGTATCGTGCTGATATAGATGGCCTCCCAATTACAGAGGAGACAGGCCTGCCGTTTAAATCAGAGCATAGTGAGCAAATGCATGCCTGTGGACATGATTTTCATATGTCAATTGCACTTGGCTTAATAACGAAATTCATAGAAGAACGCATTAACGATGATTTGCTGTTTATTTTTCAGCCAGCTGAAGAAGGGCCTGGCGGGGCAGAACCCATGCTTAAATCTGACATAATGAAAGAATGGAAGCCTGATATGATATTGGCCCTGCATATTGCTCCGGAATATCCTGTCGGAACAATCGCATTGAGGGAAGGCTTGCTTTTTGCAAATACTTCGGAGCTATTTATTGATTTAAAGGGAAAAGGGGGACATGCCGCATATCCGCATAATACCAATGATATGATCGTGGCAGCATGTACCCTGGTCAGCCAGCTTCAATCCATCATTTCGAGGAACGTGGATCCCCTGGACAGCGCAGTCGTTACAATTGGAAAAATAACAGGTGGCACTGTTCAAAACATCATAGCTGAAAAAGCAAGGCTTGAAGGTACCATTCGCACTCTGTCTCCTGAATCAATGAAGAAGGTAAAAAGCAGAATTCAGGCACTTGTTAAAGGAATTGAAGTTGGGTATGAATGTGAAGCTTCCATCGACTATGGCAGCATGTATCATCAGGTTTACAATGAGGAGATCTTAACAAGAGAATTTATGGAGTTTGTCCGTTCCAGTACAGACATCAGCGTGGTTGAATGCCGTGAAGCCATGACAGGTGAGGACTTTGGCTATATGCTTGAAGAAATTCCGGGGTTCATGTTTTGGCTTGGGGTCGATTCAGAATATGGACTTCATCATGCCAGGCTGAATCCAAATGAAAATGCAATTGAAACCGCAATTGAATTGATTGCAGCATATTTAAAGTATAAAGGTTAATGCACTTTACAAAGCTGATTTCAAAGATTCCATTTAGGGTCTATGAAATCAGCTTTTTGCTTGGAATTTATACGCGCAGCATGGAGAGGCATACATATTTGGAAAATCATTGATTGATTTCAAAAAAAGTGCAAAATCAAACAAAAAGGGGTGGAAAAATACTTCGAAACTCGATATATTTAATATTACGTTCTAACTTTTCTAATTTTTCCGCAAACTAAAAGGGGGAATGCAGATGGAAACATTTAAAAAGTTAAAGCAATATTATTGGCCATTTAAACATTACTTTATTTGGTCCATATTTTTTCTGTTTATTGTGACAGCAATAACGGTTGTGTACCCAATGATCCTGCAGGTGACAATTGATGAAGTGGTCATTGGAGGGAATTATGGGTGGATCCCATATTTGGCTTTAGGTTTCATTGCCATAATGGCCGTAAAGGGGGCAGCGACTTATATTCATCAGTACACCGGTGATTTATTTGGAATCACATCGGTTTATAAGCTTAGAAATGTACTTTATGAAAAGCTGCAGTTTCTGCCTTTTAGATATTATGACAATGCCAAAACAGGCGATTTAATGTCCCGGCTGACTGCAGATGTCGAGGGATTCCGGTTCTTTCTTTCATTCGGATTTTCTGAACTCATTCGTTTTGGTTTATTGATCCTCATCAGTATGTCAGTTATGTTTTATTATTCTATTCCGCTGGCTATTGTCACACTGATTACGCTGCCTTTTCTGGTGGTAGTCACCTTTAGATTTGACAAAGCTGTACATCCCGCATTCCGGGGCATCCGAAAATCATTCGGGCACCTGAATACAAAGGTTCAAGAGAATATAAGCGGAATTAATACTGTGAAATCATTATCCCGGGAAGATTTTGAGATTAATAAATTCAATGACTCTAACAGTGATTATAAGGATAAATATCTTTTTACATCTGATATTTGGGCCAAATATTTTCCCTTAATGGAGTTTTTGGGCAATTTAAGTGTTGTACTGCTTCTGGCTTACGGCGGATATCTTGTTATGGCAGGCAGTTTGAAGCCAGGGGAACTTGTCGCTTTTTATAGCCTTGTCTGGTATATTATGTGGCCAATTATGAACCTGGGCTTCATCGTTAACCTATTTTCACAATCAAAAGCCTCCGGAGAGCGGCTCATTGAGATCCTGGAAGCAGATAATGAGATTGAGGATGCTGATACATGTCTAAAGGCAGAGCGTTTGCATGGTGATGTCGAATTCCGCAATGTTACCCTGAGGTACTCCAAGGATGTCAATGAAGCATTATCGGATATTTCATTTCATGCTGAGCCAGGAAAGGTGATTGGGTTAATCGGCTCTACAGGATCTGGGAAAACGAGCTTAACGCAGCTTATGACAAGATTTTACGAGCCGGTTGAAGGGGATGTAATGATTGATGGGGTAAATGTGCAGGAATACTCTCTTCAGTCTCTGAGAAGAAACATCAGCTTTGTTCTTCAGGAATCTTTTTTGTTTTCTTCTTCGATTAAAGCGAATATTGCATTTGGGAAGCCTGATTCAACCATGGAGGAAATTATTGAAGCTGCCAAACGTGCACAGGCTCATGAATTTATCATGGAGCTTCCTGGTCAATACGATACTGTTCTTGGCGAGAGGGGCATGGGGCTATCAGGCGGCCAGAAACAAAGGATTGCGATAGCAAGGGCAATTTGTGCAGATCCCAGCATTTTAGTTCTGGATGATGCAACAAGTGCTGTGGATATGGAAACCGAATTCAGAATACAAAAAGCTTTGAAGGAAGTAATGGCTGATCGAACTACGTTTATCATTGCCCATCGGATTTCATCCCTTAAGCATGCAGATGAAATACTTGTACTTGAGAACGGGAAAGTGGCTGAGCGAGGGACACATGAAAAGCTGCTAAAAAATAATGGCCCATATCAGCGGATTTACGATATTCAATATCAGGACCGGGATAAGGTTCTCCAATCAAATGCAGGCTAGGAGGTGCGTCCTTGAAAAAAAATAAATCGAAAAATGACAATGTGTTAAACAGGTTCCAATACTCTGCTGACGAAGTAATCGAAAAGCCATTTAACTGGAAGCAGATGCTGCGCTTATTCAGTTATATGGAACCTTACAGGAAAAATTTACTCCCGCTCTCTATTATTATGGTATTAATTAATACAGCAGTCAGGCTGATCATTCCTATCCTAATCGGTGTGTATACATTAGATAAAGCGCTAATTGAAAAGGACGGAAAGTTGCTTGCTGTCCTTGTATCTTTGATTGCAGGCCTTTACACGATTTCATATGCTGCAAATTATTTCAGGATTAAATGGATGAATAAGCTCGGCCAAAGTGTTATTTATGATCTTCGAAAACATTTATTTACACACGTACAGACGCTTTCACATCGTTTTTTTGATCAGCGTTCGGCAGGTTCCATACTGGTGAGAATCATGAATGACATTAATTCGCTTCAGGAGCTTTTTACAAATGGAGTTATTAATCTTCTAATGGATTTGATCATGCTGGCAGGGATTTTTATTATTTTATTTACACTAAGTCCTGAACTGACTCTGGCAATAATGATCATCCTGCCCATCATGTTTTTTATTTCAACCAGTTTGCGGAGAAATATCCGCAGGTCCTGGCAAACTGTCCGGTTAAAACAATCCAAATTGAATTCTCACTTAAATGAGAGCATTCAGGGGATAAGGATTACCCAGTCTTTTACACAGGAAAAAGAGAATATGGCATTCTTTGATGGTGTGAATACAGAGAACTTTGAAAGCTGGAGGGTTGCCTCCCAGAAAAACGCTATGTTCAGGCCGCTGGTTGAAGTGACCAATGCCCTGGGTACCGCTGTACTGATTTGGTTTGGGGCCCATCTGATTCAAACCGGATCAATATCGATCGGCATATTTGTTTCTTTTGCCTTTTATTTAGGGATGTTTTGGGAGCCTATTTCCCGGCTTGGAATGGTATATAACCAGCTGCTCATGGGTATGGCTTCCTCTGAAAGAATTTTTGAATTTCTTGATGAGAAACCAATCGTATCTGAAAGGGAAAATGCTGTGAATTTGCAGGAGATAGAAGGCAAGATAGAATTTGAGAATGTCACTTTTTCTTACGATGAAAAAAGAACAGCCTTAAATGGAGTTTCCCTTGAGATAAAAGCAGGGCAGACAGCAGCGCTTGTCGGTCATACAGGATCTGGAAAAACAACGATAGCGAACTTAATCAGCCGTTTTTATGATCCCACAGGAGGTACTGTAAAAATAGATGGCTATGATTTACAGGATGTTTCTTTATCAAGTTTGCGCAAGCAAATCAGTGTCGTTCTTCAGGATACTTTCATATTTTCCGGCACAATCTGCGATAACATCCGTTTTGGCAGGCCTGATGCAACGGATGAAGAAGTAGTGGAAGCAGCCAAAGCTGTCGGTGCACATGGGTTCATTGATAAACTTTCAAATGGATATGAAACTGAAGTGGAGGAGAGAGGGAATATTTTATCGGTTGGAGAGAGGCAGCTGCTCTCCTTTGCCCGCGCCTTGCTTGCAGACCCGCGTATTCTTATACTTGATGAAGCTACTGCCAGTATCGATACAGAGACAGAGATGAAGATCCAGCAGGCATTAAAGACACTTTTGAAGGGCAGAACGGCCATAATTATCGCACACAGGCTGTCGACGATCCGGGAATCCGATCAAATCTTTGTGCTCGATCATGGAAATATTTTAGAGCAGGGGAATCATAACGAATTGATGAATGCAAAAGGTGAATATTTTCATTTGGTTAAGGCACAATTCAATATGCTTGAAGCAATTTAATGAACAAAATAAAACCTCCTGGCGGAGGTTTTATTTTGTCAGGGGAAGTAAGGTCTAATAGCTTTACTGCTGTTTGTGCTATTATGGTATTATTGTCTATATTGCTAACTTTGCTGGAGGAAGATAGGATGAAGAAAGAATTTGCTGTTATCGGACTTGGACGTTTTGGAGGAAGCATCTGCCATACTCTGGCTGAAGAAGGCATGGAAGTTATGGCGATTGATGTAAATGAAGACCGTGTGAACGAATTTGCAAGAGTTGCTTCGCATGCAGTAGTTGGCGATACCACGGACGAATCTGTTATCAAGAGTTTGGGAATACGTAATTTTGACCATGTTATTGTGGCGATTGGCGATAATATTCAGGCCTCTATCCTGACAACCTTAATTTTAAAAGAGGTAGGAGTTAATAAGATCACGGTTAAAGCGCAAAATGATTATCACGCTAAGGTATTGAGGAAAATAGGGGCAGATCAGGTTGTTCATCCTGAAAGGGATATGGGCAGAAGGATTGCCCATAGTATCGTATCAAATAATGTACTGGATTATCTGGAGCTCTCTGATGAGCATAGCATAGTAGAAATCGTGGCTAATGAAAAACTTGCCGGCCACAGTATTATTGATCTCGATATCCGGGCAAAATACGGAATCAACATTGTAGCAATTAAAAGAAAAAATGAAATTATCGTATCTCCGCAGGCGAATGAAAAAATACAATTTGACGATATTCTTATTGTTATTGGAGCAGACGTAGATATCAACCGCTTTGAAAAGAAAGTGATGTCATAATCAGAAAAAGGCTGTATCGCTCATGTGAGCGGTACAGCCTTTTTATCTGTATATATTTATAGATCCGTATATCCCGTAAAACAGGGTCTTTCCGTTATGGAATATACGCCTTAGGTCTTTTAAACTTCCATGATAATCGGCAAAATCATTGGACGGCGCTTGGTTTTTTCATAAAGGAAAGGTGCAAGCGTGTCGGTAATTTCATTCTTGATTTCTGACCATTGTGTTGTCCTGCGTTCCATAACCTTGCTTAAGTGTTTTGTGATGAGTGACTGTGCGTCATTGATTAAATCTCCAGATTCCCTCATATAGACGAATCCGCGGGAAATTAAGTCAGGTCCTGCAGCAATTTTGAAATCCTTCATATTGATGCTCACCACGACAACCACTAAACCTTCTTCAGAAAGAATGCGGCGGTCCCGTAAAACAATATTTCCGATATCACCGATTCCGCTTCCATCAATATAAACAGACCCAGACGGGATTTTTCCGGCTACCTGAGCAGAATCATCGCTGAGAGCCAGAACTTCACCATTATCCATGATAAAGCAGTTTTCTGCCTCAACTCCACAATCTACAGCCAATTTGGCATGCATTTTCTGCATTCTGTATTCACCGTGAATCGGCATGAAGAATTTTGGCTTTATTAAGCGAAGCATAAGTTTCTGTTCTTCCTGGCCGCCATGACCGGAAGTGTGAATATCGCTTAATTTACCATAAATGACTTCTGCGCCTGCGCGGGAAAGTCTGTCAATCGTTCTGCTGACACTAATTGTGTTTCCTGGAATAGGTGAAGAAGAGAATACAACCGTGTCGCCAGGAATGATCTGTATCTGGCGATGCGTTCCATTGGCAATTCTTGAAAGGGCAGCCATCGGCTCTCCCTGGCTTCCTGTACAAAGAATTGTTACCTGGTTGGCTGGAAGTCTGTTAATTTGATGTGCATCAATAAAAGTATCTTTTGGTGCCTGTATATATCCTAATTCCTGTCCAATATTTATGGCTGCTTCCATACTTCTGCCAAAGACAGCAATTTTTCTGCCATTTGTAACGGCTGCTTCAGTCACCTGCTGAAGACGGTGGATGTTGGAAGCGAAAGTGGCAAAAATAACCCGTCCTTCGACTTTTCTGAATATGTCATGAATGCTGTCGCCGACTCTGCGTTCAGACATGGTGAATTCAGGTATTTCACTGTTTGTGCTGTCAGAAAGCAGGCAAAGTACGCCTTCTTTACCGATTTCAGCCATTTTCGTCAGGTTAGCCGGCTCTCCTACAGGGGTGAAATCAAATTTGAAGTCCCCGGTGTGAACAACTTGTCCAGGAGGTGTTTTGACAACGATTCCATATGAATCAGGAATACTATGAGTGGTTCTGAAAAAAGTCACGGATGTTTTTCTGAATTTAATGATATCGTCTTCCTTGATTTCATGAAGAGTCGTCTGTCTTAACAGTCCGTGTTCTTCAAGTTTATTTCTCAGGAGCCCCAGAGCAAGTTTTCCGCCGTAAACCGGGATGTTAACTTCTCTTAGAAGATATGGAATTCCTCCAATATGGTCTTCATGGCCGTGAGTGATAAATAACCCTTTTATTTTATCTTCGTTTTTAACTAAATAAGTGTAATCAGGAATAACATAATCGATTCCAAGAAGTTCGTCTTCAGGAAATTTAATTCCGGCATCAATCAGGATAATTTCATCCTGGAATTGCACAGCGTAAGTGTTTTTCCCGATTTCGCCAAGTCCGCCCAGGGCAAAAACGGCTGTTTGATCATTTTTAACAAATTTCATAAATTACTCAATCTCCAATACTTTAAAGTCTTCACTTTGTTTTTCATATTCCAGGAAATCTCCCTGAACAGATGCTACAAATTCAATATTATAGTTGCGGTCAGCAAGCTTTTTGCGAACGTCTCTTTCAGAATCGCCTTCCACAAAAATAGTTTTTGTTTTTTCTCTAACCGGTACCTCTGTCTTGGAATCCTGATAATATACCTTGAAAATCATTACTATCTCTCCTTAATCCGATAAAAAACTTTTATCTAATATATAAAATAATAACATGTATTACATGTTTTTTCCTGCGGGATATGAATATTAATTCTTCTTAATGCCAAGACGCTTCCGAATCTATGTAAAAAGTATACTAATAACCAATTTACAATAAGGAAGGAGCCCTTCGCAAGTTTGAAGGGCTCAAATTTGTCAGGCAATAGATTTTTTTCGAAGCATTTCATTCCACTGTTTTAAAAGCTTTTTTCTCAGCTTCTTTAACATAGTGGATCAACTCCTTACTTTCTATTTTAAACGATCCTTGTCCAAAGTAAAGGCAGCAAGGACGTTTTCACACGTTTTTTGTAATTAATGTAGTTTTTTTGAAGCTGTTCAGCTCCACCGGGCTGCTTTTTTTAATCTGCGTCCTTTGCGGGCAAGGAGATTCCGCTTTTCTTAATTATATTATATGGTAAAATAAATGAATTTATCGTGGGTAAAAATGGAAAATGCTATTCTTTTTAGCAATTGAAATTGACTTTTTCACTTTATGGGTTTAGTGTTTTATTACGATAAAATATGTAATGAAAGCCAGCAGAATATTGCTTGAAAGGAAGATTGTTTTATATGAAAAAGATTGTTTTCTTTGATATAGATGGGACCTTGTTGGATCACGAAAAAAATTTACCGGATAGTACGAAAGAGGCAATAGAAAAGCTGAAAAAGAACGGGACCTTTGTGGCGATTGCTACCGGCAGAGCTCCTTTCATGTATGAGAACCTGCGCAATGAACTAGATATTGATTCATTTGTAAGCTTTAATGGCCAATATGTCGTATTTGAAAACGAGCCGATATACCGTAATCCTTTAAAAACGGCTGAAATTGAAAAGCTATATAGGCATGCACAGTCAAACGGACATCCATTAGTGTTTATGAATGAGAAAACAATGAAAGCCTCAGTATCCCATCATCCATTTATAGAGGAAAGCATGGGAAGCTTAAAGTTCCCCCTTCCTGAGGAAGACCGGGAGTTTTACAGCGGAAGGGAATTATATCAATCACTGCTGTTCTGCGAGAAAGAAGATGAGGAAAACTATATTTCTTCATCTGCATATCCTGACTTTGGCTTTATCAGATGGCACCCATATTCCGTAGATGTATTGCCTGCTGGCGGGTCTAAAGCTGAAGGGATCAAGCAAATGATTAAAAGACTCGGATTTGATTTGAAGGATGTATATGCCTTTGGAGATGGGCTTAACGATATAGAGATGCTGAATGCTGTCGGAACAGGGATAGCAATGGGCAACGCAGAAGAAGTGGTAAAGAAGGCAGCAGATCGCGTAACATCAGGAGTTGACCAGGAAGGTATCTGGAAGGGATTAAAGGAGCTCGAATTAATATAGCAGCGAAAAAGCCTCCGGTTTCATAGCTGGAGGCTTTCTTTTGTAATCCTGTGAATGCATCGGCATTCTAGCGTTCTACAGCAATGGCATTTTCGATTGGCTCAAAAGGATTTTGTTTGTTTATGTGATCATAAAACATGATTCCGTTTAAATGATCAATCTCGTGCTGGAAGACAATCGCAGGCAGACCTTTCAGCTTGAGTTTTACTTCATTGCCATCCAGGTCAATGCCTTTAACAGTAACTTTTGAATATCTGGGCACAAAACCGGGTATGGATTCATCAACAGACAGACAGCCTTCTCCTGCAGCCAGATAAGACCGCTGGACAGAATGGCTGATGATCTTAGGGTTGAAGAATGCATAACTGAACAACTCGCCGTTATAGGTTACATGGACAGCAATCATCCTTTTGGAAATATTAATTTGAGGAGCAGCTAATCCAATGCCTGCCCTTAATCCATATTTAGCAGCAAGCTCTGGATTCTGGCTGTTTTTTACATAGTCCATCATTTCCCTCAGTATCTGTTTTTCTTCTGGAGATGGAGGCATGTTTACTTCCGCGGCAATTTTCCTTAATGTTGGGTGGCCATCGCGTATAATATCTTGCATGCTCAGCATGGTTATCACTCCCGCTATGTAATAAAGATTAAAAAAATGGCTAAATTATTGGCAAGAAGACCATCTGCATAGCAAAAGGTTTGCCAGGTTTACGTTAATATTAATATATTCAGTCTATCAGAGAGGCGGAAAAAAGTTAATAAGAGAAGGCGCTTTTGGCACCTTCTCAAGTAATTAAAACTTCCAGCAAGCGCAGCCAACTATGATTAAGAGAATGAATAATACTACAATTAACGCAAAGCCTCTGCCGCAGCCGGCACCCGCTACTGGATAACCGCATCCATAACCGTATCCGCCATATCCGTACATGAAGGATAACCTCCCTAAAGTAAGATTATCGTCCATCTTTTTTCCTTGCCACATCGGACGATTAATATAGCCTATGTTTTATATGATGAATGGTGTAGGCCTATGCCCAAGTCATAAAGGAAAAATGCAGCGAATAAATTTTAAATACACTTCTAAAAAGGACAAATTGTGAACTGTTGTGAAAAGTGTCAAACCAAAGGGCTATTGTCAAACAGGGCGGGTACCTTTATAGTTAAAAATGTTATTAGTAAGGAGGTTTCAACGTGTCAATTTTGAACAAAAGCAGACTGTTGCTTGTTTTTATAATCTTGGCTATCTTCCTCTCAGGCTGTATGAACAAGCCAAAACCAGAGGAAAAAGTGTATGATGTTCTGGAAAATGTAGTTGAAAAAGAAAAGGACTTTGAAAAGCAGCAGGAACCGCTGGTAAAACTGGAGAAAAGAGAAAAGGAATTATACGATAAAATTATCAACCTGGGAATGAAGGACTTCGAGGAAATTAAGAAGCTGTCTGACGAGGCTTCCTCGATTGTGGATAAGCGGAAAAATCATATGGAGAAAGAGCAGGAAAGCATCCAGGCATCCAAAAAGGAATTTGAATCTTTATCTCCTATAATAGAGGATATAGAGAGTCAAAAGCTGAAAGATAAAGCTAAAAAACTGCAAGAAATTATGATGGAAAGATATAAAATACATGACACTCTTTATGAGGACTATTCCAAAGCGCTTAAACTGGATAAAGAGCTGTACGCAATGTTTAAAAAGGAAGACCTTACTCTCGAGCAGCTTGAAAATCAAATTAACGAAATAAATGAAATGTATGAAAAGATCCTGTCTTCAAATAAGCATTTCAATGAAAAAACAAAAGAGTATAATGAAGCAAAACTGGATTTCTATAAAGAAGCAGGGCTCGAAATAAATACAAAAGAATAATATTAATGCCGGCATGTAAATGCGCGGCATTTTTTGATTTTTGGGCTTTTAATGCGTATGGAGACATCGGGTCATTATGAATCCGCTTATTTAAATTTATGCAGGCGTCTTTATTTCAAAATAATGAGAGGTGAAATTTCTTTACTATAACACATGAAAATATAATAGTTTTTTATAATACAGATAGGGTGCAGGCGTTAATACAGTTATGGAATTTGATATAGAATATAAAAAGTATGGTAACTGTAAAAAACAAAAAGCAAGGTAATTGACGAAGGTCCTGAAGGTGTATTAAACTAAATCTCGTAAGTATTTCTGTATCAATTTTGTTGCAAAATAAACTGATACAGAATATGATAGTTAAAGATGAACAGAAAGACGTTTTTTTAGAAGTGATCTGTGGAACACTAGTTGTAAGTATGCATATGGCAGAAAAGAACGTTCTGCTATTTAGAGATGCTAATAAAAACATGCCTGGAAAAGTACTTTTTTGCTTTTTGAAAGAGTATCTAATATGGCTTCGTTTTGGGTAACCTAAATTTTGTGTATAAAAACTCTTAATTAACGTCTTTTTATGAAAGGAAAGGGTGACTGATATGGCTTCTAAAACAAAGAAGGCACAATTCGATGCGAAAAAACAGCTCGAAACAGTTGAAGAACAGTTCCAAACTCTACAAATTTTAAATGAAGAAGGCAAGGTTGTTAATGATTCAGCAATGCCTGACTTAAGCGATGAACAGCTTCAGGAATTAATGCGACGCATGGTTTATACCCGCATTCTTGATCAGCGTTCTATTTCACTTAACAGACAAGGCCGTTTGGGCTTCTATGCTCCTACTGCCGGACAGGAAGCTTCTCAGCTTGCATCTCATTTTGCGCTGGAGAAGGAAGACTTCATTCTTCCAGGTTATCGTGATGTGCCTCAAATCATTTGGCATGGCCTTCCGTTATACCAGGCTTTCCTATGGTCCCGCGGGCACTTCGAAGGCGGAAATATGCCTGAAGGTGTAAATGTTATTTCACCTCAGATTATCATTGGAGCACAATATATTCAGACTGCAGGGGTTGCCCTTGGCATGAAAAAGCGCGGCGAAAAGAAAGTTGCCATCACTTATACTGGCGACGGCGGTGCTTCACAAGGTGACTTCTATGAAGGCATCAACTTTGCAGGAGCATTTAAAGCACCTGCTATCTTTATTGTGCAAAATAACCGTTTTGCAATCTCTACTCCTGTTGAAAAACAATCAGCAGCTAAAACAATTGCTCAAAAGGCAGTGGCGGCCGGTATTCCAGGAATTCAGGTTGATGGCATGGATCCGCTTGCTGTATATGCAGCTGTTCGCGAAGCCCGTGAACGTGCACTTAATGGTGAAGGTCCTACATTAATCGAAACGCTGACATATCGTTACGGACCGCACACAATGGCTGGAGACGATCCAACCCGCTACCGTACTTCTGACCTTGATAATGAATGGGAAAAGAAAGATCCTCTTGTTCGTTTCCGCAAATTCCTTGAAGACAAAGGAATCTGGAATGAAGATATGGAAAACGAAGTAATTGAACAAGCAAAAGAAGATATTAAAGAAGCTATTAAAAAGGCTGATGAGACACCTAAGCAAAAAGTTACTGACCTTATGAACATCATGTATGAAGAAATGCCTTACAACCTAAAAGAACAGTATGAAATATACAAAGAAAAGGAGTCGAAGTAAGCCATGGCGCAAATGACAATGATTCAGGCAATTACTGATGCTCTTCGCACAGAATTGCGCAACGATCCGAATGTATTGGTATTCGGTGAAGATGTGGGCGTTAACGGCGGCGTTTTCCGTGCTACCGAAGGCCTTCAAAAAGAATTTGGCGAAGAGCGTGTATTTGATACACCGCTGGCTGAATCCGGAATTGGCGGTCTGGCTGTCGGTCTTGGTTTACAAGGCTTCCGTCCGGTACCTGAGATCCAATTCTTTGGATTCGTTTATGAAGTAATGGATTCGATTTCCGGTCAGCTGGCACGTATGCGTTACCGTTCCGGCGGAAGATATAATTCACCGGTTACGATCCGTTCGCCATTCGGAGGAGGGGTACATACTCCTGAAATGCACGCTGACAGCCTTGAAGGTTTAATGGCGCAGCAGCCTGGACTAAAGGTTGTTATTCCGTCAACTCCTTATGATGCAAAAGGGCTTCTTATCTCAGCAATCCGCGATAACGATCCTGTTATCTTCCTTGAGCATATGAAGTTGTATCGTTCTTTCCGCCAGGAAGTACCTGAAGAGGAATATACCATTCCGCTTGGCAAAGCAGAGGTTAAACGTGAGGGTTCAGACCTGACAATCGTTACTTACGGGGCAATGGTCCATGAGTCTTTAAAAGCGGCTGAAGAACTTGAAAAAGAAGGGAAATCTGCCGAAGTTATCGACTTGCGTACTGTCGCACCTCTTGATATTGAAACAATTATTGCTTCTGTTGAAAAGACAGGAAGAGCGATTGTTGTTCAGGAAGCACAAAAACAAGCTGGTATTGCAGCAAGTGTAGTGGCAGAAATCAATGATCGTGCAATTCTTAGTCTGGAAGCACCAGTTCTGCGTGTAGCTGCACCAGATACGGTATTTGCTTTCCCGCAGGCTGAAACAGTTTGGCTTCCAAACTATAAAGATGTAATTGAAACAGCTAAAAAAGTACTTGAATTTTAATTGAATAACTAATGACACAAGGGGGAAAATATCCCCTGACGTGTTTTACTAGAACGATTGAAATAATAGGAGGGTGAATTCCATTGGCATTCCAATTTAGATTGCCTGATATCGGTGAAGGTATCCATGAAGGTGAAATCGTCAAGTGGTTTGTAAAGCCGGGTGACGAAGTACAAGAAGATGACGTGCTTTGTGAGGTTCAAAATGATAAAGCGGTTGTAGAAATTCCTTCGCCAGTTAAAGGTAAAGTTGAAGAAATCCTTGTTGAAGAAGGTACAGTGGCAACTGTAGGTCAAGTTTTGATCACTTTTGATGCTCCAGGATATGAAGATCTTAAATTCAAGGGAGACCATGAGGATGAGGCTCCTAAAGAAGAAAAAACAGAAGCACAGGTACAGGCTACTGCTGAAGCTGGTCAGGATGTAAAGAAAGAGGAAGCTCCTGCACAGGAGGCTCCAAAAGAAGGCGTCGTTATTTCTGACACGGATGTGGATCCTAACCGCCGCATTATTGCTATGCCTTCAGTCAGAAAATACGCTCGTGATAAAGGCGTAAATATTCGCCAGGTAGCTGGAAGCGGCAAAAATGGTCGTATCCAGAAAGATGACATAGATGCATTCTTAAATGGCGGTGCGGAAGCTAATGAAGCGCCTGCACAGGAAGCTGCTCCACAAGCTGAAGCAAAAGAAACTGCACCGGCAGCTGCACAAGCAATTCCTGCTGGACAATATCCTGAAACTCGCGAGAAAATGAGCGGAATCCGTAAGGCTATTGCAAAAGCTATGGTAAACTCTAAGCATACAGCTCCACACGTTACATTAATGGATGAAATTGATGTTACGAAACTTGTTGCACACCGCAAGAAGTTTAAAGAAGTTGCAGCGAATAAAGGAATTAAGCTTACATTCCTTCCTTATGTGGTAAAAGCATTAACAAGTGCATTGCGTGAATTCCCGGCGCTAAATACTTCAATTGATGATGCAGCAGGTGAAATCATCCAGAAGCACTACTATAACATTGGTATTGCGGCAGACACTGAAAAAGGTCTTCTTGTACCAGTTGTTAAGGATGCAGACCGCAAATCTACATTTGCCATTTCAAATGAAATCAATGAATTGGCTGGTAAAGCACGTGACGGCAAACTTGCTCCAGACGAAATGAAGGGTGCTTCTTGCACAATCACAAATATCGGTTCTGCAGGCGGACAATGGTTCACTCCTGTCATCAATCACCCTGAAGTTGCCATTCTTGGAATTGGCCGCATTGCTGAAAAGCCGGTGGTGAAAGATGGAGAAATTGTTGCTGCTCCAGTATTAGCATTATCACTAAGTTTTGACCACAGAATTATTGATGGAGCAACTGCACAAAATGCATTGAATCACATCAAGCGTTTACTGAACGATCCAGAACTATTGTTAATGGAGGCGTAATTACAAATGGTAGTAGGAGATTTCCCAATCGAAACAGATACTATAGTCATCGGTGCGGGTCCAGGGGGATATGTTGCAGCAATTCGTGCAGCACAGCTTGGACAAAAAGTTACGATCGTAGAAAAAGCAAATATGGGCGGAGTTTGTTTAAACGTTGGATGTATTCCTTCAAAAGCTTTAATCGCAGCAGGACACCGCTACGAAAATGCTAAGCACTCAGATGTAATGGGAATTACAGCTGAAAACGTAAAAGTTGACTTTACAAAAGTGCAAGAATTCAAATCCGGTGTAGTCAAGAAGCTTACAGGCGGAGTTGAAGGACTATTAAAGGGAAATAAAGTTGACATCGTGCGCGGTGAAGCTTACTTTGTTGATGGTAACACCCTTCGTGTAATGGATGAAAATTCAGCACAAACTTACACGTTCAAAAATGCAATTATTGCAACAGGATCCCGTCCTATTGAATTGCCGACGTTTAAATTCTCTAAACGTGTTCTTGATTCAACAGGCGCTCTTGCTCTTCAGGAAATTCCCGAGAAAATCGTTGTAATTGGCGGCGGTGTTATCGGAATCGAATTGGGCGGCGCTTATGCGAACTTTGGTTCACAAGTTACGATCCTAGAGGGTGCAGATGATATTCTTGTCGGCTTCGAAAAGCAAATGACATCTCTTGTTAAACGCAATCTGAAGAAAAAAGGCGTTGAATTCATTACAAAGGCATTTGCTAAAGGTGTTGAAGAGAATGAAAATGGAGTTACAGTTAAGTTTGAAGAAAAAGGCGAAGAGAAATCTCTTGATGCAGATTATGTATTTGTTATGGTCGGAAGACGTCCAAATACAGACGAGCTTGGCTTAGAGCAAGCTGGCGTTAAGATGACTGAACGCGGTGTTATTGAAATTGATAAACAATGCCGGACGAGTGTAAGCAACATTTATGCGATCGGTGATATTGTTGAAGGTCCTCAATTAGCTCATAAAGCTTCTTACGAAGGTAAGATTGCTGCTGAAGCCATTGCAGGTCATAATGCAGAAATTGATTACTTGGCTATCCCTGCGGTTGTTTTCTCTGAGCCTGAATTGGCGTCTGTTGGATATACTGAGCAGCAGGCTAAAGAAGAAGGAATCGAAGTAACAGCAGCGAAGTTCCCATTTGCAGCCAATGGCCGTGCCCTTGCACTTGATTCCACTGATGGATTCTTAAAGCTTGTTACACGCAAAGAGGATGGACTTGTAATTGGTGCGCAAATCGCCGGTGCAAGTGCATCTGATATGATTGCAGAGCTTGGATTGGCAATTGAAGCAGGCATGACTGCAGAAGATCTTGCAATGACTATTCATGCACATCCTACATTGGGTGAAATCACAATGGAAGCAGCGGAAGTTGCTATTGGAAGCCCAATTCACATTGTAAAATAATTATACAAAAAAATCCTTCCCTGGCAGGGAAGGATTTTTTTGTGGATGATTACGGATTATCGATCTTTTTATCCATGGCTTTGGCGAGAGGATAAATGATCTTATCTTTAGATACAGTGCCTTTTATTTCTACTAGAACTTTGTCCTGATACACCAGCAGCATGGCAGGACAGTTTTCTACCTCATAATTGCTTAAGTGACTCGCTTCTACTTCTGTAATCACTTTCATATCTTTAATCAGTTCAGGATAGCTTCTCTTTAATTCGATGATGGCATCATAATAGGAGATTTCCTGCTCATATTGTTTATTATCAGTAAAAAAAATAAGCTGCTTAACACTGTCGTCTATCTTCAGCTCTTCTTTTACTTCCTTATGATTGCATGAAGAGGTCACAAGTAAGAGTGCAGTAATCAATAACAATGGCAGACCTTTCATCCTTTTGCCCTCACTTTATAATAAATTCCACCTTTTTACACAAGACTGCAAAAACAGTATAGAAGTCATGAGAATTTTCCACCCTTTTGACAGAAGGTAAGCAATTCATAATAATTATGAGTATTTTATCATATGGTAAATGGAAATATTAGCTTGTCATTCAAATGTTACAGAAATGAAAAATAAGAATATCCTTTTCAACATATATTACAAACACAAGTGTTTCTTCTATTAAAATAACGGGTAAGGATTAAAAAATTTGGTGGTGGAGTGTATGAAGATTTATACAGCTCTTTTGCTGCAGATGTTAATCTGGAGCGGATATACTTTCATTGAGTGGCTGTCAAAATATGATCAGCTCGTTTATAAAGTTATAATGTTTTTTGTTTTCTTCTATTTGGCAATCAATATTGGGAATTGGGTTATTAAGTCAGCAAAGAAAACATTTATGGTTACTGTTATGAGCTTAAGTTTATATGCTTCTTTTCATTTTGCGATGTCCTACATTACACATTGGTAATTGGGGAAGTTACAAGCAAAAAAATCGGCACCCATTTACAGGTGCCGATTTTTTTTAGTCTTTATCATCTCTTTTTTTTGGTATGGTTTCTTCTTTAAACGATTTAGCCAGCGAGAGCACGATTAAAAGCATAATAATAGTAAAAGGAAGCGCAGCTATAATAGAAGCTCTTTGCAGTGCTTCCAGCCCTCCCGTCCATAAAAGGATGGCTGCAGAAGCAGATTGGATAATGCCCCAGACAAATTTAACTTTGCCCGAAGGGTTCAGGCTTCCGTTTGTCGTCTGCATCCCAAGAACAAATGTAGCTGAATCTGCAGAAGTTATAAAGAATGTACTGATCAAGAATATAGCCAATAAGCTTAGGACAGTGCTGAAAGGGAAGTTATCAAACACGGTGAACAGTGCAACTTCCATTCCCTGCTGTTCGATTGTTTCCATAATTGGCTTTGCCTCAAAGAATTCAAGGTATATGCCTGTTCCTCCAAATACTGAGAACCAAAGCGCTCCAAAGAGCGTAGGAACAGCAAGCACGCCGATGACGAATTCTCTTATTGTCCTTCCCCTTGATATTCTGGCTATGAATGTGCCGACAAATGGTGCCCAGGCAATCCACCATGCCCAATAAAAAATGGTCCAGTCCTGAAACCATGTCAGCTCCTGATCAAAAGGACTGAGCCTGAAGCTCATGGAAGGAAGATTTTGAAGATAAGAGCCGATCGTCGTTGTAAACAGATCCATAATAAAGTTTGTTGGCCCAACAAACAGCAGAAATAGCAATAACGAGATAGCTAAAATAATATTTAAATTACTTAAGTATTTTATTCCTTTGTTTAAACCGGTTTGTGCTGAAATCATAAACAATATTGTCACAACCAAAATAACAACCAATTGAGTGGTGAAATTATTGCCGATGCTGTCAAATGTTTCAGAAAGTCCGCCAGATATTTGAATGGCTCCGAGACCTAAGGATGTCGCAACACCAAAAACAGTAGCAAAGACGGCTATAAAATCAATTAATACTCCAATTGGACCATCCACTTTGTTCCCTAAAATTGGCCTTAAAATGGAACTGATAACTCCCGGTGCACCTTTCCTGAACTGAAAATAAGCGAGTGCAAGCCCAATAACTGTATATATAGCCCATGGATGAAGCCCCCAATGGAAGAAAGAGTACCTCATGGCAGCTCTTGCTGCTTCTGGTGTCTGCCCTTCTAGGAAAGGTGGCGCAAAGTAGTGATACATTGGCTCCGCGACTCCCCAAAAAACCAGACCAATTCCCATCCCTGCACTGAAAAGCATGGCAAACCAGCTTATGTAGCTATATTCGGGCCTGTCTGCATCCTTTCCCAGACGAATATTTCCGTACTTGCTGAATGCCAAAAGGATTGAAAAAATTAAAAAGATAGAAGCTGATAAAAGGTAAAACCACCCGAATTTTTCCAATATGAATCCCTGAACAGATGCTGTAACAGAATCTAGGTTACCATTTGGCAGTATGGTCTTCGGAACTAATCCCCATATAATAAATATTGCTGTGAATATGACTGAAACCGTAAAAACGGGAGTCAGTTTCTTCATCAAATCCCTCCAGTCTTAATAAAATAAACCTAATTAAAATAATTCTGTAAAACTTCCAATCCTATAAATGCAGGCATTAAACATCCTGCTTTCCTGATAGTGTTTGCTTGATTTTTAAGCAATTGGAGCTCAGCAGGGGAGAGCAGCTTCCCGGAAACAGACTTTAAAGTAAAATCGAAAGAATACAGAAATCCAATCTGATTTTTAAATTTTACTTTTAATGTTCAAACCGAGACTGTTTCGGGTAAAATCAGTAGGTAATAGTAAGAATCCTAAGGGGAACTACTTTTTTAAAAAGGCCATGTTACATACTAACACTTATGAAAGGGAGTTTAAAGAAATATGCATTAAGGAGGTAACAATGAGAAAAGCTATAATTTTTATTTGTATTACTTTCGTTATAATCCTGACAGCATGTACGGATTTTTCGGCTGAAGAAGATAAGCAATCAGATTTTGAAAAAGAAGAAGAAAATAACTTAGCTGATCAATCTAATGTTCCCGCAGCTAAAACTGAAAAACCCCAAGCTGATGCCGGTGAAAATCCGAAAGAAGAAGAGGTATCTCTGCCATTACCGCAATACAAGATAAATGAACATAATTGGTCAATAGAACCAATCAATAAGGCCAATTCAAAAGTAGTATTACTAACCATTGACGATGCTCCTGATAAAAATGCATTGGAAATGGCCAGGATTTTAAAGAAACTTTCAGCACCTGCAATCTTTTTTGTTAATGGGCATTTCATAGATACCCCGGAAGAAGCAAAAGTTTTGAAGGAAATTCATGAACTTGGCTTTGCTATTGGCAATCACACAAATAGCCACCTAAACCTGAAAAGCTTACCTGAAGAGCAGCAGTATAAAGAAATTGTTGGCCTTAATGATCGAGTTGAGGAGATTATTGGAGAGAGGCCAAAATTCTTCCGGGCACCATTCGGGTCTAATACAGACTACAGCAGGAAAATTGCTGAAGCTGAAAACATGGTGCTCATGAATTGGACATACGGGTATGACTGGGAGAAGGAATATCAATCAAAAGAAGCCTTAGCAGATATAATGGTTAATTCACCTTATTTATCGAAAGGTGCAAATTTATTGATGCATGATAGGGAATGGACAAAAGAAGCCTTAGAGGATATTGTGAAGGGGCTTAAGAATAAAGGATTTACTCCAGTTGATCCAGTTCTGATCAGCACGGAAACAAAATGAGAACAGCTCCTGCTGTTCTCATTTTTAAATAATTCGATTATTTTCTTTTATAAAAATACATAACTCTTCCATTGAAAAGGTGCAATTCACCTTGAAGTTTTTTAGCGAGAAATTTGCAAAATTCATTTGCTTTGCCTTTATCTCCGAATGTAGCACCTTCCGGCAATGTAACTTGTATGTAAGACTGCTCACGTTCAGAACCGTCTTCATCCTTCACTTTTTCTTTGTCAATGCCAAGCAATATGGCGTTATATCGGTCATGTTGAGAATGCAGGTAAAACCAGGTTCCTTTTGCTTCAGGCGTCTCTTTTATCTCATAAGGAAAAGCAGCATCATCATATTCCCATTTAATCTGGCTGCCTGTTTTTCCAGTAATATCCCTATAATAAAAAAAAAGTTCTTTAAGCTCTTCTGTTGAAATATTTTCCTTAGCTGATGAAGGAACCAGCTTGATAAATGAATTAGCTGCCAACTTCTTTCCCCCATTATCCCAATAATTATGGTAATGAACATCCTCTTCCATTCTAGCATTAGATAAAATCTTATGACAACTTAAAATAGTAAGGGAAATTTAAATTACTTGTCAAATAGCCTAAAATGAATTATAATAATATTTAGAATATTATTATAAATAAGGAGGAATCTTATGGATTTTTTTGAGAAGCTCTATGATGAGCATGAAAACGTGAATGTCCGTTTTGTTGGCTTTACAACGGAGTCAACACGTTATGATTTTGGAATCGTATATACAAACCTCTTCTTTTCCAAGCCTCTGGTTATTTGTATGCAGACAGGCCGCTCAACCCTCCTCGACCCTAAAGATCTCGAAGACATCGAATATTTGCAAAAGGCATTCAAGCTTGATTTATACGAACAGGCTGCAGATTTAAGCGAATTTTTCTTAGAAGCAATCCCAGGTGCCCGTTTTGAGGAACAATATGACTAAAATAATATAAAAAAACAGGCCATAAATGGTCTGTTTTTTATATTATGACATACTATTTATAAAGGGTATTAATGGGTAATAAGGGAAATGCCAATTTAAAACAATAATTATGTTATACAATTAGGCTTGATAAATTAATAATGTTATATTATTATAGATTTAAAGATAAAGCGCTTTCAAATAAAACTCATTGAAAAGGAGAATGAAAAGATGGGTACAATCGTATGCCAGGCTTGCAATTCAACTATTGATCACTTTGAGGATGAAAAAGTAACTGTTTTATATTCAAAAAAATGCAATTGCTGCGACGGAGAAAAAACAGAGAAGACAAACAAATAACCATTAACCATAAAAAGAGCCTTTCCTAAATGGAAGGCTCTTTTGCATATTATCTGATTGCCTTGTGCTCTTCAATAACGCGAAGATACTTGAAATCATAATCCTCTGGTCCCTGAACCGGCAGTCCAGCTTCCATGTTCGTTTTTATATAACGGAGGTTTTCCCCGGTTATGATTTCTCCCGGAATAAAAATAGGTATCCCAGGCGGATAAACCATAATGAATTCAGCAATTATTCTGCCCTCAGATTCGTCGAATGGAACAAGCTCTGTATCAGCATAAAATGCATCACGGGGTGTAAGCGATAAAACGGGAATGTTAGGGAGAAGCACTTGAGTTTCAAGCTTTTCAGTATTCCCTTTGCGATCACTGGCGAGTTCGGCAAGAGCAGAAACTAAAATATCGGCTTCCCGTTCAGAGTCACCAGGGGTAACAATGCAAAGGATATTATATAAATCAGACATTTCTACTTCAATATTATGATGTTCCCGAAGCCAATTCTCCACATCGAAACCATTCATGCCAAGCTCTTTGACTGAAATAATCAATTTGGTCGGATCATAGTCATGCGCCGCTTTGGTTTTCAGTATTTCTTCACCGACACAATAGAGCCGGTCAATCTCATTGATGCGGCGGCGAATGGATTGGGCCAAATCAATCGTCTTTTGAATGAGTTCCTTTCCCTCTGTAGCCAGACGTTTCCTGGCAACATCCAGGGAGGCAAGCAATAAATAGGAAGTGGAAGTTGTTGTCAGCATGCTTAAAATGGATTGAACCCTTTTAGCCGAAACAAGATTTCCTTTCATATTCAAAATTGAACTTTGCGTCATGGACCCGCCCAGTTTGTGGACAGATGTTGCTGCTAAATCAGCACCTGCCTGCATGGCGGATAATGGCAGCTCATCATGGAAGTGAATATGCACACCATGGGCTTCATCAACCAGGACGGGCACATTATATGAATGTGCAATTTCGACGATTTTCTTCAAATCTGCCGAAACACCGAAATAAGTAGGGTTAATCACTAATACCCCTTTTGCGTCCGGATGAAGTTCAAGGGCTTTTGATACTGATTCAGTTGTAATCCCATGAGATATGCCCAGGTTTTCATCAATTTCAGGATGTATAAAGATAGGAGTTGCGCCTGAAAAAACAATGGCAGACATGACTGATTTATGAACATTTCTCGGAACAATAATTTTATCTCCTGGACCGCATACAGCCATAACCATGGTCATGATGGCTCCGCTTGTTCCTTGAACAGAAAAGAATGTTTTATCCGCTCCAAAGGCTTCAGCTGCAAGATCCTGGGCTTCTTTAATAATGCCTTTTGGCTGATGGAGATCATCAAGCGGGCCAATATTGATCAAATCAATGGCAAGTGCATTATCACCAATATATTCCCTGAATTCCGGATCAATCCCTGCTCCTTTTTTATGGCCGGGTATATGAAACTGTACGGGATCCTTCTTTGCGTGTGCAAGCAAACCGCTGAATAACGGTGTTTTGTATTGAGACAACTTATTCCCACACCTCTTTAATAATAATATTTCTAAAAGCTTCAAGCTGATTTAAAACATTTGCATTATAGCATTATTCAATCCCTTTGCATAGAAAGTTCTATTGTTTTTTCATTCTGTTAAAGCGTGTCTTTTTCGGACATTCGCCTCCACAATTCAGTTTCCGTTTAGTTTTAGAAGTTAACAGGAATTTAAACCATATAAATCGAAATAAAAGTTATGAAGAAATGGAGGGTACATAAATGAACTGGAATACACGTGTGACAGAATTACTGAAAATTAAATATCCAATTATACAGGGCGGCCTTGCCCATCTTGCCTATTCAGATCTGGCTGCCGCTGTTTCAAATGCAGGAGGTTTAGGGCAGGTTACCGCAATGTCTCTCAGCAGTCCGGAAAAATTAAGAGACGAGATTCAAAAGGTTAAGAAATTGACAGATAAGCCATTTGGGGTTAATTTTGCGATTGGGCAGCATGGAAGACCATTCTCTGATTATCTGGATATAGCCATTGAAGAAGAAGTTCCCGTTATTTCTATGACAGGAGGAAATCCTGCACCTATTTTTGATCAATTAAAGGGTGTAAATGTTAAGAAGCTTGTTCTTGTGGCAGCAAAAAGGCAGGCAGTAAAGGCGGAGGAGCTTGGGGCTGACGCAGTAATGGTTGTAGGGCAGGAAGGTGGCGGGCATTTAGGCAGGGATGATATTGGAACCTTCATCCTCGTTCCTCAGGTGGCCGATGCTGTTTCCATACCTGTGATTGCCTCAGGTGGAATCGGAGACGGCAGGGGCTTGATGGCAGCATTAAGTCTTGGAGCAGATGGTATTGAGATGGGAACAAGATTTGTTGCAACAAAGGAATGCGTCCATGCTTCTGAATTATATAAAAACCGCTTAGTCGAAGGAACAGAAAATGACACAGTTGTCATTAAAAGAACTATAGGTGCACCTGCAAGGGTGATTGCGAATCCATGGTCGGATAAGATACTGGAAATTGAAAAACAAAACGGCGGCTATGAGCAGTTAAAAAATTACATTAGCGGGAATGCTAATAAGAAATATATATATGAAGGGAAAGATCAGGAAGGGTTTGCATGGGCTGGACAAGTTATGGGATTAATTAAGGATATCCCGTCCGTGGAAGAACTATTCGAGCGGATTATAGCAGAAGGTGAAACCATCAGGGGGAAATGGACTAATTAATGATAAAGTGAAACTTCAATCAGTGGGGGGCCTTATCCCCCAGTGATTGTTAGTTGAACCAATCGGGCCTTTACGGGCAGTTTGACCCCACTTATCCTCCTTTGATTTCTCTGAGTCTGGAAGTGGGGACTTACTGCCCGTTAGACTGCGATAAAATGCATCATGAATATCATAAATGAGGTGAAAGGTAATGGAATATCAGTACCCGATTGACCAGGATTGGTCGACAGAAGAAATTGTGGATGTTATAAAATATTTTGAAAGCATTGAAATGGCATACGAAAAAGGAATTGAGCGGGAACAATTCATGAATGCATATAGACGCTTCAAGGAAATCGTTCCGGGGAAAGCTCAGGAGAAAAACATCTGCGATGACTTTGAAGAACAAAGCGGCTATTCCTCCTACAGGACAGTAAAATTGGCTAAAGAACGTTCAGCCGGGGACAAATTAAAAATGCAGAAATAGACTTTAAAAAAAACAAAACCTTCAACTTGCTGAAGGTTTTGTTTTTTTTATGCCAAATCCACGTTCTGAAAACATGTTTATGCCAATTTGTATAGGGGTAATAAATTTCTAAATACAGATTCAGCTTTTTCAATAAACTGATCAGGTGACATGCGAACGGCATCTTCTCGAGAAATATGATAGCCGCAAAGAATTTCCGCTTTTTTAACATTTTGCAGACGCTGAAACATGGATCTCAACTCTTCCTTGTCCATTCGCTCATGTAAAACAGCATCTGGTTTTGTGTGGTCTCCGGACCAGACATAATCGCTGGGTATTTCTTTATAAATTTTGTCCAGGCTGTTCTCAAATAACTTGCCTGCAGCGATTTTATCTGGTGCTTCATAGATTATGGCAAACCAGATAAATACATGAGTTTCCCATAATCCTATCTGGAAATGTGGAAGCATTTTATACCCTCTCGCATTGCTTGCAAATGCGACCCAAGTATCATTTGGCGGATTCTTTGTTCTTCTCGCATGTTTGGCAACATGAGGGAACATTTCAACTCCTGACAGGCTGGAGAGGGATGGTGCAAAATGGCGGCCCAATTCTTCTAATTTAGGCCTAATAACAGATTTTAACCTGTCCATTCTTTCATCCAATCCATCTATTTTAAAGACATCAAAATCATCGTTTGTAAAACCGGAAAAAGACATAAGCTGACCTCCTGTATGCTTTGTCAAATATTGTAGCATACCCGGAAACAATCCAAAAATTTAAAGCTCTATGGAATTGGTGAAATAAAGTTTTAGGTTATCGCACAAATTAGTTGCAACCGAGAATTGTCCTTCATATGATAAAAGTAAAAATAATCAGAAAATTAAACACTTTTGGAAGGGGTGTACTGTCTAATGAAACAACTAATGAATACAGTGAAAAAGAAAAATGGTGATAGGGAAAGGACAGCGGTTTTAAGGCTGGAAATGGACTATGAGCTTGCTACTTTGTTTGATGCCATGTCAGAAAAGAATGAAGACCTTCAAAAACAATCTAAGCTAAAGCTGGAAAAAATCAGGCAGGAACTTCTTAGATTAAAAGCACTATAAGATGAATTGCCGATAAAGGAGAAAAGGCAGAAAAAATGCAAATAAGAAGAAAAAATTAGAAACGAACTCCATGATACTATGAGGGGTTCGTTTATTATTTTGGCTGTTTTCGCAAAGTTTGTTGCTATTTATATTATATTTACTGAGTTGATTGTAGTGGAAGGTGCGAGACTCCTACGGGAGTAGCGGGACAGGTGAGACCCCACAGACGCGCAGCGTCGAGGAGGCTCACCGCCCGCCCCGTGGAAAGCGAGCATCCTGGAACGGAAATAAACGGACAACATTGATAAGCGAAAAACAACAATTTATACGAAAAGAGCCATTATTTTTAATCCAAAAATCACAGCTTGTCTTCGGCAAATAATTATACACGCGGAAATGATAACGCCTATCATTGGAGAGTATATAACTTGAAGTACCTTGCTATTTCATTTAAGCTAGAAATATTTTAATGCTATCACTATGCGGAGGGCTGACCCATGACAAATTGGAGTGAGATTCATACATATGCCAAAGCCTTAATAAAAGAGGCGGGCGGGAATATTAAAAATTCTTTCAGCAAAACTCTGACCATAACCACCAAATCAAATGCGAACGATTTAGTGACAGATATTGACCAGGAAACAGAACAATTCTTCATAAAGAAAATAAATGAAAAATACCCTGAGCACCGGATACTTGGTGAAGAAGGTTTTGGTGATAAGCTAAATGACCTGGATGGAATCGTCTGGATTATTGATCCGATTGACGGAACAATGAACTTTGTCCATCAGCAGAGAAACTTTGCGATCTCAGTCGGCATTTATGAAAATGGAAAAGGCAAAATCGGATTAATATATGATGTAGTTCATGACGAGTTATATCATTGCATGAAAGGGCACGGTGTATTCATGAATGATTTGGAACTTCCTCCCTTAAAGGAAACGGATGTGTCAAAAGCGATCATTGGATTGAATGCCACATGGGTTACCGAAAATAGAAGGATTGATCCATCACTGCTGGCTCCACTTGTACGAAATGCAAGGGGAACACGGTCCTACGGTTCAGCAGCAATGGAAATGGCATATATAGCATCCGGGAGAGTTGATGCATACATAACCATGCGCCTCGCTCCATGGGATTTCGCTGCTGGTGTGATTATGATTGAGGAATTGGGAGGAATTGCGACAACCGTTAAAGGTGAGGAGCTGAACTACCTTGAAAACAATTCTGTTTTTGTCTCTAAGCCAGGGTTGCATCAGCAAATTATGAAAGAATACTTAAAAAATGGAAAATGGTAGCATAGCAAGCAGCAAGTTCACAGAGGAAGACCAGCCCTTTTTTTTAGAAGTCATTAAGGATAGCACCGACTGGGAAGAAGAAGAAAAATGCGGGAATAACCTTTGCAATTATATGGCCAGGCATCAGGAATTAAATGGGGAGTGGAGAATTTGGCGTATTGACGGAGAACGAACAGCCGTCACTTTCCATGTGAATTTATCCCCTTCTAACCGGAAGCCGTGGCTCGGTACGATCCTGGTTAAAAAAGAAATGCGAAGAAAAGGAATAGGAACAAAGGTTATTGAACTGTTGACCGCTGAGTTAAAGAAGAAAGGCGAAAAGTCTTTGTTTGCGGGTGTCCCTGAAAATCGGAACTATTGGATTTACTTTTTATCTGATGCCGGATTTGAGCAGTTCAAGACGGAGACTTCCGATGATGGCCGGGAATTTTTAATAATGGTCTGTCCATTAATATGAAAAAAAGCTGCAGCCATCCGCTGCAGCTTTAAATTATAACGAACCTTCTTCTCTCATCTTCTTCTTAGTTTTAAAACCGTATCCCATTACAAGGATTAAAGCGATAATGGCCAGGATGATCCCAAACATGCTTCTTTCAGCCACCGCAACGCCTATACCCATCATGCATATAGCTGCTCCTATCGCAAAGGCTAATAAAGGCCACTTGATATTCTTCATAATTTCACTCCCAAGAGGATTAATTTAGTTAAATACTGGTGAAAAATATGTAGAGAATATACTGTCCGACAGTATAATTTATCAGAAATAAATCCTTCTCTACATTATTTTACACAAAAAGTTTTTAGGTTTCTATAGTAATTGTGATATAATGTATCAGTTGTGAAAAATGTTGAAAAATGAATTTGATTCAGTTTTGATAAATAGGAGGAAATCTTTTGAAATTAAGAGAAGATATTCGAAATATTGCGATTATAGCCCACGTTGACCATGGTAAAACAACATTGGTTGACGAGCTTTTAAAACAGTCTGGAACTTTCCGTTCAAATGAGCACGTGGAAGAGCGTGCGATGGATTCAAACGATCTGGAAAGAGAACGCGGTATTACGATTTTAGCTAAAAACACTGCAGTTAAATATAAAGATACGAGAATCAACATTCTGGATACACCAGGACATGCCGATTTCGGCGGAGAAGTTGAACGGATCATGAAAATGGTTGACGGCGTATTATTAGTTGTCGATGCATATGAAGGATGTATGCCGCAGACGCGTTTTGTTCTTAAAAAGGCTTTGGAACAAAAACTTACGCCAATCGTTGTTGTAAATAAAATTGACAAACCATCTGCCCGTCCCTCAGAAGTTGTTGACGAGGTAATCGATTTGTTCATTGAACTGGGTGCAGATGAAGAACAGCTTGAATTCCCGGTTATTTATGCATCTGCTATTTCGGGAACTTCAAGTGTTACCCCTGACAAGCAGGATGATGACATGCATTCTCTTTATGAAGCAATCATTGAACATATTCCTGGACCAGTTGATAACCGTGAAGAGCCGCTTCAATTCCAGGTGGCACTCCTTGATTACAATGATTATGTGGGGAGAATTGGAATTGGCCGGGTATTCCGGGGGACAATCCAGGTTGGACAGCAGGTTGCTTTAATGAAACTTGATGGCTCAGTTAAGCAATTCCGGGTTACAAAGATCTTTGGTTTCTTCGGACTGAAGCGAGAAGAGATCCAGGAAGCTTATCCTGGAGACCTTATTGCCGTTTCGGGAATGGAAGACATTAATGTCGGGGAAACTATTTGCCCTGTCGAGCATCAGGAAGCACTTCCTGTTCTAAGGATTGATGAACCAACACTGCAAATGACTTTCCTTGTTAACAACAGTCCATTCGCGGGAAGAGAAGGCAAATATATTACTTCAAGAAAAGTTGAAGAAAGACTTCGTGCACAGCTTGAGACGGACGTAAGTCTCCGTGTTGAAAATACAGATTCACCTGACGCCTGGGTTGTATCCGGACGTGGGGAATTGCATTTATCAATCCTGATTGAAAATATGCGCCGTGAAGGTTTTGAACTGCAGGTTTCTAAGCCGGAAGTAATTATTAGAGAAATTGACGGTGTTCGCTGTGAACCGGTAGAACGTGTTCAAATCGATGTGCCGGAAGATAATACTGGATCGATTATTGAATCTATGGGTACCCGTAAAGGTGAAATGCTTGATATGGTCAATAACGGCAATGGTCAAGTAAGACTGACATTCAATGTCCCTGCCCGCGGACTGATCGGCTACTCCACTGAATTTATGACGCTAACCCGCGGCTATGGTATTATCAATCACACATTTGACAGCTACCAGCCGGAAATTAAAGGTCAAATTGGCGGACGCAGCAAAGGTGTCCTAGTGTCTATGGAAAGCGGCAAGTCATCCACATACGGAATTATGCAAGTTGAGGACCGAGGAACTATTTTCGTTGAGCCGGGTACTGAAATTTATGAAGGCATGATTGTGGGAGAGCATACTCGTGAAAATGATCTTACTGTCAACATCACTAAAGTGAAGCATGCGACAAACATCCGTTCTGCTAATAAGGATCAGACGAATGTAATTAAAAAGCCGCGGATCTTGACACTTGAAGAAGCTCTGGAATACTTAAATGATGATGAGCTGCTTGAAGTAACACCTGAGTCAATCAGACTGAGAAAGAAACTTCTTGATAAGAATGAAAGAGAAAGAATGGCCAAGAAGAAGAAATACGCTGAAACCAACTAAGACTAAGAAGGGGGAGGAGATAAGGATATGGATGTATCACAGCGCCTGTCTTTTTTTGCTGCTTTGTTCAAAGTCGATGAGAATCCCACAACTGGAATGTGGCTTCTCTATATAACAATTGTTCTGCTGTCAATATTGGTATTTAAATTAGGATTTGCCAAGAAACTCCCAATTTTAAAATCAGCTATGATATACACTTTCTTGATTTTAGGCTGTACGATGCTGACATTTCTTGGAGTATTCCTTCCTGTAGCAGAAGGTCTTGTTGTGGCTGCATTAATCTTGATCATTTACAAAATCCGCCTTAACCAGGAAAAGAAGGAACAGGCAAAGGCGGAATAACAGGGAGATGCTGAGATGAAGTCCTTGCAGGATTCACTGTATAACTGGCTGACGATAAAAATTGTCTGTGAGGAACGTCCGGATGATACAGCGGCAGCAGACACAGAAAGAATGTTCTTTGAGATTCTTTCGGATGAGCATAATATTTCCGATATTCACTTTGAAAAAGATGATGTGATGTATTATGTGCATTACACAAAGGGAGAAGAACGGAATAAGAGCCGTTTTCCCTGTGAATTGATAGAAGTAATGCTTAAACAGATTCAAAGTGAACCTGAAAAATATGTAAATTATCCGGAGGATTAAAAGAAGCCGCCCCAGACAAAATGACTGGGCGGCTTCTTTGCTGTTCATGGAATGGTGTGGAGTTCACCATTCCTCCTCCTGGACTTTGCTCCGATATAGCTTAAAGTTTCCAGTATCAGCTCTTTTTTGTGTTTTTTCTGTAATTCTTGTTTCGCATGGTCTGCACATATATGTGTGAATCGGGCGGTTTCGGAGACGTTTAGCCTGCAAGGACTCGTTTTCAATGGATTCAATTTTATCACATAGTACACATTTTACTCGCATTGGACACCTCATATTGTTTTGCTGTTTTCCTAAAGTTAATAACTTAGTTTACTGAGTTGATTGGAGCGGAGGGCACTTGACTCCTGCGGGAGGAGAGGGAAGTGTGAGACCCCGCAGGCGAAGCCGAGGAGGCTCGCATTCCTCCCCGCGGAAAGCAAGTGCCTGGAGCGGAAATCAACGGGCAGAATTCATAAACGTAAAAAACAATCTTTGAAAAAGAGCATATTGTTTTAACTGTTGTTATTACCATTATAGTATAAGTTAAGGTCTGATTCGAATGCTTTGCGGCAAATAATTTTTTTACGGTCATCCCGTATCGGGTTTCATGTGTTAGTTTATATTAGTATAGAAAGCGCTGCAGGTTTAATCAAACTTGAAAAAGAGATGTTATAAGTTGAAAGAAAAGCGTTATCATACTATGATGAAATTAATAAAGGAGGGAAAAGAATGGCAAATCAGGTAGAACCGAAATTAATCAAACCATTATATGACGAATTGCAAAAGGAACGTTTCGTCACACTTGCCACTATTGACTTTGAAACTGGCGGGCCTAATGTTAATGCGATTTCATGGATACTGGCAAAAGATGACGAAACATTATATTTTGCAGTTGATAACCGTTCGAGAATTGTTCAAAACATAAATAGAAATAACAAAGTTGTTCTGAACATTATCGCGAATGAATCTACATACTCCATCGCAGGTGAAGCATCGGTTAAGGCTGAAAAGATGGAAGGCGTACCTTTAAAGCTCGCTCTTATGGCCATTACTGTGAAGGAAGTCCGTGATGTCATGTTTTACGGCTCTAAAATCACTGTCGAACCTCAATATGACAAAACATACGATAAAGATGCAGCAGCCCGTTTGGACAAACAGGTAATGGAGGCAATGAAAAAAGCTTAGTTCCCCAGGGAACTAAGCTTTTGTTGTTCTAACAGCCGTTTTACCGCTAAACAATAAATACCATCGGTAGTGACGCTTTTACTTATAATAATTTGAGTGTTTTTCCTGTTTTTGTTCAAGCTGTTTTTCCTGATCATTGTTGAGTCTTTTCTTTGGATCTTCGGTTGCGTTTTTCTCATTTTTCTTTTTAGGATCAACCAGGTCGGCTGGGACTTCAGGCATTAACCGGCCGGCGATATCTGCCAGTTCATTCATGATTCCCTGCAGGGGCTCTCCGTTTTGAATGTCAGCGGCTATTTCCCGAAGCCTGGCGTTAATATCCGGATCAGCCACTACAATTGCTCTTGCACCATGAGGATCATTTTTAAGGGTTTCGGCAACTGAATATTTGATTGATCCGACCTCAGAACGATCGAGATTTTTATTTACATCTACTCCAACTACTGCAAAGCGTCCAAGTACAACTGCTGTTGCATCATTGACATTGGGAACTCGGACAGCCAAATTGACAAGATGCCTGGAAACCTGCTGTCCAGTCTCTCTGTCAACTTCCTGTATTGTACTATTTTTAACATTTACTGAGTTGATGTTTTTCTGTTCCTGATGATCTTGGGCCTGATTGTTCATGCCGCACCCTGTTAATAGTAATCCTGTCATCCAAACAAGCAGCCATTTATTCATATTTGACACCTCCGGGACATCTGAATTTCCTGAAAATGAAAGCTTGAACTTCTTCAGGTTCAGGAATATTGAGGATTGTTTAATGTTATTGTGCAAAATTTCTTCTATCTTTATTCGGCATTACATATATTTTTACCAAGATAGATTTGTCCACTTCCTAAGAAAGCCTTTCTTCCTAATTAATCAACATCTTTCGAAGGCTGAATAATATAGAACAACAGGATTATAATCCATCAGGAATGAAGGTGATCTTTTTCATGAAACTGCAAATCTGCAGGCAGGGGATCTCGCTTTTGCAATTTGCTTTACCAAGACACATGAGGAGCAGGAGGCATCATATTGAGTAAAATTTACGTATTAGATACCAATGTCTTGTTGCAGGATCCTAATTCCATATTTTCATTTGAAGATAATGAAGTAGTTATTCCGGCTGTAGTTCTGGAAGAGGTTGATTCTAAGAAAAGGTATATGGATGAAATTGGGAGGAATGCAAGGCAAGTATCCCGGCTGATTGACAGCATGAGAGAGACAGGTAAGCTACATGAGAAAATACCTCTTGAAAATGGCGGAAGCCTGCGAATTGAGTTAAATCATAGATCATTTCATGAACTTCAGGAGATCTTTGTAGAAAAAACGAATGATAATCGGATTTTGGCAGTTGCAAAAAACTTATCCTTGGAGGAAGAGACAAAAGAAAATGGACGAACGGTAATCCTGGTAAGCAAAGATGCCCTAGTCAGAGTTAAAGCGGATGCTATCGGGCTAATTTCAGAGGACTTCTTAAGTGATCGTGTAGTTGAAAATGATCATTTATATCCCGGTTTTCTGGAGGTATATATAGGTCTCGATATTATGAACCGTTTTTATGAAAAAGGAGAACTGCCACTTTCTGAAATAGCAAATCATCCTTTCTATCCGAATCAGTTTCTGGTGATGAAAGATGCGCTTGGTTCCTCATCGTCTGCACTTGGTATAGTGGACAAAAGTGGAAAGAAAGTGAAAAAACTTATTTTTGATCATGACCATATATGGGGGATCAAGCCGAGGAACGTGCAGCAGACAATGGCTCTTGAGCTGTTACTGAGAAACGACCTGCCGCTTGTTACGCTTATCGGCAAGGCTGGGACTGGAAAAACTCTTTTGGCGCTGGCATCCGGCTTAATGCAGACCGAAGATTATGGACAGTACAAAAAATTGCTGGTCGCCCGCCCCATTGTGCCTGTAGGCAAGGATTTGGGATTCCTTCCGGGTGAAAAAGAGGAAAAGCTAAGACCATGGATGCAGCCGATTTTCGATAATCTGGAGTACCTGTTTAATGTCAAAAAGCCGGGTGAATTGGATGCCATATTGGCAGGTATGGGCTCGATTGAGGTGGAGGCCCTGACATATATCAGAGGCAGAAGCATACCGGATCAATTCATTATTATTGATGAAGCACAGAACCTGACGAAGCATGAAGTAAAAACCATATTAACCAGGGTAGGGGAAGGGAGTAAAATTGTACTGATGGGAGATCCCGAGCAGATAGACCATCCCTACCTGGATGCTTATAACAACGGTCTCACCTATGTCGTGGAAAGATTTAAAGATCAGGTTATCTCGGGTCATGTCAAACTTGTTAAAGGTGAGAGATCCGGCTTGGCCCAGCTTGCTGCTGACCTGTTATAGCCTGCATGACAGGGCTCGTGAATTCTGAGGTTTTCATGCCGGGGAAGAGACTGCGAAGAAAAAGGGCGATGCAATTCGCCCTCTCCTGTCATTCCACTCTAAATGCTTTCACTCTTTTTATAGGGGAATTCTGGTTGCTCCCATCCCGAGATAGGCATGAACAGGCCCATCCTCTTTTAATGGTTTTCCATCCTTTGAGAACCCCAATATTAATTCTTTTGCTTCAGATAGAGTCAATCTGGTTTCACCATCTTCGCTTTCAATAACAACGATTTCAGCATTCTCTTCCGGCTCCGCATTCATTAGGAATGGTTTAAAAGGTATTCCGAATGTGCCTGTCAGGACCTTTTCTTTTTCAAATTTCTTTTCTGTTTTAAGTGTTGGAGGGAAAACTGCGCCTTCTATAATTTCTCTATCCCAATGCTTTGAGACTGCTTTAGTATATTCCTCAAGTTCATTTTTTCTGATATTTTCCTGCATAAAGTATGTTGTCAAATCAACCCTGCGGTCATCAAATATCCAGACTCCCGGATCTAAGGTGATTTGATATTTTACGTTTCCTTTGAAAGCAATAATATTTTCCATATTGAACCTCCTGGCAGCAGCTTTTATATTAAATATATGTATGATTTAAGTATACAGATTTTTAAGGCGCTTGTCATACAGGCAATATTGATGACATTCCTTATTAGTGCAGTCCTGAATTCATGCGGGAATCCTTTCTTTATCGAATCCCTTATTATCCTTGCTTTTTTCCATGCTTAAGTATAAAATTTATAGATAGGATAATCGCTCGGAAATGGAGGGATTTAAAGTTGGCTTCTGACATGATTATTGACCACAAAGAAAAAGCAAATGCCATTTTGAAGGCAGATGCTGCTAAAATATTAAAGTTAATAAAGGTGCAGATGGATAATCTAACCATGCCTCAATGCCCTCTATATGAGGAAGTTCTTGATACCCAGATGTTTGGCTTATCCAGAGAAATAGATTTTGCTGTCCGTCTTGGATTAATTGAAGAGACTGAAGGAAAGGCTATTTTAGAGGAATTGGAAAGGGAACTCTCCATGCTCCACGAAGCTTCAGTAAAAAAATAATAATAAAAAACTCAAACATCATACAAAGAATGTTTGAGTTTTTTTATAACCTTATTATTATAAAAAATGGTATTAGTATATCTAAAAGAAAAGAATACTCAATATTGTATAACTTAATTTAAAAATAGTATAACATGATTATAGAATTATTTTCTTTGCTGTGTTACATTTAAATTAACTTTTCTTTTCTTCAAAGCAGGATATTTAATACTATAGTAGAATAAGTAATAAACTTAGAAGATAAGGGAAGAGGGCTGGATGTTAAAAAAAATATTAAAATCATATGATTATACCCTGATAATAGCTGTAGCCCTGTTAGCTGTTTTTGGACTTATTATGGTTTTCAGTGCAAGCATGGTAACAGCAGTGCAGATTTATGATCAGGATAGCGACTTTTTCTACAATAAACAAAAGCTGAATTTAATTATCTCAGGAATTGTTTTCGTATTTGTCGCTCTATTTCCATACAAAGCTATGCAAAGCAACAAATTTCTTGTTCCGATGGTATTTCTTTCGTTATTCGGCCTAATTGCGTTATTTATCTTCGGAAAAGTAGCTGGCGGAGCTATGAGCTGGTTTGAGATCGGCAAGAGAAGCCTTCAGCCTGCAGAGTTTGTCAAGCTTTCAGTCATTATATATTTGGCTGCTGTGTATGCAAAGAAACAGCCCTATATTAATGAATTTAACAAAGGGGTTCTCCCGCCGCTTGCTTATCTCATACTTGCCGTAATCCTGGTTGCTGTACAGCCTGATTTTGGTTCCGCCATGATTATATTGCTTGTGGCTGGAGCAGTAATATTTACTTCAGGCATGAATTTTAAGAACATATTTAAATTGGGGCTTTTCGGAGTATTGCTGGCTGCTCCTTTTATCCTTCTATTAAAAGATAAAATATTTGCGCCTTATCGAATGGGGAGGGTAGAAGCATTTAGAGATCCCTTTGGATCGGAGTTCGGATATCAGCTTTCGAATTCCTATATTGCCCTCGGTGCAGGAGGTTTAAAAGGGCTGGGCCTTGGTGAGAGTATACAAAAACTTGGGTATCTTCCTGAAGCCCATACAGACTTCATTATGGCCGTAATTGCTGAGGAACTCGGGGCATTTGGAGTAGGTTTTGTCATTTTGCTTCTCGGGTACATTGTACTGAGGGGAATCTTTATCAGTTTAAAGTGTAAAGATGCTTTTGGCAGCTTGCTTGCTATCGGGATTTCCGCCATGATAGGAATTCAGGCGTTCATTAATCTTGCTGGAATTTCGGGTGTTATACCGCTCACTGGTGTTACACTTCCTTTTATTAGCTATGGTGGATCATCCCTGCTTCAGCTTTCGATTGCAATGGGAATTCTAGTGAATGTCTCTATGTTCGTCAATTATGAAAAGAAATATAAACATAAACATGAAGAGGCAAATCCGGAATCTGTGGATATGGCTTCCGAAAAAACATTTTCTATTCATAAATAAGCACAGATAACTTCACAGTGCTTTATTTATATATCAATCAGCAGATGCTGATTACATAATTGCTTCCATCACGGGGCAGCCAATCAAAGTTATTATGGCCGGTTAGCGGAATACCCGCCCGGCCTCAACTTAGATTTGGCAGAATATTGCCAAAAAATACATAAAGACGGGGTGTTTTGTTTGAGCAGAAGAATTAACAAGGTATTAGTAGCCAACAGAGGAGAAATTGCCATTCGTGTATTCCGCGCCTGCACAGAGCTGGATATTCGCACGGTAGCTGTCTATTCGAAAGAAGATTCCGGTTCCTACCACCGCTATAAAGCGGATGAAGCTTATCTGGTAGGGGAGGGCAAAAAACCGATTGATGCCTATCTTGACATTGAAGGAATCATTGATATAGCAAAAAGCAGTGATGTAGATGCCATTCATCCTGGCTACGGATTTCTATCTGAAAATATTGAATTCGCAAAACGATGCGAGGAAGAAGGCATCATATTTATCGGTCCTACTTCAAAGCATCTGGATATGTTTGGAGATAAAGTTAAGGCAAGAACTCAAGCCCAGCTTGCTGAAATTCCTGTTATACCAGGCAGTGATGGTCCAGTAGAAAGCCTGGACGAAGTGATTAGCTTCGGCAAAAATCATGGCTTCCCAATTATCATTAAAGCTTCACTTGGCGGCGGCGGAAGAGGCATGCGCATCGTAAGGAACCTTGAGGAAGTAAAGGAATCATATGAGCGTGCCAAATCAGAGGCAAAAGCAGCTTTTGGGAATGATGAGGTTTATGTTGAAAGATTTATAGAAAGACCAAAGCACATCGAAGTTCAAATCTTCGGAGACCATGAAGGAAATATTGTTCATCTGTATGAAAGAGATTGTTCAGTCCAAAGGCGCCACCAGAAGGTTGTTGAAGTTGCACCTTGCGTCTCACTCCCGGAAAATTTGAGAGACGAGATATGCCAGGCTGCTGTCAACCTGATGAAGAATGTAGATTATTTAAACGCAGGAACTGTGGAATTCCTGGTTTCAGGTGACCAGTTTTATTTCATAGAAGTAAATCCGCGTGTGCAAGTTGAGCATACGATCACCGAAATGGTAACAGGTGTCGATATTGTACAAACGCAAATCATGGTGGCTGAAGGCTACTCGCTGCACAGCAATGAAGTTGGTGTTCCAAAACAGGAAGATATTCATGTACATGGCTTTGCCATTCAATCCCGTGTTACAACAGAGGACCCTTTAAATAATTTCATGCCCGATACTGGCAGGTTAATGGCATACAGATCAGGCGGCGGTTTCGGCGTGAGGCTTGATGCTGGAAATGGTTTCCAGGGGGCAGTAATCACACCTTATTATGATTCGCTGCTTGTTAAGCTCTCAACGCATGCAATGACTTTCCAGCAGGCAGCATCAAAAATGGTGAGGAACCTTCAGGAGTTTCGTATCAGGGGTATAAAAACAAATATTCCTTTCCTTGAGAATGTTGTAAAACATGAGAAATTCTTAATAGGTGAGTATGATACATCATTTATTGATGAAACTCCTGAGCTATTCCTATTTTCGAAAAAGAAAGACCGCGGGACGAAGATGCTGAATTATATCGGGAATGTAACGGTAAATGGATTTCCGGGAATTGAAAAGAAGAAACGTCCGGTATTTGAAGAGCCTCGAGTACCGAGATTAAAATACAGTACAGATTACCAGGATGGAACAAAGCAAATTTTAGATAAACAAGGTCCTGAAGGGCTTGTAAAATGGATTAAAGAACAAAAAGAAGTCCTGATTACGGATACTACCTTCCGTGATGCGCATCAATCTCTGCTCGCGACGCGGGTAAGAACTAATGACCTGAAGCATATAGCAGAGCCGACAGCAAAATTGCTTCCCGATATGTTTTCGTTTGAGATGTGGGGCGGTGCAACTTTTGATGTTGCTTACAGATTCCTGAAAGAAGATCCTTGGGATAGATTACTGACATTACGTGAAAAAATGCCAAATGTTTTATTCCAGATGCTTCTTCGTGCTTCGAATGCAGTCGGGTATAAAAACTACCCGGATAATGTAATAAGAGAGTTCGTAGAAAAATCGGCCTACGCCGGCATCGATGTATTCCGGATCTTCGATAGCCTTAACTGGGTTAAAGGGATGGAAGTCGCAATTGATGCTGTGCGCCAGACAGGAAAAATTGCTGAAGCCGCTATGTGCTATACAGGTGATATTCTGGATCCTGCCAGAACGAAATACAATCTTAAATACTATAAAGACTTGGCAAAGGAACTCGAAAATCAGGGGGCACATATACTGGCCATCAAGGATATGGCTGGTTTATTGAAGCCGCAATCAGCATATACTCTTATTTCTGAATTGAAAGAAACTGTTGACATTCCAATTCATCTTCATACCCATGATACAAGCGGAAATGGAATTTACACATATGCAAAGGCTATTGAAGCTGGAGTGGATATTGTAGATACGGCCCTGAGCACAATGGCAGGCTTAACATCCCAGCCAAGCGCTAACTCTCTGTATTACGCGCTGCAGGGAAATGATAGACAGCCAAAAATTGATATCCAGTCGCTCGAGCAATTATCTTACTATTGGGAAGATGTGCGCAAATATTACCAGGACTTCGAAAGCGGCATGAAAGCTCCTCATTCAGAAGTCTATCAGCATGAGATGCCTGGCGGACAATACAGTAACCTTCAGCAGCAGGCTAAAGCAGTTGGCCTTGGGGATAAGTGGGATGAAGTTAAGGACATGTATTCCCGTGTGAACCAAATGTTTGGTGATATTGTTAAAGTTACACCTTCATCAAAGGTAGTTGGTGATATGGCGTTATTTATGGTCCAGAATCAGCTGACAGAACAGGATGTTTTGAATAAAGGGAAATCACTGGATTTTCCAGATCCTGTTGTAGAGCTGTTTGAAGGCTACCTTGGGCAGCCATATGGCGGTTTTCCGGCTGAACTGCAAAAGGTCATATTGAAAGACCGGGAGCCAATCACAGTCAGACCGGGAGAACTACTTGAAGATGTAGACTTCGATGCCTTAAAAGAAAAACTCTTTAAAGAATTGGGCAGGCAGGTTACAAGCTTTGACGCAATTGCCTATGCACTATATCCTAAAGTATTTATGGATTATATTAAGACCTGCGATCAATTTGGTGATATTTCTGTTCTTGATACTCCTACATTCCTGTATGGTCTAAGACTTGGTGAGGAAGTGGAAATTGAAATTGAAACAGGTAAAACATTAATAGTTAAATTGGTTTCGATAGGGCAGCCTCAAGCCGACGGCACTAGAATTGTGTATTTCGAGCTAAATGGCCAACCGCGGGAAGTGAGCATAAAAGACGAAAGCATAAAAGCTACAACAGCAGCCAAGGCAAAAGCTGATCCGCATAATGAAAGCCATATTGCAGCCAGCATGCCGGGAACTGTCATCAAGTTACTTGTAGAAAAAGGTGAGAAAGTCGAAAAAGGCGATCACTTAATGATTACAGAGGCTATGAAGATGGAAACTACTGTACAGGCACCATTCTCTGGAACTGTAAAGGATATTTTTGTCTCAAATGGTGAAGCAATTCAAACTGGAGACCTGCTGATAGAGTTGTCAAAATAAAGCTGTTTTCGTAAAGTTTGTTGCTTTTTTATAACTTAGGTTAATTTGCTGAGTTGATTGGAGCGGAAGGTGCGAGACTCCTGCGGGAGTAGCGGGTCAGGTGAGACCCCGCAGACGCGGAGCGTTGAGGAGGCTCACCGCCCGCCCCGCGGAAAGCGAGCAGCCTGGAGCGGAAATCAACGGACAACATTGATAGGCGAAACAACAATTTATACGAAAAGAGCCTAAAATAAACAAAAGAGCTTCGGCATTTGCCGAAGCTCTTTTGTTTATTGTATTTATGGAATGGAAGTGAAAGTAGGGATAGCCGATTCATCACTTTTCTCTTTTTCCTTAACTGCTGAAACAGCAAGCTCATTTTTTCTGCTTCGTGAAGACAGGAGGATAAAATAGCTTAGTACTCCAAATAAGCAGGAAATAAAGAAGGCGTGTGCAAGAGCTATATACAAGTTAAGTCTGGTTAAAACAACTAATGCTCCAGCGGCAACCTGGAGTGATACTAAGACAAATGAAATAATCCAGCCCCAGTAAATTACCTTCTGGTCCTTGTAATGTTTAATGGCCAGATAGGTAATGTAACCAATCCATATGAAAATTAATCCAGCGGCAGCCCGGTGCCCCATTTGCACCCATTCGTATATATTAGCCGGAAGTGCGAAAGATCCATTTATACAAAGCGGCCAGTCACGGCATACAAGGCTGGCATTTACATGACGCACAAGTGCGCCGGTGTAAACAACAGCATAGCTGTATAAAGAAACTCCAATAATATGTTTCCTCATTCTTTTATCGATAATAAGCTTTTCTGCCTCGAATTTTTTATCAACTTCAAAAATAAGCAAAGTCAGGAGCAGTACAGCAGCAAAAGAAATTAATGATATCCCGAAATGAAGGGCGAGCACAAAATCAGATTGCCCCCAGACTACTGCGGCAGCGCCAATTAAAGCCTGCAGGATAAGGAAAAAAAGCGAAGTCAGCGCTAAAAACTTTGTCTCTCTAATATGTCCTATTTTTCTCCATGTCCAAATCGATAATATAAGAACCATAAATCCAATAGCGCCTGAAACTAGTCTGTGTGCCAGTTCGATAATCAGTTCAGGAGTAATATCGGTGGGAACTAACTCGCCATTGCAAAGCGGCCACGATTTCCCGCACCCCATTCCTGATTCCGTTTTCGTTACCAGGGCACCGCCCAGCAAAACCAAAAGCATGCCGATAGATGTGAGAACAGCAAGCCATTTTAAAGATCGTTGCAAAGCCTTTCACCTTCTTTAAATATTCTAGGTTTAATAATAGTGTCAACAATTGATTTAGTACGTATTTGTCCATTATCTATCTTAACAAAGATTCTATAAAAAGCCATATATGAATGTGTGTCCATTTACTTTTTCGATAGTACAGGAATAAAAAGCTTTTTACAACAGTTATAAAAATTATAAAGTTAATTATAGTAAAAAAGGTTGAAACTTATAATAGAGTTTGCTAGAAATATAAAGGGGGTATAAAATGGATGTCCCCTGTCGCGGAAAAGTAACCCAGAATACATAAAGTGAGTATATTATTCCTCCGTAGTTTTCTGAAACAGTTTTATTATCTCAAAAACAAACCCTTTCTTTAAGTAAATTTAGACTTTGACACAAATTAGTCATAAATTATTCTAAAAAAATTCACAAAAGAGTTTTAAAGTGTGATTTAATATACAGAGAAATGGTTTAGCTTCATTTAGATAGTAAACAGTTTAAATACATTATTAATGGTAGAAAACTATTAGTATGGTTATTATTTATCCAGGGTTCACCCCTCGTTTTTTATCGTGAATATGGCTTTCGGTGCATTTATACTTTATAGTAGGTGTAATGTTCGCGGTAAGGAATTAAGGAGGAAAAGATATGTCTGACTCACGGGCTTTGAGTGATGCTGCCATTGAAAATAGAGAGCGAAGCCTCCAACAAGATATTCCTGAGACTACAGTCTGGAAGGACTTTCTTGCTCTTATCAAAATTGGCATTGTAAATTCCAATCTGATTACAGCCTTCACCGGCCTTTGGCTTGCACTGCATTTTTCAGGAAAAGGATTTTTCAATAATCTGGATCTGGTTCTTTATACAGTAATTGGCTCCTCTTTGATTATTGCAGGCTCCTGCAGCTTAAATAATTATATTGACCGCGACATTGATCCATTAATGGAAAGGACAAAAGGGAGGCCAACTGTTACTGGGAAAGTGAACCCGGGCAAGGTGGCACTTTTGAGTTTTCTGCTTATTGGCCTTGGTACGGCCTTTTTAATGTTTACAACAGCAACAGCAGTTGTAATTGGATTAATTGGTGTTTTCAGCTACGTTGTCCTATATACAATGTGGACTAAACGCAGGTTTGTTTCCAATACGATTATAGGCAGCATTTCAGGGGCAGTTCCCCCGCTGATTGGGTGGGCAGCTGCGGATGGCAATCTTGACCCTATGGCATGGGTGCTGTTCGCTATCGTGTTTATCTGGCAACCTCCTCATTTTTATGCACTGGCTATGAGAAGGGTAGAGGAATACCGGGCTGCTGGAGTTCCGATGCTCCCAGTAGTAAAAGGGTTTAAGACCACGAAAAGGCATATTTATATCTGGATTGCAGCATTATTGCCGCTGCCATTCCTAATGCCATCACTTGGACGGCCATTCATAATACTTGCTGCAGTTTTAAACATCGGCTGGTTATTGACCGGGTTATATGCAAGAAAGTTTAATGATGATATTAAATGGGCTACATTGATGTTTGTATACTCCCTGCAATATCTGACCATCATGTTTGTAGCCATGGTAATTATCACACTTATTTAACTTAGTTAGGAAATTCCTTTTTCGTTTATAACGAGAGGGGATTTATCCATATTTTTTGATCAAACAATTCAAAAAATGAAATCTTTACGAAAGAGGGGTTTGATTAAGCTATGAAAAGGCTTGCAAAGTGGCGTCTTTTTCTCTGTTTGCAATGATGGCGCTCATTCTTTCCGCTTGCTCCGGTGAACCGTATTTATCTACGCTAAAACCTGCCGGCGAAGTGGCGCAGACACAATTTGATTTAATGGTGTTAAGTACTGTAATAATGGTAGGAGTAATTGCGGTCGTAACAATAATCTTCTTTATTGTTGTTTTTAAATTCCGCCGCAAGGACGACAGAATTCCAAAACAAGTTGAAGGAAGCCACAAACTGGAAATCATTTGGACTGTTATTCCTATTCTTTTGCTTCTTATTCTTGCTGTACCGACAGTTTCAGCTACCTTTAAGCTTGCTGATGTAGGTCCAATGGAAAAGAAGAATGAAGATGGCAAAACAGATGCACTTGTTGTTAATGTGCGTGCAAACTTATACTGGTGGGAATTTGAGTATCCAAACCAGGAAATTATCACTGGCCAGGAATTAGTTGTGCCAACGGATGAAAAAGTTTATTTCAATCTTATTGCTTCTGATGTTAAGCACTCCTTCTGGATTCCTGCTGTAGGCGGTAAGCTGGATACGAACACGGACAACGTGAATAAATTCTGGCTCAAGTTTGACAGTGAAAAGGCTGCAGATGCCGATAATTTATTTTATGGAAAATGTGCTGAGCTTTGCGGTCCTTCCCATGCTTTAATGGATTTCAAAGTTAAAGCGGTTCCACGTGATGAATTTGATCAATGGGCAACTGCAATGGCAGAAGTAAAAGAACCTAAAAAGGCAGAGACAGATCTTGCCGAAGCTGGTCAGGAAGTCTTCAATAACAGCTGTATCGGCTGTCATGCTGTAACTCCGGCAAACACTGCTCCTGAAGCAGCCCGTTTAGCTCCTAACTTAACAAACTTCGGTGATCGTGACCGTATTGCCGGTGTCCTTGATCATACTGAAGAAGATCTTAAGGATTGGTTAAGAGATCCGGAAACATTCAAACCTGGCAATAAAATGACAGGTACTTATGGTGAATTGTCTGAAGAAGAGCTTGATGCCCTGACAGAATATTTAATGGGCTTGAAAGTTATGGAACAATAGGGATTTTTTTGAAAAGGGAGGTAAAATTGTGAGTACCTTAGCACAAAAAAAAGGTTTCGGAGCGGTTTTATGGGATTACTTAACTACAGTTGACCATAAAAAAATCGCAATCCTTTATCTTATAGCTGGCGGATTTTTCTTCTTGCTTGGCGGATTGGAAGCTATGTTCATCCGTATCCAGCTTGCAGTACCAAATAATGACTTTGTAAGTGCCGGATTGTATAATGAAATTTTAACTATGCACGGTACAACGATGATCTTCTTGGCGGCTATGCCACTGATTTTTGCTTTTATGAATGCTGTTATGCCACTTCAGATTGGTGCGCGTGACGTTGCATTCCCATTCTTGAATTCTTTAGGATTTTGGCTGTTTTTCTTTGGTGGAGTTTTCTTGAACCTGTCATGGTTCTTAGGCGGAGCTCCTGATGCCGGATGGACTTCTTATGCATCTCTATCAATTGCTTCTGAAGGGCATGGAATCGACTTCTATGCACTTGGACTGCAGATATCAGGTGCGGGTACGTTAATCGGGGGGATCAACTTCCTTGTTACCATCATTAACATGCGTGCTCCTGGTATGACATACATGCGTATGCCTTTGTTTACTTGGACAACATTTGTTACATCAGCATTAATTTTATTTGCATTCCCTGCTTTAACAGTAGGACTATTCCTGTTAATTTTCGACCGTATGTTTGGATCTAACTTCTTTGATCCTGCTATGGGCGGAAACACAATTATCTGGGAACATTTCTTCTGGATTTTTGGACACCCTGAAGTTTACATCTTGGTTTTGCCGGCTTTCGGTATTTTCTCCGAGATTTTTGCGATATTCTCAAGAAAACGCCTTTTCGGATACTCTTCAATGGTATTCGCAACGGTTCTTATTGGTTTCTTAGGATTCATGGTATGGGCTCACCATATGTTTACAACTGGTATGGGGCCGATTGCAAACGCGATTTTTGCTGTTGCAACAATGGCAATTGCAGTACCGACTGGTATTAAGATCTTTAACTGGTTATTTACAATGTGGGGCGGAAGCATCACTTTCACAACGCCGATGCTTTGGGCTATTGCCTTTATTCCTTCATTCGTAGCCGGAGGTGTTACTGGTGTTATGCTGGCGTCTGCTGCACAGGATTACCAGTACCATGACAGCTACTTTGTAGTTGCCCACTTCCATTATGTTATTGTCGGCGGTGTTGTGTTTGCACTATTTGCGGGTGCTCACCTTTATTGGCCAAAAATGTTCGGTACAATGTTAAACGAATTCCTTGGAAAAATTACGTTCGTATTATTCTTTATTGGATTCCATTTAACATTCTTTATCCAGCATTTCCTTGGACTTTGGGGAATGCCGCGCCGTATCTTCACTTACCTTCCTGGACAGGGATTTGAAACGTCGAACATGGTAAGTACTGTTGGTGCTTTCTTCATGGCAGCTGCAGTAATCATCTTGTTAATAAATATTGTTATTACTAGCGTTAAAAATGAAAAAGTTGGCAATGACCCTTGGGGAGACGGCCGTACACTAGAGTGGGCCATTCCATCACCGCCTCCATTCTATAACTTCAAGCAGCTTCCGCTGATTCGCGGCCTTGATGCATACTGGCTTGAAAAAATGGAAGGCAAAGAAGGCATGTCGCCTGCTGAGCCGCTTGGTGATATCCATATGCCAAACAACTCGTTCATTCCATTTGTCATTTCTTTCGGTTTATTTGTTGCTGCATTTGGTGCAATGTACCGCGCAGAACACAGCTGGGGTATTCCAGTACTAATTGTGGGTATGCTTATTACTCTAGGCTCCATGTTTGTTCGTTCTGTCAAGGATGATCATGGATACCACATTCATAAAGAAGATTTGGAAGACAATAATGATAAGGGGGTTAAGGCATAATGGCTACTGAACAAAAAATGACTTATGAAACATGGCCTGCGTCGCCTGAAAAGCAAACCCTCGAAGCCAAGAACAAATTCTTAGGTTTCTGGTTTTTCCTTGGGGGAGAGACAGTTTTATTCGCCTCCCTATTCGCCACTTACCTTGCTTTAAAAGACAAAGTACCTAGCAGTGACATGGCTCTTGCGAAAGACTTGTTTGAAATTCCATTGGCATTCATTATGACAATGCTGCTATTAACAAGCTCGCTCACAAGCGTATATGCTATGTATCACATGAAGAACTTCAACTTCAAAAAAATGCAGCTATGGCTTGGAATTACTGTTTTGCTTGGACTTGGATTCCTTGGTTTAGAAATTTACGAGTTCAATCACTATGTGCATGAGTTCCATCATAGCTTCACAAGCAGTGCCTTTGGTTCAGCCTTCTACACGTTAGTTGGTTTCCATGGTGCTCACGTGGCATTCGGTTTACTGTGGATCACTACTTTGATGATCCGCAACAGCAAAAGAGGATTGAGCCTTTACAATGCTCCTAAGTTCTATGTAGCCAGCCTATACTGGCACTTTATCGACGTTGTTTGGGTGTTCATCTTCACAGTAGTATATTTAATGGGAATGGTGGGATAAACTGATGGCCAATCAACAACCAAACTCAGGTAACCCAAGAGTAGACATTGAATATAGACGCAAAAAAAGTGCAGAAGAGATGAGACATCAAGTTATCACGTTTGCACTAATGATCTTCCTGACAATTGTTGCCTTCGTAGCAGCAGGTTATGAAGGTTTCTCCGGATGGTTTATAGTGCCGTTCATCCTGATTCTTGCACTTGTGCAAGTAGTCTTCCAATTATATTATTTCATGCATATGAGCCACAAAGGTCATGAAGCACCGTCATTGTTCTTATATTCAGGAGCATTTGTCGGATTTATCACAATCATTGCTTTCTTGACTGTTATTTGGTGGTAAGTTCAAAAGAAAATCGGCTGTTGGCCGGTTTTCTTTTTATGTAATGAAGTATTTGCAATTAATACCTATTTTCCGTTTTATTGAGATTGCTGACTGAAGAGAGTATAATAGTACTTGTCAATATCGCTTAGTATTGGAAACGTTTAAGTTCGGTTGAGCAATATTTAATGAGGTGATAGCATGTCTTTGGAAATATTCGGTTTCCGTGCACTTTGGAGTCCATATTTCTTTTTATTTGTAGCACTGATTCTTGCAGGCTACTTTATGTTAACAGTAAAGTATCGTGAAAAGTTCAAAGATAGTGAGCCATTAACTAAAAGGCAGGGTGTGTATTTTACAATCGCTATGATTGTGTTATATGCGATCAAAGGCTCTCCGCTGGACCTGATGGGCCATTTAATGTTTTATGCCCATATGATACAGATGGCTATCCTGTATTTAGTCGTTCCTCCCCTTGTAGTCATGGGAATCCCTCAGTGGGTGTGGAGAAGAGTAGTTAATCACAAAGCTGTTAAACCTGTATTCAGTATTTTTACAAAGCCATTAATCGCCATTATCCTGTTTAATGGAGTATTTTCTATATACCACATACCAGATGTTTTTGACGTGGTAAAAACGGATATGATGTTTCATACTGTATATACATCTGGCCTGTTTCTTCTGGCAATCTTTATGTGGTGGCCGACTATTAATGAACTTCCTGAAATGGAGTCACTGGACGGCTTGAAGAAGGTAGGATACATTTTTGCAAATGGTGTTTTATTGACTCCTGCATGTGCTCTGATCATTTTTTCAGATACTCCAATGTACAGCACATATTCTGATCCAAATGCATGGGCACAGGCCCTTCAGTTATGTGTTCCATCTGCGACACTGGCAAGCCTGAATCTTAGCGGGCCTGAAATGTTCAATTCAATGTCACTTATACACGATCAGCAGCTTGGCGGGGTCATCATGAAGATTATCCAGGAAATTGTATATGGCTTTATTCTTGCGCAAATCTTCTATGCCTGGTACAAAAAAGAACAGGAAATTACCCCTTCAGAAGAAGAAGCAATATTAAATCCGCATTTAGTAAAATAAAGAATAAACTCCAGTCAGAGGCTGGAGTTTATTTTTTGATAAAATAAAAAATGTAAATTGCAATGATTATGATCACATGGAATGAAATAAATATTGAACATTTAAGGAAATTTTATTAAAAGCTCATACAGTTAGTTGAAAAATATAGTACACTTTAATAAAATGAACTTCGTGATAAATAACACCGTGAAGATTAATTTTAAACTGATAGTGAAAAGAGGAAGAATTTATGGACTACTCATTGCCTGTACTCCCGACCATAAGCACAGCATTTATTATGCTAAGTGCCATAACTGTTGCGATTGGGTGGGTGCAAATCAGCAAAAAGAAGCTTGAGGCTCATAAGAAAACAATGACTTTGGCAGCTGTGTTTGCTGTTATTTTCTTTATCATTTATGCCAGCAGAACTGTTTTTATTGGAAATACTGCATTTGGCGGCCCTGATGATATAAAAATTTATTATACGATTTTCTTAATTTTCCATATTACTCTGGCAACAGTGGGGGCAGTTTTAGGAATCATCTCGTTATATACGGGCTATAAAAATAAAGTGGCAGCACATAGGAAATTGGGACCGATAACCAGTGTGATCTGGTTTTTTACAGGCATAACAGGTGTTGCAGTCTATCTGCTGCTGTATGTTTTCTACCATGGAGGAGAAACCACATCAGTTATAAAAGCAATCCTGGGTACGTAACAGGTTATGAGATGCCGCTGGCTGTTTAGCGGTATTTTTTTTATGCCCAAAATATTATCCACTTCTTAATTAAAAGGACTTAATAAGTATATGGCGAATATTAATAATGATATTTAATTGGGAGTGAGTATTGTGACTGTAAGAAAATTAACAGAGGATGAATATATAGAGGCCATGAAGCTCTCCATGTATGCCTTCCAATACAATGTGCCTGAAGCTGACATCCCGGCCAGGATGGAACGTTTGAAAAATCATGCCATTCTTGGTATCTGGGAAGAGGAAAGTCTGGCTGCCAAACTTCACATCATCCCCCTGAAAGTTCATATTAATGGCTTTGAATGGGATATGGGAGGTGTTGCCGGTGTGGCAACATATCCGGAATTCAGAAGAAGAGGGCATGTTAGCAGCCTAATCAAGCAAGCTTTAGCCGAGATGAACAATAAGGGGCAAATATTTTCATTTTTGCATCCATTTGATATTTCTTTCTATCGGAAATACGGATGGGAGATATTCACTGAATATAAGAAAACGCATATTAAGAAAATAGATTTAAAAATGAAGGGAAAATCTTCAGGGACCATTAAGCGATATACTAAGAACCAGCACACATTAATTATTGAAAAGATTTATAAAGAATATATGCAGCGTTTTTCAGGAGGGCTTGTAAGAGACACATACTGGTGGGAAAACTTTGTGTATTCTGATTACCAGATTGCGGTGTATTTTAACGAATCAGGTGAAGGACAGGGCTATATATTGTTTAAGGTAAAAGACAATAAAATGGATATCGAAGAATTCGCAGCTCTAAATCAGGAAGCCAGAGTGAATTTATGGAACTTTATCTGTCAGCATGATTCAATGGTTGAGGAAGTAAAGATCATTACATCTGTACATGATCCATTCCCTTATTACCTGAATCAGCCCAATTTAAAAATGGAGGTTTTCCCGTACTTTATGGGAAGAATCGTCAATGCTGAAAAATGTCTCGCTCAATATTCTTTCCATGATAATGATGAAAACGTCTTTCTTCATATTGAGGATTACCATGCACCATGGAATAACGGTACCTACTTAATCGCAGATAACAGTGTCAGAGTGTTTAAAGAGAAAGAAGGAAGCCAGTGCACAAAACCTCCTTCAAAAGGTCTGCGTATGTCCATTAGTGCGCTCTCAGCCATAATAATTGGCTACAAAAGGCCAATAGAGTTATATGAATTAGGTGAAATTAAAGGTCCAAGAAATGATGCGGAAATACTTGAAAGAAAGATTCCTGTTCAACAATCCTTTTTCTATGACTTTTTTTAAGGAAACTCAGTTGAGATGTCTGTAGGAAAGAAAAAGCGTCCAGGCGGACGCTTTTTTACTTTTTTATTAAGTTTATATTTTGAAATTCATCTTAATAAGTCCTGCTTCTTTTGCGGAATTAAAGGCAATGACCAGTAATGGGCCAATAATGAAGCCCAGTATTCCAATGAGTTTCAGGCCTAGATACATGGCTATTAGCGTAGCAAGCGGAGATAGCCCTATATGGGTGCCCATTACCTTTGGCTCAACTGTCCTCCTGATAATTAAGAGGACTGCTGCAAGAATTGCCAATTGTGTCCCCATAGCTAAATCTCCAGTCAGCAGATGGAACAATGCCCATGGGCCTAGAATGACAATTGAGCCAATAATAGGGATAAAGTCAATAACCCAAATGATTATAGACATGATCAATGCCATTTCGGGATTGATAAATAATAATCCAATCAAGGAAACGATAAAGATAATCACACTTACAAGGAATTGAGCCTTGAAAAAGCCAAACCCAACATAAGAGAGCCGTGAAGTCATAAACTTGACTTTATCTGCTGTTTTATCTGTAAGGTGATTATACAAGCCTTTCCTTAATCGTGGAAGATCAATTAAAAACAAAAATAAGGCAATCAAATATACGATGAAACTGACAAGATAATTCGGGATGTTTGTCAGAAGTGCTTTTAAGCTATCAATATTTACGTAAGCGACAAGGTCATTCTTCGTTTTATTCAAGAAGGATTGAATCTGGTTGCTTATTTCATCAACAAGGTCTTTAGGAAGGTCTTTGGCGGCATTGGAAAAGTCCGCTTCTGCCCTGAGCCATGCTTTTGTAATTTCATTAATGTACATAGGAGCATTTTCAACAAGTTTAATGGCTTCAGTAATCACTTTTGTCGTAATAAAGTAACCTGATAAGCCAATGAAGAGTACAAATCCCAGAAAAGTAATCAGCACAGATACTCTTCGGCTTATTTTTATTTTATTTTGCAGCAGTTTCACAACTGGCTCCAGGATTAATGCTGTAATAAATGCAACAATCAGCGGAACAGAAACAGGCAAAATGAAATAAAAAAGGACAGTTATAAGAATTACAGCAATCAATATGAATAAAAAACGTTTTGTGAATAATGTAGACAAAATAAGTCCCCTTTCCCAATTTTGTTAACCATCAAAAGACCGTAACACTTTGATTATATTATGCATTAAATATTATAAAAACAAAAAAGTAAACGGTTTAAAGCTGAGAGATTATTGCCCGTATATTAAAAATCGTACAGAAAGAAGTGAAAGGAAGATGCATAACGATCATCTTAACTTCGAGACGATTCAGGCAGCCATTGATATAATCTCTGCAATCGTAGAATCCAGCCTGGAGGAAAGAGAAGGTGTAATTCCTCTAAAACATGAAAGATTCACTGTTTTTAAGAGAAAAGAAGAACCGATCTCCATCACTTTTAAAAACACTGAGGTATACTTGAAAATTAAGCTTAACATAGTAAAAGGAAAAAATATCCTGGAGGAAGCTCTCAGGATTCAGAAAGAAATTAAGGATGAAATTGTCCATTTAACAGGACTGAAGGTAAAAAGAGTGGATCTGTCAGTTCAAAAAATAATATCTGCAGGGAACGCTCTTTCAGAAAATTAAATTTCGCAGGTCTAAAGCTGATATAAAAAAGACGCATGGTGTTCATGCGTCTTTTTATGCAGAAAATACATTCTGTAAACTCAGCAAAAGTTACTCAGCAAATTGGTCAATTTCAGCTTTGATTTCACTAAGAATTTTTTCGCATTGGCTTACTAATGATTTAGGGAAGCTTTCGCCTTCGCCGTATTCTACACCGTGCGGATAGTAATGTTTCCCTAGCAGCGGGGTCATAAGCTGAATAGTTGCTCTATGGGCTCCTACATCTCCTTCAGCAGCATATCCAAATACACGAAGGTAAAAAACACCTTCTTTTAATTCGAATTTCCGGTCATATGTAACTCTTTCATAATCCCATTGCCCTTCACGCACAAGGCCGTGTGAAAGCATTACTTCATCTAAGCGGGTTAAGTCTGCTTTATTATTTTGCAGACCTGTGTTTTCAAATTTCATAATTGTCCCTCCTGAAAACAATCCATGGTTCTGATGAACGGATCCATGCATAATTTTAACAAGTTTATCTCAAATTTAATAATAGTAGAAAAAAGCGTAACTTGCAACGGATTCATGCAAGAAAACATTCATCTGTCAAAGAACGTTAGCTGAAATGCCATAATTAACGCCTGGCTGACATATCTTGAGCAGATGGAACTGAGCAGTGCCAAACTGTGAAAGGGGAAGCGTCCATTGCAGAAATACAAAGCCATCAGTATCTTATTTTTTCTAATATTCTTTACACCTCAGACTGCAGGTGCTGCTGTAGATTACAGAGTTGAGCAAAAGGATACTCTTTGGGAAATTGCACTTAGATTTCAAAAAGATCTGCATGAAATTATTAATAGCAATCCTCAGATAGAAAATCCTGATTTAATATTTCCAGGTGAAATGATTATCATTCCAGACAATGGAAAGAAGGTAGCTTTTCCCAAAATGGGTGAGAATGAAAATGAACTCATGAGACTCACCAACGAAAAAAGAAAGGAATTAAGGCTAAAACCCTTGTCTGTGGATTTGCAGCTGAATGCTGAAGCCCAAAAAAAATCTTCGGATATGATGAAATTACAATATGTTTCACATAATTCTCCTACATATGGAAATCCTACAGAAATGTTAAGGAATCAGCAGATTTCGTTTTTCACCGTTAAGGAGAATATCGGGGCGGGCTATAAAACAGCTGATGAAATGTTTGCTGCCTGGATGAATTCCTCGGTCCACAGGGAGAATATTCTTAACAAAAAGGCAACCCATATCGGTGCCGGATATTGTCAAGGAGGCCTGCACGGTCACTATTGGACCATATTCATTGTAGAAAAAAATGAAGGAGGATAAAAAATTGGAAAAAATCCGCGATATTATGACAGACCAGGTTGAAAGCTGTTCTCTATTGGACAATGTTTATGAAGTGGCAGTTAAAATGAAAGAATTAAACGTAGGGGCTATCCCGATTGTGGATAGTGATAAGCTCGTCGGAATGATTACCGACCGGGATATCGTTCTTCGCTGTGTGGCAGAAAAACATCCTGCTTCATCTAAAGTGGAAGATATAATGAGCAGCCATTTAGTAACTGTGTCAAGTGATACAGAGGCTCGGGAAGCAGCCCGTTTGATGGCAGAACATCAGATTCGCAGGCTTCCTGTTGTAGAAGGTGACAAGCTTGTTGGGATCGTATCACTGGGTGACTTTGCCGTGCGTCATTTAACAGACGACCAGGCTGGAGAAGCCCTTACTGATATTTCTAAACACGAAACTGAAGCACAGCATTGAGAGGACACCACCTATGGTGTTCTTTTTTTCTGCAAATGCCGTTACGGAACTTTTTTGAAAATTATAGATAAACAATACACCTAATGGTATGATTAATAGTATATATGCAATAATTTTATTTAGAATCCATTTAGCAGAATGCCTGCATGTTATACTTTGAATTTTCTTAAATACAGCGAGCGAAAGAAGGGAGGTACGGTTCTCTGCGAGCACTTTTCCGGATTTTAGTATTGATTTGCATTTTTCTGGCAGCAGGCTTTTACATCGATATTGGGCGTAAAGAAAAAGGGGAAATCCTCGTCAGTCAGGAAAATACAATTAAGGATATAAATAATAAGGAAAATAACCTATCTTCCAATACGGGGTTCCCTGAAAAGGGTGTGGCTTCACTAATGGGAAAGTCAGCTGAGGAGCTTAAAGAAAGTTTGGGAGAGCCGTCCAGAATAGATCCCTCTTTTTATGGATACGAATGGTGGATATATAATAAAAGCGGTACTGAGTATATTCAGGCTGGCGTCAGCAATAATAAAGTAGTTAGTTTGTTTGCGACAGGCGAAGATTCAGACATTTACCCTTTTAAAATAGGGCAGCCAATTGGTGAATTATATTCATCCGTCTTTTTTGAAACGGAATTCAGTCTTAAAGTAAAAGACAGCTCATACCGTTTCGAGTTATCTGAAGATGACCTTAATACAAGGCCGCTTGTTATGGTTGGTGAGTACTATGCACAGCTTAATATAGATAGATTTACAGGGACGCTTTCCAGCGTGAGGTTAATGGATGCAGCCACTTTAATTAAGCTTCGCCCGTATGAAATGGTTTACCGTGGTGAATTATTGGAGCCCCCCGTGCCTTCTCCTGCTTTTGAAGACGATGTGGAGAGAGCGAAAGAGAAGCAAATTTTCGACATTACCAATGTTATAAGAGTCAGCCATCATTTACAGCCGCTGAAATGGGATGATCTGACTGCTGCGGCAGCTTTAGCTCATAGCAAAGATATGTATGAAACAAAAGACTTTTCTCATACTTCTAAAACTTACGGCGATTTGGCGGACCGGCTTGAAGCTGCGGAGGTCTCATATGAGGCTGCCGGGGAAAACATAGCTGCAAATTATACAGATGCCCCAGCTGTTGTTGAAGGATGGCTTAACAGCAAAGGCCATCGGGATAGTCTGCTGAAAGAAGAGTTTACCCATCTTGGAGTTGGAGTTTATAAAAAGCATTATACTCAAAATTTCATAAAAAAAGCTGATGGAGAAGCTAAAAACTGAAAAGAGCCTAAGTTAAGGCTCTTTTTTACTATTAGCAATTTGAATCCGGCCAACTTGAAAATAGTCATCTTTCCAATTTCCATACAAGTGGACAGAATCACCAATCTTGACAGAAGGAATTGAAGCATTAGTCATTAAAGGAGTAATTTTTTTAATATTTGAATGCTTGAGGCTCTTTGTTTGGACGGTCAGTTCAAGAACATGAATCATTCGGCTGTAATTATAGCGCTGTCTGCTCTCGCTAAGATGGACGACTTCGCCTGAAATAATAGCTTCCTCTGGGACCTCTGCAAGGCTCACCCACTTCTCATAACTTTCCCGCATTTCCTTTTTTGTCAGCCAATAAAAATAAAGGCAAATAATTGGAATAACGATAGCGGTGACCATCTTCCCACCTGCCTTTAATTATTTACGTTTTTCTTTTCGATGATAAAAAAGCTGCCTGTTGCCTGTGCAATTTTTCTTCCATCAGAACGGAGGACATCTGCAGATAATACCATGCTTTTTGTTCCCTTATGGTCAATTCTCGCTCTGCATGTTACGTATTCCCCTTTGCCGACTGCAAGATAATGAATATTCAACTGCGTCGTAACAGCGCCAAAACCTTCAGGAAGCAGCGAAGCCGCAAGGGTTCCCATGGCAGAATCAATAATTGTAGCGGTTATTCCCCCATGGAGAATTCCGAGCGGATTATTGACAATCTTACTTAAAGGAACTGTCAGTATGCATTCATCTTCAGTTATGTTCCGTTCCATATGGAGCAGTCCGCCAATATAAGAGCTGTTTTGGCCGGTTTGTTTTTTATGAAAACCTAAAAGCAAGGATTCTAAAGCGGTTAATTCTTCGTCAGTCGCATTCCTGGTGCACTGATCAAATAATTCCATAAGATCACTATTCATTATTATTCACCTTTCAATATCTTTCTGCATTCATATATTACCATTAATGGCTGAATTTTTGAATTGTATTTGATCAATAAAACAGATATAAATATTCACCTTTTTCATTCATATTCATATGGTATTATAGGCATTTGCATTAGAACGAGGTGATATTTCATGTACAAAACGAAGCTTCATCCCTCTGTTGAAAAGTTTAAAGAGTTTGTTAAACAGAATCCCCGGATCATCAAAGAAGTCAGGGATGGAAATGCAACGTGGCAAGAATTATATGAGGATTGGTATTTGCTTGGGGAAGAAGATTCAAGGTGGGACTCTTATAGACAAAACAAAGATAATACACAAAAGACCGAAGAGAAAAAAGTGACTGGATGGGCAGCATTATGGGTACTCTTAAGCAAATGGATGCGAATCAAATGCAGGGATACATCACTAATCTCAGCCAGGCACTTTCAGCTGTGCAGGGGGTTATTTCGCAATTTCAGGGCGGCGGCCAGAAACCATCAGGAGGCTCAAAGCCAAGTATTACTAAACCAAGCAGCCCTTTTACATTTAAAAAGGATTAAGGGGTTAATCAGATGAGAAAAGATATAGTCGAGTATCTTGAACAAAAGCAGGATCTTAGGCAATTTATACGTGAGCAGCCTTATTGGTATAGAAAACTGAGCAGAAATCCAAACGAAATTCAAACTCTGGAAGTTGCCGCCCTTCACTATTATAAAAAAACAATCCCCCATCAGGTTGAAAAATTCACGAATGGAGTGCAAATGGCCTCCATGATGATGAGCATGTTTCAGGCCATGAATTCCCAATCCAATTAGAAAGCTTTCTCGCACATGAGAGAGCTTTTTATTTGTTCTAGAGTAAAAACAAGCAGCCGGGCAAACACTAACTTTATTAGAGCGTTACGGAAGACATCCTAAAGGGAGTGTAAAATAATGAAAAGGCAAAAATACATTTTTATTTTGCTGGTTATATTTGTTCTTTCAGCGTGCCAGAAAGATATTCCTGAGCCCGAAACAAAAGCGGAAGCCAATCCTCAGGTGAATGCAGTTAAAGCAGAACAGCTATTGCCAGTTTCTGGTGTTGAAAGTTCTGCCAGTGACCCTTTTTTTGTAAAACATCAAATAAAAGGAAAAGATGTTTTTGTTGAATGTATTGTGCAGGATGTGTCCTTTAGAAAGCAAAGCAGCAAAGAAAAAGGCAAAATTCTCCTCTATATAAACGGAAAGAAGAAGGATGAAATCCATTCAGCTGCTTTTATTATCAAAGGGCTTCCATCAGGCAAACATCGAATCGGGCTGGAGCTTGTAAAAGGGAAACAGGGCTGAAGCCTCGCTGAAAAGAGATTTTCTTGTGGTGATCCCTTAATCTGCTTGCTTTAGCTTTAAACCGTTTCATGATAAAATAAGAAACGGAGGTGGGCTATTTGCTTGCTACATTAGAAAGAATGGCTATTTTGGACAACGCTGACGAACTTGCAGCGATGATTATAGAATCAGAAGAAGCGGAACATTACCGCAAAAGTTTATATAAATTAAAGAACAGCCGCGAAACTCAAACGAAGATACAGGATTTTATCAAAATGAAAGAACTGTATGAAGAAGTTCAGCGATTTGGCAAATATCATCCGGAGTATAAAAGGGTGATGATGTCCATTAGGGAGCTGAAGCGCGACATGGACATGGATATCCATGTAGCGGAATTCAGAAGAGCAGAGACAGGCCTGCAAACCCTGCTGGATGAGGTAAGCATGCTGATAGGACGTTCTGTGTCTGAACACATTAAAGTTCCCACCGGCAATCCTTTCTTTGAATCAAGCTGCGGAGGAGGCTGCGGTTCTGGAGGCAGCTGTGGCTGTTCTTAGACAACCACTGAGGCACCATTTAAAAACCAGCTGATGCTGGTTTTTCTTTTTAAATAAAATATGCAGTTTGAACCTTCCCATTGAAAACTGTTAATTTTCTGTGCTAGACTAAATAAAACAAACGATCACTGAAGGGGAAAACTATATGCTTGGTCAAAGGCAAGGAATAATCGTATGGCTTTATTCTTTAAAGCAGGCAAAAATGTTAAGAAGATTCGGAAATGTACATTATGTTTCAAAACGTCTCAAATATGTAGTGTTATACTGTGATCTTGCCGATGCGGAAACAATTATGGAGAAGATAAATTCATATTCTTTTGTTAAAAAAGTGGAAGCATCTTATAAGCCATTCCTAAAAACGGAATTTGAAAATTCCAAACCTGACAAGGCTAAAGAATATGATTATAAGATGGGAATATAAAAAGGCGTGAGCAAAAGCTCATGCCTTTTTCTCATTTAATGCAAAGGTGCAATAAAATGATTAAGCCTTAATATCCCAGTCAAATATTGATAATATAATTCCTTTTCATTAAAAATAGCAGAGGGCTTTACTGTCAGCTGAATAATTTCTTTATTCAGCTCTTTCGCAGCATCCTCGAATAAATCATACCTTTTATTCGGCACTGAGTTTGGATTCGGGATCCCTTCACGGCAAATATATAACGGCTGAAATTCTCCCGGGTCTGTCGGCTTTAATATAACTGCCAGGGATGTCATTTCTCTATTATTGACGTTCGTATGGAATGCAGCCATGTGGGACAAGCGATGCTTGTTTGCCCGCGCAATTTCAATTAATTCATAAATATCTGAGTATCCCTCGCCAATTTCTATAAAACGCTGTATCAAAATTAGAACCTCCTTAAAACTCATCGCATTCACTTATTTAATGCTTTTTGTCCATCCATACTTTATCATTTTAAGCATAAAAATAGAATGGAAAAAAATCATAAAATATATAAAAATTAATGTGACTGATGACCTTCCCTTTGGTATTGTTAGGTTAAAAGAAAAATGACTAAGAGGGCAAAGCAATGTGGAAGGCATCTTTATTAATTTTTTTACTTTTGTCTGGAATTATTTCAGGTATGGTACTGTGGCAGTGGCACACTTATTCCGAGCGTGCGATTGCCATGAACAGTTCCGAGGCGATTACACAGGAAATCACAGTCGAAACGCATCTGAAAGAACTAAAAATCTCTCAAAAGTTATACGGACTTGTGGCCCGAAAAGAGTATAGGCTTGATATTCCCGACACTCTATTTAAATGGAACTGCAAAACTGGAACCGGACAAGCCTGTGATTCAGCAGACGAAAGTCCTTATACATTTTTTTCCGCAGATGATAAGATGATATTTGAGTATACTGTACCGATAAATGAAAAGAAAAAAGCATTCCTGTTAACTGATTGGTTTGTTAAAATCCCTGGAATAAAGGCTGAGGGCTTATCCATATCAATTTCAGACTCTTTCAAAAGAGAGGGAACATGGGCAGCGGGAATTAGGCTTAATGCACAAAAGAAACTAGATCATATCGATTATTATTATTTCGAGGGCTATGGAAATGTTCCATCACTTTATTGGCAAGAGGAACCGCTTTTGAAGAAAGCTATAAACAACACAGATGCATACACAGCCGATATTCGGGCAGCCAGCTTGGATTTTAATAAACTGAATGACATCGGAAATTTTCCATTTATGTCGGTTATCCTTACCGATCGCTATCCTGAATATATGGATGAGAATATCCTGATTACATCTCCACAAATTAAAGTCGACCAGCTGGAAAAAAAGCTTATAGCTTTTCAGTTTCAGAGAAAATTTGCAGATGGATCTCCTGACTGGATTACTGATGCATTTACATCAGGATTATTGGATTTAAAACCCGGCTCAACGAAAGGAAGCATAGCCCTGAAGGAATTGCAGGGAGAGTTGACCGAAAATGAACTAAAAAATTATCTTATTAATGTATTCCAGGCGGATTCTCTGGATGCAGAGAAGCTGGACAAGCTTTTAGGTAATGTTAAAGGTCTTCCCACACAATTTTTCAAGATGAATATCAAAAACAAAGCAACTCTTGTCCCGCTGTATTTTCAGGAAGAAAAAAAGCTATGGGTGTCTGGTGATGAGAAGGCGAGCATTCATTTAGTATATAAGGATGGGAAGGTTTTTCTTCCATTTACAGCCGCTATGCAGGCATTAGGATATGAAGTAAAGGTCCTTTCCGGTGAGGAAACGATGCTTGTGTCAAAAGGGAAGAACAGTTATCGGTTTTATTTGAATAAAAATGTTTTTATCTATAATGAAGAAGATTATGGATTGCTTATGAATCCATTAACCAGGCAAAACGGAACAATATGGATGGAAATCCAATGGTTTAAAGCACTTTTTGGAGTGACTGCTGAAGAAAGAGAAAGCGGGATTCTCCTGACCCCCTGACAGAATTTAAAAGAATACAAAATAAAAAGCCCTGCAGTTAACTGCAGGGTCCTTCTATATCCTTTTCAGGATAGAAGGCAAAGGGAGAGGAGAAACCGGAGGAAGAACTTATGGGGAAACGTAAGTCTTCTCCGCGGTTGGCAACAACATCCTTGAATAGATGCTGTTAATTACATTATTTCCACAATCATTATGGATATACACATACTGCTATATTTTTTTCCGGCTGATGATTTCGCTTACAATTTGCCGGTTGGCTACAAATTGTAAGATATGGTAGGATAGGATAGAAAAAAACAGTTTTCCATTTCGAAAGTGTGGAAAATTGAAATATTGCAGGTTAGTGGTGATCGTATGCGAGTGGTATCGGGAACTAGGAAAGGAAAGTTATTAAAAGCTGTTCCGGGCAGCTCAACCCGTCCGACTACTGATAAAGTAAAAGAAGCTATTTTTAATATAATTGGGCCTTATTTTAACGGTGGCCAGGGGCTTGATCTATTTGCGGGCAGCGGCGGGCTTGGCATTGAAGCTCTGAGCAGAGGAGCGGACAAGGTCATTTTTGTGGATAGGGACGGAAAGGCCATTCAGACCATCCATGAAAATATTCGGAATTGCGATTTTGAAGAAAAGGCAGAAATATATCGAAATGATGCGGATCGTGCACTCAAGGCAATTTTAAAAAGAGATCTGACTTTTGATTATATCTTTCTCGATCCGCCATACCGAAAACAGCAGCTGCTTAAGCTTCTTAAGGTCATTGATGAGAATAACCTTCTTTCGGATCAGGGAACAATTCTATGCGAACATGGATCAGATGTGGAGCTCCCTGAAACTGTTGGTAGACTGGTTCAAAAGAAGCATGAAAATTACGGGGTAATTTCCATCTCTATCTACAGTCGGGCTGAATAATACATACTTGGATAGCTAATGGAAAATATACATAACAAGAATGTGACAGGGGGATAACAATGGGAGGCATCGCGGTTTGTCCAGGCAGCTTTGATCCAATTACTTATGGTCATCTGGATATTATTAAGAGAGCGGCAAAGGTATTTGAACAGGTTTATGTGGTTGTATTGAATAATTCTTCAAAAAACCCTCTTTTTAATGTTGAAGAAAGGATTCATCTGATAAAAGAAGTTACGAAGGATCTTAAGAATGTTAAAGTTGACTCCTTTCAGGGGCTGCTGATGGATTATGCAAAATCGGTAAATGCAAATGCTGTTATTCGGGGCCTTCGTGCAGTTTCTGATTTTGAATATGAAATGCAGATCACATCCATGAACAGAGTTTTAAATGATGAAGTGGAAACCTTTTTTATTATGACTAACAATCAATATTCTTTTTTAAGCTCAAGTATTGTGAAAGAAGTAGCAAAATATAACGGGGATATTTCAGAACTAGTTCCTGACATTGTAGAACAAGCTCTGAAAAACAAGTTCCAATAATTAATCAGCGGAGATATCCTTATCTGCTGATTGTATGGGGTTTAACAAAACGGGTGCCTGATAGGTACCCGTTTTGCTGTTAATTCCTATCCAAACGCCTGGCGAGCATTAAAGTATAAACTGAAAGTGCAAATATAGTAATAATCGGTCCGGATGAGACGAATCCTTCCATTAATTTGCCGAGAAACGAGTATTTTTCAAAAAGACCGACCGGAATGGCATTGGATGGCTGTTCTGTATTGTAATAGCGTTCATAAATTGGCTGCCAAAGAATGAATGCATAAAATGCAGCGGCAAAGCCATGAACAATTCTTGCGAAAAAGAAAGGCTTGAAGTTAATATCAGTTTGGGCCAGGATGCTCGCCACCTGAGCCTGTACGCTGAATCCGCTGAAAGCGAGTATGAAACTGACAATGATGACCTGGTGCATTAATGTTGCCTGCTGAACCTGGCTTGTCATCTGGCTGCCAAGTGTTATTTCAAATAAACCTGAGATGAACGGGATGCTTAATTCAGGTGGCAGGCTGAATATTGACAATACAGCTTCTAAGCCTTTTGCAAGGAATGCCGTGATTCCAATGTGAAATAGGAGTTTGTTAATAACTGAGAATAAAATGATAAATCCGCCAATCATCAGAAGTGTCTGGATGGATGACATGACTGCATCTCCGAGAAGCTTGCCAATCGGGCGGTTATCCTTTATTCTTGTCCGATGAAGAGCTGATAAGGCTGCCCGCAGTGATGGCTTCCTTGCACCATGAGAAGTCAGCTGGGGCTTCTTTCCATAGAACCTCATTAATAAACCGACGGTAATATTGCCGAGGTAATGTGCCAGGGCCAATATTACACCAAGCTTAGCGTTATTAAAAAAACCAACCGATACGGCACCGAATATAAACAAAGGATTTGAACAATTAGTAAAGGAAACCAGGCGCTCTGCTTCTGTTTTAGAGAGCTGTCCCTCCTGCCGAAGCCTTGCGGTCAATTTTGCTCCTGCCGGATAGCCTGAAGCCATCCCCATTGCCCAGACAAACCCGCCAACTCCAGGTACTCTGAAAAGAGGCCTCATCAGAGGTTCAAGAAGTACTCCAATGAATTTAACTACACCAAAGCCGATCAGCATTTCTGAAACTATGAAGAAAGGCAGCAATGAAGGGAAGACGATTTCCCACCACATATCCAATCCCCTGATGGATGCATCAACCGATTCCTGGGGAAATGAAATTAATGAGATGGCCATTAAGGTTACAGATAGTGCAAGAGTAACCGTTTTTAATTTGGAACGAAACACGGACAAGCCTCCCTCAAGTTGTACTGACTGTGAAATGAATTTAAACAATGGTAAAATAAAGAAGCATTTGCATCTATATTTTTCTCGTGGCTTTTCATTTATTTTGAATCCGGAACAAAGGTATAAAGTATAAAGCCTGTGCTGTCAAGTCTTGTCCCCATATAACTCAATATACTCATAGAACTTTAAAATAGACCATAGAATTAAGTACAGGCATATGTGAATTTTTAGCTGAAAATTTTTAGTGTATGCTTCTTTTGGAAATAAAAAGAATAGAATAACATAAGTTCGAATCGGCCAGTGGCTTATAAGGGGGGGAGTCTTTTGAAGCGTCCGAAAATAGGTTTGGCACTTGGTTCGGGAGGAGCTCGGGGATTCGCCCACCTGGGTGCGATTAAGGTCATGAAGGAAGCCGGAATCCCGATTGATTATATTGCCGGCAGCAGCATGGGTGCCATGGTAGGCTGCTTTTATGGGGCGGGGCTGGATGTTGATCGGTTATATAAGCTTTCCAAAGCATTTAAAAGGAAGTATTATTTAGATTTTACAGTTCCCAAAATGGGCTTTGTGGCAGGGAAACGAGTAAAGGAACTGATCCGTATATTCACTCATGGAAAAAACCTCGAGGACCTCGATATTCCTGTTAATGTAGTGGCAACAGATTTAATGACTGGAGAAAAAATTGTTTTTAAAAGCGGCCCCATTTCTGATGCTGTTCGGGCAAGCATATCCATCCCGGGTATATTTGTGCCTGAAAAATTAAATGGCCGACTTCTAGTGGACGGAGGGGTAGTGGACAGGGTTCCTGTGTCAGTTGTTAAGGAAATGGGAGCTGATATCGTTATCGCTATCGATGTTTCACATGTTAAAGCGAATGCGGAAATCACCTCAATCTATGACGTAATCATGCAAAGTCTGGATATCATGCAGATGGAGCTTGTCAGTCACCGGGAAATTGCTTCTGATTTTATGATCAGACCCAGGGTGGAAATGTATAGCTCCCGCGCATTTACAAATATTGAAGAAATCATCAAAATTGGCGAAGAAGAAGCAAAAAAGCATATTGACATTATTCATCATTACATAACTAAATGGAAGGAGCATCCTAATTCATGAGAAGCAAATTTTATACCCGTTCCTTCTTGATTTTGGCAGTTATCCTGGTGGCCAGTTCGTTTTATTATCTGCCTTATTATGTATCAAAGCCGGGTATGGCAAAAGAACTTAAACCGATTATTGAGGTGGAAAACGGCTATGAAGAACAAGGAAGCTTCATGCTGACTACCGTAAGAATGGGCCGGGCGAATATATATGCATATATGGCTGCCAAATTCAGCAAGTATCAGGAATTGTATCCTGTGGAAGAAATACGGGCTGAGAATGAAACAGATGAAGAGTATAATGTACGGCAGCTTCATATGATGGCAACTTCCAAACTGGCTGCTATTGAAACGGCCTATAAAAAAGCCGGCCTGCCCATTCATTATCTTTATAATGGCGTATATGTCCTTAATGTGCTGCCTGATATGCCCGCTGACGGCAAACTTCAGGCAGGTGACCGCATCTTTAAAGTGGACGGCAGGGAATTCAAATCCTCTGATGAATTTATCAGTGCTGTCTCCAATAAGCAGGAGGGCAGTGAAATTACACTAACCTTTGAACGGCAGGATAAAACGATCGAAACCTCGATTCCTTTAAAAACACTTGAGGAAACAGGAAAGCCTGGCGTGGGGATCACTCTCGTTGACGACAAAGAAATAGAGGTCGAACCGGCTGTGAATATTGACAGTGAAGAAATTGGCGGCCCTTCTGCCGGACTGATGTTTTCTCTTGAAATTTACAATCAGCTAATAAAAGAAGATTTGACGGGAGGCTATAAAATAGCCGGTACCGGAACAATCAATTCCGAAGGGACAGTCGGAAGAATTGGCGGGATCGAGCAGAAAATCGTAGCAGCAGACAAAGCGGGAGCAGAAATTTTCCTTGCGCCTAATGAAAATGGTGCAGAAGACTCCAATTACAAAGCAGCTGCTGCAACAGCCAGGGATATTAATACCGATATGAAAATCGTTCCGGTGGATACGTTTGATGATGCAGTGGAATATTTAAGAAATCTGAAATAATAATGAATTGCACCCGGAAGCTAAAAGCCAGCGGCAATTGAATTGCTGCTGGCTTTTCTTTATCCATTTTTTAGTAAAGAGTCAGAAGAACAGATTTAGTCAACCATAATAGGAGGCTGGTTAAATTCCTGCTGCAGAAGACTTCGGTCCTCAGCAGCCTGCATGCCCATTGCATATACGCGGGAGGCTTTAATATCCAGATGAAGCTGTTGTGCAGCATGCGATGAAATTCTTGATATCAGCGGAAGCTTTAAGTCAGACTTATGCATGTTTAAATACTTCCTGCCATTCCTGGACATCCCCAAAAGACGAAGATAATCCGCTTTTGATGGTTTATTGGGCATCTCTGTTTTTTCCGTATTTGTTAGGATGTGTACACAAGCCCGCTGAAGTCTTGTCCATGTGTACCTCTTTGTTTTAATCTTTTCCATGAACTGCTGAAAGCTTTCTGCCTGAATTGCTGCTGATAAAAACCTATGCTCCAGGCCTTCTTCCATTTCATAAATGCATCTTAACTGTTCCGGCTGTAGATGGATCAGGCGGAATTTTAAAAAGGGCCAGTATTGTTCCCATTGATGAAACGCACCATACTCTCTTTTATATTGAAGTAAACCCTGATATGTAGTTTCCGGAACATACTGGCGAATGGATTCGATTTCTCCACTCCCGCTAAAAAGTGCTTTTCTTATGCTTGTCGCACTTGCTATAGATTCAGAAGAAAATTGTTCGTCATGATAGCCTGCGCTTTTTCTTGCAACTGTAAAAAGCTGCATAGATGAATTGATCCTGCGGGCGGAATTTAAATATTGAAATCCAAGAATGTTATTCGGTTTTGAAAGGTCAACCAATTCATCCTCAGGGTTCAAGTCAAGGAATGCCATGGATGCTGCTTTTGGATAGCTGACTCCCGCATCCAGGTGTACTCTGAGCTTTTCCTGGTAGGCAGCATGATGTTTTCCGAGAAATGACAGCGTTTGGTGAAAGCTTTCCATATTGCCGGATTCACTCCCGAAGCATAAGCTGCTGCAGCCGGCTGCTTCGAGAATGGATACGGCTCCGCTTGCGAAAATATCTGCCTGCTGCACAGCAAACTGGTAGGGAAGTTCAAAGACAATATCAGCACCAGCCTTTAGTGCCAGTTCAGCCCGTTTCCATTTGGAAACTAACGCAGGTTCTCCTCGCTGCAGAAAGTTGCCGCTCATGACCGCAATAATGGTTTCTGCACCTGAAATATTTTTGGCCTGCTCCAAATGGAAGGCATGGCCATTATGAAAAGGATTATATTCTACAATTACACCTGTTGCTTTCATATTGACATACTCCTCAAAAAGGTTTAAAAAGATATGTATTGGAAAAAGTATTAAAAGAAAAGCGGGAGAGCATTGTCCAATAAACAAAATCTCTAAATCCCGCAAAAAAACTTTTTACTAAAGAAGCCTTCAATAGTATGATAATAGCTACATTATAGTGTAAAGAAAAAATATTGACAAATAATTATAGGAAGGCTATAATTACCTTTGTTGCCTTGGGGTGATTCGTATGAAATGGACTTTAAGTCAGTTACAAAAATATCGAAGCAAGGACTTTCCCATTGATGAAATTGTCAATGCTGATGAGGTCATGAAATTGAATCCGGAAATACGCGGTGCATCACCAATGCATGTGACTGGCCGTGCGGATACAGATTCTGCCAAAGTGACTTTTCATTTAACTATAAAGGGTCATTTAATACTGCCTTGTTCTCGTACTTTAGTTGACGTAAATTATCCAATTAATGTTGAAACAACTGAAACTTTCTTATTAAAAGGTCCTGATTATGAGACCGAAGAGGAAGTTCACCAGGTAAAAGGGGATGTGATTGATTTAAATCCGATCCTTCATGAGATCCTTTTACTCGAAGTCCCAATGCAAGTTTTCTGCGAAGACAGCAGTGAAGAGGGAGCTCCGCAATCCGGTAAGGATTGGGAGGTCATTCATGAGCAGGATAAACAGGATAAAGTAGATCCTCGTCTTGCTGGACTTGCTCAATTTTTTGATCAGAATGATCCTTCTTCCGATTCATAACGGAAGAAAAACAAGAAGCACTTGAAGACACCAGCTTGCTCTGGCCTTCATAACTTTCTTAATGGGTTTGTCCAATTCCTATGGACATCCTCTAATACTCTTTAAGGAGGTGGGAAGAATGGCTGTACCTTTTAGAAGAACATCTAAAACTGCGAAGAGAAAACGTCGTACCCATTTTAAATTACAGGTTCCTGGTATGGTGGAATGCCCAAACTGTGGTGAAATGAAACTTGCTCACCGCGTTTGCAAAGCTTGCGGAACTTACAAAGGAAAAGAAGTAGTTAACGACTAATCCTTTAGATACAAAGCACAAGAACTTAGTTCTTGTGCTTTTGTCGTTTTTCGATTTATATATTATAAGTATAAAGCTATCTTTACTTTTGCAAATATTAAAAATAGTTTAATCAAAAATTTTGGAGGTAGCCATGAAACCTTACATAATTGAAGAATATGAAAATGGCCTGTTAATTTTCAGGATTAACAGGCCCGAGAAAAGAAATGCCGTAAACTATGAGGTTATGGATGGTCTTGAGACCGCAGTACATATGGCTGGTAAGAAATCAGTTAAGGCGCTTGCGATTACGGGTGAGGGAGACCAGGCTTTTTGCTCAGGAGGGGATCTATCTTCCTTTCACAGTTTAAAGACAGAAAATGAAGCTTTTGGAATGCTAAGCAGAATGGCTGCTATTTTAAAAAAATTACTATTCTTGCGTAAACCAACTATTGCCATATTGAATGGAACAGCTGTCGGCGGAGGCTGTGAACTGGCTGCTGCATGTGATTACAGAATTGCTAAAGCAGGAATAAAAGCAGGTTTCATTCAGGGAACTTTAGCCATAACAACCGGCTGGGGAGGCGGTTCCATTATTATGGAAAAGATGCTTCCTGCCAATGCCATGAGAATGCTGATGGAAGGAAAGTTATATAATGAAAAGGAATTAAAAGAATTAGGTTTCGTACATTCAGTCTTTCAGGGGGATTCAACCGATGGGTGTCTGCGTTTTCTGGAAAGAATGCTTAGACTTGAGAGTGAGGTATTGGAAGCTTATAAAGATCTTCTTGTAAATAAGTGGGAGAAAGCAGGCTTAGAAGAGAGAATTGACCAGGAAGTCCGCAGCTGTTCTGTTTTATGGGAGGGAGAAGCACACCATGCCAAAGTTGACAGCTTTCTGAATAAGTCATAAGCGTATTCTTTGCGGGGATGAATAAAGTTGCATTTTATAATATGATATCAGTCTATCTTTTCTAGCATTGGCATATGTATAAAGAAAAACACTAGGAGGGATACACTGATGTCTTCAACCCGTCAGGATGCTTGGTCTCAAGATGAAGATTTACTTCTTGCAGAAGTTGTGCTCCGTCATATACGTGAGGGAGGAACTCAGCTGCAGGCATTTGAAGAAGTTGGCAAACAGTTAAGCAGAACCGCGGCTGCCTGCGGATTTCGCTGGAATTCTTATGTAAGAAAACAATATAAATCAGGTATTGAATTGGCAAAAAAGCAGAGAAAAGAAATGAAGAAAAACCCGCATGCTGCTGGAAGTGAAAAAGACCTTCATGCAGTTCCTGAGGGAAAGGCGGGAAAAAGCGAAAACACAGTGCAGGCGATTAATACGGAAATCGAGTTTGATGAATTAGTCGGCTTTCTGAAAGCTTTATATGAGAATGCTCAGAAACCTGTACCTGCAGAAGATCCCGGTGCTTTGAAACGCATTCAGGAGCTGGAGAAGCAAATGTATTACCTGGCTGCGGAAAATGAGAAATTAATTAAAGAATTAAATACGCTGGAACAGGATTACAAAGCACTGGTAGAGATTATGGAAAGTGCAAGAAAGCTTGTTGGGCTTAAGGACGGAAGCCGTCACAAAAACTTGAAATTTACTGTAAATCCTGAAATAAAGCCTGAAAAGGTTGAGAAATAGATGATTGTAAATAGAAATAAGCGGACTTAAATTTGTCCGCTTATTTCTATGCATTTATAGCAGAAGATAGCTGCTTAATGAGTTTGTTCTTTAACACCAGCCGGGAACCAGGCAAGCGGATTCTCTCCCAGGTCGCGTTCCATATCATAATGAACGGGTTCAAATCCCATCTTCTCCCAGAAAGCCTTTGATTTCACACGCGGATTTGTTTTAATAGGAAGTCCAAATCCTTTTGCAAATTCTACAAGTGATTGTCCATAACCTTTGTTTTGATAATCAGGCAAAACTTCAAGCTTCCATAGCTCTAAATAATCCTGTGCAGGTTCGAAATAGCGGTCGAATCTTGCCTCAATCTGGTAAAGGCTCATGCGTGCAACAAGTTTATCCCCGAAGTAAATACCATAAAATGGAGACTCAGCTGTCGTTTTCGATAATATTAGCTTCAAGGTCTTCAAGCATGGAAAGCTCCTGCAATCCATATTCTTTAAATTTCTTAAACTCTTCCAGAGTTTTATAATTTACCTTTAATTTTTCAACCTTATAGTTCATAAAATCTCCCCCTTAGCCATCGGTGTGTAGGACTTCTGTGGATGAAAACGCTTTATAATACCTTCCTTTAAAGTTGAAAGGTTTCTTCTTTGTCTATTATTATATAACAAGTAAACAAAAAATTCTGCACATATGGAAAACTTAATATATTTTTAGTTTTTTTATAAAAATCAGAAAGCGTTTACAAAAATAGCAGGAAATAAGCAGAAGATTGTAGAAATATATATTATTGCAGGATTAATACAAGTAGAAAGGGGCCAGACTGTGCAAAAAATTCTGATTGCCAACAGGGGAGAAATTTCTTTAAGAATCATAAAAACCTGCCGTGAAATGGAAATTGAAACTATTGCCATATATTCTGATGCAGATAAAGACCTGCCATTTGTTAAAGAAGCTACATATGCTTTCCATATTGGTGAGCCGCCTGTCAATAAATCTTATTTGAAAACAGATGCCATTCTAGAGATTGCCAAAAGGGAAAAGGCAGATGGAATTCATCCGGGGTATGGTTTTTTGTCGGAAAATGCCGGCTTTGCAAGAGCGGTAATTGATGCAGGGATTGCTTTTATTGGACCGGATCCGGAAACGATTGAATTGATGGGGGATAAAATTGTATCCCGCAAAACCATGAAGGAAGCAGGAGTGCCGGTTGTCCCGGGTAGCGGAGAGGGAACCTCCACCCTCGAGGAAGCATGCAGGCTTGCTGATGATATGGGTTACCCAGTCATGCTGAAGGCAAGTGGTGGAGGCGGAGGAATTGGTATGGTGCGCTGTGAAAATGAGCAAGCGCTCGCTAAGTCCTTTGCCTCAACCAAGTCCCGTGCCAAAGCTTATTTTGGTTCTGATGAGGTTTTTGTAGAAAAGTATATAGAAAATGCCAGACATGTTGAAATACAGGTATTTGGTGATCATCATGGGAATATCGTCCACTTATTTGAAAGAGATTGCTCTATACAGAGGAGACATCAGAAGGTAGTGGAGGAATCACCATCTCCTTTCCTTTCAGAGCAAACAAAGCAAAAGATGTATGATACAGCTTTGACTGCTGCCAGAGCAGTCGGTTATAAAAATGCCGGTACTATTGAGTTCATTGTAGATGAACAGGAGAATTTTTATTTTCTTGAAATGAATACAAGACTTCAGGTTGAGCATCCCGTAACTGAACAAGTGACCGGACTTGATCTTGTCGAATGGCAGCTCCTTGCAGCAAGAGGGGAAAAGCTTCCTCTAGAACAGAACAGAATAGAGCAGCAGGGCCATTCGATTGAATTTAGGCTATATGCAGAGGATCCTGTAAGCTTCATGCCTTCACCTGGAAAATTGTCAAAATTTGAATGGGCAGATTCCCCGGGAGTACGAGTAGATTACGGTTATGCTTCAAATACGGCAGTCAGCCCATTTTATGATCCTATGATCGCTAAATGCATTATCTATGGACAATCAAGGGATGAAGCAATCAAAAATGCACTGCAGTTCTTTGATGGACTGAAAATTGAAGGTATTAAAACGAATGCCCCATTATTTAAAGAGATTTTAAAAGATGAAGATTTCCGTAATGGAAATTATTCTACATCCTATCTAACCCAGAAGGCTTTTGCCGTTAACTAAAAGGAGGAAATAACAATGAAAGAAATTACATCATCAATGGCAGGTACTGTATTAAATGTGTTGGTCGAAGCGGGTCAGGAGGTTAGTGCCGGACAGGAAGTACTAATGCTTGAATCCATGAAAATGGAAATTCCAGTTGAAAGCGAAACTGCTGGAAAAGTTGCTGAAGTGAAGGTCAGCATAGGAGATTTTGTTAACGAAGGCGATGTGCTGGTTGTATTTGAATAAGCAGGCATGGACACACATGACAAGGGGCTGCTGCTAAGCCCCTTTGCTCCGTGTAACTATCTGTCTTTCGGGTTTTGTCTATAATTGGATATTTAGAATTGAGGAGGATGGGAATGACTACTGCAAAGACATTAACTGAGACGCTCCAGGAAAGAAGCCGTGTAATAGAAGCGGGCGGACATCCAAAATATCATGAAAAAAACGAAGCACAAAACAAACTATTTGTCAGAAGACGGCTTGAACTTTTGTTTGATGACGGATTCTATGAGGAAGATGGAAAATTTGCGAACTGCCAGGAAAATGACCTTCCTGCAGATGGAGTAGTTACTGCAGTTGGAAAAGTCAACGGCCAGACCGTTTGCGTAATGGCGAATGACTCAACAGTAAAAGCCGGCTCCTGGGGTGCTAGGACGGTTGAAAAGATCATCCGTATTCAGGAGACAGCAGAGAAGTTGAAAGTTCCGATTCTATACCTGGTTGACTCTGCCGGTGCCCGTATTACCGATCAGCTTGAAATGTTTCCGAATAGACGCGGAGCAGGAAGAATTTTTTATAACCAGGTAAAGCTTTCAGGCATGATACCGCAGATTTGCCTCCTTTTTGGACCATCTGCGGCCGGCGGAGCATATATACCTGCATTTTGTGATATTGTTATTATGGTAGATCAAAATGCTTCTATGTATCTTGGATCACCAAGAATGGCAGAAAAGGTTATCGGGGAGAAGGTTACCCTGGAAGAAATGGGCGGCGCCCGCATGCATTGTTCTGTCAGTGGATGTGGAGATGTCCTTGCTTATAGTGAAGAAGAGGCTATTGAGTCAGCAAGAAGGTATTTGGCATATTTCCCGGCAAGCTTTAAAGAAAAACCTGAGAGAGTGGAAGCCGTCATGCCAAAATCCGGTCGTGCTCTTGAAGAAATCATCCCAAAAAATCAAAATGCCCCATTTGACATGTATGAGTGTATTGATTCCTTAATTGATGAAGGCAGCTTTTTTGAAATTAAGAAGCTTTTTGCTGCGGAACTGATTACCGGACTTGCCCGAATAGGAGGAAGACCTGTAGGTATTATTGCCAACCAGCCAAAGGTTAAAGGCGGCGTTTTATTTGTGGATTCTGCGGATAAAGCAGCGAAGTTTATTCAGCTTTGTGATGCTTTCCATATCCCTCTGTTATTCCTGGCGGATGTCCCTGGGTTCATGATCGGGACGAAGGTTGAAAGAGCCGGAATTATCCGTCATGGTGCCAAACTTATTGCTGCCATGAGTTCTGCAACAGTTCCGAAAATCTCCGTTGTTGTAAGAAAGGCATATGGAGCCGGATTGTATGCAATGGCTGGTCCGGCATTTGAGCCTGATTGCTGCATAGCATTGCCAACAGCACAAATTGCAGTAATGGGACCTGAAGCAGCAGTAAATGCTGTTTATTCCAATAAAATCAATGCGATTGAAGATCCAAAAGAAAAGATTAAGTATGTTCAGGAAAAACAGCAGGAATATAAAGAAACAATTGATATCTACAAGCTTGCCTCTGAATTAATTGTTGACGATATTGTTGCACCTTCAGATTTAAGAAATGTTTTAATTAACCGATATACTCTTTACGAGACTAAAGAACTAACATTCAGCGTCCGGAAACATCCAGTTTATCCGGTATAATACTCATCATTAAAAAACCCTTTTTTCGATTTTCGAAAAAGGGTTTTTTTTAAAGGATTTAAAGGATGGAAAATGGAATTAAGAAATAACTATTAGATTTCATGTTAAAAATATATTCCATTTTACCCATGAATTTATCTTATTTTGTTAAAATATGTTTAAAAAGTAAAAATGGTGGAGTCTGTTATGAAAATAGCTATTATCGGAGGAGGCGCTGTCGGCCTTCTGTTTGCCCATTACTTAAATGAAAATCATGATGTGCTTATCTATGTTAGAAACAGCGATCAGCTGAATATGCTTCGCGAAAATGGACTTACAATCGAGAGAAATGGAATCCTCAGCAATACCCGCATTAAGGCGTGCCATTTTAGTGAGTGGAAGGGGGAAGAGGATTTAACAATCATTGCGGTTAAGCAATACAGTATTCCTGAATTGACAAAAGATTTATTGAAGATGAATGCTTGCAAATCCGGATCATTTTTGTTTCTGCAAAATGGGATGGGGCACTTGAAGTGGGCAGAAATGCTGGAAGCTGATAACCTTTTTGTGGGCAGCGTTGAGCATGGTGCTTTAAAGACGGAGTCTGATACTGTGCTGCATACGGGGGTTGGAGTCACAAAAGTGGCAGCATTAAAGGGAGATATGGATTTTTTGAGGAAAATATCCGATTCGGCATCTTGCTTTTTTCCATTTACTTTCATCGGAGATCATCTGGAAATGCTAATTCAAAAATTAATCGTCAACAGTCTGATCAACCCTCTCACTGCAGTTCTCCGTGTTAGAAATGGTGAACTGCTTTCGAATAAATATTATTATCAGCTATTTTTAAAGTTGTTTGACGAAGTAAGTGCCATATTAAATATCACTGATAAGACAGCTGCTTTAAGCCACGTGAAAAGTGTCTGTGAGGAAACAGCGATGAACAGATCCTCGATGCTTAAGGATATTGAAGAAGGCAGGGAAACTGAGATAGATGCTATTTTAGGCTATATCCTCAAGGAAGCTGAAATGAAGAAGATGTCTGCTCCGTATACAGAAAGTCTTTATTGTCAGATTAAAGGCAGGGAGAGGGGGAAATAAGTTGAACACTGTGTTCTCAAGCCTGATTGCAACACTGGTGACTATACCGCTGCTCGGGTATCTGGCTGTTTTTATAATCAGCAAACAAATTACAAAAAAACATAAAAAATCTGTACATATTGCCTTGGATGTAAGCACTTTTTTATTTATATTGTCGGTTCACTATTTAATTATTGTTATCTGGGACAAATCTTTTCTCTGGATGATTATTCTATCCCTCCTCATTACAGCTGTCATTTTTATTATCATTCATTGGAGAATTAAGCATGAAATTAATATGCGTATCTTATTTAAAGGATTCTGGAGATTTAATTTCCTGCTCTATTTAACTGCTTATATCATCTTGATGCTAATCGGTCTTGTTCAAAGGGTAACTTCCGTTGTTTTCATACCTTAATAAACAGGTTTATAAACATTATGATTTAACATTTAGAATTGAAGCATTTAGGTAAGCAAAGTTTTTTTCTTTTCAATTAAGACAATGCTATACTCATAAGATGAAAATCAAAATTGATCAGCTATGAGAAAGGAAGTTCATTAATGGAGATTCTTAATCTCTCATTACCGGCAACAAACCGGTTTGCAACAGATTATATTGCACAAACAGAAGAACTTATGCAGTTTTTCCACTATCGTTATAATTCGGATTCTGATTATAAAGCAAGGTTAGCTGAACTGAAGGGCCGTTCGTTTATGAGAAAAGAACTTTCTCAATATATTGGAGAGTTTATGGATCGTTTTCCTTCTTCCCCGGCAGTTCATGACTCGCTAAATAAGCTTAAGCAAGAAAATAGTGCTGTGATTATCGGAGGGCAGCAGGCAGGGATTTTGACGGGACCTCTTTATACTATACATAAAATCATCTCAATCATTCATCTTGCAAAAAAGCAGGAAAGTAAGCTGGGTATTCCAGTTGTACCTGTTTTCTGGATTGCAGGCGAGGATCATGACTATCAGGAAGTAAATCACATTTTCATCGAGAAGAATAATAAATTGGAAAAAATGACTTATCCTGAAAAAGTCCTGGAGAAGAAAATGGTATCAAATGTCCCTTTGAACGGTGAAAAGTGCAGGGCATGGGTGGAAGACATCATTGAAACTTTTGGAGAGACCGAACATACAAAAAATATCCTTTTGATATTGGAAGAAATAATTATGCACTCCCATACGTATGTGGATTTCTTTGCAGGCATTATCATGCATCTATTTAAAGAAACAGGGCTTCTTCTGGTTGATTCCGGGGACCAAAGGCTCCGCAAACTTGAAAGCAGTATTTTCGGCAAACAGATCAAAGGCTTTGAAGAAATCACAAACCGTGTGAAAAGCCAGCAGCAAAACCTGGAGAATTCGGGATTTCCAAATGCCATTGATTTAAGTGATAATGCTGCCAACCTGTTCTATTATGATGAAAAGCATAAGGAAAGGATTCTACTGGAGTTCAATCAGGATAAAAAGGTATTTACAGGTAAGGAATGCTTCCATGAATTTACCATGAATGAGCTTCTGGAGATTGCAGAAACTCATCCGGAAAGACTCAGCAATAATGTGGTGACAAGACCGATCACTCAGGAATGCCTGTTTCCGGTTCTTGGCTTTATAGCCGGGCCTGGCGAAATTGCTTATTGGGCAGAACTGAAAATGGCATTTGAATGGTTTGGGATGAAAATGCCTCCTATTATGCCACGTTTAAATATAACTTTTTTAGAACGGTCTGTAGAAAGTGATTTGGACGAATTAGGACTTGATTTACAGTCTGTGCTCATTTCAGGAACAGAAGAAGTGAAGGAAGTTTATCTAGAGAGTACTAAAAATGAAAGTATAGAAGACCAGTTCCGTAAAACAAAAGAGCAGTTAAAACAAAATTATGAGCTTATTGAAGAGCTTACATTAAAAGATGTTAGTGCCCTTCTTCCACTGTTGAAGAAAAATGAAGAGCTTTTATTAAAGCAGATAGATTTCATGGAGAATAAAATACAGAAATCCATACAGCAAAAATATGATGTGGTCATTAAAAAATATGAAAAAGCTGAAAACTCCCTTAGACCGGGCGGCATTCCTCAGGAGAGAGTGTGGAATATTCTGTATTACCTTAATAAATATGGGACAGATTTTCTTGAAGAATTGCTCCATTTCTCGTTTGATTTTGATGGGACACACAAAGTCATAAAAATTTAATATTCGCCATTATTCTAAGGACCTTATCCATTCGGATAAGGTCCTTTTCTATATGAAAAAGAAGGTGAAACCTCTTTATCGCCTGGCATTTACCCCTTGAAAAACCTTGTGAAAAAACAGTAAAGAGTTTAAAGAAAATGTAATAAAAAGACGAACGGAAAATGCGTGAATACCTTATAGGAAGCAGGATTTTAAATGTAGTGGTAGAATAATTAAAAACATGTGGAGGAAAGTGGGGGATTGTGGTACATTTGAGTTAGAAAGTGGGTGCAGTGGGTATGTTCATGGGTGAGTTCCATCACAACGTTGATAACAAAGGCCGTCTCATCGTGCCATCCAAGTTTCGTGATAACCTGGGTGAAACATTTGTTTTGACACGCGGGCTTGATCAATGTTTGTTTGGCTACCCCATGGATGAGTGGAGGCAGCTTGAAGAGAAATTAAAAGGCCTTCCCCTTACTAAAAAAGATGCCCGTGCTTTTACCCGTTTTTTCTTTTCAGGTGCCACTGAATGTGAAATAGATAAGCAAGGAAGAATAAATATTGCTTCCCCGCTTCTGCAATATGCAAAATTGGAAAAAGAATGTGTAGTGCTGGGCGTTTCCAATCGGATCGAGATATGGAGCAAAAATCTTTGGGAAGACTATTTTGCAGAATCAGAGGAATCTTTTGCTGATATTGCGGAAAATATGATTGGGTTTGATATATAATGGGAATGTTTTAGTAATATAATTTCCCGTGAAACAAAGATACTTGTTTAGCTCCGGATGCTTACATTGCGTCTTGTGCTTCTCTGATTGGAAAGGTGGATTCATTCAACAATGTTTGAACATACAACAGTACTATTAAAAGAAACAGTAGAAGGCTTAAACATCCATCCAGATGGTGTGTATGTGGATTGTACGCTGGGCGGAGCAGGCCACAGTAAATTAATTCTTTCCCAGCTGTCTGAAAAAGGAAAGCTATACGCATTTGACCAGGATGACACAGCAATTGCACACGCGAAAGAAAAACTGGCTGAATATGGTGACAGAATCACGATTATCAAAAGTAATTTTAAGTATCTTCAAGAAGAGCTTGAAAACCTTGGTGTTTCTAAAGTGGATGGTGTTTTATATGATCTTGGCGTTTCTTCACCTCAGCTGGATACACCTGAAAGAGGATTCAGTTATCATAATGATGCCCCGCTTGATATGAGAATGGATACCGGTGCTGATATTTCCGCTTATGATGTGGTAAACAGCTGGGAATATGGTGAACTTGTGAAAATCTTCTTCAGGTATGGTGAAGAGAAATTCTCAAAGCAAATTGCGAGGAAAATTGAAGCGGCAAGGGAAGTTTCTCCAATAGAAACAACAGGCCAGCTGGTAGAAATTATTAAAGAGGCCATTCCTGCACCTGCCAGGCGAAAAGGCGGACATCCCGCCAAGCGTGTTTTTCAGGCAATCAGAATAGCTGTTAATGATGAACTAGGTGTATTTGAAGATTCTCTGCACCAGGCTATTGACATATTAAATCCCAATGGAAGAATCAGCGTAATTACGTTTCACTCACTGGAGGACCGAATTTGTAAAGCTGCCTTAAAAAAAGCCAGCGAAACACCAAATCTGCCTCCTGGCCTGCCGATTATTCCAGATGAATATAAACCAATCTTAAAGTTAATTAACAGAAAGCCGATTCTGCCTTCAGAGGAAGAGCTGGAACATAATAATCGAGCAAGGTCCGCAAAGCTGAGAATAGCAGAAAAGCTTTAATCGAATAGAGAATAAAATTACAGGAGGGGAATTATGAGCAATTTAGCCCGAAAAATACAGGAAGAAAAACAATTTGATGTTCAAACCCAGCCCGTACAGGCCCCAAAGAAATTAAAAACAAAAAAGTCCTGGCTTTCCCCGGCGAGAAAATACTGGGACTTGCTTTCACTGGCATTGTTTGTTTTGGTGCAGTGCAAATGGTTTCAAATCAGGCGGCCATTTACGAAGTAAACAAAGAAATTCAGCAAACAGAAGAAGCAATCCAAACGCAGACCAAAGTGAATACAGATCTTAGCATGCAAGTGAGCGAATTAAGTACATACGAACGCATTAAAGCGAAAGCTGAAGCAATGGGTCTCAAATTCAGCGGAAATAATGTCAAGGTCGTGGAAGATTAATGAAGAAACAGCCAAATATCAATTTTGGAGCAGCGATATTATTTTTAATATTCAGCCTGCTCTTTTTTGTATTAATTTTTCGCTTTGTTTCTATTCAGGCAACAGGTGAGGCAGCAGGCCACGCACTTGCGGCTAAAGCCCAGCAGAAATATGAACGCGAAAAGACCATTCAGGCCAAAAGGGGCACCATTTATGACCGGAATGGAGAGGTCATTGCCGAGGATACGATTTCTTACAAGCTTGTAGCAATCCTGGACAAAGACATGAAACCTGATTATGTGAAAGACCCCGGAAAAACAGCAGCCGCGCTTTCGAAAGTTATTGACCTGGAAGAGTCAGAGATTTACAGGATTTTAACAAAGAAAACAAAAGATGGAGATAAACCATTCCAGGTTGAATTTGGAAAAGAGGGCCGCGATCTTCCGTTAAAGACAAAAAGAGAAATAGAAGATATGAAATTGCCCGGGATTACATTCATAACAGATTCCAAGCGGTTTTATCCAAATGGGGTCTTCGCCTCGCATTTAGTCGGGTATGTTGAAAAGAAAAAATCAAAAACCAATAAGACCGATACAGTCGGGATGCTGGGCCTCGAGCAGAGCTTAAATAAGGTGCTCACAGGAAAAGATGGGAAATTCAGCTATGAAAGTGATATATGGGGCTATCTGCTTCCTAATGGAGATCAAAAAATCCAGCCTGCTCAAAATGGCAAAGATGTGTATCTTACGATCGATAAGAAGATCCAGACTTTTCTCGAAGATTCTATGAATAAAGTAGACGAGGAATATCAGCCGAAAAAAATGGTTGCAGTAGTCGCTGATGCTAAAACAGGTGAAATTTTGGCAATGGGACAGAGGCCATCCTTTCATCCTAAAACAAAGGAAGGCATCGAAGACACCTGGCATAATGAAGTGATTGAGAACTCATTTGAACCCGGATCAACCATGAAGATTTTTACTTTGGCTGCTGCCATTGAGGAGGGTGAGTTTGATCCGAATGAATGGTATAAATCAGGAAGTTATAAAGTGACCGAAAATTCACCGGCTATACGGGACCATAATCAGGGACGCGGCTGGGGATCGATTACTTATCTTGAAGGTGTTCAGCGTTCATCGAATGTGGCTTTTGCCAAAATAGTGAAAGAAAAACTTGGGTATGAAAAATACAGGGAATATATAACAAAGTTCGGTTTTGAAAATCCGACGGGAATTGACCTGCCGAATGAAACGGGCGGAAAGATCGCTTATGAGTGGCCGCTTGATAAGGTAACTACGGGATTTGGACAAGGTTCGGCCATTACGCCTATTCAGCAGATACAGGCAGCCACTGCCATCGCGAATGACGGCAAAATGATGCAGCCGCATGTAATCAGCAGTATTGTTGATAGCGATAAAAAGGAAGTCGTGAAAAAAACAAAGCCGAAAGTGAAGGGAAATCCTATTTCTGCAGAAACGGCAAAGAAAGCCAGGGATATCCTGGAAACAGTTGTGTCTTCTGAAAAAGGAACAGGTTATAAAAGGTATAATATCGAAGGCTACGAGGTTGCCGGAAAAACGGGGACTGCCCAAATCCCCGATCCAAATGGCGGGGGATATTTAACAGGTCATGAGAATTTCATCTTCTCGTTTTTAGGAATGGCGCCAAAAGATGATCCTGAACTGATCATCTATGTAGCGGTCCAGCAGCCGGAAATTGATCTCAGTACAAATGGTGCAGAACCTGTTGCTAAGATTTTTACACCGGTAATGAAAAGCAGTCTGCAATATTTAAATATAGAACCGGCAAAAGAACTAAAGGCAAACTCGGAACATGCGCCTGAAGTTGAAGGAAAAACAGTTGAGGAAGCAAAAGCACATTTAAAAAAATCCGGATTTGAGGCAATAGTGCTGGGAAAGGGCACCAAGATACAAAGGCAGGTCCCTGGCAATATGTACAATTTGCTTGAAGGCGAACGAGTGATTTTAAAGACAGATGGTGAATTAACAGTGCCTGATATGTCTGGATGGTCTCTAAGGGACGTCATGAAGGTAGCGAAGCTTGCTGACTTAAAGCTTAATACTGTTGGAAGCGGATATGTGGTGAAACAAAATCTAAAAGCCGGTTCTGTACTTAGGGAAGGTGACTATTTAATAGTCGAACTAGAGCATCCTGCTGAGAAATATAATGAGGAGAACCTCAAATCAGAAGAGCAGCAGGAAGAAGAGGAAACAGTGCTTGATTAATTGGGGAACGTACTGCCGGATGTGCGGCAGTGCGTTCTATTCGTTTTGGTACAAGCATATATTGGAACGAGCCATAATTTAAGGAGGTTCGTCCGTAGATGCGTGTTTCAAATGTAACCGTTCGAAAACGGCTGACTGCAGCGTTGTTTGTTGGTATTCTCGTTTTTTTTATAATTGATTTGCGTCTGGGATATGTTCAGTTTTTTCTGGGGAATATGCTTACAGATGGCGCAAAGGAGCTCTGGAGCAGAGATATCCCCTTCGAACCGGAAAGAGGAGAAATCGTTGACCGAAATGGTGTTCCACTGGCTACGAATGTCAGTGCTCCAACTGTCTATGTTGTACCCAGACAAATCAAAGATCCTGCAGATGCTGCAGAGAAATTGGCTGCAGTACTGAATATGTCAAAGGAAAAAGCCTACGAGCTTATCACCAAAAAGGCATCAAGTGTGAAGATTCCTCAAGGCAGAAAGATTTCCCATGAAAAAGCGAAAGAAATCCGTGCATTGGGTATTGAAGGAATTTACATTGGTGAAGATTCAAAACGCCATTATCCTTTCGGTAATTACCTATCTCATGTTCTGGGGTTTGCGGGTATTGATAATCAGGGTCTTATGGGCCTTGAGTTATATTATGATGAAAAGCTAAAAGGGAAAAAGGGTTCTGTTAAGTTTTATGCGAATGCAAAGGGAGAGCGCATGAACGATATGGCGGATGACTATAAGCCGCCGGTTGATGGAATGGACTTAAAGCTTACCATCGATTCAAAGATACAGACTATTGTAGAAAGGGAGCTTGATATAGCTCAGGCGGAATATAATCCTGATGGAATAATTGCAATTGCCATGAATCCAAATAATGGAGAGGTTCTTGCGATGTCCAGCAGACCGGATTTTGACCCGGCGAATTTTAAAAATGTTCCTCCTGAGATCTACAACCGTAATCTGCCGATATGGAGTACATACGAGCCAGGTTCAACATTTAAAATCATTACTCTGGCAGCTGCATTAGAAGAGGGAAAGGTAAATTTGGAAAAAGATCATTTCCACGACCCGGGATCTGTTGAAGTTGGCGGTGCCAGACTGAGATGCTGGAAAAAAGGCGGACATGGCAGTCAGACTTATCTTGAAGTAGTACAGAATTCCTGCAATCCCGGCTTTGTAGAGCTGGGTGAAAGATTAGGCAAAGAGTCACTATTTAAATATATCCGGGACTTCGGGTTCGGCGAAAAGACCGGTATCGACCTTCAGGGAGAGGGGAAAGGGATCCTGTTTAATCTCGATCGGGTTGGCCCAGTCGAGCAGGCAACCACTGCTTTTGGTCAGGGGGTTTCCGTTACCCCGATTCAGCAGGTAGCAGCCATTTCAGCTGCGGTTAATGGGGGAACATTATATACGCCTTATATAGCAAAAGAGCTTATAAATCCAGCAACAGGTGAAGTATTGATGAAAAAATCGCCTGATGCAAAAAGAAAAGTAATTTCAAAGGAAACATCTGATGAAATCCGCAAAGCGCTTGAGTCAGTTGTGGCAAAAGGATCAGGAAAAAAAGCGTTCGTTGATGGATATCGTGTTGGGGGAAAACGGGGACTGCACAAAAAGCGCAAAATGGCCGGTACCTGGAAAATAACCATATCGTATCATTCATAGGGTTTGCACCTGCTGATGATCCTCAGCTCGTCGTGTATGTGGCTGTGGATAATCCAAAAGGAACCGTTCAATTTGGGGGTGTTGTAGCTGCTCCGATTGTAGGGGAAATCATGGGGGACAGCCTGCGCGCGATGGGTGTAAAGCCCCGCAAAAATCAAATTGAAAAAGAGCTGACATGGATGGATTCCCCAATGATTGAGGTTCCTGATATGGTAGGTATGACAAAGAAAGACCTTGGGGAACTATATCTTAACCTGAAAATTGATGCCAGCGGGACAGGGAATACGGTGGTAAAACAAACGCCGCAGCCGGGCATTAAGTTAAAGGAAGGTTCAACGATCCGCCTGTATTTTGATAATAAATAAGATAAGGAATGAGGGCGGCTTCCTCTGCGCCGCCTGAATTTTTTTGTTTGTAAGGAAACTGTAACATACTTTCGTGGTTCTGCTTCTATATATAAAATAGCTAAAAAAGCAATTATCCTGTACAATATATATCGCCATCATTTAGAATGTTGTTTTGATTATATTTATTTATTTTGACCAGTTTCATTAAAAAAGGGAATAGTTTGCTCTGTTTTAACATGAGAGGAATGGTAAAGATGGAATTACATAGACTGCTGCGATTTTTACAGCCTTATATGACATATAAAGGTGAAAACCCTGAAATCACAGCGATTGTTAACGATAACCGGAAAGTTCTGCCTGGAAGTCTGTTTGTTTGCATTGAGGGCTATACGGTAGATGGCCATGATTTTGCAGCTTCTGCTGCCGAAAAAGGTGCAGCAGCTGTTGTTGCCCAAAAAGAACTGGACTTGGATATCCCGGTTATAGTAGTTAAAAATACAAAACGGGCGTTGGCCGTGCTGGCTGATGCTTTTTATGGACAGCCGAGCAAGCAGCTTCATTTAATTGGCATAACAGGGACTAATGGCAAAACAACAACAAGTCATTTAATTGAAAAGATTCTTGCAGACGCAGGAAGAAAGACCGGCTTAATTGGCACGATGTATACGAAGATTGCCGATGAAACTTTTGAAGTGAAAAATACTACTCCTGAAAGCCTGACTCTGCAAAGCACATTTAGAAAAATGGCAGATGCCGGTGTGGATTCAGCTGTAATGGAAGTGTCTTCTCATGCACTTGTTGAAGGCCGTGTTCATGGCTGTGATTTTAATATAGCCGTATTTACGAACCTGACACAGGATCACCTGGATTATCATAAAACGATGGATGAATACAGGAGAGCAAAAGGGCTGTTGTTTGCCCAGCTTGGAAGCGCCTATAATCATGGAGAACCGAAGTATGCCATTTTAAATTCAGATGACCCTGCTTCTGCAGAATATGAAAAATCGACGGCTGCTCATGTCATTTCCTATGGAATTGATCAGGAAGCTAATCTGCGGGCCGTTAATATTCAAATGACTGCTGCCGGTACGGAATTTGACTTAATCTCTCCATTCGGAAAGCATAAAGTTTCTTTAAAAATGATAGGCAAGTTCAGCATCTATAACGTCCTTGCCAGTATTGGAGCAGGTATCGCTGCAGGGATATCAATCTCTCAAATCATTAAATCTGCAGAAGAAGTTAAAGGTGTAGCCGGCAGATTTGAAACCGTAGATGCAGGCCAGGATTTTTCTGTGATCGTTGATTATTCACATACTCCGGACAGCCTGAAAAATGCACTGGAAACAGTAAAGCAATTTGCACAGAAGCGCATTTTCGCCATCGTGGGCTGCGGAGGAGACAGAGACAGATCCAAACGTCCGCTTATGGCTGAAATTGCATGCCAGTACAGTACAGACCCAATCTTTACTTCAGACAATCCGAGAAGTGAAGACCCGATCCAAATCCTGAGGGATATGGAAGAGGGAGTAAAAGAAGAAAGTTATAAAGTAATCGTCGATCGAAAAGAAGCCATTCACTATGCGGTGAAAAAAGCCAGTGCAGGAGACGTTATTTTAATAGCAGGAAAGGGTCATGAGACCTATCAGATTGTAGGCAGCCATGTTTTTGATTTTGATGACCGTCTGGTGGCAAAAGAGGCTATAGAGGAGCGATAAAATGTATTTGACGTATCAGGATTTAGCGGAATTGTTTCCGGCAGTCAAAGGAATAAAGGATCATGAGCTGGAATTTCATACCGTGGCATCGTCCTCTTCTGACCTGCAGCCAAAAGGAATTTATATTCCTTTCGGGGAAGACGGAAATCTGAAGGAAGCTATTGAAAGAGGGGCTGTTGCTGCAATCTGGAATAAGAATGCCGAAACGCCGTCATACACCCCGAATCATTTCCCTATTTTTTATACTAACGACTTAACGAAAGGCTTAAAGGATATCATGGAATTATATATTAATAAATTAAGTAAAGCAGAAGAAAAGATGAACACAACTAATTTCCTTATTTCGGATGAAGAAAGTCTTAAAGAAAAAGAAACAACATATGATATTGCTGTAATGGCTGCAAGATTAGCGGAAACTGCGGGTAATGCCAAACGCGAAAGGAGGGGATAAGTATGATGGAGCAAGTTATTTTTTTCACAATATTGGCAGGTTTTTTAATTACGGTATTGCTGTCTCCCATATTTATTCCCTTCCTGAGAAGGTTAAAATTTGGGCAAAGCATCCGTGAAGAAGGCCCGAAATCCCATATGAAGAAGACAGGTACTCCGACAATGGGCGGAATTATGATTCTTCTATCCGTCACGGTGACCACTTTATTTATGACCGGTAAATTTTCACAGCCTGCAGTAGAAACATATTTGCTGCTTCTGGTTACCCTGGGGTTTGGACTCCTCGGTTTTCTGGATGATTTTATTAAAGTGGTATTGAAGCGTAATTTAGGCCTGACTTCAAAACAGAAGCTTCTGGGCCAGATTATTATTTCCGTGATTTTTTATTTTGTTTATAAGCAGAATGACTTATCAACAGAAGTACATATTCCACTGACAGATATTTCGGTTGATTTGGGCTGGGGATATGTTTTATTTATTATTTTCTGGCTGGTCGGATTCTCGAATGCTGTCAATCTGACAGATGGACTTGATGGACTTGTTTCCGGGACGGCCGCAATCGCTTTTGGAGCATTTGCAGTACTGGCCTGGAATCAATCCCAATTTGAAGTATCCATTTTTTCTGTAGCAGTAGTTGGAGCAGTATTGGGTTTCCTTGTCTTTAACGCCCATCCTGCAAAAGTGTTTATGGGAGACACAGGTTCACTGGCTCTTGGGGGTGCTATTGCGACCATAGCCATCCTGACAAAGCTTGAAATCATCCTGATTATTATCGGCGGGGTTTTTGTTATTGAAACAGTATCTGTTATTCTGCAGGTTGCCTCTTTTAAAACCACCGGCAGACGGATTTTTCGCATGAGCCCGCTTCACCATCATTATGAATTGGTAGGCTGGTCTGAATGGCGGGTTGTTGTTACGTTCTGGACGGTTGGGTTATTGTTTGCAATCTTAGGAATTTATATTGAGGTGTGGGTGTAAGTGAAAGAAATAAATCGCTATCGACATAAGAAAATATTAGTATTGGGACTGGCGAAAAGCGGAGTGAGTGCAGCTTCCCTTTTACATAAGCTAGGAGCATTTGTGACTGTCAATGATTATAAGCCGCTTGCAGAGAATCCTGAAGCACAAGGACTGCTTGAGCAGGGGATTACGGTTATATGCGGTGGGCATCCCATTGAACTCCTTGAAGAGGGGTTTGAGCTGATCGTAAAAAATCCCGGTATACCATATCATAATCCAATGATAAAAGGAGCCCTTGAAAAGGGCATACCGGTTATTACAGAAGTGGAGCTTGCCTATCAGGTTTCTGAAGCTCCTTTTATTGCGATTACTGGCACAAACGGAAAAACGACAACCACAACACTTGTTTTTGAAATGCTTCAGGAAGGGAGCAAGATGCCGCTGATCGCTGGAAACATTGGTACAGTAGCTTCCGAAGTTGCCCAGGATGCCGCGGAAGAAAACAATATCGTGATTGAGCTTTCATCGTTTCAGCTGATGGGCATTCGGGATTTCAGGCCGAGAATTGCCATTTTGACCAATTTATATGATGCCCATTTGGATTACCATGGCACAAGAGAAGAATACCATGCAGCCAAAGCAAACATTACGATGAATCAGACTGAACAGGATTATTTCATTGTAAATGCCGACCAGGATAAAGTATTGGAAGCGGCTGCCCGCTCAAAGGCTCAGATCATTCCTTTTTCGACTTCCAAAGTGCTGTCTGAAGGTGCATATGTGAAAGATGGCTGGATTTATTTTAATGATGAACAAGTGATCGAAAGAAAAGATGTTTCATTGCCAGGGGAGCACAACTTAGAGAATATCCTGTCCTCAGTGGCAGCTGCCAAGCTGACAGGAATCGGGAATGAAGCCATCAGGCGGGTTCTGGGTTCGTTTACAGGTGTAAAGCATCGCCTGCAATATGTTGGGGAATATCAAAACAGGAAATTTTATAATGATTCTAAAGCAACGAACATCCTTGCAACGAAGAATGCGGTCGCAGCATTTGATCAGCCTGTTCTTCTTCTAGCAGGAGGTCTTGACCGCGGAAATAGCTTTGATGAACTCATCCCATCTCTTAAAAAGGTAAAGGCTCTGGTAACCTTTGGACAAACTGCTGAAAAGATTGAAAAAGCAGCAATGGAAGCGGGAATAAAAACAATTGAGCGTGTCGATAATGTTGAAAACGCCGTACCTGCAGCCTTCAAGCTTTCGGAGCCGGGAGATGTGATTCTTCTTTCTCCTGCCTGTGCAAGCTGGGACCAATATAAAACTTTTGAGGTTCGGGGAGACATGTTTATAGATGCGGTGCATAAACTTAGTTAAGGGCTTGTCTGCGGGACTAAGAAACTTTCAGCAAAGGCATTGAACTTCCTCGCGTGGCATTTAGAGCTTTAAATAGATACAAAAGACTGCCGGAAAGCGGATAAGCTTATTTTGGCAGGGCATATTGTTCTATTTTGACAGCCCTAAAACTTGCATTCGAGGTGTTTTCGTTGCCGGCTAAAAAAACCACTCCCGATTTTATATTAATGATCGTCACCTTAACGCTGCTTGCTGTAGGATTGACTATGGTATACAGTGCCAGTGCAATTTGGGCGGATTATAAATTTGACGATTCTTTCTTTTTTGCGAAAAGGCAAATGCTTTTTGCCGGAGTTGGAATTATTGCGATGTTTTTTATTATGAATGTGGATTATTGGACCTGGAGAACTTGGGCAAAAGTGTTAATCATCATCTGTTTTGTGCTTTTGCTTCTGGTGCTGGTTCCGGGTGTAGGAAACGTGAGAAACGGTTCGAGGAGCTGGATTGGCGTTGGTGCATTTTCCATACAGCCTTCGGAGTTTATGAAGCTTGCCATGATTGTGTTTATGGCAAAATTCCTCTCCGAAAAACAAAAGCTGATCACTTCTTTCCGAAAAGGCCTTGTACCATCTTTAGGGCTGGTGTTTTTAGCATTTGGATTAATTATGCTGCAGCCTGATTTAGGGACAGGAACTGTAATGGTGGGGACCTGTGTTGTCATGATTTTCATTGCAGGGGCCAGAATCAGCCACTTTGTCTGGTTTGCCGCTGCGGGTCTGGCCGGATTTGTGGCACTGGTTCTGTCAGCCCCTTACAGAATAAAGAGGATAACATCCTTTCTTGACCCATGGGAGGATCCGCTGGGCAGCGGTTTCCAGATTATCCAATCCTTATATGCAATTGGGCCTGGAGGGCTGTTTGGCCTTGGTCTGGGACAGAGCAGACAAAAGTTTTTCTATCTTCCTGAACCGCAGACAGATTTTATTTTTGCCATTTTAGCTGAGGAGCTTGGGTTTATTGGCGGATCTTTTGTCATATTGTTATTTGCCCTTCTTTTATGGCGAGGCATCCGCATTGCTCTTGGTGCCCCTGATTTATATGGGAGTTTTTTGGCTGTTGGGATTATAGCCATGGTCGCTATACAGGTAATGATCAACATAGGGGTTGTAACAGGTCTGATGCCTGTTACGGGAATCACGCTTCCATTTCTGAGCTACGGGGGATCTTCCCTGACACTGATGCTAATGGCTATAGGGGTTCTGCTTAATATTAGCAGATATGCAAGGTACTAGCGCATTAATAACATGCATTTTAGGAAACCCTGTGAAGCAGGGTTTCTTTTTTGGAAGCAACAACAAATCCGGCACGTGGAATTATCAAACTTCTTTGCAATTTTGCACTTTATTACATTTCTTTAACATTATGATGTTCGTTCCTATCTATTTGTTTTGAATATAGTAGAATAGGGAATTGAGGGGGAGTGTTTGCACTCCAACGCGCTGTTGGCCTTCATAATTATTTACCGAGGGCTTACAAAGGAATACTATAGATTATTACTCTTTTATGAGGTGAAAGAATGAAAATTGCTGTTAGCGGCGGAGGAACTGGCGGTCATATATATCCGGCACTTGCGCTTATAAGACAAATTCAGAAAGAACATAAGGATGCTGAATTTTTATATATTGGAACTGAAAAAGGGCTTGAAAACACGATTGTGAATCGTGAAAATATCCCTTTTAAATCAATACATATAACCGGTTTTAAAAGAAAAATCTCTCTGGATAATGTGAAAACTGTTTTAAGGTTCCTGAAAGGCGTTCGTGACAGCAAAAAGATGCTTAAGGAATTTAAGGCGGATGTTGTTATCGGAACAGGCGGATATGTATGCGGACCTGTGGTATATGCTGCTTCCAAGCTTGGGGTCCCAACCATTATTCATGAGCAAAACAGCGTCCCTGGATTAACCAATAAATTCTTAAGCAGGTATGTAGATAAAATTGCAGTTTGTTTTGAAGAAGCAAAGGCCTTTTTTCCGGAAACTAAAACCGTCATGACAGGGAACCCGCGTGCATCAGAGGTTTTGGGACAGGATGGAATCAGGGGAAGGCTGTCTGCAGGATTAAAGACAGGTGTTCCTGCTGTGTTAATTTTTGGCGGCAGCAGAGGAGCAAGACCAATAAATGATGCAGTATTAAAAACACTGGCTGAGCTTGGTGAAAAGCCATATCAGGTTCTTTATATAACAGGTGATGTGCATTATGATGATGTACAAAAAGAAGTAGAACTCGTTGGGAATCCTGAAAACGTGATAATCAAACCATTTATTCACAATATGCCAGAAGTGCTGGCCGGAGCCAGCCTTGTCGTATCACGTGCAGGAGCCACTACATTGGCAGAAATAACTTCTTTAGGCATACCAAGCATATTAATCCCAAGCCCATATGTTACAAATAACCACCAGGAGAAAAATGCAAGGGCGCTTAGTGACCATGGTGCTGCAGAGCTGTTGCTTGAAAAAGAGTTAACAGGCAAAAAGCTTATTGATAGCATTGACCGAATTATACTCAATAAAGATAAAATGGATAGCATGAAGGAAGCTTCAAGAAAGCTGGGAATCCGCGATGCATCAAATAGACTTTACAAATTAATGGCAGAATTGGTTTCAGGCAGCGGGAAGTAGCCCTGTATCGTAAATTTGCATAGAATAAATAAATTTAGGTTGGAATCAATAGAAAGGGAGGTAAATATGGACGAATTTATCAGCAAACTTAAAGAATTAAACATTGGAACAATCAAAGAAAATGAACCAATGGCTAATCATACAACAATGAAGATTGGCGGTCCCGCCGATGTGTTTATTGAGCCTTCTTCCATAGAAAACCTGGCAAAAGCGATGGAATTGATCCGTCAATTTGAATTGAACTGGAGAGCGATTGGAAGAGGATCGAATCTGCTCGTATCTGATGGCGGCATAGAAGGCGTGGTCATTAAATTAGGCCGCGGGATGGACCACATGGATGTTAAGGGAACGGAGCTGAGAGCTGGCGGCGGTTATTCTTTAGTAGCTCTATCCACCATAATCAGCAAAAAAGGCTTGTCAGGACTTGAGTTTGCCAGCGGGATTCCCGGGTCGGTAGGCGGAGCAGTTTATATGAACGCAGGTGCTCACGGTTCAGATATTTCACAAATTCTGACAAAGGCACATGTTCTTTTTGAAGATGGGAAGATGGGCTGGCTCACAAATGAAGAAATGGAATTTTCTTATAGAACCTCCGTTCTTCAAAAGAAGCGTCCAGGAATTGTTCTTGAGGCTGTTTTTCAGCTTACAGAGGGAGACCGGGAAAAAATATCCTCCGCAATGCAAAAGAATAAGGATTACAGGAAGGAAACACAGCCGTGGAACTTTCCTTGTGCAGGCAGTATTTTCCGTAACCCGCTCCCTGAATATGCCGGTCAGCTCATTGAGAAAGCCGGCTTGAAAGGCCACTCCATTGGAGGAGCTCAAATTTCCAATATGCATGGGAATTTCATCGTGAATGCGGGAGATGCAAAAGCGGAAGATGTCCTGGCGCTTATTCAGCATATTAAGGATACAATCTTTGATATGTACGGAGTAAAAATGGAGACAGAAGTGGAAATAATCGGTCGAAAGTAACGGGAAATAATACCTCACAGATACCATTTATTGTGATATAATGATTAATTAGATAACAGTGTATGCAGTGTTAACGGCATGTGTCACATGCCGTTCTCTTCCCTAATTTTTTGGTTGCATAAATTGTGCTGGACAAGCCATTTGATTAATTTAATATATTGTCCTTGCGCTTTTCTTGATGGGGTGATAAATGTGGAGAAAAGTAAGGTTGTCTCGCTTGAGGATCGAATCCCGAAGCTTAAGCAGCAAAGAAAAAAGAAAGCCAACAGAAGACTGATCTTTTTGCTGCTGCTTTTTTTCTCGCTGATTGTTTTAGTTATCTACTTTCAATCGCCCTTAAGTCATATTAAACAAATTAAAGTATCCGGCAATTCAATTTATGATAAAGAAGAAATTATCCAAATCAGCGGTGTTACTGAAAAAACAAATATTTGGAAGGTTGATGAAGAGGGTATGGAGGGTAAGCTTAAAGAGCTGCCTGAAATAAAATCTTCAACTGTTAAGATTCAGCTGCCTAGCACAATAATTATACAGGTAGATGAATTAAAGCGCATTGCCTACATAGCGAAAGAGAAGCACTACCTTCCTGTTATGGAGAATGGGAGCATATTAAAGGATGAAAAAGCCGCAGAGATCCCTGTTAACGCACCAATCCTAAATGGCTTTTCTGAGGGTGACATCCTTGATATGATGATCGGAGAACTGGAAACACTGCCCGAAGAGGTATTAAATTCAATTTCGGAAGTCCACCACTCTCCAAAAAAGACAGATTCCAATCATATTACTTTGTATATGAATGATGGTTTTGAAGTCAGCGCTACACTAAGAAGTTTTTCAGAAAAAATGGCACACTACCCTTCTATCATAAGCCAGCTGGATCCCGAAAAAAGGGAGTCATTGACTTGGAAGTAGGCTCTTATTTTAAAGCTTATGAAAAAGAGGGAGCTGAAGAGATTGAAGAAGAAAATGAAGGTGAAGGGTAATCATGTAATATTCTCCCTGGTCTTTCTCGTGCTGGGTTACATGATGGCTTTTTCCTATCACCTTACACAGGGAGAAGAAGAAAAGCCGGCATTAAGCGGGAAGCAATGGGAAAGAGACCTGGAGCTCCGTAATCAGCTTGTTGAGCTGGAGGAAAAAAACAGAGCTCTTCAAAAAGAATTACATCAAAAGCAGGAAAACGTTCTTGATATTGAAAAGGAGCTATCACAGGAAGCGCAGGTTTATTTTAATCTAGCCGAGGATGCTGAGAAGTACAGGATGCATCTGGGGAAAGTTAAAGTAAAGGGCCAGGGTGTTGAAGTTACTCTTGCAGATGGCGATTATGATCCTGATGAAGATAACATTAATAATTATATTGTACATGAACACCATGTCTTTAAAGTAATTAATGAGCTCTATATTTCCGGTGCCTCCGCAGTTGCCATAAACGGGCAGAGGCTTTCTCACAGTTCATATATTGTATGCAATGGGCCTGTGATAGAAGTAGACGGCTATCAGCACCCTGCCCCTTTTGTCATTACTGCTATTGGTGATGCCGAAGTTCTTTCTTCAGCCCTGAATCTGACAGGCGGAGTGAAAGATACATTGGTAGATGAAAACATCCAATTCACTTTAGAGGAAAAGGGCGAAATTATCATTGAACCATTACTGGGTTCGTAAAGCCAAACCAGCATTCGTATAAAATTTGTCCACAGAATAATTTATTCGGGAAAGCAAGGTGGAATTAAAGTGGACAGCAAAAAGAAGTTCAGCTTTACTTTTATAACAGTTGTAATTGGCTTTATGATTGCCATACAGTTTCAAACAGTTAAGGAACCTGTTGTCCGGGATACAAGAGACACTTGGGAGCTTAGAGCTGACATCCTTAAAGAAAAGGAACTGCAATTAAAACTTTTGCGTGAAATCAGTTCAAACGAAGAAAAAATTGCCCAATATGAAACAAAGCGCAAGCAAAGCAAAGAACAAGTGCTTCGTGAGACGCTCGAGGAATTAAAAATGGAAGCCGGATTAAGTGAAGTGTCTGGACCTGGCATAATCTTAACCATAGAACCCGTACATGAAGAACTGCTCCTGGGCAAGCAGGCTGATTCTGTTTCCCCTGATTTACTTAAGCGGCTGGTCAACGAGTTAAACATGTATGATGCCATGCACATATCCATTGGAGGCAGAAGGGTCATCAACACTACCGTCATAAGGGACATTAACAGGGAGACCATGATAGACGGATATGCCTTAAAATCCCTGCCTATTGAAGTGAAAGTAATCACTGAGAATTTTCAATCTGCAGAGAAGCTCTTTAACCGCATGCAGGTATCGAAATCTGCAGAAGAATTCTTTATTGACAATCTCCGGGTAAAGGTGGAAAAGTCTGCAGAGCCAATTACTGTTCCTGCATATGATGAGACATTGAGAATCAGATATATGGAGCCTGTGAAACCTGATGAAGGAGGCAAATCATAATGTGGCTTCCCGTTTTAGGATTGATCATAGGTGTGATACTTGGACTTATGACAGATATAAAAGTGCCGGATGAATACTCGAATTATCTGTCCATCGCTGTTCTTGCTGCATTGGATACTCTATTTGGCGGCATTCGGGCGCAGCTTCAAAACATTTATGATGAAAAAGTTTTCGTTTCCGGTTTCTTTTTTAACATCCTGCTGGCAGCAAGTTTAGCTTTTCTGGGTGTGCATCTTGGTGTAGACTTGTATTTAGCAGCAGTATTTGCTTTTGGGGTCAGGCTATTCCAGAATATTGCAGTCATCAGAAGAATATTGATTGCAAAATGGTCTCAAAACAGAGAAAAAACAGAAAAAAATGATATTTAAAAAAGGGAAAATATTAGTTTTGACGAATAATTTTATAGATAAACTAACTTATTAAAACAAATAACAGCAAAAAATGATTGTTGTTCAATATTCGGAATAGCAAAAAAAAGGAGGTGCCAGAGAATGAACAGCAATGAAATATATGTTAGTCTTGACATCGGTACATCCAGTGTGAAAGTAATCATTGGGGAAATGGTCAATGACACTTTAAATATTATTGGTGTTGGCAATGTACATTCAGAGGGTCTGCGCAAGGGCTCTATTGTTGATATAGACGAAACAGTTCATTCTATTAAAAAGGCAATCGAACAGGCTGAGAGAATGATAGGTATGGAAATAAAAAATGTGATTGTGGGAATAACAGGCAATCATGTTATGCTTCAGCCATCCCATGGTGTTGTCGCGGTCTCGAGTGAAAATAGGGAAATAACAGACGAAGATGTTGCTAGAGTTATAGATGCGGCACAAGTTGTATCGATCCCGCCGGAAAGGGATATCATTGATGTCATTCCAAAACAGTTTATTGTCGACGGATTGGACGAGATCAGTGATCCCCGAGGAATGATTGGTGTGCGTCTGGAAATGGAAGGCACCATTATTACCGGATCAAAAACGATCTTACATAACACTCTGCGGTGTGTGGAACGCGCTGGCCTTGAAATCATGGATATTACACTTCAGCCTCTGGCGGCAGGTGCATTCGCATTATCCAAGGATGAGAAAAATCTTGGAGTTGCACTTGTTGATATTGGGGGCGGCTCCACAACCATTGCCATATTCGAAAATGGTTATTTAAAAGCAACCAGTGTCCTTCCTGTAGGTGGAGACCACATTACAAAAGACTTATCAATCGGGCTCCGTACTTCTACAGAAGATGCAGAAAAAATTAAAACAAAGTATGGCTATGCTTTCTATGATCATGCATCTGAAGATGAGGTATTCAGTGTGCCCATCATCGGAAGCGATCAGCATCAGCAATTTAATCAGCTGGAAATTTCAGATATTATTGAAGCGCGAATGGAAGAGATTTTTGATCTTATCCAGCACGAAGTGAAACGTCTGGGTGCAAAAGATCTTCCTGGCGGCTATGTATTATCTGGGGGGTTGCGAACACTCAGGGGATCCTTGAACTGGCACAGGATGTTTTCCAGAACAGAGTCCGCATTGCCATTCCAGATTATATTGGAGTAAGGGAACCGCAGTACACAACTGCTGTTGGATTGATTAAGTTCGCATATAAGAATGCTAAAATACAGGGCAGAAAAATGGAGCAGCCAGTGACTGTCCCTGAAGCAAAAGATAACCGAGTGCAAAAACCGCAACCGCAACCGAAAACAAAGCCGGAAAAACAGCCGGAAGAAAAGATCACATCAAGAGTTAAAAAGTTCCTCGGATACTTTTTCGAATAACTTGATTTGATTCGCAAGGGTTAGGGAAACGGAATCGAAAGCCAAACGGCGGATAGAAAAAGCACTGCAGCCCCATTATGGGAGTGCGTTAAAAAGCGAATCAAATAAGGGTGTTCTTAGGAATGTCGACGAATTAGGAGGATAAGTCATGTTGGAATTTGATACAAATTTGGATTCATTAGCAACTATAAAAGTCATCGGCGTTGGAGGCGGCGGTAACAATGCAGTAAACAGAATGATTGAGCATGGTGTTCAAGGGGTCGAGTTTATTGCAGTTAACACGGATGCACAGGCGCTGAATTTATCAAAAGCAGAAGTGAAAATGCAAATCGGAGGCAAGCTTACAAGGGGACTTGGGGCTGGTGCCAACCCTGAGGTAGGCAAAAAAGCAGCAGAAGAAAGTAAAGAGCAGGTAGAAGAAGCTCTTAAAGGTGCGGATATGGTATTCGTTACTGCTGGTATGGGAGGAGGAACTGGAACAGGAGCGGCGCCAGTCATTGCCCAGATCGCACGCGATTTAGGAGCTCTTACTGTTGGTGTCGTTACACGTCCATTCACCTTTGAAGGCCGCAAGCGTTCCACTCAGGCAGCCGGCGGAATTGCTGCTATGAAGGAAGCGGTTGATACGCTGATCGTCATTCCAAATGACAGGCTATTAGAAATCGTTGATAAAAGCACTCCAATGCTTGAAGCATTCCGCGAAGCGGATAATGTTCTTCGCCAGGGTGTTCAGGGTATTTCCGATTTAATCGCTGTCCCGGGATTAATTAACCTTGACTTTGCAGATGTGAAAACAATCATGTCAAATAAAGGTTCAGCCTTAATGGGAATTGGTGTTGCTGCAGGAGAAAACCGTGCAGCAGAAGCCGCGAAAAAAGCGATTTCATCTCCTTTACTTGAGACATCCATTGATGGAGCACAAGGCGTCTTAATGAATATTACCGGCGGGTCGAATCTAAGCCTTTATGAAGTACAGGAGGCTGCTGACATTGTTGCTTCGGCATCAGATCAGGACGTAAATATGATCTTCGGTTCCGTTATAAATGAAAATCTTAAAGATGAGATCGTCGTGACGGTCATTGCAACGGGATTTAATGAAGAAGTGATCCAGCCTAAGCCCACGAGGCCATCATTCGGCCAGCCTAAATCTGCTCCAAATATGGGAAGTAGTATGAAGCGTGAGCCAAAGAGAGAGGAAGCTCAACAGGAAACTGTAAGAAGCAGCCAATCTCATCAGCCGGAAGAAACGTTGGATATCCCGACGTTCCTGCGTAATCGCAACCGCAGAAGATAATATATGAATGAAAAAACACCTGGAATCAGCCTCGATTCCAGGTGTTTTTTACAGTTGTCATAAATGTTTTTTCACATTAAAGCATGGCTCAAAATAATGAGCCATGCTTATAACATTTTTAAACTGATTGAGTTTCCTTTAATTGCATTGATGGACCGAAGAATTCATAGTGGATATTTTCCTTTTTAAAACCAGCATCAAGTAATGCTTCATACATAGCCTGCATGAAAGGAACTGGACCGCACATATAAACCATACTTTCTTTATTTGGCACGATTGTTTTTAACCACTCAGAAGTAATATAGCCTTCTTTGCTGTAGACTTTTTCGGTTTTATCTTTTTCTGTTGGCTTTTCATAGCAGAAATATGTTTTAACTAATGGATTATTCTTTTCAATCTCCTGAACTTCGCCGGTAAAGGCATGTACATTTCCATTAAGTGCAGCATGTACAAAAATAGTTTCATGATTTACTCCTGTTGCATCAAGATGACGCAACATGCTGTGCATTGGTGTAATGCCTACCCCGCCGCTAAGCAGAACCAGAGGCTTATCCACATTCTCCAGAACAAATTCTCCAGCAGGAGCACTAATATCTATTTGATCGCCTTCGTTAAGATCATTATGAAGATAGTTGGAAACCTTTCCGTCCGGCTTTTCCGAGAAGCCTTCTTCTTTCTTTACAGAAATCCGGTAATAAGTCTTTTCCGGGGAATCAGACAGGCTGTATTGGCGGATTTGTGTGTATTCTTCGCCAGGAATCGTTAATTTTACACTAATATATTGACCAGGAAGGTAAGTGGAAATATTTCCTCCATCAGCCGGTGTAAAGTAGAAGGATGTAACCACATCACTTTCTTTCACCTTTTTGGCCACAGTGAAAGTTCTGAAGTCATCCCAGCCTCCTGGCTTATTTGATGTATCCTCATAAAGATTTTTTTCCAATCCGATGAATGCATCAGATATCACACCATATGCTTTAACCCACGCCTCAATAATTTCTTCAGTTGCAGCCTCTTGCAGTACTTCCTTAATTGCAAGAATTAAGTGCTCTCCCACAATTGGATAATGTTCAGGTTTAATCCCCAATGATCTGTGTTTATGTGCGATTTGTGTGACAACCGGAATAATAGCCTCGAGATTATCGATATATTTTGCAGCCGCATATACTGAGTTGGCAAGTGCTCTTTGCTGACGGCCCTGTTTTTGATTTGCGTGATTGAAAATGTTCAGCAGTTCAGGGTGATTTGTAAACAATAGTTTATAGAAGGTTTTCGTAATATCTTCACCGTGTTTTTCAAGTACAGGTACGGTGCTTTTAATAATTTCAATTGTTTTTGTGTCTAACATATCAGCAAAACTCCTTTTTAATATTTTCACTGTCATTATAGTTGATAATGAAAACAAAAAATGTGATATAAATCACACCCAGTGAAAATAGGAGAGGCAATGAATAGAAAAATAATGACAAAATCCGTTGGGAATAGGGAAAATTTCTATCTTTTTGCATACAGAAAGCGACACACTTTCGTTACTGAAATGCGCTATACTATTTTCTAACAGAATCATAGCACTTTAACTATATGAGAGAATTGGAACCTCACGTCAATCTATCAGATTCTGATTTTTATAAAGGAGGAAGATAATTGACGGTCTATTTGGATGTTATCTGGGCATTGAATTTTATGTTTGACAGCCTGCTCCTTTATTTAACAGCCATAATTCTAAAAAGAGAAACCGGACTATGGAAAATTTTTGCGGGCGGCTTCATAGGTTCCATCATTATTTTATTAGCATTTACACCTTTTCAAGAATATTCAGGTCATCCGTTCACTAAGCTGCTCTTCTCGATTGTAATGGTATTGGTTGTTTTCGGCTTTAAGCGTTTACGTTATTTTGTAAAAGCTCTCATGACTTTTTATTTTGCTACTTTTTTAGTTGGAGGCTCCTTAATAGGCATTCATTATTTTATCAATTTTGATTTTAAGCTTTCTTCATCTGTCATGATGGCAAGCATAAAAGGCTTTGGTGATCCAATCAGCTGGCTGTTCGTGGTTATTGGGTTTCCCCTTGCCTGGCATTTTTCAAAGAGAAATGTTGAGGGAATTGAGATGACAAAAATTCAGTATGACTCTTTAATCCTGGTGCGTGTTGTGATCAATGAAACAGAATATTGCTTCAAGGGCCTGATTGACAGCGGCAACCAGTTATACGATCCTATTTCGAAAATGCCTGTTATGTTCATATCCATAAAAGACAGGCTGGATGAGTTTCCGCCTGAAATCAGTAAAATGGCAGGAAACCCGGAGGATATCATTATGGGCAGCGAGTCAATTGGAGCGGATTGGGAGCATAAAATGAGGGTCATTCCATGTAAGGTTGTTGGACAAGAACACCAATTAATCATAGGGTTCAAGCCTGACCGGATTCTCTTTGAAAAAGAGAATGAAATAATCGAAGCAGAACGCGGGTTAATATCATTTTCCATGCAGCAGCTTTCATCAGACGATTCGTTTCAGTGCATCGTGCACCCCAAGATGCTTACAGGCAGAAGTACAATAAAGCCCGATGCAAAAGTAAGTTAATATACTATACTCTGCACGAACTTAATTTAGAAGGAGGACAATTCATGAAAAAGTTAAAACTTCGCTTATCCTACTATTGGTATAAATTGTTGATTAAGCTGGGGATCAAAACAGATGAAGTATATTATATAGGCGGCAGCGAAGCATTGCCTCCTCCACTCAGTAAGGAAGAAGAAGAAATGCTCCTGATTAAGCTTCCAAAAGGTGATAAAGCGGCAAGGTCCATTTTAATTGAAAGAAATCTTCGACTTGTTGTGTATATTGCCAGAAAGTTTGAAAATACAGGCATTAATATAGAGGACTTAATCAGTATTGGAACGATTGGGCTTATTAAAGCAGTAAATACTTTTAACCCGGAGAAGAAAATCAAACTGGCTACATATGCATCCCGCTGTATTGAGAATGAAATTCTCATGTATTTAAGAAGGAACAATAAAATTCGTTCTGAAGTTTCCTTTGACGAACCCCTAAATATTGATTGGGATGGCAATGAACTTCTTCTATCTGATGTTCTGGGCACTGAGGATGACATCATAACAAAAGATCTCGAAGCGAATGTTGATAAAAAGCTGCTGTTAAAGGCATTGTATCAGCTTTCAGATCGTGAAAAACAGATCATGGAACTCAGGTTTGGCCTCGGATCAGGCGAAGAAAAAACTCAAAAGGATGTGGCAGATATGCTGGGTATTTCCCAATCCTATATTTCACGCCTGGAAAAAAGAATAATAAAAAGACTAAAAAAAGAATTTAATAAGATGGTTTAGAATATTAAAGCTGGCAATATTTTTTACAAAATTTTGCAAGGTGAAAACCTAGTATTAATAATGCTTTGACCATTTCCCCATCTTTCATCCGGATTAGCCGGTGCATATTTTTCCTTTCCAAGGAGATACTGTTTTTTGTACAGCAGCTCCTGTGAGGAGGGAAATGGATTGACTCGAAATAAAGTAGAAATTTGCGGTGTTGATACTTCAAAGCTTCCAGTTTTAAAAAACGAAGAAATGAGAGAGCTCTTCAAGCAAATGCATAAGGGGGATATAACCGCACGGGAAAAACTCGTCAACGGCAATTTGCGTCTCGTATTGAGTGTGATTCAGCGTTTTAACAACAGAGGCGAATTTGTTGATGACCTTTTCCAGGTCGGCTGTATCGGTCTGATGAAATCTATTGATAATTTTGATTTAAGTCAAAACGTTAAGTTTTCCACCTATGCCGTTCCGATGATTATTGGGGAAATACGCAGGTATCTGCGTGATAATAATCCGATCCGTGTTTCTCGTTCTTTAAGGGACATTGCTTATAAAGCTCTGCAGGTAAGGGAACGTCTCATGAGTAAAACGTCCAGAGAGCCTACAGCTGAAGAAATAGCTAAAGAGCTGGATGTGCCTCATGAAGAAATCGTTTTTGCATTGGATGCCATCCAGGATCCTGTTTCTTTATTTGAGCCGATTTATAATGATGGCGGGGATCCAATTTATGTGATGGATCAGCTTAGCGATGAACGAAACAAAGATATTCAATGGATTGAGGAAATAGCGCTCAAAGAAGGAATGAGGAGACTGAATGAACGGGAAAAACTGATTCTCAGAAAACGCTTCTTCCAGGGCAAAACTCAAATGGAAGTGGCGGAGGAAATCGGCATTTCCCAGGCACAAGTTTCAAGGCTTGAAAAAGCGGCCATCAAACAAATGAATAAGAATATTCAAAGCTAGCAGCCAAATTGGCTGCTTTTTATATTTACTAAACATTTTTCTCATAGAAGCAAACATATATTGAATTAGAACATAAATTGGGAGTGAAGTGTCGATGGTGAAAATATCTGAATTTCAAATGAAGGATGTTGTAAATGTAGCTGACGGCAAAAAACTTGGAAATATTGGGGATATAGATATTAATATTAATACAGGAAAAATTGAAGCGGTCATTATCGGAGGAGCGGGGAAAGTATTAGGCTTCTTTGGCAGGGACGCAGATATTGTCATTCCCTGGAAAAATATTATAAAAATCGGTGAAGATGTCATACTTGTCCGCTATCAGGATGCGATTGAGCCTAAATATATAGAGGATGAAGCATAAGAGTTGTTAATGGTGTCATCACTGCCTTCCTTGTGGTAAACTATAGAAAAATAAAATGGGGTTAATCGTATGGAACCATTTTCTTTAAAAAAGGAAGAGTATTTTGTCATAAAAGATTGGGCGGATCGTTTTCCTAATATGTTGGCTGGTTTTACAACAAAAAATGGCGGCTTCAGCCGCAATCAATATGAAACTCTAAATGTAGGATTACATGTGAATGACAGCTATGAAGCAGTCAGCCAAAATCGGCAGCATGTGGCTGACTTGCTTGGCTTTTCTATCGAAAATTGGGTCGGTGCTGAACAAACACATGAGGTAAATATAAAAAAAGTTACTGAAAATGATAAAGGAAAAGGAGCTCTAGTTTACGAGGATTCCTTTTCAGGTACCGACGGTTTTTTCACATATTCTAAAGGTGTCCTGATGACCCTGTGTTATGCCGATTGTGTGCCCCTTTATTTCCTGCATGAGAAGACAGGAGCCATAGGCATTGCCCATGCCGGCTGGAAAGGCACTGTTGGCGGGATCGGCAGGAATATGGCTGAACTGTTTGCAGGTGAAGGCATAAACTTAAGAGAGGTCCAAGCCGTGATTGGCCCTTCCATTTGCGGTAACTGTTATATTGTTGATGATCGTGTTATTTCAAAAGTGCAAAAAATACTAGAAGATGTCGATATAAAGCCATATAATCAAATTAGTGACAATCAATTCCAGCTTGACCTAAAAGAACTAAATAAAAAAATCCTTGCAAATGCGGGGATTCCTTTTGAAAATATCATGATGACTGATTTTTGCACAAGCTGTCATGCAGACTATTTTTTCTCCCACCGAAGAAATAAGGGGAATACCGGCAGGATGATGAGTTTTATTGGCTGGAAGGAGGAAGCAGGGAACTAAATGAGAGTAGAGGATAATTTAAAGCACATAAAGACAGCCATCCACGAAGCGTGCATAAAGGCGAACCGCGAGCCGGAAGAAATTACCGTAATTGCTGTTACTAAGTACGTTTCAGCGGAAAGGGCACAAGAAGCCTTAGAAGCAGGTATTCATCATTTAGGTGAAAACAGGGATGAAGGACTTCTTGCTAAAAGGGAAATTTTAAAGGACAGGCCAACCTGGCATTTTATCGGAACACTGCAAACGCGCAAAGTAAAGAATATTATTGATAAAGTTGACTATATTCATTCACTGGACAGGCTATCCCTTGCAAAGGAAATCGACAAGCGGGCAGACCGAAAGATAAATTGCTTTGTACAGGTCAATGTCTCAGGCGAAGAGTCGAAACAGGGAATAAACCCTGAAGAGACAGCTGACTTTATTTCAAGCCTGGCTGAATATAAAAATATCAATATCATTGGCCTGATGACAATGGCGCCGCATACATCAGACAAAGATCTGCTGCGTGCCTGTTTCCGGAAGCTCAAGGACCTTCAAAAACAGGTTAAAGATCTGGGATTTGATTTTGCTCCCTGCACTGAGCTTTCAATGGGTATGTCCAATGATTTTTCTCTGGCAATTGAAGAAGGTGCCACAATGGTTAGGATTGGGACAGCTTTAGTAGGCCAAGAGGGTCAGGAGGTTAAATAAAATGAGTATAAAATCAAAATTTAAAACATTTTTCTTCCTGGATGATGAATATGACTATAAGGAAGAGGAAATCATCGAAGAAGAAAGAGAGCCGGTGAAGCAGGTGCAGAAACAGCAGCAGCCAGTTCAAAAACAGAATATTGTCAGCCTTCAAAGTGTGCAGAAGTCTTCTAAAGTAGTTCTTGTTGAACCGCGGGTATATGCAGAAGCGCAGGATATTGCGGATCAGCTGAAGAACAGAAGAGCTGTTGTAGTCAATCTGCAGAGAATAGAAAAAGATCAGGCAAAGCGCATTGTTGACTTCCTTAGCGGGACCGTTTATGCCATCGGTGGAGACATTCAGAAGATTGGTACTGATATTTTCTTATGTACACCTGACAATGTTGAAGTATCAGGGAACATCTCTCAGCTGATGAAAGAACAAGAATTAGAAAATACGAGGTGGTAGCACTTAATGGAATTAGTATTTGGAATATTGTCATCTGCAATTTATTATTACTCATGGGCACTGATTATTTATATTCTGCTGTCCTGGTTCCCTAATGCAAAGGAATCGGCTTTTGGCCAGTTTCTGGCAAGGATTTGTGAACCATACCTTGAGCCTTTCCGCAAAATCATTCCACCGCTTGGAATGATTGATATTTCTCCGATTGTGGCTATCTTAGTTTTGCGATTTGCCACGGGAGGCTTGCAGCAGCTTTTTTATTGGATTTCATAAGACTGACAAAACTGGGCTATCATAATGGCCCTTTTTTATTTGTGTAAAAGGAGGCCCGCAAAAATTTGTCTATTTATCAGCACTTCCGGCCGGAAGAAAGAGAATTTATTGACCAGGTCCTTAACTGGAAAAATCTTGTGGAAAATACATATGCACCAAAGCTTACTGATTTTCTTGATCCAAGGGAGCAGCATATCCTAAAAAGCATCATAGGACAGGATTCGGGAATCTTATTTGCTTTATTTGGCGGAACAACAGGGTCTGAGAGAAAGAGAGCACTGTTATTTCCGGATTATTATGAAAGCGATGAAGAAGATTTTAAAATTCGGCTGTTTGAATTGGAATATCCAAAGAAGTTTGTTACCATTGAACACCCGCAAGTCCTCGGCAGCCTGATGTCACTGGGACTAAAAAGAGGGAAATTTGGTGACATCCTGTTTGAAGAGGACAGAATCCAGTTTTTTGCTGCTCAAGAAATTGAAGAGTACATCAGCCTGCAGCTTCAGTCAATTGGCAGAGCTTCCGTATCGTTGGAAATACAGCCTTTTTCAAAGGCGATTCAATCACCAGAAGTGTGGAAAGAAAGCTCCATCACCTCTTCATCCCTGAGGTTGGACACAGTCATCTCATCCATCTACAATATCTCAAGACAGAAATCCCAGCTCTATATCCAACAGGGACACGTTAAAGTCAATTGGACGCAAATAGAAAACCCCTCATTTGAATGCCAGCAAAGCGACATCATCTCAGTCAGGGGACAAGGCCGATCCAAAATCATAGAAATAGATGGGAAAACAAAAAAGGACAAATGGAGAATTATTGCCGGGAGACAGAGATAGTAAAGTAGGAGAGGGTTTTAACAAACCTATTTTGAGGCTGTTTTTTAAGTTTGTCGTTCAAAATGCAACATATTGTTCATCTGCTGAGTTGATTGGAGCGTAGGGCACTTGACTCCGGCGGGAGCAGCGGGACAGGTGAGACCCCACAGGTGCAAAGCACCGAGGAGGCTCACCGCCCGCCCCGTGGAAAGCAAGTGTCCGCAGCGGAAATCAACGGGCTACATTTAAAAGCCAAAAACAATTAAAAGACAGTTAAAAGAAATAATTTAAATTTGAAGGATTTTGAAACAACCTGTCGAATAAATAATCAAAAGACAACGGAGTCTGCTATAATTAAATAGAACCAGCAGGCTCAAACCAATTTACATAAGATCAACAGACCTGGGAGGTGGCACTCATGCCATTAACACCGTTAGATATTCATAACAAGGAATTCAGCAAAGGATTCCGCGGTTATGACGAAGATGAAGTGAACGAATTCCTCGACCAAATCATAAAGGACTATGAAATCCTGATCAGGGAAAAAAAAGAGCTGGAAGAAAAGCTCAACGAAACGAATGACCGCATTGGCCACTTTACCACAATTGAAGAAACACTTAATAAATCTATTGTGGTTGCACAGGAAGCTGCAGAAGAATTAAAACGCAATGCCCACAAAGAAGCAAAGCTTATCATCAAAGAAGCTGAAAAAAATGCTGACAGGATTGTGAATGAATCCCTATCCAAAGCAAGAAAAATCGCACTGGATATTGAAGATTTAAAGAAACAGTCCAAAGTATTCCGGACACGCTTTAAAATGCTTGTTGAAGCACAGCTTGATATGCTGAATAACGATGATTGGGATCATTTAATGGAATATAAGCTGGATTCCACTGAGCTGAAATCATTAAGAGAAGAAGAAGAATCACTGGCTTGACGAAAGCCGGAAATATCGCATATAATTTTAAAACAAAGTAAATACAATGTTTATCAACAATGAGAGGGACAGTACAGTCTTTTCAAAAAGCTTATGATCAGAGGCGCATACTCACTCTGAAAGCGAGCCGGGGATGGTGGAAGCCCGGGTATAAGCAAAAGCTGGAAAATCACCCTTTAGTTCCTTGCCGAACGTACAAAAATCAGTAGACCAAGGCGGATCATTCACGTTAAGAATGCTTTGAGCGGATGAAATTTCATTATATTTCATCTACAAGGGTGGTACCGCGGGAGAATAAAACCTTCTCGTCCCTTTTTGGGATGAGAGGGTTTTTTGTATTTTCCCGAGGTTTTTCTAAGCTCTCATTGGCTATCATGGTATTTAATGAGTTACAAACAGGAGGAAAAGGAATGGATTACAAAGATAGTTTATTAATGCCAAAAACTGAATTCCCAATGCGCGGCAATCTTCCAAAGCGAGAACCTGAAATCCAGGCGAAATGGGAAGAAATGAACATTTATGAAAAGGTCCAGGAACGGACAAAAGGGCGTCCGATGTTTGTGCTGCATGATGGCCCTCCATATGCAAATGGCGACATCCACATCGGCCATGCGCTAAATAAGATCTTAAAGGATTTCATCGTACGCTCTAAGTCGATGACTGGCTATAATGCTCCTTATGTTCCTGGCTGGGATACTCATGGTCTGCCAATTGAGCAGGCGCTGACAAACAAAGGCGTAAAGCGTAAAGAAATGAGTGTTGCTGAGTTCCGCGAGCTTTGTGAAGAATATGCATATGAGCAGATCGACAGCCAGCGCGGACAATTTAAGCGCTTAGGTGTCCGCGGTGATTGGGAGAACCCATACATCACACTTAAGCCGGAGTATGAAGCTCAGCAAATTAAGGTCTTCGGGGAAATGGCGAAAAAAGGCTATATCTATAAAGGCAAAAAGCCTGTTTATTGGTCTCCATCATCTGAATCTGCTTTGGCAGAAGCGGAAATTGAATATAAAGACAAACGTTCGCCATCCATTTATGTTGCATTTAAAGTAAAAGATGGCAAAGAAGTATTGGATCAAGATACTCATATCGTCATTTGGACTACAACTCCATGGACCATTCCAGCAAACCTTGGAATTTCAGTTCATCCGGACCTTTCTTATACTGTAGTGGAGGCAAACGGCAAAAAGTTTATGGTTGCAGAAGACTTATTGGCAGCTGTGGCTAAAGAGTTCGAATGGGAAGGTTATCAAGTTGTCCAGACAGTTAAGGGGACTGACCTTGAGAATGTAATTGCTGAACATCCGCTTTATGGCCGTGATTCCCTTGTAATGCTTGGTGATCATGTTACAACTGATGCCGGTACAGGATGTGTTCATACTGCTCCCGGACATGGGGAAGATGATTTCCAAGTCGGCATGAAGTACGGGCTTGACGTATTATGCCCGGTAGATGATAAAGGAAACATGACAAATGAAGCTCCCGGCTTTGAAGGGTTATTCTATGATGCAGCCAATAAGCCGATAACTGAGAAACTTGAGGAAGCAGGAGCATTATTAAAACTGACTTTTATTACTCACTCATATCCGCATGACTGGAGAACGAAAAAGCCTGTTATTTTCCGTGCTACTGCCCAATGGTTTGCATCCATTAAGGATTTCCGCAATGAGCTTTTGGAAGCTGTTAAAGAAACAAATTGGTATCCTGCATGGGGTGAGACCAGACTATTTAATATGGTCCGGGATCGCGGAGATTGGTGCATCTCCCGCCAGCGTGTATGGGGAGTGCCTATTCCGGTCTTTTATGCGGAAAATGGCGAAGAAATTATCACAGATGAGACGATTGAACATGTATCAAATCTTTTCCGTGAACAAGGTTCAAACATCTGGTTCGAGAAAGAAGCGAAAGAGTTGCTGCCTGAAGGTTTTACACATCCAGGAAGCCCGAATGGCCAGTTTTCAAAAGAAACGGATATCATGGATGTTTGGTTTGATTCCGGTTCTTCCCACCAGGCAGTTCTTTTAGAGCGCGACGATTTACAGCGTCCAGCAGATCTATACCTAGAAGGTTCTGACCAATACAGAGGCTGGTTTAACTCTTCGCTTTCAACTGCGGTAGCAGTGACAGGGAAAGCGCCTTACAAAGGAGTACTGAGCCACGGTTTCACCCTTGATGGTGAAGGAAGGAAAATGAGTAAATCCATCGGAAATGTAGTTGTTCCGGCAAAAGTTATGAACCAGCTTGGTGCTGACATTTTGCGTTTATGGGTGGCTTCAGTTGATTATCAGGCTGATGTCCGGGTATCTGATGCTATTCTGAAGCAGGTTGCAGAAGTGTATAGAAAGATTCGCAATACTTTCCGTTTCTTGCTTGGAAATCTGGATGATTTTAATCCTGAAGCAGACTTGGTATCCTTTGAGAACCTGCGTGAAGTGGATCAGTTTATGCTAGTGAAGCTGAACAAGCTGATCAAGAGTGTTCGCGAGTCCTATGATCGCTATGAATTTGCCAGCATCTACCACGCTGTTAACAATTTCTGCACATTGGACCTTAGTGCATTTTACCTTGATTTTGCAAAAGATGTCCTTTATATTGAAGCAAAAGATAATGCAGAACGCCGTGCAATCCAAACGGTTCTTTATGAGAGCCTGATTGCTCTTACGAAGCTTGTTGCACCTATTCTTTCCCACACATCTGATGAAGTTTGGAACTTTATACCGAATGTGAAAGAAGAAAGTGTTCAATTAACAGATATGCCTGAATATACAGAGCTTCCGAACGCTAAACAGCTGGAAGATAAATGGACTTCATTCATGAAGCTTCGCAATGATGTCCTTAAGGCATTGGAAGAAGCACGTAATGAGAAGGTGATCGGCAAATCACTTACTGCTAAAGTAACCCTTTATGTAAATGATCAAGCCAAGAGCCTTCTGGATTCAATTCAGGAAAATCTTCAGCAGCTCTTTATCGTATCTGGATTCGAAGTAGCAGGCAGCCTTTCAGATGCTCCTGAAAATGCCGTGAAATTTGAAAACACTGCTATTATTGTTTCCAAAGCAGAAGGCGAAACATGCGACCGCTGCTGGACAGTCACTCCAGAAGTTGGCAAGACAGAAGGATATGACACGCTTTGCCCCCGCTGTGCTGATGTTGTAAAAAATAATTATAGCCACTTGGCTTAAATACCGGCAGTCCCTCAAATTTGGGGGACTGTTTTTAATTACCTTCTTCAAATCCTTTTTTATAAATAATTCCACCTTCACTAAATGTTGTGCCGTTTGCTAAAAGTTTGTCCGTGTCTGAATTCCGTTCCGAGAAAATAATAAAGTAAACATCTCAGAACGGAGGAAAAAGCATGGATGCAAAAGCAGAAGGGCTATATACAGAACTCCGTAATACAAGACAGGAAATATTGGAAAAGCTTATGGAAGGCAACAGTTCCCCGCTGATAAAGCCTATTTTATTGGAAGAGCTGCATGATATTGAACAAACACTTACCAAAATGGAATCAGGAAATTTCGGAAAGTGTGAAATTTCGGGTGAGCTGCTGCCTGAGGATTTGCTGCAGATAATTCCTACTTTAAAAACAATGGAGGATTGCAGCAGACTGGGGAATTTCTACAGAAAGTCTATTTTCCACTGAGTTTAAGCGTGTGCTGTGTTTTTTATTCAGATTGTGCTAAAATGCAAAGGTAATGATATGAGATATGGGGGTTGCCTTTGTGTTTTATTACATAATTGCATTGTTCGTTATTGCACTTGATCAGTTAACGAAGTGGCTGATTGTAAAGAACTTTGAATTAGGGGAAAGTGTTAAAGTTATTGAGGACTTTCTTTATATTACATCACACCGCAACCGTGGCGCTGCCTGGGGCATCCTGCAGGGGCAAATGTGGTTTTTCTACGTTATAACCGTTATTGTCATAATTGGTATCATTTATTACATTCAAAAAGCAGCCAAAGGCAAATTGCTTCTTGGAGTCTCTTTGGGCCTGATGCTGGGCGGAGCAATTGGAAACTTTATTGACAGGGTATTTCGAAAAGAAGTGGTGGATTTCGTAAACACTTATATTTTTGGCTATGACTTTCCCGTTTTCAATATTGCTGACTCGGCGCTGGTCATTGGGGTAGGACTATTGATGATTCAGATGCTGCTTGAAGAGGGAGAAGCAAAGAAAAAGGAGAAATCTTATGGAGAAAATGGAACACATCATTCCTGATGAACAGGCAGGAGAAAGAATAGATAAAGTGTTATCCACATTGAATGCGGATTGGTCAAGAACTCAGGTACAGCAATGGATCAAGGATGGCAATGTTTTAGTGAATGGCCAAAAGCCTAAAACTAATTACAAATGTTCCACAAACGATAAAATTGAAATATCAATTCCTGAACCAGAAGAGCTGGATGTAGTGCCTGAAGAAATGAATTTGGATATTTATTATGAAGACCTGGATGTCCTCGTAGTAAATAAACCGAAAGGAATGGTTGTCCATCCTGCAGCCGGGCACGGAACAGGAACACTTGTAAATGGTCTTATGGCTCATTGCAAAGACTTATCAGGAATTAATGGGGTCATGCGGCCCGGAATAGTTCATAGAATCGATAAAGATACGTCAGGGCTTCTCATGGTTGCAAAGAATGATATGGCACATGAGAGTCTTGTGAACCAGCTGATGAACAAAACTGTTACACGTAAGTACCGGGCTATTGTCCATGGAGTTATTCCACACGACTACGGTACTATTGATGCACCAATCGCCCGCGATCCCAAAGATCGTCAAAGTATGAGCGTTGTGGACAATGGAAAACATGCGGTTACGCATTTTCAGGTCATTGAGCGATTCAGGGATTTCACACTGGTGGAATGCCAGCTGGAAACGGGAAGAACACATCAAATCCGTGTTCATATGAAATACATTGGCTATCCTCTTGCAGGAGATCCTAAATACGGTCCCAGAAAAACAATTGGTATCGGGGGACAGGCACTTCATGCAGGCGTTCTTGGCTTTGAACATCCACGTTCTGGCGAGTACCTTGAATTTGAAGCACCTGCACCTGCTTATTTTAAGGAACTGGTAGAGAGCCTGGCAAATAACCGTTGACAATTGTCCAATTGTGCTATATGATGACTATAGTTGAATAAGTCCTTTAAAACAGTCCCGTGAGGCTGGGAAGGAAACGGATTGAATAAGGAGAATTGTGTCCTTATTCTGCAGAAAGAAGTCGTTTACCCTCTCACCTGATCGGTGAGAGGTTTTTTGTATATAAAATCTGATAATAGGGGTGATCATGATGCCGCAGCAAAAAGCAATTGTTTTGGATGACCAGGCAATCAGGAGAGCGCTGACCAGGATTGCTCATGAAATCATAGAGAAAAATAAAGGAATAGAAAATTGTATTCTGATTGGCATCCGGACCAGGGGGATTTACCTGGCGAACCGCCTGGCGGAAAGAATTGAACAAATCGAGGGAGCCAAAATTGATGTAGGCGAACTTGATATCACTCTCTATAGAGATGATCTTACGAAAAAGACTGAAAATCAGGAGCCGCTTGTCAAAGGCTCGGATGTTCCAAAAGATATTAACGATCAGAAGGTGATCCTGATCGATGATGTTCTTTATACAGGAAGAACAGTTAGAGCTGCCCTTGATGCGCTGATCGATATAGGGAGGCCATCTCAGATTCAGCTTGCAGTCCTTGTGGACCGCGGCCATAGGGAGCTTCCGATCAGAGCTGATTATGTAGGAAAAAACATTCCAACATCCAGTTCGGAAAAAATTGTGGTCGAGCTGAAGGAAGTGGATGAAAACGACCAGGTAAGTATATTTGAAAATTAAATAGCCCTTTTAAATGCAGTCCAGAGAGGCTGGCAAAGGGGAACACAGCAGAATCGGTCTGTCTTTTGCTGTGCTCTTGCACCCTCTTTGCACTCCTGCAAAGAGGGTTTTTTAATAAAATGCAGAGGAGAGATCGTAATGAATAAACCTATCTTAGATATAAAGGATATTCCAAAACCAGCCCATTGGCTGACATTAAGTTTACAGCATTTATTCGCAATGTTCGGAGCCACTATACTTGTACCATACTTAGTAGGATTAAATCCTGCCATTGCGCTAATCTCAAGCGGACTGGCAACGATAGCCTTTCTAATCATTACAAAATGGCAGGTGCCGGCATACCTTGGTTCATCTTTCGCATTCATTGCCCCGATCATAGCTGCCAAAGCAGCCGGTGGCCCGGGTGCTGCCATGATCGGCAGCTTCATGGCTGGACTTGTGTATGGGGCAGTAGCCCTGATCATCAAAAAAGCAGGCTACCGCTGGATTATGAATTTGCTTCCGCCAATTGTGGTAGGACCTGTGATCATTGTAATCGGATTGGCATTAGCAGGGACAGCAGTCGGGATGGCTATGAACAATCCTGAAACTGGTGAATACAGCATGCTTCATTTTTCAGCAGCGCTTATCACTTTAGGTGCAACAATCATCTTTTCCATCTATGCAAAAGGCATGCTCAGTATGGTGCCGATTCTGGCAGGGATCATCATCGGCTATGTTTACTCACTGGCTGTGGGCCTGATCGACTTCTCGCTTGTACAGCAGGCAGCCTGGTTCGAAATGCCGGAATTCTTATTCCCGTTCGCTGATTATGAAGTGAGGATAACCCTGGATCTAGCGCTTCTAATGATTCCAGTAGCTGTTGTCACAATCTCAGAACATATCGGTCATCAGCTTGTCCTTGGAAAAGTAGTTGGTAAAGATTACATTAAAGAACCGGGTCTTCACCGCTCCATACTTGCTGATGGAACAGGAACAATGATCTCGGCATTAATCGGGGTCCGCCAAAGACAACATACGGTGAAAACATTGGTGTACTCGCCATCACGAAAATTTACAGTGTCTATGTACTTGCGGGTGCTGCAGTCATCGCCATTATCTTCGGATTCATCGGCAAGGTGACAGCACTGATCAGCTCGATCCCTACTCCAGTAATGGGCGGCGTATCGATCCTGCTGTTCGGGATCATCGCTTCATCAGGATTAAGAATGCTGGTTGACAGCAAAGTGGATTTTGGAAACAACCGCAATCTGGTTATCGCATCAGTCATCCTTGTCCTGGGAATTGGCGGAGCTCATATCGAGATTTGGGCATTCAAACTGGAAGGAATGGCACTGGCAGCTATCAGCGGTGTTCTCCTGAACCTGATTCTCCCTGGCAGGGAAGAGGCTAAGGAAGATATGTTTGAAACAGAAAACGAAAAAAAAATAATGTAGCTTAATGCTTTTTAACTAAGTCCCGGGAGGCTTAAAAGGGTGTTGGCGGCAAACCTGGCTATACGGTATCAGTGTATCCGTATATCCGGCTGCCTCAACTTTGCAGCACCCTGACCAAATCGGCAGGGTGCTTTTTTTGAAGAGGAGGATAAAAAATGAAACATTTGCTCACTACCTCAGAGTTGGAAATTAAAGAAATCAATAAAATTCTTGAAGATGCGCAATATTTTTTAAACGGCGGAACATGGACTCCTGAACAAAAGGTTTTTGTCGCTAACCTCTTCTTTGAGAATAGCACAAGAACTAAATGCAGCTTTGAAGTGGCGGAAAGGCGACTTGGATTGGACATAATTCCTTTTGAAGTCAGCACATCAAGTGTATCCAAGGGTGAGTCATTATACGACACAGTCAAAACGCTGGAAGCGATCGGTGTGCATGCAGTCGTCATCCGCCATAGCGAGGATCGCTACTTTGACGAATTGGCAGATAAAAGCGGTGTGTCCATCTTGAATGCTGGGGATGGCTGCGGGCACCATCCAACACAATCACTGCTGGATCTGCTGACGATTAAGCAGGAATACGGATCCTTTGAAGGATTAAAAGTAGCCATTATTGGTGATATCGCACATAGCCGTGTCGCAAGATCCAATGCAGATGCACTTGTCCGGCTCGGTGCAAAGGTTGTTTTTTCAGGTCCAAAAGAATGGTTTAATGAAGAATTGCTTGAGAATGGAATGTATGAAGATGTTGACACAGCTATAGAAACTTCTGATGTTGTCATGCTGCTGAGAATCCAGCATGAGCGGCATGAATCGAAAGCTGAACAAACTGCTGAAGAATATCACCTGGCATACGGCCTTACAGAAGAGCGTGAAAGAACAATGAAGCCAAACAGCATAATTATGCATCCGGCACCTGTAAACCGGGGTGTTGAAATAGCAGATTGTTTAGTAGAATGCGGGCGCTCCAGAATCTTCAAGCAGATGCAAAATGGTGTGTACATCCGAATGGCTGTATTAAAAAGATCAATTGAACATAGTGAAGGGGGAGCTAAACATGTCAACATTAATAAAAAATGGCCAGTTGCTTACTAAAGAAGGGAACCTTGAAAAAACGGACATTTACATAAAGTCAGGAAAAATCGCTGAGATAGGTGCAGGCGTTGGGAATGAGGCACAGGAAGTAATTGACGCAGAGGGATTGCTCATTGCACCAGGATTTATAGATCTGCACGTCCACTTGCGTGAACCTGGCGGTGAAAAGAAAGAAACAATTGAAACTGGCACAAGAGCAGCAGCTAAAGGCGGTTTCACAACGGTTGCTGCGATGCCGAATACACGGCCGGTACCTGATACAAAAGAAGAGCTTGAAAAATTGAACAGCCGTATTGAAGAGACTGCGGCGGTCAAGGTTCTGCCGTATGCATCGATTACAATCCGTGAGCTTGGCCAGGAATTAACCGATTTTAAAGCTTTGAAGGAAGCTGGAGCGTTTGCTTTTACAGATGATGGAGTAGGAGTGCAATCAGCAGCCATGATGCTTGAGGCAATGAGGAATGCCGCAGAGATCAGCATGCCGATAGTTGCCCACTGCGAAGAAAATACCCTTATTAACAAAGGTTCCGTACATGATGGAGTTTTTGCTAAAGAGAACGGGTTAAATGGTATTCCTTCCATCTGTGAATCAGTGCAAATCGCAAGGGACGTTCTGCTTGCCGAAGCAGCTGGCTGCCATTATCATGTCTGCCACATCAGTACGAAAGAGTCTGTCAGAGCGGTAAGAGATGCGAAGCGTGCAGGCATCAAGGTAACAGCCGAGGTGACACCTCATCACCTGCTTCTATGTGAGGAGGATATCCCGGGTCTGGATGCTAACTTTAAAATGAATCCTCCATTAAGAGGAGCAGATGACAGAGCGGCCCTAATCGAAGGATTGCTGGATGGCACAATAGATTTTATTGCCACCGACCATGCACCACATACAGCAGCAGAAAAAGAAGAAGGGATGGAGCTGGCGCCTTTCGGGATTGTCGGACTTGAAACTGCCTTTCCGCTTCTTTACACCCACTTCGTTGAGAAGGGGATATTCACACTAAAGCAGCTGATTGACTACTTAACAATCAAGCCGGCAGAGGCATTCGGCATTCAATCAGGAAAATTGGAAGCTGGTGAATTAGCAGATCTTGTCCTGCTTGACCTGAACCATCAGGAAAAGATAGATCCTGCTCAGTTTTTATCAAAAGGGAAAAATACGCCATTTACCGGCTGGGATTGTAAAGGCTGGCCGGTAGTGACAATAGCAGGCGGAAAAATTGTTTGGAACAGAGGGAGTGTAAAAGCATGAAAAAACAGCTGATTCTGGAAGACGGAACAATTTTTATTGGAAAGGGATTCGGAAGTGATGCGAATTCGATTGGAGAAGTAGTATTCAATACTGGAATGACGGGTTATCAGGAAATCCTGTCTGACCCATCCTACTGCGGCCAAATCGTAACCTTGACATACCCTTTAATCGGAAATTATGGGATTAACAGAGACGATTTTGAATCGATCTCCCCGGCAATTTCAGGTTTCATTGTGAAAGAAGCCTGCGAGTTTCCTTCAAACTGGAGAAATGAACAATCGATTGAAGAATATTTTAAGATGAAAAACATCCCTGGAATTGCTGGCATTGATACCAGGAAATTAACAAGAATTATCAGGCAGCATGGTACGCTGAAAGGCGCAATTTGCAGCATTAGTGAAAACCCCGAAGTAATCATTGAAAAACTGCGGGCAACCAAGCTGCGAAACGATCAGGTTAAGCAAGTGTCTACTGGGACACCTTATCCGAGCCCTGGCCGCGGCAGAAGGGTAGTCCTTGTAGATTTCGGCATGAAACACGGGATCTTAAGAGAATTGAACAAACGGGATTGTGATGTAATTGTTGTGCCTTATAACACAGGAGCTGAAGAAATACTCAGCATGAGCCCGGATGGTGTTATGCTTTCAAATGGCCCTGGAGACCCGAAAGATGTTCCTGAAGCCATCACAATGATTAAAGGACTGCTAGGAAAAGTACCGATTTTCGGAATTTGTCTGGGACATCAGCTTTTTGCCCTTGCTTGCGGTGCCAATACAGAAAAACTAAAATTCGGCCATCGCGGTTCAAACCATCCGGTAAAAGATCTGCAAACCGGAAAAGTCGCTTTAACATCTCAAAACCATGGATACTCAGTAGAAGAAAATTCAATTACTGGTACTCCGCTTGAAGTAACACATATCGCCTTAAACGATGGAACAATTGAAGGCTTAAAGCATAAAGAAGTCCCTGCATTCACTGTGCAATATCATCCTGAAGCTTCACCGGGTCCGGAGGATGCAAACGGATTATTTGAACAATTCTTGCAAATGATTGAATCACATAAAGAGGAAGGTGCTGCAGCATGCCAAAGCGTACAGATATAAAAAGCATTTTAGTAATCGGATCAGGACCAATTGTCATCGGGCAGGCAGCAGAGTTTGATTATGCCGGAACACAGGCCTGCATTGCTTTGAAAGAGGAAGGCTACCGCGTAATTCTTGTAAACTCAAATCCTGCTACCATTATGACGGATACCGAGATTGCTGATGCGGTATATATAGAGCCGCTTACGCTGGAATTCGTCAGCCGCATTATCCGGAAAGAACGTCCTGATGCGCTTGTTCCAACTCTTGGGGACAGACGGGATTAAACCTGGCAGTAGAGCTTGCTGAATCAGGTGTTTTGGAAGAATGCGGGGTTGAAATCCTGGGTACAAAATTATCTGCTATCCAAAAGGCGGAAGACCGGGACCTTTTCAGAAACTTGATGAATGAGCTTGGCGAACCAGTGCCTGAAAGTGAAATTATTCATAACCTGGATGAAGCATATGAATTTGTAAACAGGATTGGCTATCCGGTCATTGTACGCCCTGCTTTCACTTTAGGGGGAACAGGCGGGGGAATTTGCCATGATGAAGAAGAGCTAATCGAAATTGTGACCAGCGGCTTAAAGAATAGCCCTGTTACACAGTGTTTGCTTGAAAAGAGCATTGCAGGCTTTAAGGAAATTGAGTATGAAGTGATGAGGGACTCCAATGACAATGCGATTGTTGTCTGCAATATGGAGAATTTTGATCCAGTAGGGGTCCACACAGGAGATTCAATCGTTGTAGCCCCGAGCCAAACTCTGAGTGATCGTGAGTATCAGCTGCTTAGAAACACTTCATTAAAAATTATCCGTGCCCTCGAGATTGAAGGAGGATGCAATGTACAGCTGGCGCTTGATCCGGACAGCTTCAATTATTACATCATCGAAGTTAACCCGCGTGTAAGCCGCTCATCTGCGCTGGCCTCAAAGGCGACAGGTTATCCGATTGCCAAACTGGCAGCCAAGATAGCGGTAGGGCTGACACTTGATGAAATGATGAATCCTGTGACAGGAAAAACATATGCCTGCTTTGAACCGGCATTGGATTATATTGTCTCAAAAATCCCGCGCTGGCCGTTTGATAAGTTCGAATCTGCAAACCGTTCGCTTGGCACCCAAATGAAGGCTACAGGAGAAGTAATGGCGATAGGGCGGACTTTTGAAGAATCTCTCCTGAAAGCAGTACGTTCACTTGAAGCAAACATATATCATCTTGAACTGAAGGATGCCGGCCAAATTTCTGACGAATTGATCGAAAAGCGAATCCGTAAAGCTGGAGATGAACGTCTGTTTTATATCGGTGAAGCCATCAGAAGGGGAATCACTATCGAGACGATCCATGAATGGAGCAAAATTGATTTATTCTTCCTTTATAAGATTAAGAAAATCATAGATTTTGAGAATGTACTAACTGAAAATCCTTTTGACCCTGAAACAGGGAAAGCTGCAAAGGAAATGGGCTTTGCCGATCTGGTAATTGCCAGGCTGTGGGATTCAAATGAGATGGAAGTATACAGCTGGAGAAAAGAACATGCGATTGTACCGGTTTATAAAATGGTTGATACATGTGCAGCGGAATTTGAATCGGAAACCCCGTATTTCTATGGAACTTATGAAGATGAGAACGAATCGGAAGTAACTGGCCGAAAAAGTGTTGTCGTTCTGGGCTCAGGACCAATCCGGATCGGGCAGGGAGTGGAGTTTGATTACTCAACTGTACACGCGGTATGGGCCATCAAGGAAGCAGGATATGAAGCAATCATCATTAATAATAATCCTGAAACAGTGTCTACTGACTTCAGCATCTCCGATAAGCTCTATTTTGAGCCGCTGACAATTGAAGATGTCATGCACATTATCGACCTTGAGAAACCGGAAGGTGTAGTTGTGCAATTTGGCGGTCAAACGGCTATTAACCTTGCAGCAGATCTGGTTGAAAGAGGCGTAAAAATTCTGGGAACTTCACTTGAAAGTTTAGACCGGGCAGAAGACCGGGATAAATTTGAGCAAGCTCTTGCAGAGCTTGGCATCCCAATGCCTAAAGGAAAGACTGCCCTGTCAGTGGAACAGGCAGTAGCAATTGCCGGTGAAATCGGATATCCAGTGGTCGTCCGGCCATCATATGTACTTGGCGGAAGAGCCATGGAAATCGTTTATAAAGAAGATGAGCTTCTATACTACATGGAAAATGCTGTAAAAGTTAACCCGGAGCATCCAGTATTAATTGACCGGTATTTGACTGGGAAGGAAATTGAAGTGGACGCTATCTCGGATGGGGAAAATGTGCTCATTCCAGGCATCATGGAGCATATAGAAAGAGCTGGAGTACACTCAGGAGATTCCATTGCAGTCTATCCTCCGCAAAATATATCAGAAGCAATCAAAAACAAGCTTGTTGAGTACACGGAGAAGATGGCCAAAGGACTTGGCATTATAGGTCTGCTAAATATCCAGTATGTAGTGGCTAAAGGACAAGTATATGTCCTGGAAGTCAACCCGCGTTCAAGCCGGACAGTTCCTTTTTTGAGCAAGATTACAAATGTGCCAATGGCTAAGATCGCCACAAAGGTTATCATGGGCCAAACTCTAGCTCAGCAGGGCTTTGGGTCCGGCCTTATTCCTGAGAGAAAAGGCGTGTTTGTAAAAGTGCCTGTGTTCTCTTTCGCAAAATTAAGAAGAGTAGACATCACTTTAGGGCCAGAAATGAAGTCAACTGGTGAAGTTATGGGGAAAGATTCCACGCTTGAAAAAGCCCTTTATAAAGGTCTTGTTGCTTCCGGCATGAAAATCCAGCCGTTTGGAACTGTACTAATGACTGTCGCCGACAAGGATAAGGAAGAAGCTCTGCAGCTGGCAAAAAGATTTGTATCCATCGGTTACAGGCTAATGGCGACAAGCGGAACGGCTTTATTCCTGAAAACTGAAGGCATACCTGTAAAAGTGACTGGGAAAATCGGCTCGGAAGGTCCTAACCTTCTGGATGTCATAAAAAATGGCGAAGCGCAATTTGTTATTAATACTTTAACAAAAGGAAAACAGCCTGCAAGAGATGGCTTCCGCATCCGCCGTGAATCAGTGGAAAATGGGGTGCCATGCCTAACCTCACTTGATACGGCAGAAGCAATCCTTCAAGTAATCGAATCAATGAATTTTTCAGCAGACGCGATGGATAAACCAGAAGAAGTCCGGGAGGCGGTTTTATCTTGATCAGACAGGAACAATGTAAAGTAATAACACAAATTAAACTGGCCGAAAACATTTACGAGCTCACCCTTCAAGGTGAGCTTGTTCATGAAATGAAAGAGCCCGGGCAATTTGTCCATTTAAAAATATCGGAGGGCTATGATCCCATGCTGAGAAGGCCTATCAGCATTGCAGAAATTTCACCTGATGAAAGCCAGTTTAAAATGATTTACCGTGCTGAAGGCAGAGGAACGGCATTGCTTTCAGAAAAAAAACCTGGTGATTACACTGATGTACTGGGACCGCTTGGAAATGGGTTTCCGATCAGTGAAGCTGGCCGGGGAGAGACGGCACTTCTTGTAGGGGGAGGAATCGGAGTCCCCCTTTATATGAACTATCCAATCAGCTTGTTAACCGCGGCGTTAAGGTGATTCACGTCCTGGGTTTTCAATCGGCCGGCGCGGTATTTTATGAGGAAAAGTTTTCCCGGCTGGGCGAGACCTACCTGGCTACAGTTGATGGAAGCGCAGGAATGAAGGGTTTTGTTACAGATGTTATTAATCGGTTGAATATTGATTTCGATGTTTTATATTCCTGCGGCCCGACGCCGATGCTGAAGGCGCTTGAAAATCAGTTCCCTCATAAAAAGGTATTCCTGTCATTGGAAGAACGGATGGGGTGCGGCATCGGGGCATGCTTTGCATGTGTCTGCCATACAGGGGATGACCCGGAAGGTTACAGTTATAAAAAAGTCTGCAGTGACGGACCGGTCTTTAAAGCAGGGGAGGTAGTCCTATGAATTCATTAAACGTCAGTCTGCCTGGTCTGGAATTGAAAAATCCAATCATGCCTGCATCAGGATGCTTTGGCTTCGGAAGGGAATTCAGCCAGCTGTATGATTTGAGCCAATTGGGCGCAATTATGATAAAGGCGACGACTTTAGAGCCCCGATTTGGAAATCCGACACCAAGAGTGGCTGAGACATCTGCAGGGATGCTAAATGCAATTGGTCTGCAGAATCCCGGCCTGGAAAAAGTGGTAAATGAAGAACTGGTATGGCTTGAACAATACGATGTACCGATCATTGCCAATGTAGCCGGTTCGCAGGAAGAGGATTATATTGCGGTTGCCAGGAAAATTTCTGCAAGCCCAAATGTACATGCACTTGAACTCAACATCTCATGCCCTAATGTGAAAACAGGCGGAATTGCATTTGGCACTATTCCGGAAATTGCAAAAAATCTAACGAAAAAAGTAAAAGAGGTTTCTGAAGTACCTGTCTATGTGAAGCTTTCGCCAAATGTCACAAATATTGTAGAAATGGCTAAAGCAGCAGAAGATGGCGGAGCGGACGGTTTGACAATGATCAACACGCTTGTTGGCATGAGAATCGATCTAAAAACCGGCAATCCGATTCTGGCAAATAAATCAGGCGGGCTTTCAGGACCAGCCATTAAGCCAGTAGCCCTCCGGATGATCTATGAAGTGAGCCAGCAGGTATCCCTTCCGATCATCGGTATGGGAGGAATTGAATCTGCAGAGGATGTCATCGAATACTTCTACGCAGGGGCAAGTGCAGTAGCGGTTGGAACAGCTAACTTCGTAGATCCCTTTGTGTGTCCGAAAATTATCAGAGAGCTGCCGGAACTTATTGAGAAGCTCGGCTATGAACATATTAGCGAATGCACAGGAAGGAGCTGGAAGAAACATGAAAAAGCCGCTCATTATTGCTCTTGATTTTCCAGGAAAACAGGAAGTTCATCATTTTCTGAAAAACTTTGAAAATGAAAAGTTATTTCTTAAGGTCGGCATGGAGTTATTTTACCAGGAGGGACCTTCCATTGTTCACGATTTAAAAGAACAAGGGCACGATATTTTCCTTGATCTCAAGCTTCATGATATTCCGAATACAGTAAAAAGTGCCATGAAGCGTCTTGCGGGAATAGGATGCGATATGGTTAATGTGCATGCCGCAGGAGGAAAAGCCATGATGGAAGCAGCCTGTGAAGGACTGGAGGCAGGCAGCACCGGAAAAAGGCCATCTTGTATTGCTGTGACACAGCTGACAAGTACATCGGAACAGCAAATGAATTCAGAGCAATTAATTCCTGTTTCATTAAACCAATCTGTTCTTCATTATGCAAAACTCGCCAAAGAAGCCGGACTTGATGGTGTAGTATGTTCAAGCTTTGAGGCAAGAACGATAGGTTCGAAAATAGGCTCTGCCTTTTTGACTGTAACACCGGGAATACGCCTGTCTTCAGACGATCATGGAGATCAGAAGAGAGTGGCCACACCTGAATTCGCAAGAAAAGAAGGAGCTTCTGCCATTGTGGTGGGACGGTCGATTACCAGAGCGGAAAATCCGTTCGAAAAGTATATTCAATGCAAGCAATCCTGGGAGGGTGTTCTGAATGAAGCATAAAATCGCAGAAAAATTACTGGATATAAAGGCTGTAGCATTAAACCCAAACGATCCGTTTACTTGGTCTTCAGGACTGCGTGCCCCAATTTATTGTGATAACCGTCTGACACTGTCTTATCCTGAAGTCAGAAAAGAAATTGCTGCCGGTCTTCAGGCTATCATTCTGGATAAATTTCCGGAAGCAGAACTAATTGCCGGGACTGCCACAGCGGGCATTCCTCATGCAGCCTGGGTCAGTGACAATATGGAACTGCCAATGTGCTATGTCCGTTCCAAGGCAAAGGGCCATGGAAAAGGAAAGCAAATTGAAGGTCAGGCGAATAAAGGCCAGAAGGTTGTTGTTGTAGAAGACCTGATCTCAACAGGTGGAAGTGCCATTACTGCTGTCAAGGCTTTAAGAGAAGCAGGCTGTGAAGTGCTGGGTGTGGCGGCCATCTTCACATACCAGCTTGAAAAAGGAAAAGAAATGCTGGCTGAAGAGAACATCACAGCCTATACTCTGACTGATATTGAAGCTCTCACAAAAGTAGCTGTGGAAAAGGGCTTTATCCAGGAAGAGGATATGAAGAAGCTGATTGAATGGCGAAAAGACCCTGCTGAGTGGGGAAAAGTATCTCAGGTTTAGTCAAACGAAAAAAAGCAAGCATCGGAGCTTGCTTTTTTCATTTATTTAAAGATTTTGTTTTAATGACAGAACGGTTTCTTCATCAGGCGTAACGTAAACAGTCTGCTGGTTGTCATATATAACAAATCCAGGTTTCGCGCCGCTTGGCTTTTTTACATGTCTGACCTGGGTGAAGTCAACGGGTACGGAACTGGAATTGCGGGCCTTGCTGAAGTAAGCTGCGAGGGATGCAGCTTCAAGAATTGTATCTTCTGCCGGCTCCTTGCTTCGAATCACCACATGTGAACCGGGGATATCTTTTGTATGCAGCCAGATTTCATCCCTTCCGGCTAATTTGTTCGTTAAATAGTCATTTTGCTTGTTGTTTTTCCCAACTAGAATTTCCGTTCCGTCAGTGGCAGTATAACGGTCCAAAACAGGCTTTAGGTTTTGCTGTTTCTTGTTTCCCCGTTTCTGCCTTTCACGGATATAACCGCCTTCAGTAAGCTCTTCTCTTATTTCGGCAATGTCTCTTGTAGATGCCGTTTCTACTTGCTGAAGTAAAGACTCGAAGTATGCCGCTTCCTCTTCTGCTTTCTTGATTTGCTCTTTTACTGCAATTATGGCATTTTTTGCTTTTTGGTATCTTGTAAAATATTTTTGTGCATTCTCGGAAGGAGTCTTCTGAGGATCCAATGGAATGATGACTGAAGCGCCATTTTCATCGTAATAATTGATGACTTTCGCTTCCTTCATTCCCTTTTGAATCGCATAAATATTCGCCGTGATCAATTCCCCATATAATTGATGTTTATCGGCATTTTCCGCTTCATGAAGGGTTATTTTCAGCTTATCAATTTTCTTTTCATTCTTTTCTTTCTCATTTACAATAAACCGTTCAAGATCATTGGATTGCTGTTTGACCCGGTCTCTTTCGGCTTTGCCAAAATAAAAGCGGTCCAGCATTTCACTTAGGGAATTAAACTCCCGGCTTTCCCCTTTTAAATGCTGGAGGGGCAATAAATAAAAGCTTTCTTTATTTTCCCCTTCTGTAATGGCCGGCCTTATTCTATGGATTTTCAGCAAGTCAATAAAATGCTGGAAACTCTTAGGAACAGTTGTCCTGTTTACAAGGCCTGCATGGTGCATCACTTCTTTTGCAAAAAGCGGTGAGATTCCGGAGAAACCCGCCACAAGCTGTTTATCAACTTTCCCGCTGTTAAAATCAATCTTACGCAGTATAGCTTCTTCATCCGCCTCGAAAGGATTCATTTTATCCTGAGATGGAGGGAGTAAGTACTCCTGTCCGGGCAAAATCGCACGATGGCTATTAACGGCAAAAGAAACATGCTTGATGCTGTCGAGAATAATATTGCGGGATTTATCCACGAGCGTAATATTGCTGTGCCTGCCCATAATCTCAACAATCAGCTGTTTATAAGATGTATCGCCAATCTCATTCCTGCCTTTCACCTCAAACACGATAATACGGTCAAGCCCGATTTGATGGACATCTTCAAGTATGTAGCCTTCCAGGTGCTTTCTTAAAAGCATGCAGAACATCGGCGGCTCTGAAGGGTTTTCATGTGTTTCATTCGTCAGTTGCACTCTCGCATAGCTTGGATGGGCAGACAGCAAAAGCCTGTGATTCTTCCCGTTTGCCCTCACAACTAAAATAATTTCATTTTTATATGGCTGCTGAATCTTATTGATTCTGCCACCCTTTAAAGTATCTATGAGCTCTTTCGTCATAGCTCTTGTGAACAAACCATCAAATGACATATCGGAACATCCTCTTCTATAAAAATTACATTAGATATACATTATTCTTTCATTTATTAAATAAAAATCAAGTTTTACTGCTTGGTTTTTCTATTTCAGGCGCCTTCCGCTTTTCTAATGCTGTCTAGCTCCAGGCGCCATCGGCTCGAGGTCATAAGCCAATCCGTCAAGAAGGTTAAAAAACAACCTTCATGCCGGCTCGTCTTATGCTTGTCGCCGATAAGCGGGCGCCTTCCGCTTTTCTAATGCTGTCTAGCTCCAGCGCCTACCCCCTCGAGGTCACAAGCCGGACCTCCCAAAAAGGCAAAGGACGCCTTTCCGGGAGCCTCGTCTTGTGCTTTTCGGGGTGGGCAAGGCGCTTCCGCTTTTCTAATGCTGTCTAGCTCCAGGCGCCATCGGCTCGAGGTCATAAGTCAATCCGTCAAGAAGGTTAAAAAACAACCTTCATGCCGGCTCGTCTTATGCTTGTCGCCGATAAGCGGGCGCCTTCCGCTTTTCTTATTAATAATAGCATTTTTTTGGACAGGGCTGAATATGCTTTCTTTAGAGTGAGATTGGACAACTCTGCCTTGTTTTAGCAGAAGAGGATAGTCTGCCATCTGGCGGATTCCCTTAAAGTCTGGCTGTGAGTGCTTACGGGATTTTTCTCGATGATATTACCCTGCACCCAGGCACTCATGGCTTTTCTCAAACCACAAAGGAGGAAGTGTGATGTCCGGATGAAGTTCCATGAAATGAATGAAAGGGAGGTTGAGCAGGCCTTAAATACAGACATTAAGGCAGGCTTAACAGAGGATGATGTAAAAAAACGCCACAAACAATATGGATTTAATGAATTGAAAGAGGGAGAAAAGCAGTCTGCTTTACTCTTATTTTTTAGTCAATTTAAAGATTTCATGGTTCTTGTTTTATTAGCTGCCACCTTGATTTCGGGGCTGCTTGGTGAATATATTGATGCAATTGCCATTATTGCAATTGTAATCATAAATGGATTTCTGGGCTTCTTTCAGGAAAGGAAAGCGGAAAAGTCGCTGAGTGCACTTAAAGAGTTATCCGCTCCCCAAGTAATTGCACTTCGGGATGGAGGGTGGAGGAAAATTCCTTCCAAAGAAGTGGCAGTCGGGGATCTGCTTAAATTTTCTACGGGCGACAGAGTGGGTGCAGATGTAAGAATAGTAGAATCCAATAGCCTTGAGATTGAGGAGTCTGCTTTAACGGGAGAGTCGCTGCCTGTTCAAAAGAGGACCGGATCCCTGAAAACGCCTAACCTCGCTATTGGCGATATGGAAAATATGGCTTTTATGGGTACAATGGTGACCCGCGGCAATGGATTGGGTGTGGTTGTCGGAACAGGGATGAATACCGCTATGGGACAAATTGCTGATCTTCTGCAAAATGCCGAAACCATGACCACACCGCTCCAGCGGAGATTGGAACAGCTCGGCAAAATCCTCATTACCGCAGCGATTTTCCTTACAGTTCTCGTTGTTGCGGCAGGTGTGATGCAGGGACAGGAATTATATACAATGTTCCTTGCTGGTGTCTCATTGGCTGTTGCGGCAATTCCAGAAGGGCTGCCTGCCATTGTCACGGTGGCGCTCTCGCTTGGAGTTCAAAGAATGATCAGGAAAAAGGCAATCGTACGGAAACTTCCTGCAGTTGAAACTCTTGGCTGTGCATCTGTTATTTGTTCAGACAAAACCGGAACCATGACCCAAAACAAAATGACCGTCACCCATCTCTGGAGCGGAGGAAAAGAATGGAGAGTTGATGGAGTCGGGTATGAACCGCAAGGGCAGTTTTATCGAAATGAGAGCCAAATTGAACCGAAAAGTGATAAATCGCTCCAGCAGATGCTGATGTTTGGCATGTTATGCAATCATGCGGAAATACAGCAGAAAAATAATGAGTTTGTGATTGACGGTGACCCAACTGAAGGTGCTCTCCTTGTAGCAGCCATGAAAGCCGGTTATAACAGGAGCAGTCTCCTGAATCAATTTCAGATTATTAATGAGTTTCCGTTTGACTCTGCCAGAAAAATGATGAGTGTTGTGGTAAAGGATCATAATGGAAGACAATTTATTGTTACCAAAGGTGCTCCCGATGTCTTAGTCGGGAAAAGCGAATCGGTTCTTTGGGAGGGAAGGCGGCAGATTCTTTCCAGGGAGCTTTCTGGTGAAATTCAGGCAGCCATTGAAGATTTGGCTTCACAAGCATTAAGAACCATCGCGATTGGCTATAAAGAAATCCCGTCTAAGAATGTCATTCTTGATGAAAAAGAGGCGGAGAAGGGATTAACTTTTATTGGGCTGCAGGGGATGATTGATCCGCCAAGGCCGGAGGTTAAAGAAGCAGTCAAGGAATGCAGGGAAGCAGGAATTAAAACGATCATGATCACAGGAGATCATGTGATTACAGCACAGGCTATTGCCAAACAGTTAAGCATTTTAACAGAAGGTTCCAAAGTACTTCAGGGAAAAGACCTTGCGGAGATGTCTGTAGAAGACCTCGAAGATGTGGTTGAGGATGTCGCAGTATTTGCCAGAGTATCTCCCGAGCATAAATTGAAAATCGTCAAGGCTCTCCAGAATAGAGGTCATATCGTTGCCATGACAGGTGATGGAGTCAATGATGCTCCGGCCATTAAAGCAGCAGATATTGGCATTTCAATGGGCATTACAGGCACAGATGTTGCTAAAGAGGCATCTGCACTTGTATTGCTTGATGATAATTTTGCTACCATAAAAGCCGCGATAAAAGAAGGAAGAAATATATACGAAAATATCCGCAAGTTCATCAGGTATTTGCTTGCATCAAATGTTGGCGAGATTCTGGTAATGCTGTTTGCTATGCTTCTGGCCCTTCCGCTGCCATTAGTGCCAATTCAGATTCTCTGGGTGAACCTCGTAACGGATGGGCTTCCTGCAATGGCTCTGGGCCTTGATCAGCCTGAGGAGAATGTGATGAAGCGGAAACCAAGGAGTCCTAAGGAAGGTGTCTTTTCAAGAGGGCTTGGCTGGAAAGTGGTTTCAAGGGGATTCTTAATTGGCCTTGTGACATTACTGGCGTTTATTTTTGCCTACCGGGCAAATCCGGATCATCTTGCATACGCACAGACAGTAGCGTTTGCCACATTGGTTATGGCTCAGCTGATCCATGTATTTGATTGCCGCAGTGAAAAATCAGTGTTCTCAAGAAATCCATTAGGCAATAAATATTTAGTCTGGGCAGTCATCTCTTCCCTTGTTTTAGTGCTGATTGTCATATACTATCCGCCGCTTCAGCCAATTTTCCACACTGTCCCTATTGAATTGCGCGACTGGTTTATGATCACAGGACTCTCAGCCATTCCAACATTTTTACTGGCAGGCACATTTTTGGCAAGAAAAACAAAATAAAATATGTTATAATCCTTTAGGTAGTAGAGAAGAACTCTATTACCTTTCTTTTTTGCGCAAACATATAAATCTCCATCACTACTTGATTTTTATACATAAACTGCACAGGCACCATGCCGCTAACTGAAAGTAAGTGCTTTTTATAAGCTGTGCTTTTCCCAAAAGGAAGTGTGAGAAATGGCAGTAAGCATGACTGGTTATGGCAGAAGCAAGAAAGATTCCGGGCAAGGCTCCATTACGGTTGAAATCAAAACTGTAAATCATCGTTTTTCCGAATTTCAAATAAGAATGCCCAGACAGCTGATGCATATTGAAGACAAAATAAAGAAAAAGCTTAATAGGCATATCAAAAGAGGAAGAATCGAGGTTTTTATCACCGTTGACGGTGATGTCCTGGCCAGCAGGAAAGTAAATGTTGACTGGGAACTATTAGATGAATATTATCAATACATAACTGCAATTCAAGCAAAGTATCAAATTCAAACGGAACTATCCATCGGTGATGTCATTCGCGAAGAATTGATTGACATTGAAGAGAAAGAGTCCGGCAATGAGGAAATGAGCCAGCTGGTCCTTTCTGCAGCTGAAGAGGCATGCCTGCAGTTAATGCAAATGAGGAAAGCAGAGGGTGATGAGCTGGAAAGAGATCTTCGCAGCCATCTTAGTCTTTTAAGCAATAGTGTCAGCAAACTGAGAGAGTATGCACCAAAGGTTGCACAGCTTTACCAGGAAAGATTGCATAAGCGTATGAAGGAATTTCTTGATGGCCAGGTGGATGAACCGAGAATTTTGACAGAGGTAGCAATATTCGCTGATAAAGCGGATATCAGTGAAGAACTGATAAGGCTGCAAAGCCATATAAGCCAGTTTGAGCATACACTTCAGCTTACAGAACCCGCAGGCAGAAAGCTCGACTTTATTCTGCAGGAAATGAACCGGGAGGCCAATACGATCGGCTCTAAGGCAAATAGTGCAGATATAGCTGCCGAAGTGGTAGAAATAAAGAGTTTATTGGAAAAAATGAAGGAACAGGTTCAAAATATTGAATAGCAGTTGTTTAGATTCCGGCTCTGGGGGTCAAACTAAATAACTGATGATTGGAGGACCCAAATGTCAATTAAGCTGATCAATATCGGTTTTGGCAATATTGTATCTGCCAACCGGATTATATCAATAGTCAGTCCCGAATCTGCCCCTATAAAACGGGTTATTCAGGACGCACGGGACCGGGGCTCTTTAATAGATGCTACATATGGCAGGCGCACTCGTGCAGTTATCGTTATGGACAGTGACCATGTCATTTTGTCTGCGGTCCAGCCGGAAACCGTCGCACACCGATTAAATGACCGTGATGAAATTATTGAGGAAGGGTAGGATTTTACAAATGAAAGAAAAAGGGTTATTGATCGTTCTATCCGGACCCTCAGGTGTAGGAAAAGGAACAGTAAGAAAAGAGATATTTGCTCAGTCTGATACTGCGTTTGAATATTCTATTTCAATGACAACGAGATCTCCGAGAGAGGGAGAAGTCAATGGAGTTGATTATTTTTTCAAGACGCGTGAGGAGTTTGAAGAGCTCATCAGGCAGGATAAGCTGCTTGAATATGCAGAGTTTGTCGGGAACTACTACGGCACACCGGTTGATTATGTAAGAGAAACACTCGACCGCGGCAAAGATGTTTTCCTTGAAATTGAAGTTCAGGGTGCCCGCCAGGTACGCGAGAAATTTCCGGACGGCCTGTTCATCTTCCTGGTTCCTCCTAGTCTGTCAGAGCTTAAGAACCGCATTGTGACGAGAGGGACAGAGACAGAAGATATCATCAACAATCGCATGAATGCAGCGAGAGAAGAGATTGAAATGATGAATCTATATGATTATGTTGTAGAGAATGATCAAATCGATCTGGCCTGTGAAAGAATAAAATCCATAGTGGTAGCTGAACACTGCCGCAGGGAACGTGTAGAACCTAAATATAAAAAAATGCTGGAGGTAGAATAAATATGCTTTATCCTTCTATTGATTCCCTAATGACAAAGATTGACTCCAAATATTCACTTGTTTCAGTTGCTGCCAAGCGTGCACGCAAGCTTCAGCTTAATGCCAAACCGCAGCTTGAAAGATACAAATCACATAAAAATGTGGGCAAAGCACTTGAGGAAATACATGCAGACCAGCTTCATTACCGCCTGGGCGAAAAAACGGCCAATGAATCATACGAGTGAAATCGCTGAATAACAACCTTTCAAAAGGTTGTTATTTTTGTTTGAGGTTTTATTAGATGAAAATTCACTGCTCTTCTTGCATAATAAAACTATCATGAAAGCAATTTGCCATTAATGGCCAGGCTTTATATAGAAATAGATAGCCAGGCCGTTTTTATAGAGAAGAATTATTTTTGAGATTGGTGGGGTCATATAATGCTGACTGGAAAGAAGATTTTATTATGTGTAACCGGAGGAATTGCTGTTTATAAAGCTGCAGCCTTAACAAGCAAACTGACACAGGCAGGAGCGCAGGTGAAAGTGATCCTAAGTGAATCGGCTGTTAACTTTGTTGCACCATTAACTTTTCAGGCCCTTTCAAGACATGATGTTTATACAGACACTTTTGATGAAAAAGACTCGAAGGTTATTGCTCACATCGACCTGGCTGATTGGGCAGATTTAATTCTTGTTGCTCCCGCTACAGCAAATGTGATCGGGAAGCTTGCCAATGGAATTGCAGATAATATGATCACTACAACCCTTTTGGCTGCATCATCACCGATTTGGATTGCACCTGCAATGAATGTGCATATGTACAGCCATCCCGCTGTTCAAAAAAACATTGAAACCTTATATGGTTTTGGCTGCAGATTCATAGAGCCTTCAGAAGGGTATCTTGCATGCGGTTATGTTGGAAAAGGAAGGCTTGAAGAGCCTGAGAAAATTACAGAAACGATCAGTGAATTTTTCAAGCCTTCCAGATTGGAGCTTACTGGCCAAAAAGTGGTCATAACTGCGGGCCCAACGAGGGAGAAAATTGATCCTGTCCGTTATATAACGAACCATTCTACAGGGAAAATGGGCTATGCAATAGCGGAAGCTGCCGTCTCTGCAGGTGCTGAAGTTATATTGATATCCGGCCCGGTTTCAATTAATGCGCCTGCAGGATTAAAACTGATAAAGGTGGAATCTGCTGAAGAAATGTATCAAGCGGCATTAAATGAATTTGTTAATGCCGATGTTGTCATCAAGACAGCTGCCGTCTCCGATTATCGCCCAAAGGTGGCTTCTGCGCAAAAAATGAAGAAACAGCCCGGCGATGAAGTATTGGAGCTTGAAAGAACAAAGGATATATTGTTCGAGCTGGGACAAAAAAGGAGAAGCAAATCCTGATAGGGTTTGCGGCTGAAACTGAACAGGTCGAAGAGTATGCAAAGGGCAAGCTAATGAAGAAAAACGCCGATATGATCGTTGCCAATAATGTAACTGCTGAAGGTGCCGGCTTTGGAACTGACACTAATATTGTTACACTTTTTAAAAAGGATGGGTCGTCGGAAAAACTTCCGCTAATGTCTAAAAAAGATGTGGCTGTAAAAATTCTTGAAGAAGCCTCGAAGCTTCTAAAGGATGAGCATGAATGAACATAGCCAGTGTAATTGTCGATGTTCCTGCCAAACAGACTGACCGGGCGTTTGACTATAAAATACCCTCTCATCTGAAAGGTGTCATTTTCCCCGGCATGAGGGTGGTTGTTCCATTTGGGCCGAGGAAAATACAGGGGTTTGTTACAGGATTAAAAGAAGAGTCGGATTTTCAGCAGTTAAAATCCATTTTAGAGCCGATGGATCTAAATCCAGTTCTTAATCAGGAGCTTTTGAATCTTGGTGATTGGCTGACAGAAAAAACATTATGCTACAAAATTTCAGCTTTTCAGGCAATGCTGCCTGCAGCATTGAAGGCAAAATATGAAAAGAAGCTTGTCATGGCGGAAAATGCAGATCGTAAGCTGCTCCCTGAAAAAGTATGCGCACTCTTTCATAATGCTGATGAAATCACCTGGGATGATGCTGTAAAGGGCGGTGCTTTGCCGCTTCTTCAGAAGGAAGCATCCAATGGAAATATCGATATTATTTACCAGGTAAAAGAACGGGTGAAAAAGAAAAAAGTCAAGCAGGTGTTTGCGGCCGCCCCCCCTGAAAAGCTTGCTGATTACCTTCAAAACCTTCCAGGCAATGCAACTAAGCAAAAGGAAGTGCTGGAGTATTTTCTCCGGGAGGAAGGACCGGTCGATCAGAAAGAGTTATTTTCCTTGCTTGGAATCACTTCTTCCACATTAAAAGGGCTTTTGCAAAAAGGGCTGCTTGGCCAGAAGGACGTGGAAATTTACCGCAATCCTTTTGGAGACCGTGAATTCGAAAGAACGAAACCGCTCGCTTTGACTGATGGACAAAAAAATGCCATTATCCCCATCCTTGATTCTATTGAAGATAACAGGCATGAAACCTTTTTGCTCTATGGAGTTACAGGGAGCGGGAAAACGGAGGTTTATCTGCAATCCATCCAGCGGGTGCTTGAGGATGACAAAGAAGCCATTGTCCTTGTTCCTGAGATTTCTTTAACTCCGCAGATGGTCAAACGCTTTAAAGGAAGGTTTGGCGATCAGGTTGCGGTTATGCACAGCGGCCTTTCAGCAGGAGAAAAGTATGATGAATGGAGAAAGGTTCAGCGGAAGGAAGTCAAGGTTGTTGTCGGAGCCCGTTCGGCGATTTTTGCCCCATTTGAAAACCTCGGAATTATTATAATTGATGAAGAGCACGAAACCAGCTATAAGCAGGAAGAAAACCCAAGATACCATGCAAGGGACGTTGCCATCAAAAGAGCGGAAAATCATAAATGTCCTGTGGTGCTCGGCAGTGCAACTCCCTCATTGGAATCTTTCGCACGGGCACAAAAAGGAGTTTACCATATCCTCACTCTCAAAAACCGAATGAACAATCAGGCTCTCCCTGCCGTTGATATCATTGATATGCGGGAAGAGCTGCGAGAAGGAAACCGGTCTATGTTCTCAAGGAAGCTCCTTGAAAAAATAAAAGACCGTCTTGAGAAAAAAGAACAAATCGTATTATTTTTAAATAAAAGAGGGCACTCTTCATTTGTTATGTGCAGGGACTGCGGATATGTTATTAATTGTCCGCATTGTGATATTTCTTTGACGTATCATCGTTATAACCAGCAGATGAAATGCCATTATTGCGGATATGAGGCATCGGTTCCAAATGCATGCCCGGAATGTGAAAGTGAGCATATACGCTATTTTGGGACCGGTACGCAGAAAGTGGAAGAGGAATTGGCAAAGATTCTGCCGGAAGCGAGGGTAATACGGATGGATGTCGACACCACCAGCAGGAAGGGTGCACATGAAAAGCTCCTCGATCAATTCCAGGAAGGACATGCAGATATTCTTCTTGGGACCCAGATGATTGCTAAGGGCCTTGATTTCCCCAATATTACTTTAGTGGGAGTACTCTCGGCAGACACCATGCTGCACTTGCCTGATTTCCGCTCGTCTGAAAAAACCTTTCAGCTGCTGACACAGGTAAGCGGGCGAGCTGGGAGGCATGAATTAGAGGGTGAGGTAATCATTCAGACCTACACACCTGAACATTATAGTATTGAGCTGGCGGGGAGCAGGATTACGATAAATTTTACGACAGAGAAATGATGGTCCGTAAAATTCATAGATATCCTCCTTTCTTCTATATCTCCCTTGTCACAGTCAGTCACGAAGAATTAATGAAGGCTGTTTCTGTAACCGAGAAGATCACGCAGTACATTCAGTCAAAATTATCTGCAGAGAGCATTGTTCTTGGTCCGGTTGCCTCCCCGATACCTCGTATCAATAATAGATATCGGTATCAATGTCTGATAAAATACAAGCGGGAGCCGGAACTTGGCCAGACGCTGAAAAAAATTCTGGATAATTACCAGCAGGAAATTTCTTCAGGGGGCTTAACTGTCTCAATTGACCTGAATCCATATATTTTAATGTAGTTTCTAAAAGAGTCAGCTTTAGAAGGAGTGTATTAAGGCGCTTCTGCTTTTCTGGTTATGAATAAACCCAAATTGGTTGAAAATAGATAAAAATGGAGGAAACGTTTTGGCGGTAAAAAAAATTGTTACTTATCCGGCTGAAATTCTGGAGGCAGAATGCGAACCAGTTAAAGTCTTTGATAAGAAGCTTGGCAAATTGTTAAATGATATGTATGATACGATGCTGGAATTCGATGGTGTCGGGCTTGCTGCTCCGCAAATTGGGCAAAAGCTGCAAATTGCCATTGTTGATATAGATGATGAGTTTGGAACAATTGAAATGATCAATCCGGAAATTCTTGAAACGGATGGGGAGCAGACAGGCCCTGAGGGATGCTTGAGTTTTCCGGGGTTATATGGAGAAGTTACAAGGCCTGAATATGTCAAAATAAAGGCACAGGACCGCAAAGGGAAATTTTTTACCCTGGAGGCTGAGGATTTCCTGGCAAGAGCGATCCTCCATGAAATTGATCATTTGCATGGGGTGCTATTTACCTCAAAAGTAACAAGATACTTGAATGAAGAAGAGTTGGAAGGATTGGAAGCTGAATGACAAAAATCGTTTTTATGGGCACACCCGATTTTTCAGTGCCGGTACTAAAGCAAATAATAGACGATGGATATGAAGTGATCGGAGTGGTTACCCAGCCTGACAGGCCGGTTGGAAGGAAAAAGGTCCTTACTCCCCCTCCTGTAAAAGTCGAAGCTGAAAAACAGGGCATCCCTGTGATTCAGCCTGAAAAAATCCGCCAGCCGGATGAATTGGAGAAAGTTCTTGCTCTTAAGCCAGACCTTGTTGTCACAGCAGCGTTTGGGCAAATTTTGCCTAAGGCGCTTCTGGATGCGCCTAAGTATGGCTGTATAAATGTTCATGCATCATTGCTTCCGGAATTGCGCGGCGGTGCACCCATTCATTACTCCATTCTGCAGGGAAAAGAAAAAACAGGTATCACCATTATGTATATGGCTGAAAAGCTGGATGCAGGCGATATATTAACACAAGTTGAGGTGCCGATTACTGAAACAGATACAGTAGGCACTCTTCACGATAAACTTAGCGAGGCAGGATCCAAGCTTTTGTCTGAAACCCTGCCAAAACTGCTGAATGACGAACTGAATCCCATTAAGCAAAATGATGAAGAAGCCACTTTTGCCTATAACATTAAAAGAGAACAGGAAAAAATCGACTGGAGCAAAACCGGAGAAGAAATCTATAACCACATTAGAGGGTTAAACCCATGGCCGGTTGCTTATACAACATTTGACGGCAAAGTGGTTAAAATATGGAATTCAGAGAAAGTTAAACATGCTAAAATCGAAGAACCGGGAACCATCATCAGGCTTGAGGAAGACGGAATCGTTGTGGCCTCAGGGAATGATACATTGGTTAAAATAACTGAACTGCAGCCTTCAGGAAAGAAAAAGATGCCGGCAGAACAATTTTTAAGAGGTGCAGGTTCCAATCTGACTGCCGGCGGCCGTCTGGGAGACATCGAATGAAAAAACTACAGACGAAAAATGTTAGAGAAACGGCAATGGAGCTTCTTGAGGCGATTGAAAAAAATCAGTCATACAGCAATCTTTTACTTAATAACGCCATAAAAAAGAATGAAATTGACCAGAAGGACATTGGGCTGCTTACCGAACTGACATATGGTACCCTTCAGCGCCGGATGACACTCGATTTTTACCTGCAGCCCTTTTTGGCAGGCAATAAAAAAATCGAAAGCTGGGTAAATCAGCTCTTGAGGCTGACACTGTATCAGATGGTTTATCTTGATAAAATCCCTGACCGGGCAGCAATTTATGAGGCAGTAGAAATAGCAAAACGGAGAGGGCATAAAGGAATTTCCGGCATGGTCAACGGTGTGCTGAGAAACATTCAGAGGAAGGGCCTACCAGATCCCGAACAAATTGAGGACAGGGTGAAGCGCCTCTCCATTGAGACAAGCCATCCCGAATGGCTTGTAAAAAGATGGGCCGATCAGCTGGGTTTTGAAGAAACAAAGAAAATGTGCGAAATAAACTTAACTGCCCCGCTGCAGACAGCAAGGGTAAATGAGGTAAAGGCTTCAAGGGAGGAGTGTTTGTCACTTCTTCAGGAAGAGGGATTTGATGTGGAGCCAAGTCCGTTTATTCCAGTTGCCATTAAATGTTTGAGGGGCAATCTGGCTAATTCCCGTGTATTTAAAGACGGACTCATTACTATTCAGGATGAAAGCTCCATGCTTGCTGCTTATGCCCTTGGAGGAAATCCCGATGAGAAGATACTGGATGCCTGTGCAGCTCCGGGAGGAAAAACGACACATATAGCAGAAAAACTGCAAAATACCGGTCAGGTCATTTCACTGGACCTTCACGAGCATAAAGTTAGGCTGATAAATGATAATGCCGATAGACTGGGATTAACAAATATTAAGACAACTGCCCTTGACAGCAGGAAAGTCCAGGAGCATTATGAAAAAGAATCTTTTGACCGCATTTTAGTGGATGCCCCGTGTTCAGGCCTTGGAGTTATGAGAAGAAAGCCTGATATGAAATACACCAAAAAAGAAGAAGATTTATATCACCTCCATAAGATTCAGAGGAATCTATTGGATGCCGTTTCACCTTTACTGAAAAAAGGTGGTATTCTTGTTTATAGTACATGTACAGTGGACAAAGAAGAAAATCAGCATGTTGTTCACGCTTTTTTAAAGGACAATGCGGAATTTGAGGGAGATCTATCTGTTCAGGAGCGGATGCCTGATGCAATTGCTTCATTAATAGATGGCTTTGAACTGCAGGTTTTGCCGCAGGATATTGGTTCGGACGGGTTTTATATTTCCTGTCTGAGAAAGAAGGTGCAATAAATGGAACAAAAAGCAGCAGAGAAAATTACAGCAGAACAAAAACCATCCATTTATACTTTACAGCTTCATGAGCTGAAGGAATGGCTAAAAGAAAATAATGAGAAAGCCTTCAGGGCTGAGCAAATATTTGATTGGCTTTACACAAAGAGGGTCACATCATTTGAGGATATGACGAATCTGTCAAAAGGGCTGCGGGATATGCTATCAGCAGATTTTTCACTGACAACCCTTAAAACGATCATCCAGCAGGAGTCTGCTGATGGAACAATAAAATTCTTATTTGAACTTCATGATGGCTATTCAATTGAAACTGTACTGATGAGACATGACTATGGGAATTCAGTATGTGTAACCACTCAGGTGGGCTGCCGGATCGGATGTACATTCTGTGCCTCCACATTAGGCGGATTAAAACGTAATCTTGAAGCAGGAGAAATCGTTGCTCAGGTCGTAAAAGTACAACAGGCACTTGATGAAACAGATGAACGGGTCAGCTCAGTTGTCATTATGGGTATCGGTGAACCTTTTGATAATTATGACAGCATGCTCTCATTCCTTAAAATTATCAACCATGATAAAGGGCTGAATATCGGCGCACGCCATATAACTGTATCGACAAGCGGAATCATCCCGAAAATTTATAAATTTGCAGATGAAAATATGCAGATTAATTTCGCGATTTCCCTACATGCCCCAAACACCGAAATCAGGAGCCGCCTGATGCCTATAAATAGAGCTTATAAGCTGCCGGACCTTATGGATTCAATCAGGTATTATATAAATAAGACAGGCAGACGTGTAAGCTTCGAATATGGCTTATTCGGAGGGGTAAATGATCAGGTTGAACATGCTGAAGAGCTGGCAGAGTTAATAAAAAATGTTAAGTGCCATGTTAACCTGATTCCAGTAAACTATGTGCCGGAACGGGATTATGTAAGAACACCCAAGGATCAGATTTTTGCTTTTGAAAAGACACTGAAGAATCACGGCATTAATGTAACCATTCGCAGGGAGCACGGTCACGATATAGATGCAGCATGCGGACAACTTCGTGCAAAGGAGCGAAAAGAGGAGACGAGGTGACAGTATGAAAGCTGTTTTCAGGACAGATAGAGGCAAAGTCAGGCAGCATAATGAAGATAATGGCGGCATCTATGTGAACAGCAGCGGTCAGCGCCTTGCCATCGTAGCAGATGGCATGGGCGGCCACCGTGCTGGCGATGTGGCAAGCGAAATGACTTTAACAAGTTTAAAAGGATTCTGGGATCAGACAGATGACTTTCAGACTGCCGATGAAGCTGAAGGATGGCTGCAGAAGCATATTGCAGAGGTTAATACCATCCTTTATGAACATTCAAAAGTGAATGAACAATGCGAAGGTATGGGGACTACTGTTGTTGCTGCCATATGTACCGATCGTTTTGCGACTATTGCGAATATAGGTGACAGCAGATGTTATATTTTAAATGAATCAGGTTTTCAGCAGCTGACGGAAGACCATTCCCTGGTGAATGAACTTGTAAGGTCAGGGCAGATTACAAAGGAAGATGCCGAGCATCATCCAAGAAAAAATGTGCTGCTGAGAGCATTGGGAACGGAAGCAGCTGTTGAGATGGATATTAAAACTATTACATTTGAAGAAGGCGACTTATTATTATTATGCTCTGACGGATTGTCCAACAAGGTATCTGTGGCAGAAATGAGCGAAATCCTCAGTAGTGGAGGTACACTGGAAGAAAAAGCTTCAGTGCTGATTGATAAGGCCAATGATAATGGCGGCGAAGATAATATTACGCTCGTGATTGCTGAGTATTATGAAAGCAATGAGAGCGGGATGATAAATGATGATTAAGGGAAGAAGATTAAGCGGCCGCTATAGAATTATTGATATGATCGGCGGAGGAGGCATGGCGAATGTCTACCTGGCCCATGATATGATTCTTGATCGTGATGTAGCCGTGAAAGTGCTTCGGATGGACTTCGCCGAAGATGAAGAATTTATCCGCCGTTTTCATCGTGAAGCCCAGTCTGCAACCAGCTTAGCCCACCCGAATATCGTCAATATTTATGATGTTGGCGAGGAGGACTCAATCTATTATATTGTGATGGAATATGTAGATGGACAAACGTTAAAGCAATACATACAGCAAAACAGCCCTGTTCGCATAGATGATGCCCTGGAAATTTTAAAACAGCTGACCTCAGCCATATCTCATGCACATCAAAACCATATCATACACCGGGATATTAAACCGCATAATATTTTGATAGACAGGCATGGTAATGTTAAGATTACTGATTTTGGAATTGCCATGGCACTAAGCGCTACCAGCATTACCCAGACAAATTCAGTGCTGGGCTCTGTTCATTATCTTTCTCCCGAACAGGCCAGAGGGGGAATGGCCAACAGAAAGTCTGATATCTATTCCCTTGGCATTGTTATGTTTGAGCTTTTGACAGGAAGGCTTCCTTTCTCGGGTGAATCTGCGGTATCAATAGCACTCAAGCATCTGCAATCGGAGACGCCTTCCCTGAAGAGATGGAACCCATCCATACCGCAAAGTGTTGAAAATATCGTTTTAAAAGCGACAGCAAAAGATCCTTTTCACAGGTATGATAACGTTGAAGAAATGGAAGAAGATATCAGAACAGCTCTTGAGCCCGAAAGACTGGATGAAAAAAAGTTCATAGTGCCGATTGACGATGATGCTACAAAAGCTATTCCTGTTATTACAGATGACCGCCCATATCAAAATATGGACGAAACCCTTGTGCATGCAAAGGATCCCAAGGGAGATACTCAGCCTGTGGCAAAGCCTCTCCCTGAAAAAAAGAAAGAAAAAAAGAAGAAAAAGAAATGGCCGATCATCCTGGTATCAGTCTTTATATTTCTGATTGTGACAGGGATCCTGGCTATAACCGTTTTTCCTGATCTGATGGGGCCAAAGGATGTTCAGGTTCCGGATGTATCCGGAAAAGAGGTGGAAGATGCAGTAGCAGAGCTGATTGCCGCAGGGTTTACAGTTAGGGATACAAAACCGATCAGCGATCCGGATGTTGAAGAAGGCCTGGTAGTTAAAACAGATCCGAAAGCAGGCAGGACTGTCAAAGAGGGAACCTCCATTGATATCTATGAAAGCTCCGGCAAAGAAAAATTTGAATTAGCAGATTACCAAGGCAGGCAATATGATGATGTTGTCCGCCTGCTTGAAAGCAAAAATTTTAAAACCATTGAGAAAAACGAAGAAACTAATGATAGTGAGCCGGCTGGGACCATCCTGGATCAAAACTTATCAGAAGGCGACCTTGTCGTTCCAGAGGATACGGAATTGATTTTCACTGTGAGCAAAGGACCGGCTCCAATAGCATTAAAAGATTTACGCGGCTATAACGAAAAGGGTCTGCAGGAGTACGAAGAATCCTCCGGTTTGAAAGTAGAATATAGGGAAGAAGAATACCATGAGGAAGTCCCTGAAGGCTTGGTCATCAAACAGGACCCGGCACCGGGCACAAATCTGACAAGGGGACAGAAGGTGACGGTGGTTCTTTCAAAAGGAAAAAAAGAACTCCTTCCTAAGACTGAAAATATTGAGATCAGCATTCCATATGAGCCCGCCGCAGAAGGTGAGCCGAATGAAGTTCAGATTATCATTAAGGATTTGAATAATACAGGTTCTGAACCAATGCATACAGAGCTGATCTATGAAGATGTGGTAATACCAATTGATCTGACAATCGCTCCTGGACAGAATGCTTCTTATAAGGTTCTGCGGGACGGCCAGGTTTTTGAGGAAAAGGAAATACCTTATCCGGATGAAGAATCATAAGCAAGGAGTGTTGCTATGCCTGAGGGCAAAATTATTAAAGCCATAGCAGGGTTTTATTATGTATTAAGCGGAAATGAAACCATTCAGTGCCGCGGACGCGGAGTTTTCAGGAAAAATAAAGTTACACCGCTTGTCGGTGATGAAGTAGTGTTTCAGGCAGAAAGTAATACAGAAGGATACATCTTAGAAGTAAAGGAACGGAAAAATGAGCTGATTCGTCCGCCGATTGCCAATGTTGATCAGGCCATCCTTGTCTTTTCAGCTGTTGAACCGGGCTTTAGCACTTCTCTTTTAGATCGTTTCCTGGTGCTTGTTGAATTCAATCATATAAAGCCGCTCATCTGCATTACTAAAATTGACCTGGCAGATGAAAATGAGTATAGGGAAATTCAGCAATATGCATCTGATTACCGCAAAGCCGGCTATGATGTTTTGCTGACTTCCTCTGAAACAGAAGAAGGCGTTAAAGATCTGATGCCTTATCTGGAAGGTGAGATATCTGTTTTTGCCGGACAGTCGGGTGTGGGGAAATCTTCTTTGTTAAACGTTCTAAGACCGGACCTGGAGCTGAAAACAGATGATATTTCTTCCCATTTGGGCAGGGGAAAGCATACGACCAGGCATGTAGAGCTGATTGGGGTTGGAAAAGGGCTTGTTGCTGATACCCCGGGATTCAGCTCCCTCGAATTCACTGATATCGAATTAGAGGATCTCAATTATTGCTTCCCTGAAATTCAGGAGAAAAGTGAACTTTGCAAATTTAGAGGATGCCTGCACATGGCAGAGCCTAAATGTGCTGTAAAAGCCGCCTGTGAAAACGGTGAAATTCCATCCTACAGGTATGAACACTACAAAACCTTTCTGCAGGAAATCAAAGATAGAAAGCCGAGGTATTAATTCATGGTAAAAATCGCACCTTCTATTTTATCGGCAGACTTTTCTAAATTGGGAGAAGAGATTAAAGATGTTGAACGCGGCGGCGCTGATTATATTCACGTTGATGTAATGGACGGCCATTTTGTGCCGAATATTACAATTGGTCCATTAATTGTGGATGCCATCCGTCCTGTAACAAAGTTGCCCCTTGACGTTCATTTGATGATAGAAGATCCGGATAGTTACATTGAGGCATTTGCTAATGCGGGGGCCGATTACATCACTGTTCATGCAGAAGCATGCAGGCATCTCCACAGAACGGTTCATTTGATTAAATCCTTTGGCGTCAAGGCAGGAGTGGTTCTTAACCCGGCTACACCAGTTAACATGATAGAGCATGTTATCGAAGATATAGATATGGTATTGCTTATGTCTGTTAATCCCGGCCTTGGAGGGCAGAAGTTCATTCCATCCGTTCTTCCGAAGATTGCAGCCGTTAAAAAAATGTCTGACGCAAAAGGCCTAAACATTGAAATTGAAGTGGACGGCGGAGTAAATGAAGAAACAGCCCAATTGTGCATTGAAGCTGGAGCCAATGTGCTGGTTGCCGGGTCGGCAATTTACAATCAGAATGACAGAGCAGCGGCGATTGCTGCTTTAAAGGGTTCACAATAAAAGAAGCCAGCTGGAATACAGCTGGTTTTTGTCATTTAAAGATACATAAATGAATGGAGCAATGTGTAATGATTATCAATATTTTAGCCGGCGGCCCGGATGACTTGCTGCCTGATCTGCATTCGTTCAGTAACACAGCTGATATTTGGGTTGGAGTAGACAGAGGGGTGCTTACTCTAATTCAAAGCGGCATTCAGCCGGAAATGGCATTTGGTGATTTTGATTCGGTGTCGGATGGAGAGCTTTTGCTCATTGAAGAACAGGTAAAAGAGCTGAACAGGTTCAAGCCGGAGAAGGATGAAACGGACATGGAGCTTGCTCTGAATTGGGCACTCTGCCAAAAACCTGAAAAAGTCCGTTTGCTTGGTGCCACAGGCGGAAGGCTTGACCACCTATTCGCAAATATTCAGCTGTTAATAAAGCCTGCACTGGCGGAAGACTTTGTTCCTGTCGAAATTATTGACAGGTCTAATAAGATTTATATTAAGACTCCAGGTAAATACAGCATAAAACAGAATTCAAATTTCAAATACATTTCATTTGTTCCGGTCACTATGGAAATTAAAGGCCTCACCCTGAGAAATTTCAAGTATCCGCTGACAGATCGGACCGTTCCTGCCGGTTCTACTCTTTGTATCAGTAATGAACTTATTGATGATTGTGGTACTTTTTCTTTTACTGAAGGCATATTAATGGTTGTAAGAAGCAAGGATTAAATGCCGGACCGGTGCTTCCCTGTATGATGCGGGAAAGCTGGATAAGAGTCTTAGCATGAATTGCTTTCTGATCATTTTTTGTAATCATGAGTACTCATCTTTCATTATTTGAATAAGATGGTAAAGACGATTTAAGGACAGAATGGATGCGTAAGATTGTGAGGAGGGACACGAGTAATGAGATTTTATACAATCAAACTTCCTAAATTTTTAGGGGGCATTGTGCGTGCCATGTTAGGGACCTTCAAAAAGGGGTAGACACCCATAAATTAAAAAGAAAATAGCATCAATACTTGGCACCTCACCGGGGTGCTTTTATTTTTTGCCCAAATGGGGGAGAATGATAGTGGGTCAAAAAAGGAAAATAAAAAGGACACCCAAAAGGGATGTCCCTGAGCATGTTACACGCGCTCAACTTTACCTGATTTAAGTGCTCTTGCAGAAACCCAAACACGTTTAGGTTTACCGTCTACAAGAATACGTACCTTCTGAAGGTTAGCACCCCAAGTGCGCTTGTTAGCGTTCATTGCGTGAGAACGTGCGTTACCTGAAGTTGTTTTTTTACCAGTTACTACACATTTGCGTGGCATGTATGTTTCCCTCCTTACTAAAAGCATAAGCTGAAACTATTTTTCAATGCTTTCATCTGCAATAGTCAGATTCATCCATCTGAATTAATGCGGAATCCCTGTGCGGATTTCGACATTAAAAGATACTTTAATAATTTATCATACAACCCTTCTGATTGCAATAGTTTGCTTTCAAGAAAATTTCCTTGACATAGGGGGAGGGAACATGAGCTATAATAGAGATGGAGAAGTATGACTTTCAATATCACAGCCCATATAGTAAAATATTATAAGGTATGCTTTAAGCTTTGAAGGTAGAAAGACCGCTGCCCAGCTAAAAAAGGTGAATTGCCTCTCGCCGGAAGGCTTAGCCTCCAGGGTGCAATTCAGGGGAAAGCCAGCACTATCGTTAAGAGGTAGTGCCTGTAGAAGCTTTTATGAAAAGCAATTTCCAAAGGGGGAACGAACCATGTCCATCGAATTAAAAACAAATTTCGGGCAAATTGATATCTCTAATGATGTAATTGCAACAATCGCAGGCGGAGCAGCAGTTGACTGCTACGGCATCGTAGGAATGGCCTCTAAAAATCAAATTAAGGATGGCCTTACAGATATACTGCGAAAAGAGAATTTTACCCGTGGTGTAATTGTTCGCCAGGAAGAAGATGAAGTACATATCGACATGTATATCATTGTAAGTTACGGAACGAAAATTTCCGAGGTTGCCCACAATGTGCAATCTAAAGTGAAATACACCCTTGATAAAACAGTTGGGCTTAGCACTGACTCGGTTAATATTTACGTTCAGGGAGTTCGAGTAACGAACCCGTAGTGAGGAGGAAAGACTTGTGTCAAAAAAAGATTTAGATGGGAAGCTTTTTGCCGAAATGGTCATACAAGGAGCGAACCATTTATCTGCTAATGCAAAATTAGTGGATGCGTTAAATGTTTTCCCTGTTCCTGATGGAGACACAGGAACCAACATGAATTTGTCAATGACTTCCGGAGCAAAGGAAGTTAAAGCTAATATCCAGGAGCATATTGGAAAGGTAGGTTCTGCTCTTTCTAAAGGTTTGCTTATGGGAGCACGAGGGAACTCGGGGGTAATTCTTTCCCAGCTGTTCAGGGGCTTCTCAAAAGCCATTGAGCATAAAGCTTCTATCAATGGAAAAGAATTTGCTGATGCTCTTAATTCTGGTGTGGAGACGGCATATAAAGCTGTGATGAAGCCAGTTGAAGGAACGATCCTTACTGTTGCAAAAGATTCCGCTAAGAAAGCGGTTCAGGCTGCTAATCATGAAGATGATATCATCGTGATTATGGAGGAAGTTTTAAAAGAAGCAAGGGCTTCCCTAAACCGCACTCCAGATCTTCTTCCAGTCTTAAAAGAAGTAGGAGTTGTAGACAGCGGCGGCCAGGGCCTTGTTTTTGTATATGAAGGATTCCTTGCAGAGCTAAAGGGAGAAAAACTCCCTGATACACCTGCAGCCCTTCCAAAGATGGATGACCTGGTTAGCGCAGAACACCATAAAAATGTTCACAGCTTTATGAATACTGAGGATATTGAGTTCGGTTATTGCACTGAATTTATGGTCAAATTCGAAGATGAAAAGCTTTCTGCTAATCCTTTTTCAGAAGACACGTTCCGCCAGGACTTAAGCCAATATGGCGATTCACTTCTGGTGATTGCGGATGAGCAGCTTGTGAAAGTACATATCCACTCTGAACAGCCGGGAGATTGCCTGACATACGGACAGCGCTATGGCAGTTTAATCAATATGAAGATTGAAAACATGCGCCAGCAGCACACCAACTTAGTCGAAGACGTTCCTACACCTTTGGCGGCTCAGGCTAAGCCTAAAGAAAAGCAGGAGTACGGAATTGTGACAGTATCAATGGGCAGCGGCATCGCGGATCTTTTCCGAAGCATCGGTGCACATGCTGTCATTGAAGGCGGACAAACAATGAATCCGAGCACGGAAGATATTGTAAAAGCCATCAAAGAAGTAAATGCAAAAAAAGTAATCATTTTGCCAAACAATAAAAATATTATTATGGCTGCACAGCAGGCTGCAGAAGTGACTGAAGAAGAAGCAGTGGTTGTGCCTTCAAAGACCGTTCCTCAAGGTATGGCTGCACTTCTTGCCTTTAATCCAGGTGCGGAGATTTCTGAAAACGAAGAAGGCATGACAGATGCTCTTCAGCATGTGAAAACAGGCCAAATCACGTTTGCTGTCCGTGATACCAGCATCGATGGGCTAGAGATCGAGAAAGATGATTTCATGGGCATTGCAGACGGCAAAATTGTTGTGAAAAACAAGGATCGAGTACAGGCTGCCAAAGATCTGCTAGAAGGAATGATTGACGAAGACTCTGAGATCCTTACCGTTTTAAAAGGTGAAGATGCAGCAGAAGAGGAAGTAGACTCTCTTATCAGCTATATTGAAGATAAATATGAAGATATTGAGGTTGAGCTTCATGATGGAAAACAGCCTCTATACTCTTTCATTTTCGCAATTGAATAACCAGTAAACAGTAAACAAAGCGAGGGCCCAGCCTTCGCTTTTGTCCATTTTAGACCTTTAATAAATGCGTTGAAGCATGAGTTATTATTTAAGGTTACTTTCTTGCATTATTAAATTACAATGTGCTAGTTATAGAGCAGGTGTTTCATTAGCCTGTATATAAAAGTAACGGAGCAGGGAGGGATGGCGGACTGCCTGAAAGAAAATATAATTGGCAGCCGTTCAATAAATGTGAATCCAAATTTGATCCAGTCTGTTACAGCTGTTAAAGGCATTGGAGAGGAATCAGCTGAATTACTGGCTGAAATGAATATTTACACTGTAAAAGACTTGCTTGAATATTTTCCTTATAGATATGAAGATTACAGGCTCAAGGACCTGGCAGAAATGAAGCATGATGAAAGAGTGACGGTTGAAGGAAAGGTTCACAGTGAACCTTCACTTGCTTATTACGGCAGGAAACGCTCCAGGCTCACTGTTCGGGTGCTTGTAGGGCGGTATCTTATCCAAGTGATTCTGTTCAATCAGCCTTATTTGAAAAACAAAATTGTATTAAACGAAACGGTTACGGTGACTGGGAAATGGGACCAGCATCGGCAGGTGATTACAGCAAGTGAACTTAAAATAGGAAATGCCTCTGGCAATAAGGATTTTGAGCCGGTTTATGCTGTAAAAGGAAATGTCACGGTCAAGGGCATCAGGCGATTTATTAAACTGGCTTTCTCGCAGCATGGGAATGACATATCAGAAACGCTGCCTGAAAAATATTTATTGCAATATAGACTATTAAATAGGCGGGATGCTGTAAGATCGCTTCATTTTCCTGCCAATGAACAGGAACTCAAGCAGGGAAGGCGGCGTTTTGTTTATGAGGAGTTTTTCTATTTTCAATTAAAAATGCAGGCGCTAAGAAAGATTGAAAGAGAGCAGTCAAAAGGGGTTGCACAGGCTTATGATCTTTCAAGACTAATGGAGTTTATTGACTCACTGCCATTTGATTTAACCGGAGCACAAAAAAGAGTAGTTAATGAGATCATGTCTGATTTGAAATCTCCATACCGGATGAACAGACTATTACAGGGGGATGTTGGTTCCGGCAAAACGGCAGTGGCGGCGATTGCTCTCTTCGCCAGCAGGACAGCAGGCTTTCAGGGAGCATTAATGGTCCCGACCGAAATCCTGGCAGAGCAGCATGCGGAATCTTTAAAGTCGATGCTCGAACCGTTTGGTCTGCGATGTGAACTCCTGACAAGCTCTGTTAAAGGAAAGCGAAGAAAAGAAATTCTCCAGCATTTAAAGGATGGAGAGATTGATGTTCTCATAGGCACACATGCACTTATCCAGGAGGAAGTAGAATTTAATAAATTGGGACTTGTTATTACTGATGAACAGCATAGGTTCGGGGTAGGGCAGCGGCGGATACTCAGGGAAAAAGGTGAAAATCCTGATGTTCTGTTCATGACTGCAACGCCAATCCCAAGAACATTGGCCATTACTGTTTTTGGAGAAATGGATGTATCCATCATAGATGAAATGCCGGCAGGACGAAAAGCAATTGAAACCTATTGGGCAAAACCTGAAATGATGGACAGGGTCCTTGGTTTTATGGAGAAGGAGCTTTCAGCAGGTCAGCAGGTTTATGTGATCTGCCCTCTTATTGAGGAATCAGATAAATTGGATGTTCAAAATGCTATAGATGTCCATGCTACATTGATGCATCATTTTCATGGCCGTTATGATGTCGGACTCATGCATGGCAGGCTCCATCCGGATGAAAAGGAAAGTGTTATGAAAGCTTTCAGCCGTAATGAAACTCAGGTTCTTGTTTCGACGACGGTTGTTGAGGTGGGTGTAAATGTTCCAAATGCAACGATGATGGTGATTTATGATGCCGAGCGGTTTGGACTTGCACAGCTGCATCAGCTGAGGGGCAGGGTAGGGAGAGGCGATAAACAATCTTATTGTGTGCTTCTGGCTGACCCTAAATCGGAAGTTGGAAAAGAACGCATGAAAATCATGACAGAAACCAATGATGGCTTTGCACTAAGTGAAAAGGACCTTGAGCTTCGGGGTCCTGGAGACTTTTTCGGAAGAAAGCAAAGCGGGCTCCCGGAATTTAAAGTTGCTGATATGGTCCATGATTACCGCGCACTCGAAACCGCCAGAAATGATGCATCAATGCTGGTGGAATCGGATGAATTCTGGCACTCGGATGAGTACCTGCCTTTGCGGGAATACTTAAAGGAAGCAGGAGTGCTGGAAGGGGAAAAACTGGACTAGAAATAAGGTATTCAGAGCGGATTGCAGAAAAGTTCTTTCTTGCAATCTGCTTTTTTTGATTATATACTACTATTAGTACCTAGTCTTAATATCTCGGACGGTGGGATTTTAATGAAAAGAAACAAAAAAGAACGTCAAGCATTATTAACGGACACTATAAAAGAAAATCCTTTTGTCACGGACGAGGAACTTGCGGACAAGTTCTCTGTCAGCGTCCAGACAATCAGGCTCGATCGGCTGGAATTATCAATTCCGGAATTGCGTGAGCGAATCAAGCATGTTGCTGAGAAAAGCTTTGAGGATGAAGTGCGGTCTTTACCAATAGAAGAAATAATCGGTGAAATAATAGATATAGAATTGGATAAAACGGCGATATCCATTTTCGATGTAAAAAATGAACATGTCTTCAAGCGTAATGGAATTGCCCGGGGCCATCACCTGTTTGCACAGGCCAACTCACTGGCGGTCGCTGTAATAAATGATGAGCTGGCATTAACGGCAAAAGCCAATATTCAATTTACCAGGCCAGTGAGATTAAATGAACGTGTCATCGCAAAAGCTAAAGTCCTTACAATAGATATTGACAGCGGAAGGACAATGGTGGAAGTCAATAGCTTTGTCAATAACGAACAGGTTTTCAAGGGCGAATTTGACATGTTCAGAAAAAAATAATCACTAAAGGATGAAGCATCATGAAAATTGCCATAGACGCAATGGGTGGCGACAATGCCCCAAAGGAAATTGTCCTTGGAGCAATGAAAGCTGTCGCAGAATTTAAAGATGTACATATTACGCTTGTAGGTGATGAGTCAAAAATAAACCAATACCTTACTTCAAATGAGCGGATTGACATATTACATACAGATGAAGTCATCTTGCCGGATGATGAGCCGGTGAGAGCTGTGCGCAGAAAGAAAAAAGCATCCATGGTGCTTGCCGCACAGCTTGTTACAGATGGTAAAGCGGATGCATGCATTTCTGCAGGAAACACGGGCGCTCTTATGGCAGCAGGCCTTTTTGTGGTCGGAAGGATTGAGGGCATTGAACGCCCGGCATTATCACCTACGCTCCCGACAATAGACGGAGAAGGGTTCCTTTTGCTGGATGTAGGGGCGAATGTGGACGCGAAGCCGGAGCATCTTCTTCAATATGCGATTATGGGATCTATATATACCGAAAAAGTCCGGGGTTTAGCCAATCCCAGAGTAGGGCTCCTAAATATCGGAACAGAAGAGAAAAAGGGAATGAGCTGGCAAAAAATACATTTGATCTGCTGAAGAAGGCGGATATCAATTTTATTGGCAATGTAGAAGCGCGCGATTTGCTCGAGGGAGCTGCAGATGTTGTAGTGACGGATGGCTTTACCGGCAATATGGTGCTCAAGACAATTGAAGGTACTGCTTTATCTGTATTTAAAATGCTAAAAACAGCTCTGACCGGCAGCTTTAGAACAAAATTGGCAGCAGCAGCCTTAAAGCCTGATTTATATCAGCTTAAATCTAAAATGGATTATTCGGAATACGGCGGTGCCGGATTATTTGGATTGAAGGCGCCGGTCATCAAGGCGCATGGCTCTTCAGATGCAACAGCTTTATTCAGTGCAGTGAGACAGACCAGGAACATGGTCGAAAACAATGTTGCTGATACGATTAAGGAAGCAGTTGAAAAAGAAGCCAAAAAGACAGCTCTTAATTAAACATTTTTTACTTGGGGGAAAGCACGATGGGTAAAATCGCTTTTTTATTCCCTGGGCAGGGATCCCAGGCTGCAGGTATGGGAAAAGCCTTAGCTGAACAGGATGAAAACGTAAAAGGATTTTTTGATAGAGCCGATCAAAAACTTGGGTTTTCATTATCGGAACTTATTTTTGAAGGGCCTCAGGACAAATTGACGTTAACAACAAACGCACAGCCTGCACTATTGACCACTGGCATTGCTATTCTCGATTATTTTAAAAGATCTGGTATTACACCTGATTTTGTTGCAGGACATAGCCTAGGTGAGTATACTGCACTAGTCGCTGCGGAAGCTATATCCTTTGAGGATGGCGTATATGCTGTCCGTAAGCGGGGTGAATTTATGGAAGAAGCCGTTCCTAATGGCGAGGGAACAATGGCTGCAGTTTTGGGCCTTGACAGGGACAAGCTTACTGCAGTTACAGAAGAGGTTACTGCAGAAGGAAATCCGGTGCAGCTTGCAAACCTGAACTGTCCTGGACAAATTGTCATTTCAGGTTCAAAAAGAGGCGTGGAACTGGCTTCTCTAAAGGCTAAAGAAGAAGGTGCCAAGCGTGTGCTTCCGCTGGAGGTAAGCGGCCCTTTCCATTCCCAATTAATGAAGCCTGCTGCAGAGAAGTTCAGGGGAATCCTTGACGAAATTGAGATTAAAGATGCAAAGGTTCCTGTCATTGCCAATGTTACAGCTTCTGAAATGACATCTGCTTCAGAAATAAATGGCAGATTGATTGAACAGCTGTATTCTCCTGTGCTATGGGAGGATTCAATCCGCAGGATGATAGAGCTTGGAGTGGACACATTTATAGAAATAGGGCCAGGAAAAGTACTGTCAGGCTTAGTAAAAAAGGTAGATCGTTCCCTTAAAACGCATGCCGTTTCAGATGCAGATTCATGCCAGACAGTTACAGAATCCTTGAAGGAGGAATTGAGATGAAGCTAGAGGGAAAAGCCGCTTTAGTAACAGGAGCTTCCCGCGGAATCGGAAGGGAAATCGCTTTGGGTCTTGCCAGGCAAGGTGCAGATATTGCGGTTAACTACTCCGGAAGTGAGGCAAGAGCGAACGAAGTAGTTGATGAAATAAAGGCATTAGGCAGAAATGCTTTTGCTGTCCAATGCGATGTGTCAAATAGTGATTCCGTGACAAGCATGGTAAAAGAAGCAGTTGAAAAGTTTGGCAAGCTTGATATTCTGGTTAATAATGCGGGGATTACGAAGGACAACCTGCTTATGAGAATGAAGGAAGACGAGTGGGATGATGTTATTAACATTAACCTGAAAGGTGTTTTCCTTTGTACAAAAGCTGTTACAAGGCAGATGATGAAACAGCGCAGCGGCCGCATTATCAATATTTCATCCATTGTGGGTGTCAGCGGAAATCCTGGACAGGCTAACTATGTCGCTGCAAAATCAGGGGTTATCGGCCTGACAAAAACCTCAGCAAAGGAACTTGCATCAAGAGGGATAACAGTCAATGCCATTGCACCAGGCTTCATCACAACTGATATGACGGATAAGCTGAACGAGGATGTAAGGGATCAGATGCTAAAACAAATCCCATTGGCGCGCTTCGGCGATCCAGCAGATATTGCGAATGTGGCAGTGTTTCTGGCTTCAGAGGACAGCCGTTATATGACAGGGCAAACCCTGCATGTTGATGGCGGAATGGTCATGTGATTTGTAACAGGGTTGTAATGCAAAATTTTTTATAAAAGCTTTCAATAAAAGCTAAAAATAATCTATAATACTTGAGGGGAGGTGAACAAGCATGGCAGAAGTATTAGAACGTGTAACAAAGATCATCGTGGACCGTCTTGGCGTTGAAGAGTCTGAAGTGAAATTGGAGGCTTCTTTCAAAGATGATCTAGGTGCTGATTCCCTTGATGTTGTAGAATTAGTAATGGAATTAGAAGATGAGTTCGACATGGAAATTTCTGACGATGACGCTGAGAAAATCGCAACAGTCGGTGACGCTGTAAATTACATAAAAGCTAGCCAATAATCGTTAGTAGAACCACTCTGCAGTGAGGGAATCCCCCTCACTGCAGCAATTTTTTCAGATGTTTACTGTCCGGTGTTACCTGCAGCATCGAAAGGGCAGCTTGAATTAAGCTTTCAGCCTTCAGCAGGTGACTGTGGACAGTAAATACGATTCTCAAAAGCTCCGTTTGATAACGGGGCTTTCTTCTGTGAAAATGGCTGTAACCCTATGAAACATAAAATTGCTTTATATCGAAGTTTTTTGCGTTTTTCCTCTTTATTACGTAAACTTAGGGAAGACCAATTATTTAGATTTTATGAATGTAAGTTTCCTTAAGCTTATGGCTTTTGGGCATTTATTTATATTTTTCGTTGAGTTGATTGGAGCGGAAGGTGCGAGACTCCTGCGGGAGTAGCGGGACAGGTGAGACCCCACAGACGCACAGCGTCGAGGAGGCTCACCGCCCGCCCCGCGGAAAGCGAGTACCTGTAGCGGAAATCAACGGGCTTAGTTCAAAACTAAAAACTCAATATTTTTGAAATGAGCCTATTATTAAAAAGAATATTAATTTTAGCAAGGTGGATGCAATATGCGCAGCAATAAAGATAAAGAAAGAAAATCATTTCGCGCAATCGAAAAACAATTTAAAGAATTCCAGTCGGAAATTGGAATTCACTTTGAAAATGAAAAATTACTAAAACAAGCGTTTACCCATTCATCCTATGTGAATGAGCACCGGAGAAAGCCTTATGAAGACAATGAAAGACTGGAATTCCTGGGGATGCCGTCCTCGAATTGACTGTTTCGAAATTTCTTTACCTTAAATATCCGATGATGAGCGAGGGCGAATTAACAAAGCTGAGGGCTGCGGTTGTCTGCGAACCATCCCTGGTCTCATTTGCCCACGAATTGTCATTTGGCAGCCTGGTGCTCCTTGGAAAAGGAGAGGAAATGACAGGAGGAAGAACCCGTCCGGCCCTGCTTGCAGATGTATTTGAAGCCTTTATAGGTGCATTGTACCTGGATAAAGGATTAGATACAGTTGTCGTCTTTTTGGAAAAAGTTGTTTTTCCAAAAATTGATTCAGGTGCTTTTTCGCATGTGATGGATTTTAAAAGCCAGCTGCAGGAGCTTGTGCAGCGGGATGGTGCAGGTGCAATTGAATATAAAATCCTTCAGGAAAAGGGGCCTGCCCACAATCGTGAATTTGTTTCCACTGTTTCTCTAAATGGCAGGGAACTTGGGACAGGCACCGGCCGGTCAAAGAAAGAAGCCGAACAGCATGCGGCCCAAATGGCTCTTGAAGTATTAAAAAATCATATAAAGTGAAACATTTTCTAACTCTGACATCAAAGAGCGGAAACATGAGGAGACAGAGGGGGACCAAGGTTGTTTTTAAAAAGGCTTGATGTTATTGGATTTAAGTCGTTTGCTGAGCGGATAACGGTTGATTTTGTTCCAGGCGTCACAGCAGTTGTCGGTCCAAATGGAAGCGGGAAAAGCAACATTACTGATGCCATCCGCTGGGTATTGGGTGAACAATCAGCTAAGTCCCTTCGGGGTGCGAAAATGGAGGATGTCATTTTTGCGGGCAGTGATTCCCGGAGAGCACAGAATTTTGCAGAGGTGACACTGACGCTTGATAACGCAGAACAGGGTCTGCCGATCGATTACAGCGAAGTCAGTGTTACAAGAAGAGTCTACCGGTCCGGAGACAGTGAATACCTGATCAATAAGCAAACATGCAGACTTAAAGATATTGTAGATTTATTTATGGATTCAGGCCTTGGCAGGGAAGCTTTTTCAATCATAAGCCAGGGCAGAGTTGAAGAGATTCTAAACAGCAAAGCTGAAGAACGCCGGACTATATTTGAAGAAGCGGCAGGCGTACTTAAATACAAGACAAGAAAGAAAAAGGCGGAAGGCAAGCTTTCTGAAACCCAGGATAACCTAAACAGGGTGAATGATATTCTTCATGAACTGGAAACCCAGGTAGAGCCTTTAAAAATACAGGCCTCAATCGCAAAAGATTATCTGCAGCAGAAAGAAGAGCTGGAGAAAATTGAGGTTGCCCTTACCGTTTATGAGATCGAGGATCTGCATTCAAAATGGGAGCAGCTTTCACGTCAGCTCGAGCTGCATACGGAAGATGAAATGAAGCTTTCGGCCGTTATTCACAACAAAGAGGCGAAATTGGAAGAGTTAAAGGATCATATAGCAGCAATTGATGAATCAGTCAATGATCTGCAGGATGTCCTCCTTCATGCTAGTGAAGAGCTCGAAAAACTGGAAGGCAGAAAAGAAGTGCTCAAAGAGCGAAAGAAAAATGCCAGCCAGAATAAAGACCAGCTTCAAAGAAATATGAAAGAACTTACTTTGAAGATTGCTGAGTTAATAGAGCAGAAAGAAAAGCACTCGGCTCTAAAGGAGAAAGTAAAGGCAGAAGCTGTAAAGCTTCAAAAAGCATTAAAGGAAAAGCAGGAGCAGCTCAAACTATTCAGTGAAAATACAGAAGAAACAATAGAATCACTGAAAAGTGATTATATTGAAGTGCTGAACAGCCAGGCAGCTTCAAGAAATGAATTGCAGAATATTGATCAGCAGCTGAGTCAGCAGGGGCAGCGCAGTTCAAGGCTTGAAATGGATAATGAAAAATATATTGCTGACCGCAAGAAGAATGAAGAGAAAAAACAAAAGATACAATCCAATCTTGAAAACCTGCAAAAGGAATTAGAAAATCAAGTCCATTTATTCCGAAATGAAGACCGCAAGCTTGAATCATTAAAGAATAATTATCAAAAGCAGGAAAAAACCTTGTATCAGGCTTATCAATATTTGCAGCAGGCGAAATCCCGTCAGGAAATGCTTGAAGAAATGGAAGAGGATTTTTCGGGTTTTTTCCAAGGGGTAAAAGAAGTATTGAAAGCAAGAGGCAGTAGGTTGCAGGGAATTGAAGGAGCCGTTGCGGAGTTAATTCAGGTGCCAAAAGAGTACGAAACTGCGATTGAAACAGCTCTCGGCGGTGCCATGCAGCATATCATTGTACAGGATGAACAGGATGGGAGAAGTGCCATTCAATTCCTGAAAAAGAATTCATACGGCAGAGCCACATTCTTGCCTTTAAGTGTAATTAAGGGGAAGAAGCTGAATACCACGCAAATACAATCGGTTCTTGGCCACCCTGCCTTTATTGGTGAAGCTGCTTCACTGATACAATTTGAAGAGAGGCACCAGCCTGCTATCGAGAACTTGCTTGGCAATGTGGTTATTGCCCGGGATCTTAAAGGTGCTAATGAACTTGCAAAGCTGCTTCAATACCGTGTGAGGCTCGTAACCATTGACGGAGATGTGGTTAATCCCGGCGGATCCATGACCGGAGGAGCTGTGAAACAAAAAAGCACTTCCATTCTTTCCCGTAAGGGTGAACTTGAAGAACTGAAGTCCAGAATTACGGATATGGAATCCAAAACAGCAAATCTCGAAAAGCAAGTAAAACTGCAAAAAAGTGAAATTCAAAAACAGGATTTACGCATTGAGCAGCTTAGAAAAACAGGCGAAGAGCTTCGTTTGATGGAACAGAAGGTAAAAGGAGAACTTTTAGAAGCAGAGTTTGAAGAGAAAAGCATTAATGAGCGCCTATCCCTTTATGATATGGACAAAGCACAATTTTCGCAAGATATAGAGAAACTGCTGGCAAGAAAGAGCGAGCTTTCAGTCTTATTAGATCAGCAGAAAAAGCAAATCGCTGATCTTGATCTGGAGATAAAAGCATTAACAGAAAGAAAAAACACCCAGCAGACTTCAAAGGAAACTATAGTATCTGAAATTAATGAGCTGAAAATTAGCTTTGCTTCCAAAAGTGAGCAGCTGAACCATTCGGAGGACAAGCTGGCCGCCATAAATTCTGAGCTTGCTGTTACCCAGGAGAAGCTGAAAACCGTTAAAGAAGATTTAGAATTGCTTTCATCCGAAATGACAAACAGCTCTTCAGGTGAACAGCATCTGGACAAAGCAGCACAGCAAAAACTGAATGAAAAGAATGAAACGCTTGAACTAATTGCTTCAAGAAGGAATGAGCGATTAAAGCTCCAAGCAGCTTTAGAGGACCTTGAGCTTGAGGCGAAAGAACTAAAACGCCAGCATAAAGGCCTCGTAGAAGTGCTGAAAGATGAGGAAGTTAAACAGAACCGGCTGGATGTTGAGCTTGAGAATAGGCTTAACCATTTAAGGGAAGAATACCTGCTGTCTTTTGAAGCGGCTAAGGAAGAATACCCGCTGCAAATTGAAATTGAGGAAGCGCGAAAAAGAGTAAAACTCATAAAGCTGGCTATCGAGGAACTTGGCGCAGTAAATCTCGGAGCAATAGAGGAATATGACAGAGTATCGGAACGCTATGAATTCCTGCTTGAGCAAAAAACAGATCTTCAGGAAGCAAAAGATACATTATTCCAGGTAATTGGTGAAATGGATGTTGAAATGAAAAGGCGATTTGAAGAAACCTTTGAAGGGATCCGTTTTCATTTTGAGTCGGTTTTCCAATCTTTATTCGGCGGCGGCAGAGCGGATTTACGTTTGACCCAGCCTGAAGATTTATTGAATACAGGAGTGGATATTGTCGCACAGCCGCCAGGAAAGAAATTGCAGAACCTCGGATTATTATCTGGGGAGAAAGGGCACTTACAGCCATTGCTTTACTGTTTTCCATTTTGAAAGTACGGCCAGTTCCATTCTGTATTCTTGATGAAGTTGAGGCTGCTTTGGATGAAGCGAATGTACAAAGGTTCAGCCAATACTTAAAAAGATACAGCGCAGAAACCCAGTTCATCGTTATCACCCACAGAAAAGGAACAATGGAAGAAGCGGATGTCCTTTACGGTGTAACCATGCAGGAATCCGGTGTCTCCAAACTGGTATCTGTGCGCCTGGAAGAAACCAGGGAATTAATTACTCAATAACAGGCTTAGTGCGGAACTGCGTGGAGCATTGTTCCGTACTTATACATATTGCATTAAGGAAGTGAAAATATGAGTTTTTTTAAAAAACTAAAAGAAAAAATCACAATGCAGACAGATAGTGTTACTGAAAAATTTAAAGACGGATTAACCAAAACGCGCGATAATTTTTCAAATAAGGTAAATGACCTTGTTTCAAGGTACCGGAAAGTGGATGAGGAATTTTTCGAGGAACTGGAAGAAATATTAATTGGGGCGGATGTCGGTTTTGACACTGTCATGGAACTGGTGGATGAGCTGAGAAGGGAAGTAAAGCGCAAGAATATTCAGGATCCCCGCGAGGTTCAGGCAGTAATATCTGAGAAGCTTGTAGACATTTATGACAGCGCAGGCGAAACTTCTACAGAATTAAATATACAGACAGATGGACTTACGGTTATCCTGTTTGTTGGTGTTAACGGTGTAGGAAAAACAACAACAATCGGAAAGCTTGCCCATAAGTTCAAAAGTGAAGGGAAAAATGTCCTTCTAGCAGCAGGTGATACTTTCCGTGCAGGAGCGATTGAACAGCTTGAGGTATGGGGCGAACGTGTCGGTGTGGATGTCATTAAACAGGGAGCCGGTTCTGACCCTGCAGCTGTCATGTACGATGCTGTTCAGTCTGCAAAATCGCGCAAGGCAGATATATTAATCTGTGATACTGCGGGACGCCTCCAAAATAAAGTCAATTTAATGAAAGAGCTGGAAAAGGTAAAGCGCGTAATTGAAAGAGAAGTACCTGGTGCCCCGCACGAAGTATTGCTCGTTCTTGACGCTACAACCGGACAAAATGCCATGATTCAGGCTAAGACCTTCAAGGAAGCAACAGATGTTTCCGGCATCGTTCTTACAAAGCTGGATGGTACTGCAAAAGGCGGCATCGTTCTGGCAATCAGAAATGAGCTGGAGATACCCGTGAAATTTGTAGGTTTAGGTGAAAAAATGGATGATCTGCAGGAATTCAATGCAGAACAATATGTTTATGGACTCTTTGCCGACATTGTTGAAAAAGAAGCAGAAGAAGAGGAAGTATAATAATATAAAAAACAGCCTGAGAATTGAACTGTACCCCCATTTACGGACAGTTTATAAAAAAGCGCTATGCAGCTAATAAGTGACCCCGGTATTGTGCCGGGGTCATTTTATTTAAGCCCCATTGATAACGATGATGATTATATTCTTCGATTACACGATCTACTTCTTTCTTTACATCCTTTATATTATCAAGTGATTTATACTCTGATAAGTCTTTAAAATGTCCAAAGAAACTTTCCATTGGTGCGTTATCCCAACAGTTTCCCTTTCGGGACATTGACTGAGTTAGGCCAAGCCTTTTTACTTTGCTTTGGAATAGAGGATGCGTGTAGTGCATTCCTTGGTCAGAATGCAATATGGCCTCTGGATGAAAGTGGTTGCCAACAGCTGTCTTTAACTTTTTTAACGTTTTATAAACAATATCCATCTCTAAAGACGTGGAAAGGTAGTAGGCAAGAATTTCTTTTGTAGCTCCGTCCTTTACGCAGGATAAATATGCTTTTTGGCCCTTTCCATAATAAAGATAAGTAATATCAGTAAGCAGAACTTTTCCTGGCACTTCCTGATTGAATTCACGGTCAAGAAGGTTAGGGCAGGTTCGATGTTCCTGAGTTGCCTTAGCCATCTTACGATATGGATTGGCTTTCCTTATCTTAGCTACAAGATTATATTTTGCCATTAAACGTCTAATCTTCTTGTGGTTCATTACAGCTGAATACTCATTCTCCATAACCATTTTAATCTGGAGGGCACCTACTTTTTCTCTTTTGCTTATGAAAATTTCTCGGATTAACTCTATGTCCAATTCATCCTGATCGTCACGTTGTGCCCGCAATGGTGCAGCCTTCAACCAATCATAGTAGCCACTTCGACTGACACCTGCCAGTTCACACAGGTAGGAAACAACTTTATTTAACTGATGAATTCTGATTGTTTTCTCGATCAGCGAAAACTTCTCAGCTGCCGTTAATATCGTTTCTTCTTCAACGCCTGCCTTTCTAACTCTTCCAGCTTTTTTAAGAAGTCATTCTCTGCCTCAAGGAATTTAATTCTTGCTTCAGCTTTTTTTAATTTCTCTTCTACGGAAAGTTGCTTTAAAGAAGGACGCCCGGTACTCCCTTTGCCTCTACGTTCCGTAAGGAAACCTTCCTTTCCAAACCTTTCATATGAATCCCTCCAACGTTTAAGACAACGCTGGGGTTGTTTCTTACCGATCATGTCCAGGTCGAAGCCCTGTTCAATAAAGATTTGCGACGGTGCTTTTCCATTTTTATAATCCGTAACTGCTTTTAGCTTAAACTCAGGACTATAGGAGATTGACCTTTCAGAAGCGCATAAAACATTAGGATTCTTTTCAAGCTCTTTAATTTGAAATTCATTATAAATATTCTTACTCATGTTAATCCTCCGCCCATATTCATTAAATCTATTGAAACACAAAAAACCCCAGATAGGGGCACTTTTTTATCAGTGTCCGCTATCCGGGGTATAGTTCAAATCGGTTCTCAGGCTGTTTTTTATATTATAGATAATAGCAAGAAAAAATAAAAAATAGTTTAATAAGTGTAATTTGTGGTGTAAAATTACACTGTAATGATGCTGTTCTTCATCAAGGTTAACTTCTATAACAAATTATTTTAATATCCTCAGGAACTTTTTGTCATTAAGCTGCGTCTATACAATGGAAGAAGTTATCAGGCTGGCAATAATTTATAGTTATAAAAGCTGCCTATAAATATAAAAAGCTAATACTTACGATACTTAAAGGGGAGATTGGGTTGCACGGTAAATTAAAAGTAATCATTATGGTTTTATTCTGCTTTGTATTAATGTTTCATCCATTCCAATCAGCAGAAGCAGCCGGTACAGGCATTAAAGTTACTCTCGATGAAGGCTTTGGCGGAAAAGTAAAAAGAGGAGAGGGATTTCCTCTGCGTATAAAGATGGAAAATTCAGGTGAATCCTTTAGCGGTGATTTGCTGATAAGTTACCATCCATCCTACAATACCAGTGGTGCGGTTTCTGTAAAAGTAGAGCTGCCTGCCGGAACAGCTAAGGAATATCAGGTTTCCATACCTGGAATGACGGAGGACCATCCCTCCATGTATCAGAACATTCCATTGCTGAATCTTTATGAAGGAGATTGGAAAGACGGAAAGAAAGTTAGTTTTAAAGGTGAAAATACACTAAAACCTAAATTTGTAGATATGGCTACTGAAGTAATTGGAGTTCTAAGTGAAAACTATGACCGTGTAAAAGAGCTTCGGACACTTCCTTCTAAATCGCTGCTTGAACTTAAAGGGGAAGATTTGCCGGATAATGCAATTGGGCTTGAGACACTCGATTACTTGCTTATTGATGAATTTAAGGTTTCACAGCTCAGTGAAAAACAGCAAAAAGCTATAAGGGACTGGATATTCAGTGGTGGAACACTGATTGCCGGAGGAGGCCCGGATGCAAGCGGCTCCTATGGAGATATATATTCACTGCTGCCGATGAAATCAGAAAATGAGGCATCCGCCCCAGTCAAATTCCTGCAGCCGGCGAAGGGAGAGGAGCCAAAATTTGATGAGCTCAACTTCTTCACTGGTCCGGTTGATAAGAGTGCAGAAGTTATTGCAAAAAGCGGTGATCTCCCTGCAGCGTTGAAAAAGGAGTATGGAAGCGGGACAATTTTGCAGACAGCTTTTTCACTGGGGGATGAGCCTTTATCTTCATGGCAGGGATATGACACATGGTTTGAAGGCTATATGAAACAGGCGTCAGGGTCAGGCAATGGATCAACCCCCTATTCACAGGATTATCTTGATCAGCTTTATTGGGAATTTGCAGAAATAAATGAATTCTTTCCTGCATCCAATTTTTCAGTCGGACAGCTTATTGGACTTTTTGCCGGTTATATTATTCTAATCGTGCCTGTGCTTTATTTTGTGTTAAGAAAGCTTGATAAACGGGAGCATTCCTGGTGGATCATTCCTTCTATTGCCATTTTAATGGGTTCAGCTGTCTTTGGAATGGGGGCAAAAGACAGAATTTCTCAGCCGCAGCTGAACCAGATGGGGATATATAAAGTGAATAACAATCTGCTTACCGGTTATCAGGCTTCAACCCTGCTGTCAAATAAAAGCGGTGAATACATCCTCTCAATGCCAAAAGGTGAATATAATGCTGTGGTTTATTCAAACAATTCCACCTCATCTGACCCGCTTAGGGGCGGAATTATGGCTGAAAGAGTAAAAAACAATGAGATAATTTTCCCGGAGGTAGAATATTGGTCATCCAAAACCATTTACGGAAAAGCTCAAACAGAAATAAATGGGAAACTGACAGCAGATATCACCCTTAAGGAAAAAAGATTAACAGGAACAATTCAAAACCAAAGTGACTTCGATTTTGAAGAGTTATATATTTGGTCAGGAAATGAAGCAATTAGACTGGGTTCAATCAAAAAAGGTGAGACCATTAAAGTAGATAAAGCCACAAAACAGTCCCTTCTGAGCAGACCGTACGGAGGAGCGTTTAATGGAGGAAATCCTGCCAATAGCCAAAATGATATAAATAAATTAAGAAGAGAAAGGCTTCAATATGCTTCCAATACATTTCTGCTCGGAGATCTTGCACAGCCAGTCCTTGCAGGAATTACAAGAGAATCTGTCATTGATGTAACCATGAAAGAGAAGAAAGCAAAACAGAATAACACCAATCTGATTGTTCAGCCATTTGAGGCCAAAAATGAGTTTTCCGGCGAATTTACATTGAAGGATGGCATGATGGCAGCTGATTGGAATGTGATTAAGGGACAGATTTATGAAAAAGGCATGGACAGCACGAGTGGTGAAATGATGCTTGAAGACGGTGAATATGAATATTCTCTAAGCCTGCCGAAACAGCTTAAAGAGAAAACCTATAAACTGGAAGAAATTTCGGTAAGGATTAATAGCCAAAACGTACAATATTCATTAAAAAACCATAAAACAGGTGAATGGCTGCCGATTGAACCGGATCAAAGGAGCTTAAAGCTGACAAGTAAAGATGACTTGTCTCAGTATGTTTCAAAAGAGGGCCGATTTGTTTTGAAGCTTATTAAATCTTCACAGGGAGATCCATTCGTTCCATTGCCGGCTGTAACAATAAAAGGGGAGGTGCCGAAATGATTGAAATATTAGATTTAACGAAACGATATGGAAAATTCACAGCACTGGATTCCTTAAATCTTACTATTGAAAAAGGCAGTGTCTTTGGTTTTGTCGGACAAAATGGTGCAGGAAAATCCACAACCTTTTCCATTTTGGCAACCCTGCTTGCCCCAACTTCGGGATCGGCTTACGTAAACGGGTATGATGTGCAAAAGGAGCCAAAGCTCGTAAGAAAGCAAATTGGCTATATGCCGGACTTCTTCGGGGTTTATGATCAGCTTAAGGCTGATGAATATCTTCACTTCTACGGTGCAAGTTACGGTATTCCATTCGCAGAACGCGAGAAGCTGATTCCGCAGCTGCTCGACCTTGTCAACTTGTCACATAAAAGAGAGTCATATGTGGACCTTCTATCAAGAGGGATGAAACAGCGTCTATGCCTGGCAAGATGTCTGATTCATGATCCTGAAGTCCTGATTCTGGATGAACCTGCATCAGGACTTGACCCGCGAGCAAGGGTAGAAATGAGGGAAATATTAAAAGAATTGAAGAGTATGGGCAAGACGATTTTAATATCTTCACATATTCTGCCTGAGCTTGCAGAAATGTGCGATACCATTGGCATTATTGATCAGGGTAAACTGGTGGCTCAGGGGTCTGTTGGTGATATCCAGTCGCAGCTCAGAGGAGAAAGACTGATTCTTGTAAAAGTTCATGGGAATGCTGAAAATGCCATCTCCTTTTTCGAAGATGATCCAAATATTTTTAAATTATCTTTGCTGGAGGATGGGTTATCTTTTCAGTTTATTTATAAAGGGACGACTGAAGAGCAAACAGAACTTCTTAAAAGAGCCATATTAAGTAATCTGGCCATTACCAGCTTTGCAGAAGCCGAAACAGACCTGGAAGATGTCTTTATGGAAATTACAAAGGGAGTTGAGCTGACATGAAGAATTTAGTCGTAAATCCTGTACTGAATAAAGAATTTAAGCTCCGCTTCCGAAGCTTTAAAAGTTACCTCGGTGTCCTATTTTACCTCTTGGCATTAGGGCTAATCATTGTTGGATTCATTTTTATTGAATCACTGTCAAACAACATGCAGGGCTTTTTTAAACCGGAACAGAGCCGGACAATGTTTATGGTTTTATCTATATTGCAGCTTTGCTTGATTCTGTTTATTACCCCTGGATTAACAGCAGGGGTTATCAGCAGCGAAAGAGAGAGGCAGACCTTAAATATCATGCTCACGACGACTCAAAGCTCATCAAGCATAATATTAAGCAAGCTGATCTCTTCCATTTCATATTTAATATTGCTGATTGCGGCAAGTTTGCCTCTTTATAGCTTTGTGTTTTTATTTGGAGGTATTTCTCCAGGCCAGCTGCTTACGACAATGGGATTTTATTTGTTTACAATCGTGGTTTACGGAAGCATTGGAGTCTTATTTTCAACGCTAATCAGAAAAACCATTGTCTCGATGGTTACCACCTATGGGGTTACTTTATTTTTAGCAGGCGGAACGGCTTTCCTTGCTTTAATTTTTATGCAGTTAACAAATGCATATGGGTATACTGGGACTCAGCCGACGAATCCGCTGGCATATTTCCCGGCTATGCTCAATCCGGTCATTATTCTGATGAGTACCTTTGAGCCGGAAATGACCAATGAAATTACAAGATCAACAGGCATTGAATTTCCTTTATGGATTTCATACTTAATTTCATATACTTTGATTTTCATTGGAGCTGTGCTTCTTAGCATTAAAAAACTCCGTCCCAATATGAAAAAGGGTTAGTAGGTTATTCGGGCAAATCCTCCGGAGTGGGGATTGCCCGAAATTTATAATAAGGGAATGATACGGTGGAAGACCGCAATCAATATCTTAAACTCTTAAAACCGGTAAAAAGACAGCTCCTCATTCAGCTGATTGTTAAGGAATTTCAGGTATTCCTTTTAGCAGCCGCTGTCTTGGCCTTTTGTCTTATGATTTTAGCAAGAATTTTCGTTATCCCATATCTGCAAAACTATTTCCTGCTGATTATTTTGCTCTCAGTTTTTGTTGCTGCTATTCGGGTTTGGAAGAAGCGGCCTGACATAATCCAGGCGGCTTCATTGTATAACAGGTTTGTAGCGGAAGATCGGGTTATTACAGCCCATTCTTTCCTTTTGGATGATGCTGTTCTGGCAAGATTGCAGCTTGCAGATGCAGTAAGGCATATGAAAAAGGTACACCATCAGGTTTTAGGCAGGAAGAAGGTTTTCATTCACCCTAACCCTGTTTTAATGTGTTTGGCTTTTCTAGGCCTGGCAGTGCTTTTATACATGATTCCGGGAGAAAAAATGGAATTGGCACAAAAATGGGAGAAGGAAAACAAGTTAGTTGAAGAAACAAAAGAAGAACTTGAGAAAAAAGCAGAAAAAGAAAAGAATCCTGAAGTAAAAAAAGCATTAGAGAAAGCGAAAGAGAAGATTGCAGAAAAAAAGTCTGCTGAGGATGCCTTGAAGGAGCTTGCGAAACAAACAAAAAGCCTCGAATTAAAGGCAATCAAAGAAAAAGAAAAATCTCTTAGCCTGGAAAGCATGAAAAACACCCTTGATAATAGCGGTTTAAAGAAATTAAGCCGAATGCTAGAGGAGAAGGATCTGGCTTCTTTCCAGGAAGAATTAGCAAAACTTGAGAAGCAAAAGCAAAGGAAGGAACTTAATGAAGAACAAAGCAATGCATTGAAACAGCTTACCGGCAGTGAAGGGGAGCTATCTGAAGAGGAACTGTCAAAACTTATTGAACAGCTCGAGAAGGCTTTGCAATCAGAGGAGCTCTTAAACCAGCTGGCAGCAGCTCAAAAAGCTCTTCAAAGTTCAGGTCTATCATTACAGCAGCAAATGGCAGCCAATGGAATGCCGCCTGGACAGCTTGCTTTTGCGCCTCCCGGGCAGCCGGGGGGCAGGCAAATAATCCTAATTCATCACCGCCTGCGCAGCAGAATAATCCAAATCCGCAAAATAATAATCAAAATCAGCCTGGCAATAGCCCAAACAGCGGAAATGGCAGCGGCTCCGGAAGTGGTTCAGGATCCGGATCAGGATCTGGTTCAGGATCCGGATCAGGATCTGGTTCAGGCTCAGGCGCAGGGAGTGGTTCAGGCAGCAGCGGTCTGGGTGGAGGTGCCGGACTTGGACAGGGATCCAGGGATCTGCTCACTATTCCTTCTGGCATGGAAGGGAAGACGAATATTGAAAATGACAATGGCAGCCTGGGGCAGGGTACTTCAGGCCAGCAGTTTGAAGGGGAAGGCCCTGTTTTAAAAGGAAGTATCAGACCTTACAGTGAGGTATTTGGAAATTATGAGTCGTCATACAGGCAGAGCACCGACCGGTATAAGCTGCCGGCTGATTTAGAGGAAATCGTAAAAAATTATTTTACAAGTATAGATCCTGACAAGGAGTGACTTCAATGTCCGTAACACAGGAAAAAGAGCAGCAATTCGCACAAGCAGCAGATATTATTGCAAGAGTGAGAGATGAAATTCAATCATTTATAGTAGGCCAGGAGGAAGTAGTCGAACAAGTATTATGGAGCATTTTCTCAGGCGGCCATGTTTTGCTTGAAGGTTTGCCGGGGCTTGGTAAAACGATGCTGATTAAGACTATTGCAGAGGTACTGGACCTGAAATTTTCCCGTATTCAATTTACCCCTGATATTATGCCATCCGATATAACCGGAACGATGCTGCTTCAGCCTGATGAAGCAGGCAGGCAAACGTTCAGCTTTCATAAAGGGCCCATATTCGCCAACATCATCCTGGCAGATGAAATTAACAGAGCAACACCTAAAACACAAAGTGCCCTGCTTGAGGCAATGGGAGAAAAAACGGTTACCATTATGGGTGAAACCAAAAGAATGGAAAAGCCATTTTTTGTTCTTGCAACTCAAAACCCGATTGACATGGAAGGAACATATCCTCTGCCGGAGGCACAAACCGACCGGTTTATCTGTAAGGTGAACGTAGCTTATCCGACACAGAAAGAATTAAAAGAAATTGCCCGGAGAACTACAGGTGTGCAAAATACTCATTTAAATAAAGCGGCCGGGCTGAATGATGTAGTTGCTCTTCAGGAACTCACAAGAGAAATCCTCGTATCAGAGGATATTCTCGATTATGCTGTATGGCTGATCACTGCCACACATCCGGATTCAGAGGATGCACCGGAAACAGTAAAAGAATACGTCCAATATGGAAGCGGTCCCCGCGGACTCCAGAGCCTGATAAATATGGCAAGAGCAAGAGCATTGTGCTCAGGAAGGTACCATGTTTCAATAGGTGACCTTAAAAATGTTGCCTATCCCGTTCTGCGACACCGCCTCATTTTAAACTTTGAAGGAGAAGCTGCGGGGATTACGGCAGATTCGATTATTGAAGGTCTAATAAAAGAAAATTCCCGGGGAGCTAAGAGCTGATGAACAGCCATCAAATCCTTCTTGGAAAGCTGCAGAAGCGTAAAGTTGCGGTAAAGACCAGGAAAAGAGGGTTTCATTCAGGTTCCAGGCAATCCCATAAATTCGGATCTTCCATGGAGTTTTCTGACTTCAGGGCATATCAGCCCGGAGACGATATCCGGCAAATAGATTGGAATGTCTATGGCAGAACACAAAAACATTATATTAAACGTTTCCTTGATGAGCAGGAACTGTCTATTGCTGTTTATCTGGATGCCACTTCATCAATGACCAAAATGGAAGAAAAATGGGAGTACGCCAAAGCTCTTGCTGCGGCTTTGAGCTTTATGATTCTTTCCGGTGAAGACCGGCTCCTGTTTTCACCTGTTTCTTCTGCTGGCATACAGCCTATCAAAAGAAAAGGCTCTGTTTACAGCAGGCGGACATTCATGGAAATCCAGGATATTGAACCCTTTGCTCTGTCCAATAACTTTCTGGGCAGCTTAAAAGACACTCTTTCAAAGCACCAGCAGCTTGCTGTAATAATAGCAGATGGTTTTGAACCGCTTCAGGAATGGGAAATCCTTTTTAGGAAGCTAAGAGGGCTGAAACAGGAGTTCTGGCTATTTCAGGTGCAGGCTGATGAAGAAATGACACCGTCATATTCTGGAGATGTAAAGTTAATTGATAGTGAAACAGGGACCGCTGTAAATGTGAGCATGAGCCCTGCCGTATTGGCCGAATATGAAAAGCGCCTAAGAGAACATAATGAACAGCTTGAGGTTTTATGCAAGCGGTATGGCGGCCAATATATCTTTGCCCCTGAAACAAGAGATCTTCAGACTGTTCTTTTCAGGGATTTGTATGCGAAGGGGCTGGTCAGGTGAGAGCGATATGCAATTCATAAATCCTGCTTATTTTATTTTATCCATTTTTATCGGAGCGGTTGTCCTATTTTATTTCTTTCGGAAGCAGTATGAGGAAAAGACGAATTCATCCAATTTGCTTTGGGAACAGGTGCTGAATGAATGGCAGGCTTCCCCCTGGCTGAAAAAGCTTCAGCAAAATCTGTTATTTTGGCTGCAATTATTGGCACTTCTATTATTGATGCTGGCCCTTGTGCGTCCATTTTGGCTTGAAGATTCTTTAAAAGGAGAGCACATAATCATCATCATTGATCCATCCGCTTCTATGTCGGCTGAAAGCGGAGGGAAAAGCCGTTTTGAGATCGCAAAAGAGGAAATGCTTGATCTGGCAGGCAAGCTTAATGGCCAGCAGGTAAGCTTAATTAAAGCAGGAGAGAAAAATGAGATTCTCTTAAGCCGGGAAGATGATCTTAATGCTATTCGAAGAACCATTGAGGGGCTGGAGCTTACTTATGAGTATGAGAATATGGAAAAAGCCGTTCTTTTGGCAGGCTCCTTATCTTCAGGAAAAGACACGGCTCTTCATATTTTTTCAGACTCAGCTGGAAAGAAAGATTTAATGAAGGAATTGGCCGGTCTATATACTGTTGTACATAATATTGGAGAGAACGCAGGGAATGTGTCGCTGCAGTCGTTTGGAACAGCTGCCGCCGGTGATGGTATTTCAGCAGCTGCAGTGATAGAAAACCAGTCTTCTGGAAATATAGAGACAGCTTTTACAGTGAAATCTGAGGGAGAAGTCCTGTTTGAACAGAATCTATCATTAAAAACAAATGAGGAGAAGACCGTTCAAATAAAAAATCTGCCGGAAAAACCTTACTACGAGGCAGCTATCTCCATTAGCGATGGCTATAGTGCAGATAATCATGCAGCCTCTATTTACACTGACCCAAAACCTAAGGTTTACACTTTGGGAGATGTAAATCCCTTTGCGGTGAAGGGTTTTCAAACTATTGGTGCCGAATTGCTGCAGACAGATCCGTCTGCTCTAAAGGGTTTGGATATGAAAGGTGTCGTTGTGGCGGAAGGAAGCACCCTATCGGGACTCCCGGAGCTGCCGATAATCTTTTTTAATACAAGCAAAGATAAAACAAAACTTGAAGAAGGAATTTCGGGGGACGAGGATCCTCTTTTTGAATATGCAAACTTTGAAAAGGTGTATATCAGTTCTGCATCCTCCGTTCTGAAAGGAGAATGGGAGACTGTATTGAAAAGCGGGGATATTCCTTTAGTCCAAAGGGGAATGCATAATGGGCAGCCAATTATTATCGTCAATTTTAATCTATCAGACACAGATTGGCCCCTCCTGCCCGGTTTTCCAATCTTTCTGTATAACTCTTACCAGTGGCTATCTCAGCAATCAGATTTCCTCGGATATTTCAGCTCCGGTGAAGAAAGATGGTTAAATATCGGCAATGAAACTGGAAGCTGGGAAATTTTCAATAATCAAGACGAAAATCTATACTCTCTTGATCTAAATAAGGAAACCTTTAAAGCTCCTATAATCCCAGGAACTTACCAGGCTGTATCTGGAAATCAAATTTATTATTTTTCTGTCCTTCTGGATGAAAGGGAGAAAAGTGCAGGAACAGAAGAATCCTTTACACTGAATGCTAAATCATCTGAAAAAAGCAGCATGACCCAAAGACCTAATGAAAGTCTCTGGTTCTGGCTGGCGTTCATAGCTTTAATCCTGATTGTTATCGAATGGGAGGTATATCGCCGTGGGCATAGAGGTTAAATATCCCTTCCTGTTTCTCCTCCTGATTCCTGTTGTCATAATCGTTTTTTTATTTATTCGAAATCACAGCGGAAAAGGAAATGAAAAATTTTGGATTGCCGGTTTGAGGCTGATCATTTTCTCTTTATTAATTATTGCACTGACCGTTCCTCAGGTGGTTCTTCCGGTAAAGGGACAGACCGTCGTATTTCTGGCCGACCGTTCTGCAAGCATTGGCACGAATGAGGAAGCACTTGCCTGGATAGAAAACAGCACCAGCCACAGGAAAAATGACGATCAATTCGCAGTGGCTGCTTTTGGGAAAAATGCAGTACTTGAACAGAATCTGGGCAGAAACCGTGAAGCTATAAACGAATTTAACGGAGTGGCAGAAGATTCCCAATCCAATCTCGAAGCAGGGCTGCAATTTGCCGCTTCGCTCATTCCGAGGGAGTCTTCCGGCAGAATTGTCCTGATGACGGACGGGAATGAAACGGAAGGCGATAGCCTGGAAGCTGCAGCAGTTTTAAAAAATCGGAATATCGAGATTGACCATGTGCCATTAACAACAGCAGCAGGGGACGATGTCTCAATCTCAGAATTAAACGTTCCTCCTTCCCTATATTTAGGAGAAGAGGCTCCGATTACAATAGAAGTTACCAGCAACGTTGCCAAAGAAGCTGATATCAGACTATCGGTAAATCATAAAGAAGTATTAAAGGAAACCGTTCATGTGAACGAAGGGAAAAATGTTTATACGTTTACCCACAAAGCGGATACCGCAGGGTTAACGGTATATAAAGCAGAGATAGCTGCAGAACGGGATGCCTACTCTGAAAACAATGCACTTCACTCAGTTGTGAATGTAAAGGGTACCCCTAAGGTTCTGATCGTACAAGGAGAGGAAGCTGGCGATCTTGCAAATCTTTTAAAAGGTTCAGGCCTGGAGACAGACATCGTTATCCCAGAGAAGCTTCCGACCGTACTCTCAGGTTATTTGCAATATCAATCGATTATTTTTAATAATGTCCCTGCAACTGTTATCTCAGAGCAGCAAATGATCTTGATGGAGAAGGCAGTGAAAGAATTCGGCACTGGTTTTATTATGTTTGGCGGTGAAGAAAGCTTTGGGCTGGGGGGCTATTTTAAAACTCCGATCGAGAAATTGCTTCCAGTGGATATGGATATCAAAGGCAAGAAAGAAATGCCTTCCCTAGGTCTTGTGTTAGTTATGGACCGTTCTGGAAGCATGGCAGGAAATAAAATTGAATTGGCGAAAGAGGCGGCAGCCCGTTCAGTTGAACTGCTGCGTGAAGAAGATACACTCGGATTCATTGCATTTGATGACCGTCCATGGGAAATCCTTGAAACTAAGCCTCTCAAGGATAAGCAAAAGGCAATTGAAAAAATCAAATCCATTACACCGGGCGGGGGGACAGAAATCTTTACCTCTCTGGAACAGGCATACAGTGAGCTTGAAGATTTACAGCTGCAGAGAAAGCATATCATTTTACTGACAGATGGCCAATCTGCCACAAATGGAGACTATGAGCTTTTAATTGAAAGCGGGAAAGAGAAGAATATCACTCTCTCAACTGTTGCTCTTGGCCAGGATGCTGATAGAGGGCTGCTGGAAGAACTTGCGGGAATGGGGTCTGGGCGTTTTTATGATGTTACAGACTCTTCCGTTATACCAAGCATTTTATCACGTGAAACCGTAATGGCTACGCGAACTTATATCGAGGACAAACCTTTTTACCCAACTATCCAGCCTTACCCTGAATGGTCCTCCCTTTTTGAAAAAGGTGTGCCCGAAATGAATGCTTATATAGCTTCCACTGCTAAGCCGCGGGCACAGGTGCCGCTGTTAAGTGAAAAAAAAGACCCGGTACTTGCTGAATGGCAATATGGAATGGGATGGACAGCGGCCTTTACATCCGACATCTCAGGCAAGTGGTCGGGAGAATGGGCAAGCTGGGAAAAGTGGCCGACCTATATTAATCAGCTTGTTACTAAAACACTGCCGCAATATGAAAGTGAACCATACAGGGTTGATGTTGAGAACAAGGATGGTAATACAGTGCTCAGCCTGGAGTCTGCGGCAAGCATTTCTTTGCCTATTGAGACATCCATCGTGTCTGAAACAGGTGAACAGATAAAAGCCAATATGAGGCTTACTGCGCCAGGTAAATATGAGGCGCTGATGCCTGAAAATGCGGGTATGTACTTTTTAAATATTAAACAGACAGATCAGAATGGGAATATTCAGGTTCATCAGACCGGTTTTACCATTCCCTATTCTGAGGAGTATTTGCAAAAGGGAACAAATAATGAGAATTTGCAGTCACTCTCAAAAATGACTGGAGGCAAGATGCTCACGAGCGGGGAAGAAGCATTCCGACCGCTGAAAAAACCGGCAAGCACCAAACAGCCAATCAGCGAATGGCTGCTTATCGCTGCATTTCTGCTCTTTTTTTCAGAAATTGCAGTAAGGCGCTTTGGTCTGACGGGTCTTGCAGCAGGAATTCTGAAGAAAAACAGAAAAGTAAAAGAAAAGCCAGATGCGCCTAAGAAGGTACCAAAACTTAAAGCTTCCAGGAAAAAACCGTCTCCTTCCGAACAGGCGCCTGTTAAACTTCAAGAAGAAATTCCTGTAAAGGAACCACCGGAGAAAACAAAAGCAAAGAAGCCGAACCTGACTCAACCTTCAGCAGAACCCTCGCCGAAAGAAAGAGAAGAGCGGATGAAAAGGCTGCTGGATGCAAAAAACAGGAAAAAATAAATGAAATCAGAGTTGAATGATACCTTCAACTCTCTCCCGGAATTAGGTATTGCCAACACTGTAAAGATATTTTCTTGACATGATATGAAATTCTATGTAAACTTTACTTTGTAAAGGCTTTTCACTTAACAAGGGGGAATAGGGATGCTCGAAAAGACAACGAGGATGAACTACCTTTATGATTTCTATCAATCGTTGTTAACTCCTAAGCAGAGAAGCTATATGTCCCTTTACTACCTGGATGATTTTTCGCTTGGAGAGATTGCCGAGGAATATGATGTTAGCCGGCAAGCGGTTTATGACAACATTAAGAGAACAGAAGCAATGCTTGAAGAGTATGAAGAAAAGCTACTATTATTTCATAAATTTCAAGAGCGCAGCAAGCTGATTGCAGAAATAAAAAAGATGCTGGGGGAAGGCTCCCCTTCCCGCCAGGCATTGGAAGAAGCAGTGGCAGAGCTTGAGAAATTAGATTAGGAGGCGGCATTATGGCATTTGAAGGATTGGCCGACCGACTGCAAAATACAATTCAGAAGATCCGCGGAAAAGGCAAAATTAATGAAGCGGATGTAAAAGAAATGATGCGTGAAGTCCGTCTCGCCCTTTTGGAAGCGGATGTTAACTTCAAAGTTGTCAAGGAGTTCGTCAAAAAAGTCAGCGAACGCGCTGTCGGGCAGGAAGTATTAAAGAGCCTGACGCCGGGACAGCAGGTAATAAAGGTTGTTAAAGAAGAATTAACGGAACTGATGGGTGGAGAGCAGAGCAAAATTGCTGTTTCCAATCGCCCGCCGACAGTCATTATGATGGTCGGTCTTCAGGGGGCCGGTAAAACGACTACAACCGGAAAGCTTGCGAACCTGCTCCGCAAAAAGTATAACCGCAATCCGATGCTGGTTGCTGCAGACATTTACCGACCTGCGGCGATTAAACAGCTCGAAACGCTTGGCAAACAGCTGAATATGCCTGTCTTCTCCCTTGGCGATCAAGTCAGTCCTGTTGAAATTGCAAAACAGGCGATCGCAAAGGCAAAAGAGGATCATAATGATTATGTTCTAATCGATACAGCAGGAAGACTGCATGTGGATGAAGCTTTAATGGATGAGCTAAAGCAAATCAAAGAGCTTTCCAATCCGGATGAAATTTTCCTTGTTGTAGATGCCATGACTGGCCAAGATGCGGTTAATGTAGCACAAAGCTTCAATGATCTGCTGGGTCTTACAGGAGTAGTCCTGACAAAGCTGGATGGCGATACCCGAGGCGGTGCGGCTCTATCCATTAGATCCGTAACAAACACGCCGATTAAATTCGTCGGTCTGGGCGAAAAGCTGGATGCCCTTGAAGCGTTCCATCCAGAACGGATGGCATCCCGTATTTTAGGTATGGGGGATGTCTTATCCCTAATTGAAAAAGCACAGGCCAATGTGGATGAAGAAAAGGCAAAAGAGCTTGAGCAGAAGATGCGCACTGCTTCTTTCACATTTGATGACTTTTTGGATCAGCTTGGTCAGGTCCGCCAAATGGGACCTCTTGATGAGCTTCTGAAAATGATGCCTGGCGCCAACAAAATCAAAGGCTTGAATAATATGCAAATCGATGAGAAGCAAATCACTCACGTTGAAGCCATTATTAAGTCGATGACTAAGGAAGAGAAAACTCATCCGGAAATCATTAATTCAAGCCGCCGCAAACGGATTGCCAAGGGAAGCGGAAGAACCGTCCCTGAAGTTAACCGTCTGCTGAAGCAATTTGAAGACATGAAAAAGATGATGAAGCAAATGGCAGGCATGCAGCAAAAAGGCAAGAAAAAAGGTGCATTCAAGCTTCCTTTTAACCCTTTTTAAGCCGCTATTTAAGCTTTTCATAACATGTAAAGAAAAAAACCTTTACAAACTAATTAACTATCTGATATTATACTATCTTGTGTGAAACTATTCGGAGGTGCTTATTTAAAATGGCAGTAAAAATTCGTTTAAAGCGTATGGGTGCTCATAAAAACCCTTTCTATCGTATCGTTGTAGCTGATTCTCGTTCTCCTCGTGACGGACGTTTCATTGAAACAGTAGGAACTTACAATCCGGTTGCTCAACCAGCGATCGTTGAGATCAATGAAGAGTTGGCTCTTAAATGGCTTCAGACAGGTGCTAAGCCATCTGATACAGTACGTAACCTTTTCTCTAAGCAAGGCATTATGGAGAAATTCCATAACGCTAAAAACGGTAAGTAATTCATTATAAGATGAAAGAGCTTATCGAAACGATTGTTAAGCCCCTTGTTGATTTTCCGGAAGATGTTCAAGTGAATGTCCAAGAAGAGGATCAGCGCGTAACCTACCAGCTTTCTGTCAACAAGAATGACATGGGGAAAGTAATTGGGAAGCAAGGGCGCGTTGCGAAAGCAATACGGACCGTTGTTTATGCAGCAGGTTCATCAGAACAAAAGAAGATCTTTTTAGAGATCATCGAATAATTATCCTGTCATGAGCAGGATGCAGCCAAAAAAGGAGGGGTTTCCCCTCCTTTTTTTACAATCTAAAAAAATAACATCGCCAACTAAGAATGTGACAGCAGTGTCAGTTACACCGTTTTTTCATTCGGATTATGATTTGGGAGGCGCTGTACATGAACATTATCCAAACGGTTACAGTTAAGCAGGTGCTGACAGAGAACAGCAAGCACGAACTGCTGGAAGGCTATGCGGCCAAAAAAAAGCAGCTTCAGAAAGAATGTGATCAGCTGAGGTTTGAACTGAAAAAGCAGGAAAAAACCAAAAAGCTGCATCCTGCCATTCTGAAACAGCACTTTGAAAAGGAAATTCAAATGAGGCATGAAAAAGTCCAGCTGCTGGATTTTCAAATAGAACAATTACATATGCTACCATTAGGAAGTGAATTAAAAGAAAAAGAAGTCCAGGCGATTATCGAGGTTCAAAAGGGTACCCCCTGGGAAGAGATAGAAAAAGGGAAAACAATCATCATAAGAGATGGAATTGTTGATGAAATACGCTAGAGGTGATAATGCATGCAGAAATGGTTTAACGTTGGAAAAATTGTGAACACCCATGGCATTAAAGGGGAAGCGAGAGTCATTTCAAAAACAGACTTTGCTGAAGAGAGGTATAAGCCGGGAAATAAACTTTATTTGTTCATGCCTGACACAAAAGGTGATCCCGTTGAGCTGACAGTGAAATCACACCGCACTCATAAATCGTTTAATCTGCTTACCTTTGAAGGATACGAGAACATCAATCAGATTGAAAAAATGAAGGGCGGCATTCTGAAAATTTCAGAAGATCAGCTTAGCGATCTTGAAGAGGATGAATTTTACTACCATGAAATCATAGGCTGTACGGTTGAAACGCTTGATGGAGAAGAAGTAGGCAAAATTAAAGAAATTCTTTCTCCCGGAGCGAATGATGTATGGGTAATAAAAGCAAAAGGCGGTAAGGAAATTCTAATCCCATATATTGAAGATGTTGTTAAGGAAGTTAATGTGGAAGATAAACTTGTGAAAATTAATGCGATTGAAGGATTGCTTTCATGATGAATATTGATGTGCTCACGCTGTTTCCTGAAATGTTTGAAGGGGTCTTTGGGCATTCCATATTAAAAAAAGCCGCAGAAAATGAAGCGGTAACGTACAATGTGGTCAACTTTAGGGAGTATGCCGACAATAAGCACAAAACCGTTGATGATTACCCATATGGCGGAGGAGCGGGGATGGTTTTAAAACCGCAGCCGATATTTGATGCGGTTGAGGATCTTCGCAGTAAAAGCGGTGCGTCTCCGAGGGTTATCCTGCTGTGTCCCCAAGGGGAACGCTATACGCAAAAAAAAGCCGAAGAACTGGCAGAAGCAGATCACCTGATTTTTGTATGCGGCCATTACGAGGGGTATGATGAAAGAATACGTGAACATGTTGTGACAGATGAAATTTCAATTGGTGATTTTGTGCTGACTGGCGGAGAGCTTGGAGCGATGGTTGTAATCGACAGTGTCGTCCGATTGCTGCCTGGTGTATTAGGCAATCAGGAATCTCATATGAAAGATTCTTTTAGCACAGGGTTTCTTGAACATCCTCATTATACGCGTCCTGCCGACTTCAGAGGCATTAAAGTGCCTGATGTTCTCATGTCAGGCAATCACCGCCTTGTCGAAGAATGGAGAGCCAAAGAATCCTTGAGAAGAACGTATTTAAGAAGACCTGATCTTCTTGAAGATGCAGAATTAACAAGTGAACAGCAAAAATGGCTAAATGAAATAAAAAAAGAAGATAAATAACATTGAAGTTGCCGTCCAAATATGATATGATATTTTTTGTGACTAAGACTGAACTTGTTCAGTTTACGTCTGATAAAGATGTTCCGCTGCAAACATAGGTTGTGCAAGAGCGTCTGTTGAGAGGAGTTGAAAACGATGCAAAAGTTAATTGAAGAAATCACAAAAGAACAGCTTCGTACTGACCTTCCGTCTTTCCGTCCTGGTGATACTGTACGTGTACACGTAAGTATTGTTGAGGGAACTCGTGAACGTGTTCAGGTATACGAAGGTGTTGTGATTAAGCGTCGTGGTGGTGGAATCAGCGAAACTTTCACAGTTCGTAAGATTTCTTACGGTGTAGGCGTTGAGCGTACATTCCCTGTGCACACACCTAAGATTGCGAAGCTTGAAGTTATCCGCCGCGGTAAAGTCCGCCGTGCGAAACTTTACTACCTGCGTAACCTTCGCGGTAAAAAAGCTCGTATCAAAGAAATTCGATAATAAAACGAAAAGCGAAAGCGCCTTGACCAGCCCCGACAAGCATAAGTTGAATCACGCAGGAGGCGTTAGCCTCTGGAGTGATTTGGCTTATGATCTCGAGGGGCTAGGCGCTGCAGCTGGACAATGAAAGAAAAGAAGGAGCTTGTTAATCAAGCTCCTTTTTCTATCATGAAATAGTAAAGTACAAATAATATTACATAAATGTTAAATAATATAAAAATAAGATTCCCATCGTGTTTATTAAGAAGAATTTTTGTACAATAAACAATAGAAATCACTTACTGCGGTACATGCAGGGATATAAGCATAATTTTTGACGGAAGAATGGTGGGGAAGGCTATGGCAAAAAAGAAAAATGAATTGTGGGAATGGACAAAAGCTCTTGTAATCGCAGTTCTGTTAGCGGCGGTCATAAGATATTTCTTATTTGCTCCAATTGTGGTTGATGGCTTGTCCATGATGCCAACATTGCATGACCAGGACCGGATGATTGTGAATAAATTCAGCTATAAAATTGGTGAACCTGAGCGCTTTGATATAATTGTGTTCCATGCACCTGAAAACAAAGATTACATCAAACGAGTAATTGGCCTCCCGGGAGACAAGATTGAATATAAAGATGATACTCTTTATGTTAACGGAAAAGCTTATGAGGAGCCATACCTGGATGAATATAAGAAGCAGGTAATTGACGGACCGCTGACGGAGCCGTTTACTTTAAAAGAAAAGATAGGACAGGAAACAGTGCCAGAAGGCCACTTGTTTGTAATGGGTGACAACCGCCGCTTCAGCAAGGACAGCCGTCACATTGGCCCTGTTGCTATGGAAGAAGTCCTTGGCGATGCCGGAGTAATATATTGGCCTATAGAGGACATTCGGATCGTTGATTAATTCTTCCTATTGTAAATACATATTGGATGGAGGTGGCCAGCTGTGACGATACAGTGGTTTCCCGGCCATATGGCGAAAGCCCGCAGGCAGGTTACAGAAAAATTAAAACTGGTCGATATCATCTTTGAGCTCGTTGATGCAAGGATTCCTTATTCATCACGAAATCCGATGATCGATGAAATCATTCAGCACAAACCCCGGCTTGTTTTGTTGAATAAAGCTGACATGGCTGATAAAGAAGCGACGAAAAAGTGGATCAGACATTTTGAAAATAAAGGCATAAGAGCGCTTGCAATAAACTCACAAGCCGGACAAGGCATGAAAGAAATCGTCTCCGCATCTCAGGAAATCCTTCAGGAGAAATTCGATCGAATGAGAGCGAAAGGTGTCAAGCCAAGGGCTATTCGTGCAATGATTGTTGGTATTCCGAACGCCGGAAAATCCACACTTATCAATCGCCTGGCCAAAAAGAATATTGCAAGGACAGGAAATACTCCCGGCGTTACGAAAGCGCAACAGTGGATAAAGGTAGGGAAAGAGCTGGAGCTGCTCGATACCCCGGGAATTTTATGGCCAAAATTCGAAGATCAGGAAGTGGGTCTTAAGCTTGCTCTGACAGGAGCGATCAAGGATACTATCTTAAATCTCCAGGATGTTGCCATATATGCCCTCCGTTTTCTCGGCGACAGATATCCGGATCGTCTGAATGACCGCTACCAGATCGAAGAAATCCCGGAAGATATCGTTGAAGTCTTTGATAAAATCGGCAGGCTGCGCGGCTGTCTGATGGGCGGCGGCGAAATTGATTATGATAAAGTAACAGAGCTGGTAATCAGGGAATTCCGATCTGAAAAAATGGGACCAATTACATTGGAGCTGCCGGACGAGATGGCAGTGCGGAATGAAGCTGAATAATCTTAATGAAGACCTTCTGTTCGCAGGAGGCCTTTATTTTTTGGCAGAAATGCCGATACATAGATTAGAATGAGAAGGAGAAAAACATGGCAAAGTTAACCATTCGCCAAATAGAAGAAAAGATGAAAGCAATTGAGTTAGAGGATGATCCGTTCCTTCAATCAATTAAACAGGATGACAGAAAAGGTGTGCAGGAGCTTTTAGTAAAATGGCATTCCCGCCAGCTGCTTCAAAAGAAGATATATGAGAAGCATAAAGAAATGACCCGGTATGAACGCCAGTACAGAAGCCAGGGTTTTCAATTAATTGCCGGAATAGATGAAGTCGGCAGAGGGCCGCTTGCGGGGCCGGTGGTAGCTGCAGCAGTTATTTTGCCTGAAAACTTTTATCTGCCGGGATTAGATGATTCAAAAAAAGTGTCTGAACGAAAAAGAGAAGAATATTTTGAAATCATTAACGATGAGGCTGAGGCGGTCAGCGTTGGGATCATTGAGCCAGAGGAAATCGACCGCATCAATATTTTTGAAGCGACAAAAAAGGCAATGCTGTCAGCGATTGAAGGCCTGAATCCGAAACCGGACTTCCTGCTTGTAGATGCCGTAAAACTTTTAACACCTTATCCACTGGAAGCAATCATTAAGGGAGATGGCAAAAGCGTTACGATTGCTGCAGCCTCGATCATAGCCAAGGTTACAAGAGACAGAATGATGGCTGAAATAGGCAAGGAGTTTCCACAATATGGATTCGGGAAAAATATGGGCTATGGGACTAAGGAGCATCTTGAAGCGATAACGCTTCATGGAATTACGCCTTATCACCGGAAAAGCTTTGCGCCAATAAAAGATTCTTATAGAAATTGAATAGAAGGTGAAGGTATGAAGCCGTCTGAAATAATTCAAAAAATCATAAGGCATGACCAGAGCAATGCAGGAAAGACGTCTGCGCTCAGGCCAGGACAAATTGTCAGCGGAAAAGTAGCAAAGCTATTTCCGAATCAGACGGCAGAGGTGCAGATCGGGTTACATAAAATGATTGCACAGCTTGAAACCCCTTTGTCAGCGGACAATAGATATTGGTTCAGAGTAGAACCTGGTGAAGGACTGCTGCGCTTAAGAGTTATGGAATCTGTAAACGGCCAAAGTAAAGGAGCTCCTGCTGAAAGCCTATTAAGTCAGCTGGGAATGAAGCTGTCCCGGGAAAATAAAATGCTCATTCAATATTTTCTTAAGGAGCAGCTGCTGATTACAGGTGAAACTTTAAGGATGGCATCGGAATGGATCTATGAAAGCAAATCTGCTGCGGAAGGCCTGAGGACGGTAAAAGAGATGATATTAAGGCAGCTTCCCTTTTCGAAGGATGTTTATTCTGCGCTATCTTCAGTTTTAAATGGTGACTCTATGTCTTCGATTATGGGAGAATTGCAGGAAGAGTTAAAGAGAGCAGATTTATCATCCAAAGGTCAGCAAATATACTCCCTGTTGGGGTATATGACAAAGACTTCAAAGGAAAAACTTGGCCAGCAGGCAGTAGTAAGACTGTTTTCAGAGTGGCTGAATGCAAAAGATCAGGCAGGGTCCTTCTCAGCTTTCCAGCTCCTGAAATCAGTGGGGATGTTTCCGGGTGACGCTTCAGAGGGTGCTGCCATAAAACAGCTTATTAAGGACTGCGCGCAAAATAAACCGATTATTCAAACACTGACTGAACTTCTGAATACAAGCGAATCAGGGAACAGGCAGCGATTTATATTGAATTTGGCCAAACTCAATGGAGTTATCGCACAAAGTTCTAAAAGCAGCGGAGGAGCTCCGGCTCTCCAAAACTTACTCAATGATTTCCGAAATGGCAGTATATCTTTTCCTGCAGAAAAAAATATACTTAACACCATTTTTAAATCGGCTCTATCTCTTACAATTAATGATGATATAGAACATTTATCAGATGGAGACAAGTTCAGGATGGCTGCTGTTCAGGCGGGGAAATTATTGGGCGGTGAAAAACTAATCACTGCAGCTTCACTCAGCCCTCAGGAAATCACAATGCTGGAAGACATGAAAAATAGCCTGCGTCCCGAATCCTATTTCCCATATGATCAGCGTAATATACATAGTGAATTAAAGAGAATAATCACAGCCTTAGGGTTTTCTCATGAACATGACGTCCTAAAGTCATTAAAACAGCATGATGACGGAGCCGTCAAAAATCTTGATGCCCTCAAACCGCTTCTGATGGGCTTCTTAACCGAGGAACCAGCAAATGCAGCTAAAGGTGCAGCCGAACGGCTGCTGCATAAAATAACCGGCTTTCAGGCTCTCTCGCAGGAATCAGGGCCATTGCAGCACTTTATCTTTCAGCTGCCGGTTTCTTTATGGGGAAAGATCACTGATATGACAATGCAGTGGAGCGGAAGGAGAACAGAAGGCGGAAATATTGATCCAAACCATTGCCGTGTTATCTTTTATTTAGATTTGGAGCACCTGAATGAAATGATTATCGACCTTCAGGTCCAAAACAGAATCATCAACATTTCAGTTATTAATGGGCACAGCGAAATAAAGGATTTAACAGCTCCATTTGAAGCTGAATTAAAAGCAAATTTATTAAAATTAAATTATAAGCTGTCCTCGGTTTCCTTCCAGAAGCCGGAGCATGCAGGTGATTCACTTATAGCAGGTGAAACAATGACATCACTTGTACAGGCAAATCAATTCAGCGGAGTAGATATTAGAATATGAAAAAAAAGCGTGTTGAACAAAGAAAAGAAGCGGTAGCATTAACATATGATTCTGAGAGTCATGGGGCACCCCGGATATCTGCGAAGGGGAAGGGTCTGACAGCGGAAAATATTCTTGAAAAAGCAAAGGAACATGGCATTCCGGTTCAGGAGGATCCTGCCCTTGTTGAGCTTCTCGGCAAGCTTAATATCAATGAAGGGATTCCTGAAGAACTTTATCAGGCTGTTGCTGAGGTATTTGCTTTCATCTACAGAGCTGATCAGGAGGCTGGAAAGAGGGAAAATAGTAAATAATCTATTCTGGTAAACCAATATGTTTCTATTAAAGTGATCTTTCCGAGTAGAAAAAAACGGGATAATACTTAAATCAACTAGAATCGAAAGCTGTCGAAGGACAGCTTTTTCTTTATTTTAAAAAAATATTTTCCGATGATATAAGTGTCAAACCCACTATGGTGACAGGGTTTGTGCACAGACCAATATTTATAATTTTTAAAGAAATATAATATTTTAGAGTAAATGGTGGACAAGGGTTGTGTCATTTAATAAAATGAAAGCGCAGTCTATTTTTTTGAAGAGTTAGATAGGAGGATGGGAAATGAATATACATGAGTACCAAGGTAAAGAAGTCCTCAGACAATACGGGGTAGCCGTTCCGAACGGAAAAGTTGCATTTACAGTTGAAGAAGCTGTTGAAGCTGCGAAAGAACTTGGCACTGAGGTGTGTGTGGTTAAAGCGCAAATCCATGCCGGAGGACGCGGTAAAGCTGGCGGTGTAAAAGTTGCCAAAAATCTTGACGAAGTTCGTACATATGCAGGTGAAATCTTAGGGAAAACACTTGTTACACATCAAACAGGCCCGGAAGGCAAGGAAGTAAAGCGTTTGCTTATTGAAGAGGGCTGTGACATTAAGAAGGAATATTATGTGGGCCTTGTACTGGACCGAGCTACATCACGCGTAGTATTAATGGCTTCAGAAGAGGGCGGTACAGAAATCGAAGAAGTGGCTGAACAAACGCCAGAAAAAATCTTCAAGGAAGAAATCGATCCTGTTCTTGGTTTAACAGCATTCCAGGCCCGCAGAATCGCTTTTAATATCAATATACCATCAAAGCTTGTCGGACAAGCTGTTAAATTCATGATGGGCTTATACAGAGCTTATATTGAAAAGGATTGCTCTATTGCTGAAATCAATCCATTAGTTGTAACTGGCGACGGCAAGGTTATGGCTCTGGATGCTAAGCTGAACTTTGATGGGAATGCCCTTTACCGTCAAAAAGACATCATGGATCTTCGTGACCTTGAAGAAGAGGATGCAAAGGAAATTGAAGCATCTAAATATGACCTAAGCTATATTTCCCTTGATGGAAACATCGGCTGTATGGTTAACGGTGCAGGTTTAGCGATGGCTACTATGGATATCGTTAAGCATTATGGCGGAGACCCGGCCAATTTCCTTGATGTTGGGGGCGGTGCAACAGCTGAGAAAGTAACAGAAGCTTTCAAAATCATCCTTTCTGATAAAAACGTTAAAGGTATTTTTGTAAATATCTTCGGCGGAATCATGAAGTGCGACATCATCGCCACTGGTGTAGTGGAAGCAGCGAAGCAAGTAGGCTTGAATGTGCCACTAGTTGTACGTCTGGAAGGCACGAATGTTGAAATGGGCAAGAAAATTCTTGCTGAATCCGATATCGATATTATCGCAGCTGAATCCATGGCTGACGGCGCACAAAAAATCGTTTCTTTAGTAGGCTAAGAATTAAAAATGAGCGGTCGTTCAGCATCAAAGGAATATAGCGGAAACCGATCTTCAGTTTTTGATTAAAGCCTTTGAGCATATGACGGCACTCTTTAGACCAGGAAGGAGAATTAATGTGAGCGTATTTATTAATAAAGATACTAAAGTTATAGTTCAAGGGATTACCGGCTCAACAGCCCTCTTCCATACAAAGCAAATGCTTGAATACGGAACGCAAATTGTCGGCGGTGTAACTCCGGGTAAAGGCGGTACGGAAGTAGAGGGTGTTCCTGTCTTCAATACAGTGGAGAAAGCAGTTAAGGCTACAGGTGCAAATGCCTCCGTAATCTATGTTCCGGCTCCATTTGCTGCAGATGCTATTCTTGAGGCTGTAGATGCAGAATTGGATCTTGCTATTTGTATCACTGAGCATATTCCTGTATTGGATATGGTTAAAGTTAAGCGTTATATGGAAGGCAAGAAGACACGCCTAGTAGGTCCTAACTGTCCGGGTGTTATCACTCCTGAAGAGTGTAAGATCGGCATTATGCCTGGTTATATCCACACTAAAGGCCATGTTGGAGTTGTTTCCCGTTCCGGAACATTGACTTATGAAGCTGTACATCAGCTGACACAGGAAGGTATCGGCCAATCTACTGCTGTTGGAATCGGCGGAGACCCGGTTAACGGAACAAACTTCATTGATGTTTTAAAAGCATTCAATGAAGATCCTGAAACCTATGCTGTCATTATGATTGGTGAAATCGGCGGAACTGCTGAAGAAGAAGCTGCAGAATGGGTTAAAGAGAACATGACTAAGCCTGTTGTAGGCTTCATCGGTGGGCGCACTGCACCTCCAGGAAAGCGTATGGGCCATGCCGGCGCAATTATTTCAGGAGGCAAAGGAACAGCTGATGAAAAAATCCGTGTAATGAATGAATGCGGAATTCAGGTAGCTGATACTCCATCCGTAATGGGTGAAACCCTGATTAAGGTCCTGAAAGAAAAAGGCCTTTATGATCAGTGTAAAACACACTAATTATTTCTAATAACTTAAGAGTAGTCCCTCTTTTTGAGGGACTATTTCTGCATTGTCAAATTATCCCCTACTTCCCCCGTCTTTTTTTATAACATTTCAGGAGGCTCCCATGAATGAATTTAATATGAGGCTCACCCATCTCCACCACTGCAGAGGAATGAGCTGGAAGATGATTTATTACATCCTTAAAACAGATCCCGAATTGAAATTTCTGTATAATGATGCACCCCGCCGAATTATGCCCCAGGTAATCACTACTCAGGAAACACTTTCCAATGCACTCCAGGATCTGCATTCTGATCGAATCCAGGAACAAATACGCCAATACTCACCAAATGGCATTAAAGCCATTACAATTTTTGACGAGGAATATCCGGTACTGCTAAAAGAAACATACCAGCCGCCTTGGGTTTTATATGCCCGAGGTGATACCAGTCTTTTGAATAGCGGAGTCCACCTGGCCGTTGTTGGTTCCAGACAGGCAACAGAGTATGGCGAAAAAGCCATTCAGTCCATTTTCCCCAAGCTTATTGAACAGGGGGTTATTATTGTAAGCGGGCTGGCGGCCGGCATCGATGCCATTGCGCATAAGGAAACATTAAAAAATAAAGGAAAAACAATCGGTGTCATAGCCGGGGGCTTGTTTCATATTTATCCACAGGCAAACCAGAAGCTTGCTTATGAAATGATGAAAAACCATCTGGTTATATCTGAATATCCGCCAGACACAAGGCCTTCAAGATGGCAGTTTCCAATGAGAAACCGAATCATAAGCGGCATTAGCAGAGGGACACTGATTATTCAGGCGAAAAGCAAAAGCGGCTCCCTTATTACAGCTAATTATGCTGTGCAGGAAGGCCGGGAAGTGTTTGCAGTACCAGGGAATATTTTCAGTCCATTCTCATGCGGAACCAATGAGTTAATTCAGCAAGGCGCCAAACTGGTTAAATCAGCTGAAGAAATCTTAGAGGAATTCCCTTACTGATCAGGTCAAATAAAAAAGGAGCCTTGATATAGATTAAAGGCTCCTAATCTTTCATTAGTCATAATAAATTTGTTTATTTAAAGGATTTTTTACAAAAAGGTTGAAATTCTATTAAAACTGTTATACATTTTGCAACAGGTAAGAACGAAAGTAAGAGAATGCTTAGTTAGTTAATTTAGGACCTTTTCTTGGAAACGGTTGCGGAAATAATCCGATTAAGTTTGACAAACTTGAATAGAATGTAGAATAATAATGAATATTTCAATACACATGCAATAATGAGGCTGTTCTATTGATATAGATAAAGAAGACAGGCAATTTTAGCAGGTGAAAAATACCGTGTTTCAAAAAGATTTTGCCTGGATGTTTTAAAATTCCCTCTCAAGGAGGACTATTGATGTCAGAGTTTCTTGTTATCGTTGAGTCACCTGCAAAGGCAAAAACGATTGAGCGTTATTTAGGAAAAAAATATAAAGTAAAAGCTTCCATGGGACATGTCAGGGATCTTCCCAAAAGCCAAATGGGCATTGATGTGGAAAATAACTTTGAACCCAAATACATAACAATTCGCGGAAAGGGCCCTGTTTTAAAGGAGCTTAAGACAGCCGCCAAAAAAGCAAAGAAAATTTATCTCGCGGCTGACCCCGACAGAGAAGGGGAAGCTATTGCCTGGCATTTGGCACATAGCCTGGATATGGATATTAAGTCGGATTGCCGTGTTGTTTTTAATGAAATCACGAAAGATGCCATTAAAGAATCCTTCAAACATCCAAGGCCAATCAACATGGATCTTGTTGATGCGCAGCAGGCAAGAAGGATGCTGGACAGACTGGTCGGCTATAATATCAGCCCCTTACTATGGAAGAAAGTGAAAAAAGGATTAAGTGCGGGAGAGTACAGTCTGTTGCAGTCCGACTGATCATCGACCGTGAAAAGGAAATTAAGGACTTTATACCAGAAGAGTACTGGTCAATAGATGGAGAGTTCCTTAAAGGAAAAACAGCCTTTGATGCATCATTTTACGGATTTAAGAATGAAAAAATGGAATTAAAGTCGGAAAGCGATGTTCAAAATATTTTAAGTAAAATGAAGGGCAATAAATTCAAGGTGGAATCGGTTACCAAGAAGGAAAGAAGGCGGAATCCGGCAGCCCCTTTTACTACGTCATCACTTCAGCAGGAAGCTGCAAGAAAATTAAATTTCCGTGCCAAGAAAACGATGATGCTTGCACAGCAGCTTTATGAAGGAATTGAACTCGGCAAGGAAGGAACTGTCGGTTTAATCACTTATATGAGAACAGACTCAACACGCATTTCTGAAATTGCGCAAAATGAAGCTGCGGACTATATTCAAAGCTCTTACGGGAAAGAGTTCCTGCAGAGAGAAAAGAAAAAAGAAAAGAAAAACAGCAATGCACAGGATGCCCATGAGGCCATCCGCCCGACAAGCACATTAAGATCCCCTGCAAGTTTAAAAGAATACTTGTCGCGTGATCAGCTTCGATTATACAGGCTTATCTGGGAACGCTTTGTTGCAAGCCAAATGGCACCAGCGGTTATGGACACCATGAGTGTTGATTTGAAAAATGGTGAAGTGATTTTCCGGGCAACAGGCTCAAAAGTGAAATTCCCAGGATTCATGAAAGTATATGTTGAAGGCTCTGATGATCAGTCGGAGGAAAAAGATAATATGCTTCCTGATCTGAAGGAAGGGGATGAAGTCCTTAAAAAAGACATCGAACCTAAACAGCACTTCACACAGCCCCCTCCAAGGTATACTGAAGCAAGGCTGGTAAAAACACTAGAAGAGCAGGGCATCGGGCGGCCATCCACTTTCGCTCCGACACTTGATACAATCCAAAAACGGGGCTATGTTGCTCTGGATAATAAACGTTTTATACCGACTGAACTGGGTGAGATCGTCCTGGAATTAATCCTGGAATTCTTCCCTGAAATCCTTGATATCGAGTTTACCGCGAAAATGGAAAAAGACCTGGACTATGTGGAAGAAGGCAAAGTCAACTGGGTACAGATCATAGATGATTTCTATATAGATTTTGAAAAAAATCTTAAAATAGCGGAAAAGGAAATGCAGGAAGTAGAAATTAAGGATGAACCTGCCGGTGAGGATTGCGAACAATGCGGTAATCCTATGGTGTTCAAGATGGGACGCTATGGAAAGTTCATGGCCTGCAGCAATTTCCCTGACTGCCGCAATACTAAACCGATTGTCAAGGATATCGGAGTGAAATGTCCAAAGTGCGAAGAAGGAAATATCATCGAAAGAAAAAGCAAAAAACGCCGGATTTTCTACGGCTGTGACAGGTTCCCTGAATGTGACTTTATATCTTGGGATAAGCCCCTGCCGAGAAGCTGTCCAAAATGTGATAACCTGCTGGTTGAGAAAAAACTCAAAAAAGGTGTTCAGGTTCAGTGTGTTGAATGCGACTATAAGGAAGAAAAGCAAAGTTAAGGGTGAGCTTAAATGCTCACTCTTTTCTATTGAGGGATGAGCATCCAGATTACTTCCAGTCTGGCTATTGTCAAAGGAAGCAGCACATGAAACTTTTTTATTTTTAAATCGTATTGTAAAATGGCAAAATGAATAAGAACAGGGTAAAGTAAGAGAGACTGTTTTTAATAAATATAAATTATTCATGATATTGTCATCATAAGTATATATGGAGGTTCAATTTATGAAAGATACAGCAGTGAATGTAATTGGCGCAGGGTTGGCAGGCAGCGAGGCTGCTTGGCAGCTTGCCAGCAGGGGGATAAAGGTAAATTTATATGAAATGAGGCCGGTAAGGCAGACTCCTGCTCATCATACAGATAAATTTGCAGAACTTGTCTGCAGCAACTCCCTGCGTGCAAATACTTTAACAAATGCAGTCGGGGTATTAAAAGAAGAAATGAGAAAGCTGAATTCTGTCATTATCCATTCAGCTGACAGCAGTGCAGTTCCTGCCGGAGGCGCATTGGCAGTTGACCGCCATGATTTTGCTGCCCGTGTAACCGAACAAGTCAAAAACCATCCGAACGTAACCGTAATAAACGAAGAAGTGACAGATATTCCGGAAGGACCAACAGTTATTGCTACTGGACCGCTCACAAGTGAAGCTTTATCCGCAAAATTAAAAGAGCTGTCCGGGGAAGATTATTTATATTTTTATGATGCGGCTGCTCCAATTCTCGAAAAAGATTCAATCGATATGAATAAAGTTTATTTAAAATCACGTTATGATAAGGGAGAAGCGGCATATCTGAATTGTCCAATGACAGAAGAAGAATTTGACCGCTTTTATGAGGCTCTTACCTCAGCGGAAACAGTTCCATTAAAGGAATTTGAAAAGGAAATCTTTTTCGAGGGCTGTATGCCAATAGAAGTGATGGCAAACAGGGGGAAGAAAACCATGCTTTTCGGCCCGATGAAGCCTGTTGGTTTAGAAGATCCTAAAACAGGAAAAAGGCCATATGCAGTTGTCCAGCTTCGCCAGGATGATGCAGCAGGAACTCTTTATAATATAGTAGGTTTTCAGACACATCTGAAATGGGGTCCTCAAAAAGAAGTAATCCGATTGATTCCTGGACTTGAAAATGCTGAGATAGTAAGATATGGTGTTATGCACCGGAATACATTCATCAATTCTCCAAAAGTCCTTCGTGCAACATATCAGTTCAAGAATAGGGATGATTTATTCTTTGCAGGACAAATGACCGGAGTTGAAGGGTATGTGGAATCTGCAGCCAGCGGACTTGTGGCAGGCATTAATGCTGCAAGGCTTGTTGCAGGAGAAGATCCAATTGAATTTCCTCATGAAACGGCGATTGGAAGTATGGCTCGATATATTACTACAGCAAACCCGAAGAGTTTCCAGCCTATGAATGCTAATTTTGGTTTATTCCCGGAACTTCCTGAAAAAATCAGAGGAAAAAAAGAAAGAAATGAAAAACATGCAGAAAGAGCGTTGGGAACAATTCAGAACTTTATGAAAAATTTGTAAATTATGTTGCGTGGGCTGCTGAGTTGTGATACTATTTAGTAGCCCATGCGAGGTGAACAATTAATGTCTGAAAATGTGAACGTTTCTTTAAAGTTGTTTATTGAATATTTACAAATCGAGAAAAATTATTCACAATATACTATTGAACATTACCAGCATGATATAAGTGAGTTCTTTATGTTCATGTCTGAACAAGCGATTTCAGATTTAACAAAAGTCGAGTATCAGGATGTCAGGATATATCTTACTAATCTTTTTGAAAGAAAGATGTCACGCAAGTCTGTTGCCAGAAAGATATCAAGCCTAAGGAGCTTTTTAAAATTTTTGCTAAGAGAAGAGATAGTCGCTGAGAATCCTTTCGCACTTGTTTCCATTCCGAAAGCACAGAAAAAGCTGCCGGAATTTTTCTATGAAGAGGAAATGAAACAGCTTTTTGATGCTTGTGATTCCAGCACTTCTCTTGGGCAAAGAAATAAAGCCCTTCTTGAATTATTATATGCAACCGGCATCCGTGTAAGTGAGTGCAGTCAAATCCGCTTAAAAGACCTGGATATGCATTTATCGACGGTTCTTGTACGGGGAAAGGGCAGCAAAGAACGATATGTTCCTTTCGGCAGCTTCGCCCAGGATGCAATTGACACATACATAAATCATGGACGTAAAGAATTGCTTGCAAATGGGAACGTGCAGGAAAATTTGTTTTTGAACGCCCGGGGCGGTCCTCTCACAGCAAGGGGAATCAGGACAATTCTTGACCGGATCATAGAGAAATCATCCTTAACAGGCAAAATTCATCCCCATATGCTTCGCCACACATTTGCGACGCATTTAATGGCTAATGGGGCTGACATGAGAACGGTCCAGGAATTGCTTGGACACGCATTTCTTTCTTCGACCCAGGTATATACACATGTTACGAATGAATACTTGAAAAAAACGTATATGGCCCATCATCCGCGGGCATAGCGGAAAAACAGCCATTATCGAATAGTCTGCAGAAAAAAATCAAAGGCAATATGCTCCAAAGGAGGAGTCTTTCATGTCCGAATTTCATGCAACAACAATATTTGCTGTGCATCATAATGGAGAATGTGCAATGTCTGGCGACGGCCAGGTTACCTTTGGAAATGCAGTTGTAATGAAACACACTGCAAGAAAAGTCAGAAAGCTTTTTAACGGGAAGGTGCTTGCTGGATTTGCAGGCTCAGTAGCCGATGCATTTACGTTATTCGAAATGTTTGAAGGAAAGTTAGAAGAGTATAATGGCAACCTTGAGAGAGCAGCTGTAGAGCTTGCAAAAGAATGGAGAAGCGACAAGGTTTTGCGAAAGCTTGAAGCAATGCTTATCGTTATGAATAAGGATAGCCTGCTTCTTATCTCCGGTACAGGTGAAGTTATCGAGCCGGATGATGGAATTCTGGCTATTGGATCAGGAGGCAATTATGCGCTTGCAGCCGGACGTTCTTTAAAAAGGTTCGCAGGCGAACACTTGTCAGCAAAAGAAATTGCCAAGGCTTCACTTGAAATGGCTGCCGAAATATGTGTATATACAAACCACAATATCATTGTGGAAGAACTCTAATAAAGGAGTGCTGTTGAATGGGTAAAGGAACAAGCTTAACTCCGCGCCAAATTGTTGAGCGCTTGGATCAATATATCATCGGTCAAAAGGATGCAAAAAAAGCAGTTGCTATAGCTCTTCGAAATCGTTATCGCCGCAGCTTACTCGAAGAAAAATTGCGTGAAGAAGTAAATCCTAAAAATATATTGATGATCGGCCCAACTGGTGTTGGAAAAACTGAAATTGCGCGCAGAATGGCTAAATTGGTAGGCGCACCATTTGTAAAAGTGGAGGCAACCAAATTCACTGAAGTAGGATATGTGGGCAGGGATGTTGAATCCATGGTCAGAGATCTTGTGGAAACATCCGTCCGTCTGATAAAAGAAGAGAAGATGGTCAGTGTAAAGGAAAGAGCAGAAGAAAGTGCCAACCGCCGCATACTTGAACTGCTTGTACCTGGTGCCAAAAAGGCCGCTAATTATAAAAACCCACTTGAAATGCTATTTGGCGGAGGTAATGATCAGCAGCAGGATACGTATCAGACAGAAGATTTAAACCTCCAGGAAAAGCGCAAGATTGTAAAAGAAAAGCTTGCACTAGGCGAATTGGAAAATGAAGTGATTACCGTTGAGGTGGAAGAGCAGCAGCCTTCCATGTTTGACATGCTGCAGGGCTCTGGGATGGAGCAAATGGGCATGAATATGCAGGATGCCCTCAGCAGCCTTATGCCAAAGAAAAGGAAAAAGAGAAAACTGACTGTAAAGGAAGCCAGAAAGGTCCTGACAAATGAAGAAGCCCAAAAGCTGATTGATATGGATGAAGTCAGTCAGGAGGCTGTATTCCGTGCTGAACAGTCAGGAATAATTTTCATTGATGAGATCGATAAAATTGCCAGCAAAAATAACGGCGGTTCTTCAGCAGATGTATCAAGAGAAGGGGTTCAAAGAGATATTTTGCCGGTGGTGGAAGGTTCAACAGTAGTAACCAAATACGGTTCTGTTAAAACGGACCATGTATTATTTATTGCTGCAGGTGCTTTCCATATGGCAAAGCCCTCTGACCTTATTCCTGAATTACAGGGGCGTTTTCCGATCCGTGTGGAGCTTACAAAGCTAACCGTTGAAGATTTCTACAAAATACTTGTGGAGCCCGATAATGCTTTAATAAAACAATATGAAGCATTATTGGTAACTGAAGGTATACAAATTGAATTTTCTGACGATGCTATTCGTAGGATTGCTCAATTTGCTTTCGAAGTTAATCAAAATACAGATAATATCGGTGCAAGGCGTCTTCATACAATCATGGAAAAACTGCTCGAAGATTTATCGTTTGAAGCACCGGACATTACGATGGAAAAAATCACGATCACCCCTCAGTATGTTGAGGAAAAGCTCGGAGCTATTTCCCGCAATAAGGATTTAAGCCAGTTTATTCTGTGACCTTATAGTTTAAAGATTAAGGTCAAAGGGTAACGGAAAGTGAATCCTCAAAAAGTCAAAGTTTAGTTTGATTCAAACAGAAGCAATAAGATATTTAATTTTAACAAAATATATTTTTATGGGTTGCAGCAAATAGGAGGAAATACAATGGATTTATTAACAAAAACAAGAAAGATTAATGCAATGCTTCAAAGAGCAGCCGGAAAGCCGGTTAACTTCAAAGAAATGTCAGAAACACTTAGTGATGTAATTGAAGCAAATATCTTCGTAGTAAGCCGCAGAGGCAAACTGCTTGGATTTGCAGTAAACCAGCAAATCGAAAATGAGCGCATGAAGCAAATGCTTGAAGATCGTCAGTTCCCTGAGGAATATACGAAAAACTTATTTAACATCCAGGAAACTTCATCAAACCTGGATATGGAAAGCGAATATACTGCATTCCCAGTTGAAAACAAGGACCTTTTTGCAAGCGGATTGACTACAATTGTTCCAATTATTGGCGGCGGTGAGCGTCTCGGCACACTTATTCTTGCGAGATTGCAGGAACAGTTCCATGATGATGATTTAATTCTAGCTGAATATGGTGCTACTGTAGTTGGCATGGAAATTCTGCGTGAAAAAGCGGAAGAAATTGAAGAGGAAGCGCGCAGCAAAGCTGTTGTGCAAATGGCCATCAGTTCTCTTTCTTACAGCGAGCTTGAAGCGATCGAGCATATTTTCGAAGAGCTTAACGGCAACGAAGGACTTCTGGTTGCGTCAAAAATTGCTGATCGTGTAGGAATTACCCGCTCTGTAATCGTAAATGCCCTTAGGAAACTGGAAAGTGCAGGAGTTATTGAGTCCCGTTCTTTAGGGATGAAGGGTACTTATATCAAAGTCCTAAATGACAAGTTCCTGGTTGAATTGGAAAAGCTTAAATCAAACTAATATAAAATGAAAACCCGTCCCTCAGTGGCGGGTTTTTTTGTTACAAAATTTTTACGGATTTAATTGGTAAATTTATGTATTTTAAACAAAATTTATAAGTACATTAGTCATAGTTTACATAATTTTCAAGTATAGCATTTTATATTATGGTCCATAAGAACTAGAAAAGGAAAAGCTTAGAAAATTGTTAAGGAATAAAGAATAAAACGATTATGGTAATTATTACAAAATAACATGTATAACTTTCAGCATATTTAAAAGATTTGTCGAAAATAGGTCAAAAGAATCATTAAAATTAACTTGTTGTACATAGACATATTATTTCATATTCATTACAATAATGTTTATGATGACATATTTTGTCCATTATCACCAAATTTCTACAATAATTACCATGTAAAATTTTGTTTTATACGAGGTGTTATGATTGAAACTGTTTTCCGGCACTATATCAACATTAGAACAAGCATTAAATTATTCTTCGCTTAAACAAAAAGTAATATCACAAAATATTGCAAATGCTGATACTCCAAACTATAAAGCAAAGGATGCCAGCTTTAAAGCTGCTTTCAAGAACGCTTTAAATGAATCAATGGATGCAAACAAAAGTGATTATAGACATTACGATTTTAAAAATAGCTCATCCTCAGGTCAAGGGATAGTGACCAGAGCTGATACTTCTTACAATCATAATGGCAATAGTGTGGATTTAGATAAGGAAATGGCGGATCTGGCTACAAACCAGATTTACTATAATGCAGTTATTGAACGTGTAAGCGGCAAGTTTTCCAGTCTGCAGAATGTATTGCGGGGAGGCAAATAGTAATGTCAATGTTTCATAGTATGAACAGCACAGCATCGGCACTAACTGCCCAAAGGCTCCGTATGGATGTAATTTCTTCAAATATGGCCAATGCAGATTCTACAAGGAGTATAAATGGTGATGGACCCTACAGAAGGAAATCAGTAGTACTGGAACCGAAAGAAGGGCAGTTTTCATCCTTTTTAAATATGGCCATGAGCCGAAATGGAGGAAGTTCGGCAGGTAATGGGGTAAAAGTATCAAGAATTGTAGAAGATCGGGAGACCCCAACTAAAATGGTTTATGATCCTTCACATGTCGATGCGAATGAAGATGGATATGTTGAAATGCCGAATGTGGACCCTTTACGGGAAATGACAGATCTTATTAGCGCCACAAGATCATATGAAGCGAACGTAACAGTTTTTAATGCCTCTAAAGGCATGATGATGAAAGCTTTGGAAATCGGCAAATAAGGAGAACCTTAAATGAATAACGTAACGTTTATGCCAGTGAATGCTTTAAAGCCTGCTGAAAATCAAAAGACTCATACATATACAACATTCGATGCTCAGCAAAGTTTTTCGTCGGTCTTAAAGCAATCAATAAAAAAAATAAATGATGCACAGATACAGTCAGATGCTATGACTGAAAAACTTGCAAAGGGAGAAAATGTAGATCTTCACCAGGTGATGATTACATCACAAAAAGCGAGCATTACAATGCAGGCTGCTCTCGAAATTAGAAATAAAGTAATTGAAGCTTATCAGGAAGCGATGAGGATGCAGGTATAATATTACAGCAGTTCCTTTGGAAAACTTAGGAAATTGAAAGAATCCGCTTATTAGTGAGGTTTTTTCAATTTTTTAATGAAAGAAAATGATTAAAGCTAAAAACTAGTCATGGCGGTTATTAGCTAAGACAGAATAACCGGAGGATTGTGATGAAAGAAACGCTACAGAGATATATTGGCAACTTGAAAGAATACTGGGGAAGCAGGTCAAAAAAACAAAAGACAATTATGATTAGTGCTGCTGTATTATGCATAATGCTGATTGCAGCTGCAGCTATCCTTAGTACCAGAACCAATCTCGTTCCTCTATACAGCAACCTGACACCTTCTGAAACGGGAACGATAAAAGAAAGTCTCGATACAAGAGGGATTGTATCTGAAATAGCAGATAGCGGAACAACTATTAAAGTGCCTGAAGAATCAGTAGATACTCTGAAAGTAGAACTGGCAGCAGAAGGAATTCCGAAATCAGGAAGCATTGATTATTCATTTTTCAGCCAAAATGCAGGGATTGGCATGACTGAAAACGAGTTCAATGTGCTAAAGCTGGAAGCAATGCAGACTGAGCTTGCGAATTTGATGAAAGGGATCGATGGAGTCAACGATGCCAAGGTAATGATTAACCTTCCGGCGAAAGGCATATTTGTAAATGATTCTTCAGAGGAAGCCTCTGCTTCTATTGTCCTTAACACAAAACCAGGACACCAATTTGAAGAGTCGCAAATTCAGGCGCTTTACCACTTGGCTGCGAAAAGCATACCCAACCTTCCCACTGATAATATCGTCATTACCAACCAGTTTTTTGAGTACTTTGATCTAAAAAATAAACAAAATTCTTCACCTGAAAGCACCTTTGCGGCACAGCATGAAATCAAAAAAGAAATTGAGCGGGATGTACAGCGTCAGGTGCAGAATATGCTGGGCACTTTAATGGGACAGGATAAGGTGGTTGTATCTGTAACCGCCGATATTGATTTTACCCAGGAAAACAGGGAAGAAAACCTGGTTACACCTGTTGATGAAGAAAATATGGAAGGTATCGCTATCAGTGCTCAAAAGATTACGGAGACTTTTACAGGTAATGGAGAAGGGGCAGGAGGGCCTCCTGCGCTGGGAGGAAATGATGAACCTGCCGGCACTGATTCAGATTCTTATCTGGAAAACGGAAATTCCAACGGGGATTATGAACGAATAGAAGAGACTATTAATAATGAAGTTAATAAAATCCGCAAAGAGATTGTTGAGAGCCCTTATAAAGTCCGGGATTTAGGAATCCAGGTAATGGTGGAACCACCGACAGCGGATGATCCCGCATCACTTCCGCAGGAAAGAATAAATGATATTACACAAATACTGGGGACTGTTGTCCGTACGACTATTAATAAGGATGCGGCAGCTGCAGAGTTAACAGATGAGGCTATTCAGGATAAAATTGTCGTCTCAGTACAGCCTTTCAACGGAAAAGTTGTGTTTCCTGAAGAGACAAGCACCAGCATTCCCTGGTGGATTTATGCAATCGGGGGAGTACTGCTTTTAATTATTGCTCTATTAATCTTCCTTTTTGCAAAAGCGAGAAAGAAGCAGAAACAAGAAGAGGAGATGGAATTAGAAGCACAAGAGACATTCAACCTTCCGGATGTTAATGACGAGCATGAAACAGAGAGTACAATGCGGCGCAAACAACTGGAGAAAATGGCAAAGGAAAAGCCTGAAGACTTTGCGAAGCTTCTTCGCACATGGATCGCAGAAGATTAAGGAGGATGAAAAATGCCAAAAAAAGAACAAAGAGAACTCACAGGTAAGCAAAAAGCGGCTATTCTTCTTATTTCACTTGGTCCTGATGTGGCATCCTCTGTTTATAAACACTTAAGCGAGGAAGAAATTGAAAAATTGACCTTGGAAATCTCAGGGGTCCGAAAAGTTGATTCGTTTGCAAAAGAAGAAATTCTTGAAGAATTCCATCAGATTGCACTGGCGCAGGATTATATTACGCAAGGAGGAATCGGTTACGCAAAAACAGTTCTCGAGAAAGCACTCGGTACTGAGCAGGCTTCAGTCATTATTAACAGGCTGACTTCTTCTCTTCAGGTAAGGCCTTTCGATTTTGCGAGAAAGGCTGATCCGGCACAAATTCTTAATTTTATTCAAAATGAACATCCGCAGACCATCTCCTTGATATTGTCATATCTTGATCCAGCGCAGGCCGGGCAAATTCTGTCAGAGCTGCCGCAGGAAATGCAGGCGGATATTGCAAGAAGGATTGCTGTTATGGATAGTACATCTCCTGAGATTATTAATGAAGTTGAACAGATTCTTGAAAGAAAGCTGTCTTCTACTGTAACTCAGGATTATACTCAGACCGGCGGCATTGAGTCTGTGGTAGATGTTCTTAATGGAGTTGACCGTGCAACAGAAAGGACTATTCTTGATGCACTGGAGATTCAGGATCCGGAGCTTGCTGAAGAAATTAAGAAGAGGATGTTTGTGTTTGAAGACATCGTTACTCTTGACAGTCGCGCTATACAGCGTGTTATCCGGGATTGTGAAAGTGAGGACCTCATGCTTTCATTGAAAGTGTCGAGTGATGAAGTCAAAGAAATCGTCTTTAAAAATATGTCTTCAAGAATGGTTGAAACCTTTAAAGATGAAATGGAATATATGGGTCCTGTGAGATTGAGAGATGTTGAAGAAGCCCAATCAAGAATAGTTGGCATTATCCGCAGATTGGAAGAATCAGGGGAGATCATCGTCGCTCGCGGCGGAGGAGATGATATTATTGTCTAGGTTAATAAAATCATACTCTAGCGCAGTGCCGAAAGAAGAAAAGAAAGTCATTTCGATCAGACTGATGCAAAGCAATTCAAACCATATTGAAGAGGCAGTGGAGCAGAGTGCTGCGAGACCCCATGAAGAGATTCAGGCCATGATGAACAGCGCCCGTGAGGAAGCTGAGCGGATTGTAAACGCTGCAAGAATAGATTCTGACAATATGGCCCGGCAAATGGACGAACAGCGCATGGCGCTTGAACAGGAAAAACAAAAAATATTTGAAGAAGCCAGAATACAAGGATTTGCTGCTGGAGCTGATGAAGGCAGACAAAGCGGTCTCAGGGAATACAGTGAACTGATTCATATGGCAAGAGAAGTTGTAAACACAGCCAAACATGATTATCAGCAGCACATCGAATCATCTGAACGGACCATACTGAACCTCGGATTAAAGGTTGCAGGGAAAATACTCAGCGAAGTTCTTGAACAGAATAGTGACCAATTCCTTTCTATAGTAAAAAGGGCTTTAAAAGAAGCAAGAGAATATACTGAGATTCAGCTTCATGTACACACAATGCACTATGATTTGCTTTTGTCTCATAAGGAAGAACTAATCCGGGTATTTCCTAAAGAGACAGATTTATATATTTATCCGGATGAGGAACTAAGTAATACAAGCTGCATAATTGAATCAGCCAACGGACGAATTGAAGCCAGTGTTGACAGCCAGCTTGAAGAAATAAAAAGAAAACTCTTTGAGATGCTGGAGAGTGAACCAAATTGAAACTTGAACAGCTGATCAGCGAGATAGAAAAAATTGATAGCTTTAAGCGTTTTGGCAGAGTAAAAAGAGTAGTGGGTCTGATGATTGAGTCCCAAGGCCCGGAAAGTTCTATTGGGGATGTATGCATTATTCATATCGGCAAAGTACGCACAAGAAAGATCCAGGCGGAAGTAGTCGGATTTAAGAATGAGAATGTGATACTTATGCCTTATACAGATGTACAGGATATTTCACCAGGCTCTCTTGTCGAGACAACCTCGAGACCTCTTGAGGTGAAGATAGGACCAGCTCTAATTGGACAAGCAATAGATTCACTGGGACAGCCTCTCGATGGGTCCTTGCTGCCAAAAGGGCTGACGCCAGTCCTAACGGAACAAACTCCTCCTAATCCTCTGAAAAGACCGCCGATTTCTGAACCTATTGAAGTAGGTGTAAGAATGATCGACAGTCTGCTGACTGTAGGAAACGGACAGCGGGTCGGGATATTTGCAGGTAGCGGAGTTGGGAAGAGCACTCTTCTTGGAATGATAGCCCGCAATACTAATGCAGATCTAAATGTGATTGCCCTTATTGGCGAGAGGGGCAGAGAGGTTAGGGAGTTTATTGAGAGGGACCTGGGGCCGGAAGGTTTGAGAAGATCCATAGTGGTTGTCGCTACGTCTGACCAGCCGGCACTCATGAGAATTAAAGGGGCATACACAGCCACAGCAATTGCTGAATATTTCAGGGACAAAGGCTTAAATGTCATGTTAATGATGGATTCAGTAACCAGGGTGGCAATGGCTCAGCGGGAAGTCGGCCTTGCAGTCGGAGAACCGCCAACAACTAAGGGGTATACGCCATCTGTTTTTGCTGTATTGCCTAAGCTTCTTGAAAGAACCGGTACAAACGAATACGGCTCTATAACGGCATTTTATACCGTACTGGTGGACGGGGATGATATGAATGAGCCAATCGCGGATACAGTCAGGGGAATATTGGATGGACACTTTGTTCTTGACCGGTCATTAGCGAACAAGGGGCAGTATCCAGCTATTAATGTCCTGAAAAGTGTAAGCCGTGTAATGAACCATATAGCAGATGCATCTCATGTTAAATCAGCTGAAAAGGTAAGAGAAATGCTGAGCACATATATCAATGCAGAGGATTTAATTAATATTGGAGCCTATAAACGAGGGTCATCGGTGGAAATAGATGAAGCCATACGATTATATCCTTCGATCATCTCTTTTTTGAAACAAGAAACGAACGAAAAAATTTCTATCTTGGAAAGCATTGGCCAATTAAAGGGATTAGCTGGAAAAGGGGAATGAAAAATGCAATACCAATTTAAATTCAATAAAATCCTGACGATTAAAGAAAGAGAAAAAGATCAGGCATTTGATGTATATAATCAGGCTGTAAAACGATTTGAAGAAACTGCAAAGAAACTATACGATCTGCTGAAAAAGAAAGAAGATCTGGAAGAATATCAGCTATCAAGATTGGCTGAAGGACTTCCGGTTCAAGAAATCAGGCATCACCAGCATTTTGTGAGCAGTCTTGAGAAAACAATTGACCATTATCAAAAGATGGTGGCAAATGCAAGAAGCCAAATGAATTTCCAGCAGGAAAAACTCATGGAAAAAAATATTGAAGTAAAGAAATTTGAAAAAATGCAGGAAAAAGATTTAGCAGGCTTTTTGGAAAGCATGAAGCAAGCAGAAGGAAGGCAAATGGATGATATCTCAATTCAGCTGTATATGAATCGGGGAAATTAGGTGGTTAAATGGAAAAAATACCAGAAGAACAAGAGACACGCAAAACTAGCCGGTTTCAATGGTTTATATTTGCTTTCTTAATTCCGATCCTGTTCGGAATAACTGTAGCCCTGCTGGTTTTCACGCTATCAGGAAACAATATTTTTGAAACAGCCAAAAAATATAGCCAGGAAGTGCCATTTTTAGCTTCAGTTTTTGATGATAAGAACTCCCGTTCACAGGAAGTTATGGAAGAGCAGATCATCGGAATGCAGGCAGAAGTTAAAGATCGGGAAGCGAGAATATCTCAGCTGGAAAGCGAGCTCGACAGCAAAGAGCTGGAAATAGAAAGAGCAGGGCTTGAAAAGGAAAGGCTGGAGGAAGAAATCAGCGAGCTTACGGCTATAAAGGAAGAGAACAAGCGGGCCTTTAAAGATATCGTAAAGACTTATGAAAACATTTCTGCTAAAAAAGCTGCACCCATTTTAACTGAGATGAAGGATGAAGAAGCGGTAAAAATCCTAGCCAATGTTAATTCTGATACGCTTGCTGGTATCATGGAAAAGATGAATCCGAAAGATGCTGCACGTTATACGGCGCTCCTGACTGCTGCAAAAGCAGAAAGCGGATCTGATAATTAAGAGAAGTTTTGAAGGGAGGTGAAATAGGTGCAAATCGGAGGATTAGGATTCATTCAGTCACAATATTCATCCGAAGATAAATTATCTTTGCAAGATACAGGCAGCAATGGTTTTGGAAGTCTTTTTTCCGCGTTAACCGGAATGGCCAAACCGCTAGAGGAAACCTTAACTTCTGCTGCAGATGAGAATAAGATCGAACAGTTAAAGGAAATAATTGAATTTCTTAATGTAAGTGAGATTACCGATTTAGAAAACGGAAGCGAGCTGCTAGATAAGATTTGCTTTCAAAATGAAACTGACATTATTGATATCATTTCAGAGCAGCTGGATCTTTCACAGGAAGAATTGGTGCAGATGCTTGAAGGTCTTATTGAACAAGTTCTGCCGGAAGTAAAGCCTAAGGATGTATATCCTGAAGAAGTTATAGATGCAGAAAATAAAATCAGTTTACTAATTTCTGCAATATCAAATCAAAAGATAAGCATCAACTTGCAGGGCAGAGATCTTAGCGGGGCATTAAAAGTTCTGAAATTGTATGAATTGCTTTCTGCGAAACAGGACTTTCACACTAGTAAACTAAACCTGAAAGATTTCCTGAAAGATGTTCAAGTGAAAATTGAGAGTCTGATAAACAATAGAGAGGGTATTTCACAGAAGATTTTTACCCCGCTCGTAAGCGAATTAAACTCTATAAAACAACAAAATAATGCAGCTAATGAACCTGCGGGTCAGACTGCTGCTAAAATCGTACACAGAGCAGAAACTGGTTTACAGGGATTTATTCAGGTTCAATCCTTTTCAAAACCTGAACAGATGGCTCTCCTGAGTCCTCAGGGAAAGACAGTAAATGCAGACCAGATTATGCAGCAATTTGAAAACATATTATCAAGGAGCAGTTTTCTCAAAATGGGAGGGACACAAAAGCTTTTTATCAAGCTGAACCCTGACCATCTTGGAGCTCTGAGGATAGAGCTTATTCAAAAGGACTCGGCGATGATTGCGAGGATACTTACTTCCTCTGGAGCAGCTAAAGAAATTCTGGATTCACATATTAACGGATTGAAGCAGGCCTTCAGTTCACAAAATATCCAGATTGAGAGAATAGAAATCTCTCAGCAAATGACGCAGCAGGATCGATCTTTTAACAAAGATCCCCAGCAGCAGGATCAGAGGCAGCAGAACAAGGATGATCAAAATCCGCAGCCTGAAAGAGAATTTAACAGCTCTTTTGAAGAAGCACTTCTTAATACAGAAGCATAGGAGTGATAGGAATTGGCAAACACAATAGATTCTTCCCTAATGCTGTCAAACTATCAAAGCCAAACCCGAAAAACCGGCTCAGATATATTAGGCAAAGATGATTTCCTGAAGATTCTAATGACACAGCTGCAAAACCAGGATCCCATGAATCCAATGCAGGACAAGGATTTCATTGCGCAAATGGCAACCTTCTCGTCTCTGGAGCAGATGACCAATATGAATAAGACGATGGAGAAGTTATTGGCTTTTCAGGAGCAGAACCAGCTGATGACATACAATAACTTTCTGGGGAAAAATGTAACATGGCATAAATTGACCGAATCAAGTGAACCAAACCAGGATCCAAGTATAGAAGAAGGAACTGGAAGAGTAGTCTCTATCCAGTATAAGAATAATTCTGCAATATTTATTTTGGATGATGGGACAGAGCTAGAACCAGCAAATATATCTCAACTAAATGAATAAAAGGAAGTGAGTGGGTGGATAAACTAATTTTTCGTCCGATCCACACCCAGCCGGTAATTACACCAAAGGGGAATGCCGTTCAAACTTCAAAGCAATCAAAAAATACATTCTCTGCCCACCTCCAGACAGCCTTGCGGACCGAGCCCCAATTAATAGTGAGTAAGCATGCAAAACAGAGAATTCAACAGAGAGGTATAGATATTAGTGCAGAGCGATGGGGGAAAATAGAAGAGAAAGTACAGGAAGCCAAGCAAATGGGTGTTAAAGAATCCCTGGTATTGCTCGAAGAAGCAGCACTTATAGTTAGTGCAAGGAATAATACAGTGATTACGGCGATGGATCGTAAAGAAGCTCAAACCCAAATATTCACAAACATCAATGGAACCATAATTCTGGATAATAACTAGGCTGGACCGTATAAGGAAGCCTAAGCTGCGGACTGACAGAAGCAGCATAAAGAGAGGAGCAACAACTAATGTTACGTTCAATGTATTCAGGAATAAGCGGAATGAAAAACTTTCAGACAAAGCTGGATGTAATTGGGAATAATATTGCGAATGTGAATACTTACGGATTTAAAAAAGGGCGAGTTACATTTAAGGATATGGTAAGCCAAACAATTTCAGGTGCTACTGCTGATAACGGTATAAGAGGTGGTGTAAACCCCAAACAAGTTGGTCTGGGTTCTTCATTATCTACAATAGACACTATTCAAACCCAGGGAAGTTTGCAAACTACAGGACGATCTTTAGATCTTGGAATTTCCGGTGATGGTTTTTTTGTGGTTGCACCTGGTGATGGGAATGGTCAGCTTGAATTAGACTCCTCGAGATTAACCAGAGCAGGTAACTTTTATCTAGATGATGGAGGTTGTCTAGTCAACAGTGATGGTTATTATGTTTTAGATAAAAGCTTGAGTAAAATTACAATACCTACTGATGCAGAAAGTTTTAGTATTGGGAATAACGGTAGTGTAACTGTTATAGGGAAGACACCTCCTACTCCTGCTAAACCAATAATTGCTCTTACTAAAGTTCCTAATCCTGATGGTTTACAAAAGGTTGGGGATAACTTGTACACTTTTAGTGCAAATTCTGGAAAATTGGATGCGGCATCGCAATCTATAACCACAAATGATTTGCTTCAATCTGGTGATAAGGGAACTGGTAATATAGTATCAGGTGCATTAGAAATGTCCAACGTTGACCTATCAGAAGAATTCACTGAAATGATTGTTGCTCAGCGCGGTTTCCAGGCAAATACCCGCATCATTACAACATCAGATGAAATCCTGCAGGAGCTTGTTAATTTAAAACGTTAATCTAAAGGAGGATCAGGGTTGAAGGTACAGAATCTTTAGCCCTGAAAAAAACATTGATTAAAGTATCTCGCCTGAACGGCAAAAATTTTGTATTGAATGCTTTGTACATAGAAACAGTAGAATCTTTTCCAGATACGACAATTACGCTCACGAATGGGAAGAAGTATGTTGTAAAGGAATCTGAAGATAGAGTCATGCAATCGATTTTAAAATTCTATCAATCTGTTAATCTACTGGGGCAGCAGCTGGCGGAGGGAAATGAAAATGAAGAACAATAAGCTGTTAATGATAATGTTAATGATGCTTGTAGCAATCACGCTCATAGGAGCTATTGCCCTGGTGCTTGTAATGAAGTTTTCGGGTGATAATGAGACAAAAGAGCCGACCATTGATGAAGTGCTGGAGGCCTCTGTGGATATTCCGCAAGTTACAGCCAATTTAGCGAGTGATGATTATATCAGGATTTCTTTTAAAATCCAGACTGAAAACAAAAAAGCAAAAGAGGAATTGCAAAAAAGAGATTTTCAGGTTAAAAACCTCATCATTCAGGAATTGTCCGAAATGAAAGCAGAGGATATACAGGGGAAAGATGGCCAAATCAAGCTGCAGGAAGATTTGAAAACCAAGATAAACGGTTTAATGCAAGAAGGAAAGATCGTTCAGGTGTACATAACTGAATCTCTCCTCCAGTGAAAACCAAATAATTAACTGCAATAAATGGAGGTGAGGATTCATGTCAGGTGAGGTCTTATCGCAGAGCGAGATTGATGCCCTGCTTTCGGCTCTCTCTACCGGAGAAATGGATGCAGATGAGCTGAAAAAGGAACAAACGGAGAAGAAAGTAAAAGTTTATGATTTTAAGAGAGCATTAAGATTTTCTAAAGATCAAATACGAAGCTTAACAAGAATTCATGAAAATTTTGCCCGGCTTTTAACTACCTTTTTTTCTGCCCAGCTGAGGACCTATGTGCAGATTTCGGTTGCTTCTGCGGATCAGATACCATATGAAGAATTTATCCGGTCCATACCGAAAATGACCATATTGAATGTAATTGAAGTGCCCCCTCTGGAAGGAAGAGTACTCATGGAAGTGAACCCAAACGTCGCCTATGCCATGATGGACAGGCTGATGGGCGGCAGAGGGACAAGCATCAATAAAATTGATAATTTAACAGAAATTGAAACAAAAATCATGTCAGCTACATTTGAAAGGGCCTTTGAAAACTTAAGGGAAGCCTGGAGTACAATCGCTGACATTGATCCGATATTATCTGATTTTGAGGTAAATCCACAATTTCTGCAAATGGTCTCTCCAAATGAAACAGTTGTCGTAATCTCACTAAATACGATCATTGGGGAAACGAGCGGAATGATTAATATATGTATACCTCACGTTGTTCTTGAGCCCATTATCCCTAAGTTGTCTGTACATTATTGGATGCAGACGGACAAAAAGGAAAGGGAGCCGGAGGTCATTGCCCGGCTTGAACGAAATATTCAGAAAGCGGAAGTTCCGGTCATATGTGAACTTGGCAGTTCTGACATAGCCATTCAGGATTTTTTAACACTCGATATTGGAGATGTCATTGAGTTAAACCAGGGGATTGACCAGGCGCTTACTTTAAAAGTCGGCAATATCCCAAAATTCATCGGACAGCCCGGAAAAATGAATAAAAAAATGGCAGTGCAAATTTTAGACACCGTGAAAGGGGGAGATGAGGATGATGAGTGATGATATGCTTTCGCAAGATGAAATTGATGCACTATTAAGGGGAGCAGCTGACGACAGCGACGAGACAGACAATTATAATGAGGCATTTTTTCGAACCGAGGATTATTTGTCACATATGGAGCAGGATGCTCTGGGTGAAATCGGCAATATCTCATTTGGAAGCTCTGCAACAGCATTATCTACTTTGTTAAATCAAAAAGTTGATATCACAACACCTGCTGTTTCAGTTGTTTTGCGCAAAAAATTAGCTGATGAATTCCCGCATCCTTATGTAGCAATTCAGGTGAATTATACAGAAGGCTTCTTTGGAAGCAACCTGCTGGTAATACAGCAATCAGATGCAGCCATCATTGCTGACTTAATGCTTGGGGGCGACGGAACCAGCCCGGCTGACCTAATGGGAGAAATTCAGTTAAGCGCCGTTCAGGAGGCAATGAACCAGATGATGGGTTCTGCAGCCACTTCGATGTCAACCATCTTTGGAAAAAAGGTAGATATTTCACCGCCGGCAATCGACATTCTTGATTTGCCTCAGGGAGAAGGTGCCGACCGAGTCCCGGATGATGACATGCTTGTAAGGATTTCGTTCCGATTGAAAATTGGCAGCCTGATTGACTCGAATATTATGCAGCTGCTTCCTTTGGAATTTGGAAAAAGCCTTGTAAATGAATTATTAAATCCTGGTCAGGATCTTCCAGAAAATAGCGCTGTCTCTGAAGAGAAGCCAGCGGCGCAAACACAGCATGATTATCAGGAAAGCCAGCATTCGTTTGATCATAAGCCTGAAGTACACACAGGCGGATTAGATCGAGACTTACACTCAAACGAGTTATTCCGGAGAGCAGCCGACATATTCGCAGCCTGTAATGAGTCAGGCAAGCTATCCGCCTGCTCAAAACCAGGCTCAGCATTCCGGACCGCAGCATTTCGGAGGCGCTTATGCAAATGGGGTGCAGCCGAATGTACAGCCCGCAGCTTTTTCGAGTTTTGAACCATACCATATGCAGGAGACTGAAACAAAGAATTTGGACATGCTTTTGGATATACCGCTTCAGGTAACAGTCGAGCTTGGAAGGACCAAACGTTCCGTAAAAGAGATTCTTGAACTGTCTTCCGGTTCAATTATAGAACTGGATAAACTGGCAGGTGAACCTGTTGATATACTGGTGAACAACCGGTTAATTGCCCAGGGTGAAGTGGTTGTCATTGATGAGAACTTTGGTGTGAGGGTTACAGATATTATTAGCCAGAGTGACCGTATAAAAAAATTAAGATAAAAAGTGGGGGTTATTAGAATGGCACATAAAATTTTAATAGTTGACGATGCAGCTTTTATGCGAATGATGATAAAAGATATTTTATCCAAGAATGGGTATGACATAGTTGGTGAAGCTGCTGACGGTGCACAGGCTGTTGATAAATATAAGGAAACACAGCCTGACCTTGTCACAATGGATATAACTATGCCGGAAATGGATGGAATTACAGCTCTGAAAGAAATCAAAAAAATAAATTCGGGTGCAAAAGTCATTATGTGTTCTGCAATGGGCCAGCAGGCGATGGTCATTGATGCCATTCAGGCCGGTGCGAAGGATTTTATCGTAAAACCGTTTCAGGCTGATAGAGTATTGGAAGCAATCGGCAAAGCTTTGGGCTAGTCATTATTCTTTTTAGAGGGTGCAAAATAGTGTGGAATGTAAAGAAAGTGATTTCTTTGCTGCTGTTGTTTTCAATTGTTCTGCTGGGCGTGCAAACGCAAGCCCAGGCAGAGCAATTGAATAATAGTGTTAAAGAATGTATGAAAAATCCTGAGGAATGCGGAAAACAGGAATTAAAAGAATCAAAGGATTCAAAGATAGCAGAAGGACAGAACCAACAAGATGAAAGCGGCAAAATTGGCCTTACTTTTTGGGATTTTATAAAGATGATTTTAGCAACAGGCTTCACGATTGGATTATTGTATGCTCTCCTAATGTTCATCAATAAAAAAAGTAAGGTGTATAACAGGTCGCAATTGGTTGAAAACCTGGGAGGGACAGCTCTAGGTGCAAACAGGTCAATTCAGCTGATTAAAGTTGGAAAACGCATTTTGGTAGTAGGGGTAGGAGAAAACATTCAGCTGTTAAAAGAAATAGACAACTCAGAAGAGTACAGCCAGATCATCGAAGAACATAATGACAAATTGGAACAGCTTATCCGTCCAAGCGACATTGTGACAAAGGTGATGAAAAGAACACAGCAAACAGAGAAAAACAAGCGAGGCAGCCAAAACTTCAGTTCACTGCTCGGGATTCAGCTGGATGAAATGAAAAAGGGCAGAAAAAAACTGTTTGATGAGTTAGAAAGAAAGGGCCAGAAGAAAGATGAATGAATTCATGGAGTTTTTTAATAGCAGCTCTCCTGAAAATGTATCTACATCTGTGAAGCTTTTTTTATTGCTGACCGTACTTTCTCTCGCACCGAGTATTCTAATATTAATGACATGCTTTACAAGGATTGTCATCGTTCTTTCCTTTGTCAGAACGGCGCTTGCTACTCAGCAAATGCCGCCGAACCAGGTTTTAATCGGCCTATCCTTATTCCTGACATTCTTTATTATGGCTCCAACCATGCAGGAAGTGAACGAACAGGCTTTAACACCTTTATTCAATGAAGAAATAAATCTGGAACAAGCGTATGAAAAAGCATCAATACCCTTCAAAGAATTTATGAGTGCCCACACAAGGCAGAAGGACTTGGCTCTATTTCTGGAATACTCCGGGGCTGAAGCGCCGGCTTCCATTGAAGATATTCCGCTTACGAGTCTTGTTCCGGCATTTGCCATAAGTGAAATTAAAACAGCTTTTCAAATTGGCTTTATGATTTTTATTCCTTTTCTGGTTATCGACATGGTTGTTGCGAGTGTGTTGATGTCCATGGGGATGATGATGCTTCCACCGGTTATGATTTCGCTTCCGTTCAAAATATTATTATTTGTACTGGTGGACGGCTGGTACTTAGTAGTTAAATCCCTTTTACAAAGCTTTTAAGCAGGTGAACATTCAGAATGACTCCAGAAACAGTTATATCCATTGCAGAAAGAGGGATCATCACTGTGTTGATGATTTGCGGTCCCTTGCTAATTCTGGCACTAGTAGTCGGCTTGGTTGTCAGCATCTTTCAGGCTACAACTCAAATTCAGGAACAGACGCTGGCTTTTATTCCTAAAATTGTAGCGGTCCTTGTCGGTGTTGTATTCTTTGGTCCTTGGATGCTTAGCCACATGCTCTCCTATGCAAATGAGATTTTTTCTAATTTGACCAGGTATGTAGGCTGATGACATGTTAGATTTTCTGCCTTCCTTTCCTGCTTTTTTACTTATTTTTGTAAGGGTGACATCTTTCTTTTTAATGATGCCCCTTTTTTCTTACAGATCCATCCCGGCATCACATAAAATTGGCCTTGGCTTCTTTTTGGCCTGGATTATGTTCCTGGGCATGGATGTCCCAGCTCTTGAAGTTGATGGCACATTTTTTCTTTTAATCATAAAAGAAGCATTGGTTGGGCTTATGGTTGGATTTATTGCCTATTTAATCCTTTCAGCCATTCAAATTGCCGGAGGATTTATTGATTTCCAGATGGGTTTTGCCATTGCGAATGTGATTGATCCGCAGACTGGAGCGCAGAGCCCTTTAATGGGACAGTATTTGTATACGATCGCTCTCTTTTTTTATTAACCGTTAATGGCCATCATCTCATGCTTGATGGAGTGTTTTACAGCTATAATTTTATCCCGCTGGATCAGGCATGGATTCCTTTCGGGAATCAAAATTTAGCTGAATATGTCATTAAAGCCATGAATACGATGTTCGTTATTGCCTTTCAGATGTCCATCCCTGTTGTCGGCAGTCTGTTTCTTGTAGATGTTGCGTTAGGGATTGTCGCCAGGACAGTTCCGCAGCTAAATGTTTTCGTCGTAGGACTTCCTTTGAAAATAGGCGTCAGTTTTATTGTTCTGATCGTTGTTATGAGTGTATTAATATATGCTTTTTCCCTTGCGATTGAAACGATGCTGCAGACAATGAGAGGGCTTATGGAGATTATGGGAGGTTCATAGAATGAGGTTACTGCTTTCTTTAGATCTTCAGCTGTTTGCCGGAGAAAAAACAGAAAAAGCCACTCCGAAAAAAAGGCAGGATTCCAGAAAAAAAGGACAAGTAGCCAAAAGTCAGGATGTTAATACAGCCATTGTCCTTTTAGCGGTATTTCTGTTTTTGCTGTTTGCCGGATCGTATTTAAAAGAAATCATCCTTTATATATTTACGCATTCATTTAATGATTATATGATGATGCCGCTGACAGAGGCGAATGTTCAGGTGATTTTTCTTGATGTGCTAAAGGAACTGGTGATGTTTTTAGGTCCGATTATGCTGATTGCTATGCTTGCGGGTGTGGCTGCAAACTTCATGCAGGTAGGTACTCTTTTTTCTACAGAAGCCATACAGCCTAAATTGGAGAAACTGGATCCAATAAAAGGCTTTAAGCGCATTTTTTCCATGAGGGCGATCGTGGAGCTGCTAAAGTCGATGCTTAAGATTGCTTTTGTCGGTGTCGCTGCGTTTACCGTTTTATGGTTAAGGATAGATGAAATATTAATTCTTTCTCAAAAATCAGTTGGAACGGCGATGATCACAATTGCCAGTCTGACCGTTCAAATGGGTTTAATTGCTTCAGCGGCACTGCTATTTTTATCTGTTCCGGACTATCTGTATCAAAAATACGATTTTGAAAAGAACATTCGCATGTCAAAACAGGATATTAAGGATGAACACAAAAACATTGAAGGGGATCCGTTAATTAAATCCAAGATTAAGCAAAGACAGAGGGAAATGGCGATGAGAAGGATGATGCAGGAAGTCCCTAAAGCGGATGTGGTCATTACCAACCCGACACATTTTGCCATAGCCCTGAGCTACGATGAAACAAAAAGTGATGCTCCTATTGTAGTGGCGAAAGGTGTGGACTTTGTTGCCCAGAAGATTAAATTAATCGCAAAGGAGCATGATGTGATCGCAGTTGAAAACAGGCCGCTTGCCAGGGCTCTTTATAGTCAGGCAGAAATTGGTCAGGCTATCCCTGAAGATTTTTTCAAAGCTGTAGCAGAGATTTTAGCTTATGTATACAGAACCAAAAACAAAATTTAACCAGAGAAATATGAAATAGCTGGTCTTAGGAAGCTGTTGAATGGCTGCCAAGGCGCCTTCCGCTTTTCTTGTAAGGAGAGAGTTTCAATGCAAGTAAGAGACTTATCAGTATTGATGAGTGTAATTCTAATAGTAGCCATGCTTATTATTCCTTTTCCGCCTTGGCTTTTAAGTGTACTGATAATCATTAATATTGCGCTTGCACTTATGGTTTTGCTGACGGCTATGAATATGAAGGAAGCGCTCGAGTTTTCTATTTTCCCTTCCTTAATCTTGTTAATGACATTATTCAGGCTGGGGTTGAATGTTTCTACAACCAGATCCATTTTATCTGAAGGGGAAGCAGGAAAGGTCGTAGAAACATTTGGTTCATTTGTAACCGGAGGTAATGTCATTGTCGGACTCGTTGTTTTCTTAATACTCATTATTATTCAGTTTATCGTCATTACCAAAGGTTCTGAGAGGGTTTCTGAAGTTGCGGCGCGTTTTACTCTTGACGCGATGCCGGGTAAACAGATGAGTATCGATGCAGACTTAAATGCAGGCATGATCTCTGAGCATGAAGCACGAGAGCGACGTGAAAAAATCAGCCGTGAAGCTGATTTTTACGGTTCAATGGATGGTGCGAGTAAATTTGTAAAAGGTGACGCCATAGCGGGGATCATTATCACTCTTATCAATCTATTATTTGGTATTGTCATCGGGATGATGCAGCTGGGGCTGCCGTTTGGAGAGGCTTCCATGAAATATTCGATGCTGACCGTCGGGGACGGAATTGTCAGTCAGATTCCGGCACTGTTAATCTCCACTGCAACGGGTATTGTAGTAACTAGGGCAGCATCAGATGGGAATATTGGAAAAGACATTACTTCCCAGCTATTTGCTTATCCGAAAATGTTATATGTTACGGGCGGAACTATCATTCTGCTAGGGTTATTGACACCAATAGGGCTCGTTTTAACACTGCCGATTGGCGGCTTGATGATTTTTGGCGGATATACGATTGCCAAGACTCCACAGCCGGATAAGGAACAATTGCTGGAGATGGAAGAAGAAATCGAAACCGATGAAATGAAAAGCCCTGAAAGCGTGGTTAACCTATTAAATGTAGATCCAATAGAATTCGAGTTTGGCTATGGGTTAATACCTCTTGCCGATACGAATCAGGGCGGGGACCTTCTTGACAGGATTGTCATGATCAGAAGACAGCTGGCGATTGAATTGGGCCTGGTCATTCCGGTAGTTAGAATACGTGATAATATTCAGCTGCAGCCGAATGAATACAGATTAAAGATTAAAGGTAGTGAAATGGCCCGCGGAGAGCTTCTGCTTGATCATTACTTGGCAATGAGTCCTGGTATTGATGATGATAGCATCGAAGGAATTGATACGATTGAGCCTTCTTTCGGCCTGCCGGCAAAATGGATAACAGAAGAAATGAAAGAGCAGGCAGAAATTTTCGGCTATACAGTCGTTGACCCGCCATCTGTTGTATCTACTCATATAACAGAGGTTATAAAAAGCAACGCCCATGAATTATTAGGCCGTCAGGAAACAAAACAGCTGATTGATCATGTTAAGGAAAGCTATCCGATCCTTATTGAAGAAGTTACACCAAACCCATTGTCTGTTGGTGAAGTTCAAAAGGTGCTTGCAAAGTTATTGAGGGAAAACGTTTCGATCAGGAATTTGCCGGTTATTTTCGAAACGCTTGCCGATTTTGCGAAATCTACAAGTGATACAGATTTGCTTACGGAATATGCCCGTCAGGCTTTAGCCAGACAAATTACGAATCAGTTTTCTCAGCAAGGTGACTCTATTAAAGTCGTTACCTTATCAGGAAGAGTCGAGAAAATGGTTGCAGAAGGTGTTCAGCAGACAGAACATGGCAATTATTTATCCATGGATCCTACGGTATCGCAGAACATTCTTGAATCGATAGCTTCCCAGGTTGAACAGCTTTCATTGATGGAGCAGACGCCAATTGTCCTTTGTTCTCCAGCAGTCAGAATGTATGTCAGGCAATTAACAGAAAGGTATTTCCCGCAAATACCTATCCTTTCCTATAACGAGCTGGAAGCAAATGCGGAAGTTCAAAGTGTCGGGGTGGTGAATATAGATTGAAGGTAAAAAAGTTTATGGCAGCGTCCATGCCTGATGCGATGAAACAAATACGTGCGGAACTGGGTAAGGATGCCGTAATTTTAAATTCACGAGTAGTATATACAGGCGGGGTTTTAGGCTTTTTTAAGAAGAGAAGTATAGAAGTGATGGCAGCAGCAGATCCAAATCAGGAAATAGAGCAAAAACCCGCTCTTAAGCCTGCGGTAATCCCTGCTCCTTCAAACCATTTCAAGGAAAACACTGAAGAGTCTCTATTTTCCGGATCGAGAACATCAAATGAGCTGATTAGAGAGATAAGCAGCTTAAAACAGATGCTGTCCTCATTGGCCGATGGACAGCAGATAAGTCCGGTTTACCCTGATGAGATAAGAAAAGTCATGCAATTACTTAATGAACAGGAAATAGATAATTCCATTCAGGATCAGGTACTTCAAGTATTGCTGGAAAAATGGTATCTGGGCGGTGCCAAAGCTAAAGTTGCTGAAGTAGAAGCCTGGCTGCATGAAGAACTGATAAAGCAAATTGAGGAAATTCCATTCAGCGGGATTTCATTCACCAAAAAATATATCAATGTTGCAGGTCCTACTGGCGTAGGGAAAACAACTACCTTGGCGAAGATGGCAGCGGAGTGTGTTATTAAACATAAGAAAAATGCTGCATTTATCACAGCCGACACCTACAGGATCGCGGCGATCGATCAATTAAAAACATATGCAGGCATCCTGGATATACCTTTGGAAGTTTGCTATACAATAGAAGACTTCAGGCAGGCAGCAGAGAAACTGAAAGATTACGACCTTGTACTAATTGATACAGCCGGACGGAATTTCAGGAACAGACAGTATGTGGAAGATTTGAAGAATGTGATTGACTTTGAGAAGGATATGGAAACTTTTTTAGTGCTTTCGCTTACCGCGAAACAAAAGGATATGGAAGATATATATAATCAATTTTCAATTATAGACATTGATAAACTTATCTTTACAAAGGCAGATGAAACGTCAACTTACGGTGCCATGTACAACCTCATTCATAAATACAAAAAAGGCGCAGCATATATTACAAATGGCCAGGATGTTCCAGATGATATTCTAATGGCAGAGCCAGAAGCTATTGTAAAACAACTAATGGGGAAAAAGAAATGAACGATCAGGCAGAAAGGCTAAGAGCCAGGTTGAAAGAAAAAGACAGCCGAAGTCATCATTTTAAAACAATAGCAGTGGTAAGCGGAAAAGGGGGAGTAGGGAAAACAAATTTTTCATTGAATTTCTCTATTTCCCTATCCAAAATGGGCCACAGAGTATTGTTATTCGATTTGGATATCGGCATGGGGAATGTTGAGATTCTCATGGGAAGATCAGCTGAATATTCAATTGCTGATTTTTTAGAAAAGGATATACCTTTAAATAATATTATTTCAGAGGGGCCATATGGACTGAATTATATTGGCGGCGGGACGGGCCTTTCGCATATTGTGAAACTCGATGATGAGCACATTTCCAGATTTACCGGAGAACTTGCCCAGCTCATTCAAAACTATGATTATATCATTTTTGATATGGGTGCAGGCATTACAGAAGAATCGGCGAAGTTCATACTCTCTGTTCAGGAAATAGCGGTCATTACTACACCTGAACCAACGTCTATCACAGATGCATACTCAGTAATGAAGCATATACATCTTATGGATGATAAGATTCCATTTCAATTGGTCATTAACCGGTCTGAAGGAGAACGGGAAGGGCAGGAAACTTATAAAAGGATTTCTGCTGTCGCTTCAAGGTTTTTAGGGAGGGATGCTGGCCTTCTGGGAATTATTCCGGATGATCGCAGTATACGGCAGGCTGTTAAACAACAGATTCCTTTCGTTATTTATCATGAAAATTCAGCTGCTTCAAAAGCAATTCGGAGTATGACTGAGAAAGTTGGAGGCAGGTCTGGAGAGCTTGCTGGTGAGTATCATGCTTCCCAATTTATTTCAAAGCTTAAAAAATTTCTTTTTAATAGGGGGTGAATCAGCATGAAGGCTATAAAAGTGCTTGTAGTGGATGATTCAGCCTTTATGAGAAAACTGATTGCGGATCTCCTTTCTGCAGATGAGAGAATCCAAGTTGTTGGGACAGCAAGAAACGGAGAAGAGGCCATAAGAAAGATTAAAGAATTAACTCCTGATGCGGTAACAATGGATGTTGAAATGCCGGTTCTAAACGGCCTGGAAGCTCTCAAAATAATTATGAAAACTATGCCTGTTCCTGTAGTCATGCTTTCCAGCACAACGAAGGAAGGTGCTGAAAATACCTTTACTGCCATGGAATATGGGGCAGTCGATTTTATAGCGAAGCCATCGGGGCCAATCTCACTGGACATGCATAAAATAAAAACTGAATTAACAGATAAAGTAGTACAGGCTAGCAAAGCGAATATAAAAGGGCTGGTTAATTTTTCAGTTATTGGAAAAAAATCTGCCGGATTTAAGCAAAGTTATAGTAAAATAGAACCACATCAATCTATTCATCTTGTTCGTTCTGCTGTTGAAACAAGTCTTAATGTCAAACAGCTTATCTGTATAGGAACTTCCACTGGCGGACCACGAGCGCTTCAAAAAGTGCTGAATGATCTTCCGGGAGATCTTAACGCACCGATTCTGATTGTCCAGCATATGCCTGCGGGATTTACGAAGTCACTGGCAAGCAGACTAAACGGATTATCGGCGTTATCGGTTAAGGAAGCCGAAGAAGGAGATATTCTTAAAAACGGGACCGCCTATATTGCTCCCGGTGGCTTCCATTTGACAGCTTCAAGGTCAGGCAGGGATCTTGTTATACATTTGGATAAATCACCTCCAAGGAACGGACACAGACCTTCAGTTGATGTGATGTTCGAATCTTTGGGTGGAGTTAACGGGATCAGGAAGATTGCTGTCATAATGACTGGAATGGGATCAGATGGCAAAAATGGCTTGATGGCATTGAAGAAAAGCGGTGAAGTAAAAGCCATCGCTGAATCAAAAGAATCATCTATTGTATTTGGAATGCCAAGAGCAGTGATTGAGTCCGGCCTGGCAGATGATGTGCAGCATATTGAACGTATAGCAGAATCCATATTGAAATTTGTTTAAAGCCGAGGGGGCAGGCACATGGAGATGAACCAATATTTAGAGGTGTTTATCGAAGAAAGCAAGGAGCATTTGCAGTCGTGCAATGAACAGCTTCTTGAATTAGAGAAAAATCCTGATGATATAAAAATAGTTAATGAGATTTTCAGGTCAGCTCATACGCTGAAAGGCATGTCGGCTACCATGGGTTATGAAGATCTCGCAAGTCTAACTCATCAGATGGAAAATGTTCTTGATGCAATCAGAAATCAGAAGATTAAGGTAAATGCTGAAATTCTCGATGTCGTTTTTCTGGCTGTTGATGATCTTGAAGCAATGGTCCAATCAATTGCAGAAGGCGGAGACGGCAAAAGAGATGTTTCTATAGCAGTTGAAAAGCTGATGCTGATAGAAAAAGGGGAAAGCCCGGTATTATCAAAAGCAAGAGCTGAAACGGCAGCAGCTATTGCTGAACCGCAGGGTTTGGTCAAAAGTACATATGATGATTTCGAGTGGACCGTGATTCAGCAATCGAAGGAGCAGGGCTTTGAGACCTATGAAATATCAATAGCCTTGCGGGCTGATTGTCTGCTGAAAGCAGCCAGAGTCTTTATGGTGTTTGAGGTCCTCGAGCAGAGCGGGGAAGTGATAAAAGCCACTCCTTCTGTTGAGCAGCTTGAAGAAGAGCAATTTGATCAGGAATTCTCTGTAACAATTGTGACCCGGGAAACACCTGAAGTAATCCGTCAGAAACTTTTGAAAGTCTCAGAAGTGGATAGGATAGGTGTGCTCCCGATTTCTATGGGAGATTACAGCTCACGGGAAGCCGCGAAGGATGAGGACGCTCTGCAGCCAGATGTAGAGGAGAAGGCAGATAATGCTTCAGTGATGCCAAAAGAGGAAAAGAAGGCGCCTGCAGCAAAACAGGTCAGCAACAAAACCATTAGGGTGAATATCGAGAGACTGGATATTCTTATGAACCTGTTTGAAGAATTGGTAATTGACAGAGGCAGACTTGAACAAATATCCAAGGAATTAAACAATCAGGAACTTCATGAAACTGTTGAGCATATGTCAAGGATTTCCGGAGACCTGCAGAATATTATTCTGAATATGCGCATGGTCCCAATAGAAACAGTTTTCAATCGTTTCCCGAGAATGGTCAGACAGTTAGCAAGAGATTTAAACAAAAAGATCAATCTCGAAATTGTCGGTGCAGATACCGAGCTGGACAGAACGGTTATCGATGAAATTGGCGATCCGCTTGTTCACTTAATCCGAAATGCATTGGACCATGGTGTTGAAACACCAGAAGTACGAAAAGCAAATGGTAAAGGTGAAGAAGGAAATGTCATTCTAAAAGCTTATCACAGCGGCAATCATGTATTCATTGAAATAGAGGATGATGGCGCAGGCATAAACAAGGATAAGGTTATAAAGAAAGCATTAAAAAATGGCATCATTACAGAGCAAACGGCTTCAGCACTAACTGACAAACAGGCTTATGAACTTATCTTTGCCTCAGGATTCTCAACTGCGGATAAAATCTCGGATGTTTCCGGACGGGGTGTAGGTCTGGATGTTGTCAAGAATACAATTGAGTCATTGGGAGGATCCGTTTCAATTGATTCAAAAGTTGGACAGGGGTCCATATTCTCCATACAGCTGCCATTAACTTTATCCATTATTTCTGTCATGCTCGTTGAGATTGAGAAGGAGAAATATGCTATCCCTCTATCTTCTATTATTGAAACAGCTATTATCCGAAAAGAAGACGTCTTAAGTGCACATAATCAGAAAGTTATTGATTTCAGAGGCAAGGTTGTTCCGCTCCTTTCATTGAAGGATATCTTTGAGGTGCCATCTGACAATCATGAAGATGAATTCATTTCCGTTGTCATCGTCAGAAAAGGGGAAAAAATGGCCGGGCTTGTGGTGGATTCCTTTATCGGGCAGCAGGAAGTCGTTTTAAAATCACTTGGAAACTACTTAACAAGCGTATTTGCCATTTCCGGAGCAACTATATTAGGAGATGGACAGGTTGCCCTGATAGTGGACTGCAATGCATTAATTAAATAATACATTTTGACGAGGAGTGAACATGATGAGTGAGACGGTCGCGGACTTAAAATTGATTGTTTTTCAGCTGAAAGATAAGGAATATGCAATTCCGGTTAATCAGGTGCGTTCCATTGAAAAGGTTGAGCATATTACCCGGGTTCCTCGAACAGTCGGTTTTGTTAAAGGAGTAATCAATTTAAGGGGTGTTGTGACACCTATCATTAGTCTCAGAAGCAGATTTAATCTTGAAGAGGCTGAATATAATGAGCAGTCACGAGTCATCATCGCAGTATTGAACGATATGGAAGTCGGATTAATTGTAGATTCTGCAAATGATGTGATTGATGTGGCGCCTGAATCAATTGAACCCCCTCCGGACGTAATCGGTTCAGAAGAGTCCGATTTTATCAAAGGTGTTACAAAAATCGAAAAACGGTTATTTATCCTAATAGATTTGAAAAAAGTCTTAAATCCTGAAGAATTAACAGCCCAGGATGAAAAAGGGTTAGCGGGATGAATTTTTTAGAAAAAAATATCAGCAGCATGCAATTAGATATTCTTAAAGAAATAGGGAATATTGGTGCGGGTCATGCGGCTACTGCATTATCAACGCTGCTTAATAAAAAAATTGATATGTCTGTCCCGGATGTGAAAATTGTTTCTTTTGATGAAATGATCGATATGGCAGGAGGTCCGGAAAATGTTGCGGCAGGGGTGTTTCTAAGGATAGAAGGAGACGCCCCTGGCAGCATGTTTTTTGTCCTTCCTCTTACACAGGCTGAAAACTTTATTCGCGAACTGCCTGGAAACATTTCTTTTTGTGCAGATGAGCTGCCATATGATGAACTTGCTCTATCGGCACTTCAGGAGCTTGGCAACATTCTATCAGGATCATATTTATCTTCGTTATCGGATTTTACTAAGCTGTCACTTTTCCCTTCAGTGCCGATGCTAAGCATTGATATGGTGGGGGCAATTATTGGAACGGGTCTATTGGAGATTTCGCAGGTGAGCGATTACGCCATCGTAATTGATACAGCTTTAAACGATGAGCTTCAAAATACGGATGCTGTTAATGGCCATTTCTTTCTGCTGCCTGATCCTGAATCATTTCAAATAATCTTTAAGGCATTGGGAGTTCCGGATTATGAATAGTATTCTAGAAATTGTAAAAGTGGGCATAGCAGATATGAATATTGTTAAAACTCCTGGATTGATCAGGACATCAGGCCTTGGTTCCTGTGTCGGTGTGGTTCTTTATGATCTTAGTTCAGAAATTGCCGGGCTGGCACATATCATGCTGCCTGATTCATCTCTTGCAAAAAACACAAGCTTTAATTCAGCTAAATATGCTGATACTGCAATTCGGGATTTAGTGAGCCTGCTGCAGAAAAAAGGTGCAAAAGCTTCACGATTAAATGCCAAAATTGCAGGCGGAGCCCAAATGTTCCAATACTCCTCCGGAAGTGATTTAATGAGGATTGGCCCAAGGAATGTGGAAGCAGTTAAAAAGGAACTAAATTCCTTAAAGATTACTATTTTAGGTGAAGATGTTGGCGGGCATAGCGGCAGAACAATTGAGTTCAATCCTCAATCAGGCGACCTGATGGTGAGGACTGTTAATAAAGGCCAAGTTGTTATTTAAACTCACGTTCCAGGGTGGACAGATGCAGCCTTATATAAATCATTTAAAAGCCTTAAATGCTGCCGGATGATCTTTGCCAGCCATACAAGCTGATTTCTCTCCGGCTTAATTATTGCTCTCACCCATTATTTCTTCGAAAGATCCCCTTATTTGGAAAAGAACTGAGCAGTTTAAAGTGAAAGGTGATATTTTTATAGAAAAGTTTTGATATACTGACACTAATTAATAGAAATGGAAACGTTTGAGGAGGATGGCCATGGCAGACATGATAACCGAAGAAAGCACATACTGGGCTAAATGGGTCGACTCTCGTGATGCTCAAGCGGGAAATTTTCTTGTGAAAAAATATTTGCCTCTTGTAAGCTATCATGTTCAGCGAATATCCGCTGCCCTGCCGAAGAATGTTTCAAGAGATGATATACGAAGCCTTGGGCTAATGGGTTTGTACGATGCGCTGGAAAAGTTTGAGCCTGCAAGAGATTTGAAATTTGATACATATGCTTCGTTTCGAATTCGCGGTGCCATTCTGGATGGATTAAGAAAAGAAGATTGGCTTCCCCGAAGTACAAGGGATAAGGCGAAAAAAATTGAAGCTGCCACTGAGAAGCTGGAACAGCGGCTGATGCGCAATGCAACAGCTTATGAAATTGCTGAAGAAACAGATATGCAGGAAGAAGAAGTATATTCTGTTATGAACGAACATTTTTACGCAAACATCCTCTCAATTGATGAACAGCCTGATTCAGAAGAAAAAGATGCCAGTTATTCAATTAAGGATGAAAAAGCAATCATTCCAGAAGAAAAGGTATTAAAAAATGAAATCTTGGAAGAAATGGCTGAAAAAATCTTACAGTTAAATGAAAAAGAGCAGCTGGTGCTAAGTTTATTTTACAAAGAGGAATTAACTCTCACAGAAATTGGCGAAGTAATGGGACTATCAACATCCCGCATATCCCAAATCCATTCAAAGTCAATTTTTAAGCTGAGGCAGCTGCTGGAAAAAGCCATATAGTCTTATGCCATTTCTTTCTGCAAAGGAATGAAACAGCATGGAAAACCAATTTCAGCTTTTAGTTGATGCTCACGGTTTATCTGCATGGATACAGCCGGTAAATATTGATGAACTGGATGGAACTGTCCAGTCTGAAATGATCCATAAACAGCTTGCTGACGAAAAGGTCATTTTTGGTGTGAGCGAAGAAGCAATCCAGAGAATCTGCAGAGATCCGTTCTCAGTGGAATATCCCTTGCAAATAGCAAAAGGATTTCCTTCAGAAAACGGCAGTGATGCATATCTATTAAATGAAATCTCTTTTGACCGGAAAACCGGCAGAAAGAGATTTAATTTTAGAGATGTTCTCCATATCCCATCTGTTACACAGGGTCAGCTCCTAGCCTCTGTTATTCCTGCTACCCCCGGTGCTTCCGGAAAGAATATTTTTGGCAAGCTGATACCGGCAAAGGATGGGAAGACTTTAAGAGTCAAGGCAGGGGAAAATGTTTTTGTAAATGGCGGCAAATATTATTCGCTATTAGATGGACAGGTTAGTTTCACTCAGAACAGCATTTCTGTTAATCCAGTGTATGAGGTTGAAGGAGACCTTGACTTGAAGACGGGCAATATTAATTTTGTCGGGAATGTTGTGATTCGCGGAAACGTTCCTGCCGGTTATGAGATTAAAGCCGGAGGTGACATCATAGTTGCCGGTATAGTTGAAGGCTCTTTCCTGCAGGCGGATAATAACGTGCTTGTTACTGGCGGAATTTCAGGCAGTCATAAAGGTTCAGTTGTTTCGGGAGGTTCTGTTCTGGCAGCATACCTGAATCAGGCAAATGTGAAGGCAGAACAGGACGTAATTATCCAAAAGTCAATCCTGCACAGCCATGTTCAAGCTGGCGGAGCCATCAGATGCAGCGGCGCATTGGCTATTGGAGGAAAGCTTCAGTCCGGGTCCGACATTGAAATCAAAGAACTGGGCAATCACTTATTTACTAAGACAGAACTTTTTGCTGGAATGGACTCCAATGTGGATAACACCCAAAAAGAACTATTAAATGAAACAGCCAAACTTTACGAATCAATCAAAAAGCTTGATAGTATCGAAGGCAGACTGACAGAAATGGCAAAGCTGACAGGAAAGCTGACAGATGAACAAAGAATAATTATTCTCAAGCAACGGGCTACAAAAGCTCATTTGCAGAATAAATTGAGCAAAATAAATGAAGATCTGGCTGAATTGGAAAAAGAAAAAGAAGAAAAAATGAATGCTTCAATCCTTATTTACGGGCAGATCTATCCCAACACTGCAATTCACTTTGGAAAGTATTCAAAAGTGATTCGGGAAACTGTCAAATCTTTAAAGTTTCATTTTCTAAAAGGAGAAATAAGAAGTGAGCCGTTATCAAGGATGTGATCTGGGTTAAGTTTGAAATCAATAGAACTTCAGATAGCACAGAGGCTGGGGAACAAGATCGGAAAGAAGATCAAAAAAAGACAGCAATGACAGACAGAACCATCCATACAAAGGGAAGGTTATTGACTACAGCGGATAGAGGGATATCATGACAGCTTTTCTATTAGCTATAAGCCTGCTATTAAATATTGTAGCCTTATTAGCCATTATTCTGCTTTACTTGCGTCAGAATAAACTAATGGATACAGAGAAGAAACAGGAAAAAGTGCTTATTGAAATGGAAGAGGTTATATCAGCGTACCTTGTTCAAATGAAAGAAGAAAACGATGATTTTATTAGCAAACTTTCGAAGATTAATGTAAAAAACGATACTTCTATAAAAGAGAAAATCATCCCAGTAAATTTGGACAAAAAAAATGATCAAGTTATAGCTAAAGCAGATGATAAATCAATACCATTAGCCAGAGCGTCCATTTACCAGGCATCTACAGCCTACAAACAAAATTTGAGGGCAGCTGAGGATAAATTGAGTGAAAAAGAAAGATTATCATCCTTAAAGGAGACTGAATCTGTCACACGGTCGGATAGCAGTCACTCAATTAAGGAAGAAAATCCTTCATCAATAAATGATCAAGTATATATCCTGAAAAAGCAGGGATTGAGTGTGGGGGATATTGCCAAAAAATTAGGCAAAGGGAAGACAGAAGTCGAGTTAATGCTTAAATTTCGTCAAAATCAGCAAGAATAGCTTGATTGTGGAAAACACTTATGCTATATTAACAAATGGTGTTAATACACACGCTTATGGATTTAGCCGGATGGTGCTGTTCACATGCAGTTGCCGGCTGAAGATGATATGGGCGGAGGAAATAAAAACCATTAGGAGGAAACACAAATGTCAGTAATTTCAATGAAGCAATTGCTTGAAGCTGGTGTGCATTTCGGACACCAAACACGCCGCTGGAACCCTAAGATGAAGAGATACATCTTCACTGAGCGTAACGGCATCTACATCATCGACCTTCAAAAGACTGTTAAGAAGGTAGAAGAAGCTTACAACTTCGTTAAGGAGCTTGCTGGAAACGGCGGTACAATCCTTTTCGTAGGAACTAAGAAACAAGCTCAAGATTCCGTTAAAGAAGAAGCTATCCGTTCTGGTATGTACTATGTGAACCAGCGCTGGTTGGGCGGAACTTTAACAAACTTTGAAACAATCCAAAAGCGTATTTCGCGTTTAAAGGATATCGAAAGAATGTCTGAAGATGGAACTTTCGAAGTTCTTCCTAAAAAAGAAGTTGTTCAATTGAAGAAAGAGCAAGAGCGCTTAGAAAAGTTCTTAGGCGGAATCAAAGACATGAAGGGCCTTCCAGATGCTCTATTCATCATTGATCCTCGCAAAGAACGCATCGCTGTTGCAGAAGCACACAAATTAAACATCCCTATCGTTGGTATCGTTGATACTAACTGTGACCCGGACGAAATTGATGTTGTAATCCCTGCAAACGATGACGCTATCCGTGCTGTTAAATTATTAACAGGCAAAATGGCAGATGCTATCCTTGAAGCTAAACAAGGTGAAGAAGTTACAACTGCTTAATAGAAAAGCGGATGCGCTCTGTGGCGCTGGGGCTGTACAGCTCTAAGTTGCTTTTTTCTTGATTTAAAGAAGGTGATAAGAGGGAGCACCCTTTATCACCTTTTTTTAAAGAAAAGGCAATGTTTAGTTTTCTATACAGTAATAAATGGTAAAGATATTATTACATAACTCATTAAGGAGGATCTCATAATGGCAATTACTGCTCAAATGGTTAAAGAACTTCGTGAAAAAACAGGCGCAGGCATGATGGACTGCAAAAAAGCTCTTCAGGAAACTGAAGGTGATATGGAAAAAGCAATCGACTTCCTTCGTGAAAAAGGAATTGCTAAAGCTGCTAAAAAAGGTGACCGTATTGCTGCAGAAGGTCTTACTACTGTTAAGGTTGACGGAAACGAAGCAGTTATCCTTGAAGTAAACTCTGAAACTGATTTCGTTGCTAAAAACGAAGGATTCCAAACACTTGTTAAGGAAATCGCTGAGCATTTACTTTCTGCAAAGCCGGCTTCTGTAGAAGAAGCAACTGGCCAGACATTGGCTAACGGTGCTACTTTAGAATCTCACATCAATAGTGCAATTGCTAAAATTGGTGAGAAGCTTTCTCTTCGCCGCTTCGAAATCAAAACAAAAACTGACAACGATGCATTTGGTGCGTACCTTCACATGGGCGGACGCATTGGTGTCTTAACAGTTCTTGAAGGAACAACTGACGAAGAAGCAGCGAAAGATGTTGCAATGCATATTGCAGCCCTGAATCCTAAATATGTATCCCGTGATGAAGTGTCACAGGACGAAGTAGAGCGCGAGCGTCAAGTATTGACTCAGCAGGCTCTTAACGAGGGTAAGCCGGAAAACATCGTTGCAAAGATGGTTGAAGGACGTCTTGGTAAGTATTTTGAAGATGTTTGCGTAAACGACCAGGCTTTTGTTAAAAACCCTGATCAAAAAGTTGGCAAATTCGTTGAATCTAAAGGCGGAAAAATCCGTGAATTCGTTCGCTATGAAGTTGGAGAAGGCATCGAAAAGCGTGAAGACAACTTCGCTGAAGAAGTAATGAACCAAGTTAAGAAGTAATATTTAATAGTATTAAATCAGTTATGATTCAGGGAACACTTTGTGTTCCCTGTTTTTCAAGAATGAGATAGATTGTAAATGCAGCAATAGCGCCTATAAGCGCTTGAGCTTTTTATACTACATATGGAGGTTCTTATGAGCAGCCCAAAATTCAAACGCGTGGTCTTGAAATTAAGTGGAGAAGCTTTAGCAGGAGAGCAAGGTTTCGGAATTAATCCTTCAGTGATTAAATCAATTGCTGCACAGGTTAAGGATCTGGCTGAGTTGGGTGTCGAAGTTGCTGTTGTAGTTGGCGGCGGAAACATTTGGCGAGGAAAGATCGGAGAAGAAATGGGTATGGACAGAGCAAATGCAGACTATATGGGTATGCTTGCAACTATTATGAACTCATTGGCATTACAGGATAGCCTCGAGAATCTTGGAGTGGAGACGAGAGTTCAAACTTCAATCGAGATGAGACAGGTTGCTGAACCGTACATCCGCAGAAGAGCCATCCGCCATCTCGAGAAAAAGCGGGTTGTAATCTTTGCTGCGGGAACCGGAAATCCTTACTTCTCTACTGATACTACAGCAGCATTGCGAGCTGCAGAAATTGAAGCAGAAGTAATTCTTATGGCGAAAAACAATGTGGATGGCGTCTATTCAGCTGATCCCCGTGTTGATAAAAACGCAAAGAAATACGATGAACTTTCCTATCTTGATGTATTGAAAGAAGGATTGGCAGTAATGGATTCTACAGCATCATCTTTATGCATGGATAACAACATTCCGTTAATTGTATTTTCAATCATGGAAAAAGGCAATATTAACCGCGCCGTAATGGGTGAAACAATCGGAACAATCGTTAGGGGAAAAAATAATGCCAAAACAAGTTATTTCAGATGCAAAAGAAAGAATGACTAAAGCAATTTCAGCTTATACAAGGGAGCTTGCGAGCATCCGTGCAGGTAAAGCCAACGCTTCTTTGCTTGATCGCATCAATGTTGATTACTACGGTGCGCCGACTCCTGTTAACCAGCTTGCCGGGGTGTCCGCTCCTGAAGCGCGCCTTTTAGTCATAACGCCTTATGACAAAACCATTCTGGGAGAAATTGAAAAAGCCATCCTTAAATCTGATATCGGCTTAAATCCCTCAAATGACGGCAGTGTAATCAGACTGGCTATTCCGCAGCTAACAGAAGAACGCCGTAAAGAGCTTGTTAAGGTTGTTAAAAAAGAATCAGAAGAAGCAAAAGTTGCCATCCGCAATGTTCGCCGCGATGCCAATGATGACCTGAAAAAGCTTGAGAAAATGGAGAGATCACTGAAGATGATCTCCGCGGTTTTTCTGATGATATTCAAAAACTTACTGATGACAATATCAGCAAGATTGACGAATTAACAAAAGAAAAAGAAAAAGAAATCCTTGCAGTCTAATTTATTTTATAGTTAGAACCCTCTATCAATAGGGGGTTCTTTTACTCTTTAGGAGCATACATAATCTGATCAGGCGCTAAGGCGCCAACTCTGCTGTTATATACGAAGTAGGCAGATTCCTAACTGAATTAACTTTCTGGTAACATACTCTTTTATAGAGATATATTTAATTATTTTTGGTATGATATTATCATGCGGAAAGAGGCAATATCACTATTTTACCATTAGAATAATCTCTAAAAGATACTATGACTGAATTTCAACTATCAATTAGCGGGAAAAAGCCCCTGCTTATTGAAGTTTCACACTTTGTCTTTTATCGGAGGATTAACCTATTTTAAAGGAGCAGACTTATGTTTGATAAAATGAAGTTATGGAAGTCCCAAAACAGTTCTTCCAATCTCCGAGAGAGAGTTGAAAAAATAAAAGAATTACAAATACCTGAGCATGTTGCCATCATTATGGATGGGAATGGCAGGTGGGCCAAAAAACGAGCGCTCCCGAGAATTGCCGGCCATCATGAGGGAATGAAGGTCGTCAGAAAAATCACCAGATTTGCAAGCGATATTGGAGTGAAGACTCTAACCTTATATGCATTCTCAACTGAGAATTGGAAACGTCCTAAAATGGAAGTGGACTTTCTTATGAAGCTGCCAGAGGAATTTCTGGGAACTTTCCTTCCTGAACTGATAGAAGAGAATGTGCAGGTAAGAATGATTGGTTATTTTGACCACCTGCCTGCTCATACGCGAAATGCAGTTTCCAAAGCGATGGAAGAGACAAAAAACAACACCGGATTGGTGCTGAACTTTGCATTAAATTATGGGAGCAGAGCAGAAATACTCGAAGCCGTCAGGCATGTCTTAAATGATTGCAAAAGTGGTATAATGAATGAAAATGAATTGAATGAAGAAAAATTCTCATCCTACCTTATGACAGGCGGACTAAAGGATCCTGATCTGCTGATACGTACAAGCGGTGAAATCAGATTAAGCAATTTTATGCTCTGGCAGCTTGCATACACAGAATTCTGGTTTACGGATGTCTTATGGCCGGATTTTAATGAAGAGCAAATGCTTGAAGCGATCGAAGTATTCCAAAGCCGCCAAAGGCGTTTTGGAGGAGTACAATAAAGGTGTTGAAAATTGAATGAAACAGCGTATTATCACAGCTATTATATTTGGAGCAATCCTCCTGCCGATCATTATCCTTGGAGGCATGCCAATCATCATCCTGGCATATTTGCTGGCATCCATTGCCCTATTTGAATTATTGAAAATGAGAAATTTAAGTTTATTCTCGATTCCAGGCATTATTTCTTTATTATTATTGTGGATTTTCCTTTTGCCTAAAGAATTTCAGTCAATCCTGGATGATATGAATTATACAAAAATTGAGGTAGCTCTTTTTGGAGTGCTTCTTTTCTTAACGTATACAGTCGCGACAAAAAACAAATTTACTTTTGATGATGTAGCTTTTTCGATTATGTCAACTTTATATGTGGGCATAGGGTTTTACTATTTTATGGAGACCCGCTTCGCCGATCAAGGCCTGACCTACCTCTTTTTTGCACTTTTCCTTATTTGGGCCACAGATTCAGGTGCCTATTTTATAGGGAAAGCTATGGGGAAGAAGAAGCTTTGGCCTGAAATCAGTCCAAATAAGACTATTGAAGGTTCGCTTGGCGGTGTAGTCTGTGCTCTGGCAGTTGCGGTGTTATTTATTATCTTTACAGATATTGATGAATCTCTGCTTGGGTTATTAGTAATTACAGCAATCCTGTCAGTGTTTGGTCAAATAGGGGATTTAGTGGAATCAGCATTAAAGCGTCATTATAATGTAAAAGACTCAGGAAATATTTTGCCTGGCCATGGCGGAATTCTGGACCGTTTTGACAGTTTATTATTCGTCCTGCCATTGCTCCATTTTTTTCACCTGCTGTAATCCTATTGGCAAAATAAAATAATACATTCGGATACTAGATAATTGTTCAGCTCCGGCGCCAGCCACTCCGAGGTCATAAGCCGTGCCTGCATAAATGCAAAGAACGCCTTTAAGTGGGTGTGGCTCATCTTATGCTTGTCGGGGGTGAGCAAGGCGCTTCCGCTTTTCTTATAAGGAGGAGACTATGAAACATATCAGTTTGATGGGGGCAACAGGGTCTATTGGAATACAGACCCTCGATATTATTAAAGAGCACCCCGAGGATTTTAAGCTGGCAGCCATGTCTGCCGGGAGGAATATAGATCTTGCCAGGAAGATAATATCTGACTTTCAGCCGGAACTTGTCTCCCTATCAGAAAAAAGTTCCGCAGATATTCTTAAAACAGAGTTTCCCGGCATAACATTTACATATGGACATGAAGGTTTGATAGAAGTTGCCGTTTACAAAAAATCAGACATACTGGTTAATGCAGTATTAGGCAGTGTAGGCCTTAATCCTACCCTGCAGGCGATTGAGGAAAAGAAGACAATCGCCATCGCGAATAAGGAAACCCTTGTAACTGCCGGCCATCTGGTCATGGAAGCAGCAAAGCGTAATGGGGTACCCCTGCTTCCTGTAGACAGTGAACACTCCGCTATTTTTCAATCTCTGCAGGGGAAAAAGAAAAAAATATTGAAAGGCTCATATTAACAGCTTCTGGAGGCAGTTTCAGGGACCGCTCCCGCAAGGAACTGGAAAATGTGACTGTCAAAGAGGCGCTTAATCATCCGAATTGGTCAATGGGAGCAAAAATCACCATCGATTCTGCCACTATGATGAATAAGGGACTCGAAGTTATTGAAGCACATTGGCTTTTCTCCATGGACTACAGTAAAATAGATGTCCTTCTTCATAAAGAAAGCATTATCCATTCCATGGTGGAATATCATGACAGCAGTGTAATCGCACAGCTTGGCACACCGGATATGAGAGTACCAATACAATATGCTTTAACATATCCTGACAGGCTCCCGCTGCAAACAGCAAAACGGCTGAATCTTGCTGAAATTGGCAAGCTCCATTTTGCAGAAATGGACTTTAATCGTTTTCGCTGCCTGAAATTTGCCTATGAAGCCGGAAAAGCGGGAGGATCAATGCCAGCCGTATTGAATGCTGCGAATGAAGCTGCTGTTGCTGCATTCCTGGATGGAAAGATTACCTTCCTGCAAATAGAAGATTTCATCGAAAGAGCACTGGGCAGCCATGACATCATCAAGAATCCAAGTCTGACTGAAATTCAGGAAACAGATTTGGAAACGAGGAGATTTGTCAGCTCGCTTCTATAAGCTTGTGTTCAAGTGCTGAAAAATGTGTAAAAGCTGATAAAGTAATGCACTTACCAGCAGCAGTTGAACAACCTCTAAAAAAAGGTGGTTAAAACTTGAGTACAGTAATAGCCTTTATTGTTATTTTTGGGGCACTGGTATTTTTTCATGAACTTGGACATTTAATATTCGCAAAAAGAGCAGGAATACTCTGCCGGGAATTTGCAATTGGATTTGGGCCAAAGGTGTTTTCCTTTAAAAAAGATGAAACAGTATATACGATTCGTCTTCTGCCCATCGGCGGGTTTGTCCGCATGGCCGGTGAAGATCCTGAAATGGTGGAAATCAAACCAGGCTATCGCATCGGCTTAATCCTTGATAAAAACGAGGAAGTAAGCAAAATTATTTTAAACAACAAAGATAAATATCCTGATGCAAGAATCGTTGAAGTTGAGGATGCTGATATTGAGCATACCCTTTTAATAAAAGGATATGTTGAGGGAGAAGAGGATGAGTCCCTCCAAATTTTCAAAGTCAGCCGTTCAGCTGTACTGGTAGAGGATGGGACCGAAACGCTCATTGCTCCGTATGATCGTCAATTTGCATCAAAGACCTTGGGCCAGAGAACAATGGCGATTTTCGCGGGTCCAATGATGAATTTTGTTTTGGCTTTTATCGTTTTTGTTCTAATAGCCTTATTGCAGGGCATTCCAACAAATGAACCTGCCCTTGGCAAGCTGACGCCTGATGGTGCAGCATATGAAGCTGGGCTAAAGGAAGGCGATATGGTTCAAAGTGTGGATGGAGCCGAAATTTCAAGCTGGTCAGATGTAGTTGAAATCATTAGAAAGAACCCAAGTGAAGAACTCGAATTTTTAGTGGAAAGAAACGGTCAGGAACATACTATATCGGTTACACCAAAGGTTCAGGATGTAGAAGGTGAAAAAATTGGAATCATTGGTGTTTATAGCCCGATGGAAAAATCTCCATTAAAGGCTATTACCTACGGAGCCAAAGAAACGTATTTCTGGACAAAAGAAATTTTTGTTATGCTGGGTAAGCTTGTCACTGGACAGTTTTCAATTGATGCATTATCAGGCCCGGTAGGCATTTATGTTTCAACAGATACTGTAGCCAAATCCGGCATCTACTACCTGATGAAATGGGCAGGAATCCTAAGCATAAATCTGGGAATTATGAACCTGCTTCCAATTCCGGCTCTTGATGGCGGAAGATTAATGTTCTTTGCAGTAGAGGCAGTAAGAGGGAAGCCAATTGACCGCCACAAAGAGGGAATGGTCCATTTTATAGGATTTGCCCTTTTAATGCTCTTAATGTTAGTGGTCACATGGAACGATATTCAGAGATTTTTCCTTTAAAAAATCAGTGCAGGGCAACATTCCTGCAGAAAAATATGCTCTAATTCAGACAAAAAACGGGTTCCAAAATGGAATCCGTTTTTTCAATCACTATTTCATACGATATGTTATAATTAAGTCCGTCTGTTTTTTAAATTACAATAAAAAATTCAACTTAAAATAGAAATCAAGAATATTGGATGGGAGAGAGAAAGATGAGCGAACCTTCTAGATTTCAGCTCTTGCTCCAGCAGATGCAGCTAACTGAAGATGCCTTTGTGCAGCACTTTCATGATGCCCAAATCGAAAGGGTCATAGTCGAAAGACAGTCACGGAAATGGCATTTTTATTTTGCTTTTCCAAAGATTTTGCCTTGCAGTGTATATAGCCGTTTCACAGATCAGCTGGAAAAAACATTTTCCCATATCGCAGAAATTTCATATAGCATCTCTGTCAGAAATCAGGATTTTACTGAACAGCTTGTACTTGAATACTGGCATAACTGCATTAAAGAAATGGATGGCATGGCGCCGCCGCTATTAAAGCTTCTGAATGAGCAGGTTCCTTCTGTACAGGGCAACAAAATTATCATTAAAGTCCGTAATGAATTGGAAGGATTGTCTATCAAGAAGAAGTATGCCGGCATTATGTCAGATGTGTTTCAAGTGTTTGGCTTTCCGGCCTTAACAGTTGATACAGAAGTTTCCACTGATGGTTCCAATGAAGAATATGAAAAGTTCATGGAAGCCAAACGCAAAGAAGACCAGGAGCGTGGTCTCCAGGCAGCAATCGAAATGCAGAAGAAAGAAGCTGAAGCTGAATCTGCAGATCACACAGCACCCAAGGGGCCGCTTACGATTGGTCTTACCATTAAAGATGATGCTGATTACCGCAAATTGATTGATATAGTAGATGAAGAACGCCGGGTAGCCGTTGAAGGCTACGTGTTTGCTGCCGAGACAAGAGAGCTCCGCAGCGGCCGGACACTCTTAACTTTTAAAATTACGGATTATACCAGTTCCATTCTAGTAAAAATGTTTTCCCGGGATAAAGAGGATGCCGCTTTATATCAGCATATTCAAAAAGGGATGTGGCTAAAGGTCCGGGGAAGCATTCAAAACGATACTTTTGTCCGTGATCTGGTAATGATCGGGAACGATATTAATGAGATCAAACCTATCCAAAGGCAGGATACATCGCCTGCTGAAGAAAAAAGGGTTGAACTTCATCTTCATACTCCGATGAGCCAAATGGATGCTGTTTCATCTGTCAGTGCACTGGTTTCCCAGGCGAAGAAATGGGGCCATAAAGCAGTGGCCATTACAGACCATGCTGTTGCTCAGTCATTCCCTGAAGCCTATGGTGCCGGGAAAAAGAATGATATTAAGATTCTGTACGGAATTGAAGTAAACCTTGTGGATGATGGTGTGCCGATTGCTTATAATGATGCGCATCGCAAGCTTACTGATGATACGTATGTTGTATTTGATGTTGAGACAACCGGCTTATCAGCTGTATATGATACGATTATTGAGCTTGCCGCAGTTAAGATTCATGATGGTGAAATCATTGATCGATTTGAATCCTTTGCAAACCCTCATCACCCTTTATCCGCAACAACCATTAATCTGACTGGAATAACAGATGATCTGGTGGAGAATGCACCGGAAGTGGAAGAAGTTCTGAAGAAATTCCAGGAATGGACAGGAGATGCTGTTTTAGTAGCACATAATGCTTCATTCGATATGGGGTTCCTGAATGTCGGCTATAAAAAAATCGGTATTGGCAAGGCGCCAAATCCTGTAATAGATACTCTTGAACTTGCACGTTTTTTATATCCCGACATGAAAAATCACCGTCTGAATACCCTTGCCAAAAAATTCGATGTTGAACTTACCCAGCATCACCGTGCTATCTATGATGCGGAGGCAACAGGCTATCTGCTGCTTAAGATGCTAAAGGGTGCAGAAGAAAAAGGGATTGAATATCATGATCAGTTCAATGACAATATGGGGCAGGGAAATGCTTATCAGCGTGCAAGACCAGCCCATTGCACCCTGCTTGCACAAACAGAAACAGGTCTGAAGAACCTTTTTAAACTCGTATCCATCTCGCATATGGAATACTTTTACAGAGTACCGCGCATTCCCAGGTCAGTCCTTCAAAAGCATCGTGAAGGAATACTGGTTGGTTCCGGGTGCGATAAAGGGGAAGTCTTTGAAGGCATGATGCAGAAATCTCCGGATGAAGTCGAAGATACTGCACAATTCTATGATTATCTTGAAGTCCATCCAAAAGCCGTTTATGCACACCTTTTAGAGCTTGAACTTGTAAGAGATGAAAAAGCGCTTGAAGAAATCATCGGCAATATTGTTAAATTGGGTGATAAGCTTGGTCTGCCGGTAGTCGCAACCGGCAATGTCCATTACCTAAACCCTAATGATAAAATCTATCGGAAGATCCTTGTTAATTCCCAGGGAGGCGCGAATCCGCTGAATCGCCATCAGCTTCCGGATGTTCATTTCAGGACTACCAATGAAATGCTTGACGCTTTTTCATTTCTCGGCAAAGACAAAGCGAAGGAAATTGTGATAGAGAATACGAACAAAATAGCGGATATGATTGAAGAAATAAAGCCGATTAAAGATGATTTGTATACGCCAAAAATTGAAGGCGCAGATGAAGAGATGCGCAGCATGAGTTACGGAATGGCAAGGAGAATCTATGGTGATCCGCTTCCTGAGATTGTTGAAGCGCGCCTTGAAAAAGAGCTTAAGAGTATTATCGGACATGGTTTCGCGGTTATCTATCTGATCTCTCACAAGCTTGTAAAAAAATCACTGGATGATGGCTATCTGGTTGGTTCCCGTGGATCTGTCGGATCCTCCTTTGTTGCGACAATGACCGAAATAACAGAGGTAAATCCGCTGCCGCCGCATTACGTTTGCCCGGAATGCAAAACATCCGAGTTTTTCAATGACGGGTCAGTTGGCTCCGGCTTCGACCTGCCTGATAAAGATTGTCCGAGCTGCGGAGCTAAATATAAAAAGGATGGACATGATATTCCGTTCGAAACGTTCCTTGGTTTCAAGGGAGATAAAGTTCCCGACATTGACTTGAACTTCTCTGGGGAATACCAGCCTAGAGCCCATAACTATACAAAGGTGCTATTCGGCGAGGATTATGTATACCGTGCCGGTACGATCGGTACTGTTGCCGATAAAACAGCTTTTGGTTATGTCAAAGCATATCAGAACGATAATAATCTGCAAATTAGGGGTGCGGAAATTGACAGGCTCGCTTCCGGCTGTACAGGGGTGAAGCGGACAACCGGACAGCATCCGGGCGGTATCATTGTTGTGCCGGACTACATGGATATATACGACTTTTCGCCAATTCAGTTCCCTGCAGACGACCGGACATCTGAATGGAAAACAACCCATTTTGACTTCCATTCCATTCATGATAATTTATTAAAACTTGATATACTGGGTCACGATGATCCGACTGTTATTAGAATGCTTCAAGACCTGAGCGGAATTGATCCAAAAACCATTCCCACAGATGACCCTGAAGTAATGAAAATTTTCAGCGGGCCGGAATCACTTGGTGTGACAGAAGAGCAAATCATGTGTAAAACCGGAACACTTGGCATACCCGAATTTGGTACGCGGTTTGTCCGCCAGATGCTCGAAGATACAAAACCGACCACTTTCTCAGAGCTTGTGCAGATTTCAGGTCTTTCTCATGGTACAGATGTTTGGCTCGGAAATGCCCAGGAATTAATCCATAATAACATCTGTAACCTAAGTGAAGTAATCGGCTGCCGTGATGATATAATGGTTTATTTAATCTATCAGGGCCTGGAGCCTGCTTTTGCTTTCAAAATCATGGAATCGGTCCGTAAGGGTAAAGGTCTGAGCGATGAGATGGAAGAGGAAATGAGAAAGAATGAAGTGCCTGAATGGTACATTGATTCCTGTAAAAAGATTAAATACATGTTCCCTAAAGCCCATGCGGCTGCTTACGTATTAATGGCTGTCCGGATTGCCTACTTTAAAGTGCACCATCCGCTTCTCTACTATGCAGCATACTTTACTGTCCGTGCAGAAGACTTTGATGTGGATGCAATGGTTAAAGGATCCCAGGCGATCCGTGCACTCATCGAAGAAATCAATGCAAAGGGACTTGATGCTTCAACGAAAGAAAAGAACCTCTTAACTGTAATGGAATTGGCTCTGGAAATGAATGAAAGGGGATTTAATTTCCAAAAGGTGGACTTATACCGCTCAAGCGCAAGTGAGTTTATCATTGATGGAGATTCTTTGATACCGCCGTTTAATTCCATTCCGGGTTTGGGTACAAATGCAGCATTCAATATAGTAAAAGCAAGGGGAGAAGGGGAATTCCTCTCGAAGGAAGACCTGCAGCAGCGCGGAAAAGTGTCGAAGACGATTATAGAGTATCTTGATAACCACGGCTGCCTTGAATCCCTTCCGGAACAAAACCAGCTGTCTCTATTCTAAAAATAGACGAGCGAATGGTTCAAACCCTACTGCTGACAGCTATTCCATTTGCATAAAAAAATTGGTTATGGTATAGTTTTATTGGAAATACTAAGAATAACTCTCGCAAAAGGAAGAGTGGGGCAACCCACTCTTTCGTGTTGTGTACGGTTTTTTCTTAATATCGGATCTATGTTAAAACTATATGTTAATTAAGTTTAGCAGAGCCAATTTCTGATTTATTGATTGAAAAACAGCGCTTAAGATTCCATGAAAAAGGAGGGATATGAATGAGCAAAGTGACTGAAACGGTGGAACAACTCGTCACCCCTATTGTGGATGAACTTAATTTAGAATTAGTCGACATTGAATATGTAAAAGAAGGGAAAGACTGGTTCCTTCGCGTATTTATTGATAAAGAAACTGGTGTTGATATCGAGGAATGCGGAATGGTCAGTGAAAGGCTAAGCGAAAAGCTTGATGCTGAAGATCCGATTCCATACAACTATTTCTTGGAAGTTTCATCGCCGGGAGCTGAACGCCCTCTTAAGAAAGACAGTGATTTTATTAAAGCAGTCGGCAAGAATGTTTACATTAAAACATACGAGCCCATTGATGGTGAAAAGACGTTCGAAGGTGTGTTAACCCAATTTGACGGCGAGACCGTTACGGTAGAAGTGAAAATCAAAACAAGGAAGAAAAACATTGAAATTCCTTATGAGAAGGTAGCGAATGCCCGTTTAGCCGTTGTATTTGAATAACAGCTGATTGCGGGCTTGCTTATTAAGAAAAGCAAATTGCTGCTTTAAAGTTGATCATTTTTTAAAAGAGAAATAAAAGGGGGATATAAATCTCATGAGCAGTGAACTTTTGGATGCTCTGACATTGCTTGAGAAAGAAAAAGGCATTTCTCGCGATGTGATTATCGAAGCCATTGAAGCTGCATTGGTGTCAGCCTACCGCAGAAACTTTAATCAGGCACAGAATGTGCGCATTGATTTAAACCTAGGGAACGGAACGATGAGAGTCTTTGCCCGCAAAGAGGTAGTGGATGAAGTATTTGATCCGCGTCTTGAGATCTCTGTGGAGGATGCACAAAAAATCAACCCGAACTACCAGGTGGAAGATGTCGTTGAAATGGAAGTAACACCTAAGGACTTTGGGCGTATTGCTGCCCAGACTGCAAAACAGGTAGTTACACAGCGTGTCCGTGAAGCGGAGAGAGGCATCATTTACTCTGAATTTATCGACCGTGAAGAAGATATTATGACGGGAATTGTTCAGCGTACAGATCCTAAGTTCATCTATGTGAGCCTTGGAAAGATTGAAGCGATCCTTCCGGCGAACGAACAAATGCCAAATGAGCGTTATCAGCCCCATGACCGCATTAAAGTCTTTATTACAAAGGTAGAAAAGACAACAAAAGGTCCACAGATCTTCGTAAGCAGGACCCATCCTGGCCTGCTGAAGAGATTATTTGAGATCGAAGTTCCTGAGATCTATGATGGAACTGTAGAAATCAAATCCGTTGCGCGTGAAGCAGGGGACCGTTCTAAGATCTCGGTTCATTCTGACAATGAAGAAGTTGATCCGGTAGGTTCATGTGTAGGTCCTAAAGGAACACGTGTACAGGCGATAGTCAATGAGCTCAAGGGTGAGAAAATTGATATCGTTAAATGGTCTTCAGATCCGGTAGTATTCGTCGCAAATGCATTAAGCCCTTCAAAGGTGCTTGACGTAATCGTAAATGAAGATGACAAAGCAACAACTGTTGTAGTTCCTGATTATCAGCTTTCTCTGGCAATAGGAAAGCGCGGACAGAATGCCAGACTTGCAGCAAAGCTTACAGGCTGGAAAATAGACATCAAATCAGAAACAGATGCCCGTGAAGCCGGAATTTATCCGAGGGATGAAAAACTGTTGAACTTTGATAATGATGATTATGAAAACGAAGACTATGAAAATGATGCAGACTTCGATTTTCAGAATGAACACTTAGAGGGAAAAGAATAGGGAAGAGGTGAATGATCGTGAACAATCGTAAAAAAGTTCCTTTGCGAAAATGTGTCGCTACCGGTGAAATGAGGCCGAAAAAAGAACTCGTTCGCATCGTTCGCTCCAAAGAAGGGGAAGTTTCTGTTGACCCGACCGGAAAAAAATCAGGTCGCGGGGCTTATCTTTCCAAAGAAAAGGAAGCAGTTTTGTTAGCAAAGAAGAAGAATATCTTAGCCAATCATTTAGAAGTTTCCATAGATGATGCTGTCTATGAAGACCTCTTGGAGTTAATAGAGAAGGAGAAACGGCAATCCAAATGAATTCAAATCAATGGATGTCATTGCTTGGCTTAGCCAATCGGGCACGGAAAATTACTTCGGGAGAAGAGCTTGCTGTTAAAGAAATCAGAAACGGCAAAGCAAAGCTTGTTTTGCTGTCTGCAGATGCATCCGCAAATACGGCAAAAAAAGTTACAGATAAATGTAAATCATTTGGGGTTCCATATAAGCTGATTCAAAACCGGGAAATGCTCGGCAAGGCTATAGGGAAGGAAGCCCGCGTTGTGGTGGCAGTGTTAGATGCCGGATTTGCAAAAAAGCTGTTAACGTTGCTCGATTAATACTAGCGGGGGTGAAAGTATGAGTAAAATGCGCGTTTATGAATATGCGAAAAAACATAACATTTCAAGCAAGGATGTTATTACAAAATTAAAAGACATGAATATTGAGGTTTCCAATCATATGACTACGATTGAGCCGGCGGCAGTCCAGAAGCTTGATGGTATTTTTATCAAGAATGACAGCCAGGCTCAAAACCAGAGCAAACCTCAAAACCAGCAGAAGCCGCAGGGAAATCAAAAGACGGCTACAAATAATAGTGCCGGCAATTCCACAGCTGCTAAAAGCAAGCCTCAGAATAAATCCGGTGACAACAGAAGCCAGGGACAGGGCAGCCAGTCCGGCAAAAACTTCTCCGGCAACAATAGAGGCAATAACAACAACAGAAACAATAATAACAATAGAAACAATAACAATAACCGAAACAACAATAAGAATAAAAACAACAAAGGCAAACAGCAGCAGACGCACGTGGCCCCAACTCCTAAAAAGGTGAAGGAGCTTCCTTCAAAAATTACTTTCAGCGAATCACTGACAGTAGCGGAACTGGGAAAGAAGCTTCACCGCGAGCCTTCTGAAATCATTAAAAAGCTATTTATGCTTGGTGTTATGGCAACCATTAACCAGGAGCTTGACAAAGATGCGATTGAGCTGATTGCAGGTGAATATGGTGTTGAAGTAGAAGAAGAGATACTGGTTGATACAACCGATCTTGAAGTATACTTCACTGAAGATGAAAATGCCGAAGTGGTGGAACGTCCATCTGTTGTAACAATCATGGGACACGTTGACCATGGTAAAACAACATTGCTTGACTCTATCCGCAACACGAAAGTAACTGCTGGAGAAGCAGGCGGAATCACTCAGCACATCGGAGCTTATCAAGTTGAAGAAAACGGCAAAAAGATTACTTTCCTTGATACTCCTGGACACGCTGCGTTCACAACTATGCGTGCCCGCGGTGCGAAAATCACCGATATAACAATTCTAGTTGTAGCAGCAGATGACGGTGTAATGCCGCAAACAGTTGAAGCGATTAACCATGCGAAAGCAGCAGAAGTGCCAATCATTGTGGCTGTTAACAAAATGGATAAGGAAGCAGCAAATCCTGATCGTGTTATGCAGGAACTGACTGAACATGGCCTGGTTCCAGAAGCATGGGGCGGAGACACGATTTTTGTTCCAATCTCAGCTATTAAAGGCGAGGGAATTGATGAACTGCTTGAAATGATTCTTCTTGTAGGTGAAGTGGAAGAATACAAAGCAAATCCTGATCGCAATGCCGTTGGTACAGTTATCGAAGCACAGCTTGACAAAGGACGCGGTTCAGTTGCGACGCTGCTTGTGCAAAACGGTACATTGAAGGTAGGAGACCCTATCGTTGTCGGTAACTCATTTGGACGTGTCCGTGCAATGGTTAATGACCTTGGCCGCCGTGTGAAAACTGCCGGACCTTCAACTCCTGTAGAGATTACAGGTCTTAACGATGTTCCTCAAGCCGGTGACCGCTTCGCTGTTCTTGATGATGAAAAGACAGCCCGTCAGGTTGGGGAAGCCCGTGCGCAGCAGGCATTGCAGGCTCAAAGAAATGAAAAAACACGCGTAAGTCTGGATAACTTGTTTGAACATATGAAACAAGGAGAAATGAAAGACTTAAACATCGTTGTGAAAGCGGACGTTCAAGGTTCTGCGGAAGCATTGACTGCCGCTCTTCATAAGATCGATGTAGAAGGTGTTAATGTTCGTATCCTTCATACAGGTGTAGGTGCCATTAACGAGTCTGACATCACTTTAGCTGCTGCTTTCAACGCTATTGTGATTGGATTCAATGTACGTCCTGACAATAACGCAAAACGTGCAGCAGATGCAGAAAATGTTGACATCCGCCTGCACCGCATCATCTACAAAGTAATCGAGGAAATCGAATTGGCGATGCAGGGTATGCTTGATCCTGAGTTCCAGGAAAAAATTATCGGCCAGGCTGAAGTACGCCTGACATTCAAAGTTTCCAAAATCGGTACTATTGCAGGTTCTTATGTTACGGAAGGGAAAATCACCCGTGACAGCGGCGTTCGTTTAATCCGCGATGGAGTTGTAATTTTTGAAGGTGAAGTTGACGCTCTTAAGCGATTCAAAGATGACGCTAAAGAAGTAGCACAAGGCTATGAGTGCGGTATTACCATCAAAAACTTTAATGACGTCAAGGAAGGCGACGTAATCGAAGCATATATTATGGAAGAAGTGGAACGTTAATGATAATTGGGCTTGCTGCCTGTGAATGTATCATTTATGACACACATTCTTTGAAAGAAAAACGGGCTGTTTTGCAGCGCATTTTAACCCGGCTGAAACAAAGATACAATGTTTCTGTATCTGAGGTGGACTATCAGGACCTATGGCAGCGGACTAAAATTGCCATTGTGGCCGTTTCATCCACTCAGGTTTCAACTGAGCACGAGCTGCAAAATGCTCTGAAAATGATTGATTCGTTCCCGGAAATTGAACGGACAATTACAGATTTAGAGTGGCTTTAAGAAGAGGTGATATAGAATGAGCCTTAGAGCAAATAGAGTTGGGGAACAAATGAAAAAAGAACTGGGCGAAATCATCAGCCGAAAAATCAAGGATCCGCGGGTTGGTTTTGTAACAGTCACTGATGTTCAAGTAACCGGGGATCTCCAGCAGGCAACCGTGTTTATTTCAGTTCTGGGTGATGAGGAACAAAGAGAAAATACGCTTCGCGGGCTGGCTAAAGCAAAAGGCTTTATCCGATCTGAAATCGGCCAGCGAATCCGGCTGCGGAAAACACCGGAAATCCTATTCGAATTTGATGAATCAATCGACTACGGCAACCGTATCGACTCGTTGCTTCATCAAATCCAGGACGAAGGCCGTTCCAAAGATGAGGAACGCTCCAAAGATGAAGAATAATGGAATGGATAGACACTTTGTCTATCCATTTTTTTCTAAAAATATATAGACAAGGTGGTACATATAATGGAAGGGATTTTGCCGCTTTTTAAACCTAAGGGAATGACTTCCCATGATTGTGTGTTCAGGCTGCGGAAGATTCTGCGAATGAAAAGAATCGGCCACACCGGAACACTGGACCCTGACGTGACAGGAGTACTTCCCATCTGCCTTGGGAGGGCAACGAAGGTGGCCGAATACATAACAGACGCAGGGAAATCTTATGAGGGAGAAGTTACAATCGGCTTTTCTACGACAACAGAAGATGCATCTGGTGAAGTTGTAGAAAGGAAAGATGTTTCATCACCTATTTCCAGAAATCAGGTGATGAAAGTGCTCCAAAGCCTGACAGGGGAAATTATACAGACACCCCCCATGTATTCAGCAGTAAAGGTGAATGGCAAGCGCCTCTATGAATATGCAAGACAGGGAATAGAAGTGGAACGGCCTTCCAGGAAAGTAACTATCTACTCAATTGAACTTCTCGATGAGAGAGAGATGTTTGAGGATGAGAATATTACCTTCCGTTTCCGTGTAGCCTGCAGCAAAGGTACATACATCCGTACGCTTGCGGTCATGATTGGGAGTGAACTGGGATATCCTGCCCATATGTCTGAACTGGTAAGAATCCAGTCTGCCTCACTCAAACTTGATGATTGCCTGACTTTTGAAGAAATAGAAGACAGGGCCGAGAAGGGAACAATGGACGAGGTTCTTAGGCCGATGGAGGCTGCGATTTCTCATTTGCCGAAATTTCATATAAGTGATAAAGTAGCAGAGAAAGTAAAAAATGGGGCTGTATTAACTATCCCTGATCATTTGCTCGACACTAGAGGCCCAATCGCAGTAGAAGAAGAGCAAGGTCTTGTTCTGGCGATTTATGAGCATCACCCCCGCAAACCAGGGTTAATGAAGCCAGTAAAGGTGTTAAGGAATGATCAATAAGCACTCGTTTAAAAGCTGTGCATTTATATAGGTCCAGGCTCTGTAGAGAAAAGGTGAATTATTAATATGGAAGTTATTCATATACATCATCCCCATCGAATGGATAAAAACGAAATGCCTGAATTGGCAATAGCACTTGGCTATTTTGATGGTGTTCATCTGGGTCATCAGAAAGTCATCCGTGAAGCAAGGTCGATAGCTGAACAAAAAGGATTAAAAAGTGCTGTCATGACATTTGATCCTCATCCCTCGGTCGTTTTGGGGAAAAGCGTTCAGCATGTGGAGTATATTACGCCTCTTGAAGACAAAATTGGCATCATAGCAGATCTAGGTATAGATTATTTGTTTGTTATCAACTTTACAAGGGAATTTGCTAATCTGCTGCCACAGGAGTTTGTGGACCAATACCTGATTGGTCTTAATGCAAAACATGTCGTGGCAGGCTTTGATTATTCCTATGGACGAATGGGACGCGGCACAATGGAAACATTGCTGTTCCATTCTAGAGATCAATTTGATTACTCTGTCGTTGCAAAGCTGGCAAAAGAAGACGAAAAAATCAGTTCTACGCTAATAAGGAAATATATTCGCGAAGGGAAAACGGGTGAGCTTTCCGGCCTTTTAGGAAGATATTATAAAACATCCGGAATCGTTGTTCATGGTGATAAGAGAGGCCGGACAATCGGCTTTCCTACAGCGAATGTTGACGTTTCTGATGATTGCATCATTCCCCCTCCCGGTGTATATGCTGTAAGATTCTCAGTAGATGGCAGCTGGTATGAAGGCGTCTGTAATGTCGGCTACAAACCTACTTTTAATCAGGAAAAAGGGGACAGGCCATCAGTTGAAGTCCATATTTTTGATTTCACTTCAGATATTTATGGCAGGAAGGTTACCGTTGAATGGCATAAGCATCTTAGAAGCGAAAGGAAATTTGCCGGCGTTCAGGAGTTAATTGCGCAAATCGAAAAGGATAAACAGCAGACTGAGCAATATTTTGAGAAAAACAGGGTTTAGCCTTGCTTTTTGTCATAAAAAGTTGTATTCTAAGTAACGTACCAAATGAACCTTTGCTTGGCAAGTCGAGTCACCGACGCTTGCTCAGTAACAGGGGATTGAAAATTTAGGAGGTGAACCGGATGGCAATCACTAAAGAACGTAAAAATGAGCTAATCAATGAGTTCAAAACTCATGAGAGCGACACTGGATCTCCAGAAGTTCAAATCGCTGTCCTTACTGAAGAAATCAACAATTTGAACGACCATTTACGTACTCACAAGAAAGACCACCATTCACGTCGCGGTCTTTTGAAAATGGTTGGTAAGCGTCGTAACCTATTAACTTACCTTCGCAACAAAGACGTTGCACGCTACCGTGAGTTAATCAATAAGCTTGGCTTACGTCGATAATCAACAGAAGCGGGATTTTTTCCCGCTTTTTTATTAGCTTTAAAAACTTGAATTTTGTTCCTGATCATGTACATACATAACTTATCCTATTTTAGCAAACGGGAAAATTGTGCATACTATAAGATGCCTAATTTTATTATGATTAACGAGCATTTCATGCTTTTATATAAAACTGGACTGCGGGCAATGCAAAGCCATGAACTTTTGCGTCTTCGCAGGAAATTAACAATTAAACGGACCAGGCAGAATTGACGCCTGTCCTTAAGTGAATGCAGAGAGGGGTACAATTATGGGACAAGATAAACATGTCTACAGCCTTGATTGGGCTGGGCGCAAATTGACCGTAGAGATTGGCCAGCTGGCTAAACAGGCTAACGGTGCAGTTTTAGTGCGCTACGGTGATACTGTAGTTTTAAGTACAGCTACAGCATCAAAAGAACCAAAAAATCTGGATTTCTTTCCACTGACAGTTAACTATGAAGAACGTTTGTATGCTGTTGGTAAGATTCCGGGCGGTTTTATTAAGAGAGAGGGCCGTCCAAGTGAAAAAGCGATTTTGGCAAGCCGTTTAATTGACAGGCCTATCCGTCCATTATTCGCTGACGGTTTCAGAAATGATGTACAGGTTGTAAGCATGGTGATGAGTGTGGATCAAAACTGCTCATCAGAAATGGCTGCAATGTTCGGTTCATCATTAGCCCTTTCTGTGTCGGATATTCCATTTGGCGGACCGATTGCTGGAGTCAGCGTAGGCCGCATCGATGGAGAATTTATCATTAATCCATCTGTAGAACAGGCTGAAAAAAGCGATATCACCCTTGTTGTAGCGGGTACAAAAGATGCGATTAACATGGTTGAAGCAGGCGCAGAGGAAGTGCCTGAGGAAACGATGCTTGAAGCAATTATGTTTGGTCATGAGGAAATTAAACGCCTTATTGCTTTCCAGGAAGAAATTGCATCTGAAATCGGGAAAGAGAAGATGGACATTGTTTTATACCAGGTTGACCAGAACTTAGAAGCGGAAGTTCGCGGCATCTGTGAGAAGGATATGATTCAAGCTATCCAGGTGCAGGAGAAACATGCACGTGAAGCAGCCATAAAAGCAGTTAAAGAAGAAATCACAGCTAAATATGAAGGTGAAGAGGCAGACGACGACAAGCTTAAGCAAATCAGGAAGATCCTTGATAAAATTGTTAAAGCTGAAGTTCGCCGCTTAATAACAGAAGATAAAGTGCGTCCGGATGGACGCGGATTGGATGTCATCCGCCCGCTGTCCTCAGAAGTAGACCTTCTGCCGCGTACACATGGTTCAGGTTTGTTTACACGCGGACAAACTCAGGCATTGAGCATTTGTACATTAGGAGCTCTTGGAGATGTACAGATTCTGGACGGACTGGGAATTGAAGAAGAAAAAGATTCATGCACCATTACAACTTCCCTAATTTCAGTGTAGGTGAAACTGGGCCAATTAGAGGGCCGGGCCGCCGTGAAATCGGGCATGGTGCTCTTGGGGAACGTGCTCTTGAGCCGATTATTCCTTCTGAAAAGGATTTCCCTTATACGATTCGTCTTGTATCAGAGGTGCTGGAATCAAATGGTTCAACATCACAGGCAAGTATTTGTGCAAGTACTCTGGCTATGATGGATGCAGGTGTGCCTATTAAAGCTCCGGTTGCCGGTATAGCAATGGGTCTAATTAAATCAGGCGAGCATTATTCAATCCTGACAGACATTCAGGGTATGGAAGATCACCTTGGAGATATGGACTTCAAAGTGGCGGGTACCTCTAAGGGAGTTACTGCTCTGCAAATGGATATTAAGATTGAAGGTCTGTCCCGTGAGATTCTGGAAGAAGCACTGCAGCAGGCGAAGAAAGGCCGCATGCAGATTCTGGATTCCATGCTGAGCACTATTGAACAGCCAAGAAAAGAGCTGTCTGAATATGCTCCTAAGATTCTGATGATGTCAATCAACCCTGACAAAATCCGTGATGTAATTGGGCCGAGCGGAAAACAGATCAATAAGATCATCGAAGAAACAGGCGTTAAGATTGATATTGAACAAGATGGAACAGTATTCATTTCATCTGTAAATGAAGAAATGAATCAAAAAGCGAAGAAGATTATTGAAGATATCGTACGTGAAGTGGAAGTTGGACAAATGTATCTGGGCAAGGTAAAACGGATTGAAAAATTCGGTGCATTTGTTGAAATCTTCTCTGGTAAAGATGGATTAGTTCACATTTCAGAACTTGCTGAAGAGCGTGTTGGGAAAGTGGAAGATGTGCTATCCATTGGTGACGAACTTCTGGTAAAAGTTACTGAGATCGATAAACAAGGCCGCGTAAATCTTTCCCGCAAAGCCGTATTGCGTGAACAGCGTGAGCAAAAGGAAAAAGCACAGCAATAATACTAACCTCTATTTAAAAGAGAAGCATTTTGCGTGGCGATTTTCCTAAAAGCCAGGGGAAACCCTGGCTTTTTACATATACGAATTTCCATTGGCTCTTGCCTTATACTGCATACCTTTGTTACTGGGTTCCGTTCTACCTTGTCCCTTCAAATCATACTATGAATTGAAGGAGGCATGAAGAATGAGAAAGTTTATCCATATTACGATCATGTTTGTAATGGCACTTGTTTTTATCAATAATCCTTTTACTGATCAGTATGTATCAGGCCTTAAACAAGAAACAGATGCCATAACTGTTTCCAAGCCAAAGGATTCCCTATATGAAGAAATTACAGCAAAAAAAGAAGAATTCAGCATTCCTCCACAGGATGCAAAAATAGACCCTGTATGGAAAGCCATTCCCGGCCTTAACGGAATTGAAGTAGATGTTGAGGCGTCGTATAGGAAGATGAAGTCAGGCAAAAAGTTCAATGAAGATAAGCTTGTATTTAAACAAATTGAACCGAAGGTGAAGTTAAAGGACCTGCCGCCGTCACCAGTATATAAAGGCCATCCTGATAAACCGATGGTCAGCTTCATCATTAATGTAGCATGGGGAAATGAATATTTATCCGGTATGCTGGCCACTTTAAAGGAACATAATGTGTCAGCAAGTTTTTTTCTTGAAGGAAGATGGGTAAAGAATAATCCTGAACTCGCCAGAATGATTATGGATGCAGGCCATGAAGTAGGCAACCATTCGTACACTCATCCCGATATGAAAGTGATCTCTTCCGCAAGGACAAGGGAAGAAATACAAAAAACAAATGATGTGATTGAAGCCACAATGGATGAAAAGCTGAGTAAGCCTATTACATGGTTTGCTCCTCCAAGCGGCAGCTATAGAGATGAAACAGTGAAGATTGCTGCCGAGAAAAACCTGGGCACTGTCATGTGGACTGTTGATACAGTGGATTGGAGGAAGCCCGCCCCGGATGTACTGGTAAACAGAGTGTTATCAAAGGTCAACAATGGATCACTGATCCTGATGCATCCTACAGAATCCACCGAAAAATCACTTGATAGACTTATAACAGGGCTTAAGCAGAAGAACCTGGAGATTGGAACAGTATCCGAGCTGTTAAGCGAGAAGAGAATCCAGTATAGGGAAAATAATAATCAGGATTTTGGAAAAAATAACAATAATAATATAAACTAATGTAAGCGTATGTCTTTGGGTTTCAGAACAGGAGGAATTTATTTGATCAAGAAATATACATGCCAAAACGGGGTAAGAGTCGTACTAGAAAACATTCCAACCGTCCGTTCTGTAGCGATAGGAGTATGGATCGGAACAGGTTCAAGAAATGAAATTCCCGAGAATAATGGAATTTCTCATTTCCTTGAGCATATGTTCTTCAAAGGAACGAAAACGAGAACAGCCCGGGAAATTGCTGAGAGCTTTGACAGTATTGGCGGGCAGGTGAACGCCTTCACTTCAAAAGAATATACATGCTACTATGCAAAAGTACTGGATACCCATTCTGATTTTGCTCTTGAAGTGCTTTCTGATATGTTTTTTAACTCTACGTTTGTGGATGAGGAACTGAACAAAGAAAAGAATGTTGTTTACGAAGAAATCAAAATGTATGAAGACACGCCTGACGATATCGTTCATGATCTTTTGAGCAAAGCAATCTACGAGAACCACTCACTTGGCTATCCGATTCTTGGTACTGAAGGAACGCTGGCCGCGTTTAATGGCGAAACATTAAAACAGTATATGCATGAAACATACACGCCTGAAAATATTGTGATTTCCATTGCCGGAAATATTGAGGAATCTTTCATCAAAGAAGTTGAAAAGTACTTTGGAGCCTACGAAGGCGGTAAGAGAGAACGTACAGAGCAGAAGCCTGAGTTTCATTCAAACCATCTTGCCCGTAAAAAGGATACCGAGCAGGCTCATCTTTGCTTAGGCTTTGAAGGTCTGCAGGTAGGGCATGAGGAAATATACAACCTGATTGTTTTAAATAATATTTTGGGTGGAAGCATGAGCAGCCGCTTATTCCAGGATGTCAGGGAACAAAAAGGATTGGCTTATTCAGTTTTCTCTTATCATTCTGCCTTCCAGGATAGCGGAATAGTGACGCTTTACGGCGGAACGGGAGCAAAACAGCTGGATGTTCTTTTTGATACGATTCAGGAAACCCTTGCCACTCTTAAAAAAGAAGGCATCACAGATAAAGAGCTTAATAACAGTAAAGAGCAGCTCAAAGGAAGCTTAATGCTAAGCCTTGAAAGCACAAACAGCAGGATGAGCCGCAATGGCAAAAATGAACTGCTTCTGGGCCGCCATCGGTCTATGGATGAAATCGTGGATGAAATCGACGCAGTTTCCATGCAGGGTGTGAATAATATGGCGAATTCCATTTTCACAGATCATTATTCAGTGGCTTTAATAAGTCCGGATGGAGAACTTCCGAAAAATCTTTAACATTTAGTTCAATTGCGAAATTGGAGAAACAGCCTGTATCATGCAGGCTGTTTTCTTTTTGGCCTGGACTTCTAAAACTTCAGGCTGAACGATAAGAATATAGAGAAGAGAAAAGGAGGGCAGATGATGAGATTAAGTGAGCTGAGCGGAAAGGAAATTGTGGATGTGAAGCGTGCAGAACGGCTGGGAGTACTTGGGCAGACAGACCTTGAAATAAATGAAAAAAGCGGGCAGATTCAGGCATTGCTCATCCCTTCATTAAAGTGGTTCGGCTTCATGCGCCAGGGGGATGAAATCCGGGTCTCATGGCAGCATATCAGGAAAATAGGAAATGACATGATCATTATTGATATCCCGGAATCTGAAGATCAGCAGGAATAGTTTTGAAGGAAGGGCCGGTTAGGTCCTTTTTGTTTTTACCGGGAAGTTTACTTTCTCAATCCCCTTATAAATCCCTTCTAACTTTGACCCAGTTTCTTTTAAGTGGAAAACTCACCTATTGCCCCGTTCATACATAAGATGTTGAAGTAGTTCATTACAAACTTATGGTTATTAATTGATTTGCCGGCCCAATTCTAACGCCATTACTTTTAAAGATAAAACTGCTTGCAATTGCTGTCTTGTGCAACTGCTTAGTAAAGCGGCGTTGCCGGTGCGAGGATACTTTTTACCAGGAGTCATGAAGTTGTAGGCTTCAAAAATAAATGCTTTCTTAAAAAGAAAGAAAAAAGAAGGTGAGTGTTGCATGCTGACAGGAACCCAAATTGCAGTCATCGGCGGTGATGCAAGGCAGCTCGAAATCATCCGTAAACTGACCGAGCTTGATGCAAAGCTCGCATTAATTGGTTTTGAGCAGCTTGATCATGCGTTCTCAGGCGCGGTAAAAGAAAAAATAGATGAAGTGGACTTTACCAATATAGACGCAATTATCCTGCCTGTTCCCGGAACGGGTCTGGAGGGGCAGATTGAAACGATTTTCTCCAATGAAAAAGTAACTTTTGAAGAGGAAATCCTCTCCCAGACTCCGGCCCACTGTACAGTTTATTCGGGCATAACCAATTCATATTTAACCGGAGTAACCAAATCGGCGGACCGCCGTCTTGTTCAATTATTTGAACGTGATGATGTAGCTATTTATAATTCCATTCCAACAGTTGAAGGAACCATTATGATGGCAATCCAGCATACAGATTTCACCATTCATGGTTCTAACATTGCCGTTATAGGCCTTGGCAGAGTTGGAATGAGTGTAGCAAGAACCTTTCATGCACTTGGTGCAAAAGTAAAGGTGGGGGCGAGAAAAAGTGAGCACATCGCCAGGATAACGGAAATGGGCTTAACCCCATTTAACCTGAAGGAAATTGAGGATGCGGTAAAAGATGTTGATATTTGCATAAACACAGCTCCCCATTTAGTTGTAACAGCGTCCGTCATATCGAAGATGCCGACACATACGCTTATCATTGACCTGGCTTCAAAACCCGGAGGCACTGATTTCCGCTACGCAGAAAAACGGGGAGTAAAAGCACTGCTCGCTCCTGGCCTGCCTGGAATCGTTGCTCCGAAAACAGCCGGACAAATACTGGCGAATGTTCTTTCTCAATTGATTAAGGAAGATTTGCAAAAGAGAAAGGGGAATACAATATGAGTTTGAAAGGAAAAAGAATCGGATTCGGATTAACTGGATCGCATTGCACATATGATGCAGTGTTCCCGGAAATAGAAAGGCTTGTTCTCGCCGGGGCTGAAGTGCTTCCGGTCGTAACCTTTACAGTAAAGAGCACTGAGACCAGATTCGGAAAAGGGGAAGACTGGGTTCAGAGAATAGAAGATCTGACTGGACATAAAGTGATTGATTCGATTGTGAAAGCAGAGCCGCTTGGACCTAAGATCCCTCTTGATTGCATGGTGATTGCCCCGCTTACCGGAAATACGATGAGCAAATTTGCCAATGCAATGACCGACTCGCCTGTCCTAATGGCAGCAAAGGCAACCTTAAGAAACGGTAAACCGGTCGTGCTGGGAATATCCACAAATGATGCATTGGGTTTAAATGGAGTAAACTTAATGAGACTAATGGCAACGAAAAATATTTATTTTATTCCATATGGCCAGGATGATCCTGTGAAGAAACCAAACTCAATGGTGGCAAGAATGACAGCATTATCTGATACAGTGCTTCATGCCATGGAAGGTAAACAGCTTCAGCCGGTTCTAGTGGAAAGATATAAAGACGACAATTAGCCCCCTATTTTTTCTAGCAAAAATTTTAGTCCTTTAGTGAACGAATATGTTAAAATAAAGATTATTAAGATAACCAACCTCCAAGGTCTGTTTAAAATAATGTTAACCTCTTGGAGTATGAACAATATGCTGATAATATAAATGGAAGCCTGCCATCTTAATAATCAGGCAGGAAAACGGCTGCCAATTGATTTTGGCTGCCGTTCTATTGAATTTTGGGCTATTGTTTTTCACTAAAAACTAACTTTGCTAGAAAAATATAATGGTATTGGAAGGGGAAAAGAAATTTGGAACAGAAAAAAGGATTTCATGTCGCGGTAGTTGGAGCAACTGGTGCAGTTGGCCAGCAAATGATTCAAACACTTGAAAACAGAGATTTTCCGATCACTCAATTAACTCTCTTATCATCTGCCCGTTCCGCCGGATCAAAGGTAGCTTTCAAGGGCCAGGAGTATACGGTTCAAGAAGCGAAGCCAGAGAGCTTTAAAGGCGTGGACATCGCACTATTCAGCGCAGGAGGAAACGTTTCACAGGAACTGGCCCCACATGCTGTCGAACATGGTGCCATTGTGGTAGACAATACAAGTGCTTTCCGTATGGATCCAAATGTGCCTCTTGTCGTACCTGAAGTAAATGAAGATGACCTTCATAAGCATAATGGCATTATCGCCAATCCAAACTGTTCAACAATCCAAATGGTTGTTGCACTAAAGCCGGTAAAAGAGAAATTCGGCTTAAAAAAAGTAATTGTTTCTACTTACCAGGCTGTTTCAGGTTCTGGAGCAGCTGCAGTTCAAGAGCTGAATGAGCAGACAAAAGCCATTTTAAATAACGAAGAGTATGAGCCGTCAATTCTTCCTGTAAAGAGCGATAAAAAACATTATCAAATTGCATTCAATGCAATCCCGCAAATTGATAAATTTCAGGATAATGGCTACACGTACGAAGAAATGAAAATGATCAATGAGACAAAGAAAATCATGCATATGCCGGAGCTGCAAGTGGCTGCTACATGCGTGCGTCTTCCAGTGGCAACAGGACATTCAGAGTCCCTTTATTTTGAAGTGGAATCAGACAGCGTTACGGCAAATGAAGTAAAGAGCCTTCTGGAAAATGCACCTGGAGTTGTCCTGCAGGATGATCCGGAAAATCAAATTTACCCGATGCCAGCTGATTGTGTCGGTAAAAATGATGTGTTCGTCGGCCGTATCCGCAAAGATCTGGATGAAGATAAAGGCTTTCATATGTGGGTTGTTTCTGATAATCTTCTTAAAGGGGCAGCATGGAATTCAGTGCAGATCGCCGAAAGTTTAATTAATCTGGGAATAGTGAAATAGTTATCGTATTCTCTTCATGTTGAGAGGTTAGAGGTGTTTTAATGAATATCATCGTTCAAAAATATGGAGGCACATCAGTCCGCGACGAGAGTAGCCGCGAGCATGCAGCTAAGCATATCAAAAAAGCGCTGGCAGATGGATACAAGGTTGTTGTCGTTGTTTCAGCAATGGGCCGAAAAGGAGATCCATATGCAACCGACACACTGCTTTCGCTGGTAGAAGGCAATAATACCAAAATCAGCAAACGCGAAACGGATCTGCTCTTATCCTGCGGTGAAGTCATCTCAAGTGTTGTTTTTTCAAACATGCTAAAAGAACATGGGATCACAGCAGCAGCAATGACTGGTGCACAGGCAGGATTTAGAACGAATAATGATCATACTAACGCAAAAATTATCGATATGAAATGCGACAGGCTTTTGAAAGAGCTTGAAAATCATGATGTTATCGTGGTTGCAGGATTTCAGGGATCATCAAAAACCGGTGATGTCACAACCATCGGCAGGGGCGGCAGTGATACCTCTGCAGCGGCTCTTGGAGCAGCCCTAAATGCGGAGTGGATAGATATCTTTACTGATGTGGAAGGCATTATGACCGCTGATCCCCGCATTGCTGAAAATGCGCGCCCATTATCAGTGGTCACTTACACAGAGGTCTGCAATATGGCATATCAGGGCGCTAAGGTCATTCACCCCCGGGCAGTCGAAATTGCCATGCAGGCAAAAATTCCGATCAGAATCCGTTCAACATACTCCGACAGTCTCGGAACCCTTGTCACAACATTGAATAAGAACAGACGCGGAACAGATATTAAAGAGCGTTCGGTAACTGGAATAGCCCATGTTTCCAATGTGACACAAATTAAGGTCCTTGCGAAGAAAGACCAATACGATCTGCAGTCTGAGGTCTTTAAAGCCATGGCTACCCAGGGAATTAGTGTTGACTTTATCAATATATATCCTAATGGCGTCAACTACACCGTAACGGAAGAAATGACCGATAAAGCGATTAGTATTTTAAAGGGCCTGGGTCATGATCCGCTGGTTGAAAGAGAGTGTGCGAAAGTTTCGGTTGTCGGAGCTGGAATGCAGGGTGTACCCGGAGTGGCCTCGCGGATCGTTACGGCATTGTCCGAGCAGGGAATCCGTATTCTGCAGTCAGCAGACAGCCATACAACAATCTGGGTCCTGGTAAAGCAGGCAGATTTGATAAAGTCTGTTAATGCATTGCACGATGCTTTCCGCCTGGAAGAAGATTTAGCGGAATATGAGAGAACAGACATTTAAAAATTTGAAAATAACATGTTTAAAAAGGGGAAGAAAGCCATTCAGCGGTTAACGACGGATTTGTATCCTATGCGGCAGATCCGACCGTTTCTTCCCGATCTTTTAAACATCTGCAAGGAGTGTAAACATGGTTCTATTTGGCCGAGTATCAACAGCAATGGTAACACCATTCGATAATAAGGGACATATTGATTTCCCTAAGACGACACAGCTAATCAATCATCTTATTGAAAACGGAACAGATTCTTTAGTTGTTGCCGGGACAACAGGGGAGTCCCCAACACTGACAAAAGAGGAAAAGCTGGCATTATTCAAACATGCAGTGAAAGCAGCTGACAAACGGGTGCCTGTCATTGCCGGCACCGGAAGCAATAACACGTATGAATCCATTGAATTAACGAAAAAAGCAGAGCAAATTGGTGTTGATGCGATCATGATCGTAGCACCATATTACAATAAGCCAAATCAGGAAGGGCTTTACCAGCATTTCAAGGCAATTGCGGAAAGCACGAGCCTCCCGGTAATGGTTTATAATATTCCGGGACGCTCTTCAGTGAATATTCTGCCAGAAACAATCATCCGCCTTTCCGAAATCTCTAACATCGCGGCAGTGAAAGAAGCAAGCGGAGATCTGAATGCAATGGCCAAAATTATTGCTAATACGGATGATGACTTTATGCTATACAGCGGTGATGACGGACTTACTCTTCCATGTATGGCAATAGGCGGGACTGGAATTGTGTCTGTTGCTTCCCATGTAATAGGGAATGAAATGCAGGAAATGATCACAGCTTACCTGAATGGTGAAAATGAAAAAGCTGCAAAAATCCATCAAAAAATTCTTCCGATCATGGAGGGTCTTTTCGCAGCCCCAAGCCCAGTGCCTGTAAAAACGGCGCTGCAGCTTAAAGGGCTGGATGTCGGATCCGTCCGTCTTCCAATGGTCCCATTAACAGAACAGGAACGCAGTGCAGTTGCTGCCCTATTTAAATAATACTTTGCTTGCCAACCAGTGCTTTGCTGGTTGGTTTTTATTTTATTATATGGCGGATTTATAACCCTCAAAAACTAGAGACTAAATATAAAAAGCCCCAGGAACGCTCAAATAAAGCCCATGTATAAATTTGGTTGTCATGTTTTTACGACTTCAAGTATAATATGGATAACTGATCTTGATCGGCTGAACATGCATGGGAGGATAATACATTGAAAAAGAGACAGAATGATAGCATCAAGCTGGCAGCACTCGGAGGAGTCGGAGAACTTGGGAAGAATATGTATTTGGCAGAGGTGGACGAGGATATATATGTCATCGATGCCGGATTAATGTTCCCTGAAAATGAAATGCTCGGAATTGATATCGTGATACCGGATGTTACATATCTAGTTCAAAACAAGGAAAGAGTAAAAGGAATTTTTCTGACACATGGACATGAGGATCATATTGGTGGACTGTCTTATGTGCTTGCAAAAGTCAATGTACCTGTTTACGGAACAAAGCTGACTCTGGCGCTGGCCAAAGCCAAAATGAAGGAACAGGAATACAAAGGCAAGGCACAGTTTATTGAAATCAATTCAGATACCAGGGTTGAATTTGATTCGGCAGATGTAACTTTTTTTAGAACCAGCCATAGCATTCCGGATAGTGTGGGTGTTGCCATACATACATCAGAAGGTGCAATTGTGTATACCGGCGACTTTAAATTCGATCAGGCAGCGACTGACTTATACAAACCTGAAATCGGCAAAATGGCGCGCTTAGGTGAAGAAGGAGTTCTTTGCCTTCTATCTGACAGTACCGAAGCAGAAAAACCAGGCTACACCAGCTCAGAATCGAAGGTGGCCAGAGAGATGACAGCTGCATTCTATGCTGCTAAGGGGAGAGTCATTGCGGCTTCCTTTGCATCTGACTTAATTCGTATACAGCATATTTTTGATGCAGCGATCGAAACAGGCAGGAAACTGGCAGTGGTCGGCAAAAGTCTGCAGAGAATCTATGACATTGCTCTGCAGCTCGGATATTTGCAGGTAGGAGAAGATGTGATTATTCCTGTTGCTGAGATCGGCAAATACAGTGATGACCAAATCGTGGTTCTTACCACGGGTACACAGGGAGAGCCAATCGAAGCACTCCAAAAAATGGCGAAGCAGTCCCATAGACAGGTCAATATAAAACACGGCGATACCGTTTTACTCGCTGCATCACCATTAAGAGGCACTGAGGTATTTATTTTCAAAACCATTGATATGCTGTTTAGAGCGGGTGCTGAGGTAATCCCAGGAAAGGGAACCTTTAATACCTCGAGCCATGGCAGCCAGGAAGAACTTAAATTTATGATTAATCTGATGAGTCCCAAATTCTTCATCCCTGTTTCATGGGGAGTACCGAATGCTGAAAGCCCATGCAAAAGTTGCTTTGGAGTGCGGATTATCAAGCGGACAAATTTTTATCCCGGATAAAGGCGATGTAGCAGAAATCAAGGATGGCACAATCGTACCCGGAGGGAAAATTCCATCAGGTAATGTTCTGATTGACGGAATTGGTGTCGGCGATGTCGGAAATATTGTCTTAAGAGACCGGAAGCTGCTTTCTCAGGATGGTGTTTTATTGGTGGTAGTTACTCTTAATAAAAAAGAAAAGAAAATCTCAGCTGGCCCTGAAATCATTACAAGAGGATTTGTGTATGTCAGGGAATCAGAAAAGCTTCTTGAGGAAGCTGTAAAAATAGTAAGAGAAGCGGTAGAACAGAACCTTGCCAGAGAAGCATTTGACTGGTCAGGAATTAAGCAGGATATGCGTGACAGCCTGAATCAGTATCTTTATGAAAAAACAAAACGCAGACCAATGATTCTTCCAATTCTTATGGAGGGATAACAGTCAGAACACAGCCCGCATCGATTGCAGGGCTGTGTTTTTTGCTTTTGACCCTCAGGTAATAATGCGCATGAAAAATGATCACGCGTTCATACTAACAATATATTGCTTGAAGGGAGAAATAAGGATGGAAAACGATTTGAAAAATACCCGCAATGAGGGCGGAGAAGGGCAAGAACAGCCGAAAGAGGATAAACCTTCTGCCCTTATGGAAAAAATTCAGCAGCTAGGACAAACAAATGTGCCGCAGCTGTCTCAGGATTCCAAAATTCACTGCTTGACAATTGTCGGACAGGTGGAAGGGCATCTTCAGCTTCCGCCGCAAAATAAAACAACAAAATATGAGCATTTAATCCCTCAGATCGTTGCGATTGAGCAAAACCCAAAGATAGAAGGTCTTCTGGTTATCTTGAATACTGTTGGCGGCGATGTGGAGGCCGGGCTGGCAATATCAGAAATGCTTGCATCATTGTCTAAGCCAACAGTCTCCATTGTCCTTGGAGGCGGCCATTCCATTGGTGTTCCTATTGCGGTATCATGCGATTATTCCTTTATTGCAGAGACAGCTACGATGACCATCCACCCTATCAGACTGACCGGCCTGGTAATCGGTGTGCCGCAAACGTTTGAGTATATGGATAAAATGCAGGATCGGGTAATTAATTTTGTAACAAAGCATTCCAATATATCAGAACAGAAATTTAAAGACCTGATGTTTGATAAGGGCAACCTGACCAGGGATATAGGGACGAATGTGGTCGGCAGGGATGCTGTTGAGTATGGACTGATTGATGAAGTAGGCGGTGTTGGGCCTGCGCTCGCAAAGCTGAATGAGCTGATTGATATGAATAAACCAACAGAAGAAGTGATGGTTCAATGATCCTTTATACAATGATGCCGCAAGAACTCATTTACCAAAATGAGCAGGACGATTTCAGCAAGCAGAAGATTGTCTCATATGAAGGAATCCCTCTCCTTGTTGAAATGAATGCAGGACAGGAATGCCGCATTTTAAGAATCATGAGCAGCGATCCCACCCATTATATGGATGAAAGGTACACTCCCGGTTCCATGATCACTTTGACGCAGTTAAGCTGATAAATCCTTTCAAAAAACAACTTAATTTAGAATCGTTATGATATAATAAAAGTAACTTTAGAAGCAGCCAAAAAATGGCTGCTTCTTCTTTCATAACAGACATGATGTATTACATAATGGAATTTAGATGATGCTGTTAATAAGAATAATGATAAGGTGATAATATGGCCAAAAGAAAGAAAAGAAAGTCTAAAAAGAACGAAACATTGAAACGGACAATGAAATTTGAACTAATTGCCCTGATTTTGCTGGCACTTGCGGTAATATCAATTGCCAGGCTCGGAGCGGTCGGGAATGCAACGGTGCTTTTTTTCCGTTTTTTTATGGGAGAATGGTACATGCTCAGCCTGATTGGACTTGTTATTTTTTCAGGTTATCTGATGTGGAAGAGGGCACTTCCCTATCTTTTCCACACGAAATTAATCGGAATTTATCTCATCATAAGCTCCCTACTGCTGTTGAGTCATGTAACATTATTTCAGCTTCTCTCAAATGGAGGGAAGTTTGATGATCCGAGTGTAATAGCCAATACGTGGGAACTATTCCGGATGGAAGTCCGGGGAGAAACAAGCACAACCGATTTAGGCGGAGGAATGCTGGGGGCTATTTTTTTCGCCCTCTTTTATTATCTTTTTGATGAAGCAGGATCAAAAATTGTAGCCTTTTTATTAATTATTATCGGTTTTGTTCTTATCACTGGAAAAACGTTCGGAGATGCTGCAGGGAAAATGATGGCCGCAATTCTTAATTTCTGCAAGAAACAATGGGCTGCTTTTATAAATGATATGAAAGAATGGAAACAAAAAGGCAGAGAAAGACGAGAAGAAAGGCAGTCAAGAAGAGAAGAAGAGCAGCGTGCTCTTCAGCAGGAAGAAGAACCTGAAACGGTAATAACGATCAATAATTCTTCCGAACCGGTATCTGAACCAACTCCCGAACCAATAATATCAAGCTTTGCCGAAAGAGCTTATCAGGAGGATCTCCGGGATGCGGCTGCTGATCAGCCACAGGAAAAGGCAGTCACAGAGCAGGAGGATGAAAATGCGCCGCCTATCACGTTTACAGAAGTGGAAAACAAAGACTACGAGCTGCCTCCTATCAGACTTTTAAAACTGCCAAGGCAAACTGATCAAAGCGGTGAATATGAGCTAATCCACGCGAATGCTGCTAAGCTCGAAAGAACATTTCAGAGTTTCGGAGTAAAAGCAAGGGTGACACAGGTTCATTTAGGTCCGGCTGTTACAAAATATGAGGTTCATCCGGATGTTGGAGTAAAGGTAAGCAAAATCGTTAGTCTGAATGATGATTTGGCATTGGCACTGGCAGCTAAGGATATCCGGATCGAAGCACCTATTCCGGGTAAATCAGCTATTGGAATAGAAGTCCCTAACTCAGAAGTGGCTATGGTTTCTCTAAGGGAAGTAATTGAATCCAAACAAAATGACAAGCCGGACTCCAAGCTTATGATCGGGCTGGGCCGTGATATAACCGGAGAAGCTGTCCTCGCAGAACTCAATAAAATGCCCCACCTTCTTGTTGCCGGCGCGACAGGAAGCGGAAAGAGTGTTTGTATTAACGGAATCATTACCAGCATTTTGATGAGAGCAAAACCACATGAAGTAAAATTAATGATGATTGACCCTAAAATGGTCGAGTTGAATGTTTACAATGGGGTGCCTCATTTACTGGCACCGGTTGTGACAAATCCGAAGAAAGCTGCTCAGGCGCTGCAGAAAGTTGTCAGTGAGATGGAAAGGCGCTATGAGCTGTTCTCACATACTGGCACAAGGAATATCGAAGGCTATAATGAGTATGTAAAAAGGCATAATGCAGAAGAGGAGGCACAGCAGCCCCTCCTGCCGTATATTGTTGTTATAGTGGACGAGCTTGCAGACTTAATGATGGTGGCATCCTCCGATGTGGAAGACGCAATCACTCGCCTTGCTCAAATGGCACGGGCGGCAGGCATCCATTTAATAATCGCAACTCAACGTCCGTCAGTGGATGTTATCACAGGTGTAATTAAAGCAAATATACCTTCAAGAATTGCGTTTGCTGTTTCATCAATGACAGATTCAAGAACCATCCTGGATATGGGCGGAGCGGAAAAACTACTGGGAAGAGGAGATATGCTTTTCCTTCCTGTTGGTGCTTCAAAACCAGTCCGTGTACAGGGAGCCTTCCTGTCAGATGAAGAAGTTGAAGAGATAGTGGACTTCGTCATCGGCCAGCAGAAGGCGCAATATCAGGAAGAAATGATTCCGGAGGATATCCCGGAAGCTGCAGGAGAAGTGGATGATGATCTTTATGAAGAAGCTGTTGAATTGATATTGGAAATGCAGACTGCTTCTGTCTCCATGCTTCAGAGAAGATTCAGAATTGGCTATACGAGAGCGGCAAGGCTGATCGATGAAATGGAAGCAAGGGGGATTGTCGGACCATATGAAGGCAGCAAGCCAAGATCTGTGCTCCAGGGCAAGCCTTCGGAGGAAGCAAGTTCTTAAAATTAATAAGCATGACATATTTAAAAATGGCCTGTCTGCGGACGGCCATTTTTTTAATGTACCAAGAAGATAAATGCCTAAAAAGAAAGGACAATAAAAAAATACAGTTCAATATGCCATACTACTAAAAGCGCTTACATAAAATGAAAGAGGTATGGTACTTTCAACTCATTACAAAATAGGGTTTTTTAACCGGTGCATTTTGTACAGTGACCTTAAATGTAATCGTTTTCAAAGTAGTATTATACCAGAAAAAAAGAATTGGTACAGAGGGATTCACAAACATTTTGTTCTTTTCACCTTTTTTCGACAAATTGATAAATTTCTATTTCTTTATTGGGTAAAAAGTGTTATAGTATTTTCGATTAGTAGGAATGATTGAACATCAGAGGTCTGATGTCTTGAGAACTGAAGTTGGAGGAACCCTGCATGTCTATTAAGTCAGATAACCGGCATTTATATTTGCAAGTCATCGATCGATTAAAACAAGATATTGAAGATGGAGTGTATAAAGAAAAAGAAAAGCTTCCATCAGAATTTGATCTTGCCAAACAGCTTGGTGTCAGCAGAGCTACACTGCGGGAGGCGCTGCGCATTCTTGAAGAAGAAAACGTAATTATCCGCCGTCACGGTGTAGGCACCTTTGTAAATGCAAAGCCGCTATTTACATCAGGCATCGAACAGCTTAATAGTGTCACAAACATGATTTTGCAGGCAGGGATGAAGCCGGGAACCGTTTTCTTGAGTTCTGTAACTTTGGGACCTACTGAAGACGATATCCGCAGATTCTCATGTGCGCCAGACCAGGAGATTGCTGTAATTGAGAGGGTTAGAACAGCGAATGGTGAACCGGTCGTTTATTGTGTGGATAAAGTTCCTGAGAATATTCTCTCGGATACATTTTCCCACGAACAAGAGTCGATCCTCAACATGCTTGAAGAAGAGGCAAACCGGAAAATCACTTATGCTGTCGCTCAAATCGAGCCTATTGGCTATCACGAGAAAATTTCCCCTATTCTGGAATGTGACCCTGAAACTGCATTGCTTGTACTAAAGCAGATGCATTTCGATGAAGCGGATACACCGATTCTTTATTCGGTCAATTATTTCAGAGCTGATAAGTTCAGTTTCCATGTCCTCAGAAAGAGAATCTAGCTTTTTGGGAAGCACGAAAACACAATCATTCATTCCGCTAATGCAAAAACAATTTCTTAGGGGGTACCAACCTTGAAAAAGCGTAAATTTGGATTGGCGCTATCTTTAGTTCTTGCTGCTGGAACGATTCTGGGTGCTTGCGGCAAAAGTGAAGAAAAAGGCGGAGAAACAGCTGGCGGAGACGATAAAGAAAAAGCATTCTCTGTAGCGATGGTAACAGATGTCGGCGGTGTAGATGATAAATCATTTAACCAATCTGCTTGGGAAGGTTTAAAAGCATTTGGTGACGAAAATGGACTTGAAAAAGGAAAAGGCGGATTTGACTATCTTCAATCACAGTCAGATGCTGACTATTCTACAAACCTTAATACATTAGCGCGTCAGGACTTTGATCTTGTTTTTGGAATCGGTTTCTTAATGGAAGGTGCAATCAATGAGATTGCTCAGCAGCAAAAAGATTCCCATTTCGGTATCGTTGACGCGGTAGTAGATCAGCCGAACGTAGCAAGCATCATGTTCAAAGAGCAGGAAGCTGCATTCCTTGCGGGTGTTGCTGCAGCAAATGCAACTAAAGAAAACAAAATTGGTTTCATCGGCGGTATGGAAATTCCGGTTATCGAGCGTTTTGAATCTGGATTCCTTGCTGGTGTTCAAGCGGTAAACCCTGATATTAAAGTAGAAGTTCAATATGCTGGTGCATTTGATAAAGCTGAATTAGGCCAGACAATTGCTTCTAAAATGTACTCTTCTGGCGTAGATGTAATCTTCCACGCTGCCGGCGGAACTGGAAACGGTCTTTTCAAGGAAGCTCGTGACCTTAAAAAGAAAGACCCGGAAAGAGAACTTTGGGCAATTGGTGTTGACTCAGATCAGACAGCTGAAGGTGTAGTAGAAATCGATGGCAAAGAGCACAATGTAATTCTTACATCAGCTCTTAAGCGTGTAGACAATGCTGTTAAGGACCTTTCTACAAAGGCTAAAGACGGCAGCTTCCCTGGTGGAGAAACAACTACTTACGGATTGGCTGAAGACGGTGTAGGCCTTGCTCCTATCAACCCGGAAGTATCTGCTAAAGCAGAAATCGAAGGTGCAGTTAAAGAATGGCAGGAAAAGATCAAGAATGGTGACCTGACTGTCCCATCTTCAAAAGATGAACTGGCTTCTTTCTCAGTTGAATAATTAATTTTAGGAATAAGCAGGTTGCACTGCGGCCTCTTATTCCTTTTTTAAAAAAATTAAAAGTTTAAATGAAGGGCAGAATTAATTCTGTATTTCACTTAGATTTTTAATGCACTAATTCTTATTTTAAATTATTTAGGAGCTTGGCTTTATGGCCAGGTTTTTCTAAGAAATTCCAAGGTCTGACCTCTTACTACTAAAAGATTTCCTTATATTTTGAGCAAGGAGTGAAACAAATGGATTATGTTATTGAAATGCTCAACATACGCAAGGAATTTCCTGGAATCGTTGCAAATGATAATATTACGCTTCAGCTGAAACCAGGTGAAATTCATGCGCTGCTTGGCGAAAATGGTGCAGGCAAGTCAACATTGATGAACGTCCTTTTTGGCTTATATCAGCCTGAAAAGGGTGAAATTAAAGTTAAAGGAAAACCGGTGAGCATCACCGATCCAAATATAGCAAATGACTTGGGCATCGGGATGGTCCATCAGCATTTTATGCTTGTAGACCGTTTCACTGTCACTGAAAATATTATTCTTGGAAAAGAAACAACCAAAGGCGGAAAAATTGATATTAAAAAGGCTGAGAAGGAAGTTAGGGAGATTTCCGAGCGATATGGACTTGCGGTTGACCCGCAGGCGAAAATATCCGATATTTCAGTTGGAATGCAGCAGCGTGTGGAGATCTTAAAGACTCTTTATCGTGGTGCTGAAATCCTTATTTTTGATGAGCCTACTGCTGTTCTGACTCCACAGGAAATTAAAGAGTTAATCCAGATTCTGAAAACTCTAATTCAGGAAGGCAAATCTATAATTCTAATCACTCACAAGCTAAAGGAAATTATGGAAGTGTGTGATCGGGTAACGGTTATCCGCAAAGGAGTTGGAATCGGTACCGTTAATGTAAGTGAAACGAACCCGAATGACCTTGCCAGCTTAATGGTGGGAAGGGAAGTTACTTTTAAAACGGATAAAACCGACTCAAAGCCGCAGGAGCAGGTGCTTGAGATTCATGATCTAAATGTGAAAGATTCTCGGGGGCTTGGTGCTGTTAATAATCTTAACCTCAATGTACGGGCAGGTGAAATTGTCGGTATTGCCGGCGTAGACGGGAATGGACAGTCAGAATTAATTGAGGCAATCACTGGCTTGAGGAAATCTGAAAGCGGTTCAATTAAATTGAATGGCAAAGAAATTGTGAATATGTCTCCTCGTAAAGTTACGGAGACTGGTGTAGGGCATATCCCTCAGGACCGTCACAAGCATGGACTTGTCCTCGATTTTCCAATTGGAGAGAATATGGTTCTGCAAACCTATTACAAAGCTCCATTTTCTAAAAAGGGTGTTCTAAACTTTAAACAAATCTACAGCAAAGCAACAAAGCTGATTAAAGAATTCGACGTTAGGACCCCAAGTGAATATACACTTGCACGGGCACTTTCCGGAGGTAACCAGCAGAAAGCCATAATCGGACGTGAAATTGACCGCAATCCGGATCTTCTGATTGCTGCTCAGCCGACACGCGGCCTGGATGTTGGTGCAATTGAATACATTCACAGGCGTCTGATTGAACAGCGTGACCAAGGGAAAGCAGTGCTGCTTCTTTCATTTGAATTGGATGAAATAATGAATGTCAGCGACCGGATCGCTGTTATTTATGAGGGTGAAATTGTAGCAGTAGTTGACCCGAAACAAACTACTGAACAAGAATTAGGTTTATTGATGGCCGGTTCTAAACGGAAGGAAGCAGGTGGCGAAAACCATGTCTAATCGCATGAAGAATATTGTCGTACCTCTAGTTGCCGTTCTGCTCGGGGTATTAGTAGGCACAATCATTATGATAGCAACTGGATATAATGCCGGATCTGCATTTATTGCCTTATGGAACGGTGCTTTTGGTGAAATCTACTACACTGGTGAAGTAGTCAGACAGGTTACACCTTATATTCTTGCCGGTTTGGCGGTTGCATTTGCTTTTCGTACAGGCTTATTTAATATCGGTGTTGAAGGACAGCTGATCGTCGGATGGCTTGCAGCTGTTTGGGTAGGGGTTACATTTGAACTTCCAAAGTTCATCCATCTGCCGCTAGCGGTTCTCGCAGCTGCAGCTGCTGGAGCGCTGTGGGCATTCATACCGGGCCTTTTGAAAGCCAAGTTTAAAGTGCATGAAGTTATTGTCACGATCATGATGAACTATGTGGCCTTGCATGTAACCAACTATATAGTCCGTACGGTTCTTTCAGAAAAAAGTGACCGGAGCGAGATGATTGCAGAATCTGCATCATTGCGTTCCCCGTTTCTTGAAGGATTAACTGATTATTCCCGTTTGCACTGGGGAATTTTAATTGCTTTAGCATGTGTGTTTATTATGTGGTTCCTATTAGAAAAAACATCTAAAGGATACGAATTGCGAGCTGTAGGCTTTAACCAGCATGCATCTGAATATGCAGGCATGAGCGTCAGCAAAAATATCATTTTATCAATGGTCATCTCAGGAGCATTTGCAGGACTTGCGGGTGCGATGGAAGCGTTGGGTACATTCGGCTATGCAGCCATAAAGGGCGGCTTTACCGGAGTAGGTTTTGACGGAATCGCGGTAGCACTCTTAGGCGGGAATGGTCCAATTGGAATTATTTTTGCAGCATTGCTATTCGGAAGCTTGAAGGTCGGCGCCTTAAACATGCCGCTTGAAGCTGGAGTTCCTAATGAACTGGTTGATATTATCATTGCTCTTATCGTGTTCTTTGTTGCTGCAAGCTATATGATTCGCATCTTTATTGACCGTATCAGCAAAAAGGGGGTGAAGTAAGTGGGCTTAATGGAGATCTTATTAATTATTATTCCAGCAACTTTGCTTTGGGCAGCCCCGCTTATTTTCACTGGATTGGGCGGAAACTTTTCAGAAAGCTCCGGTGTTGTAAATATTGGTTTAGAAGGCTTGATGGTAATTGGAGCGTTCACTGCCATTGTTTTTAACCTAACATTTGTTGATGTATTTGGCAGCGTGACACCGTGGGTTGCATTACTCGCAGCTATGGTTGTTGGAGCTCTGCTATCCATCCTGCATGCTGTTGCTTCTATTACCTTTAGAGCAGACCAGGTTGTGTCAGGGGTTGCAATTAACCTTCTGGCAATTGGTGCGGCACTGTTCCTGGTTAAATTCATTTATGGAAAAGGCCAGACAGATATCATTCAAAAAGGATTCAGCAAAGTGGATATTCCATTTTTGAGTGATATCCCTGTTATAGGTAAATTATTTTTCTCAAACACTTACTATACTTCATTCGTTGCCATAGCCGTTGCATTTCTCGCCTGGTTTGTGATGTTTAAAACTCCATTCGGGCTAAGGCTGCGTGCGGTTGGTGAACATCCAATGGCTGCCGATACAATGGGTATTAATGTCACAAGGATGAGATACATTGGGGTATTAATCTCCGGAGCCCTTGCAGGAATTGGCGGCGGTGTGTATGCACAGTCGATTTCTTCAGACTTCGGCCATGCAACCATCAGCGGACAGGGCTTTATGGCATTGGCGGCATTGATCTTTGGTAAGTGGCATCCGCTTGGTGTTATGGGTGCGGCTCTATTCTTTGGATTTGCGCAAAGCTTGAGCATCATGGGCTCCAGCCTTCCATTCCTGGAGAATATTCCAAATGTATACCTTCTCATTGCACCATATGTTTTAACGATTCTGGCATTAACTGGTTTCATCGGACGCGCGGATGCTCCAAAAGCAGCTGGTATTCCTTATATAAAAGGAAAACGTTAACACACAAAGCCTCATTTCTTTTCGGAAATGGGGCTTTATATTTTTCAGATTCTTATTAAAAACCATCACTTATAAAAAAATATATAAACCTTCCAATACAGCCAATAACTTGAAATAAAGAAATAGGGCAAGGTATAGTAAGAATATGATTTATTACAAAGGATATTATAGAAGATAGCAGCAAAGTGTTTACATACAGGGGATGCTCCCTCTATTTACTATTGACCGTACTTTGGACTCATCAATCTACTGACAGGAGGAAAAGACATGGCCATAATCTCTGAATCCGTAAAAGCCATGAATGGCTATAAGCTTCACGTGGTTAAAACAGAGAAATATAAAACCAATACCCTGGTTTGGAAAATGAAAGCCCCGCTTGAAAAGAATACAGTTACTTTAAGATCCCTATTGCCTCATGTATTACAGAGCAGCAGTTCGTCCTACCCTTCAACCGGAAAGCTGCGGGCTTACCTTGATGAATTATATGGTGCAACACTTTTCGTCGATTTGGCGAAAAAGGGTGAGTATCATGTCATGACCATTTCAGTTGAAATCGCAAACGAAAAGTTTCTTTCTGATCCGACTCCTCTTTTGAAAAAAGCGTTCCAATTTTTAGCGGAAATTCTGACAAAGCCAAATGTGCATGAAGGCGCTTTTGACCAGGATACAGTTGAAAAAGAAAAAAGGACACTTAAACAGCGAATTCAATCAGTTTACGATGATAAAATGCGCTATTCCAATTTCCGGCTGGTTCAGGAAATGTGCAAAGATGAGCCGTATGCACTGCATGTGCATGGCGAGAAAGAAGATGTGGACAATATTACTCCTCAAAGCCTTTTTGAATATTATCAGCAGGCATTGGCGGAGGATGAGCTTGATTTATATGTTATAGGTGACGTGGAAGAGGCAGACGCCGAATCCTATGCAGGGGAGCTTTTAACCTTTGAGGAGAGAACGCCTCAGACATCGCCTGCATCCACTGTTAGAACGAAGGAATCTGTAAACGAAGTCCGGGAAGAACAAGATGTGAAGCAGGGGAAACTAAATATCGGCTACCGGACAAATGTCGTTTACGGTGATCCGGAATATTATGCGCTTCAGGTATTCAATGGAATCTTCGGAGGATTTTCTCATTCAAAACTGTTCTTGAACGTCCGGGAAAAAGCCAGCCTCGCATACTACGTAGCCAGCCGCCTGGAAAGCCATAAAGGGTTAATGATGGTGATGTCCGGAATCGATAACAGCAACTATGACCAGGCAGTGAGTATTATTAAAGAGCAGCTAGAATCTATGAAGAATGGTGACTTTACAGAACAGGAAATGGAACAGACCAAAGCAGTCATTAAAAATCAGCTTCTGGAGACTGTTGATACAGCACGCGGGATTGTCGAGGTCCTTTACCATAATGTTGTGTCAGGGAAAGAAATTACCCTTCAAACCTGGATGGATGAAATGGATAAGGTAACCAAAGAGGAAATTGCCGAAACAGCCAAGAAGGTCAGTTTGGATACTGTGTACTTTCTGACAGGAAAGGAGGCGGGCAAGTAATGGAAAAAATCACTTTTGACCAGCTTCAGGAAGAGCTGTATCATGAAAAACTTGATAATGGGCTGGATGTATATATTCTGCCGAAGAAGGGTTTTAACAAGACCTATGCCACCTTTACGACAAAGTATGGGTCAATCGACAATCATTTCTCCCCCCGGAAAAGAGGAGTTTGTAAAAGTTCCGGATGGGATTGCACATTTTTTGGAGCATAAGCTATTTGAGAAAGAAGACGGGGATGTATTCCAGCAATTCAGCAAGCAGGGAGCATCAGCTAATGCTTTTACATCTTTCACAAGGACAGCTTATCTATTTTCCAGCACGTCCAATGTAGAGATGAACCTTGAAACGCTGATTGATTTTGTGCAGGACCCATATTTTACAGAAAAGACTGTTGAAAAAGAGAAAGGCATCATCGGCCAGGAAATCACCATGTATGATGACAATCCTGACTGGCGCTTATATTTTGGACTGATCGAAAATATGTTCAGAAACCACCCTGTTAAAATCGATATCGCTGGTACGATCGAGTCCATTTCACATATCACGAAGGATATGCTTTATGAATGCTATGAGACTTTCTACCACCCTAGCAACATGCTGCTGTTCATTGTCGGTCCCGTTGATCCGAATCAGATTATGTCTCAGGTGAGGGATAATCAAAGCAAGAAGGATTATAAAGAGATCCCCGAAATCAAACGCCATTTCGAAGAAGAGCCTTCTGAAGCGGCCAAAAAGAAAAAAGTTCTTGAGATGAATGTCCAGACCTCAAAGTGCCTGGTCGGGATAAAGAGCAGTACTGCAAATCAGTCCGGCAAAGAAATGCTGAAAAATGAGCTGAGTCTTAATGTGCTGCTGGATATCTTTTTCGGTAAAAGCTCTGAGCATTACAGTACACTTTATAGTGAAGGGTTAATTGATGACACATTCTCCTTCGATTATACGCAGGAGCAGGGCTTTGGATTTGCCATGGTGGGCGGAGACACGAACGATCCTGACCGTTTGGCTGAAACACTGCAAAAGATGCTCCTGGATGCCAGGGAAAAGGGAGCTATTTCACAGGAAACACTCGATCGGACTAAAAAGAAGAAAATAGGTGCATTCCTGCGGGCTGTCAATTCACCGGAATATATCGCCAACCAATTTACCCGGTATGCTTTTAATGAAATGGATTTATTTGATGTTGTGCCGACCCTTGAAAGCATCACACTTGAGGATGTGGAAAATGCGGCTGGTAATTTGATAAGTGAAGAACGGTTTACGGTTTGTCAGGTTGTCCCTAAGAAATGAAAAGCAGTTTCAGCAGAGCGCCATTAAATGGCGCTTTGCTTTTTTCGGGAGGATATGAAATGAGGAAATTTGCATTAATAACTGGAGCGAGCGGAGGAATCGGCCAGGCAATCAGCGTTAAACTGGCAGAAGAAGGCTATTCGCTTTATTTGCATTACAATCAAAATGAGGAGGGGGTCAACAGGCTTCTGGATCGCCTTCAAAGGTTTGGCGGAGAATTTATTCCGATTCAGGCAGACCTGTCTGTACCAGGCGGGTATAAAAAAATTATTCCTAATATATTTTCACTTGATGCTATTATCCATAATAGCGGAACAGCTCAATATGGACTTCTTACCGAAATACAGCAAATGGAAATGGAAGCTTTGATGAACCTTCATGTGACCTCGCCGCTTCTCCTGACGAAAGAGCTCCTGCCCAAACTTTTATCAAAAAGGAGCGGAAATATCGTATTGGTTTCCTCGATATGGGGCCAGACGGGTGCCGCTTGTGAAGTTGCTTACTCGGCTGCAAAGGGTGCACAAATTGCTTTTGCAAAAGCTTTAAGCAAGGAGGTTGCCCTGAACGGAGTGAGGGTTAATGCTATTGCCCCTGGTGCAGTTGAGACGGACATGCTGAAGGATTTTACTGAAGAAGAGCTTGAAACTGTAAAAAGTGAAATTCCTATGGGCAGGCTTGCCTTGCCTGCTGACATAGCCAACGCCATTTCCTTTCTTCTTTCGGTAAATGCCTCGTATATTACCGGACAGGTTATGGCAGTGAATGGCGGCTGGTATACGTAACTGCCGCTCGTTCAAAGAAGTGTCACATATTTTTTGTGTCATGTCTATGTGCATGCATATTTTATTCAGCCCCTAAGCACAATATAATTGTACAACATTTAAAGGAGGCAAAATTATGTCTGTACTAGATAACTGGCAGCAATGGAAAGATTTCCTTGGCGATCGTCTTCATCAGGGAATGGATCAGGGAATGAATAAGGATACAGTAAATGACCTTGCTTATCAAATTGGCGATTATTTAGCCAAACAAGTGGAGCCAAAAAATGACCAGGAAAAAATCCTGGCTGATCTCTGGTCTGTAGCAAGCCCTGATGAGCAGCATGCCATTGCCAATATGATGGTAAAGCTTGTTCAAAACGACGGTACCCGCTAAGAAAATAATAGTAATCAGTGAAAAGAGAGGATTGCCTCTCTTTTCGCTTTTTTCCCCAAAAACATTTCCTTTCCGGCCAAACGGGTTTTTCCTTTCATATTGGCAAAAAATCATATATTATAGAACCTAGATGAAAATTTAGGATAAGTTTAATAAAATTTTACATACAAAAATGAGTTGCATTTACATATAAAATGCGCTGACACATGCGCATCATGCAGGAGGAGGTTTTCCGGTGGAGAAAACAGAATGGTATTTGGAATATGAAATCCAAAAGAATCGTCCCGGCTTGCTTGGTGACATTTCTTCCCTGCTGGGTATGCTTTCCATTAATATTGTCACGATCAATGGAGTGGATGAAGGCCGCAGAGGCTTGCTGATTTTGGCTAAAGACCATGAACAGATTGAACGCCTGAAGTCCATTCTTAATACAATGGACACGATTAAGGTGATTAAGCTTCGTGAGCCTAAGCTTAGGGACCGGCTGGCCGTGCGCCATGGAAGATATATTCAAAGGGATGCCGACGATAAAAAAACGTTCAGGTTCGTCAGGGATGAGCTTGGGTTATTAGTTGATTTCATGGCCGAATTATTTAAACAGGAAGGGCACAAGCTAATAGGGATCAGGGGAATGCCAAGGGTTGGAAAAACAGAATCCATAGTAGCATCAAGTGTATGTGCGAACAAACGCTGGCTATTTGTTTCATCCACACTGCTAAAGCAGACGATACGAAATCAGCTGATTGAGGATGAATATAATGAAGACAATTTGTTTATAATTGACGGAATTGTCTCAACCAGACGTGCCAACGAACGGCACTGGCAGCTCGTCCGGGAAATTATGCGCCTCCCGGCAGTTAAGGTAGTAGAGCATCCGGATATTTTTGTGCAAAACACTGAATACTCTCTTAATGATTTTGATTATATTATAGAGCTTCGTCACGACCATGATGAAGAGATAACATATGATGTGGTTGAGAAGAACAATATGTTCTCTGAATCTGATTTTGGAGGCTTTGATTTTTAGTAAGTTGGAAGGTGTTGTAAATTGACAGAACTAGGCAATCGGTTAAAAGAAGCGCGGCTGGCTAAAGATATGAGCCTTGACGATCTGCAGAAGGTCACAAAAATACAAAAACGCTATTTAGTGGGAATTGAAGAGGGCGATTATAGCATGATGCCCGGAAAGTTTTATGTCAGGGCATTTATAAAACAGTACGCTGAAGCGGTTGGAATTGAACCGGAAGAAATTTTCGAACAGTATAAAGATAATATTCCGGCACAGGTGAATGATGATATTCCTGAAAAGCTATCGCGCGTTCAATCCAGGAAAGATCTTTCCGGCAGGACTTCAAAAATATTCGATATTCTTCCAAAGGTTCTCATTGGCGTCTTCATTGTTGGCCTCATTGCGGTCCTATACAATTTTCTTGGGGCCAAAGATCAGACGGATAATGAAGAGAAGCCCTCAGATCTGACTGATGAACAGACGGTTATAGAAGAGTCTGAAAACCTTGCCGAAAATAAAAAAGATGAATCAGCTGAAAAGAAGGAAGAATCTTCTGACAAAGATGCTGATGAGGAAAATGGCAAGGACCAGGAAGCGGAGGAAGAGCCAAAGCAGGAGGTTGCTGTGGTTCAATCGAGCGGAAATGGAACCGTTTATGAACTGAAAAATGCGGACAAGTTTGTACTGGAGGTTTTGTCTACAGGAGAAACTTGGGTGAATATCAAGAACGGCAAAGGGGATTCCCTCTTCCAGGGAATGCTGACTGCTGATGGCACGAAAAGCCAGAAGATAGACTTTTCAAAGGAAACGGAAGCTTCCATTGTAGTCGGAAATTCGACTCAAACTGAAATCTATGTAAACGGCGAAAAAATTGAGTATAAGGTGCCGCCTTCACAATCCGTTAAGCAGGATATAACCATAAAGTACGTGCCGAAGACCGAATAGTCATCTTTAGATGACTATTTTCGCTTTTTATGTAAAAATTATCAGTAAAAGGATTGCAGCAAATGTCTTAAACTTTTTCTGCAAGAAGCTTCATTTAATATACTTGGAGGTAAAACATGAATCTGCCAAATAAAATTACAGTGTCCCGTATCTTGCTGATACCAATATTTCTGCTCGTCATGCTCGTTCCGCTTTCATGGGGAAATGTAGAGTTGTTAGGAGCCGAAATGCCCGTTACCCATCTGATTGGAGCTCTTATTTTTATTATTGCTTCAGTTACCGATTGGGTCGACGGCTACTTTGCCCGCAAATACAATCTGGTTACAAACCTGGGCAAGTTTCTTGATCCGCTTGCTGACAAGCTTCTTGTCTCTGCAGCCTTAATTGTTCTGGTGGATCTTAACCTTGCTCCATCATGGATTGTCATTATTATAATCAGCCGGGAATTTGCTGTAACAGGTTTAAGGCTTGTTCTGGCAGGGGAAGGAGAAGTAGTCGCAGCTAATCAGCTTGGCAAAATAAAAACCTGGGCTCAAATTGTGGCCATTTCTGCACTGCTTTTACATAATATTATTTTTGAAATGGTTTCAATCCGCTTTGATCTGATTGCCCTGTGGGTTGCGATGTTCTTTACAATCTGGTCCGGCTGGGACTACTTTGCTAAAAACAAGCAGGCCTTCATAAACTCAAAATAATTACTTTACCAGGAAGGGGGCTTTTTGAATGAATGCTGAAATTATTGCTGTCGGGTCTGAGCTTTTACTTGGACAAATCGTTAATACAAATGCCCGCTTTCTTTCCCGGCAGCTTGCTGAACTGGGCATTAACGTTTTTTACCATACAGTGGTTGGAGATAACCCGGAGCGCCTGAGATCGGTGATCAAAATAGCCGAAAGCCGTTCTGATTTAATCGTCTTCACGGGCGGCCTGGGACCGACAAAGGATGATTTAACAAAAGAAACGATTGCCCGCCATTTTGGCAAAGAGCTCGTCATGGACGAACAGGCGCTTGATTCTATACAGCTTTATTTTAAACGCACCAACAGAGAGATGACTGAGAATAACAAAAAACAGGCTCTGGTTCTTGAGGATGCACAGGTGCTGCCTAACGAGCATGGAATGGCACCCGGAATGATTGCCGATAGTGGCCGTCATGTTTTCATGCTTCTTCCGGGACCTCCAAACGAGATGGAGCCGATGTTCCTTAAACATGCCTTTCCGGCCCTCCAATCGAAGCTCGGCACCGAGGATGTGATTGTTTCCCGGGTGCTGCACTTCTTCGGGATTGGAGAAGCCATGCTTGAAACGGAGATTGAAGATATTATCGATGCTCAGAGCAATCCAACCATTGCCCCGCTTGCATCTGATGGGGAAGTTACTCTGAGGCTCACAGCAAAGCATAGTCAGCCTAACACGGCCATGATGCTGATTAATGAAGCTGAAACTAAAATTCTGGATCGTGTCGGCGAATACTTTTATGGCTATGATGATACTTCCCTGATGTATGAGCTCACCAAGCTGATTAAGGAGAGCAGCATGACTATTTCCGCAGCGGAGAGCTTAACAGGCGGCATGTTTCAGGAGGAGTTTACATCCATTCCCGGTGCCGGCGGACTTTTAAAGGGCGGAGTGGTCTGCTACACAAACGAAGTTAAGGCTGAAGTATTAAAAGTCCGCAAAGAAACGATTGATAACGACGGGGTCGTAAGTGCACAGTGTGCCGCCGAGCTTGCTGAGAATGTAGCAAGCCTGACAAATGCCGATATCGGAATCAGCTTCACAGGTGTTGCCGGTCCGGATGAATTGGAAGGCAACCCTGTCGGTACAGTGTATATAGGCATTTGGATTAAAGGAAGGCCGTTGCAGACCGAAAAGCTGAACCTTGGAGGAACCAGGGCAGCCAATCGGGTTCGTACAGTAAAATACGGCTGCCATTTTCTTATTAAAGCATTAAAAGAAACTCAGAACGCCTAAAATGTGTTCTGAGTTTTTAGTAGCCAAAACAATAGTCAGACTTCTTGCCGAAATGCGATTACATCTACTGATTGACCCTTGAAAAACCTCACTTTCCCCGGCATTCCTGATATTTTCGGGCATAATGTGCAAGAGAAAAAAACGAATGGATGTTCGACTTTTTGCTCGACAAATGTATTGAAAAGGTTTATAGTAGAGTTAGGTTTTGAGATGAGACAAAACGAATCTGATCAAAAGACAGATTCGTCTATATAAAAGGAGGAACTATTAGTGAGTGATCGTCAAGCAGCTCTTGAAATGGCGTTAAAACAAATAGAAAAGCAATTTGGTAAAGGTTCCATCATGAAGCTCGGGGAACAGACTGACCGTAGGATTTCCACTGTACCAAGCGGATCTCTTGCACTTGATGCAGCTCTTGGGGTAGGCGGCTATCCAAGAGGACGTATTATTGAAGTTTATGGACCGGAGAGCTCCGGTAAAACAACAGTAGCCCTGCATGCTATTGCAGAAGTTCAGGCAAGCGGCGGACAAGCAGCGTTTATCGATGCCGAACATGCTTTAGACCCTGTTTATGCGCAAAAACTTGGTGTAAATATTGACGAGCTGCTTCTTTCCCAGCCGGATACCGGAGAGCAGGCGCTTGAAATTGCAGAAGCCCTTGTTCGAAGCGGTGCTATTGATATTCTCGTAGTTGACTCTGTGGCAGCCCTTGTTCCCAAGGCTGAAATTGAAGGAGAAATGGGAGACTCCCATGTGGGTCTGCAGGCCCGCCTAATGTCACAGGCACTTCGTAAGCTATCAGGTGCAATCAACAAATCAAAGACAATCGCGATTTTCATTAACCAAATCCGTGAAAAAATCGGAATTATGTTTGGAAACCCTGAGACGACTCCAGGGGGACGCGCACTGAAGTTCTATTCTTCCATTCGCCTTGAAGTTCGCCGTGCAGAAGCTCTTAAGCAAGGCAATGAAATGGTCGGTAATAAGACAAAGATTAAGGTTGTCAAAAATAAAGTCGCTCCTCCATTCCGAGTGGCGGAAGTTGACATCATGTATGGTGAAGGAATTTCCAAGGAAGGTGAAATCATCGATCTTGGCTCTGAGCTGGATATTGTCCAAAAGAGCGGTTCATGGTACTCATTCAACGAGGAGCGCCTTGGCCAAGGCCGTGAAAACGCCAAAGTATTCCTAAAAGAAAATCCTGAAATCCGCCTGACTATCCAAAAACAAATCCGCGAACATTATGGACTTGATGAAGAAAAAGTAGCCAGCGGAGACGAAGAGCAGGAAGAATTAAAGCTGATCGATTAATACTAAGGAAAAGCAAAGTCCTGAGTGGCTTTGCTTTTTTTTTCTTCAAAAGTGTTCAAATCAATCGAATATTAAGAAAAGCCCTTAAGACAAACCCTTGACAATAAAATTCCACAGCTTTACAATTAAAAATGTATATTTTACATTTTATATGTAAAGAAATTCTTATTGAGTCAGACTTTGTCCGGCTCCAGGCTCCATTGGCATTTCATACGTTAATTAACTGCCAGCCGTCAGATGGATGCCCAGTGCTTTTTTAAGATTGAAACGTTTAAAAGCCTTAGTGCTGTATATTGAATTGGACAATGTACATGCCAACACTTTAAAAAACGTAACACAAACAAGTTCATAGCAAGAGGAGGTGAAATGATGGATCTAGTAACAATCATCTCCATTTTGCTTGGCCTAATCGTCGGTGCTTTTGTTGGCTATTTTGTTCGCAAATCTATTGCCGAAGCTAAAATCGCAGGAGCTAAAGATGCTGCTGAGCAGATTTTGGAAGACGCAAAGCGAGAAGCTGAGGCTACGAAGAAGGAAGCCCTGCTTGAAGCGAAAGACGAAATTCACAAGCTCCGCACAGATGCGGAAGGTGAAGTTCGTGATCGAAGAAATGAACTGCAAAAACAAGAAAATCGCTTAATGCAAAAAGAAGAGAACCTTGATCGTAAAGATGAAACGTTAGATAAACGTGAAGCTCTTTTAGAAAAGAGGGACGATTCTCTTAGCAAAAGACAACAGCATATTGAAGAGATGGAAAGCAAAGTGGAAGAGTTGATTAAAGAGCAGCAAGCTGAGTTGGAACGCATCTCAGGCTTGACTCGTGAAGAGGCAAAGTCCATCATTTTAGAGCGCACTGAGCAGGAAGTGGCTCACGATGTCGCCATTATGGTAAAAGAGAGCGAGACCAGAGCGAAAGAGGACTCGGATAAGAAGGCGAAGGAAATCCTGTCACTGGCTATCCAAAGATGTGCAGCTGATCATGTGGCAGAAACTACTGTATCAGTTGTCAACCTGCCAAATGATGAGATGAAAGGGCGCATTATTGGCCGTGAAGGCCGTAATATCCGTACTCTGGAAACCCTGACCGGAATTGATCTTATTATCGATGATACGCCGGAAGCGGTTATTTTATCCGGCTTTGATCCAATTCGCCGTGAGACTGCACGCTTAGCTTTAGACAAATTGGTTCAAGACGGTCGCATCCATCCAGCCCGGATTGAGGAAATGGTTGATAAGGCCCGCCGTGAAGTAGATGAACACATCCGCGAAATCGGCGAACAAACCACTTTCGAGGTTGGTGTTCACGGCCTGCATCCAGATTTAATCAAAATTCTTGGCCGCTTAAAATTCCGTACAAGCTACGGCCAGAATGTGTTAAAGCATTCAATGGAAGTGGCTCAGCTTTCAGGTCTGCTGGCTGCCGAATTGGGACAGGACGAAACATTGGCACGCCGGGCAGGATTGCTCCATGATATCGGTAAAGCAATTGATCATGAGGTGGAAGGAAGCCATGTTGAAATCGGTGTGGAGCTTGCCACTAAGTATAAGGAGCATCCTGTTGTTATAAACAGTATCGCTTCTCACCATGGTGACACAGAGCCGACATCGATCATTGCCGTACTTGTCGCTGCAGCTGATGCTTTATCAGCAGCGAGACCTGGAGCAAGAAGAGAGACGCTTGAGAACTATATTCGCCGTCTTGAAAAGCTTGAAGAGATTTCCGAATCCTATGATGGTGTTGAAAAATCATTCGCCATTCAAGCTGGACGTGAAATCCGCATTATGGTTAAGCCTGAACAAATTGATGACCTTGAAGCTCATCGTTTGGCAAGGGATATCCGTAAGAAGATTGAAGAAGAACTTGATTATCCAGGCCACATCAAGGTCACGGTTATCCGTGAAACGAGGGCCGTTGAATATGCAAAATAAAGCGATGCGCATGCATCGCTTTATTTCTTTTTCATGGTGCGCTTTTAAATTGAGGCAGGAAACTGTGTTACACTAATAAGAAGGACTGAAAAAGCATACATATATCTTTAAAAACAGAAAGGGATATGACATGAATATATTGTTTGTCGGAGATGTAGTGGGATCCCAGGGGCGGGATATGATCACTGAATATGTACCGAAGCTAAAAGAAAAATACCGGCCGCATATCACGATTATTAATGGGGAAAATGCAGCAGGAGGAAAAGGAATTACGGAAAAGATTTATCGGGGATTTCTTGAGGCTGGTGCACAGGCGGTGACTCTCGGGAATCATACCTGGGATAACCGGGAAATTTTTGAATTTATTGACCGCGCGAAATATATGGTTCGTCCAGCTAATTTTCCTTCTAATAATCCTGGCAAAGGCATGGCTTTTCTGAAGTTTAATACAGAGGAAGTAGCAGTTATCAGCCTTCAGGGCAGAACTTTTATGAATACAAGTGACTGCCCTTTCCAAAAGGCAGATGAACTGATAAAAGAAGCCCGGGAAAGGACTCCATTTATTTTTGTTGATTTTCATGCAGAAGCAACAAGTGAAAAACAGGCGATGGGCTGGTACTTGGATGGAAAAGTATCAGCAGTCGTAGGTACGCATACCCACGTGCAGACTGCCGATAACCGCATTTTGCCTGGCGGGACAGCCTTTATGTCTGATGTGGGGATGACAGGCCCTTATGACGGTATCCTTGGTGTGGAAAAAGAAGCTGTGATCAAAAGGTTTATCTCAGGGCTCCCGGTTCGATTTGAAGTTCCGAAAGAAGGCAGAAACCAGTTAAGCGCAGCGATAATTGAACTGAACCCTAAAACAGGATTGGCCAAAAAAATTGACCGGATCCTGATTAATGATGACCATCCTTTTTACTCATAAACTGAAAAAAGACTGCATCCGGATGGGCCGGATCGCAGTCTTTTTGTATTAGCAGAAACAAAACTTAAGGCGCTTTTTTCTTGGACATGCAGAAATCAGGAAGAAAATCAGGTTGAAACCCTGCTTTTTTTGTCCAAGCTGGAATATGTGAATTCCAAGCTGAATATAGTAGCAATGGAATGATATATAGACCTGGTGCTAAATTCCATCAAAGCGGTAAGTGTATGAATGGAAAGAAATGGCTTGACTGAAGTCATTCGGCCATTACAGAAGGTTAAAGCTGCGCTTTGAGCAATGCATACAGGAGGGGTAAAACGAGGAGGAGCTAGGAATGGAAATATTAAAAGTTTCAGCAAAATCTAATCCTAATTCTGTAGCTGGTGCGCTTGCTGGAGTTCTGCGCGAAAGAGGAAATGCGGAAATCCAGGCAATTGGTGCGGGTGCATTGAACCAGGCTGTTAAGGCAGTAGCGATCGCAAGAGGATTCGTAGCGCCTAGCGGAGTGGATTTAATTTGTATCCCTGCATTCACGGATATCCTGATCGACGGCGAAGAACGGACTGCCATTAAGCTGATTGTGGAGCCGCGTTAGCCCAAAAGCATCAGAATGGGAAATCATCCTTTGTCATATGCATAAGTCAGTAAAATATAGATTCTCACAAAAACAATAAAACCTGTTTGCGTTATAGGCAAACAGGTTCTTTTTTTAATAAGATAATGCTATGGAGAAAAAGAGGGAGGAAGAACGCTTGAAAATATTTGATGCACATTGTGATGTATTATATAAAATGTTTATGGACAGAAGGATTGACTTTCAAAATTCAGGCAGTCTTCAGGTGAATTTGGAAACGCTTCAGGCATCAGGCTTTAAGGTTCAGTGCTTTGCCATATTTGTTCCTGAATCCGTTCATACGGAAATGAAGTTCAACGCAGCCTTATATATGGTCAATCTGTTTTACGAAAAAGTGCTTAAACCTAATCCGCAATTAAAGCTCATTAAAAGCATCCAGGACATCGACATGCTGAAGGATAATGAGACTGGAGCGATATTGACCCTGGAGGGATGCGACGCGGTTGGCTGCGATCTGCTTAAATTAAAGACGCTTCTCAGGCTGGGAGTATCTTCAGTGGGGTTAACCTGGAATTATGCAAACTGTGCAGCTGATGGAGTGCTTGAAGAGAGAGGGGCAGGCCTATCTTCTTTTGGCAAAGGGGTGGTACATGAATTAAATGCCAGTAAAGCATGGTGCGATGTTTCCCATCTTTCTGAACGGGGCTTCTGGGATGTGATGGAATGGGCCGACTATCCCGTTGCCACTCATTCAAACTGCTATTCCTTGTGCCCGCATCCTCGTAATTTAACGAACGAACAGATTAATGCACTGATTGACAGGGGCAGTGTGATGGGCATTACATTTGTGAATGAATTTTTATCTGGCAAACAAACAGCTGCAATTACTGATGTTCTAAGGCACCTGGAATATGTATGTTCACTCGGAGGAGAAAATCACGTCGGATTCGGTTCGGATTTTGATGGTACAGATGGGAAAGTTACAGATTTGGAGGATGCAAGAAAATACGATAACCTGATAAATGAACTGTTAAAATATTATTCTGAAATACAAGCTGAAAAATTTATATTTCGGAATTTTTATAGCAGGTTTCCAAGGTGAAAATGGTGAAAAATAGATATATCAAGGTATGAGAGGAACCTCAAAAATCCGCAATTAAATTATCTTTTTAGCATTTTTCAAAAAATAAAAAAATATTCATCTTTTAATCCGATAAATATAGGGAAAGGGTTGCTTTTTTAGACACATAGGTCTAGAATTGAAAGCGTTTAGTACCCATCCATCTTCCAGAATATAGCCTAAAATGCATGTTGAAATGGCGGAGTGACTGGACAAGTACTACACTGATATAAACAATGCGTTTTTACATAATTTCTTAACGTATCTAAAGGGGTGTAAGAGATGATCAATCAACTTTCATGGAAAGTTGGAGGACAGCAAGGGGAAGGTATTGAAAGTACCGGAGAGATTTTTTCCATTGCGCTAAATCGTTTAGGCTACTACCTGTACGGTTACCGCCACTTTTCATCACGAATTAAAGGCGGGCACACGAACAACAAGATTCGCGTCAGCACGTCACAAATCCGATCTATATCAGACGATTTAGATATTCTGGTAGCTTTCGACCAGGAAACAATCGATTTAAACTACAAAGAACTTCACGATAAAGGGATCATGATTGCAGATGCGAAATTTGATCCTAAACAGCCAGAAGATACGAATGCAGTTTTGTTTGCAGTGCCTTTTACAGAGATTGCTACTGAGCTTGGAACATCCCTGATGAAAAACATGGTTGCTGTCGGTGCGACATGTGCAGTTCTAAATCTAGATATTAAAGTATTTGAAGAAGTAGTTCAAGAAATTTTTGGACGTAAGGGACAGCAGGTTGTCGATAAGAACATGGAAGCCATTCAGGCCGGCTTTGATTTCATGAAGGAAAAGCTTAGTGATGATGTGGAATTAATGGAGCTTGAAAAAGCAGACGGAATGAAGCGTCTATTTATGATCGGAAACGATGCGATCGCTCTAGGTGCGCTTGCAGGCGGCTGCCGCTTTATGGCCGCTTACCCAATCACACCTGCATCCGAAATCATGGAATACCTGATTAAAAAGCTTCCTGCGCTTGGCGGTTCTGTTATCCAGACAGAAGATGAAATTGCCGCAGTTACAATGACAATTGGTGCAAACTACGCAGGTGTCCGCTCACTTACTGCATCTGCCGGTCCTGGGCTTTCCCTTAAGATGGAAGCAATCGGCCTTTCAGGGATTACTGAAACACCTTTAGTTATCGTGGATACACAGCGTGGAGGACCTTCCACAGGACTTCCGACAAAACAGGAGCAATCTGATTTAATGGCAATGATTTACGGCACTCATGGCGAGATTCCAAAAATCGTCCTTGCTCCAAGTACTGTACAGGAAGCATTCTATGATACAGCGGAAGCATTCAACCTGGCAGAAGAATACCAGTGCCCGGTTATAATCCTATCAGATTTGCAGCTTTCTCTTGGTAAACAGACAGTGGAGCCGCTGGATTTCAGTAAAGTTGAAATCCGCCGTGGAAAACTTGTTACAGAAGAACTTCCTGAAATTGAAAACAAAGGCTACTTCAAGCGCTTTGAGGTTACAGAAGATGGGGTTTCTCCACGTGTAATACCTGGCATGAAGAACGGAATCCATCATGTAACAGGTGTAGAGCATGATGAAACGGGAAAACCTTCAGAATCAGCTGCAAACCGCAACGCGCAAATGGATAAGCGTTTCCGCAAGGTTGAAAATATTAAGTTCAATACACCTGTTCACAAGAATGCTCCGCATGAAGAAGCAGACCTGCTCATCGTTGGCTTCAATTCAACAAGAGGTGTAATTGAGGAAGCTATTGGCAGGATTGAACAGGACGGCATTAAAGTAAATCATGCACAAGTTCGCCTGATTCATCCTTTCCCAACTGATGAATTATTACCGCTTGTAAAAACAGCTAAGAAAATCGCCGTAGTTGAAAACAATGCTACAGGACAATTAGCGAACATCATGAAGATGAACGTCGGACATGCTGAGAAAGTATATAAGCTATTGAAGTACGACGGAAATCCATTCTTGCCGCATGAAATTCACACAAAATGCAAGGAGTTGTTCTAAATGGCCACATTTAAAGAATTTCGAAATAATGTAAAACCAAACTGGTGCCCGGGCTGTGGAGACTTCTCCGTGCAGGCTGCGATTCAGCGTGCGGCAGCAAACGTTGGTTTAGAGCCTGAGAACTTAGCTGTCGTATCAGGCATCGGCTGTTCCGGACGTATTTCCGGTTATATCAATTCATATGGTTTCCATGGCATTCATGGACGTTCACTTCCAATCGCCCAGGGTGTTAAAATGGCCAACCGCGATTTGACAGTTATCGCCTCCGGCGGTGACGGTGATGGATTCGCGATCGGTATGGGCCATACGATCCATGCAATCCGCCGTAATGTGAACATCACTTACATCGTAATGGATAACCAAATCTATGGTTTAACAAAAGGACAGACTTCACCTCGTTCTGCGGCTGGCTTCAAAACTAAGTCCACTCCGCAAGGTTCTATTGAACAGGCGATTTCTCCAATGGAAATGGCATTAACAGCTGGTGCGACGTTCGTAGCGCAAAGCTTCTCAACTGACCTTAAAGATCTGACTGCGTTAATCGAAGCAGGAATCAAGCATGATGGCTTCTCTTTAATTAACGTGTTCAGCCCATGTGTTACATACAACAAAGTAAACACATATGACTGGTTTAAAGAAAACCTGACAAAGCTTAGCGATGTAGAAGGCTATGATCATTCAAGCCGCGAAATGGCTATGCAGACTCTTATGAAGCACAGCGGTCTTGTAACTGGCTTAATCTATCAGGACACTGAGCGAAAGTCATATCAGGAACTGCTTTCAGGATACTCTGAAACTCCATTATCACAAGCGGACCTTGAACTTGATCAAGCTCACTTTGATAAACTTGCAGCTGAATTTATGTAATAAACTAGAAGCTCGGGCATCCGGGCTTCTTTTTTGAGTCTAATGTGACAAGTATCACACACAAAATACTAAATTTAGTCTAGTATTAGTGATTGTGCAGGATTAAAAATATCCCTGATCGTACATACAAGTAATAGCTTCTGATTAGTGGCAGAGTGCGGTTTTCTATTGTTTTAACTATCAGAAAGCCTTATACTATAATAATGTGCACATGTATATTGCACAGCATGATATTAGCTGAATAATGAGTTTTAATGATAGATGCTGCTCAGGAGAAAGAGAAAGGGGATAAATAATGAACGAAAAACAACGTTTAGAAAGCCAGCAAGTGCAAACAGCAAATCCTTCGGACAAAAAATCCGCAAAAGATTACAGCAAATATTTTGAAACTGTTTACACTGCACCTTCCTTAAAGGATGCGAAAAAACGCGGTAAAGAAGAAGTAAAATATCATAAAGATTTTAAAATCCCTGAAGAATTTTATGGTATGGGAAATGGCCGAAAATTCTATATCCGCACATACGGCTGCCAGATGAACGAGCATGATACCGAAGTAATGGCCGGCATATTCCTGGGTCTTGGCTATGAGCTTACAGACTCAGTGGAAGATGCGAATGTCATTTTGCTTAATACATGTGCCATCCGGGAAAATGCCGAGAATAAAGTGTTTGGAGAACTTGGCCATCTTAAACATTTAAAAAAAGAAAAACCGGATCTTCTGATTGGGGTCTGCGGATGTATGTCCCAGGAGGAATCGGTTGTTAACAAGATTCTTAAAACATATAACCAGGTAGATATGATTTTTGGAACACACAACATCCACCGTCTTCCTAACATTCTTCAGGAAGCCTATATGTCAAAGGAAATGGTTATTGAAGTATGGTCAAAGGAAGGGGATGTAATTGAAAACCTTCCAAAAGTGCGCCGCGGCAATATTAAGGCATGGGTTAACATTATGTACGGCTGTGATAAATTCTGCACCTACTGCATCGTTCCTTATACACGCGGAAAAGAGCGGAGCAGACGTCCTGAGGACATCATTCAGGAAGTTCGTCAGTTAGCTGCACAGGGCTATCAGGAAATTACCCTTCTTGGGCAAAACGTAAACGCATATGGAAAAGATTTTGAGGATATCAAATATGGCCTTGGCGATTTGATGGATGAAATGCGCAAAATCGATATTCCGCGCGTACGTTTTACAACCAGCCATCCGCGAGACTTTGATGATCATCTGATTGAAGTGCTGGCAAAAGGCGGAAATCTGGTAGAACACATACACCTACCGGTTCAATCCGGTTCAACGGATGTCTTAAAAATCATGGCGCGTAAATATACAAGAGAACAATACTTGGAGCTGGTTCGCAAAATTAAAGCGGCTATTCCAGGAGCAACCTTCACCACTGATATCATTGTGGGCTATCCTAATGAGACAGAAGAGCAATTTGAAGAAACAATTTCCCTATTCAGGGAGGTAGGCTTCGAAGCTGCTTATACGTTCATTTACTCACCTCGGGAAGGTACACCAGCTGCCAAAATGGTGGATAATGTACCAATGGAAGTAAAGAAAGAGCGACTTCAGCGTCTGAATGCATTAGTAAATGAATTTTCGGCAGAGGCAATGAAACAATATCAAGGCCAGACTGTAGAAGTTCTTGTGGAAGGTGAAAGCAAGAACAATCCTGAAATTCTTGCAGGATACACAAGAAAAAATAAGCTTGTAAACTTTAAGGGGCCGAAAACAGCAATCGGCAAAATTGTAAAAGTAAAAGTATCGGCTGCAAAGACATGGTCCTTAAACGGAGAAATGGTTGAAGAACTAGACGCGGTAGAGGTGAATCAGTAATGGCTAAATACACAAAGAGCGAAATTGTTGAACGTGCGAAGGATTTGGCACGTATGATTGCAGAGACAGAAGAAGTGGATTTTTTCAAACGTGCAGAAGCACAGATTAATGGTAATGAAAAGGTTAGTGCAACCATCACAGCCATCAAAGGTCTGCAAAAGCAGGCTGTTAATCTTCAGCACTATGGAAAAGCTGAAGCATTAAAGAAGACGGAAGAAAAAATAGCCAAATTGGAGCAGCAGCTGGATGAGATTCCTGTTGTACAGGAATTCAAGCAATCCCAGGTGGATGTTAATGAATTGCTTCAAATTGTGGCAAATGCGATTTCCAACACAGTAACAGACGAAGTCATTATGACTACGGGCGGAGATTTGCTGAGCGGCGAAACGGGATCTAAGATCAAGAACAGCAGCTGTTCACATTAATTACAGAAACGGAAACACCCTGCACCAGATAGTGCAGGGTGTTTTTTACGCTCTATATTTAAGGGAGGAATTGGTATTGGCCATGGGTTGTGGGGGGGCCATTTATTGGTTTCGCAATAGTTCTACTGCCTTTAAAAATTCTTTTCTATACTCCTGCTGTTCGATAATCGCAGCATTTAAAGTCGACAGCAAGGATTGATTGAGCATTTTAGTTCCTGCATCATCAGACTTTTTGTCCAAAAAGTTAAGAAGGAAAGTGTATACAAGGAGCAATGTCGAGTAATTATCCACATATGTGAGATTAATAGCCCGTCCGCCCTTTCCGCCGGCAGCATGGTTATTGATGGACGGTATTCCTGCTTCTGCAGCCATATCAATGAACTCCTTTGGAATACCCAGCTGCTTGAGGACTTCCGGATCCAGATCCAGTTTTTGTATATTTTGACTTAGCATGGTACTCCCTCCCTTCTTTTTGGACATTTTAAGACTCTGCATAGAAAAATGGCTTTATTTTAATATTACGCTTTATTGCTTTGCTGCTGAGTTGTAGTGTTTACAGAAATAGCTGTGGAGTCTCCTCCATTTGCAACATTGTATTGAGCGGAAAGAATCGGAATGTTGATCAGTGCAGCATTGACAGCAAATCCGCCTCCTGAAATCGGCAATTGTCCGTTCAGGTTTGTTTGCGGAAGATTGGCTTGTGCAGCGAAAGTAAAAGCTTCAGCTTCGTTGCCGCTGTCTGCTCCATTTACTGCTCCTCCGCTTGGCAATACGCTATTGTCATTTTCGTAATCGTCATAGCATCTTGATAGCATGGTTTTCACCTCCTTCAATTGATTGAAGTGGCTGATGTCCAGATTATGAATCTTTCTTCATCATGTCGGTAAGATCTAAATCCAAAAGTTTTTTTCCATTTACAGATAGTTTCACCTGTTTATAGTCCTCGGATGTTTCCACAACAGGCAGCAGATTTTTTAATGCTGGGATCATATTCCCGATCCCGGAGGAATTTTTTGCGAAGAGACCTTCCAAGTTTTTCAATGGCTTAAGAGATTCCATTAGATTTCCTTTTAACTCTTCAGACTGAATTTTTTCTAATCCTTTTGAATAAATTCCGCCCAAAGATTCAGTAAATTTGGCAACCATCTGTTCTGCATATTGTTTTGCTTCTTCCCCTGTCAGCTCTTTTCCATTGATTGAAACTTTATAGCTGGAGTTCTCCTTGTCTGCCATTCCTGTTCACCTCCTTATCGATAGTTTATTATATTGATTCATTAGCCAAGCTGTCTCCGCAGGTGTAATAGGACAAACGTGCATTTTTCAATTACTTACCTATTTACGGGTAAAGCCGCTTTCTTATTGCAGACAGTATACATATTTAATCTCCGGCAGGATTTGTTCAGACCGGAACATTCGCCCGCTTCCGGCATACTATAAATCATGCCAATACTTTTGCCTAACATTCATAAAAATTATCGCACACTAGTCTAATATCCCGCATAGGATGAATTGAAAATGAATGAGGAGGGTTCGCTCGCAATGGGAGATTACAGAGAGATTATAACGAAAGCGGTCGTTGCGAAAGGACGTAAATTCACACAGTCCAATCATACGATCTGCCCGTCACACCATCCGTCAAGCATACTTGGCTGCTGGATCATAAACCATACGTACGAGGCGAAAAAAGCCGGAAAAACAGTGGAAATCTGCGGCCATTATGACATTAACGTTTGGTACTCTTTTAACAATAATACTAAAACCGAAGTTGTTACCGAACGGGTTGAGTATAAAGATGTCATTAAGTTGAAGTACCGTGATCCGGACTGTTTGGATGATCATGATATCATCGCCCGTGTTCTGCAGCAGCCGAGCTGCTGTGAAGCTGTCATTTCTCCAAACGGCAACAAAATCATCGTCACAGTGGAAAGAGAGTTCATGGTCGAGGTAATCGGCGAAACAAAAGTGTGTGTAGCTGTCTACCCAGACAAGTGCGAATGTGATGATGACGCTTGGGGACTTGACGTGGAAGATGAAGAATTCGAGGATTTAAATCCGGATTTTCTGGTGGGAACTGAAGAAGAGTAATAACAAACTAGGAGGTTTTACTTCCTAGTTTTTCTTTTTACTATCCTCTAAAATCAAGCGAAATAACGACAGTACCTTCCATCTTTAGTCTGAATCCTTTTGAATAGAATTTACTTAAAATGGAGTTATCAGATGCAAAGGGGAGAGGCGAGGATGAAAATATTTCAAGTGAATTTAAAGTGCCATGATATGCACAGAATGAAAGAATTTTATACAAATGTGCTGGAAATGGAGCTGCTGACAGAGACTGAGAGTTATTTTACGATAATGGCCGGCACAACAAAAATTCATTTTGAAAAAGATGATGCGATTCCTAATTATCATGTGTGTTTCCGGACAAATGCCGAATACTTTGACCATATGTATCAGATATTAGGGGCTGAAAGTGTGCTGCTTCCAAATCAGAAAGGCGAGTACAGCATGTTTTGGAATGGTAAGCAGGCCTATTTTATCGATCCGGACGGAAATATTCTGGAGATGCTGGAGCGACCTTTAGAGGGAATAAAGAAGAAGGGGAACCAATGGCACGATGTCGGAGAGATTGGTTTGCCTGTTAGGGATGTTGCTGCAATGGAGCATGAATTAGATCAGTACCTGAAAAATGAACAAATGGATTCCAGTGAGACCTTTGCCTTTTACGGGGACAGCAAGGGGGTTTTTGTCCTGGTGAAGGAGGGGCGGAATTGGTATCCAACTGAAAGGGCTGCCGTTATTTCTCCTGTTAAAATATTTGCATCAGGACAAAGGGATGCCAGGTTTAGGCATCAGAAATATCCATATGAACTGATTGTGAGAAAAGAATGGGAAGGGAGCATCCCTGCTGTACAATTTCGCATTGCACGACCGACAAATCAGCTTGATCAACTTATTGCCTTTTACGAAGAAGGATTGGGTCTGAAGAGAGTCGGCGAATTTTGGAACCATGAAGGCTATGATGGGATTATGTATGGTCTGCCTGACAGCCAGTATCATCTTGAATTTACTCAATCCAAGGAAAAAATGGAGCTTCCGCAGCCTGCTAAAGAGCATCTATTAGTTTTTTATGTGGGAGACCGTCTGGAGAGGGATAACATGGCCGACAGGCTTGCTGCTCTTGGATATCTGGAAACAGAACCGGAAAATCCATACTGGAGCAGAGGCGGATTGACCTTTGAAGATCCTGATGGATGGCCGATTGTATTGATGAATACCCCGGGTATATGAGGCAATCGGTTTGCCGGGGTATTTTCGTTGTTACTTTTAAAATGATAAAGCCAACGTTTTCCTGCATATGTTAAAATAGCAAAGTAGTAAACTGAATTCAGAAAGGTTGTGGGTTTATGTTTAAAAAAGTTGCTTCTGATGTGCTGGGATTAAGTGATGTGGGAAGTGTCATTCACCCGGCTGATTATGACAAAGTCGACGCGGATGATTATGTCCTGCATGAAGATAATGAGAAAATCTATTTCCTGATCAAGTCCAAATCCGATGAATATTGCTTTACAAATAAGGCGCTTATTCATCTGGATGGTACCAGTGCTATGAGCAAAAAACGCACTTTAAAGCGCTACAGCTACCGCGAATACACGATCTCAAACGTGATGCTGGAAACAGCCGGTACAGTTGATTTGGATGTGGAAATCAAATTCGTAATCGGATCTCAGGCATTCTCGATTGACGTACATAAAAAGCATATTGAAGAATTGAAAGATTTATATAAAGCCCTGATCCGCATTTCCGAGATCTGCCGCGAAAATGAAGTTTCCATGGAATATGCTGAAAAAAGCCTTAGCTTGGCATCAAGCACCCTTGGCCGTTCAGTATCCAACCAGGATGCCAACGTAGTGGACAATTTCCGCGTATTAAATGAAACAGCCTTCAACTGGTTGATGAACAGCCGCAAGAAATACAATGTGAAAGACTTCGGCTATGTGTTTGAAAAATACATCAATAACTAAGAATACTGGCAGCTCTCCATTGGGGAGCTGCTTTTGAATTTCGAAACCTCATAACCTATAAAGAATACCCAAGGCAAATATTGCACATCTGAGTCACCTAATAATCTATGATATAATGAAAAAGACGTTTTTAGAGGAATCCTCTAAAACAAAACTATAAAAATAAAAGATTATGGATCGTTGGAGGAAGTTATGGCAGCAGCATACACGCCTATGATACAGCAATATTTACGGGTAAAGGCAGAATATCAGGATGCCTTTTTATTTTTTCGCCTTGGCGACTTTTACGAAATGTTTTTTGATGATGCACTTAAAGCATCACAGGAGCTTGAAATCACATTAACGAGCCGCGAGGGAGGCACGGAAGAACGGATTCCCATGTGCGGAGTGCCATATCATTCAGCACCGGTTTATATTGAACAATTGATTGAAAAAGGATATAAAGTCGCAATCTGCGAGCAAACGGAAGACCCAAAACAGGCAAAGGGCGTTGTGAAACGGGAAGTCGTTCAGCTTATCACGCCTGGAACAATGATGGAGGGCAAAGGTCTTCAGGAAAAAGAGAACAACTATATTGCATCGATTTCTGCTTTTGAAGATGAAACCTTTGGATTTACCACCAATGATTTATCCACAGGTGAGACGAAGGTAACGATGTTAAGCAACGGGTTTGAGGAAGTTCTGAACGAACTGTCCATGTCAGGAGCAAAGGAAGTAGTCATATCTCCCGACTTTGATGGTGAATGGCAGCGGAGAATGAAAGAACGCTCCGTCATGGCGATCTCATTCGAGGATGATTGCGAGGTCCGGGACTCCTTTGAAGGACTTCTGAGTGATTTAAATCAGGACAAGCTAAGGAGAACATCTTCCAGATTAATTAATTACCTGTACCGCACGCAGAAGAGAAGTCTGGATCACCTTCAAAAAGTGGCGACTTATCAAGTAAATCAATACATGAAAATTGATTATTTCTCGAAAAAGAATCTCGAGCTGACAGAAACTATCCGGAGCAAAGGCAAGAAGGGCTCGCTATTGTGGCTCCTGGATGAAACAAAGACAGCCATGGGAGGACGACTATTAAAGCAATGGATCGACAGGCCGCTTATAGATGAACAGGAAATTAAGCGCCGCCATTCTTTGGTTGAAACGCTGATTGGCTCTTTCTTTGAACGGGAAGAAATCCGGGAAAAGCTGAAGGAAGTCTATGATCTGGAACGCCTTGCAGGAAGAGTGGCATTTGGGAATGTAAATGCCCGCGATCTTGTACAGCTTAAGAATTCTCTTCAGCAGATACCAATTTTAAAAGAAATGGTCTCAAATCTGTCGAATGAGGAAGCAGTGAGGCTCGCTGAACGCCTGGATGCCTGCGAAGAAGTCACGGATACTTTGGAAAGCGCCATAATGGAAAATCCGCCGCTGTCTTTGAAGGATGGAAACATTATTCAGGACGGCTATCATGAAGAGCTTGATAAATATCGCGATGCCAGCAGAAACGGGAAGACCTGGATTGCCCAGCTGGAGAAGCAGGAACGTGAAAAAACGGGCATAAAATCTTTAAAAATCGGTTTTAATCGTGTGTTTGGCTATTATATAGAAGTAACCCGCGCCAATCTGCACCTTCTTCAGGAAGGACAATATGAGCGGAAGCAGACCCTTACAAATGCGGAACGATTTATTACGCCTGAATTAAAGGAAAAAGAAGCACTCATACTGGAAGCGCAGGAAAAGTGTGTGAAGCTCGAGTATGAATTATTTACGAATGTCCGCGAATATGTAAAAGAATATATTCCGAGATTGCAAAAGCTGGCGAAAACGGTTAGTGAGCTGGATGTTCTTCAGTGCTTCGCAGCCGTCAGCGAACAGAGACATTATACAAAACCAAACTTTTCTAATGAAAGACGGATTTATATCAAAGACGGCCGCCATCCAGTCGTTGAAAAGGTGCTGAACGCACAGGAATATGTGCCTAATGACTGTTCTATGGATGCAGACAGGGAAATGCTGCTGATTACAGGGCCAAATATGTCCGGTAAAAGTACGTATATGCGTCAAATCGCACTTACTGCGATTTTAGGGCAAATCGGATGCTATGTGCCTGCTGCAGAAGCAGTACTCCCTATTTTCGACCAGGTATTTACCAGAATCGGCGCCGCTGATGACCTTATTTCCGGCCAGAGTACGTTCATGGTCGAGATGCTTGAAGCGAGAAATGCCATTGTGAATGCCACACAAAATAGCTTAATTTTATTTGATGAAATCGGGCGCGGAACTTCGACATATGATGGAATGGCATTGGCGCAGGCAATCATTGAATATATACACAACCGGATTGGTGCGAAGACATTGTTTTCCACCCACTATCATGAATTGACCGTGCTTGAAGAAGAACTGCCAAAAGTGAAAAACATCCATGTCAGCGCTGTCGAGCAAAATGGACGGGTTGTGTTTCTTCATAAAATTAAAGAAGGAGCAGCAGATAAGAGTTACGGAATCCATGTTGCCCAGCTTGCAGAGCTGCCGAATGAACTCATTGTCAGGGCAAATGAAATTTTAACAGGTCTTGAATCGAACGACCCTCACCCAGTGAAAAAAGAGATTCCTGCTGCAGAAAAGATTGCAGAGCCTGCTGCACAGTTATCCTTCTTTGAGGAACATGAAGACGTGAAGAAACCTTCATTGGGATCCAAAGAAAAGAAGATCATTGATAAAGTCAGAGCGCTCGATATCCTGGATATGACTCCAATGCAGGCATTAAATACATTATATGAGCTGCATAGGAAATTGAAGAATTGATAAACAGGGGGTGACGAGATGGGGAAAATCATTCAGCTGGATGATTCGCTTTCAAATAAGATTGCTGCCGGCGAGGTGGTGGAGCGTCCTGCATCAGTGGTAAAGGAATTGATGGAGAACTCGATTGATGCCGGAAGCACGATTATTGAAATTGAAGTGGAAGAGGCCGGCTTAGCTAAGATCCGCATCATTGATAATGGGGATGGCATTGAGGAAGATGATGTCCTGAATGCCTTTCATCGCCATGCTACCAGTAAAATAAAAGACGAAAATGACCTTTTCCGCATCCGCACGCTTGGATTCCGCGGCGAGGCCTTGCCCAGTATTGCGTCTGTTTCCAGAATTGAGATGAAAACTTCAACTGGCGATGCGGGAACGCGCGTGGTCATCGAAGGCGGAAAAGTGGACGTGATGGAAAAGGCACCCGGGAGAAAAGGGACTGACCTCACTGTAACGGATTTATTTTTCAACACCCCGGCACGTCTCAAATATATGAAAACAATCCACACAGAGCTTGGCAATATTACAGATGTGGTTAACAGGCTGGCACTTGCCCATCCTGAGGTCGCCATCCGCCTGATCCATAATGAGCGGAAGCTTCTGCAGACGAATGGAAACGGGGATGTGCGGCAGGTGCTTGCAGCTATTTATGGGCTCAATATCGTGAAAAAGATGGTTCGGATTGAAGCAAGCTCACTTGATTTTAAAATCAGCGGCTATGCAGCACTGCCGGAAATTACAAGGGCGTCAAGAAACTATATTTCCACCATGATCAATGGACGCTTTATCAAAAATTACTCATTGGCTAAAGCCATTCAGGAGGGGTATCATACACTGCTGCCAATCGGACGCTACCCGATAGTACTCCTGAACATTGATATGGATCCGCTCCTTGTCGATGTGAACGTCCATCCGTCGAAAATGGAGGTGCGTTTAAGCAAGGAACATGAATTGAATGAGCTTGTATCAGGTGCTTTGAAGGCTGCATTTAAAAAAGAGGAACTGATTCCATCCGGGTTTACACAGCCGAAAAGCCTGAAGCCCAAGTCGGAACAGACAGCTCTTGATTTGGATCATTTGCCTGAGCAACGCGAGCAGGTCCCTTCTTTTGTGCGTGAAACGAGGGAGGAGGCTGTTCGGCAGTATCCGGACAGAGCAGTTCTTCATAGCCCGCAAAGTCCTCCTGCGGAGCTGCATGCAGCAAAAACTCCTGGCTTGCAGGATGCACATACTATGGATTTTAGCAATAAATCAGTAGAATTGCCTCAAGCGGATCCGCACATATTCCAGTCCGAAGAGCCGAGAGCTGCAGGAATGGAACAATTTTTCGCAGAGACTGCCACGGTAAAGGAGCCATCGCGTGTGCCCCCGCTTTATCCGATTGGACAAATGCATGGGACGTATATTTTTGCCCAGAATGACCGGGGCCTTTATATCATTGATCAGCACGCTGCACAGGAGCGGATTAAGTACGAGTATTTCAGGGAGAAGGTCGGCCAGGTTGAAAGCGAATTGCAGGAGATGCTCATTCCGCTTACCTTTGAATACTCAACAGATGATTATATCAAAATCGATGAATACAAATCTGAGCTTGAAAAAGTGGGGGTATTTCTGGAGCAGTTTGGACATAACAGCTTTATCGTCCGTTCCCATCCTCAATGGCTTCCAAAAGGCGAGGAACAGGAAATCATTGAAGATATGATTGAACAGCTCTTAGCGATGAAGAGAGTCGATATAAAAAAACTGCGCGAGGAAGCAGCCATCATGATGAGCTGTAAAGCTTCCATCAAAGCGAATCACCATCTTCGCAATGATGAAATTCAGGCGTTGCTTGATGAATTGCGGAGCTCCTCCGATCCCTTCACATGCCCGCATGGACGGCCTATCATTATTCATTACTCCACTTATGAAATGGAGAAAATGTTTAAGAGGGTAATGTAGAAAGAGATGACGCTGAATCAGATTGGTTCAGCGTTTTTATAGACAATAATTATGTTATGTAAACTAAATGTATTACCCATAAAATTGTTTTTCGCTCATAAGAAACCATAAGTGGTTCAAATCGTCACTATACGTAACAAAAAAGCATCCATTCCGCAAAATGAATGCTTTTCTTATAGGTTATCTTACCGCTGTATGCAGCTTATCAATAAATTGCAGCGCTTTTCCTGTTCCGACTGCCACAGATTCAAGCGGGCTAGGGGCAAGGTGAACAGGCACAACAATCTCATGTGAAAGCCATTCCTGCATGCCGTTTAAGAGGGCACCGCCGCCGGAAAGGATTACCCCGCGGTCTACGATATCTCCGCTAAGTTCGGCCGGGCTGTCCTCTAAGGTTGCACGGATTGCTTCAAGAATATGAAGCAATGATTCTTTGATTGCATCACGGATTTCATAGGAAGACAGTGTAATAGTCTTCGGCAGGCCGGTAACAAGGTCGCGGCCGCGCACTTCCATTGTAAGTTCTTCATGGTCAATCAGCGCGTAGCCGATTTCCATTTTAATATGCTCGGCTGTTCTTTCACCAATAAGGACGTTGTATTCTTTACGTACATATTGAATGATATCATCGTCAAGTCTGTCCCCGCCAATGCGGATTGAATTGCAGGCAACAACTCCGCCAAAAGAGATGATGGCAACTTCTGTTGAGCCGCCGCCAATATCAACGACTACGTTCGCGACAGGCTCATCGACAGGCATGCCTGAACCAATTGCTGCTGCAACAGGTTCTTCGATCAGATGTACCTTCTTCGCTCCCGCATGGCGGACAGCATCATGGATGGCTCTTCTTTCAACACTTGTTGAACCAGAAGGGGTACATACAACGACATTCGGCTTTCTGATAGCGAATCCGACTTTTTTCGATGCTTTTCGCATAACCTGGCGAAGCATTTCCGTTGTTGTGTCATAGTCGGCAATAACCCCGTCTTTAAGAGGCCGGATGGCAACGATGCGGCCAGGTGTTTTCCCGATCATTTCTTTTGCTTCTTTACCGACAGCTAACACTTTTTTCGTTTCTGTATCAATTGCTACTACAGAAGGTTCATTAAGGATAATGCCTTTGGTTTTGCTGTATACAAGGATATTAGCAGTCCCTAAGTCTATTCCAATTTCAGATGTATTTAACATGAATTCTTCACCTATTTTCAAATTTATATTGTCACAATATAACCTTCTAATAAATTAACACGATTTTGGGGGTTAGCCTTTGTTTGTTATAGAATCGTTAATAAAATGTAATTTTATAAGAAAATTTTAGGAAACTTGTCGAATAGGAAACATGAAACTTGTTCATAATGCATAAATGTTCTTTTTTTATGAAAAGAATGGTAAGATGGTACCTGAAAAATTTCCCTGCCATATGGCAGGGGAAAATTAGAATGGCAGTAAAGGCAGTGAACAGATGAGTGAAAAAGAAAAGCTTGCAGTGCTGATTGGCCCTACAGCTGTTGGGAAAACAAAATTAAGCATTCTTCTGGCAAAAAGATTTAATGCCGAGATCATCAGCGGAGATTCAATGCAAATATATAAAAGCATGGACATCGGAACGGCAAAGATTAAAGAAGAAGAAATGGAAGGGATTCCGCATCATCTAATTGACATCAAAAATCCTGAAGAGCCATTTTCGGCAGCTGAATTCCAGGAACTGGTACGAAGCAAAATCGCAGAGATCACCTCCAGAGGCAAACTTCCAATGATTGTTGGCGGGACGGGATTGTATATTCAATCTGTTATTTATGATTACCAATTTTCAGATGCGCCTTCAGATGAGGAATTCAGAAAAATCTTGGAGGAACGCGCTGAAAGGGAAGGGAACACTGTTCTTTATGAGGAGCTTTTGGACATAGACCCTGAAAGCGCGGAAAAAATTCACCCCAATAACATTCGAAGAGTGATCAGGGCGTTGGAAATTTACCATTGCACAGGAAAGACAATGTCTCAGTATCAGGAAAAACAAAACCCGGAACTGCTTTATGATGTGGCACTGATTGGGTTAACAATGGATCGGGAAACCTTATATGACCGCATCAATCAGAGAGTCGACATCATGATGGAGGAGGGCTTGCTTAAAGAGGTGCGATCTCTTTATGATCATGGATTAATGGATTGCCAGTCCATTCAGGCCATCGGTTATAAAGAGCTGTATGAATACTTTAATGGGCGTGTTTCATTGGAGGATGCTGTAGAAAATCTGAAGCAAAATTCAAGAAGATATGCAAAAAGACAGCTGACATGGTTTCGAAACAAGATGAATGTGGAATGGTTTGATATGTCCGATTCAGTTGATCCCCATGAGTTTGAAAAAAAATTCGCTGAAATTTCTGCTCATATTGAAGGAAAGCTGAAAATAAAATCGAATACATAATGATAGAGATAAAAGAGGAGGATTATTATGAAATCAGCAATCAATATTCAAGATCAGGTACTTAACCAGCTACGCAAGGATAATATTAATTGTACTGTATTTTTGTTGAATGGATTCCAGATTAGAGGCCAAATCAAAGGCTTTGATAATTTTACAGTATTATTCGAATCAGAAGGGAAACAGCAGCTTGTTTATAAGCATGCCATTTCTACCTTCGTTCCACAGCGCAATGTTCAGCTGGATATGGAAAACCAGCAATAATATAAAACTGGAAGAAAAGCCCGCTTCGACTGAAGCGGGCTATTTTCTTATGCAAAGACAAATATTTTTAATGAAATGGATGATGGCTGAATACATATAGATATGAGAATTTAATGTGGATAAGAGTTGGTGGGCTTGTTCCTTATGAACTGGCAGAATACTGTCAGTTATCCGCACTCTCTAAAGCGGAGAAAAACCCGTTATTTCTCGGGAAACCGCATGAACCGACACTCCTGCGTTGACTCTTGTTGAAAACGGCAGGACCTTGTCGTATTTTAGCCTAATAACCGTATTATCGGGGATCATATAGGCTTTTGTCACAACGATTACTTCTTTGTGTATACTGTGCTAAGAATGTGAGGTGATAGCTTTTGGACCAGCCGATTCGCCTGAAAAATAATGGACAGATCAGCATCGTGCTCAATTCACAAAAGCGTAAAACATACACAAAAGAGCTTCCCGAATCCCAAGCGGCTCCAAAAGCCATTCCGGCTGAGCATACAGCTCTCAAAGAAATTGAAGAAGAACTTGGCGCTCTTGTAGGAATGGAAGAAATGAAGAAAATGATCAAGGAGATTTATGCCTGGATTTATGTGAATAAAAAGCGGGAAGAAGCCGGTCTCAAAGCTGGAAAGCAAGCATTGCATATGATGTTTAAGGGTAATCCCGGCACAGGTAAAACAACGGTTGCCCGATTAATAGGCAAGCTTTTTCAAAAAATGAATGTGCTGTCAAAAGGACATTTGATTGAAGCAGAGCGGGCCGACCTTGTAGGTGAATACATTGGCCATACCGCCCAAAAGACAAGGGATCTGGTAAAAAAAGCGATTGGCGGGATTCTTTTTATCGATGAAGCGTACTCATTAGGCAGAGGCGGAGAAAAAGACTTTGGCAAGGAAGCCATTGACACCCTCGTCAAGCATATGGAAGACCGCCAGCATGATTTTATTCTGATTCTGGCAGGCTATTCCAGAGAAATGAATCATTTCCTGACGCTGAATCCGGGTCTTCATTCACGTTTTCCACTTGTTGTTGACTTCCCTGATTACTCGATAGAGCAGCTGATGGAAATTGGGCAAAGGATGCTAAAGGAAAGGGAGTATACTTTAAGTCATGAATCCGAAAAGAAGCTGAGGGAGCACTTGCATTTTGTAAAAACCAATCTCAGCCCTAACAGCTTTTCGAACGGGCGCTACATCCGAAACATCCTTGAAAAATCAATCAGGGCACAGGCCATGCGTCTATTAATGCAAAACAGCTATGATAAACATGATCTGATGACTCTCAGAAGCAATGATTTGGTGTTTGAAGAAGCGGATTAAGGGGATATTGTAATAAAATAGACAGTGTCAATGAACATTGGCATTGTTTTTTTACTGGAGGAGGAATGTAAAATGAATGAAATTACAGTTTATACTACAAATACTTGTCCTTACTGTACGATGGTGAAGAACTTCCTGGATCAGCAGGGGCTGGATTATAAAGAGGTTAATGTGCAGAATGACCAGAGAGAAGCACAAAAACTGGTTGAAACCACAGGCCAAATGGGAGTGCCTCAAATTAATGTGAATGGAAAATGGGTCATTGGCTTTGATCCGAATACGATTATGGCGAATGTAAAGCAATAATATAGTGGGGCCTGCTCGTGGATTGAGCAGGTCTTTTTATATAAAATGTTTACAATAACAATAATAAAAGCACCGGCTTAAGCCGATGCTTTTGTCCCCAGCCTCTTAACAGGAAGCTTCCAATTATAAGTGTAAGATAAAACCCGCAAAGCGGTAATGATGATAAACAATGCATATAGCTCAAACGGCGCTGACGCAAGTCCGAGTCCGATAGTAAAACCACAAAGAATAGCCCAGACAGCATAAATTTCAGACCGTAATACAAGCGGTTTTCGTCTTGCCAGAAGATCGCGGACTATTCCCCCGCCGCTTCCTGTTAATACAGCTGCGACAATTACAGCACTTAAAGGATGATTCATTTCCGTTGCGTACAATGCTCCTTGAATGGCAAATGCGGATAATCCGATTGCATCAGTGAAATTGCCCCACTTTTGCCAGTGTTTGAGCAGGTTGTTCGGGAACAGCATTACAGCTGTGATGGATAGAAGGGCAATCTGAAAAAATAACCCCTGTTCCCAGAGAGCAGAGACTGGAACACCTATTAGCAGGTTTCGGATAGCACCGCCGCCAAAAGCAGTAACAATCCCGAGGATATAAACACCCAAAATATCATATTCTTCTTCCATGGCTACAATTGCACCGCTGACAGCGAACGCAATAGTGCCAATCATACTTAAAACTTCCCAGGTCATATGCCATTTCTCCTCATGATGCAAAACTCTAAATCTATTTTTTCTGAGTAATTACTAACGTAAATTCTTTCCAAACAATATGATTTTAACACGGAAAAAAAGAAATACAACCTTTTTTTGTGCATTTTTAATGGAAGGTGCAAAAGCCTATGGTTTGCGGTGAGATTAGTATTTGACCAGATTTTTTGTTATGATCAATTAAAATAGGAATACGAAAGAGGGATGCTTGTTGGAACGTAAGCCGGATTATGAAAAAGTCATTCTTGTCGGCTGCCATACTGATGAGGATGATCAGCGGTTTGAATATTCAATGGAAGAATTGGAATCCTTGACGGAAACCGCCAACGGAAAAGTTTTAGCTTCGCTGACACAAAAAAGGGAAAGGATTCATCCGTCTACATATATAGGAAAAGGAAAAGTGGAGGAACTTGCTGCCCTTCAGGAAGAAATAGAAGCAGATATTATCATTTTTAATGATGAGCTTTCACCGAGTCAGGTCCGCAATCTATCTAAAGATTTGGATGCGCGGATCATTGACCGCACACAGCTGATTTTGGATATCTTTGCTCAAAGAGCGCGCTCTAAAGAAGGGAAGCTTCAGGTTGAATTGGCTCAATTGCAGTATCTGCTGCCGCGTCTGTCAGGCCAGGGTGTCCAGCTTTCACGACTTGGAGGGGGGATTGGCACAAGGGGACCAGGTGAGACGAAACTCGAATCAGACCGCCGCCATATCCGCCGCCGCATTGATGATATTAAGACACAGTTATCTGTTATTGTTCAGCACCGGGACAGGTATCGTGAAAGAAGAAAGAAAAACAAAGCCTTCCAAATTGCGCTTGTCGGCTATACAAACGCAGGGAAATCCACGATTTTTAACAGGCTGTCCGAAGCAGATTCTTATGAAGAGAACCAGCTGTTTGCCACACTTGACCCAATGACCCGCAAGCTGATTTTGCCAAGTGGATTCATTACACTTGTGACAGATACAGTCGGATTTATTCAGGATTTGCCGACTACGCTGATTGCCGCCTTCCGTTCCACCCTGGAAGAAGTTAAGGAAGCAGATCTCCTGCTTCATGTGGTTGATATGTCCAATCCGGATTATTACCAACATGAGCAGACAGTCAATAAACTAATAGAAGATTTGGAAAATGATAAAATACCGCAGCTGACGGTATATAATAAGAGAGATCTAAAGCATCCTGATTTTGTCCCGACCGCCAGGACAGAAACGATTCAAATCAGTGCCTTTGAAGAAGATGACCGCAATGAGCTGAAACGGAAAATTGAGCAGATGATCCTGGGGATGATGAAGCATTATCATGTTGAGGTGCCGTCGACAGAAGGAAAACTACTTTCACAGCTCAAGAACGAAACCATCCTTAGGGAATTGGCTTTCAATGAGGACAAAGAACTCTATATATGCAAGGGCTACTACCTCGAAGACCATCAGATTTCAGGACCTTTAACGAAATATACCGTATAGTTAGGAGAACATCATGTTTCAACAGTTATCACAGGGAGAAAAGCTGCAGCCGATTGTAAAAGAAGTGGAGCAGCAAATTTCAGAAGTAATAAAGAGCATTGATGAGCGGATTGACGAGAACCAATTCCGTGTATTAAAGAGCTTTCAAAATTTCAAAGTCAGCGATTCTCATTTCATTCCATCAACCGGTTACGGATACGATGACATCGGCAGGGATACATTGGAGGAAATATATGCAGAAGTTTTCGGCGGAGATGCCGGATTAGTGCGCCCTCAGATTATTTCAGGTACTCATGCCATTTCCATTGCACTCTTTGGTGTATTGCGGCCGGGTGATGAATTACTGTACATAACAGGAAAGCCATATGACACACTGGAAGAAATCGTTGGCATTCGGGGAACAGGCAACGGCTCGCTGAAAGAGTTCGGCATTGGATACAATAGCATTCCACTGAATGAAGATGGGAGCATCAATTACCCTGCGGTTGAAAAAGCTATCAAACCGAACACGAAAATGATTGGCATTCAGCGTTCTAAAGGGTACGCAACAAGACCATCATTCACAATTGAACAAATAGAAGAAATGATTCAGTATGTAAAAAAAATTAAGCCGGAGGCGATTGTGTTTGTTGACAATTGCTATGGAGAATTTGTTGAGGACAGGGAGCCTTGCCATGTTGGAGCAGACTTAATGGCGGGGTCGCTGATCAAGAACCCCGGCGGCGGGATAGCCAAAACTGGCGGTTATATTGTCGGGAAGAAGGAATTGGTGGATGCCTGCTCCTACCGAATGACTTCCCCGGGAATTGGTGCAGAAGCTGGTGCGTCCCTTTACAGTCTTCAGGAAATGTATCAAGGCTTTTTCCTTGCTCCCCACGTTGTCGGCCAGGCGCTGAAAGGGGCTGTTTTTACAGCAGCACTGCTTGAGAGGCTTGGAATGAACTCTAATCCAAAATGGGATAGTAAAAGAACTGATTTGATCCAATCTGTTCAATTCGATGATAAAGAAAAAATGGTAAAGTTTTGCCAGGCGATTCAATTCGCATCTCCCGTTAATTCCCATGTAACAGCTTATCCAGCTTATATGCCGGGTTATGAAGATGATGTTATCATGGCAGCAGGTACTTTTATCCAGGGTGCCAGTATTGAATTGACAGCAGACGGTCCAATCAGGCCGCCATTCGTTGCCTATGTGCAGGGAGGTCTTACCTATTCGCATGTGAAAATGGCTGTATGCATTGCATTGAACCAATTGCTGGAAAAGGGTTTAGTCCAATTAAATTAGGTAAATATAAGAGGGACAGCTGCCTAGTAGTTGTCCCTTTCTTTTGCTTTGTCTGAGAATTATATAAAAATAGGAAAGGGAAAAATTTTTGAAAAAATGATGTTATAAAACCTAACATATTGTTGACATATTTTCTAACATTACATATAATATTCTCAAGAAGTAAATGAAAAGGGGAGAAATAGTTGACTGGAAGCGAAATTCGCCGTTCCATGCCGCTTTTCCCAATTGGTACTGTTATGCAGCTGACTGACCTGACCGCCAGGCAGATTCGCTACTATGAAGAGCACCAATTAATTTCTCCAGCTAGAACTGACGGAAATAGAAGGCTTTTTTCCTTAAACGACATCGATGTCCTTCTCGAAATTAAAGATTTAATTGATCAAGGCATTAATATGGCGGGGATCAAGCAGCTATTTTTTGTTAAAGAACAGCAAGCACTAACTGAAACAATGAATAAACAAGCTGAAAAAGCGAGACGCGATTTATCGGATGAAGAAATCCGGAAGCTTCTGCGCAAGGAAATTGTGCAGGCTGGCCGTTTTAATCGCTCTTCATCCCGGCAGGGCAGCATCCAACGCTTTTTCCATTAAGAAAGCCTTTTTAGCTCGTTGATAATGTCTTGGATTTCCAGGCGCACATTAACAGAGCAAAAAATAAATCACTATGTAAATTTAAGGGAGGAAATACCAATGGCGAAGTTTACCAAAGAAGATATTAAACGTATTGCAGAAGAGGAAAATGTGAAATTTGTCCGTTTACAGTTTACGGATATTCTTGGAACAATCAAGAATGTGGAAATTCCGATCAGCCAGCTTGAAAAAGCGCTTGATAACAAAATGATGTTTGATGGATCTTCAATCGAAGGTTTCGTGCGCATTGAAGAGTCAGACATGAATCTGTATCCAGACCTTGATACTTGGGTAGTGTTTCCTTGGACTGCGGAAAAAGGCAAAGTGGCACGTTTGATTTGTGATATCTACAATCCGGATGGAACTCCATTTCTTGGCGATCCGCGCAGCAACCTGAAACGCATTCTAAAAGAAATGGAAGACCTTGGATACACTGATTTTAACTTAGGGCCTGAACCGGAATTCTTTCTTTTCAAGCTTGACCATGCAGGGGAGCCGACTCTGGAACTGAACGACAATGGCGGATACTTCGACCTTGCTCCGACTGATCTTGGCGAAAACTGCCGCCGTGATATCGTGCTGGAGCTCGAAGAAATGGGCTTTGAAATTGAAGCTTCCCACCATGAGGTGGCACCTGGCCAGCACGAAATCGACTTCAAATATGCGGATGCTCTAACAGCTTGTGACCAAATCCAGACATTTAAGCTTGTTGTTAAAACCATTGCCCGAAAGCACGGCTTGCATGCAACATTCATGCCGAAGCCATTATTCGGTGTCAGCGGATCCGGAATGCACTGCAACGTTTCACTATTCAAGGATGGCAAAAATGCATTCTTCAATGAAACCGGCGATCTTCAGCTAAGTGATGACGCCCGCCACTTTATTGCTGGTATCGTGAATCATGCAACTGCATTTACAGCAGTGACAAACCCTATCGTTAACTCATACAAGCGTCTGGTACCAGGCTATGAAGCACCTTGCTATGTTGCCTGGTCTGCTCAAAACCGTTCACCTCTTATCCGTATCCCTGCTTCCCGCGGAGTAAGTACACGTGTTGAGGTGCGGAGCGTTGACCCTGCTGCGAACCCATACCTTGCGATGGCTGTATTATTAAAAGCTGGCCTGGACGGAATCAAAAATAAAATGACTCCTCCTGCACCAGTGGACCGCAATATCTATGTAATGACAAAAGAAGAGCGTGAGGAAGAAGGAATCAAGGATCTGCCTCCTACATTGGCAGCAGCCCTTGAAGAGCTAAAGAGAGATGAGGTAATTGTTTCTGCTCTCGGCGATCACATTTTCGAACATTTCATTGAAGCGAAAGAAATCGAGTGGGATATGTTCCGTACGCAAGTGCATCCATGGGAGCGCGAGCAGTACCTGAGCATGTACTAAGAAAATATGACAACCCCTGGCTGATAAAGTCAGGGGTTTTTTTTATGAAAAATGCAAAAACCCCGTTTCAATTGAACGAGGTTTTAACTAATTTCTATCTCTCTGCATCTCTCTATTCTTTGTGTCTTATTTTTAAGAAATCGAGACATGTCAGTAGTGCATCTCCTCCAAATCCTGCAATCACCGCCAGTAGAACTGCCTTTAAGGCAGAGTCAGGATCTGAAGATACGACCAAAAAAACAGCCGCTAAAGCCCCCATGATTACCTCTTCAAAGACCCCCAGATAGATGAACTTTTTTGTCCTTCTGGGTTTAACCATTTTGCCTTCTTTCCGAATATGTCCAACGACACCAACCAGCCCACCAATCAACAAAGCGAAGGTAATGTTCAAAAACATTTTTACTTCACACTCCTAAAGTCGAGATTTTGGACAAGCGACCTTAGGTTGATTCTCGGTGTATTACCATTATATTGAAAATGAATATAAAATACCATGCATAAAAATACCGAATTTTCTGAACAATAAAATAGTCATACATGACTGTAACCTTATGCTAAAAGAAAAGTATCAGTTACTTTCGTAGGATTTAACTGATAGTACCAGGTAATAGGAACTGATTACCTTCTTAATATTGGAAAAAACAAAAAGCAGGCAGCGATGCCTGCTTTTGAATCTATTAATGCATATGACGGTATACGCCTATAACCTTGCCAAGAATAGAAACATTGCGGAGGATAATTGGTTCCATTGTCGAGTTTTCGGGCTGCAGACGGATAAAATCTTTTTCTTTAAAGAATCTTTTGACCGTTGCTTCATCTTCCTCTGTCATAGCCACCACGATATCCCCATTATTGGCAGTGCTCTGCTGTTTGACAATTACATAATCTCCATCAAGGATTCCGGCTTCAATCATACTTTCGCCCATGATTTCAAGCATGAAAACATGCTCGTCAGCAGGAGCCATTCTTTCCGGAAGCGGGAAGTATTCCTCAACATTTTCAATTGCCGTTATCGGCTGTCCTGCAGTTACTTTACCTACGATTGGAACATTAACTGCACTGACCTTGGGAATGTTAGAAGCCTCGTCCAAATCTAAAATTTCAATAGCACGCGGTTTTGTAGGGTCCCTGCGAATCAGTCCTTTGCTTTCAAGCCTTGCGAGATGGCCGTGAACGGTCGAGCTTGAAGCCAGACCGACTGCTTCCCCAATTTCCCTTACAGAAGGAGGATATCCTCTTAATTTAACTTCTTCTTTTATAAACTCCAATATATCTTGCTGCCTTTTTGATAATTTCACCATCTTTACGCACCTCGTATGTGTTTTTATTGTCTCAATTATAGCATCAATTACCATTTGATACAAACATAAGTTCGAATATTTGTTGACACAAAACAAGTGTTCGGTCTATAATGAAAACATCAAATACGAACATACATTCTTTTAGAGGTGGTATATCATGCTGAACAAATTGTGGAAATCATATTCTTATGCTATTATTCTCTTCGCTTTAAGTGTGGCAGCATCATTTATAATGCTCATGCAAATAGAAACGCCTGATACGGAAAAGTTTGTGAAAGTCACTGTTGCAGAAGGTGATTCTTTATGGGAGATTGCTGAAAATTTTTCTTCTGAGCATTCTCTTACAAAAGATCAATTTATAAATTGGGTAGAACGAAATAATGGGATAGCGGCAGGTAGGATTTTTCCGGGTGATGAAATTGTTATTCCAGTAAAAGCCCTGGATGACCAGCCATATAAAGAGCTTGCCAGTTCAGACCTTAACGAATAAGGAGAAGTTATGAAAGCAATAATTTACTGCAGAGTTAGTACAACAAAGGATACTCAGGAAACATCCCTTTCAAGACAGGAAGAAGAGCTTTTGAACCTGGCAAAAACGCATGACTTTGATGTAGTCAAGGTCATCCGTGAACAGGCCAGCGGATACGATCTCGAAAGAGACGGTATATTGGTCCTTTTAGACTTAATTAAAAAAAAGGATATTAAAGTTGTTCTAATCCAGGATGAAACAAGGCTGGGGAGGGGAAATGCCAAGATTGCGATTCTCCATTGCATATTTAAAGAAGAAGTCCAGTTATATAGCATCTCGAATAACGGAAAGCTGGAGCTTTCGGAATCAGATTCGATGGTCCTCAGTATCGTAGGGATGGTAGAGGAGTATCAGAGAAAGCTGCATAACATCAAAATCAAACGCGGCATGCAACGGGCTGTTGATAAAGGATACAGGCCCGAGAAAAACCTAAGTAATCAGGGAGTAAATGGCGGCAGGGAAAGAATAGAGGTGCCGATAGAGGAAATTGTCCGGTTGAGGAAAAACGAGTTAACGTTTGCTGAAATTGCAGCTACGCTTAGAGGTTTTGGCTATAATATTTCCAAAGCAACTGTCCATAGAAGGTATAAAGAACATATTGATTCACTTGCTGAGTAGAGCACTTTCCTTGTCAAAAGTGCTCATTTTTAGTATGATGGCATTTGAGTTTCAGTATTGTTCCATATCTGAAGCTGCTGTATAATAAAAACTTCCATCAGATTATTCAAAGGTAAACTTTTGATATAAAGGAGTTTTAATAAATGCTGCCTAAACAAAAACTTGCCCGAATTAATGAACTGGCAAAGAAGGCCAAGGAATCCGGACTAACAGAAGCAGAAGCGAAAGAACAGACATCTTTGCGCAAAGAGTATTTGGAGACTTTCCGCTCTGGTATGTTAAACACGCTGAAAGGCGTTACAATCGTTGACCCGAAAGGGAACGATGTAACTCCAAAAAAGCTGAAAGATTTCCAAAATAAAAACCGCCTTCACTAATAATATAATTGCAAGGGATACACTGTGCTGTATTCCTTCTTTTAATAGAGGAGATGGCATTACTGATCTATCTCCGCTTTTTTTACATATGCCGGGTCTTTTTGTGTCAATATAGTAACAAACCGGCTTTTTTTGTCCTTTACCTGACCCTATTGGTTGTGAAAAAAGGGACACCCGATAATATTAAAAGAGTGAAGAATTACTACTCGAAAGGATGTAATGAATGTTTAATCACACAGATGAACTATCCATCAGTTCCATTCGTACTTTATCAATTGACGCCATTGAAAAGGCGAACTCCGGCCATCCGGGCATGCCAATGGGAGCTGCTCCAATGGCTTATACACTTTGGACACGCTTCATGAACCACAATCCGAAAAATCCAGAATGGTTCAACCGTGACCGTTTTGTTCTTTCTGCCGGACATGGCTCTATGCTTTTATACAGCCTTCTTCATCTTTCCGGCTATGATGTTTCCATGAATGACATTAAAGAGTTCAGACAGTGGGGAAGCAAGACGCCCGGTCACCCTGAATTCGGCCATACACCTGGTGTTGACGCAACAACAGGCCCATTAGGACAAGGAATTGCTATGGCTGTCGGTATGGCTATGGCTGAACGCCACCTGGCTGCAACATACAATAAAGACAACTTCAATGTTGTTGATCATTATACATACAGCATCTGCGGTGACGGAGACCTTATGGAAGGCGTTTCGGCTGAAGCTGCTTCCCTTGCCGGCCACTTGAAGCTGGGCAGATTGGTTGTTCTTTATGATTCAAATGATATCTCACTCGATGGAGACCTTGATAGATCTTTCTCTGAAAGTGTTGCACAGCGCTTCAAGTCATACGGCTGGCAGTACATCCGTGTAGAAGACGGCAATGATCTTCACGAAATCGCAAAAGCAATTGAAGAAGCGAAACAGGATGAAAGCCGCCCGACAATGATTGAAGTGAAAACAGTCATCGGCTATGGTTCTCCAAACAAATCAGGCAAATCTGATGTTCACGGCGCTCCTCTTGGTGCTGATGAATTGAAATTAACAAAAGAAGCTTATAAATGGACATTCGAAGAAGACTTCCATGTTCCACAGGAAGTATATGAACACTTCAAGCAGCAGGTTGTGGAAAGCGGCTCTAAGAAGCAGCAGGAATGGGAAGCCCTTTTTGGACAGTATAAAGAAGCATATCCTGAGTTAGGAAAACAGCTGGACCAGGCGATCAATGGCGAGCTTTCAGATGGCTGGGATAAAGACATCCCTGTTTATGAAGAAGGAAAGAGCCTTGCAAGCCGTGCTTCTTCCGGAGAAGTGCTAAATGCTATCGCTCAGAACCTGCCTTCATTCTTTGGCGGATCCGCAGACCTTGCAGGCTCCAACAAAACAATGATAAAAGGTACTGGTGACTTTACGGCTGAATCATTTGATGGCCGCAACATCTGGTTCGGTGTACGTGAATTTGCAATGGGTGCTGCTTTGAATGGAATGGCGCTTCACGGCGGACTAAAAGTATTCGGCGGAACATTCTTCGTGTTCTCGGATTACCTTCGCCCGGCAATCCGTCTGGCTGCTCTTATGAACCTGCCTGTAACGTATGTATTCACACATGACAGTATTGCTGTCGGTGAAGACGGCCCAACGCATGAGCCTGTAGAACAGCTTGCTGCATTGCGTGCAATGCCAAACCTGTCTGTTGTCCGCCCCGCTGACGGAAATGAAACAGCAGCTGCCTGGAAAACAGCAATTGAATCAACAAACAAGCCAACTGCATTAGTATTGACACGTCAGAACCTTCCTACATTAAAAGGAACGGATTCAGCGGCATACGAAGGCGTACAAAAAGGCGGATATGTTGTATCTCCAGCTTCTAACAGCAATGCAGATGTATTATTGCTTGCTGCAGGATCAGAAGTCAGCCTCGCAGTTGAAGCTCAAAAAGCGCTTGAAGGTGAAGGCATCCATGCATCTGTAATAAGCATGCCTGCCTGGGACCGCTTTGAAGCTCAATCAAAAGAGTACAAAGAAAGCGTAATTCCTAAGACAGTCAAAAAACGTCTTGCTATTGAAATGGGATCTTCACTTGGCTGGCACCGCTATGCAGGAGACGAAGGCGATGTTCTTGCCATTGATACCTTCGGCGCATCAGCACCAGGTGAAAAAATCATGGAAGAATACGGATTCACAGTAGACAACGTTGTAGCACGTGTAAAAGCGTTGCTGCAGGGTTAATATTAACCGGGAAGGGAGAGCTGAGAGGCTCTTCCTTTTTTGCGCACAAAGCGGTAAATAGCCAGCCCATCATCAAAAAACAAGGTTACAAGCAATCAAATCGGGGAATATGCAATAGTGAATATTTGTAAAATAGTGAAACTGCATATTTTCTTCCACCAAGAATCCTCATAATCAAATGAATTCTTCGCTTTCGACAAAATTAGTGAAAGTTTTTAACAGCTTCAGACACATTCCTTAAATTTGTTTACTTATAATTGAAAGAAATGGATTGTCCCGGAAGGAGGGGCCAGATGAGAGCTTATCAATTGTATTTAATAGAAGATGAATTTGCGTCCCATTATTTTGGCAGAGAGCGGATGTTTTTTCAGCTGTTTGAAGAGTATGAGCGTTCGTCAGGTGAAATGAAGGCTATTCTATCGAAGCAAATTGATTTTGTGACTAAGCCGATCCCGGGTTTAAAAGTGCATCAATATATCCACCAGCAGCTTCAGAGAAAAAAAGACTTTATCATAGAAAAAAGTGCATACTATATAGAGATGAGTAAAAGAAGCAGGGCGAAGCTTGAAGTTTTTGAACGGAGTCTGGTTTTAGAAGCGGCCGGCAGCTATGAGGCAGAGACAGTTTTTTTCGAAGTGCTGCGAAAAAGCGAGTCTTCCTTTCTGGCTGTTGACCTCCAGCATAAGCGCTATGGGTGGCTAAAACCGATAAAAGAGAGAAAGTTCGTCTAAAATAAGAGAAAAACTGAAGCAAATATTGTATAATAACCTTTGGTCTAGTACACTGTATGATAGACAACATGAAGGAGGAAGTTAGTATGGGTATGTACATTCTAGTTGGTGTACTGGCGCTTCTTGCCGGTGTAGCACTAGGATTTTTCATTGCTCGAAAATATATGATGAGCTACCTTGAGAAAAATCCGCCAATTAATGAACAAATGCTTAAAATGATGATGATGCAAATGGGCATGAAGCCATCTCAAAAGAAGATCAACCAAATGATGAATGCCATGAACAAGCAGACTGGCAAGTAATCAGGGACAAGCATCCCATCGTAAACCACTTTTCTGTTACAATAACAGAAAGGTGGTTTTTTTATATCCAAAATGCAACCTTCTATGAAACAGACCGTATATATACTATGACAAATCGTGAAAGGAACGAGTAAAATGAAAAAATTAATTCTATTAGGGCTCCTTACCGTTTCCATGATATTAAGCGGCTGTTCGGTCTTGGGAGAAGTGAATAACTCCATTGGCTATGTTAATGAAGCGACTGAGCATATCAATACATTAAGCGACTTTGCCGAAGAGGCGCCGCAACTGATTCAGGAGGCGTCAGCGGACCCGGCATTAAAGCAGGAACTCGAAGACAGATTGATGACACTTAAGCAGGAAGTTGAGGAATTTATCGCCCTTCAGGATATCCCGACACTTGCAGAAGATGTTCATCAGGAGCTGGTGACCCAGAATGAAGCGATTCTGGCTGAGATCAATAAAGTATTGGAGGACGGCAGCCTTGCACTCGATCAGCTGGAGAAATCAGAGCTGTTCACTACCATTAAGGAGGCAACAAGCCTGATAAACCGCATAGAAGCATTAGGGCAATGAAGCATCCATTTAGGTGCTTTTTTTGTTAGGGGAAAAAATCTTCCTTATTTTCTCAATATTTGATAAACTATTTAAGCTATTATGGATTTCGGAGGATGGGGTATGAAGGTTTTTTGGGATTTGTTGTGGTTTTTTAAACAGGAGAAAAAGGCTTATGTAAACGGGATAATTCTGCTGTTATTCGTGGCTCTGCTTCAGCTGGTCCCGCCAAAGGTTGTCGGCATTGTGGTCGATTCGATTAAAAATGGCGAGCTGACTGCAAAAGCATTATTAATGTGGGTTGGACTTCTTGCTGCTGTTGCCCTCATGATGTATGTGCTCCGCTATTACTGGCGGATTATGATTTTCGGTTCAGCCGTAAAGCTGTCCAAACTCCTGCGCAACAGACTTTATCAGCATTTTACGAATATGTCACAGTCCTTCTACCAGAAAAAGCGGGTGGGAGATTTAATGGCTCATGCAACCAATGATCTGCAGGCCATTCAGCAGACGGCAGGAGCTGGTGTCCTTACCTTTGTAGATTCACTGGCGACAGGCGGTTTCGTAATCATCGCCATGGCAGCAACAATCAGCTGGAAGCTGACGCTGATCTGTTTGATTCCGATGCCCTTCATGGCACTTCTCACAAGCTGGTATGGAACACTTCTTCATAAACGGTTCCACAAAGCACAGGAGGCTTTTTCTTCACTGAATGACAAAACTCAGGAAAGTGTTTCAGGAATTAAAGTCATTAAAACATTCGGCCAGGAAAAAGAAGATATTGAAGATTTCCGCAGGCAGTCTGAAGATGTAGTGCAAAAAAACATTTCTGTTGCACGGGTTGATTCTTTGTTTGATCCGACGATCAGTATTATTGTAGGGATTTCTTTCTTCCTGTCAATTGCATTTGGATCAAGATATGTTATTGCAGGAGAGATGACAATCGGGCAGCTGGTTTCATTTACTACCTATCTTGGTCTCCTGATTTGGCCGATGCTGGCATTTGGCTGGCTGTTCAATATTGTCGAGAGAGGCCGCGCCTCCTATGATCGAGTCTCTGCTCTTCTTGCAGAAGAAATCGATATTAAGAATGATGAGGCTGGAATCAATGAAGTTCCAAGTGGTGATATTGAGTACAGGATTGAGAAGTTCGCCTATCCGGGTGAACATGAAGCGCTGCTTAAAGAAATTCATTTTAGACTGGAAAGAGGAGAGACTCTCGGCGTAGCAGGTAAAACGGGTGCTGGCAAAACGACATTGCTGAAGCTATTGATCCGTGAGTTTGAAGGCTATAAAGGTGAAATTCTTTTTGCCGGACATCCAATAAATCGCTATAAAATCGAAAAACTGAGGGAAGCGATTGGCTATGTCCCGCAGGAGCACTTCCTGTTCTCGGCCACCGTTGCTGAAAATATCGCTTTCACAAGGCCGGATGCAGACTTTGAAGATATTTATGCGGCAGCAAAACTGGCCAATATCCATGAAGATATTCTCGAATTCACAGATGGCTATAAAACCGTTGTGGGTGAAAGAGGGGTCTCGCTTTCCGGTGGGCAGAAGCAGCGTATTTCCATTGCACGAGCACTTATGATGAATCCGGAAGTATTGATTTTGGATGACTCCCTTTCTGCTGTTGATGCGAAAACTGAGGAAGCAATTCTTTCTTCATTGCGGTCCGAGCGGTCTGGCAAGACAACGATTATTACTGCTCACCGGCTGAGTGCCATTCAGCATGCGAATCTAATATTAGTGCTGGATGAAGGAAGGATCGTTCAGAGGGGAACTCATGCTGAACTAATGGCTGAAGACGGCTGGTATAAAAATATGTATCTGCGGCAGCAGCTGGAGGAGCTTGTAGAGCATGGGGGATAAATCAATGGAAAAGACACCGATTATGAAGGAAAAAGAGCAGCGAAAGGTCCTTTTCCGGCTGCTTTCCTATACAAAACCGCATAAAAAAACAATCACACTTGCCTTCAGTCTGCTTCTGTTAACAACGATTGGAGACATCCTGGGTCCGATTCTTGTTAAGATTTTTATCGATGATTATTTAACACCTGGAAATCTGGTTTTTGAGCCGTTATTTGCCCTGGGTGCAGCCTATCTGGGCATTCAGATCATGAATGTGCTGGTATCCTATTTTCAGCTGCTCAAATTTCAGGAAATCGCGCTGAAAATCATTCAGCAGCTGCGTGTGGATGTCTTTTCAAAGGTACAGTCACTGGGTTTAAAGTACTTTGATAAAACGCCGGCGGGAAGTATTGTTTCCCGGGTTACCAATGATACAGAGGCGATTAAAGATATGTTTGTCAGTGTCCTGGTTACCTTCATTCAGGGAGCCTTCCTTCTGACAGGGATCTTTGTGGCGATGTTTATCCTGAATGTGAAGCTTGCCCTGTTTTGTCTGGTAATTCTCCCGATTCTTTTTATGATTATCCGGACTTACCGCAAATACAGCTCTGTTTTCTATATGGACCTAAGGGAAAGGCTGAGTGAGCTGAATGCAAAACTGAGTGAATCACTGCAGGGAATGTCGATCATCCAGGTATTCAGACAGGATAGAAGGCTGCGAAAGGAATTTGGCGATATTAATGAGCAGCATTATAAGGCAGGGATGCGCAATATCAAAATGGATGGTCTGCTGTTAAGACCGGCCATTGACCTCGTGTATGTTCTGGCACTTATTATTGTATTGAGCTTCTTTGGGATTTCTTCTTTTAACAGTCCCATTGAAATCGGTGTGCTGTATGCCTTTGTAAGCTATCTGGACCGCTTTTTTGAGCCTGTGAATCAGATTATGATGAGGCTTTCCATGTATCAGCAGGCCATCATTGCCTCTTCAAGAGCGTTTGCGCTGCTGGACGAAAAGGAGGCTGCCCCAGCACAGGAGGCCTGCAATTCTGCTGAAATCAAGGAGGGAGAGATTGAGTTCAGGAACATCTGCTTCTCCTATGACGGCGAACGGGATGTTTTAAAAAACATCTCATTTTCTGCCAAACCGGGTGAAACCGTTGCCCTCGTAGGCCATACCGGCAGCGGCAAAAGCTCTATCATTAATTTAATGATGCGATTCTATGAATATGAACGCGGTGATATACTAATTGACGGAAGAAGCATTAAGTCATACCCAGCAGAAGAATTGCGTACAAAAATGGGTCTCGTCCTTCAGGATCCTTTCCTTTTTTACGGGACGATCAAGGATAACATCATGCTGCATAATGAAAGTATGACAGATGCTGAGATTGAAGCTGCAGCTCAGTTTGTTCAGGCTCATCCTTTTATAGAAAGGTTGGAAGGCGGTTATGACCATCCGGTAGTGGAGAGGGGATCGACTTTTTCAAGCGGGCAAAGACAGCTTATTGCTTTTGCAAGAACGATTGCTGCCAATCCGAAAATTCTTGTACTGGATGAAGCAACAGCTAATATTGATACTGAAACAGAAGAAGCCATTCAGACAGCACTGAAAGAAATGAGAAAGGGCCGCACGACGATTGCGATTGCTCATCGCTTGTCTACCATACAGGATGCCGAATTGATTCTCGTTCTTCATCAAGGGGAAATAGTAGAAAAAGGAACGCATCAGGAATTGCTTGCGAAGCGGGGATTGTATCATAAAATGTACCTGCTGCAGAATGGATCTGCTGAAAAAGTGGAGGATGCAGCAGGTTAATGGAGTAACAAAAAACAGCCTGCAGGTACTGCATGGCTGTTTTTTAATGTGTCTGCACTTTTTTAATGAAGCTTCGGTTATATTCATTTAATAGGGCATCCAATTCCTGGCTGTATCGGATTGCTGCGGCAGAGCTTAAGCCGCTTTTCATGGCCACTTGAATTAACTCTGTTCTTTTTTGTTCGATTAATGTAAGCAGTTCCTGTTTACACATGGCCAATAATTCCTCTCTGATCATTTCTTATATGTAGGCTTTACTTTGCCAATTTGAATCCATGTCAAAAGCTGAAAGATACTAACAGAATTTGTTAAGATCTATACTAGTATATCGAATTATGGTAATAAATTCAAAAGAAACTTGTTTTAAACTTTAGTAACATTTACATTAAAATTACATGTTCCAGGTTGAAAGTAAATATGAATTTTAGTAGCAGCTTGTGACACAAAACGTTCACATACTATCCATTATCTTTTCTAGATGGGATTTGTTAGAATGAAATTGGAATGAATGAGTATCAGGAGTTGTGACTATGACAGATTTGAATGTATTTATTGCATTAGGTGCAGGGTTTTTAAGCTTTGTTTCACCTTGTTGCCTGCCATTATATCCGGCCTTTTTATCGTATATCACCGGAATGTCTGTAGGGGAAATTAAAGAAGAAAATGCGATGATGCAGAGAAGGAGCATGCTTCATACACTATTCTTCCTGATCGGATTTTCGGCCATTTTTATCGCAATTGGGTTTGGAACAACCATGCTTGGTCAATTCTTTCAGCAATACCAGGATTTAATCAGGCAAATTGGCGCCATCTTTGTATTTATCTTTGGATTATTAATTGTAGGCATTATTAAGCCTGAATTTCTTATGAAAGAAAGGCGGTTTGAATTTAAGAATCGTCCATCAGGCCTTCTGGGATCTGTTCTGATCGGAATGGCATTCGCAGCAGGCTGGACCCCATGTACAGGTCCAATTTTAGGGGCGGTTTGGTCATTAGCTGTCTCAAATCCGAATTCTGCAATGGTTTACATGATTGCCTATATTCTTGGCTTTGCTATTCCATTCTTTGTTCTTTCCTTCTTCATCGGGAAAATGCAATGGATCAGGCGAAACAGCGCCAAGATTATGAAAATCGGCGGTGTGTTGATGATGATTATGGGTGTAGTATTATTCTTTGACTGGATGACAAAAATCATTATCTTCCTTTCACCGTTATTTGGCGGATTTACTGGTTTCTAAAAGCAAGGGCACATTCAAGTTGGGAATGTGCCTCTTTTTTTGTTATAAGGAAAAAGGGCTATGACAGCTGGTCGAAATTTGTCATAATCTTTCAATTGAAATATATCAGATAGTTCGATATATTGAAATATGTGTTCTTACGGAGTGGATTAATGTATCTCTCTAAAGGAATGATTTTTTTCTGCGAGAGGTTTAAATAAATGTTATTATGGGTATTTTTTACTATATATGTAGTATAATAGAGATATAACTTCCAATGCACTACAAGGGGGAAACAGCGGTGGCGAGAATTTTAATAGTTGATGATGCGAAGTTTATGAGGGTTACGCTGAGCAGCATTCTGAAAAAAGCCGACCATGAAATTGTGGGAGAAGGGGAAAACGGAAAGGAAGCCGTGGACCTATTCGCAAATCTGAAGCCGGATCTGGTGATGATGGATATTACGATGCCAGAAATGAGCGGGCTTGAGGCAGTCCGGGAAATTAAGAGGGACAACCCTAATGCAAAAGTTATCATGTGTTCAGCCATGGGCCAGCAGAAGGTAGTGGTTGAATCCATTGAAGCCGGCGCGAAGGATTTTATAATAAAACCATTTGATGAAGGCCGTGTATTAGAAGCGGTAAATCGGGTATTAAGTTAAGAGCTGACTCGGGGTACCCTGGACATAAGGATTTGTCCGGGTATCAGCTGGAGTGGCTTTTTTTGATGAACTTTTATCCTTCTGAGTACCTTAATCAAGCCTAGTAAGATATAATATGGTAGTAATCATAAGATATAATATGGTTAGTAATCAAATGAAATAGAGGATGAAATCGAATGGACTTTGTATTAATTTCATCAATCGGTGCCGTATTTATGGCAATCTTCGCTATGTTCATCCGCATGAAGGCTGCAAAAAAGCCGGCTTCGGCAAAGAAAATCATCTTGCCGCCGATTTTTATGAGCACAGGTGCTCTTATGTTTACCGTTCCTTATTTTCGTGTTACTCCATTGGAGATCCTGGAAGCAGCCACAGTTGGAATGCTGTTTTCCATCCTTTTAATTAAAACATCCTCCTTTGAAATCAGGGACAGCGAAATTTATCTGAAGCGCTCCAAAGCATTTGCTTTTATATTAATAGGGTTGCTTGTAGCCCGCATCATTGGAAAAATAGCTCTTAGCTCAACCATCGACTATGGACAGCTGAGCGGCATGTTCTGGATTCTCGCATTTTCGATGATTGTACCGTGGAGAATTGCCATGTATATGAATTATCGGAGGCTTCATCACGAGCTGAACGGATCGGGAAATCCCAAAACAACTTAATAGATTGAAAGCCGCCTGGCATTGCGCTCGGCGGCTTTTGCATTGTTATTTAATGGACTCCATTTTTGGGGTCCCATAGTCCATACATTTTCCGGATTTCTACGATTTGGCCAATGTGATAGGCATTGTGGATGGTTAAGTTTGAAATGACAGACGACCAGGATTCGATCGGTTCCTTATAGGCGGAGGAGAGAAGCTTGTCTTCACTGCTTTCTTCAAGGGCTTTGATCCACTCAGTCAAGCCATTTTGAAGAGCTTTTATGGCAGAATGCCAATCCTCGTCAGTAACGGATTCATTGAGCTTGAAAGTTTCGTCATTGGCGATATGGGTTTGGGAGAGCGGCAATTCTTTGAACCTGGTTAGATAGCGGTCATTCCAGAAGGTAAGGTGGGTGACAATCTGCCAGATGGAATTACCGGTTCCTGACTTATAAGATGCTTCTTTTGCTGATAATCCTCCGATGGCAGCTGATAGCGGGACAAACCAATTGGGCTGGTCGAGGCAGGCGGATAGCTGTTTTAATAAGACTTCTTTTGTAGTCATTGGATTACTCCTTTATGGATAGAGTTACTCTCCATTTCTATTCAATATAGGTGGTGAGTATCCTTCTTAAAGTCGGAAAAAATAAAAAACCATTTCGGTCTTCCGAAATGGCTTAGAATAAATGTTCATATGGCGTGATACTTATCTGTTTTTCTGTCAACTTCTTGCGCAGAAATTTGTGGTCCCGTTTCGGCGTGGCTAGAATATAGCCTCGAATCAGAAGGTCCTGATCAATTTGATCTGCCTTTTCATTTACAGCAAGTTCTCCAATTTTGCCGGCAATCTTCATTCTTGCAACATCCCTGAATAGTTCAGGAACTGGACTTACGAGATCCTCCAGCAAATCTTTTTCCCTCTGCTGCCATAAATGCCGCGTTTCATTGACATAATGCTCTTCCCAATCCAAATCCGATTTGCCGTCTTCTTTCGGCATGCGCTTTAAAAACTTGCGGAACATAAAAAAACCGCCAATCGCAAAGAACGAAATCAGAATGACAACCCAGAACAATATAAAATACATAAACCAGCCTTCTAGCATTTTCCTTCACCTACACACATATTTTCCTGTTCTTATTATAAGCCTTGTCCCGAGAAACGACAAGAAAGGAGGCATAAGTCTTGAAAGCAGCTCCGTTAGCCCTTATAATAGGAAGAGTCTTTACGGGGCTGATTGGGGTGCTGGTGCCCTCCACGGTCTTCAAAACCGCTTGTGACCTGCGTGCCAGGTTAGCTGGGTTCGATTCCCAGGCAGTCCCGCCAAAAAAGCCTATTGGATCAACGTTTTATAGGCAATTTAACTTTTGAAGCCATTAATTACTCCCAGGTACAACTCACACGTATTTCGACCAATAAATACGGGAGTACGTAGGGGACCGGAAACGGAATACATAAGGGACTAACGCACTTCTAATCGTTAATTTTTTATACGATAAGGAGTGTTTTTTTATGGAGAGAAATCTGTTTAACAACCGGAAAACAATAAGGAGAGGCCGCCGTAGCCAGGAACGGAAGGTAGATTTAGACCTAACCTTAGTTGAAATGTTTGAAAGATTTATGGTGGTAAAGAAATCAGAGGGATTAGGAGAGAGAACTATCGAGGATTATCAAACCCATTTTCGGTACTTTTATGAATTCCTAGAAGGAGACTTACCATCAGATGAAATCTCTATTGATCTATTCCGTGAATACTTAGCTTTCATGATCCATGATAAAGGGCTCAAGCCAATGACAGTTAATCTTAGAGTCCGGACTATCCGTGCTTTCATGCGCTTCTGCTATACAGAAGGTTACATTAATGAGCCTATTCACGAAAAGTTCAAGCCAATAAAAGTACCGGAGGATACCATTCAATCATTGACCCCTGGCGAGGTTAAGTTGCTCATTTCATCTATAGATGATCAGTATTATGCATCTTACAGAGATAAAATAATGATATTGGTCCTCCTGGATACAATGGTTCGTATATCAGAGTTGTTGGAGATCAAGAGAAGAAACGTTGATTTAAAGGCAGGATTTATTCAGCTTGAAGCGATGGATACAAAGACACGAAAGGCTCGTATTGTTCCTTTATCTTCCAAATCAATAAAACTTCTAACTGAATATATGGCAGAAACAGAGGACTTTGGATCGGAGCTTTTGTTCTTAACTTATGACGGCCGGAAATTAACTGCAAACACCTTCAGAAGGAATATGATGGAGTATGGCGATAGGGCAGGTATTAAAAATAAAAGGGTGTCACCACATACTTTAAGACATACAGGAGCCTTGTTTTATGTAATGAATGGAGGCGATCCATTTAGCTTACAAAAGATATTAGGCCACAGTGATATGAGTATGGTTCGTAAATATATTCAGATGACTAATTCAGATGTGAAACGTCAGCACAATTCATTTAGCCCCTTAAATAGAATTTAATAGTCAATTTTAAGAGGGAGTGGTTTTCACTCTCTTTTTTAAAAAAACATGTTATCAGGTATAGGTTTTTTAAAATTAATATTATATAAAGTAATTGTAAGCCAATTTTACTATTTTAGGGGGAGTTTTCTTGAAGATTTTAGATTTTATTTTTGATGTGATTGATTCCGTAAAAGAGAGTGGTTTCAGTCAGACATTGAACCTTATCTGTTTAATTTTAAAGTTTTTTGCATATGCATTGTTTGGAATTTTTGTTTACTTAGATGCAGTTATACCGAATGATCCGTTTATTTCTGACCGTCTGATCGGAATGACGTTGTTCATTGCAGGACTTGAAGTCGTACATAACTTGGTTGGGGCACTTCGGATCAATAAAAAATAAGAAGGTATACTTTTTTGGTGGTTTCTTTTTGTATGATTATATGATATTACAAAATTTTATAAATAGGGATCACCAACGTTGTGATGTATAGTAAAATATATCCATATAAATATATCAAGAGAGGTTTGAAAATGACATTTAACCACGGATTAAAACCTTCGGATGAATTAAATAATAAAGGCTTAATGGATACTTTTAGAGTGGCTGTATCAAGCGGCATGAGAAGATCGAAATACGCCAACGCTCTTATACTAGTTTCTGATCACACAAAAGCAACATATGAAGATCGTTGGATTGGGGATGTTTTTCATTATACAGGTATGGGGTTAGAAGGGGATCAAAGTTTAGACTATGCTCAAAACAAGACACTAAACAACTCCAATACAAATGGTGTAACGTTGTATTTATTTGAGGTCTTTCTTGCCGGCCGTTATAAATATATTGGGGAGGTTTACTTGGCAGGAGAACCTTATGAAGAAATACAACCTGATAAAAATGGAATTCCGCGTACGGTTTACGTTTTCCCGTTAAAAGTAAAAGAGGGTCAACCCGAGGTTATAGTTCCTATTTCAGAATTGAATGCGAAGGAAGAGTTTCAAGAGAGAAAAGCAAAGCGCCTTAGTGATGAAGAATTAAAAAAGAGGGCTAAGTACGCTCCTAAGAAACCTGGTACACGGCCGGTGTCGGGGAGTGGTTTTGAAAGAAACGCCTACGTTACTGAATACGCGAAGAGAAAGGCAAATGGTATCTGCCAACTATGTAATCAACCTGCCCCGTTTAAAGATAAGAAGGGCAAACCTTATTTGGAAACGCATCATATCATTTGGTTGGCAAACGGGGGAGATGACACGATAGAAAATACCATTGCCATTTGTCCTAATTGCCACAGGAAAATGCATTCATTAAATCTCCCAGAAGATGTTCGGAAACTTCAGCAAAGAGCAATGAGTTAGAGGGCCATACAATAGGCCCTTTTTCTCTTGGATAAATTTATGGTGGCGACATTTCATCGCTACCTTATGCTAAAGATGTCGCTGAATGGATTGAGCATACCCATACAACTAACATGTTAAAATCTATTGATATGAAGAAAAGCTGAAAGTAACAATATTACATTCAGGTCAAAAACGGGAATTTATCATGCTACCTGAAGATGGTCTTTATAATGTTCTGATGCAGTCCCGGAAACCAATAGATGTGTCAGGTTGATGAGGATGAAAAGGCAGTAAGCGATATTTACACCTTTAAGGATACTCATTTTATAAGGACCCCTCGGAGCATCGTTGCGAACAGTTCGGAACCTATTCGAAGGATTGTTTCGGTCAAGTTAATTTAAAACAAAAAAGACCAGGATTATTCCCGGCCCATAGACTTCTTCCATTCGTTTAGACTGTTGTATTCTATTCCATTCGCAATATTATCTTTCATGTCATCTTCGTTTCTAGGATTATCAAAGCACCAATTTACGAATGACTCAAATTCATTTAAAGTTAATCCATTTTCTTTCGCTAAGTAATCAATAAGTTTGTTCCATTTATCTTCCCTGAACCAAGATTCGTTTTCAATTTCCTTTTTCCACACGAAAGGGTTTTTTGCTCCTTTATCCAAATTTAAGTCGCGGTTAAATCTATATATGTTCCCTGGATAATTACCTCCGTGTCCTATGCCGACAGGAATAAAGTGTTCTAGTTCGGGATTAGGTAAGTTAGTAATCGCGCAGGTAGGAAATTTTTTCTTGATAACTTTTAAGTGCTTTAATTCAAATTGGTTTGTTAAGTCTTTTGGAGTTGTTTTTCTTTTTCCTTTCAGAGTTTCCCTTAGTCTGTGTATAGTGTTGTATTCTCTTTTTTGCTCAGTAGGTAATTTCTTTAGGTTATCTATAACCCTACGCGTTAGGCATTCTTTACATTCAGCATGTACTTCACCAGCACCATCTTTGCGCTTATTGAATTGATCAAGAGTTTTAGGTTGTTTACATCTGCGGCAAGTTTTAATAGTTACCTCTTGTCCATTAATTATCTTCGTTTCAAGTGGTATGTACCTACCACTGCGTTTTTTGTAACCTTTACAGTCTAAACAATGTGCAGTTACTCCAAATTTAGCATTCCTATTGACTCCGAATTCTTCGAACGGCTTGTTAACTAGGCATTTCGCGCATCTACGTCCGAACAATACCTTACTATCGATAATGAATTGCTTCTTTTCTACTCTCGCCATCTGAATCAGTCTCCTTTTTAGTTTTGTGTTTCTAAAAAGAATTAGTATCTGATTGAATGGCTATTTTCTCATTTCGTAAAATATCTAATTAAGTAATTACGAATAGTGTTATTTTTGCTCTGTTTCTATATTTAGAAGTCATTTTCTGTTGGAAGTCATTTGGGAATCAGAATGGAAAAACACCCCCTGGTGAGAGAGAGAAGGTGATTAGCCACTATATGCCCATCACAAAGTTGAACTTCGTAGAATACCCGGTACCATAACTTTTTCATATAGTAACCCTATTATGAAGTTGTTTATTTTAAGTTGTTTTACAATTAATCCTAATTAATGTGACGTTTTTTGATAATTTATTTGTCGAAGTTTGTCGGTGTTTTGGGTTGTTTTCAAATTTCTCCGTGTATTTAACAGCTGACCTATACAAAGACTTGGGGGGTGAAGACTGCGCGCGGCGGCCGGGCCGGGTCGGGTCGTTGTTCGCTGTGTTCGGTGGCTCAAGCATCCAGGAGTCAATTCTAAGCGTGTTTATTGCGCTTGAAAGAGTTTCCTTCGATCAGTTCATATCGTTCGGCATACAGGCAAATATGAGGCCAATTCATGGTTATATCGCAGTTGAATGGCGAGCAATTGACTGACCAACAAACAGCCAACAATGAGTGACTTTTGCATAATTTGCTTGAGTATTTGCTATTTATTGCACATTATTTATATGCTTGTATAGGTGGAATTGGTAGGAGATAAGTGTATTAATCATTGTTCATTGCTCATTGCTCGCTGTTCACTCGCTCACTTGACGGCCGCTTCATCAGCGCTCAAAGCAAACAACGATTGATGATTGATTATTAATTTATTAATATGGTGTCAACCAACTAAGGATCAGCTACTTACTCTCTCTTATCTGACGGGGTATTAACAGATGAAATGGAGTGAGTGTGATAGTTGCTAACAGGCCCAAAGGTGAGTAAGTATCAGGTGGATATATACAGGATTTTGTATTGCGTATTCATATTTAGTTTACATAATCATTCTTTTAGGAAGTTAGAGAGTTGCATAAGTATTGATGTAAAGGGATTTCACAAAGTTGGTGTTTTATCAATTATACGTGATTTTATACAAATGTTGATTTGACGGGGTTTGTGGACGATTTGCAAGTTTGTGAAAAGACACTTTGTTGCATAAAGTTGTATGAGGAATCGGACCCCTGGAAAGGTCAATTCGATTTTTGACTAACCTCGAATTTTGTCATTTTAAATAAGCCATAACCAAAACCCGTCATCTTGATCTTACCGTAACTTGAAACCCTATATCGTTCGATATACGACTTTAAATCTCCTATATTGAAAATAGGGTAGGGCTTGGAAATTGTCAATCTGGTGAATGTGTATGCCCCCCCGTAATTATCTGAACCGGGAAAGCAGGTACCCCCTTAAATAGTGAATATGGGAGGTTTGAAAAGGCCCCCATATCAAAACAATTTGCTCTATTTTTTTTAAATGGCCCCCGTATATTAACAGAGCGCAAGCGTTCGACTACTCCCCTCCATATATTTAACTACCCTAAACCAACTCCTCAAACATCAAAACTAATTATCTCCAAAAGTTAAAATACCGAATCAAGGTATTATCCTTAATACAACATTTATGCTACATTAATCGATCCCCTGAAATAATTCTGTCTCTTACACATATATCAAAATAATTCATTCCCCGTATAACCTCTGTTGATAGAATGCAAATTGTCGAGGAAGGCTTGAAATTACTGTTTTTTGTTCGAAAAAATGCTCGAAAAACACTCGATAAATGGGGTCGAGGAAATAACACAAAAAAATATCAAAAATAATATGCGTTTTTCCATGTACATTCCGGTACTAATTCTTATATAAGCAACCCACCATAGGAGGAATAGAGATGAAAACTAAGCTTAAGAACCGGCAGTATTTTTCAAGTACCTTAAGAAACGACCTGGTAAGCGAATTGGATCAGCTTCATAAAGATACAGGCATTCCTAAATCTAAATTGCTCGATCAGGCGGTTGAACTGCTCTTAAAACATCACCAAAGGAGGATAAAGGGGTGTTATTAAAACCATGTAGGTGTGATTATTGCGACAAGAAATCAACTTCCATTATAAAACGGTTGGTCCAGGCAAGAAGAGGTGAAGAGTCAATGCACTATATAACCTCATGCATCGATTGTTACCTGCGCTTAGTAAATTTCTATTGCGATAAGTATTAGCTGCCTTAACCAACAAAGGGGAAAGGTTGTGGTTCCAGGTCTTATGTTGCCCTGTCTACAGATGATTCTTTTTCCTAATTCAGGCCCCGATTGTTACCTTTTCCCGATCATAATGGCCATATAATGAAGAAAAAAGTTAATGCTAATATATCAAAACTATTTTCTACAAAAATCTTAAAAAAACATTGCTAATCGGTATCAGAGGTTACAAATAAGGGGAAAATTATTAATACAAACGATATGGTAAAAGGGGATGATTGAAAAATGAAAGGTACAATCGCGAAAAATAAAGTGTTCTATTGTTATAGTCCAAACGTTCAAAAGTTTTTAGTGGCAAATGATTTCAAAGTAATCGATTGTGGTGTTCATAGCATAACCAAAAAAGCGTACCTATGCTTCGAAAAAAGTGAAGAGTTAGACTCCTATCTCCAATCATGGAGAAATAGAAAACACGCTGTCTGTTAGACGGAAGGGGATAGTCGGATATGGAAATTAGTCAGAATGATGTTATTGATTATGATTCTTATCAGATGTCACTAGATTATTGGAAGTATGAGATTACCAAAGACGAGAAATACATCAAGAAATACGTTAAACAAAAAAAGAAAAAAGGTCGGAAAAATTGGAGGAAACCAAAAGAAGGGTTTGATGGGTTTGAAAAAATCGCTGAAGTTAGAAAGAGACAGCAAGATAATGTTTATGGGATGTCACATATGCTGATCCCTACTAATCTCTTTCATGAAGAAATGCCTAAAATGATTGATAAATACGGAGTTAACAACGGAAGAGATGCGATAACTTTGTTATTATTTCTCCACTCCAGGACTTTTCACGGAGAAAACAAAAATGTAGATAAGAGGTTGAAAGAATGGGCATTCCCTGGTGACGAAAACATTATATCTACATTAAGAGTTAGTGTAAACAGACTGAAAACCTTGAAAGAAATCTTATGTAATGAAGGATTAATGATATACAAAAAGAGACTTTACCAAGGAGCCGAAACCGATTATTATCTGCCTCTGTTTTATAAAGCTCAAGATAAAAAAAATGATGAATCTATTTTGTTTGAAATTTAATTTAACCACTAATCACTAATCTGTGTTTACTCCTATTCACTGATCTGTGATAAGGACTAATCACTGATGAGTGATACTAAATAAGTTAGATGGAATAAGTTAAATTTAAATAAAAGTGAGCGCTACGCTACTCACACAGATTGGAGAAATGGGAGATGAAGAAAATATGCGGTTAATGATTTAATCGGCATTTTCTAGCATGTATATACTTATCCATTATCAATTATATACCACGATCACCAATTAATCAACTATCAGGAAGAAGGTACTCCGATGATCCAACATTGTATCTATTGTAGATTTGCCCATGAACACAAACGGATAGAGGTTTGCAGCAAAGAAGTTTATCTTTGTACTAATCCCAAGGGAATAGAAAAAATTGAGGAAATCGTCATTGAAATGGAAAACTTTAACCAACAAATTAAAAAAATGGAGGAATAAAAAATGACTAACAAAAAAGTGATGGAAAATTTAATTGGAACGATTGTAGCAATGAAAGAAATAATTTGTGAGATTGGCGAGCCAAAACAATTTTCTTCCTTATGGTGTCGAAGAAATTACATCATTATGACCCAATACGAAAATGTAATGGAACTATACGGTCTTTCTGAATACGAAAACGCTGAAATCGAGGAAAAAGTCCATATATTTATAACCGATATGGCCGATTGTGTATTGAATAGCTATATAACGATTGATGAAGCTACTGAAATGGCTCATAACTCGCTATCACGTTTCAAGGTTGATTTAGAAATAGCATACGTCCCGGAATCCTTTGTTGATCTAAATACTTATGGTTCAAATGAAAAAGCATATGAAGTCATGAATAAATACGCTGAAGAACAAGGAATAACCAAGGTACTTGAAAATGGATTATTCATGGTATTTGAGGAACAGGAATAGTTGAATCACTGCCGGCCTTATTCAGGAAAAAGGTTTAGGAATGATCAGAAGGGGATAATTTGCTTCCCAAAAATGATAAGCAAAAGTAGATTCTCAAAAAATTGAGTGCGTACAAAGGAGGCTGGAAAGAAGCCCTACCCTCGCTGGCGGCTCCCTTATAATCGGACAGTCCAAAGTTGGTCCATGAGAACATATGGTGTGCTGAAGTTATAGCAGGGTATGTGGAAGTATTCACATGGGTCTATACTAACCTGGTCACCCCCAACCTTTTATCCTTGGCTAAGGCCTGAAGCAAGCTACATTACCGGAAAGACAATCATAAACAAGATTAAAGGAAATCAAATTTATAGATTCTATTAGCAGAGAGTTTAGGAGGGCGAAATAATGAAGCAAATTACAACGGGAGATATATTTTTAGTCGCTTTATTAGTATTAGAAACGGATTGGATCATCATCGATAATGTGGAAGTTGACCGCAAACGGAATACCTTTATTTTAAGCATACCTAATAAGCCATATGAGGACGTTGACAGGGTGTTTAAAGGTTACAAGAGAATAACATTCAAACTAACGCACGGAACTATGCGGACGTATTGAGTGACCTTACATATTCTATAAGATTGTTGCGCGAAGGTAAGATCATGTCGTGGAAAAAAGTTCGACCTAGACATAGGAAAATTAAGAAAGCAATATTTTTATAAAACATTATTTAAGCATTTTGAGAAAAAAAGTTATCAATTTGATACTAATGGTTACACAAGGGTAAGGGAGCTTTGGATAACTCCTATACCTTGTAGCTTGTTCAATTACAACTTTAGGGAAATTAGGCTTAGTTCACCTGGTTTCCCGCTCCTTTTTGTGGTTGAGTGATTAAAAATTATTTCCAAAACATTTTTGTAATTCTCCTTATATTCTCAAGAGGTCAGTGTGGAGGCCTCTCCCTTTTTTGAAATAATTAAATTGATACATATAAATATCTAATATTGGTAGGTGAAAAAATGAACAAGAACTCTGTTGCGGCAGATAAAAGAAGGCGGCAGATGGCCGACACAGTGCTGAAAATAGTTGTGGGTAATAAATTGATCAAGGGGCAAGACACCAAAGCGAGCGAAATAAGACAGGCTTTCAATTTAAGTTATCAGAACTTTGATTTCTATATTAAACACGCAAGATTCTTAAATGAGTTGCGTGAGCGAGGTATCAGTATTGTTAAAGATGAAACGAAAAATAGAAATTTCTTCATAATTGATGACAAAGCATTTAAAAAATATAAACAAAGGGACGAGTAAACATGAAATATGAACTTGGTAAGAAATATTCTCTTGCAGATATCAAAAAGTTTGCAGAGAGAGATGGAAGAATAAGCTTTCAATCTGATACTAAAATTCCAATAAAAACCCGTGGTTATGAGGGCGCTTGGTTGGATGGTCTTGATGTAGAAATGGAAACTGAAAAAGCAGCAAAGCCTAATCCGGATATAAATGGCGGCAAGCGGATTTCAGAATCATTCCTTGATGGTATCGATGTATTAGATAGGAAGTTGGATAGAAACAGACGAGAAGAAATGAAGCATCGCCAAGAAATGAAGAAGTTATTAGGTGACGATTATAAAAGTCCTTCGGAGAAATTTGAGGACTTAAAGAGAGAAACAGATTGGCTTAAGGGATTGTAATAAAAATAAGTAACTTAAAGGAGAATGGAAAAATGAATAAAATATACAACGAATTACTGGAATGGAATTATAAGCACGGGCACAAAATTCCTGACAAAAACATAGCAAAAGGTTTAGTTAATTGGTTAAGAAATAACGAATCTGATTACAACGGAAAATGGGGAACGCTTGATCTTGACTACGATTTAAATAGAAAGTTAGGTTATTTCCTACAGGAAGCTAACTTGAAAATCAATGATCTCAAGAGAATCGCAAGAGATCGGTTTCGAAGACAGAAAGTCATTGAAGAGATTGAATCACATGGAGTAAAAGTTGAAGGTTACGGAAGTAAGATAAGCCTATATGACTTGAATTTACATGGTGGTGAGATTAAAGAAAAAGAACTCTCCGTTATCAATGAGTTCATCAATATCGTTAAGCGTGAAGAGAGAATCAATATTAATATCTTGCAACCTGTAGTAACAATCCATCGAGATTATGCGAGTCGTGAAGTTGATTTCGGTGTTTCTAAAATTAAATTTGCAGAGTTGCTTGAAAAATTTCATGACATGATACTTAAAAGTGGAATCAAGGTCGCTACAAGAGAATTACCTGAATTAAAAACCTATTCCATCGATTAATTCAGGACCGGGAGTTCACCAAAAAATCTACTTTAGAAAGGCAGGTGGAAGCCCCCTTTCAAACGTGAAGTGTCTACAGAACTCCCGTACTTGATTAATATAAATAGTGTTTGCGGAAACAGACACTTAAAAAAACAAATACCCACAGCGTGGTTTCTCCTTAAAAGGCCTGATCGTAAATCGATTGGGTCTTTTTTGGTTATTTTTTCGCTTTCCTATAGCCTTCCCTAAAATGTTCTTTTATTATGTCATCTTTCAAGCCGATTACCGGGTAGCCGTACTGTTCATTTACGTACCTAACAAATTGCCTCTTTACAATGTCAATTAAATCTTCTTCCCCTTTGCCTACGAATTTGCAGGTGGTCCACTGTTGTTTTGTATATTTCCTTCTTGCCAACTTTATCACTCCTTTTCCGTGTTTCTTCTATCATATAGGAGCGATTTTATAACCTTCAATATTAACTAATTTCACCTTTTTTTCTTAAATTTGTTAGAGATTTTGGTATTATAATAAAAAAAGGATATTTTTTCAATTATTTACTAGGGGGATAATTTCATGGCTAGAAAATATGTAAGATTTAATTATTTCGAGGTTCAATTAGTACCTGCACCAATAGCATTAAGGGAAGAATTAGTAGAGGGTTATCAAGATATTCGATTTAATGATGAAGATGAACAAGATGTTGCTGATGTTTGGAACATGGCTCCTTTTCTAGATTATTTAATGACACATCGAGATACTTTTGATACGAATGTTGAAATGGGGGATGAATACGCTGAAATTGAAACTGATTCATACCTGTATGATGATAGAAGAAATCTATATAGCTTTCAATTATCAAAACTTAGGGATAAAAATATTCCTTCAAAGAAAAGGTTTGGAGAAATAAAAGAAGAGATATTATTAGAACAAGATGAGTTTATCGGTGAGTTCGTTTCAGTAATTTATGATAATGTATATAATTCAGTGGCTCTACAATCTAACTTATATGGATTGTCGGTTAGACAAACTGAAAACGTATTGACCCAATTAAGGTTCAGATATTTGGACGATACCGGAAGAGCAGATGAAATACCTTTGGTAGTAAGACTAGCTCCTATTATAGATAGATCAAAAATTCAAAGAGTAATAAGGGCTGACTATTACAAAAAAGTTCGTATTAAGGGTTCAAACGTAATGCTAGATGCAGAGCTTGGAGAACAAAGTATGTTAGGTGATGCTAGAAGGCTATTAAACGAAGTAGCTGGAGTGAATATAGACTTAACAATCTCTTTAGGAAGAGCAGAAAGAACGGCCTCATTAAATGATCTTAGGATAAGAGAATTGATAGAAGTCTACACTGAACTTCCCGAAGAACATAGGCCTCAAATTGAGCTTACCGCTTTGGAAAATGAAGAAGCAGAAATTGAGACGATAAATTTATTGGAACCAAGAATGACTGATAGAATCACAATTGAAATTGCACCAAGAACAACTGTTGCTCATGAGTATCTTTGTAATACTTTTTTAGAAACAGCATATGATCAAAGGAGACCAGATATACGGAGGGTATTAATGCCAATCGGACCGGAGTGATTGTAATGGAGTTAAATTTATATGACCATTTTGAAAAAGTGTGGGAAAAATACAATATCTACCTTTCGGTTATAGCAGGTGTTTTGGTTGGATATTTATATCAACAAGGTTTTATTGTAAACATTCGGTCTGTCACTGGGAATATAGTAACATTCGCTTCAATCGTAATTGGTGTAAACGGTGTTTTTCTAACATTAATTATTACTTTACAGGAAAGCCCTGCCTTTATTCGATTAAGAGAAATATTTCCTTCATTTCAAAAAAAGTTATACATAAGTCTAAGGAATCAGATAAATTACGGTTTAATAGTGGTTGTTATTTCAATCATTATTAACTTTTTGCCTCCATCTCCGAATAAATATCTTTCAGCTGTTGGAGTGGGTATTTGGTTTATATTCTTTTTTCCTATGTGTATTGGTTCATTTGTTTCAGTTAAGTTAGTTACTGATATTATTGTAAAAAACTTTAATATCCCCACAAGAGCTCGCAGACAGTAACTTATTTTAAAACTCTTATGCCCTTGTTTCTAACAGGGGCTTTTTATTATCACAAATTATTACTAATTATTTAGAGGTTGTTGTCATATTTTGACGAATTCTAATTGAAAAAGGTTGAGTCAAAACGACTTATGTTAAAGAAAATAGAGAGTATAAGATTTATCAGTTTTACAACGGATCAAAGAAACAAATAGAATCAACATACATAATGATGTGGGATGGAGCTCATAAAGTACCTTTATAATTAGAATTACCAAGGACAAACGCTTCCTAAATATATGGAAGTCTATTACAATAGTATTAGTTTAGGGAAAAAGGAGTGTTTTATTTGGCTACAACAGCAAATGTAGGTTTTGAGGAAAAGCTATGGTTAATGGCTGATAAATTAAGGGGCAGCATGGATAGCTCCGAATATAAACATGTTGTTCTAGGACTTTTGTTCTTAAAATACGTTTCAGATGCATTTGAAGAGAAACATATGGAACTATCAGAGGATGAGTGGGCGGATCCGGAAGATAAGGATGAGTATGAAGCAGAAAACATTTTCTGGGTTCCAAAGGAAGCTCGTTGGAGCTACATAAAGGACAATGCTAAAAAGCCTGAAATTGGTCAGATTATTGATAATGCTATGTTAGCAATCGAAAAGGAAAACACCTCATTAAGAGGCGTGCTGCCTAAAGATTATGCAAGGCCTTCTCTTGATAAAACTCGTCTTGGTGAAACAATTGACCTGTTCTCATTTAAAGTTGGGGATAAGGAAAGCCGCTCCCAGGATGTATTAGGCCGCGTTTATGAGTATTTCTTAAGTAAATTTGCAAGCGCGGAAGGAAAGAACGGGGGAGAGTTCTATACACCATCTTCTGTTGTTAAGCTGCTTGTAGAGATGGTTGAGCCCTATAAGGGAAGAATTTATGACCCTTGTTGTGGTTCAGGCGGTATGTTCGTTCAATCAGAAAAGTTTGTTGAAGAACACCAAGGGAAACTAGGTGATATCGCTGTTTATGGGCAGGAATCTAACCCTACAACCTGGCGATTAGCGAAGATGAATCTGGCTATTCGGGGGATTGATGGTGATCTAGGTAAACATAATGCAGATACCTTCCATAATGACATACACAAAGGTTTAAAAGCTGACTATATTTTAGCTAATCCACCTTTCAACGTAAGTGATTGGGGAGGTAATAGATTAAAGGAAGACCCTAGATGGAATTTTGGGGTGCCACCAGAAGGTAACGCGAACTACGCTTGGATACAACATATGGTTTCCAAACTTGCCCCCAGCGGTACTGCTGGATTTGTACTTGCCAATGGTTCCATATCAACTAGTAATATAAGCGAATTCGAAATAAGGAAAAACCTAGTGAATGCAGATCTTGTTGAGTGTATTGTCACTTTACCAGGTCAATTGTTTTACTCAACTCAAATCCCTGTTTGTTTATGGTTCGTTACACGAAATAAGTCTGCTAAAGGTCAGCGAGACAGAAAAGGAGAATTACTTTTCATTGATGGTCGTAATTTAGGTTTTATGGCGGATCGTACCCATAAAGAGTTAAGTAAAGAAGATATAAAAAAGGTATCTAATGTGTTTCATGCTTGGCGTGGTACAAACAAGCTTGTTTATGAAGATATTTCCGGTTTTTGTAAATCTGCCACTATTGAGGAAATAAGAGATCATGAATATATCCTAACTCCTGGTCGGTATGTTGGTATAGAAGAAATTGATGAAGAAGATGAACCGTTTGAAGAAAAAATGATCCGATTAACAAGTGGTCTCTCTGAGCAATTATTAAAATCTAAGACATTAGAGGATAAAATTAGAGAAATGTTGAAAGGGATCGGATATGAAATATAACATTAAAACATTAGGGGACTGCGTTGAACTTGTTATTGACTACAGGGGTAAGACACCAAAAAAGCTAGGTGGCGATTGGTCAGAAGTCAAAGATGGATATAGGGCTCTTTCGGCTAAAAATATTAAAGAACAAAAGTTGGTTAATAAAGATTCCATACGATACTTAAGTGAAGAATTATATCGAAAGTGGATGAAAGAAGAAGTGATTAAAGGGGATCTTTTATTAACTTCTGAAGGCCCATTAGGTGAATCGTTACTTTGGGATAGTGATGAAAAAATTGTTCTTAGCCAAAGACTATTTGCAATCAGACCAAAAAAAGAGGTATTATACCCTAAATTTCTTGCAGCATTCGCACAGTCAAGTTTCTTTAGATATGAATTAGAAGCCCGTGCAACTGGCACTACTGTCTTAGGAATAAGACAACCGGAATTATTAAAAACAAAATTAATATTGCCTCCTATGGAAGTTCAGAAGTTTATTGGTGATTTACACTATAATATCAACTCAAAGTTGAGAGCTAATGAGGAAATTATTGACCAACTAGAATCTATAGCACAATCATTATTTGAAAATTGGTTTATAAATTTCGAGTTCCCGAATGAGGAAGGGAAACAGTACAAATCATCTGAAGGAGACATGGTTGATAGTGAATTAGGTAAGATACCAAAAGGTTGGAAAATATGGTCTCTTAACGAATTGGTGGATAATATCTCTCAATCGATTAAAAAGAAAGAGAAGAAGCAAGCCATATTTTTAAATACCTCCGATATATTAGAAGGTGAATTTCTTCATTCTAATTACTCTGATACAAGTCAGATGCCAGGACAGGCAAAAAAATTAATCCAAAAAGATGATATTTTATATAGCGAAATTCGACCTGCCAATAAGAGATTCGCATATGTAGATTTTGATGCAAAAGATTATGTTGTCTCAACAAAACTAATGGTCTTAAGGACAAAACAGGAAATTTTTTCAAGCAAGTGTCTATATTTGTTTTTGAAAAATATTAAGACTATTGAACAATTACAACGAGCGGCAGAGTCCAGATCAGGAACTTTTCCACAAATTACTTTTAAGGAAATTTCGTTATTTAAATTTGCATTACCAGAAAAAGGTTTTTTTGATGGGAATTATAAAATCCTAGAGCATCTTGTAGATCTACAACTGAATTTAATAAGAGAAAATCAAGTATTTCGAAGTTTAAGGAATACGTTAATTCCAAAACTTCTTTCCGGAGAAATACAAATTCCTTTGGAAAAGGAGGAGATATTAAATGTTTAGATTCAATGAGGATGAATTGGAACAAGCAACTCTCGATTGGTTTCAGGAATTAGGTTATGAAATTGCATATGGACCCGATCTTTCTCCCGGTGGGGAATCTTCTGAACGTGAAGATTTTTCAATAGTAATCCTAAAGGGGCGTCTTACTGATGCCCTTTCTAGGATCAACAAAGGGGTTTCTTTCCAAGTTATTGAAGAAGCGATTAGGAAGCTTACTATCCCCCAACATCCTAGCCTATTATTGAACAACAAGGCATTTCATAAAATGTTGACTGATGGTTTAGATATAGAAGTTAGAGAATCAGACGGACGTAATGCAACTAAAAAGGTATGGTTATTTGATTTCAAGGAACCTGAAAAAAATGACTTTTTGGTATTGAATCAATTTAGTATCCAAGAAGGTTCCACTAACAAACGTCCCGATGTTATTGTTTTTGTTAACGGCCTTCCTTTAGTTGTTTTTGAATTGAAGAGTTCGACTGACGAGAACGTAGGAATTTCCCACGCGTATAATCAATTACAAACTTATAAAAATACAATTCCATCTCTTTTTCAGTACAATTCTTTTATGGTTATAAGTGACGGACTAAACGCGAGAGCCGGTACATTAACTTCTGATGAAGAACGCTTTATGATGTGGCGAACTGTTGATGGTAAGTCTATTGCCTCGAATTCTATTCCACAGCTAGAAGTTTTGATTAAGGGAATGTTTGGACCTAAAACTCTAATTGATATTATCAGAAATTTCATATTGTTCCAAGTTAGTGGAGAGAAAGTCATTAAGATATTAGGTGCTTATCATCAATTTCATGCAGTGAATAAAGCAGTTGAAGAAGCAAAGCGAGCCTCATCAGAAGAAGGGGATCGAAAAATCGGTGTCATTTGGCATACACAAGGTTCAGGAAAAAGTTTATCAATGGTTTTTTACACAGGTAAGTTAGTTCAGGAGTTGAATAATCCAACCATTGTAGTTTTGACAGACCGCAATGACTTAGATGACCAATTACATCAAACATTCAGCCAATCAAGTGAACTCTTGCGCCAATCACCTAAACAAGCAGAAGATAAAGGGCATTTAAAGGAACTACTTAAGGTTGAATCCGGAGGTATTATTTTTACTACAATGCAAAAGTTCGCTCCTGATGAAGGAGAGGAAACAATTGATACACTTACTGATAGGAAAAATGTAATTGTTATGGCTGACGAAGCACATCGTTCACAATATGGATTCGAGGCTCAAGTTCAGAAATCAAGATCAGAAGCAAATATTAAATATGGTTATGCAAAGTATTTACGTGATGCATTGCCAAACGCTTCTTTTATAGGGTTCACGGGAACACCGGTCGAATTGTCTGATAAGAACACTCCTGCTGTTTTTGGTAATTATATTGATATCTATGATATGACTCAAGCAGTTGAAGATGGGGCGACTGTTAAAATATTCTATGAAAGCCGCATTATCAAGCTAGATTTACCAGAGGATTTAAGTCTTGATGAAGAATATGAAGAGATTACAGAAAATCAAGAATTAAATGAGCGAGAAAAACTGAAGTCTAAATGGTCACGTTTGGAAGCATTAGCAGGTGCGAACGAACGTTTAAAAAGATTAGCCAATGATGTCGTTAAACATTATGAGAGCCGACAGAATGCTATCTTCGGTAAAGGAATGTTGGTCGTTATGTCTAGACGGATCGCAATTGATTTGTATAAAGAGATCATTAAATTACGTCCTGATTGGCATAGTGATGATGACGATAAAGGTGTTATTAAGATTGTTATGACTGGTTCCTCAAGTGATCCAGAAGACTGGCAACCTTTTATAGGAAATAAACGAAGACGAGAGTACTTAGCCAAACGTATGAAGGATAATGACGATCCACTAAAACTAGTTATTGTTCGTGATATGTGGTTAACAGGATTCGACGTTCCTTCAATGCACACCATGTATATAGATAAACCTATGAAGGGTCACAATTTAATGCAGGCTATAGCACGTGTAAACCGTGTTTTTCGGGATAAGCCAGGTGGACTAGTGGTTGACTATATTGGGATTGCAGACAATCTGAAAGAAGCTCTAAATCAATATACAGATAGCGATAAAGAAAATGCTGGGATTGATACTTCTGTTGCTGTAGATATTTTATTAGAGAAGTATGAATTGATCCAAGACATTCTTTATAAACACGACTACAGCAAATTCAATTCTGAAAAACCTACAGAACGTATGAAAGCTATTATTGAAACTGTTGATTTTGTGTTGGGGCTAGGTGAAGAACAGAAGAAACAATTCCTTCAGCTTGTCACAGAATTAGGAAAGGCATTTGCTCTTTGTTCAACTGAACCGGCTGCTCAAGAGTTAAATGAAGAAGTAGGTTTCTTTAAAGCTGTAAAGGCAGGGATTATAAAACTACTTCCAGATGGTAAGAAAAAGAAGACACAAGCCCAACTAGATGCTCAAATAAATCAACTTATTTCTAAATCAATCATTTCAGAAGAAGTTGTAGATATCTATGATTCACTGGGACTAGATAAACCTGATCTTTCAATTCTTTCTGATCGATTTTTAGCAGAAGTTAAAGCGCTGCCACATAAAAACTTGGCAGTTGAGCTGCTAAATCGTTTATTAAATGGGAAAGTGAAACATATCCAACGTCGGAACCTTGTGCAAGCTAAAAAGTTCTCGGACCTTTTAGAGGGTGCTATACAAAAGTACAATAAACGCACCATAGAGACATCTAAGGTTATTGAAGAATTGATCGAGCTTGCAAAGGAAGTTAATGAAGCTTATCAACGTGGAGAAGAGAGTGGTTTATCTCAAGATGAGATAGCGTTCTATGATGCCTTATCATCCCATGAAACAGCTAAAGAAGTTATGGGTGATGATACCCTTAAAGCTATTGCTCATGAGCTAACTAAGGCTATCAAGGACAATATGAGTATTGACTGGAATTTACGCTCATCAGCAAGAGCAAAAATGAGGATAACTGTTAGAAGATTATTGAAGAAGTATGGATATCCACCTGATCTCCAAAAGTTCGCAGTTGAAACTGTGGTAGAGCAGGCTGAACTGATGGCATCTTATTTATAAGGATGGTTCAAATATAATTTTGGTTCTTTATTAATATATCTGATTATCCCCTTGCTTTAATATGCAGGGGGTTTTTTGTCACAATTCCTTAACAATTATTAGTAGGGCTTTATCAAATTTTGCTGAATTTTATAAGAGAAGGGAGGGGTCATAATGGCTGTTAAAGACGATAAGGAGTTTAAAATTTACAATTTTCCAAACAGGTTAAACAACAATGTCGAAGTTAATTATACGTTAATGTGGGATAGCGCTCATAGGGTTTACATTTCTGTCGGATCAGAGGAAGCGGATTATTGAAGCAGAGGCATCAGTTACGACAAAGAGGTAGCTACTCAGGCGGCATTAGAAGACTACAATGCAGAAGCAGCGGAAGAGTATCAGATTACACGCGAGAAAATTGTTATTGAATAGAACTTTGCAGGAAAAAGTCTCCTTTTGTCGAATAATAAAGTGAAAGGAGATTTTTATATGGATAAAAAAACAATAGTTAAATTTATTGTATATATTTCTTTAATTGCTATTCTTTTTCCTGTTATTATAAATTGCTTAATGTTTGTGAATATTTTCCCGGTAGCAGGTGATGAAAAAACCTGGATTAGTTCGCTAGGGACATTTTGGGGCGCCATTATTGGTGGTGTAGTATCAGGGACATTAACCTTAATAGGTGTAAAGATATCAGTCGAAGGATCATTTAAAGGAATTAGAAAAACAATTGAGCATCAAGAAAAGGAGAATTTCAAGGAAAATATAGGTTTGAAATTAAATAAATTATATTCCGTTAAAAAGGTAATATATCATTTAGATAGAATGTTATCTTCAAGAAGTTATGGATGGAATGAAAATAATATAAAAGATGATCCCAAAAAAATCGATGAAGCAATTGTGAAATATATTGTCCCTAAATTTAATGAACTACTAGAAATCTCCTCATCGGTCGATTGGGAATTCTATAATGAGATTAAAGTGTTTGTGGATAAGGCGAGGAAGAATATATTTTCCTTTGAACCTGATGATCTTGATGAATTAAAGGGTGTCGTAGATAAATTAACGGAAGTAATAGAGTATGAACATGAAAATAGACTCATTGAAAAGTTTAAAAAAGTATCTTCTATCTAACAGGCATCCTTTCCGGATGCTTTCTTACTTGTCTACTTCCAAAATTTGTACTATAATTGTACGTGTAAACGAATAGGAAGTACGTTAGGACCTATATGAATTATACGTTGGGAGCCCTTGATATATAAGGATTTGTTATCCATCCCAGCCCCCCACGGTCTTCAAAACCGCTTGTGACCTGCGTGCCAGGTTAGCTGGGTTCGATTCCCAGGCGGTCCCGCCAACTATATATATGATTTCCGCATAGTGGAATGCTGTGCGGCTTTTTTGTGCCATTCATATATTCTTTTTAGGCAATCAGAGGATAATTGTTTCTGTTTCTATGTATTGTGAGGCTATAGTGATGATAGACTGAAAATAGTTAAGCAGCAAAGAGCATTAAATTAGGAGGAAATTAATTCATGGATAATAATGATATATTAATTCGATTGAGATATGCGTTAGAAATCAAAAATAGTGAAATGGCAGAGATCTTTAAACTTGGAGGAACTGAAGTGTCAGTACCAGAGGTGGTAAGGATTCTCAAAAAGTCTGATGATGAAGAAGAAAATGACAGCCAAATAATATTGACAAATAGTATGTTAAATTCTTTTTTTAATGGCTTTATTATCTATAAAAGAGGTAGACAGGAGCCGAAACCAGGTCAAACAAATACGCCAGAACCGACCATTGAAAATTATTCAAACATAAACAATATCCTTTTAAAGAAAATCAAAATCGCTTTGTCCTTAACAACAGAGGACATGTTAGATATATTCAAAAAAGCTGGATTAAACGTATCAAAAGGTGAGCTCGGGGCCTTTTTAAGAAAAGAAGGTCATAAAAATTATAAAGTTTGCTTAGACAATTTTGCCAGAAACTTCTTAAAAGGACTAACGATCAAGTATAGGGGATAAGGTAAAGCAATTTAATAATAACCGGGCCAAAGAAATGATTACGGCCCGGTTTTGGAATAATGCGAGCCAGTCTGAGAAAAATGCTCTAGGCATCTAGAGAAATAGTTATTAAGTTAAAGACTGAGGATGAATTGGGTGGATGACCACAAGATTGGGCTTAGAGGAAATTCCTTATTTCATTTTATAAAACACTAGCCAAAATACACTTCCACACTTTTTTCTTTCTGTGCTGTTGCCAAACAGTTTTGGATAAAATGCAGGATCTGTTTTTGATCCCAAGATGTACACTCACTTTCAATCAGTGAAGCATTAGTATTAAAAAGTTTGTTATATTCATTCAAAGCCTTTTCAAATTGTTGTAACGAGAAATTCGAACTCTTACCTGATCCACTAACTCCCGCATAGAACTGATTTGCATCAAGTAAACCGTACAGCAGCATGGCATTGCTATTCCCCATGCTAAAACGGGCATAAGCTATTTCTTCCCTTGCTTTATTCCAGCCATATATATCATGACCCATTTAATATTCCTCCTTCAAATTCAAATTGTTATTAATGGTGCTGTGGGTTAGTTTACATGGCAAACCACTCCTTTCACATGTATATATTTATAGGAAATTATGATTGAGATAGTAGTATGAGAGATGATTTTGACCAAGGGATTTAAGGATCACTGTTTTAACTGGGAGGTTTGAGTGGAGTTTAAGGAGATTCGAGTAGCGATTTTTCGATTGGATTATCTTCAGAGAAAATAATACCACATTTCGCATCATTTAAATTTTGAATTTTAAAAAATTATCAACAATTATGTGAACGATTTCCTCGGTATATAAAGCAATATTCAAAAATGTAATTGGCTTTCTTAGCGGGAGCAATGGTGCTGAATCCGTCTGGGATAATTCGTTTAGTTCTGAGAGGTAATGCATCTTTAAAAAAACCGAGCCTCAGAAATAATGGAGTCTCGGTTTTGGGGTATGGGATCCTAGTCGCTAGTAGTCTGGAGATATCTTTTCAGCTATTCCCCATTTTCCTTATACAAATCAACAACACCTTCAGCCATCTCCCTCACACTTTTCCTTAGGAAAACCGGGTGTACAATCTTTATCTGATTACCGAACCCTAGTATATACTCTCTAGCCTCTTGTTCGGTATCAAAGCTAAGGGTTACAGGAATCCATCCATTTTCCTTAGGCGAATCCGTGTGAAGTACTTGAACAAATCGCCCGGTAAAATTAATCCGCTGAAGAATGGCTGGTGAAATCTCCGCTTCCACCTCAAATTTAGGCAGGCTGCTAATAAATCTTTGCTTCAATTCCTGCCAATAGTCTGCGAGATCAAAGTCATTCGGCCAGCTGAAATTCTCATTAATCACCTCGGCATCAATTATTCTTGAAACACGGTAGGTTTTTATCATTTCATCAGACCCAGCTATTAGATACCAAGTGTTCCCTTTGGCAACCAGTCCTAACGGCTCAACTATTCTTTCGCTTGTTTGTTTATCTGCTTTTTCGTATTGAATCTGAAGTTTTTTCTCCTCCCAAACGGCCTGCTGTACGATTCCAAAGGACTTCATTTCCCGTGGTGTTTGCCTCCACGTGCCGGTATCGATATGAATCCGGTTGGAAATGTCTTTCACATCCTCTTTCAGTGGAGCAGGAATGGCCGCCAGAAGTTTTTGTCGTGCTTCTTTCCAATTATTGCTGATGCCGAGGTCTGCAAGGTGCTGGGAGGAGGGGAGAGAAGCAATGCCTTGATTTCTGCTGCTTTTAACCCGGTAAGATTTGTTCTGTAATTCTCAAGCAGTTTCCAGCCGCCGAATTTTCCACGTTCAGCCAGAACAGGGATGCCAGCGGCACTTAAGGCTTCCATATCCCGGTGTATAGTCCGCTCCGTTACCTCTAACTCTTTTGCCAATTCCCTTGAGGTCATTCTTTCGTTATTTTGAAGCAATAATACGATCGCAATGAGTCTGTCTGCACGCAATCTGTTCACCCCTGCTAAAAAAGTTTTAAATATGACATTAGATGTCAACATTAATGATTATAGTATAGATATAACATAAAAGGAGGCAGATCGGAATGAATTCATTAAAAGGGAAGGTAGCGCTGGTAGCCGGCGGAACACGGGGAGCTGGCCGCGGCATCGCCATGGAACTCGGAGCTGCAGGTGCGACAGTGTATATTACAGGCCGTACAACACGAAAACAGACGTCGGAATATGGACGCAAGGAAACCATTGAAGAAACGGCTGAATTGGTCAATGAGCTGGGTGGAACTGGAATAGCTGTTCAAGTGGATCATCTCATACCGAATCAGGTGCAATCATTGATTGAAAAGATTGAGAGAGAACAAGGCAGGCTGGATATCCTCGTTAATGATATATGGGGAGGCGAAAATTTGATTGAATGGGACATTCCTGTCTGGGAGCATTCCATGGAGAAGGGAATGAGAATGCTTCGTCTGGCGATTGATACTCATATTATCACAAGTCATTATGCCCTTCCGCTTTTAATCAAAAACAAAGGGGGATTAGTAGTCGAAGTAACAGACGGAACAGAAGAGTACAACCAACATCGCTACCGGGTGTCTCTTTATTATGACTTGGCCAAAAGCTCTGTCATCCGTATGGCCAAGGCATTGGCCCACGAGCTTTCGCCTTTTGACTGCACCGCGGTTGCTGTTTCACCCGGATGGATGCGTTCAGAAATCATGCTCGAGGTGTTTGGGGTCACAGAGGAGAATTGGAAGGATGCTGCCGAAAAAGAGCCTCATTTTGTGATATCTGAAACACCAAGGTATATAGGACGGGCAATTAGTGCCATTGCAAAAGATCCTGATAAAAATCGGCTGAACGGCGGATCATTTTCAAGCGGGGAGCTGGCGAAAATGTATCATTTTCATGATCTGGATGGTTCTCAGCCGGAGGCTTTCAGATATCTGGTTGAGGTCCAGGAGGCGGGGAAACCGGCCAATGCTGAAGGATATAGATAGCTTTTCATTGTAAAAACTCCTTTGCAGAACTCTGCAAAAGGAGTTTTTTATTTGTTTAAGGGAACAAGATTTAGTTATCCAAATTTTGGTGAATAATATCACTTTAATCGTTATAATAAAATCAAATATACAAATAATTAGGTACATTGAGGGGAGAATGCTCTTGATCATCCCAGCAAAAAATAAACCTGTTTTACCCTTGACGATAAGTGTAAAAGAAATAGAATCCATTGTTGAATGGTTCGATCAGCATCAGCGATCCCTCTATATACTCGGCTGGTCCTATCTGGGGAACCAACTTAAAATTGAGGAGCTATTTTATCGTGCCATTTTACAGGTGCATAAGGAGCTGCCGAAGTTTAAGAACAGCACATCATTTGAACTGCGGGTTTTATCTATTTTTATTCGTATCTGCAGGGAGCTTTCTATTGAAAATAGTTTAATAGCTTCAGAGGAAAGTGTATTTCATGCACTGCAGCAGTTAAAAGAGCAGGAAAGAGAGGTGCTGGTCTTAACCTATATAAAAGGAATCTCCAGAGAGGAAACCGCACAGCTTCTTCAATTGTCATCTGAACAGATAAAGGGGTTTTTATTTTCAGGGTTCCAATTGCTCAGAAAAGGATTGGGAAATGGAGAGGACTATCAGGGCTGCAATGAATACCAAAAGCTTTATGTAAATTACCTGGAAAGAAAACTGGAACGGCCGCGGAAAATCGATTTTGAAATGCATATCTATCATTGCCATAACTGCCAGGATGATCTGGCATCTCTGCAGGAAACCATCTTGAACTTCTCTGAAACCATTGAGACATTCAGCATACCTGCAGGTTTCATAGAAAACGTAAAAGAACGAGTCTCACAAAGGGAAAATCTCCTTAAACAAAAAAAGACTAAGCGTAAAAGAATTGGACTTATTTCAGCAAGTGTCCTCGTCTTCTTCATGTGCACAGGTTTTTTCACCGGGATTTTTTCGAAAGTCTATTTCTCATTGACAGAAGAAAATCAGGAGCTGCGCATTTTTCTCCAGGAGGATTTAGGTGAAAGGCTCGGGCTGGAAGCTGAAAGCAATGGGGTTAAAATAAAGATTAAGAGTGTAATTGCTGATGAGATTCAAACTCTTATTTTTTATGAAATAGAAGATGCCAATGAGAACAATCAATATATGATTAACATTGATGATGGCATTTTTATTGAGGACGAAATGAAAATAATGGCGGCAAATACCTATCCTATGTATATACCGCCAGAAATGGAGTCAGATCTTAATAAAAAGGAAAAGAACATTTATCATGGGAAAATGAGTCTGAGGCCGCTGAAAGAAAATGAAGCCACCATTCAGCTCAATATTAATAAGATTATGAAATTAAAACGAAACTCTTCAGATTCATTTGTGAATATGGAACCGGAAGAAGGGAAGTGGAACTTTGACATTCCTGTTACAAAAAGTCCCTCCATCGAGTATGCATTGAATGAAGAAGTTGAAATTGAGGGGATAGCAGTCTTGATTGATAAACTAATCCTTGCTCCAACAGGAACAATTCTGCAATATGGGCTCAAAAATGAACAGCCGGAGAAGCGGATTGACATGATCAATTTTAAAAATCTGGAAATTAACAAAAAAGTAGCTGAAGCTGATTTATACGGGAACTCATACGTGCATGCACAGCCTGATTTAAGATGGAGCAAGTTCCAGGCGCATTTTAAACCACTATTTGAAAAAGAAACCGATGAAGTCAAAGTTCGATTCGATAGTGTTTATTTGTCAATTGTAGACAATAAAACGATTGCCCTTAATGCTTCGAAGGAATATCCGCAAACCTTTGAATATGCGGGCAGTACCATTTCAATAGATAAGGTGGAAATGGGTCAGTCTGCTACTGTTGTTTTCAGCAATTACGAAATTAAGAATCGGGCGTATGAATCACTTCATTACAATTTGGTGACTGAAGAAGGTGATGATTTCTCAATGGAGATGGATCATGAAGGAATTATTATAGATCAAAATGGAAAAGAGTATGATATGAAAAAGATTACGCCAAAAATATACGAAGAAATTGAGCAGCCCCGCCACTTCTTTACTGTTCAAAGTACACAGATACATGGCAAGAAAGTGACTCCTAAATCACTGGAGATTTATGGGTATAGCACGACGAAATATTTAGATGATGAAATAGAGCTGGAAACTGAGCTGATAGAAGCAGGTACCTGATTGGTGCCTGCTTGTTTTTATAAAATCATCGACTCCACCAGTTCCGCCCTGATTTTCGTAATATGCCCCTCCATCAATTCCTTTGCTTTATCCCCATTTCCAGAAGCAATAGCCAGATAAATTTCCTTATGCTCCTCGATGGTATCCTCGTAACGGGACAGATCCTTAAACCGATGATTCTGGGTAGCTCTAATGGTTTCTTCCATATGTCCTTTGAGGGTATGGATCAATTCAATGAAAATCGAGTTATGGGTGGCCTCGGCAATTCCGACGTGAAAGTCCAGATCTGCTTTTAACCCTAACTCGGGATCTTTTATGGACAGCGCCATATTATGTAAAGCAATACGCAGCTTTTCCAGGTCTGCCGGGGTGGCTCTTTTGGCTGCAAGGAAGGAGGATTCAGCTTCCAGTGCACGCCTCAGTTCAAGCATTTCATATACCAGCGGGTTTTCTGCTTTGACAGCTGTGAGGATCACTTCTTTGCTTGATTGGATATCAGAGACTTTAACGTAGCTTCCGCCTCCCTGGCGGATATCGATGAGCCCGTTCAGTTCCAGGGTTCTGAGGGCTTCTCTGATGGTTGTCCGGCTGACATTGAATTGAACTGCCAATTCTCTTTCTGAAGGCAGCCGTTCACCTGGTTTAAGATTTCCTCCCAAATAGCATTCTATCAATTTATCTGCTAAAAGCAGATAGGTCTTTTTTTTCTCTGTCATTCCCCGTACCCTCTTTTCAAAATAGGCCTCTCTTACTTTCCTAAATGTAACAGACCTAAAATCTATTAATCAATACTATAAAAATAATAAAATAAATAATTGAATTTTTCTGATAAGTTAGTATAATTAATTTAACTTGTTGGACCAATTATGACATTGGTTTGACCAAATTCCTCGAATAAGAAAGAAGGAGTAGAGATGGAAACAGCGAGTATGACCCTCCTGCAGGCTTTAAGAGAGTTTCTTACTGGGCAGCAGGTGACAGAAAATCAGACAGTAAGAGAATTACATGGCAGGGATGAATCATACCATATGGAGAGTCTTCCTGACCTGGTTGTTTTTCCGGAAACCGCCCAGCAGGTCAGTGAAATTGTGAAGCTGGCAAACAAATACAAAGTTCCAATTGTTCCTTTTGGACTGGGATCCAGTCTTGAGGGGCATGTGATACCGTACGAACATGGAATTACGATTGATTTTTCGCTTATGAATAAAGTTCTCGAAGTACGTGAGAATGACTTTCTTGTTAGGGTGCAGCCTGGTGTGACCCGCACACAGCTCAACAAGGAATTAAAAAAGTATGGATTGTTTTTCTCTGTGGATCCGGGAGCGGATGCTACGCTTGGCGGAATGGCAGCAACGAATGCCAGCGGAACTACTTCTGTAAAATATGGAGTCATGCGTGATCAGGTGCGTGATCTTGAAGTGGTACTTGCTGATGGGTTGATCATACATACAGGTAATTTAGCTGCTAAATCCTCATCCGGATACCATTTGAATGGTTTATTCGTTGGTTCAGAGGGGACGCTTGGCTGCTTTACGGAATTGACATTAAGAGTTTATGGAATTCCGGAGCACGTGATGGCAGCAAGAGCTTCTTTTCCATCATTGAACGATGCGGTTGAAGCGGTTGTTTCCATATTACAGGCAGGTGTTCCGATTGCGAGGGTGGAGCTTGTGGATGAACCATCCATGAAGCAGGTAAACCTGTTCAGTGAAACAAACTATAACGAAAGCCCAACACTCTTTTTGGAGTTTCACGGCAATGAAGCCGGCTTGAAGCAGGATGTCGCATTTACAAGAGAAATTGTTGAAGACCATCATTGTCTCGATATAGAATTTGAAACTGATAATGCAGCAAGAAATCGCTTGTGGGAGGCCAGACATAACCTTGCTTATGCCTATATCCATGGCCATCCAGGAAAGAAAATGATGGTGACGGATGTTTGTTTGCCGATTTCAGAACTTTCTGGCGCTATCAGCCATGCGAGGGAAGCGGTCGATACTCTGGGACTTCCTGGAGGAATCGTCGGACATGTGGGGGACGGAAATTACCATACACTCCTGATGATTGATATGAGTAATCCCGAAGAGGTGGCAAAAGCAGAAAAGTTCAATGAACAAATTGTTCTCTATGCTCTCGAACGGGGCGGTACCTGTACGGGTGAGCATGGTGTAGGGATAGGCAAGCAGAAGTATCAGCAAGAAGAACATGGTCAGGCGCTTCAGGTTATGGAAAAAATCAAACATGCCCTTGATCCAGATAATCTTTTCAACCCAAATAAAATCTTAAAGACAAAAGAAGGAGCATGATGATATGAAGGTATTAGAAGCGGTCAGTACCATTGCAGGAAAATATTTTGCGGTGTGGGTTATCTTAACATCGGTTATTGCTTTTATGTTTCCAGACCCATTTTTAGGTTTGGGAGGCTATATCACCATCCTTCTCGGGGTCGTCATGTTTGGAATGGGACTTACACTGAAGGCAGTCGATTTTAAAATCATCTTTACGAAACCTCTGCCTGTGTTAATCGGTGTTTGTGCACAGTTCATTATCATGCCGCTTGTCGCTTTCATCATTGCGAAACTTTTGAATTTGCCGGCAGAATTGGCAGCCGGACTTGTTTTGCTCGGATGTGTACCAGGGGGAACGGCCTCTAACGTTATGGTGTATCTGGCAAAGGGAAATGTACCATTGTCCATCGCCATGACTTCCGTTTCAACTTTACTGGCGCCAATCATGACACCGCTGCTTCTCCTGTTGCTTGCGGGACAGTGGATGCCGGTTGATGCTGTTGCCATGTTTATGTCTATTGTCCAGGTTATCATTCTACCGATTGTTCTTGGTTTGGCTATCAAGAAATTCTTCCCGTCAGCCGTGGAAAAAAGCTTAACTGTTTTACCGCTTATTTCAGTAGCGGCAATTATCACGATTGTGGCTGCAGTCGTTTCAGGCAATTCAGCAACCATTGCCGCATCAGGGCTTCTGATTTTTACAGCTGTCATGCTCCACAATGGATTCGGACTCCTGCTTGGCTACTTTGCAGGAAAAGTGCTTGGTCAGGATGAAGTAAACCGAAGAGCAATTGCTATTGAAGTTGGCATGCAGAACTCAGGTCTGGGCGTTGCACTTGCTACCGCTCATTTTGGTCCATTGGCAGCACTGCCAAGCGTTCTGGCTGCTGCCTGGCATAACATTTCAGGGCCGATTCTGGCGACTTATTGGTCAAAGAAACCTGCTGTTGAAAGGGAAGAGGAGACGTCAGTTCGTCCTGTTGAAGTGAAATTGTAGGAATGTAATTTGGGGCCTGCTTTTATCTGCATGAAAAAGAACTGATAATAGCGGGCAAATCCAGCGTAGCCTATTTTCTGTATGAGCGGGCAGGTATACCGGGAACAATTTTATGCGGGTCAGGAAGTAGTTAAAAATCAGAATTAAGACTTTAAAAAGCTGCTCATATCATTGGGCAGTCTTTTTTTGCATTTTAATAAAAATAGTGTTGACTAACAGAAAATTTTGGAATATATTTTAATTAACAATTAACAAACTGTTAATTAAAAAAGAGGTGAACAAAAATTGAAAAACAAATTCATTACACCAGATGGCTATACAAGTGATATTGCCGTTTTTACTATTACTTCAGAACAAACGGGAGAATATAAACCTCCAAAAAAAGAGTTGAAAATGATGCTAATCAGACGAAGCGAACTGGATCAGGAAGGAAATCCGAATATGGAAGCAGGAAAGTGGGCGCTGCCGGGAGGGTTTGTACGTCCTGGTGAGTCAGCACTGCAGGCTGCAGAGCGCAAGCTGTCGGAGGAAACCGGAGTGGAGGGGCTGAAAATAAAGCATTTTGGTGTCTACGATTCTCCCGGCCGGGATCAGCGGGGATGGATTATATCTAATGCGCATTATGTTATTGCTAATGAAGCGGACTTAAGGACCCGGAAAACAACATATGACGCATCTGAAGTTAAGCTGTTTACTCTAGAAGAGGCTCTTGAACTTGAGCTCGCTTTTGATCATCGGACAATTATCGATGATGCACTTTGGTTTATTAAAAAAGATATGGCGCTGACAACACTGGCCAAGCATTTTCTTCCTGATGAATTTGTGCTTTCTGAACTGCAGGGGGTCTTATTGACAGTGTTGGATGATCCATCGATCTCGACTGATGCTGCCTTTTTCAGAAAAGCACCGACATTGCCATTTATTGAAGCGGTATCAGAAGACGGAAAGCCAAAGAAATCAAACCGCTATTCTAAAACACCTGCTCAGCTTTATCGATTCAATGATTACCAGCCGATTGTGTCCGTATATAGAAATAAGCTTCAAGGGTGAAAATCCAAATTAACAAAGGGGAGAGATTCACATGGGGATTTTTAAGAACTGGACCCGGTTTGAAATAATATGGCTAATAATATTTACATTGGTCAACATTTATCTTTTCTTTGTCTGGTCAGATTCACTGCTTGGCCTGATTTCATCCATAAGCGGCATGTTATGTGTGGTGCTGGTGGCAAAGGGGAAGATTGCCAACTATTACTTTGGCATCGTTCAGACCCTTACTTATGCTTATATTGCTTATGGATATGGTCTTTATGGAGAAGCCATGCTCAATGCCCTGTTTTATTTTCCTGTGCAATTTATTGGTATTTATCTGTGGAAGCAGCATAAAACCAATCGGGATGTTAAAGGGGAAGATGTGAGAGTTAAAAGCCTGACGAAAACAGGCTGGATCTATACATTAGCATCTATCGCCGTCCTTACAATTGGATATGGGTTTTTCCTAAGATATTTAGAGGGTAATTTTGTCTGGACGGATTCCGCTACAAACGTTCTTTCTATAACTGCGCAAATACTGATGCTAAAGAGATTTGCAGAGCAATGGATCCTCTGGATCTCTGTAAATGTATTATCCATTATCCTTTGGGCGGGTGCTCTCATCACACAGGGCGGCAATGACTTTTCGATGCTAGTCATGTGGACTGCTTTCCTGGTTAACAGTATTTATGGATACATCAACTGGCGGAAACTATATGTGAAACAGAATAAGGAGGGGGTTTAAATGACAGTCGGGTTTATTGGAGGCAAGTTTCTTCCCTGCATCTTGGCCATGTCTATGCCATTGTTCAGGCCTCATCCATCGTTGACGAACTGTACGTTGTGCTGTCCCATAGCGAACTGCGTGACAGGCAATTGTGCGAGCATTCTAAAATGGCTTATATTCCGCCGCATATCCGTTTGCGCTGGCTCAGTCAATTAACTAAAGATATGCCGCATGTGAAGGTCATTTCCATAAAAGACGATCAGGGGGATGAAAATTACAATTGGGCAGAAGGTGCTAGTAATATAAAAAAGGCAATTGGAAAGCGCATTGATTATGTATTTAGTTCAGAGTATGAATATAACGATATTTTTAATGAACTTTATCCAGAGGCCAAACACGAATTGATTGATCCCAATCGTAGATATGTGAATATTTCGGCAACAGCAATCCGTAATGAAGGCGTTTTTCATCATTGGGAGTACATCCCTGACTTTGTAAAACCTTATTTCGTTAAAAAGGTTGTTGTAGCAGGGACTGAAAGCTGCGGTAAATCTACCTTGACTAGAAATCTTGCTAAAATTTACAACACTTCCTATGTGGAGGAATATGGCCGAACCGTATGCGAAGAATTAGGCGGCTGTGATGGGATTATGGTTAAGGAAGATTACCACAAAATTGCCTATGGCCATAAGCTTGAAGAAATCAAGGCGATTGAAAAAGCAAACAAAGTTGTTTTTATCGATACGGAGGCAATTGTGACTCAATTCTATTCCAACCTTTACAACGATGAACATCAAGCAGTACTGGATGAAATTGCAAACCTGCAGGATTATGACCTGTGGCTATACCTGGAACCTGATGTGAAATGGGTGGATGATGGACTTCGGGTTCACGGAGAGAATGAGGTAAGACTCCAAAACAACCAGGCTTTAAAAACATTGCTGAAAAATCATAATGTTGATTATAAAATACTGAGCGGTGATTACAAGGAACGGTTTCAGAGTGCAAAAGGGCATATTGAAGAACTGCTGAAAATTTGAGAGAGTGTTTGACAAAAAAAATAATTTTTTTAAAAGCTAATGAAACCATTTCATTTCGTATAACTTCAATAATATGGTTTTCCTAATGAAGAAGATACATGTGTATATTTTCCTCTTCATCAGGAATTTTCTTGTAAAAAAACATCTTTTTTAAAGGCTGTTTTCGCAAAGTTTGTTGCTATTTATATTATATTTACTGAGTTGATTGTAGTGGAAGGTGCGAGACTCCTACGGGAGTAGCGGGACAGGTGAGACCCCACAGACGCGCAGCGTCGAAGAGGCTCACTGCCCGCCCCGTGGAAAGCGAGCAACCTGGAGCGGAAATCAACGGACAACATTGTTAAGCGAAAAACAACAATTTATACGAAAAGAGCATTTTTAAAAGATAGAAAAAGATACACCAAGAACTTATTTTTCGGATGCAAACAATTTAAGCTCTTCTTTATCCAAAGTTATTGTTCCTTCATAGTTCATGCCGATCTTTTCAAGCAGCCTGGAGGAAGCATAATTGTCTAGGGATGTAATGGCCAGGATCCGTTCCATATCCAGCTGTTCATGACCATATTTCAATGTAGCAGAAGCTGACTCAAACCCATAACCTTGCGTTTGATATTTGGATAAAAAAGCAAAACCAATATCAACATTATCTAAAGTATCCCGTTTTATCAATCCGCACAGTCCAATAGGAATGCTTCCTTCCTTTCGCTCAACTAGAAAAAGGCCAAAGCCAAATTGAGAATACATTTTCTTGGGTCCGGTCAAAATATAATTCTTAGCATCCTCAAGTGTACGTACACCTTTATCGCCAATATAACGAATCCATGCAGGTTCATTTAAAAGTTCGAGAATGAATGCTGCATCATCCGGTGTTAACCAGCGAAGAATTAATCGGTCTGTTTCAAGTACTTTCAATTATTTTAACACCTCAATCAATTTCCATGCTGTTAACCTTATTTTTCGAAGCATGCTATAACAAATATACATCTTAAAATAATAATAGAGCAAATTGAATTTTCATATTTCTTGACTGGTAATTCTCCCATTGATTCACTAATGAGTTATCACTGTAAACCTGTTAGCCTTATAAGTGGCCTGTTTTTGCCTAAAAACTACAAACAGGAGGTTTACACATGAAAAATTTGGTAACATTTGTTGCTGCTATTTCACTCATTATGGGTTCATATAGTATGTTTCCTGCTGATCATTTCGATGCTGAAACAGTGGATCAGAAAGCTGCAGAAACACTAACATATAAAAAAGTTGAGGTTGACGTGAAGGAGTCATCATCAACGGATCATCGTTTTATTAAAGAAGAAGAAAAAAAACTGCTTGCACGTCTTGTACAGGCTGAAGCAGAAGGGGAGCCGTTTGAAGGAAAAGTAGCGGTTGCTGACGTGGTTCTGAATCGTGTCGAGCACGAACAATTCCCGGATACAGTCAAAGATGTTATTTATCAGAAGAACGCTTTTGAACCTGTTCAAAATGGTTCAATCAATGAACCGGCAAGTAATGAAGCAGTTCAGGCCGTTGAGACAGCTCTTATTGATAAGGAGCAAAACGAAGAGTTCCTATATTTTTATAACCCTGACACAGCTACAAGTCAGTGGATCTTTTCACGTGAAGTTGTGAAAAAAATAGGCAATCATGCATTTGCTATATAAAGGCGCGTACAGCTTAAAAGCTGCGTGCTTTTTTTGTAGCTGAAAGAACTAAACTAAAGGAAATGATAGGAATATGGCGAATTAAATTTAAACGAAAAGCGCTTTTTCTCTCCTATTTGTTATACTTCGTACCTGGCCCCTGGTGTAAACCCATTACATCAATCCCTCAACTAGTTTATAATTAATATGATGTCCAAGTGAAATGTCGTGGCATTAAAAGACTGAAAGAAGCAGTAAGAAGGTGAACAAAATCAACATCATCGAAACAAGGGTAAGAAGCTTCATTGAAGATATTCAGCACCCGAAGCAAAAGAAGAAGTTAAACATAAATGATTTGGAATTTCAGCTGCGCAAATTGCTGGATGATTATTATGAAATGGACGGTTATTCGCTATTTTATGAAGCCATTCAATCATTGCAGGATGAAGGGCAGCTGACACCTATACATAACCATCAATATAACGGGAAAACACCTACTCTGCCTTTATATTTCTGGGTGAACGTGAAACCTCACACCGACAAATGGGATCGTCTGGAGATGATGAAGTTAAGTGATCGGTTCGATTTTTCGTTTTATGAACGGCACCCTGAATGGCAGACAGAAGAGGAATGGAGCCGGATCATGAATTTATATGGTTTTCTCCAATCCAGCGGCGAACGGGAAATCGTTTCACTTGAGGAAAGAAGCCTGGAGCTGTTCGGCCATGAAAAATTCCTGCAGGATGTAGTCAGTTTTCCTGATGGAAAAGGTTTTTTAGCGCGAATTTGTGTATCTGAAGAGCAGCTGAAAGTGGTGAAATACGGCGAGCCTTTTGTGTTTTGGATGAAGCAGGGAAAAGAAATTAAAGATGTTCAGCGAGTGCTGATTGTCGAGAATCTATCATTCTTTCATACTAGCATTCAATTATTGGAAAGCGATTTGCTCGATTACGAGCCGGAACTGATAATCTATGGGGAAGGCACGAAAATTGAACGGAGCTTTTCGTTCTTCTTTAAAATTTTTCCGGCTAAATCGTATCTATTCTATTATGCAGGAGATCTTGATGCGGCTGGCTACGGGATTATGACCAGGCTGATTGAAAAGTATCCGGAATGCTGCATTCAGCCTGCATTGAAGATTTACCGTAAAATGCTTGAATGTCTGGATCAAAGAAATGAACAGAAATCCGGACAGCTTCTAAATCTTAAATACCGTGATGCGTTCTTCCGGTGGTTTACGGAAGAAGAGCAGGAACTCTTATTGCAATTATGGCAGGAGAATAAACGAATTCCTCAGGAAGTCTTAACAATTGAAACATGGAGGAGATGGATGTGAACGAGTCATGGGAAGGATTCGCCCAACGGATGCAACGTTTAAACCCGCTGTTTGAGCTTGGAAGAGGAATGGAAGTCGGAGAGCTGAAGCCTCATATCCAGACGATTCTGATGCAGGTGCTCCTCACCATTTTTTACAGAGAATTGAATGATGATGATCATCGGAGAAAATCGGATATCAAATATATGGTGGAAGATTCGATTAAACAAATGAAGCTATTGGCTGATGAGAAGCAGGTTGAACGAATTACAAGCGGGCTTCTTTATCAAGGAAAAGAAGAGTACAGCAGGCCGTTTGAAGCCCTTTATTATGATGAAATCAGGCAGTCATGGGAGACGCAGGTTTTCCGCTATGTGACAATGGATGAATTATATACAAACCTGGAGATGGGCGGATCGATTGTTTACAAGCTCACAGATATCTCACAGGAAATGATTTTCATGAGCAGGGAAATGGCGGAGGAATTCTCGATCACCATTGAACAGCTCTACAGTATGCAGCTGATTAAAAACGGTAATTTCCGCAAAGCTACCCGAAACCTCGATCACCTCATTTCACGGGTCAACCGCTTAATGGCAAGAGAATTCTCCTTTCAAAAAGAAATGATCAATAATCCCAAAATCTTATTGATGGAAGAAGAAATGCAAAGAGCTGATAACCGTGCGGAAATTGAGAAGCAATTTGAAGAAGAGAAAAATCACTTCCGTACCATCAGCAGTATGATTGAGAAGACAAAACGAAGAAACGAGGAAGATGATCACATTCAAAGAGAGTTGATCCTCCTGCAGGAAAAGATCGGCCATACAAGACAATTGCATGATCGTTTTGCCAAGCTTGTGATTCAGAATATATCCTATGAAATGAAATTAAAAGCGGAAAACCCTTCGCTGTTTTGGGAAACGAGCCTTGTTTCGTTTCGGGAGCATATTTATGAAAACTGGTTCATGAAGGAGGGGGTATCTTCCTTCGATCAAGTTGAGAAGATACTGGGCCCTTTGTTTTCGCCAAAGAATGAATTTATTTTGCCCTTGGATTGGATCTGGGGAGAACAGGAATTTGATGAAAAGCAGCTCACAGAGACGATGGAGGAAGAACCGGAAGACGAAAGCATTACCCATCAGCGGGTAACGAACTGGGATTCTGTCATCAAGGCCTGGAGCTATGTGTTTCAATATTTGCAGACATACGGAGAGTTTTCTCTGGCTGATTTAACGACATTGCCGCTTGAGGTACAGGATTTATGGTTTGAAGAATCGGAAACGATTGATTTATGGATGATGTTTGATAAAAAGCCGCTGAAGGTTCAGGTGCTACACCGGAAGGAAGAGAGCTTGAGCGATGAGAGGGAAATTCTTCTTTATAAGCTTATGCAGGAGTATCCGCAATTCCAGGTGTTTGAAGGATTGAAACTTTATACCGAGTTTGATCATCGGGCGGAACCTTTCCACTGGTATCAAATGAAAATTACTCCGTTTAAAATTTCTGTTCAGGAGGAGAAATGATGAGTGCAGAAAGTATTAAGACTGCATCAGCAGTTTATTTCACGCTATTAAAAGACAAGGTCATCGATGAAAACAGCGAGCACTTTCAGGCGTATTTCGATCCTGATGTAAGACAGACGGTACTTTTACTGGCAGACGAATCCGGGACCTTTATCATTGAATCGCCGAAAAGGATTCAGCTCGTTGTACAGCCGACCGGCTCTGTTTTTGCGACGAATTTTACACATATGAAGGACAGGCATAAACAGGTTGAAACCAAAAAGCATTTTCACCTGATGAGCGTGGTCATTATGGCATTCCTGTCGGGCATCGACCGCAATCAGGCGGCTAAGATCCGCACGAAGCGCGAAGGGATCAGCTTTTATACATTGGAACGGCAAGTGAATGATGTCATCATGAATTGGGATAGTCTGCTTAAAGCAAAGCCGGATTTCGGAGAAGAAGAAAAAATTGATATGAGAGACGTTGTGACGACATGGAAATACATGGAGGTCGACACAGATGATTACGGAGCCAGGAAAGCCAATCGCAGAACGCGGATCGGTTTGATTGCAAGTGCTATGCGTCTTTTGGAAACAGAAGGACTCATCGTCATCCTGGATCGGGAGGATATACCGAAGGCGATTCCAAAGCAGGAGTTATTTGAACGGATTGAATATCTGTATCATGACTACGACCGTTATGAAATGTTCAAGGAATTAATGAAAACAGAGGAGGATCAGCATGCCGAAAATACATCGAATTAGAATTGCCGGCCTGAAATATGATGGCATGCAAAAGCAGTATAGGGACACCACGTTTAATTTTCATAATGAGGAAACCTCTACAAATGGCCTCATTTCCATGATGAATGGAGGAGGGAAAGGTGTTTTCCTGCAGACCATATTTCAGATCCTTAAGCCGGGTACCGCATGGGGAAAGCAGAATAATCGCTTTTATCAGCAATTCTTTTTTAATAATAAAGAGCAGTTTATTCCTTATACCTTTCATGTTCTCATACAGTGGGAGCTCGACGGGGCTGACAGCAGGCATTTAGTGACGGGCGGAATGTTTTCAGCAGACCAGCGTATTTCAATGAATGAAGAGAGCGGAGAAAGCAAACCTCTTGAACAGGAAGCGAAAATTGTCCCGAATATTACCTTTTATACAAGGGAGTTTGAACGAAAAGAAGAAGCATCTCTTGAACATATTCCGCTCTATGAAGATGGAGAACTGGCTGAAACAGAAGGCCTGAAGGATTATTTAAAATGGAATGGGTACGATGTTTACCGGGATACAAAGAAACACTACCGAATTCTGGATACATATGGGATTAACCGAAAAGATTGGGATATTATGAAGGACATTAATAAGGATGAAGGCGGCGTCGGAAAATTCTTTGAAGGTGCTGAAGATGATCATTCCCTGTTCCAAAAGCGGATCATTCCTACAGTCAGTCAGGTTCTGCACCGGACGGAGCATCAGAAGAACGATCTTGTGGAGATTTTCAAGAGTCAGGCAAGCATCGCAAAGGACCTCCCTGTTTTGCTGAAAAGAGAGCTGGCACATAAAGAGTTCCTGGAAGATATTCTTCCTTTTGAAGAGAGCCTGGCAAAGGGTGTCGGGCATAAGGAAATTGTAGAGGACAGCATTAAGGCCGGAAGACAGCTGCTTGGCGCTTTGGAGCATTTGAAGAAAACGGAAGAAGAAATACTCATTGATCTGGAAAAGGAAATCGAAAAATTAACAGGCAGGCAAGTGGATCTGCGTTTTCAGAAAGATAATCTTGAGTATGCAAAAGCTCACCGGGAAGTGCTGGATTGGGAGAAGAAATTAGCGGAAGAGCAGAAGAAGCATATTGTTCTGCAGGAATCGGTGAATGAAAAGCAGGAGCGAAAAGCGGAGCTGGCTTTTCAGCTGTTGTTAAAAGAATGGCATGAAGGGGAACAAAGCATTCGCGCGCTTTCCCAGCAAATTGAGAAGCTCGAGCAGAACAGCGGCCTTGAGCAAGTGAATCAAAGAATGGATGAAATCAAAAAAGAGGCGGCACAGCAATGGGAGAAATCCTCTGCTGCCATTAGGGAAGCCCTTCAGCAATATTCCGGTTATCAGAAGTTTTTAAAGAAAAAAGCAAACGACCTGTCTAAGCAGGATAAACAAAAGACCCAGGAAATTGCCCAGCTTCGTACGGAAATTGATTTTCTCTATACCCAGATTCATGAATTTGAATCAAAAGAAGAACAGCTTATCAAGGAATTCGGTGACCGTATTACCTATGATTTAACTGGGTTTGTAGAAAACCTAAATAAACAGATAGAAACCAAAGAAGCAGCACTCGAAGATCTGCAGGCAAAAGAAAATAGATCAAATGAAAAGCAGAATCAGCTTGCTTCTTCCCATGGTACACTCGCACAATCCATTCAGTTTTCAGAAGAAAAGTGTGAAGAGCTAAAAAAGAAAAGTGAAGAGCAGAAGCAAAAAGAAACAAAGCTGTTCGATCAGCTCCAAGGTGTTCTTCAAGGTGTCACAGCTCCATTCACAAATGCTCTTTTATCAAAATATGCCATTGAAGTGGAAGAGCTACTCGTTCAAAATCGCGAGCAAGGGGAAGAGTTAAAGAAAGCGCTCTGGGAAACGCAGCTGGATTATGCCTTGAATGATGAGCATTTCTGGATTGCCAATAATGATGTGAAGGAACTGAAGGAATGGATTGATGAAAAGACGGGGATTGACGTATTTTACGGATCCCAATTTCTCCAATCCTTAAAGCCGGATGAAATGGCGAGCCACATGCTTTCTCATCCTCTTCTGCCGTACGGCTTAGTAGTCAGCAGGCCGCAATGGGAAAAGATCAATAAGCAGGTCCTAAGCGGAAGGATTTATAAAAGTCCTGTCCCGATTTTTATGCGGGAAGATATGGCGGATGAAAATCAGCAGAATGCCTTCGTGATGATCACTGGGACGGAGAAGGAGCTGCTGACGGATAAAAATCAGTTCACAAACTGGAAAATTCAGATTGCGAAACAGATAGAAGAAAAGAAAGATACACTTGCAGAGTTAGAAAAAACAGAAACAGCACTGCGCCGTATTATAAAAGAAATCGACCGATTCCTTTCCCATGAACTTGCCGGTGATATCGAAAAAGTACTGCTTCAGGAAAAGGAAGTGCTGCTTTCGAGGAAAACGGAATTGCAGGCTATCATAATGCAGGAGGAAAAAGAAAAAGAACTGCAGCTGGGACTTAGAGAACAGCTGGAAAAGACGAAGAAAAAGATTGAAAAATTATCTAAAGATGCCGAAACCTTAGCGGAATTTAACCGTGAAAAGTCAATGCATCAGGAAAATAAACGGGTAAAGCAGGAAAAAGAGAAACAAAAAGAAGCTTTCGAAAAGCTTCAGAATGAGCTGGGTAATGAGCTTCAGACCATCGCTGATCTTCAGGAAAAGTGGAGCCAGACCTATCTGGAATGGAAGCTGTCAGCCGAGCAGAATATTAAGAAGATCAGCTTCTTTATTGACGGTGCTGCTTTTCCAGCCGCTGAGAAAACAGAAGCTTCTGAGGAGGTTCCGCGATTATCACCCTATATTTTAGAAGAAATCAATGGCAGCATTGAGGAGCTTAAGCAGCTTCAAAAATCAAAAGAAGAACAAGCCAGTGAACTGCTCGCGATTCAGGCGACACGAGAATCCGAACAGAAGCAGCAAAAGAAGCTGGAGAAAAAACTTCATGCTCTTAATGAAGAGTGGAAAGATGCTTCTGTACCGGATGAACCAATAAGTATTTTGGAAAATATGCTTCAAACAGCTGCAAAGGAAACAAAAGCAGCAGAAAAAGAAGAGCGTGAGCAGGAAAAGGCCGTAACCATTGCCGAAACATCCTTAAAGCATGGAATGGATCAGCGTAAAAAATCCTCTAAAAAAGTGGCCAAGCATGAGAAGCAGCCTGAAGAATGGGAAGACCTTGATCTGGAAGTGAAGACGGTTGAAATTACTGACCAGACCAAACAGACAAATGCAGAAATAAAGAAAACGGAAGAGCACAAAAAAGAGACAGAACAAAACATAACTGAGTTTGAAAACAATCAATTACATTTATCCGTCATTCTTAAAGAGGAAGCGGCAGCTTTTTCGGATGAGGATATAGCAAAAATAAAGAGTCAAGGAAAGCAAAGCATCCTATCCTGGAGTGAAAAACATCAGGCTATTCAGGATGAAGGGCAAGAAAAGCATGCGAAGATTGAACAGTCACTAAGAAATTTAAAGCTTGCTATTGAAGGCAAGGATTGGGAAATCCGTTTTAAGAATGAAGTCTTAACTACGCTTGATCATATGGATACAAGGCATTATGCTCATATTCAAAGTGTCGTTCAGAACATGAAGCGCTTTTCACAGAGCGGCTTAGAGCAGCTGGAACGCGATAAAGAACGGGCGGAAAAAGCGCAAAACTTCTGGGCCAGCCGAGCCAGCATGAAGGTGATGAGCATTTCAGAAGCGATTCGCTCGATGATTTCGAAAATGAAGCTGAAGAATGAATGGGGTTCCTTCCCGCTTGTCCAGCTCAAAGAAGACATCCTGCCTAAAAAAGCGGAAGATGTTGAACCTTTACTGAAACAGCATTTTGTTTCAGCCATTAACAAAATTACAAAGCGATTCGAGATGATTGATGACAATAATCTGGAGCTTGATCAGGAAATTAAACAGCTTATCAGTGATGAGCAGATTTTATTTGTCTCTCTCAGAAATCGTTACCCAGAACTGTTGGTTTATAACATGCGTACTGATAATGCCTTCATGTACGGAAAACCGCAGCGTGAGCATTATTCAACCTGGCAGACGATCAACCAGGGTTCAAAAACAAAATCCGATGGCAGCGGCGGTCAAAAGCTATCTGCCCGCATGGTCATGATGATGATGCTTCTTTCTGTTAAGAGTGAAACCGATCAAAGCTGGGTTCCGTTAGTCTGTGATAATCCGTTTGGACAAGCGGCTTCTGCCCATGTGCTTGACCCGATTTTCGCTGTAGCCGATAAGCTGAAGTTCCAATTCATCGTCGTCACTCCGCCTGAATTGGTGAAAACAGAGATCAGCCAGAGGTTTGATGCGTACTATAAATTGGATTTCATCCGGGAAAAAGGGAAAGAGATTGTGTCGGATACGATTGTACCTGCGTTTCGAATTTATCAGGGAGAGGAAGCTGTTCATTAGATTAAAAGAATGAAATATTGCCATTTAACAAAAACTATGCAATACTTGGTTGAAAATATATATTTTATACAAATTCTTATCCAGAGAGGTGGAGGGACTGGCCCTGCGAAGCCTCAGCAACCCCTGATTATGTCAGGAAGGTGCTAATTCCAACAGAGTTGACGCTCTGGGAGATAAGAGGTCGTTTTGATAAGTAAAGGCCTCTTATAAAGAGGCCTTTTTTTGATGCTCTTTTATAATTTGAGCTTGGTTTAGATTAGAACGAAGAAAGAGGAGGAATGGCAAAATGGAAAACGGCGTTATACAGGTACCGGAAGCATATTCGAGGATATTACAGGAATCAGATGTGCTCGGCTTCGGGCAGTCATGTGATATAAAAACAGGATTTTTACTGAAGGGGCTGGCAGCCTCTAAATCTGGAGGAAGCTTTTTGGAGCTGGGAACAGGTACGGGAGCGTCTGCTTCATGGATCATGGATGGGATGGATGAAGGCAGTAAGCTTACGACCGTGGACATAGATCCGACAGTGCAATCGATCGCGAGAAAGTACCTCGCGAATGACAGCAGAATCACATTTTGCTGTGAGGACGGAGCAGCATTTATACAAAACCTGTCGGAGGGGTTCGATTTTATTTTTGCAGATACGTGGCCGGGGAAATTCGAGCTTCTTGACAAAACCCTGGATCATTTAAATATCGGCGGTTTTTATGTGATTCATGATGTGTTTCCGCAGCAGAAATTGCCTGAAGAATTTCGGATCAAAGCAACTAAACTTCTAAAAACTCTTCAGGACAGACCTGACCTGGACATAACTGAATTGGATTGGTCTAGTGGGCTGATTCTGGCTGTAAAAACAGCAGTGTGATAGACGAATTTATATATAGTGCAGAGGAAGAATCTCATGAATATAGTTGCTGCATGTTTGTCGCAAGCAATGAAAAGGGTTTAATAGATTCAAGGAGAGTGTTGGCATGCAAAGATTAGAGAATGATATTGTTCAATTAATTCCCATGGAACTTGAGCATGCTGAAGGAATTTATGAAGCGGCACAGGATCATCGTATATGGGAGCATATGTCTGTTGATTTAACTGATAAAAGCCGGGTCATTCAATATGTAAAAGATGCGATACAAAAACGTGAGCAGGGCACCGATTTTGCTTTTGTCATTGTCCATAAAAAAACAGGGAATATCGCCGGTGCTACTTGGTTTCTCGATATCTCAATCCCGCATAAACGGCTCGAAATCGGCTCAACATGGATAAACCCTCTTTATTGGCGCACGAATATTAATTCAAACTGTAAATATTTATTATTAACATACTGTTTTGAAGAACTGTCCGTGAATCGCGTACAAATTAAAACCGGACATGAAAACTTCCGTTCACAAAAAGCGATTGAAAGGACCGGTGCGGTAAAAGAAGGCATACTTCGAAATCATATGATACGAAAAGAAGGGACCATTCGCCATACTGTCCTTTATAGTGTTATAAAGGAAGATTGGAAAAAAGTAAAAAGACATTTCGAAGAAAACTTGCTTTTCTAGGTTTTATGGAACATTTATACTGAATAATAAAACTGCTGGAAGGGTGTAGATCGAAGTGAATAATGATTCTTTATTTACTGATAAAATCAAAAAGGCGCTTCAGAATACTCCCCCAGGGGAGTGGATTCCGGAGATTCCGGATGATTGTATACGCCTGCATTGCGGCTACCCGGCACCTGATCTCGTGCCGGTTGAAGAGGTAAAAGCAGCTGTTAACAGTCTATTAGAAGAAGAACAGGATTTGCCGCTCCATTATATAGGAAGCCCCAAGATTTTAAAACTAAAGGAACAGGTTTTAAAGAGATTGAAAGAGCGGGGGATATCTGTAGCGGAAAATGAGCTTTTGATAACTTCGGGTGCCTGTCAGGCAATCGATTTGATTGCCCGCATTCTCCTTGATGAGGAGACAATTATTGCAATAGAGTCCCCCACCTATATGGAGGCATTAGAGATTTTCCAAAATTACACAAAACATATAATTAGTATTCCTGTAGACAAGGACGGACTTCAAACAGAGGCATTGAAAGAGATTCTAGAGGAAAGAAAGCAAAAAGGGCTCGCTCAGCCGCGTTTTCTCTATACGATCCCAACGTTTCAAAATCCTACAGGGACGACGATGTCAGGAGAGCGCCGGCAGCATGTATTGGAGCTTGCAAACAAATATAATTTTCTATTAGTAGAGGATGATGCTTATGGGGAATTATCATTTAATAAAGGTCTCCCCACTCTAAAAGCAATGGATCAAAACTCCCGAGTTCTGCATGTCGGTTCGCTATCCAAGATTGTGGCCCCGGGTATGCGTATAGGATGGATAGCGGGAGCAAGTGACATGATCCATGCATGCGCCTGGTTTAAAAAAGATTTGAACCATCCGTTTGCTCAATCTGCCATGGCTGTTTATTTTGCAAACACGGATTTTAATAATAAACTAGAAACCTTGAGAGATACATACCGGTCCAAATGTGATGTTCTGACCTCCGCACTGGAACAGTATCTTCCTGAATCAGCTTCCTGGTATGTCCCTGAAGGCGGGTACTTCGTGTGGATGAAAATTCCCGGTGCCGATACATCGGAACTGCTGACACATGCCCTTGCAGAGGGGGTATCTTTTATTCCCGGCAAGTACTTTTTCATGGATCAGGCAGCTGGAACGGAATTTCTTCGCCTTTCCTTCAGTTATGCTGCTGAGAAGGAAATAACAGAGGGGATTCGCAGGCTGGGGAGAGTCGCAGAGGCCTATCTTTGAATGAAAATATTTTTATGGAACTTAAAAATGAAGAGGAATAAAGCAAACAAAGCCTAATTATCTTGGTATTGTAGGCCAGAAATTAGGCTTTGTTAAAAATGCCAGTCAATGATCGGTAAATTCAAAATTATAGTCTAACTTTAACTTCAGTACCGTCCTTTGCTTTGACATCTACTAGCACGATCCCCTTATAATTTGAAGGAGTGATTTTTCAATGCATTTTCGAAAAGCAATTGAAGAAGATTTACAAGCTATTGTCCGCTTGCTTGCCGATGATGAATTAGGAGCAAAGTGTGAGAGGTATGAAGAACCTCTGCCGGATTGTTATTATAAATCATTTAAGGCACTAGAAGTACAGTCGGGAAATCAGATCATTTTAGCTGTAGACGGTCAAGCGGTGATTGGCTGCCTTCAGTTAATGATCATTCCTGGTTTAGCACGACAAGGGATGAAACGTGCACAGATTGAAGGTGTGCGTGTTGATCAGCGCCACCGTGGTAACAGGGTAGGAGAAGCCTTGTTAAAAGAAGCGATTGCAATAGCGAAGTCTGAAGAGTGTGGCCTTGTCCAATTGACAACAGACAAGCAGCGTGATGATGCACATCGTTTTTATAATAGGCTGGGATTTCTGGCGAGTCATGAAGGGATGAAATTAATCTTTTAATTTGATAGGTTTATTTCGCTGGCGCCATTTTTGGACCAGCTAGAATACAAGTTTAATACTGAATAATAATAATGGAGGAATGCTGAATAATTTTTCGTTAAATGGAAATTATATAGTTGAATTCAAAAAGGAGGAATGATGTGGAAACAAGCATGAGTGTTGAAGAAGTATTGACCGGGATCTCTGAACTGTTGGAAAAAGAAGGGCAGCCGCCCCGAAAGAAGCAAGTAAAGAAATCAAATCCAGAGCTAATGAAAAATGCATTGTATTATTTTCCGAGCTGGGAAAATGCAGTAGAACAGTCTATAGGATCTTAACCTCAAAGAGTACATAACATATTTTTTTGAAATTGAGAGTCTTCGTAAGTGTTTGTCCAATTTAAAAAGGAAATACTGAAACCACAGAAGATGCCTGCCAGATGGAAAAGTGCAGGCATCTTCTGTGGTTTTATTAGAAGGGTAGGTATATGGGATTTTAAAATACCCTGTCGCCATTAAAAATTGAATTCTTTACAATTACATAATCAACATGACGGATGGCATCCAGCTTGTTGCCGCCTGCGTAAGAAATGGAGGACTGGAGATCCTGCTCCATTTCTTTCAGCGTATCTGCTAATAATCCTTTGTGCTCGACTAAAATTCTCTTGCCTTCAACATTTTTCTTTTCGCCTTTTTGAAATTCAGAGGCTGAGCCAAAGTATTCTTTATAGAGCTTTCCATCTTTCTCATTCTCAATGGTTTTTCCAGGTGACTCCTCATGTCCTGCAAACAAGGAACCAATCATCACCATTGTTGCACCAAATCGAATCGATTTGGCAATGTCACCATGGGTGCGAAGACCTCCATCTGCTATGATCGGTTTGCTTGCTGCCTTTGCACACCAGCGAAGTGCAGCTAATTGCCAGCCGCCCGTTCCAAATCCTGTCTTAATTTTTGTGATGCAAACCTTACCAGGTCCAATGCCAACTTTTGTGGCATCAGCACCAGCATTCTCTAATTCTCTGACTGCTTCCGGGGTTCCGACATTGCCAGCAATCACAAAGCTATGAGGAAGGTGTTTCTTAATATGCTGAATCATTTGGATAACAGCATTGGAATGGCCATGAGCTATATCAATGGTAATGTATTCCGGTGCCAGCTTTTCATCAGCTATTTGCTGTATAAACTCATACTCGCCTTCTTTGACGCCAACACTGATCGAAGAGTATAATCCACGTGCCTTCATATCGTTCATAAAAGAAATTCGCTTCTCTGGTTCGAATCGATGCATGATATAAAAATACCCGTTCTCTGCTAAGTATATGGCAATTTTCTCATCTACAATCGTCTGCATGTTGGCAGGCACCACAGGCAGTTTAAACGCACGATCCCCCAGGAATACCGTTGTATCACATTCAGATCGGCTATTGACGATACTTTTTGCGGGAATTAATTGAATATCTTCATAATCGAATACATTTTCCATTGTAATCCTCCTATTGAAAACAAAGCTGAATACGTACGGCCATTGCAATGATAGGTTTTTCAGTTTCCATCCATCTTATACAAGCTGGCAAGGAACCATCATTAAAAAAGAGCTTAGAAAATTCCTAAGCTCAATGGATAATAGGGGGTCGAATTGTGAGGGTTCGACCAATTTAATTTTAACAATTCTGTTTATTATTTCAACTTATTAAAGTGAAAACGTATAAAAGTGATAATGCATTAAAAACTTTCCCTCATTTTAGAAGTTCAACAAAAGGGCTATGAAAATATTTTTTCTTTAATCTTGCATTAAAGAAAAAAATTAGTTACGATATTAATCGTAATAATTACGATTTAAAAATTTATTTCAGCCATATCAAGGTGCACCTTTGTTAAGAGAAGAAACCGCTGAAAATTATCCGGAACTGGGAAAAACCTTAAATCTGCTAAACCGAAAAATAAGCGATGATGAAATTCGTGAAATGAACTATAAAGTCAATGTTGAGGGGGCGAGTCCTGAAGAAACAGCCAAAGAGTATTTAGAAGAAAGAGGGATTGCTTAAGTAAGAAATCAAAAAACTGGTCTTGTCCCTGTCAAGTAGACAACATAAAAAGCTAAGCAGTGAGCGCGTGTCGATATTCTATCGGCGCGCGTTTCTTTAGTTTCTCTTGTCTTCGTTTGTAATTGTAATGGTAGATGTAATCCTCAAGAGCTTGTTCTAGTTCTTCTCCTGAATTACACTTATTTATATACAGCTTCTCGGTTTTGAGATGTGAGAAGAACGATTCTACACAGGCATTGTCAAGGCGGTTTCCTTTTCGAGAGTGGCTGCCCTTGATGCCGTAATCCTCTAATCGGCTGCTGTATAGCTTTGACGTATACTGGAAGCCTTGATCTGAATGGAGAACGGCTTCAGCTACGTCTTTTTTTCTTTGTCCATTTTTCTACTGTATTTAAATATAAACGTGCCTGTCACCTCATTTTCTTTTTAGAAGATGAGGTGACAGGCCCTTTTTTGTGCCAAACAATGACCGAACTCCTTTTCCGTAAACAATTATTGAATACATAGTTATAGTTCTTATTGTTTATTATTTAAATATTTAGAATATTAAATTTATATTTAGAGGAACTAATTAATAATATGTTGAATAAATATCTTCATATATAAGCGCAATGTATTTGCGTAAAAAATTTAAGGAGGGATGTCATGGGGAGTTACATTTTTAAAAGGATAATCGCTGGTTTTGTCACGATGTTTTTCTTAACAACGATTACCTTCTTTTTAATGCATGCTGTTCCAGGAGGGCCTTTTAGTCCTTCAGAACAACGTAATGTTCCCAAAAGCGTTTTAGAAAAGGTTGAAGAAAAATACGGATTAAATGATCCGTTATACGTGCAGTACGGGAACTATTTAAAAAACTTAGTAAGGGGAGATTTTGGAATCTCCTTTAAGCAAGCAGATGTCAACGTTAACGATCTAATTAAACAAGGATTTCCCATCTCAGCAAAAGTAGGGATTATCGCCATTTTTGTTGCTCTCCTTATCGGTATTCCTTTAGGGATTATATCAGCTGTAAAGAGAGGGAAATGGGCAGATTGGCTATCAATGATTATTGCAACGATCGGAATTTCGATTCCCAACTTCGTTATCGCCGTACTTCTCCTTTTTCTGTTTTCAGTTGTTTTAAAGGTACTTCCTTCATTCGGATTATCCAGTTGGGAGCATTATATCTTGCCCGTAATCGGACTAGCCTTTTACCCGATTGCCTATATTGCTAGATTAATGCGGTCAAGTATGCTGGAGGTCATGCGCCAGGATTATATTCGGACGGCTAGAGCCAAGGGTGTACATGAGCTTAGTGTTATATGCAAGCATGCATTAAAGAATGCCATTATTCCAGTCGTTACCTATCTTGGTCCGCTTGTTGCCATTCTCTTAACAGGTAGCTTTGTCATCGAGAGGATATTTTCAATCCCTGGAATTGGCAGGGATTTTGTAACAGGTATAAGCGACCGTGATTATTCAGTTATATTGGGAATGACTGTTTTTTTTGGAGCTTTGATCATCATTTCGAATCTCATCGTAGATATTTTCTATGCTGTGATAGATCGACGTGTAAAAATCAACGAGTAGGTGAGGAAGTGAATCAATCTATAAGGGTTGGCCAAGAAGAACGCAGGTCTTATATCGATCATCATGTTGAAGATATTCCGGATGAATTATTTGAGAAACTTGATCATTCAATAAAGCTTGAAAATGAGAAAATCTCACGTCCCAGCAAATCATATTGGGAGGATGCATGGTCTCGGTTTAGAAAAGATCCGCTTGCCATGATGGGTTTAAGCATTGTTATCCTCATTACGCTGGCTGCTATTTTCGGTCCATTTTTATCTGAATATACATATGACGGCCAAAATATAGAAAACGGGAATCAAGGTCCATCGTCCGACCATTGGTTTGGTACAGATAAGTTTGGCCGGGACATTTTCGTCAGAACTTTATATGGAGCGAGAATCAGCTTAATCATTGGAATTGCAGCGGCTGCTATAAATATGGTTATTGGTGTGCTTTACGGAGGAATTTCAGGATATTTTGGCGGCAGAATAGACATGATTATGATGCGTATTGTGGACATGCTTATTGGGATACCGGATTTGTTATACATCATTTTAGTGATGATGTTCCTCGGCAACTCATTACAAAGTATTTTAATAGCTCTGTGTATTACATCCTGGATTGGGACGGCGAGAATTGTAAGGTCCCAGGTGATTACGTTAAAACACCAGGAATATGCCCTTGCTGCCCGATCAATTGGTTCATCAAAATTCAGGATATTATTTAAGCATCTTTTTCCTAATAGCATGGGGCCAATTATTGTTACAGTAACCTTTTTAGTTCCATCAGCCATTTTTTCAGAGGCCTTTCTCAGCTTCTTGGGAATAGGCATCCAGGTTCCGATTGCCAGCTGGGGTACTCTTGTCAACGATGCAATCCCAACCTTATTTACTGAACCATACCAAATGCTATTTCCAGCTTTAGCGATTAGTATAACCATGTTTTCACTCAACTTTATCGGCGATGGATTAAGAGATGCACTAGATCCGAGGCTTAAGAAATAGGCTATGTTAAAGCTAATTGTTGATATTTGTACCCTGTTGATTGGACCGGAATGAGCGAGACTCCAGCGGGAGGAGTGAGTTAAAGGGAGACCCCGCAGGCTTAGTGCTTGAGGTGGCTCCCGGACCGCCCGCGGTTCGCTGAGCTCCAGGAGCGGAGGTCAACAGAGCCAAGAATTAAAGGAGGTGCCAGTGTGAGATTACTTCAAGTGAATAATTTGAAAACTACTTTTCATATTGAGGCTGGCCATGTTCAGGCTGTCCGAGGGATCACTTTTCATATAAATAAAGGAGAATCTATTGGAATAGTAGGAGAGTCAGGGTCTGGAAAAAGTGTTTCCATGCTTTCGATCATGGGGCTTCTGCCCGACAATGCCAGTATCGAAGCGGATAGTTTGATCTTTGATGGGCTCGATTTGATGGATATAGATTATAAGAGAATGAGAAAGATGCAGGGAAACGATATCGGTATGATCTTTCAAGACCCGATGACGTCGCTAAATCCGCTTTTTACCATAGGACAGCAAATCATGGAGCCTATCCGTATCCACCAGAAGTTATCAAAAGCTGAAGCGAAGAAAAAAGCGATAGAAATTCTGAAACTGGTTGAAATACCTAGCCCTGAAAGTCGGTTGAATCAGTATCCTCATGAATTTTCAGGTGGAATGAGGCAAAGAGTTATGATAGCCATTGCCATCTCCTGCAATCCCAAGCTTTTAATTGCAGATGAGCCAACAACAGCATTAGACGTAACCATCCAGGCGCAGATACTTGACCTAATGAATGACTTGAAAAATAAACTTGATACCTCCATTGTCATGGTCACACATGATTTGGGTGTAGTCGCCAAAATGTGTACTCGAGTGATGGTTATGTATGGGGGGACGATCGTTGAGGAGGGTTCCATTAGGGAAGTTTTTTATAATCCGCAGCACCCCTATACTTGGGGACTGTTGCGCTCCATACCTAAAGTGTCTACAGGAGAGAAGAGAAAGCTGATTCCTATTCCAGGAAGTCCTCCTGATTTAATTGCCCCACCTAAAGGCTGCCCTTTTACAGCCAGGTGTGAGCATGCAATGAAAATTTGCGAGCAGCGTCCTGCTCAGCTTGTTCACTTAACTGAAACCCATCGTGCTTCATGCTGGCTCATGCATCCCAAGGCTCCGAAGGTACAAAGGGAGGTAAGCGTTTAATGGCAGTAGCTACCGAGAATTTGATTGAAGTGAGAAATCTTAGGAAGCATTTTGAAATAAAAAAGGGTTTTTTTGGAAGAAATAAGAGTGTGTTAAAAGCAGTTAATGATATTAGTTTCTCGATAAAAAAAGGACAAACCTTTGGTCTTGTTGGCGAATCAGGGTGCGGGAAAACAACTGCTGGCCGTACGCTATTAAAGCTTTATGAACCTACTTCAGGGGAGATTATCTTCGATGGTAATCAGATAGAAACTCTTAATCACAAAGAAATGCTTCATTTCCGGAAAAAGATGCAGATGATCTTTCAAGACCCTTACGCTTCTCTAGACCCAAGAATGACCATTGGAGAAATTATTGGAGATCCGCTGGATGTTCACCAAATATGCAAGGGGAAGGATCGGACAGATCGAATCAAGGAACTGATCGAATTGGTTGGTTTAAAACAAGATCACATTAATCGCTATCCACATGAGTTTTCAGGCGGGCAGCGTCAGAGAATAGGAATTGCAAGAGCGCTTGCAGTAGAGCCTGATTTTATTGTTTGTGATGAACCGATCTCGGCTCTTGATGTGTCGATTCAGGCTCAAGTAGTCAATATGCTGGAGGAGCTTCAGGGGAAATTTGGAATCACTTATTTATTCATATCCCATGACTTATCTATGGTAAGGCATTTATCTCACAAAATTGGTGTTATGTATTTGGGGTCGCTGGTGGAAGTTGCTGACGCAAATGAACTTTATACGAACATGAAACATCCATATACTCAGGCATTACTATCTGCTTCACTCATACCAGATCCTGATAAGGCACAGATTAGTGAAAGAATTCATTTGAAGGGAGATGTTCCGAACGCAATCGATCCGCCAAGCGGCTGTGCATTTCGAACACGATGCCCTTATGCCATTCAAGCATGCAGTGAAGAAAAACCGATACTTAAAGATATAGGAGGTGAGCATATGGTGGCATGTCATGTAGTTGTTTAAGAAATGCGGTATTACTAGTTTGTGAGTATAAGTTTTTTATACTAAATTCATATATAAATTGAGGGGGAAGAAAATGAAAAAAAGAATTTGGCTTACGCTCATGCTTTCATTCATTATTTTAGTTATTGCCGCTTGCAGTTCAGAAAAAAGTAATAGCGAAAATACCAAAGATGAAAAAAAGATTACTTATGCGCTGCCGGATGAACCAGAAACATTGGATCCCACGCTGAACACGTATTCCCGCTCCTCCATCGTTATGCAGAACCTTTTTAGAGGTCTCTATACGATTGATGCGAGTGGCTTGCCAGTACCTGCCCTGGCAGAAGATACACAAGTTGACGAAACAGGAACGAAGTATACATTCAAGATTAATAAAGATGCAAAATGGAGCGATGGCAAGCCTGTTACTGCTCAGGACTTTGAATATTCCTGGAAAAGGGTTTTAGACCCAGAGGTAGCATCAGGTGCAGCTTTTGACTTGTATTACTTAAAAAACGGACTTGCTTATAACGAAGGGAAAGCAAAAGCAGATGAGGTAGGGGTAAAAGCGATTGATGATCAAACCCTTGAAGTCACATTAGAGAATCCTACCACCTATTTCTTGAACTTGCTATGTACAACGTCTTATTACCCAGTAAGAAAAGATGTCGTTGAAGGGAAGGAAGTTTGGACAAAGTCACCAGAAACGTATTTATCAACAGGTCCATTTACTCTTTCTGAAATCAAGCCAAAAGAAAAGTATGTATTGAAGAAAAATCCAAACTACCTAAACGCAGATAAAGTGAAGATCGATACGCTTGAGATTGTATTCATTGAAGCGCCGGAAGCAGAGCTTGCAGCATATATGAATAATGAAATTGACGTATCAGACAATATTAGCCCGGAAGCGATGGCTAAATACAAGGATACTTCAGAGTATATTGCATCTCCTCGTATAGGAACCTATTATTTTGATATCAATACTACGAAAGAGCCTTTTGATGATCCACGAGTGAGAAAAGCATTTGGAATAGCGATGAATCGTGAACAAATTGTAAAAAATATTATGCAATCAACAGAGAAGCCAGCCTTCGGTTTTGTACCTTATGGAATGCCGCATGGTGTGGAAACGGATAAGGAATACCGTGATGTCGCAGGAAACATGTTTAAAGAAGATATAGAAGAAGCCAAGAAACTGCTTGCAGATGCTGGATACCCTAACGGTAAAGGAATGCCTGAAATTGATTTTCTAACAATGGCCAGCCAAACGGATAAAGATATTGCCCAGGCAATCCAAAGCATGTGGAAAGAGAATCTCGGCGTGGAAGTTAATATTAGAACACTGGAATCCAAGCTCTATTGGGATGAACTGGAAGCTGGGAACTTCAGCATTGCAAGAGATGGCTGGACAGGAGACTACTTAGACCCGATGACGAACTTAACCTTATTTGAATCGATCAATACGGCGGATGACACTCGATGGGTAAACAAAGAGTATGATGCATTAATGAAGGAGAATAGGGAGATTTTAGATCAAGGAAAGCGTATGGAAAACTATGCGCGTGCAGAACAAATCCTAATGGATGAAATGTCCGTGATCCCTCTCTATTTCTATGAAGATTCTTATCTTGTAAAACCAAAAGTAAAAGGTGTAATTAAGAATTATATAGGACATACAATCTTTGAGTATGCCAGTGTAGAATAATCATTTTTATATAAAGCTGTTTTCCTAAAGTTTGTTGTTTTTCGGTCAGCTAACTAGGGTTAACTGACCTGAGTTGATTGTAGCGGAGGGCACTCGACTCCTCAAAATACATCCGCATTTTCTTCCTATGGTGTTTATTCCAGGTGTTTTTCCAATGTCCTGCGGGAGGAGAGGGAAGTGGGAGGCTCTCTCCTCGGAAAGCAAGTGCACGTAGTGGAAATCAACGGGCAGAATTTATAAGAAAAACCAAATTTATGAGACAAGAGCCTAAAGTATAAAGGATCTAGGTATAACTTCGCCTAGACCTTTTTTATAAATAATAGGATATTTTACTTAAGAGAGCAGTAAATTTACTTTGATGAAAAACAGGAGGATTGTATGAAGTTATTTATAAGTGCCGATCTAGAAGGAGTAGCAGGGATTGTAAACTGGCAAGAGACGAATACAGAAAGTCCTTTCAGTAAATATTTTTGTGAACAAATGACACAGGAAGTAAATGCTGCATGTGAGGCAGCATTTGAAGCAGGTGCAAGCGACATATTTATCAAAGACGCACATGATTCTGCAAGAAATTTGAACCCGTCCAAGCTGCCAGAAAAGATAAAGATATTGAGAGGGTGGGCAACTAATCCATATGTCATGATGGCTGGTTTAGACGAAACGTATGATGGGGTCTTCTTTATTGGCTACCATTCTGCAGGAGGAACGAATGGGAATCCGCTAGCTCATACGATGAATACGAGAAATGAATCTATTAAAATTAATGGGGAAATTGCAAGTGAGTTTTTGATAAATGCGTACACTTCAGCCATGTTTAAGGTTCCAATTCTATTCATTTCTGGAGACAAAATGATCTGTCAAGAAGCGCAGAAACTAAATCCCAACATCATGATTTTGGCAGTCAGCGAGGGATTGGAAATGCGTCCATTTCCATCCATCCGCAACTCGCGTTAAAAGAGATTAAGCAAAAGGTTCGTGAAGTTGTGGCGGATGATCTTTCGAAATATTTAATCCAACTTCCAGATGAGTTCAAAGTAGAGATCGCCTTCAGAGAGCACTTCCATGCATATCGGGGATCATTCTATCCAGGGGCCAGTCAATCAGGACCTAAAACAGTTGAATTTAGTTCCAGTGGATTTATGGATGTATTGAAATTTTTATTTTTTGTTCTATAAAAGGGAGTTTGGCAGGTGTACAGGAGATATGGGCTAAACCCCTGCTTATAATGTTCAAATCATCTCAAAATTTCAATCAATAAGAGGTGCTATATGAAACCAATTATAGGTGTTACTTCAAGTTTAGAAGCCCATCGTCTTTCAGTTTCATTGGATAATATTAATTCTTTGGTGAATGCCGGAGCTGTACCTACTGTTGTGCCGAATCTGCTGGATGAAGAAAATATTATGCAATTGGCGGAAACGCTGGATGGCCTGCTAGTTACGGGAGGAGGGGACATAGACCCAACCTTATTTGGGGAAGAGCCCCATCAAAAACTTGGGAGTATCTGTCCGGAAAGAGACATTTTTGAAATAAGCATCATTCAAAAAATGCTTGCCCTTGATAAGCCGATTTTAGCCATATGCAGAGGGTGTCAAATCCTTAGTATTGCTGCTGGAGGAGATATGTATCAGGACATCTATTCGCAGATCGGAGGAAATATCTTGCAGCATTCCCAAAAAGCACCTAACTGGCACGCTTCCCATTTTGTGAATGTAAATAAAGATTCGCTGCTATACAAAATTACTCAAACGGAGAAATTTAAAGTGAACAGCTATCATCACCAGGCTGTGAGAAAAATGCCGGAAAACTTCGAGGTTTGTGCCACCTCAAGTGATGGCGTAATAGAAGCGTATGAGAGTAAGAAACACCCCTTCGTATTAGGTGTCCAATGGCATCCGGAATGTTTGGCCCAGAAAAAAGATGGCCTTTCATACGCTATTTTCGAGGCATTTGCTGAAGCTTGTAAAGATAAATAAGGATGTTTAACTTTCGGAAAAATGCGATTTGCATCCCTTTTCCAGGTGTTAAAAGATCCTCTCAAAACATACATTTTTCATATAAATGCCGTTTTGGGGTGATTGGAAAATGCCAGTTGAAATGCAGAAAGCAATTTTGCTGGCTGAAAACATAAAAGGTTTTATCTCATTTATCAATAAAAATCTTGATCATAATATTTTCTATATGGATCAGGACAAATTGCATCAAATCAAACTGATTGCAGAGGATTATAAGTTTCATATTCTGGCAGATGAGCTAATCAGAATCAATCGCTTTGTATGGGATCCAAAGTATACTCATTATTTAGTCGATCGATGCATAAAAGGGCTTCGGATTATTGATGAATTTACAGAACGGAACTATAATAGCTTATTCATGTTAACGGGAAGGCTATATACATTAAAAAATCTTAGCTTGTCATGCATTTAATCCATAAAAATGCTCCCCATTTTACCCATGGGGCAGCTTTTTTATGTTTACGAAATCATCCCACTTCGAAACATCTCCGCAAGCGCCTGTGTCCGGTATTGCGCGCCAAGTTTCTTAATACCTGATTCCGTTTATGTCAGGTTTGAAAGGGATATCTGAGAAGGTGTTTGCCGGCAGGCTAAATATTCAATTAAACGCAGATGAAAAACAAGGTCATAATCCGATAGGAAAAGAAGAAACCCTCGATTATATTAACTCAATCATAAAATAAACGGAAGTCAAAAGGGGCTTCCGTTCATATTTGCTTTTAGTGATATAACACTTTCTGGATACCTGAGCAAAATAGCATACAAACAAGTGAGTGTTTTGTTGGAGTAATAATAAGTAACAAAAAAGTGGGGTATATTATCTCGTATCGGTCTTAGAAAAATATAATAGTTTAATCAGCAAGCTCATTTAATTTGCGTTAAAACATCCCATTCTCATTAGGCGATTCCTCTGGTATAGGCTGTCCTACATCCCAAAGTTCAGCAATCTTGCCGTCTTGAAACCGAAAGATATGTACAACTGCTCCACCGAGGTCCTCGGGGTTTTGCTTCACATGGGAATGAACGGCAACGGTTTCATTTTCTTGGATTGCAAGTTTGACTTCAAGTATTTTGCTGGGATTTTGCCCTGCATTCTCTTCCATCGCGAGCATGAGTGAATCGGCATCACCACGGAAATAGGGATTATGGTGGGAAAAATCTGGGCTGATGTAACGCTGGTAGGCTTCACGGACTTGGCCTGATGCTACGAGCTGAAGAAAAGAAACAGCTTTATCTTTCATTGATAGGTTTGACGTCGATTGTTGCTCTGTGCTCATTTGAATCATCCTCTCATCTCATTAATGAATTTAATTGAAGTATAAGTTATAGATAAACTAATGACAATATGTTGCGATAAGGAGAATCTTGGTTAGTTAACTTATTATAATTTAGAGTGAGCACTTTATTAATTTGTGATATATTTTAGAAAAAAGTTACAAAGGAGGCAGTTAGCTTGAGTATCCATTTTGAAGTGAAAAGATCCATTCAGGTATCTGTACAAAATGCCTACAAAGCTTTAATTGATCTTGATTCGGCAAAGAACTGGATGAATGGCCTAGTTGGAATAGAGCGGGAGGATAGCGGGCCATTAAAAGTGGGGAGTGAATGGAAAGAGACAAGGAAAATGTTTGGAAAAGAAGCTGCTGAACATTTTGAAGTTGTCGAACTCGATGAGCCCAATAAAATTGTGCTGCGCTGTGATGGAACCAAAGGTACAACAGGCAAAGGAGAATTTTTATTTACATACATAATCGCTTCAGAAGGTGATGCTTCAGTAGTTACTTTACTTGGTGAGATTAAGGGACTCACAGGCTTTTCAAAATTGTTTGGAAAGATGATGGCTGGAGCCTTTAAGAAAGCCTGTGCAAAAGATTTGGATGCTTTAATAAACTATTTAGAAAAGTGAAAGTATTAAGGAGCAGAATGTTATGTCAATCATTGATAAATTAAAGCTTAACAAATATAATAATTTGGCTGTTCTTAACCAGCCAAGTGACTATGCTGTATTTAATGAATGCAAAACTACTTTATCAGGTGAACATGATGCAATCTTCATCTTTGTAGAAACAATTGATGAAATGGTGATTTATACACGAAAAATAATTAATGAAGAACACCTGCTTGAAAAAGGATATTTATTTTTCGCTTATCCTAAAAAAGGGAATAAACGGTATGATACATACGTTCATAGGGATGATATTTTTCCGGCAATGAAAGTGGGAGAAGATGGGTATGTGGAAAATAGCGAAGTGAAATTCTCGAGAATGGTAAGTATGGATGATGTCTTTACGGTTGTTGGGTTGAAGCGCGAAAAGAAAAAAGAGAAAAAGTCATCGGCTCCTAGTCAATGTGTGGCTGATTATCAGGACAATGTAAAAGATGTTGAAAAACTATTAGCGGATTATCCAGGTGAATTGAAATTTTATCAGGATTTGACACCGGGTTACCAAAAAGATTGGGCTCGCTACATCTTTTCAGTTAAGCAGCAGAAAACCCGTGAGAAACGAGAATCGCAAATGGTCGATATTTTATCACAAGGTTATAAATCTGTTGATTTGTTTAGACAAAAGAAGAAGTAAAAAAGGTTCCTGCCCCAGGTTACTTTCATAATTAGGGGCAGGAACCTTTTTTAGAAACTAAGTGTATTTAACTCATCAAGAAATGCATCTAATTCTTCTTCAGATAAAAACTTATAAGCATATCCATAGGAAATTGGTTCATTTCCTGTATGTTCCCGTTTAGGGAATTCCCGCAGGACTGTACTATGACGCATTCCAGTGGATTTTTCCTCCAGTTTCTTATTGCCTTCAACGGTTTTTGGATTTAAAACAATCGTAATTTCTTTATTTGGAAGCAGATAAATGACTTCGCCGTTTCCAACATGTTTAAATTCAACACCCTTAGATGTTTCCTTCATCGTTTTGAATTTGTTTAACCCAAATGTATTATGTATGTTTCCCAAGGGATCATTCACCTCCATTTAATAATGCCATCTCATATTATAAGCCAATATGTCTATTCTGTACTATAGAAACCTAAGCATTAGAAAAAGGAGGTTGATATTCCTCCTTTTTCTCAAGCATCATATCCTGAAAAACACTTACCCTTTTTGGATAGTAGTTTGATATTGTTTGCTGCTGCCCTCAGTCTGAACCAGCATATGCCCATTTTTTCACACCATGAAGCAATATCTTTCGCAAAATTGCAATCAGTGGTGGTGATCTGAAGATATTCACCTGGCTGAAGGATCTTTATATTTTTATGAACCTCCATAATAGGTCCTGGACAGGTTAACCCGGATGCATCAATGGAGATGGTCGGATGAATGCGCTCCTTTTGATCTGGATTGATGCCTCTCCTTTTCTGGTGATGAACAGCTGAATATGTTTTCCAGCCCCCATCCAGGTTTTTCACATCATAGCCATTCTCTTTGAGAATACGGGAAGCTAAATAGCCCCTTAACCCAACCTGACATGAAACATAAACCGGTTTGTCCTTAGGGATTTCATTCAGGCGATCCCGTATTTCACTCAGCGGAATGTTAATAGAACCTTCAATATAGCCCATTTCCCTTTCGATTGAGTCCCGAACGTCGATCAGGAGACCACCATTTTCAACGATTTCATCGATTTCATTCCACTGGACGGTAACCGTGTCGCCATTAATAATGTTTTCCGCCACATATCCTGCCATATTGACTGGATCCTTTGCAGATGAAAATGGCGGAGCATAGGAAAGCTCAATTTCAGTCATATCAAACACAGTCAAATTGCCTTTAATGGCAGTGGAAATTACATCTATTCGTTTGTCTGCTCCATCTTCTCCAACTGCCTGTGCACCATAGATCTTTCCTGTATCGGGACTAAAGAGCAGCTTTAAACTGATTGGAGCTGCTCCAGGATAATACCCTGCATGTGAGCTTGGATGAATATGCACAGCCTGATAGATAATGCCCAGCTGTGACAGCTGTTTTTCATTGATGCCTGTGGATGCGACGTTTAAATCAAATACTTTGGCAATGGATGTACCGAGCGTTCCTTTATATTTTTCCTGCTTCCCGTAAATATTATTGGCTGCAATTCTTCCCTGGCGGTTAGCCGGGCCTGCTAAAGGAATCATGGCTGCATTTCCATTGATAAAATCCCTCACTTCAATGGCATCGCCAATGGCATAAATATCTGGATCTTCCGTTTGCAGGTACTCGTTTACAAGAATTCCCCCGCGCTGTCCTACATCCAGCCCTGCCAAGAGGGCCAGCTTATTTTCAGGTTTTACCCCTATGGATACAATCGTCATGTCCGTGCAAAGCTCTGTCCCGCTTCCCAGTTCAATGGTTTTCCCATTCTCCTTAAACGCCTTGACTCCATCCTCTAATATCAAATCGACGCCTTTGTCAATGAGGTGGGAATGAACAATAGAGGCCATTTCATAATCGATAGGGGCCATCACCTGCTTGCCTAATTCCACCACCGTTACGTGAATCCCGAGCTCTGCCAAATTCTCTGCCATTTCAAGCCCGATAAATCCTCCTCCAATCACAACAGCCCTTTTCGGATGCCGCTCGTCAACAAATGCCTTTATTTTATCTGTATCCGGAATATTCCTGAGTGTGAAAACATTTTGCGCATCTGATAGTCCTTCAATAGGCGGCACGATTGGTTTTGCTCCCGGTGATAAAAGTAGTGTGTCGTATGATTCCTCATATATTTCACCGGTTCGGAGGTTTTTGACTTCCACTGTTTTTTGTTCACGGCTAATTCCGATAACTTCCGAAAGATTGCGGATATCCAGATTGAATTTTTTGCTCATACCTTCTGGCGTTTGCACTAGAAGCTTATTTCGGTCCTTAATGGTTTCTCCGATATAATAGGGAAGACCGCAATTGGCGAACGAGATATGTTCACCACGTTCAAACATGACGATCGTTGACTTTTCATCTAATCTTCTTAATCGTGCAGCAGCAGTAGCACCGCCGGCAACTCCGCCTACAATGACAATTTTTTTTGACATAATAAATTCCTCCTGACTATTTTTAAAATATGCTTAAACTGGTTTATTCCGTTTAAATCGCGTAAGTATTCACTCCTTCACAAGTGCAGTCAGCCCCTTTAATGCTGTTGTTTTAAAGTATGTTGTTTATATTTATATACTATATGGGGTATATGTAATTGTGCAATAAAATCCTTGTTTATTGTTGTGTGACAATATTGTGGCGTACACAGAATAGACAAAAAAGCAAAACTATAAAATGATAGATTCGGCCTGTATATTTATTATAATTTAGTATAAGGAAAGGCGTTTGGTATTTTTTTACTATTGATTCGACATTTTATTCAATATAAAAATAATTCGTATTATTCATTCAAACACCAGTCTCCTATTCTATAATTTAGAGTATCTAAATAATAGGAGGTCAAAATATGAAAATAAAGCTGCTTGCACCTGTATTGCTGTCATCTGCGTTACTTGCAGGTTCCATTCCTGTAAATGTTCTTGCTCAGCCGGCAGATTCTGCGAAAATTCAGCCTGTACATGCTTCCAAGGAGTGGAATGAGAAATCAAGTGTTCCATTATTTGTAAAAGAGAGATTTGCAGAGAAATTTTCTTCCAGCACTCCGGCAAATGCATTAAATTATTTAAAGAAGCATCAGGATCTAACAGGTATTAAAAGTCCCGATAAAAACCTGAAAGTGAAAAATATTCAAAAAGATGAGCTTGGAATGACCCACGTCAGGTTTAGTCAGGCAGTCAATGGTGTGACAGTGGAAGGATCCGAAGTAATTGTCCATTATAATGAAAATAATGAAGTAATATCCGTGAATGGAAGAGTAAATCAGGCAATTGCCGATGAAGCAGTGGACACGGCGGTGTCATTAAAACATGATGCTGCAGTAAAAACAGCTCTAACCGCTGTCGGTGCTCCAAAAGATCTTACATATGAGCCAACTTCTGAACTTGTTATCTACCCGTTTGAAGGGAAAAATCATACAGCCTATAAAGTAAATGTAAACTTTATGGGAGGTGAACCTGGAAACTGGTTTGTGTTTGTAGACGCCAAATCGGGTGAAGTCATTGATCAATACAATGGAATCCTGCATGTTGAAGAAAATAAAACCCAGAAAGGATTCGGAAAAGGCGTAAATGGAGATCATAGGGAGCTTCATATTACCCGAACGAAAGTAGGGGCCTCCGGGACAAAGTTTGGCTTAGCAGATTACTCTCATGAGAACTTGGATGGTATTTTTACTTTTGATTCTAAAAATGATTGGGATTCAAATAATGATGCCCTGTATGTCGGTAATTCGGCTGCATTTATAGGGGATTATGACCGTGCTGCAGTAGATGCGCATTATAATTCTGAGAGAGTATATGAGTATTTCCTTAATGAGCATGACCGCAATTCTCTCGACGGGGAAGGAATGGCAATCAATTCATATGTTCACATGGGTACAGATTATAACAATGCATTCTGGAACGGCCGTTATATGGCTTATGGTGATGGGGATGGCGAGTTTTTCATTTCATTATCGGCTGGACTTGATGTTGCTGCCCATGAAATGACCCATGGTGTAATCTCTCATACTGCCAACCTTGCATACCGGAATCAATCCGGAGCTTTGAACGAATCCTTCGCTGATGTTTTTGGAGTGCTGGTTGACGATGAAGACTGGGAAATGGGCGAGGACATTATGGCACCAGCTGCAAAAGCTGATGGTGTTACGAGATTGCGCAGCTTAAGCGACCCAAACAGTGTTGTCGTAAGTAATCCGCAAAGAGCAGCATATGGCAGCGGTGTCTATCCGGCTCATATGGATGAATTTTACGACATGCCTCTAAATGTCGATAATGGAGGTGTTCATGTGAACTCCTCTATTACCAACCATGCCGCCTACCTGATCGGGCAGGAAATTGGCAGGGAGAAGCTTGGGAAAATTTATTATCGTGCTTTAACTGTTTATTTGACCTCTAATTCTGATTTCAGTGATGCACGCCAGGCGATTATTCAGTCTGCCATTGACCTATACGGGGAAGGAAGCCCAGAAGAAACGGCAACTGCTGCTGGATTTGATGCAGTTGGAATTTATTAGACTGATAGATTAATAAAAAGAAATAGCACCTGACCCTAAGTAAATGTTCAAGGGGGGAAGGTGCTTTTTTTCGATTGAGGACAATAAACTAATGAAATTTTTGAAAAATCATAAAAATATCTTTCTTCTATATTCATTCATATGTCATACTATAGATAAAGAACATATTATTTTTTTAGGTGGAGTCTGTCACGAAGGGGCCATTATGCCCTTTTGGGGGAGGCTTTTTTATTTGCCTAAGAGCAAGAAAAGAAGAAGGTGCTGTCTATGAATGGTATCAAATTTTAATCAGAAAGGAATGACTTATATTTGGCTGTACTATTGCCTAAAATTAAAGAAGTTTTGTTTGCAGTTCTCCCCATTACCGCTCTCGTAATCATATTAAATTTCACTATTACTCAATTAGACTCTTTCCTAATCATACGTTTTGTGATTGGGGCCATTTTAATCATTATTGGATTATCTGTTTTCCTGCTTGGCGTGGATATTGGAATTACCCCCATTGGACAGATGATGGGTGCTGGAATGGCAAAAACAAATAAAATTTGGATTGTTATTGCTGCTGGCCTCGTTCTTGGCTTTATTATCTCAATAGCCGAACCGGATCTGCACATTCTTGCAGGGCAAATTGAACTGGTCACATCAGGCCTAATTTCAAAGGGCTATATTGTAGTAATCGTCTCTATCGGGATTGCTGCTTTGCTTTCCGCCGGCCTGGTAAGAATTGTGTATAACCTTCCATTGTATAAATTATTAACGATCCTGTATCTTATCATCTTCATTCTTGCCATTTTCACATCACCGGAGTTCCTGGCTATTTCTTTTGATGCTTCTGGGGCAACCACCGGAGCTTTGACGGTTCCGTTTATTCTGGCTTTAGCACTTGGTGTGTCCTCACTGAAAAAGGATAGCCAAGCATCTGAGCAGGATAGCTTTGGATTAGTAGCCGTTGCCTCTACAGGCGCGATTATTTCAGTCATGATCATGAGTATCTTATCGAAAGCGGATAAAATTTCCGGCAGTCTTGAACATCATGATCCTTCTGCAGATATTCTTGGACCATTTTTATATAAAACACCCATACTTGCAGGTGAAGTATTTCTGGCCCTGCTGCCGATTTTACTGATTTTTTTGCTGCTTCAGAAGCTGATTTTTAAAATCTCCAAAAAAGCAGTTCACAAAATACTGAAGGGAATTGTTTTTACTTTTTTGGGACTTGTCCTCTTTTTAGCAGGGGTTAATGCGGGTTTTATGGATGTCGGTACGGCAGTGGGACATAGCATAGCCTCTTTAGACAGTAAAGCATATATTATTATTATAGGTTTTATATTGGGCTTCGTGACCATTCTGGCAGAACCGGCTGTTCATGTGCTGACACATCAAATAGAAGATGTTACAAGCGGATATGTTAAAAGGAAGGTCGTCATGATATCTCTTTCAATAGGTGTTGGCGCTGCTGTTGCTTTATCCGTGTTAAGAATCATTATTCCTGAGCTGCAGCTATGGCACTATCTTTTACCGGGCTACGCCATTGCCATTGCGATGACCTACTTTGTTCCAAAGCTATTTGTTGGGATTGCCTTTGATTCAGGCGGGGTGGCATCTGGCCCGATGACAGCTACTTTTATTTTAGCATTTATGCAGGGCGCTGCAGAATCAATAGAAGGGGCCAATGTATTAATAGATGGATTTGGCATGATCGCAATGGTTGCACTGACTCCGCTGATTGCCCTGCAGGTATTAGGCTTTATCTTTAAACTAAAATCAAAAAAAGGAGGCTTTGAAAAGGATGCACAGTCACTCTGATTTTGCCGGATTTGAATTAGTCTATGTGATTGTTGACTTTGGATCAGGAAGTAAAGTCCTGCAAACTGCCAAGGCAAATGGTATTTCAGGAGGAACCGTTCTCCTGGGAAAAGGGACTATCCAAAACCGCCTCCTGGAATTCTTATCCTTGACTGATGTGAAAAAGGAAATTGTCCTGATGGTGGCGGATAAGCACACTGCGTATTATGCTCTCCAGCAGCTTGACAGGAAATTCAAATTCAGCAAACCAAACCACGGTATCGCTTTTGCCATTTCTGTTTGTAATGTAATCGGAGCAAGCCGCTGCAGAAGCGGAAATAGTGAGCAGGGAAGAGGTGCAGAAAAAATGATGTATCATGCCATTACGGTGGTTGTAGAAAAAGGGAGTGCAGAGCATGTAATTGATGCGGCAGCCGAAGCAGGCTCTAAAGGTGGTACGGTCATTAATGCGAGAGGATCGGGTATTCATGAAACCAGCAAGCTATTTTCAATGGCCATTGAACCAGAGAAGGAAATCGTGCTGATTCTGTCAGAGGAAGAAAGTACAGAAAAAATTGTTGCCTCGATAAGAAAAAAACTTAAAATTGATGAGCCGGGCAATGGGATCATATTTGTGCAGGAAGTCAGCAAAACATACGGTATATACAAGTGAATGGCAGCCCAATTTGATGGATGAAACAGAAGTGAATGGAAAAGGGGGCAGCAAAATTTGAATATCTTTTTTGCAGTCACAGTTTTAATCTACACCATGCTTCTTATTTTCACGTATGGCTTTGCCATTTTAACCAATTTTCAGGAAGATAAAGGGGAGGAAATCTTTAATAGGGCTTTTAATAACGCCTATGTGATTCTTCTCTTTGGTCTTCTCATTATTTACACCCTTATCCAGCATCCGCATGTACCCATGGATTCAGATAAAACCTCTTATCTCTTGCTTGTAAGTAAATTTATCTCTCTTCTTACGCTAGGAGGCAGCCTTTTTATATTTAGCAGGAAAAATGCTGTCATTAAGTGATTGTGAGAGGCAGGTGGTTGGATTTCAGCAAAATTACATAAAAAAAGACTTCTCAGTCAAAAGGTTTTAAAAAAGGAGCCGCCCCGCAGGGGCTGGCTCCTTCATTTCGTTATTAGGCACTCATCTTAACAACTTTTCCTTCCTTGCGCTCCTTCGCATATTCAGCCGTAGCAGTAAATAGAACATCTGAGGAAGAGTTAAGGGCTGTCTCACATGAATCCTGTAAAACGCCAATAATGAATCCTACTCCGACAACCTGCATGGCTATGTCATCCGGAATTCCGAATAAGCTGGCTGCTAAAGGAATGAGGAGAAGGGATCCGCCTGCAACACCTGAAGCACCTGCCGCAGAAACAGCAGCTAACACGCTAAGGATTAGAGCTGTTCCAAAATCCACTTGAATACCTAATGTGTGAACCGCTGAAAGAGTCAGAACAGAAATTGTAACAGCTGCACCAGCCATATTAACCGTTGCGCCTAATGGGATGGATACGGAATACGTATCTTCATCCAGCCCAAGTTTTTCGCATAAGCTCATATTTACAGGAATATTTGCTGCTGAGCTGCGTGTGAAGAACGCTGTAATTCCGCTTTCTCGTAAGCATCTAAAAACAAGCGGATATGGATTTCTGCGAATATTTAAAAATACGATAATCGGATTCACAACCAGAGCGATAAAGAACATGCAGCCCAGGAGGATGAACAGTAACTTGCCGTAATCCATCAGTGCAGAAAGACCATTGCTGACAATCGCATCAAACACAAGACCCATAATTCCAAATGGGGCGAAGCTAATTACCCATTTTACCAGAGTCGAGATGGCATCCGAGAAATTTGCGAGCATGTTTTTTGTAGTGTCAGCTGCTTTTCTTAAGGCAATGCCAAGAAGGATTGCCCAAGTCAGAATGCCAATATAATTGCCGTTGATCAGTGCATTGACCGGGTTGTCCACAACATTAGTCAGCAGGGTTGTAAGAACTTCTGCTATCCCTCCTGGAGGTGTCACATCCTCAGCTCCCGGAGCAAGTGAAAGGGTAACAGGAAAAATAAAGCTTGCTACAACGGCGACAAGTCCGGCTAAAAAGGTGCTTACACCATAAAGAGCTATAATGGACTTCATATTTGTCTGCTGTCCGCTTCTATGTCTGGAAATGGCATGCATGACCAGGAAAAAAACCAGTACCGGTGCAACTGCTTTTAATGCACCTACAAATAAAGTACCGAAGATAGAGACCCATCCCGCTGCTTTCGGAATAGTCAAAGCGAGAGTGATACCTGCGATGATGCCCAGCACAATTCTTTTTACCAGGCTTATTTGGTTCCACTTGCTGATTGCGTTTTTCATTTGATTCCCTCCGAATTGATTATTATATAAAAGAGAATAATGGCTTATCACTGTTATCCGACAGTGATATTTGTTAGTTTAACACAAATATTATAAATTGTGCGATAAATTATTATATTGAAATACCTGTTAATCGACTATTAAATAGATAGGTTGCTGTTAATTATGGTTTTAGTGGTTTAAATATGAGGAATGATAATAAATAATTCAATACTTTTTTGGCTTGTGGAATAAGAGTCCTTATATAACTGCAATCTAAAAATATACATAAAATCGAAAGATGAGGTACACACCATGACAGGAATTCTCTTAGCCCTCATTGCAGCCGTTTCATGGGGCAGTATTGTATTTGTCAGCAACAAGCTTGGCGGGGATGAGGACAGCCAAACGCTTGGCACAACAATAGGAGCGCTATTATTTGCCATCGCTGTCTATCTTTTTAAGAGACCGGATCTGCCCAATATCGTTTGGGCAGTCGGCTTTATTTCCGGTTTGTTCTGGTCGATTGGGCAGAAAAATCAGTTTGGGGCAGTCCGCTATTTGGGGGTTGCCAAGACAGCTCCAATGTCCACAGGTCTGCAGCTTATTGGAACAACTTTTTTTGGAGTATTCATTTTTAAAGAATGGGAAACAAGGATGAGTATTATCATCGGAGTCACCTCTCTGGTCTGCATTATTGTAGGTGCTGTTCTGACTTCCTTGAAACAGGGGGATGACAATGAACAGGGAAAAAGTCTCAAGAAAGGCCTGCTTGTACTCCTATTATCGACCGCAGGCTTTGTCGGGTATGTCGTACTAATCCGCTGGTTTGAAATTGACGGCTGGTCTGCCATACTGCCGCAGGCAATTGGAATGGTAACAGGAGCATTCCTCATAACCCTTCGCCGCAAGCCATATAACAAATATGCAATCCGTAATATTATTACTGGGCTGATTTGGAGCACCGGGAATCTGGGATTGCTGCTTTCCCTTCCGAAGATCGGAGTGGCCACCAGCTTTTCACTTTCTCAGACTGGAATTGTCATATCGACCATTGGCGGGCTATTCTTTTTAAATGAGCGGAAAAGCAAAAAACAGGTGTTTATGGTACTCCTTGGCTGTTTGTTTATTATCGCTGGTGGAGTATTGCTCGGCTTTACGAAAAAATAAAAAAAAGGGGCGGTTCTTATGTATCCAAGTCTTGAAGGAAAAGTTGTCGTTATTACCGGCGCAGCGAGCGGGCTGGGAAAGTCAATGGCAGAACGGTTCGGTGCTGAAAAAGCGAAGGTAGTCATCAATTATTTTAATGAGGAACAGGAAGTGCAGGGGATCATAGAAACGATTGAGAAAGCTGGAGGCAGTGCCTCTGCAATTCAGGGGGATGTTACAAAGGAAGAGGATGTTAAAAGAATGATCGCACATGCCATTAAAACGTTCGGTTCTCTCGACATCATGATCAATAACGCGGGAATTGAAAATGAAGTCCCATCTGAAGAACTTACCCTGGAGGATTGGAATAAAGTTATTTCGACGAATCTTACGGGACAATTTCTAGGCTGCCGTGAAGCGATTGACTACATGCTTGAAAACAAGATAAAAGGCTCGATCATAAATATGTCATCTGTTCATCAGGAAATTCCATGGCCTCATTTTGTTCATTATGCAGCAAGCAAAGGCGGAGTCAAATTGATGACCGAGACACTTGCGCTTGAATTTGCCCCGCACGGTATCCGGGTAAACTGTATTGCCCCTGGTGCTATTGATACACCCATTAATGCGGAAAAATTTGAGGACCCGGAATTGAAAAAAGGTGTCGTTGAACTCATACCCATGGGCTACATCGGCAAGCCGGAAGAAATAGCAGCCTGTGCAGTATGGCTGGCATCAACAGAAGCAAGCTATGTCACCGGAATGACCTTGTATGCTGATGGAGGCATGACACAATATCCGGGATTTCAGGCTGGCAAAGGATGAATGGAAAGCTCTTCTTATTGTGAGAAGGGCTTTTTTTAAGGCGGTGAACTGAACTCTTAATGCCCAGCGGAAAAAGACATAAAAAATCCGGCCGCTTAAGAAGGGCCGGACCTGAAGGGGTAAAGAAAAAGGGCTTTCTGATGTTTCGGTACAATTAAATTGTAATGCGTAAATGTTAACAAACTGTGACCGGGATGCGGACAAATTATTAAATATACCCTTTAGATACTTACAGTGGGAATCTTTATTCAGAAGTGGCAGCAAAAAAGGCAGGAGCGATATCACCTGCCTCACATCCTTATTTTCTTTTCTGAGCCTTCATTTTATTCGCTTCCAGTTCAGCAGCATATTCTTCGTACGTTTTACCCTGCTTTTGACTTTCAGATTGAATTTTTTTGAATTTATTATCATTAAGATTCGGCATGTCTACACCTCCCCCGGACAAGAATATTTTTTACAAAGGCACGAACATTATTCGGATCAAATTAATTAAGTACTTTTAGGCAATAAGGTTTCATTTCCATTTTGATGGGTATTATAACCAGGCAGCCTTTTTCGGAAACGTTTCCAACACTTAACATTTAAAGTAAATTCAGGTATAAAATTTCGAACCCGAGGCAAAATATGGTCATTCATTTTTAGGAGGTTTGAGTGTGGCAGATAACAAAGATATGAATACAGAAAATGAGCAGAATGTTAGTCGTGAGACACTGACAACTCGGCAGGGGCATCCTGTTACGGATAACCAAAACATTCGCACGATAGGCAATCGGGGGCCAGCTACTTTAGAAAATTATCATTTCATTGAGAAGATCTCCCATTTTGACAGGGAAGAGGTTCCGGAGCGTGTGGTGCACGCAAGAGGAGCAGGCGCATTCGGTTACTTTGAAACATACGGAAAAGTGGGTGATGAGCCGGTCGAGAAGTATACACGTGCCAAGGTCTTCTCTGGTGCAGGGAAGAAGACGCCATTGATGGTCCGATTTTCAACCGTGGCCGGTGCGAAGGATTCCCCCGAAACTGCACGTGATCCTAGAGGCTTTGCCGTAAAAATGTACACTGAGGACGGAAACTGGGATTTAGTCGGCAATAACCTGAAAATCTTCTTTATCCGTGATGCGATGAAATTCCCTGACATGATTCATGCCTTTAAGCCTGATCCTGTTTCAAATGTCCCAAATCCTGAACGGATGTTTGATTTTGTATCTCGCACACCTGAGGCTACACATATGATTACATTCGTATTTTCACCTTGGGGCATACCCGCTACATACCGCCACATGCAGGGTTCCGGCGTTAATACGTATAAATGGGTGAATGAAAAAGGGGAAGCGGTTCTGGTGAAATATCACTGGGAGCCCAAGCAGGGAATCCGCAATCTGACACAGGAAGAGGCAAACGAAATACAGGCAAAAAATGTCGGCCATGCCACACAGGATTTATTTGAATCTATTAAACGCGGAGATTATCCGGAATGGGAGCTGTTTGTCCAAATCATGGAGGATGATTACCACCCTGAATTGGATTTTGATCCGCTTGATGATACGAAGCTATGGCCGGAAGATAAGTTCCCTTGGCTGCCAGTTGGCCGCATGGTCCTTGATCGCAATCCGGTGGATTACCATGCAGAAATTGAGCAGGCTGCATTTGGTACGGGAGTACTTGTTGATGGCATGGATTTTTCCGATGATAAAATGCTTCAGGGCCGGACTTTCTCATATTCCGACACGCAGCGTTATCGCGTAGGGGCAAACTATTTGAAATTGCCGGTAAATGCGCCAAAAGCACCTGTCCGTACGAATCAGCAGCGCGGCCAAATGGATACTCGTGACCCTAAAGAGGCAGGAGATAATCCGCATATTAACTACGAGCCGTCAATGAAGGGCGGCTTTCAGGAAGCACCTGAAGAGGGGCGCACACCGCATCGCCCAACCTATAACGCAGCTGCTATGAGCGCTCCGATCGATCGTCCAAACAATTATGGCCAGGCCGGACATACCTACAGGAGTTTTGATGATTGGGAGCGCGATGAATTGATTAAAAACCTGTCTGAGGCATTGGCAGTATGTGATAAACGGATTCAGGATGCTATGATTGAACATTTCACACAGGCTGATGAAGACTATGGCCACCGTGTGAAAGAAGGAATTGAAAAAGTCATGAAGGAATTACAGGCAATGAGCGGGGAAGAGCAAATTCCCGGCCGTGACGCTGGAAGATCTAAGTATGGCCAGGGTTCAATCGCTGAAAACCAGGCATCAAAAGAAGCGGTTGAGAATAGCCGTGAAGCGGATCCATATTAATAGGATACATGGACTGTTCAGAAGTCAGGAATACTGACCTCTGGGCAGTTTTTTTTGTTTTGCTTATTTTTTTTGTGGCAGATAGGACTTCTTCCCGGTTCTATAGAATAATCTTCTAAACTATATAACCAGAGGTGCCGAATGAAACCAATTATTGGAGTTACATCAAATTTAGATGATCAGCAGCTTTCCGTTTCAATGGATAATATTCCATCATTGTTACACGCAGGGGCCGTTCCGATTGTTATTCCTAATCTGCTGGAGGATGACAAAATCGAAAAATTAGCTGAAACGCTTGACGGGCTTCTGCTTACTGGCGGGGGACATCGACCCAACCCTATTTGGTGAAGAACCCCATCAAAAGCTGGGCAGTATTTGTCCTGAAAGAGATACATTCGAAATCAGCATAATTCAGAAAATGCTCGCTCGTGATAAACCAATTTTAGCCATATGCAGGGGCTGCCAAATCCTCAGTATTGCTCTTGGGGGTGATATGTATCAGGACATCTATTCCCAAATGGGTACACCTTTGCTGCAGCATGGCCAAAAAGCACCCCGCTGGCATGCGACACACTTTGTGAATGTAAAAAGAGATTCTCTCCTCCACAAAGTTACTGGAATGCAAAGCTTTAAAGTGAATAGCTATCATCATCAGGCTGTCCGCAAAATGCCTGAAAACTTTGAGGTGTGTGCAGAGGCCAATGATGGGGTTATTGAGGCTTTTGAGAGTAAAGAGCATCGCTTTGCATTAGGGGTACAGTGGCACCCTGAATGCATGACACAAAAGAATGATAACCCTTCAAAAGCTATATTTGATGCATTTGTTAAGGCTTGTAAACAATAATACAGAAGGTGAAAAGCCGTCGCACTTTTAAAATTTGCGACGGCCGTTCACAGCCCTTCCTCCAAATAAGTCTCAGCACCGGAAATAAACTCCCGGACCGCAAAAGATAAATACTTATCCTTTTTCCAGATCATCCCGAGCTCTAAGTTAACAGCAGATTCAGAGATTGGCATAACCACAAGGTCAGTGCAGTTTATATTTTGACAGATTTTGCTTGGCAGCATGGTGATTCCCAGTTTTCCTTCAACCATTCCCAGCAGGAAGTCCTTTTGCGAGCTTTCACAGACGATATTAGGCTGAAATCCGCTGTTTACGCATTCCTCAATAATCAGATCATATAGGGTGAAATCTTTCCGGTAGAGGATGAAAGGCTCTTTGGCTAATTCTGAAAAGTGCACTTCCTTTTTCGAAGCAAGTCTATGTTCCCGGTGAATAATCAGCATTAAGGGATCCCTTAGGACATTGATTATTTCAAAACTGCTTCCATGAGCCGGAACCGTGCAAATCAGGCCAATATCCAATGTGCCATCTTCCACCCCTTTTTTTATTTTCTTCGTGCCGACTTCTGTTAATTTAATTTCGATCAATGGGAACTTTTCTTTATATTGGCTGATAAGCTTCGAGAAGAAGGCTGCGCCGACTATGGGGGGTATGCCAATTTTGATTTCACCGCCCTTCAGCTCCATCAGATCAGTTAATTCCAATGTCAGGTTCTGAAATGCGTCCAGCACTTTTTTCGCATTGATTAACACCGCTTTACCCGCATCTGTTAATTCAAGCTGCTTCGATGACCGATAAAATAGCGGCACACCCAGTTCCCCTTCGAGATTCTTGATGGCTTTGCTGATGGAAGGCTGGGTGACATGCAGGGTCTGGGATGCTTTCGTGAAGCTTAAATGCTGTGCTACTTCAGCAAAATATTCTAAATGCCGTATATCCAATTACTGCACTCCTCTCATATAACCAAAAGGCATAAGGATTATAGATTATATGTATTTCATTTATGGATGCCACTCATTATATAATAATCTACAACAAATACTGAAAATTAACAATATTCAATAAGGGGAGATGAATAGAATGGATTTGCAGAAGGAATCTTTACTGCTTCATGAGAAGTTTCAAGGGAAGTTAACGGTCGATGTAAAAATGCCGCTGAACAGCATGAAGGATTTAAGCTTAGCCTATTCCCCAGGAGTGGCAGAGCCGTGCCGAAGAATTCATGACCAGCCTGAGAAGGTCTATGATTATACAATAAAAGGAAACTTAATCGCCGTGGTTTCAGACGGCACATCTGTGCTGGGACTTGGCGATATTGGCCCTGAAGCCTCCATGCCTGTTATGGAAGGGAAGGCTGCATTATTTAAAGCTTTTGCAGGGATTGATGCGGTTCCAATTTGCCTTGATACGAAGGATCCCGAAGAAATCATTAAAACAGTCAGGCTGCTTCAGCCTTCCTTTGGGGGCATTAACCTGGAGGATATCGCGGCACCCAATTGCTTTTACATTGAAGAACGGCTGAAGCAGGAAATGAATATCCCCGTTTTTCATGATGACCAGCATGGAACAGCGATCGTAACAGCAGCCGGGTTAATCAATGCGCTGAAGCTTGCCGGCAAAAAAATGGATGAAATAAAAATCGTAATCAATGGAGCAGGTGCGGCAGGGATTGCGATTATCAAGCTGCTCCTTAATATGGGAGCAAAAGATATCATCATGTGTGATACAAAGGGAGCGATTTATGAAGGAAGGCAGGAGCGAATGAACCCTGTCAAGGAGTCTGTCGCGAAAATCACCAATCCAGGAAAACGTAAAGGATCGCTTGAGGATGTTATCATTGGCGCGGATGTGTTCATCGGGGTTTCCTCTGCCGGTGCCTTAACAAAGGAAATGGTCGAGACGATGAGTCCGAATTCCATTATTTTTGCCATGGCTAATCCAGTTCCTGAGATCATGCCGGATGAGGCGAAAGCGGCAGGAGCTAAAGTCGTTGGAACAGGAAGATCCGATTTGCCGAATCAGGTGAATAATGTCCTCGCATTCCCTGGAATTTTTCGAGGCGCCCTCGACGTCAGGGCTACTGAAATTAATGAAGAAATGAAAATGGCAGCTGTCGAAGCTATAGCCGGTTTAATCGATGCTACAGATCTGACACCTGATTATGTCATTCCTGGGCCGCTCGACAGCCGGGTTGTCCCTGCAGTAAGGGATGCGGTAGTAAAAGCAGCCCAGGAAACAGGTGCAGCCCAAATTGAAATTATACTGAACCACATTATAAGCCAATAGTGTGAAATTACCATGTGAAGGCATGTTCAAGTAAAATCCATCATAGTATCCAAAATATAAAGCTGCTGGTTTTGCCAATGGGATTGAACTTATCACTTTCGTCACTATGAATTTATTTGAAAGGGAGACTGATACCGATGAAAGTATACGAAGTAATTGAGACGCAGGAAATGTTCCGTGGTGAAATCATCGAAAACTATTACATTATTTATGAGCAAACAGAAAACAAAGTCTTTGAAAATCGAAACAATTATATGTTTCAGCAGGAAAGATTTTTAGAAGAGACCGTTAATATTTTTATAGGAAACCCACATTCCACCTTAAAGAAAGTAAAAACCTATCCCATTCGCCATCTTGCATTCGGGGATATCCGCGAAGCAATCAGAAAAGACTTTCCGGACCTCTTTAAGAACCTGAAAAGATCTTCCGCTTAATAACAGGCAGCCTCCATGCAGGAGGCTGTTTTTTCTTTGGATTCTTAAAATGGAAATGTTTCCTGTCTATCTGTATGATAGTATAACAGCAAAAAAGAAAACGCAGGCGGACCGTTTTTCGGAAATTTGTTAAGGGAATAATTAGGATGTAAACATATTAGAGGGGTGGAGCAATGATTCAGTTTGAAAATGTCTCGAAACAGTATCGGGATGGTACCAAAGCTGTAGATTCAATCAACTTACATATAAAAGAAGGCGAGTTTTTTGTGATTATTGGTCCGAGCGGTTCCGGGAAAACTACTGTTCTGAAGATGATTAATAGGCTTATTCCTTTGACATCAGGAACGATTTTCATAAATGGTAAACGGATCAGTGACTATGACATTCATGAGCTCCGCTGGGATATTGGCTATGTACTTCAGCAGATTGCCCTTTTTCCTCATATGACGATTGGGGAAAATATCGCGATTGTACCGGAGCTTAAGAATTGGGAGCAGGTGAAAATTAAAGAACGGATTGATGAGTTATTGGAAATGGTCGGATTGGAGCCTGACATATACCGGAGCCGAAAGCCGAATGAACTTTCAGGAGGACAGCAGCAAAGAGTGGGCGTAACAAGAGCACTGGCCGCTAATCCGCCCATAATCCTGATGGATGAGCCTTTTAGTGCACTGGATCCCATTAGCAGGGAAAAGATTCAGGATGACCTAATCAGCCTTCAGAAAAAAATAAAGAAAACCATTGTGTTTGTTACACACGATATGAAGGAAGCTTTAAAGCTCGGCGACCGCATTTGTGTCATGAAGGACGGGGAAGTCGTCCAAATTGGCACACCTGAAGAACTGCTTGCGCATCCGGAAAACGAATTTGTCAGGCAGTTTGTCGGGGAAGAGGCGGGGCAGTACATTGAGGGATTCAGCCTTCATAACCTCCTTTTGCCGGTTTCAGTAATTGAAGAGAGCATGGCAGTCCTTTCAGCCTCGGCTTCACTCCAAGAAACACTAAGCTTATTGGCAGCTCATGATGAAATTGCTGTGGAAGAGGACGGGGAAATCATTGGGCTGGTCAACAGGCAGGCTGTTATCCGTAATTTGGCGGGCAGCATGAAAAGAGAGGTGAGGTCATGAATACCTTGAGCTCTGTTTTTAGTGAAAGAAAAGGCCAATTAGTAAGCGTGCTGATTGAACATATACAGATTTCGCTCATTGCTTTATTTTTTGCAGTCCTGATTGCCATCCCGCTTGGAATATATCTGACTAAAAAGCAAAAAATTGCGGAAGGAATCATCGGGGTAACAGCCGTATTGCAGACCGTACCTTCATTAGCGCTGCTTGGCCTACTGATCCCCTTATTCGGCATTGGAAAAGTGCCCGCCATAATCGCTTTAGTCGTATATGCCCTTCTGCCGATTCTGAGAAATACATATACAGGCATAAAGGAAGTGGACGATTCCATTATTGAAGCAGCAAGGGCAATGGGGATGAACCGGCGCAAAAGGCTCATGAAGGTAGAGCTTCCTCTTGCCATGCCGGTTATTATGGCCGGAATCCGTACCGCGATGGTGTTAATAGTCGGCACAGCTACTCTTGCTGCCTTAATTGGAGCAGGAGGTTTAGGAGAATTAATTCTCCTTGGTATTGACCGGAACAATACAGCTCTGATTATTCTTGGTGCTATTCCTGCAGCCATATTGGCAATCCTTTTTGATATGCTGCTGCGACGATTCGAGCATATGTCTTTTAAACGGTCGCTCACAGCGCTGGGAGTCTTCATTGGCGCAATGATACTGGTTATGGCGACCCCGCTGCTGACAAGAGAATCAGAAGAGAATATTGTCATTGGCGGGAAGCTTGGTTCAGAACCGGAGATTCTGATCAATATGTACAAATTGCTGATTGAAAATGATACCGACCTTAATGTCGACTTAAAACCAGGGTTAGGAAAAACATCATTCGTCTTTAATGCTCTGAAGTCTGGCAGTATTGACCTGTATCCTGAGTTTACCGGTACAGCCATTGCTGAATTTCTAAAAGAGACTGCGGTGAGCACTGATCGCAGAGAGGTATATGATCAGGCGAGAAAAGGAATGAAGGAACAATTCGGCATGGAACTGTTAGAACCGATGTCTTACAATAATACGTATGCTTTGGCAGTGCCTGAGAAACTCGCTGAAGAGTATGAACTGCAATCAATTTCAGATCTAAAAGCAGTCGAGCAAAACATAAAAGCAGGCTTCACCCTTGAATTCTCTGATCGGGAGGATGGCTATCGGGGTATTCAGGAGCTGTATGGCTTGAACTTTCCAACTGTTTTAACCATGGAGCCCAAGCTGCGCTACGGTGCAATCGAAAAAGGTGAAATCAACTTAGTGGACGCTTATTCTACAGATAGCGAAATTGCCAGGTACCACCTCACTGTCCTGGAGGATGACAAACACCTGTTTCCGCCATATCAGGGCGCCCCGCTGTTGAGAGAAGAAACCGCTGAAGACCATCCGGAACTAGTTAAAGCTCTAAACAAGCTGGATGGAAAAATCAGCGATGATGAAATGCGTGAAATGAACTACAAAGTGAATGTAGATGGTGCGAGTCCTGAAGAAACGGCAAGGGAGTATCTTGAGAAGGAAGGATTGCTGAAATAATCCTATCCATTTAGTAAAACAGAAAATAACACTTTGATTCAGCAGCCCTATTTTATAATAAGGCTGTTTTTTTCACTGCAAATTGCTGCTGTTGGCTTACCAGCTGTATAATAATTCCTTCTATGGGGATAGTAAGAAAAAAAGTGATTAAGGTGTTTTTTATGAAGAAGGATATAACGGGTATTTCCAAGGTTTTGAACGAAAATTTATCGTACATTCAAGATGCGTTTCATCAAAATAAAGAACTTATTATCCGTTCGTTTTTTTCTCTTCCGATACTTCAGGCTGTCTGCTGTATCTCGATACGATTGCAGATAAGAAAACGGTCCAGGAGCATATACTTGGGCCAATTCTAAAACTTAAGGAATTATCAAGAAATCCTATACAGCAAATGGAAAACACAATTGAGATTTCCAAGATTAAGATCGTCTCGGACTTGAATGAAGCAGTAAACGAACTCTCTAATGGAAATACGCTAATATTTATATCCGGCGCTGATTCATGCCTGGCTGCAGACACGGCTGATTGGAAGGATCGTGCGCTTTCACCGCCGCAGTCCCAGCGGGTATTAAAGGGACCGCAGATCGGTTTTACCGAGCTTGCCAATAATAATATTTCACTGATCAAACGGTTCATTAAGAATGACCAATTGACAATTGAGGATCAGACGATTGGAGAGGAGACCAATACAGGCGTATATCTTCTATATTTAGCTGATAAAGCAGATCGGGACCTCCTGAAAAATGTCAAAAGCAAACTAAAATCAATTAGACTAAAATCTATTCTGGATTCTTCTTATATTCAGGAAAGCATCTCAGATGATCAGATTACGCCATTCCCGCGGGTTCTCACAACGGAGCGGCCGGATGTTGTGGCCGGCCATTTATTGGAAGGCAAAATGGTGATTATATGTGATGGATCTCCGGATGCACTGATAGTGCCTGCCCTGTTCATCCAATTTTTCCATTCGCCGGAGGACTATTATGAAACATCCATGTTCGATTTTACCAGGCTGGTTCGAATAATTTCTTTTGTTGCTTCAATCTTTCTCATTCCTTTTTATATTGCATTTGTATTATTTCATCAGGAGCTGATCCCCAGTGAATTGCTCGTCAGCCTGGCAGCACAGAGGCAAATTGTTCCTCTGCCATTAGTCATTGAAGTCATTCTGCTCATGGTGATTTTTGAAGTGCTCCTGGAGAGCTCCATACGTTTGCCGACAGGCATCATGCTGGCATTCTCGATCATTGGTACGATTATTTTAGGCCAGTCAGCAGCGGAAGCAGGAATTGTCCAGCTGTCGACACTTGTCGTCATTTCAGCTACATATGTTTTGAATTTTGCTATTCCTGTTCATCCTTTTGGCAATGCAATCAAGGGGATCCGTTATATTCTGGTGTTCTTGGCCAGTACGTTTGGATTGTACGGCATTATCCTGGGAACCATTGTTTTAATTAATCATCTTACATCCTTAAATAGCTTTGGAGTGCCATATTTATCACCGATCACACCGGTGAAAAAAGCCGATTTAAAAGATACTTTTATTCGATTTTCATTAAAAAAGATTATAAATGCTCCCAAAAAATATGATAAGGACGATCTTCTTAAAAATAGCCGTAAATGAGTGATCACAGTGAAATATCTTTATATGCTCTTTATGTTATTATCGGTGGCGGCGGTATTCCTTGCCCCATTGGATAAACATGAGTTGAATGAACTTTCTTTTTCATTTGCTATGGGGGTCGACCATGCAGAGGACGGGTATGAGGTATCCCTGCAGTTGATCAATCCTGCTGCCGTTGCAGGTAAATCACAGGTTCCCAACTCCCCCTATGTAGTTTATAAAGCAACGGGTAAAACAATTGATGCAGCTTTAGAAAGAATTTCTGTAAATATTTCCCGTTATAATTATTTAAAACAGATAGAAGTCATTCTCTTGGGTGAAGCATTCGCCCGTGAGGGGAAGGCCAAGGACGTTTATGACTATATTCTGCATTCTGCACAGATTCCATCTGATGCAAATCTGGTCATTGCCCGGGATGTCAATGCAAGTGAACTGCTGAAGATCTACTCTCCAATTGAAGGATTTTCAGCTTTTGAAATTGAAAACATTCTCCAAAAGCTGGGCAGAGATATTCCTGTGACCGCGACGGAGATCAAGGTTGATGAAATCAAGGAGGGAAAGGATATCGCAATGCCTTTTATTAAAGTAGTAGGAGATCTCAAAAGCGGGAAGGAAAGAGGGAACTTTGAAACGACCAGCCCTGCTCATATTGCTTATGGCGGGCTTGCCCTTTTTAAAGAAGATAAGTTATCAGTGTTCCTTGATTATCGGGATGCTGCCATCATAACCATTCTGCAGGGAGGCGAATCCGGTTTTTCAATTGAAGCAAGCTGCCCAAAAGATGAGAACAACCTATTCACCTTTCGCGTTCTTGGAAATCTGGCCAGAGAAAGACAGGTAGAAACATATGAAGATAAGTATATCTTTCATTATAACTTAAGGCTTTCGGGTGATATAAGCCAGATAAAATGTAATGTGGATTTAGAAAAACCCCATGATATCCAGCTGCTTGAAAGGCAGATTGAAAAAACAATCCAGAATCATGTGCAGGACCTACTCGCCATAGCACAGGAAAATGAGATGGACCCTCTGGGGTTAGGGCTGATGATGAGGGAGAAAAGTCCGGGGACATGGAAGAAACTGAAATCAGATTGGCCAGTACCTATTAAAAATGCGGAAATTAAGCTTAAAACGAATATAAAAGTACAAAATATCGGGCATTACAAGAAGGGAGGCTGATAACATGGAGAACAAACCAATCATTGGAATCATTGAATCAATGTTCGCTATGCTGCTATTCCTGATAGGAAGTTCCGTTATTTTTGGTCTGAATCTATCGGCTGAAAAGGCCTCCTGGATTGTCATTCTTACAGCAGGGACTATCGGGCTCCTTATTTTTCAAATGTATGTTTATATTTGGCAACATAACGATTATATGAACCTTTCCGTGATTTTGAAAAGGAATCTTGGGAAATTTCTTGGATCTGCAGCGTCACTCGTGTATGTCCTTTACTTTGCTTACCTCGCATCCCGCGTTTTAACGGATTTTACCATGTTCATCAATAGTACGCTGCTTTATACCATGAAACCGTTGATTGTAAAACTATCCATTTTCCTCGTTGTTGCCTATACCTACATAAAGGGGCTGGAGGCCTTTATGCGCTCTGCCGTCATTATAGGCAGTGTAACCGTGCTGTTTCTATTCCTGATTCCATTCTGGATTCTCATTAGCGGAATTTTTCACTGGGAATACATTGATCCTATCTTTGAGGTTGATGTAAAGAAAATAGCCAGTATTGTGCCAACGATGGTCACCTTTCCGTACGGAGAGCTCATCGCTTTCCTTATGATTTTCCCTTATTTGAAACGTGAGCACAGATCAGCGGTATCTAAAAAGGGAAGCTTTATTATTATCTTTTTCACGCTATTATTATCTCTTTTTTCATTCTTAACCATTGGAGTACTTCACCCGGAATTAGCGAAGAACTTTACTTTTCCTTTGATAGAGGCCATTGAGCGGGTAACACTTTTTGATTTCATTAAACGGCTGGACATCTTTGCGGTAATTATCATTATCTTCGGCGGTTATTTTAAAATTGCCATTTTTACCTTCGCCGGAATGAATCTTGCAAAATCCAGCATGGCAAAGGTTAAACCACAGGTTGTGACGGTATCTATCCTAGTGATCATTCTTCTGCTGTCATACGCATATGCAGAAAATCTTTCACAGCATCTGGAGATAGGACTGAAGTTTGTGCCGTTATTCATCCATTTGCCGCTGGCGATTCTTTTGCCCTTACTTTTGTTTATCATTACATTTATAAAAAGCAGAATAAAATAATCGGAACTAGATGATCTTCCTTGTTCCTTTTAGATTTTTTCCATCAAGCCTTCTAAACAATAGAGTACAATTCAATTGTATAAGTAGAGGCCTTTCACCAATTCCCCGTAATTCTGCCCTTGTCCAAGACATTAGCCCCTGCGTTTTTCATATTTTCGCATATTCTATTAAAAAGCGAAAAGAGGTGTAAAAACGATGGGGTTTAATGTAAGTGGTTTTAAAAAGATAACCCCGGTTAATGGGTTTGACAAAACCAATCCCGACAATGCCATGCAAAACAATTACGCATGGTCTGTTGCTGAGTTTGAGGAGTATCTTTATGTTGGGACAGGCCGGAATATTGTCTATTCTGTCCTCGCGGGCGGTGTTATTTTTGGCGACATGGAAGTGCCTGAGGAATTAACACCAAAGAATCCTGATTTCAGCGGTGAAATCTGGCGATATAAAAAAGATGGAAGCTGTAAATGGGAGCGGGTCTTTAAAGAGCCTTCCCTCGGAATTGTCGGCTTCCGATTTATGATTCCCTACACATCTCCATCTGGCGAGTCTGCTTTATATGCCGGCTGTGCTACTTTTAGTCCGAACCTGCTCGTTTTAAAATATACAGATGAGGAAGGATGGCGTCCGCTACCGAGTTTATTGCAGGGCGGATCAACAAGGACAATGGTGGTTCATAACAATAAACTCTATTTGGCTGCACTCCCGGGAAATGAACTGCAAGTGTCCAATACGCTGCTTTATGTAAGTGAAGATCCCGAAAAGAATGGCTGGGAGCAAATCGATCTATCAGGGGATCCGGAAATAAATCCCCAGGGAAATGGAATCATCATGTCAAGCTTCAATAATCGGTTATATATTGGGACAGCCCTGCCTGAAGGCTTTCAATTATGGAGATCAGAAGATGAGAATCCGAGAGCAAACAGCTGGAAAAAGGTTGTAGACAGAGGGGCGGGCGATGCAAGAAATGAGGTGCCATTAAGCCTCGAAATCTATAAGGGTTATTTATACCTTGGGACAGCTGTCTATTTTGGCATCTTCAGCCTTGATCCGAATGATCGGCTTGTAACTCCCAAGGGCTTTGACTTAATCCGAATCGATCAGAATGATCAATGGGAACTGGTTATTGGCAGCAAGCCTGTTGAACCTTCGAACCCTGAAACCGGGACGAGGGGCACGGCTATTAGCGGTATTCCATCCGGTTTTGGCAATATTGCGAATGGCTACTGCTGGCAGCTGAAAGAATATAATGGCTGGCTTTATCTTGGCACCTGGGACTGGACAGATCTTGTTCCGCCGCTTCTACCGGAAGTCCTGAAAAGCCTGTTGGATGAAAATCCGCTGTTGAGCAGCCTGCCGATCGAATGTATATCTGACTTGTTCTTCGCCTTAATTTCTCCGGCAACCCGCTTAACATTTGGGTTTAGCCTGTGGAAGTCCCCAGATGGCATTCATTGGTTTCCGGTAACGATTAACGGACTCGGAAATCCGAAAAATTATGGATGCCGGAACCTGTTTGTTTCTGAAAATGGCAATCTCTATTTGGGAACTGCTAATCCCTTTGAAGGCTGCGAGGTTTGGGTGAAAGAGAAAAAGAATTGCCTGGATCTGTTTAAGAAAATGCTTCCGGATGGACAATCCTCCTGATAGTAAGGCAGGAAGTAACAGCAAAACAGCACCTGAACATTAGCTCAGGCGCTGTTTTATTTTTATTTGCAGCTAAATTAAATGGATTGCACCGAATCTCCTGGTATGAGTGTAACGTAGATACGTTCATTTTCAAACGGTTCGCCTGCAATCAATTTTAGCAGGTGTTCAGCAGAAACAGCGCCCCATTTACGCTCAGAATAATCGATGGTTGCCAATCGAGGCTGAGTATACCTGGAAAGCTCAATATTATCAAAGCCGATAATATGAATATGTTTCCCAATTTCATACTTTGTAGGGGCAAGATAATTGTACATGCCGATTGCCATTTCATCATTCAGGCAGAATACTGCAACAGGCTCGGTGTATTCATTTACGATCTGTTCCGCTGCCTTCTCGCCAGCGCCCTTATTAAAGTTACCCGGAAGTTCGCGGTAAACGATCTGCTGATTCCATTTCACAGCCTGACGAACAGCTTCAATCCGCTGGACCGCATCATACGAACCATCCGGACCATTTACTGCATATATTTTTCGATGGCCTTTTTCAATTAAGTAATCAATCGCAAGAGTGGCCCCCGAAGTATTATGCAAAAGTACCTGGTTAATATTGGGGTGAATTAATTCCCTGTCCATTACAACAATCTTATGTCCTGCATCAGCATGCTTCAATAGTTCTTCACTCGAAAAAGAGAAGTCCAGAACAATAGCTCCGTCAATCATTCGTTCAGGGATAAAACGGTGGGACTCTTTTCCGCTGCATACAATCATCTCATATCCCTTGCTATTAAGAGAGTCCTGGATACCCTGCAGGAGCTGTCCATAAAATGCTCCCCCGAAGTTCGTTAAAAAAACCCCGATAATTTTTGTTTCCCTTTTCTTTAAAGAACGTGCTGCAGCGTTCGGCACGTAGTTAAGCTCTTTGGCGATGGCCAGGATTTTTGCAGCAGTCTCCTCAGTGACCTTTGGGCTGCCGTTCAGAGCATAGGAAACAGTTGATATGGAGACACCCGCTTTTTTTGCAATGTCTTTAATACTTGTCACAATTCTCTCTCCAGTCTCTGCAATAAGCTCTTCTCTTATTATACATTGTGAGCGCTTCCAGCTATAGTCAATTTTTTAATTTATAAACAATGGCTTCATAAGGTCGAAGTACTTTGTCATGGGGAGGGGAAGAGTAATTATGAATAAGAAGTTCCCTGTTCCCAAAGCTGAGAAGTGACTCCTTTACGTTTTTCTCAGATACATTAGCGATGATCATCCATTTTTCATCTTTATAAGTTCTTTCATACGCAAAGACTTCCGGTGCACTGTCAAGCAGGCAGTAATGGCCATACATAATGATGTCATTGTACTTCCTCAGCTGTATAAGCTTTTGATAAAAACGGAAGATCGATTGCTTAGATCCGAGATCACTTTCAGCGTTAATGGATAAATAATTTGGATTCACTTCAATCCACGGAGGTCCGTTAGTAAAGCCGGCATTCTTTTCGGTATTCCATTGCATGGGTGTCCGTGCATTATCTCGGCCTTTCGCATAGATTGAATTCATAATGTCTTCATGAGACTGACCTCCCGTTATCCGCTCATTATACATATTGAATGTCTCAATATCTCGGTAGAAACTTATATCAGGAAATTTGATATTTGTCATTCCGATTTCTTCTCCCTGGTAAATATACGGTGTGCCTTTCATGAGATGCAGAAGAGCGGCAAACATAGTGGCGCTTTCATAGCGGAACTCATGATCATTGCCCCATCTAGAAATAATACGCGGCTGATCATGATTGCTCCAGAAGAGGCTATTCCATCCCTTATTTGAAAGGCCTGTCTGCCAGTTTGAAAAAACACGCTTTAAATCTTTTATGTCGAGCGATTTCAAATCCCATTTTTGCTTACCGGGCAGTTCATCTAATGAAACGTGCTCAAAGGCAAAGACCATATCCAGCTCTTTTCGCGAAGGGTCCGTATAGAGAATAGCCTGCTGCAAATCAGCCCCGCCGGTTTCGCCTACCGTAACAATATCCATTCCCTCCAGTACTTCCCGATGCATTTCCTGTAGGTATTCATGGAGGAGGGGACCATTTGCTATGATTGATTTATCAAGATCCTTTGCAATCAGGTCGATCACATCAAAACGGAATCCTTTTATTCCTTTATTAATCCAGAAACGCATTACATCATAAATGGCATAGCGGACAGGGGGTGATGCCAATTCAAATCAGGCTGTTTTTTACTGAACATGTGCAGGTAGTATTGGTTCGAATTGGAATCATACTCCCACGCACTTCCGCTGAAAATGGACTGAAGGGAGCTTGGAGGGCCATTCTCCACGCCGTCTTTCCAAACATAGAAATCACGGTAAGGATTACAGTTACTGCTTCTTGATTCAATGAACCAGGGGTGCTCATCTGAGGTATGGTTGGCGACAATATCCATCATGATGCCGATCCCTCGGCTGGCTGCCTCGGAGATAAGCAGATCCATATCCTGCATAGATCCATATTCCGGATGTATGCTGTAATAATCGCTAATATCGTATCCATTATCATCGTTTGGCGAAGCATACACTGGACAGAGCCAAATGACATCAGCTCCCAATTCTGCAATATAATCGAGTTTTGAAATTAGTCCTTTTAAATCACCTATTCCATCCCCGTCGGAGTCTTTGAAACTGCGGGGATATACCTGATAGATTACACTTTTGTGCCACCATTTCATTTTCATCTTGACGCCCTCCAGACATGAAAAAGGAAGCGGCCTCATTTGGCCGCTAAATCCTCGATTACAAATAAATGTCGATTATATTTTTTTCTTGTGTTAGATGCTTTTCAAGCTCGGATTTGCTGATTTGGTATCCGCCTGTGCGGTATCTGTTGGAAATCCTTTGTGCATTTATCTTGCTGCCGTTAATCTTGATTCCGGGAATCTCCTGATTGCCGAGATGATAGAGGAATGTCACTTCTTTACCATTAATGCTGAAGTTGAATTCCAAACCGTCATGTTCTGCTTGAAGAATAGGGTCAATGACCAAATCCTGTCCATCGCGGCGGATTCCAAGGGCATTTGAAATAAGCTGATTCATATAAATTCCCGGACCGCTGGAGTAGATTCTCCATCCGCCTTTTACAGTGGCGGAGCCATCACGAAGCTTATCAAAGTTCTCTGCAGCTTCATAGCGGGAATTGAATTTTCCGTCAGAGCTACTGAAGTAGGCATTGCTTTGCCGAAGCTCTGCATTAGGCACCATCTTTTGGATCCCGATTGGATTGATTTTCTGCAGGCCAGTCCATACCTCATCTGACTTCCCGATTTTGGCCATTGCCTCAACGAAGCGAATGTGCGCATGAACATACTGAAGTCCAATTTCCCTGCCAAAATTAGCCGCCTGCTCGGCTCGTTTGAAATTTGTACTGACGCCGCCTGTATATGAAGCTGGACGGTCCATTAAGCGGACTCCATCGGGGTGGTACAGCTTTTCTTTGATAATCTTATAGTGTTCCTCAGCCTGTTCTGGCGTCAGAAGTTCGCCAATCATGCTCCTTGTCATAGGGAGAAGGCGATAGTGTATCCCTGTCTTCGTATCGGAAGGGTGTACCATCATTTCAGGTTCTTCAGGATTTTCCATGTACACAAACCCTGGAATTGTTTCCGAAGAAAGCATATAGGTGCTGAAATCTCTTTTGATTCCCTCAGCAATATCCTTCAACTCAACAGACAGTTGATCATCATGGCCTTCCAATAAAGAAGAGAATTGGCTGATCACCTGGAATGTCAGGGCCACTGTCCAGCTGCTGGCCATATATTGCTTTAATTGGGCATTAGCCGGCTGAAGGGTATCATCCCAGTCACCATCTCCATAGGAAGATAAAAACGTTTCATGTAAAAAATGATCCTTTATATACTGAATCTGTTTTTTTATATGATCCAGAAGAGAAGCATTCTCTTTTGTAAATTCAAAGCTGCCTTTTTCAGTGTAAGGGATTGATTCGCTTAATATAGAGTAATCATTAGTTGCTTTCAGGTATTCAGCAATCACCTTCAATGGCCAGACAATGATATCTCCATGGCTTTCTTCCTGCTGGAATCTGTAATATTCATCAAACATGAACCATTGAGGCCAGTTACCATCATCTGCGTACTGGTGAGAGTACACAGTCGTAATGATATTCTTTACAGAATCATATTTTTGTGTGGCAATGAAGTACTCAGTTGGTCCCTGGCAGACATCGCGCGTTCCCCAGGCAGCTCCGCCGTACTGCTCAAGTCCATGGGGAACAGAGTAATGGACCAGCATGTTGTGTGTATACCACCAGGCAAGAGCGTTTACTTTATTTAGCTCCTCAACAGCAGCTCCCTTTTTGGAAAGCCGGAAGCCGTTCATGGTTGAGTCGAAAAATTCGCGATACTTTTCTTTTTCTGCATGGAAATCGGTTTGCCCGATTAGGAACTCTTGCCCTTCAAGCAACCCTTGAATAGCCATCTGCCATTGACTTGAAGAAGCCATTTCAATTACAGCAAGAGAAGCTGCTTCCTTATTAATATTTTCTCCGAAAAGACTAGAATCCTTTATTTGGAAATCAGTACCGTTTATTTGCATGCGGTACGCAAGGTCAGGAAAAACACTTGAACTGTCGGAGTTTTCTCCCGGCTTAAAAGTAAGGGTATTTCCATCATGCTCCATTTCATATGGCTGGTTATACTCGTTATTATTCATAGAAACCTGGTTAGTCACAAGATACCGGTAGGCTTTTCCTTTTTCAGAGCGGAGATGCAGCTCTAGTTGAGGAGCATCCGCACATGTATAGGAAGTGATTATAATCAGGTCATCTGCTGTCTTATAGTACCATCTGCCATAATTAAAGCCCATTTCAAACATGGAAGGCATTGTTAGCAAACGATATTCCCCGTCAATTTCAATGTAAATCCTCTGGCCGGAGGTTTTCATGATGTTTAATGCATTTCTGGCGTTTGTCAGCATTTTATTGAAAGATGTATTCCCAACCACGATGTGAGAGTTGAAAATTCCATACATATATAAAGTGGAAGTAAGGACGTTTTGGATGTTCTCAACATTTTCCCCGGTCATGATGATATGTCCATGAGGACGTTCAACGAGCAGTTCTTTCTCCTTTAAGACAACATGCTCATGCCGATCTGTAAAGAAGGATAATAGCGAATTTCCGGAAGTCTCTTCCTGATGGCGATGGGGGAACAGCTCATCGATTTCCCTTCTGCTCATCGTAAGCGTTTCAAGCGGTTTCCCAAAAGCAGGAGAGAGACGGACAGGCTCAATTTTGCTGCCTTGAGCTTCTGCTTTTGGAATCTTCCCCCAAGCTTTCAATATATCATTCTCAAATTCCAGCTCTGTGATTGCCTCTTGGTGGTTTTCCTTAAAGATGCCATAAAAGACGACCTGTGCCTCGCCTTTCAGCTCAATCTTATCTGACTGAAGGGCTGTATAGGCGAATTCGTATTGGTAGATTTCATTAGCAAGAGAGTTTTTACTTAGTGCTTCAGGTAAGTCTGTTTCTTTATAGGATAATCCGAAAAATTGAAACCCATCAGTAGAATAGGCTATCGTTTTAGTGAGTGACCCCTGCTGAATATAAGGGAAGCATCCGCCGCTCATTGGCTGGTTTTGTCTGGAGCATAAGGCAAAACCTTTTTCAGATCTTTTAAATGCTTTATGATCAATGTATTGAGACATGTATGCTTCATTCGTGCGAACGGCACCTTTATCAGCAAGTCCCAAATCCTGTCCGTAGATAACATCAGCTGTATATCCATCTCCAAATAATTCAACATTCCAGAACCAGATAGCGTTTTCTGTCAATGTGAATGTAACCTGATAGGTAATGCCGAGAGCTTTCCCTTCCCAGATCACTTGGTTATGTGCGGTACGGACCGTGCTTTGGGACTTGACTCCCAGCAGGGGAAAGGTCTTGATGCCAGTCTCCTCGTGAATACGCAGAAATATATTATTTAAGGAACCATCTATTGGATTGGAAAGCCATTGGTTGATCATAGTGGATGAATGGGCGATTTCGTATAGATCCCCGCTATTTAAAAAGGTAAATGATAAATCATTAGCCTGAATGGTGAACTTTGACTGTGTCATATATTGTCAACTCTTTCCTTTTAGGTTTCATAATATCCCATAAACTATTTCAATGGTTTATGAGACTGATATATTTTGTTCAATCTTTAATCAATTCAAAATGCAGCGGGGTAACGTCCCTGCTGTTTGTACCTATATAGGCGACAAATTTTCCGTTATCACTCCTGAATGATAAGTCAGTATGATAATAACGCAATTGTTCTTCCTTGATCTCAAATGTAACATGGACTTTTTCACCGGGATCCAGTGTGATTTTCTTAAATCCTTTAAGTTCCTTCAATGGCCTGACGACTTCACCTGAAACGTCCTGAATATAGAACTGAACAATTTCTTCTCCCGCACGGCTGCCTATATTGGTTATTTCTGCAGACAGCATAATCGGTTTGGAGGGAGTCAGAACAGAATGTGATAGTTTGGCGTCAGCATATTCAAACGATGTGTAACTTAAGCCGTATCCAAAGGGAAGCAACGGCTCATTTGGTATATCTAAATATTGTGATACGTATCTTTCCTGTGCATCTGGAGCCCCCTTAGGACGTCCAGTATTAAAATGATTGTAATAGACAGGGACCTGGCCGACTGAATAAGGAAAAGACATGGTCAGTTTTCCTGATGGACAGGCATCTCCGAGCAAGAGATTGGCAATAGCGTTTCCGCCTTCTGTACCTGGATACCAAGCCTCCAGAATGGCGTCAGCTTCGTCCCAGATTCCGTGTAAATCAAGCGGGCGTCCATTAAAGAGGACAGCAGCGACTGGCTTGCCAAGCTGTTTTATCCTGGCTGCCAGTTCGAGTTGAGCTTCAGGCAGGCGGATATCTGCACGGCAGCCGGCTTCACCGCTCATTTCCGAATCTTCCCCGAGTGCCAGGATGATAATATCTGCATCCTCAGCTATCTTAAGTGCTTCATTTATCTGTTCATCTGTGACGGATTCAATGTCACAGCCTTGAGCGGTTACAAGAAGGGAGGAGCCCACTTTTTCTTTCAACCCGTCATAAAGTTGAACGGCTTTTTCTTTTGACCCAAGAAATGACCATGGACCCAGAATGTCATTGTTTTTTGCAAACGGTCCGATAAGCGCCAATTTCTTTTCCTTATTAATAGGAAGAAGCCCGTTGTTTTTTAATAAAACAGAGGATTTAACCGCCAGCTCCCTGGAGGCTTGCCGGTGATCCTCATTAAGAATGAGTTCTTTTTCAAGTGCTTCATCGGCACCTCGGTTTGGATTTTCAAATAATCCCAGTTTATCCTTCAGGGTTAAGATCCTAAGCACCGCTTCATCAATGAGTGCTTCATCCACTTTTCCATTCAGCACAAGTTCTTTTAAATGGTCGATATAGCATGAAGTCATCATTTCAATGTCCACACCGGCCTGGATGGCTTTCAGTGCAGCTTCGGCTTCATCTTCGGCAACTCCGTGAGGGATCATTTCCTTCACTGCGCCCCAGTCGGAAATTAGAACTCCATCAAATTTCCATTCGTCTCTAAGGAGACCTCGCATCAAGGCGCTATTGCCGGTAGCGGGGATTCCATCGACCGTGTTGAAAGCTGTCATAACCATTTCACAGCCTTCATCAAGAGCTGCTTTATAGGCAGGAAGATAGGATTCCCGCAGCTGCCGCTCCGACATATTCACCGTGTTATAATCTCTTCCGCCCTCTGGTGCTCCATATGCAGCAAAATGCTTTACACAGGCGGCGACTTTCTCAAGATTGTTCTGCAGATCTTCACCCTGAAAACCGCGCACAAAGGCTCTCGCAAATTCACTGTTCAGGAACGGGTCTTCACCAGTAGATTCCATTACACGGCCCCAGCGCGGGTCACGGACAAGGTCGACCATTGGGGCAAAGGTTACATGTACACCGGACACAGCTGCTTCTTTAGCGGCAATGGCAGCACTCTCCTGTGCACCATCGAGATCCCATGAACAGCTAATGGCGAGAGGGACCGGAAAAATGGTCTTATAACCATGTATGACGTCTGCCATGAATAATAAAGGAATTCCTAATCGATTGTTTTTTAAGTGGGCTTTCTGAATACGGATTGCTTCTTTTGCACCACCTGAAGCACCAAGAACTGAACCTGAGCTGTGTATGCTGTTCTCGTTGATTTTCATGGAAGCGAGAGGGCCTGTAATCTGCCCTTCATCCTTTGAACCTTCAAAAAATGGTGTAGCCAGCTGCATAAGTTGGGCAATTTTTTCATCGAGAGTCATTTCTTCGAGTAAGGATATTAGTTTTTGCTTCATTTTCAGGGTACCCTCCCCAATTTCTTATAGTATATTTTAAATAATAAATAGAAACGTTTCGAATAAAGATACAACTGCATTATAAGCGCTTTCTTTTTTTGAGTCAATCAAAAATCGAAACGTTTCGAAAAGGTTGGTGAAATATTATATGAAATTTTATGATTATTTCATTTTCCACTGTAAAATATACTTGAAAACGATTTCACATTAGCATATAATAACCCTATCGAAACGTTTCTATAGCGTTGGAGAAGAGATTATTGTCCTCGACCCTTAATAATCAAAACGTTTCTATAATGATAAATTCATATTTTTTTAGTGTCACTCGAAACGTTTCGCTAAAAAGGGGGAATTTCCAAACCATTTAAAAATGGAGCAGGTTTTTACGTTTGTACTTTAAGAAGTAATGAATCAACACAATAGCGGGAAACTTAAAGCAAAGCCTATTATTTTATTGGGGGTTTTACGTATGAGCCAAAAGTTATTAAATGTATTCAGTAAAAAATTCGCTGCAGCTGCTATGGTGGGTTCCCTGGTGGTTTCTGGGGCATTGGCAGGCTGTTCATCTGATTCTGGATCTTCTTCAAAAGAGGGGCAGAAGACCATAACCGTTTGGGGCATGGGCGAAGAGGCAAAAACACTTCCGAAAATTGCAGATGAATTTGAAAAAGAGAATCCTGAAATTGATGTTAAGGTGCAGGCAATCCCTTGGGACCAGGCACATGATAAGCTTTTAACAGCAGTTGCTTCTAAAAAAGGGCCGGATGTTGTGCAAATGGGAACAACTTGGATTCCTGAGTTTGCTTCTGCAAATGCATTGCTTGATTTAACTGAACACACTGAAAAATACCCTGAGCTTGGGGCAGATAATTTCTTCGAAGGTTCAATCGAAACAACGAAATATGATGATAAAGTGGTCGGCGTGCCGTGGTATGTAGATACACGGGTACTTTTTTACCGCACTGATTTATTAGAGGAAGCAGGATATAAGGAAGCTCCAAAGACATGGGAGGAGTTACAGGATGCAGCCAAAAAATTGGCTGATCGCGGTGAGGACAAATACGGAATCAGCATTGATACAAATGAGCAAAGCTTATCATTCATGCTGGCCCGTCAAAATGGTTCCAAGCTTATCGAAGGCAATCAGGCATTTTTCAATGAGCCGGAATTTGTTGAAGCCGTTGAGTACCTGAATGGATTCTTCAAAGACGGATCCGCTCCGGTTGACCTTGGTCTTGATATCGTCCAGGCATTCAGAGGGGATGGAATTCTGCCGATGTTCATAAGCGGTCCCTGGATGGTTAAGCTGATCAATGACCAGGCGCCAGAACTTGAGAGCAAGTGGGCGACTGCAGTCCTTCCGGCTAAGGAAACAAATACTTCCACACTGGGCGGATCCAACCTATCCGTATTCCAGCACACAAAAAATAAAGAGGAAGCACTTAAATTCCTTGCATACATGAGCAAACCCGAAACTCAGGTGAAGTGGCTTGAAATGACAAACTCTTTACCGGCAAACAAAGAGGCATGGAATGATGACCAGCTTCAGCATAACGAATATTACAAAGTTTTTGGGGAGCAGCTGGAAAATGCACAGCCAATGCCTGTCATTAAACCTTTTGAGAAAATTGCACAGGATTTCTTAAGCAGATTTGAAAAGATTTATCGTGGCGGCGCGGATATCCAATCCGAAATGGACGACTTTGATAAAAAATCTGAGGAAATTTTAACGAAGTAATATTAATAAATAGGCACTGGCAGACATAAGTCTGTCAGTTGCCTCCAATAGTCCTGACTCATGGGACTAAGAAGGAAGGGACCTACAATGAAAAGCTTTATGGCAAACAAGACTCCATACTTTTTTATAGCTCCTGCACTTATCTTACTGACATTATTCTCCATTCTCCCTATATTTGTGGCCCTGATCATCAGTTTTACTGATCTGGATCTGGTCGGGATAGCCGATTGGTCATCTATTAGCTTTGTTGGTATAGAGAATTATAAAGAGGTTGTGAGTGACCCGATCTTTGTAAAATCCATTCTTAATACCCTGTTTTATGTGGTATTTGGTGTACCGCTAGTCATCGTTTGTTCCCTGGGAATTGCTCTCCTAATCAACTTTGGAAAAGCCCGCATCTTTAAAGCTTTCCGGGTTGTCTTCTATATGCCTTCCATCACAAACGTTGTTGCGGTTGCTGTGGTTTGGAGCTATTTGTATAACCCTCAGTTGGGATTATTTAATTATGTGCTGGAGTTTTTGCACCTGCCGCCTGTTCCATGGCTTCAGGATCCGACAATGGCAAAGGTTTCACTGATCGCTCTTGCGCTTTGGAGAGCCATTGGTCTTAACATGATTATATTCCTGGCAGCGCTTCAGGGTATTCCAAAAACTTACTATGAAGCGGCTCAGCTTGATGGTGCCAACAATTGGCAGCAGATGTTCAAGATTACGATTCCGCTTTTAAGATACGCCATCTTCTTCGTGTCCATCACGACGATGATCGGCTGGCTGCAATTTTTTGAAGAACCGTTTGTCATGACAAATGGCGGTCCTTTAGACAGCACCACTTCAGTTGCCTTGTTCATTTACCGGAATGGATTCCAATTCAGCAACTTTGGATATGCGGCTGCGGGGTCTTTCATACTGTTCATTGCCATCATTATCATAACAATGATTCAATTTAAGCTTCAGAAAAAAGGACAGGATTATTGATGAAAGCTGAGGTGGAAAACAAAATGAAATCCAATGCAGTTCATAAGCAATCATTAAGTAGCAGTATTAAGCAGGAAAGAGCCCAGCAATGGATCGTAGGTATTATCCTAGCCATCGGAGGATTGCTGGTTTCCATTCCATTTATTTGGATGATACTTTCTGCTTTTAAGCCTGAAAGTGAAGTCATGCAGCTCACACCCACTTTGTTGCCCCAGGACTTCACATTGGAAAACTTTCAGAATCTCTTTGTGAATATGAACTTCGCTCTTTATTTGAAAAATACGCTTATTGTCGTTCTTTGGTCTTTTGTCGGGCTATTCTTAAATGCGATGGCAGGCTATGCCTTTGCCAAATTTGAATTTAAAGGGCGGAACAAATTATTCTTTCTCGTTCTTGCTACAATGATGATTCCTGGACAGGTAACCATGATACCTGTGTATCTGATACTGAATCAGATGCAGTTAACCAATACAATGGCGGGGATTGTTCTCCCAGGTCTGGTGGGTGCATTCGGGATATTCCTGTTTCGCCAGTTCATGACTACGATACCTGATGAATTGCTTGAAGCAGCAAGGCTTGATGGCGCCAGTGAATTAAGGGTATTCTGGCAAATTGTCCTGCCTATGGCTAAGCCGGTCCTTGCAGTACAGGGGATATTAACCTTTATCGCTGGATGGAACAGCTTCCTGTGGCCGCTGATCATTGCAAACGACGAAAGTCTTTATACTCTTTCGGTCGGACTCCAATTATTAAAAGGACAATATGGCGGAAACTTTGCCCTGCAGATGGCAGGATCAACCTTCATGGTTGTTCCAATTATCATCATCTTCATTCTCTTCCAGCGATATATTATCGATGGTTATACCATTTCGGGGTTGAAATAAATAGTAAAGGCCAGGAACTTCGGTTTCCTGGCCTTTTGTGTGTTTAGAGGGTACTCTCCTACATAAATTCTTTGTAAACGGAACTATGTAACAAGGGGGGATTAAATATGAAACCTGAAATGGAAAAAGCCATTTTACTCGCTGAAAATATAAGGGGGTTTTTGACCTTTCTGAATAAGAATCTCGAAAATAATATTTTCTATTTGGACTCAGACAAATTACAACAAATCAAACTGATTGCTGAAGACTTTAAGTTTCATATCCTTGCAGATGAGCTATTTAGAATCAATCGCTTTGTCTGTGATCCAAAGTACACAAATTATTTAGTGAACCGGTTTGTAAAGGGACTCACTATTATAGATGAATATGTACAAAGAAACTATAACAGCCTTTTTATGGTGACTGGAAGATTATATACCTTGAAGAATCTCAGTGCATTATTCTGCAAAGATTAGATGCCAGAGCTGCTCCTATTTTATTTTTCCGTTAACTTGGTATGAAAGGAAATATTGCCTCTCTTCATTTTTCACTATATGGATTATAATAGTTAAAGTTTCATTATATTACTTAAATCAATTAGGGGTATGAAAATGGAGAAGCACAAGATCTTAAGGATTCTGGAAAAAGAATTAGTGGTTGCCCTTGGATGTACGGAACCTGTTGCGATTGCACTCGCTGCAGCAACTGCAAAGAGCCATGCTAAAGGGGAAATAAAAGAGCTATGCTTAAAAGCGAGCGGAAACATCATCAAAAATGCTAAATCAGTCGGAATTCCGGGCATGAGTTCTTATGGTCTTGATTTCGCAGCGGCAATTGGCGCTGTGGCAGGGGACCCTGCAAGAAAGCTGGAAGTATTAGAGGGAGTAGGGCCTGAAGATGAGCTGCTGGCTCTTAAACTTATTGAAGAAGGAAAAGTAACTTCCCTACAGGCGGAGACACCGAAAAGGCTTTATATCGAAACAGTATTAAAAACTGATTTCCACACTTCCAGAGTCGTAATCTCTGATAACCACAGCAATATTACTTTAATTGAGGTTGATGGAGAAGTTATCTACCAGGGCGGATGTGAAAATATAGGAATCCAATCTGAAGAAGATGAATTAATTGCACTCACCATTGATGAAATATATGAATGGGTGCTTAGTGTGGAAATCAGTTCCTTAACACTTGTAAAAAAGAGCATTGAGCTCAATCGGATCATTGGAATCGAAGGCCTATCAGGTGAATATGGCCTAAAGGTAGGGAAAACGATAAAAAGGAATGTGGAAATGGGGATTTTGTCGGATGATATTGCCACTGCTGCAATGTCTTTGGCTGCAGCTGGGTCAGATGCGAGAATGGCAGGCTCCACACTGCCTGTTATGGCAAACACCGGAAGCGGCAACCAGGGAATAGCAGTCACTCTTCCAGTTGTTGCAGCTGCTGAAAAACTTAAGGTTACAAATGAAAAAATGATTCGGGCAGTGGCACTCAGTCATCTGATAACCATTCATATTAAATCCAAATTTGGCCGTCTTTCTGCACTATGCGGTGTAACTGCTGCAGGAATGGGGGCAAGTGCAGCCATCGTGTATTTGCTCGATGGACAGCTTCACCAAATCAAAGCAGCCATTCAGAACACAATCGGGAATGTTTCTGGAATGATCTGTGACGGAGCAAAAGCAGGCTGTGCCATGAAAGTGTCTACCTGTTCTAATGTAGCTGTGCAGTCTGCCCTTCTTGCACTCAACGATCAAGAAATAAAATCAACCGATGGATTTATTCATGATGATGTTGAAAAAAGTATCGAGAGTTTCTGTAAATTAGGAAATGAAGGCACCCGTCATACGGATGAGCTGATTTTGAAATTGATGATGGAGAAATAAATGTTAAAAAGGCCCTCTCTATAAGAAAAGGGCCTTTTTTGGTGCAGCGAATGAACATCTACGTATCATGAAATCATCCCTCTCCGAAACATCTCCGCAATTGCCTGTGTGCGATTTTGAGCTCCGAGTTTCCTGATAGCTGTTTTAATATACTGGTTAATGGTAACTTCACTGATAAACATGGAATCGGCCATTTCCTTTATGCTTTCGCCCCAGGAAATCCTCTTCATGACCTCCATTTCTCTTCTGCTTAATAGCCGGGCATCTTCTTTTCCTTCTGTTTTTTCAAGAGTTTTTCCTATGTGCTGACCAAATTGAGTATAAGAGGAAAGCTGCTGATCAGAAATTTTTCCCTGTTCGTCAAATTCGTTTGTGCAAATATAGCCGATAGGAACTGCACCAAAGCAAATGGGGATTGCAAGGAAGGAGTTGACATTGGAAGTAGTTATGTATTTGATGTTTATTTGCTTGAGGTATTCGATTCCCGAACAATATTTAGCTTTTCTTTCATAGAGGGCAGAGTAAATGAGCGGCAATGAACGAACATCATCCCTGATATCTCTTATATGTATTAATCCGTGGCATGTGATAGCGATGATACCTTCACCAATAAAACCTAAAGGTGAATAACGAAATAAATAGGCGTTTTTAACAGGAAAAATGTTCATATAAACCTCTAAAATTTTATACAGTTTCTCCTCATGAGTCTCGACATCTTCTAAATTCTGGATATTATCCAAAATGGTAGATTCTATTGCCATATTAACACCTTCCTTATAGGGATATTATATATAGAAAATTATGAATATTCAATACAAACGAATGATAGTAAGCTTTAGTTATAGTTAAAAATTAAAAGTACTGGAGGGGAGGAACTTATTAAAAGGAAAATGTAATCGCTTTCATTCAAATTAATTTCATGAGGAGGAAGCAAGTATGTCATCATTTCAAAAATCGAACACTCTCACGGATTTTGATGCTGTTGTCGTAGGGGCTGGTTTTTCTGGATTGTATATGCTGCATCGTTTGCGGGAGGCCGGTTTTTCCACCCGGGTATTTGAAGCGGGCGATAATGTCGGCGGTACATGGTATTGGAATCGTTATCCCGGCGCAAGATGCGATGTTGAAAGCATCTACTATAATTACACTTTTTCTGAGGAACTACTGAAAGAATGGAGCTGGTCGGCAAAATACGCCGAACAGCCTGAAATATTAAGCTACATAAACTATGTAGCAGATAAGTTTGATCTGCGGCGTGATGTGAAATTCAATACAAGGGTGCAGTCCGCACAATATGATGAAAAGAAAAATAGGTGGGACGTCCAATTAAATAATGGTGAAAAGGTTTCTGCACAATATTTTATAACAGCTGTAGGGTGCTTGTCAGCGTCCAATGTGCCTAAATTTAAAGGGCTGGAAAACTTTAAAGGAGAATGGCATCATACCGGGCACTGGCCGCATGAAGGAGTGGATTTCACAGGGAAGCGGGTTGGCATCATTGGCACAGGGTCCAGCGGTATCCAGGCAATTCCTGTTATTGCAAAAGAAGCCGGGCATTTGACGGTATTCCAGCGAACCCCGCAGTACAGCAGCCCGGCCAGGAATACGCCGAATGATCCTGAACATCTGAATAATATACGGAAAAATTACGGGGGTATCAGAGAAAAAATGCGCCATTCCATAACCGGCATACCGGAGGAGCCAAGAAATGTTTCCGTTTTTGACGAAACTCCTGAAGAAAGGCAAAAAGTTTTCGAGGAAGCCTGGAAAGAAGGAGGACTTCTTAAGTTATCTTACGCATATAATGACTTGTCCATCTCACCGGAAGCGAATGAGATTGTGGCTGAATTCATTCGCTCAAAAATCCGAGAAACAGTCAAAAATCCTGAAGTTGCAGAAAAACTCCTTCCGAGGTTCTATTATGCCACTAAACGCACCATCATAGATACAGATTATTTTGAGACCTATAACCGGGATAACGTATCGCTGGTGGATGTAAAAGAGGCACCGATTCAGGAGATTACTGAAGCAGGCGTTAAGACTGTGGATAATGAATATGAGCTTGACATGATTGTGTTTGCCACAGGATTTGATGCGATGACTGGACCGCTGTTTAAGATGGATATCCGTGGAAAAGACGGCGTCTCCCTGAAAGAAAAATGGGCAGGCGGCTCACAAACCCGAACCTATCTTGGCCTCGCTACAGCAGGTTTCCCGAATATGTTCATGCTGACTGGACCTGAGAGTCCGTCCGTATTGAGCAATATGATGGTTTCAATTGAGCAGCATGTGGAGTGGGTATTTGATTGCATCAGCTATATGAGGGAACAAAATCAGGCTGCCATTGAAGTCAAAGAAGAGTCGGAAAATACATGGAGCAAGCACTGCCGTGAAATCGCCGATCAGACTTTGTTTACCAAAACAGACTCCTGGTACATGGGTGCCAACATTGAAGGAAAAGCCCGCGGCTTTCAAATCTATCTTGGCGGTGTAGGAACCTACCGGAAGATTTGTGAAGAAGTCGCCGAAAAAGGCTATGAAGGTTTTAACCTGACAGCATCTGAAAAAACTGCCGTTAAATAGTGGGTATAGATTGGGCAGGCATTCATCCTGCCCTGTCAATAAATATATTAATAGGGGAAAATAATTATGGCATTAGATCCGCAGGCAAAATTTTTATTGGAACAGATGGAGGCAGCAGGAGCTCCGCCGATGAGCCAGCTATCACCGGAGGAAGCCCGCCTTACTACAGATTTCAGCGCTTTGGCTGGAGAGCCGGAGGAAGTAGGGAAGATTGAAAATAGAAAAATTGCGGGACCTGAAGGAGAAATCCCTGTCCGAATATATACTCCTAAAGGAGAAGGTCCATTTCCAGCGCTCGTATACTATCATGGCGGCGGCTGGGTAATTGGTGACCTTGAGACAGTTGATGTTCCTTGCAGACTGTTAACGAATTTGGCGAATTGCGTGGTCGTTTCTGTAGATTACAGACTTGCACCAGAGCATAAATTTCCTGCTGCTGCAGATGATTCGTACGCTGCAGCCAAGTGGGCAGCTGACAATGCAGCATCCATTGGTGTTGATCCAAACCGCATTGCCGTTGGCGGCGACAGTGCCGGCGGTAACCTTGCAGCCGTTGTGGCTCTCATGGCAAGAGACAAGCGTGAAATCTCAATTGCCTATCAGATGCTGATCTATCCGGTAACTAACCATTCTTATGCAACAGAATCCTATACTGAAAATGCAGACGGCTACCTGTTAACGAAAGACAGTATGGAGTGGTTCTGGAATCATTATTTGCGGAATGAGGAGGATGGAAAAAATCCATATGCGTCTCCGCTGCAGGCAAAAGACTTAAGCGGACTGCCGCCTGCATTGGTGTTAACGGGAGAATTTGACCCGTTGCGCGATGAGGGTGAAGCCTATGCGGAGCGTTTAAAAGAAGCCGGCGTTCCGGTTGAAGCCAAACGATATGACGGCATGATCCATGGATTCTTCTGGATGCCGGGTGTACTGGAGCAGGGAAGAAAGTCAATTGAGCAGGCGGCAGATGCGTTAAACCGTGTGTTTCAGGGCAGTGTCGCTTCGAAATAATAGCTATGCAGATTGGACACTTCTGATTTTGGGGAAGTGTCTTTTTTGTGTTAATTTGTAAATTAACTAATTGCTAGATTACTTGAAGATTTGAAAGGAAGTGGTTGCTATGAGCGTTTATGAAGACGAAAACGGAAAGGAAAACAGTCTTCATAGAGTGTTCATGAGGAGGACGAAATCGGCAGAGAGAAAAGGAAACCAGTCGCCAGAGAGCTTTCATGACGAAAAAAATAGCAAGGAAAAGAAAACACTCGGCATAAAGCGCGTGAAATTAAAGTTATCCCCAAACTCGCCACCATTGCCCAATTTGGGGTAATCAATGTCCGGTTCTTCCATATTTTAATTTTTCTCCCGGTGATCAAGATGCTTATCATCCTATTTTCAAGATATATCCCAGCTGAAAATATTAAATTTAGTAGTAATGTCCCTCTTTTATTACCCCAATTTACTGCCACATCTCTCACCCTTTAAGATGAAAATAGTAAGTATTCTTACTTTTCTACTAATTAAAGAGCAGGAGGAAAAAAATGAAGTCACGCAATAATCTATTAAAAGGAGCTTTGGCTGCAAGTTTATTATTTACTGCTTCCATTCCATTTAATGTGCTTGCTCAGAAGCCGGAGATCACGGTGGACGAAGCGGAAAAAATTTTAAGCAGCCTCTCTAAAGAACAAAGGGATGCTTTAGAACAGCTAGAGGTTGGACCTGGATTTGTTATTTCTCCTGAAGTAAATACATCCACTCCCGAGTTGGTCGAAGTCATTGTTGAATTTAACCAGCCTCCTGCAAAGGTTGAGCTAAAGAAAGAAGCTTTAAAAGGCAAAAAAACGTCTCTTCAAGCAGCTAAAGAAAAAGTTGACAAATCCCACAACGAATTCAAAACCCATGTTATCAAGCTGAAATCTAAGAAAGGCAGTTTACTGTATGACGCAAGTAAAATTGAAGTAAAACGCGAATACAAGAATGCCTTTAATGGTGTTTCCATGACACTGCCGGGTATAGCTGTTGATGAACTCCTGCAATCAGGTGCTGTAAAAAGAATCTGGAGCAATGCCCAAGTCCAGTTGGATCTCCCTTCAGTAAAGGAATCCAAAGTGAAGCCAAAGATGGCAGACAGCATTCCGCAAATCGGAGTAGACAATCTTCATGACGAGGGGATTACCGGGAAGGGCATCAAGGTCGGAGTTCTGGATACAGGGATTGATTATACACACCCTGACTTAACAGGTTCTTACAAAGGGTACCGTACAGAAAATGGACAAGATCCTAAAACCGTTGATCCGGGCACTGTCAAAGGCTGGGACTTTATCAATAATGATGCTGATCCAATGGAAGCAACTTACAATGATTGGGAAACATCCAATCAGCCTGAATTTGATTACAGAGGGGCCGCCTACTATACTTCTCACGGTACGCATGTATCAGGGACCATTGCTGCCCAAAAAGAAAATGCAGTCGACTATGCTGTCAGGGGAGTAGCACCTGATGTTGATCTGTATGCCTACCGGGTTCTAGGGCCATATGGATCCGGCACGACAGACGGGGTGCTGGCCGGTATTGATAAAGCAGTAGAAGATGGCATGGATGTAATCAATCTATCACTTGGAGCGAGCGTAAATGATCCTTTATATCCTACTTCGGTTGCAATTAATAACGCTATGCTTTCCGGAGTCGTTTCCGTTGTAGCAGCAGGAAATGCGGGACCAAATGAAAAAACGCTTGGTGCACCTGGTACGAGTGCATTCGGAATTACGGTAGGAGCAAGTGATGCCTCCATATCCATTCCAGCTTTTAAAGCTAGCGCAGCTGAGAAGGTCTTTGAATCTATGAAATTATTAGCCAAAAACTTCACGGATGATTTAAAAGCACTAGAAGGGAAATCATATCCAATTGAGTTTACTGGTCTGGGCACGCCGCAAGACTTCACTGGAAATAATCTTACAGGAAAAATTGCCTTAATTGAACGCGGAGAGCTGACATTTGAGGAAAAAGTGAAAAATGCCAAAAATGCCGGTGCAGCAGCTGTTATTATTTTTAATAATACGGAGGGCGAAATTCCAGCCTATATAGGTGAGAGCACCAAGTATATTCCGACATTCCAGCTTTCAAAGTCGGATGGGGAATATTTAAAAGGCAATCCGGGAGCTTCTGTAGCATTTGACCAGCTTTTAGAGGTTAAGACGGAAGGAGACACTCTTGCCGATTTCAGTTCAAGAGGCCCTGTGAATAGCAACTACGATATAAAGCCTGACCTCGTGGCACCAGGGGTTTCTATTTTCTCCACCTATCCGGAGTTTATGAACCATCCAGAAGATGGCCAGGATTACACATCTGCCTATGCACGCCTGAATGGTACGTCCATGGCCACTCCTCATATAGCAGGCGTGGCGGCACTTATGCTTCAGGATAATCCGAATCTTGATCCATTCGATGTGAAAACAGCATTAATGAATACGTCAGATGATTTAAAAAAGGACTACTCCGTGTATGAAGTTGGTGCCGGCCGTGTGGATGCCTATCAGGCAGTTCATTCTAACGTTTCATTTAAGGTGCTAGATAAAACAGAGCATGTTGAAAACGGAGAGTACGTGGAGGCTGATGAAATCACGGGTTCCATCAGCTATGGAAACCACTATTTGGACAGTGCTGATATAAAGGATAGCCGTACACTTCAAGTGACAAACAAGAACGGACAGGACCAATCCTATGATGTAACAGTGGAATATCATTCAGCCCGGAACGGTGTGCAGGATGGAGTAAAAAATAATATTAAAGTAGACCTTCCAGAATCGTTTACAATAGGAGCGGGAAAAACGGAACAATTACAAGCAGCGATTACAATTCCGCAAACAGCTGAAATCGGGCGTTATGAAGGATATATTCATGTGGTGAATCAGGATAATCCAAAAGAACGCTATCAAATTCCATTTGCGATCCGGGTGACGGATAAAGGCATCGATTTTGCAGAACCGCTCCAGCCATCTATTACGACTGATACACCAATGCACCAATACTATTCGCCTGGTACGCACTTTGTCTTTAAATTTAAAAGCCCGATGGAGACATTCGATTTAATTGTAAAAAATGCAAAAACAGGCAAGGCTGTTGGAATTGTAGGAAGCTATGATGCCAGTGCGGCCATGCCTGATAAAGAATATCTCATATACTTTGGCCACAGAGGACTTGTTTATCCATTCACAGGGAATAAGAAACAGCCGATTGCTGATTACATGCAAAAGCTGCCGGAAGGTGAATATGTCCTTGATTTAATCAGCCGGGATGCAGAGGGAAAGACCTATCATCATGAAAGTGTAGGCATTGTAGACAATACACCGCCGGAAGTGGATCTCGACATTGAACCGGGTGTGATTGAAATAAATGATAGCATGTTAACAACTGAAGATGGCCACCATGCATTCTGGGTTCATGGAATGGTGACCGATAAAACAGTTGACCTATTGCAGTCAAAAGGGATGGATTATACCCAAAAAACCAATATAGCTGCTTATTATGAAAGTGAAATACCATTTATCAGCGGATTCCTGCCGCTGGATGACGATGGCGCAACGAAGTTCGGTGTGATTCCGGAAGAATATGAAACGGCTCCTTACCAATTAAGGCTATTCCCATGGGATATGGCAACAGCAGCCAATATGTTTAAATCTCCCCGGTATGTGTTTATGAAGGAAGGCACTGAACATGCAGCCAGCCGTTTTAATAAAAACAGTGTGAAGCTGAATGATGAAATTACCATGACTCTCGATTTAAATAATGTAAAGAACTTTATCTCAGGTTCATATGAGATTCAACCTCATCTGGATTTCTTTGAGCTGCAGGAAGTAAAAGTAAATCCAGAGCTTCAGAAATTTGCAGATCAAAATGGAATTGAAATAAAAATAGATGAGCCAGTTGTCTCAAAATCTACTGTGAAAGTCGGAGCATCTCTTTTAAAAGCAGGCTTTGAAGGAATCAGTGGAGATATGCCATTCCTTGATGTTACTTTTAAAATGGTGGACGACACTAATTTCACAAGGTTTACCTCCTTTGGATTAAAGGAACTTTCTTATCAGAAGCAAGGTCAGTCAAAAGCAGAAAACATTCCGGCTTACAGCTTAAACCATTTTGAATTTACTTCAACTCACTCACGTATTTCAGGTAATATAGCTCCGGAAGCTTTCTTAACTCCCGGAGGGTGGATTGACAGCAAATATGATTTTACCAAGCTTAAGACGAAGGTTTATGCTAAAGCTGCAGATGGAAAAATCTATGAAGGGTCAATGGACAGCAGGGGGCTGTTTGAGGTCATTGTGCCAGCAGATAAAAAAGCCTATACGGTCTATGTAGAGGTTCCTGGCCATATGGCTGAGTATAAAAATGTAATGGCAAGCATCGAAAAAGAGGGAGAGCAGCAAGGCCTGTATGTAAGAATTAATCCTGAAGATAACCTTGCAGGGGATGTTACACAGGATCAGATTGTTGATATCCGGGATCTGAAAGAAGCTGTTGATCATTATGGAGAAGAAAACCCTAAAAATGTTCATCTGGATATGAACCAGGATGGTTTAGTCGATGAAACAGATGTCAGATGGATTGAAAAGAATTTCTTAACGAAAGGTTCATTAGCAGGAAAAGGAAATCAGCCGAAAGACAGGATTGGAAAGAAAGGGCTTACGGATTTCTTAAAGATGATTGGTTTGGAGCCGAAAGAAAAATAATCATAAAAACAGCAGGCAGGAGTCAAGTTCTCCTGCCTGTTTCTATTATCCTATAGAAAATGCCCGCCAATTTCACTATAATGATAGAAACTTTATACTGAGGTGCAGCATGATCATTGGGAAAATTATTAAGTTTTACCGGGAGAAAGCAGGACTGACACAGGGCCAGCTGGGGGAAGGAATCTGTTCCGTTACTCATTTAAGTAAAATCGAACGGGGAATTACCGAATACTCCGGAGAAATTACACATCTCCTGGCCAGGAGGCTAGGCATTGATCCCGAAGAGGAAATAATTCGATATCATCAGCTTGCCAAGAGGCTTAATGAATGGCATGAGAGCATGATAATGCAGCGAATACAGGAATCTGAACAGATAAAAAAAGAACTGCAGGATGAAAAACAAATTCATATGCCTGACTTTCAGACACTATATCGCCTGCTTTCTGCCAGATACTATTTATCTGTGAGTGATTTGGTTTCGGCATCAGAAGTAATTTCGGATCTTAATAAAGCTTCTGCTGCCTTGTCACCTCATGATGCTAATCTGCTGAAGCATATCCAGGGCATTTATTACTTTCTTACAGGGCAATACCGTGACTGTATCAGCTGTTTAGCTTCCATTGACAGAGATCATTATAGCTACGAAGAATACTATTACCATTTAGCGATTGCTTATCATTCCATCCATTCAAATATTACAGCCTATTATTATGGAAAAAAGGCGCTTCAATATTTTCAAAGAACCTTAAACATCCTCCGAATTATCGATACAGAAATGCTCCTGATTGTCCAGCTGAATGCGAAGGAGCTTCATGATTTTAATGAAACAAAGGAAAAATATGAACAATTAATTAAGCTTTGTGATGCATGTAATTCTGGTGACCGAAAATCCAAGCTTTTTCATAATCTGGCATTTGAATATTTTCGCCGGAAGAAATACCGGGAATCTGCAGGTCTCTATGAGGAAGCACTAAAGCTAACGGCAGAAAACGCCCCTCACTATTTAACTGCTCTGGATGGATATATACATACCTGCTACAAAGGGAAACTTCAGTCCCGTAATGCGTTAATAAAATTGGCTGAAGAAGGAATGGAGAGAGCAAAAGAAACAGATTCATATACCTGGATTTATTTTCAGCTCCATCTTTATTTATTAAAAAAAGAAGAAAAGCTATACTATCAATTTATTGAGGGAACAGCATTGCCGTATTTTAAAAAAATCGGCTACGGCATTTTAATAGACCATTATGAGAAAAAGCTATTCCACTTTTACTCAGAAAAAGGCGAGGCTCAAAAAGCAATTGAACTGGCCCGGTCGTTTATACAAAAACAAAAAAGCTATTATGATCATGAGTAGACTAAAACTCCAAAACTAAGACTGCATAGCACCTATGCAGTCTTATTCTTAATGGTCCGTTTATTCATCTTTCTTTGAAACATTTTCGCATTTGTTCCTATATATACCCCCGTAAGAACAAAGGCTGCGCCTATTCCATGCGCAATGGTGAACGTTTCACCTAAAAAGACTGTAGCCATGATAACAGCTGACACCGGCATCACATTAATAAAAATAGAAGCCTTGGCTGCTCCGATCTCTTTAATCCCGTTATAATACATGACAAAAGAAACAACGGTAACAAAGATACTCATATGAGCGATAGCTGCCCAGGTTGTAAAGCTGGCTTGCTGGATGTCCATCCACGTTGTTTCAGCAGAAGCAAACGGCAATAGAAATAAGGTACCATAGGCAACTGCATATGTGGTCGATTCCACTGAGCTGAATTTTTTTAATACCACTTTCCCCACAACACTATAAATGGCCCAGCTTACGACAGCGCCAAGCAATACGAAATCAATTGGTTCAAAGCCATATTGGAAAAGCGTGAGCAGATGGCCATCTGTAATAATAAACACTACACCTGTCAAAGCAACTGCCATTCCAATGACATGATTTTTCGTAATTTTTTCTTTAAGAAATAGTCCAGATAAAAGGACAATAAGAACCGGGTTTGATGCAATAAATAATGAGCTTTTAATCACGGGTGCGTGTTTTGTGGCCAGAAAGAAACAAATATTATACAGTGTAATTCCAGTCAGGCCCAACAGAGCAAATAGTCCATGATCTTTTAAATTTGGCCGTTGCCGATCTTTCTCCATAATCCACATGAGTGGATAAAGCAGGATGGCAGCTCCCAAAAACCTCAAAAAAGCAACAGTTGCAGGTTCAAAGCTTTGAACAGCAAACTTGCCGGCAATAAATGCGCTGCCCCATGTGGCAGTAGCCAAAGTCAGCATTCCATAGATAAGCCATAATCTCTTTTTCAAACAAACTCGCCTTCATTTCTGTAAAAATTTTATAAATAGTATTATAACATCTTTTTCGAAAGTCGAAATAGTTATTTTTAAGCAAATTTGAGATGAATATCAGCTTGTACTTCATGTATGATTGAAGGAATAAAATCAAAATTCCGTGGATATGCCGCCGAAGGTCAGGGTAGTAAATAATGTATAAATAAATTTTCAATTGCTGTTTTCCTGGTTTACACTAAGAATGATTATCATTTAAAAATAATGAGGATTAAAAAATAAAAAATTATGTCGGAAAGGAGGGACAAATATGTGGCCATTTTCATCAGGTAAAAAGACCAATAAAATCGTTGATGCAGCAAGCTATATTTCCATTAAAGAAACAACGGAAGAGGCGGAAATTGAAAAAATGGTATCAAAGCTGGAACAGATTTTTTACAGCTCATCCAGGGAAATCGTTATTTTGTGCATTGGGTCGGACCGCTCAACTGGAGACTCTCTTGGGCCACTCACAGGAAAGATCCTCAAAGAAAAGAACATCCAGTATCCAGTATATGGGACTCTAAAGGACCCTGTTCACGCATTAAATATCAAAACGGTTCTTAAAGGAATAAAGGAAACGCATCATGATCCTTTTATATTTGGCATAGACGCCTGCCTCGGGGACGAAAGGCAAATCGGCTATATTTTAATCAGAGAAGGATCGTTTATTCCTGGCAATGCAGTGAATCGGGTTCTGCCAAGTGTGGGTGATTATCATTTGAAGGCGATTGTAAATACTCTGGATCCATTAACACCTGTACACTCCTTAAATAGCACGAGATTATATATGGTTTTAAAACTGGCTGAAATCATTGCGGAGATTATTTCGCGTGTAGCGGCTAACGATCGGACTTCCAGAGGAGAGATAGAAAAAATGAATGTGCCGTAAACATTAAGTTGAACTCCTTGGTACATCAGGAAAAAATTGCTGTTACCCTTACAGGTAAGTTATAATGGGCAGTATGGATACTAAAGAGAGAAAGAGGGAAAGGAATGGTTAATAACTGGACGGAAGATAATCTGATCTCGATACGCGAGAGGGTTTATCTGCATATTAAGGATCTTATTTTGGACGGGGAATTTAAAGCGGGAGACCGGCTGGTTGAACGGGAACTTGCTGAGCGGTTAAATATCAGCAGGACGCCAATTCGCGAAGCGCTATTCCGCCTGGAATCACAAGGATTTGTTAAGACAGTTCCAAGAAAAGGTGTAATCGTTGCCGATATTTCTGAAAAGGAAATTATCGAAGTGTTTACCATTTTATCATCACTTGAAGTACTGGCAGCAAAATTAGCCGTCCAGAAGCTGGATGATGAAATGGAAAGCAAGTTCGCAGGAAGCATAATAAAGGTCAAGGAATACCTTAATAATCCTGAAGAGGATGTTGCTGAATTACATAGGGAGCTCAACCATCTCCTATATAGCTCCGCCAAAAATGTGAAGCTATATGAGATGCTGAGCGGGTTATCCGATTATATTCGAGCATTTGCCAAAATCGGGCATAAAAATCCCGGCAGGGCAAAGCAGTCCATGGAGGAGCATTTAAAAATCATGGAAGCCATTGTCAACAAAGAAATGGAAATGGCTGAATACCTGACCAAAATACATATTGAAAATTCAAAAAAAGCATACATTGAAGCTGTTCAGCAGAGTGAAAATAAAAAATAAGAAAGAGCAGAAGCTCTTTCTTATTTTTTATTAGACTCCAATCACAAATGATGAAGTTAAATTTTTTAAAACCTTAGCCACACTCATGGCGACAATGGGACTGGATTTTGGATTTTCCTCATAAGGAACATTCGAAACAGATATCTCCACTTCGCCGAAATAACCCTTAGCCTTGATGGTATGTGTGTTTGATTGGATAGTCGGATCAGCATACACCTTCACCTTTGTTGCTTCAAAGCCGACTCCTGCAAGGCTAAGGGCTGCTGAAACATTCACGCTCTGCGGAAACAGCCTGGATGACTCCCGGGCATTTCCTTCATAAATACAGAATGGTTCAGACAGTGTATGTAAATCCACTTTTTCTTCCGCGATCGTACCTCTCCAGCTGCGGGGATGCTTTCTTGTAATTAAGGTGATTTCTTCAATCTCACCCAATGCTCCCGCTGCAATCCGGTCCAGGCCGGCTATAGCTGCAGAGGGGACAAAGATCTGCCGGTTATGCTGTTTGGCCACAGCCTTCAGTTTTTCATAAAAACCGGTGTCTCCTAATGCTCCAACAGAAAGCACCACAAGATGGCTTCCATTTGCCAGCACTTTCTCCCCGAACTTATGCAATGCCTGATGTCCTGCTGACTCTATGATTATATCTAAATCTTCATTAAAAAAATCACCTTCATCTGACGTAAGGGCGTTTGCATGTTTGTCAGCATCCTCTGCACCTTTATAACTTCTAACCAGCACAGACTTTAACTCTACGTTACCAGCATGGCCGGCTTCTATTAATTCCGCTATGGTTTTCCCCAGTGTTCCATAACCGATAATTCCAGCTTTAAGCATTATATCACTCCTTCTTGGGATTCCCCCTAAAACCGTATAGAATTTGGTATACGATATACTTTATGCAATTTTATCATAGAATTTAATCTAAAACGATTAAGAGAGCAATAAATTTTATAGAAAATATTAAAACATCAAAATTTTCAAAATTATTTGCACAATAGATATTTTTAGTGTTATTATAGTATACAAGTTAAAAATAGTGAAAAGGAGAGGTGGTTATAGTCCGGGTGTTCTCGACCATGAATGCATTTCGAAGGGGGCTGCACATTTAGAGAGCATAAGAGATTGATATAGTATGATAAAAGCGGTGTATTAGCAGATAATCAAGTCATCCATGAATAGCGCTTTTTTGTTTTTCGACTAACTTGGTATACAATCCACCAAATGCTGTATTCTATTTGGGAAATGTTACAAGCTCTTCTCGTGAAGTCTAATGTCGGGGTATTACATAGTCAGCCATAGATAAACAGAATGCCTCCTGCAATCTGTCTTTTGCAATCTTTTATAGGGAGTTAATTTTATAACGAAAAACGGAGGGGAATATATGGAGTTAACATTTGCTCACTGGGTCTATGCAATTGTTACTGTGTCTGTCATCGCAACGATGCTTTTTAGAAGAGGCGTTGTCCTGCCGGTTATTATTGGAACTTTCTTTGTGGCAGTTATTTATAAAGGCAGTCTGATCGCTGGCTTTCAGGCTGTATTTAATGCTAATCTCCTCGCAGCAAAAGAGTTATTCAGTATATTCTTAATCATTTCTCTCATGATCGCGCTTCTTAATTCATTGAAGGATTTGGGAGCTGACAAAAGGCTTATTGGTCCGATTGAGAAGGTTATGGTGAATGGGCATATTTCCTATTTAGTATTAATGGTTACAACCTATGTAATTTCTCTCTTTTTCTGGCCAACACCTGCTGTCCCGCTTATCTGTGCCCTGCTTGTACCCGCAGCAGTCAGAGCTGGGCTGCCTGTAATGACGGCAGCCATGGTTATTGTCATTGCTGGTCAGGGAATGGCATTGTCATCAGACTATATCATGCAGGTAGCACCGATGCTCAGTGCTAAAGCAGCTGGAATTGATAAAGCGATGGTTGCGGATAAGACACTGGTTCTTTCCGTCATTACAGGTGTACTTGCATTGACCTATGTTTATGTGGCGCATAGAAAATCAATCGTGAAAAATGGGAACCATGACTCCTCTCTAAACCCTGAAGATGCTGCTTTTTTTGGTGTAGCGAATGAGCTTGCTGCTACGGCTGAAGAAAGTGCTGAAATCATTCAGAGAAAAAATACATGGGGCAAGGTTTTTGCTGTATTAGTGCCTTTATCGATGCTGGGTGTTATGATTTATATGTTCTCAACCAAAATAACAGGTGGGTCAGGCTTTGAAGGAACAGATGGAGCTGCTTTTATTGGCGGTGTTGCGACTCTTTTATTGGTGCTTGCCACTGTGGCATTTAATCGCATCCATGCTTTAGATAAGATAAGCGAGCATTTAACGGAAGGCTTCGTGTTTGCCTTCAGAGCGATGGCTCCGGTAATTCCAATAGCAGGATTCTTCTTTATGGGAAGCTCAGACTTTACCGGCACAATTTTATCGTTGGATGAAAGCGCTGCCAAACCTGCTTTTTTATTTGATATGATACAGGCAGGCCAGGCTTATATTCCTGAGAACGCCTTTATTGCAGGATTTGGCCTCTTAATTGTCGGTCTGATCACTGGCTTAGATGGTTCCGGTTTTTCCGGGCTGCCGTTAACAGGTGCCTTATCGGGTGCATTAGCAAGTGGAAGCCATATTGATCCTTCTACATTAGCAGCCATCGGACAAATGGGTGCCATCTGGGGTGGAGGAACGATTGTTGCCTGGTCTTCGCTTGTCGCAGTAGCAGGATTCCTGCAGATTTCACCGCTGGAGCTGGCCAGGAAAAACTTTATTCCGGTTGTCGCGAGTTTATTTATCGCAACATTAATTGCCATATTAATCTGGTAAAACAGTAAGCTTGAAAAAAACAAGGCTATCCTGCAAGGTTAGAATAAACTAACTAAGGGGATAGCTTTTTTTATAAGGCTGTTTTCGCAAGGTTTGTTGCTATATGTATATTATTTACTGCGTTGATTGGAGCGGAAGGTGCGAGACTCCTGCGGGAGTAGCGGGACAGGTGAGACCCCGCAGACGTGCAGCGTAGAGGAGGCTCACCGCCTGCCCCGCGGAAAGCGAGCATCCTGTAGCGGAAATCAACGGGCTACATTAATAGGTGAAAAATAATAATTTATACGAAAAGAGCCTTTTATAAAGACAGGAGTGATATTATTTTGAAAATTGGCTTAGCAGGTATAGGTAAGTTAGGTGCGGCGATGATGACTCACTGGCATCAATCAAACTTTTCAATAGGTATTTTTCATCCCGACAGGTCAAAGGCAGAACAATTTGCTGAAAGGTATCCTAACGCAAATCCTGTGACTGTTAACGAGTTGAGACATTTAGATATTATTCTGCTCGCATTGCCGGCTGGAAAAGTGATTTCTTTTATGGATAGCATAATTCCAGAGAATTCTTCGATTACCTTCATTAATATGGCGACCGCGCTTCTAACGAAAGAAATTAAAGAAAGGTTCCCTTCCTGTAAAGTGTTTGGGTTGAAATACATGGGGCATTCAAGAGACTTAATGGAGAATGGAAAGGGATTATTTATTACTGAGGACCATCTCCCCGCTCCTGTCCAGGACCTATTCAGACCAGTAGGGGAAATCATAAAAGACAGTGAAGAGAGAGTAGCAGAAATAAATAAACTGGCAACCTATTATGCTGTCAAAACGGCTGTTGAAATTGAGAATGATTTAACAGGAAAAGGGTATCACCCAGCCTATGTTAAAAGGGCGCTGACTTCTCTGGCACCAGAAGTCATCCGGTCTTACAGCGAAGGCACTTTGGGGCATTTTGCAAAAGAGATTGTGAAGGAAATACAGGAATCTAATAAAAAAGCTGCTGATTAATTTTCAGCAGCTTTTCCTATTAGAGCAATCTTTCCAGCAAAAACAAATAGAACATTACGCAGGCAACATATACTGCCGCAAAAGGAAGATTCCAGCTGGAGACTTTGTAGGAATCGACTTTGATAATGTTAGACATGAGACCAAGAGTTGCATTATATGGACCTACTAAGAAGGCGGAAACCGCCCCGGACAGCATGGCGACTGTCAGGATATGAGGAGAAATTCCGATGGCATCCGGGTTTACTCCTTCAATCATCAATGCCAGGGAAACGGCTGGATGGAGGCCCAGAAAGGCCAGCCCTAAAGGAATCAAAGGCAGGAGAATCAGGAAAATCTCGACTCCGGCTACACTTATAAAAGCTGCAATCCAGTCAAAAAGAAGTTCATTTGCCTTCGAAATATTAATCGCTGAGATAAAAAAGCCTGTTGATAAAAAGATAAAAAATTGATCTTTCATACTCATAGCGAAGGAATTGAAATGATCTGACAGCTGATGGCCAAATTCTTTTCCTTTACGTAACAAAAGGGACCAGCTGAAAGCAAATGGAATGACGATTAGTGAAACAAGAATTAAGAATGGCAACGAAACTTGTGTCTCTGCAAGGGATACGAGGACATTAAAAATAGCGATTGCCACCAGGATTTGAAAAACCCTGCCCGGGCGGTCGTCATTGGTCACTTCCAGGGCTGCAGCTGTTTCATGAACAGATTCTTCTGAAGAGTGCGGGAGTTTCATTGGCTGAGACTGACGGGATCCAATAAACCAATCCATTGCTAATCCAAATATGCTCAGCGGAATGACATAAGGGAGGATGGACCCCCAACTGACCCCCGTCATCGTTATCACAATTCCCACAATAGGAGTTACAGGTGCCCAAATTAAAGGCATCGCAAACCCTCTGGATATGGCCCTGCTCATGAACCGCTCCTTATTCCTTACCGGGAAGCTCCCCAAAGCCGGCCTGATGGAATAATAGGTCATGGGCAGGGTGGCAAGATTCATGAAAATACTGAAAAAGTAAGAGATTCCAGAAGTCATCATATACAAATGACCAGATGTTTTTACACGTTTTTGAATGATAGCCTGGATACCTTCCCCGTATCGTCCCAGTTTAACAGGAATCCCCAAAATGGGTATTAAAGTAAACATGGTAAGCAAATCAAGCATTGGTCCAAAAGCAAAAATATACTGCTGCCACTCTGAGTTGCTTGTCCAGAGCAGGACTGCACCAAAAGTCAGGAAAACTCCCCCGAGAATCTGAACAAATTTCTTTGTCAGCCGGAATGTCAAAACGACGATGATAAAACACAAGATAGAAAGGAGAGAATCAATATTCCACTGCGGAAGCAAGGTGGACAGCAAATATAATGTGATCACTGCCATAAATAAAACTCTTAGCATATCAGACACCCTCATTTAATTGAATTCAAACTTAAATTGTATACCAAATCCTCGTTTTTTATCTATTTGTTCAAAAATCAGTCACAAATGTTCATTTATTTTGGTATTTGGTATACAATTTTATTGTAAATTTAAAAAATCCATCATATAATAATGATAACAGGTAAAAGAAAAAAAGGAGGCTGCCCCGATGTTCCATTTTCTATTTGGATCCAAATATGCAATTGAGAAAACTGAAAGAAAATTAGCCCGTTTAAGGAGAACATTAAAATTCTAATTTTGCCGCCATGCTTTGGCGGTTTTTTTCTTTTATATGTGTGAACAGCAAACCCGGAAGAAGATCGGCTTCCTCCGGGTTTAAAAAAATTTCTTATATTGCTACTTCATCAGATTTAACCAGCTTCGAATGAATGGAGTCTTCACTGTTGCCGGATGCCTTTACAATTTCATCCAATTCCTCTCTCGCTGCTTCCAGCGTTTCAAAACGTTCAAAGAATTTTACACCGATATGATTTACATACTCTTTTCCTTCATATTCTTCATATAGTTGTATTTTCATATTCTCATCCAAAACTTCTGCAATAGTGTATTTAGCCTTCAGATTTTCGAAAAAATAGAAATGATACGTCTCAACCACCTTTAAACCTTCGTTTTCAAGAATAGTCTGGAAAGTATCTTTATTTGTTAATACAATGTATTTACCCAATTAAAACACTCCTTTTTTATTTTAGATTTTCAAATATAAATAATAAATATGTAATTAGGCAGCATACCTCCCTTTCTTTTGGAATATTGTATACCACAAACTTTAAATGTATTTTATACTAAAATTTCAAAAGATACAATGATATATTCTAAATTTTTTAATTATTCGGTTAAAAACACCATACATACGATCCTTTCCAACTAAAAAAAACAAATTTGCTAATCTTCAAGAAAAATTGTATACTTTGAAAAAGTATCTAAATTTTTAGAATAAACTGAAAGGGGTAATGGTATGCCGAAGGTTACGCTACATGTGGATGGAATGATAGTGGAGAAGCAGGTTAAGGATAATGCCAATTTGGTTGTTTTGGCAGGGATTCGCCAGTTTCCGGAATTAAAATATGGGTGTGGGATGGGAAGGTGCACAAAATGCACTTGTATCGTATTAGACGCGGGAGATGATCTCGGACCGCCAAATTGGAAGGAAGAAAAAATGCTTGGCGATAAAGTGAAAGAAGGGTACCGGTTAACCTGCCAGATGACTATTCAAAGCGATATAGAAATATCCCAGGAAAATATCTCTGTAAAACCTCCCAAGAAAACAACAGCAGCTATTACAAAATAGTATTTTTATTTTTGCCAATTCAAGGTATACAAAATACCGAAAACAAGCGGGGTATAAAGAAAATGAAATGTTATGATCTTACCAAGATGACGTGGAAGGAAGTTGAGAAATCCTTAGAAACTGCAGAATTTGCTATTATTCCTGTTGGAGCACATGAGCAGCACGGCCCTCATATGGAGGAAAGCTGCGATGCCGTGCTTGCAGAAAGAATGGCGACTAAACTGGGGCAAAGAATGTTTCCCTATGCGATTATCACGCCAACTGTTAACATGGGTGTTTCTGAACACCATATTCATTTTCCCGGTACAATCAGCCTTCAGCCGTCTACTTTGATTGCTGTTCTGAAAGATATGGTCTCTTCGCTGAAACAGCATGGCATCAAGAAGTTTCTATTTTTGAATTCCCATGGCGGAAACCAATCTACACTGAATCTCGCAGCAATGACTATCACAAAGGAATTAGAAGTAGAAGTCTACTATGCAAAGACCACAGCCTCTGCCAGGGAATCTATCGGGAAATATGTTAAATCCCCTCTATTTGGGCACAGCTGCGAAAGGGAAGTATCTGAAGCTCTGTATCTGGCTCCGGAACTGGTAAGAGAGGAACTTTTGGAAAAAGGAGAAATCAAGAAGGGCGGCAGATGGGAAAAGTTGCGTCCGGGGAAGGCAGTCCAGGGATTTTATTTTTACGAAGAAATGACTGGCAACGGCTGTATAGGTGATGGACGCAGAGGGAGCAGGGAAATAGGAGAACAAATTGTAGAAGAAGCCCTGGATAATCTTACTCAGGAGCTTTCCGAACTGCTTGATCTGAAAAAAGAGCTTTCTTATTAAATCTATCAAACTAGCAACCGAGAAAAAATAATCTTTAAAAAATTCTAAAAATTGTGTTTACATTTGAAAAAGAATAGGTTATGATTTCATTAAGGTATACCAAAGACCAAAAAAACAAGATTAATAGGCCGTATATTAGCAGCCTATTATTTTTTAAAGTGAGTTTGGTATACAAAATATCAAATGCCGATAGGCTACATAATTTTCGAGGAGGAGTTTACACATGCCAGAATTATTATCTAAAGATGAATTTCGCAAAGAACTAGAGGAAGCCATTAAAGGAAACCACAGTCAGAAAGCTCCATTCACTGTAGCTTGGGCTGAAGGAAAACTGGAAAGAAAGCATTTTGCAAGATGGGCTGAAAACCATTACCACTATGTAGGGCCTTTTGCAGACTACTTAGCGTATATCTACCACAACACTCCAACCGATCCGAAGTTTGAAGCAGCAAAAGATTTCACACTTCAAAATATGTATGAAGAAGAAATTGCGGCTGACCGCCATACAGACCTGCTGATTCGTTTTGCAGAAGCATGTGGAACGACTCGTGAACGCGTAATCAATCCAGAAAACATGGCAGCTACAACATTAGGCCTGCAAAGCTGGTGTTATGCAGTTGCGGCCCGTGAAAACTTCGTTGTGGCTACTGCCGCTCTTGTTGTTGGGTTAGAATCACAGGTACCGGACATTTATCGAAAGCAGACTCCTGCTCTTCGTGCACAATACGGATTCACTGATGAAGAAATTGAATTCTTCGATCTTCATATCGTATCCGATGAAATCCATGGAGAACGCGGCTATAAGATTGTTTTAGATCATGCCGACACTCCAGAACTGCAGCAGCGCTGTCTGGAAGTAGTTCGCACAGGTGCGAAGATGCGCCGCATGTACATGGATGGCCTATGGAGAGAATATCTTGAACAGGATCTTGGCTCTTTAGTAGAAGCAAAATAATATCTATTATCCAGGCCGTCACACTAAATCTTGTCATACGAGGTCTATGTGGCGGCCCTTTCTATAACCAGAGAATTTGGCGCAGTAAAGGGAGAAATAAACAGAGAGTAAGGTGATTTCATTTGATTACAACAAAAGTAGAAACTTTCCATAATTATATTAATGGTGAATGGCAGGAATCAGGGAGCCAAAAGAAGTTTTATAGTGTTAACCCGGCAAATACTGAAGATGTCGTCGGCGTTTTTCAGGCATCCAATGAAACAGATGTCAAGCTGGCGATTGAAGCCGCGAAGGAAGCATTCCCTGGCTGGGCAAAGACAGCTCCATCCAAGCGTGCAGCCATTTTAAACAAAGCAGCAGCATACCTTGAAGAAAATGCCGCCCAATTTGCAGAAGAACTGACAAGAGAAGAAGGGAAGCATGTCAGTGATGCAAAAAATGAAGTGCTCCGTTCTGCACAGACGCTTCGTTATTATGCGGTTGAGGGACAAAGCTTTACAGGTGAAACCTTCCCTAATGATGATCCCAATATGAGAGTTTCAACGGAAAGAGAACCGCTCGGCGTTGTAAGTGTCATAACGCCATGGAACTTTCCAATCTCTATAGCGGCGAGAAAAATTGCCCCAGCATTAATTTCAGGAAACACAGTTGTGTTCAAACCTTCATCAGATACCCCTCTGATTGCTGTCCGGCTTGTAGAAGCACTGCACGAGGCAGGTATTCCAAAAGGGGTCTTAAACTTTGTTACAGGGAAGGCTTCTGATGTAGGTGATTTATTAGTCACCCATCCTGCCGTCAAAGCTGTTACATTCACTGGTTCGACAGCTGCAGGTGAGGATATCCACAGCAAGAGCTCTTTCACCACCCGAACTCAAATGGAGCTTGGCGGCAAAAATCCGCTTTTAGTTATGGAAGATGCTGACCTTGAACTGGCGGCTACATTAACAGTAAATGGCGGGTTTTCTTTAACAGGGCAAGCCTGCACTGGAACAAGCAGAGTCATTGTGATGAAGGAAGTAAAGGAAGCATTTGTAAACAAATTGATTGAAAAAACAAGTGCTCTTAAAATAGGAAACGGTTTTGAAAATGGAGTTAAAATTGGTCCGCTGGCAAATGAAAAGCAGCTGAACAATGTTCTGAAGTATATTGAGTTTGGAAAAGAAGACGGTGCAGATCTTGTATATGGCGGTGAACAGCTGACTGAAGGCCAATATGAAAAAGGATATTTTGTTCAGCCGGCCATTTTTACGAATGTTAAACCGAATCACCGTATTGCCAAGGAAGAGATTTTCGGACCGGTTATTGCCGTGATCGAGGCAGATACATATGAAGAAGCCATTGCGGTTGCGAATGACGTTGACTACGGATTATCTGCTTCCATCGTGACAAATAACTTAAAAACAGCCAGCCAGTTTACAAAAGATATTCAGGCGGGCACGGTAAAAGTAAACCGGACTACGACCGGAAACTTAATCAATGCCCCATTTGGCGGATTAAAGCAATCCAGCACAGCAACGTTCCGGGAGTCGGGAAGAGTCGGCCTGGAATTTTTCACTCAAGTAAAAACCGTTTATATCGGGTACTAAAACTAAAGGAGAATGAAAAATGAAAACTGCTTTAAAACTTGAACTGGAAGAAGCAAAATTGATGATTGAAGCAGCAAAGGAAAAATCTGCTGAAATAAATGTGTTCGAAACGATTGCGATTGTCGATGACGGCGGAAGTGTCATTGCCCTTGAGCGCATGAATGGAGCAAGAATCACCGGCCCGGAAATTGCGATTGCTAAGGCATACACTGCCGCCGGCCACAAACGCTCCACCCACCTATTCAATAAAGAACCGAACGGGCCTGCCCTGCCTGGCAATGAAGCATTTGGCATCCAGCATATGCTTGATGGCAAATTTGCTGTGTTTGTCGGTGGGTTCCCAATTGTGGTAAATGGTGAAGTTGTAGGCGGAATCGGCATCAGCGGAGGAAACGGCGAGCAGGATACCGCTGTAGGGACTGCTGCACTAAAAGCCCTTCAAACTTACCTGGAAAAAGACGGCTATGAAGTTGTAACAGAAGCAGATATTAAAAAATAATAGAAAGGGACCTCATTCGTTATAAATAGATAGCGGAATGAGGTCCTTCTTCAGTCAAAAGCACCTATAAAAGGGGAGGATCGCATGAAGCCTTATCTTGAATTGGCGGTTGGATTTGCACGTACCGGTGTGACAGGGTATGGAGGAGGTCCTTCGACAATACCGCTGATCGAATTTGAAGCAGTCAAGAAATATAAGTGGATGACTGAGGAGGAATTTGGAGAGACTCTGGCGCTGGCCAATACATTGCCCGGACCGATTGCAACGAAGATGGCTGCCTATATCGGCTATAAAGTCAAAGGCAGCTTGGGTGCCACTGTAGCCATACTAACGCATATTCTTCCATCCATTATCGCCATGATTGCATTACTCGGGGTTTTATACTCCTTCCGCCAGTCCCCGATTGTCAGCGGAATGGTGCAGGGAGTGACACCTGTCATCGGTTTTATGCTGGCAGAAATGGCGTACCGTTTTTACCAGAAAGGCAGCCAGGGCTTAGGATTGCCTAAAAACCTTATATTGGCCGCAGTGTCATTAATTTTTGTGCAATTTTTGGAGTGGCATCCCGGTATTTTAATTGCAATCGTCTTAAGTACTGCTTTTTATATTGCCCATCGGAAAGAACAGGCGAATAAAAAGGCAGCTGAAGAGTACATGCCAGTAAGGGAGAAAAGTTCATGATCTATTGGGAAATCTTTTGTGCATTTTTTATAGCGAATTTATTGGGTTACGGCGGGGGGCCAGCAACAATTCCCCTCATACAAATTGAAGTAGTCAATAACAATGGCTGGATGACACTCTCTGAATTTGGGGATGTACTCGCCATAGCAAATGCGCTGCCGGGTCCAATAGCAACGAAAATGGCTGGTTTTATTGGCTATGAACTAGGCGGAGTATTGGGTGCGGCAGTGGCATTAGCCGCAACCATCCTGCCGTCCGCTTTGGCAGTGATTGTGCTGTTTAAGTTTGTGAATTTATTTAAAGATTCCCCTAAAGTGAAATTAATGACCAAATCTGTACAGCCGGTCATTGCTGTCCTTCTGGCTGTCATGGCTTATCAGTTCTTTATGTCAGCCTTCGAAAAAAGCGGAATGCTTCACCTTATGCTTCTTGCAGCTGTCAGCTATTTAACTTTAATCAAATTCAAGGTTCATCCTTCTCTTGTTATATTCGGAGCTTTATTTTATGGAGGGATCTTTTTATCTTAAACAGGCGGTGAAACAATGGAAAAAACATGGGAGGAAACCAACTTAATATCTATACGCGAACATGCGTATTTGTATCTGAAAAAACTTATTTTAGAAGGAGAATACCAGGCAGGAGACAGACTGGTAGAAAGAGAACTTGCAGCCAAACTTAACATCAGCCGAACACCGATCCGTGAAGCGTTATTCAGGCTGGAATCGCAGGGCTTCGTGAAAACAGTTCCCAGAAAAGGGGTTGTCATCTCCAATATCTCAGAGGATGAAGTATTGGAGGTCTTTACCATCCTTTCTTCTCTTGAGGTGCTGGCTGTAAAGTTGGCAGCGCAAAGAATGGATACAGGTACACAACAAGAACTGGATCACAAGATTAAGGAACTAATTGAGCTAAGTGAAAAGGATGAAGAAAACTTCAATTCTGAACATATTCAGATGAACAGGCTGATTAATAAGGCATCCAAGAGCCCAAAGCTATATGAAATCCTATCAGGCTTGATCGATTTCATTCACATGGCCGCCAATATGGGATATGAAACACCTGGGAGAAGAAAGGACTCATTAAAGGAACATATCGATATTATGAAAGCACTTCGCGACAAAGATGCCGAAATAGCGGAATACCTGATGAGAATTCATATTGAGAATTCGAAAAGGGCATACATGGCCTATGTGAACCGAATTAAAAAGAGAGGGACTGTTAAAAACTAAGAAATATTTAAAAGTTTAGTATTGTCTGAATATTGTTAATGTGGTATATTGTATACCAAGAACTAAGAAGCGAAATCACAGGGAGGAATTCATTCATGCCAAACATCCATTTTGTCAACAGCAACAAAACTCTGGAAGTGCCTGAGGATTCTAATATATTAAGAATGTCGCTCCGCTATGACGGTGATCTGCCAAATCGCTGCGGCGGGGGAATTTGCGGCACATGTGTTTTTAAAACGGAAGAAGGGTCCGAATATCTGGATAACGTGAAAATCCAGGAAAGAAGAAAGCTGGGAGAAGAGTGGCTGGAAAAAGGCTACCGTTTAGGATGCCAGACGTTTGTAACAAACGGGGATATTTCCATTTCCTGGGATGATAAAGTAACAGATCAGGTTAAAAAGAGAAAGCCGGATAAATTGAAGCAAGCCGTCTCTACAGGAAAATGAGATCCCGAAGACTGCATTCTGTAATGAAGGAACTTAGCTTCTGTACGTTACAGAATGCAAAATAAATTTCAAATAATATAGAAGAAGGTGAAATTATGTGGGTTTGCAGCAGTCATTTAAAAGAAGCCATGCAAATATTAAAAACTCCTCATATTCGAAAAGCTCCTTATGAAATTAAATGCTCACTTTGTGAAAATCATGCTTTCGCCAAAGTGTATTATACTCACCGCTCATTTAAATTCACTAAACAACTTTATTCTTCATTAAAACAAAGTGTTTCCCAGGAGGCATAGTGATGGAAGGGGTAAAAAAAGGAATTGAAGAAAGACTGGAAGAGCTGAATATCCAGCTCCCTGAATTGACTGATATCCGAATGCCTTTTGAACCGGGCGTTATCTCAGGAAAGATTGTTTATTTATCCGGGCAAACACCCAGAGTAAATGGTCTCCAGAAGTATACCGGAATTGTCGGGGCAGGCATTTCGATCGAAGAAGCAAAGGATGCGGCACGAATTTGTACCCTGAATTTGCTGGCAGCCCTTAAAGGAATCATTGGAGATTTAAATAAAGTGAAAAGAATCATCAAAATGGATGGATATGTTGCCTCAACAAGTGACTTTAAATATCATCCGATCGTCATAAATGCATCTTCAGAACTGCTGCATGATATTTTCGGCAAGGAAAATGGACATGCACGTAAAGCAGTGGGATTGGCTTCACTGCCGGGCGGGGCCCCTGTTGAGATAGAAATGATTGTTGAACTCGAATAATTTTCTTGAGAGGGCTGCTCAAATTAGAGCAGTTTTTTTATTTTATAAAAATAATTTCATAGATTCCATGTCATGGTAAAATGATTGAAGATATTGAAGATAAGAAGGAGGGTACTATGAAAAGAGCATTACTGCTAGTCGTAACTATTATTCTTTCTGCAGTATTTCTTATTGCATGCAGTTCAGCTGAAGAGAATAAGGACGATAAAAAGGAGTCTGATCAAAACAAATCAGCTGAAAATATGGAAGGGGATGAGGGAGAAGATTCTCAGCAAACTGTAAAAAATTATCCTTCCATTCCCAAGTCTTTTAAAGAATCTGCAGAATATGACATGACAGGAGAATTTGCAGGAGAAGAGTTTTCAGAAGAGGCAAAAAAGAAGCTTAATGAGCTTTCTGAAATTAATAAGGATTCGTCAGAGGAAGAAATAGAGGCAATGGAACAGGAAATATTTGCGCTGTTTAAAGAAAATCTAAATTTGCCTCATTTGCCAATTGACCAATGGGAAGCAATGAAGTTTGCTGACCCAAGTGCCGGGGCGCAAGGTCCACAGGTTAAGGGAAATTATAATGTGGCTATATTGCTGGATTCTAGTGGCAGTATGGGTGCAATCGAGAACGGGCGGACAAGAATGGATTTAGCCAAAGAGGCCATTCAGCAATTTGTTGAGAGTTTGCCGCAAGAAGCTAATGTCTCTCTTAGTGTTTATGGACATGTAGGCACAGGGCAGGAAAAGGATAAAGAAAAGTCCTGCAGGAAGGTTGAAGAAGTTTATCCGCTTTCAGCTTATAACCCCGTTGAATTTTCAAGCTCATTAAATCAGTTTAAGCCTGCAGGGTGGACACCTATGGCTAAAGCGGCCGAGCAGGTGATGGACAATTTAAAAGAATTGGATGGAGAGAATAATACTAACATAATCTACATAGTCAGCGACGGGATTGAAACATGCGGAGGAGATCCTGTTAAAGTTATGGAAAGCCTTGGTGCATCCAACCTTAAGCCTGTTGTCAATATCATTGGCTACCAGGTAGACAATGAGGGCCTTAATCAATTAAAGGAAATGGCAAAGGCCGCCAATGGCCAGTTTGTGAACGTTCAAAATGAGCAGGATCTAAAATCTGAATTTAACAGGACAGCGGAAATGGCTAAAGTTTGGTCTGAATGGCATGAAGACACCAATGCAGCCATTAATAATCTGTTTAATACTGTACAATCACAGTTGAACGATTGGCACAAGACAGAGCAGGAAAAGATGAACAGGGAACACAAAAATCTCCAATCAGCTGTAAATTATTTGAATGATCAAGAAAAAATTGATACAGATATTTTCTTAAGATATGATGATCATTACCGGGATTATTTTTTGACAGTGGATCAGGAGGCGCGTGATTTATTCTTAGAGCTCGATAGCCTAAATCGCGACTCATTCCTTGATAATTGGGATGAGATAACAGATCGATTTTTAGAAAATGTTAATAAGTAATTTTATAAAAAGTCTGCTCAAAAAGTATTAGGAGCAGGCTTTTTCTATATAAAAGACTAAAAAGGATTCTCTTCACTTTTATCGAATTAAAGTATAACAGAATCTTTCATGTAATTTGTCTTAATAAAAATGGGGAATATTGAAATTCCCATCTTGTTTAAGTTCCTATTAAGGGAGCTGCAAATCCCCCAGGCAGCAAGTGTGTCGTGCGAAATTAACTGGCTTAATATATATCCAAAAACAACAATTTAATAGAAAGACTATTTTTATTTATCGCAGTCTAACGGGCAGTAAGACCCCCACTTCAAGACTCAGAGGCTTAGTTGAACCAATCGTGTTCGTTGTGTCGATTGATCGATCGCTAGCGTAGATTTTAGCGACACTAGAACGCGATTAAAAATCAGTGGGGGATAAGGAAAACCCCCACTGATTAAAGTTTCACTTTATGACAATCCTATTCAAGGAGGCTATCATGAACAATTTTTCTGTCAATCTATCAACCGTTTTTACTGAAGTTCCTTTTTTAGACCGTTTCAAAAAAGCCCGTGAAGCTGGTTTTGATCTTGTAGAATGTCAATTTCCATATGCATATACAATAGAAGAAGTAAGAAATGAGCTTAAGCTCAATGATTTAACAATGGTTTTAAGTAACCTGCCTCCCGGTCACTGGGAAGAAGGGGACAGGGGACTCGCTGCAGACCCCAATCGCATAGAAGAATTCAGGAAATCAGTTGAAATCGGGATCCGTTATGCGAAAGGCCTTGGGGTAAAGAAGATTCATTGCATGGCGGGGGTACACTCGAGTAATAATCAGAATGTTTTTATTGAGAATCTCTCTTTTGCGGGCAATGCAATGTCTAAGCACGGAATTAACTTATTAATTGAGCCAATCAATTCATTCGACATGCCTGACTATTTCTTAAATGATATCCGGCAGGCTGAAGAGATAATTAATAGTGTCGACTTGCCGAATGTGAAGCTGCAATTCGACTTTTATCATATTGAAAGAATTCATGGCCAGGCTCTTTCTTTTTTTCAAAAATATGCTGAGCTGGTTTCACATGTACAGATTGCAGACAATCCGGGCAGACATGAGCCGGGGACGGGAGAAATGAACTATAAAGAGATCCTCCTATATTTGCAGAAACACTATAAAGGCATTATTGGTCTTGAATACAATCCGCAAGGCAAAAGCGCTGACAGCCTTGCTTGGCTGAAAGAGGTGACCTCATGAAGATCGGGTTTATTGGAACAGGCGTGATGGGCTCCAGAATGGCCCGGCGGCTGCTAGGCCATGGTTTTCAAGTGGCAGTACATAACCGGACATTCCAAAAAGTAAAGCCACTCATAGAAAATGGAGCGATTTATGAAGAAACAGTAAGTGCGCTTTCCAAACAATGTGAAATTATATGCACGTGTCTTTCGATGCCTCAAGATGTTATGGCCGTTTATATGAGTAAAGAAGGAATCATTGACAATGCCAAGCCAGGAACGATATGCATTGACCTTACTTCTGTAGGGGCAGATACGAGTAAAACCATCTATGGGATAGCAGGTGCAAAAGAAATCAGTTATCTTGACTGTCCTGTCAGCGGCGGACCAGAAGGGGCCGAAAATGGCACTTTAACGATCATGGCTGGCGGCGGGGAAATGGCCTTTCAGAAAGTTAAGCCGGTACTTGATGTGCTCGGTGAAACTATAGAATATATGGGCCCTTCGGGGTCAGGCAGCATTGCCAAGCTGATTAATCAGTATCTTGTTGCTGTCCACTCGCTGGCTGCATCAGAGGCAATGGTCACCGGAGCTGCTTATGGATTGGACTCTGAACAGCTTTTTAATGTATTGAAGGCAAGCTATGGCGACAGCCGAATCCTCCGCAGGCATATGGAACAATACGTATTCGACCGCCATTTCACACCAGGTGGGGCAGTGAAATACGTTCACAAGGATGTCCGGCTTGCCAACCAGCTAATGCAGGAAGCAGGACTTAATCAATTCACAGGGCAGATGGCGGAAAAAGCATTCCAAACAGCAGCAGAGAAAGGACTAAGCGAGCAGGATATGTCGGCAGTCATAAAGCCACTGGAGGAAGAGGGAGGAATTATGGTTATGAGTAGAAATAACAAATAAAAATCCAACAATATCTATAAAGTATTTTCCAGCTTCTCTAAAGGAGCTTTTCTATTAAAATATCAGTATTTTCTGCTATAATAATAATCTGAAATAATAATAGAGAAACCGGGAGTGCAGCAATGAAGCGCAGAAAAAGCAAAAAGCGTATAAAACGCAGTTCAAATATAGCCTTACTGTTATTTTTTATGGTTTTGATTTTCGTCTTATTTGATCAATTCAAGCAGATTAATATAAGGGAAACTTCAGTTTCTTTGCTGCCAAATTTGGTATCTAAAGACGTCCAGAATTACACGCCTTTACTTGAAATGGAATTGAAAGAGGTCAATCTCGAAGAATACACACTCGTTCTGGCAGCGATCATGCAGCAGGAAAGCAAAGGGAAAGGCGGGGACCCCATGCAGGCCTCCGAATCAGCAGGACTGCCGCCTAACTCCATTCAGGATCCGGAACAGAGCATCAAACAAGGTGTTAAGCATTTTAAGCGCGCTTTAGACTACGGCAATAACAAAAAGGTAGATTTTCCAACCATTATTCAGGCTTATAATATGGGAATCGGATATATTGATTATGTATCCCAGAAGGGCGGGAAGCATAGCGAGGAGATTGCAAAAGAATTTTCTCTTGCCCAGGCGGAAAAGAATCCGCAGATTTATAACTGCGGTGGCGACAAAAATAACTTCCGCTACCCATATTGCTATGGGGATTTCAGTTATACGACGAAGGTGACAAAGAGTATCGAAAGTTTAATTGCAAGCAATAATGAGGATATCCCGCTGCAATTCCAGGATATTTAGTTTCGTTTTAATCCTCTTCTTTTTGGAAGGGGTTTTTATTTTTATCCCGCTAGATGAAGTGATTGTTTAGAAATATAGATAAATGTTATATTTATTATTAATTAATAGATTTGCAGCAATAAAACATACACCTGATTAATTGAGTTATAAAATATTCATAAAGAAGGTGAGCACATGAATAAGCTCCGCAATAGGTGGGAGCCGTATTTGCATTATGGTCAATTATTTAACGCAGATAAGAATAAGGTGATTTATCGCCAGGGTGAAAAAGGTAAAGGCTTCTATTATTTACGTAAAGGTGAAATAAAGATTACCCTCCTATCTGATAAAGGAGATGAGCGTATTATCAATATAGTTCCCTCAGGCATGCTATTTGGTGAACATGGAATTCAAGGCGAACAATATCTTACAAGTGCGATTACCATACTTCCCTCTGAAATCTATTTCTTCTCTGATGATGTCTACACTACTATTTGTAAAAAGCATTCTAATGCAGCTGAAATTTATACCGATTCTCTTATTTATAAATTCCGGACGCTAGCAGATATAATCACCTTCATGGATAGTCCTGTTGAACACCAGATGGCCTATTATCTTATCAAATTGGCAGAAGAAAACGGGAAGGTATCCATGAATCAGACTGCATTTTCCAAATATATTGGGGCTTCAAGGATTACTGTAAATAAAGTGATTCAAAAATGGAAAAAAGCAAATTACATAACATTAATAAACAGGCAAATCCTTATTAAGGATATGAATAAATTAAAAGCTATCATCGATAATGATTAATATGACTGCTTGACTAGGTTTCTTAGGAAATCTGGTTTTTTTATGTAATATTTTTTATTGTCTGTGTCTATAATGCCCTTCTCTTTCCATTCTTTTAAAACCTTATACACTGTTATTCTAGTTAAACCAGTACAACTGGAGAGATCCTGTTGTGATAGTGGTATTTCGTAATTTTTGAATTCATCACAAACATTCTGAAGAAGCAATGCAACCCTCTGTTCGGATGTAAGCGCATTCATATTTATCCGATCTAAAAGAATCTTCATTTTGTGTATGACACTTTTTGAAAAAAGCTGATTTAAATCCGGATATTGAACCATGAAATCTCTGAATTCCTCAGATGAGAAGTGATAGACAACGGAATCTTTTACCGCCACAGCAGTCGTAAAATGTTTTTTTTGGTCTAATGATTGAACTCCTAAAAGCTGATTAGGGATCACAATATTTAAGACTCTTTCTTTCTCAGTTGCTGTTACAGTAACAATTTTGACAAGACCTTTATGAAGAAAATAAAACCCATCCCCATTTGTTCCCTGAGTATAAATATGTTCTTTCTTTCTGATAAACCTCCTTTTACCCAACTTTAAGTAATCCTCCCAATGAAAAACATGTTCATAGACAGTAACCAAGTTATTCCCTCCTAATGAAAATGTGTGTGTAATCATCAGCGAAAATTTTTGTCTCAGAAATTACTATTATCATAGGGGAAATTGTAGAAAAAAACTATGGGATTTTAGACTATTTTAATTGTTTAGAAATTTTAAATTAATTTTATGTTAAATAGACTACAGTTACTTAAAAAATTTAATATTACAATTCAAACTGAAAATAACAAAAAGTTGGAGGTAAGATATGGGAATCAGAACTGGTGCTCAATATATCGAAGCTATTAAAAAGCGTAAACCCGAGGTTTGGATGGCTGGTAAAAAAGTAGAAGATGTATTTACAGAGCCTGTATTTAAACAGCCAATACTTGAAATTGCCAAATTATATGATATGCAGCATGAACCTGAATATATGGATAAGATTACCCATATTTGTGAGGAGACCGGAGAGAGAGTGAATAATGCTTTCCTCGTGCCGAAAAGCTTTGAAGATTTAAAGAAAAGGAGAGCAATTTTTGAAGCTTTTGCCAAAGCTACCTACGGATTGATGGGCAGAACACCTGACTTTTTAAATGTTGTCTTAACGTCGTTTTATCATAATGCCTGGTTTTTTGAGAAGTATGATAAATCCTGGGCAGAAAATGTACGGAATTATTATAAATATGTACGTGATAATGATTTATTTCTGACACACGCAATCATAAATCCTCAGAATGATAGAAGCAAATCTTCACATGAACAGAAGGACACTTATACTCATCTGGGAGCTGTAAAGGAAACTCCGGAAGGATTAGTGGTCCGAGGAGCTAAGATGCTTGCAACACTTGCACCAATTACAGAGGAGGTCATCATTTATTCCTTCCCTGGATTTAGTCCTGGAGATGAAAAATATGCATTAGCTTTTGCTATTCCACTTGATACACCAGGTATTCGTATTATTTGCCGAGAAGCCATGCAGGATGGAACACGTTCCGTCTTTGATCATCCGCTTGCTTCCCGGTTTGAAGAAATGGATGCGCTGCTTGTTTTTGATGACGTAGTCGTTCCATGGGATCGAGTGTTTTTATATAACAATATCGAAGCTGCGAACAAGCTGTATCCTCTGACAGGTGCAGGACAGCAGCCTGCACATCAAACGGGGGTAAGAGGACTGATAAAATTGCAATTTGCTACAGAAGTAGCTATGAAGCTAGCAGATGCAATTGGGGTAGATGGGTATTTAAATGTGCAAAATGATCTGGCCGAAATTATTCAATCACTTGAATCCATTAGAGCTTTGCTGGATGTAGCAGAGTATAACTACTCCATAACAGAAAATGGCGAGGCGATGCCTGATTATGTACCTTTGGAAACGATAAGGGGTTTACTGCCGAAAATGTACCCAAGGGCAATCGAAGTGATGCAAATAGTTGGAGCAGGCGGGCTGCTCATGTCCCCTACTGGAGCCGACTTTGAAAGTGCATTGAGAGAAGATATTGAGAATTACTATGTTGGCAGAGCAGGTGTTTCTTCCCTTGAAAGAGTGAGCATTTTCAAACTTGCATGGGATTTATGCGGTGAGGCTTTTGGCCAAAGGCTGCTGCAGTATGAAAGATATTATACTGGAGATCCAATTCGCAAAAGAGGAATCTTTTTTAATAATTATAAACGCCTCCATACTCACGATATGGTGGATGAAGCATTAAAGGTATGTACGCTGGATAAAGAAGTTGCAGCTAACTAGTTCGAAAAGATAGGGAGGGGGGGCCAAGTGGAAACACATATCTATTCTTCTCTAGCATTGCCTTGTTCTGTCATTGCTGTGGGTGCCTTTGACGGCGTGCATCGTGGCCACCAGGAGGTAATAAAGCAAGCTGTTAAAAGAGGAAAATTTTTAAATGCACCCAGCCTTGTCTATACCTTTGACCCGCCGCCGCGTGTTTATTTTCAAGGAGCATACATGCTGAGTTCGATCCAAGAAAAATTACCGAAATTAGAAGTGCTAGGTGTTGATCAAGTGGTAATTGCTCGTTTTGATCATGTGTATGCTCAAGCAAGTGCTGAGGAATTTATAGAAACCTTATCAAAATTAAACCCGCTTGAAATTATCGTCGGGGAAGATTTCCGTTTTGGAAGGAATCGTGACGGAGATATTCATCTATTACAAAAGTATTTTACTGTACGGGTCATAGAACCAGTCTGCTGTTCAAGCGGGAATCGCATCTCATCTACAAGGATTCGGCAATTGCTGTCAAGAGGTGAGGTCCAGAGTTCCCACTCTCTTCTCGGCTGGCCAGCGGGAGAATAGAAAGGGGAACAAAAAATGAAATTGTTGGGTATATCCGGCACAATCATAGGTGCCAAAACAGGGATTGTCGTAAAAAAAGTTCTAGAAGAAGTGGAGCTGAAATATCCGGATATCGAAGTTGAATATTTAGACATGATGGATTATGATGTTCAATTTTGTGATGGCCGTGATCCTAATACTTATTCAGAAGATACAAAGAAGGTAATTGAAATGGTTTCTTCTGCTGACTTTTACATTATTGGTACTCCAATTTTTCAGGGGTCGATTCCGGGCGTCTTAAAAAACCTCTTTGACTTAATCAATCCCAATGATCTTAGGAACAAAGTTATGGGGTTTACTGCAAATGGGGGTACCTACCAGCACTACCTTGTTATTGAGAATCAGCTTAAGCCAATAGCAGGTTTCTTCCGTGCTTTTGTTGCACCAAGCTACGTTTACGCAAATAGAGATCATTTTAATGAAAAGAATGAACTCAGCGATCCAGACGTTCTGCAAAGAATTTCACATCTTGCTGATGAAGTGGTTCATATGCAAAAAACATTAAAAAAAGAATATGCGCAGGTCAATGAATAAAATTGAAGGGAGCAATTGATTATGAAAGTGAAAAGCAAATTTATGCCTATAAATCTAATGCAGTTTATTGAGGAAAATAAGGACCAATTAAAGCCGCCAGTCAATAATAAGGTCATTTGGAAGGATGCTGAATTAATGGTGATGCTGCTTGGCGGCCCAAATAAAAGACGTGATTTCCATGTGGATCCATCAGAAGAAGTCTTCTATCAAATCAAGGGCAGCTGTTATGTAGAGGTCATTAATGATGAAGGAAAGCGTGAAGTTATTGAAGTTAAAGAAGGAGAAATGTTCCTTCTTCCAGCAAATGTTCCGCATTCTCCACATCGTGTTGCAGATACGATTGGATTGGTTATTGAACGCAATCGTGCAAAAGGAGAGTTGGAGGATTTCGTTTGGTTCTGTGATGAATGTGACCATGAGCTCCACAGAGTCAAAATTCAGCTGACGAATATTGAAGTACAGGTCAAAGAAGCAATTGCTGAATTTAACAGCAGTATGGACCTTAGAACGTGCGAACATTGCGGGCATGTCATGGCGCTGGAAGCGAGTGAATGGAAATGCGAGTAGACTTTCATACTCATATAATCCCTGAGAATTTCACTGAATTAACAAAAAATTTAATGGGAGATAAGTGGCCAGCTCTTGAGCGAACATGTGCCTGCGGTGCAAATATCATGGTAGGTGGCAAGGTGTTTCGTGAAGTGACAGATCAAGTATGGAGTCCTGAAAAGAGAATACATGACATGGAAAGAGAACATGTGGACATTCAAGTGCTCTCTCCTATTCCCGTAACCTTTTCTTACTGGGCGCCTGCTGAAGAGGCATCTATTCTTGCTCGAATACAGAATGATTTTATTGCAGAGACTGTAAGTCAAAACCCTTCTAAATTTATCGGTTTAGGTACAGTCCCTTTACAGGATGTGCAGGCTGCGATTCGTGAAATGGATCGATGCATCCATGAATTAGGCTTAAGGGGTATTGAGATTGGCACTAATGTAAACGGTAACAATCTGGATGATCCATCTTTAATCGAATTCTTCGAGATGGCTGAGAAGTGGGATGTGCCGCTTTTTATACACCCTTGGGAAACCTTGGGGAAAGAGAGAATGCCAAGGCATAATCTGATGTACACTGTTGGAATGCCAAGTGAAACTGCACTTGCAGGTGCAAGTTTAATTTTAGGTGGAGTGATTGAAAAATTCCCGCGTTTAAGAATTTGTTTTGCACACGGCGGAGGTTCTTTACCATACTTATTGCCGCGTCTTGATCAAGGCTGGAAGGTTTGGCCTCATTTAAGGCTGCTGGAGAAACCGCCTAGTTATTATGCGAAGAAGTTTTATTTTGATTCCTTGGTAAATGATCCTATTAATTTAAACTATTTGCTGCAAAATTTTGGGCATGAGCAAATCATTATGGGTTCAGATTATCCATTTCTATTAAGGGAAATACGGCCTGGTAAAGTAATAGATGAAACCCTTGATCTTACAGCTGAACAAACAGAAGCTATGCTGGGAAAAAATGCTCTTCGATTTTTAAATGTGCCTGCTAAGGTTGGGAGTTGAAAATATGGTTAATGGAACGGTAAGTCCTGAACAAAAATTAGAGGAGCTAGCGATCAAGCTGCCGCCAGTCCGTTCATCCGCAGGAAACTATGTCAGCTGTGTCCGAACAGGAAACCTTCTATTTACGTCTGGGCAAGGGACAGATGAATACCGGGGGCGGTTAGGAGAAGATCTCCCGATAGAGGTTGGGTATGAAGCGGCCAGACAATGTATGTTAAACCTATTGGCTGTTGTAAAACAAGAGGTTGGCGACCTTAACAAAGTAAAAAGAATCGTAAAAATTCTTGGCTTTGTGAATAGTGCTGATGATTTTACCGATCAGCCCAAGGTCATGAATGGCGCTTCAGATTTACTTGTTCAAATTTTTGGAGAAAAAGGCCAGCACGGAAGGTCAGCTGTCGGTATGGCTCAACTGCCAAACAATAATGCCGTGGAAGTTGAGATGGTGCTTGAAATAGAGGGGCAGGAGGCGATATGAAATGACGCAATTACAGCAGAAGGTTATTAAGGACGCAAAACTCTTTATTAATGGAGAATACCGTGACTCAGTTTCAGGAGAGAGCTTTGACACCCTTGATCCTGCCACGAACCAAAAACTTGCATCTGTTGCCAAGGCAAATGAGGAAGATGTCAATCACGCAATTGAAGCAGCTCAGCGTACTTTTGATAGCGGAACCTGGAGTAAAATGCCGGTTGCTGAAAGATCTGAGATCTTATGCAGGATGTCTGACCTTATAATGGATCGAGCTGACGAAATAGCTCGTGTTGAAACACTGGATGTGGGAAAACCGATCAAGGAGAGCCGGGGGTTTGATATTCCGAGAGCGGCAGCAAACTTAAAGTTCTTTGCCGAAATGGCAAACTACATTCACCATGAACATTATGATCAGACAAAATATATGTCTTACTCCAAATACGCCCCAGCCGGTGTAACAAGTTTAATTATTCCCTGGAACCTGCCTTTTATGCAAATGACATGGAAGGCATCTGCAGCAATGGCAGCAGGAAATACAGTCGTTGTGAAACCTGCTTCCTATACACCATTAAGTGCAGTAATGCTCGGAGAAATTGCCAATGATGCCGGGCTTCCTCCAGGTGTGCTTAATATAATTACAGGTCCAGGAGGGACAGCCGGTACAGCAATGACCAAACATCCATCTGTACGGCGCATTTCGTTTGTAGGTGATAGCACAACCGGCAGAACGGTCATGAAAAATGCTGCCTCGCAATTAATCCCAGTTTCGCTGGAGCTTGGAGGCAAGTCTGCAAATATTGTGTTTGAAGATGCAAACCTGGATGAAGCCATTGAAGGTTCAATTGATGCTATTTTTAGAAACCAGGGTGAAATTTGTTTAGCAGGATCCCGTTTGCTTTTACAAGAAAGCATTTATGATCTTTTCCTCGACAAGTTTGTCCAAGCCGTTAAAAAAATCAAGGTGGGGGACCCGCTTCGTGAGGATACGGACATGGGGGCATTGGTTTCAAAAGGACATCTTGAAACAGTGGATGAGTATGTTCAAGCGGGAATAGCCGAAGGTGCTAAGCTTGCCATCGGCGGTAAGAAAATTACCTCGCTCGTTGAAGGCAATTTTTATGAGCCAACTGTCCTTTATGATGTGGATAATAAAATGAAGGTAGCTCAGGAAGAAATATTTGGTCCGGTTTTATCTGTCATTCCATTTAAAACAGAAGAAGAAGCTGTCCAAATTGCAAATGATTCTATCTATGGTCTTGCAGGTGTTGTTTGGACAAACGACCTCCGCCGTGCCCATCGGGTAGCATCAAGCATTAATTCAGGGTTATTTTGGATTAATTGCTGGTATTACAGAGATCTAAGAACACCTTTTGGAGGTTCAAAGGCAAGTGGAATTGGCCGTGAGGGAGGCCGCCATAGTTTCGAATTTTATACGGAAGCGAAAACCATCACCATGAAACTATAAAAGAGTGCTTAACCCGCACTCTTCTTTTCCTTAATTAACGATTATAAGAGAGAGTGAGTATATGAATCTGCTAATAAATGAAATTGTAGAAGATTTACTGGAAGCTGAATTAACGAAACAGGCAATGACTCCGCTTACTCAGAAATATTCAAACCTGAATGCAAGGGATGCATACCATATCCAACTGGAAGTGATAAAACAGAAAATTAGCTCAGGCCGCAGGATCATTGGCAAAAAGGTTGGACTGACAAGTGTGGCTATGCAGCAAATGCTTGGTGTAGATGAGCCTGATTACGGACATTTGCTTGATGATATGAAGGTAATGAGTGATGGAAAGGTTAAGATGAATGATCTGCTTAGTCCCAAAGTGGAGGCTGAAATCGGATTTATCCTTGGTGAAGATCTGAAGGGGCCAAATGTAACCTGGCTGGATGTAATGATGGCTACAAAGTACATAACTCCAACTCTTGAGATTATTGATAGCAGGATAGCCGATTGGAAAATTCAGCTGATTGATACAGTTGCAGATAATGGCTCCTCGGCAAAAGTTGTAGTCGGGAAGCAATTAACCGAAATAGACGGAATGGATTTGCGCAGCATCGGGATGAGCTTGTATAAAAATGGCGAGTTGATCTCTACTGGATCAGGTGCTGCAGCACTTGGCCACCCAGCTCAGGCTATTGCATGGCTTGCGAATAAGCTCCATGAATTTGACATTACCTTAAAAGCCGGGGAACTCATTCTTCCAGGAGCTCTAAGCGGAGCGATAACAGCAGAAGCAGGTGATACTGTGTCCGCCCATTTCGGACGCTTGGGTACTGTTTCAGTCACATTTGAATAATGAGGGGTGAATATTTTGGCTAAAATCAAAGCAGCAATCATCGGTTCTGGCAATATAGGCACCGATCTTATGTATAAGCTGGAAAGAAGTGACGTTATTGAACTCACAGCAATGATCGGGATTGATCCAGAGTCTGAAGGGTTAAAACGTGCAAAAGATTTGGGTTATCCAATTTTTTCAAATGGTATTCAAGCCTTAAAAGAAAATCCGGATTTGGCTGATATCGTTTTTGATGCAACGTCAGCGAAAGCACATATTAGACATGCGGAAGTATTAGAAGAATTAGGGAAACTGGCAATTGATTTGACTCCCGCTGCAAAAGGTCCATTTGTCAGTCCTGCTGTAGAAGCACCTATTCATAATGAAGCATTAAATGTAAACCTGATAACTTGCGGAGGACAAGCAACCATTCCTATTGTTCATGCAATAAATTGTGTTGCTGATGTAGCTTATGCTGAAATCGTTGCAACTATTTCAAGCAAAAGTGCGGGACCGGGGACGCGGGCAAATATCGATGAATTTACGATCACTACCAAAAGAGGGATTGAGGAAGTTGGAGGGGCTGATGAAGGAAAAGCCATCATTATTCTAAATCCAGCGGAACCGCCTATCCTGATGCGAGATACCATTTACTGTGAAGTTAAAAATATGGATCAGGATGCAATCCTTAAATCGATATATGAAATGGTCGAGACGGTTAAGGAATATGTACCTGGATATCGTTTGAAGCAAAAGCCGTTATTTGATGAAAGTCGTGTGACCGTATTTATAGAAGTAGAGGGTGCTGGTGATTATTTTCCTATTTACGCAGGCAATCTCGACATTATGACAGCTTCCGCAACTCGTGTGGCAGAAAACTTCGCCAAAAATTTACTGGTTCAGAATGTAATAAGTGGTTGATAGAAAGGCATGGTGACACAGTTGATTCGAAAAAGTGACAAGCCTATTAAAATAACAGAAGTGTGTTTGCGGGATGGAAGCCATGTCGTTGCACATCAATATAATGAAGAACAAGTCCGTCGAGTTGTCAAAGAATTGGACGATGCCGGGATGCACTATATCGAAGTCAGTCATGGAGACGGATTAGGTGGTTCTACCCTTCAGTACGGAAGGTCACGTGTCAATGAAATGAAACTCATTGAGGCTGCAGTTGATGAATGCAAACAGGCGAAAATTGCTGTGCTGCTAATTCCAGGGATTGGAACCTGTCAAGAATTAAAGCAAGCTCATTCTATAGGAGCAGAATTAGTTAGAGTGGCCACTCATGTAACGGAAGCTGATGTATCTGCACAGCATATTAGCGCCGCACGAGAATTGGGAATGGAAACATTAGGCTTTCTGATGATGGCCCATATGGCACCAGTTGAGAAATTAGTTGAACAGGCAAAGTTAATGGAAAGCTATGGAGCACAAGCTGTATATGTAACCGATTCGGCAGGAGCCCTTTTGCCGCATCAAGTTCGTGAAAGAATTGCTGCACTTCGCGACTCCTTGAATATTGAAGTAGGGTTTCATGGCCATAATAATTTATCTGTTGCTGTTGCAAATACATTAGCGGCCATTGAAGAAGGGGCTACCAGGATCGATGGAAGTGTCCGCTGTCTGGGAGCAGGCGCAGGAAATACACAAACTGAGGTATTGCTGGCGGTTTTAGACAGGATGGGTATAAATGCCGGTATTGATCTCTATAAAATGATGGATATTGCAGAAAACACGGTAGGTCCGTTAGTTCCGAAACCGCAGGAAATTAATAAGTGCAGCCTGGTATTAGGCTATGCAGGAGTATATTCAAGTTTTCTGCTGCACGCAGAACGGGCAGGGAAGCGTTTTGGGTTGGATCCCAGAGATATTTTAATAGAGTTAGGAAAACGAAAAGTGGTGGGCGGCCAGGAGGATATGATTCTAGATGTTGCCTCAGAGCTGGCACAAGCACGAATCTTGGAGGTGTAATAATGACATTAACCAGTGGTGCAGACATGGAAATTGTGGAATATTTATATTCAGCTGAAAAAGAACAGCGGGAAGTGGTGAAAATAACGGATCGACTACCTGAATTAAGCTTTGAAGAAGCTTATTTGATTCAGGAAAAGCTGATTGAAAGAAGAGAAAAAGATGGTTCGCGGCGAGTGGGTTTAAAACTCGGATTAACCAGCAAGGCTAAACAGCAAATGATGGGTGTACATGAAGCGATTTATGGAATTCTCACTGACGACATGCTTGGCTTTGAATGGGAGCCAATCGATTTCAATCAATTCATTCATCCAAAGGCTGAACCTGAAATTGCTTTTATGATTGGTGAAGATCTGCAAGGAACAAGCGTTACTGCAGAAGATGTACTAAGTGTAACGAAATATGTTGCTCCGGCAATCGAAATTATTGACAGCCGGTATTTGGACTTCAAGTTTACTTTAGCAGACGTGATAGCAGATAACTGTTCGTCCTCACGTTTTGTTCTGGGCAGTAAATGGATGAAGCCGGATTCCGTAGATTTAGGTCAGCTTGGCATGGTGATGTCAAAGAACGGTGAAGTTGCACAAACAGGATCGAGTGCTGCAGTATTAGGTCATCCCGCAGCCTCTGCAGCTTGGGCGGTAAATAAACTTGGAGAATCCGGAAGGGGAATCAAGAAAGGAGATATTATTTTAAGCGGGGCAATATCCGAAGCCATTGCCTTTAAACCAGGTGACGCTGTTTCCGTTCAGTTTGCGGAATTGGGTTCAGTCTCTATTTCCTGTAAATCAGGTGCATAGTGAAATAGGATGTCCCTCGAATTCATTTTGTTTAAATTTTTCCTATTTAATCCGTGGGATATCAGCAGAAGATACAGTCAGTGTTACTGTATCCTTTGCTGGTTCCAAGGGAATTTTGGCAATGGTAAAGGATGATGGATATGGAGAAGAATCATAATCAAACCAATATTAATAGTTCTGGGTTAAAAAGAGACCTAAAAACCAATCAGCTGACAATGATCGCCATGGGGTGTGCGATCGGGACTGGGCTTTTTCTTGGCAGCGGACTTGCCATAAGTACTGCTGGACCAAGTGTATTATTAAGCTACGCGATTGGGGCGTTTATTGTTCTGCTCTTAATGGGATGCCTGGCTGAAATGTCTGTAGCACACCCTACCTCGGGTTCTTTCGGAACAATTGCTGAAAAATATATTAGCCCAATGGCTGGATTCCTTGTTCGCTATTCTTATTGGATTGGAAATGTGCTGGCTGTAGGTGTTGAGGTAAGTGCAATTGCCGTCTACATGAAATACTGGTTTCCCCAAGTTCCAGGAATGGTTTGGATATTATTATTTGCAGCAATCTTAATTTATGTAAATGCTACAAGTGTTAACACGTTTGCCACCTTTGAATATTGGTTTTCTATGATAAAAATTAGTGCCATTGTTGGATTTGTTCTTCTTGGATCCTATATCCTTTTTGGAACATCATCAGAACCAGATATTGGTGCAGGTAATTTGGTGGACAGTGGTGGCTTTATGCCGTTTGGCCTTTGGGGTATGTGGGTTGCGATCTTTATATCTCTTTTCAGCTTTTTAGGAACTGAAATGATAGCTGTTACTGCAGGAGAAGCAAATGATCCTGATGTTGCTGTTCCTAAAGCATTAAAAGCAACAGTATTTCGATTATCCACTTTCTATATGTTGACTATAGGTATCATGTTGATGCTGGTTCCCTGGAAATCCGCAGGGGTTGAAGAAAGTCCGTTTGTAAAGGTCATGGAAATTCTCCAGATACCTGGTGCATCAGGCATCATGAATTTTGTCATTTTGACAGCTGCATTATCAGCCATGAATAGTCAGCTATATGCATCTACACGCATGATGTATTCTTTATCTCGCGGAAAATTTGCACCGGCATTTTTAGCTAAAGTGAATAGAAAAGGGGTCCCAGTTAGTGCTCTTGCTATTTCAACACTTGGTATTTTTATCGCAGCAGGGGTAAATGCCTTACTTCCTGGTTCCTCTTATGCCTTTATGATGGGAATTTCCATGTTTGGTGCCATATTCACCTGGTTGATGATTTTTATCTCCCATCTGTTTTTCAGGAGAAAGTGGGAAAAAACAGGTGGTCGAAAGCTTCCTGTAAGAATGTTAGGTTATCCATTTCTTCCAATAGTAGGCGCGGTACTTCTATTGAGTCTTATGATTTCTACATGGTTTACAGATTTTAGGATAATGCTCCAATTCGGTGTGCCATGGTTAATTTTCTTGTCATTGGCATATTGGTTCATGAAAAAAAGGGATGGAGCTCTTGTCGGAATGAAAGAATCCGCTGATATCCTCAATAAAGAGATTAGCTAGGCTGATAGACATTACTAAAGTATTCCATATAGATTAATAAAATGATAGTGTTCGCACTTGTTTCCATTAATCCTTAAAGGGGTGTTTATTAATGAAGAAAGTAAAAAGTATGGGGCTTATATTAATAGTAAGTTTATTGATTTTAGCTACTGCAGCTTGCAGCGGAAAGGGTTCTTCTGACACGGCTTCTAAATCATCGCAGGGAGCAACTTATAATTTCAAGCTGGCACATATTACACCAACCGATCATATGTGGCATAAAGCAGCCGAAAAATTCAAAGAAGAGCTTGAGACCCGTTCTGGCGGAAGAATGAAATTGGAGATTTATCCCGCAAGCCAGCTTGGAACAGAGGCTGATATGGTTCAGCAAATTTCTGCAGGATCAGTTGATTTTGGTTTTATTACGGCTGCTTATTTAAGTTCACGTGCTGAAGCATTCACTGCATGGTTTTCACCGTACGCTTTTAAGGATCTGAATGAAGCAAATGAAGCCCGTGATACAGAGATTGCCAAGAAAATTCTTACAACAATGGACGATCAGGGAATAAAGGGGCTTGATTACTTATTTGCAGGAAGCCGGGTTATGTTATTTAAAGATAAAGAAGTTTTAAAACCAGAAGATATGAAGGGATTAAAATTTCGTGTAACACCTAGTCCTCCATTGCAGGAGTTTTATAAATCTTTGGGGGCTTCACCTGAATCCCTGCCGCTTCCCGAAGTGTATGCAGCTATTCAGACTGGTGTAATCGATGGCATGGATATGGATTTAGATGCAGCCATTACAAACAAGTATCACGAAGTAGTGGAATATGGGGCAGTTACAAATCATATGGTTTGGCCTGCTGTCGCAATGATAAATAAGGCTTCCTATGACAAAATGCCTGAGGAGGACCAGAAAATCATTGATGAAGCAATTAAAGCGGCTGCTGATTATTCAGCAGAAACTCGTTCCAAGCAGGAGGAAGATTTTAAGAAGACTTTAAGCGATGAAGGAATGAACATTTACGAAATTGATGCTGCATTGTTCCAGCCTTATATTAAAGAATTTGATAAAAAGTTTGGACAAGCTGATCCTTTAATTCAGGAATTTCTTGATACATTCCGCAAGTAAAATATTAAAGGGGGAAATGTGTGAATAAGCTAAGTGATATAATAGCCAGTCTTGAAAAAAAACTGGCTATCATCCTCATGTTTGCAATGGCGCTTATTGTTTCTTTAGCTGTAATCTTTCGCTCCGCCAATGCTCCGTTGTTTTGGGCTGGAGAGGTTTCAATCTTTCTGCTGATATATATAACGTTTATAGGAGGAAGCTTGGGTCTTAAATATAAGACTCAAGCTTCTGTATCACTGTTAACGGATATGCTGCCAGGAACTATTAACAAAGCGGTTTCCTTTCTTGCTCATATTTTAATGCTCATCTTTATGGCTATTCTTCTTTTTTATTGCTTTAAATGGATTCTTTCCCCATCCGTGGGAATTCAAAAATCGAGCGCCATTTTACTGCCAATGTGGATTCCTTACTCCATATTGCCAATCGGTTTCCTGTTTGCAAGTATTCATTTGATAAGTAATCTCCTGGATGTGACAAAAAGGAGTGAAACAAAATGATGTTTCTGGTCGTAATCGCTTTTTTTGTTTTGCTGCTGATGGGAATCCCCATTTCATTGGTCCTTGGAATGACAACCATAGTTTATTTCATAATAACGGGAAATTATGTGCTGCTTGAATCAACTCCCCAGAGACTATACTCTGGAATGGAAAATTTCGGGTTATTAGCGATACCTTTGTTCATGCTGACAGGCGAATTGATGAACAGGGGAGGAATTACGAATCGCTTAGTGGTTTTTGCAAGAATGCTGGTAGGGCACGTCCGAGGGGGATTAGCCTACGTTACTGTCATTGCCAATATGTTTTTAGCATCCATATTAGGATCTGCCAATGCACAGGCAGCAATGATGAGTAAAGTGATGGTTCCGGAAATGGAAAGGGAAGGGTACAATCGTGAATTTTCATCTGCCTTAACCCTGGCTTCTTCCATAGTGGCCCCTATTATTCCGCCAAGCATGATTTTTATTATTTATGGAACATTATCCGGAACATCAATTGGCGCTTTATTCATGGCTGGGATTATACCCGGGCTAATTTATGGTCTGGGCTTTATCTCTCTAATTGCGTACATAGGATATAAACAGGATTTCCCCAGGAGTAAGAAAGCTAGTGTAACACAAATATGGGCTGCTTTTAAAAACGTTTTGCCTGCAATGCTCATCCCCATAATCATTACATTTGGAATATTGAGCGGTTTATTTACTGCAACAGAATCTGCCGCAATTGCCAGTGTGGTAGCATTCATTGTAGGGTTATTCTTTTATAAAGAATTAAAGTGGAAATGTTTGCCTGAGGTGTTCGTGAACACTGTAATTGGAACTGCAACAGTAACATTCCTTATCGCCATGGCAAATATATTTGGATGGGTTATTGCATTTGAGCAAATACCTCAATTGATTGCGAATGCCATGCTGTCAATTTCTGAGAATCCATTCGTATTTTTAATTCTTGTGAACCTTTTTCTTTTAATAGTTGGAATGTTTTTGGATGGAATCGCAGCACTAATCATTTTAGTGCCTGTATTAATGCCGTTAGCAACAGGATTTCAGATTGATCCCATTCATTTTGGCGTCATTATTTGTATTAACCTTACTATTGGATTGCTGACACCTCCTGTAGGGACTGGCCTGTTTATCGTATCTTCAATCGCAGAAGTTAAATTTGAGAAATTAGTAAAGTCAGTAATGCCTATGCTTTTTCTGGGCATAACGATGTTATTAATCATTACTTATTGGGAACAAACTACCTTAATGATTCCAGCCTGGCTGGGTTTTTGATCTTGTGCGTGGAGGGTTAATATGCCAATTATTCAGGTTCATTTATTAGATGGAAGGTCAGATTCACAGCTGAAAGAGCTGATAAGCAGTTTGACTGAAGCAGCAGTGGGCTCACTGGAAGTTAATCCTAATCAAGTGAGAGTTATTATACAGCCGGTGCCTAAGACGCATTGGGGCGTTGGCGGAATCACAAAAGCTGAATTAGAGGATTCAAAAAATATCCAAAATCAATAAATAATCTAGCCCATTATATAAAGGAGCGCTTGGATAAATTCCTGGCGTTTTTTCGTTTTTTTTTACTTTGTATAATTGTTATTTCTAATTCCTGTATTTTTTTTTTGAAAAGGTTTAAAAATATTCTCCAGGAGGAATTGTTCCTAGGGTAAAACTGAAACGTTTTCAATTAAAGCAGTTAGAAGTAAGTATCCGCATTACTAAAATGCATGAGTGTATTTTGTTCATGGAAAATTTCCGTCTACATGTATAATTGGTTTAAATTCTTCATATATATTGGCTGTTGTCTGATTTTTCTCCTTCCCTGGAAAAATATAGATTCATAAGTTTTTATATAAAAAGTGAAACCAAATTGTATTTCATTCGTCTATATAGACGTGCAGCATTTAGAAATGTTCAAAAAGGCTCACCCTGTTTTTATCGTCATTAAAGAGCAGTTTATCTGGACATGCTTGACATTTTGTGAAATGCGAGTATAGTTATGTTCTTGTGCAGTGCTATTTTGCCTGTTCATAGATTATTAATATTTATCAGGTAAACTAATAATTAGGCTGAGTGCCAACTTTAAAATTTTAAATTACTAGTGAAATATGTTACAATAATGTGCTAGAAGGCAGGTGTATGATTTGAATACTTTACTTCATAAAAGTCAGGATATATTAAATAAATATATAGGCTTTTTCTTTTTGGCAGTATTTCTGCTCTGGATGAAAACGTATATTACTCAAATGACACAATTTAATTTAGGCATTGAAAGTGCCTTGCAGCAGTTCCTCTTATTCATTAACCCGCTGGGATCTTCACTGCTGTTTTTAGGAATTGCATTCTTTTTTAAAGGCAGAAGAAAATATATCGCTTTGATGGTTATGTATTTCTTCCTGTCGTTCCTGCTGTTTGCAAATGCAGTGTACTACCGTTTCTTTAATGACTTTATTACACTGCCGACATTGACGCAGACACAGAACTTCGGTGATGTCAGCGGAAGCATCAGCTCACTATTACAGCCAACTGATATCTTTTTCTTCCTTGATTTCATCGTTCTTGCCGGCTTGCTTATTTTTAAAGCCGTTAAAATCGAAACAAAGGATTTGACTCGCCGCAGATCAGCAGCTTTAATCTATGCGTCGCTTGCCATTTCCTTTGCAAATCTGGGCCTGGCTGAAACAGACCGCCCTGAGCTTTTGACAAGAGGTTTTGACCGTAACTATATTGTGAAATATTTAGGCATGTACAATTATACGATCTATGATGCAGTGCAAAGCACAAAGGCCTCTGCACAAAGAGTTATGGCGGATAGCAGTGATACAACCGAAGTCATTAACTTTACTAAATCGAATTATGCTGATCCGAATCCGAAGTATTTTGGAAAAGCCGAAGGCATGAATGTGATCTACCTTCATCTTGAATCCATTCAGACATTCTTAATGAATTATGAACTGCATGGTGAAGAAGTAACACCGTTCCTGAACTCGCTGATTAAAGAAGAAAATACAACATATTTTGATAATTTCTTCCATCAGACTGCACAAGGGAAAACAGCAGATGCTGAGTTTATCCTTGAGAACTCCCTATATGGGCTGCCGCAGGGTTCTGCTTTTACAACAAAAGGCATGAATACCTACAATGCAGCGCCGGCAATTCTGAAGGATAAAGGATATACTTCTGCAGTCTTCCACGGCAACTCCGGCAGCTTCTGGAACCGTAACGAAATTTATAAATCATTTGGATATGATAACTTTTTTGATGCAGATTATTTTGATTTGAAACCTGAAAGCATGGCTGACTACGGTCTAATGGATAAGCCGTTCTTTGAACAGTCTATGCCGTACCTGGAATCGCTGAAGCAGCCGTTTTATTCTAAATTCATTACTGTGTCCCATCACTATCCATATCATATGGATCAGGAGAAGGCGACAATAGAGCCCCATACTACTGGGGACAAATCAGTTGATAATTACTTCCAGACAGCACGTTATGCTGACGAAGCGCTTAAACAGTTCTTTGAACAGCTGAAGGCTTCCGGCCTGTATGAGAACTCAGTAATTGTCATGTATGGTGACCATTATGGAATTTCTAAAAATCATAATAAAGCAATGGAAAAAGTGCTTGGCAAGGAAATTACACCGTTCGAAAGTGCCGGTCTGCAGCGTGTTCCTCTATTCATTCGCGTACCTGGCATGGAAGGCGGAGTAAATCATGAATTTGGCGGTCAGATCGATCTGATGCCAACATTGATGCACTTGCTAGGTATTGATACTAAACAGTATCTGCAATTTGGTACAGACTTATTTTCAGAAAAACATGATGACCTTGTGCCGTTCCGTAACGGAGACTTCATGAGCCCAACTATTTCATCTGTTGACGGAAAGTACTATGACTCAAAAACGGGTGAATTGCTGGATGAAAGCCGTTTTGAAGAAGCGAAAAAACTCCAAGAAAGTGCTGAGCAGAAATTGGCGCTATCTGATAAAGTGGTAAACGGAGATCTTCTCCGCTTTTATAAACCTGAAAACTTCGAACCGGTGGATCGTTCAAAATACGATTACAAAGCAGAAAACAATGGGGTAATCAAAAAGAACGAAGAAGCTGAAGAAACCTCTGAAACTGAACCAGCTGATAAATAAATTTAAACTGCCTGCGGGAGATCCTGCAGGCAGTTTTTTTACGCATTTCTTTTAATCCAAGAAAAACAATCCCTCTGGACAAAATTAAATATACTTTAATAAAGTGCTTAACCACTGTTTTAATGTAATGCATATTTTATAATGATTCATATAGACGTACATACCGAGGAGGAGTAAAAATGAAAAAGCTTGCCGGCAAAAAAGTTGCACTTTTAGGTTCACGGAAAATAGATGATATCAGTAAATTGGTGGAGAATCAGGGAGGGATTGCTGTCAGCAGGCCCGCTCAGGGAACAGCACTTCTGAAAGATGAAAAACTCCAGGACCATGTAGAAATGCTGACTGAGTGCAACTTCGATTGGATTATTTTTACGACTGGGATCGGTGTTGAAACCATTTATCAAACTGCTCTTGAAATGAATAAAAGTGATGCCCTGATCAGCAGCCTGAAAAAAGCAAGGATTGCATCAAGGGGATACAAAACCGCCAATATGCTGAAAAAGCTTAATATCATACCTGCAGTTAGGGATGATGACGGCAGCATGGCAGGATTACTTCGAGAGCTTTCAGCACATTCTCTAGATGGTATGAAAGTAGCTCTGCAGCTTCACGGGGATCCGGCACCGCACCTTAAACAGTGGCTGGAAAATAACCAGGCCGACTATGAAGAAATTCTTCCATATACCCATATTCCTCCGGAAGAAAAAGTGATGAATCTGCTGTTGTCAGAGATCCTTGACGGAAAGTTCGATTCCATATTTTTTACAAGCACTCCGCAAGTGAGGAATTTATTCAGCTTCGCCCGGCAAAAGAATGCAGAAGTACAATTGAAAACCTGTTTTTCGGACCAGGCTGTTGCGTTATCAGTTGGAAAAGTAACTGCTCAAGCTTTACATGAAGAAGGGGTTGCAAGAGTCATTTTTCCGGAAGTCGAAAGGATAGGCAGTGCGGTAATTGAATTAGCCCGTTTCTATGCGGAAGAAGATATTAGGACTGATGTATAACTCATAAAGTACAGCATTTATAATGGAGCCTTTTTAGGCTCTTTTTCAATGACTAGATGTATATACAAATTTAAAAAATTCACCAAAAATATTGAAAAGGCTTACACATCATGGTAATATTACAACGTAAACGTTTTCGTAACAAAAATTCAGTAACTTAAAGCAGGTGGGATATGTCCTATACCATCAAAGATGTTGCCAAAAAGGCAAATGTCTCTATTGCAACAGTCTCCAGGATATTAAATGGCCAGGGAGGTTATTCAGAAAAAACAAAAAGCAAGGTTCTAAAAGTAATTGAAGAACTGGGCTATCAGCCAAATGCAGTGGCAAGGGGATTAATTAATAAGAGAACCCATACAATAGGGGTGCTTTTCCCAAAGCTTTCGAGCTCATTGGTTACCGATCTGCTGGATGGCATTGAAAAGGCCGCAAATGATAACGGTTCCAGTGTGATTGTCTGCCATACAGAATCAAATGGCGAAAAAACGATGAAATATCTCCAGCTGCTTATTGAAAAAAGAGTAGATGGAATCATTTTTGCAAGTGAAATTTTAAAGGATGAATATTATCAATTTGTAACCAAAACCAGTATGCCGATGATTCTGCTTTCGACAGAGTCCTATGCGTACCCGGTGCCTTTTGTAAAAGTTAACGATTTTCATGCAGCATATGCAGCAGCTAAGTATTTAATCGAAAAGGGTCATACCAGAATTGGGATGATAAGCGGGAACAAGGATGATATTATCGCGGGGATTCCAAGAATTGAAGGCTTTAAGAAAGCTCTGTCAGATCATAACATACCTCTGGATTCTGAGAATATTGTGTTCAGCAGGGGTTTTACATTCCCATATGGTGTTGAGGGTTTGAAAAGGCTTGTCAAGCAGTTTCCGGATGTAACGGCAATATTTGCAGCAAGTGATGAAATGGCTATAGGTGCCTTATCTGCAGCATATCAGATGGGAATAAATGTCCCAGATGACATTTCTGTTATAGGGTATGATAACTTGAATCTTGCTGAAATGTCCACTCCGCCGTTGACAACAGTAGGACAGCCTCTTGCAAAAATGGGTGAAGCCGCTGCAGAAATGCTTTTTTCCATCTTAGAAACAGGCGACACTCCGGAAAGCCGGATAATGCCGCATAAAATCATTGAAAGAATGAGTGTGAAAGAGAGAAAATAATAACTCTCTTTTTCTCAGATCAATTACGTAAACGTTTACGTAATTGATCTATAATACAAAAAACACATAGGGGGATATACCATGTTTAAAAAAATGACTGCAGGTGTAATGGCATTAACTTTAGGAGCATCTTTACTGGCTGGATGTTCATCTGATGGTGCTGAAGACGGAAAAGTAACGCTTGAGCTGTTCTCTAATAAATCAGAAAGCATCGAAACGTACAAAGGATTGATTAAAGAATTTGAAGCGAAAAACCCGGACATTAAAATCAAATTGGATGCACCGCCTGAAGCAGAAACAGTTTTAAAAACACGTTTGACCAAAAACGATCTGCCTGACATCATGTCTATCGCTGGTAATGCTACATACGGCGAGCTTGGCCGTGCAGGCGTTCTTGAGGATTTTTCAGGGACAGATTTAGCTAAAACAGTTCAGCCATCCTATATCGATATGATCAATCGTCTTGTCGGACCTGAAGAAGAAGGCACTTTCGGTCTTCCGTATGCTACAAATGCGAATGCAGTAATTTACAACAAAGCGAAGTTTGAAGAACATGGCCTTGAAGTCCCAACAACCTGGGATGAATTCATCGCCAGTCTTGAAAAGGTGAAAGCTGCAGGCGACACACCGATTTACTTCACGTTAAAAGATGCCTGGACTGGCATGATTGCGTGGAACTCTCTTGGTGCTAATGTTGCAGGAGAAGACTTTGCCGAAAAGAAAAATGCAGGTGAAACATCATTCACAGAAAAGTATGATGAAGTTGCAGACAAGATGGCTGCATTAGTCGAGTATGGCCACAAGGACAACATGGGTGTCGCTTACGGGGATGGAAACAATGCATTCGCGTCCGGCAAATCTGTTTTTTACCTTCAGGGCAACTGGGCAATCCCTGAAATTCTTAAAGCAAATCCTGAGATGGAACTTGGAGTATTCCCAATGCCTGTAACAAACGACCCTGCACAAAACAAACTTGTTTCTGGTGTAGATGTTCTTTTAGCAGTCAGCAAAGATACTGAGCATAAAGAAGAAGCGATGAAATTTGCTGAATTCATGATGAATAAGGATACAGCTCAAAAGTATATTGACGAGCAAAAAGCTTTCTCAGCCATTGAAGGAGTGTATCAGGAAAATCCGGTGTTTGAAGGAATCAAAGCTAACTTTGAAAATGGGACCATCACAAGCTTCCCCGATCACTATTACCCAGCAGGCATGGGAGCTGAAAACCTTGTTCAGGAATTCCTGATTAAGAAAGATAAAGAAAAATTCCTCAAGAAAATGGACAGCGAGTGGGAAAAAGTTCAAAACCGCTAAAGGCATCGGGCCAGGGGATCTTATGGATTTCCTGGCCTTCTAAAAGGAGTTGTCATTATGAAAAAGAAAAACAGTGTGTTTCTCATCATCACGATACCCGCTTTCCTTCTTTTCTTCATTTTCCACAGCTTTCCTGCATTGCAGGGGATTTTTTACAGCTTTACAGATTGGAAAGGGTATGGAGATTGGAATTTTGTTGGTTTAAAAAACTACCTTAACGTTTTTAAAGATGAACGGGCAGGGGATGCTTACTTATTTACTTTTAAATTTGCCATTGTTGCGACCATTTTGGTCAATATCATAAGCCTTCTTGTGGCCATAGGGCTTAATTCCAAGATAAAGTTTCACAAAACGCTTCGGGCAATCTACTTCCTGCCTTACATTCTGAGTATCTTGATTGTTGGCTTTATCTTTAATTTTATTTTTGCTCATTTCCTGCCGCAGATTGGTGATGCATTCGGATGGGAATTTTTGACCCGCAATATTCTTGGAAACCCGGACCTTGCCTGGATCGGAATTGTCATTGTAGCCGTTTGGCAGGCGGTTTCATTTAATACCATTCTGTACCTTGCGGGGCTTGTAACGATTTCAGAAGATTTATATGAAGCAGCCAGTATTGATGGAGCCGGTGTCTGGACAAAGTTCTGGAAAATAACGTTTCCGCTCATCGCGCCTTTTTTCACCATCAATATGGTTCTGTCGTTGAAAAACTTCCTAATGGTCTTTGATCAAATTGTTGCCTTGACTGGAGGAGGCCCGGGAAAGTCGACGGAATCGATATCCCTGCTTATTTATCGGGGAGGATTTGAAGGCGGCGAGTTCGCCTATCAATCAGCCAATGCGGTTATATACTTCATCGTCATCATCGTCTTTTCTGTTATTCAGCTGAAATTCTTAAATAAAAGAGAGGTGGAAAACTAATGAATCGCAAAAAAACGAGCTGGATTGTGACCACTCTATTAATCTTAGGTTCATTGCTCATTCTTTTTCCACTGTATTTAACCATTACCATTGCGTTTAAAACACCGCCTGAAATGGCAGGAAATTTACTCGCTCTTCCTAAATCATGGTCATTTGACAACTTTGCACAGGCCATTGAAATGACTAATTTCTTTAATGCGTTTAAAAATAGTGCATTTGTTACAATATTTGTTGTTATCTTTACTGTGTTAACGAACTCGCTTGTATCTTATGCCATTGCCAGAAATCTTCATAAGAAGTTTTATAAGTTCCTATACTTCTATTTTTTAAGTGCGATGTTCATTCCTTTCCCAATCATCATGCTGCCGCTTGTTAAACAGACCAGTGCATGGGGAATGGATAACCTGGTTGGATTAATCATTTTGTATATCGTTTTCAACCTTTCTTTCAATGTGTTTATCTATATTGGCTACATCCGCGCCATTCCGGTTGAACTTGAAGAAGCGGCTATCATGGACGGAGCAACCACATGGGGTGTTTTCTGGAAAGTCATTTTCCCGCTTCTGGCACCAATGAATGCAACCGTCGCAATCATTACGAGCCTTGGTGCATGGAATGACTTTATGCTTCCGCTTGTCCTGCTCAGCGACCGGGAAATGGCCACACTTCCGCTGGTGCAGTACATTTTCCAGGGCCAATTCAGCACAGATTATAATCTTGCATTTGCCTCCTATTTAATGGCACTTGCGCCAATGATTATTGTGTATATCTTTGCTCAAAAATGGATTATCAGCGGTGTAATGAAGGGTTCAATAAAATAAAGATAAAATTATTCTTTGATCGGAGTTGTAAAAATTGAACAAAACATGGTGGAAAGAAAGCGTTATTTATCAAATCTACCCAAGAAGCTTCAATGATTCAAATGGGGACGGAATTGGCGATATCAACGGAATCACTGAAAAGATTTCATACTTAGCCGAATTGGGGATCGATGTTATCTGGCTATCCCCCGTTTACAAATCGCCTAATGATGATAATGGCTATGACATCTCAGATTACCGTAATATTATGGATGAGTTCGGAACTATGAAAGACTTTGACGGGATGCTGGCAAAAGCCCATGAACACGGCATCAAAATCATGATGGACCTCGTTGTCAACCATTCAAGCGATGAACACCAGTGGTTTCAGGAATCACGAAAATCTAAAGATAATCCGTATCGGGATTATTATATCTGGAAAAAGACGGACAATGGCGAGCCTCCTACTAACTGGGGAGCAGCGTTTGGCGGAAGTGTGTGGGAATATGATGAACAAACCGGTGAATATTACCTGCATCTGTTCAGCACAAAGCAGCCTGACTTGAACTGGGAAAATCCTGTTCTGCGAAATGAAGTGTATGAAATGATGCGTTTCTGGCTGGATAAAGGCATTGATGGTTTCCGCATGGATGTAGTCAATTTCATTTCAAAAGATACGAGCTATCCTCAGGGGAAGATCCGGGAAGGACACAAATATGGGGACGGCAGCGAGTATTATATGAACGGTCCAAGAATTCATGAGTTCCTGCAGGAAATGAACAAGGAAGCCCTTAGCCCGTATGATACCATCACGGTTGGCGAGATGCCTGGTGTAACAGTTGATGAAGGCAAACTCTACACCGGCCGGGACAGAAATGAATTAAATATGGTATTCCATTTTGAACATGTGGGCCTTGGAGATGGACAATACGGCAAATGGGACCCCCGCCCCTGGAAATTGACTGATTTGAAAGAGATCTTCAACAAGTGGCAAAAGGGCCTTGAAGAAGATGGCTGGAACAGTCTGTACTGGAGCAACCATGACCAGCCCCGCGCCATCTCCAGATGGGGAAATGATTCAGAAGAATACCGTGTAACTTCTGGTAAGATGATTGCTGTTTGCCTTCATATGATGCAGGGGACGCCTTATATTTACCAGGGCGAGGAAATCGGCATGACAAATGTTAAGTTCAATGATATCAATGATTACCGTGATATCGAAACATTGAATGCCTACCATGATCTTACACCGGATTCCTTAACACATGATGAAATTTTTAAAGGCATTCATGAGAGAGGCAGGGATAATGCAAGAACACCTGTTCAGTGGGATGCCAGCCCGAATGCAGGCTTTACAGACGGAAACCCTTGGATCAAAGTGAACCCGAATTACGAGAAGATTAATGCAGAAGCAGTTTTAAAAGACGAAGACTCGATCTTCCATTTTTATAAGAAGCTCATTCAGCTTAGAAAGCAAAATGAAGTGATTGTATATGGAGCATTCGATTTAATAATGGAAGAGGATGAGCAGATCTTTGCTTTTACACGGACTCTGGGTGATGACCAGCTGCTTGTGATCTGCAACTTCAGTGATGGAACACCGGACTTTAAGCTGCCGGGACATGTCCTTTATTCGTCTAAGGAACTTCTGATATCCAACTTGACTGCAGATGAAAATGAAGAAATTGATAACCTGACACTCAAGCCATATGAAGCTAGAGTGTATCGTTTGAAAAAATAAAGACAGGGCCTGTTTAGGGCCCTTTTTTACGAAGATTTGATGATAATGAGGTGGCCCTGTGAGTAAAAAATGGTGGAAAGAAGCTGTTGTATATCAAATTTACTGGAGAAGCTTTTTTGATTCCGATGGTGATGGCTATGGTGATTTAAGAGGGGTTATAAAAAAGCTTGATTATATTAAGAATCTTGGCGTTGATGTGATTTGGCTGAATCCCTTTTATCAATCACCAGACCGGGATAATGGCTATGACATTTCAGATTATTATGGGATTATGGAAAAGGCTGGTGACATGGAAGCTTTCGATGATCTGATCCATGAAATACATCAGCGCGGTATGAAGGTCATTATGGATCTGGTTGTAAACCATACTTCTGACCAGCATCCCTGGTTCGTGGAATCACGCTCCTCCAAAAATAATCCGAAAAGAGATTGGTATATTTGGAAGGATCCAAAGGATGGCAGGGAGCCGAATAATTGGCGCTCCTATTTTGCTCCATCATGCTGGGAATGGGACAAAGCAACAGGACAATATTATTATCATTCCTTTGCAGTCGAGCAGCCGGATCTTAATTGGGAAAATCCAGAACTGCGCCAGGAAATCTACAAAATGATGCGCTTCTGGCTGGATAAAGGAATTGACGGGTTTCGAATGGATGTGATTAATCTATTGGCAAAAAGAGAAGATTTATCAGATGCAGAGAACCCTTATAATATAAGCTATCTGGCCAATAATCCGGGTATCCATGATTATCTTCAGGAGATGCATCGGGAAGTCCTTCAGCATTATGACGTGATGACTGTCGGAGAGATCCCATTTGTTTCACCGGAAGAGGGACTGCTCTATGTGGATGAAAGCAGAAATGAACTGAACACTCTGTTCCATTTTCAGGTGGCAGATGAAATGCCGGTATGGGATATGCTCAGATTCAAGGAAATCCAATCAAGCTGGCATGAAGGACTTAAGCAAAAAGGGTGGAATTCACAATTCCTTAACAACCATGATCACACAAGACAGGTTACCCGTTATGGAAATGATGGCCAATACCGTATTCAGTCTGCGAAGCTTTTGGCAGCAATGATTCATACCTTACCTGGAACTCCTTATATCTATCAGGGCGAAGAAATCGGCATGACAGGTGTGAGATTTGATTCCATTGAAGACTACAATGACATTGCTATGAAAAATAAATATCATGAAGAAATTTCAAAAGGGCGTGACCCTCAGGAGGTTTTTGAAAGCTTATTGCTTTTGAGCCGCGATAACTCCAGGACACCGATGCAGTGGAACGCAAGCAGCCAGGCAGGCTTTACAGCTGGTGAACCATGGATCAAAGTGAATCCGAATTATAAGGAAATCAATGTCGAATCAGCTCTGGATGATACAGACTCCGTATATTATTTTTATCAAAAGCTGATTGAATTAAGAAAACAAAACGAGGTAATGGTTTACGGGGATTATAAGGATCTATTGCCAGATGATGAACACCTATATGTATATACACGCTCCTATAATGATGTAACCTGGCTGATTGTTTTAAACCATGGCGACGAGCAGCAGGCGTTCACATTTGACGGCTTTGCAAATCGGGAAATCATTCTTTCTAATTATAAGAATGATTATGATAAAAATGAAGAAATACTGCTTCCGTATGAAGCAAGAATTTATGAAATTAGCTGAAATATTCCATGTGAATAATAACAGCCGGCATCCAAAAATGCCGGCTTTCTTCTATTGATAATTCATCTCTCCATCATTGGTTCTTCTGTCTGTTTTCTCGGGAGGAATCTTGGATAGCTGGTCCATAGGCTCCATCATAGATTCAAGAAGACTTCCTTTAGCTCGTTTTTCTTCATCAATTTTGTTCTGCTGAACATTCTCGCGGCTGTTCATCATTTCACCTCATTTTATATTTTTTCATAGAATTCACTTCAAGCTTTGTGATTATTCCAAAATTCGAAAAGGCATAGGTTAAATTCCCTCTCAATGGAAATAATGGAATCTAAAAGATCTCTTGGAGAAGAATAATGACCAAAATATTATTAATTGCAACACTTGCAATGATTTCCCTATTATATATTTTTTTAGGATTTATGCTTGTTATCGGCTGGCGCTGGATCATGAAGCGGGCAGTGAAGCAGGCAGGGAAAATTATTATGACAGACAGCTATCAGGAAAACCTCATTGAGCTTATTCCCGGTTTTAAGCATATGGGCATTCAAAATGCGCTTGAAAATAACCTGCGGGCCGAAACAGGTGATGTACTGCACCGCCCCTTTGGCTCATCGAAAAAATGGCCGCATTTTGAAGAAATTACGTTTATCCCTGCACAGACATCCCCTTTCCCTATTGACGGCGACGAAGATGTCGATGTGAAAGTGACGATTGGTCCAAAAGCGAAAAAGCCGATGAAAATCAAAATTCCACTGATGATTAGTGGAATGGCCTATGGAATCGCTTTAAGTGAGCAAGTCAAAATTGCATTGGCCACAGCTGCCAAGAATACAGGAACAGCCATCAATTCCGGTGAAGGCGGAATACTGCCTGAAGAGCTTGAAAGTGCGGGGAAGTACATTCTTCAGTTCTCCAAGACGGAGTGGGGTAAGGAAGAAAAGACTATTAAAAGGGCGGACATGATTGAACTTAAGCTGGGTCAGGGAGCTACACTGGGTATGGGCAGCAACATCTCCCCTGAAAATTTAACCGGTCGTGCAAGGGAAGTCATGGGGTTAAAGGAAAACGAAACCGCCCATATAATGGAACATTTTTTTGAAAAACAGACATTGAAGGATTTAAAAGAGCTGGTGGATGAGCTGCGTAAAATGTCCGGAGGTGTCCCGATCGGCGCAAAAATAGGGGCAGGCGGAAAGATTGAAGATGATATTGATCATTTAATCGAAATCGGGGTGGATTTTATCGCGGTTGATGGGGGACAAGGGGCTTCTGTCGGTGCACCTCCCCTATTGGCAGACGATTTTGGAATACCAACCCTGCATGCTATCACCCGTGCCTCAAACCATCTTGAAAAAAGAAAAAAGAAGGGGGATATAAGCTTAATTGTTTCTGGCGGTCTTTTTACACCAGGACACTTTTTAAAAGTCCTGGCGCTTGGAGCGGATGCGGTTTATCTGGGATCTGTTATGCTGTTTACTGTTTCCCATAAACAAACATTGAATGCTCTTCCTTTTGAACCGCCAACACAGGCTGTCTGGAACCAGGGGGAATTCAAAGATGTATTTAAAACGGAGGATGGGGCTAAGTCGGCGGAAAAGTTCTTGACCGCGAGCACCGAGGAAATCAAAATGGCTTTAAGAGCCATGGGGAAAAAGTCATTAAAAGAATTATCCAAGAAAGATCTTGTGGCTTATGATGAACTCACCGCGAAAATGATCGGAATCCCATTTTCCTTTGAACCATGGGAGGACCAATCTAAGAAGGTATAAAAAAAGCCTGGCACTTGTAAGCCAGGCTCTCTTTTTTATTCATTCATCAATATCTTTCTTGACCTTTGATTTTTTCTGCGGCTGAAACCGATGCGGATTTTGTGTTCTTAAATACACTGGCCTTAAAGGCTGAAACGGAAATCTGAGAAACGAATCCTTCAGATCCCGATACCTTGGCGGATAAAACGGCTCCATAAAAGGTCTGCCGAGAGATGTGAGCCTGAGCATATGTGTTAACAGAATACAGGAACAGAACAGCACGCCTACAAAACCCCATAAATTTGCGAATAATAAAAACGGAAATCTTAGAAAGCGAATGGTATTATTCATCTTATATACAGGTGTAGTAAAAGCGGCAAGAGCTGCAAGGGCGATAAAGATTAACAGGACATTACTTGTCAGCCCTGCCTGCACAGACGCAGTCCCAATAACAATCCCTCCTACGATACCGATTGTCTGCCCGACTTTCGTAGGCAATCTGGCTCCAGCCTCTCTTAATAGCTCTATTACCAGTTCAAGCATTAACGCTTCATAGAAAGGAGGCAAAGGAATATGCTGTCTTGAAGTTACCAGTGTCCCTAATAAATCCGTGGGGACAAGCTCCATATGATAAGTAAGCGTTGCAACATAAATAGACGTGATCTGTATGGAGAAAATAACAGAAAAGGCCCGTAATATTCTGGCAAAAGAAGCGATAGTCCAATTCAAAAAATAATCTTCAAAAGAACTGAAGAATTCAGAAAAAGTTGTAGGGGTAATCAGTACATGCGGTGACCCATCTACGGCTATCACTATTTTCCCTTCAGCAAGGACAGCGGCTGCCCTGTCCGGTCTTTCTGTATCCAGCAGCTGCGGAAAGGGAGAGTTCTTATTATCTGAAATCAGCTGTCCAATATAAGAACTGTCAGTGATTTCATCAAAATCGATATTTTCGATTCTTTCTTTTACCATGCTGATATAATCTGTATTTGTAATTCCCTCAATATAGAGAACAGCCACCACTGTTCTCGATATGCTTCCAATAATATATTCTTCTATGATCAGTTCAGAGATGGGCAGCCGCTTGCGGATTAAATTTAAATTATTTTCCAGAGATTCAACAAATGCTTCCTTTGCTCCAATAACCGTTTGCTCTACTTCAGGATGTGTGATCTCTCTAACATAAGAACATTTAGCAGCCATAAAAGCCGCTTTTTGCTTCTCGGCTTCTGATGTAACCATCACATAGCCATTCAAAAGCATATGTTCTGCTTTTGAAAGATCTTCGCAAATTTGTATGCTTGCAGATGGCAAAAGCTTTTTCAAATCATCGATTTTGTTGAAATCACCAAGAAGAAGCTGAGGGAGCAAACTTTTTGTGATCATTTTTTGATCAGTCAGTGTTTTGAAATAAGTAAAAGAAAAACAGAGCTTTGTTTGTCTATTGCTATATTGTACTTTTTGAAAATCATGAGACCGTGAAAGCGACTTTTCCAGCTCCTCAAGTTCAATCTCTGACACAGGTCTCTTCTTTTTTAACTCTTTTTTCATTCAACGATCACCAGTTTTTTCGGCATTAAGTGTAGTGTTTCCGTTTTTGGAAAGATTATGAATGAATAGGGGGGATAGCTAAAAAAAGCCTCCCTCAGAATGAGGCAGGCCTGGGAATTATACCGATTCTTCTTCCGGATGTTTAAAGCAGGATAAAACCAGACTTTCAAGGTTTTTAAATTCTTTGGCATCCATAAATGCTATACACCTGCTCAAAGATTGTAGTGCACTTTCAATGAGAAATTTTCTTGGTTTTTTCGAATGAATCATTTCTTCCTGGATAAAGTCCAGAAGATCCATGCAATCGTTCAGATCTTCCTGCTTGATGGACTTCTTCAAAGTCAATATGGATTTGCAGAGAATATACATATTTTTATGATCTGTCTGCCTAAATCTGTTTTCAATCAGTTCAGGATTCAGCAGGTAATCACCGGCTGAACTGACCTCTTCAACAACCTTCCTTATCCTTTCTACACTATAACGGACCACAGGATTAATGCTCGAAGAGAATTCAAAGAACTTTGTATAGTATTTTACGTTATGATGGAGGATGCCAAGGAACATCACAGCACAGTCCAGCAAATAGGGTTTCTTGTCCTCGCCAAAGATTTCAATAAACCGGCTGAAAATCCAATCCACCATCCTAAGCTGGCCTTCCTTAATAAACTGCTTGAGCTCAGGGTCATTTGAAACAAGTACTTCTTCAAAAAGGGCAACCAGCTTATTGGTCCGGTTCATATTCATCTGTAATTCGATCTGCTGTGTGAATACTTCTAAGCTGCTTGGGTCCTGGCCGATAAGAAGCTTATTGCGTTCTGATTCCATTTTTTCATGCAATGTTTTAAAAATGGAAATAAGAAGCTCGTTTTTTGAAGAAAAATAATTATAGAAGGTACCCTTAGATATCCCGCTGTAATCTAAAATATCCTGAATGGATGTAGCCTGAAAACCTTTATCCAGGAATAATTGATGTGCTTTTTTTATAACATGCATTTTCCTGTTATTCATCTATAATCACCTGTTATTTTATTTGAACTATGTGTATAACTTAATAGTACCTCATTGTATTAATTTACACAAACCCTCCATTTTACAAGGATTTTTTTGTTGCAAAAGTTGAACTCATGGTATATTATATGATTTATGTGTAACGACAGTATAAAAGAATGAACTGATTGTACAGGAGGAAATATAATGGAACACGCAATAGACACTAAAACAGACCGGCCGCCTTATGGGATTCTTGCTGTTTTAATGATCGGGGCATTTATTGCCTTTTTGAATAATACATTATTAAATATTGCCCTGCCATCTATCATGGCAGATTTAGAAATAGAAGCGGCAACAGTGCAGTGGCTGACTACCGGCTTTATGCTGGTTAATGGTATCTTGATCCCGGCTACTGCCTTTTTAATTGAAAAATATACAGTCCGCAGGTTATTTATTGTGGCAATGGGACTATTTACAATCGGTACGCTTGTAGCGGGTGTTGCTCATGTATTCCCGGTGTTGCTTGCAGGCAGAATGCTTCAGGCGTCTGGATCGGCTATTATGATGCCTCTATTAATGAATGTTATGCTGATCAGCTTCCCGGTGGAAAAACGCGGGGCAGCCATGGGTGTATTTGGACTAATCTTAATGTTTGCCCCTGCAATTGGGCCTACTCTTTCCGGATGGATTATTGAACATTATGATTGGAGAATGCTATTCCATTTCCTTTCACCGATTGCCGGTGTCATACTAGTGCTTGGCGCCGTCATGCTGAAAGACAAAAAGGAAAAAGTGAATATCCGGCTGGATGTGTTTTCTCTTGTTCTTTCAAGTGTAGGGTTTGGCGGAATACTTTACGGGTTCAGTTCTGCAGGGAACAAGGGCTGGGATAGCCCTCATGTGTATTTAACAATTGCAGTCGGAGTCATAAGTTTGATTTGGTTTATTTTAAAACAAACCAAATCAGAACGTCCGATGCTTAATTTTGGTGTATATAAATACCCGATGTTTGCATTATCATCAGCTATCAGCATGACGGTAAATATGGCGCTATTCTCAGGAATGATTCTGATTCCGATTTATGTTCAGACATTAAGGGGGATTTCACCGCTGGATGCAGGATTGATGATGCTTCCAGGTGCCCTTGTTATGGCAGTGATGTCGCCATTAACTGGAAAGCTGTTCGATAAAATTGGGGGCCGGATTTTGGCGATCATTGGGTTAGCCATTACAGTGGGAACTACTTATGTATTCAGCAGACTGACTTTGGAAACAACCTACACACAGCTGATTATACTCAACTCAATCAGGATGTTCGGGATGTCCATGGTCATGATGCCGGTTTCTACTAATGGCTTGAACCAGCTGCCTAGAAGGCTTTATCCGCATGGTACTGCAATGAACAATACGCTGAACCAGGTGGCCGGTGCCATTGGGACAGCCTTATTGGTAACAGTTATGTCAACAAGAACGGAAACACATGCTGCGGAAATTGCGAAAGAAGCGATGAAAGGCGGGACTGTGGCTAACGGCGGACAGATGACTGAAGCTGCTGTGGCGGAAATGCAGCAGCAGGTTCTAATGAAAGCCATGCTTGAGGGAATTAACGATGCTTTCTTCGTAGCAACCTTTATCGCTGCAGCTGCACTTGTTCTGGCCTTCTTCATTAAACGCGCAACACCAATGGAAGACTCGGTTGAAGAGTCAAAGCAGGAGAATATGGTGCCTAAATTGGCAAAAAGTTAATTTACTGGAGGGGATCTTGGGATTCCCTCTTTTTCTATAGGTATAAATGAAAAAGCCTGCAATGCTATTTAAGCATTTGCAGGCTTCTTATTATCTATTTTTTCCAACTAATTTAATTGATTGATGTCCGCTGTGAGGGTGAGGTGAAAAAGAATATGATCCAGATACAGAGCTTCCAGCTTCCGGTCACTTAAATTAAGCAATCTGTGATTATGCTGGAATTTGGAAAGTGATAATAATTTGCTGATAAGCGTTTCTCTGTTTAATGCCATGTAATGAACCCTCCTTTTTCTTTATTTTATTTTAATTCATATTTATCCGATTAGTCAAGTAGGGATTAAATTTATCCAGTTAAGATCATAATTCCAATCATGTTAAAAACACAGTTAAAAGCACAGGCATCTTGTCCGATGTTTAAAACGTCTGCACTCCGCAGGCGTTTTTCAAAATAGGTAAAAAGGTACAACTTAACTTGCAGAATGGCAGGAATACCCCTTTCCGCCGGTGAATACAATTAGAAAATGGAAACAGCTTTCTACATAGAGAAAGAAAGCTAATATTTAAAAAAAGCTGGGGGAAAAATGACTAAGCGAAAATGGGGAATAGCACTTTTGTTGATTGTCTGTTTTATAGGATTGGCCGGGTGTTCAGGAAAAGCTGCCGGCGATAATGAGCCGGAGAAAAAGCCTGCGGAAGAGAAGGCTAAAGAAGAAGAAAAGGCCCAAGAGGAGGCAATAGCAGAGGAGCAGACTCAGGAAGATAAGAAGGAAGAAATAAAGCCTGTTGTGGTTAATGTCATCGATCCTGATACAAAAGCAGTGCTAAAGACATTCAGCCCTGCTGAAATGGGATTTGGAGAGGATGATGAAAAATATAAAGCAGATCTTGCCAAATGGGCCAAAGAAATAGCGCGCGGGACGGATAAAATGAAAGGCTATGACCAAAGAATGACCCTAGACAAAATTGGTTCAGATGGCAATATCATTAAAGGGCAGCCTGAGGTTATTCTTGAAGAAAGCGAATTAGTGGATAAGATTTTTGCTGCTTCTGTAAGCGGCGGGGATGTTGAGCTGCCGCTCTATGTTTCAGAAAGCGGTTATGACCCTGCAGATGTGCCTTATTTAGGGGAAGTAGTCGTCGCATCCTATACTACCAATTTTAACAGCGGCGTGGCAGGAAGGACAAAAAACATTGAACTCTCAGCAGAAGCCATCAATAATATCATCCTTGGTGAGGGAGATCATTTTTCTTTTAATACAACAGTGGGGCCGAGTGATGAAGCGCATGGATATCAGCCTGCAGAAGAAGCCCTTAATGGCAAGCTCGTAATGGGCATTGGGGGCGGTATTTGCCAAACATCCTCCACTCTTTACAATGCTGTCGATAAAGTCGGGGTCAGCTATGTTGAAAAACACCACCACTCAGTGACAGTAGGCTATGTTCCTAAGGGCAGGGACGCAACCGTTTCCTATGGAGGCAAAGACTTCAGATTTGAAAACACAACCGGCATCCCGCTTCTTGTAAAAGCAAACTTCGGAAATGGTGTCTTAACAATTGAGATCAGAACCGCAAAAAAATATGAGGGAATGCTGAAGAAAGCAGTATAACGACATCAGGCACCTAAGCCATGTTTCCGGTTTAGGTGCCTGAACTTTTTTTAATGCACTGAATAATTTATCGAAAAATAAGCAAATAGCGGAGGGGTTTGTCCACACCTTTTCAGTCCCTTTTAATACAATGATATAGAAGATCTCCTCCCTAAGGATCTTTGGTCTGCATAGTCGCCGCTAATCTGCCAGCCGGATTAGCGGCATTTTCTTTGTCTTATTATGCAAATAATGGCGAAAGAAGGAGAATTTTCTGTGAATATTCGTCCAATAGGAAAAAATGACTGACTTACCAGTTGTGTTCATGTTAAATTATAAGTAGAATATCCTATCCTATCTGGAAATGAGGAAAAGGCATGAAATTATCTGTGGCAAAAAAACTGTTCCTCGGGTTTTTGTCTGTTCTTTTATTATTTGGCCTTGTCGCCGGTTTATCAAATTATGAACTTGGTAATGTTAACAGAAATTATCAAAGTTTAATAGATGATAATGTCTCTGAAGTGATGCTTGTAAAAACTCTGAAGGCAGAGCTTATGAATGAAGCAGGGGGGATCCGCGGCTATCTCCTGACAGGCGACTCTACATATTTGAGTGACTATGAAAGTTCCCGCAAGAGGATGGAGCATCATATCAATAAACTGAATGAATTAGCCGGCAATAAGAAGGAGAAGGAATTGGCGAAAGAGCTGGAAATGCTCCATAATCGCTACCAGAGCATTATTGACAAAGAAATTAAGTTTAAGCTTGAGGAAAATAATGCTTATATGTCATTAGTTGAAACCTCCGATAAACAGGTCAGCCAGGATTTTAACAAAAAAGCGGATGAACTTGTAAAATTTTACGAATCCCAATTAGATGCCGGAATAAATGAAACTGTCTCGGGCGTTAAATCTTCTCAGACGATTACATTAATTATTACAATTTTAGCTGTTTTAGCTGCTATGCTGATTGCTTATTTTATAAGCAGAATGATATCCAGGCCGATTAATCTGGCTGCAGCAGCGATAGACAAGGTGGCAGGAGGAGATTTAAGTCAGACCTCCATTAAAGTAAAAAACCGGGATGAAATAGGAGCGTTTATTTTATCATTAAATAAGATGGTCCAGGACTTGAGGTCTGTAGTCAGCCAGGTAAGAAGCACATCAGAACAAGTTGCATCAAGCAGTGAGCAGCTGGCGGCAAGTGCAGAAGAAAGTTCTTTGGCTTCTGAACAGGTAGCTGCTATTTCGCAGAAAAATGCTTTGGGGACTGAACAGCAGCTTCATCGTTTTAGAGAGGTATCTTCTTCAATGGAGGAGATTTCTTCCGGAATGCAGCAGATTTCTTTAAGCAGCGAGCTGATGCTTGAAGCGGCGGAAAAGGCTGATACTTTAACTAAACAAGGCACTAACTCAGTCGATAATGCTGTAAGGCAAATGAATGAAATAAATACTTCGGTAGGCAGCGCTGCTCAGCATATTTATACGCTCGAATCCCGATCACAAGAAATCAGCAATATCGTGGAATTAATCACGAATATCGCAGAACAGACAAATTTGCTTGCCCTCAATGCAGCGATTGAAGCTGCAAGGGCAGGTGAGCATGGCAGAGGCTTTTCGGTTGTCGCTGACGAGGTTCGTAAATTGGCAGAGGGTTCCAAGCAATCTGCCATTCAAATACAGCAAATGATAGGGCTTGTTCAGGAAGAAACAAAGCAGGCCGTTCTGGCAATGGAAAAAGGAAATGAACAGGTAAGGGAGGGCCTCGAAGATACAATGGAAGCAAGTGCAGCTTTTGCTGAGATCGCTCATTCAATGGGTGATGTAACGTACAAAGTTGAAGAAGTCACATCCTCAATGGAAGAACTGACTGCCTTAACCACTCAGATAATTGATGTCATGTCAAATGTTCAGGACATTTCAGAGAAAAATGCAGCAGCTTCACAGGAAACTTCAGCTGCAACTGAAGAGCAGCTCGCCACCATGGAAGAAGTATCTTCATCAGCAGGGTCTCTTGCAAAACTTTCTGAAGAATTGCAGGAACTTGTTTCGAGATTTAAATTATAAGCTTATTTCGCAGTCCATCATACAGACTGGGCTGGAGAGTAAGAAATCAGAGTCAGATTCGAACATAAGAGGTTGCCTAGGACTAAAAAAGCACACACAAAACAATGAAACAAAATTTTTCTCTCCATCGTCTAACTGAGAACTGACAGAAACTATTAAAGTATCTGAAAAATTAAGTTGCATTTTAATGGTTTTGAAGATATGCTCAATCTAGGAGATGTACGGAAGGAGAATTGAAATTCTAAATGTGGCATAACTTGTAATCATTTAAATTTACTAAACGTCTGCCTGCTATTTTGAGGAGTGGTTGGTCTAAAAAATGATTTGTAACAAGGAATGCTTGCTGTGGAGTTTCAAACCATAAATTCGCAGATACCTTGTTGTGTATCTGCATTTTTATTGGAATCCAATTCCCATGCCAGTCCCGGAAGGCCCAAATGACTTCCGGCCAAGAGCTTGGCCAATGCCCGGCGAATTGGCTTATGCTTCTACCAAAGCTGCCATAAGGGCATTTTCCAGGTCGCTTTCAATAGAATTTGCTCATTTAAAGTTAAAACGAAAGCAAGTGACATTTACTTAACAAATTATAGCTATTTATATCATTTTCGATACAAAATACCCAAAAGGGTTAATTGATCTCTTCCAATGTGTATAAATAGAAGTTATAGAGGGGAGAGAACAATGTTAAATTTATTAAATGACCCTGATTTTGTGCAAAAGTGTGAAACTGCTTCCCCGCTTGATATGGTTAAGTATTCAACAGGCGGCAATATTAGAGGGTTGGAAAAAATCGCTTTGGGCACGCTCGCAAACAGAAAACAGCTGCCGCAAAATGTGGTTAATGTTCTGATCGTTTATTTTTTCAGCACGTTTGCCAATAAAGTATATGACCGAAATGATCTTGCCAGGCTTTATGATTACTGGGCATCGAATCATGTATACAGTTTTGGAAAAGCACAGGAAATGACTGCCGAAGATATAGAAAAAGTCCTGGCCGGCTTAAAATAATAGGATTATATAAAAAGTTCATCCCAATCATGGATGAACTTTTTTGATATAACCTATTTATTTTTATTGCCGTAAGCACCTTCTATAGTCTGCTTAATCATTTGATGTCCAAGCACCGCAACTCCTGCAGCCACGATTCCGTTAAGGAGCCCTTCAAATGAAAAGCCAAATGCAAGACTGCCTGCAGAAACCGATATCATTACAAGAATCCATACGATAGACCAATCGGGAACTTTGGGTGTCTGTTTCAATGCATACCCAATTACCCACAAAGCCGGGACCAGCATGTAATAATTCTGATTTAACAAATCCAGTAAGTTCAATCCATTCACCCCCTGCTTAATGTTTTTATATAGTTTATGAAACCCCTTTATAAGTTGTTTGTCTGCTTGTCTATAAAATAGAAGAAATTTAATTACCAAGCTTTGGAACTATTAAGCATGGAAAAGACGGAATAGTTTGATAAAACGCCATGAAAGACGCGCAGAATAGTTGACATTCATTCCTATAAGTGCTAAATTTGAATCAGCCGTTATGCATCGTGTTATATTTTGCTAGCTGCTTTTTCAACCGTTAGGAAATGGTCTGGATGAGTAATGAACGTAAAGTAATAAGCGTGTATATGGTGAATTTACACATGGCTTTTTCTAGCCAATAGGAGGATTTTTTTCATGAAAAACGGTAAAGTAAAATGGTTCAATGCTGAAAAAGGTTTCGGATTCATCGAAGGTGAAGACGGAAACGACGTATTTGTACATTACTCTGCTATCCAATCTGAAGGTTTCAAATCTTTAGAAGAAGGCCAAGAAGTTTCTTTCGAAGTTGTTGAAGGTGCACGCGGACCTCAAGCAGCTAACGTAACTAAACTATAATCGACACACCCATACAAAAACAGCCTGGCCATTTGGTCAGGCTGTTTATTTTTTACAGAAATAACTTATTGGAAAATTTCATAATTCAACCATCAATACAGTATAAAAAAAACTTGAAGTTTAGCGAGTTTCCTGTATAATGTTCAAACGTGAGTTATTTTAGAATAATTTAATACTATTCACTTATCAAGAGAGACGGAGGGGCTGGCCCGAAGATGTCTCGGCAGCGGGCTCTGTAGAGCGCTGTGCCAAATCCAGCAAGCATAGATGCTTGGCAGATAAGAAGAGAACGATTGATAGATCAAGATCTCTTCTTGCTTGAAGAGGTCTTTTTATTTTGCTTGGAAAATCCATTAATAAAGGAGAATTCAATGAAAAACAGGGGCAATCCATGGGCTTTATTGCCGCTAGCCGCTTTCCTGCTTATATTTATTGGCAGCGGCATAGCAACAGGCGATTTTAACAGCATACCAATCATTGTCATTGTATCCGCAGCAGCTGGAATTGCTCTGGCAATGAACAGAAAAAAGCCATTCATGGAAAAAGTAGAGATATTCACAAAAGGTGCCGGACATCCTGATATTATATTAATGTCCATCATTTTTATCCTGGCAGGGGCTTTTTCTGGTACGGCTAAAGGAATGGGTGCAGTTGATTCGACTGTGAACCTTGCACTCTCTTTTATCCCGCAGAATCTCCTCATGGTCGGAATTTTTATCATTGCATGCTTTATTTCATTATCGATGGGAACATCAATGGGGACAGTTGTCGCTCTCGCTCCAATTGGTGTGGCCCTTTCAGCAGAAACAGATATTTCAGTAGCCCTGGCCATGGCAGCAATAATAGGCGGTGCCATGTTTGGAGATAATCTTTCTGTCATTTCTGATACGACGATTGCAGCGGTCAGAACTCAGGGAACGAGAATGACCGATAAATTCCGGGTGAATTTTTTAATCGTACTGCCTGCTGCTGTTCTTACCGCTGTAATTCTTGGGATTTTAACAGCAGGTCAGGAAAGTGTGGTGACCAGCGGAGATTACAGCTTTTTAAAAGTAGTCCCTTATCTTGGCGTATTGGCTGCAGCATTGTTTGGCATGAATGTAATTCTTGTGCTTAGCGGGGGTATCCTTCTTTCAGGCCTGATTGGAATGGCTGACGGCAGCTATACGTTTGTTTCATTCCTGCAAATGATTGCTGAGGGAATGGCTGGCATGCAGACCCTTGCCATCATTGCCATCCTCATTGGCGGATTGGTGGAGATCATCAGGGTTAATGGAGGAATAGATTACTTGCTTCACGTGGCTACAAGCAAAATCAAATCCCGCAGGGGTGCTGAATTTGGTATTGCGTCACTAGTCTCTCTGACAAATCTATCTACAGCCAATAATACTATTGCCATTATTATTGCAGGGCCTCTTGCCAAAAAAATTGCAGATCAATATGAGATTGACCCGCGTAAATCAGCAAGTATACTTGATATATTTGCCTGCTTTGTACAAGGGACTATCCCGTATGGAGCACAGATGCTCGCTGCTTCCGGGCTCGCTGCCATTTCGCCGGTAAGCATCATGGCATATTCCATTTATCCATTATTAATTGGCATATGCGGTATTATTGCCATTTTGATCAACTTTCCTAAGCTGAAAAAGCAATAAATGAAAGAGCCTGCTGGGCTCTTTTTTCTTGTGTGCCAGGCATGGCAACTATCTAGGTGGTGAAAGTCCGCTGTGGGGGTACACATCATCCAACCACTAAGGAAGCGCAAGGTACTTATCGTGAGATAAGGGCTGGAGGAAGCGTGGAATAAAATCTTGGCTCGACGTACAGGAATCTGATACTAAGGCTTTATAAAGGGATGAGACTCCAAGACAAGTCAAAGTCCAAAAGATGTGCGTAACTTTATAGAGTAAATCAGGCGAGTAAAAGAGGAAAGATAGTTGTCTTACCCTGGGAGGTCTTGCGGATGTACGGTAGTACAGTCGAAAACGGTTAATCGCAAGAAGTCAGCAGAGGCCATAGTAATGAGTAAACTCATGAAGGGCTGAACAATTTATAGTGTTTCAACTCCACGAATGCGTAAGTGACGAACTCCGAATGTGTTAATGGCGAAAGTATGAGCGTATCTCAAAGGATAACCAAAAAGGAGATATTACTTACTACGTGAGAGGGAAGGAGAAACGAGTGTGAAACTTTTAGAACAGATCATAAGTAACCAAAATATGAACGAAGCCTACTTGCGTGTCTATAGAAATAAAGGCACAAGTGGCATCGATGGTGTAACAGTCGACGAATTAAAGCAATATCTGAAAGAGAACAAAGATGAGCTGCGTCAGCGCATCAGAACAAGAAAATACCAACCACAAGCTGCCTTAAGAGTGGAAATTCCAAAAGAAAATGGCAAGATGCGCAAATTGGGAATACCAACAGTAGTGGATAGAGTCGTTCAACAAGCCATACATCAAGTTCTCAGTCCGATATTTGAAGAACAGTTCAGCGAGTTCAGTTACGGTTTCAGACCAAAAAGAAGTTGTGAGATGGCGATAATTAAAAGCCTGGAATTTATGAATGATGGTGATGATTGGGTAATAGACATCGACCTTGAAAGATTCTTCGATACTGTTCATCACGATAAACTCATGCGCATTATTGCCAACACAATAGATGATGGTGATGTCATCTCGTTAATTAGAAAATACTTAGTCAGTGGAGTTATGGTAAAAGGGAAATATGAAGAAACTCCCGTTGGGACTCCGCAAGGAGGTCCTCTTAGCCCATTATTGAGTAATATTATGTTAAACGAACTTGATAGGGAACTAGAGAAAAGAGGATTACGGTTTGTGAGATATGCCGATGATTCCCTCATTTTTGTGAAAAGCGAAAAAGCAGCTAAAAGAGTAATGAAATCAGTAGTGAGGTATATAGAGGACAAACTAGGATTAATAGTTAACGCAGAGAAGAGTAAAATTTCACGCCCAAAAGAATTGAAATTCTTAGGGTTCGCTTATTACTTCGATGTTAATAACCTAAGATACCAAGTAAAACCTCACCTAAGTTCAATCCAGAAATTCCAGAGGAGGCTTCGACAACTAACAAAACGGAACTGGAGTATTCCACTAGGGCTTCGAATAGTGAAGCTTAAACAAGTCATATTCGGATGGATAAACTACTTCAGAATCACAAAGATGAAAAAAGCAATAAAGCGAATTGATATGAAATTGCGTTCCAGAATTAGGGTAATCATCTGGAAGCAATGGAAGGTACCCAAGAAACAAATCAAATCGCTTATTCAACTAGGGATTCCGGAGGAAGAAGCGAAAGGATTAACCTACTGTCGAAAAGGTTACCGTTTTATAGGATTATCGAAAGTCGTCCAAAGAGCAATATCCAATAAAAGATTAAAGCAGAGGGGGCTCCCCTCTGCTTTTGAACACTATCTAAAAGTACACACTGTAATATAAATTGAAACGCCGTATACGCGATCCGTACGTACGGTGTTGTGAGAGGGGCGAAAATAACTTACTTTATTTTCCCTCTACTCGATTGAACTATGCTGTGTTTCAGAAAAATTGATGATATAATTAGAACGAATGTTCTGTAAAATATTGCTGAGACTCTGCCGTTTTTTGATTTGGTATAATGGTAATATTGCAGAAAGAATCTGTGGCAAGGAAAAGAGGGTGTAAGATATGAAATTTATCCATACAGCTGATTGGCATTTGGGCAAGCTGGTCCATGGTGTATATATGACCGAAGATCAGCGTCATTTTTTGAATCAATTTATTGATGTGGTAGAGGAAGAAAAGCCGGATGCAGTCGTCATTGCAGGAGACTTATATGACCGGTCCGTACCTCCGACTGATGCTGTAGAATTGCTGAATGAAATTCTTTTTAAAATAAATGTTGAGCTTAATACACCTGTGGTTGCCATAGGAGGAAACCATGACAGTGCAGAAAGGCTGTCATTTGGAAGCTCCTGGTATAAACAAAGCAAGTTCTACTTGTCTGGAAAACTATCAAATGATTTTAAGCCTATACATATTAATGGTGTGAACTTTTATCCGGTTCCTTATGCTGAACCTGGAATGGTCAGGCATTTGCTTGATGATGACCGTGTACACTCACATGACGATGCAATGAAGGCAATTGTGAGCAGAATTGAAAAGCACCTGAATCCTAATGAGCCGAACGTTCTTGTCGGACATGCTTTTGTCCTGGGCGGTTCTACCAGTGATTCGGAGAGGACCCTTTCAGTAGGCGGATCAGGCTGTGTCCATTCAAGCTGCTTTGATCCTTTCTCTTATACAGCACTGGGGCATTTGCATAGTCCTGATGCCATAAAGCATGAAAAAATTCGGTATTCCGGCTCCCTCTTAAAATATTCTTTTTCAGAAGCCAAACAGGAAAAATCGATTTCTATTATAGAAATGAATGAAAATGGCGAATTTGATTTGCGTCTCCGTTCACTTAAGCCCCATAAAGATTTGAGAGAAATCGAAGGGCATTTAGATGAATTGATGGACCCGGCCTTCTATGAAAAACAGAATCTTGATGACTATCTGAAAATCACCCTTTTTGACGAAGGCGCATTGCTTGATCCAATTAATAAGCTGAGACAGGTCTATCCGAATGTTCTTCACCTGGAAAGAAGGATAGCCATTACAGATATGAAGAAAAAAGCTCCTTCCTATCGATGAAGGAAGAGAAAAAGTCGGAGCTTGATCTGTTTAAACAATTCTATGAACAAATGACCACTTCTGAATTTACAGAGGATAAACAGCAGGTAATGACTGATGTGATCGAAAAAGTGCTTAGGGAGGAGGCCATGAAATGAAGCCATTAAAATTAACGATGCAGGCGTTCGGCCCCTATGCAGACAGTGAAAGCATTGATTTTACCGAACTTGGAAATCGGACCATGTTTGTGATCTCCGGAAAGACGGGTTCAGGCAAAACCACTATTTTTGACGGCATCAGCTATGCCATTTATGGAAAAGCAAGCGGAGAGGATCGGAATGGTCCTGAGCTTCGGAGCCAGTTTGCCAAAAATAATACACTAACTGAGGTTTCCCTCGAATTTATTTTAAGAAATAAACGGTATCATATTATAAGATCTCCTCAGCAGGAAAAGAAAAAAGAGCGGGGCGATGGAACAACAACAGTGAGTGCAAAAGCAGAACTGTATATATATGATGAAAATGGAGAGCAAAAGCTCCTGGCTTCAAATGTCAGGGATGTTGATGAAAAGATAAAAGAAATTATGATCATTGACAGCAATCAGTTCAGGCAAATTCTGATGATTCCCCAGGGAGAGTTCCGAAAGCTCCTGACTTCTGAAAGCAAGGATAAGGAAATCATTCTGCAGCGGTTATTTCATACTCAAATATACAAGCGCATCGAAGAAAAACTTAAAGAAGATGCAACTGAATTAAAAAGAACGGTAGAAGAACAGATTAAATTGAGAGATCAGTATTTTAATCATGTGCAGGCTGTTTACAGCGGGGAGCTGAAATCATACCTCGAAGCAGGAAGTGTCAATGACACACTGCTCATGCCGCTTCTTACAGAGGAAATTAAGGAGATGGCAGAAGGTCTTGCTGAGCTGACAGAAGCTGGCAGGAAAAAGAAGGAAAAGAGAGATCATCTTCAGCAAAAGCTCTATGAAGCTGAAATGGTGCTTAAACAGCTGAAGACGAAAGAAGAGCTTAAGCAACGGAAAGAAGAGCTTGAAGAACTGAAAGACCAATATACTGTCAAAGAGAATGCCATTGCTCTCGCCCAGAAAGCAGCCCTGCTTAGTCAACAGGAGCAGCTCTGCCATGAACTGAAGAAGGATCTGGATGCGGCACATGCCGATATTGAGGAACTTCAGAAAAAAATAGGCACTCTTGAATCTCTGCTAAAAGAAAAGCTGGAAAAATGGGAGTCTGAAAAGAACAGGGAGGAAGAAAGAAAACAAGCTGCCGAACAGGTTAATCACCTGCAAAGTATGAAAGAAGATATTCTCTCGTATGCAAAAGTGGAAAAGCTTGTCCGTTCTCTTGAGAAAAATCTTGAAAACCTCAGGCTTCAAAAAAAACAGAAAGATGAAGCCCTCCTAAACGCTGATCTGCAAATAAAAACACTTGCTGCAGAAAAACAGGACATTGAAAAGAGCAGGCTCGCACAGTTTGAGAATGAACGAAACCTTGAGAAACTATCAGACGAAATAGAACGGCTTCATAGATATGAAGAGCTTCATAAAGAGCATCTCTCATCACAGAATGCTTTCAGCAAGAAAAAAAGTTATTTCGAGCAGACTTCGTCCAGGCTCACTGACGCCAAAATGCTAGTAGATGAACTGGAGGGCAAATGGCTTCATGGGCAGGCATCAATCTTGGCTGAAAGGCTTCAAAACGGAGAGGCATGTCCAGTCTGCGGCTCAGAACACCATCCAAACCCAGCTGTCTCTCCTCAAGATATTCCTGATGAAAAAGATCTGAAGGAAGCAAAAAAACAGGCTGCTGAAATGGAAGCAGAGAAAGCGAAAGCAGAGTCTGCATTTTATGAAGCTCGGTCACAACTGAATTCCAGTGAAAGTGGATTAGCGGAATTAACAGCCCAAATACAGAAGTACCGTCCTGATTTTAAACCTGAAAGTCTGCTTGTGCTGAAAAATACACTTGCCGATCAAAAAAAGGATTTGCTGACACTTGATGCAGAGCTGAAGAAGAAATCTTTAAGGCTGGAAAACTGTACTGCAGAGGTAGAAAATTCACAGGAGATGAAAGAATCTCTGGCTGCAGAAATTGACCTTCTGCAAAGCCAAATAAATGACGCTGCCGTTATGCATGCGGAAAAGAGAAGCAACTTAGCGAGGATGACGGACACAATTCCTGAAAACCTGCGGTCTGTTCAAGCTTACGAATCAAGTTTTAAAAGAGCGGCTGAAAAACTTGAAATTATGCAAAGGCAGCTGGAAACTGCCCAGCAGATTTATCAAGATGCAAAGTCGGTTCATATGGCAGAGCAGGCAAAGCTCGAGACACTTCAAAAGCAGGCTGTTAAAATCGAGCAAAAGCTTGCAGCAGAAAGGAGGAATTTTGTACAGCGGATGAAGGACCAGGGTTTTGAAGTCTACGGAGAATACCGGGATGCCAAAAAATCAGTAGAACAAATCAGTCAGCTTGAAGGTGAACTTCGGGAATATCGGGAAGAAGTCCGTTCTATTAATGACAGATACGCTGAACTGGCGGGACTCTTAGAAGGGATTGAAAAACCTGACCTGGAAAGCTTGCAGCTATTATTGCAGGAAACGGATGATCAATTGAAACAGCTGCAGGAACAATATACAAATCTGTTTATGAAGAAAAAGCAAAATGAAGAGACATTGCAAAAAGTCAAAGAAATAAATGAAAATATGAAGACCCTTGAGGAAAGGTATAAAGTAATCGGACACTTATATGAAATTTCCAAAGGGCAGAACACTTACCGTATTACTTTTGAACGTTTTGTCCTGGCGGCATTTTTAGATGATATACTGAGGGAAGCCAACGGACGCTTATCGAAGATGACCAGCGGGAGATATATGCTGCTTCGAAAAACAGACCGCTCAAAGGGCAACGCACAAAGCGGCCTGGAATTGCTTGTGTTTGATCAATACACTGGGCAGGAAAGGCATGTTAAAACTTTATCCGGCGGGGAAAGCTTTAAAGCCGCGCTTGCACTTGCTCTTGGTCTGGCAGATGTGGTGCAGCAATACGCAGGAGGCGTGTCTCTTGAGACGATGTTCATTGATGAAGGATTTGGGACACTCGATCCCGAATCATTGGATCAGGCAATAGAAGCTTTGATCGAAATTCAGAGCAGCGGAAGGCTTGTAGGCATCATCTCTCATGTTCCTGAGCTGAAGGAAAGGATAGATGTGCGTCTGGAAGTTACTGCAAGCCAGACAGGAAGCCGTACACAGTTTCAATTTTTAAATTAGGATTCAGAAGAAAAAGGATAGACCTCCTATCCTTTTTCCCATACTATTAAAGTTGGTGATGACTGTTGAGGAAGAAAGTCGTTTTATCATGGAGCGGCGGCAAAGACAGCTGTCTGGCTCTGGATGTGCTGGTAAAACAGGGGTACGAGGTTGCATGTCTTCTGACAACGGTTCCGCAGGAAATTGGCAGAACCTTTGGGCATGGGGAAAAAAAGGAATTAATCCAGCTTCAGGCTAAAAGTTTATCCATACCTGCAGAGTTTATTTATTGTACCTTTGAAGATTACTCTGAACGTTTTGTGAGTGATTTAAGAAAAATAAAAGATACCTATGGGATTACAGGCATTGCATATGGGGATCTTTACTTGGATGGACACCGTGAATGGGGAGAAAAAACAGCGGCTGAAGCAGGATTGGATGCGTTATATCCTCTATGGATGGAGGAGAAAGATAGTCTTAAGGCTTTAAGTGCCTTTGTGGTTTCAGGCTATAAAGCCAAAGTCATACGTGTCAGGGAAGATGTGTTGGACGACTCGTGGCTCGGCAAAGAACTTGATCATGAATTTGTAAGCAGAATCGAAGCTGAACCTGTTTGTCCAATGGGTGAATCAGGTGAATATCATACATTTGTGTATGACGGTCCTCTATTTTCTAAGAGGATTCAGCTGGACTCTCCTGAAGTGATTCAGCTTGAGACAACAAAGAAATTGGAATTTGGCGAGTTTAGGCTCGCTGAAAATTAATAATAAACGTCAATGACGGGAATGTGCAGGTAACGAAATGATTGAAATTAAAACATCAGCAGTAAGCGATGGCGAACATAATAGAGGAGTCTTTGCTACTCGCGATATTAAGAAGGGTGAACTGATTCATGAGGCTCCGGTGCTTCCGTATCCAAATAATGAACATCAGCATATTGAAAAAACAGCTCTGGCAGACTATGCATTTGAATACGGGAAAAATCACAGTGCCCTTTTATTAGGCTATGGAATGCTTTTCAACCATTCCTACCAGCCAAATGCAGTATATGATATTAACTTTGACAACCATACATTTGATTTTTTCGCCTATAAAGATATTAAAGCAGGTGAAGAGGTTTTGATTAACTATAATGGGGAAGCAGAAAATGATGACCCCCTATGGTTTAATAAATAAAATAAATGGAGACTGAATCCTCCTTGCACGGAGAGCAGTCTTCCCCACAGAAGGGAGAGGGTAGTTTGTCAGGAGTATTTTCTCATGATTATAATGCTTTCCCTTTTTTGGTTTTTTCCGCATCTCATATTGCCATGATTGTGTTATTTGCAGCAGCAGCCGCACTTTTATTTATTTTCAGAAAAGGACTTTTCCGGCTTGATCAGAAATTCAGGCTGTATTTGTTTATGCTTCTTTTTACTTTGGAACTGCTTTACCATCTTTGGCTTTATCTTGGCGGCTATTGGGAAATCTCTTTTACTCTGCCGCTGCAGCTCTGCTCCATAAGCTTAGTTCTTTGCTTGATATTATTAGCAACGAAATCCAGTGCCGTCTTCCAGTTAGTCTATTATTTAGGAGTTACTGGCGCTTTAATGGCTATCCTGACTCCAGAATTGTTTTTAGGCTTTCCCCATTTTCGTTATTTCCAATTTTTTATTACTCATAATCTGATCATTTGGACAAGTCTTTATTTTGTGTTCGTGCATCAATACAGGCCAACAGGAAAAGGTATGCTTCATTCCTTTATCTTTTTGAATATCTGCGCTGGTGCGGCATTTTTCGCTAACAAACTGACAGGAGGAAACTATATGTTCCTGTCCCATAAGCCGGAAAATGCTTCATTATTAGATTACTTCGGTCCGTATCCTTACTATATACTGACACTGGAGATAGCGGCAGTATTCCTGTTTTTATTGCTATTGCTACCATTTAAAATGATAGGCAAAAATAAAGATGGAAAGGCGGAATCTGCATGAAACCTGCAAAAATAGGGATTGATGCCGGAGGTTCTTTGCTGAAGATGGCATTTGAAGAACAAGGACAAATCCATTATAAAAGCTATCTGATTGATGAGCTGGACAGTTCTATGAATTGGCTTAAGATGACTGCTGCTAATGCCGAAGTTGCTTTGACAGGCGGAAAGGCTGAATATCTTAAAAAAGAGTTTTTCCAAAATGCCCTGATCTTTCCTGAATTTGAGTCTTCCGGTATAGGTGCATCCTATTTGCTGAAGCAAGATGGATTATCCAATGAGAATTTCATCTTAAGTATTATAGGCACAGGGACATCGATTTGCCTGAACAGAGACGGGAAAATCTCAAGGGTTTCCGGAAGCGGCATCGGCGGGGGCACATTGATGGGACTGGGACGGTTACTGACTGGTGAAAAGGATTTCTCCAGTCTCGTTTCGCTGGCTGGCAGCGGGAAAGCAGAGAATGCAGATATAATGGTCAAAGATATTTATTCACCATTCGATCCGCCAATAGATGGAAGCCTGACTGCCAGCAATTTTGGGAAGATAAAGGATGGTCAGATAAGCAAGGAGGACAAAGCTGCCAGTTTAACTAACATGATCGCGGAAACAATTGTACTTCTAAGCACTCAGGCAGCAGTTCATCATCAAATTGACGATATAGTTTATATAGGAAGCACGCTTCGGAACAATGTCCCTTTAAAGCACTTTATAAGGAAGTATACCATCATGGTTGGCAAAAAACCTGTATTTATTGAAGACGGGGCTTATTGTGGAGCATTAGGTGCGATGCTGTCATTATAAAACCAGAAGATTGAAAGATTCTATTTTTCAGGATAAAGTTGAAAAAGAACGCAATAGAAGCAGGTGGCAGATTTGATGAAAAGATACTTTACAATCGGTATGGCTGGCCATATTGATCATGGAAAAACGACATTGACGAAAGCATTAACAAATGTGGATACAGATAGACTTAAAGAAGAAAAAGAAAGGCAGATATCCATAGAACTCGGATTCGCCCCTTTACATGAAGATGAGGAAATCCAAATTTCAGTGGTGGACGTACCTGGTCATGAGCGCTTTATCAGGCAGATGATAGCCGGAGTTGCCGGGATTGACTTAGTCGTCCTGGCTGTCGCAGCTGATGAAGGAGTAATGCCGCAAACAAGAGAGCACTTGGAAATTCTCGATTTTCTGGGGATAAGAAATGGCATTGTCGCCATAACAAAAATTGATCGTGTCGATGAAGAGTTTGCCGATCTTGTAAAAGAAGAAATTCTTGAGGAGCTTAAAGGAACTGTTTTTGAAGATGTTCCATTTATTTTAACAGACAGCCTTTCAGGAAAAGGAATTGAAGAGTTAAAGCACCTGATAATCCATACCTTGAAAGATCAGGATACACGGGATGCAAAAGGCGCCTTCCGTCTGCCTATTGATCAGGTATTCATAGTGAAAGGGCAGGGAACCGTAGTCAGAGGTACTGTTTATGAAGGGAAAATCGAAGAAGGGCAGCTGCTGAAAATCATGCCAAATGGCATCGAGACCAGGGCACGCCAGCTGCAGGTGCATCATCAGCCTGCAAAAGCGGCATTTGCAGGGCAAAGGGCAGCCATTAACCTTTCAGGCGTGTCGAAGGAGGATATTGAGCGGGGCGAGGTACTTGTATCGTCTGAGCATTTCAGCGTCACAAAAACCATTGATGTTGCTGTAAGAATAGTGGGAGATTTACAGCATAACATCAAACAGCGCATGCCGATTAAATGCCATATTGGCACGGCAGAAGTAATGGGAAGAATCGTCTTCTTTGATCGTAATGAATTATCCAATGCAGAAGGAGAAATTCTCTGCCAGCTTCGTTTAGATGAAGAAATCGTTGCCAAAAGGGGCGACCGGTTCATTTTAAGACGGCCAAGTCCCCAGGAGACCCTCGGCGGGGGCTGGGTTATCGATCCCAATGGAGAAAAGTACCGGTTCGGCCAAAAAACCATTGAGGATTTAAGCAGGAAAAAGAAGGAACACCGAAAGATCGCATAAAAGCCGTGTTGTTCGAAGATAAGGTCCTTTCTCTTTCAGAGATAACAGCAAAGACTTCACTGGATGAATTGACGGTTCAAGAAATACTAAAAGAAGAAGATTTCCAGGGCATCACCAGCAAGGAATTCACTTTAGCAGCCATCCATGAGGCAATAGAGGAAGAAATAGCTGACCGCCTCAATGAGTTTCATCTGGAAAATCCAATGAGGCAAGGGGCTAATAAAGCAGAATTGCTGCAGGCAATGCAGAATAAATATCCTAAAATGCTGATTGAATTTGTTTTAAATTCAGGAATTGAAAAAAAGGCTTTCCAACGTAAAGGACAGTATTTGCAGAATAAAGGTTTTCTTCCTCATGTACCGAAAAGCTGGCAAAAACGCACGGACAATCTTATTGCTGAATTAAAAAAAGATGGCTATAAAGTAAAGCCGTTTGATGAATATTATGCTTCTGCCGGGATCCCTGAGAATCTTAAAGGGGATTTAAAACGATATTTAGAAGACCAGGAAATCCTCGTACCGCTGGATGCACAAAACTATTGGCACGGTGATCATTTCAGAGCAGCAGTAGAAGAACTGAAAAAGAGCACAGCTGCTGAATTTGAAGTGGGCCATGCAAAGGAAGTATTGGGTCTTTCCAGAAAGTATATGATTCCTTTTCTTGAAAAACTTGATTCTTTGGGAATGACACGGAGAACAGAAAATAAGAGAATATGGGTGTAATTCATAAAAAGAGCACACGGATAATATATCCTGTGCTCTTTTACTGTGACAATATCTATAGAAATTATCTAAATGCTAGGTAATGGCCGACTCGGTTTACTGGTAATCCCATACATTAGTAGGGACTTAACTATAATGAGGTGAAAGATATGAAAGGAAGGAGAAAAAAAGGGGAAATTGTCTGCCGGATACAGCGGCCCCCAAATGGCTGTCCAGGTTTATTCCCTCCGAGTTTATGCACAAATCCCTCCATAATACTTGATAATCCAGGACCTATAAGCTGTGAAGCCGCGATTACAGGACGAGCTATTTGTGATTTGGTGCCGGTCTCAGGTGTGACTGTGCAGCTAACCAGCTCTTTTGCCGGCGTTATTTTCGAGGATGACACCCTTGTAACAGATGAAAGAGGAAGATTTACAACAACCGCCACCGTAGCAAGAAATACTCCAATACAGCAAGGTGTAATAATATCCGCTTCAGCAACTGTTAATGGAATTGAAATATCAGATTCAATAACCACCAGTGCCGGCTGTATTGCATGCAGAAATCCTCGGATAACACTTATTACTCCTCAGGAGGTTGTTGGCTGTTCCGGCGGGCAATTAACAGGAGTGGTTACGTGCGATAATGTACCTGTTCCGAATGCGTCGGTTTCTTTTATTGTATCAGATCCGAGAAGCATTATTCTCGATGAAAATCCTACAACAACAAATGCCAATGGTGTGTACTCGGTTGATTTTGCACCGGTTTTTGGAATAACCGAAACGGTTACCATTCGCGCAAGGGCTACGGTTGTAGGAACGACAGTCGAAACAGAACCTCAATCGGTGGAACTGAATTGCCATACCTGTGTCAATCCTGCTATTGATCTCTTTAATCCTGGCCAAATCAGCTGTTCCGGGCTAATAAGAGGGCGCGTTACTTGTAATGGTTTACCTGTTCCCAACACGATTGTTACTTTAAGAGGATCTTCTATACTGCAGTTCGCTGATGAAAATCCCAGAACCGATGTGGATGGCTTCTTTGAAACCTCTGTAACCATTCGGGTAGGTACAGAGATACAGAATGTAGAAATTACTGCATCAGCAATTGTGAATGGAAGATTTGTTGAGGATACAGAGTTTACGAGGGCAGGGTGTGTGGAATGCAGAAATCCTTTATTGACGATAATCACACCTGCCGATACTGTCACTTGTAATGGAGCACCTATTACTGGAAGAGTCACTTGTGATGGAGAAGGCATTGAGAATGTGACTGTATTCTTTAGGGTGGAATCGTCTGCAGGTCCTGTAACCGTTCTTCCGGATGTTACAGATGCTTTAGGATTCTATTCTACACGAATAACGCCTGGCTTCGGAGCAGTTGGCAATGTGACTGTTACAGCCTTTACTACGGTTGAAGGAATCCCTATTGAATCTCCTGCCCGTATTGTATCCGTTGATTGTCCAGGCTGCCGGATAGAGCTAAATAACCCTGGGCCGATCAGCTGTGAAGCATTAATCACAGGCAGGGTTCTCTGCGGACAAAACGAGCCGCAGCCTGGCATTACAGTTACTTTATCTACACCCGCAGGCAGTCCTTTAATTTTTGCTGATCTGAATCCTGTAACAGATGCAAACGGAGTTTTCTCAAGCATAGTAAGAGTGCGTTTTCCGACTCCGCAGACAGAAGGATTGGAATACACAGCTACAGCTGAGGTTAATGGAGATATTATATCAAACACCAATAGGGTCAGAGCAGGATGTATCGAGTGTGAGAATCCTCTCTTAACGTTGAATGTCCCGGGAGGTGTAATAGGATGTGACGGCGCACTGCTCACAGGCCGCTTAACCTGTGAAGGAGATGGTCTTCCTAACTTTGCGGTATTTATTGATATTATCTCTGGAGCTCAGGATGTTTTCTTTATTGAGAATCCTGCGATTACCGGCCCGGATGGAAGTTTCAGTTCCCGTATCCTTCCGTCAGAAGGAGCGACAGGCACAAGAACAATCAGAGCGAGAGCTGAAGTAGTCGGCCAGGAATTCCATTCGGAAACACGAATCATTAATGTGAATTGTCCTCCTTCAGAGTGTCCTTGTAAATTTAATCTCAATACTCAAGGCGGTGCCCAGCCAGGTGCAAGGATTCGGGTTACCCGTTTCGGTGTACCGACCGATTTAGTTGGACAAATGAATATTAATGTGGCTCAATGCGGAGCAAGTCAAAGTGGCGGCTGTAATCCTGCGAATGATAATTTTAACTTTACCTTTAACGCCAGCAACGGTGACAATTATCAGTTTAATCAAGGAAGAAGGCGTTTTATTTCATGCAGCAATGATGGCAGATCAGCTACGGTAGTAGGTAACATCCTCGGAAGATTAAACAATGGTCCGTTCAGAGACTTTGAAGTTACCATAACGGTGACACTTGATCCGGTCACTAAAGTGGCTGAGTGGCAAATTCTTGCAACAGACGGAACAGCGACCCGGTTTGAAACCATCGTGCCGTGGCGTGCGCAGTCATCTCCGCAATCTTTTATAGCAGACTGTGAGTAAATAAGGTGTTTAGAAGGTCAGCCTGGGAGCTGGCCTTTTAATTTGTGAGGAAATAATTTAATTTAGAATTTTCGATATTAATGTGAAGAATATCCTGATTATTGTCATGAAATAGAAATGATAACCTGATAAATTAGGATAATATATCTATTAATTGCTCATATAAGGAAAATATATGAATTTATCATAAATATACCCAGAAACACCATTATTTTTAGATAGGATTTTACTAGAATTATTACTAATATTAGGATGTCAAAGAAATTTAAGGAGTGTACAACTTGAAGAAACAACTACTTACAATGGCTGCGACAGCTGGTTTTTTGATTACACCGTTCAATGGAGAAGCAAGTGCTCATGAAAATAAATATATCGTTCAGTCTGGTGACACATTATGGGGAATCTCACGCTCTAACAATCTTTCAATTGAAGAGTTAAAGACTTGGAATAGCCTTTCAGGTTCGTTAATATATAAAGGACAAGCTATTACTCTGCTGGCACCGCACAGCCATAACGGTTCAACAAGCGGGCAGCAAAGCGCTGCAGTCAGCTACACAGTGAAATCAGGCGATACTTTATGGGGAATTGCAAGAGATCACGGCCTTTCCGTCAGTACACTAAAGAGTCTGAATGGAATCAGCAGTGACACGATATATCCTGGCCAAAAGCTGCAAGTTAAAGGTTCTGCTCAATCCGCTGCACCTTCTGCTCCTGCAGGCACTGGAACTTACACCATCCAAAGAGGAGACACTCTTTCCGGAATTGCATCTCGCCATAACCTATCGGTTTCACAATTAAAGGCAATGAACAGCCTATCTTCAGATTTAATTTATACCGGCAAGACATTGAAGGTATCTGGTACTGCTGCAAGCAAGCCGGCTGAATCCCAGGTAGCATCCCAATCAACTTCAAAGGTGAACGAGCTCATTACTGAAGCAAAGAAATATATTGGCTCACCTTACGAATGGGCAGGAAGCACACCTGACGGATTCGACTGCAGCGGCTACCTGAACTATGTATATGGTAAAGTAGGAATCTCTATTCCGCGTACTGTAGCATCCATTTGGAGTGCGACAAAACATGTTGCATCACCAAGAGTGGGAGATTTGGTATTCTTTGAAACTTACAAATCCGGCCCATCCCATGCCGGAATTTATCTTGGCAATTACAAGTTCATTCATGCCGGTTCTTCACGCGGTGTTGAGATCAGCGACATGAACAATTCCTATTGGAAGCCTCGTTATTTAGGGGCAAAAACAACTTTTTAATCAGTAAAAAGTACTCAGCACCACAGGGGCGGTGAGTACTTTTTTAATTAATCTCTTCGGTCATTGAATGTCTTTGACAGAGCTTCCTTTGCATCTCCCCATTTTTCCTGTGCCTGTCCCTTTACTTTATCCATGTTTCCTTCAGCTTCTTTGGATTCATTATTGGTCAGTTTGCCGTATTGCTTTTTTAATTCGCCTTTTAATTGATCTGCATTTCCATTTGTCTGGTCTCTGTTCATAAGTAACTCCTCCTAAATGCTGTTTGGTTTTTATATACCCTTGTCCTCATTTTTGAAACCAGCCATAACTTATAAAATTTAGAGTGCGTTAGTAAAGAAAACACGCCTTCAGTTTGGAAGGCGTGTTTTATCATTACTCATTGCTGATTTTATTTTCAATCGATACAACTTTCATTTCCAATTTTTTTAAGATTTCCAATGCCTTCTCCAGCTCGGCGTCTTTTTTTCCGAATTCTGTAATAAAATGATCTAGCGTTTTTTTATCTTCATTTCTTTCAGTTTCATTTGGGTAAATTACATTTCCTTCATTATATGCTTTAATTTCTTTTCTTAATTCCTCCATTGCAGATTCAGCAGAGTTTTTATATCTTGCTGCGGTTAATAACTCTTCCTGAAGAATTTTTTCCTGTAAACCATGCAAATTGTCGAAGGTGCCAGTCTTATTTAAAGTTTGAGTAACCTCTTTTATCTGTGGTCTATCATTTAATTGGATTAATTGTTCATTTTCCTTATACAACTCCTCTAATTTACAGTGCATTTCCCAAAACGTTACTTCCAAATCATAAACGCGATTAAATAAGCTGTTAATTAAATCCTTATCTTCATTAATGACTAAAACGTCACCTTGATTTTTCTTATTGTTGGTCATAAGGAGGGAGTCCTGCATAATATGCAAATAAGATTTTTGTTTTAAGTTTTCTTCAGAAAGTATAGACAATTTCTTTCTTAAAGCATTATTTTTTCTGTTTAGCTCCAGATTTTGTTCACGCATTTCATAAATTCTTTCAGACTGCTCTTTTTCGTATTCTGGACTGAGCATGGACTGATACTTTGCCAATTCGGATTTAAGATGGATAATCTTTTGCTGCAGCTGAATTTCTTTATCGGGAGTATGGTTGCGAAGCATTTTCATTCTCCTTTCAGAAAAGCATTTATCTCATTTTATGTAAATAGCCTTTAAAGTTTCTTTGAATTAAAAAAGACATGAGGGCCCTCATGTCTAAAGGTATAAATTATAAAGGTTATCATTGCAATGATCCAATACGTGTGATAAAAATCCGTTCGTCAAATACTCATTGAAAATCGGCTGGAAATTCGTGTAATGCTCTGAAACGCCATTCGAGGATCCGGTAATATAGAAAATAGACTTTTAGTTGCCATTTATTATTAAACTAGCAGAAATATCCCTATTCATTTAATAGTGAAGCGAAAGGAAAGATTTAAATCAATAACCTTTCTTACTTCTACTATATGCTGTGTGAAAAGAAAGGACAATGGCATTTACCCTAAAGTGAACCCATTTATAAAAAAATAGACTCTTTTACTACTTTTCAAAAATAGGTTCTTTTTTTACAAAAATAGGTACTTGTTCTATACCAAAACTGGTTTCATTCCATAGGATATAGTGTGATGAAAATACTCATTAGAAAGAAAGGAAGGAAAACATGAAGAATAAGCGTAAAATGATTAAAGGTTCTCAGCCGGCTCCTACACCAACGCCAATTCCGATTGATCCAAATGATTTAGCCCCAGAATGTATTTTTGTAGAGAAGGTTTATGACTGGGTATTCTTTGCCAACAAATATGAAAACAAGAATTTCATACCTGATGAGGACTGCCGAGCTGCCGTTGCTGCTGCCTTGGCTGCAGGGCAAAGAGTGGATGTGCAGTGTTCGGCTTCTGTAGACGATGTTCAATCTTCTGCAACAATTCTTGAACATGGAAATCCTGGTCGAGTATTAATCGTCTGGACAGTTCCTGTAGAAGTAACGATTCTGGTAAACGGTGCATCAGTATGCACATTCACTGTCCGCACTCAATTCACTGATGAAATCATGCTGTGCGTACCAACAGGTATTACAGAAGCTAATATTCGCTTAAGAGCTTACCAGGTAATCTGCCAGACTTACGGCGCTCCGCTAATGGGTCCAGATCCATTCGGACCAATGATTCCAGTGAGAGTTGTATTGTGTAAAGACGTTCAAGTACACTACCCAGTTAAACTTGAAGTTTTGGCAAAATTCTGCTTCCCGCGTCCAAATAATATTCCAGTGCCTAAACCAAGAATTCAGTGTGACTTAAACCTGCTGGAGTTTCCGCCGCAATGTCCGGGATTATTCCCAGTAGCAAACTGTGAGTGCCAGGCTACTGCTATTACAAGAGGAGCTGATACTTTAGCAGATATCGGCGGAGTAGATGTAACTGGTACTTCCAGCATACGTGCAGAAATCTGTCAGGAGTGCTCACTTGGTGATAGTACGTTCACTTACGCCTTCACTGACACTGAGTTTGATGGACCTGCTCCAACACCAACACAGCCAGACTACAGCTTCACTTTCAAACCTCTCACTTTCAACCAGCCGGTATGTGGTGACGATTCACTAACTGTTTCTGGTACAGGTAACAGAGATTGGGATGGAGACATTGAGAGATTCGTATTTGATCTGACAATTAATGACGATGATTCACTAGAAGGAGAGAGTTTCCGTCTAATTCTTAGGGACATCAACACTAATGCTGTAGTATTTGACAGCGGAATTGTTGACGCTGCAGTAAACTTTGAAGAGTGCGACACATTTGCTGACCTATTAGATAACCTGGATGACTAATTTTTTCAGGAGGGGAGTAACTTCTCCCCTCCTTTTTATAATTTAAATTGTACCGTACATACATATAACAGAATTGAGGTGAGAGAGGTGCCGGTTAATAATTCTATGAAATATCAAATAATGAATGTTAAAGAGGATATTAGTAGCTTAAAAGGCATCCTTGAAGGGATAAGGAACGATCGGAACGCTTTAAGATGCATGGCTAATGAAGCATTATTTTCCGGTTATTCCCCTGCATTTAGATCTCTTAAAAATGAGGTCATACGAATGAAACAAGCAGCTCTCAAAAGGGAAGCCAGGTTAAAGGAGATGGTATTTGAGAAAGAGCTTGATATAAAAAAAATAAAATCAGAGCAACTGGATCTTTATCAGTATGCTTTGCATATTGAACATTTACAGGACATGATAGAAGAGTCAGCTAATGGACCTATCTCTAATCGAAATATTAATAAAGATAAAGAATATAATATCGCACATAAACTATCAATGGAAGAAGTATTTTGCTGGATAGCAGACTTTTATGATCTTAAGGCAGTAACACAAAATGCCATTGAACACTTAGAAAAATTACTCAATCAAATTGAGAATGCTGGTTTAACACACAGACAAGAAGAGTTGGAGCTGAATATGAATATCATAGGAAGGTGGTTGAAAAAAATGGGCTGGTTATTTTTTAGCAGGGAAAAGGAAGAACAGTATAAGGCGAAACTCACAGAGCTGCAGGAAGTTATTTCTCAATTGAGAGACGAACTTGTGCATTATAAAGGCACGTTTGAAGAGGTTTATGATCGCTTATTGGAAAAGGAACATTCGGAAAATGAATTTAGAAACAGTGTAAAGGAACTAAATGACATTTACCGGCAATTTATTGAGGTGGAAAATAAATATAAGGCAGAGTCTGTAGAACTTAACCAAATGCTGACTCAATACAAGGAAAAGGACATAAAAAATGAAAAAATGATCCGAAAATTAGAAATTGAGCTGCAGGAATTAAAATTAAATGAGCAGGATCTTATGAATAAGATAGAATTTTCTGAGAAAGCAGCCGAAGTGAAAGAAGCTAAAACGCAGCGACCTTCTCAAGTGCAAAAATCAAAGCAGCTGAATAGAAAAATAGAAAAGCAAAGAAATCACGATTTTGACAGGCATGGGTCTCTGCCAATTCCACCTCAATCAGCCGCGACCATGTTTGACCCTTTTAAATATTCAAAAAAACAATGAGTAAATAAACAAGGAGTGTATATAATGAAACGTCAGGAAATTCAGGAAATGTATAAAAAATCAAAGTCAGTGGCTGTCGGCAGCGGAAGGAAGAAAAAAGCGGCTGCCAGACCAGTTCAACCCCAATATAAAAGATGCTGCGGCAGATAATTTATCAGGCAGCGGAAGCGAAGCCATTCGGTTATCCAGAAATGTTTATTCTGAAATGCTCGCTCATGGAGAAAAAGAATTACCTTTTGAAGCATGCGGGTTATTATCAGGTTCAGGGAAAATGATAAAAACAATTTGGAAGGCGATAAACAATAAGCGAAAGAAGAACTCTTTTGAAATAAATGAAGAACAGCTTACATTGCTCCTAACCAAAATGGAAGAAAAGAAAGAATTCTTAGTAGGCATTTACCATTCACATCCTACAGCTCCGCCTGTTCCTTCAAGAGATGACATTCGCTTTGCATATCCGGATAAAGCTTACTTTATTATTTCTTATGCTAAGAAAAAGCCGATAGTAAAATGCTATAGAATAAAACAGGGCAAAGCCTTTCCGGTTAAGATAATCCTTGTAGATTAACCTGTCGGTCCAGCTTTAACCATTTGCTTCCGAGAAACGGTCAACATTTCAGTTGACCGTTATTACTTTTTCCCGAATGATTCTTCTCTTTTCAGGTTTATTGAAACGCGACCTATTTGCTAAGCCCTAAAGACCTGTAACCCATTGTTTGAATATCATATGATTGCACAGACATCAAGGTAACGGCGGCAGGTAAAGGGTTATTTTGTCATATCCATCCTATCTGAACTCATACAATGAGAAAGGAATGAAAATACGGAAAAAGGTGATATCAATGAAAGTGAATGTATCGTACCTGGGTAAAGAAAAAGGAACCGCTGATTTTTCCTCTTTGCCGTCATTGCTTTTATATTGTTCCAGACATGGACTGGACACGACATGGTCAAGGGAAGAAAAAACACTATATATTGACTACCCTCAAAAAAATCAAACTCTTCTTCTCACAATGGAAGGAGGGGAAGATTCAGATGTGCTGCAGGAAACCTTATCTTTGATGAAAGAACTGCTGAAGAATTCAGGAATGGTACTTAAAACTGAAATTGACCAGCAGGAGCACGAAGAGGATAATTTCCATGTTCATTTGGAATTCACTAAAAGCGAAAACATTGTGATTACATGCAAAAATTCAGATATCATTGCAGTTATTCAGAAGCATTGCAGGAGGAAAATTTCAAGCCGGCCATATGTCTTTTTTAAAACAGCTGGAGCACAGCATAAAGGCAGGGCTTCAATATCCTGTGAAATTCCAGTCAATTATACTAGTTTAGAAGAATTCCTAATTCAGCTGCAGGCTTCTATTCTGGAACATTGTATCGGCAGCAGTGAGCTCCTGAACTGGGTGGGGCTTGAAACCGTAGTTGAGCTCTTCAGCAGCGGGACGCCTGAGAAGAAAAAGAATCGGCAGCAGAAAAGAGCTCCAGACACTCGTCCGGCTGAGGTGAAGCCACAGGTTAAAGCTGAGGGAGAGGCTTACTTTAATTATACGATTCGCCCGCATTCCAATAATGAAAAATACACCTTAATTACAGACCTCGTCATTAAAAATACGGGTACGGCTGAGCTTCATAATCCGATTGTCTGCCTTAGGGTTGACCCTCCGGCTCAGATAGAGATTGGCGGACAGATCCTCCCGCCGGAGATGGTGGAAGTATTGGCAGTTCAGGGAACAGAAGGAGCCCAGGGCTGGCAATATGCTAATGACGAATGGCTTCAGGAAGGTTATGAGAAAGGAGAGTTTTGGATCAGGCCGATTGACACCTTATCCATTGATCCTGAAGAATTTAATGGCATTTATCAATTTCATTTAAATTTTGATAAATTGGAAAAGGGAACATGTACAGTTGAAGCATTCGTTTATTTCAGAGAACAAAATGTAACATTTAAGGCTATGAATGACATAAGCTTCGCTTTTTAGCATGGAAGAATCCATTATTCTGGATTCTCTTTTTTGTTTTGTAGTATTCTAGAATACTAAGCAGGAAATAAAGTTTGAGGATTGATTGGACATGCTGATAAAAAAAATTAATGGGCTGCTGCTGACGTTCTTAATAGCAAGCATTTTCGTGATGCTCATTTACCAATATTTAAAACCGGCGAATTTTAAAGAAGTTCCGCCCCCGACAGCACTTCATCCTCTTGTTGCTGAAAAGAAAGATGAACTTATTAGTCTGGCTGCCGACAAAGGCATTAACGCAGTCATCACCCAGGATTTCAGAAGCATAGCAGAACAAGATGCTTTATATGAAAAAGGCCGCACTGGTGAGGGAAATATTGTTACCCATGCAAAAGGGGGGAGTCCTACCATAATTTTGGCCTGGCAATTGATTTCGCACTTATGTCCGTAGATGGCCAGGTGATCTGGGATATGAAATATGATGGCAACGGCAACAGCCGGGCTGATTGGATGGAGGTCGTTGAAATAGCAAAGGACCTTGGGTTTGAATGGGGAGGGGATTGGACACAATTCAAGGACTATCCTCATCTTCAAATGGATTTTGGTCTTTCTATCTGGGAGCTTCAAAGAGGGAAGAGGCCGCCTGAAGCTGAATGATAATAAAAGAAACTGCACTCAAATGAATGGGTGCAGTTTCTTTTTTGCTAAATGATCATTTCGGATTGTACATAGTGATACAGCAGTTTGGCCGTATTCTCAATTGAATCCTCATGTGTACGCTCAAAGGCATGTGATGAATCAATTCCAGGGCCGATTAAGCCGTGAACGATATCGTGGCCGGAGCGGATAGCTGCTGATGCATCAGAACCGTAAAATGGGTAAATATCCAGTTTGTACTCGATTCCATTTTCCTCGGCAAGCTGCACGAGATGCTTTCTTAATTCGTAGTGATAAGGGCCGCTCGCATCCTTTACACAAATGGATACCGTATATTCATCAGTGGATTGGCCATCACCCATCGCACCCATATCCACAGCCAAATATTCGACCGTTTCCGGCGTGATATTGGAATTGCCGCCATAGCCTATTTCTTCATTATTTGAGATGAGAAAATGGGTTGTGTACGGCAGCTCAGTGTTATCGGCTTTCAGCTGTTTAATCAGCTGAAGAAGAATTGCGACACTAGCCTTATCGTCAAGATGGCGTGATTTAATGAAGCCAGCAGGTGTAGTCTGCACACGCGGATCAAAAGATACAAAGTCTCCGACGCCGATTCCCAGCTCACGGACTTCTTCAGCACTCTTTACTTTTTCATCAAGGCGGATTTCCATGTTTTCCTGGTTTCTTTCAGCTTTCCCGGCATCTTTATAGACATGAACAGATGTCTGATGCATTAGTATCGTGCCGGTGAATTTTTTGCCAGATGATGTTTCGATTTCACAATACTCGCCTTCAATCGAGTTGTATTTAAATCCGCCGATCAAATCAATTTTCAGGCGTCCGCTTGGCTTTATTTCCTTAACAATCGCGCCAAGTGTATCAACGTGCGCAGTCAGCATTCTGTGATTTTTTTCGTCTTTTCCAGGAAGGGTTGCAATAAGCCCGCCTTTCCGGTTGCGCTTCGTTTCCACATTAAGCTCGTTCAAAAACTTTTCTACATATGTAATTACTTCATTTGTATTTCCGGAAGGACTTGGAATTGAAACTATCTCTTTTAATACGCTGATAGTTTCTTTTGTATTCGGGTATGCCATTCGAAAGCTCCTCTCAAATTATTCTCACGCAATTCTTATTATACTGTTATTTGTTGGCATACGCATGCCTAATAACTAAAAAACTGCCTTAACGGCAGTTCATTTATTAAATCTCTTCGGATAGCAGGCTTTTTCTGGTCCTTAATCGGTAAAATCTTCTGAAGTCTTTTACCAGAACTTTTATAACAGAATAAAAAGGGATAGCAATCAGGATTCCAATAAAGCCATAAATCGATCCTGCAGCCATTAAGATAATAATCACTGTAAGCGGGTGGAGGTTAAGCCGTTTGCCCATCACATGTGGAGAGACGAGATTGCTTTCAAGAAGCTGTACAGAGATCAGTACCAGTATGATTTTTAATACCATTCCGGGTCCCTGCAATAACCCGATGAATACTGCAGGAATGATCCCGAGCACAGGACCAAGAAAAGGAACCACAGTAAGGAACATCGCAAACACAGCTAATATCAGTGCATAGTCCAAACCAATAATCTTATACCCGGCATACATTAACACGCCATCGACGACTGCCACAATAAACTGGCCGGTAACATAAGAGAATAAGGTCTTGTCTATATCCCCCAAAATCCGTTGGCCTTCGTCCTCGTGTTTGTCAGGAAGGTATTTTAAAAGAAATGGCCTGAGCTTATGGTCATCTTTCAGGAAGTAGAAAAGGATAAAAGGTACAACAACGATGACAGTGACAATGCTTGTAATGGTAGTAAAAACTTTCATTACGTTTTCTCCTGCCCCTGATAAAAGTGCTTCCAGGAAATTCAGTACTTTATTTTTGACACGGTCATAGGAGAACATGCCCATATTATTTTCTTCAACAACTTTCTCCGTTTCATCTGATAAGTCCTCCATCTTAGAAGGAAGGCTTTCGCTGATTTCTGCTATCTGGCTGCCAATTGTTGCACCGAGCATATTAAATCCTAAATACCCTAAACCCAATACCGCTGCAAAGATAAGCAGAATGCTGGCTGTTTTAGGCATAACCCTTGAAGCCAGCCTGACGAGGGGTCTTAGAATATAATAAAAAATACCTGCAATTAAGACCGGGAAGAAAATAGTTGCAATCAGGGCACGGATCGGCCATAAAAAATAATCAATTTTCCCAAGGAGGAAAATGATGATCAACACGAAAATGGTGCCAGCTGCATATTTAAAAAAAGGTTTATTGATCCACATGCATATATCCCAACCCTTATATATGTATTTACTACTCAATGTTCCTTTTTTTAAACAGTATTAAACACCGGTTTAAGAATCTATGGAAGAGGAATAGTTTAGAATGAACTATATAACAGGTGAGGGAATCTGCCGATGCTATTTTTTAAGAATGTAACCATGCAGGAAATACTGATGTTTCTATTGTTTGCAGGAGTGATACTGGCTGCCAAATGGGCAGTTAACTTACTGGTGAAAAAGAGAAGTGGCAAGTCGGTACAGAATGACCGGATCTTGCAGGGATTTTCTTCACTTGTGAACTGGGCTGCTTTTTATGGAATAATCATTCTTTTCCTTTTTTATTTTTCAAGGGAGAAATGGCTTTTTTATACTTGGTTCACTGCAGGGGAAGTAGATGTAACGCTATATTTAATGATTGTAGCGTTTTTAACAGTCTCGCTCGCAAATCGAATCGTAAAAGTATTCACGAAATATGTATTAACATCTGTTTATGAATTCTATGGAGTTGACCGCGGGCTCGGGTATTCATTCAACAGAATGATCTATTATACCGTCATGATTGCAGCGCTCGCCATCAGCCTGACAACGGTTGGGCTGGATTTAACAGCGGCGGCTGCCATACTGGGTGTTCTCGGTATTGGGATAGGTTTCGGCATGCGCAATATTGCCGGTAACTTTATTTCAGGCATTATCATCCTCTTCGAACGGCCGATTGAAATTGGGGAAGTAATTGAGATAAACAACAAAATCGGTAAAATAGAAAGCATCCGTCTCAGATCCACTATCATCCGCACAGCTAAAGAGGGAACCCTGATTGTGCCGAATCAATACTTTATTGAACAGATCATTAAAAATCGGACAGGCTCAGAAATGCTTGCCCAGGTTCAAATCAGCGTAGTGTACGGCACTGATACTGAGAAAGTCGAAAAGCTTCTGAGAGAAGCAGTGGACATGGAAATGCCGAAAATAAAAGGAGTTTTAACCGCACCTGCACCTGATATCCGATTTATCGATTTTCGCAGCAAAGCCATGGACTTTCTGGTAGAGGTCCCTGTTGCAAACTTTGAAGCCAAGCAGAAATTTGAAAGCCGGCTAAGGCATATCATTGCAGAGAATTTTTATCAGAACGGAATAGAGCTTGCCTCAACACCGCTGCTGCCCTGTGAATGACGGTGCAGGTTAAATAGAGAAAGAACGAAACCACCAGCCGCTCTGGACTGGTGGTTTTCAAAGTGAAATTATTTTCCTAACAAAGCCTTCACTCCAAGATAAAGAATGGCAAGACCAAAGATGATCATAGCCAGACTGCCGACAATGGTGAAGAAGCTGGCAATACCTGAAGTAATAACTGCAGAAACAGGTACCATTGTCATGCCGTAGCCAGCAAGCATACATGCAAGATATAATAATGCCAATTGATACATTATAGATCCCTCCCTTCCATACTAACGTATGAAAAGGAAGGAATCTTGCTTGGTCTAATATCCCGAATGCTCCGAATAACACAAATTCTTTTGAATTATTTATTGATTCCGCTTTGCTTCCTGTACAGCTATGATTTTCAGAGCAGTTAATTCTTCATCCGATAATCTTTCAGTTAAAAGACTGTATAATTCATTTTGCTCTTCAGCAGTCAATCCGCCTTTTACTTTTGAGACACTCTGCCGGATTTCATCAATCGAAAAGCTTTCTGAAATCTTCTTTACAGCTTCTTCTTTTGTCTTGATCGGCAATGATGTCTTTTGAAGATCTGCAGCTTTTAAATCACCCATACTGTTCCCAAGCAGAGCCTCTACGTTCGGATCACTTGCAAGCATTTCAAGATCATCCTCAGTGATGCTGGCGGCAACTTCTGTCATTACTTTATTTGAAATGAAATTCATTGAAGCAAAATAAATGAGAAAACCCAATAGAATAAAAGATCCTCCAGTGATTGACCAAAAAATAATTTTTTTCAAGTTTTGGGGCTGCTCAAGAAACGAACAGTTCCATTCACACTCCTCTCATTTTCTTTCTTCTTAAATTTTATATGGTTATTTCCTTCTTTTGCAAATCTTTCTTATGGGAAGAACGTATGTGCTATAATAGGTGAATAGTAAATTAAGGGGCCGTTTCAATGAATGATAAGATAAAAATATCAGTAAGATCGCTGGTTGAATATGTATATAAGAGCGGCAGCATTGAAACAGGCTTCCGTTCTGCAGTGCCGCTTACAGAAGGAACAAGAATTCATCAGAGAATTCAAAAGCTTTATGGGGAAGAAGATCAAAAAGAAGTGTATCTGCATGCTGGATTACCTTTCAATCACCTTGACTTTCAGCTTGAAGGAAGATGTGACGGGCTTATCATCAAAAATGGAGAACGGATTATTGATGAGATTAAGTCGGTATCTATCCCACTTTCACAAATTGATAAATTTGCCTATCCTGTTCATTGGGCTCAGGCTAAATGCTATGCTTTCATGTATGCGAAAGACCATAATATTTCAAAAATGGCAGTTCAATTAACATATGTACATGCTAAAACAGATGAAGTGAAAAGATTTCAGCACAGTTATTCTTTTGGCGAACTGGAAGAATTTATAGTGCATCTTCTCGAATCGTATTCTCCCTACGCAGAATTAAGGGTTCGACATCAAAAGGATTTAATAAAAGGTCTTCAGGAATTGACTTTTCCCTTTCCGGCTTATCGAAATGGCCAGAGGAAACTTGCAGGGGCAGTATACAAAACCATTGCTGAAGGGAAAAACTTATTTGCCAGCGCACCTACGGGCATCGGCAAATCCATTTCCACCCTTTTTCCAGCATTAAAAGCCATCGGGGAAGGACATATTCAGAGGATTATCTATGCCACGGCTAAAACCATAACCCGTCAGGCAGCAGAAGGGGCCATTAGCCTGATGAGGGATAAAGGATTGAATCTTAAATCGGTCACAATAACGGCCAAGGACAAAATTTGCTTTAAGGAAGAAACCAAATGCCACAAAGACAGCTGCGAGTTTGCCAATGGATATTACGACAGGATCAATAATGCAATACTTGACCTCCTGAAAAATGAGAACATGATAACCAGATCGACAATTGAAAAATATGCATTGAAGCATAAAGTATGCCCTTTTGAGTTTTCATTGGATGCTGCATATGCAGCTGACATTATAATTGGGGATTACAATTATATTTTCGATCCGAAGGTCTCGCTGAAGCGATTGCTGGAAGAGGAGAAAAAGAAAACGTCGCTCCTGATCGATGAAGCACATAACCTTGTGGACCGCGGAAGGGAGATGTATTCAAGCGCGCTTGAGAAATCAGCCTTTCTTCAATTGAGCAGAAGCTTTAAGGGGAAGGATGAAGGGATACAAAAAAGTGCAAAACAGATTAATGGAATTTTTATTGCATTAAAAAAGAATTGTGGTGAAAATCAGGAAATCGCAGAAGAAAATCCCCCTGAAGAACTGTTTGAAGTTCTTGAGGAATTTGTTCAATATGCCGAAGACTATCTGGGGCAAGACAGAAACAATACGGAAGAAGAATTGCTGGAAGTATTTTTCGCTGCGCAGAACTTCGTAAGAATAGGCAAACTGTATGATGAAAGGTTTGTAACGTATATTCAAAAGCAGAGAAATAATCTGAACATCAAGCTATTTTGCCTCGATCCATCGAATCTTCTGCACAAGGCCAGAAAAGGATATAAATCATCAATCTTTTTTTCTGCTACTTTAATGCCTCTTAATTATTATTTGGATATGCTTGGCTTTCAAGAGGAAGATTTTATTTTATCCGTTCCTTCTCCTTTCTCAAAAGATCAGGCTAAGGTTTACATTCAGCCGATTTCAACAAGATATCGCGACCGGGAAGGGTCTATCAGACCTATCGTCAGTACTATTAAGAGCATGTTAAAGGAACAGAAGGGGAATTACTTGATCTTCTTTCCATCCTATCAATATATGGAGGATGTCTATCGTCGATTGCTCGATGAGGAACTGCCGGTACATACAATTATTCAAAAAACTGGAATGGATGAAGGGGAGAGGGAAGAGTTTTTGGATGCATTTCAGCCAAATCCTTCTGGTACTCTGTTGGGTTTCGCCGTCATGGGCGGGATTTTTTCAGAGGGAATTGATTTGCAGGGAGATCGGCTGAACGGTGTTTTCGTGGTGGGTGTAGGGCTTCCACAGTTAGGGTTTGAACGCAACATTATGAAAGCATATTTTAATCAGCAGGGAAAAAACGGCTATGATTATGCCTATACTTATCCCGGAATGAACAAGGTTTTGCAAGCAGGGGGCAGATTGATCCGCTCTGAGAACGATACAGGAATGATTGTTTTAATGGATGACAGGTATGTGCAGGCTAAATATCTGGCCCTGCTGCCAAATGAATGGAGAGATTTTAAAGTATTAAGAAGGTAAAAACATCCTGCTCAAAGAGCAGGATGTAAGCTTATTATTTAGTTATGACAGGACCTTTCGGGGCCTGCATTTTTCCGAGCGCTCTTTCGAAAACCGGATAAAAGAATTGTACTACAAGTCCAAGTGTCAATGTTACCACGATTGTGCCCACTCCGATTGCACCTCTGAATAAAAACGCAAGCAGCAAAGCAAAGCTTTCACTGATGATCCTTGAATTCCTTAAGTTTAATCCGAATCTTGAGTGAATGGCTACCATTAATGTATCCATCGGGCTTGCCGGAAATTTAGCCTGAAGATAGATGGCAACTCCCATTCCCATCGAAAGGATTCCAAGGAACAATAGAATTGATTGCATCGCCAATGTCTGAGGTGAAAGGTCACCAAAAATGATGAGAAGCCAAAAGTCAATCAGTGCGCCAATAATCAGAATGGAAATGGCTGCAAGGACTTCAGGCTTTTTTTTCATTAGAAAGGCATTTATAAAAATGAGCACGATTCCATTTATAAAAACAAAGGTGCCAACTGTTAAGTTAAACATTTGTGACTCACCAACAGCCAGGGCATCCCATGCAGAAGCTCCGAGGTTTGATCTGATAATCAGGGCTACACCCATTGTCAGGATCAGCATCCCAATAACAAAAAATAATAGACGTTCTTTCATGAAGACTCTCCAATCCAACTATGTTTAATTTTAGCTTGGCCCTTTTGAACATCAATACTCCTTCAGCATTGAAATTATGAAGGGAAAATTCATTTTACCATTAAAATATATTGAGTAACAGGTAATTTTATTGAAAATTGTTGGTTTTTGCAGGAAAAAGGCGAAAGATATAAAGGAGATATCCGTTTTCATTGATTTGAAATTGTGCTATATTATTTTACATTCGTTCACCATTTATTAATGCAGCTACAAAATTTTTACATAATAAAAACTTAGCCGCTGCTAAGTTTTTCGCATGTGTACAATTTAAGAGGTGAAACCACACTAATGAGAAAGTTATTCAAATCGCCTGACAAATTGCCGAAAAGAAGTCTTGCTGTATTCTTTCTGACTGTTATCCTTTTTTGGCTGAAAACGTATGTAGCCTATCGCATTGAATTTAATTTAGGGATTAATAATGACATACAGCGATTTCTTCTGTTTTTGAATCCGTTAAGTTCTACACTGGTATTCCTGGGATTCGCTTTGTTTTTTAAAGGGAAATGGCAATCCGGCATGCTAATTGGCTTGAATTTATTCTTATCCTTCCTGCTTTATGCAAATGTTGTTTATTATCGATTCTTTAACGACTTTATCACTGTTCCTGTTCTCATGCAGGCAAAAGTAAATGGGGGGCAGCTCGGAGATAGCGCACTATCGTTAATGTCTCCGTGGGATATTTTTTATTTTACAGACACCATTCTGCTTCTTTTCCTGGCAGTTAGGAAATGGTACAAACCTGGAAAGAAAATTAGCCGAAAACCGGCGTTGGCTGTTATGGCTGCAGGGATTATTGTCTTCTTCATCAATCTTGAAATCGCCGAGAAAGACCGTCCTGAGCTGCTTACACGTTCCTTCGACCGCAATTATTTGGTGAAATACCTTGGAGCATACAATTTCACGATTTATGATATGGTCCAAAACGCCAAGTCTGCCAGCCAGCGAGCTCTTGCGGATACGAACGATGTGACTGAAGTAGAGAACTATGTTAAAGCAAAATATGCACCTCCGAACCCTAAATACTTCGGAAAAGCCAAGGGCATGAATGTTATTTATGTATCCATGGAATCACTTCAGACTTTTATTATAGACTACAAGCTAAATGGTAAAGAAGTTACCCCATTCCTGAATTCACTTGCACATAGCAGCAAGACATTCTACTTTGATAACATAGTCAACCAAACCGGACAGGGAAAGACTTCCGATGCTGAGTTTATGATGGATACATCACTATATCCCATGTCACAGGGAGCTGTTTATGTAACGAAAGCTCAAAATACATTCCATGGCACACCTGCTATTTTAAAGCCGCATGGCTATACTTCAGCAACTTTCCATGGAAACTACAAGACATTCTGGAATCGTAACGAAATGTATAAAACCATGGGATATGATAAGTTTTTTGATGCCGAGTATTACGATATGAACGATGAAAACACGAAAAACTATGGTTTAAAAGATAAGCCGTTTTTTAAGGAATCCATGCCGATGCTGACCAGTCTTCCACAGCCGTTTTATACAAAATTCATTACTCTTTCTAATCACTTCCCCTTTAAAATGGATGAGTGGGATACTGAATTTCCTGCAGGAGAAACAGATAATGATGTGGTGAATCATTATTTTCAGTCAGCGAACTATATGGACCAGGCACTCGAGCAGTTTTTTAACGATTTAAAGGATTCCGGATTGTATGATCATACAGTAGTTGTTCTGTATGGCGATCACTACGGGATTTCCGAAAATCATAATGTGGCAATGGCTAAGGTGATCGGAAAAGAAATTACGCCATTCCAATATGCCAAGCTTCAAAGAGTGCCAGTGTTCATACATGTACCTGGAGTGGATGGCGGCATTGTCCACAATGTCGGCGGACAGGTAGATGTGCGACCGACATTACTTCACCTGTTGGGCATTGATACAAAGAATCACCTTGAAATGGGATCAGATCTTTTATCAGAAAAACACCGTGAAGTTGTCCCATTCCGAAACGGCAACTTTATTTCACCGGCATATACCCAAATTGAAGAAACCTGCTATTATACGGAATCCGGAGAAATAGCTGAGGCTAATGCATGTAAGTCACTTTCCGATCAGGCGAAAAAAGAACTGGAAATGTCAGATAACATTGTTTACAAAGACCTCCTGCGATTTTATAAGCCGGAAGGATTTGTTCCAATCAACCGGAATGATTACTCATATGTAAAGAAAGAGCTGCCATTTAAAGAGGAAAGAAATGGGCCGGGTATACAGAAGTAACATTTTAGGAGCGGAGAGATAACTCTCTGCTCTTTTTATGTCCGATATTGGCAGTTTACTACCGAAATGGAGGGGTAGAGTATCTTTGTAAAGAGTTTATAGAAAGGATGGATATAATGTACACCCAATCTTATAAAGAATGTATTCAGGCTTGTATAGAGTGCATGGAAGCCTGTAATGTATGCTATGACGCTTGCTTAGGGGAAGAAGATGTTCAAATGATGGCAGATTGTATTCGGTCGGACAGAGAGTGTGCGGATATCTGTGCCTTTGCAGCTAAGTCAATGCAGTCTAACAGCCCTTTTGCCAGACAAATTTGCACTCTATGTGCAGACATATGTGAAGCGTGCGGAAATGAGTGCAAAAAACATGACCACTCTCACTGCCAGCGCTGTGCTGAAGCTTGCTTTAAGTGTGCGGAAGAATGCCGTAAAATGGCTGCTTAAATTAGCAGACAAAACAGACATCCAGAAGGGTGTCTGTTTTTAATCCAGGTTATTTACAATATTTGATTATGAAGGTTGTACATATTTTCCTGCCAGGGGAGTATTAATTTAGAATTTTCCATACCTGTTTCATAATTTCTGCACAATTTATTGCCATACTAACTTCATGAAGAAAAGGAGGAATTGAATATGTTATCAAGAAAAAAATTCGCCATTTGGTTTGTTTCTCTGGCTGCCGCGCTAACTCTAACTGCCTGCGGCGGAAATGACGGGGATACTGGACAGGAAGGTACCAGCAAGGAAGAGAGCATAACGAATAAAGAAAGCAGCGGCCATTCAGGAGACCATTCAGACATGGATCATTCTGGATCCGGAGATGTTCCAGAAGGAATAAAGGAAGCTGAAAACCCTAAATATGAAGTTGGGAGCAAGGCCTTTATAACAGAAGGACATATGGAGGGAATGGAGGGAGCGGAAGCAACCATTGCAGGTGCATATAATACAATCGTATATACGGTATCTTATACACCAACCACTGGCGGTAAAAAAGTTGAAAACCATAAATGGGTAGTTCACGAGGAGATTGCAGATGCAGGTGAGGAACCATTTAAAGAAGGTGACGAGGTAACATTGAATGCAAGTCACATGAAGGGAATGGAAGGAGCAACTGCCGAAATCGATTCTGTGAAGGAAACAACTGTCTATATGGTTGACTTTACTACAGCTGACGGGCAGGAAGTAAAAAATCACATGTGGGTAACAGAAAACGAGCTTTCTCCTGCTGAATAATATAGAAAGTTAAGGAGCTTATCTGACGATGATAAGCTCTTTAACTTAATTTATAATTTTTATATAAATAGTAAATTAAAAAGAAGAACGCAACTAATAGGAAAATGGCAATTTGCAGCTCCCTTTCAAATTTTAGTATATGTGAAACCGCAAAGGCTTCCATGAACAGTGCAGGTACTTTACCGATCGTGCTGGCAATGCCAAAGGACAGAAGCCTCATTTTGCTGTATGCAGCTGCCAGTGTGACTGCACCTGATGGGACAAAAGGCAAGACCCTCAGCAAAACAACCATGAAAAACGCATCTGGACCTTCCGCACTCTGAAGCTTAGAAAAAAATTGGTTATTCTTAAGCTGAGGAAAAGAGGAAGTAAGCTTGGTGATCCCTTTGCGATAAAGTTTAAAACTTATAATTGCTCCGGCTGCTTCTCCGATGATCAAAATGACTAGACCCACTTTTAAATCACAAGCGGCAACTGTTCCAGCCGTAATAAAGGCACTTGGGAGGAATCCAGTTATTGCTGCAGCAATGTTCATGAATATACTAAATAAAGCCGCCAATATCGGTTCATCTGAAAGCGATTCGATGATATCAGAAAACATCTATTAATCCTTTCCGGCCCATTTATAGCCTAAACCCCAGACAGTCGTCAGATACTCATCTGCAGGAAACCCGGCTTTCCTTAATTTTTCACGTAAATTTCTTACATGCGAATCAATGGTGCGATCTTCGATTGACACTCCATAACCCCAAACAGAGCCTATTAAATGCTCACGTGAAAATACTCTGTTCAAGTTTGAGAGGAAAAGGCTTAACATTGAAAACTCTTTTGGAGTTAACAGAATTTCCTTATTTTTATAGGAAAGCTCAAAAGAATCTTCTTTAAGTTCCAGCCCTTTAAAGGTTTTGGTTTTTCCATCTTTTTTGCTTCTTCTTAAAACCGCTTCAATCCTTGCAGATAATTCCTCTTCATCGAACGGCTTCAAAATATAATCATCTGCTCCAATGTTCAATCCTTTTACAATGTCCGGCTTTTCGCTTTTGGCAGTAAGCATGATGATAGGAATATCCCAATATTTTTTAATTTCCTTGCATACACTCCATCCATCCATTTCAGGCATCATGACATCTAAAAGGACCAGATCTGCAGAATGGGTTTCCAAGTAAAGCAAGGCATCTGAACCTGAAGTCAATTTTATGCAATTGTAGCCGCGGGGCGCTAAGTATAGAGAAATTAGATCAAGCATTCTAGTTTCATCGTCAACCAAAAGTATTGTTTTCATCTTTCCGTTTCTCCCTTAAAAACAATTTCAAATTCTGTTCCTTCACCTTCTCTGCTGAAGACAGAAATAGTCCCTCCATGGGCATGGACAAGTTCTTTCACAATGGCGAGTCCAAGGCCTGTACCCCCAAGAGCTCTTGCACGTGATTTATCCACCCGGTAAAAACGATTAAAGATAAAGGGCAGTTCCTCTTCAGAGATTCCTCTTCCGGAATCATTTATTCTGATGATGACATGTTTTTTAGTCCTGCTTACCTCTACTGTTGTTTTATCTCCATCTGAGGAATATTTAATCGCGTTATCCAGAAGATTAAATATGATTTGCTCCAGCCTTGATCCATCCGCAGAAAGGATGATTGATTCACGGCAGCTGACAGATAGCTGCATGCCTTTTTCAGCGAAAGCCGGAGAAAATTTTGTTTCAATTTTATTCATTAATTCCTTCAAGTCTATTGGTTTTTTTATAATATCAAAGGTATTTTTATCGATCTTTGCCAAATCGAAAAGATTTTTAACCATATCTGAAAGCCTGTTGGTTTCCTCCAGGATAATCGATAAATACTGATTTCTCTCTTCCGGGCTCAGGTTCCGCTTCTGAACGATATCCGCATACCCCTTTATATAAGTAAGAGGAGTGCGAAGTTCGTGGGAAATACTGGATAAAAATTCACTGCGTTCTTCTCTGAGATAATTCAGGTCGCCAGCCAATAACTGGATGGAACGTGCTAAATCCCCAAGTTCATCGTCACCGGTTATAGGAAGGGAAACTGAAAAATCACCGCTGCTTATTTGTGCGGTAGCTTCCTTCATTTTAATCAGGGGTTTCGCCAGGGCCTTTGATAAAAAGATGATGATCGTAATGGTAAAAATGACCGCAATGAACCCGGCGATTAAAAATTGTTCATTTAAGCGAGAAATTAACGATTTAATCCAGGCTGTATCCTGAAACATATATACATGGCCAATCAGCACTCCATCCTGTTCGATCGGGCTGACAGTAGAAATATAATCTTCTTCTTTCCAATTGTCCCCGATGGTTTTGCCCTCCCTTACAGAAGATGTCATCGGCTTTTCTATGTACCTTTGGATCAAACTGCTATCAACAGAAGCACCAAGTATCTCGTTGGCAGAATTTGTAATAACTACATCTGTAGTGGCTTCAGATTCCATCAGAGCTACATGGGAAATGGTATTTTTATCAAAATGTTTTTCGAGTATAGCACGGTGTGAATTGCCGCGTGTCTGCAAGGCTATGAGCTCTTCTTCCACACGCGATTCAACAAGTGTACTATGTAAAAAGAAGAACATAGTTGTTTCAAGGCCAAAGAGGATCAGAAGGAACAGCAGACCGAGCTTCATAGAAAGTTTTTTCAAAGAACTCACTCATTTCAAATCAATTACTTCTATTATAGTCGAAATGTTTGAAGAAACGATGCAGAAGAGGTATATGTTTTAATAGGACTGTAGAAGGTAAAATAGAATAGTGATTAATACTAACGAAAAACAAGTTTACAGTTCATACAGGAGGTTTTTTTAATGAGCGAATGTAAATTGGATCATACTCCGGAAGATGTTCAAAAGAAATTTGAACAGCAGAGAGGTTTCCTCCCGGAAGATATGAACCCGCTGTTTCAGTCATTTTTCCAGCAGGAACATACCCAGGATATTTTAAATGAGGTCTTCCATCTGCTGAAAAAATTTGATCTTGCTTCTGAAGAAGAGCAAACAGAGCGTGTCAGCAGGCTTTACCTTGTATTAAAGAATGTATAATGTTGAATTGCCGCATCTGACTTATGCGGCAATTTTTTATGTGCATTACAATTTTTTTGTAGCTATTAAAATTTTATTTTAACTCTTTTGTTTTTATGTTATTATGAATTTGAAGAGAAATATAGATTAGTATAATATTGAAAGCGATTTCATAAAAGGAAGTGACAAAGTTGAAGGAATGCCATAGACCTGTTTTTGATTTGGCGATCCGGACTGCAGATATGCTTGTGCGAATGTTTGGTTCCCGCTGTGAAGTGGCCGTGCACGATTTCAGCGACTTAAAAAAATCGCTTATCCATATAGCAGGAGATATAACAGAAAGAAAGATCGGCTCACCCATCACCGACCTTGTATTGAATGAATTAGCCAAACATAAAAATGATGTAAATGATATTGCGAATTATAAAACACAGTCCAAAAAAGGAAATGTCATGAAATCATCTACGATTTTTCTCCGGGATGATGAAAATAAAGTAATCGGCGCACTATGCCTAAATTATGATATAAGTCTGCTCATGCAATTCGGAGGAGAAATTGAACAATTTATCAGCTTTGATGAACATTCGTCTAAATCGGAAACCTTTTTTAATTCTGTGCAGGATGTTATTCACGAGATGGTAGATCAGGTTCTTCAGGGATTTAAGAAGGCACCTTCATTGATGACGCTTGAAGAAAAAGTTGAGTGTGTACGCCAGCTTGAAGACAAAGGGACATTCCTCATTAAAGGAGCAACTGATTATGTCGCATCTGTTCTGGGGGTTTCAAAATTCACTATTTATAATTACCTTCAGAAAATCAGAACGATAAATGAGCTCCAGCCGGAAGGCAGCCCTGGAGCATAAATAAGACGAGTTATTAAAATAGATGCTGTTAGCAAAACAGCTATATCCATTTCCATTTATATACCTTAAAAGTAAAGGGGCATACAAAATGAAATACAGATCAGCATTTGATATTATCGGCCCGGTTATGATCGGCCCATCAAGCTCTCATACAGCTGGAGCCGCACGTATTGGACGTGTTGCCCGGACTCTTTTTGGAAAACAGCCGTCCAAAGCAGAGATTTCCTTATATGGTTCTTTTGCAAAAACCTATAAAGGACATGGCACGGATGTGGCAATTGTCGGCGGTATCCTTGACTTTGATACCTTTGACGAGCGCATCCCTTCCGCCCTGCAATTAGCTAAAGATGCAGGGATTGAAGTCATTTTTACAGTTGAAGATACCGTAACCGACCATCCTAATACTGTAAGAGTCAAGCTTACTGAAGGAGACCGTGAAATCGAACTTGTGGGAATATCCATCGGCGGCGGAACCATTGAAATAACTGAACTGAATTCCTTTGAACTTAAATTATCCGGTGAACATCCTGCCATTTTAGTTGTTCATAACGATCAGTTTGGAGTTATCTCCGCTGTAACGAATATTTTATCCAAGCACCAGATCAACATCGGCCATATGGAAGTTTCACGCAAGGAAAAAGGAAAAATGGCCATCATGGTCATAGAAGTGGATCAGAAGATCGGCCAGGAGGTAATGACGGAGCTTGAAGGGCTTCCGAATATAACACAAATTATTAGAATGGTTGACTAATAGTTAGCTGGTCATCAGGAGGGAAAGACTAATGTTATTTAGAAATGTTGCTGAGCTTATAGAGCTCGCTGAAAATAAAGGTGTAAAAATAGCCGAAATCATGATTCAGCAGGAGATAGAAGTAACCGGATTAACACGTGATGAAATTATTGCCAAAATGGACCGCAACCTGACTGTCATGGAACAGGCAGTTGAGAGGGGACTGAAAGGGGTAACATCTGTAACAGGACTCACAGGCGGCGATGCAGTTCTTCTGCAAAAGTACATTCAGAGCGGAAAGGCTTTATCTGGAAATATTTTATTGGATGCTGTAAGCAAAGCGGTTGCAACCAATGAAGTAAATGCAGCAATGGGCACAATCTGTGCAACACCGACAGCCGGTTCAGCGGGTGTGGTTCCAGGTACTTTGTTCGCTGTTAAAGAAGTCCTCAAACCAACACGTATGGAAATGATCGAATTCCTGTTTACTTCCGCAGCATTTGGCTTTGTTGTGGCAAACAATGCCTCCATCTCAGGTGCTGCTGGAGGATGCCAGGCTGAGGTGGGGTCTGCAAGCGCCATGGCGGCAGCTTCCATTGTAGAAATGGCAGGCGGAACGCCAAAACAGGCCGCTGAGGCCATGGCAATTACATTAAAGAATATGCTGGGCCTTGTATGTGACCCAGTCGCCGGACTAGTAGAAGTTCCATGTGTAAAACGGAATGCCATGGGTGCTTCCAATGCGATGACAGCTGCGGATATGGCACTCGCCGGAATTACGAGCAGAATTCCATGTGATGAAGTCATAAATGCAATGTTCCTAATCGGACAATCCATGCCTTCAGCACTGAGGGAAACAGCTGAGGGAGGACTCGCAGCAACACCTACCGGCAGAAGACTGCAGGAAGAGATTTTTGGTAAGAAGCAGTAATTTTAATTAATTCTTAATAACACCAATTCATTAGTGAATTGGTGTTTAAATTTGGAAAGAAAAAAGGTATGCTTATTTAGGTGAATTTTATAAAGAGGAGACTTAAGAGTTTGAAAGTTATAAGATGGACTATTATTACTATTGTTATTGTGTTTATGCTTTTAATGAGCATAGCTGCTCCTGCTGCATTTATCGGGTTAGCAGTCTTTTTAATTGGTTTATATTTAAATAACCAGCACCGTAAATATAAAATAAATTTTAAAAAATCGGGCTGGATTATGGCAGCAGGCTTCATTTTATCCATATTTCTAGCAACTGCAGATTCCGATGCAACCGATACTGTAAATGAGCCTGAGAAGGAACAGATACAATCAGAAGAGAATGAAGCAGATAAAAAAGCTGAAGAAGAAAAGCTTGCCCAAGAAAAGGCTGAAAAAGAGGAAGTGAAAAAGCAAGCTGAGGAGCAAGCACGGCTAGAAGCAGAACAGGAAGAAAAACAGAAGCAGGAAGAGGCTGAAAAGCAAAAACAGGAGCAGGAACAAAGACAGGCTGCAGAGAGCTTGGGCCTGGAATTAGTTACCGTTGGCAGAGTAGTGGACGGTGACACAATTGAAACCTCTGACGGCAGGAAAGTCCGCCTGATTGGAGTAAACACTCCCGAATCAACAACAAGAGTGGAAGAATTCGGGAAAGAAGCGAGCCAATTCACCAAATCTGAGCTGGGTGGCAAGAAAATCTGGATGCAAAAAGATGTGTCAGACACCGATCGATATGGCCGCCTGTTGAGAATTGTTTGGCTCGACATCCCGGCGGATGATATGGAAGAAGATGAAATACGTGAAAAAATGTTTAATGCCCATTTGGTTTTAAAAGGGTATGCGGAGCCATCCACCTACAATCCGGATGTGAAATACAGTGAATACTTCAGAAAATTCGGCAGGGAAGCAAGAGAATCCAGTAAAGGGTTATGGGCCCTTGGAGATGAAGGAACGACAAAAGGGGATCTGGATTCTGAAGCTGTGAGTGGTTCTTCAAGTAATACCGGTAAAAGCGGGTCGAATGACAGCAGCGGTACAGCCGGCAATTCAACTTCTTCAGAAAGCTCAGAGTCCTATCAAAACTGTACAGAGTTAAGAAAGGTATATCCTAATGGTGTGCCATCTACACACCCTGCATATGACTCAAAGCATGATCGAGATAAGGACAATTATGCATGCGAACGATAAGAGAAGGGCTGGCTCCAGATATAGAGCCAGCCTCTTTTAATTTAAATTGGGCACTCGCCATATGATGCAAAAATTAAAATGGCCAAGTGTTCTATGAGGTTCTTTTATGGTGGCCATTCATTTTTATAAGCGAGCCTCGTTTAATCCAATAATGAAAGTTTTCTGCAGGAAAAACTCCGCGTCCATTCGATCTGTCCATTTGAATGACAACGCTGTTCTGGGTCACCTCAAGAATTTTAAGTGTTTGGGAACGGTAAAGATTTGGCATGAATGTACTTGTGATTTCAAATTGCATATCCTTATCCAGGTCCAATGGTGGTACCTCCTGATTGTTTTATTAAAATTATTATCCCCATTCAAAATTTTTCTATCCAATTATTGGCCGGTATATTTTTGGTCCATACTCTAAGAACTTATAAGATAAAGTGAAACTTCAATCAGTGGGGGTGTTCCTTATCCCCCACTGATTGTTAGTTGAACCAATCGGGCCTTTACGGGCAGTTTGACCCCCATTTATCCTCCTTTGATTCCTCTGAGTCTTAAAGAGGGGGTCTTACTGCCCGTTAGACTGCGATAAATTAGACTTTTGAATATTTGCAATTAACGTTATAATTCACTTAGTACATGATTTTTCATAAGAAGGTGAAGTATGTGAGAGAAAAGATTAAAGTTGGATTGATAGGGATGGGTGCGGTAGGGGAAAGAATACTCCGTCAATTTCGGCAGAATGAGGAGTTTGAGATTGCAGCACTTTGTGATCGAAATGCTGAACGACTTGATAAATTTAAAGCTGAGCTGCCGGATGCAGCAATGCATACCAATTATTTAAATGTACTTCAGGATGAAACCATCAAGCTGATCTATTTAGGTGTTCCGCCAAAATTTCATCATACAATCGCAATGGATATTATAAAGAGCGGCAAGCATCTTCTTTGTGAGAAGCCTCTGGCCAATTCCATTGAAGAGGCCAAGGAAATGTGTGAAGCTGCTGTGAATGCCGGGATCATACATGCAATGAATTTTCCCATGGCATATAGTCCAGCTTTTAAATTGTTTAAGGATAATATACATAATGGTGAGCTGGGTAAGATTAAGAAAGTTGAACTGCACCTGCAGTTTAAGCAATGGCCGCGTGAATGGCAGCAGAACGATTGGATATCAAGCAGGGAACAGGGAGGCTTTATCAGGGAAGTAGCGCCCCATTTCATTCACATGATTCACGATACCTTCGGAGAATTGGATAATGTCCATTCTTTTGTTGAATACCCTGAAGATGACCGATTATGTGAAACAAGTTTTTCGACTTTATTAACGCTGCCAGATGGAATTCCGGTTGTGTTTAACGGAATAGCTGGAATCGGGCAGCAAGAACATTTGTCTTTTAAAGTCTTTGGTGATAAAGGAACTTTAGATATGCAGAACTGGAGTATTCTGGTTCAAACTGGCACTGAAAAGAGCGGAGAAATTATAAAGCTTGATGAACCGGAAACCAGCCTTCCTGCAGAACTCCTGAAAGCAATAAAAGGAGATAAAGCACTATTGGTATCCTTTAAAGAAGGCTATCAGGTGCAAAAGGTATTAGAAAGAATCCTGTTGAGTTGATCAGGGGCACATTTGTGTCTCTTTTTTCTTTTGAAGCCAAGAGTCATTATTAAGAAACAATGCTCGAAAAAAACAGGTGTCTTAATGTATAATAATTTAGTGAGAGATCTTCAGAATACTGAAGACTCTATTACTTACTTGATCCAAAGTTGAAAGAGAGTGGGACATATGGGCCGTAAATGGAACAATATCAAAGAAAAGAAAGCCTCAAAAGACGCAAATACGAGCCGTGTTTATTCCAAGTTTGCACTTGAGATATATGTGGTTGCCAAGCAAGGGGAGCCTGATCCGGAAGCAAACCAGGCCTTGAAATTTGTGCTTGAGCGTGCAAAAACATATAACGTGCCACGAAATATCATTGATCGTGCAATAGAAAAAGCAAAAGGCGGAGCGGAAGAAAACTATGACGAGCTTCGCTACGAAGGATTCGGGCCTAGCGGATCCATGATTATTGTTGATGCATTAACGAATAACGTAAATCGTACAGCTTCTAATGTGCGTGCTGCATTCGGAAAAAATGGCGGAAATATGGGTGTGAGCGGATCTGTTTCCTATATGTTCGACTCAACCGCTGTTATCGGCATTGAAGGCAAATCAGAGGAAGAAGTACTGGAAATCCTAATGGAAGCAGACGTAGACGCACGTGATATTCTGGAAGAAGAAGATACGGTAATTGTTTATGCTGAGCCCGATCAGTTTCATGCAGTTCAGGAAGCATTCAAATCAGCAGGCATCAATGAGTTTGCTGTTGCTGAATTAACAATGCTCCCGCAAAATGAAGTCACCCTGGAAGCTGATGCACAGGCGCAATTTGAAAAGCTGATTGACGCCCTTGAAGATCTGGAAGATGTCCAGCGTGTTTATCATAATGTTGATTTAGGTGAATAATGGAGAAGAGGAGTCCGCTTAATAGTGGGCTCCTTTTTCATCACCTTAGATTTTTACTATAATTTTGTTATGTAAACTAAAAGTGTCCTTTTTAAGATTCATCTCAAAGAAAAGAAATCAAATTTTGTCGAAGCAATTTTTAGAACGCGTCAGTAGGTGTGAAATCATGGTGATATCAGCCGATAACTGTCGAATAGCAGAATGCTAGCTCTTGCTATTACCTTACCAGATACAGTTAATGCTATCAACTTCCCATAGAAAGAGTTTAAAATGGGCTATTGGAAAATAACTGAAATACTGATTTTTGTGTTTTAATCACTGCAGTGATGGGAACAAAAATAGGGAAAGGAGAGTTTTCACACATGAATACGTTTAAGGTTATTTATACTTTTGAAAAAGGCATTACCGTAACAGAAGAGATTGAAGCTGAAAATAAATCCGAGGTAATCGGGAGCATTAAAGATCTGGAAGGATTTGTTGAACTGACATGTACTGAAGGTCACTATCACCGATTCGATTTCGATGATGTAAAGTTAGTCACAATTACAGAATAAAGTGAAACTTCAATCAGTGGGGTTCCTTTTCCCCACTGATTGTTAGTTGAACCAATCGGGCCTTTACGGGCAGTTTGCCCCCACTTAACCTCCTTTGATTCCTCTGAGTCTTGAAGTGGGGTCTTACTGCCCGTTAGACTGCGATAAAAGGAAGGCCGGAATCGGCCTCCCCCTGAGCCCGCCTAATAAGCGGGCTTTTTAGTTTCTTACTAAATCCCCAATCAGAATATACCTCTGTGGTGCATCTCCAATAAAATTAAAAGGGTAACAGGTGGTTACAGTCAGAGTTGCCCTAGGTTTAGGAACAATAACGGTTCTGTCGTCTGCATCGACAATTCTGATTTTACGCACCTTATAGGTAAATTCCCCGGCAGAAGTACTCACGACAAGAAGATCGCCTTTCATTACTTCTCCAAGTTTACGAAAGACGGTATCCCGGTGGCCGGACAGGACGGAATTGTCTTCTTCTCCAGGGAGGACGCTGCCTGCATAATGGCCAACACCTTTGTCAAGCTCATCTTCATCTGTGCCATGAAAGATTGGCAAATCCGCTGATATCTTCGGAATTGACAAAACGCCCATTTCTTCGCCCACTTTTGGCCTGACACTGTAAAGGCTATGTGGTTCTGTTTTTTGTGAGGACTTCACTTCTGTTTTGATATTACCTTTGGGGGACTCTATATGGACTGTAGTCTTTTGACTACTCATATATGGCATAAGATTTGAGGCGGCAAGCCAAACCCCGCCCAAAATAAAAGCCAGACCAATAACTGCTTTTAAAGTGGGTTTTCTTATCACGCCTCTTTCACTTTCCGTCTGAGTAAAATGGCAATCCCTATTAGGAGAAGTCCAATGCCTGCTAAAACTCTTACAAAATAGTTTCCTGCTGTGTTTGGCAGTTTTCCGCCTTTCACAGTTTTTACATGCTTTGAAACCTGTTTCACTTTATCAGGATTTTGTTTTTTAATTACTGTTTCAGCCTGATTCATATCTGACACGGTGTCTTCTATTAGCTCAGAACTGAACATCTCAGCTGTAATAATCATATCTGCCAGGAACTGGCCTTGTGTATTATATAGCTCTATGAGCAGGTCATAGCCTTTGGTATCTTCTAAAGCTATCATTTCAGCTGTTGTTAAATGGATCTTTTCACCATCTTTCACAAGGTAAAACTCAGCATCAAGCTGGAAGAGTTTCATCATTTCCTGCATAATGCTGATAAGATCAGCAATTTCTGTTTCAGTTAAGTCGTCGGCACTGTCAAATTCACCAAATGCCATTAACCGGCTTTCAAGGTCCATCATTTTATTAAGCAATTCTGGATTCTCGAAATCCAAAGTCAAAAAATGTGCAAATAATGCTTCAAGTTCTTCATCGGTAAGATCAATGTCTCCAAGTATTTGAGTCATTTCGTCTTCACCGGGCATTTCATCACCGTCTAGATAAATGGAAACCATGATATCAAGATCCTCAATATATTCGTAGTTTTCAAGTGAGTCATCGTTCTCCTCCAGCAGAGAAATGAGCTCCTCTTTTGTAAGTCCGTAATCATTTAATAGCTGCTTTAGAGTTTCGTCGTTAATTTCAGTGCCTGTATAGGTTAAAAAAGAAACAGTTGTATCCAATGCATCAATATATTTGAAAACATCGCGAACATCATCAGCCACTTCCATTTCCCCATTCTCAATGAGCAGTGCCGTTAATTCCTCCTCATTTTCAAAACCATAGTCAGCCAGCAGCTGCTGAAGATTTTCTTCAGTAATAGGCTCACCAAGATATTCAATCATTTCTTCGATGGTCTCGAAATCTTCAATACTCATATCCCAAAAGTATTCCAGGTGGTCATTCAAGCCTTCTTCAGACCAATTTGTTTCCTTCAGGAATTCAGCCACTTCCTTATCGCTTGGAGCTGCCAGGCTGACAGCCGGAAACAGGCTGAGCAAAAGGATTGATGCTATAACAATACTTAGTCTTTTCAATGATGGTTCCTCCAAATAAAATAATTAATTCTAGAATAATATAATGGAAAAAATATTTTTGGGATAGAATTGTTATTTGAAATATTATTAGCTATAATATTTGGTTTTTTTTGCAGCAGAAAGGGGAGAGGAAATACTTATTTATCAAGGGGTTTAATAATTGGGAGCTTAGAATTCAGGTCAAACCTGCGACTTATTTTCCTTATTACACCATTTTTTCCTATAATTAAATAAAGTTTGTATAAAGCTCCTTGCGAAGTAATAAGTGCTAAAATAGGGATTGATTTATGTGTTCAAAATGTGTAATATTACACTAATAGAACCAAGCGAATATTATTCTATCTAAAAGAGGTGGATCCCTTGAACCCACAAACAGAAAAATATCATCACGACATATTTCATGCTGAACTCAGTAAATTGAAAGAGAAGGACTATATTTCATCAGAACATTATGAAATGACTCTAAAAGCCCATCATCAGTACTATCAGGACCTTGAAGAGCTGAAAAGAGAGCACATTCAGGCGGCAAAAGCTGCAGAAGAAAATAGACAAAAGGCTATTCTGCCGGCAAAAGAAACTTTGAAAAAGAAGGTATCTCAGGAAGAAATCCGTGAAAGAAACATTTCCTGGCTGCTGAATATTGGAGTCATCCTGCTCCTGATCGGCGGACTTTTTGTGGCAACAAGCAACTGGGCGACAATGTCGAATTTCATGAAAAGTGCATCCATTGCAGTGGTTTCCCTTCTTTTCTATGGCTTTGCGTTTATTTCCGGAAAGCTGCTGAAAATTGAAAGAACATCATTTGCTTTCATTGTACTTGGAAGTTTATTTTTGCCCATATTTATTTTGTCTGTCGGCTGGTTTGAACTACTTGGCCCGTATCTTTCTTTTTATGGGGAAGGACGCTATATACTTGGAACGGCTGGCAGTTTAATGATCTTTCCAGTGTATTGTGTATTTGCACATAAACTGGGCTCACGTCTTTTTGTCTGGTTTGCTTATTTTGCCATGACTGCATGTGCTGGTTATACCCTGGCAGCATTCAGCCATGAAAATGACAGCTTTTATCTTGGATTGATGGTTTTCAATGCTCTTCTGTCTGCAGCTTATCATCGCATGAAAAAGCATGCCAATCTTAAATTGTTTTCGAAAGAACTGGTTTACTTTGCTCAAATCAATTTAGTGATCTCTACTTTATTGATGCTTGTCTTTTTCAATAGCCATGTTTTTTACAGTGTGAATATCCTGCTGACTGCAGCTGTGTATTTATCGATGGTGTATGTAACAGGCAGGAAGGAGTTTCATTTCGTCTTCAGCTTACTGATTGTCTATGGTGCCTATCAGCTGATTGAAAATAGTATGTTAGATGCAGCTGGCCCGGTTTTCTATGCGCTAGCAGGAATTGGTTTTCTGTTTGTTCCTATGGTTATGGATAAGCAATATTCCTGGGAGAAGATTTTCAGACTGACCAGTGCAGGAGTTTCGATACTTGCTTTTCTTTATATTTCAATCGAAGGAATCCTATTAACGGCCGGGGAACCCTCTGTATCACTGCTGCTGGCTTATACAATACTCGCGGGGCAGTTTATATATTTGGCAAATATTATGGGAAACAGGCTGTTTGCTTACCTGGCACCTGTGTTTTTAGCTTCTGCCCTATTCCAAGCAGTTCTTATGCTGGATAAAGCCATCCCGTTCACCAATCTATCTATACCTGTTTTCATCATTGGCTTTGTGCTTTTTATCAGTTTAGGGTATCTGCTTAAATATCCGTTCTTAAAAGTCGTGGAATCAAGCTCACGCGATGTGGCAGTCAGTATTATGCTGTTTGCGGCTGTAATAGCTGCAGGACTTCTCGATTGGCTTGCTGCAGGCACCATGCTATTAATCTTCAGCTTTGTGCTGTACCTCATGAATAAGGCTGAAAATAGAATCTTTTATACAGAAACGATTCCCTGGGCTACTCCATTGACAATCGGGTTTGCCTTTATGTTTTATGGTGAACATCTGCGAAGTTATTCAAGCTTTTATCAGAATGAGCTGGGTATGGCCATGAATACCGTAATGGCAAGTATAGCCCTCCTTATCCTTTATGTCATTCTTTCTAAGAAAGGGCACCAAACTCAAGCCAAAAACGTGTTTTTAATTTCGCTGGGATTTTATACAATCTCACTGTTTACTGCCACTGCTTTGACGATCAATGAAGTTTGGATGAGACCTGCAGTATTTATAGGCGGTATAGCAATGTACCTTGCCCTGTATCAATTCCATAAGCAAAGCTGGATTCCGTTTGTGACAGCATCGATTTCACTTTTTGCTTACTTTATGATTTTGATTGGTTTACCATTTAACATTACATTTTTTAATTGGGTTCAATTTCCTTTAGGGGCATGGATCCTCCTTGGTTCGGCTTTTTATATATCAAAAAAAGACGTTGTCCTGGCTAGAGGGTTTAGCTGGATTGGCCATATCTTCATGCCTTTTGCCATGATCCTGACATTTTTCCTTTATAGGGAAAATAGTATCTGGCCATTTATAGCCACCCTGGCAGTCTATTGGATCAGTTTCAAGGTTTCTGCTAATGAGTGGAAAGTAAAAATATTCCTTTACAGCTCATTTATAACTTTGTTTATGGTGATTTTGACAGGGATGGAGCATATTTGGGAGGAGAGCTATAGTGAGTATGCCATATTATCAGTCAGCTGTGCGGTACTCATATTCTGGATGACTGGTAAAACTCAGGATAAACAGAGGAGTGTTTACTTTTTTATACCCTGGTCTGTGATGGGGCTATTGGCTTTTCTGGCGTCATATCCCTTTGGAGTTCTCCCGTTTATCGTAACTATTATCTACGCAGCAGGGATAAACTTATATATGCATAGAACCAGGCTTGATATATTAGGTGTTATTCCATTGGTTTTACTGTATGCAGCAGTACTTAAATTCCTATTCATTAACGGTATTGCTCCAGATATGAAAATTATGATTGCCGCAGGCTTCGGCATGGCTGCGGTTTTCATCGGCAAGATGGTATATGCCAAAATTTTCATGGGCAAAAAAGCTGATAGCTACACAATTATTTCCCTGCTATTTTTGCTTACCGCTTATCTTTTTCCGGCGGTTTCCCTATGGGCGGAAGTTCTCCCTGGACTACTGATTAGCGCATTTTTATTTTTACAAAGGAACAGAGTGACATCCAAATACTATAGGCTGCCTGAATTGCTGGCAGGAGCAGTATTACTGGAGCCATATTATAGTATATTAAGGATTATTGAAATACCGGATCTTGTTATAAGAGAGGCATATGTTCTCCCTTGGATCATACTGATTATATTTATCAGGAAAGTCCTGAAAGGGAAGTACTCTAAGCTGACCAGTAAAATTCAGTGGGGAGTTCTCATAGCAGTATCCTTGCTGCTTGTACAGGATGGCCTTGCAAGTAATACGGTTTATGATGCACTTATAGTCGGCACGCTCTCTCTGATCTCGATGCTTGCTGGCACTTTTTGGAGGATAAAGTCTTATTTCTTTGTAGGTTCCGGGGTTCTGCTCCTGAATGTACTGCTTCAAACCAGACCATATTGGGGGAACCTCCCTTGGTGGGCGTACCTTTTAATTGCCGGCTCTATTCTAATTTCTGCAGCAAGCTATAACGAATGGCAGAAACAAAAAACAGCAAAAGGTGAAGAGCCATTAATATCTAAATGGAAGAATAACATAGTGAATAAGTTAAAAGAATGGTCCTGAGAATTTTTACCTAGCCCTTTATTATATATGGGCTAGGTCTTTTTATTAACTTTAGAATAAATAAGTAAATTTTCAGAAAATAAGTTGACTTTTTCCTGTTTACACGGTATCTTTGTGTTAAATATATAACACTTATTTTATCTAACGATATTTAAACGTTATATTAAATTATTATCCTAATATTCTGGGAGGTCATGTCTTGATTCTGCATGATATTGAAACGGAAAGCCGCGATAAGATAGAGGAATTGCAGCTGGACCGGCTCAGGCAGACAGTGGAGAGAGTATATAACCATGTGCTTTTTTATCAGAAAAAGTTTTTGGAAAGTAATATTGCGCCTCAAGACGTTTCCAGCCTGGATGATATTCAAAAGCTGCCCTTTACTGTGAAAGCAGATTTGCGGGAACATTACCCATTCGGGCTTTTTGCTGTGGATAAAAAAGAAATTGTGCGTCTGCACGCTTCTTCAGGAACGAGCGGAAAGCCGACTGTAGTGGGCTACACCCGGAATGACATCGAAATGTGGAGCAATCTGATAGCCAGGGCAATCTCCTTAGGAGGAGGTGAACCTGGTCAGATATTGCATAATGCTTATGGCTACGGGCTGTTTACCGGCGGATTGGGCCTGCATTATGGCAGCGAACAGCTTGGCATGGCAACCGTACCTGTTTCTGGAGGAAATACAGAGAGACAAATTATGCTGATTCAGGACTTTAAGCCGGAGGTTATTTGCGGAACTCCTTCATATATTTTGAATTTAGCAGAGAAGATGGAGGAGCGGGGAATCGACCCGGCAAGTACCTCATTAAAATTTGGGATATTTGGGGCTGAACCCTGGTCTGAAGAAATGCGGAAAGCGCTTGAAGCTAAACTTGGGATTAAAGCATGCGATATTTATGGGCTGAGTGAAGTTCTGGGACCAGGTGTAGCCATGGAATGCCATGAAGCTCAGGATGGGCTGCACATTGCAGAGGATCACTTTTTTGCAGAGGTGATCGATCCAATAAAAATGACACCGCTTCCAAATGGAGAAGAAGGTGAGCTTGTTTTTACCAGTTTAACGAAGGAAGCTTTTCCTGTCATCCGCTATCGGACCGGGGACATCGCCTCCCTTTCAAAAGAGAAATGTGCGTGCGGAAGAACCACGATCCGCATGAGCCGTGTGAAAGGCCGAATCGACGATATGCTCAATGTAAATGGTGTAAACGTCTTTCCGTCCGAAATTGAGCGGTGTATTCTTCAGATGCCGGAGCTTGCTCCTCATTATCAGATCCACGTGCATAAAAAGGGAAGCTTAAAAGCTTTAGAGCTTCATGCTGAATGGGGCGAAGAGTTTTATAGGGATATGGGGGAAGCGGAATTCGTAAAAAAGAAGATTCAGGAAGCATTGAAACAAAACTGCTTTATTACCTTCAGACTTGTTCTCCATCCGCCCAAAACGCTGCCGAGATCGGAAGGGAAAGCTGTCAGGGTTGTTAATCAGGCCATGGTAAATTCAGTTACCTGAATGAATTATTTTAAACTCACTGGGGGTGAAACACATGTCAGAAGCTCTTTTCTTTCAAGAGATGACGGAAGAACAAAAATATGAGCAGTTCATGAAGCGCATTAATGCAGGAGAAAAAATTGAAGCGGATGATTGGATGCCGGAAGATTATCGTATGACATTAATCAAATTAATTTCAATGCATGGAATCAGTGAAATTATGGGAGCACTTCCTGAAAAGGAATGGGTGCCGAAAGCCCCTTCTTTAAAACGCAAGCTGGGGATCATGGCGAAGGTGCAGGATGAGATGGGACATGGTCAGCTGCTGCTTCGTGTTGCAGAGGACTTAATGAAACCTCTAGGCAAAACCCGTGAAGATATTATGCAGGATTTATTCAGCGGCAAACTGAAGTTCCATAATGTCTTTCATATGGAAGCCCCTACATGGGGAGATGCCGGTCTGATTGGCTGGCTGGTTGACGGTGCAGCAATCATTACCCAGACCAATATGCTTAACGCCTCATACGGCCCTTATGCAAGAGCACTTAAGAGAATTTGTGCAGAAGAGGTTTTTCATGCCCAGCATGGTGAAGCCATCATCATGGCGCTGGCGGAAGGAACCGACGAGCAAAGAGCGATGGTTCAGGATGCCGTTAACCGCTGGTGGGAAGCGCTGTTAATGTTCTTTGGCCCGGGTGATGCCTCTACAACAGGAACTTCGAAACAGGATACAACGATAAAATACAAAATTCGAACAAAGACGAACGAAGATTTAAGACAGGACTTTTTTACAAAATATATTCCCCGCGTTCTCTCGCTTGGCCTCACTCTGCCGGACGAGACGATGCATTTCGATCAGGAGCGGGAGCTGTGGATTTATAAGCAGCCTGATTGGAATAGGTTTAAGGACATTATTAAAAATAATGGGCCAAAATCTCAGGAGCGGCTCGGCCTCCGACGCACTGCTTATGATACTAACAAGTGGGTGCGCGAAGCTCTCAATACTGCAAATTAAACTGTTCAGATGGGAGGGGTACCTTTGGGTAACGAAGGATTCTATCAGGAATTTGAAGTTTTTAGTCAAAGAACCGATACCTCGCCTCTGCAATATCAATTTTCCCTGCTGGCGCCAAATCGGGAGCTTGCACTCGTCATGGCGCAGGAAAATTTTATGAGGAGAGAGGCGGTTGCTGATATCTGGGTGGTCAAACGCTCTGATATACGGAAGCTGACGCCGGAAGAAAAGCAATCACTTCAGCGTCTGGATAACAAAGAATACCGCACTACAAAAGGATATGGATATCTGAAGAAAAAGTGGCGCCACTATGAGCAGGAAATGCTTGATGAAAAGGAGATTCTTTCATGGGGAGGGATGAAAAAAGATGACTGAGCCAGCAGGAAATATGCCAATCGACGCTAAGATTAAACCGGCACTGACATCATTATTGTATCAGCTGGCTGACGATGATTTCATCCTTGCCTACCGGGGTTCAGAATGGCTTGGTCTGGCGCCACATATAGAGGAGGATGTCGCCTTTTCATCCATCAGCCAGGATACCATGGGCCATGCGGCTATGTTTTATCAGCTGCTGGCTGATCTCGGAGAAGGCAATGCAGACAGTCTTGCACATGCAAGAGAAGCATCTGAAAGGCGAAATGCTGTCCTTTTAGAATTGGTAAATGGCCCTGGTCATTACTTGTCTTCAGCACAATATGACTGGGCATTTGCGGTTGTAAGGAATTATTTTTATTCCCAAGCGAAAAAAATCAGATTGGAATCTCTGAAAAACTCTTCTTATCAGCCTTTAGCCGAGGTGGCATTAAAGGTCAATATGGAGCTTTATTACCACCTTCTTCACTGGAAAACATGGTTCATACAGCTGATGCAGGCTGGCGGAGAAGCCAGAACGAGAATGGAAGCGGCCATTGGGAAGGTCTTAGCGGATTTCGAAGGAGTTCTGAATTTGGGGCCCCTGGCAAAAGAAATGGGTGAACATGGCCTCATTGAAAAGGAAGAAGTTTTAAAGCAGCGCTGGCTGTTTATCATGAAGCCTGTTTTTGAATCTGTCAAGCTGGCAGTCTCAGAAGCGGACCTTGCTATGAAGACTGGAAATGGACGAATAGGAGAGCATACTGCCGACCTGGATGACGCATTGTCCACTTTGAGCGAGGTGTATAATATAAATCCGGCTGCAAGCTGGTAAGTTTTCTAAAGGGTGATGTAAATGGAGCAGGATCAAATATTGATAAAAACCGCGTTAGAAGCGCTTCATAATGTTAAAGACCCTGAAATAGATACCATTTCAATCGTTGATTTAGGAATGGTAGAACAGATTAAGGCGGAGGGCCAGTCCGTTTTGGTTAAACTCCTGCCTACTTTTATGGGATGCCCTGCCCTGGATATTATTCAAAAAAACGTTGAACGCGAGCTGGGGAAAGCAGGGATTTTTAAAAAAATAGAAGTCCAGTTTATCTATCATCCGCCATGGACGTCTGACCGGGTAACGGAGGCCGGCAGGATAAAGCTTAAGGAATTCGGGATCGCGCCACCTCCAAAATTCATAAGTGAAACGGGCGAATGGCATGTGGATTGTCCTTTTTGCGGGTCCGCATACACGACGATGGATAACCTTTTTGGCCCTACAGCCTGCCGCAGCATCTTATACTGCAAATCCTGCAGGAACCCTTTTGAAGCTATGAAACCAGTATCGACAATGATGTAGCAGGCTTTTTTTAAAAATAAAATCCAAAACTTAAAACTATTAAAAATGGAGAGGAAGTTGACAAATGGTAAAATTAATCGCTCTTTATAAGCATCCTGAAAATAAGGAGGCATTTGATGATCATTATTTTAATACGCACGCGCCTCTTACAGCCAAAATTCCGGGTCTCCGCAAAATGGAAGTTACAAAAATTGTGGGCAGCCCTATGGGAGGCGAAGGAAAGTACTATTTGATGTGCGAAATGTACTATGACAGCCATGAAGCATTGCAGGAAGCCATGAGAACAGACGAAGGCAAGGCATCAGGCAAAGACGCCATGAAATTTGCAGGTGATATTATCACACTTATGATCGGTGAGGAAGCAGATGAGTAAAAGCTATGAAACTATTGAAGTTTCACAGCAGGGAAAACTTGGTTTAATCGCTTTGAACCGGCCCAAGGTTCTAAATGCAATAAACCGCACGATGGTTTCAGAGATTCTTGCAGCGATGGAGGGCTTTGAGGCAGACTCAAGCGTCAAGGCCATCGTATTAAGCGGCAATGGAAGAGCCTTTGCAGCCGGGGCAGATATTGATGAAATGGCAAATGATCATGCAATCGATTTTGAGCTTCGCAATCAATTTAAAGATTGGGATCGCCTTGCCATGATTAAGAAACCGATAATTGGCGCGGTACAGGGATTTGCCCTTGGTGGAGGCTTTGAGCTTGCGTTATGCTGTGACTTGCTTTATGCGGCGGATAACGCGGAATTTGGATTTCCGGAAGTGAACCTGGGCGTTATGCCTGGTGCTGGCGGCACGCAAAGGCTAACTAAGCTTGTCGGAAAAACGAAAGCAATGGAATGGCTTTTTACCGGCAAAAGAATCTCGGCGAGAGAAGCCCTTCACCATGGCATCGTCAACCAGCTTATAGCAGAAGAACTTCTGCTGGAAGAAACAATGAAAGCGGCTGAGCAAATTTCCAGCCAGGCGCCAATCGCTATACGTCTTATAAAAGAAGCGGTCTTAAAGGCGGTTGACACTCCTTTAAATGAAGGAATGGAATTCGAAAGAAAGAATTTTTATCTATTATTCTCGACAGAAGATCAAAAAGAAGGAATGAATGCCTTTATTGAAAAACGCAAGCCTCATTTTAAAGGAAAGTAGAGGAGGTGTACATAGCGAATGTTTGAAACCGTAAAATACGAGGTCGGAAACGGTGTAGCATGGATTACATTAAACCGGCCGGATAAGCTGAATGCGTTCACCGAACAGCTGAATAAAGAGGTTCAGCAGTCCGTAAAACAGGCTGGAAGGGATAAAGAAGTCAGATGTCTTGTCATTACTGGTGAAGGCCGGGCATTCTGCTCCGGCCAGGATCTTCAGGGTGTAAATGAGGACATGGATCATGGAGAGGTTCTCCGGAGGTTCTATAATCCGATGGTGATGGAGATTCATAGATGCGAGAAACCTATTATCGCAGCAGTTAATGGGGTGGCAGCAGGTGCCGGCATGAGTCTTGCGTTAGCCTGCGATTTTAGGCTCCTATCTGAAAAAGCCAGTTTTTTAGAAGCCTTTATTCATGTCGGGCTGGTGCCTGACGCCGGAAATCTATACTTTCTGCCTAAGCTGATCGGTCATGCCAAAGCCATGGAGCTTGCAGTGCTCGGTGAAAAAATTAATGCAGAGGAAGCCAAAGATCTAGGCCTTGCTACAAAGGTAATTCCTATGGAGAAATGGCAGGCTGAAATAACTGCTTTTGCAGAAAGGCTTGCCAGTATGCCGACAGCAGCGATTGCCGTAATCAAGAAAAATCTGAAAGCGAGCTGGGAATCCACTCTGGAAGATAGTCTGGAGCGGGATGCACAAGGACAGCGGATTGCAGGCTTAACTCTTGATCATAAAGAGGGTGTAGCGGCATTTATGCAAAAGCGGAAGCCTGTGTTTCAAGGGAAATAGCCATTGTAAAACGATAAAGTGAAACTTCAATCAGTGGGGGTCTTACTGCCAGTTAAACTGCGATAAAACTAGAATTACTTTTAGAATATTTGCCCGTTATATGGTTTGCGAGCATCTCGTATCGGGTGCTCGTCTTTTTTTAAACTGAAAGGGGGATTATACCTTGAAAAATATTGTCGTGATCGGTTCAGGTGTCATGGGGCGCGGGATTGCGTATGTCAGTGCAGTCGGGGGCTTCCATACAACCCTTGTAGATATCAGCCAGGAGCAATTAATCCGGGCGGAAAAAGAGATTGACAGCATCTTTGAAAAAGGACTCGCGAGGAATAAAATTACAGCCGCTGATATGGAAGAAAGCAAGAACCGTCTTAATTATTCTGTAAGTCTTGCACAGCATGTAAGTAAAGCAGATCTTGTTATTGAAGCAGTCCCTGAAGTGCTGGATATAAAGAAAAATATTTTTGAAGTGATTGATCAGCACGCTTCAAAGCATTGCTGTTTTGCAACAAACACCTCTACCATGAGTCCAACTGAGATTGGATCCTTTACCAATCGCCCGGACAAAGTGATTGCCATGCATTTCTTTAATCCCGTTCATAAAATGCCGCTTGTAGAAATTATTAAAGGGCTTGAAACGAGCGAAGAAACAGCACAGTTAATAAAACATGCTGCCGAGCAGATGGGAAAAGAATCAGTCGTCATAAATGAGTTTCCGGGCTTCGTGACGAGCAGGATCAGCGCGCTCGTGGGGAATGAAGCATTTTATATGCTGCAGGAAGGTCTCGGCACTCCTGAAGATATTGATAAAGCCATTAAGCTTGGGTTGAATTATCCAATGGGCCCGTTTGAACTGGGCGACCTTGTCGGCCTCGATACGCGCCTGAATAATTTAAAATACCTTCACAGCAAGCTGGGTGAAAAATACCGGCCGGCACCCCTCCTTGAACAATATGTGAAAGCTGGCAGGCTTGGACGCAAAACGGGCAGAGGCGTTTATGATTACACTGCAAAGGAGGGTGTCAGGCAATGAGAAAAGCAGTAATCGTGGATGCAGTCCGGACTCCGATAGGAAGATATAAAGGTGCGTTAAAGGATATTCGTCCCGATGATTTGGGAGCCATCGTTATTAAGGCCCTGCTGGATAGAAATCCCATGGTGAACCCTGCAGAAATTGAAGAGGTCATATTGGGAAATGCAAATCAGGCAGGAGAAGATAACCGCAATGTCGCCAGGATGGCAGCTTTGCTCGCCGGTTTGCCTGTCGAAGTGGCTGCTTCAACGGTTAATCGGCTTTGCGGTTCTGGTTTAGATGCTGTAAATTATGCTGCACGCGCTATTTTAGCGGGAGAAGGAGATGTTTTTATTGCAGGCGGAACTGAAAGCATGACCCGGGCACCATTTGTCATGGCAAAGCCGAGCAGCGAGTATCCAAGAGGGAATATGGAAATGTTCGACACAACCATAGGCTGGCGTTTTACAAACAGCAGGCTTGAGACTATGTATGGTGCTGAAAGCATGCCCAAGACCGCAGAAAATGTTGCAGAGAGGTATGGTATTTCCCGTGAAGAGCAGGACCGGTTTGCTCTTGAAAGCCAGAAGAAGGCAAAATCAGCAATTGAAAAAGGCTTATTTGACAATGAAATCATCCCAGTTACATACATGGATAAAAAAGGGAAGGAAATTACGATTTCACATGATGAGCATCCCCGTCCGGAAACATCTTATGAAAAGCTCTCAAGTTTAAAACCCATTTTTCAGGGCGGTACTGTAACTGCAGGCAATGCTTCAGGGGTTAACGATGGTGCCTCTGCATTGCTGCTGATGTCAGAGGAAAAAGCCCGTGAACTGGGATTAAAGCCCCTTGGAACTTATATAGTTTCCGCAGCAGCAGGGCTTGAGCCGTCGATTATGGGAGCAGGTCCTGTTTATTCCACTCAGAAAGCCTTAAAGAGGGCGGGACTTGCCATGAGCGATATAGATTTAACTGAATTAAATGAAGCGTTTGCTTCACAATCTCTCGCCTGCATCAAAGAACTTGGAGCAGATCCGGAACGGGTAAACGTGAATGGGGGAGCGATTGCATTTGGCCATCCGCTTGGGGCGAGCGGCGCACGTATCCTGACAACTTTATTGCATGAGATGAAGCGCAGGAATTCTAAATATGGCCTTGCAACGATGTGTGTGGGTGTCGGGCAGGGAATATCGACCATTGTTGAGCGCTGACCATAGAGGAACTATACTTTATGGTCTTTGTTTTAAACGATTGTAGTGCTGATCTATGAAGGCAATTATTTAGTATACCGAAAAAGTTTTCAAACCTGCCTAACTTTAGTACAATACTATATAACGAAATTTTTCCGTTCAACCGGCATGATGAAATGAGGATGAAGGCAAGTTGAATACAAGATCAATGATTTTCACACTTTATGGTGATTATATTTCACATTATGGAAGCAAAATTTGGATTGGCAGCCTTATAAAGCTATTAAGTGAATTTGGCCACAATGACCAGTCTGTCAGAGCCGCTATTTCACGAATGAATAAGCAGGGCTGGGTGAGTGCAGACAAGATCGGCAATAAAAGCTATTATTCCTTAACGCCAAGAGGCCAGAAAAGGATTGAGGAAGCGGCTAAGCGTATTTTTAAATTAAAGCCTGAGGAGTGGGATGGCGAGTGGCGCATCCTTATGTATACCATCCCGGAGGAAATACGCAATGTGAGAGATGAATTGCGCAAGGAGCTTGTATGGAGCGGTTTTGGATCCATGTCCAGCAGCTGCTGGATCTCTGCTAATAATCTTGAGAAACAAGTATTTGATTTGATTGAGAAATATGATATTGCCGACTATGTCGATTTCTTTATTGCCCGATATGCAGGTCCGCATAAAAATATCGAAATTGTAGAAAAAAGCTGGAACCTGACAGAAATCAATGAGAAATACCAGGAGTTTATTTCCCAATACAGCCAGAAATATATCATTGATAAAAATAAGATCCTGAAGGGAAATATGACTGATGCAGAATGTTTCGTAGAAAGAACGAAGCTTGTGCATGAATACCGAAAATTTTTATTTTATGATCCTGGACTCCCTGAAGAGCTTCTTCCTGAAAAGTGGCTGGGCAGTCATGCTGCTGCCTTATTCAGTGAATATTATAAAGAATTGGCAGAACCTGCATCCAGATTCTTTGAAAGTGTTTTTAAAGAAGGAAATGAACTGAAAAACAGAGCTGCTGATTATGACGCATTAAATCACCCTTACATGGTTGAGTAAAAAAAGAGCCATTCTTCTGCATATGAAGCAGGATGGCTCTTTTTCTCGTATTTCTCTAATTGTCAAATTGATGAAATTAATATAACATTATTTTAACGAAGGAGGAGTTTAGTTGAATAGATTAACCAACATTTTAAATATTAAATATCCAATCATTCAGGGCGGCATGGGGAATATCAGCAACGCCATTTTGACAGCCGCCGTCTCTGAAGCCGGCGGGCTTGGCACGATCGGAGCAGGAACAATGCCTCCGGAGGAAGTTGAGAAGATAATAGTAGAAACTAAGAGTTTAACAGATAAGCCATTTGCCGTTAACATTGCCTTAAGTGTTTCCCCGTATGTTAAGGAAATCTTATCCCTTATCATTAAACATAAGATTCCTGCAGTATCCCTTTCGGCTGGAAATCCTGCCCCTTTTATACCTAAGATGCATGAAAATGGAGTGAAGGTCATTACAGTGGCCGCTTCTGTAAGACAGGCGCTGAAAGCAGAGGCAGCAGGAGCTGATATCATTGCGGCGGAAGGGTATGAGGCAGCTGGAATCAATAGTGCTCTTGAAACCACTACACTCGTATTGATCCCTCAAATAATAGGCCAGGTCTCAGTTCCTGTCGTGGCAGCTGGAGGAATCGGTGATGGCAAGGGGCTTGCCGCCATGCTTGCTCTGGGGGCGAGCGGTGTACAAATGGGCACCAGATTCATAGCAACCAAAGAGGCGCCATTTCATCCGGAGTATAAAAAGAAAATCATTGAAGCATCTGATCATGAAACCCTTATTGTGGGGCGTTCAGTTGGCAGGATACGAAGAGTGCTTTCCACCGGTTATGCCAATAAATTGCTGGATTACGAAAAACAAGGGATCTCTCTTGATGAGTTTAATAAACTAACTTCTGAAGATTATCATAAAGTTGGAGCAATAAGTGGGAACGGCGAGGAAGGTTTTATGAACAGCGGGCAAATAGCCGGCCTGATTTGTGATCTCCCGAGCGTAAAGGAACTTCTGGAAAAAATGATAGAGGATGCGGATCTTCAGCTTCAAAAGGCTATGAAGCTATTAAATTAGCAAGCAGGGTTTCACACCTGCTTGCTTTTTTGTTAAAACGATTTATTAAAATATATCAAATTTTTAGAATATTATTGACACTCTTGAGCTCAGGGTGTTAATATAACGTTGTATTTACGATATCTAAAGTAAATATCATATAAATGGTAATAACCATTTATTTACTTCTCATGTAAGCGTATACATAAAGGGTATAAGCTATCAGCAAGCTGATAGTTAAATAAAGTAGTATAGGGGGTCATATAATGAAAAAATCGTTGAAAGCTTTTTCTTTATTAATGGCTGCAGGCATGCTTGTTTTGAGCGGCTGTGGACAGGAGAAATCGAGTGGTTCTTCCTCAGAAGGAAATGAAAAGAAGCAGTACACTATTGGCATCACACAATTTGTCGAGCATCCTTCCCTGGATGCAGCTACAGAGGGATTTAAAAAAGCTTTGGAAGATGAAGGATTCAAAGAAGGCGATAATGTAAAATTTGATTTCCAAAATGCTCAGGCTGATATGAACAATACCCAGACGATCGCTAATAACTTTGTCGGCGATAAAGTGGATATGATTTTTGCAAATGCCACTCCAAGTGCTGTTAGTGCTCTTAATGCGACTAAAGACATTCCAATTCTCTTTACATCTGTTACAGACCCTGTTGGAGCCGGTCTTGTTAAATCATTCGATCAGCCTGGAGACAATATTACAGGCACAACGGATAACCACCCGGAAGGAACTTCTAAAACCATTGATTTTATGATTGATGAAGCGGGTGTTAAAAATATTGGCATCATCTATAATTCCGGGAGCAAAATTCCGAGGTTCAGGTGAAACAGGTAAAAGAACTTGCAGAACCAAAAGGAGCCAAGATTGTTGAAGCATCTGTTTCAACCTCTGCTGAAGTTAAACAGGCTGCCGACTCCCTTGTTGGCAGAGTGGATGCCATCTATGTCCCAACGGATAATACGGTTGTATCGGCTCTTGAATCCGTTATCTCTGTCGCTGACAGCAAAAAGATTCCTTTATTCGTCGGTGAGCTTGATTCCATGAAACGCGGAGCTATAGCAGCCAGCGGATTCAACTACTATGATCTGGGTTACCAGACAGGCAAAATGGCAGCTGAAATCTTAAAAGGAAACAAGAAGCCTTCTGAAATTCCGGTGGAGCTTCCTGGAAGCCTGAAACTGGTCATCAATAAAAAAGCAGCTGAAGCACAGGGGCTGGAAGTAAAAGAGGAATGGGCTGATTTCGCAGAGTTCTTTGAAGAGTAAAAAATCCGCCGGCTGGAAACGTAAATATCCGGCCGGCTGCTTTTTAAGCTAAAACAAAATAAAGGGTGTGATTCTTAGTGTTTACAGCGATATTCGGTGCATTCGAGTCAGGAATTATCTACGCAATAATGGCACTTGGAGTATATCTTTCGTTCAGGGTTCTTGACTTTCCGGATTTAACGGTCGATGGAAGTTTTGTGACTGGAGCGGCTGTAGCTGCAACCATGATTGTCAGCGGGGCTAATCCTTTTTTTGCTACAGTCACTGCATTATTTGCCGGTTTTATTGCCGGCTGCCTTACGGGTATTATTCATACTTTCGGAAAGATTAATGCTCTGTTATCAGGAATCCTGATGATGATTGCTCTGTATTCGATAAACCTTCGTATTATGGGTAAATCAAATGTTCCCCTCCTGAACACAGAAACAGCCATTACACATGTAAGAGATTTCTGGGATAAAACAGGAATCGATTCTTTTTTCAATGCTATTTTATCCATGGTAGGGCTGGGCGACAGCCTCCCGAGAACATGGGGCATTATTCTCTTTATGTTAGTTGTCACATTGGCTATAAAATTTTTAACCGATCGCTTTCTTAAAACTGAGATTGGTTTAGCTTTAAGGGCAACAGGTGACAACAAGAGGATGATCCGCAGTCTTTCCGCCAATACCAACATGATGGTGATTTTGGGGCTGGGCCTCTCCAATGCAATGGTCGCTTTCTCAGGAGCACTGATTGCCCAGCAGGGAGGATTCGCCGATGTTGGTATGGGTATCGGAATGATTATTATCGGACTGGCTTCAGTTATCATCGGTGAAGCTTTGTTCGGAACAAAAACAATTGCCAGAACGACTTTAGCGGTTATTGGCGGAGCAATAATTTATCGTATCGTCGTTACTATGGCGCTAAGGGTAGAGTTTCTGGAGCCGGGTGATATGAAGCTTATTACAGCAACAATCGTCATCCTTGCATTAATAATGCCGAAGATTATTGACCGCACGAAGGAGAAGAAACGGAAAGCTAAAAGACTGGCAGGAAGCATGAACATAAGTGAATTGCCATCAGGCAGAAAGGGTGAGGCTGGTGCTGCAATTAAATCAGATTCATAAAGTCTTCAATGAAGGGACACCAGATGAAAAAATCGCACTTGATACGATCAATCTTACATTGAACGAGGGAGACTTTGTCACCGTCATCGGAAGTAATGGGGCAGGGAAATCCACTTTAATGAATATTATCTCGGGCGTCATGCTTCCTGACGTTGGGTCTGTGTTTATCGACAGTCAAAATGTCACAGGCATGTCGGAATATAACCGTTCAAAGCTGATAGGCAGGGTTTTTCAGGATCCGATGGCTGGCACTGCCCCGTCCATGACAATTGAAGAAAATCTGGCCATGGCGTATTCAAGGAATAAAACAAGAACTTTACGAAAAGGAGTGACGAAAAAGCGCAGAGACTATTTCCGTGAAGTTCTTGAGAGCCTTCATCTTGGCCTTGAAAACCGTTTAAATGCTAAGGTCGGTCTATTATCAGGAGGAGAACGGCAGGCACTTTCATTATTAATGGCAACCTTTACAGAGCCTTCCATTCTTTTACTGGATGAACATACAGCAGCTCTGGATCCGGCACGTGCAGAGCTTATTACAAATCTCACAAAAGAAATTGTTCAAAAGTACAATTTAACAACCTTAATGGTCACTCATAATATGCAGCAGGCGCTGGATTTAGGAAACAGGCTGATTATGATGGATAAAGGCCAGATTATACTTGAAGTAGATGATGGGCAGAAACAGCATCTGACAATTGAACAGCTATTGAATGAATTTCAGCGAATCCGCGGAACAAAAATGGCAAGTGATCGTGCATTGCTTTCTTAGAATAATAAAAGGATTAGCCAATTTGCCGGTTAATCCTTTTTACATGGAATCGAATCAAAAGAATTTTTAAAGTTTTTACAATTTATTGACTATTCATTTAACGTAATGGTATCATATCGTTAAATAAACGTCATACATATTATTGTCAAAAAGGGAGGGGTGTTATGAAACCTGGGCTGCAGATTGGGAACCAGGCAGTTATCCGTGCAGTGGTAACCCCTGAGATGTTCGCACAATTTGAAGGAGAGGTCATTCATCCTGTCTATTCCACTGTAACCATGATCTATCACATGGAGTGGGCATCCCGACTCCTGATCACCCCCTATTTGGATGAGGAAGAAGAAGGGATGGGTGGAGCTGTTTCAGCCAGGCATTTATCTCCATCGCCTGAAGGATCCCCTCTTGTTATTACAGCTACAGTATCCAAGCTTGCAGGAAATGCAGTCTACTCAACTGTTACCGTCCATAATGGAGAAAAACTTGCTGGCGAAGGTGAAGTCAAACAGGTGATTCTGAAGAAAAGCAGGATTGCAGAGCTGTTAAAGAAAGATTAAAAGAATAACAGTATCAGAGCCACAGAAAAGGGATTTTAATTAATTCTATTGTAAGCGCTATCATATATAAAGGGGAGAATGAAATGACAGATATGTTTCAAAAAATTAAAGACCATGAACAGGTGGTATTCTGCAACGATGAATCTACCGGACTAAAGGCAATCATTGCTATCCACAGCACAAGGCTGGGGCCGGCATTGGGAGGCTGCCGCATGTATCCGTACCAAAGCGTTGATGATGCCCTTGAGGATGTCCTCCGATTATCAAAAGGCATGACCTATAAATGTGCTGCTAGTGATTGTGACTTCGGAGGCGGGAAGGCTGTCATTATCGGGGATCCATTAAAAGATAAAACGCCTGAGCTGTTCCGGGCTTTTGGCCAATTTGTTGAATCACTGAACGGACGCTTCTATACAGGAACAGACATGGGTACTTCTACAGAGGATTTCGTTCATGCTCTAAAGGAAACGAATTGCATTGTGGGGGTTGATGAGGTTTATGGGGGAAGCGGAGATTCTTCCGTCCCAACGGCTCAGGGTGTAATTTACGGCCTGCAGGCAACAAATAAAGCACTGAGCGGAACAGATGACCTTTCAGGCAAAAGTTATGCGATCCAGGGACTTGGCAAGGTTGGATATAAAGTCGCAGAAAGACTGCTGGAGGAAGGTGCAGATTTATTTGTGACAGATATCAGCCAGCAGGCAATCGACCAGCTTCTCAGCAAGGCGAAAGAAATTGGGGCCGGTGTGAAGGTTTTATCCAGCAATGAGATATATGAGGCCAAGGCCGACTTTTTTGTTCCTTGTGCAATGGGCGGCATCATTAATGATGACACAATCGACCTGCTTAAAGTAAAAGCAATCGTTGGCTCTGCCAATAACCAGCTAATGGATATGCGCCATGGCCAAATCCTTAAAGATAAGGGAATTTTATATGCTCCCGATTATATTGTAAATGCAGGGGGATTAATCCAGGTCGCAGATGAATTATATACACCTAATAAAGAAAGGGTACTCCGCAAAACGAAAGCTATTTATAACTCTCTTCTGAACATCTACGAACATGCTGAAGCAAATGGAATTACAACAGTTGAAGCATCCAACCAATTCTGCGAGAGCCGCATTGAAGCACGTACACGCAGAAACAGCTTTTTCTCCCATATGAAACGCCCGAAGTGGGCAGTAAGAACCTAATTTTTTTTGCTTGGATAACAATATTTGTACCTTATAAAAGTAATTAAAATAATTTACCAGCCAAAGGGTGAGAAGATGGAAAATCACTTTCCGATCAGGCGAATAATGGACGAAAATGGAACGACCATCAATTCAGAATATAAAGAAGAAGTAACTGAAAAGCTTGCAAAAGAGTTTTATAGACATATGGTTAGAATCCGTACGTTTGACCGTAAAGCTATATCACTTCAGCGGCAGGGCAGGATAGGCACATATGCTCCTTATGAAGGACAGGAGGCTTCCCAGGTCGGAACTGCTGTTGCGCTGAGGGAGAACGATTGGATGTTTCCTACCTATCGCGACCACGGAGCAGCTATGACTTTTGGCCACTCACTGCGAAACATCCTGTTGTTTTGGAACGGAAGAAATGAAGGGTGTGTGCCGCCTGAGGGAAAGAAGGTTTTCCCACCAGGCATTCCGATTGCGACACAGATCCCTCATGCAGCAGGAGCCGCATTCGCTGAAAGGAAAAAAGGCACTGCCAATGCTGCTATTGCTTATTTTGGCGATGGTGCCACCTCAGAAGGAGATTTCCATGAAGGCTTAAATTTCGCCAGCGTATTTAAAGCTCCGGTTGTCTTTTTTAATCAGAACAATCAATACGCCATTTCTGTTCCGTTTGAGAAGCAGATGAATACAAAAACGATTGCCCAGAAAGCCCTGGCATATGATATTCCGGGAGTCAGGATCGATGGGAATGATGTTTTCATGGTTTATTTTGAAACACTGAAAGCCTTAGAGCGGGCCCGTAAAGGTGAAGGGCCGACACTAATTGAAGCCGTGACATGGAGATATGGTGCACACACTACAGCAGATGATCCATCCAAATACCGCGATCAATCGGAAAGCAATAGCAGAAGACAGGAGACTGACCCTATTTTAAGGCTGGAGCGCTGGATGAAAAATGAAGGAATATTTGATGAAAAATGGCAACAGGCAATAGAAGAGGAAGCAGCAGCTGAAATAGATAAAGCTGTAGCTGAAATGGAAGATTTTCCTCCTGCAGATCCAGCGGTTATTTTTGATCATGTCTTTGCTGAGCCTACTTGGCAAATCAAGCAGCAAAAAGAAGAATATCTGAAGCAGATTGGAGGCGGCCGATAATGAAAACAGCAGTTGGAGCTAAAACCATGACATTAGTGCAAGCTATTACGGATGCTTTAGATACCATGCTAAATGAAAAGGAAGAGGTTTTGCTGCTGGGCGAGGATATCGGCAGGAACGGCGGAGTATTCCGTGCAACCGATGGCCTCCAGGCTAAGTACGGCGAAGGCCGTGTTATCGATACGCCTTTAAGTGAAGCCGGTTTTGTCGGAGCGGGGATTGGAATGGCTGTTAATGGATTTTTGCCGGTGATCGAAATTCAATTTCTCGGCTTTATCTATCCTGCATATGAACAAATCATGACTCATGCTTCAAGGCTCCGGATGCGGACAATGGGACATTTTACTGTACCGATGGTAATAAGGGCTCCATATGGAGCGGGGGTTAGGGCTCCAGAAATTCACTGTGATTCAACAGAAGCTATTTTCACACACATGCCCGGCATCAAGGTCGTCTGCCCATCCAGCCCTTATGATGCCAAAGGACTATTGATTGCTGCGATTGAAGACCCGGATCCGGTACTGTTTCTTGAGCCGATGCGCTGCTATCGTTCGGCCAGAGAGGAAGTGCCTGAAGGGAAGTATACGGTTGAAATAGGAAAAGGAAAAAAACTCATGGATGGGGACGATATTACGGTCATCACGTGGGGAGCCATGGTGCCGGAGGCTATGAAAGCGGCAAAGCAGATGAAAGAAAATAACGTACATTGTGATGTCATTGATTTAAGAACCCTATTTCCGCTGGATAAAGACATAATTGCAGAATCTGTCCAAAAGACAGGGAGAACGGTTATTGTCCATGAAGCGCATGCCACCGGCGGAGTCGGAAATGATGTGCTTGCCATCATTAATGATACATCCTTTTTATATCAGAAAGCACCTGTTGAACGGGTGACTGGATTTGACGCGCCAGTTCCATACTTTGGTTTTGAGGACCATTACCTGCCAACTCCGGCAAGGATTCAGCATGCAATAGAAAAAGTAATGAAGTTTTAGGAGGGGAAGCCGTGGAGGTGAAACTGCACGATATTGGTGAAGGAATGACGGAAGCAGATATTAATTGCTTTTTAGTTAAGCCGGGGGATGCAGTCAAAGCTGACGATCCGCTTGTTGAAGTACAGACAGATAAAATGACTGCTGAAATACCTGCCCCGAGAGCAGGCATTATTAAAGAATTTACAGTGCAGCCTGGCGATACGGTTAAAGTGGGTTCGACCATTCTAATTTTAGAATCGGCTGGTGAGGAAGTGGCTGAAAGAGAGAATGCCGTTTCTATTCCTGGTTACACACCTTCGCCGCAGAAGCAAAAGCATTCTTTTGTGGCATTCAAAGAAAAACGGGTTCTTGCCTCTCCTTTCACAAGAAAAATAGCGCGCGATAATGACATTGATATTGAGAAAATCAGGGGAACAGGTCCTGCTGGCCGTATCTTGGATGAAGACATCTATCAGTACATAGCTTCCCTTCAGACAAAGCCGGCCCATGATGGACAGGAACAAGCAGCTTTGAATGAAAATATAAAAAGGTTTCCTGCTGAGAAAGAAATCATTCCGTTTAGGGGCAGACGAAAGCAGATTGCCATGAAAATGGCTCAATCACTCTTTACCATTCCCCATTGTACCCATTTTGAAGAGATTGATGTGACCGAGCTGATTGCTTTCAGAAAACAGCTTAAGCTTCTAAACCAAAATATATCTGCTACAGCCTTTTTCCTGAAGGCTTTATCAATTTGCCTGAAAGAATTTCCTGTGTTCAATGCAGTGCTGCATGAAGAAAAGGAAGAAATCCATTTGGCAGGTGAACATCATATCGGTATCGCGGTGGATACGGATGAAGGGTTAATCGTTCCGGTCATTAAGCATGTTGAAAATAGTACAATCAGAGAAATTCATGCAGAAATGAAACAGCTTACGGAAAAAGCTATGGAAAATAAGCTTTCTGTTAAAGAAATATCTGGCGGGACATTCACAATCAGCAATGTGGGACCTCTAGGTGGAAGCTTTGGAGCGACTCCAATTATCCAGCATCCGCAAACCGCTTTGGTATCTTTCCATAAAACAAAAAAGATGCCAGTTGTGACCGATGATGACCAAATTGTCATTCGGTCAATGATGAATATATCAATGTCTTTTGATCATAGAGTTGCAGACGGGGCTACAGCTGTACGCTTTACAAACCGTTTTGCCGAATTGATTAAAAATCCGAAAATGCTTGTTCTGGAGATGGTATAAATGGTAGTTGGTGAACTGGCACATGAGCGTGATGTCATCATAATCGGCGGTGGACCCGGGGGCTATCATGCAGCAATCCGCGCTGCTCAGCTTGGGCGAAATGTTACATTAGTTGAACAGGATCAGCTTGGCGGGATCTGTTTAAATAAAGGCTGCATACCTTCCAAGATCCTTACACAGTCTGCTGAAAAATTCACTTCATTTCAGGAAGGGGAAAACTGGGGTCTTGAAGGAGGAAATATATCATTAAACTTTAACAAGCTTCAGGTATACAAGCAGCAGAAAATTGAGCAGCTCCGGGCAGGAATTGAAGCCCTCTGTCAAGCTAATAAAATTGAAGTTCTAAAGGGGTCAGCCTTTTTTCTGTCAGAAGATAAGATTGGCATCGAAAATGGAGACCAATTCGATGTTTTCCGATTCCAGAATGCCATAATTGCGACCGGCGGAAGACCTGAGAAACCTGTTTGGACCAGAGAAATAAGTGAATTGGTATTTGATCAGCATTCCATTTCAAACTTGAGTGAAGTACCCGATAAACTATTAATCTATGGCAGTGATTATATTGCCCTCGAAATAGGTATGGCTTATCAGGCTTTGGGATCTAAAGTGACTCTGATCTTTGAAGATGGGAAAGAGGATTTTGATTTTGATCAGTCCATTTGCCGGGAACTGAAGAGGATTTTAAAAAAGAAAAAAATAGACATTATAAGAAATTCGGAAGTATTGGAACTGCAGCATAATGAAGGAATGTTAACCGTAGCTTTTGAGAGTAAAGGAAGAAGAGAAAGCATTTCAGGCACACATCTATTTGTTTCTTCTTCCATAAGACCAAACACTGACCAGCTGGGGCTTTCCCGCATAGGGGTGGAGCAATGCGAAGCGGGGTTCATAAAGGTTGACTGTCAAAGCCGGACAACACAGAAACATATTTTCGCAGTCGGTGATGTAACAGAAGGTCCTGCTCTTGCTGTAAAAGCTATTAAACAAGGAAAAACAGCCGCTGAAGCAATTGCGGGAATTAAATCGGAGTCAGATTTCCACTTCATTCCGATTGCAGCACATACACAGCCTCCTATTGCGAGTGCCGGGTTAACGGAACAGGAAGCCATTAACATGGGCTATGACATTGAAATTGGTGTATCCTCATTATCTGCCAACGGCTTTAGCACTTTGAGCGGGAAAAAAGATGGGTTTATAAAAGTGATCAGCTGCAGGGAAAAGCAAGTTCTGCTGGGTATCCACATGGTAGGGGCCGGAGCAATAGAACTAATTTCAGCCGGAATTACTGCATTGGAAATGGGAGCAAGGGATGAAGATTTAATTTTCCCTAACTACCCGCATCCAAGTATAAATGAAGGGTTGCTTGAAGCTGCAGAAGCTTTAAAGAATTTGGCTGTTCACATACCGCCACAAAGCAAAAAAACGCAAAAAGTAAAAGTGTAATTTCCTTTAATACAGGAGTGCATTATAGCTTTAACTTGAACTCTTGAGAACATTTACACGTTTCCTATATGATAAATTCAAAATATTATTAATATTAAAACGGAGGGGTTAGCATGCAAGATGAAAAATTGTTAAATGAGCAAAAGGTATCCGATTTTTTTCCTGTTAAGGAAGTAGATTATTTAGAAATCTATTCAGGAAATGCAAAACAATCCTGCCATTATTTCTGCACAGCTTTCGGCTTTAGGCCAGTTGCATATTCCGGTCTGGAAACAGGGAATAGAGAAACAGTCTCTTATGTCCTTCAGCAGAGAAAGATTCGCCTGGTGATCACAGGAACGTTAAATGACAGTTCCAGAGTTTCAAATTTCATTCATAAGCATGGAGATGGAGTAAAGGATATAGCATTAACTGTTGATGATGTTGAAAAGGCATACAAAGCAGCGGTTGAAAGAGGTGCAATCGAAATACAGCCTCCAGCTGAGATAAAAGATGAACATGGCACAGTTAAAAAGGCAGTGATTGGTACATATGGAGACACCATTCATACACTTGTTGAACGGAATGATTATAAAGGGGTATTCATGCCTGGCTTTGAGCCTTATCAAACTGAAGTGCCATTTGAGGATGCAGGTTTTATCGGCGTCGACCATGTGGTTGGAAATGTAGAGAGAATGGAGGAATGGGTGAATTATTATGCAAATGTAATGGGCTTTAAGGAAATGAAGCACTTTACAGATAAAGACATTACAACAGAATATTCCGCACTAATGTCCAAGGTTATGCATAATGGCGGCAGAATTAAGTTCCCGATTAACGAGCCTGCTGAAGGGAAGCGCAAATCCCAGATTGAAGAATACCTTGAATATTACAACGGGGCAGGAGTACAGCATTTGGCCATTCTGACAGAAGATATTGTCAGCACTGTCAGCACCCTCCGTAAAAATGGGGTAGAGTTCTTAAGCACTCCTGATTCTTATTATGAAATGCTTTCTGAGCGCGTAGGGAAAATTGATGAAGAGATAGACAAATTGAAGGAATTAGATATTCTCGTTGACCGCGATGACGAAGGCTATCTGCTGCAAATTTTTACGAAACCAATCGTAGATCGTCCGACCTTATTCATTGAAATCATTCAGCGTAAAGGTGCCAGAGGGTTTGGTGAAGGCAACTTTAAAGCACTCTTTGAATCTATTGAACGTGAGCAGGAAAGACGAGGGAATTTATAACTTTTCAGCTTAAAAGGGAGAAATGCTTTCTCCCTTTTTTAATAAATTTAAGGAGGAGGCAATCCAGATGGCTAGAATCCAGACAAAAAGCGCTGTGGAGAAGATTGTTTCTTATCCGCTTGGCAGCTCGCCGGAAGAGATCAAAGAAAAGTACAATTTAATGGCTGTCCGGAAAATGTCTGATAATGAAAATGTGTATGGGTGTTCACCCGAAGTCAGGAACAGCATCAGCAAAGCAATGAACAGTCTTTACTTTTACCCGGATGGCACTGTTTCCCTGCTCAAACGCAAACTGGCCGGCTTCTATAATATAAGAGAAGATAACTTTCTGGTCAGCAATGGTTCAGAAGAAATCATCCGATTATTTACTAGAGCATACATAAGTGCTGGAGATGAAGCGGTCATGGCTCAGAATACATTTCCGCGTTATGAAACAAACGTCCTGATTGAAGGAGGCAGTGCGATAACAGTGCCGCTGCAAAAGGGAACACATAATCTAAGTGCCATGTATGAGAAGATAAACGAAAAAACAAAAATGGTGTTTATCTGCAATCCCAACAATCCTACAGGAACAATAGTCGGTAAAACAGAACTGCTGCAATTCATTGATAAAGTTCCTTCGAATATACTGATTATTCTTGATGAAGCATACTTTGAATATGTGAATTCCGAGGATTATCCTGACTCTATTTCGCTTCTTGAACAGAGGCCTAACTTAATCATTTTAAGGACTTTCTCCAAAATCTACGGTCTTGCCGGACTCCGTGTCGGCTATGGAATCATGCATCCGGAGATCGTGAATGACCTTCATAAAGTAAAAGATGTTTTTAATGTCAACCACCTGGCACAGGCAGCGGCTTCTGCAGCACTAAATGATCAGGACTTTGTAAAGGATTGTGCACATAAAAATGCCGAAGAGATGAAATTTGTGTGCCAAAAACTAACAGAATTACATGTAGGCTATTTTCCTTCCCAAACTAATTTTATATATATTTTCAGCCAGCTTCCTATTGCAGACAACTTGATTGCAAATGGCTTAGTGGTCCGAAAAATGAAGTTTGAAGGCTATCTTGATGCTTTTCGGATGACTTTAGGAACAAGGGAAGATAATGAAGCGGCATTGGCTGTGATAAACAAACTTCTAAATGAAAAGGCGGTGTAGGGCATATGGAATTAAATCCACAGAGTCTTGAGTGGAAAGACGCATATAAGCTGATGGTTGGCTCAATTCTGCCGCGACCCATTGCGTTTGTTACCACCATGGATACCGATGGAAATGTCAATGCAGCCCCATTCAGCTTTTTTACTGCCATATGTGCAGATCCGATGCTGATTTGCTTTTCACCGATGCGAAAAGGGACTGATGGCTCTAAGAAAGATACGCTTGCTAATATTGAAGCCACTAAGGAATTCGTTATTAACATCGTCAGTGAAGACTTTACCGAAAAGATGAATATTTGTGCCGCAGATTTTCCGGCTGATACAGACGAACTGGCCGCCGCGGGTCTCGATAAAGAAAAAAGTGCCGCTGTCAAGCCGCCTCGGGTTAAAGAATCAAAAGTCCATTTGGAATGCAGTCTCTATCAGGTACTTCACTTTGGAGAACATCCCGGTTCAGGAAGCCTGGTGATTGGAAAAGTGGAGCATGTGCATGTTGCTGAAGAGCTTTACGAAAATGGAAGGATTAATTCCGAAAAGCTGAAGCCTGTTGGCCGGATGGCGGGACATATCTATACAAGGCCAATGACTGATATATTTGAATTAATCCGAAAAACGGACCCAAGGTGATGCCATGAAATTCATAACCTTTCAAAAACCGGATGGATCTATAAGAGCGGGCTGGCTGAAGAATGAGGAGTATGCCGTTGATATGCATGAAGCGACCAATGGTGTTCTTCCAAAAACAATGCTGGCTTTCCTTGAAAATCATGAGTTTTTTATGGAATACCTAACTTCCAGCAAAAAACTGATGAACACCGATAAAGGAGTATATCCAGTATCCGATGTGAACTTAATGGCTCCACTGCCAAATCCAAAAAGCTTTCGGGATTTCTATGCTTTTGAAGAACACGTAAAAACGGCAAGAGATAACCGCGGAATTGATATGATACCCGAATGGTATGAAATACCCGTCTTTTATTTTTCAAATCATCTGAGCATTAAGGGTCCAAATGAAGAAATTTCACGTCCCAAGCATTGCGAATGGCTTGATTACGAGCTCGAAATTGCCTGTATCATCGGCAAAGAAGGAAAGGATATTAAAGCTGCCGAAGCGGATGATTATATTTTTGGGTATTGTATCCTGAACGACTGGAGTGCAAGAGATATTCAGCGAAAAGAAATGAAGGTAGGTCTTGGCCCTGCCAAAGGGAAGGATTTTGCCACTTCTGTCGGGCCATATATCGTGACAAAGGATGAGCTTGAGAATTTCCGTGTTGAAAATGGCTATGATTTGCTCATGACGGCAAAAGTCAATGGAACACTTTTATCAGAGGGGAATATGCAGGATATCTACTATTCCTTTTACGAGATGATTGAGCGTGCTTCTGACGGTGTAACCCTCTGCCCTGGTGAAATGATAGGATCCGGGACTGTTGGCAGCGGCTGCATTCTTGAACTGGGTACGGATGTGCACCGCTGGCTGAAGCCTGGAGATGAGATCGAGCTTGAGATTAGCAATCTCGGAATATTAAAAAATCGAATTGCAAATGAGTGAGGTGGAAATATGTTTTATCGTCAAATGGGAAGAATTCCGCACAAGCGCCATACGACCTTCAAAAAATCGGATGGGACCCTATTCAGGGAACAGGTAATGGGGACAAAAGGTTTTTCCGGGACACAATCCATTCTTTATCATCACTACATGCCGACAGAAGTAGCGCGAACTGAACTGATCGGAAAATATGTTCCTGAGTATGAAGATCAGGAGAGCTTAAAGCATCGGCATTTGTTCACAGATCAAATTGAAAAGAAAGGGGATGCACTTTCAGCAAGGGAATATCTGCTCGGGAATGATGACCTTTTAATAGGCACCATAAATATTACTGAGCCGATGAAAAGCTTTTACCGGAATGGCGATGGAGATGAGATGCTCTATATTCACTATGGAACAGGGAAAGTTGAGACCATGTTCGGAACTTTAACCTATCGCCCCGGAGACTATGTCATTATTCCGATTGGCACTGTTTACCGCGTGATTCCGGATAAAGAGCAGCTGACTAAAGTGCTCCTTGTTGAGTCTTTCAGCCAGATTACAACACCAAGAAGATACCGGAATGAGTATGGGCAGCTGCTTGAACATAGTCCATTCTGTGAACGGGATATACGGGGACCGGAGACACTGGAAACATATGATCAAAAAGGAGAATATGAAGTTATCACCAAAACCAGGGGATACTTGCATTCTCATATTCTGAATCATCATCCGCTTGATGTGGAGGGCTGGGACGGCTATCTTTACCCATGGGTCTTCAATATAGAAGATTTTGAACCGATTACTGGAAGGGTGCATCAGCCTCCGCCGGTCCATCAGACATTTGAAGGACATAACTTTGTTGTGTGTTCCTTTGTTCCAAGATTATATGACTATCATCCGGAGGCCATCCCTGCCCCTTACTATCACAGCAATGTCAACAGTGATGAACTGCTGTACTATGTGGAAGGCAATTTCATGAGCAGGAAGGGGATTAGAGAAGGCTCCATCACCCTTCATCCGAGCGGGATTCCACATGGGCCTCATCCGGGGAAAACTGAAGCCAGCATCGGGAAAAAGGAAACACTCGAACTTGCTGTTATGATTGATACATTCAAGCCTTTAAAACTGGTGAAAAACGCTAAGTTAATTGAAGATGAAAATTACATGTTCACGTGGGTTGAATAGAAAAAAAGCACTTTCCTTTTGGAGAGTGCTTTTTTAACTTTCGTTTTGCCATATAATGGCCAATGTTCCCTCACCGGCATGGGCAGCGATCGTTGAACTTATATCACCAATGAGAATATCAAGCCGCGGAAAATGAGACTGTATTTCTTCGGCCAGTTCCTCCGCTTTGGCAGGCACATTCCCATGCATGATTTGAACCTGGGGAATTGTGTGGTTTTCATAGGAATTCCCTAGCAATTCTATCATTCTTTTAAATGCTTTTTTTTCTGAACGGACTTTATCAAACAGTTCAAACTCCCCGTCCCGGTTAATGCGGATAATTGGCTTTATTTTTAATATGCTTCCCAGCAGGTATTGTGTGCCAGACATTCTGCCGCCTTTATAAAATTGCTCAAGGCTTCCAAGCAATATATAGTTCTCGGATTTGTTTGTCTCACTTTGCAGGATATCTGCAATTTTATGTGCCGGCACATCATTTTCAGCAAGCTTTAATCCTTTATTGATCAATGATGTAATGGCATAAGACATGCATTTAGAATCAACTGCAAAAATAGGTAACTCAGCCAGCTCTGCTCCGGTTAAACAGCTATTCAGCGTGCCGCTAAGCTTGCTGGATACATGGACAGCAACTGCAGCATCATATTCATGCTTCAATGATTCAAATAGTTCGGCAAATCTTCCGGCAGAGGGCTGCGAAGTTTTTGGAACTTCTTTTTCATTCCGAATCCGGCTATACAGCTGATCTGTATTTAAATCAATACCATCTTCATAGGATTCCTCACCGAATGTAATGGTTAGAGGAACTACATAAACGTCAGGATGTTCCAGCAGCTCCTTAGTAACATAGGCTGTGCTGTCTGTAATCCAGGCAATTTTCTTTTTTATCATGAATGTTTTAAGTCCTTTGTCAATTATTTTGGTATAAATTGAACCGCTTCCATTATTGAAAACTCCCCTCATTATACACGAATAGACCATTACCTGTATTGCTTTTTAGTGATCCATTTATAGGAAAAGTCCTTAGTATGTCAGTTAGAAGGTATAGATGGAGCACTTGAAGGCAAATAAGAATGTTTTGTGAACAATAAAAAAATCCCCTGCGTGGCAGGGGAATGCTTGATCTGTATTAAAAAACTTTCGTCGTCCAATCCTCACAATTCCAAATATCTGTGGCAATTTCACGATAGAAATCCGGTTCGTGGGAAACCATCAAAATACTTCCGCGATATGCCTTTAGAGCACGTTTTAATTCTTCTTTTGCATCCACATCCAAGTGATTGGTAGGTTCATCCAGAATTAATAAATTCGTTTCTGTGTTTAAAATTTTACATAATCGAACTTTTGCTTTTTCGCCACCAGAAAGGACTTCGACTTTACTTTCAATATGTTTCGTCGTTAACCCGCATTTTGCAAGAGCAGCACGTACTTCAGCCTGATTCATACTTGGGAACTCGCTCCAGATCTCTTCAATACAAGTGTTGTAGTTTGACTGTTTAACTTCCTGCTCAAAGTAACCGATGTGTTGATACTCACCGCGTTCCACTTTTCCCGAAATGGGGTTAATCAAGCCAAGAATACTTTTTAAAAGAGTAGACTTACCAATACCATTAGCACCCACGAATGCAATTTTTTGTCCGCGTTCCATTTTCAAATTCAGAGGGCGGGAAAGTGGTTCGTTGTAACCAATAACAAGATCTTCAGTCGTGAAAATCCAGCGGCTGGCTGCACGGGCTTCTTTGAAAATAAACTCTGGTTTCGGCTTCTCTCTCCCCAATTCAATAACTTCCATTTTGTCGAGCTTCTTTTGACGGGACATCGCCATATTACGAGTTGCCACACTTGCCTTGTTGCGGGCAACGAAATCCTTTAAATTGGCAATTTCCTGCTGTTGGCGCTTGTATGCAGCCTCCAGTTGCTGCTTTTTCATTTCATATACATTTAAGAAGTTATCATAGTCGCCAACATAGCGATTCAATTCCTGGTTTTCCATGTGATATATCAAGTTAACAACACTGTTTAAGAATGGAATATCATGAGAAATCAAAATAAATGCATTCTCATATTCCTGTAAATAGCGCTTCAGCCATTCGATATGCTGTTCATCCAAATAGTTTGTAGGCTCGTCCAGTAATAGAATTTCTGGCTTTTCCAGCAAAAGCTTAGCCAGCAAAACTTTGGTACGCTGCCCGCCGCTAAGATCATCTATATCCCGATCAAGTCCAACTTCGTCTAATCCCAGGCCACGGGCAACTTCCTCAACTTTTGAATTAATTTGATAGAAATCATTACTATCTAAAGTTTCTTGCAGCTCTCCAACTTCTGCAAGTAATGCATCGATATCAGCACCTTCATCACCCATTTTTGCATAAAGTTCATTGATTTCTGTTTCAGCATCAAAAAGATATTGAAAAGCAGTACTTAAAGCCTCACGCATAGAAGTGCCTTTTTTAAGTACAGCATGCTGGTCTAAGTAACCTACACGAACCTTTCGTGACCACTCAACTTTCCCCTCGTCAGGCTGCAACTTCCCGGTCACGATATTCATGAAAGTAGACTTACCCTCACCATTTGCCCCAACCAGTCCAACATGTTCACCTTTTAAAAGCCGAAAAGACACATCATTAAAAATCGCACGATCACCGAAACCGTGACTTAAGTTTTGTACATTTAATACGCTCATTTTTTTACCCCTTCTCTAATATTCCATGTGGATATCTTACTAGATTTAGAATGTTTTTTCTATCTAAAGTTATTTCCTGCTTCATTATTGGATAAATAGTAGTCGCGGCAGTAATGTTGGGGATCAGTAAATAGGGGGTCATACTAGCACTTCACCACGAAAAAAGGTGCCAAACAGCTTATGGCACCTTTCGCTATTTTTAGTAGTTTACTTTACTCCCTGCGGCACTGCAAGGCCAAGACCTTTAGCAATACGTGTGCCGTAATCAGGATCAGCTTTAAAGAAATGCTGAATCTGGCGAAGCTTTATTTCTTCTTTTTCCACAGGCGTCATGGCAGCAACAATGTTTGCTACAAGACGGGAGCGTTCTTCCTCACTCATTAAGCGGTATAGATCACCGGCTTGTGTGTAGTGGTCATTATGGTCGTACGCAACGCTTTCGGCTAAACCGGATACAGGGTATGCAGCCTGCTTGTGCTCCTGTACTTCAGTTGGTCCCCCAAAGCTGTTCGGCTCGTAATAGACAGATCCTCCGCCATTGTTGTCAAAGCGCATCTGGCCGTCCCGCTGGTAGTTTTGCACTTCGTTCTTAGGGCGATTGATTGGCAGCATCTGATGGTTGGCACCTACACGGTACCGGTGTGCATCATGGTAGGCAAACAAACGGCCCTGAAGCATTTTATCAGGTGACACTTCAATACCAGGTACTAGAGTTCCAGGAGAGAAGGTAGCCTGCTCAACTTCAGCAAAGTAATTTTCGGGGTTTTTATTAAGAACCATACGTCCCACTTCGATTAATGGGTAGTCTTTTTGTGACCACACCTTTGTGACATCGAATGGGTCGAAACGGTACGTATTTGCATCCTCAAGCGGCATGATTTGCACGCAAAGCTTCCAGGAAGGATAGTCTCCATTCTCAATTGCATTGAATAAGTCCTCTGTATGGTAATCCGGATTTTCGCCTGCCATTTTAGCTGCAGCTTCGACACTGAGGTTTTTAACACCTTGCTCTGTTTTAAAGTGATATTTCACCCAGACGCCTTCGCCCTTATCATTTACCCACTTGAAGGTATGACTTCCAAACCCATGCATATGTCTTAGTGTTGCAGGAATTCCCCGGTCAGACATTAAGATGGTTACCTGGTGCAGCGACTCAGGGGATAAGGACCAGAAGTCCCAGACGGCAGTCGGATTTTTCAAATGAGTCTTAGGATCACGCTTCTGTGTATGAATAAAGTCAGGGAACTTGATGGCATCCCGGATAAAGAATACAGGCGTGTTGTTTCCTACAAGATCGTAGTTTCCTTCTTCTGTATAGAATTTAACAGCAAAGCCGCGCGGATCGCGTACAGTATCTGCAGAACCAAGTTCGCCGGCTACAGTTGAAAAGCGGATGAATAAAGGCGTTCTTTTGCCTACTTCAGATAGAAAAGCTGCTTTTGTATATTTAGTGAGGTCATTTGTAACTTCAAAATAGCCATGTGCACCGGCACCTTTTGCATGAACAACACGCTCAGGCACACGTTCTCTGTTAAAATGGGCGAGCTTTTCCAGCAAGTGTACATCCTGAATTAATGTTGGCCCTCTTGAGCCGGCAGTCATTGAATTTTGGTTATCGCCAACTGGCGCGCCCCAGCTTGTTGTGAGATTATTCTTTTTTGTCATTCTATAATCACCTCATAAAAGTTTAATAACTTGCTTATATTTGCAATGATAACACTTCTCAAAGTAAAATCAATACTTTTTTATAATAATTATAAATAAATATAAATTATTAAGAGGAACATCTTATAAAAAGAGCAGGCAATTGCTTGTTTGAAAAGGGCATTAGTATATTTATATTTTCGTTTTTACCTAAAAGAACTTGTTTTTTGAAAGGGGAAGGAGTAGGAGTTGGAATGATCTCTAATATAAAAAATCGGGCGGTTTGGCAACCGCCCGATTTATTAGCTAATACTCTCCCTTATGATCGGCATGCTCATGCATCTTGGGCCGCCACGGCCTCTTGAAAGTTCCGAGCTGAGAATTTCAATGACTTCAACTCCATTTTGCCGGAGTACGTCGTTTGAAACATAGTTTCTGTCGTAAGTGACAACTACACCGGGAGCGATGGCGAGTGTATTGGAGCCATCGTTCCACTGTTCGCGTGCCGATGCAATCGGGCAGCCTCCTCCGCAGGGGATTAACACTAATTCATTAAGATGAAGTACTTCTTTCAATGTTTCTTTCAGTGAGTTTTTCTCTGTAATCTTAAGAGTTTCTGAATTATTCTCCTGTTCCAGTATGTAAATCTTCATACTGCCATCTCTATCTTCAATAGCAGGATGGTAGGTGAATTTATCATGATCGATCATGGTGAAAACGGTATCCAGGTGCATGAATGCGCGGATTTTAGGGATTTCAACTGCCACAACCTTTTTAATGGCATCCTGACGGGAGAATAACTCTCGTGCAAGTTTTTCAATTCCTTGTGCAGAGGTTCTTGCACTGACGCCAATGGCAACCACTTCGTCACTTAAAATCAGCTCATCTCCGCCTTCAAGAGAGTAGAGGTCATCACGCTTAAAGTAAGCAGGGATCTCATGTTTATTAAAACGCGGATGATGATTCATGATGCAGTCCATAAAAATGGATTCCCTTCTCCTTGCAGGCTCATGCATTCGATTAATCGTAATGCCTTCACCGATAACCGCAGCCGGATCCCTCGTAAAATAGAGGTTAGGCATGGGGTCGAGATAAAAAGGATAATGATCCGGCATCATTTCATGAAGATGAATTTTCTTATCCTGATCAATATCCGACTTAACGACACCAGCCATCACTTTCTTAACCAGTTCATCGGGAGAAAGAGATAAGAGATACTCTTTCACTGTATCATAGGAACCATTGATATTAGATTGGCTTTCCCATAAGACCTTTTCAATAAAAGCCAGTCTTGCCTCGTCCTGCTGTATGGCTTCTGTCATCAATTTATCGAGATATAAGACCTCAATTCCCCGGTTGCTTAAAATATTGGCGAAATAATCATGTTCTTTTTGAATGGCAGGCAGAAATGGAATGTCATCGAATAAAAGTCTTTTCAAATATTGAGGCGTAAGGTTTTCGATTTCCTTACCCGGCCTATGCAGAAGGACCGTCTTTAATTCTCCTATTTCCGAAGTTACGTTTAGCGGATGTTTCATTATAATAAATACCTCCAAAGGCTTAATGCCTGACCTATTGTTCTATGTTTGATTGGTTCCCTGTGCAATCATAGAGTAAACAGATCAATTATGTGTATATTTATTCAATTTAGCTAAATATGCAGGTAAATTTTTTCTAGATAATAGGGAAAACTGTTTATAAGGAAATTTCAAAGAAACACCAATAGAAAATCTGTCCTTCATAAGTGTACAAAATGAAAAATTGTGTTAAAGTATAATGTGGAAAAACCTTTACATAGCTAACTTTATTTACTCAAAAAATGTCCACTCTAAAAATACAGTTGTATATGAGTTGGCGACATTCAATAAAAAAGTACTGGGGGATACTGACATGACCAGCAAAATTTTAGATGCTTTTTTACAGGAAAACCTGGAGGATTTAAAAGATAGAGGACTTTACAATGTAATCGACCCACTTGAAAGCCCAAATGGTCCAATAATCAAAATCAACGGCAGAGAACTGATTAATCTTTCATCCAATAACTATTTAGGTTTGGCAACTGATGAAAGACTAAAAAAGTCTGCAAACGAAGCAATTGAAAAATTTGGTGTTGGAGCAGGTGCTGTCCGCACGATAAATGGAACGCTTGAACTTCACACGAAACTTGAAGAAAAGCTGGCTGAGTTCAAACATACAGAAGCAGCTATCGCATACCAATCCGGATTTAATTGTAACATGGCTGCTATTTCTGCTGTTATGGATAAAAATGATGCCATTTTGTCTGATGAGCTGAACCATGCTTCCATTATTGATGGATGCCGCTTATCCAAAGCCAAGATTATTCGCGTAAATCATTCTGACATGGAAGATTTAAGAGCTAAAGCGAAGGAAGCGAAAGAATCAGGACAGTACAACAAAATCATGGTTATTACTGACGGAGTCTTCTCGATGGATGGGGATATCGCAAAGCTTCCTGAGATCGTGGAAATCGCGGAAGAGTTCGATCTGATCACATATGTGGATGATGCACACGGTTCAGGAGTTCTTGGAAAGGGAGCGGGCACTGTTAAGCACTTCGGCCTTTCCGACAAAATCGATTTCCAGATCGGCACACTTTCAAAGGCAATTGGTGTTGTTGGTGGATATGTGGCCGGCAAAAAGGATTTAATTGATTGGCTGAAAGTACGCAGCAGACCATTCCTATTCTCTACATCTTTAACACCTGCAGATGTAGCAGCAAGCACGAAAGCTATTGAACTGCTTATGGAAAGTACTGAACTGAATGAAAAGTTATGGGAAAATGCTAACTACCTTAAGGACGGGCTGCAAAAATTAGGCTTTGATATAGGCGACAGCGAAACGCCGATTACTCCTTGTATTGTTGGGGATGAAGTAAAAACACAGGAATTCAGCAAAAAGCTCAATGAAGAAGGCGTTTATGCAAAATCAATCGTCTTCCCGACTGTTCCAAGGGGAACGGGCCGTGTCAGAAACATGCCATCTGCAGCACATACGAAAGAAATGCTGGATCAGGCAATAGCAATATATGAAAAAGTCGGCAAGGAAATGGGAATTATTTAAGTTCGGCTATATATACAAACTAAGGCAAAGAGGAAACGTTGGAGGAATAAGATGAAACGGATAATGATTACGGGAGCATTAGGTCAAATCGGCTCTGAACTAACCTTGAAATTAAGAGAAATCTATGGAACGGATAATGTTATCGCAACAGACATCAGAAAAAATGATTCTGAGGCTGCTAATTCAGGACCATTTGAAATGGTTGACGTTACCGATGCAAAATCAATGATGGACACAGCAAAGAAATATAATGTAGATACAGTTATTCATATGGCTGCTCTATTATCAGCTACAGCTGAGGCTAACCCGGTATTTGCATGGAATTTAAATATGGGCGGACTTATGAATGCACTTGAAACAGCTAGAGAATGCAATGCACAATTCTTTACGCCAAGCTCCATTGGTGCATTTGGCCCTTCTACACCTAAAGACAACACTCCACAGGATACGATTCACCGCCCTACTACCATGTATGGCGTGAATAAAGTTGCAGGCGAATTGCTGTCGGATTACTACTATTACAAGTTTGGTGTGGATACCAGAGGCCTGAGGTTCCCTGGTTTAATCTCCTATGTAACTCCTCCAGGGGGCGGAACGACTGATTACGCTGTTGAGATCTATTATGAAGCCATTAAAAATGGCCGCTATACATCCTACATCGACAAAGGCACATATATGGATATGATGTATATGCCGGATGCGCTGAATGCTATCATTGATTTAATGGAAGTTGATGCAGATAAACTCATCCACCGCAACTCCTTTAATGTAACAGCGATGAGTTTTGAACCTGAACAGATTGCGGCTGAAATCAGAAAGCATATCCCAGGATTTGAAATTTCCTATGAAGTGGATCCTGTACGCCAGGGAATTGCAGACAGCTGGCCAAATTCGATTGATGCCTCAGCAGCAAGAGAAGAGTGGGGATTCAAAGCAGATTTTGACTTAGCAAAAATGACTGCTGATATGCTTGATAAATTAAGAACAAAATTATGATCAAATAAAAAGGGACGCCGCTTGGCTGTCCCTTTTACAATTTTATGTTAAATTGCCCGAGAAGAAAATCTTCTTTTTCCCCACGGATAGTTCGAATTTATTTTTTCTGGATTCTTCAGACTTGGTAACAGTTAATCCTGAAAGTGTAATACGGCCATCCTTTGTAGCAATAGTCGCCAGATCCCCATGCGTAAAATGAGATTCAGGAGAAGTCTGATTGAATAAACAGGCATCATGAAAGTCGTCAAGCTGCACCGGCCTATCAGAAAAACGGTATAGAATTTTCCATTTACCATCCTCAAACCGCTGAAGATCAAACTTTCCTTCAGCTGTCGCTTTTATCCTGTATGTTCCGCTGACATCGGTTTTTTCCTCACCCGTTAGAGGCAGAGGCTGCCTGACGGAATCACCAAACCCCACATCAACCAAATAAGGAAGTTGGTGCAAGTAAACCAGTATTGCCGCATGAGAATCTTCTCTGGCCCATCCATCAGGCTTTTTAACGGTGCAGGAAATAAGACGTGATTGAAATCCCAGTTCTGACAGAAGAAGTTGAAACAGACCGTTTAACTCATAGCAAAAGCCTCCCCGGCCCCGTTCCAGTATTTTCTCAGAAAAAAAGTCTGTGTTCAGCCTTATAGGGGTTTTTCGTGTCACATCCAAGTTTTCAAATGGAATATTGAGCATATGCCCGCTCTGCAGTTTTGCCAGATATTCAAGATCGAGGTTACGGTCAGCCGAAACTTTTATTCGCTGCAGGTATTTTTTTGCATCCATCAAATCACTCCATAATTTTCAGCTTTCTATTTAGAAGGAAAAACAATTCGATTTGCAGTAATAAAACAGTTATACTAGAATGTCTTTATATTTACATTCTAACAAATTACACACGGAGGTTTAAATATGGCTTATGAAGTAAAAGTTGAATTTTGCATGATGTGAAACTACGCACCTAAAGCCGCGAGTTTCGCGGAAGAGCTATTTACGCATTTTCATTCTGAGATTTCAAAAATGGAACTGGTTCCAAGCAAGGGCGGAGCTTTCGAAGTAACAGTTAATGGAGAAAAGCTTTATTCTAAGCTGGATACAGGCGTTTTTCCTAAAACCAAAGAAATCATAGAAAAAATGAAGAATTAACGGTAAAAAACCTTCTCCGGGCGGAGGAGGTTTTTTGCTGATCTATGTAAACAAAGGGTAAAGGCAACCCCTATCTCAGTTTATTAATCGATGATTATCTCTCTATTGCATCCCGGTCCCGCTTCATTTTTATTAATAAAAATCTCTAATATCTCATTTGCAAAATCTGCACTAACCTTTTTATTTACAACGGAGAAAGGCAGTTTAACTTTTCGCATGCATGGTTGTCCGCGCCGAATTGCTTTTGTGTCATCTATTTTAGCAGCTTTGATGATTACGCTGTCTTCTTTTAGGGAAACGGTTACATCTTTTGAGGCACATCCCGTTAAAAGCGCCTCAACAATAATCTGTGCTTCTGTATCGTATAAGTCGATGCGGAATGTTATCTGATCCAAATAAGAAGAAAGCGGGTCCAGGTAATAATCCTCCATCCATTTTTCCAATTCACTCAAATTAAACGGATGGAAATCTTCCTTTTTGTTCAACTTCAAAACCCCCTTGTTTCCTTCTATAGTATTCATTTCATGCAAATTAGTGAAAAATGATATAATAACGGGGCAAATGCTGGAGGGATATTATGAAGAGTACAGTCAGAAAAATTTTGCCGGTGCATGAACTGCAAAAAGACCGGCGTTTTACTCATTTAATGAAACAGTATGAACTTGACTTTATACATACAACCAACATGCTGAAAGAGGTAATTTCTGATATTAGGAATACTATTCTTGCCGGGAATTGGACCGGTGAGGAGCCCGGTACGGAAAAGTTTACGGACCTTATATTTCAAAAAGCAGAAGAGGTAATCACTGTTCGGTATGGCTATACACTTAAAAGGGTTATCAATGCTACTGGCACTGTTCTTCACACTAATCTTGGCCGGGCACGGTTAAGCAAGTCAGCAGCAGATCATATGCTTGAAGCTGCCATGAACTATTCCAATTTGGAGTATAACCTGGTTAAAGGCGAACGGGGATCCAGGCATAGTCACCTGGAAAATCTGATCAAAGAACTGACAGGTGCAGAAGCAGCCATGGCAGTCAATAATAACGCTGCTGCCGTTTATTTCATTTTAAGAGCTCTTGCGGATGAAAAAGAAGTAATCGTTTCCCGTGGACAGCTTGTTGAAATCGGAGGCTCCTTCAGGGTATCAAGTATAATGGAAGAGAGCGGGGCAAAGCTCGTTGAAGTGGGAACAACAAATAAAACCCACCTGGAAGATTATAAAAAAGTGATAAATGAAGATACAGCTATGATTATGAAGGTGCACACGAGCAATTTTAAAATTATTGGTTTTACGAAAGAAGTCGGCACCGGGGAACTTGCCCGCCTATCAAAAGAAAAAAACCTCATATTTTATGAAGATCTGGGCAGCGGTGCACTATTTGATTTTAAAAGCAAAGGAATCGGAAATGAACCAGCAGTCAGCGATGTTTTAAAAATGGGGGCAGATATCGTTTCTTTCAGCGGAGATAAGCTTTTGGGCGGTCCTCAGGCAGGAATTATTGCCGGAAGAAAGAATTTAATCGAAAAGCTGCAAAAGCATCAGCTTGCCCGGGTTCTCCGGGTGGATAAAATGACAATTGCTGCTCTCGAAGGCACTCTTATTGATTACTTAAAAGGCGAAGAGGGTCTGAAAAATATTCCGGTGGTCCATGATGTTTTGATGACCAGTGATGAACTCAAAGTAAGAACGTCCCAATTTCTTAACAGATTACAAGCCGCCGGGAACGATTATGTATGCTCGATGAGACAGAGTACAGGGCAGGTTGGAGGAGGCACGATGCCTGATGTAGAGCTTCCATCCTGGATTGCTGTTTTAAAGCACCTTCAATATTCAGCAGATCATATCGGCCGCCAGTTAAGGATTAATTCTTCCATAATAGTCAGGATTCAAAAGGAAGAAATTCTGATTGATCTTAGGACAGTAACTGCTGAAGAAGAGGATACTATAATAAATGCTTTAAATGCTGTTTAAAGAAAAAGCAGGTGCCTGATGATGAGGCAGCTGCTTCTTTGTATTCACATATCGTGGTGTGAATTATGTTTTTGTCTGGTGTGGTTACGGTTTTTTACTTTCTTAGAGCCGCTCAATGGTTCAGGCTGTCCATCATTATTATGTCCTTTAGGTGCATTCTTTCGCATGTCTTTGCCATTGTTTTTGTTCAATTGAAGTCCTCCTCGGTTAATAGGATGTTTCTTCCGCTTCAGGCAGCTGATATGCCGCTTCCGTCTTAATGGCTGACGGGTAAAAAGATACAAGGTGATTCACCTTCACCTCATGTGTTAGTTTGTCTCTTTTCCATTGAAAAATTGCCTTGCAAAATGTGGCTGAATGTCAAGATTTGCTCCTGAAAGATTCCTCGGAATATTTTATGATACTTTTGCGCAATTTAATGGTACAAATTTTATTAGGAGTGAAATAAACATGCCATACCATAAAGATAAACAGCAGGCATTTCAGGCAGCACAGCAGGGAATGGAAGATGCCCAGGAGCTTTACGCTGAAATTGTAAGAGATTCTGCCAGTTATGGGCATCAGCTAAAACATCTGAAGCAGGAAGTAAATGAAGCATACTCTCAAATTGAAAATGCCCTGGAGGTTGCATCTGACCATCAGCGAGCGCAGCTGGAAAGATTCCAGCAGGATTTAAGATCCATGGTTGATGATGTAAATCAGTATTAGAATTTACCCGGCTGCAGTTCAGCCGGGTATTATTTATTGATTCTTCTTCCGCTTTTTATTGTTTTGCCTTTGAGCTTCTGTTAATGGTTCATTCGCATATTCCTCATTATACCCTGCGCCTATGCCCTGGCCCTGTGCAGCGTTCATACCTTGAATAATATGATTAGACTTTCTTTTAGCCATAGTCATCACCTCCCTGTTACTATTTTCCCTTGGATAATGTCAATTTATGTTGTTTTTTGGACCGGCGGATTTCCTTTTTCGTTTTTGCAGAATAATAACCAGGCGAGGTATGGAATTTTTGTCTAATTGAAAAACACTATCAATTACGGCATTTAAAAGACTTAATCGAGTAAATGAGAAATTATGATAAGAAAAACTTATCAAAAACAATAACTTTCTTGTTATTTACTTATATAGCAGGTTGTATTAATATAGGAATTGTGAGAAAAGTAAGGATGGATGAAAATTCAAACTTTTCGACAATTACCTAACACTTGGTATATGATGTTTATTGAAAGAGGGGGTAATACATTTGGCAAAGAACGATGTGTTCAATTCCCGCAAATCCTTTGATCTGGACGGGAAGCGCTATCATTACTATCATTTAGGTGCTCTGGAAGAAGCTGGAGTAGGTAATGTTTCTAAATTGCCTTATTCAATTAAGGTATTATTGGAATCAGTACTTCGTCAATATGACGGCCGTGTAATTACAAAAGAGCATGTTGAAAACCTGGCAAAATGGGGAACTTCTGAAGTGAAAGAAGTAGATGTTCCTTTCAAACCATCACGTGTAATTCTGCAGGACTTCACTGGAGTTCCGGCAGTAGTTGACCTTGCTTCATTGCGTAAGGCAATGGCTGACATGGGTGGGGATCCTGATAAAATTAATCCTGAGAAGCCTGTTGATCTGGTTATTGACCACTCTGTACAGGTAGATAAGTATGGAACACCTGATTCTCTTGAAGCCAACATGGAGCTTGAATTCGAGCGAAATGCTGAGCGTTACCAGTTCTTGAGCTGGGCACAAAAAGCATTTGACAACTATCGTGCAGTTCCGCCTGCAACAGGTATTGTTCACCAGGTAAACCTTGAGTTCCTTGCGAATGTTGTTCATGCGCTTGAGACAACAGAGGGCGACTACGAAACTTTCCCTGATACTCTTGTAGGTACTGACTCCCATACAACCATGATCAACGGTATCGGCGTTCTTGGATGGGGTGTAGGAGGAATTGAAGCTGAAGCAGGTATGCTGGGCCAGCCTTCATATTTCCCTGTTCCTGAAGTTGTAGGGGTTAAGCTTACTGGCGAGCTTCCTAACGGAACAACTGCTACTGACCTTGCATTAAAGGTAACTCAAGTACTGCGCAGCCAGGGAGTAGTTGGCAAGTTTGTAGAATTCTTCGGCCCTGGTGTTACACAGCTTCCATTGGCTGACCGCGCTACAATTGCTAACATGGCTCCAGAATACGGTGCAACTTGCGGTTTCTTCCCTGTTGATGCGGAAGCCCTTGATTACATGCGCCTGACTGGACGTCCTGAAGAGCAAATCAAGATTGTTGAAAAATACTGCAAAGAAAATGGAATGTTCTTCGATCCATCTTTAGAGCCGGTATACACAAATGTAGTTGAAATCAATCTTTCCGAAATTGAAGCGAACCTTTCAGGTCCTAAGCGTCCGCAGGATTTAATTCCGCTTTCAGCAATGAAAAAGGAGTTCAATGACGCGATCACTGCACCACAGGGCAATCAGGGCTTTGGCTTGGATAAGAAAGAAATCGACAAAAAAGTCACTGTTGAATTTGCAAATGGCGATTCAACCAAGATGAAAACGGGTGCTGTTGCCATTGCGGCCATCACTAGCTGTACAAATACTTCAAACCCTTACGTTTTAGTTGGTGCAGGTTTAGTGGCGAAAAAAGCAGTTGAACTTGGAATGGAAGTTCCTAAGTTCGTAAAAACTTCTTTAGCACCGGGATCTAAGGTTGTTACTGGATACCTGCGTGATTCAGGACTTCTTCCATACATGGAACAGCTTGGATTCAACCTTGTTGGCTATGGCTGTACAACATGTATCGGTAACTCCGGTCCATTAAGAGAAGAAATCGAAAAGGCTGTAGCTGAAAGCGATCTTCTTGTAACATCTGTTCTTTCCGGTAACCGTAACTTTGAAGGACGTATCCATCCGCTTGTAAAAGCTAACTACCTGGCTTCTCCGCCATTAGTTGTCGCTTATGCACTAGCTGGTACGGTAGATATTGATCTTCAAAACGAGCCAATCGGAAAAGACAAGAATGGCAATGATGTCTTCTTTAACGATATTTGGCCATCTACTGCTGAAGTTAATGAAGTGGTTAAACAGACAGTTACACCTGAATTGTTCCGTAAAGAATATGAGCATGTATTTGACGATAATGCTCGCTGGAATCAAATTCAAACAAGCAATGAGCCTTTATATACATTTGATGATAATTCAACATATATTCAGAATCCTCCATTCTTCGAAGGCTTAACTCCTAATGCTGATGAAGTTAAACCTTTATCAGGATTGCGTGTTGTCGGCAAGTTCGGTGATTCTGTAACAACTGACCATATTTCTCCGGCAGGTGCGATCGGCAAAGATACGCCAGCAGGAAAATATCTTCGCGAGAACGGTGTTGAACCACGTGACTTTAACTCTTATGGATCCCGACGCGGTAACCATGAGGTAATGATGCGCGGTACATTTGCAAACATCCGTATCCGCAATCAAATTGCGCCAGGCACAGAAGGCGGATTTACAACTTACTGGCCAACTGGTGAAGTTACATCTATCTATGATGCTTGCATGAAGTATAAAGAAGATGGAACTGGCCTTGTTGTTCTTGCCGGCAAAGACTATGGAATGGGATCTTCCCGTGACTGGGCTGCAAAAGGTACGAACCTGCTTGGAATTAAAACAGTTATTGCTGAAAGCTATGAGCGTATCCACCGTTCTAACCTTGTACTAATGGGAGTTCTTCCACTTCAGTTCAAAGAAGGCGAAAGTGCAGAAACTCTTGGCTTGTCAGGAAAAGAAACGATCGATGTTCAAATCGACGAAAATGTTAGACCACGTGACTTTGTTAAGGTTACAGCTACAGATGAGAACGGCAACCAGACTACATTTGAAGTTCTTGTCCGTTTCGACTCTGAAGTTGAAATCGATTACTACCGTCATGGCGGAATCCTTCAAATGGTTCTTCGTGACAAATTGGCTAACTAATTTTAACCCGCCGCTATGTGTTTGCTCACATAGCGGTTTTTTTATTTACAAAACATACGGGTTTAGGTTTCTTGATAGTATCTTTAATATGGAGGGCTGATATTGGGTGCTTTTTTGATTGGACCAGTATTAGTGAAGTACGAATGGGTAATAGTCCTGCTTTCAGGAATTGTTTCTTATTTCACTTTTGTACAAGTCTTAAGAGACAGTGGGGAATATAAAAAAGTTTTTATGAATGTCATCTTGAATGCAGTTCTTATTGGCTTTTTTACTTATAAGTTTAGTTCAATCCTTTTCCAAACAGAAAATATTTTAAGCAGCCCGATGGGAATTCTATATTTCTCAGGAGGAAGGAAAGGAATAATTTTAGGAGCTTCTTTTGCTATATTCTATTTAGTATTGGCTATTAAGAAATACAACTATCCGCTGAATAAATGGATTCAAGGAATTGTTTACGGATCTGTCACATTTATGCTGTCTTATTGGCTGTTCAGAACCTTATTAATTTTGCTTTTCTAGGTTAAAATACAATCAAGGAAGCAAAAAGGCTTAAAAAGCCGGGAGGGAAAACAGCATGTTCAAAAAAATGTTTGCAGCATCTGTGTTATTAGTCATAATTACCGCGGTTTTTGCAGTGCAGGCTTTTGAAAAAGGTGAAGTCGAAAGTCAGCCCGTTAATCAGACAGGATTAGGAATAGGCTTGAAAGCCCCCGATTTCGAATTGAAAAATCTGCAGGGGGAAACAGTCAAGCTCTCAGATTACAAAGGAAAAAAAGTCATGCTGAATTTTTGGGCAACCTGGTGTCCTCCATGTAAAGCTGAAATGCCTGATATTCAAAAATTTTATACTCAGAAGGGAAATGAAGTTGCTATATTGGCGGTGAACATCGATCCTCAGTCTGATGTAGCAGGGTTTGCTAAAGAAATGCGAGTAAACTTTCCGATTTTACTTGATGTGGACGAAAAAGCTTCTAACGCTTATCAAATAATAACAATTCCAACCACTTTTTTTATTGATGAAGAAGGAATTATTCGGAATAAATATTTAAGTGCGATGTCTGTGGAGCTTATGAATCAGTATATAGATGAAATGTAGAAAAACATTTGCAAAAGCAGATGTTTTTTTTATAGGTTTATGCAGTCATAAAAAGGGAAAAATTTAATTAGAATTAATATTTTCTGAATATTTTACCAATAATAACGAACCTTATGAGCTTTTTTCACGTAGTCTGGGTATATGCGGATTAAATTTTCGAAAAGTTGTAATAATTTAACGGTTTTCTGGAGATAATGATTGTTACAATGTTATTAAAGGAAGGTGAAAGATTTATGAGAAAGCCTAGAAAACGCTCCTTTGCTGAATTAGTACTAGAAAATAAAAACCAGCTGCTTAAAGATCATGATGCTATGGAAAAAATCGAAGAGCGCCTCGAGCTCAAACGTCTGAATAAGGCTGAATAGAATTACTTGCCAATCATGAAACCCTCTTCAAATGCACAAACTTAAAATGAGGAGGGATATGAATGAGTAATCCAAAAAGACACCCTAATCATTTCAATCCGAACCATATCGGTACACAATCACGCGGATTTGGCGGCAACAAAGGCAAGAAGATGCAGGACAAATCCGGACAGCATGCTCAAGTAATACAAACTAAAGGCGAATAATTGAAAATAGAACCTGCCATTATTTTAACGGCAGGTTCTTTTGCTTCCGAATATATCAGGCAAGCAACCCACACTTTTCCGCCAATATTTTTCTTGTTCTTTCACAAACTAAATCTGTACCATCACCTAACAAAGGGAGGAACATACCATGGCATATAATAGACCAAACCCTGATGATCGCAGCGATAACGTTGAAAAGCTTCAATCCATGATCGTTCATACAATTGAGAACATGGACGAGGCTGAAGAATCAATGAAGTATGCCAATGCAGAAGATCTTGCCAGAATTGAAGCTAAAAATGAGCGCCGCCGGGAAAGTCTTGACTCTTTCCGTTCAGAAATCAAGGATGAATACCAGGCACAGCAAAACGGCAATAGCAGCGAGAAAAATAATTATTGACAGCTTCAAGACCTAATCGAATATGATTAGGTCTTTTCCTATGGAGATATGGAGCGCATCCTTATAGATAATTATTGAAATATGGTAAGATAAGTTGAGGAAACTAAGAAGAAGAAGTGATAATCGATGACACAGCAGAATAGACAGGTTAAATCAGAAATTAAGGTTGGCCAATGGAAAAATGAGCTTGATCAATACGGATACATACAAAATGAAGCAGAGTTGCTGAATGTAATTAAGAATATGAATGAAAAGACAAATCCAGGTCTGCTTTCGGAATTATTAGCCCTGGCTGCTATCTCCCGGTTAAATAAGAATACTGATGATACTCTTGCCAGTGCATGGCTGCAGAAAGCAGTTGAGCTGGACACTGGCAATACATTGGCAGCGGCCCAATTAGGAAAATCCGAATGGAAAAATAAAAGCAATCTCCTTGAAGCATTGACTTTCCCGCCGATACGGGAAACCGATAACAGAGCTGCTAAAAAGAAAACAGCTGAGCAATTTATAGAAATTTGCCGAAGCTTTATGAACAAAGCGGATGACGAGTTAGAAGACCTGCAAAAAAAGCAGCATGCCTATGAGGATGAGGAATACCGGAAGTTAACTGAAATACTTGATAAAGCTATTGAAGAGACAGCTTTTCTTTTAAAGGCTTCTGAGGAATATGAACAATCCATTTCAGGTGTCTTCCATACTTCAACATACTATACAGATATGAAAAATCACTTAAGTGCCATCAACAGACTTAAAAATGACTGGAAAGAGATATTTGAATCAGAGGAAGAGGAATCTGAAGTACAAACCGATCCACTGGATGAACTTAATGACATGGTTGGGCTTAACTCGGTCAAAAGCAGAGTTCATGACTTTTATCGGTTTTTAAAATATCAAAACGAACGCAAGTCACTGGGTTTTCAGACAAAGGATGAACTCAGCCTTAACATGATACTAACCGGAAATCCAGGTACGGGAAAAACAACTATCGCACGGCTGTTGGCAAAGATTTATCATAGCCTTGGTGTTTTGCCTCGGGAAGAAGTGATCGAAGCTGACCGGTCACAGCTGGTTGGCGGATTTGTCGGGCAAACAGAAGAAAATGTCAGGGCTGCTGTTGAAAAGGCGATCGGCGGTGTACTGTTCATTGATGAGGCATACAGCTTAAAGCGTGAGGGGCAGACTGGCAGCGATTATGGACAAACTGCCATTGATACCCTTGTATCGCTCATGACTGGAACTGAGTACGGAGGAAAGTTTGCGGTTATCATGGCCGGTTATCCAGAAGAGATGAGACAATTTCTCGACAGCAATCCTGGTCTCCGCAGCCGTTTCCCGGAGTCGAACTTTATTGCACTGCCTGATTATACGAATATGGAGCTTTTGCAGATTGCTGAAAAGCTGTCTGCTGATAATGACTATGTCCTTACTGAAGGAGCAAAGCAGGAACTGGGCAAACGTATTGAAAAAGAACGGGTTGATGATACTTTCGGTAATGCGAGGACTGTCAGAAACATTGTTTTGGATGCGATTTTTAAAAAAGGCTCACAAGCAAAAAATAATGAAAACATCATGTCGTATACACTTTTGGAAAAAGAGGATTTTGAAAGTGAAGAAGAAGAAAAACTGATGAATCCACAGGAGCAGCTAGACCGGCTGGTTGGACTTGAAACAGTTAAAACAGAAGTTCAAAACTTAGTGTCCTTTGTTAAAATGCAGCAGATGCGCCGTGAAAAAGATCTTCCGGTTGTCCCAATCCAGCTCCATTCAGTATTCACCGGTAATCCGGGTACAGGAAAAACGACAGTAGCAAAGATCTATGCAGAATTGCTGAAGGAATGCGGATTCCTGAAACGCGGACATTTAATGGTTGCGAGCCGTGCTGATTTTGTAGCCGGCTATGTTGGCCAAACTGCTATCAAGACAAAGAAAAAGATAAGAGAGGCATTAGGCGGCGTCCTATTCATCGATGAGGCATATTCACTTCTTTCCCAGACTTCAGGAGATTTTGGCAAAGAAGTCATTGATACGTTAGTGGATGAAATGACAAAGCATAATGAAAATCTTATCGTTGTTTTGGCTGGCTACCCGAATGAAATGGAGAAGCTATTGGCAAGTAACCCTGGGTTAAAGTCCCGATTCAAAAAGTTCTTTCATTTCAAGGATTATTCAACCGCTGAGCTCCTGGAAATTATAAATTCGTATGCTGGAAAATATGAGTACACTCTAACGGAGGAAGCAAAGGATTATCTTAACCACACTTTATCAAGGATTGAAGTACACGGGAATGGACGTTTTGCCGCCAATCTTGCGGATGAGGCCATTCAGGCACAGGCCATGAGAATTGTTTCAGCACTTGCTGAAGGTATTGAGCAGGTCAGCATTTTGGAGAAGCCGGATTTCGAAATCGCTTTAAATAAAATAAGTAAAGGGGAATAGGGATGCTCATCTCAACAAGAGAAATAGAGGTTAGGTATGCAGAAACAGATCAAATGGGAGTAGTATACCATGCCAATTACCTGGTATGGATGGAGCTTGGCCGGACACAGATCATAAAAGATCTTGGATTCAGTTATGCCGAAATGGAGAAGGATGGAATCATCTCTCCTGTTCTGGATATCCTTGCTTCTTATAAAAAACCATTGCGCTACGGGCAAACTGCAACAATTAAGACCTGGATTGAAGAGTATGACGGTTTCCGCGTCAGCTATGGATATGAAATATTCAATGATGTAGGAGAGCTTGCCGTAACAGGCTTGTCCAAGCATGTTTGCGTCAAAAAGGATAATTTCCGCCCAATCTCAATTAAAAAGAAATATCCTGATTGGCATGAAGCATATGAAAAGGCAAAAAAACAGCCTGAAGGTGCTGTCAGATAATAAAGGATGGAGATTAAAAATGGCATTCGGCCTTCGAAGGAAAGATCTTCAAGAATGGAAGAGGAAAATAGACCGTGGTGAAATTGCTTTTTTAACTCATTATTGGTTAGATGAGCGATTCCCTGGGTGTAAAACGGTCACAAAGGTCGGCTGTTCAGATTTGAAGAAATTGATTGATTGGGGAGAATCGCATGGCCTTAAGCCGGAGTGGATTGATTATCGGACTGATGGCTACTCACACTTTGATTTGATTGGGGCCAGGCAGAAGGAAATCCTTGAAAAAGAGAAGCTGTTGGAGCAGCTGGAACAGCTGAAATGAAAGAAGAAGCAGGCAGTGTCTGCTTCTTTTACTCATTGGTATATTTGAATTCAGGTTCCTGTGCTTTTTTATTAAATGTCACGAACAAATCGTGATTATCAAAGTACCATAAGTCCTTTTCTTCGATAAAGTAAGTAATTCCGTTTTTTTCAGTCTGCACTCCTGCGTCATGTGGCTGTTCATTCGAGACGCCTAATGAAAATCCCTGCTGAACAGTGCTGCAGCCTCCATATCTTGCAAAAAAGCGGACGAAGTCACCCTTATTTAAGAGCATTTCTTCCTGATACCATTGGGCAGCCTGATCTTCGATATGTATGTTCATTTGAAATTCCTCCTCTTGGGTGATAGTCATATTATAGGCTAGTTTTTCCTTATGCGCGAATAAAATGTCTGCTGCATTTCTTTTTTGATGGCCATGTCAGCACTCAACTATCCTGGAAAAGATATTAAACCGCTTAAAATCATAAATACGTTCATGGCCATATGCCATATGAAAGCAGGAAAGATGCTTTGGGATTTCACTGTGACGGCAGCGTAAAATATCCCTCCGACAGCAAACAGCAGACACAAAACAAATGAGTAGCCAAGCATGATATGAGAAAATCCAAATGCCAGCCCCGAAAAAAGAACTGCTGTCTTTTCTCCTGACAGTTCAGCCATTCTGGATAAGATGATTCCTCTCCATAAAAGCTCTTCCATTATCCCGTTTACAATCGAGAAGCCAATCAGGAATATTAAAAAGTCCCTTGAAAACGAGATATTTGCTGAAAAAATAGAATAAGCAAATGCAGCAAAATTAATTAGGATAGCAATCATAAGAAAATACTTTATTTTTATTGAATGGAAACCGCTCCATATGAATGGGAAAAATATGAGGGAATTCCAATCCGGTTTTTGCAGAAAGGGGAAGGCCGTTTTATTAAACTTTATTGAAATATAGACCAGAATCAGTATCGGGATCACCAGAAGAAACCGATTCAATATCAATAAGATATAGTATGGAAGGGGCAGTGCATCAAGCAGCTTATCACCATAAAGAAACAAAAGGCTGCCTGTTAAATATCCGGCAATGGTCCAGGAAAAAACACGCTCCTGCTTTGAGAGAAGCAATAAAAAAATGATAAGGCCAAACGAAAGAATGAAAGCGAAAGCGAAAAGCTTCGATTGAAAAAGCAATACGCCAGCGGTGAATACGCTTAGCTGCAAAAAAGGAAGAGACTTATTAACATTTACGGTTTTCATAATAGAACCTCCCTGCATACAAGATATTTTACCATTTTTTACACAAAAAAAGCGCTATAAGCGCTTTACTGAACATTTCCCATCATATGTTTCATAATTTCGGCAAATTTGGACTCTGCATGGGGTAAACCAAAGCTGCCCGCATCCTCGAGCGGTACGATCCGGTAATGACTCAGCTGTTTATTGCTGACATAAGTCGGTACAAATTCCGGATTGGTAAGTGTGATATCGACCCCATTTTGGTCAATGTATTTTGTAACCTCCACAGTGGCAAGCCCGCCTATATCTTTATAATCGCGCATCTGCCCGGATAAAAAATTGCCAAGCGAGTATACGACCAATGACCGGCCGCCGTCTTTTCTGTCAATCCACTCCATAGGCTGCAGTACATGTGGATGGTGGCCGAAGACAATGTCAACACCTTCATTTGCAAGTGTCTGAGCTAATTTTTTCTGATCCTCTGTTGGCTGAAGTTGATATTCATTTCCCCAATGCATACTCATCACAACGACGTCAGCTTCGTCTTTAGCCCGTTTAATTTCTTTTTTTAAGGCGGTTTCATCAATGAGATTAACGAGGTATTCTTTACCTGCCGGAACGGGAATTCCGTTTGTGCCATAGGTATAAGAAAGATAGGCAACTTTAATTCCATTTTTGCTGAGTATTTTCAAGGTTTGCTGCTCCCTAGGTGTTCTGCTCGTTCCCACATGTGGCAATCCAATTTGATCCATATAATCGAGAGAGGCTTCCAAGCCCTTTACTCCCTTATCGAGTGAATGGTTATTGGCAGTTGAAACGATATCAACGCCTGCATCTATCAAAGCATCCCCCACTTCCTGAGGGCTGTTGAACATAGGGTAACTGGAAATTCCTATATTGAGGCCGCCCAGAATAGTCTCCTGATTGGCAAGTAAGAGATCGGGAGTACTTAATAGCGATTTTGCATGTTCAAACATCGGTTTGAAATCGTAGCCAGTTTTTGTTTTTGCATCATTATATACCCAATCATGGATAAGGATGTCGCCAATAGCTCCCAAGGTCACCCTTTCAATAAGAATTTTATTGCCCTCGGCAGCTTCCCTGTTTTCTGCATGCAGTTGAACAGGTTTGGCTTCGGCTGCCTCAGCCTTATATTCAGTGTGCATTTTATAGATTAAGAGACCCGAGCAAATTACTAATGTGGTACAGAAAAGTGCAGATAGCAGGAAGGCTTTGGTGTTTTTCATCAAAATTATCCCCTTAATATAGAGCATCAGAATATATATATTAATAGTCTAATTTTAATACGAATTTTTGCATTTTTCATCATTTTTCTGCAAATTCCCCATTAATTAAAATGCCTTTATTGGTTCGAAGCCATAGGAAGTTCAATTGTAAAAACACTGCCTTGTGAAAGAGTGGAATGGACTTTAATACTGCCATTATGTTCCTCAATTATTTTCCTGCATATGGATAGACCAATGCCAGTCCCTTTTTCTTTAGTTGTATAAAATGGCAAAAATAATCTGTTAATCGTTTCTTCTGTCATGCCCGGTCCATTATCCTCAATAATGATTTGGGCTTTACGGCTGTTTGATTTGGCATTCAGGCAAACCTTTCCTTCTCCTGCAGGAGCTTCTTCACATGCCTCTAGTGCATTTTTAATTACATTGATCAGTAATTGCTTTATCTTATTAGAATCACCATAGATGATGGGCTCTCCAGGACATAGGTTAACGGAAAGGTTTATGTTTGCCTGATTGTCGAATGAAATCTTCATTTCCTGAATCAATTTGTTTATGTCTATTTCCGTTTTCTTGTTTAATCCAGGCTTCGATGCATTTAGAAATTCATAAATCAGATCATTTGCCCTATTAATCTCATCAATGGCAATTTGAGCGTACTGTTCTTTGCCGATCTCAATTAAATAAGGCTTTAAGAGCTCCATAAATCCTTTCACTGTTGTCAGCGGATTTCTGATTTCATGGGCTAATGCTGCTGCCAGCTGTCGGTCGTTTTCACGGATTTCTCTTTCTGATTTTTTTATATATTTCATTTTTTCCTTCTCCATCTCATTGTTCATCCTAACATTAGCGTTTTCGGCAAAAGTTAAGCCTAAACTAATGTATGGCGAAAGATATCAATATATGTTCTTTTATGTATAAAAATTTATTTGCAAAGTAAAAAACAGCAGAAATAAGATCTGCTGCTTTGCGGTGCCGGCTGGTTTTTAGCCAAGCCATTTTATTTTGGGCTCGGTTTTGTCCCTGATTCTTTTAATGTTGGCCCTGTGCCTGTATATAACAAAGAATCCCAGGATGGAAACAACGATAATTAGCGGGATGTCACCTAAAATAAGAGCGTAAATGATGGATGCTGCTGCTGCCAGAATAGAGGATAAAGACACATACTTAGTTATGTAAAGGCTTAAGAAGAAAACACCCAATATGATAAGAAACATGAACGGTACATAGGCTAATAGCACTCCGCCTGAAGTTGCCACTGCTTTTCCTCCGCGAAAACCGGCAAACAAAGGATACATATGTCCAATAACGGCAAAAACTCCGGCAATAAGGTGATGCATATCCGATCCAAAGAACAAGGGAAGGGATGCAGCAAGGGTGCCTTTTAAGATATCAGCTATGGTCACGATCATGCCGGCCTTCACTCCAAGGGTCCGGAATGTATTGGTACCGCCCAGATTTCCGCTGCCATGCTCACGAATATCCACTCCATAAAAAAGTTTTCCTACAATTAAACCTGAAGGAATGGAGCCAAGTAAATAAGCTAAAATAATGATAATTCCATAAATCATAAAAACTCTCCTTCATACTTTCTATGTTAGTATATTGTACCATGTGAGCAAAGCAGCATACCATGTGCAATTAAAAAGAAGTCCAATTTATTTCAGGGTGGTGCTTCAAACTCTCTGGCTTTTGTTTGATATGTTTGACACCGGGTAATAGTAGACTGTCACAGCAATCAAATCCAATTAAAGGAGAGATTCAGCATGGAACAAAATAATAACGTAAATGGACAAGCAGCTAATGTAGAGGGAAAGCTTGATAACATGGGGAGCGAGAAGAAAGATGAAATTCTTTCAAGCTTTGATGGATTTAAAGATTATTTAAGCGGAAAGGTTTCCATGGGACAGAAAATGGGCATGGATGAGGAGCAGCTTGCTAATACTGCTCAAAAGGTAGGAGATTATCTGGCTTCCAAAGAAGATCCGAGAAACCGGGAAGAAAAACTTCTTCAGGAATTGTGGAAGGTAGGAACAGAAGAAGAAAAGCATAAGCTGTCTCATATGCTTGTCAAGCTTGTTGGCTAATAAAAGATATAAATGGCGAAGGCACCTGCCTTCGTCTTTTATTTTGCCTGAAGGCGCATAGATGAGTTTACAATAGTCAAAAATGGTCTATATATAGTTATCGCAGTCTAAGGAGCAGGGGGAGTCTTGGTGAAAAAGGTTCTGGGAAAAGTAAAAATAAAAAAGGTATGGATACCCATATTGAGCCTTGTGCTGGTATTGGCAGCAACCATCATCTATCAATCCAATAAATCACTGCCAAAGGGTCTTTCGTTTGAAGGGGAAGTATATTCTGCAGAGGATGCTCAGTTCCTTTACGATTTAACCTATGAAAAAGAAAATGGAAAAAGAGAAAGTGAACAGCAGATCTTTCAGCGTATTACAGAAGCAATTGACGAGTCAGAGGATTTTATAGTGATGGATATGTTTTTATTCAATGGCTTTAATGATGGGGATAAAAAATATCCGGATATTAGCGGTAAAATTGCTGATAAGCTAATCGAAAAAAAGCTCAGCCGCCCGAATATGGAAATTACCGTGATCACGGATCGGATTAACAGCACCTATGGATCGCATGAAGTTCCGGAATTCCGGGAACTTAAAGAGAATGGCATAAACGTGGTTTATACTTCACTAGTTCCTTTAAGAGATTCAAATCCCATTTATTCGGCATTCTGGCGTGTATTTATTCAATGGTTTGGCCAGAGTGGAGAAGGCTGGCTGCCGAACCCGCTCGCAGAAAATGCTCCAAAGGTGACATTCAGGTCCTATCTCGATCTAATGAACATAAAAGCAAATCACCGGAAGGTTTTTGTGACGGAAAAAACAGGAATTGTTACTTCAGGAAACCCGCACAATGCCAGCGGATTTCATTCCAATATAGCATTTGAAGTAAAAGGGCCCATCTTAGCTGATCTCGTCAAAACGGAGCAGGCTGTGGTCGATTATTCAGCATCCGGCAAATTGGCAGATTTCAAACCTGAAAAGAGTAATAAAACCGGTCCGCTTAAGGTCCAGGTGCTGACTGAAGGCAAAATTTATAAACACATTCTTCAAGAAATCAATAAAGTCAAGAAAGGGGAAACCATCTGGCTTGGCATGTTTTATCTTGCTGACCGGAAAGTGGTTGACGCACTTAAAGAAGCAGCCGACCGGGGAGTTATAGTACAAATGATCCTGGATCCCAACCAGAACGCTTTCGGATCTGAAAAAATTGGGCTCCCTAATATACCTGTTGCTGCTGAATTGGATAAACTGGGCCATGAAAACATAAAAATCAGATGGTACAATACTGGATTTGAACAATACCATTCGAAAATCATGTATGTAACCGGCAAAGAAAAAAGTTTGATCATAGCTGGTTCAGCTAATTTTACAAGAAGAAATCTGGATGATTTAAACCTGGAGACAAACTTAAAAATCAGTGCTCCAGCCCAATCCCAGGTTATGAGGGATGTTGACAGGTATTTTAATAAGCTTTGGAATAATGACGGTGCCATTTATACAAAGAACTATTCATCCAACGAGAAAATGCCGGGGGTTAAATATATTACTTACAGACTGCAGAAGCTTACTCACTTTACAACATACTGATAAAAAGTTGAAACCTTTCCTCTATTAATTTCGTTAATATAGGAAGGGGTGAATAATTGAAGATATTCTAAATTTTCTTCCCATTATCTGATTATTTCGTTACGATGGAAGTAAGGGGAGGAAAAGGAATGTATGAAATAGAAACAAGTCAGAAAAAGGCTCCCGCTAAAAAATTTATTTTTGCGGGGCTTTTGTTTGCTTTTACACTGATAATCTCAAGCATAATCCTATTTTTATACCCTTTTGCTTCAAAGGAGAAGGCTGCTTACTTTAAAGGAGATCATCCGATTTTGTTTATGGGCAAACAGGCAGGAAATGCTTATTTAGAAGGGGAAACGATCTATCTGCCATTAACTTTTCTGCAGAAATTTGTTGATGACGCTATTATTGTTGATGAACATTCACAATCTATCATCATTGCCACTAAGAATAAAGTAGTACAGCTTCCGACTGAATCTTCGAGTTATTATGTGAATGAGGAGGCTGTTAAATTGGGCTTTTCTGCTGTTAAACAGATAGGTGGAGAAAGGTATTTAGCGATTGAGCCCCTGGTGGCTTTCTATCCCATTACTTATTCAATACTCTCTGATACAGGTGCAGTTTGGATTAAAAAGAATGGGGAGACTATGGCTTCCGGTAAAGTGACGGAAAAAGATATTCATGAAGAATTTCTCCGGCTGCGGACAAAAGCAAGCCTGGATTCACCATATACAGCCACCGTATCTCCTAAGGAGAAAATTTTTATTGAGCAGAAAAAGGGAGACTACTATCTTATCAGAAAAGAAGACGGCAGAGCCGGTTATATGAAGAAGCAATACATAAAAAAGGGGGAGAGCAAGAAAATTGCTATTTCCCTTGAAGAAACAGAATATACAGTTCCCAAAATGGAAGGACCTATTCAGCTGACCTGGGAAGCTGTATATACTAAAAACCCGAATACTTCGAACATCCCGATGATGGCTGGTGTGAATGTCATTTCACCAACATGGTTTGAGCTGGCGGACGGAAAAGGGACTATTAAAAATCTTGGTTCAAAGGATTATGCAAAATGGTCCAGAAAACAGGGATACCAAATTTGGGGCTTGTTTTCAAATGCATTTGACCCTGAATTAACACATGAAGCTTTTGGTTCTTTTGAAACAAGGCAGAATATGATTCGCCAGCTTCTGCATTTCAGTCAATTATATGGATTAAACGGGATCAATCTGGACATTGAAAATGTTAATCCTGTAGACGGGCCTTATATAACACAGTTTGTAAGGGAAGCCACTCCTTACTTTCATGAAGCAGGTTTAGTAGTGTCGATGGATATCACCTTCATTTCATCAAGCGGCAATTGGTCGGTTTTTTTTGAAAGGGATAAGCTTGCCGGGATAGCAGATTATATGGTAGTCATGGCTTATGATGAGCATTGGGGCAGCTCACAGGTTGCGGGAAGTGTAGCGAGCCTCCCGTGGGTCGAGGAAAACCTGAAACTTTTGCTCGAGGTTGTGCCCAATGAGAAATTAATATTGGGTGTGCCTTTATATACAAGATTATGGGAACAAAAATCAAATGGGGATGTTTCTTCCAAAGCCCTTTCGATGGGCAAAGTGAAAGAATGGCTCAGTCAAAATAAAATTACTCCGGTATACGATCCGGCAAGCGGGCAAAATTATGCGGAGCATTTTTCAGAAAAAGATAAAATCACATACAGAGTGTGGCTTGAAGATGAAATTTCACTATCCAAACGGGCAGAATTAGCTAAGAAGTATAATTTAGCCGGTGTTGCAAGCTGGAGCAGGTACTTTGCAGATGAAACAGCCTGGTCTGCCTTAACTTTAACTAATAAGGAAGCAGCTAAAAAATGAAAGAAAGGCCGGAGAACATCCCGGCCTTATTTTTCTGCCTCAGCTTTAATGTGGCTAAAAGATCTTACAGAAAATAAACCCTTATCAGTTAATTTGAGTTCAGGGATAACCGGAAGCGCTAAAAATGAGAGCGTCAAAAACGGGTTGAATTCCATGCTGCATCCGATTGTCATAAGTGCATGATTCAATTGGGATAAACGTGAATGGATAAATGAAGAATCCCGATCAGTCATGAGTCCTGCAATAGGCAGAGGCAGTTCGGCAAGAATCTTCCCATCCTGGACTACAGCAAGGCCGCCTTTCATGGCTGCGGTCTGCTTAATGGCAGCCAGCAAATCCTCATCTGATGTGCCTGCTGCGACAATGTTATGAGAATCGTGGGCAACTGTTGAAGCAATCGCGCCTCTTGTGATCCCTAATCCCTTCACAATGCCAAGTCCCAGGCTGCCTGTGCAATTGTGCCGCTCAACAACCGCCAGCTTTAAGAGATCTCTATGAGGATTTGGCTGGAAATATCCATCCATTACATCTGCCTTTTCCACCAGATGCCTGGTCACAATGCTGTTCGGTATAATGCCAATGATATTGCAGTCACCATTCCCAATCGGAATGCTTAAATTATCATAGCTCATGCTGCTGATTTTGACACTGTTCAAGATGGGTGCTGCAGGTGCAATGCTGTTGGGAACAGAATTCTTCATGAACCCGTTTTCTGCAGCAAGTATTCCGCTCTTTATTACTTTCTCCACCTTGACACTTCTTAGATCACTAAGAAAAACCAGGTCGGCTTCATAACCGGGAGCAATAGCCCCTTTATTTTTCAGGCCGAAACATTCTGCTGCATTCAGAGTAGCGATCTGTATGGCAAGGAGAGGGTCAATCCCTTCGCTAATGGCCATTCTGACATTATGATCAATGCTGCCTTCATTGATCAAATCATCCAGATGCTTATCATCCGTAACAAATAAACAGCGCCGTGCGTTTTGTTCGCTGACAGATTTGAGAAGGGACAATAAATCTCTCGCCGCAGACCCCTCCCGCAGCATTACATACATCCCTTTGCGCATCCGGTCCAGTGCTTCTTCTGGATTGATGCATTCATGGTCTGTTCTTATGCCGGCTGCCATGTAAATATTGATTTCATCCGCATTAAGTCCTGCTGCATGCCCATCAATGCATTTTCCTTTACTATAGGCTGCTTCCAGTTTTTTCAGCATTCCCTCATCATTGTTCATAACAGCGGGATAATCCATAACTTCACCGAGCCCCAGCACTCTTGGGTGACTGTAATATTTTTCGAGATCCGTATAACTGAGGGAAGCGCCGGCATTTTCAAATGGAGTTGCAGGCACGCAGGATGGAAGCATAAAAAATACATCGAGCGGGATATCTTCTGAAGATTCAAGCATGAAGTCAATGCCGTCAGTACCGCTGACATTGGCTATTTCATGAGGGTCTGCAATCACTGTCGTTACTCCATGTGGGAGGACAACATTACTGAACTCAGCAGGAGTAACCATCGCCGACTCTATATGAACATGCCCATCAACAAAGCCGGGAGCGATAAAGCTGCCCCCAGCATCAATAATTTCTTTGCCTTCATAGCTTCCTAAGCCAGCTATGAATCCATCTGCAACTGCTATGTCTTCCTCGATGATTTCACGTGTAAATACGTTTATTACCTTTCCGTTTTTAATAACCAGATCGGCAAGAGTTCTTTTAGCCGCCACATCAATTCTTTTTCGTAACATTTCAATGGTAAGCTTCATATGGACTCCCCACTTTGTAGAAAATATCAGTCATCAGATTAATGACCGCCCATAATGAAATTAATAATAAAGGCAACGCTTACAAAATACATGATCCAGTGGATTTGCTGATGCTTGCCAGTAAGAAGCTTGAGCAGTGTGTAAGAGATAAAGCCGAATGCCAGTCCCTGGGCGATGCTGAACGTTAAAGGCATGAGAACAATCGTTAAAAAGACAGGAATCACATCAGTAAAATCATCAAAGCTTATATGTTTAATTTCACTAAGCATTAAGGCTCCAACTAGAATGAGAATAGGTGCAGTTGCGACAGACGGTATGAAATAGATGAGCGGAGCAAAAATGAGCGACAGGAAAAACAGTACAGCTACAGTTAAAGAAGTTAAGCCGGTGCGTCCGCCTTCCGAGATCCCTGTGGCGTTTTCGACGTAAGCGTTTAAGGCAGTGCTTCCGAAGGCTGCACTTGCCATCGTTCCAACTGCATCTGCCTGAAGAGCACGATCCAGGTTTTCAATTTTTCCATTTTCATCTGTGAGGCCGGCTTTTCTTGATAATCCGATGAGGGTAGCTAAATTGTCAAATAATTCTACTATCGTAAAGGAGAAAATGACTGAGATGATGCCATATTTTACTGCTCCCATAATATCCATAGCTAAAAACGTCTCAGACATGCTAGGGAGATTGAGGGACACGATGTCACCTACTGCTTTTGGGTAGGCAATAAAACCAACAATCATGGCTGCTGCACTTGTACCTAATATACTAATAAGCAGGGCGCCTTTTACTTTCTTTGCCATCAGGAGGGCGGCAATAATTAATCCGAATAGGGCAAGAAGCGGACCCTTGGCGGTGATACTTCCCAATCCGACAAACGTAGCGTCATTTGCGACTACAAGCTCTGCATTTTTTAACCCGATGAAAGCAATAAATAAACCAATCCCTACACCTATAGCTGACTTTAAGACATCCGGGACACCATCTACGATCTTCTGCCGGACTCCGGTAACTGTCAAAATTAAAAACACAATCCCCGATATAAATACAGCACCAAGTGCTGTTTGCCAGGAAAGACCCTGACCAAGAACAACTGTATACGCAAAAAATGCATTCAGCCCCATGCCCGGGGCTACTGCTACAGGGAAATTTGCCCACAGTGCCATTAGAAGGGTACAGAAGACACTTGCGTAAATCGTTGCAGCCAATGCGGCTTCTTTTGGTATTCCTGCGTCAGCTAAGATAATCGGGTTGACAAAGATGATATAGCTCATTGTCATAAAAGACGTAATGCCAGCCAGTATTTCTGTCTTTACATTTGTGTTCCGTGCGGAAAGCTTAAAGAGCCGTTCTAAGAGGTTCGCATTAGAGGCAGGCGGGAGGCCCGACCCAAGATCCTTTTCAATCATCGACATGAAAGGTCACTCCTTATTCATGGTTAATGTTCATCCAGAGACACGAACTGACTAGAACATGGAACAGGCGGGAGATCTATTTTCCTGGTTAGATGGGTTCAATAAAAACATCCATAATTCCACCGCATATTCCGCCATCTTCATAAAACAGCCCTTTTGTTAAATCTACGCGCTTTTGACTTGGGGTATTTGTTTGTATGACCTGGAAAGCCTTTTCAATTACTTCTGCTTCACCACAGCCTCCGCCAATTGTTCCTTCTATTCTTCCGCAGGGGAACACAATCATCCGGCTTCCAGTTTTTCTCGGGGTAGAGCCCTTCGTGCGGATAATTGTGGCGAGTGCTGCTTTCTCACCTCCTTTCCTGATATCGAGGGCCCGCTTTATAAGCTGCATTTGGTCCATTTGCCAGCCCCCTCATGGAAACCCATTTTTGCAAATCTTTTAATTTGCGAACTTAAGGAATCTCCTGATTTTTGATTTTTCACTTTCAGAATTTCTGCCATGATGCTGACAGCAATTTCTGCAGGAGTTTCAGCACCAATATCAAGACCCACAGGGGTGTATAGATTTTCAAAGCTTTCATCCCGAAACCCTCCTGAAGTTCTTCGAATACACCCGAAATACGTCTTCTGCTGCCGATCATTCCAATATATCCTGCCTGACATTCCCTTTTTAAAAGTTCATTCAAACTGAGAACATCATACTTATGTCCCCTTGTAAGAAGGAGAATATACGATTTTTCTGAAATGTCGACATGCCTGAAATATTCCAGATAGGATTGGCAAACCACTTCATCCGCATTTGGAAAGCGTTCTCTGTTTGCATACTCTTTCCGATCGTCTATTACTGTCACGAAAAATCCGAGCATACGTCCCATTTCTGCCACGGGTTCACACACATGGCCGGCACCGGCGACTATCAAATGGAGAGGAGAAGGGAAGTACTCTGCAAAACATTCAACTAAACGTTCTTTCCACATAAATCTCACAGTGCCGGACCGTTTTTTGGTGACCAATTTATTGCAATGTACCGCTAATAAATCCCTCACATCAAGCGGCAGAAGGGAGGCTTCAGTGCAGAAATCTCCGCCTGGCCATAATAAAGCTTTGGCTCCAATGAGTCTTTCATCAGGATAATTTGTTATGGTCAGCAGAAATGTGTCTTTCCGGTTTTTGATTGACTGTTCTAATCTGGAAAATAAATGGCTGCTCATCAATAGGATCACCTTGTGGATTGGACTTTTTGTTTTTTGAGATCTTTTAAGGCATTAAACACTCTTTCGGGAGTAGCGGGCAGATGGCGGATTCTGGCTCCTGTTGCATCATATATGGCTGACATAATAGCAGCAATAATCGGAATCATCACCACTTCTCCAATTCCCTTCGCCCCAAAGGGTCCTGATTGTTCGGGCTCTTCTACCGGAAAGGTCTCAATCAAAGGAGTCTCGCGAATAGTAGGGATGATATAATCAGTGAAATTCCGCGTTTTATGATACCCATTCTCGATCAGTATATCTTCATACAGGGTATACCCGATGCCCATTACGGCTCCGCCTTCAGTCTGGCCCTCCAGCCCTTGCGGATTAATGACCTTGCCCGCATCCGGGATGGACACAACCCGCAAAACTTCCGTTTCACCTGTTAAAGTATCAACTTCCACCATCACCACATGTGTCAAATATCCGTATAAATGGTGGGGAGCACCGCCTGAACCTTTGATTTCTTCTTTTTCTTTCGGCAGGTAGAAGTGTCCTTCTACTCTAGTTGCCTGATGATGGTCATAAAGGTATTTATAGATAGACTTATAAGGGATGTTCTCTCCATGGGCTGAAATATGGTTCGGTCTTAAGTCAATTTGAGATGAATCTAAATTCAGCATTTCAGCTGCAGTTTGAATAAGAAGCTCAGTCATCCTGGGTGCTGCTGCCGCGACAGCTCTTCCTCCGGTATAGGTGGAGCGGGATGCAGTTACAGTACCGCTATCAAGTGTTCTATGTGTATCACCTTGAACGATGCTGATATTGCTGATATCACAGTTCAGCATTTCAGCGGCTATCTGGGCATAGGCGGTGCTGTTGCCTCCGCCAATCTCCTCGCATCCCACACCAACAAGGAATGTTCCATCCGGAAGAAGTTCAATAGAGGCGGCTCCATAGTCGGGAAGACCAATGCCCATTCCGATGCCATGAAAGGATGTTGCCACGGAAACTCCCCGTTTTTTCCATGGCTCACTTACTTCGGATTTGTATTTTTCCCGGTTCTTCCACAGGTCGCAATTCTCTGCTGTTTCCAGGGTTTTATAGGTTCCGACACTGGATTTGACAATATGGCCGACACTGGAAACTTCACCTTGGTGATAGACATTTTTTTTGCGCAATTCAATAGGGTCTATTCCAAGCTTTTCTGCAATCATGTCCATATGTGTTTCAATTCCCATGCATACCTGATTGACACCAAAGCCTCTGAAGGCACCGGCAATGCCATTATTGGTATACACACAGAATCCTTCGAGATCCACATTCGGAATTTTATAAGGGCCGCATGAATGTTCGATCGCAAGGGCAATGACTGCTCCTCCAAGTGATGCATAAGCACCAGTATCTCCTATGGCTTTCACCTGATTGGCAAGGAGTGTCCCGTCTTTTTTGGCAGCGGTCTTCATCTGGACTTTAAAAGGATGCCTTTTTATGCCCGCGATGACAGACTCTTCCCGGCTTAAATGGATTTTTACAGGCCGGCCCTTCGTATGGAGCGCAAGGAGAGCAAGATATATTTGAACCGTGATTTCATCCTTCCCGCCGAAGGCACCGCCAATTGGGCTCGAAATGACTCTTATTCTTTCAGGGTTATAAGCCAGGGACCTCGCAATCTGCATTCGATCGCGGTATGCATATTGTCCAGGACAGCGAATCGTGAGGAACCCTTCGTCATCCATAACACCCCAGCCGCCTTCTGTTTCGATAAAAGCATGCATTTGCCGGGGAGAGTAGAAGGTATTCTCTAAAATGATGTCAGCTTCCTCGAAGGCTTTCTCCATGTTTCCATTATTAATTTTGACATGACTGTGCAGATTGCCATCAGGATGAAGCTTTGGAGCAGAATCTGTCAGGGCATATTCAGCATCTGCAACAACTTCGAGGGGCTCATAGTCCACTTTAATTAAACTCAGTGCCTGCTCGGCGATTTCCAGTGTTTCTGCAGCTACCAGGGCTACAGCGTCACCTGTGCACCGGACAACATCAGAACACAGAACAGGCTGGTCGGGAACAACAATCCCAAATCCATTAAAGCCGGGAATATCTTTATGGGTTAGTACACATATAACTCCAGGCAGATTTTTTGCTGCTTCAATATCAATGGAATTAATTTTTGCGTGCGGATATTCAGACCGCAGCACTTTGCCCCAAACCATATTGTCAAAATGGTAATCCGTCATATATTTTAATTCTCCGGTTACTTTTTCCGGGCCATCAATTCTTTTCACCCTTTTTCCAACCCATTTGGTGTTCAATGGTTATTCCACCTCCTGATTAAACGGTATAATCCTCTTTCCAATAAAGCACTCGCCATATCCCTTCTATATGTAGCAGTTGCTCTTCCATCTGTGATGGGCATGACCTCTTTCCAGGCAATTTTGGCGATATTCCGGATTAATTCATCATCAAGCTGTCCGAGGGGAAGCATAGATTCACACTTGCGTGCCCGGATAATAGTTGGTGCCACAGATCCGAAGGCGATTTTTCCTTCCCTGCATTTCAGGTCCTCGTCCATTGTGAGTGAAATAGCAACATTCACAATGGAAATAGATTGTGCCTTGCGGGGGCCAAGCTTCTGGAAAATGCCTATTTCATTTGGTTTTTGCGGTTTTATTAGAATTTTTGTGATCATTTCATTTTCTTTTAAAACTGTCCTGCCGGGACCAAGGATAAACTCTTCGATTGGAATGATTCGTTTATTCGACAGCGAGGTGAGCTCAAGTCTTGCTCCAAGAACATATAAAGCCGGAAGGGTATCGCCTGCAGGAGAGGCAGTGCCAATATTGCCGCCGATTGTTCCCATATTCTGCATTTGAGTGGCCCCGACTTCACGCGCTGCATCCACGAGAACATCCGCTTTTCTTTGCAGAAGCGGAGAATGAATAATATCTGTATGTGTAGTCAATGGGCCAATATGGATACAATCATCACTTTCCTCGATATACCGCAGTTCATTTAAGTTTTTTATATTGATCCAAACCTCCGGCCGCCATTTGCCTTCCTTCATCCGGACTGCAGCATCTGTACCGCCGGCTATCAATCTATGGATTCTGCCCTCCTTTGATAGCAGCATCAGACATTCGGATAGAGAGGAAGGGGTAATCATGTCAATCTCTGAAACAAGCATCGACTTACCTCCTGGTATATTTTTTAAGAGCATTTTTATAATCTTCCTGATGGTTCAGGTTAAGATGAATTTGCTCATTTTCCACTGGCACCTCTAGAAGAAATTTTTCATGCTGCTGGATAATATGTCTCAAGCCCATTTTCTCTTCCTTAATCGATAAAAGCTCGTGTCTCAATCTGGCGGAAAAGAGGATAGGGTGGCCTCTTTTGCCTTGGTGGCTGGGGACTGCAATCATACAGCCGCTTTTTGTAAGGTTCACGGCGAGATTATCAACGATGACAGAATGTAGCGGCTGGTCCACGGATGTTATCAGAATCGTTTCTGATAACATGTCTGCAGCTTTCACCCCTGCAATGATGGACGAGCATTTACCATCTTGAAAATGTTCATTTATTATCATTTTTGCAGAATGATTCTTTCCGAGTGGAAGGAATTTTTCAGCTTCACATCCCAATACGACGACAAGATCAGTGAACACCGATTTACTGAGGGTGTTTAGCTGATGCTCGAATAATGTCGTTTCATTCCATGGCAGCAGTCCTTTTAGAGTACCCATTCTGCAGGACTTGCCCGCAGCAAGCAAAATAGCTGTATGTGTCATGGATTATCCGATTGTTTCCGGCTCAGATCTTTTTTTGGAAGCAGCTGTCTGAACGGCCTTGATAATTTTGGTATAGCCTGTACAGCGGCATAGATTGCCTCCCAATGCGGTTTTAATTTCCCCAACGGATGGAACATGGTCAATTCCATCCAGGAAAGCTTTTGCAGATACGATGATTCCCGGAGTACAGTACCCGCATTGTGTTGCTCCTTCGGCAATAAATGATTCCTGAATCACATCCAGATTGGGTGATAATCCGACTCCTTCACAAGTAGTGATCACCTGGTTTTCCGCCTGGCCAGCGAGGATAAGACAGGAACATACAACCTCATTATTGATTAGAACAGAGCATGATCCGCATTCTCCCTTTCCGCAGCATTCCTTGCTGGCAGTCAGACCCAGATCTTCCCTCAAAACATCAAGGAGCGGTTTCGCAGGCGGGCAAAGGACCGTACATTTCTTTCCATTCACAATAAATTGAATACTTTTCAAATCTTCGCCTCCTTAAAGATTTTGAAACTATAATGACAATGAAAAAATAGTGATAGCAGTTTGTAGGGATATTAGCCTGGCGAGTAAGCAGAGGTATTTAAATTATGATATTGTGCATCTTCTTCTAAATAGACTAATAAACACAAAAAAATTCCTGCACAAAAGGTTTCTGTATGTAGTTCACAGAAAATATACCTTTCGTAGATAGGAATTCCGGTTCCCAGTAGAAACCCTCAAACCGATTATTGAGGTTATACGAAAAATTCTATTTAATTTTTCATGGTGCTGAAGGGAGGTTTTATTGGGACAATTATAGAAATAGAGGGGGAGTTGATTTGTAGTGTAATAGCTAAGTCAATATTTTGTCAAGTAAGAATTTTCTGAAAAAAGATATTGACTTATAAAATTGCCTTGTTTAATATAGTGATTACAGGAGGATTACATGACTGTACTAACTTCAAAATTATCTCAGACAATCAAAAAAGATCTCGCTTTTCTTTATAATCGTGTCAACCAGGAGATCTATGGAACAGGCGTAAAAAAACAACGTATTGAAACTTTTGATGATAGAGTCATCATCTTTGCCCAGCATAAGCGTGTTCAGGCACTGCAGATGCTGAGCCGGAACTTCCAACACCTGACTATTTCGGTTGATTCAGCATTGATTGTTGAATTTAAATCGCATTTAAAAGGATTGATTGAAAATGCTCTTCATTTGAAAGTCAAAACGATTTTAAAAGATTATGATCCTGTTACTGAAGAAGCATGCACTATTATTTATTTTGAAGAATAGTAGTTTTACATTATGTTGGGAGAGCTGTGCATGACGCAGTTTTCTTAAACCTGAATATAGGAGCGGTTCCTTTGTCTTTTGTTTAACGGAAGCTGGATGAGACCGCAGTAATAGAACATCTATGGTTTACTTTGATGTTTTCTATTGCTGCGGTTTTTTTTATACAAATATTTCTTTTGGGAGGTGATGCCGTTTTTAAAAAAGCTGGAGCAGGCTATGGCATAACAAAGAATTAAACCTGGGGGAAAATCTTTGGAAAAGCTAAATCCTTGGAAGGTAGGGACTTTGGGATTTCAGCATGTGCTAGCCATGTATGCAGGTGCTGTTATTGTACCGCTGATTGTGGGACCGGCAATTGGGCTTAATGCCCAGCAGCTTGCTTACTTAATATCGATTGATTTGTTTACCTGCGGGATTGCTACATTGCTTCAAGTTATAGGGGGGAAGCATTTTGGCATTAGGCTGCCTGTCATTCTGGGATGTACTTTTACAGCAGTCGGCCCGATGATTGCCATCGGGAATTTGCAGGGCATTACTGCCATTTACGGAGCAATTATTGCTTCAGGTATTATCGTCATGATCCTATCACAATTTATGAGTAAAATTATGAGGTTTTTCCCGCCGATCGTTACCGGTTCAGTCGTCGCTATTATCGGGGTATCACTAATTCCTGTCGCCATGAATAATGCTGCAGGCGGGCTGGGATCACCTGATTATGGAAGTTCGGAGAATCTATTCCTGGCTGCATTTACACTGGTGCTGATTATTTTAATGAACAGGTTTTTTAAAGGCTACATGAAAGCGATCTCTGTCCTGCTGTCATTGGTGGCCGGGACAATAGCAGCTTATTTTATGGGGCTCGTCAGCTTTGCCGAAGTCAGCCAGGCTTCCTGGTTTCATGTTGTTCAGCCGTTTTATTTCGGATTTCCTACATTCAATGCCTCAGCCATCCTTACGATGACTTTAGTAGCGATTGTAAGCATGATTGAATCTACTGGGGTATTTCTCGCTCTCGGAGATGTCTGTGAGAGAAAGCTGGACTCTAAAGACATAAAAAAGGGGCTGCGTGCAGAAGGACTGGCTGTTGTTATAGGGGGCATTTTTAACGCGTTTCCTTATACATCCTTTTCGCAGAATGTGGGACTGGTAGCATTGACTAAAGTAAAAACGAGAAATGTTGTTATCGCAGCTGGGGTCATATTAATGACTTTAGGCCTTTTGCCTAAAGTGGCTGCTCTGACTACGATTATTCCTATGGCTGTTCTTGGTGGAGCCATGATTCCAATGTTTGGGATGGTTATCTCATCAGGAATCAGAATGCTTTCTGCAGTGGATTTCAGCAAAAATGAAAATCTGCTGATTGTTGCCTGTTCAATAGGAATCGGACTTGGTTCAGCAGTTGTACCGCAGATTTTTGAGAGTCTGCCTACAAGTGCACGACTGCTGGTTGAAAATGGAATTGTATTGGGAAGCATCACAGCAATTTTATTAAATTTGGTATTTAATTATAAAGATTTAAATATAAGTGAAACTGAAAGAATCGAACAGCTGAAAGGAGATCACTCAGCTGAAATGATTTAATAGCAGCTGCTGTAACCATCTGCCTCAATTATTGAGGCAGAAATCAAATTAATAGATAGGGGCAGAAGAAATGGATTTAATTCTGAAAAATGCAAATATTCCGCAGGGAGATCGTCAGGTTTTAACGAATATACTAGTAAACGAGGGAAAGATTGTCGGCTACACAAATGACATTTCGTTTCTGAATGCATCTAAGGTCATTGATATTCAAGGGAAATTAGTCGTTCCAGGCTGTATTGATCCACATACTCATTTTATGGATCCCGGGTTTACTCACAGAGAAACATTTGCTACCGGCAGCCGTTCTGCAGCAGCCGGAGGCTTAACGACCATTATCGATATGCCTTGCTGCAGCAAGCCGTCTGTTCGCGATGGGGATAGCTTCAATAAAAAAATCGGACCAATCAGAGATCAGGCTTATATTGATTACTGCTTCTGGGGCGGCATGACTGGTGAAGATGCGCGTGAAGGCTGGATTGATAATATTTACCCTCAGATAGACCAGGGAGTTGTTGCATTTAAAGTTTATATGACTCCTTCTGTGCCTACCTTCCCTAAAGTATCTGACGCAGAAATGCTGGAGATATTCAAAAACGTGGCAAAAACCGGTCTTCCGATTGGTGTTCATGCTGAAAACTATGATATCTGCACATTCAATTCGAAGAAACTTGAAAAAGAAGGCCGCCTTGACGGACCGGCATGGGCTGAAGCGCGTTCAAGCCTCGCTGAGAAAGTGGCCATTGAACTGATTCTCAGCTTCGCGGAAGCTACAGACGCACGTGTACATGTAGTACATATGAGCACAAAGGAAGGCGTCGAGCTGGTTAAGGCTGCTAAGAAGCGTGGTGTCAAGGTTACAGCTGAAACCTGCCCTCACTATCTTGTCCTTAATGCTAAGGATTCCATGTCAGAGCGGGGCTCCTATGCAAAGATTGCTCCTCCGCTGCGTGGAAAAGAGGATAACGAATCCCACTGGCAGGCACTGGCTGATGGAACAATCGACTTTGTCGGAACTGACCATGCCCCATATGAAATTGCCACCGAAAAGGATTATCCAGGTGCAACGATCTGGAACACCTTCCCTGGCATCCCTGGGGTAGAAACGATGGTGCCGATCCTTGTCAGTGAGGGCTTAAATAAAGGCCGCTTATCACTATCCAGATTTGTAGAAGTAACGAGCCGAAATGCCGCCATCCATTATGGCATTTACCCTAAGAAAGGCTCAATGGAAATTGGCAGTGATGCAGATTTCACGGTTATCGATCTTGAAAAAGAATATGTAATTGATGAGCAGAAAACAGAATCAATGGCTAAATACAACCCGCTCCATGGCATGAAACTAAAAGGTAAGCCAGTCCAGACCATTATCCGCGGAAACGTGGTCTTTGAAGAAGACAAAGGGATTGTCGGAGAAGCGGGATATGGTGAGTATGTTCCGCGCCAAAGCATCCAGAGGCTTGAGAGAACATTTAAGTATGAAAAATATGAAGCGGTAAATGTGAAAACTAAAGATCCTGTAGCACAGCAATAACTATTTATATCGAGGGAGGCAGAACGGAGTGGAACTTAGGGGAAAAAAACACTGTGTAGTCATTATTGATATGTTAAACGACTTTATCGGCGAAAAAGCAGCATTAAGGTGTGAAAATGGAGAAAAAATTGTTCCTAAAATTCAAGAACTTATTGAATTTGCTCATGATCACAATATACAGGTTGTTCATGTTCAGGAGGCTCACAGAAAGAATGACCGTGATTTCCGTGTAAGACCTGTCCATGCCATAAAGGGAACCTGGGGTTCGGAATTCATTCCAGAACTTCAGCCGGATGAGAGCAAAGGAGATTATGTGGTCCAAAAGAGGCGGCATAGTGCATTCAGCTATACCGATTTTGATCTCTTCCTCAGAGAAGAAGAAATTGATACGGTCGTCCTTACTGGAGTCTGGACCAATGTATGTGTACGCAGTACCGCCTCTGATGCCTTGTATCATGGCTATAATGTGATTTGCGTATCAGATGCCACTGCTTCACAGGATGATGATATGCACGTATCAGGCCTAAGAGACATTGACATTTTCGGAGATATATTATCTACAGAAGAATACAAAGAACTGGCTAAAAAGAAATTCTCCCAAGACGAATCAGTTGTCTAACTCTTCATCAGTTCCAAGGAAAAAACGTATTTTAGTGGGCATAACCGGGGCAAGCGGATCATTGTATGCATATACACTGATCCGCGCTCTTCATCAATTAGAGATCGAAACGCATTTAATTGCTACGGAGATGGGAGAAAAAGTCATGCAATTTGAATGCGGGGTCAAGATGGACGAGCTGAAGGAGTATGCCGCTATCCACAGCAACCGGAATCTTTTCGCTGCAGTTGCCAGCGGTTCCTTTAAAACAGATGGAATGGTGATTGTGCCATGTTCGATGAATACATTGGGTGCGATTGCGAACGGGGTCGGCGATACACTTCTAAGCAGGGCTGCCAGTGTGGTTTTAAAAGAGAATAGAAAATTTATTATTGTTCCGAGAGAAGCTCCTTTTAATTTGATTCATCTGCGCAATATGACTCTTCTTGCTGAGAGCGGTGCATGCATTATGCCTGCATCACCAGGCTTTTACCATAAGCCGACCGAAATTTGGGAGTTGGCCAACTTTATGGTGGCGAGGATATTGGACATGCTGGATATTGACCATGAGCTCTTGGAGAGATGGGGGAAAAGGCATGAACCCTGTAACAATGAGGGGTTTGCTTGATAGATGGGAAAGCAGGGGGCTTCTTCATCGGGTGAAAAAAGAAGTGGACCCTCTCTATGAACTGGGAGCAGTGATTAATACGAAAAATGGAACACAGCCTTTTTTATTTGATAGAATCAAAGGCTATCAATCTTCCATGGCTGCCGGTTTGGGAGGGGACAGAGATCTGACGGCAGACAGCATGGGAATCACCTCATCTGAACTTATTCCTAAAATCATCGAATCCATTGTTAATCCTATTCCAACAACTTTAAGGCAAACTGGTCCTGTTCAGGAGAATCTTGTGACCGGAGAATTCGATCTGGCAGATTTGTTTCCTATCCCAACCTATCATGCAGATGACTCAGGTGCTTATTATGTAGCAGGAATTCTGGTAGTTAAAGACTTGTCCGGCAAAAAGAGGTATACGTCGATTCGCAGGATGCAATACCTTGGCGGTAATCGAACAAATATTCTTATAACCTCTCCGGAACTGATGGAGCAATATGCCCATTATGAAAGCATCGGCGAACCGATGGAAGTGGCTGTTATGTTTGGTGTTGTTCCAGCTGTTGTCCTAAGTTCACAGATCAGTACGCATTTGTACCATACCGACAAATTGGATGTAGCAGGTGCATTGCTTGGCCAGTCTCTTGATGTTGTTCAGTGCAAAACAGTGGATTTGGAAGTACTGGCTGAAGCGGAAATCGTTCTGGAAGGCAAAATGCTGCCATTTGAAAGAGAACTGGAAGGGCCGTTTGGCGAACTGGCCGGTTATTATGGCACCAGAACGCCACAGCCGATAGTAGAATTTTCAGCCGTTACTTACCGGAATAACGCTATCTCACAGACTATTTTTCCATCAAGCTATGAAGAAAGGCTGCCAATGGCGCTTGTCAGGGAAGCCACCCTTTTTAGCACCGTCAGGCAGGTTGTTCCAAATATCAAAGCTGTACATATTCCGATGGGCGGTGTCGCCCGCTATCATGCAGTCATACAAATTGAAAAGAAACATGATGGTGACGGAAAACAGGCGGCACTTGCAGCTTTTGCAAGTGATAAGGATTTAAAGCATGTGGTTGTTGTGAATGATGACGTCGATATCTTTGATTCGGATGATGTTGAGTGGGCTATAGCGACAAGAGTGCAGGCGGGGGATGATATTTTCATCGTACAGGGTGCGAAGGGATCACCGCTCGAGTCTTCCCATCATTTAAAAGGAGTCAGTGATAAGATGGGCATCGATGCAACCTATCCGCTTGGAAAAGAAGAGTTATTTAAAAGAACTTCAATCCCCATTGAAGTGAATCTTGAAGACTATCTTTAAGCTTTTGCAGTAGAGGAGGTCAAAAATGAAGGCAATTGGCTTAATAGAAACAAGAGGCTTGACAGCAGCTATTGCAGCGCTGGACTCAATGGCAAAAGCAGCAAATGTCAGCTTAGTTGATTTAAAGAGAGTCGGATCCGGACTTATCACCGTCATTATTGAAGGGGATGTGGCGGCGGTCACAGCTGCTGTTGAGGTTGGGAAGACTGCTCATACTGTGGCTGGAGGAGAACTGGTTTCGGCTAATGTGATACCCCGCCCTCATTCAGAACTTCGCAAAATTCTATAAGAAGATGTTCCATAAGTGGAGGTGCATAATGTGTGTCTGACTTTATTAAAAGTGTTGTAGAAGAAGTGATGAAGCCCTACAGCAAGCAAAAAATGAATCCTATTAAGGGAGCTGCCAATTTTTCCCCGCCCCGCCGCAAGCCGGGATTGGAGTCGGGTATACCGGGCATCAGCCGGCCAAATTATCAGAAAGAAAAAATGAATAAAAGAATAGCTGTTAAGCATGCAGACCCGCCCCAGGCTGCTAATCCACAACCAAACTTTAGGAGGCAGACAGTTTCACTTTCTTCACCTACGCCTTCTGCTAAAGAAAAAATTGCACAGCTTCAGACCCTGTCCCTGGTTCAAGGGAAACAGAGGGCTTCTGGCAGCGCTGAATCCGCTGAAACAAAACCCGGCCGAAATGTTAGAGAAAGCCAACTTATCGGACAAACTCCGGAGGGTGTTAAAGTCTGGCTGTTCTCAGATCTTCATCCCACATTGGAAGGCTCCTTTCAGCGGGAATTAAAAACAGCCTCAATCGGGGTAGTTACTTCAGAGAAATGTACGCCCGGACAGCTTTTTTTACTGAATGACCTTTTAAGAGAGTTTCCTTCTTTAAGATATTGCCTGTCTTGGGACAAAAACAGCGGGCAATCCTTTTCGCTGGAGCTTTATGAAGAGGATGATGGATTACTGTTAAACGCTTTAAAGAGCTTCTTTAAAAAACTTTCCCAAAAAAAATTTAAAACGATTACAGCGCATAAAGAAAAGTCCCCCAGTCCATGGCTTACAAAACAATTGGGACTAAACTCGTCAATTGGCGGTGTCGCTGTCATTGAAGGAATCGACTATTATTCCAGCATTTTGCTCCTTGACCGGCACATGAAAAAAATACGGAAGAACAAATCAAATTTTTGATAGAGAAAAACTATTTGCTTCTTCACGGACAGTTTGATGAGGTATCCCGGATCACGGATCTGCTTTGTAAGGAGTTCGACAGGATTAAATAAGGCTTGGTCAGCAGCACAGTTGCAGATCAGCTCATTAATTCCTGAAAATTTAGCCGGTCTGATAATTTCATAGGAGGAGGATTCTTCAGTTGCAAGCATTGGGTTTGATTGAAACCGTTGGTTATTCAACAGCAGTTTCTGCAGCAGATGCAGCCGTAAAAGCAGCAGATGTAGAAATTGTAGGAATTGAAAAAGTAATAGGAGTGGATGGCTACCTTGGCGTCACAATCCATTTCAACGGTGATGTGGCGGCTGTAAAGTCTGCAGTCGATGCCGGTGTGAGTTCAGCAGAGAGAATAGGAAAAGTAATTTCTGCTCATGTCATCCCGCGTGCACACAGTGAAGTGGCAGGGAAGCTGCTTCCGAATTTCAAACTGAAAGACATGCATTCGGAAGCAGGTGCTGAAAAAGAGGTTAAATCCGTTGAAAAGACACATGAAAAAAAGCAAGCAAAAAAACAAAATGAACCTGACGATAATGATAATGATAAACCATCAGTTTAATAATCTTAAGGAGGAAACACACAATGGGTGAAGCATTGGGATTAATCGAGACGAAAGGCCTTGTCGGCGCAGTAGAGGCAGCGGATGCAATGGTTAAAGCAGCAAATGTGGAGATCTGCGGATATGAAAAGGTGGGATTCGGTCTTGTAACAGTTATGGTCAGAGGAGATGTGGGAGCGGTTAAAGCTGCGACCGATGCTGGAGCCGAAGCTGCCAGCAGAGTAGGAGAACTGATCTCGGTACATGTCATTCCGAGACCGCACAGCGAAGTTGAAAGAGCTCTTTTATCAAAAAATATCGGTGAATAAACATGAGGAGCAAAAAGCAGAGTGTTATGGCGAAAAACACTCTGCAGGCGCTTTATATGCGAAATGAAAACTGCAGAGACAGAAAACCTCATGTCCTGGCTCTATTAACCTCTCATTTGATAGGAATGGATCCGGGATTTTCTTACTTAAAAAAGCTAACAGAGGAAGATATTACACTTAGAATGGCTGCAGAAGAAGAAATGCTGACCCAATTTCCGCTTGAGGAGTTAGTTTCTCTGACCGGGAATGACGATTGGATCTCTGCTTCCATGATCAATGATCAGCTTCTTGATCATTTTGATGAAATTCTTTTGCCAATTCTATCTTTTTCTTTAATAGCAGATCTATTGAATCTTAACGAACAAAGGCCATTGGTGCAGATCATCCTAATGGGTTTATTAAAAGGGAAACGGGTCACGGCTTTGAAGGCTGGAGGTGATCCTTTCAGCCAGTATTGGAAACTGAAAGGATTGGATAAAGGTCCGGACCTATTAAAAAGAAAGCTCAATCAGCAGATGGCAGAGCTGAAGCTGCTTGGCATCAGATTAATAGATTTAAATGATAGGGCAGAATTTGCTGTTCATCAAATTAAGAAAACGGTTATATCCGAGGAGACAGTCCGGTTTGCCTATTTGAACAATCATGATCAGCTGACTGTTCCAAAAGGGGCTATCATAACCCCCCTGGCAAAAGATACAGCAAAGGAACTTAAGATCGAAATTATTTACATTAAGGGGTAGGTCTTTATGCAAATGGGAATCGTGGTTGGCCGTGTAACTGCCACTAGAAAAGATGATAATCTGGTGGGTACAAAATTATTAATTACCCAGCCTGTAGGATTGGACGGCTCAATGTTACCAAACCCCATTATAACCGTTGATACTGTTGGTGCCGGCATTGGCGAGAAAGTCATCTATGTGACTGGTAGCATGGCATCAAGAGCGGTTCAGAATAAAGATGCACCTATCGATGCTGCCATAATCGGAATTATTGACAGTGTAGAAGGAATGGAAACAGGGGGTTAATAAATGGATGCAAAAAATATCAAAAAGGCAGTGCAGTACCGCAAGCTTATTGATGTGTTGCTTGATTCCAGCCAGTATGCTGATGTAGTTCTGAAAGGGGGATACTTCATTAATGTGATCACCCGTGAGATCTATGTAGCAGACGTTGCGATGAAAGGCGAATACATTTTAATGGCAGGAGACGCAAAAGACTTAATTGGACCCAAAACGGCAGTGGAAAACATTCAGGGTAAATTCGTTTGTCCAGGGTTCATTGATTCTCATATGCATTTTGAGAGTGCGATGCTGACTTGTACGGAATTCTCTAAGCTATCCATTCCGACAGGAACCACCACGCTGATAGGAGATCCGCATGAAATAGGGAACGTCCTGGGTGTTCACGGGATGCAGGCAATGATTGAAGAAGCTAAGACACTTCCAAACCGGGTATTATTCACGGTGCCTTGTGCTGTTCCTGATGCTCCAGGTCTTGAAACATCCGGTTTTGATGTGACATCAAAGGATATGAAAGAGCTCCTGGCAGACCCATATGTACAGGGCATTGGGGAAATCCAAAGTTTCAGCAATATCGGTCCGGTATATGAGCATGCCCCGGAATTAATAGACGACCTTGTTGCCGCAGTTTCATATGCAAACAGCATTGGGAAAACGGTCGAAGGGAACGCGCCGGGATTGTTTGGCAAAGAGCTTGCCGCACATATAATCAGCGGAGGCAACCATGTGTCATGCCACGAAACTACGACGAAAGAAGAAACGGTCGAAAAGCTTCGCAATGGCGTAAGTGTGTTCATGCGTGAAGGCTCTTCCCAGCGAAATATGGCAGATTGCATCAGGGCCATTACAGAGGATGGGCTGGATTCCCGCCGTGCAATCCTTGTATCGGACGATATGGTGCCTGCTGATCTGTTAAATTACGGACATATGAATGATATCGTCCGCCGAACCATTGCAGTTGGGATTGATCCAGTGGAAGCCATCCAAATGGCGACCATTAATCCTGCCACCCACTTTGGCTTTAAGGATGTGGGGGTAATTGCACCAGGCAAAAGAGCAGATGTCGTCGTGATCAGCGATCTGAACAATATGACAATTGATCAGGTATACCTGGCAGGGAAAAAAGCAGCTGAAAAAGGCGAATTAACTATAGATATTGCTCCTTACATATATCCGGAAAGTGTGAAAAAGTCAGTGAAGCGGAAGCCTGTAACAGTGAAGGAACTCGCCATTGAAGCTCCAGGAAGCCGTGCAAAAGTAAGGGCAATTGAAGCGATACCTTTCCAGAACTTAACTGGCGGCAGCGAATATATGCTGAATGTCAAAGACGGCATTGTGCAGCCGTGCTTAAAGCAGGATGTGCTGCCGCTGCTGGTAGTTGAACGCCACGGCAGAACAGGAAAAATCGGCAAGACGTTTCTTCATGGCTTTGATCTGAAAAGCGGAGCTATAGCAGAAAGCGTTGCTCATGATACACATAATATTATTGTAACAGGAACTAACTACGTAGATATGGCCATGGCGGTTAACCGTGTCATTGCCATGGATGGCGGAATAGCCATGATAAAGGATAGCAAAGTAGTAGGTGATCTTCCTCTCCGGATTGGCGGTTTAATGACAGATGAATTAACTGGAAAAGAAATGAGTGAGAAGGTCGACGAATTATCGCATCTTGCTAAAGAAGTTCTTGGCTGCGGTATGGAAGTTCCCTTTATGCATTTATCATTCTGGTCATTGGTAACAAGCCCGAAATGGAAAATTACAGATATGGGGCTTATTGATGTAGATAAGTTTGAGGTTATCCCGACCATTATTAATTGATCATCTAAGCGGCGGTCTCTGCCGCTTTTGATATAAACAGCAGGTTAAGGAGGAATACCATGGGAGTAAAGCTTGTCGATTTAACGCAGGAAATATATCAGGGGATGCCTGTTTTTCCCCTTCATCAGAAAACAATGATCTTCCCGAATATCTCCCACGAAGAAAGTGAAAAGCAAATTGGTTTCATGTTTGCAACTAATAATCTATTAATCAATGAACATGGTCCAACTCATAGTGATGCAACTTATGAATATGATCCAAACGGCCAATACATCGATGAAATGCCGCTAGAGTATTTTTATGGGTCGGCAGTTTGCCTTGATGTATCCCACATCCAGCCCCATCAATATATTACAGACCGTGATCTCGAGGATGCACTGAGGAACTCACAGCAGTTTATTGAAAAAGGTGATATCGTCCTCCTCTATACCGGCCACTACAATCGGTCTTATGGTACTGATAAATGGCTCACAACGTATACTGGCCTGGATTATCAGGCTGCAAAATGGCTGGCTGATAAAGGTGCAGTTAATATAGGTATTGATGCCCCGGCTATTGACCATCCGGATGATCCAAAGTACTCCGGACATCTCATTTGCCGTGAATACGGAATAACCAATACGGAAAATCTCTGCAATCTCGACCAGGTCGCAGGCATGCGATTTCTATATTTCGGACTCCCTCTCAGAATTCGGAAAGGAACGGGATCTCCGATTCGTGCGGTTGCAGTTTTCATTGAATAACAACAAAGGCTGGTGTTCTAAATGAAAGAGGTTTTTAACAAAGGCAAGATCCGGGACGAAATTATTATTCCGCCGTATGAAGGAAGAAGCGCCCTGATTCACAAAGGAGAAGAGCTGATTATTATAGATATGGAAGGAAAACAGGTTGGGGACTTTGTCTGCTTTAACTATGAAGATCCCGGAGAACATGTTTCACCTGTCCATATGCGGGCTTCACTAAGCAGCATACGGCTTAAAACGGGAGACTGGCTATACAGCAACCGCCGCCGTCCATTAATGCAAGTGCTGGAAGATACTGTTGGAAAACATGATTTCTTCTTTCCGGCATGTGATTATTACCGCTACAAAGTTGATTTCGACAAGGAGGACCACCCTAATTGCCACGATAATATTGCGGATGCACTGAAAAAGTATAATATTCATCCTTCAGTTATTCCGGATCCTATTAATATCTTTATGAATAATGTCCTTGATGATGCGGGGGATTATGTCATTGCAGAACCCCTTTCCAAGCCTGGTGATTACATAAGGCTGAAAGCACTGTGTGATGTTGTCATTGCCTGTACAACGTGTTCCCAGGACATGGCTCCTGTAAATGGATATAAAGTGACTCCTATTAAAATGCAAATTATGGAGGCGGATTCATGAATGATATTCAGTTTCTTCAGCATCTGCTCCAAATTGACAGCTCCAATCCGCCCGGAAACGAACATTTAGTGACCGAAGCTTTTATTAATAGATGCAAAGAAAAAGGTCTGCCTTTTCAGGTGACCATGCTTGATGAGACCCGAAGCAATTTTGAAGTTACGCTTCCCGGAAAAAGCGGTAAACAGCTATTCTTATGCGGCCATATGGACACGGTTTCACCTGGGACAGGAGAATGGGTACACTCCCCTTTTTCAGGGGAAATCGCAAATGGACGGATATATGGCAGAGGCGCTTCTGATATGAAAAGCGGGCTTGCAGCAATGTTCCTGGCTTTGGAGGAGCTGTATCTCACCAATACTGTTCCGACTGCTGGCGTTACCTTTTTGGCAACTGCCGGGGAAGAAGTCGACAGCTGTGGTGCCAGGGCATTTTTAAAAGAAAATGATGGCCGAAAAATAGATGCACTTGTCATTGCCGAACCGACAAATGAAAAAATTGTGATTGGCCATAAGGGAGCTCTTTGGCTTGAGATTACGGCCTATGGAAAAACCTCTCACGGTTCGATGCCGGAACAGGGAATCAATGCAGTAGATCATATGCTGAAAATAATCCGGGTATTGGATGAAATGAAAATTGAATGGAAGACAGAAAAGAAGCCCCTCGGAGAAAGCAGCCTGGCTGTTACCATGATTGAAGGCGGAGTGCAGACCAATGTCATTCCAGATAAATGCAGCATCAGAGCAGATATTCGAACAGTTCCCCCTCAATCCCATTCCCATTTTATAAACAAGCTAAAATCCAAACTGGATGTTCTATTGGATCAGGGTGAAATTTTTAAATACAGTGTTGAAACCCTTCTTGATCGTCCATCTATTTTAACTGATCCAGCCCGGGACATTATTCAAATTGCGCAGATGGTAAAGGGCGAATCGGAAGCGGACCATTACGGGGTGTCCTACTATACAGATGGTGCCGTACTTAATCCAAGGAGTGAAATTCCTACCTTGATTTATGGCCCGGGTGATGAAAAGCTGGCGCATCAGCCAAATGAGTGGGTTAGTCTGGCGGCATATCAGCGCTCCATTCAGTTTTACAGACAGCTTATTATGTCATATGGAAAGCTTGTGCCTTCAGAAGTCACTCCAATGCAAGGGGGAGGAAGAAATTGAGCAGTATTCTTATAAAAAACGCTGAAATTATAACAATGAATGCAGCTGAAGAAATCATTTTCGGAGATTTATATATTGTAGATGACCGCATTGCCCAAATTGGACAGAACTTAACACATCAAGCGGATAAAGTAATCGATGCCAGCGGAAAGACAGTCATTCCTGGATTTATTCAGACACATATCCATTTGTGCCAGACATTATTCCGCGGGCAGGCTGATGATTTGGAGCTTCTTGATTGGCTGAAGCAAAAGATCTGGCCGCTGGAGGCATCACATGATGAAGAGTCCATCTATTATTCTGCCATGCTCGGAATTGGCGAATTGCTCCAGAGCGGAACTACAACTGTAGTGGACATGGAAACCGTGAATCATACCGAATATGCCTTTCAAGCCATTGCTGAAAGCGGCATACGAGCACTTGCCGGAAAGGTCATGATGGATAAAGGGGATGAGGTCCCTGTTCCGTTAAGAGAAAATACCTCCAAATCCATCCAGCAAAGCGTGGATCTCCTTGAAAGATGGCACAATCGTGATAACGGTCGTATACAATATGCATTCTGTCCCCGATTTGTCGTTTCCTGCACAGAGGAATTGCTTACAAATGTCAGGGATCTCTCTGCACAATATAACGTGAGGGTCCATACTCATGCATCGGAAAACGCCAATGAAATTCTCCTTGTTGAAAGAGAACTGGGCATGCGGAATGTCGTCTATCTGGACAGCATAGGGCTTGCCAATGATAGGCTGATACTGGCCCATTGTGTTTGGCTTAATGAAGAAGAAAAAAGAATCATCAAAGAGCGGGGCGTAAAGGTCAGCCATTGTCCGGGATCCAATCTGAAGCTGGCATCTGGTGTGGCAGAGATTCCTTCCTTATTGGATCAGCAGGCATTTGTCAGCCTTGGTGCTGATGGGGCTCCGTGCAATAACAATCTGGATATGTTCAATGAAATGAGATTGGCTGCCATCATTCAGAAGCCTGTGCACGGCCCAACAGCAATGAACGCGAGAACCGTCTTCAGAATGGCGACGATCGGCGGTGCTAAAGCAGTTGGAATGGAACAGGAAATCGGAAGTCTGGAGCCCGGAAAGAAAGCAGATCTTGCTATCCTTAATCTGAATGATTTTCATGTCTATCCGTCTTTTGATATCGATACCATCTCGAGGATTGTCTATTCAGCCACTCGTGCAGACGTAGAATCCACCATTGTTAACGGGAAAATGGTGATGGAAAAACGGAAGCTGAATACAGTTGATAAAGAAATAGTTTTAAAAGAAGCGAACACCAGCATAAAGAGGCTCCTCAAAAGATTAGAGACAGCAGTTTATTAATCTTCTAATTCGGCTGACAGCGAAATCAGCCGTTTTTTTATGGTAAAATATAGTTAAAGGATGTGATGTTTTGAAAGCTGAAATTTTAGAACATTCAAATCTAATGCAGGCAGCTGAGTTTATTGCCGAAATGAACGCCTTGCCAGAGTGTCATGTAGGGTATTTGGGGACAAGCCAAAACGATATATTTCAAAGTCTGGAAGAAATGAATCATGATCCCGAATCAGCTGCGTTTATTGTCCGGGAGGGTAATGCACTTGCTGGTTATCTGGGTATAGATTCCGATCTTAATAAAGGGACAGCGGAGTTATGGGGACCTTTTGTACAGAAAAATGAATTTATGAGATTATTATGGGAAAAAGCACTCCATTATTTTGAAGGAAATCTGCATACATACTATTTATTTGCTGACACATACAACTATACTGCAGCCGGATTTGCCTCCAAAAACGGATTCAGGCTGCAATCGGCTCAAACCTACATGGAACTGAAAGAACATTCATGCAATGGTTTAAGAAAGGTCAGTTTATTGCCCTTTCACCGCCATGGAGAATTTATTCATTTGCATGATACTGTGTTTCCTCATACATATTATTCAGGAAAAGAGATTATCGAAAAAATCAATGCTGATCACAAAGTCTATACATCTGATGATGCGGATGGATTAAATGGCTATTTATATGCAGAATACAATCGTGAAGAAAAAGAAGGAAGCATTGAATTCATTGGTGTGGATCCCTGTAAGCGCAAGAAGGGGATTGGAAAGAGTTTACTGGAAATGGCGGTCCATGATCTTTTTGTAAATAGCGGAGCCAAAAGCATTAAGCTTTGTGTAGGGACAACAAATGAGAAAGCGCTGTCTATTTATAAAAAAGCAGGGTTTAAAGTTGAGAGATCATTGAATTTTTATAAGCTTGATATTCGGGAATAAGAGCAATAAGTTAGTGTGCTTTTGTGTTTTTAGGTAAAATATATTTAACCAGATAAAATTGGAGGGAACATAATGGCTATTGAAAACCCAAGCAGGGACGAAATCGGTATCCTTTTAAAAAAGGCAAAACGGATAGCTGTTGTAGGATTAAGCGGAAATCCTGATCGTACATCCTATATGGTATCAGAAGCGATGCAAAAAGCTGGATTTGAAATCATACCGGTTAATCCGTCTGTTGATGAAGTACTTGGTGTAAAGGCAGTGCCGAGTCTTAAAGACATCGAGGGTCATGTAGATATTGTTAATGTATTCAGGCGATCTGAGTTTCTTCCGGAAATCGCGCGGGAATTTGCTGAAATAGATGCTGACATCTTCTGGGCTCAGCTCGGAGTGGCAAACCAGGAAGCATATGATTTTCTGAAAGAAAAAGGGTACACTGTCATAATGGACCGCTGCATTAAAGTTGAACATGCTCTGACAAAGTAAACTAAAACATGAGGTCTCTATAAGATCTCATGTTTTTTAATTTTTTTCAGAAAGCCTGTAAATAAAGGGTTTGTGTAACGGAAATAATCAGGATAAATCTTTTAAATCTCAAGAACTTATTTGCCAAAACCAAATAAATAGATAAAATAAAGCATAGACCATCCTAATTTATATGGTAAAATATAAATATAGAACACCTGTTCGAACAATGATTTTTACAAAGAAAATTGGCTGTATAGCCGAATTCTTATAGGGGTGTTCCATTGCCGTGATTTCGGCGGCAAGTGTTTTTGCAGGAAATGAAAGGGGTATGTTCGTGGCAAGAAATCAGGAAGCTTTTGACTACAATGATGATGCCATACAGGTACTCGAAGGGCTTGAAGCAGTTAGGAAACGCCCTGGGATGTACATTGGAAGCACGGATGCAAGAGGTTTGCACCATCTTGTATATGAGATTGTCGATAATGCTGTCGATGAAGCACTGGCAGGTTACGGGAATCATATCATTGTCAGAATACATAAAGATAATTCTATTAGTGTACAAGATAAAGGACGCGGTATGCCTACAGGAATGCATAGAATGGGCAAGCCGACTCCGGAAGTCATATTAACTGTCCTTCATGCCGGGGGAAAGTTTGGCCAGGGAGGCTATAAGACGAGCGGCGGGCTTCATGGTGTTGGTGCATCTGTTGTCAACGCCCTTTCCGAATGGCTTGTGGTTAAAATTAAACGTGACGGCTTTGTATATGAACAGCGTTTCGAGCTGGGCGGCAAGCCGGTGACCACATTGGAAAAGATCGGCAAGACAAATCAATCAGGGACTACCATTCACTTTAAGCCGGATCCGTCGATTTTCTCGACAACCACATATAATTACGAAACGCTTTGTGAGCGTCTTCGTGAATCTGCTTTCCTTCTAAAAGGAATGAAAATAGAAATCATAGATGAGCGTAATGATTTTCATGACGTTTTTCACTACGAAAACGGCATAGAAGCATTTGTAGAATATTTAAATGAAGAAAAGGATGTTCTGCACCCTGTCGTAAGCTTTGAAGGCGAAAGCAATTCAATTGAAGTGGATTTTGCTTTTCAATTCAATGATGGCTACTCGGAAAATGTTCTTTCATTCGTCAACAACGTCCGCACAAAGGACGGCGGAACGCATGAGGCAGGGAGCAAAACTGCGATGACGAGAGCTTTTAATGAATATGCCCGCAAAGTGAATCTTCTGAAGGAAAAGGATAAAAACCTGGATGGAGCGGATCTGCGTGAAGGATTCACTGCGATCATCTCTGTTCGTGTTCCAGAGGAGCTTTTGCAGTTTGAGGGACAGACGAAAGGCAAGCTGGGGACCAGTGAAGCACGTTCTGCTGTTGATTCAGTTGTTTCCGAGCATTTATCTTATTTCCTTGAAGAAAACCCTGAGACAAGCTCTCTTTTAATTAAAAAGGCGGTAAAAGCTTTCCAGGCAAGAGAAGCGGCCCGCAAAGCACGTGAGGAAGCAAGAAGCGGGAAAAAGCGGAAAAAATCAGAAGCAATGCTTTCCGGAAAACTGACTCCGGCCCAATCCCGGAACCCTCAAAGAAATGAATTGTATCTGGTTGAGGGTGATTCTGCCGGAGGGTCTGCCAAACAGGGCCGTGACAGGCGTTTTCAGGCTGTGCTTCCGCTTAGAGGTAAAGTAATCAATACAGAAAAAGCAAAGCTTGCGGATATCTTTAAAAATGAAGAAATCAATACCATTATCCATGCTGTTGGGGCGGGTGTTGGCGCGGATTTTAATCTGGATGATGTCAACTATGATAAGGTAATCATCATGACAGATGCCGACACTGATGGAGCGCATATCCAGGTGCTTTTGCTCACGTTCTTTTACAGGTATATGAAACCGCTGCTTGAAGCGGGGAAGGTATTCATTGCGCTGCCTCCTTTATATAAAGTCAGCAGAGGGTCAGGCAAAAAAGAAGTGATCGAGTATGCTTGGAGTGATGATGACCTTCAGGATACCATTAAAAAAGTGGGTAAAGGCTATATGCTGCAGCGCTACAAAGGGCTCGGGGAAATGAACGCCGACCAGCTGTGGGAGACAACTATGGATCCGGAGTCGCGCACATTGATCCGCGTTAAAATTGATGATGCAGCCAGAGCTGAACGCCGTGTAACCACCTTGATGGGTGATAAGGTTGAACCCCGCCGCAAATGGATCGAATCGAATGTGGCATTCGGCCTTGAAGAAGATGGAAGCATACTTGAAAATGAAAATATTTCAGTACTAGAGGAGGAGGGTGTTGACTCATGAGTTCTGCTGAAAAATTCCGTGACCTTCCTCTTGAAGATGTATTAGGCGACCGCTTTGGGCGTTATAGTAAATATATTATTCAGGATCGTGCTCTTCCAGATGCACGTGATGGGCTAAAGCCCGTTCAAAGACGGATACTTTATGCCATGCACGTAGAAGGAAACACACATGAAAAGGGCTTTAGAAAGTCCGCTAAAACAGTCGGGAATGTAATCGGCAATTATCATCCGCATGGCGATACTTCAGTTTATGATGCGATGGTGCGGATGAGCCAGGATTGGAAGGTCCGTAACCTTCTTGTGGAAATGCACGGAAATAATGGGAGCATCGATGGAGATCCCCCGGCAGCCATGCGTTATACAGAAGCCCGTTTATCTCCCCTTTCTTCCGAATTGCTGAGAGATATTGAGAAAAGAACCGTTGAATTCATTCCGAACTTTGATGACACGTCCAGTGAGCCAACCGTTTTGCCGGCAGTTTATCCGAATTTGCTTGTCAATGGCTCAACAGGCATCTCTGCGGGGTATGCAACTGATATTCCGCCCCATCACCTAAATGAGATTATTGATGGTGTTATTTTACGGATGGATAAGCCTGATTGTTCGATAGATGATCTGATGGAGCATATCAAAGGTCCGGATTTCCCTACAGGAGGCATAATCCAGGGAGTCGATGGAATAAAAAAGGCTTATGAAACAGGAAGAGGCAAAATTATTGTCCGCGGAAAGGCTGAATTTGAGGATTTGCGCGGAGGGAAAAAACAGATTGTCATCACTGAGATTCCATATGAAGTGAATAAAGCAAATCTGGTTAAGAAGATTGATGAGTTCCGCCTTGACCGGAAAGTGGAAGGTATTGCTGAAGTCCGTGATGAAACAGACCGGACCGGCCTTCGCATTGTAATCGAGTTAAAAAAGGATGCAGACCCTGAAGGAGTGCTTCACTACCTGTACAAAAACAGTGACCTGCAGATTCCCTATAACTTCAATATGGTCGCCATTCACAATCGCCATCCGAAATTAATGGGGTTACGAGAGCTGCTGGATGCTTATATAGGCCATCGTAAAGAAGTCGTTACACGCAGATCCCAGTATGAGCTGCAAAAAGCCGAGGCGCGCCAGCATATCGTTGAGGGACTCATGAAAGCTCTTTCTATCCTGGATGAAGTGATTGCAGCGATCCGTGCTTCCAAAGATAAACGGGATGCGAAAGATAATCTGATTGCAAAGTTTGAGTTCACTGAACCTCAGGCAGAAGCAATCGTTTCCCTGCAGCTATACCGCTTAACCAATACAGATATTACCGCATTAAGAGCAGAGGCTGAGGAGCTTGCTAAGCTAATCGGCGAGCTTAAAGCTATTCTCGAAAGCGAGAAAAAATTGCTCTCGGTTATTAAAAAAGAGTTACGGGATGTTAAAAAGCGCTTTGCGGATGAACGCCGTACCAGAATTGAAGCGGAAATCGAGGAAATCAAGATCAATCTTGAAGTTCTGGTAGCGAGTGAAGATGTTATTGTAACGGTAACAAAGGAAGGCTATGTCAAGCGTACCAGCCAGAGATCGTTTGCAGCATCTAACGGACAGGATTTCGGCATGAAGGATTCAGACAGAATTATTGCCCAGCTTGATATGAATACAACCGATGTTCTCCTTGTATTTACGAATAAAGGCAACTATCTGTATTGCCCGGTTCATCAGCTGCCGGATATCCGCTGGAAAGACCTCGGTCAGCATATTGCCAATATCATTCCGATTGACCGGAATGAATCGATTGTCCGGGCCATTTCTGTAAAGGATTTTGAGACAGAAGAATTTCTTCTCTTCATGACGAAGAACGGCATGGTAAAGAAAACCGAACTGAAGTCATATAAGGCGCAGCGATATTCTAAACCCCTGGTTGCTGTCAATGTAAAGGGCAATGATGAAGTTCTTGACGTTTATTTAACTGATGGCACGAAGGAAATTTTCCTTGCGACCCACCAGGGATATGGCCTCTGGTTCCATGAGGAAGAGGTCAGCATTGTAGGGGCAAGGGCTGCCGGTGTAAAAGGCATCAATCTCAAAGACGGCGACTTTGTCACAGGCGCTCAGCTTATAGAGGACCAGAAAGAGCAGGCTGTTGTGATTGTTACACAGCGGGGCTCCATTAAAAAAATGAAGCTGACTGAATTTGAACGGACCTCACGTGCCAAGAGAGGCGTAGTGATGCTTCGTGAATTGAAATCAAACCCTCATCGTATTGTCGGGTGTGTAATTGTCCGCAGTAAAGATAGTTTATACATTGAAACAGAAAAAGGCCATATAGAAGCAGTTAATGCTTCGGCAATCCGCTTTAATGACCGCTATTCAAATGGATCGTTCATCATTGATGATTCCGAAAGCGGCAAAGCAAAATGCATTTGGAAGGCTGAGGCAGAAAATGCCGTCAATGCAACTGAATAGAATTAAGAGCCCCTGTGAAAACAGGGGTTTATTCGTCTGCTGAAACGATAAATTTCGGTGTATAGATCATTTATTTATATAAAACTGAATCCAAAATAGTTTGAATAATGTTATTCTTATGAAAGTTTAATTGTATAAAAAGTTTATACTAGTTTAAATGAAAGCGATTAAAAATATTTAATTACCTTGTTAAAAAATCCATTATAATTCGCATGAAATCAAGGTTTATATTGAATTTCCACTCCTGCGAATGAATATTCGACTTGTCTATTAAAAATTCTTTTGATAGATTATAAGGAGTGTGTTGTTTTTGCAAGATAATAAATAATATCAAGGGGGAACAGTATGAGTTTATTGGAAACAATCGTAGGCTTTCTAAATGATCTTTTATGGACGTACATTTTGATTGCCGCATTAATTATTCTTGGTTTATTTTTCAGCTTTAAAAGCAGGTTTGTTCAATTTAGATATTTTGGTGAAATGTTCAGAATATTGGGTGATAAAGCAATGGTATCTGCTGAAGGCAAAAGAGGGATATCATCTTTTCAGGCCTTCACTATTAGTGCAGCCTCCCGTGTTGGTACAGGTAATATTGCCGGTGTAGCAACTGCAATTGCTGCAGGGGGAGCGGGCGCTGTCTTCTGGATGTGGCTTATCGCATTTATCGGGGGAGCTTCAAGCTTTATTGAAAGTACTCTTGCCCAGATTTACAAAGTCAAAGATAAGGATGGTTTCCGCGGAGGTCCTGCCTACTATATGGAAAAAGGCCTTAACAAACGCTGGATGGGGATCATTTTTGCAATCATTATTACATTCTGTTTCGGATTGGTTTTTAACTCCGTCCAATCGAACACCATCTCTTTAGCGTTTAATGAAGCGTTTGGCACCAGCCGTTTAACAATCGGAATTGTATTGGCGGTATTAACGGCGGCTATCATTTTCGGCGGTGTTAAACGGATTGCGTATGTCTCTCAAGTTGTTGTTCCGATCATGGCGGTTATCTACTTAGCTGTTGCTATCGTTATTGTCATCATGAACATTACTGAAATTCCTAATCTGATTGTCAGCATTGTTAAGGGTGCTTTTGGGATTGATCAGGCTGCAGGCGGAGCAATGGGGGCAGCTGTCATGATGGGTATTAAAAGAGGTCTATTCTCAAATGAAGCAGGAATGGGTAGTGTACCAAATGCAGCGGCAACAGCAGCCGTTTCCCATCCTGTAAAACAGGGATTAATACAGACACTTGGTGTTTTTGTGGATACCATTTTAATCTGTTCTGCTACTGCGTTTATTATCCTGCTTTCAGGTGATTATGCGAATTCTGATCTTACTGGTATAGAATTGACTCAGGCAGCCCTCAGCACACATGTTGGATCATGGGCACCTATCTTTATTGCAGTTGCTATTTTCCTATTTGCCTTTACTTCGGTTATTGGAAATTATTATTACGGAGAAACCAATATTGAATTTATTAAAGAGAGCCGCACTGCGCTCTTTACTTATCGCATGGCTGTAATTGGAATGGTTATCTTCGGATCAGTAGTTGATTTAGCCATCGTTTGGAGCCTTGCTGACTTATTTATGGGCTTAATGGCGATCATTAACTTTATAGCGATTATTTTGCTTGCAAAAGTTGCCTATGCCGCTTTGAATGATTATAAGGCACAGAGGAAAGAAGGAAAAGACCCTGTGTTTTATGCTGATTCTATCCCAGGTCTAAAAGGGATTGAATCCTGGGAAACAAAAGAAAGTGCTTTAAAAAAAGAAGCTAAATAATGTATTTATTACAGCCTCTTATCCTTAGGATAGGAGGTTTTTTTGATTTTACATGTTATTTCCAAAATTGGGCAAGATAATAAAAAAATAGGGAGGATACGTAAATGAAGAAGGAATTGCTTTTTGCGTTTGCGGCTTTCTTTTTTATGTCTTTATCCGCTATAACCGGTGTATATGCTGGTGAACAAGAACAAAAGACTGTAACGCTGTCAAAAGATAAAGTGGATGTCACCGGTGATAATAAGGCGGACACTGTCTATATTAAAGGTGTATATTATGAGGAAGGCGCTTCATTTTTAAAGGAGATTTCACTTGAAGTAAAGGCGTCAGACGGCAATACGTATAAAGCGGAGCTTGAGGGGGGATATGAACCTCAAATACAGTTTGAAGATTTAAACCGTGATTCAATCAAGGATATGTATATTAGTATTCCAACTGGCGGAAGCGGAGGTCTGTCGAATTTTTATTTATATACTTTGAAGGACTTTAAGCTGGTTGACCTCTCCGTTCCAGATCCTTTAGTAATCAATAGTCAATTTGAAAATGGCTACAAAGCGAATATCAGCATCCAGGATACAAAACAATCGTATACGTTCGATTTAAGGGACCGGAGTGAAGAATATGAACGGCTCGGTCTGTATGTAAACGGCAAGCTTAGCGAGCCAACTGAGCTTATGGTAAATCCTTATAGCACTTTGAAGATCATCCCTGTTGAAGGGAAAGAGGGATTAATGGGTGTTCAAAGAATAAGCGGGGCCTATAATGCAGATACCATTGCCTTTGTAGAGTCATTTTGGCTGTATGAAGATGGGAAGTGGAATTTAAAAGACACCAAAGTCATGAAAATGAATTCCCGTAAGCGTTAGTGACTGGGCATTTGTCACGTTTCTTTAATGCTCCCATATACTGGGCATAAGGAAATTTGTATAGGGGGCCTTCATGTGAGCAAATTTAATCCATCTAAGCTGTCGGTAAAATATTTGCCTCCTGCGACGGAATTCAGACCCGTAGACAGCAGGAAATATACACTTACACACTCAGATGCAACTGGAGAGTTATTTTTGGCAATAGGCGGATGCTATGATTTTAGTGCAATTAACACTAAATTCCGTGATGAAGTTTTTGCTGAATGGATACCTCAAATGGGGCAGTATGTTCTGAGCGGGAGGGTGTATATCAGCAGCGGGGAATTTGATCAGCAATACTCGAAAATAAGGTTTCTCATTTTCCAGAAAGAATTGGATCTGGCGCTGACAGCCATGGTCTATGGTGACCGGTCATTTTACTCCAACTATCCATGGCTGCTTGATTCGCCAATCTTTATATACTTTGAATCTGTATATCCGGAATTCAGCAAGCTGATTTATTATGGGACACCAAGAAAGTATTTAACTGCCGCACTGATGCCAGTGTGATACACATAACTCGAACATGCGTTTGCGCTGTGATAAAAACGCATTTTATTAACGTAAAAGACGCTGTACCAAATCATATAAACACTGGAGCGATTGAAAATGAAGAAGGAACCAGAAAAAACATTTGAATTAAGTTATGAATCTGATGGAAAAATGGGTAAAAAAGAAAATGACAATAAAATAGAGAATAAAGATCAGGAAGAAATGTTCTTTAATAGTACACAGGATAGTGAATAAGAGCTCTGATTAAGGTTGCGCGTAAATGTATTATGTAAACTAGTTGATATAAGTATTAATTATAAGAGGGCTTATTAATGATCAGAATGTCTGTTAAATAAGGACTAAACTAATAAAGCTGGAGCATCGAACATAAAACCCAGGAGTTTAGTGAAAATGAATTTTGGCAGTAAATAATTTCAGCTGAAAATTCATTTTAAAATTCTATAAATGTAAATTAAACAATTAGAATAAATTTGATGAAAATTTCAGTACTGTCTCACTATCTTAAGTATACTTTGATAATGAGACAGCGTTTTTATTTCATTTCATTACTTCCTATAATATATATTATGTTCGGGGCGTTGAAATATAATTTAAGAATAATGCAGCATCTGCTACTCTACCCTGTTCTTATAGCTGCTGTTTTTTATTTTCTCCAGATTGATAAAACGTACACTGTATTCAATAACATCATTTATAAAAAGTCCATGGTTGTTAGCGAAATCTTTAACTTGTTCCAATAAAACTTTATCGTAGGTTGTTTTGTATTGTACTCGATCCTTTGGCCGAGTTTTTTTATCATATGTAATAAAATCATGATTCAAGACTTCTTGAAGTCCACTTTCAAGCAGATAGTTAATATGAGTGTCATGTTCTGCTGATAGAGTTTCTAATTGATTAAGTACAGCCTTACTTATATTTGTACGGAATTTTACTCTGGATTCATCAGTTTTTTGAATTAACTTGCCGTTTACTAATTCCCACATTATTAAGCCCGCCTCCTATACAATGGTTAATTAATTATTTAAGGTCGAATGTATCAGCATATTTGTCTTCTTTTGTGATTCCAAGTGCTCAACAGCATCATTATATAGAATATTTGCAAGCAAAGGAAGATAGGTTTTTCCTTTTACCCATACTCGATATATGAGGTTTCCTGTGCTGCTCACTTCAATGGTTATTTCGCTTCTTAATTTCCAATTTTGAAAAACAGTTAGTAAGCCTTTGGCAAATGTTTGGCTTGCTGTTGTAATGTTCATTACATACCCTTTTTTCTGCACCCATCCATCTCCATCTATTACGCCTCTTATAAAAGGAGGCATATATTCTTCTGGAACTTCGGGAAATGGAACGATCAATGATTTATTTGCTGTAATACCTATCGTTAACAAATCATTTTTTATTCTTTTTGAATTAATGACTAATGTCGGAGTTGCTTTATTTTTTCCTCCAGGTGCCAGGATATAGTCTGCTTCCATATACTTTGCGGCTAATCTTAATATATCTTCATTTTTCTGAGTTAGAGTTATTGTGTTTATAGTTTTATTTATACACCCGTCTGTAATTATTAACCCTAAGACCCATGCCATTTCATTAGACCATGTCTTAAAGAAATCCTCATTAACCATATTCTTTCTGGGTTGTCCAGATGAACGGCTCCGATTCATAACTATTTTATGTTTATATAGTACATTGCGAATGGCTCTGTCGCTTAAACCTATAATTTTTGTCATTTCCTTAAAACTCATTCCGCTTTTATACATATTTATTATCTGTTTATCATCTATATCAGAATTACGCATTCTATTCCCTCCTTTTTATTACATTATAGCAAACATACGTTCCCTTTTGTTAATAAATAAAAAACGCCCACAAACATGTGGGCATTTCCATTTATTGTTTCTTCTTCTCAAAACCAAGCTCATCTGCCATTTCAGTGAGTGCTGACAGGTTTTGGTTCTTAAAAGCATTGTTCATATTTGATTTGTTCATGATCTGCTGCATGGGATGCATATTGGCGTTGTGGTTTCGGCTTCGTGTAAAAGCTACCGCTGCTGTGCTCAGCACTATGCTGATGAGCGATCCCCATAGCCAACCCCAGTTGCTCTTTCTTTTTACGCCAAACATATTCATCATTGGCCTGCGTATATTCCCCATATTATTGAAAAGCGCTGAAATCCAGTTATTCAACTGCAAGCACTCCCTTATTATAAAACGAATTTGGATGAGATTTTAATCATCCGGTTCTTAATTTTCACTTAGTGGAATGCAAATATGCTGGCAATTTTTTTGATGGTTCTCTTAACGCCAGTTAAACAAATACTTCTTGTATACCCAGCAAAAATCAGCAGACTTATCACATATAAAAGTTGAAAAAAGCCAAAATACACGTGTGATTTATTAATGCAGAAAGCAGGTAAGACAATGACAGTTGGAACTCAAGTAAAACAAGCCATTGCAGGGTTAAAAAGCGCTCAGGCAAGCCTTGAAACCTTTGCTCTTGCAACCGATAATCAAAATGCTAAGCAGCTGTACCAAAGCGCTGCCCAGCAGACACAATCCATCATTGATAGCCTTGAACCAAGGCTTCAGGAGATTCAGAAAGAAGAACCTCAATATAATCAATAAATCAAATTGCTGGCTTTCAGCCGCAGTTTTATCTAAAACTCTTATGAATGGTGTGATCTTCTCAATGACCATTGCTTCTGATGTCAGTCAATGTCTTGCAGCAATACGTTCTATCGAAGCACAATTATCCAGTCTTGCATTAACTTCAATGGACGAAGAAGCTAAACGTCTTTTTCATGAATCTATGCTGGAGATTAGCGAAATAAAAAATGATTTGGAAAACAGAAAAAAGGTTATTGAGTTTGAGGAGCCTCAATATAAACCAAATTAATTAAATATGGAGATGAAATTATGCCGGAGTGGCTGCTGATTGGTGCTCGTTCTATACTGTTTGCGGGTGTTTTGTTTGTTATTACAAAAATGATTGGGAAAAAACAAATTTCAGAGCTTTCTTTTTTTGAATATGTATCAGGCATCACCATTGGGAGTATAGCCGGTGAAATTATTATGGGCTTAGACAACCATTGGGCAAGCGGAATTCTTTCTATTATGATCTTTGGTCTTGTTACATTATTTGCTGATATTCTAGCCTTAAAGAGCAAAAGCTTCCGCGATTTCTTTGAAGGAAAAGGGACAATATTTATTAAAGATGGAAAGATTCTGGAAGACAACTTAAAAAAAGAAAGATACTCTATTGATGACCTATCCTCCCTGCTCCGCCAAAAAAATGTCTTTAAGGCAGCCGATGTGGAGTTTGCAGTTCTGGAGCCTCGTGGTGACCTGAGCATCATGCTGAAGAAGGAAAACCAGCCGCTCACTCCAAAAGATCTTCAATTGAACCTGCCTCAGGAAAAAGAACCGCAAACGGTTATTATGGATGGTAACATTCTAAACGATCCATTGGCCGGATCAGGAAAAAACAAAAAATGGCTGAAAGCTGAGATAGAGAAATTAGGCCTCACTCAGGAAAATATTTTTTTAGGACAAATTGATTCTTTTGGTGACTTAACAGTGGATGTATATGATGATTCAATTAAGGTTCCTGCACCCCAACAGCGTCCTCTGCTTCTGGCCATGATTAAGAAGTGTGCAGCGGACCTGGAGATATTTTCATTGCAGACTGATTCAAAAAGTGCACAGAGAATCTATGAAAGAAATACAGAAAAGCTGAATCGGATTATTCAAAAACTGACTCCATACCTAAAGTAATATATTCTGCCTTCCCTCCCTCCCTCCTTCTTTCTTCCACCCATCAAAAAACAAACACCAGAAATTTGGTGTTTGTTTTTAACAGGTTCCTTTGCTTTCCTTTTTCCATACTGCCTTTTGCATAATCAGAGCTGCAACCGCTATTAATGCCACAAATAGTAAGCTTACGAAGAAACCGAATCGAATTGATTTTTCCAGTAATGTTCCGCTGACTGCAGCAAGGATTAGGATCAGTCCAACAATGGCAAGGAGCTTGCCAAATATTTTGTTCTCCAAAATCCGCAGCGCCGAAATAATGATGAAAGACCAATTAAATAAAATCATGATCCCTGCAGCAGTGGTAATGTATTCATAGATTTTTCCCGGCAAAAGCAGCGCAGTTACAATGGACGCTATTAAACCCGCTGTGGCAAGTGACAGCGATGGCAGCGGCAGGTCCTTCCACTTTTTTATCTTTTTTGAAAAAAGATTTGGCGCATCGCCATCATTTGCTAGGGTAACCAGCAATGATGTTACTCCAAACAGTGAAGCTGTCATGGTAGAGAAGCCGGCAATGATGATGGCTGCATTAAAAACGTGGGGAAAAAGTCCAGGTTATAATGTTCCATGGCAGTCACAAACGGACTTTCTTTTTCATTAAATTCCCCATGTGAAGCCATGTATACGGCTAAGCCAAGTGAAATGACATAAATGATGACCAGGACGATCAGCATGATAATGCCGGCTTTGGGGGCATCTTCTTTCTTTTTCAACCTGGTAGCCATCAGCCCGATGACTTCAATTCCTCCGTATGCATAGAACGCATATATTAAAGATGACCAAAAGCCTTTAAAGCCCTCTGGAAACCAGTCACCGGCAGACCCGGGAATCCCGGATGTTTGACATCTCCATCCATTATCCCTGCCAATGCAGCAAAAGCCAGGATGATAAACATGATGATAGCAGCAGTTTTAATAACTGCAAAGAGGTTTTCTGCCTTATCAAAGCCTTTGCTTCCTGTTAGGACTACAATAATCGAAAGAATAGCATAGCCCGCTGCAAAAATCCAAAGCGGGACATGCGGCAGCCAGAATCTTGTTAAAATGGAAAGTGCGGTTAACTGACTCCCCATAATTAATATATTTGAGCACCAGTAATTCCAGCCGCAGCTGAATCCTGCCCACTTCCCATACGCTTTATTGGCATAGTAGCAGAAAGATCCTTCCTGAGGGTCTTCTGCAGTCATTTTAGCTAAAAGATTATAGACTATATAGGTTCCAATAGCCGCTAATATAAATGAAAAAACAATGGCTGGTCCTGTAATCTTGATTCCAATGGCAGACCCCAGAAAAAATCCGGTCCCGATGGTGCAGCCCACACCAATCAGTGATAATTGCCACCATTTTAAATCACCTGATTCACTTTCTTTCGAGGAATTGCCGCTTGGAAGAAAAAAATCCATGATGTACCTCCCTTTTTGCGTCGCATACTGGCAAAAAAATAAGCCGATTCAGATGATGATCGGCTTCCGTTTCAATGACACATGGAAATTTGCCATAATTCTTATTTCTTTTTTCAGAACTGTCGCTTTTTAAACCAGTTACAGATCGGAACAGCTGAGTGTGCATGCTCCCCTGTACGATATCCTCCAGGAAGAATTGCTCGATCAGCTTTTTGTATTCCTCATCTTCAAACATTTTTTTGTTTTGCAATTCCATTTCAGCAAGACCCTCATATGTAGAAAGAAAAGCATAAGTATGATCATCTCCTGATATTGGCGATAATAGCTCAACCTTGTGCTGGTAATTTTCGTTCCGAAAGCTTTGGATCATCCTCAGATTTTTTAAAGCTTCAACGAAATTATCCTGCTTCACTTCAAATGTTTGGTAAACGAAAACAGACATGTTAATCTCCTTCCCGATTTATAGAATGTATTTTTTCTCCTTTTATCAGGGAGATAGTTCTTCTTAATTGCCATGCAAGCATAGTTCTTCAATATTGCTTAGTGTGTTTATTAGTCCATAAAATATTCCTGGAAAACAAAAAACAGCCCAATTGAATCGGGCTGTTTGGATAGTTATTAGATCATGACCTTACAGATATCATTCGTAAACTCGACAGGGTCGCTGATTGGCAGGCCTTCAATCAGCAAAGCCTGGTTATATAGGAGGTTTGTAAAGAGACTTAACTTTTCCTTATCATTTTCCAATGCATTTTTTAAGGCCTGGAAGACTTCATGGTTTGAATTGATTTCCAAAACCTTATTTGCTTTTACATTTTGATTGTCAGGCATGCTGCTGAGGACCTTTTCCATTTCAATGGTGACTTCGCCATCTGCAGTCAGGCAAACCGGATGGCTTTTAAGTCTTTTGGAAATCCGGACATCTGTCACTTTTCCTGATAAAATCTCCTTCATGCTGCTGAACAATTCCTTATGCTCTTTTTCTTCAGATTCTGTTATTTTTTCTTCCTCATTCCCGATGCCGAGATCACCGCTTGAGACTGACTTAAATTCCTTTTCTTTATAAGACATCAGCATTTTTATGGCGAACTCATCAATATCTTCTGTAAAGTATAGAATTTCATAACCCTTATCCGCCACCAGTTCGGTTTGTGGAAGCTTTTCGATTCTTTCGTTTGACTCTCCAGCAGCATAATAAATATATTTCTGGTCATCCTTCATTCGGGATACATATTCATCAAGTGATGCCAATTTCTTTTCTGTTGAAGAATAGAACATCAATAAATCCTGGAGTGTATCTTTATGGTTTCCGAAGTCGCTATATACACCATATTTTAATTGTCTTCCAAATGACTTATAAAATTGCTCATATTTTTCCCGCTCATTTTTCATCAGCTGCTGCAGTTCATTTTTAATCTTTTTGCTGATGTTTTTCGCAATAAGCTTCAGCTGCCGATCATGCTGGAGCATTTCCCTTGAGATGTTAAGTGATAAATCTTCGGAGTCCACCATCCCTTTGACAAAACTGAAGTAATCAGGCAGAAGATCTCCACACTTATTCATGATTAAGACGCCATTTGAATAAAGCTCCAGGCCTTTTTCATATTCTTTTGAGTAATAGTCAAATGGAATATTCTCAGGAATATATAAAATCGCATTATAGCGGATTGTACCATCCACACTTATATGGATATGCTTTACCGGCTTGTCAAAGCCATAATGCTTTTCCTGATAGAACTTTTCGTAATCCTCGTCTGTCAGTTCACTTTTATTCTTTCGCCAGATTGGGACCATGCTGTTAATGGCCTGCTCTTCAATATTTTCCTCATACTCGTTTTCGGCATCACTTTTAGGCTTACTTACCTTAACATCCATTTTAATAGGATAGCGGATGAAATCAGAGTATTTTTTTATGATCGACTTTAAACGGTACTCTTCAAGGTACTCATCATAGCTTTCATCTTCTGTATTTTCTTTAATTTTTAAGATAATTTCAGTGCCGACCGCTTCTTTATCATATGGAGTAATCGTATACCCCTCAGCACCATGGGATTCCCATTTGTAGGCCTGCTCACTGCCAAGTGCTCTGCTGATCACAGTTACAACATCTGCAACCATGAAAGCAGCATAAAATCCTACTCCAAATTGGCCAATAATATCATGGCCATCTTTAATCTCATTTTCTCTCTTAAAAGCGAGAGAACCGCTTTTGGCGATGACACCCAGGTTGTTTTCCAGTTCTTCCTTAGTCATGCCAATGCCGGTATCTTTGATTGTTAATGTCCTGTTCTCTTTATCAGGAACGACTTTTATGTAGTAACTGTCTTTGTCAAACGTTAAAGAATCGTCTGTAAGTGCTTTGTAGTAGATCTTATCGATGGCATCACTGCTGTTGGAAATAAGCTCCCTCAGGAACACCTCTCTTTGAGAGTAAATGGAGTTAATCATCATTTCCAATAATCTCTTGGATTCTGCCTGAAACTGTTTCGTTTCCATGTTAGTCTCTCCCCTTACCGTTCTTTATTGCATTAGCACTTAAACCTTTAGAGTGCTAAACAATATTTAAATATCATATTAGCTGATTTCTGTCAATTAGCTTGAACTTACTTTCTTTCTAAATGATTTCTTCCGCACATTCAACAAGATTGCGTATTGTTTCTTTTAATTGCTTCGACAGCTGTTCGGAAGTCCATTTCGCACACTGATTGTCCAAATCTAATTGTATTAACAGCATCATCCAAGCAGAAAAAACAGCTGAAAATAAATAATATTCCTGTTTGAATTTCACCCTGTCAGGAACAGAGATTTGAGATTCCTCGCAATAACAGTCCAGAATCTTATTTCGTAAAGTATGGTCATCAGGCTTAGGGAAATCCGGATGTGACATATCGATTAAATGAAATAAATCCCAATAAGGTATGTTTAAGTGGCAATGTTCCCAGTCCAGAACCACCGTCTTACCGTCCGCATACCCAAAATTCCCCTGGTGCAAATCCCCATGGCAAAGAACCTTCACAGCAGAAAAGGATTTTGAGCTACATACGCTGAAAAGGATGCTTCCTAATCGTTCTGAAATATTGTGTAACCTGAAAATAGTAAAAACCTTCTCTTTGTTCTGCAGAATATGGTTCGCCATTTCCTCAATAGCCGGTTTAGGGCCACTCAGCTTTGTATTGGAAAACCGCTCGGCGGGTAAAGAGTGCCATTTGGCCATTAAAACAGTTAGTTCGATTGCAATCTTAGAATCAAAAGTATGTGTGATGGTGCCAAGATCTTCTAAGATAATCCAATTATTGCTTAGTGTGGTCTGAACGGAATACGACAGGATTTTTGGAAACTTTAGCGGCAGTTCTGCCAATACATTTTCGAAAATCCATACTTCTTTTCCAAGCTGAGTATTGTTTGTAAGAGGTTTAAAAATATAGCTCTTGGTTTCATCAATAAAAAAGCGCTCGACAAACCGGCCGTTCGAGCCCTGATATAAATTCTCTCTCCTTAAAATGTAACGGTCATTTAGTGTCCCGTTTGCAGTCACAATATTAGTAAACAAGCTTTCGCTCCCCCTTATAGGAATCCTACCTAACAATATATATAAAACGGCTTTTAAAAATAATACTTCTTTACACAAAAAAAAGTACCCTCAGAGAGGATACTATTTACAGCAAACTGAACTCGTAGCCGTTCCCCCTAATCTCAGCAATTAACTCAGGCAGGGCTTCTACAGTCTGGCTTAATTCATGCAATAGAATGATTGCTCCGTCTTCCAGGTTCTCTAAAACGTTTGTGATAATTTGTTCAGGCTCTTCTTTGAGTTCCCAGTCCATGGACGAGATTCTCCACAATATGGTGGAGAGCCCGAGCTCTTTCGCTGCAGCAATGGTATGTTCATTATACTGTCCAAATGGGGGCCTGAATAGCTTCACTTCCTGGCCTGTGATGGATTCAATCTTTAATTTGCTGCTCCTTAGGTCCTGGATTTGTTCACTTGGAGTCAATTTAGCATAATTGGAATGCTTTGAAGAATGTGTTCCTAACTGATGGCCTTCTTCGAGAACTCTTTTCCACGGACGACCGGGGTATAAAAGCCTTGATTGCCAGAAGAAAACAGCTGGAACCTTTTCTTTCTTCAATATATCCAATAGTTCCGGAAGAATTCTTGCCGGCCCATCGTCAAAAGTCAGTGTCACTGTTTTCTTCGATGGATGTCCGGCATTAAATAACTTGATGTCTGGGTCGTTCGAAACGTACACGACGTTCGAGCTATCCACTACTCATGGACAATTGGCCATTCTTCTGCCTCCTGTTCTTAAGTTGATCGGATATATGATTTTTCGCTATAACTTTCTGCATCATATGTAAATACATACATATCATCTGTAAACTGTTCCGGTTTACCATCAAAAACAACCTCCCCATCTTTTAAAGCAATAATCCGGGTTGCGTAGCGTTTAGCCAATTGAACATCATGGACATTAATGATGGTTTGCAGACCATGCCGGTTATGCATCTCCTGCAGCAGGCTGAAGATCCGGTCTGAAGTTCCAGGATCCAGGCTGGCAACAGGCTCGTCTCCCAGCAGCAACCTCGGCTTTTGAAGGAGAGCCCTTGCAATGCCGACTCTCTGTTTCTGCCCTCCGCTAAGATGCTCAACCCTGCGGCCCGCAAAGTCGGTTAAGCCCACCTCTGCAATGACTTGTTTAGCCTGACTCTTTTCTTCCTCTGTAAACCAGCCAATCAGGTTCTTAAAACTGCTCCTGTAGCCGAACATGCCTGTCAGAACATTTTGCAGGACAGTCAATCGCGGAACTAAATTAAAATGCTGAAAGATCATGCCCATCTCCCTGCGGATTTTCCGAAGCTGTTCATCACTAAGTGCAGAAAAGGAATGGCCATCCCAGATGATTTCCCCTGATGAAGGGGGCTGCAGGCCATTTAGACAGCGGATCAGCGTGGATTTTCCGGCACCGCTTTTACCCAGCACGCAAACAAAGTCTCCAGGGTGTATCGTCAGATTTATTGAATTAAGCGCATGATGCTTCATGCCGGGATAACGGACAGTTATATTTCGAATCTCAAGCATTTCCGGCCTCCTTTATATCACTCGGTTCCTGACATAGCTTCCAAAAAGGTCCACTAGAATCACGATGATCATAATCACCAGGACATCGAGCGAAACTGAATTGTATTGGAAGGTTTTAAAATCATTAAAAAGTCTTTGGCCAATTCCTCCCCCGCCAATGAAGCCTAAGATAAGGGAAGTCCTTATGGCAACCTCAAACCGGTAGAAGTAATTTGATAATACATTTGGCCATATTTGAGGCAGAATGCTGAACAGGGAAGCAAACCAGCTCTTTGCCCCAACTGCTTTCATGGCCTCCTGAGGGCCGGGATCGGATGCTTCAATGAGTTCTGAGATCAGTTTTCCCAGAACCCCAATATTATGAAACATAATGGCCAGGACAGCCGGAAAAGGACCAAGCCCAAGAGCTGTCAAAAGAATCAAACCAAAAACAATTTCAGGAATGGATCGGACAAAGCTGAGGCCGACTCGGGTTATATGGTAAACAAACTTTGAGCCGGAAGTGTTTTTCGCGGCCATAAAGCTTAACGGAAGACCGATAATAAGCCCGAAGAAGCTTCCCAGAAATGCCATGGCCAAGGTTTCCAGACTGCCTTCCAGTATCCTTGGAAGGAGAGAAAAATTCATCGGGAACCAATGGGACAGGAAATCAATCATGTTGCGGAAGTCTCTGAATTTCGCTAAGTCGAATTCTGTCAGCTTCATGCTTAGAAAAATAAATAAAGCCAATACGGTATATGTTAATATGCTGCGTTTTTTAAACCACAATCTTATCAGCCCTATTCTTTAATAAGTCCCTCTTTTAGGGCAGCCTGACGGATGCTTTCGTAATCTTCGTTACTTGCCTCAGTAAATCCGCTTGCACCGAATGCATCCAGAATTTCGGGATCTTTAATCGCCAGAAAAGCTTCCTTCAATGCTTTAATTGTTTCTTCATCGGTGTTTTCATGAACAGCCCAAGGGTACTGGAAAAGCTTTTCTGATTTCCAGATCGTTTTAATCTGCTCTCCATCTACTTTTCCTGATTCCACTAATTGATTATAAATGGCGCTGTCGATCGCACCGGCATCCACCTGTTTATTTTGAACAGCTAATGCAGTGGCATCATGTGAACCCGTGAATCGGACGGATTTAAAGCTGTGTTCATCCTCTGATTGGTAAACTTCACGGTCCTTTAATTCTATGGATGGGATAAGGGATCCTGAAGTTGAATTGATATCACCGAAAGCAAAGTCAGAATCACTGCTGTTTTTCAGTAAATCTTCAAGTGAGTTCCATGGATTGTCCTTGTGGGTGATGATATAGGAATAATAGAATGGCTCTCCATCAATCAGCTGTGTAATGATGGCTTTTGCTCCGCTCTTTTCATGGGCCACAACATATGTTAACGGGCCGAAATAGGCCATATCAATTTTATCGTAGTTCATGGCTTCCACTACCCCGTTGTAATCCGGATAAACTTCGACAGCTACTTCCCGATCGAGTTTTTCAGATAAGGTTGACTGCAGTTTCTCCATGGCAGCTTCCATCGATCCCTCTGTTTGAACAGGGATGACCCCAATAGTGAACTTTTCTTTCGATTGATCTTTTCCATTTTTATCTGTGTTATCTGTTTCATTTCCGCTGCAGGCTGACAGAAGCATTATTGAGAAGATAGTCAGGAGCATTAAGAATTTTTTCATGTTAGCACTTCCTTATTCTGTTTTTTTAGTAAAGGTAAAAAAGGACTCTATTCGAGTCCTTTTTAGATCACCGTAATCTTTCCGGGATTCTGATCTGTGACTGTTCCGATGATGGAAGCCCATTCGACTCCTTTTTCCTTCAGGTCATTTAGGAGTGGTTCAGCTTCTGATTCAGGAACGGTTATTAAAAGTCCTCCTGATGTTATAGCATCACATAGAATCACTTGGTCTACGTCATCAATATTTTCGTATTGAATACGTCCGGAGAGCCATTTATGATTCTTTTTGGAGCCGCCGGGAATAATGTTCTGCTGAGCAAGCTCCCTGGTTTTTGGAAGAATAGGCACGGCTGTGCTTTCAACAGTTATCCCTGTGCCGCTTCCTTCCGCAATCTCCATGGCATGGCCAAGAAGTCCAAAACCAGTAATGTCTGTGCATGCATTAACCTGGTAGTTATCCATAGCTTCAGCTGCCTCTTTATTTAAAGCAGCCATGACTTCCATCACACGGTCAATGCCTTCCTGATCCAGCATATCCCTCTTAATTGCTTGAGTAAGGATGCCTACGCCAATTGGCTTGGTTAAGATCAGTTTGTCGCCAGGTTTGGCTCCTGCATTTGTTCTTACCCGTTCAGGATGTACGGTTCCTGTCACAGATAAGCCAAACTTTGGCTCCTGGTCGTCAATGGAGTGCCCTCCAACTAACACAGCACCGGATTCTTTCACTTTATCGGATGCGCCAGCCAGAATGTCTGCAAGTATGCCTTTATCCAATTTGCTGATAGGGAACCCTACAATATTCATGACGGTTATAGGCTTGCCGCCCATAGCGTAAATATCACTCAGCGAATTGGCTGCGGCGATTTGACCGAACATGTATGGGTCGTCAACGATAGGAGTGAAGAAATCCAGTGTCTGCACAAGGGCAGTTTCATCATTTATTTTATATACGCCTGCATCATCCGATGTATCCAATCCTACCAGGAGGTTGGGGTCAGGTACAGACTTAGGCAAATGACGCAGAACCTGCGCCAGGTCTTCAGGACCAATTTTGCATCCTCAGCCGCCTTTTGTTGATAAAGAAGTTAATTTTACGATTTCTTCTCTCGACATAGTTCTCACTCCTTGCTCAATCATTGTTTGCTTGGGGACTTTTCTAGGATGGTTTCGTAAATTTTTTGAAGTGTTTTGGCTTCATATTCCGAAGAATGACTGCCCTCCACGTAGAGTTTGGCAGCATGCCCCAATTTAATCCTCAATTTGTTATTATTCACTAGTTTGTCTGCATTATCAAGAAATTCGACCGGATTAGTATAGATTAAACCGGTTTTCTGATGTGAAATGATATTCCGGTTGCCCGGGTTATTGGCTGCAAGAACTGGAAGGCTATACCCCATTGCTTCTAAAATGGCGGCAGGCTGGCCTTCAGAATGGGATGTGTTCAATACGGCATCCGCTTGCCTGTATAGCTCTCCCATATGGTGATGCGGGATCTGGCCAAGATATTGAACCCATTCTTTATTTTTTTCAGTTAGAGTCTTTATAATATTTCCCTCTTCTTCTTCAATAACAGGGCCCGCCAGCCAAAGACGGATTCGGTGATTCTTTTCATATAACGCTTTAAGTTTTTCTATGGCAAAAGGAATATTCTTCACCTTGCGGATTCCTGCAGGCAGCAAAAATATAAAAGTGCCGTGTTCTTTTTTATAGTCGGCTCCAGTTTCAGAAAATATTACAGTGCCTTGATGGATAACATTGATTTTATCTTTTGCTTCAGGAACTGCACCTGCCAGTACATGCTTAGCTTCTTCATCAAATACATGTACAGCTTCGGCATTGATAATGGTTTGACTGATTTCGCTTTTCTTAACCGGATCATGAAGGTCGATATTTAAATCAGTGCCGGTCATGGTTACGACATATCTTTCAGGCTTTTCACCAATCCCCTTAATAAATTGGCCAAACCGATAAGCGTTAAAGCCATGCACAATATCGGCTTTTGGCAGTCTGGATAATTTGCAGCCGTCTGTGATATTGATTATGTCAGTCTCAATGCCCAGCTTATTAAGGTTATCGGATATACGCTGAACAGTAACTGTGTTTCCTCTTGCCTGGTGAAAATTCGGGCTTGCCAGAAGTACTTTCATCCTTTCATCCTTCACAATTATATTTGCTCTATCTTCGTTTTAATTAAAGTTTGCATCAATTATTGCAGGAATATTTCATCCTGTCCATTAATTGTATTTCAGCATGCTGTTCTTTTCATTATGACTGTAAAAAAGCCTGTTTCTATATCAAGAAACAGGCCCAATCCTTCTATTGGTTTCCGAATTCTTCTACAAGATCTCTAAATTTCCGAAGGGAGTTTTCAATAGGATATGGAGAAGTCAGATCCACTCCGGTTTTCTTTAGCAGCTCAAGCGGATAATCGGCGCTTCCGCTTTTTAAGAACTCGAGGTAGTTTTGCAGCGTTTCCTTGTCTCCTTCAAGAATTTTCGCTGCCAAATGAATGGCAGACGCAAATCCGGTTGCGTACTTATACACATAAAATGGACGGTAAAAATGAGGGATCCTGCTCCAGCCGAATTTCACCTCTTCATCAAAAACAATGTCATCCCCGTTATATTCGCGGAATAAACGTTCATAAATCATGCTGAAGACTTCAGCGTTAAGCGGCTCTCCCTTTTCCGCTAATTCATGGGTTTTCATCTCAAACTCAGCAAACATAACTTGAGTGAAGAAGGTTCCTTTAAACTGATCAATAAAATGATTAAGGAGATGCCTTCGAACATTTTTATCCTTTTCCGTGTTCAGCAGATAATGAATCAGGAGCACTTCATTCACTGTTGAAGCGACTTCCGCCACAAAAATGCTGTAGCGCGCAGTGATCTGCGGCTGGTGCTGTGAGCTCAGCTTGCTGTGTACACCATGCCCGCACTCATGAGCAAGTGTAAAAAGGCTGTCCAGATCATCACGGTGATTCAGGAGGATATAAGGATGAACTCCATAAATGCCGAGATTATAAGCACCTGACCGCTTCCCTGGAGTTTCATGCACATCAATATAGCGGCCAGACTTAAATTCCTTCAGAATAGAAATATAATCATCCCCAAGAGGCTGGAGCGCTTTACACATTGTGTCATAAGCTTCTTCATAGGAAATTTCTGGTTTGACACCCTTTACTAGAGGGACACTTAAATCATATTGCCTCAGTTCGTCAACGCCTAACTGTTCCTTGCGAATCGCAGTATACCGATGCATTGCCCCGATATTCTTTTTAGTCGTCTCAATTAGATTGACATACACTTCCTTTGGCACCTGATCACCGAATAGTCCTTTTTCAAGTGCTGAAGGATAATTACGGATTTTGGCCATGGTGACATTGTTTTTTATTGCGGCAGAAAGGGTGGAAGCAATGGAGTTCTTCAGCTGCACATAGGGCTGGTAATAAGCCTTATAGGCTTCTTTCCTCTTTTCCCGGTCTTCTTCTTCCATGATTTTCGCATACATCCCCCGCGTCAGTTCAACCTTCCCGCCATCCTCTTTTGTTACATCACCAAACTTTATATCTGCATTATTCATCATTCCAAAAGTATGGCTGGGAACGGAAAGTGCTTCGCCGAGATGTGATAGAACTTCTTCCTTGTCCTTATTAAGGACATGCGGCTTATAACGGAAGGATTCGAGCAGGTCCTCTTCAAAGTATTTCAGGCCCTTTTCTTCAGCAATATAGCTCTTCAGTGTTTCCTCATCAAGGCTTAAGAGAAATGGCATAAAAAAAGAAGTGGAAGAACTGACTTTGACGCTTAATTGCTTTGCCCTATCTACATAGGCCTGCGAATCTGTTACTCTTGTGTCTTCATCGGTTTTCAGCATCGCATAGGCATACAGCTTATTAAATATGTAAGAGAGTTTTTCTTTTTTTTCAAGGTATTGATAAAGGGAGTTGCCATCGTGAATCTGTCCGTCAAAGGTTTTCAGCTTATCGGCCAGTTGTTCAATAAGCTTGTAATCTTCTTCCCATTGTTCCAAACTGGAGTATATGTCTTCCAGATTCCATTTCTCATTCAGCGGAACGTCATTTCTGTCTTTGAATGTCTTCATCTTATTACTCCTTTGCAGCAAACTGTTGTTTTATTAGGCTGTTTTCGAAAAATTTGTTGCTTTTACATAACTGAGTATAATTTGCTGAGTTGATTGGAGCGGAGGGCACTTGATCCTCGAAAATACTGACGCATTTCCTTCGTGCGGTGGTCATTCGAGGAAGCTTATTCAATGTCCTGCGGGAGTAGCGGGACAGGTGAGACCCCGCAGACGCGTAGCGTCGAGGAGGCTCATCGCCCGCCCCGCGGAAAGCAAGTGCCTGCAGCGGAAATCAACGGGCATAATCCATAAGCAAACAACAATCTTCGAAAAACAGCCTTTTTTATTAACTATATTCAAAAGTTATCGCAAAAACCCTTCCTCATTTTTGATTTTATCATTTATGGCAATTAAAATAATGTTGAAAGGATGTGGACGGATTGGCTATTACTCTGCCTCATATAGAAGACTCAAATAATACTGCATATTTCCCTCCAGCGGGTGATTTTGAAACGTTTCAGGATGATGCCCATTATGAAGAGAAAGTCAGGGAATGGGGATTATCCACTACTAGGGAAGTTAAAAAGGAATTCTGGTATAAAGAAAAAACACAGCAGCGCCTAGTAACGGTTAAAGGATATCAGAAGTACGGAGAGTCTGGCGACTTTTATACAATTATTATCGAGTTTCAGGATGGAAATCTGAGCTGCATACATCCTGCTTACCTAAAGGAGATGCAGTCCCCAAGTTTTGGAAAGGCACTGACTGCTGATTTTGGGGATATCTCTTCAGCTCCATCTACAAAGGAAGCTTCCAAAAAAGCCGCAGAGAAGTCTGAGGAGACAACAAAGAAATCTGCTGAAAAAAGCAAAAGTGATAAACCAGCAGCTAAAAATGCAAAAAAGGAAAAACAGCCTGCATTGGAGCTTCCGGCAGAAAAGGTCCACTTTACAGCTAGAGTTAAGCAGTTTGCCCTGAGCTGGAATCATTTCAATGAAGCCAATGATGAAGTCATCATACTTGAAGACCTCGTCATTCAAGAGGACGAACCGATTGAAGTCGGGCTTGGCTGGTGCTCCCATTCGAAAACGTTAAAGAAATTTGAACTTCAGCCAGGAGAGAGCCTCGAATTCGATGGGAAAATCGTTAAAAAGAAATTGCCTAAAGGAAAAGACTGTGACGAGGAATTCATTATAGAAGAACCTGTTTTATACAAGGTTAATAATCCATCAAAAATCAAAAAAAGCTAAGAGCGTGATGCTCTTTAGCTTTTTTTGATTAAGGAAGAATCCTTTTCTCTCCCTCGATTTCCTGTATGGGACTGATGTTTTGTGTGAATTCAAGGGTTCCCATATAATGACCGTTATCATCCCGTACCGCAAAATAACGGATGTAAATATATTTATCCCTGAATTTGATCCAGAAATCTTCAGAGTCTTTTCGTCCTTCCTTGAAATCCTTAAGCAATTCCTCCACTACATGTACACTTCGGGGCGGATGGCAATTTTGAACGGTTCGCCCAATTACGGCTTTCGTCCTGGCGAAGATTCTTTCCTTCCCATGAGAGAAATACCGGACAACGTCATCATGATCAATAAAGGTGATATCGACAGGCAAGTGATTTAATAACAGCTCCAGCTGTTTTAAGGACAACATGCCGGTTTCCATTTTGATGTATCCTTCTGATATGGCATTCCCGCCAATCTCTTTCCGTTCGGGCTTCCATTCCTTTTCAGGTCCGGTCAGACAGAAGCCGATCTCGTCGCTTTCATGGGCGATCTTTACCCATTCATCTTCTGTAAGGTTTTTTAAGGCCATTGGGAAAAGGATATTTTCCTCTCTATAAATCATGGCACTGACTTCATTAAAAACGAAACGGACAGCATTAATGACCTTTTGCTTGTCCCCCTCGTAATGGGTGAGAAGGTTCTTGGCTTCCTTGATGCCATCCCTGATAAAGTCATCTATGCTCCACATATTATTTGTCGGACCATAAATTCCGTACTTCTCCAGGTAGGGAAAAAGCAGATTTTCCTTTCGGCTGTAATGCTTATCAAGATCAAGAAGCAGGGTGCAGTCTTCTAAAAGTTTATAAACATTTTCCTCATGATCCTCCTCGATGAACGCTTCGAGATGGACCTTAACATTTTCTCTCAGATGCTTATCAATTGCTTTATTCTCCCGTGTGAAAGTATGGATGGGATGCCCAGGCTGTTCTTCCGCTTTAGGATGAGCAGATGTTTCATTATTGTTATGAATAGAATGGCTGTGATGATCGGGATGCTCACGGTTATTAATTAATTCGCTCACTGTACAATTCCTCCTATTATATCAATCCTTTTTAAGGGCTGTTACTAGTGCTTATAAGGAATGTACCATGAAGGAAAGGTCCGTAATGTGATGAGAATCATATTTTATTAAAAGTTTATTGTTTATTTCGAGGAATGGAATGTCAGCAATAAATTACCACCCCCTCCATCTTCCCTTTTTTGTTACACTTTTAAAGGATTGAAAGATGGAGGTTTTCCAGAAGTGAAGAGAAAATATCAAGTTTTGATCATGATTGCTATTATTTTTTCCGGCGGATTCACTGCCGGCATTTATTATACAAAAAACACAAATGGGCTCCAGTCTATTAAACAGCCTGCCCCTGCTTCCCAATCGGACAAACTTCCTGTTCCAAAAAAGGTTCCGGTGTTTCCGGAGATCCCGGAAAAAGTGCTGATGGGTTATGTCCAGGATTATCGCGATCCCGCTTCGATCGATTATTCAAATCTTTCTCATGTCATTTTTTCTTTTGCTCATCCGGAGAAAGACGGAAGCATTTCTTTTAATGGTGAGACGGCGCGGAATAATCTGCAGAGAGTGGTGTCGAATGCTCACAAGCAAGATGTGAAGGCATTCCTGGCTGTGGGGGGATGGTTTCATATCAATGGCGGGGAATCCTATGATTATTTTAAACAGGCAATAGCGGAAGACTCCTCGAGAAACAGGCTGGTAACAGAACTCTCGGGGCTGGTTAAAAAGGAAAACCTTGACGGAATTGATATTGATTTTGAGCATCCGCGTTCAAAGGAGGATGCAAGATTCCTGGCTGTTTTTATCAATCATTTGAGCGGAGTGCTCCATGCAAATGGCCAGGAGCTGTCTGTTGCGGTTCATGCCAAGGTTCATAGTGTAACAGGTACAGAGAGTGGATATGTTGTGTATGAGCCTGACATGTTCACCAAAGTTGATTATGTAAATATCATGGCATATGATGGCCAGTGGGATGGCGGATACAATGCTGCTAATCTTTCTCCCTATTCTTTTTCAGAGAATATCGCCAATTATTGGAGCAACCTATTTGATTCACAAGGGATTTCCAAGGATAAACTGATTCTGGGTGTTCCACTTTATGCTCAGCCGGAGGATCCTGCCGTTAAGCCGGTATCCTATCAGGCCGTCATAAACAATAATCCTGAATATGCAGCAAAAGATAGAATCAGCATGAATGGCATCAGCTATTACTATAATGGATCAGCCACCATGAAAAGGAAAACCATTCTTGCTATAAACCACGGATTTGGCGGAATGATGATCTGGGAAGCTGGCCATGACGCCAAGGGGCCATACAGCCTCACTGGAACGATTGCTGACGTTCTTCAAAACACAGCAGAGCCTGTAAAGTATTATTCTGTAATGCATACAAAATGAGAAAAGAGCAGGAAAATTCCCTGCTCCTTTTTTCATGAAAGTAAAAACTTCTTAATTTCCTCCCGCCGGTCCTGATAGACCTTCTCTCCAAGCATAATCAATTCTTCCACAAACTTTACTTCGTCAAAAGGCATTTCTTCACCCAGCTCTTCATTAATGCGCAGGTAATTTTCTCCGAGGAGATGTTTGCAATGGTAGGTAACAGATTCGGAGGATAAATGAAGAGCCAGGTCCAATAGCTTGGGCGTCACTTTCATGGACGGTAGCTGGAATGGCAGCCAATGCTTTACACCCCAATATTTATCATGATCAATCGTAAAATCAATTTTTTGAAGACCGGTTCCAAGCGAAAGGATTTTTATGTTTTGCAGCTCCATCTTGAAGTGATGCATAGCCTCCGTAATACAAACGAGAGATGGATTATTCGCCCATAGCCCTCCGTCTATGGATAAATAACTGTTGCTGATGTTGTTAGGCGGGAAATAGACAGGTGCAGAACAGGAGGAAAGCACTGCATCCCAAAGCTTCATGGATAGGCTATCATTGCCGGGACTTCCGTAATTGGAACGGTGGACAAACGGTTTGCCATGTGTCACATCGACAGCTGGAATCAAAAGCGGTTTTTTAATATCGGACAGCTCCGTTTCGCCAAAGGCTTTCCGGAAAAAGCGCCGCATATATTTATCACTGTATACACTTTTAAAAAGCCCGACCTTAGCCTGTTTGATAAAAATCTTCTTCCCGAATGATTCGTATCCATTCAGGACCTCGCTCATATCTTTTTTCATGACCAGTGAAGAGGCAATGATCGACCCTGTGCTTGTGCCTGCGATTATATCAAAATAGTCGCCTGCAGGCTGTTTCAGTTCCTTTTCGAGAGCTTTTAAAATGCTTACGGCAAAAACACCGCGTATTCCCCGCCATCGATGCAAAGTATTTTCATTGGATCACCTGCTGTTTCCGTAATCGTTCTTCAGGATATGTAAAAAAGAGAAGGAATCTTCCTTCTCTTCTATTCCTCGTTGTTTATCATTTCTTCGAATACCGCTGAGACTTTGTTAAATTCTTCATCGCTTTCAATGGGTGTAAAGTCGCCATCCTCATCCAGTTTTAAGAAGAACACATCAATATCCTCTTCTGTGTCTTCCTCAAGATCTTCGACAAAGCTGACAGCAGCATATTGGTTGCCATCAACCTCTGCAGACGCGAGGACCTCCACTTCCATTTCCTGATCATTTTCATCACTAATTGTAAAAACTTCTCCTACTTCTATCTTGTCCATTTTTTAATCTCCTCTCCTTAATAGGTTCTTTCTATATTTTCCCGTTTTAGAGGGATTTCATGCCTAAAATAGAAAAAGGATCGGCTTTAGATGCCGATCCAGTCATCAAGAATTATTTAACGCCTGCTGCCTCTTTCTTTTCCACTTTTACACTCCATCCAAATGGATCCGGTTCGGTTCCTTTTTGAATGCCTGTCAGTGTATCATAGATTTTCTTGGACAGATCCCCGGTTTTCCCTTCATTGATTTCAATAATCTTGTTGTCCCAGAAGAATTCGCCAATTGGAGAAATAACAGCAGCCGTGCCTGTTCCAAATGCTTCTTCAAGCTGGCCATCGGCATGTGCCTGATAGATTTCTTCAATGGAAATTCTTCTTTCGGACACCGGGACATTCCAGTATTTCAGTAACTCCAGTACAGAGTTTCGAGTGATTCCTTCCAGGATGCTGCCATTAAGTTCTGGTGTTACAACTTCTCCGTTAATTTTGAAGAAAATGTTCATGCTTCCCACTTCTTCAATATATTTATTTTCTTTTCCGTCAAGCCATAGAACCTGCGAATATCCCGTTAAGCTTGCAAGCTCCTGAGCTTTGAGACTTGCTGCATAGTTCCCTCCTGTTTTAGCTGTGCCTGTTCCCCCTTTTACGGCACGCACGTATTCGTTTTGAACAGCAATTTTAACAGGGTTGATGCCTTCCTTATAATAAGCGCCTACCGGCGAAAGAATAATGATAAATTTGTATCTCGTTGATGGAGCCACTCCCAGGTATGGCTCAGTTGAAATGACGAACGGCCGGATGTACAGTGAAGTTCCTTCAACATTCGGAATCCAGTCCCGGTCAGCTGAAATTAATTCTTTTAAGGCATAAAGAGCAAGCTCTTCATCAATTTCAGGAATACATAACCTGGAGTTGGATTTATTCAATCTCTCCATATTCTTTTCAGGGCGGAAGAGCAATACCTCATTATCAATGGTAAGATAGGCTTTTAACCCTTCAAAGACACTCTGACCATAATGGAAAATCATTGCAGCGGGATCAAGAGAAAGCGGCTGGTACGGTACAATTCTTGGGTCGTGCCAGCCCCGTCCGGCAGTATAATCCATTTCAAACATATGATCCGTAAAATTCTTTCCAAACACCAGGTTATCAAATGCAGGTTTTTGTTTTTTCTCAGGTGTGTGGTTGATTTCAATTTTAAATTCTGTCATTTGTCAAAACTCCCTATCTGTAGATGATTTAAAAACCTAATGCCTGCTTTTCGTGCTGCTCTTAAAAGAGTGTAAATAAAAACGCCCAGTCATCCTCCGAGCGTGGACGAAAGGGCTTGCTTCCCGGAAACAACCAATATGGATGCTTAACAGCAATAGCTGAAGTCATTAAAAAGACTTGTATGCTGTTTTTGTAAGGGTTGCCTTTCGCTCTTTTCTACTTCAAGGCAGTAGTGCAGTTATTTGTTAAAGTTTTTATAAGTTTTTCTAATATTATGATATTCTACTATTTAAATGTCAATACGAATTGACAATAAATTTAGAATTAATTCGGATTACTGAAAATTCTATAAGCAAAAGAAAAAGAAATAAAGGTGAAAAATCATCTTTTTAAATTTATAATCAATATATCAATACAAAAGGGGATTTATGATAATGAACAGTAAAGAGCTTGAAGAAAAAATTATTCAAAACTATCAGGGCGAAGAGAAAATGATGATCCTCGTATTTGCCCAGTGGTGCATCAACCACGATTTAAATCCGGAGGAAATCTATTTAAAGGCATATCCGGATCAGGGAGAAAACAGTTCACTAAAGGAAGCGCTGGACCTGACTGTTCCAAAAGAAGAAGCAGGCGATGTGCCTGATCAGACTCTGCTTGGCGTTCTATCCTTGTTCGGAAATGATGATCTTGCCTTCATCGTGATGGAAGAAATAAAGAAAATGAAAAAGGACAGCTAAGCCTTAATAGGCCGCTGTCCCTTTTCATTGAAGATTCTATCGCAGTCTAACGGGCAGTAAGACCCCCACTCCTAGACTCAGAGGAATCAAAGGAGGATAAGTGGGGGTCACACTGCCCGTAAAGGCCTGATTGGTTCAACTAACAATCAGTGGGGATAAGGAAAACCCCCACTGATTGAAGTTTCACTTTATTTAAACCAGCCCTTCTCTTTGGATTGGGTAATGGCTTCAATCCTGTTTCGTCACTTCGAGCTTATCAAGAATAGCCGAGATATAGTTGCGCACGGTTCCTGTCTTAATGCTGAGCTGGTCGGCAATTTCTTTCGTGTTCTTGCCGTCCGCTATCAGCTCCAGCACCTCTTTTTCCCGGTCTGTCAGCGGGTTTTCTTCGCCATAGACATCATCCATTAATTCAGGTGCATAGATGCGCCTTCCTTCCAGGACGTTTCTGATAGAGCTTGCCAGTTCCTCACTTGGGCTGTCTTTTAACAAGTAACCTCTTACACCGGCTTTAAGGGCACGCTGGAAATAGCCAGACCTTGCAAAGGTTGTCAGAATAATAACTTTGCACCCGCTGTCTCTTAATTCTTCCGCCGCTTCCAGGCCGCTTTTTTCCGGCATTTCAATATCCATAATACATACATCCGGTTTAAGGGTTTTGACAAGGGATATGGCTTCTTCACCATTCGAAGCTTTCCCAATGACCTCCATATCGTCTTCGAGATTTAGCAGAGATCCTAACGCACCAAGCACCATCCGCTGATCCTCAGCTATGACGATTTTTATCATGCCCTCTCCTCCTTGTTTGGTTCCTTCACTACTGTTGGTACTTTCATTATAATCGTTGTTCCATTCTCAGATACAATCTCAAGACTTCCGTTGACAAAGTCGAGCCGCTCCCTTAAGCCAAGCAGTCCTGACCCCTTTCCTACATCTGTTGAGGGATTCATGCCGACCCCGTTATCCCGAACGGTAATGCTGACTTCATTCCAGGTTTGTTCTATTCTGATGCGGCATTCTGTCGCCTTACTGTGTTTTACTACGTTTGTTACAGCCTCTTTCATGCACATGCTTAGAATATTCTCAAGGAAGAGTGACACATTTTTTAATTTGATATCTTCTTCTCCGATGAATTCGATAGAAGCGGCCTTTAAAATTTGCTTAACAAGGATAATTTCTTCCTTCAGCCTGATTCCCCTCATCTGTGAAACCATTTTCCTTACTTCGTTTAATGCTGTTCTGGCGGTTTGCTGAACGTCTACAAGCTCTTCCTTTGCCTGTTCAGGATCCTTGCTGATGAGCTTCCTTGCCAGATCGCTTTTTAACCCGATAAGAGACAATTTTTGTCCTAGAGTATCATGAAGGTCCCGGGCAATCCGCTGTCTTTCTTCCTGTTTGACGAGGTCCGCAATCCTTTTGTTGGCATCCTCAAGCTGCTCCTCAAGCTTTTCCTGCTTTTTCTTATTGTGAATGTTAAAAGGAAGCAAAATCACACTGATCCAGATGATAATAATAAAGGGGATCTGCTCGAGAAATAATGGCTTCTGGGTGACAAAATTAACGTTTATGGAGATGGTGGTTGCGATCAGGTGGATGACATACAGCGTTAAAAAGGCAATTCTGTTCTTGATATGGCCATTGTAATAAGCAATATAAAATGCAAAATAAATAAATGAAAAGAGAATGGTCATTGTGATCGAAATGCTGATTAAGATGCCAGTCCACAAATAAACAGGCCATCTCCGTGAAATAAAGGCAAAACGCAGTGATATAAAAAAGAGTATAGTCAGGATAATACCGACTGCTATGGTGATTTTAGATGTGGATCTGAAGATGAAATAAAACGGCAGAATGCTGAATACACTCCATATATATGGAGAAATGCCTGAACTTTTCAATGCAGTTAAATATTTTTTTAACATGTGAGGTACCCTCTTTTTATTCATGAAATAATGAAACAGCTCCTTTGCTATCATACCACAAAGGAGCTGTTCTTCAGCTTATACATTCAGTTTACGGCTTCACAGATGCCGTTTTAGTTCTGCTCTGTTTTTTGCTGACAGGAGACTTCTTTGCTGCTCCATACCCGGTGAAGTCCTGTGCTTCTTCATCCCATAAGCGGAATCGAAGTGACTTCAGGCTGGTAGAAAGAGTAATCGTCGGCACATTCTGAAGTTCAGCTGTATTATAATGAGCGCTTTCGAGGTTATAGTTAGGAACGCGCGGGCTTAAGTGATGGATATGATGGAACCCGATGTTCCCTGTAAGCCACTGAAGCACTTTCGGCAGCTTGTAAAAAGAGCTTCCTTCTACAGCAGCTTTAACATACTCCCATTTATCATCTTCTTCAAAATACGAGTCTTCAAATGTATGCTGTACATAGAAAAGCCAAATTCCGGCTGCTCCTGAAATCATAAAGATCGGCCCCTGCACCATCAGGAACGCTTCCCACCCGATAGCCCAGCACATGAACGCATACAAACCGGCGATGGCCGCATTTATAAGATACGTATTCATGCGTTCATTCTTTCTTGCCCCTTTTCTGTTAAAACGGTTTTTTAACAGAAATACATATATAGGGCCTATACCTAACATAACGAACGGATTGCGGTAGATGCGGTATGCTGCACGAGTGGACCATGACGCATCCTGATATTCTTTCACTGTAAGTGTCCAGATATCTCCAGTACCGCGCTTGTCCAGATTACCGCTGGTTGCATGGTGCACATTGTGGTCATGCTGCCATTGGTGATAAGGAAAGACGGTCAGGATCCCAGTGATTGTGCCAATGATTTTGTTAGCTTTGCGGTTTTTGAAAAAGGAATGGTGACAGCAATCATGGAAAATAATGAAGATCCTGACAAGAAAGCCTGCTGCAACGACAGATAGGCCAAGCGTCAGCAAGTAAGAAATGCTCAGGCTTTTATAAGCAAGGAACCACAGCAGGAAAAATGGTCCAAGCGTATTGACCAGCTGCATAATGCTTTTTGTTAAATCTGATTTTTCATAAGGTGCCATTTGTTTTTTTAAGTTGAGTTGTTTTTGTTTTGAAGTCATTTGTTAATTCCCTTCATCATGACGTTAATTTTAATAATAAAGGGTTTGCAAACTGCTTTGTAGACATAGGTGTCATGTCCATACCATGACATTTATCATGGTTTGGGCAAAAATTAAGAGTTCATCCTAATATCTGGCTATAAATATTTACTTTTTGCGGGTTTCTTCCACTTCTGACACAAGGTTAAAAAGGAATTCGTAAACTAATTGATATGCGTCTAGAATAGATAGTTCCTCTTTAAAGCCTTCAATGTCGTTGAGCGAAAAATTAAAATCCCAAAGCCCATCCTGCTGGCTGAACATCAGGCTGTATTTTGGCGTGCCTGTATGAGTATTCTCATCTATAAATGCTCTTATAGCTGATTCTGCTTTTTTCGGCAGCTTCAGTCCCAGCATTACTTCATAGTTGCCAAAAACATCATCTGTTTCAAAGGAAACAGCATCCGCCCCGATCAGGTCAAACCATTTCGACTCCAGATACATAAATTCATTTTTATGATTTTTGAAGTAGTCTATTGGCTGATTTAAAAAGCCGGCAGATTCTTGTCCGAGCACTTCCTCTGTTTCCTTATCTCCTCTTTCTATATAAGCATCATTAAATCGGTCTTCTGGATTCTTGTTGCCAGCTTCATGACCATCATTCAAAAGTCCGTGCTTTTTGGCATATTCCTTTTCTTTTTCATAAAGTTCAGCGGGCTGTTCTTTCAAGTGCTTTTCCATCCGGTCTTTTAACAAATTGCTTTCCTCCTCAAATATCTTTACCTTCCCCGTCTTTTTGATGAATTTCTTGAAGCTGTTGGAGCAGGCTTCTTTTTCCCTTGTGTTTTCGTACGGCCTGTCCGGGGTGAATTGCTTTTGCCTTTTCTGCCTTTTTCATGGGAAAACCTGTCATCTTTTGATTGTGATTGGCCGCCTTTTCTGCTGTCATTTTTCTTTCCAGCGGAGGTTTGGCGTTTGGAATCCGGCCTCTTTTTTTCAGGTTTTGCTTCAGGCTTGATATCGCTATTGCCGAGGTTTTGCTTAGGAATAGTAATTTTCAGTCCTTTTTCAATTGCTTCAAGGAGCGGCTTGTCTGCAGACGAATAAAACGTAATCGCCAGTCCTTCCATTCCCGCCCGGCCGGTTCTCCCGATGCGGTGCACATAGCTTTCGGGATCGAGTGGGATATCATAATTAAAAACATGTGTGACCCCTTCGACATCAAGCCCCCTGGCAGCTACATCCGTCGCAACTAACAGCTGTATCTCTGCGTCCCTGAATCTCTTCATTACTTGTTCGCGCTTCGATTGGGATAAATCCCCATGAAGCTGATCGCAATCAAAACCGTTCGATTTCAGCACTTCATATAATTTGGTTACTCTGCGTTTTGTACGGCAGAAGATCACGGCCAAAAATGGTCTATGGGTTTGAATCAGCTCTATCAGCGTACCCTGCTTGGCGCGGTCGAAGGTATGTATCGCTATTTGTTTAACTGAATGGGCTGGCCCCTGTGTTTTTTCAATTTGAATATACTGCGGCTCTTTCATGTGTCTGTTTGCCAGTTTTCTTATTTCTGCCGGCATAGTTGCAGAAAAAAGCATCGTCTGCCTTTTGGCAGGCGTTTCTTTAATGATTCTTTCGACATCATCAAGAAAGCCTATATGCAGCATTTGGTCTGCTTCATCCAATACTAAAAAATCCACTTGTGACAAATCAATGGTTTTTCGCTTGATATGGTCCAGCAGCCGGCCAGGTGTCCCCACGACAATCTGTACATTCTTTTTCAGCTTTTTGAGCTGCTTGTCCACATCCTGCCCTCCATATACAGCTAAGACATCTATATCACTGTCTTTCGTAAGCTTCAGTACTTCGTCTGTTATCTGTAATGCCAGTTCCCTTGTCGGCGTTACAATCAGAGCCTGGATCTGAAGGGCATCCGGGTCCATTTTCTCCAGAATAGGCAAAATAAATGCCAATGTTTTTCCGGTTCCTGTCTGAGCCTGGGCAATGACATCCTTTCCTTCCATAACAGCTGGAATCGCCTGCGCCTGAATAGGTGTTGGCTTAGCGATGCCATGCTGCAGCAGAATATCTGATAGATCTTCTGAAATGCCAAGTTTTAAAAATTCCTGCAAATAAAACCCTACTTTCTTTATTCATTATGTCCTTATTTATATTGTGTGTTTAGCGGCAAAATAGCAAGCATTCTATCGGATAAAAACGCGAAAAAAATGGTTGGTTCAAAATAAAAAGCCCAGGTTTAGACCAAATGGCCTGCAGTGGGCTTCTGACTCTATATATCAATTTATTCCCAATCCTTTGTTGGCTCCCTTTCCTCAGCCATTTCCATCCCATAGGCAAGTCGTGGATTCAAAGCAGATTGGCTGCTCTCCTTCTCTTGGCTGGATTCCCTAGTATTTACAAGGAATCTGTGGACAAAGACTTCGGATAAAGTGATAATTCCTGCTGCAATGACACTTCCCCAAGCGATTTGCAGGTAACTGTTAAGCAGCACACTCCCAAACACCCAAACAGATGCATAAACTAAGAAAAAGTCAGCAATAAGGGCATTTCGGTTTCCCAGCCTAGGAAGAATGATGCGGTCTCCAAGCATATAGGACATGGCTGTTACCAGAATACTGAAGGAAAGAATATCTGCGAATGTCGCATCAAAGAATAAATCAAGCGCTATGGCAAAAGCAATCATGGCTGATGCTAATTTAAGTATTAAGATAAGTGTTTTGTTCATAAGCAAACCTCCTCTTTACCTTAGCTTTTATCAATATGGAGATTCCCATTCATTTTCTGTTTCTTCGCAGCAACAGCAATTTTTTCTAAAAAATATACAACTTGTTCAGTGTCCCTCAATATAATGGCAGTAATAAGGATTACATTTTAAGTTAAAGGTTGTGGAAGAGTGATACTCCGAGACAAAATACTTAATGTGGTGATAATAGGTGAATGCTGAATATAAATTTCAAAATCTCCAGGAGAGGAATATGACTTTTGAGCAGGTATTCGACCGGATCTTACTTTTTATAAGGCGAAATCCTGATGGGAACTTCAGGCTGATGATTGGTACAGATTCACAGGTGCATTGCAATCGCACTGTGTTTATAACCGGGATTGTGATTCAAAATGAGCGAAAAGGCGCCTGGGCATGTATCCGGAAAACTGTTATACCAAGAAAAATGCTGCATCTTCATGAGCGAATCTCCTATGAAACCTCACTGACTGAAGAAGTGGTCTCTTTGTTTACAGAGGATTACAAAGACAAAATGTTTGAAATCGTTCTGCCATTCCTTTATAAAGGCGGATCATTCTCAATGGAAGGGCATATGGACATCGGATCGGGCAAAAGAAATAAAACCAGGGAATTTGTGAAAGAAATGGTGTCCAGGATCGAATCCATCGGCCTTGAGCCAAAAATAAAGCCGGAAGCATTCGTGGCCTCCAGCTACGCTAATCGATATACGAAATAAAAGAACTCAGAATATATGAGTTCTTTTCATTGGGGCAAATTATACACCTGCATGCTCTCTGTATTCCTGTTCGGCCTTTAATGCCACAGCCTCTGTCAGTTCTGAAGTAATTTCAGGAAGAGCTGTATTAAGCAAGGAATTGGCAACTTTAGCCATCATACCCTCCGCTGAAATATCAAGTGATCCTGTCATGATATTTTTCTTATTCCTTCCAATCTCCGCAAGAAAGTACCCATGTCCCGTAAACTTCTCATTAAGTCCTGTTAACTGAAACGTAACCTTTGTTGGCTCCTGCCAGCTCGTAATATCCACTTTTAATTCGATTTTTTTCTTGATAATCCCCATATCGCTTTTGAAGCTCCAGGTTGATTCTTTGTCACTCAATACCTCATGTGCAATATATCCGGGCACTAATGGTGCCCAGTTCCCAATATCACTGACAAAGCTCCATATTGACTCAATCGGAATGTTTACTTCTGCCTGATGTGTGCTGCTTGCCATTTTTACCGCCCCTTTGAGACCTGCATAGTTGTTTTCCATGAATATGTATTCAAAAGGGACGGATGAAATTCATAAATTTATTGTCTTTTTTGAAAGCGGGAAAGCCTGCTGTTATGCGAGCAGGCTAAAAAAATTTACCTTCTATAGTAATGATACCTTCTTCTTGAGCGTGAAGAATGACATTCATCACAGATTTGATATTCGTGTTCCCAAGGCAGTTTTTTGCCGCATTTTCTGCACTTTTTTGAGAGCTCCTTAATATCGGTCTTTAATCTTTCGTGAACATGGTCGCTGATTTCTTCCCTTAATCGTTCCCAATATAACGCTTCGGTCCTCTGCTCTAGCCGATACAGAAACAGCAAATGAAGGCCTATCGCCTTGTAGGTCAATTCCAGCTCTTCGAGGTTCCGGTTCTTGATTCTGGGCTCTGGAAGCTCCTCCCCGTAAATGATGGCATACATCGATTCTTCCCATTGGCGGACAAGGTCATTTTCTTTTTTAGAGAATGGCAGGTGGAGAAAACCATAAAGATCCATTAAGCAAAGCTTGGCTTCAATTTCAGTGCCTCTTATCCTTTCATACAGTTCCCTCTCCTCTGATAATGCCGCTTTTTTTGTTCCTCTTGGGCTCTCAAACTTATCCCAAAGCTCAAAGAATGATCCGAGATCGCGGTAATACCTTTGAAACCTTTCAAATACTGTATTGGTCGGGGCGATCGCAAAGCTGTGTACCGGCGCATCTTCCATTTCAAGCAGAGCTTTCATTCTTTTGATATCTTTTGTAAAAGCAACCTTCCCAATATTGTAAAGTCCTTTTCGGCCGGCTCTCCCGGCAATTTGCTTCACTTCCTGGGAAGTAAGGGTCCTTCGTTTCGTTCCGTCAAATTTATCATTTTCCAGGAACACAATTCTCCTGATAGGCAAGTTAAGCCCCATCCCAATGGCATCAGTGGAAACGATAATAGAAGTTTCACCATTTATAAAACGCTGGACTTGTTTTTTTCTGGTTTCAGGAGGCATAGCTCCATATATCATGCTTACTGAGTGCCCTTCCTGCTGAAGTCTTGAGGCCGTTTCAAGCACTCTCTTTCTTGAAAAACAAATAAGTGCATCGCCTTTTCGAACATGACTGAATTTAAATTCCTTTGCCTCCACTTCAAGAGGAATATCACGGCTGTATTCATTCAGTTCAATATCTGCGTCGCCAAGCAGCTGCAGCATCATACTTTTTGCACTGCGGCTTCCAATAATATGGACTTCATTTGCATTTGCCTTGGTAATGGCTTTATACCAGGAAAAGCCTCTGTCTTTATCCGTAATCATCTGGGATTCATCGATCACAATGACGTCATAAAAATCCTTTTCGTAGAACATCTCCACCGTGCTGGATAGATGCTGTGAACCGGCAACCGTCTTCTCTTCTTCACCGGTTTTCAAAGAACAGGGTACACCATCACGGTTTAATTTATCATATACCTCGAGAGCCAAAAGCCTTAATGGCGCGAGATATAAACCGCTGTTTGCTGATTTCATACCTTCAAGTGCATGATGGGTTTTCCCGGTATTGGTTTCTCCGATATGAAGTACATATTTTTTGGCACGTTCCACCGAAGGACTGTATTCCTGCCCGAAAATATTTTCGAGCATGCGTTCTTCTTCCTCTTTCTTCCGCTGCTGCTCAGCCAGTTCTTCTGCTATTTTTCTTTCCCTGTCTTCAATGTCCTTCTCCAATTGCTCTTGATGGTCCTCAGGGTCAAATGGGATATCCGAAAGCTTGACCAAATCTCCAACATATTCCTCCTGAATGGTTTCAAAAAAGCTGTCATTTAGATTGTGTATTGTATGGGCAATAAGCTTCTTAACAGACTTCCCGGTCAGCGGTTTATCATATGCACCTTCATATTCCTCGAAAAGCTGCTGCGGGAGGTTCTGCAGGATGAGTGTTTGCAGAGAATCAGAAAGAAATCCAGATATATGGTTTTTATAAACATAGTAATACGTTTCATATTCGAAATAGCCTTTTCCCCAATACAATGCTTTATGAATATTCCCTGTCAGCTCCTCGAAGAATTCTCCCATAACAGTATAATCTTCGGCCTTGAAACTGCCTGTTTCCTCGAGCTTTTCTTCCAGTGCGAAGGTATCCACCTTCTGATACCTTGTCTTATTTTCAAAATCGGAAACGAGCTGCTTTGAAGCCATATGTCTGACATGGAGATAAAGAAGGCTATAATCTTTTTCAATAATTTCCTCTATGTTCTTTTCGATATTTTCACGGATTCGATATTTTCTCCGCTGGAGCTGCTCCTCTTCTGCTTTCTGCAGATAATGAGCCCTTGCCTTCTCGAAACGCTCAGCCCAAGCTTCATTATTGCTTTCAAACAAGGCATTAAGCCACTCCAAACTGTTAAAAGGCTGATAATCCCTCATTTCCGTCCGGAACAGGTGATTGATTATTTTCCTGTCAACATTCTCAGTGTCGTACCCTTTCTCACTTAAATACTTCTTTTTTTCCTGCTTGGATATTTTGGCGGTAATTTTATTCAGCCACACATTTACCCAAATTTGATCGATATAATGAAATCTTTCAGAAAGATATTCCTTATAGGATGGCATTGATTCCTGTCCGCCCAAATAACGGTCGGCATCCTCCAGAATTTTTATTTTTGTATGCTCTTCGGCATTTTTGTATATCTGTTCAAGTTGATTCATGATCCGTTCCCCTTTAAACAACGCCAATACGCGATGTAATCATTATGACTTAGGTTATGTATGATGTTGAAAATTTAAGTAGTCTTCATTTTACCATCTTTTCAAAAAATATCATTGACATAAAACTTGAACCGGCATATAATTTGTTTATAATTAAAACATCTTGAATTCGAGACAAATGAATTCGAACTAATGGAGGAGAATTAAAATGGCAAAAACTAAATGGGCAGTTGATCCAGCACACAGCAGTGTGGACTTTTCTATCAAGCATATGATGATCGCAAACGTGAAAGGCAGCTTTAATAGCTTTGATGCTGAAATTACAGCAGATCCCGCAGATTTAACAACTGCTGATATTACATTTAATGTTGAACTTTCAAGTGTGGATACACGAAATGAAGATCGCGATAATCACCTGCGTTCTGCAGACTTCTTTGATGTGGAGAACCATCCGCAAATGACATTTACATCAACTGGCATTGTAAGCAAGGGTGACGATGAATATGATGTAACAGGCGATCTAACGATTCATGGTGTAACAAAAACAGAAACTTTTGCTGTGACATATGAAGGATCAGGCAAAGATCCATGGGGAAATGAAAAAGTCGGCTTTACAGCAGCCGGGGCTATCAAAAGAAGCGACTACGGGTTAACCTGGAATTCAGCACTTGAAACAGGCGGAGTCCTTGTTGGAGATAAAGTGAAAATTGATCTTCAAATACAGGCAGCAAAAGCAGAGTAAGGCATAAAAAAAGGGCAAGTATACCGTCGACTCGGTATACTGCCCTTTTTTTGCAGTTTATTGATCGGCTAGCAATGTGGCAATTTTGTCTTCAATCACTTTCCCTTTGCCGCCGTCAGTTAAGTTGTTCAAAATAATGGCAAAGATCAGCTCATCCCCACTGGATGTCTTAACATAACCAGATAACGAACTGACAGTCGAGATGGAACCAGTTTTTGCTTTGACATTCCCGGCTGCATTGGAGTTTTTCATCCGGTTTCTAAGTGTTCCTCCCGTCATCCTGTCAGTATCCCCGGCAATTGGCAAAGAGTTTAAATAGGAGGAGAACCATTCTTCGTCCTGGACCTCATAAAGCAGTTTGGAGATTTCGTTGGCCGGAATTAAGTTTACATGTGAAATCCCGGAACCGTCCCGGAGCACGAGAGTTTCCTCAGTCATTCCAAAGGCATGCACCTGTTCTTCCAATACTTCAAGCCCTTTTTCCCAGCTGCCTTCCCCTTTGACAACCTTGCCCATTTCCTTGATTAAGGTTTCTGCATGGCCATTATTGCTTAGTTTCATAAATGGAATAAGCAGCTCTTTAAGCGGCATGGATTTATGTTCAGCAAACAGCTTTGCTCCTTCTGGGGCAGTGCCTGCTACTGTCTTCCCTTTCAATTTAATCCCTTGTTCAGCGAGAGAACGCTTTAATAGATCCAATGCATAGCCAGTCGGCTCCCATACAGAGATCCATTCCCTTGAACGGCTTCCTTCAACTGGAATTTCTCCTTCTATTGTAACGGTATTCGTCCCGTGATCTCTTTCAATATGGATATCCTTCTTTTCCCCTTTAGCAACGGTTTTCGCATTATTAACGATTTTTATGTAGTCTGTTTCCGGCACCATTTTTACAATCGGTTCCTGCCCGGCTTTTTCAGCAGGATATACTTCTACAATGACTGTGCCCGCGTCATAATCCTCATTCGGGGAGGCAGTAAGTGCTGAGACTTGTCCGCCATAATACCAGGATTCGTCGCTCCATGACAGATCAGTTGAATACCTAACATCATCATACCAGGTGTCATCACCGATCAGACTGCCATGAATAACTTTTATGCCTGCTTCCTTCACTTTAGCGGCAAATGCATCAAAATCTTCCTTTAAAAGAGTTGGGTCTCCTTTTCCTTTTAAGATTAAGTCACCCTGCAGTGTCTTCCCCTTTATTGAGCCTGTGTGAAGAAGTTCTGTGGTGAACTGATAATTTTCACCCAGCGTTTCAAGAGCGGCAGCTGCTGTAAGGAGCTTCATATTAGACGCCGGCCGCAAACGCACATCCCCGATATGGTCATATACTAGCTCGCCGGTTTCTGCATTACGGATACTGACTCCTGCAAGACCTCCCTGGAGTATGGGATCATTATTCAGCAATTGGTTCAGCTGCTGGACAAGTTCACTGCCTTCTTCTGTTGCCTGTACATGAGGAGATTCGTGCTGGGCTAAAGGAACAAGTGCCAGCATAAATACCAGCAATAAACTGATATGCATTTTTACACTCTTTTTCATATGTATTAAGCCACCTTCCATTGTTTTATTACCATTTCTTCTTAGAAAGGTGAGTTCCCTTTATTTCCATAATGAGGAAAAGGAATCATTTTTTTCGCTTGCTTAACTATTTTATTCTCCACAGTACAAGTTATGTGGGATCGCTGTTTTTTTCTATTTTCTTTAAACAAAATGTTATGCCAATAAGAATATTTATTCTTAAAACTTTTAGAAAAAATGGTATGATAAAAACAGGTGAATTTTATAAGGGGTGGAAAGAATGAGTGTACATAAAGCAATATCTGAACATGTGGGAAAGCAAAATAAGATAATCACGAGGTTTGCTGCCTTGGATCAGCAGCGTGAGTATTATATTGAACAAGCATTGGATCTTTGCAGGAGGGGACTTCCTTTTTCTGCGGATAAGATAAATGAAGTAACTGCTGAGATAAATGAACTATCCAAACAGGGCATAATACCTGCAAGAAAGTATGTTACAGCTGAGATGATTGAGGAATATGCATCAAAAACAAATTAGGTATATATATTTATAAAGATGCGTGGCTTCCGATTGGATGCACGCTTCTTTATATAGGCTGTGATGATTCATGGGCAAATTCCTGCAAATCTATTCTTTTATTTATATTAAATTGTATCCCTTCATTTTCTAATAGTTCTCTTTGAATGTCATGCATTTCACTGTCTTTAAACCCAATTTCCCCTTTCCCATTCACAACCCGATGCCAGGGAAGCTGATGCTTTTCACTTTGTGTATGAAGAATCCGGACCACCTGTCTTGCTCCCCGGGGGCTCCCGGCCAGCCTTGCGATTTGTCCGTATGTCATGACTTTTCCTCTTGGGATGTTTTGAATGATTTTTATCACTTTTTCTGTAAATGGCTGCACTTGTAATAACTCCTCCTTCTTTTTTATTATAAAACAAACCCGCCTGAGTTCAGACGGGTTTGTTCATTATCCCAGCATTTTCTTTGCATGCTCCGGATAATCTATAAATGGGTTCCGGTTCCCCTGGATTGCCTGAATGGCAGCGTTTCTATGCTTTTCATATATAGTCACCGGATTTTCCTCATGCCATTTCAGCAAAATCTGCATATCCATCTTCTCGTCAAGTATAAGAGCATTTTTATATCTGACAGCAAAATAGAATACAGCTCTTGCGGCAATCCCTTTTCCATATTCCGGCTCAAACTTCTTCAGTTCTGCCATTCCACAGCCATTCCTGACGCCCGCCGCCTCCATTTCCGGGACATAGGCATCAAAATCATGGTAGGGGAAGTTGCTTCTCATACTATTGCATGCCGGCTCACAAGCAAAAAGATGATGCAGATCCCCTTTCATTGGCTGTCTTCCTTCAAACCATGATTGCGGGACTACATGCTCGGTATTGAATATAACTCTTTCATTGCTGTGGAATCCGCCTTCATGAATCGTCTGAAGGAGCTTTAGATCCTGGTCAATGGCTTTTAGCGGATCAATGCCTTTTCCTGAATATAAGCTTTTAAGCTTGAGGTTTTCCTGCAGATCCACCCATGGATATACATATCGGTGAGGTGAGTAATCCAATTCCCGGCTATGAGTGCGAACCAGCAGATGATGAACCTGTTCCGGGAGATCCTCTTTCTCAAAATCAAGGGTGCCATAGTAATCCTCTTGATTTATGATATCTTCCTCAGCGTTATAATAGGGTTCGTTCTGAACACTTTCAATATAATTTGACTGAGCTTCTGCCCATTCCGCTGGTATACTAGTCACTTTAATCATATGGCATTAAGAACCGTCGATTTGAACTCCTGGTCAAAGATTCCGGCTAAATGATCTGGAACGGTTAAATAGACGAGTCCGTTTCCTTCAAGTTTAGGAGAATTGCCAAGTGGAACCGTTCTTCTGATTAATTGGGCATAAAGTTCTGGTTCAGTAAGCTTTCTTTCAAATTGCCTGTTTGCAAAATCCTTGATCAGGGCCAAAGCTCCTGAAACATGTGGAGCAGCCATTGAAGTACCGCTGAGGGTTGCATATTTTCCGTTCAGAAAGGTGGATAATATCCCTTCCCCTGGCGCTACTAAATCTATTTCATTATGAGAGTTTGTAAACTCGGAAGAATCCCTTTCGAGGTTAATAGCCCCAACACTAATCACCTCATTATAGCAGCCTGGATAAGCAAACTCGTCGGTTGAGTCGTCCCCATCCCCTTCATTTCCTGCTGCGCATACTACAAGGATATTCTTATTTACAGCGGCTTTAATCGCATCATGCAGCTCCGGAACATCAGCTGGCCCGCCAAGCGACATGGAGATAATATCTGCATTTTGCTCGATGGCATAATGGATGCCCTTGATAATCCATTCGTATTGTCCGGACCCATTTTTATTTAATACCTTTACAATAAGGAGATCAGCTTCAGGAGCTACCCCAATAACACCAGCATCATTTTCATGCGCAGCAATAGTCCCTGCCACATGTGTTCCGTGGCCATTATAATCCTTGAAACTATTTGGATCGCTGTTATCATCGTCTGTAAAGTTCCGGCCGCCCGTTACACGATCCTTCAGATCAGGATGGCTAATGTCACATCCTGTATCCAAAACAGCAACTTTAATTCCTTTTCCTTTTGTTTCGCTCCAAATCTTCGGCGCCTGAATCAATTCCACGCCCTTTGGAACTTCCGTAACATCCTCTTCCTGCTGAATCACCTTATAAGGAATGACACGAACATATTGCTCCATTTCTTTCCCTCCTTAAGAGATTAAATTGAAGCTGGTTCTTGATGTTAACTACATTTTAACAATTCTGAATATTTAATACCAGTACCGTTGGTAGCGAAAATTAATAGAATTATGATAGTGAAAAGGGAGAATTTGTGAAATTTGAACTATGCATCGGCATTATGCTTATACCTAAGCATTGGAAGAATTAGTTTATCTCAGTGTTTTTAAAAGCTCCGGAATCTCAGCATAGATTTGAATAATCTCATCAATCTTCATTCTGACAAGCCCGGAAGATGAAGGAGCAACAAAGTCAATAGTGCCGGGGACTATTGATTCCTCCTGGATTCCCCATGGCAGCTTCTTTTTGTGGCTGTATTCCTGATAGACGCCTTTTCCAACAAAGCAAATGACCTTGGGCTTTAGTGCAGCTATTTTTTTGATCAGCTCAGCTCTGCCTTCTTTATATTCTTCCTTCGTTATTTCATCGGCTGCTTTAGTAGGCCTCGCGACAATGTTTGTCATTCCATAGCCCAATTCCAATAATTTATAATCTTCCGCTGCGGTGTATTTACGGGGAGTTAAGCCTGATTCATGGAGAATTTTCCAAAAGCGGTTGTTCGGGTTTGCAAAATGGTTGCCTGTCTCTCCTGATCGAATACTTGGATTGAAGCCGACAAAAAGCAAATCAAGATTTTCTTTCAAGTGGTCTTTAATAGGCCCCATATAACCATCCTTTCGATATTGCAAGCTAATGTTCATTTTACCTAAAACGTGTGGTAAAAAACAAAAAGAGCCCCTAGAGGCTCTTTTAAAACTGATTATCCTTCAAGAATTTCAACTTTCTCCATAACATCGCCATTGCTCATTGCTTTAACTGCTTCCATGCCTGAAGTAACTTTTCCAAAAACAGTGTGAACACCGTTTAAATGAGGCTGTGGCTCATGAACGATAAAGAACTGGCTTCCGCCTGTATCGCGGCCCGCGTGAGCCATAGAAAGAGATCCTTCTACATGCTTATGAGGGTTTCCTTCTGTTTCACACTTGATTGTGTACCCTGGACCACCAGTCCCTGTTCCGTTCGGGCACCCTCCCTGACTTACAAATCCAGGAATTACACGATGGAAATTCAAGCCATTATAGTAGCCTTCATTTACAAGTTTTTTGAAATTTTCAACTGTCCCTGGTGCTGCTTCAGGATATAGTTCAAATTCAACCTTTTCACCGTTTTTCATTAATATGTATCCTTTTTCTGCCATACTAATCATCTCCTTATGTAAAAATCAAATTAATAATACCATTAATCTCATCAGGAATAAAATCAAAAGACGTTTTTTAGCTGATTGAACATAAAAAACAAAGGGTAAAGTTAAGAAAGATTAAAAAGAAGAAATGTCTTATTGGAGGTATTAGAATGAAAAAATGGGCCTTTGTTTCGGATTTTGATGGAACGATTTCTAAAAGAGACTTTTATTTGATAATGATGGATAAATATTTTCCGGAGGGGCGTAAGCTGATGCCCAAATGGAAGGCTGGAGAGATAAAGGATATTGACTTTTTAAATAAAGTCTTCACATCCATTAATCAGGATGAAGAACAAATTATCAGCGATATTTATTCCATTGAAATAGATGAATATGTTCCTGAGTTTATTGAAAGATTACAGCAGGATGGCGGAGATTTTTATATTTTAAGTGCAGGCACAGACTATTATATCCATCACATCTTAAAGAAGTATGGTATTAAAGATGTTAAGGTCTTTTCGAATGAAGGATATTACCATGAGAAGAATGTCCATATGAATATTGATAAAAATCATCATCACTATCATGAACAATATGGCATTGATAAATCGAAGGTCATTCAGGACTTGCAAAAGGAATATGAAACTGTGTTTTTTATGGGGGACAGTGAACCGGATTCCCACCCTGCAGAGCATGCTGATATCACTTTTGCCAAAAATGGGCTTCAGGACCTTCTTCGGGAAAAGGGCATAAGGTTTGTTCCAGTAAAAGATTTTACAGAGGTGGAAGAGTATTTAACTGAAAAAGGCATTTTGCCAAAATCCTAGAACAGGCTCCCGGGAAAGCAGCTGGCTTTACCCGGGATTTTTTTATGTACGTTAACCAAATAACTCCAAAAACAATATTAAGATAAATATAATCATTGCATAAAATGATAGATGCAGAAACACAGTTGTTAATCTGAATTTAATTTCTTCCACATTTAATGACTGTTGTCTTCGAGTCCTTGCCCTCACTGCCGCAACACCATCCCTGCACATAATAATTCGATCATCTGATCATCGCCATAACTTATAATTCTTCATGAAACATGCGCTTCCCTTCAAAAAAATAAAACTGAATTTCCTGGGGAAGCGCATAACATGACAGGAATTTAGGTTATTCTTCTTTTTCTCAAGATAATGATCAATCTTATTATCGAGTATTTCGAGGCTATTCATAGCCCGCTTAAAATCAAGTTCCCGATAGTGATGGGCTCCACCGGGTTCTTCATCCTTTTCATCTGCCAGTTTGACCAGGGATTGCAGCGGAGTTCTGACAACTTCGCCTCCAGGCAGAAATGAATCCGTGTGAAAAAGGATGGCCAAGGCAATTTCTTTTGCTTTGATCGGGTTCTCCCCAAGTCTGATGAGGAGTTTATGTGCCCGCTCAGCACCCTTAATGGCATGAATGTCATTCTGCCTGTATAGGTCGTAATCCCATTTTCCATTTTTGTACCAGGTGTAATGGCCAATGTCATGCATAAAGCCCGCTTTGGCTGCTGAATCAACATCTTCTTCCATTTCTTTGGCAATCTGGAATGCGTGATAGGCTACTGCAATAGCATGAGCGATGCCGGAGCGTGTAATATATTTTTGTGCGATCCGATGCTGATAGATATCGGTCAGTCTAACATCCCTCATGTAATTCTCCTCCAGGTAATAATTAAAATTTCTTATTGATTTTTTTCTGCTTATTCATTACTTCATATGATTTTTCAATAATATCTGTTAACACATCGCCTTTATATATCCTGCCGAGTTTCGTGTTTTCCTGATAATAATCAACAATTTCATCGAGCTTATTTGAAGTCTCTTTTGATATGCGGACATTAAGCTGAATACGGGTTTCTCCACTCATTGTAATCCTCCTGGCTATTAATATCTAAGAGCTAGCAAAATGATAGCGAATGCTGTCGTTTTGTTAGGGGGTGCTATAAATACTTAGATTACACTGTTTTTCTGAATTATTCCAGTATAAAGTTTACTGAATGAAAAAAGAGAACAGCTCTGTAGCCATTCTCTCTTTTACTCTAATTTAATTGCTGAATTGATCCCATTTGTCCTTCAGGAATCTGCCGAAATCCTCAAGCTCCTGCTTTCCTTCTCTCAATTTTTCCTTCCAGATTGGAAGGTCCTCTCTCAGTTTTCCTTCGAATTTTTCAGCTTGTTCTTTAATGGTTTGCCCGATTTCTTCTGTTAATTCCTTTTTCTCGAGCTTTTCATTTACCGATTTTGTAGCAAATTCCCCTTCCTGCATGTGTGGCAGGCTTGACTCCATTATTGATCTGAAAACAGGGACTGCAGTTTCAGAACTGCTTTTTGACAGATAATGTTCCCTGTCGGTCTGGTCATACCCGAGCCAGACAGCGCCAACCAAATTCGGTGTATAGCCTACAAACCATTGATCCTTTGTTCCGTTAATGTCTTTATATGGGAGCTGGGTTGAACCCGTTTTTCCGGCGATTTGAACTCCTTCTATCTTCGTAGCGCTCCCTGTGCCGGTTTCAACAACATTTAAAAGCATGGAAGTCATCTGGTTAGAAACGGTTTTCGTCGTCACTTTAACTGTTTTTTTGTCGCGCTCTGCAATGATGCTTCCGGTCGGGCCCACGATTTTCGTAATTAAATGGGCATCGTTGCGCTTGCCGCCATTAGGGAAAGCCGCATATGCTTCGGCCAGCTTTAAAGGTGAAATTCCCTTTCGCATTCCGCCTAAGGCAATACCGAGATATTCATCTTCTTTTTCGAGCGGGATGCCGAACCGCTCCAGAGCATCCAGTCCTTTATCCAGTCCTATTTCATTAAGCAGCCATACGGCTGGGACATTGATCGAGTCTTCCACAGCTTTATACATGGACACTTCGCCTGCATATTGTCCTGAAGCGTTAGCCGGTGTGTAATCTCCGTATGTTACGGGTTCATCATTCAGCATCGATGTTGGTGAGTATCCCTCTTCCAGGGCAGGTGTGTAAACGGCTAAAGGCTTTAGTGTTGATCCGGGCTGGGCTTTGATGTGTGTAGCTCTGTTGAAGCCTCTGAAGACATGTTCCCCTCTGCCGCCGACCAGCCCTCTGACTCCCCCTGTTGCCGGATCAAGAAGGACAGCTCCGCTTTGAACGATTTCTCCATTCATGCCAGCCGGGAAGATTGAGTCCTTTTGATAAACATTTTCCAGGCTGGATTGCAGATTTTGATCCATTTCTGTGTATATTTTATATCCCCTGGTAAATATCTCTTCCTGTGTTAATCCGTACGTATTTATTGCTTCATCTAGGACCGCATCAACATAGTAAGGGTATTTCCTTTCCTTCTTGCTGCGGATTCCTTCCTGTAATTGAATTTTTTCATTTACAGCGTTCTCATACTCTTCCGCTGAAATCATCTTGTGCTCTTTCATCTTCCCAAGAACAACATTCCTTCTTTTGATTGCCCGTTCGTAATGATTGTATGGGTCGAGTGCAGAAGGTGATTGAAGCAAACCTGCAAGCAATGCACTCTCGCTGATGTTCAATTGCTTTGGTGTTTTGCTGAAATACTTATTGGATGCCTGTTCGATTCCCCATGAGCCGCTTCCGAAGTAAACCTGATTTAAATACATTTGCAGGATTTCATCTTTTTTATAATTTTTTTCGATTTCAACTGCCAGGAACAGTTCTTCAGCTTTTCGCTTGTAGGTCTGTTCAGGTGAAAGCAAAGCATTTTTGGCGAGCTGCTGGGTAATGGTACTTCCGCCGCCGGTTATGCCCCCTGCAAATAAGTTGCCGAAGAAAGCTCTGGCAATCCCTTTTATATCAAAGCCGTTATGCTTATAAAAGCGTTCATCTTCAATCGCGATAACAGCATTGCCCACATGTTCAGGCAATTCTTCAATATTGGCACCCTCTGCTCTATTTTTCGCAAGACTTGCAGCGGCATCTCCATCTTTATCGTAAATAACAGTTGACTGCCTTAATCCTTCTTTTAAAGTCTCCACATTTGCTGTAGCTGCCAGAAACGCAAAAAAGAGAATGGTTAAAAGTAATATAGTTAGTGATAAGAGCAGCAGAATTTGTGTCAGGTGCTTTTTGCGCCAAAATCCTGCAAAAGCTTCTTTGTAACGCTGAAATTTTTCCATGGTGACTCCTTCGCTATTTCTTTAAGTTCCCTTATTATTTCCCTCTATTATATATTAAACGAATAAACTGTATAAAAAGTTTCAACTTCAGCATAAGGGACTGCCCGCAAAAAAGGCTTGTTTTCTATTTGAAATCATGCTATATTGATTAAGCGATGAGCTAATTGCATAAGACGACATACACGCTCGTTTGGGCAATGCACTATGTGGAGTGCAGTCGTGTCGCCGCAATACGTAGAAAAAGACGCCTCTCTGGGGGCGTCTTTTTTATTTAATTATAGATGTAAGATATGAGCCTGCTGCAGCTGACTGGAGTCTGGATGCTACATATGGCGGCAAGGCGTTTTTATGGGTTTCCGCCGGCATGCCAAGCCACAGAATATGTCCGTCAATTAAGAGAAACGGGAACGGGAGGCATAATGCCGATATCTCATCAGGAGAAATGAAAGGGACAGCATGCTCTGCATGCAGGATCAGCTTGGTTCCTGGAGGCCTTTTCGAAAGTGCCTGCCCCCACTCTTTTCCCAATCCCTCTCCATTTGGCAGTGACATAATAATTTCCTTCTTGGCTTTAGAAATATCCTCAAACACTTTCTCCAATTTTCTTGCATGCATCCACTGAAGGCGGGGATGCTGATTTTTAATCCACCTGCCAATTTGATCAGGATGAATGGCCTGTCCATTGTGTGCTTGATGATCTGCCAGCTTCCGCCATGTTTTGTTTCTAAATACTTTCTTTTGAATAAATTGCAAATCGCAAATATGAATGAATTTCCCCTTGGTTCTTGTTATGGCAACATTCAAAAGCCTTTCGCTATCTTTTCCAGTCAGCAGCATTCCGGCTCTGTCATGTGGCGCGGCATCGGCAGAATCAAAAATCATGACATCCCGCTCACTTCCCTGAAAACGGTGAACTGTCGCCGAAATAATATCAGCAGATGCTCTTTCTTCTTCATATATCTCGCCGATCAGCTGTTCCATTAATAATGCCTGTGCCCGATAAGGAGTGACATACCCTATCGACCGACTCCCGCCTATAAATGCTTCATGTATAAGCTGAAAACCAAGCAATAAATTCCAAAGATTGATTCTTGAATTCGAGCTGCCGTCTTTTATCCCGTATTCACCTGTTCCATGTGTATTAATCAGGATTGAGGCATTGCCTGGAAAAGGTGTGCAGGCTGCAATAGGCACTCTGGCGGCCAATACATCGGGGTGGTCACCTACAAGTGAATGATAAATATGTTTATTGGAAAAGGCGGATATGTCCGGGTGCATACGGCGCTGTTCTTTTAATAGAAAAAGGTGCGGATGCAAGTGTCCATCGTTGACTGCATCAGACACGCCTGAGTGGTGAAAGATATCCTCCCTCAGCCATTTTTCCGACAGCTTATGTTTTGAGGCAGCAATAGGAGGAAGCTGTTTAAAGTCACCGCAGATGATTACCCTTTTTCCAAGCGAAGCTGCAAAGGCAGCCTGTGGAACATACGCCATGCTGGCTTCATCGATGATGACCAGATCAAAATTTTTCTCATAAATTGCCGGGTCACTTGCTGCTTTTGCAAGTGTGGTGCCAATAATGGAAGCGTTTTTTACAAACTCTATTTCCTTTTGCCTGATTTTTTCAAGCACCCCCGACAGCTTCTTTTCAATTTCGATTAGCTGATCGGAATCTCTTCGGCTGAATGATCGTGATAAATCCTGTTTCAGCAGGCGGCGGTGCTCCATTAGATCCGCTTTTTGCCCGGAGAGATTAGAGTGCTCCTTATTTAAAAGAAATTCGGCTGTCAAAGAAGGATGATTGATCAATGCCGGACCGATTTGTGAGCCGTAACGAAGCAGATCACCATCAGCAATTGTTCTTTTGCCTGATGCAAAGGCTGAAATCTCTGCCATAAGAACATCTATTGCCTGATTAGAATGAGCCAGAATGAGAACATTTTGGTCTTTGAAATATTTATTGGCGGCCACACGTGCCAGTGTGTAGGTTTTTCCCGTGCCTGGCGGTCCCCAGACATATGTGACTGGATTATATTTAGAACGCAATATCAGTTCATGGGTACTGCTCTTTACTTTATCGGCAGGGTGCCTGGGAGACATGGAAGGATCCATCAATTTTTTTATTCTGGCCCTCTTTCTTTTGCTGTCTTTTATGTCCTCTAAGCGCTGAAAAAGCTGATCCAATAGTTCCCATGGGTCATGAAGCAAAAAGGCCTCCGATAAATCGCTGCCGATATCCTCTTTTAATGCCAAGATGATATTATTTCCTTCCGCAGAAAGGATTCTTCCTTCCACCCGCTTACTTCCCCAGTCTATTTTTATGGAAGATCCGGTTGGTATTTTAATGGCTGAAGGGGTATCGAAAAAATACGTATAGGCATCTGATTTTGAAAGAAGCCGCCCATTTAGAATTAACCAGCGGGAGCTCCCGTATTTTTTTAAGTGTAAGATCTCGGCCTGGATGGCTTTTTGCCAATCCCTTATAAGCCCAAGTGTTGATGTCATTTTTTATCGTCCTTTGTTCACTAAGATATTCAATTAGACTAATATATCATTTACATGCCAATACGCAAAAGAAAAGATGAAAACTGAAAGATTGCCGATATCTCAGGTTAATTCTCCCGAAGTATGAGATAATGGATAAATAACACTTAATCGAATTAACGAAAGAGGGATCAGTGTGAAGCGCAGAAATAAATTTGAACAAAATGATGTTGTGATTCTGGTTGATACAGGAGAAAAAGTGACAATCAACAAAACATGCTATGTGGCGAAAATGAAAAAATACACGTATACGATTAAAGAAAATCCGAAAATGTTTTATTTCGAAGAAGAAATGAAGGAAATTCTTTAAGAAGTGACTATAGAATAGTAAAATTTTTATCCGCAAAGGCCCAGTTCTGCGGAAAACGCAAGCTCAATTGCCAGTATGTCATCCCTAATAGATTATACTGGTCAATTAACTTATATTTTTCAGTTATGCTGCGGATATCTTCAAACCATACCACATGCTCTTCTGCTCCATTCCAGTATCTGAACCATGGGGATGCTGCATACCCATCAAATTGAATAATCGCTCCTCTGCTTAATGCTAAATTTTGAATGGCTTGCATGGAAAATGAGCGGGTACGATTATCCGCGGTTCTCCAGTCATAGCCATATAACGGCAAGGCGATTTGCAGTTTTTTCGGTTCAATCTGGGTGGTTGAGTATTTAATAACCTCCTCGACCCACCATAGCGGAGCGATGGGATTGGGAGGACCTGTGGGATAACCGTAATCCATGGTCATTACTGCAACAATATCTGCTCCCTCTCCAATGGCTTTATAATCATATGCCCCTATTATCCGGTTTGTTGGGATATCTTCAGTCTTAGCATGTACATTAACATGAAGAATTTTTGGCCCTAAGGCATTTTTTAATTCTTTAATGAATGAATTGAAATCCTGGCGCCTTTGCGGCGGGATAAATTCAAAATCCAGACTGATGCCTCCATACCCTTTTTGGCTGACAAAATTCATCAGGCTTAAGATTAAGTTCCTTCTATAAACTGGCCTTTCAAGTACCCCTCCAATTAATTCAGCATTAAAATCCCCTTGGGCAAGATTACGGATCATCAGCAGCGGAATGACATTCAAGCGTCTGCTTTCTGCCAATATGGCTGTATCGTCAAGCTCTATATAGGCATACCCTTCCCTTGTCAGCGAGTAGGAGGAAATGGCAATGTAGGTTAAATGCCTTGCGGTTTCCCTGAAAGCGGGCAACAATGTTTCAGGAGAATACGGGACTATGAAACCTAACGTACTCATAACTAGTTTACGTGCTGATGGGATGTTTAATTTCTGGCCGATATAGAGCAAATCCGGGATGATCCCCGGATTTGCTGACAAAATGGCACTAATTGATGTCTGGAAACGCTGGGAAATGGTCCATAGTGTGTCTCCCTGCTTTACTGTATAAGCTCTGATAACAGGTCCATCTTCCGAAATATATAGAGCTAAACCAGGGATAATGCCAGGTCCATTTTCAAGCCCATTTGCCGTTATTATGCTCATGATCGGAATATTAAACTTTTGTGAAATGCTCCAAAGACTATCGCCTGCCTGAACGATGTGAATTCCCATAAAGCACCTCTTTTCACTTGCTTTTAAGTTAGTTTATGGGTGTGGCAAGCCTGAATAGTACAATAAGGCATTATTAGAGCGCTTTCTATAATACTGGAGATTGTTTCGGTGCTGCTGAATGATTGGACGGGGTGTTTTTGATACTTGCAAAGCGCATTACTCTCAAAAAAACAAGTGGCTACAAGAATTCTTGATAACCACTTGTTGATCCTTCTATATATTACAAATAATCTGCTTCATGCCCGCCGAGTGAGTCCATGTGGCTTGCAATCATAGCAATGATCGTGCTTGCCTCTTCTTTACTGAAGATAAAGTGATCTTCATCCTTGATCATTTCCTCGTCATCTGTCCAAATGCGATTCACCCTGCGCAGGACGCCATCACCTGTTTCCTGGACTACTCCAAACTGATAGGTTACCTCCACTTCATCTTCCTTGAAAAAGGCGGTCACTTCAGGAGTTTCCCACTCTACATCTACTTCTTCAAAGATATCTCCTTCGCCGCCGAAGTCATATTCATCGGCGATGATAAAATCTTCGTCTTCTGATGCATAAATTTCTTCATTATCTTCAAAGTCGAATTCATCATCATCTGCCTCATTCATGTAGTCATGAAGGCTTTCATGGACGGTATCGATGATGTCTTCAATATCAAAAAGCATTGTTTTAGATGTATGTCCAAGTTCAAAGTCAAAGTCTTCTACATAGAATTCTTCATTATGCGGATCAAAGAAAAGTGTGCAAAAGTACTCTCTGTCATTATCAGCGGTTTCAATGAAAAATTCCATTCTGGGATGCTTGGCACCCCGGTCAACCGACATATGGCCAATCTGATCATATTTGCTGCAAATGGATTCAAGATGGTCCTGCAATTCACCGCTTACCCTGTCAAACCATTCTAGTGACATACTGCATCCCTTCCTCTCAAGGTTTTTCTCAAATCTATTGTTCCCACTTGCCATTTTTTCAAGTATGGGATAATTATCCATAGGCCCGTAATGTCACAAAAAAACACCCGATACAAGTCGGGTGCCTGAGATGAAAATTAAACCTGCAGTCCGTAGTTCCGGCAAAGGGCTGCCAAACCTCCTGAGAATCCGCTGCCAATGGCATTGAATTTCCAGTCATTTCCATGACGGTATAACTCACAGAAAACTACGGCTGTTTCGATTGAAAAATCTTCTCCAAGATCAAAGCGAAGCAACTCCTGATTATTGGATTCATCCGCTAATCTTACGAATGCATTGGAAACCTGGCCGAAATTTTGCTGCCTTAATTCTGCATCATGAATCGTAACCGTTATGCCAATGCGATGGACGTGTGAAGGGATTTTGGTGAAATCAACAACAAGCTGCTCATCATCACCGTCGCCTTCACCTGTCCGGTTGTCTCCAGTGTGAATAACTGCCCCGCTTGGATGCTGAAGATTATTGTAGAAAATAAAATCATGATCATTTGCACATTTACTGTTTTCATCAGCGAGAAATGCAGATGCGTCAAGGTCGAAATCATGTCCGCCGCTATATTTGTTTGTGTCCCAGCCCAGGCCGATTATGGCTTTCGTCAGACCGGGATTCGTTTTAGTCAGATCTATTCTTTGACCTTTGGATAATTGAATACCCAAGATACTCACTCCTTCATAACCCAAATCCATTTTTCATGACAGATCACCTGTGTATAGGTTTCCCCTAAAGAGAAAGCCAGGAAAAGCTGATGCTCTGCCTGGCAAAAATAAACCTTACCCTACCTGCAAACCGAAGTCGGTTGCAATGCGGGCAAGTCCGCCCTGGTAGCCTGAACCGACAGCAGAGAATTTCCATTCTCCGTTGTGACGGTATAATTCACCTACAACAATGGCAGTTTCAATAGAGAAATCTTCGCCTAGATCGTAACGGATTAATTCTTCATTTGTTTCTTCATTGACGATTCGAACAAATGCATTAGAGACCTGTCCAAAGTTCTGGCCGCGTCCTTCGCCATCATGGATGGTAATAACGAAAGAAATCTTCTCAATGGCGGCAGGAACAGCGCTAAGATTGACTTTGACTTGCTCGTCATCGCCATCTCCCTCACCTGTTCTGTTATCTCCTGTATGTACGACTGAGCCATTGCCGCCTTCAAGCTGGTTGTAGAAAATAAAATCTTTATCTGATGCACATTTGCCATTGGCATCTAATAAGAAAACACTGGCATCAAGGTCAAAATCCAAGCCGCCATCATATTTATTCGTATCCCAGCCAAGTCCTACTATTACTTTAGACAATCCGGGATTCGTTTTTGTTAAATCAATTTTTTGCCCTTTCGATAAAGAAATACCCACGTTCATCCATCCTTTCAGATTCAAAAATTTTTTAACAGCATCGTTGAAATACGCAGCTGTCAACTATGTACACCTTTAGTGTAAACGTTTCAAAAGAAATCGTAAACCGATTTGCTATTGAGGCGGGAAAAAAGTTCTATAATATGTAAACTATCTGATGGATAATTCTGTTCCTTCCTTTTTTACCCGTTATTCTTTATAATGTCTTGTTGGGCAGCTGGGTACAGAAAGGATGATCGCGTATGGCTGAACTAAAGCAGCTGGTTTTCTTTGATTTTGAAATGCTATGCAGCAAAAGTGGCATGCTGTTTGAAGATATGGAGGCCATTCGTCTTGGTGCGGTAAAAGTGGATGTTGAATCAGGCAAGGTCACTGGGTTTGACAGGTTCATCCGTCCGCAGCAGAATTCACCATTAAGTACTTTCTGCAAAGAATTAACCGGGATATCTGACTCTGATTTAGAGAAAGCCGATGACTTCCCTCAGGTGTTTAAGGACTTTCTCTTTTGGGTCGGCGGAGTTAAAAAAGCCAAATTCTTCTCCTGGTCGTCCAGTGATATCCTAAGATTGAAAGCTGATGCTTTGAGGCATAATCTTCCCGAAGCTACTATTGAAAAAATCACTAAAAGATATGTTGATTTTCAGGCTGTTTTCACAAAAAGAGCTTCCCGTACGGCAGCATCTGTTGAAAATGCTTTGTCCTTCTATGAACTTTCTTTTATCGGCAAACCCCATCATCCCATGTATGACGCTTATAATACACTTCGGATTTATCAGTCTTTTGAAGAGCATTTGGTAAAGACCGATTTAATTATGGTACAGCAATTTATCTTTCAGGAAGCTGAACTCCCTTCTGTTGAAAGGCTCAGTCAGGAAATAAAGTATGTATTCCAAAAAGACCTGGTGGAATTCTACTCCAATTTGAATGATGCCTTTCGTATGAAAGATGCCTGGAAATTAATTAAAAAAACAAAAAAGCTTGTTGAGAAATATGAAAATATCCTATTAAGCCGTTCAGGCATTTTTGATGAAGAATTGATTTCTGGTGTTGAAGAGTTAATCACGTTTTATCTGGAACTTCAATCAGCTTATAAAGAGCATTGTTCTTATACATCTAAAATTATGATTCTGCATGAGCAAATGGTTCAACCGCTGCAGAAAATATGCGTATAAAACGGAGGTGACATGACAGTGTTGCCTCTTTTTCATGTGTTTTTGCAGTCGTTTAGCTTGGTATTCTTAAGATTATCAGAGATAATAACTATACTAAAAATGGGGAGATGATACGTTTGGATAGAGTACAGATGGCAGAAGATCTGTCGTTTTCAAGAATTGTCCATGGACTCTGGAGACTGGCAGACTGGAAATTTTCAGATGAAGAGTTAATCACATTAATAGAACAGTGTTTGGAAATGGGCATAACGACATTTGACCACGCTGATATTTATGGAAACTATACATGTGAAAGCCTGTTTGGAAGTGCACTGGAGAAAAAGCCGGAGCTCCGCAGAAAAATGGAAATTGTTACGAAATGCGGGATTGTTCTCGAGTCACCAAACCGGCCTGAGCATAAATCACATCATTACAATACCGGAAAAAAACATATTATTGCTTCTGTAGAAAAATCATTGCAAAATCTGAACACAGATTACATAGACACCCTTCTCATTCATCGTCCTGATCCATTTATGGATCCTGAAGAAGTTGCTGATGCTTTTTCAGCATTAAAGACCGCCGGCAAGGTTAGGCATTTTGGGGTTTCGAATTTTAAAAGCCATCAGTTCACTATGCTTCAGTCCTTCCTTGAAATGGACCTGATTACCAATCAAATTGAGCTGTCTGCCTTTCATCTGGAGAATTTCGAGGATGGCACATTAAATCTGTGCTTGGAAAAAAGAATTGCTCCGATGGCCTGGTCCCCCTTGGCACGAGGGAAAATCTTCAGTGGTACTGATGAAAAATCGGAGCGCCTTAGATCTGCATTGCTTAAAGTAGCAGAAGAAATCGGGGCGAATGATATTGATGAGGTTTTATTTGCATGGCTCTTAAACCATCCTGCACGTATCATGCCAATCGCCGGTTCCGGCAGGATCGAAAGAATTGAACGTGCTGTCCGGGCATTATCTTATAAACTTAACCGGGATCAGTGGTTTGAGATTTACCAAACTTCACTTGGTCATGAAGTCCCTTAATAAAGAAACAGCCCAATTTATAAAATGGGCTGTTTCTTTATTTTATTGGAAAACGCTTTTGAAAGCAGGAGGAGATAATTCCACCTCTTCAAAAACTTTCGTCATCGAATTGATATATTCCTCTTTAAATGGCTCTGCTTCCGCCATATCTTCAGATCCCGCTTTTACAAGCTCGGCTTTTTTAGCATAGTATTGGGATAAGCTATCAACCGCAGCTTCAATATCCTTGGTATAGTCTTTTAATTCCTCCGGTACAGACACGGCTTTCGCATCCTTATCGAATGCTACAGCTGCTTCAGTTGGATCCTGACCTTCAGCAGTTAAGCTTGCATCTGTGCTGCGGATTACTTTTGTCACTTCTCCCTGATAGTTCAGCAGAGCTGAACGAACTTCTTTGGATTCATCAGCAGACTCTGCTGTTTCAGCTGCCGCCTCTTCCTTTTCTTCCCCTTTTGAAGCTTCTTCGTTTGAGCATGCTCCCAGCATTAGTGTCAGTGCAGCTGCTGAAAGCAAAAAAGATAATTTCTTCATGCTTTTGTCCTCTCCTTCTTTTTGTTCAGAGGTAGTTTTGGTTGACTCCCTATGTAGTCAGAGTGATGACATTCCTGTCAATTAACTGACAATTAATAATTTACCTATTTTTTTAATTTTTTGCAACAATTTTATTACGATTTACGAAATTTCTTTAATGAAAGGATGATTTACTGAAAAATGTTTAGGCTTTATAGGACATTGCCCACCCATCACAAAAAGATCCGGCATAGGCTATAAAAAAGGTGAAACTGAGGAGTGTTCCTATGGCACAAAAATCTAATGAAGATGCAAACCCTAAGCTTTATCTAAGCCATTCAGACACTGTTACCAATCAGGGTACTTACCGTCTCAACTTCCTGCAGGAAGTAATAAAAGAGCAGCAGACTGTTAATACCCGCTTGTCTGAAACTTATGAAGATATGAAGACACAGCTTGAGGATTCGTTTGTTGATATGGGGAAGCTTGTAAAAAGTGCTGCCGGCAAACAAAATAATCATATAGGACATTTGGCGGCTAAGATTGAAAAGCAGGATGCTTTTTTAACGGGTTTTTTGGAAATGATGCATGAGCGCGCAAAGGAAAACGATTTAATGAGTAAAAGGCTGGCAGTCCTGGAGGGAATAAATAAGGAGATTCTGGAAACTCTTGAAAATCAAGAGCAGGTAAATCAGAAGATTTTTGAACAGGTTTCCTGTCAGGAAGCGGCAACCCAGGCACTTTCCCGTAAATTTGATAAATTCGAGGCATTTTCCGAAGAAGCACTTTCAAATTTCAAGGCACAGGAAGAAATGAAAGCAGAATTAAGCAAAAAGCTTGATGTACAGGAAGTTTTTCATACTACAGTAATGGAGCGGTTAGACCAGCAGTTCGCATCCTTCTCGGAGGAAGTTGAGAAAAAGTTTAAGACGCAGGAGCAATTGAAAGAAGAATTAAACAAGAAGCTTCAAGAACAGGAACAGGCAAGCAAGTCTATAATGGAACGCTTACACCGACAGGAGGCAATCACCGAAAAGATCAGCAGACAATTAGATCATTTAAAAACTGTTGTTTACGAGCGTGCCGCCCACCTTACTGATCGCTTCGAAAAAAGCATAAAACAGCTGGCAAAACCAGTTCACAGTTTCTTTGTCAGCCAGGAGGAAAAAGCAAAGGATGGTAAGAATAAAGAGTAAAAAAAAGAAGGCACCTGGAGAGTGCCTTCTTTTTACTCTTAATCTAAAATCGTAACTTTAACAGTTTTTCTTCCAAAATTGATGGCATCTTCCTTCGATGGCATAAAGATATCAATCTTATTGCCTTTAATGGCTCCGCCAGTGTCTCCTGCGACAGCTTCACCATATCCTTCAACATGGACTTTGGTTCCGAGCGGAATCACATTAGGATCTACTGAGATTACTTTTTGATCAGGATTTTCTTTTAGATTGATTCCTGTTGCTGTAATTCCAGAGCACCCTTCGCAATTAGCCGTGTAGGCTGTCGCTTCCATATTCAGCACTTTTTGAGGTGCTTCTTCATTTGCAGTTTCCGCCGGTTTTTCTGCAGCAGGCTTGGCAGCTGGTTTGGATTCAGCGGCAGGCTTGGCAGGCTCAGATGCAGGTTTTGATTCCGCAGCAGGCTGTGCCGGTTCCGGATTAGACTCTGCTTCTGGCTTCGCTTCTGGTGCTGGCTGTGATTTTTCAACTGGCTGCGTTTGTTTTACTGCCTGCTGTTCAGACTTTTGCTCTGAAGGTGCAGTAGTTTCTGCAGGCTGTTCGGCCTTTGCCGGAGCGGCCTGCACTGGAGCAGTTACAGCATTAACAGCTTTGGCATCAGGATATAGAATTAATTCATCGTCCGGACGAATTAAATCAGAGCTCAAGCTGTTCCATTCTTTGATTGCCGCAGATGTGACATTATGCTCTCTTGCTATATCCCATAAAGTATCGCCTTTTGATACTATGTATTTCTTTTCAGGGTATACATTAAGTACATCATCCGGATGGATGATATGCGAAGACAGCCCGTTCCATTCTTTGATCATGTCAACTGGTGTATTATATGACTGGGAAAAATCCCATAAAGTATCGCCTTTTTTTACAGTTACTTCTTCTGCTTGTACATTCGCACCTGCTGTTCCGGTAATTGCGGCAGCTGCAACAAAAGTTAAAATAGTTTTTTTCATAAGTTAAAACCTCCCGTATAGCTCGTTTTTAGCTAACGGGGATAATAATAACATGGAATCTCTACTAAAAAAGAACAAACAGATGATAATCCCGTTACGGATATAACAGCCTCATAACAAACATATTTCAAAGTCAGAAGCCATTTAAACTAGGAGTGTGGCATTTCCCGTTATCATGGGATTCTATCCAATGTTATTATAATTTATCCATTTATTAGGATTAACTATTTTTAAACAGGACAGGAATTAATTTCTAATGAAAAAGCCAATCCATTTGGATTGACTATGCAGATCTCGCAGGCAAAACAATATTGAATGTCGTACCTTTATTTAATTCACTCTCGATAAATACTTTTCCATTATGACTTTCAATAATTTTAAAGCTGACCATCAAGCCTAAGCCATTCCCATTTATCTTGGTTGTAAAAAATGGTTCTCCGATATTTTTTAGTTTTTCCTGAGGTATTCCTACTCCTGTATCCTGTATCGCTATCTGCACCTGGTTATTTATGATAGCTGCTCTGACAGTAATATCTCCTCCATCAGGCATCGCTTCAATTCCATTTTTGATAAAATTAAGGAAAACCTGTTTAAGGCGGTTTTCATCACATTCAATCTGGATGATATCCCCTTCATAATCGAAACGAATTTTCACGTCCCGTTTCCGGGCTTCGAATTCCAGAAAAGAGATGACATTCTTTATAATAGGTATGATATCTCTTTCTTCCAGTTCAGCGGCTTTCGGCTTAGCAAGAACCATAAAATCTTCTACTATATTATTTACCCGGTCAATTTCATCTAAAATGATGCTTAAGAATTCTTGTCTCTCTTCATTCGTTTCATCCAGCTGAAGGAACTCTGTATATCCTTTCATTGTTGTCAGCGGATTGCGGATTTCATGGGCAACCCCTGCAGCAAGCTGGCCCACTGCTGCCAGTTTATCCTGCCGATGCAGCACTTCTTCTGTTTTTTTCCTCTCGGTAATATCGTTCCTAATGGCTAAGTATTGATAAGGTTTTCCGTTCGCATTCATGAATGGCACGATTGTTGTATGAACCCAGTAATAGGACCCATCCTTAGCTTTATTTCGTATTTCCCCTTTCCATACTTCTCCAGATCCAATTGTTTTCCATAAGTTCTTAAAAAATTCCTTTGAATGCAGATTTGAATTTAATAACGAATGATTTTGTCCTATCAGCTCTTCCCTGCTGTACTGGGAAATTTCACAAAACCTCTCATTTACATTGGTTATGATTCCTTTTTCATCAGTGAACGCAATAATGGAAGACTGATCAAGAGCAAATTTAATATCGTTAACCTCTTTCAGAGAATTATTGAGATTGGCTTCAGCAGTTTTCAAGGCAGATATATCTGTCCGGATGGAAACATACTGATATGGTTTATTCTTTTTATTGAGGAAGGGTACAATTATTGTCTCGACCCAATAGTAGCTTCCGTCCTTTGCTTTATTTCGTATTTCCCCCTTCCATATTTCCCCTGACCCAATCGTTTTCCATAGTTGGTGGAAAAACTCGGGCGGATGATATCCTGAGTTTAAGATATTATGATTTTTGCCCAGCAGTTCATATTCTTCATATTTGGAAATCTCAACAAATTTGTCATTCACATACGTGATAATCCCCTTAGAATCAGTAATAGCCACAATAGATGATTCATCAAGTGCAGCCTGAACATCATGTAAATGGGTGTCGCTTGCTTCCAGCCGTTTTCTGATTAGGATACTGGACGTGATGAGGCCGCTTAGAATTACAATTCCCACAAAGATTAATATAGGATTAAAAGATTCGATTATCTCAGTCATTGCAGGCTTTTAGCCCCCTCATTTTTACTTTATACAATATGATTGTAATGGAATCATCAGTACCATGGAAGAGGCTGGCGGAAATAAAGTCTTAAGCTCATTAAAACTGGCAAGCTTAAGAGCAGATTTTAACCCGTTTTTTGTCTGACTAAATAATAAATTAAATTTTTTAAAAATTTAATCAAAATACTTCACATTAAAATAAATTTAGTATATACTGTACTACAACAGAAGGAAATAAAATAAACTGTATTATAAAAAGGAGGAATAAGTAATGATTAAAAGTCCGGTTGAATTCTTCAGAACACTTCCCAAAAAGGTATGTCCCGAGTGTGGCCAAACAGTAAAGGAACAGGCTGAATCATACTTAATGGAATGTGATCGCTGTCTGTCAAAGAAAATGGAATAACACAATCAGCGGAAGGCTTCCTGGTCCTTCCGCTTTTTATTTTATTAAGGCTGTTTTCGCAAAGTTTGTTGCTATTTATAATTATATTTACTGAGTTGATTGTAGCGGAAGGTGCGAGATCCTCGAAAATGCATTCGCATTTTCTTCGTGCGGTGTTTACTCAAGGTAGCATATTCAAAGTCCTACGGGAGTAGCGGGACAGGTGAGACCCCACAGACGCGCAGCGTCGAGGAGGCTCACCGCCCGCCCCGTGGTTCGCTGAGCATCCTGGAGCGGAAATCAACGGACAACATTGATAATTGAAAAACAACAATTTAACGAAAGAGCCTTATTAAAAAAAGCTAAGCTATTGCAGAACAATATAAAATTATTTGAAAAATCTATAAATATATTCACTCTTCCTGTATAATTGTTCCATAATCTCTTTATTTAGAGAATCGAAATAGGAGGGAACGATATATGGTTCAAACCGTAATATCCAGATTAAAACGTCTTGAGGTACCTAAAGAGCGAACATGGAAAGTGGAGGATTTATTTGCATTAGAGGAAGATTGGCATAAAGAGATAAGGAGTATTGAAGAGGATCTTGCTGTTTTTGACCAATACAAAGGAAAACTCCATGAAGGTCCGCAGGGGCTGCTTGGCTGTCTTTCCGCTCAGGAAAAGCTTTCTATCCGTCTTGTCCAGGCCGGCACATATGCAAGCTTGCGCCAGTCAGAAGATGGCACAAATCCCGACAATCAGGCTAACTCATCACGAATAGCCTCCTTAAGAGCAAAAGCCGCTTCCGCTCTATCTTTTATTGATTCTGAATTATTATCTCTGCCTGATGGTACAATTGAAAAATACATAACGGAAGAAAGCGGCCTTGAACCATTCAGAAACGGGCTGAAAGATCTGCTTGAAACTAAGAAGCACAGACTTTCTCCTGAGACGGAAGAAGCGCTGGCTGCAATGGGAGAAGTATTTGGTGCTCCTTATACAATTTATCAGGCTGCAAAACTTGCAGACATGCCATTTGCCTCATTTAAAGACAGTAAAGGAAACGAATTACCAAACTCTTTTGCTCTTTACGAGGATCGTTATGAGTTTTCACCGGATAACACCATCAGGCGGAATGCATATGCTTCATTTACAGATTCATTGGAAAACTACAAGAATACATTTGCTTCTGCTTATTCTGCTGAGGTGAAAAAGCAGGTTGCGCTTTCGAAGCTGAGAAAATACAGCTCAGTCACACAAATGCTTCTCGATTCCCAGCATGTAACAGAGGAAATGTATAACAATCAGCTGGACATTATCCAAAAAGAGCTTGCTCCCCATATGCGCAGATATGCTCAGCTGAAGAAAAAAGTCCTGGGATTGGATAAAATGCTTTTTTGTGACCTGAAGGCTCCTCTTGATCCAGAGTTCAATCCGGAAACAACATATGAAAAAGCATCCGAAGTCATTTTGGAGGCTCTTAAAGTAATGGGCCCGGAATATACGGATATTATGGAGAAAGGCCTGTCAGAACGGTGGGTTGATTTAGCTGATAACGTCGGAAAATCCACAGGCGCTTTTTGTGCAAGTCCATACGGTTCCCATCCATTCATCCTGATTACATGGACAGACACGATGCGCGGTGCATTTGTTCTCGCTCATGAGCTTGGTCATGCGGGTCATTTTTATTTGGCCAATAAATATCAGCGTATCATGAATACCCGCCCTTCAACCTATTTTGTCGAAGCACCCTCTACACTTAACGAAATGCTGCTTGGCCAGCATTTAATGGCGGGTACTGAAGATAAGAGAATGAAGCGCTGGGTGATTCTTCAACTGCTTGGAACTTACTATCACAACTTTGTTACACACCTGCTCGAAGGAGAATACCAGCGAAGAGTATATCGTCTGGCTGAACAGGGAGTCCCGTTAACGGCAAAAACACTTTCAGCTCAAAAATATGACACACTTGCTGAATTCTGGGGAGATTCGGTTGAATTAGATGCAAGGGCCGCTTTAACCTGGATGAGACAGCCTCACTATTACATGGGACTTTACCCATATACCTATTCAGCCGGTTTAACTGCTTCCACTGCCATGGCACAAAGCATCCAGGAGGAAGGCCAGCCTGCTGTCGACCGCTGGCTTGATGTCCTTAAAGCCGGAGGAACAAAAAAACCGCTTGATCTCCTTAAGAGTGCCGGTATTGATATGTCTAAGCCAGATCCGATCCGCAAAGCAGTAAGCTATGTTGGATCATTGGTGGATGAATTGGAAAACAGCTATGAATAAGATGGGCCCCCTCTGTTATCAGAGGGGGTTTTCAATTTTTTAATCAGCTGGTGTTCAGTTTTACTCGATTTTGATTAAAAACTTTCAAAATGGAAAAGGATTTATATGGCTGAATATTAGATCACTGAGGAGAGAAAACTTATAGAAAGATGCTTGAAAACCTTTAAATGGGGAGTGAAACCATGGAAACAATAGATCCTAAAAAAGTAAAAACAGGAGATGAGGTATATGTCATTTACCATAATCCTCACACTCCCAGTGTAGCAAATGTAAGGCCTGCCGAAATTGTTCCGCATCCAAAAGATCCTAATGCAGTTGCCCTCTTTCTTAATGAGTCCTTCCATTTAATAGAAGAAGACGATGCCCTGTTCTCTTCTGAAAAGGATGCAGAAGAGGCTTTTCAAGAGTTATATGGAGATTACTGAAGTCAAATAAAGAAAGACTGTTAGGTTAGAAACAACAGTCTTTCTCTATATGCTGATTATAAAATTTGAGGCAATTCCCTCATTTCGACAGTTGTTTCATCACCGCATAATGGGCATTTTAAGTCTGAAGAGACAAAATCTTTTCTCATCCAGCCATTACAGCTGTTACAGGAATACACCTCTGTGTCGAGCATTACAACCTCTGGCTTATCATCTTGGCCTTTTTTATTGAAAAAAATTGGAAACGCCCCCTTTTTTTCTTAGTATGGACAAGAAACGGGAAAATTATTGAAAAGGTTTAAACAAATTTGATGAGGAGGCTGTTTAATGGTCCGCCAACAGAAGAAAAAAAACCTTACTATTGCAGGAACTGATATTGATGAAGTGAAAAGGCTGAATAGTCAATCCGGCTTATCATACAACGAAGTAAAAAGAATGCTGGCAGAAAATTATGGCAGGAAATGAAATATTTAATGTGCAGCTTCATTCTACTCCTTCTTTAAAGGCCAAAAATAGGCATGTTTTTGAGGAGAGTAGTGTAAAATCGGTTCTTCCATTAAGTACTCGCCGGGCAAAAAAGCTGCCATTGTATTCTCGTATATCGAACAGGAAGCATTATGCAGCTGCCATTTTGTATGATGAATATCCCCGCGAAAAACGTGATCACCTTTTGTTACCCATAGGCAATACCTTTCAGTCAGCCATTCATCAAGTGACCCTTTCTGTGAATTAAAAGGGCTGGATTCCGGTTTATATTGAGCTTTGAACTGTCCGATCTCTTTATTATCGTTTTTCCGCCTGCTTTCATAATTAATGATTCCTGCTGATTTATCCACTTGCATTTCGGCATTCACATAGGGAAGGAAATACAGCAATCTGGCTCCTGTTACCGCTAAAAGATTGTCCGCATCCAAGCTGAAAAAATAAACACCTTTCCTTCCCCCATACTCTGCATATGTTCTTACATTCAGTTCATTCATTGATTTCATCATTGGCAATGGCGGCAAGCCGCGGACTCTCATTCTGCTGATCCAGAAAGGGACTATTCCAATCCAGGCTTTTCCGTTAAATGTATCTAACGTTAACTGTGGCGGAATGTGCTTCTCCATTATTTCTGCAGGCACAGGCCAATGAGCAAACAGAACATCATTCCATATCTGCTCCATCACCCACGGCCTATCAGGCAGTGGAAAAGGTCTGTGCCCTGTTATCTCAAGTGCATTCTCCATCCTCCTGCCCCCTTCTTTACTATTAGTAAGAATATTCCTCGAATTTGCTGTTCTAAACCATTACCTTACGCAGTGCAGTTTTAAACACAAAAAGATCGCCATGCCCTGGCAAAATGCACTCGGAAATGACGATCAACGTGTTTTGCTTTTTTTCAATTAATGGCTTTCATCATACCCTTTGCGCGGTATGGAAATATCCACCCCAACAACGTCTTCAATAACCGCATCCGCCTGGCCTTCCATATAGGTATCACTTACTTGCTCATGAGTCATTGCGAGACCTGATGAAAGCTGATCATTTCTTTTATAATCCTCAGCCTCATAATATCTGCCTGCAATATTTGTGCCATTATTATTGTCCTTCTTATTCATTCAGAATCCCTCCTTCTAAAATAAGAACTATCCTTATTTTGGACATTAAACCGATTATCATACGATTCAAATCAAGGGAATGTCTGAAAAACAAAAAATCTGCCCTGATAAAGGCAGATTTTAAGCAGCTTTTATTGTTCAATTGTCCACTAATTTTACCAGCCTACGTAAGCAGCACCAACAATGATTAGAAGTATAAACAGGACAACGATTAAAGCAAATCCGCCGCCATATCCTGCGCCTGCACCCATTCTAACACCTCCTGACATCTAGTGACAGTGTATGAACATGATGTTTGTCCCGAATGGGCAGATGTAACAGAGGAAAAAAATTATATCGAAAAATCGCCGAAAATGTGAACAAAAATAGGAGATTAATCATCCAAATTAATTTGGTAAGAAAAAAACTCTTTACTGCAAACGGATTCATGTTAAAATGGACATGTAATCAAGTTAGATGTCTGACGTCTATTCACCTACCTCTTTGCTAAGAGGTCTATATTTTGACGTTCTGTAAAAACGTTTACATTATTCTAAATTCAACAAATGAGGTGTCAAAATGAGTTTTATCTGGGGTATATTCGGGGTCGTGACCGTATTGGGAATAGCTTTCCTTCTTTCATCCAATCGTAAAGCGATCAATTTACGCACAATTCTTGGCGGTCTTGCCATTCAGTTTGCCTTTGCGTTTGCCGTACTTAAATGGGATCTTGGGAAAAAGGCACTGGAAAAATTAACTTTTGCAGTAAATGACATTGTGAGTTACGCCAATGAAGGAGTTAATTTCCTCTTTGGAGGATTATTTCAGGAAGGTTCAGGTGTTGGATTTGTATTTGCATTCCAGGTCTTGACTGTTGTTATCTTCTTCTCTTCCCTAATCTCTGTTCTATATTATACAGGGATCATGCAAATCATTATTAAAGTCATTGGCGGAGGTCTAGCTAAGCTGCTTGGAACAAGTAAAGCAGAATCGATTTCTGCTGCTGCCAATATTTTTGTCGGACAGACAGAGGCACCTCTTATCGTGCGCCCTTTCATCAGCAAAATGACAAAGTCGGAATTATTTGCTGTCATGACCGGTGGTTTGGCTTCCGTAGCCGGTTCAGTTCTGATTGGTTATTCATTGCTTGGTGTTCCACTGGAATACCTGCTTGCAGCAAGCTTTATGGCAGCACCTGCAGGTCTTGTTATGGCTAAAATAATGATCCCTGAAACTGAAAAATCAGAAACAACAGATGATATTAACATTGAAAAAGATACACAATCTGTCAATATCGTAGATGCTGCGGCCCGGGGAGCGAGCGATGGTTTAATGCTTGCCTTGAATATTGGTGCCATGCTTCTTGCTTTTATCGCTTTAGTTGCGTTAATCAATGGAATCATTGGTTTTGCAGGCGGACTTTTCGGTCTTGAAAACATAACACTTGAAATGATTCTTGGCTTTATTTTTGCCCCGATTGCATTTGCAGTAGGTGTTCCATGGGCTGAAGCGGTGCAGGCTGGCGGCTACATCGGCCAAAAGCTTGTGCTGAATGAATTCGTTGCTTACTCAGCCTTTGCTCCTGAAATCAGCAATTTGTCTCCTAAGACTGTTGCAGTTGTCAGCTTCGCGCTTTGCGGATTTGCAAATATTTCTTCTATGGCCATCCTTCTCGGAGGCCTCGGCAACCTTGCTCCTGACCGCAGGAATGATATTGCCAAGCTGGGCATCCGTGCTGTAATAGCTGGAGCTCTTGCCTCTCTATTAAGTGCAGCGATTGCAGGAATGTTAATTTAATAGTCTGATAGCATACTGGAGATATCCGGTATGCTATTTTTTTGTTGTAAATGGAGAAGCTTGTCGAACATTATCTGAAAATTATTTTAATTCAGAGTTGATTTTATATTTTTATTAATGTTAAAGTAATGTTGTAAGCGTTACCAATAGTATTCTTTCTAGGTTTTGCTGCAAGGAAATACATAGACTGCTATTTTAAGGAGGAATTATATGAGTCAATTAACTGCAGGTTTAAAAGAAAAGGTAGAAAAGTTCTTAAGCGGTAAGAAGAAATTATATATCAATGGTGAATTTGTAGAAAGCAAATCACAGAAAACGTTTGATACGTATAACCCGGCGACAGGAGAAGTTCTGGCTACTGTTTTCGAAGCCGGTGCAGAAGATATTGATCTGGCAGTAAAAGCAGCCCGAAAGGCCTTTGATGAAGGCAAATGGTCTAAAATGAGCGCTTCTAAGCGCAGCCGCCTGATGTACAAGCTTGCTGATCTTATGGAAGAAAATAGTGAAGAATTAGCACAGCTTGAGACATTGGATAATGGAAAGCCAATCCGTGAGACAACAAATGCCGATATTCCATTGGCAATTGAACATATGCGCTACTATGCTGGCTGGTCTACGAAAATTGTGGGACAGACTATTCCTGTCAGCGGGCCGTTCTTTAACTATACCCGCCATGAAGCTGTTGGTGTAGTGGGCCAAATCATCCCTTGGAACTTCCCTCTTCTAATGGCTATGTGGAAGCTGGGTGCTGCCCTTGCAACAGGATGTACGGTTGTTCTTAAACCAGCGGAGCAGACACCTCTTTCCGCTTTATATCTTGCTGAGTTAATGGATCAGGCAGGCTTCCCGCCAGGGGTTATCAATATTGTCCCTGGTTTTGGAGAAACAGCCGGCCAGCCGCTTGTTGACCATCCGCTGGTAGATAAAATTGCATTTACTGGTTCTACTGAAGTAGGTAAACGGATTATGTCCAATGCTTCAAAGACTTTAAAGCGGGTTACGCTTGAGCTTGGCGGTAAGTCTCCGAACATTATCCTGCCGGACGCTGATATGTCAAAGGCAATTCCAGGAGCTCTAAACGGTGTTATGTTCAACCAGGGACAGGTTTGCTGTGCCGGCTCCCGTGTCTTCATTCAAAAGAAGCAGTTTGATAATGTTGTAGCTGACATGGCTTCACATGCTAAAAAAATCAAGCAGGGTGCCGGAATTCATGCTGACACAGAAATTGGCCCGCTTGTATCTGCTGAGCAGCAAAACCGAGTTCTTGGATACATTGAAAAAGGCCTAAGCGAAGGTGCTCAGCTTGTAGCAGGAGGAGATAAGCCTCAGGAGCAAGGTTACTTCGTATCCCCTACTATCTTTGCAGATGTTAATGACGAAATGACAATTGCGAAGGAAGAAATCTTCGGACCGGTTATTTCGGCTATGCCTTATGATGACATTGACGAATTAATTAACCGTGCCAATAACAGCGAATATGGATTAGCTGCAGGAGTTTGGACTCGTGATGTTGCAAATGCACACTATGTGGCCAATAAACTCCGTGCTGGTACAGTTTGGGTGAACTGCTACAACGCTTTCGATGCTGCATCTCCATTTGGCGGCTATAAGCAATCCGGTATCGGCCGTGAAATGGGCTCTTACGCTCTTAATAACTATACAGAAGTTAAGAGTGTATGGATCTCGATGAAATAATAGCCGAATCAAAAAAGGAACCTTTCGAGGTTCCTTTTTTAATTGAAATTCCTTGAAAAAGTTTCTCCCCTATTAAGAATAAGTTCACAGATTATCCATAGGATTTTTGATGGATATTATTTATCCTTATATTGGGAGGGGAAATAATGAAAAGAGTATATATGATTTCTGCTATTATTGTAATATTAGGTATTTCTGCCGGCATTTCTTTTTTTATCATCCGTGATATGACAGCGAAGATACCTGAACATATTACACTTTTAACCGATGATGAGAAGGTATACGACTTTGCAGAATCTGATGAAAAACTGAAGCTTGTAGAATTTATTTATACGCACTGTCCGGATATATGTCCGACGACTACCCAAAGGATGAATCTCTTGAAAAGTGATCTTTCTAATGAGGGCGTATTTGGGAACAAAGTACAATTTATTACAGTAACAATCGACCCTTATCGGGACACCGCAGATGTTCTTAAAAAATACAGAAGCACCTTTGACATTGAAAATGATGAGAATTGGCTCTTTCTAACTGCCGATCCTGATACACTGAAAAAGGATCAGGCTGAAATTCAGGAGCTCGCAAACACTTTCCAATTTCAATACCGTGATCCCGGCGATGGCTTCTATGTTCATAGCACCTTTGTATATTTGCTGGATGAGAATAATAAATTTATTAAGAAATTCCCTATGGGAGAAGATTTTGACAGGAATGAAGTTTTCAAAAAGATTATGAAGAAAATATAACAAAAAATGGCGGATTCAGGATCCGCCATTTTTCTTAACCTAATTCGCAGAAGAAGATAGATTTTTGTCTTGGTCAATGAGTATTAAAGTTTTTGATCTTGGTTTTGAAAAGCTTACTTTAATACCGGATTTCTTTAATCGGTTTACTAAATCAACCAGCTGTTTTTTAGCCATCTAAAAAACTCCTTTTTCCCTGCCTGTATGATTAATATTTTACATGAAATTTATGAAAAAACTATGAACAAAAAGAAACATTTTATACTTTTTCAAGGTTTTAATAAAAGTGTATGACTGGTTTTTTCTTCATTGAGGGATGTTTTATGATAGTTCCCTTCTGCCCAGTCATTCATCTGATCATGGTACCACTGGCTTAAAGGATGTCCGGATTGCCCTGGTCCCACCAGATGGTAGGCGGTGTTCATGTTTTGTGTATCAATCACAAATCTCCACGAGCCTCCATGATTCACAGTGCCATCGTCTTTGTTGGCTGCCGCCTGCACAGTGACTGAGCTGCCGCCAACAGGAATTCGTCCCTCTCTATTAAATAAATAGTTTAAAGGTTTTACACTCGAAAGCGGGTGGGAAAAAGCTAATTGATGATAATTACCCCATTTCCACTTAGACGGGCTGCTTCCTTGAAGATTTTCGGCTTCTCTTACCGCTGTACTCAATGATTGGGAAAGGACTTCCTGCAATCCTCCCTTTTCTTCAATCCAATTGCTTTCGCGGCCACTTGCTGCATTTCTCAATAATTCATCCACTGCCTGCTTTTGCCCTTTGAAGAGCTTCCTCATTTGGGGTGATATCTGATCTTCAAAAAGAACATCTGATATGCTTTTCATCCAAAGATTGAAAATGAGAGGGGCTGCCTCATCCTTGCTGTCAATATAATCCCATTTACTTAGGATCGTTAAAGCTTCCTTTTCAAGAGCGGTTGATGGTTCTTTCATTCCGGACAGGAAAAGCGGTATAAATTCCTTTGCCTGCAGGTTTTTTTGATCCATTTGCAGTGACATCATATCTTCAGTTGTAAGATTATCCTTGCTCTTGAGAAATTCCTGAATGCGCATTTGCCTATAGGGCTGGGCCCAATCATGACTGATGTGGTAAGGGTAGCTGCCATCCATCACCTTATTGTTTGCCGTTGAGATATAGCCTTCTTCGGGATTGATCGTTTTAGGCAGCTGATCATAAGGGATGTAGCCTTTCCACTCATATTCATCCGACCAGCCGGGCACCGGCAGCAGTCCGTCTCCTTTCTTTCTGATTGGGATTTTACCATTTGCTTTATAAGCTATTGTTCCATCCGAAGAAGCAAATACAAAGTTTTGGGCAGGTGTGTGAAATAACTCCAATGCTTGTTCAAACTGATTCCAGTCTGATGCTTTATTCATTTTTAGAATGGCTTCCAGCTCTTTTGATGGCTGAAGTGCTGTCCATTGCAAGGAAAGAACGGTATCCTTTCCGCTGTCTCCAGCAAATTCCGAAATCACAGGTCCGTGGCGTGTAATCGTTACTTTATAGCTAATTGGCTCTTTGCCTTTTACCTTAATTGGTTCTTCTATTACTTCTGCCTTTTCCCACTTTTCATTGAATAGAAACTCATTTATATTGGCAGGATTCCTTTTTTCAATATACAAATCCTGTACATCTGGTCCTGTATTGGTTACTCCCCATGCAATATGTTCATTGTGACCGAGTATGATGCCTGGGATTCCGGCAAAAATGACACCGCTGACATTCATTTCAGGGGACTCCAGGTGCATCTGATACCAGATCGAAGGTGTGTTCAGGGATAAATGAGGATCATCAGCCAATATAGGCTTTCCGGATGCCGTTTTACTGCCGGCTGCCACCCAGTTATTGCTTCCGTTGAATTCTGGAGGCGTGATGACAGATGCAAAGCTTTTTTCAATATTTAAGTTGTGTTTTCCTATTATGTATGGGGCTTCTTCCGGATAGGAGGGGAATAATTCATATGCTTTATCTTCCGGAAAATGCTGAAGGAGATAATAGCGGAATGCCTGGCTTTCCCAGTGTCCGCCAAGATCATATGCCATGTATTTGCCAATAGTAAGCGAATCCACAGGAGACCATTCTTCCGGTTCATAGCCGAGTATGGAAAATTCAACAGGGATTTTTCCATTTTCTATAACTTCTTTTATATAAAGATTAACTCCTTCCGCATACCAGCCTAAAATCTGTTTTGCATCTGAGGAATATGCTTCATAGGATGCTTCTGCAGCTCTTCTCAAACCAAGAGTTCTAAAATATTTATCATTTTCAACCGTAGCCTCTCCGATTACTTCGCTCAATCTTCCCGATGCCTGACGCCTGCTTAAATCCATCTGAAAAAGGCGGTCCTGTGCCTGGACATAGCCTTGGGCAATAAAAAGGTCCCTTTCATTGGCAGCAATCAGGTGTGGGACTCCGCTGTTATCGCGATTGACCTTTACTTCCTCAGAGATGGAACCTATTCTGATTTCTCCCTCTGTTTTAGGCAGAGAGCGGGACAAAAAACCATACGTAATGAAAAAGGCAGCAGCCAGCAGCACTAAAATGATAGCAATACTCCAAAGCGAGTACTTCTTCCACTTTGATTTTGGCCGATGCTGGATCCTAATATTGCCTTCCATAGACATTCCTTCCTTTATTATTAAATTTTGAATTCGAACCTGCCGGAAAGCTTTTGCTCACCAGCTTCATTTTTTACTGATACTTCTCCGGTCAGCCTTTTTTCGTCCTCTTCCCATTTCTCTCCTGTCACCCTCCCTTCTATTGTCAGTTTCTCGCCGGGCCGTGTCATTTTGCTGAAGCGCACTTTGAACCTTCTCAGGTCCTTTCTTGGAAACCACTCAGCCAGTGCTTCGCCTGCCATTCCCATGATAAGCATCCCGTGGGCGATCACTCCGTCCAATCCGGCCTTTTCTCCTACAGGGACTACTGTATGAATCGGATTGAAATCTCCGGATGCCCCTGCATACTTGACCAGCTGTGTATGTGTGATCTCTGGTTTATGAATCATTTTCAGCTCACTCATTTTTGCTTCCCCCTCTTTCAATAATGGTGGATTCTGCATAGAGAACATCTTTTCCATCATTGTTTCTGTACTGAATACCTATTGTAATAAATCGCAGGTTCCTCTTTTCAAAAGAAGAAATTACTTTCGGGATCGCGGTTACTGTATCGCCAGCACAAATTTCTCCTATATAGCGATATTCCTGGCCGCCGTGAAGAACCTTGAGAGGGTCAAGTCCGAATAGCTCGATTAGGGTTTCGAAATCCATGCCTCCCCACATCTCTATGGCTGTAGGAAATGTTGGCGGGATGGGGATGTCACGGTACCCCTCTTTTCTCGCAGTGTCAGCATCATAATAAATAGGGTTTTTGTCTCCAATTGCCATAGCAAATTCTTTGATTTTTCCTCTTTCAATGGTGAACTTGAAAGGTTTTAATTTCACCTCTGCATTTAAAAGAGATTCCATCAAAATCGCACTTCCTCTCATCATTATATAATCCTTATGTATTCGACTTTTTCCTCTTGCTTCCTGTTAATTCTCTAAACTTTTATTGCAGAGGTTACGTGATAAGTAAAGAATTCGCGATTACGCGCTGAAAGTGTTATAATTTTATGGATTATGTATTTGGAGGAATAAAAACAATATGATAACTGTCAGTAATGTAGGTCTTCGATACGGCGACCGCAAACTATTCGAAGACGTTAATATTAAATTCACACCTGGCAATTGCTATGGATTGATTGGAGCAAATGGTGCAGGTAAATCAACTTTTCTTAAAATTTTATCAGGTGAAATTGAGGCACAATCCGGAAGTGTTCATTTAGGTCCCGGCGAACGCCTTGCTGTCCTGAAGCAGAACCATTTTGAGTACGAAGAGCATGAAGCATTAAAAGTAGTCATCATGGGACATGCCCGTCTTTATGAAGTAATGCAGGAAAAAGATGCTATTTATATGAAGGCTGATTTCACGGATGAAGATGGCATGAAGGCTGCTGAACTCGAAGGTGAATTTGCAGAATTAAATGGATGGGAAGCTGAATCTGAAGCAGCTATTTTGCTGAAGGGACTTGGAATCGGAGAAGAGCTTCACGACAAAAAAATGGCTGATCTTTCCGGTTCTGAAAAAGTGAAAGTTTTGCTTGCGCAGGCGCTTTTTGGCAAGCCGGATGTTCTTTTGCTGGATGAGCCGACAAACCACTTGGATATCAAAGCAATTCAATGGCTTGAGGAGTTCCTGATCAACTTTGAGAATACCGTTATTGTCGTATCCCATGACCGTCATTTCTTGAACAAAGTGTGTACGCATATTGCCGATCTTGACTTTGGTAAGATCCAGATTTACGTAGGGAACTATGACTTCTGGTATGAGTCAAGCCAGCTTGCCCAAAGGATGGCTCAGGATGCCAATAAGAAAAAAGAAGAAAAAATCAAGGAACTGCAAAGCTTTATTGCCCGCTTTAGTGCAAACGCATCTAAATCCAAGCAGGCAACTTCACGTAAAAAGCTTCTTGATAAGATTTCATTGGATGATATTAGACCATCCTCCAGAAAATATCCGTATGTTGGATTTTCACCTGACCGTGAAATCGGAAATGATTTGCTTCGGGTAGACGGCATCACTAAAACAATTGATGGTGTTAAAGTTCTGAACAATGTCAGCTTCATCATGAACAAAGATGATAAAATAGCGTTAGTTGGCACGAACGAATTAGCGAAAACCATCCTGTTTAAAATACTGACTGGTGAAATGGAGCCGGATGAAGGAACATATAAGTGGGGTGTAACAACCTCTCAGTCCTATTTCCCTAATGATAACTCTGAGTTCTTCGAGAACTCTGATTTGACCCTTGTAGACTGGCTGCGCCAATTCTCACCTCAAGATGACAGTGAAAGCTTCCTGAGAGGTTTCCTTGGAAGAATGCTGTTCTCCGGTGAGGAAGTTCTAAAGAAAGCAAGCGTTCTTTCCGGTGGGGAAAAAGTCCGGTGCATGCTATCTAAAATGATGCTGAGCGGCGCTAACGTGCTTCTTTTAGATGAGCCGACCAACCACCTTGATTTGGAATCCATTACGGCATTGAATAATGGACTGATTAATTTCAAAGGCTCTATGATTTTTGCATCACATGACCATCAGTTCATTCAAACCATTGCCAACCGCATTATTGAAATTACACCAGCTGGCATTGTCGATAAGCAAATGACATATGATGAGTATTTAGAAGACCCATCCATTCAAAAGCAAGTTGCTGAAATGTATCAGTAAACAGTAAAAGCAGGAGGTCCAGCCTCCTGCTTTTAGTTTGTTAAAAATCCTGTTTTTTCTTTTTATGGCGTGCAGAGGAAGCTGTTCTGCTGCCTGTTTCCACGTTGGTTGTCCCTTGCCCTTCGACGTTTGGAGAGCTTAATCCAGCCTTTGAAGGGTCTTTTTTGCGTTTGCTCATAGTTAAACACCTCCTTTCTTACTTTTTCGTGTTAAGGCTATTTTTATCCATGGAATAAAAATGGAGTACAAAAGCCAATCTAACAAACGGAGGAGGTGTTAATATTGACGAAAAGAGTAGCTGTTGAACAATCCTTAACAAATGTTTCTGAAGCGCTTCGCCAAAAAGGATATGATGTGGTTGACTTGAAGTCGGCGCATGATGCTGAGAACTGCTCATGCTGTGTTGTAAGCGGTGTTGATTCAAATGTAATGGGTATGCAGGATGTATCTACAAAGGCTTCTGTCATTGAAGCAAGCGGCCTTTCAGCGGATGAGGTATGCCGCCAGGTGGAGCAAAGAATGCAGTAATCGAAAAGTGAGCCAAAGACTAAAGATAACTTCTTTAGTCTTTTTCAATGCAATTAAATAAAGAGGGGCTTTATACCCGTCTTCTCCTTCTTCTAGCTTTTGCTTTAAGATTTTTCCTTAATACGAGAATAAAGATTCCGAATAAGAATAGGGCTAATCCTGCTTTTCCATAGTACCCTGTTGTCTCTTTTACTGGCTCCTTATCTGTTTTGAGCTGGCTTGAAACCACTTCATCCTGTTTATCCTCGATCAGCTTTACAGATTGAATGATTCTCCCGTTTTCATTCTTTATCTGCAGCTTCCCTTTTGCTGTAATGTTTTCTTCGTAGTTTCCTTTAGGCAAAGTGACAGGTATTATTGTACCGCCAGTTGTATAGGTTTTTCCCTCTGACGGAAAAACCTCAGTGCTGCTGAGTTCCGCAGTTTCAAAGTTGCTGTGTCCATAATCCAAAAGGTTTTTTGTATCATTATAAATATCCCGCTTATATTCCGCTTTTAACACAATAGCGGTTAACTTGATTGAATCATATTCGGCAGAGGTAGCTAGAGTCTGCTTGGCTTCATCAACGAACCCTGTCTTTCCCCCAGTCACTCCCTCGAATGGAACCTCCCCTTTGAGCATCCTGTGATGAGTAAAGATGGTAGTATCCCATGACTTTCCAGTCCATTTCAATTCCTTTGTGCCGTAAATTTCTCTGAAGGTTTCATTTTTCAGAGCATAATTGGTTAATTTCGCGAGATCAGCTGCGGTTGTATAGTGGTTTTCATCATACAGACCGTGAGGATTAACAAAGTGGGTATTTTTTAACCCTGCCTTCTCTTTCAGGTAGCGATTAAGATTCTCTGAGAATGCTTCTATATTGCCGTCCAGATGCTCAGCAATGCTCCAGGCAGCATCATTTCCTGAGTTAACCAGCATTCCCTGAACGAGTTTTTTCAAGGGCACCTGTTCCCCTTCCTCCAAATACACTCGTGTCCCTTCAGTCTCCGCTGCTTTTTTGCTGACTGTGGCCAGGTCACTCAAGTCGCCATGTTCAATGGCATAAATGGCTGTTGCTATTTTCGTTAAACTGGCCGGATACATCTTTTTATCCGCATTTTTTGCATACAGAACTGCCCCTGATTCTGAATCTGTTACAATTGCGGCTTCACTGATAATTTCAGGCTCTTTTGTTTCCTCAGCCGCTGCGTTACCAGCAGGAAAACTGAACAAAAGCAGGATAATAGCAACCAATTTCTTCATAAATACACATCCAATTCAAACCGATAATCAATCCATCCTGATTGTATCAAACAAACCATGCATAGCCCTATCATATTTATAAATTGTTACATAATTGAAAATTTCATGCCGTAATTTGAGAAGATTGATAATGAAAGGAAATTATCCAAGAGCCCGAAAGAAAAAAAGCAATCCAAAGGGACTGCTCTTCAGCTAGTTTTTTGCCTTAATATAAAAACGCTTTAAAAATTCAACATAAATATCATCATGAACAAGCCATGCCTGGTATTTTCTTTTAATGTAATTTTCTGCTGCCTGGAAATCCGGGTAAGGTTCCTGTATTGGCTTGCCGTTCATTTCAAGGATCCACTTGTCATCGGCTTCAGCAAAAATAAAGAATTTGTCTCCCTTCTTATTTTCGTACAGTGATCCCTGTTTCGTGCTTTTAATATTGTATTTGTTTTTAAATGCATCCTGTCTCAAAGGGTCCAGGGGAAATATGTCCTGAACAAATAGTTTATAAGCATCTTTTCCCATCGAACAGCCCGATGCTTTTGCGTGTCCGCCCCCTCCAAACTTTCCGGCCATGGCAGAAACATCAACGTGGTCATGGATTGTCCTGAAACTGATTTTTTTGCCCCCGAGATTTAAGATAGCGATATAGTCGATATGGGGATACTCTTTACCAAGTTCATTGCCAAGCTCCGAATGATAAGATTCTGCATGGACAATGCCTGTACAATATTCCCCAATGAACGTTTGTACCAATTCCCGTTTCTTCCGCCTGACGTAACGCTCAATCTTTTGCTCTTCCATTTCCAGCAATTTCTGTTCAAACTCATCAAAATCGAATGTATTGGAGCTCTTGATTCTTTCCGTCATTTTTTCTTCGAATTCTTCTATGGAAATCATGAAAAATAAATCATTCAGATTTTTTGCCTTTATATTTTCATTTTGATCCCATTCCCATGTGTCATACTGTCGCACAAGCTCGACAAATTCATCGAGGGCCTGAGACGGCTGGATCAGTTCATGTTTTAATAGATACTCATACAGTAAAGAGGTCGCAGCCGTGAGCCTGCCATCTTCATATTGCACTTTCACTCTGCCCCAGCTGTAATCATTAAAATGAAGAGCTGTTTTATGATGGTCAATTAATCTGACGTTTCCGCCGCTTTTTGCCAGATCATCAAGCCTGATCAAATTTTCATCGTTAACTGATAAATCCGTGATCATTAAAAAATCATCTTTTATGTTTTTTTCATTTTCCAGCAATTTTTCTATCTGATAATCAAGTCCCATCACAGAGTTATAGCGCACCTCAACATCTTTTCCAAAAGCGATCCTGGCAACAATGCCGCACCCGACACCATCAAGGTCATTATGTGTAAACAGCCTGTACAAAATCCATCACCTGCTATTCTTAGACTCATTCCTCTGTTAGTTTGGTTATGGAGGAAAAATATATGCGAAAAATCCCCGCTGAAGTGAGCGGGGATTTCCAGTTAAAGCAGCAGATAAGCCAGTGGAGCTGTAATCAGTATGGTCAGAATGGTTCTCTCTGCCCAGATGACAAGCAGCTGCGGAATAGTAATAGGAATTTCTGTTGATAAAATACATGGAACAAGTGCAGAAAAGAAGATAATGGCTGAAACGGAAACTACTCCGATTACAAATTTAGTGACCAGTGCAGCCTCTGCTGCCAGCAGGGCTGGAAGGAACATTTCAGCAATTCCCACGGCACTTGCCTTTGCTGCCAATAATGGCTCAGGAAGCTGTACGAGAGCCGTAAAAGGATAAAAGATATAACCCAGCCAATCAAATACAGGAGTGAATTCGGCAAGAATCAGGCCCAATAAACCTACTGACATAATGGAGGGCAAAATAGACATTGTCATGACAAACCCATCTTTTAAATTATCCTTTATGTTTTTCCATAATGTGGGTGATTCGGCTGCTGTATCCATTGCTTCTTTCCAGGCTGCCTGAAGACGGCCCCCTGTAAAGGTTTCAACTGGAGGCTCCTGGCCATTGTAATATTCTTCGCTCATTGATTTAAGAGGCCAGATTCTTACGGTAATAGCCGTTACGATGAAAGTGACAGCAAACGTCGTCCAAAAATAAGTGTTCCAGATTTCCATCAATCCAAGTGTTTTAGCCACAACAATCATGAACGTTGCTGAGACCGTTGAGAACCCGGTAGCAATAATGGCTGCTTCCTTAATGCTATATTTTCCTTCTTTAAATACCCTGTTGGTTATGAGCAGTCCGATTGAATAGCTTCCAACAAAAGAGGCAACTGCATCGATAGCTGATTTTCCCGGTGTTTTCCAGATTGGCTTCATAATCGGCTGCATAATGACACCGAAAAATTCAAGCAATCCATATCCGACGAGCAGGGCAAGAAATACTGAGCCGATTGGAACAAGAAGTCCGACAGACACCACGAGTTTCTCAAACAGGAAAGGTCCCATGCTCGGGTCGAATAGCCAGGCAGGGCCGAAGCCGAAGACAATCATAATGGCTGTAAAAAATCCGATTACCTTAAAAAAAGAGAAAATAGTATTTACTTTATTTTTGTTCCAGGTTTTTGTATAGAAAGGATAAATGGCGCCGAGCAGTATGACAAGCAGCGCATAGTATGTAACAGCTGCAGGCAGGTATGTCTGAATCGCAGTGACGATATGGTCCAGCATAATAGATGATTTCTCATTAACAGTGACTGGTATAAAAAACATAAATAGGCCAATGGCGCTGAAGAGAAAAAACTTAGCTTTATTTTTAATGGTTGCGTTGGGATTCAGTTCAGGCTGGTGAGATTGCTTTATTATTGTTTCTTTTTCCATTCTCATTCCCCCGTCATTTTTGGGGCAAGGAGCGGAGTGGGCCCCTTACCTCCTGTTCATTAAAGCTGTCATAAAGGTCAGAAAGGTGTACGTGCCTGCTTTCACGGTTGGCTGTGCCTGGTGATCTCTTGTTGGATCAAGACAGACAATATCCATGGCTGCCGTTTTGGAGGAAAGTCCCGCAGCATATACGGCAGTAAATAGTTCTTCAGTACTCATGCCGCCTGGTGTGGATGCGGGAACACCCGGCGCAAAACCGATATCCAGCACATCCATGTCAATGGTGACATAAATTTGGTCCACTTTTGATTCCAGCTGCCGGATTGATTCTTTAACCGTTTCTTCAATTCCCCGTCTTCTGGCTTCCTTTAAGGTAATATAATTTAGCTTATGCTCTTTAGCATAATGGACGAGTGACTGGCTGTTGAAAAAGCCATGAAGGCCAATATTGTAGACATTTTCTCCTTTAATTTTGTTGTTTTGAATCAGGTTTCGGATGGGCGTCCCATTTGTCGGTCCATGGTCTTCAAGACTTCTGAGGTCAAGGTGCGTATCCAGCTGGAGAATGCCGATTTCTTTTTCAGGCTCCAGTTCCTTCAGGCCGCTGACCAGCATGGCTGTGATGGAGTGATCTCCTCCGATCGCTATTGGGAAAGAATCAGGAAATTGCGTCCGTACGTCCTTCATCGTTTGCTTTATATTGGAATGGCATTGTGGAATATCCGTGAAATGCATTTTCACGTCACCAAGATCAGCAACTTTCAGTTCTTGAAGATCCCTTTCAAAATCCAGATTGTACGTGGAGAATCCATTCCAGGACCTCCTGAAGGATTCAGGGAATTCAGATGCTCCTGATGCACTTATCGATGAGCGGGAAAGAGGGACACCGAAAAGCACGACATCCCAATTGTCTTTCTTTAATTCCTCTCCCCTCTGGATTTGGCGAATCCATTCACTCACCTTTACGTCAGTTCCCAGTTCGGTTTGCGGCCAAAAAAACCCGGGAGGATTTATTGTTGGTAGCATAAGCTTCCTCCTTTAACGACCACTTCCCCATTTTTAATCACTGTGTCTGTGTGGTTCATGCCGTAGTGATACTGCATTTGCATATAGTTCGGCACATTGAGTAGAAGCAAATCAGCCTTTTTGCCGGGTTCTATGCTTCCCACTTCTTCTGCCCGATTGATCGCATGTGCTGCATTAATGGTAGCGGCGGCAATCGCTTCTGCAGGTGTAAGTCCCATGTGCATGCATGCAAGATTCATCATAAATGGCATGGAGCAGGTTGGCGAAGAGCCGGGGTTGCAATCGGTTGATAATGCAACTGGAACACCCTTATCAATCATGCGGCGGCCTCTGGCTGCTTCAGCCATCAGGAAGAATGCTGTGCCTGGAAGAAGAACGCCGATTACTCCCTTTTCAGCCATCATTTCCATGCCCTTATCAGATGCTCTGAGCAAGTGATCCGCAGAGATGGCACCAACTTCTGCAGCAAGCTCGGCCCCCTCATAGGGTTCGATTTCGTCGGCATGGATCTTAGGAATAAGGCCATGCTTCTTCCCTGCTTCAAGAAGTTTTCTGGACTGCTCCGGTGTGAATACCCCTCTTTCGCAGAAAATATCATTGAATTCGGCGAGCTTTTCTTCCGCGACTTTCGGAAGCATTTCTTCAATAACTAAATCTATAAAGGCATCTGGATTCTCTTTGTATTCAGCAGGAACTGCATGTGCTCCCATAAAGGTGCGGACAACCTCCACCGGATGCAGTTCATCCGCTTTACGGGCTGCTGTCAGCTGTTTTCGCTCTGTTTCCCAATCCAGTCCATATCCGCTTTTTGCCTCTATCGTGGTTACTCCGTGTTTAAGAAAGCGATCAAGACGGACAAGGCTCGCATCTACCAATTCCTCTTCAGATGCGTTTCTGGTCATTGAAGTGGTAGCATGAATGCCCCCGCCATTGTTCATAATTTCCATATACGTCGCCCCGTTCAGGCGCATATTGAACTCCTCTTCCCTGCTGCCTGCATATACGAGGTGTGTATGCGGATCAACAAGCCCTGGAAGGAGGATTTTTCCTGTCGCATCAATGATTTCAGCTTCCTGAAGCCGGCTTTGATATTCAGCTTGGAGTTCCGCTGTGGTCCCTGCTGATTTAATTCTGTCCTCTTCAATCCATACTGCTCCGTCTTCAATGATGTGAAGCTCGCTCATTTTTTCTTTGGTGAGGGGCTGTTTGGAGCCGCCCTTTAAGGTGATCATCTGATTTGCATGTTTGATAAAAATAGGTTTTGAGTGCATTTTGTGCTCCTCCTTAAAAAATGGAAGTTCCAATCCGCAGAAAATTACGGATTGGAGGGCTTCCTCATTGAATATATTCATGGTTATTTGCAAGTTTAAGGGTTTTATTTGCAGAATTGACTGGTCTATTTGCAAATTAGCATGGTTTATTTGCAAATTTTTCGTTTCTATTTGCAAAGTTCATAAAAGGAAATCTTTATTTCATCATTGGAATGTTTACGCCTTTTTCTTTTGCTGTTTTGATAGCAAGATCATAGCCTGCATCTACATGGCGTACGATTCCCATTCCAGGATCTGATGTAAGGACGCGTTCAAGGCGCTGTTCCGCTTCCTTCGTGCCATCCGCAACGATTACCATTCCTGCATGAAGAGAGTAGCCCATTCCTACGCCGCCTCCATGGTGGACGGAAACCCAGCTTGCTCCGCCGACCGCATTTATCAGAGCATTCAGGATTGGCCAGTCTGCCACTGCATCACTGCCGTCCTTCATGGCTTCTGTCTCGCGGTTTGGAGATGCAACTGAACCGGAATCCAGATGATCACGCCCGATAACAATCGGTGCTTTTAGTTCCCCGCTGGCAACCATATCATTGATGATTTTTCCGAATCTTGCGCGCTCTCCATAACCAAGCCAGCAAATTCTTGAAGGCAGCCCCTGGAACTGAATTTTCTCCTGTGCCATCTTGATCCATTTGCAAAGGTGTTCATTATCCGCAAATTCGCGCATGATCACTTCATCTGTTTTATAGATATCTTCCGGATCTCCTGATAATGCTACCCAGCGGAAAGGCCCTTTCCCTTCACAGAACAACGGACGGATGTAGGCAGGCACGAATCCAGGGAAATCAAACGCATTCTCGACACCCTCATCTTTTGCAACCTGACGGATATTGTTTCCGTAATCAAATGTAACTGCGCCCTTCTTTTGCATGTCCAGCATTGCCTTAACATGGACAGCCATGCTTGCTTTTGATTTCTGGACGTATTCAGCAGCATCTTCCTTTCGCAGAACAGCTGCTTCCTCTAAAGAATAGCCAATCGGGACATAGCCATTTAAAGGATCATGCGCGGAAGTCTGGTCAGTCAGGACATCCGGGATGAAATTCATTTCAAGCATTTTTGGTAAAATTTCAGCTGCATTGCCTAATAGACCGATAGAAAGCGGACGTCCTTCCTGTTTTGCCTCTTTTGCCAGTTTAATAGCTTCTTCAATGGAATAAACCTTTGTATCCAGATATTTCGTTTCAAGCCTGCGGTCAATGCGGTGTTCATCCACATCAATGGCAATGCAGACACCATCATTCATGGTTACGGCAAGCGGCTGAGCGCCACCCATTCCGCCAAGGCCTGCTGTTAACGTAATCGTCTGTTTCAGTGAGCCGGAGAAATGCTGTCTGCCAAGCTCTGCAAATGTTTCGTAAGTTCCTTGGACGATTCCCTGGCTGCCGATGTAAATCCAGCTTCCGGCTGTCATTTGGCCATACATCATCAGGCCTTTCTTATCAAGCTCATGGAAGGTATCCCAGTTTGCCCAGGCCGGCACCAGATTCGAGTTGGCGATCAATACCTTTGGTGCATCTTTATGTGATTTAAATACTGCAACCGGTTTTCCGGATTGAACAAGTAGTGTTTCATCGTCTTCTAATTCATGCAGGGTTTTTACAATCGCATCATAGCAATCCCAATTCCGGGCAGCCTTTCCAATCCCGCCGTAAACAACCAGCTCCTCCGGAATCTCTGCAACCTCTTTGTCTAAGTTATTCATAAGCATGCGGAGTGCCGCTTCCTGAATCCAGCCCTTTGCATGGAGCTCACTGCCTTGATAATTTTTAATTTCTCTTTTTGTTTCCGCTTTCATTGTTATCCCTCCAATGTTATCTCATATTTAGATTTTATAATGAGAACTATCTGAAAAGTAGAATAATTAGGTTTGATTTTTTGTAAAATTGTTAGATTATTTTCTTGGATTTTGTCTATTTTTATATTAATATTAGTGTTTTTATAAAAATATACAAAAATAAAACCCCCTTTTAAAAGGAGGTTTTGTGCAGACTTTTTCTAAATTGATTCGGCGGCATACCTTTAATTTTACTGAATACTTTATTGAAGTACTGCTGATTGCGAAAACCGCAGACGGATGAGATTTCATTTATGCTCATTTCTGATTCCTGCAGCAGCTTAGCAGATTGCCTGATCCGGGTTTCGTTAAGGAGCTCCCGAAATGACTTTCCGCATTTTTTCGCCAGCATGGAGCTAATATAGTTTGGGTTTCGATCTGCATATTCAGCTGCCCTCTCAAGGGTGACAGATGAATCCCAGTAATTTGTTTCTATGAAGTATTGAACTCTGTCTGTAAGATCCAGCTTCAGTTTCTTATCAGATCGAATGGTTTCAAAAACATAGGAAATGAAGCTGATCATTTCATTAATAATGCGGTAAATCAAGGGCGAATAAAGAATCGTCTGGAATAAACGAAGGTACTCCTTCTCCATTTCTCCGTCGGCCAGGCGGAATGTCTTCATATGCCTGCGGATTTGCGCAAGAATACTGGTCAGCCGGATTCTGATAAGCCCGGGTTCCGGATATGGATCTTCCAATATAAGAAACTCTTTGGAAAACCATGATTTGATTCCTTCTAAATCAGCCTGATTCAGAAAATCAATCCAGCTGCTCTGTTCCTCGGGAGTTAAGAACGGATCAATTGAAACCCATTTAGGCAATGAGGCTTCCTCAATTACCTGATTAAATCCCCTGTAAAAAGTTAACTCCATCAATTTTCTGTTCGCATCATAATGGTTTTTTAGTGTATTCTGATCATCCTGGCCAGTATGAATGCTTATGGCGATTGGTTCAGCTGAGGTTTCCTGCCAATTCCTCATGAATCTGACGCTTTCCTCTTTCCATGATACGCCCGGTTTTTCAGCAACTATCAGTACCATGTCACTTAAAATAAAATGATCGACTTTTTTCTGGAAGCCATAGCTTTCCAGAAATTCATATAACTTTGGAAGCTCAAGGACATTCTCAGTTTTTATGCCAATGGAAAGAAAACGTTCTGCCGGTTCTGGAGCTTCTAAAAATATATCCTGATAATTAAATGCTTTATCAGTAACCATTCCGGAGCTTTTTAAAGCCGCTGGAATTCTCAGCTTCTGGCGCCTATGAATGTTTCGTGCGGATTTCAATAAAATATCAGCTGAAATGGGCTTAAGTATTAAATCGGCTACACCCATGTCAATGGCTCGTTTTGCCTGTGAAAAGGTCGCTTCCATCGTAAGTGCAATAAGATCCGGCCCTATAATTTGAATGGTTTTTAAGAAAGAGCTGTATCTATCTTCCTTTATCAGATCCAGTTCAAAAATCAGCAGATCGGGCTGAAAAGTCTCAAGCTTTTTAATAAGCCCTGCCTCATCTTCGGCAGCCTCTACTTCCCATGCGTTCATTGAAGATTTTAGCAGCCACTCTATACCCTTTGTATCGTACTCATCCCGATTGGCCACAAGTACCTTGTACATGCTGCCACATCCTTTTTAATTCTATTATGAAATAATTTTTCAGCAGCTGTAAAGAAAAATCGGAAAAATCCCGCAAATAGTAGACAAGTTATGAGGCCCTTACAGCATATCTATATATGGACAACTAATTTTGGAAGGAGTATGAGCATGCCTTTTCTTGTATTAAAGAAACGCAGCATCATTGCCTTTGTCATCATATTTTCAGTCATTGTTTCTGCATCCCTTTGGTTTTTTTCAAAGTCGGACAGTTTGACGGTATTCAACCAGAATGAAGGCGAAAAAGTCCGGGAAATCCATATGGTTACAGGAGAGTTTAAAGCAAAGCTGCCTGATGGCAAGGAAATTGAAGCGTATCGCTGGGATCCGGGAACCATTTTTCTCGAAAAAAATGAAAAGGTTAATCTGAAGATTTGGGGAGTTAATGGAATGGAACACCCTTATATTATCGAAGGAACGGATATTAAGGGAGTTGTAAAGAAAGCTGAAGAAACAGTGGTCCCTCTTCAATTTGACAAAGAAGGCGTATACCGTCTGGTTTGTCTTACTCATCCGGATAAGGATAATAGCGGACCGATGATTGCTTATATTGTAGTAGATTAATGGGCAAAGCAAAAGCACCGGATTTCTCCGGTGCTTTTCTTTACTGTCTGGCTCCAGCTCCTACCCCTTTGAGGTGTCGGGGGTGGGCAAGGCGCTTCTGCTTTTCCTCTTATCTCCCAATAAACATTTGTGTCCAATAGTGTCCGTAAGTTCCGCCCTGAGCGTAGCCTACTCCGATTTCTGTGAAGTTCGCAGATAGGATATTTTTGCGGTGTCCTTCACTGTTCATCCAGGCAGTTACTACTTCCTGAGGCGTTTTTTGCCCGGCAGCAATGTTTTCCCCGGCAGTCCTGTAGGTGATTCCGAAGCTCTTCATCATATCAAACGGGCTTCCGTATGTAGGGGAGTTATGATCGAAATATCTCTTATTAATCATATCCTGAGATTTGTACCTTGCTACTCTGGCAAGCTCCCAATTCGATTTTAACGGCTTTAATCCATACTTTGCTCTTTCCTGGTTAACAAGCTGGACGACCTGCTCTTCCACCCCTGTTGTGGCTTTTGAAAGAGTAGGGATATTCACCTTTTGCCCTGGATAAATGGAGTTCGGATTTGAGATCTGCCCATTGGCATTGATGATTTCAGAGACCCCAACCTGATACTTCATGGCGATCTTCCACATCGTATCCCCTGGCTGAACGGTATGTACTGTTGATGCTTTTGCATCAAAATTGAATCCAAAGACAAGTGCGACAGACAACATTTAAATGAATGAAATTTTTGATAGTGTTTTCATATTTATATTTAATCAAAATCTTTTATTCTTATAAACAGGTAATTGTTGGGCAGAATGTAAGAATTTCAAAGTGATTGCTATCTTTTTATTATCCAGTGTTCCATCTGTATATATAACAGTTCTAAGATTCCGGGGGTTTTGTAATACACGTTTTACTTGAAGTTGTATAAAACATTACATTTCACAATACGTTCAAAATCCTTGTGATTTATTTCACATTAAATCTGTTATATTGAGAGTATAGTAAAGTTGTAATAACTGTTACACCAATAATCCCTTTGAGGTGAACTGGCATGGAAAGATGGAATGGCTTTAGAGAAGGCATTTGGACACGTGAAATTGATGTTAGAGATTTTATATTAAAGAATTTTGCACCTTTTTCCGGAGATGAATCATTTTTGGAAAGCCCGACAGATGCTACATCGTTATTATGGGAAAAAGTAATGGATCTCACTAAAAAAGAGCGGGAACAAGGCGGCGTGCTCGATATGGACACAGAAATCGTCTCTACTATTACCTCACATGGACCTGGTTATCTCGATCAAGATAAAGAAAAAATTGTAGGTGTTCAGACTGACCAGCCGTTTAAGCGCTCACTTCAGCCATTTGGCGGAGTCCGCATGGCTGTGGCTGCCTGTGAAGCATATGGCTATGAAGCCAGCAAAGATATGGAAAAAATATTTACGGACTACCGCAAAACACATAACCAGGGTGTGTTTGATGCCTATACTGATGAAATGAAACTCGCCCGTAAGGCCGGCATTATAACCGGTCTGCCTGATGCATATGGCCGGGGCAGGATTATCGGTGATTACCGCAGGGTTGCCCTTTATGGGACTGACCGCTTGATTGAAGCCAAAAAAGCGGATTTGAAATCAACCACACGTGTAATGACGGAAGAAAATATTCGATTGAGGGAAGAAATTTCAGAACAGATCAGAGCTCTGAAGGAACTGAAGCAGCTGGCAAACAGCTACGGTTTTGATATTTCTAAACCAGCAGGAAATGCTCTTGAAGCTTTCCAATGGCTGTATTTCGCTTATCTTGCCGCCATCAAGGAACAAAATGGTGCAGCTATGAGTCTTGGCCGTGTTTCCACTTTTCTTGATATTTTCATAGAAAGAGACATAAAGAACGGAACACTTACCGAGAAGGAAGCGCAGGAGCTTGTTGACCATTTTGTCATGAAGCTGCGCCTTGTAAAATTCGCAAGAACGCCTGACTATAATGAATTATTCAGCGGTGATCCTACATGGGTGACAGAATCCATAGGCGGCATGGCGCTTGATGGCCGTCCGCTTGTCACAAAGAATTCATTCCGCTTCCTTCATACCCTTAGAAATCTTGGTCCGGCTCCGGAACCAAACTTAACGGTTTTATGGTCCGCCAAGCTTCCTGAGAATTTTAAAAAATATTGTGCCAGGATGTCAATCGAAACAAGCTCAATCCAATACGAAAACGACGATATCATGCTTCCTGAGTATGGCGATGATTATGGAATCGCCTGCTGTGTTTCTGCAATGGAAATCGGAAAACAAATGCAGTTTTTCGGAGCAAGAGCCAACCTTGCAAAAGCTCTATTATATAGCATTAATGGCGGCAAAGATGAAATACTTAAGGATCAGGTCGGCCCGGCCTATGCCCCAATAACATCAGACATCCTTCATTATGAGGAAGTGATGGAGAAGTTTGATTTCATGATGGAATGGCTGGCAGACCTCTATATTAATACTTTGAATATCATTCATTACATGCATGATAAATATAGCTACGAACGAATCGAAATGGCACTGCATGACTCTGAAATTCTCAGAACAATGGCCACTGGCATCGCAGGTCTGAGTGTTGCGGCCGATTCCCTAAGTGCCATCAAATACGCAACCGTTAAAGCAGTCCGTGATGAGAATGGGATCGTGGTTGATTTTATAACAGAAGGAGATTTTCCGAAATACGGAAATAATGATGATCGCGTTGACAGCATCGCTATAGACCTTGTTGAACGGTTTATGAAAAAGCTCCGCAAGCACCAGACTTACAGAAACTCTATGCATACCATGTCGATCTTAACCATTACTTCAAATGTGGTATATGGCAAGAAAACTGGAAATACACCTGATGGAAGGCGTACCGGAGAGCCATTTGCGCCTGGTGCAAATCCAATGCACGGAAGAGATACGAAAGGAACGCTTGCGTCCCTGTCTTCTGTTGCAAAATTACCATACAAACAGGCGCTCGATGGCATCAGCAACACCTTCTCCATTGTCCCTAAAGCACTCGGAAAGGATGATGAAAGCCGTGTGCGCAATCTGGTATCCATACTCGATGGATATGCTATAAAATCCGGGCATCACTTAAATGTCAATGTATTTAACAAAGAAACACTTCTGGATGCCATGGAACATCCGGAGGAATATCCGCAGCTGACCATTAGGGTTTCAGGCTATGCAGTGAACTTCATTAAGCTGACTAAAGAGCAGCAGCTTGATGTAATAAATCGAACATTCCATGAATCCATGTAACCAATCGGATAGCGGGCCATTTTAATCGGCCCCCTTCTTCAAAAAGCTTTAGCAAGGTGCAGCTGCGGCTGCACCGGTGCTTATGGAAAGGAAGATGATCATGCACGGCAACATTCATTCAATCGAGACATTCGGTACAGTAGACGGACCTGGCATCCGGTATGTTATTTTTACACAGGGGTGCCTCCTGCGCTGTCAATTTTGCCATAATGCAGATACTTGGGAAATTGGAACTGGGAAGCAAATGTCCGTTTCAGAAATCATGAATGACCTGCAATCCTATCTCCCTTTCTTCGAGGCTTCCGGAGGCGGCATCACAGTCAGCGGCGGTGAACCTTTGCTGCAGCTTCCATTCCTTATAGAGCTTTTTAAAGAATGCAAGAAACTTGGCATTCACACTGCCATAGATTCATCAGGAGGCTGCTATTCCAGCTCCCCGCTTTTCCAGACGCAGCTGAAAGAGCTTATGAGCTATACAGACCTCGTGCTGCTGGATTTGAAGCATATTGATAGGGAGAAACATAAAAAACTGACAGGACTTACAAATGAACACATTCTTCAATTTGCCCGGTATCTGTCTGACCATCAGGTGCCTGTGTGGATCCGCCATGTGCTGGTGCCAACAAAGTCTGATGATGAACGGGATTTGGAACGATTAGGAAGCTTTATTAAAGAATTGAACAATGTGGAAAAAATCGAGGTTCTCCCCTACCACAAGCTTGGTGTATATAAATGGGAAGCGCTTGGCTTGGAATATCCGCTGAAGGATATTGAGCCTCCGAACGAGGAAAAAACGGAATGGGCTTATCGGATTTTGGCTGGGTTATAGGATCTTAGATGAAACGTTTTGCGTGGTTAGCCCCAATTTTGTGATTGGGGCTTTGTTTGTATCTTGTATTTGTCGATTGTTACAGTGCGAGTGCCGGGTTCGGACTCAAAAACACAAACGGATGCTCGCTGAGTCAGAAGTTGGCATGGGTTCTGACACAAAACCGCGAACGAATGCTCGCTGAGTCAAAATTCATCAAAACTTCAATATCATTTACCCCTCATATAAGCTATAATTAAAGTGAGGTGGATAATTATGACAATTACATTTAAAAAGCCTAAGTGGCTGGTTTTTGGTGTACTTTTATCTATGATTCTGTGTTCCAACTACATCCTATACAGAACCCCGCTATTTGGTCCGGTTCCGGATGGTGCGGCTGTTGGCTCTTTGATTGATTTGCTCGTTGTTGTTCCGCTGTTGGCGTATTTCCTTATCTTGCGGAAAAGGTATTCGCTGAAGTATTTAGGGGCAGTTATTCTAGCAGGATACGCAGCTGCTTATTTTATTATCCCTGCCAGCCAATTATCGCAGTTTGCCTTTTTGCCATATGTAATTGTTTTTTCCGAAGCGCTTTTTATTGGGCTGGAGCTGTTTATTGCCTATAAGATTCTTACTAAGCTGCCTGTACTTTTAAAAGAATACCGCAGGCTAAACGATATTAATTCCCTATTTCTCTTTAATGTTAAGAGAGCGGCTGAAACGCATTTGCCGAATAATAGGTTGGTAACTGTATTCGTCACTGAATTCGCCATGTTTAATTACGCCCTGTTTTCATGGAAAAAGAAGCTTTCCATAAAGCATGGAGATTCATTCACCTACCATCAGAAAACAAGTGTAAATGCTGTTTATATTATGCTGATTCATGCGATAGCCATTGAGTCGATCGGACTTCATTATTGGCTTCATTCATGGAATGCAATTGTGGCATATATCATCCTAATTGCAAATATTTATGGCATTATGTACTTCCTGGCAGAGATAAACGCCACCCGCTTAACCCCTTTCGTCCTTACTAATTCTCATTTGCTGCTGCAAACCGGATTCTCAAAAAGCATGTACCTTCATTTGGAGGAAATCAAGGAGATCAACTATTATGATGGCCCCGAAAAGTTTAGCAAACAAGAAATGAATGATATATTTGATGCAAGAGTGCCTGATCTTATCCAGGAAAAGCCGATGTTCGAAATTATACTGAAGGAGCCGGCAGTTTATGAGCTGATGTTCGGCATTAAAAGAAAAGCAAGCCGCATTGTTCTGAATGTGGATGAACCGCAGAGGTTTTATCAGGAGGTTTCGAACAAATTAGCTCAAAAGTAAAAGGAAAATCCCCAGGGATTTTCCTTTTTGTGTACATTATTTCCACCAGTTATCGTGCATGGATGCAGGCATCTGGCGTTTATGTTGGGAAACGATGTAACGTTTTTCAATCTTCTCTGCGGCTTCCGGACTTACTGATTTTCCTTCAAGGTAGTCATCCAATTCATCGTATGAAATACCCAGTTCCGTTTCATCAGCCTGTCCGGGTTTTTGGTCCAGAAGATCGGCAGTCGGCACTTTTAAGTAAAGTCTTTCTTCTGCCCCAAGCTCTTTAAGCAATGCCTTTCCCTGTCTTTTAGTCAGTCCGGATAATGGCAGGACGTCTGCTCCGCCATCACCATATTTTGTGTAGAATCCTGTCACTGCTTCTGCTGCATGATCCGTCCCGACAACCAGCAGGCCGTATTGGCCGCCAACTGCATATTGGGCGATCATTCTCATGCGGGCTTTCACATTGCCTTTATGAAAATCCTTTAAAGGTTCCTCCGGCAATATACGATCATATTCGGTTTGTACTTCATCCACTGCATTTTTAATGTTAAATACAACTTCACGGTCAGCCTGAATAAAAGAAAGCGCCAGCTGTGCATCCTCTTCATCCTGCTGTACACCATATGGCAGGCGGACTGCCATGAAAGTTGCCTCTTTGCCTTCATTTCGCATTTCTTCAACGGCGAGCTGCGCAAGTCTTCCGGCGAGAGTGGAATCCTGGCCCCCACTTATGCCAAGTACATACCCTTTGGCATTCGATTTAACAAGGTAATCCTTTAAAAACTGAATTCTGTTTTTTATCTCTTCTTTTGGATCGATTACTGGATTCACATTTAAATCTTCCATAATTTCTTTTTGCCTATTCATTACAGGTTCCTCCCTCTTCATAAAGCTTCAGCTCTTTATATTTTGTTTTACCTGGCTGATCATGTTCATTTTATTATCCCAGCACTCCTGGCTCAGGTCGACCGGGTATTCCTCCGGATTAAGAGAACGGCGGTACTCGTCCCATAATACGTTGAGATTTTCCTTTGCAAAGCTTTGCATCTTTTTTAAAGATGGAACTTTGTAGGTGAGCTTCCCTTCCTGAAAAATCACTTTATGTAATTCTCTCGCATCAAAATTAGTAACGAATTTGCTTACGAACGTGTGAACTGGATGGAACATCTTAAGCTTTGGTTCAGCTTGAGGATTTTCATGATCCAGCGCAATATAGTCTCCCTCTGATTTATGGTTGTCTTTGTTAATAATCCGATATACTCTCTTCAGGCCTGGGGTAGTCACTTTCTCCGGATTGCCGCTTATTTTGATTGTGTCAGTCATCTTGCCATCTTCATTTTCGATTGAAACGAGTTTATAAACAGCTCCTAATGCAGGCTGCTCATAAGCCGTGATCAATTTTGTGCCAATGCCCCAAATATCGATTTTCGCTCCTTGAGCTTTAAGGTTAATGATGGTGTATTCATCCAGATCATTTGATGCAATAATCTTAGTATCATGAAAACCGGCATCATCCAGCATTTTTCTCGCTTCTTTGGACAGATACGCCAAGTCCCCGCTATCCAGTCTAATTCCTTTAAAGTTAATTTGACCTTCCATTTCCCGGGCCACTTTAATGGCGTTTGGGACTCCGGATTTCAGCGTGTCATACGTATCGACGAGAAAAACACAGTCCTTATGGGTTTGGGCATATTTCTTAAAAGCGGTATACTCGTCCTGATATGCCTGTACAAAAGAATGGGCATGTGTCCCTGCAGCTGGAATGCCAAATTTCTTGCCAGCTCTTACGTTGGAAGTGGCATCAAAGCCGCCAATATAGGCTGCTCGCGTACCCCAGATGGCTGCGTCCATTTCCTGAGCCCTTCTGGAGCCAAATTCCATAGCGGTCCCATCGCCAATCACTTCTTTGATTCGTGTCGCTTTTGTCGCAATCAAAGTTTGGTAATTTATAATATTTAATAGTGCTGTTTCCACGATCTGGGCTTCTGCCAGCGGAGCTTCTACACGCATAATTGGCTCATTGCCAAACACAAGCTCTCCCTCTTCCATTGATTTAATGGTTCCTGAAAAAGTCATGTTTTTCAGATAATCGAGGAAATCATCAGCATAATTCAATTCATTTTTTAAGTAAAGCAGGTCACTTTCGGTGAATCTGAAATTCTCAATATACTCGATGACCCTTTCAAGGCCTGCAAAAACACCATATCCATTCCCAAAAGGGAGCTTCCTAAAGTAGACTTCAAAAACGGCTTTTCGATTATGTATGTTGTCTTCCCAATAAGTCTGCGCCATATTGATCTGGTACAAATCAGTATGCAAAGCTATACTGTCATCCGCAAATTCCCTGTCCATAATGCAACCTCCTGTGACAAATCTTCCTAATAAATTTCTTATCGGCTAGTATTCCCTATTCATATCTTTCTCATCTTAAATGAATGGAAAATTTGCCTATTATTTTTATAGTAGTGAAGTTCAAAGGCTTAAGCAAATTTTTTAACCTGAAATATATACGGATATTTACCCATTTAAGACTTTTTTACACATTCTCCAACTGCTGTTCGTTATTTTGAACAAGTGATATTATCGCGTTATAACTCTTTAAAATTATTTCCCGATTATCTGATGCTGTGAAGTTATTTTAGGATAAGAAAGCATTTTCACCCCCCTTTTGCAGTAATCACCAACCCTCCGCCCTCCGCATAAGATGTCATGAACTGACAAGGAGGGCTGTGAGATATGGAAAGACGGGGCCTTTTGCCTTTTGTTGTGACCGCATTTTTTGCCGTAATGATTTCACTCTTTACTTTTTCGCTTATGGATTCAAAGGATGCCGAGCCGCCAAAAACAGAGACCGTTCCGGATGGCCAGAGCACAAACCATGACAGTGATATCTCGAATGAAGTAAAAAATAATATTAAAGGCAATAAAGCCAATGTGAATAATTCAATTGACAACGATTTAAATAATGGTGAAGATAGTCAAATTGAAAATAATGTTACAAATGATATAGAGGTAAATGTTGATGTGAATGTAACCAATACGATAAAAAATAAAGCTGATAAAAACCAGGACTCCGGTCAAAAAGATAATGAAAAGGAAAATAGCAGCGGCGGTAAGGGTAAGGAAAATGACCAGGACGGCCAGTCAGGGGATGATGAAGTCGTTTGGGGTGTAGACTCGGCAAGTCTCACTACAAGCGACTTGCTTTCTTGTGTTCGTGAAAACTTTGGATCTCCTAAAGTATGGGGACGGTATTTAGGTGAAAAAGAAGGTGTATCAGCAGGCATTACACCCGAAGAGGCTGAACTGCTGCAGGACAATGATATTAAATTACTCGTGATATGGAATCGATTTAATGATGCAACAGGCCTTGAAAATGGACAGAGTGAAGCAAGAGCAGCTGTTCAATTGGCAAAGGAGCTGGGGATACCCGAGGGTGTCGCGATTTTTGCGGATATCGAGCCTAACTATCCTGTCGACTCTTCTTTTATAAAAGGCTGGTATCAAGCCATGTCGGAATCACCCTATGAACCTGGCATTTACGGGATTTTTGATAAGGAAAAGGTCCTGATGAAAGCTTTCGATCAGGCTGCTGCTGAAAACTCTCCCCTTCTTGATAACACATTTATATGGACTGCTGCGCCGAATAAAGGAATCACCGCTAAGAAACAGGCGCCTGAATATAAACCAGAAGCTCCGGAAAACTCACTGATTGCAGGCTGGCAGTATGGAATTGATGCGAAGGCATGCAATATCGATACAAACTTATTTAACAAAGACATTTTGGATGTTCTTTGGTGAATAAAAATATAGAATTGTATTGGCGAGGTTTACTTTTAATATATTATTTACAGAGTTGATTGGAGCGGAAGGTGCGAGACTCCTGCGGGAGTAGCGGGACAGGTGAGACCCCGCAGACGCGCAGCGTTGAGGAGGCTCACCGCCTGCCCCGCGGAAAGCGAGCAGCCTGGAGCGGAAATCAACGGACAACATTGTTGGCAAAAACAACATTTTATACGAAAAGAGCCAAAAATAAAGAGCCCCTAAAGGCTCTTTTACATTTTAAAGCTGTTTTTTGGCAATCCGTTATTCCAAATCTGATTCATGATAAAGGGTGTGCCGATAAACACAGGAACAATATAATAGCTGAGACGATAGAACATGAGAATCAAAAGCCCCAGTTCTGATGGGACACCCTGGGATTCCAGTCCAATTAAAAATACAAAGTCAAAGGATCCTATTCCGCCTGGTATCATACTCGCAATACCGGCACAAGCAGAGATGATGACAATCGGAAACAAAACAAAAAATGGAATCGATACTTCAAGGGCTCTGGCAATTCCCCAGATACATATGATAATAAACAGCCACTCCAGTAATGAAACCGTCAGCAGTTCCCCTGCAAACCCCTTCTTGATATGCTTTGTATTCCAAAATGACGACTTAAAAAAGTAAACGCCCAGCAGCAGCGGTGTGTAAGCAGCGACAGCCCAGACTGCGAGCTTTATAAGCTTTACATCATCATACAAATGTAAATCGGTAAATAGGACAACCCATGATAATATAGACAAGCCTGTAAGGTAAAAAAGTGACAGCTTGGCAATTATTTTGATATACGGTGTACTGCCTGTCAGGTAATCTTTATAAAAATAGGACCTGAGTGTAGCTCCTGCCACACCTCCCAGTCCGATAAAGTTAGAGAATGCGTTAGCAGATAAAGAATAAAATACAAGCTTTTTTTTAGGAACCCTTATTCTGAACAGTCTTTGCAATATTTCATCATAAAAATACATTGGAAAAAGTGCAGCCAGTCCCAATAAAAGGATAAAAAATATTCGGCGGACGGTTAGCCGTTCAATATAAAGCTCAAGGAGAGCCCAATTAAAATCAGTGAATATCCCTTTTGCTTCAAGCATGACAAACAGCAAAATGAATAAGGGTACAAGGAGTTTGGCAAGCGTGATAATTGTTTTTTGTTTGAACAAGGACAAAATACCCCACCATTCATTAAGTGAACTAGAGATAATTTAATCTCCCTGATAGAGTGTATCATACAAAAGCTTAATATATATATACTTTTTCCTATTATATTCCTATTTAGTGACAATAGAATGGACAAGAAATAAGTTTTTGCAAATGGTTCAATATCAGCAATTGTTATCAATACAGCATTCAATTATACTTACATATGTGAAATGAGGTGAATGGACATCTTTGAACTATTAATTGAATCTTCTTTTATTTCATCAGAATATACTCTTTATTTAACATATATCATTGGATTAGCTGCTAAGCTGTTAATTATTTGGAAAATCACGCCAGCTTTTTATAGTCCCGGTAATATCGGGAATGAACAAAACGAATGCTGAAAACCTTCCAGAGTTTTGCATGGACCGGGCCTTAATTTGCGATTCGATACAGTCATGGATGGCAAAGCTGATCCTGAAAAAAGGCGACCAAAGCGATGAGCCGGAAAGCCTCTCCCCTATTTTATAATAAAAATATAGCGGGAGGTTTGACCTGAATGAGAAAAATAAAACGGTTGCTGGCCATTACTATGATCACTATATTGCCAATATTCTTATCTGCCTGTCAGGCACATGGAGGACAAGGAACAAGCTTTTTCCATCATTATTTTGTCAATCCGTTTGCATTGGCCATACATGGAACGGCTGTCTTCTTTCATGGTAATTTCGGACTGGCCATTATCTTCATTACTATCATGATCAGGCTGATATTAATGCCTTTAATGCTTAAACAATATAAAAATCAAAGCTTAATGAAAGAAAAAATGGATAAGTTAAAGCCTGAACTTGAAAAAATCCAGCAAAAACTGAAAATAGCGAAAAAACCGGAGGAGCAGCAAAAGCTGCAGCAGGAAATGTTCGGTTTGTATCAATCACACGGAGTGAATCCTTTGAATGCGGCGGGATGCCTTCCAATCTTAATTCAAATGCCCATTTTAATGGGGTTCTATTATGCCATTAGAGGAAATCAGGAAATTGCGGCACATTCATTTCTATGGTTTAATCTGGGTTATTCTGACATTTGGATCACGATCATTGCAGGAATAGTGTACTATCTTCAGTATCGGTTCACGCTTAGCAATATGACTGCGCAAACGCCAAAGCAAATGAAATTCATGGGTTTAATGTCTCCTGTAATGATTATGCTGGTTTCTTTAAATGCTCCTGCCGCTTTGCCGCTATACTGGACTGCGGGCGGATTGTTTTTAGTTTTTCAATCATGGCTTGGAAGAAGATTATATAACAAGAATAAAACTGATCATGTGCAGTTTATGTCAGAATCGTAATGAACGAGGAGCGGGCTTAATGCCTGCTCCTTTCTTGTTTAAAGAAATTTGAATAACAGTATCTATTCTTGGAAAGATAAGGGGGAAAATCAAAAGGAGGAATGTGTATGATTAAGCATAAATTTTTGATGGCAGGAGCACTGTCAGCTGCATTGCTTGCAGGCTGTGCCACGAATGATACTGATATGAATGAAACAGCTCAGAGAAACAGAGACCTGACAGAGCCGACTAAAGTGAACGACAGCAGCTATGGAGAAAATGGACGCACCACTGAGCCGGGGATTGATCTTACCCGCACGGGAACGGACAATGATAATCAAAATGATTCTCCGAGAATGAAGGTTGCTGATAAAGCTGCCAATAAAATTACCTCTATACCAGAGGTTGAGTCTGCGAATGTCATCGTAACAGACAATAATGCCTATGTGGCCGCAAGGTTAAAAGATGGAAATGGGGAATTGACTAAGGATGTCGAGGGGAAGATTTCAGATCAGGTTAAAGCCGTCGATCAGGACATCGATAACGTATATGTTTCTGTTAACCCCGACTTTTATGACCGAATGACAGGATACACAGAGGACATTCGGGCAGGTCATCCAGTAGCAGGATTTTTTGATGAATTTACGCAAACTGTGCGCAGAATTTTTCCGACACAAAGGTAAAAAGAAAACGGCCCATAACAGGCCGTTTTCTTTTGCGATCAAGCATCCTGGAAGTAGTCTTTATAAAATCCGCTTACTTTTCCGGAATTGTCTACAATGAAATAAAATTCTTCCGTTTCATTTTTTACATCATAGATATTCCCTGCTGTTAAAGCCCGGTTTACAATGTATTTTGCTGCATCAGTGTGCACACATTTTACTTTTTTCAGTGTTTCGCGTTCATGCCAATTTAAATGAATCACTTTTGCCACTCCTTCAAAGTCTGAATTGCTTATATGTTTAGTTGTTTAGTTTTTATTATAATGAATAGGAACGGTTGTCTGCAACCAGATTCTCTTTAGTGGCTGGCATTAATCTCATTATTTTTCGAAGTCGCTTGATTTTATCAGCCTCAAATGTATAAACTTCTCCAGTTAACGAGTTTTTCATTGTTACATAGTTAATTTCGCAGATTTGGTCTGTTCGTACTAATTCCAAATAATCATAATGTTCATTATCATATTCCACTTCATAAAAGCCATTATCTGCTAAAATTTTCATTTTGATGACCCTCTTTCTAAGATGATGGCAAAGGTTATATACCACCCGCTTAGCCTGTTTCAAACCACCAAATGAAATTTTACAGGAATTAGCTTAGTTTTTCCCACTCACTCAGGTGCATTGGATTTAGGTGTGGTTTTTCCTCCCCTCCAAGACAGCGATATATTCTAATGAGTGGCCGTCCGGATCATAAAAATAGACTGAAGCAGCCGGCATCCATGTATGGACAATTGGTTCTGCCGGTGATAGGCCAAAGCTTTCCCTGACCTCGATCTCTTTTCCGGTTAAAAACGGAATAATTCCCCGGAGCTTCTCAGGCGAAACAGAAAAGGCTATATGATTTCTCCTTATTGGGGTGTCTTTTGTTTCCCAGATGCCCAGCATGTTCTCTTTATTTTCACCCAGAAAGAAAAATGCTGCTTTCCTGTCTTCTGTTGTGTAAGCAACTTTAAAGCCGAGGTTTTCATAAAATTTGATGCTTCTTTCCAAATTGCTTGAGTTTAGATGTGCTTCATATAATTTTGCTCCCTGCATGGTATGGTCCTCCAATTCATTTTTTATCTGTTTTTATTGTATAAAAAGGAATACCCTTGCCATACAGAAAAAAGGATGAACTTGTGTTCATCCTTTAGTCGTATGCTATCATGCATCCAGTCGAATCTTAACTCCCAATTTTTCCAGCTGCTGTTCGAGCTTTTTGTAATAATCATCACTTACTCTTCCTCTTGCGCCACGGAGAATTTCAAGAGCGTAATGGTCAGGCGGGGGCAGCTCCCCTTTTTTATTATAGACATGGAAAGTCAGGACATTTTTGTACAATTTGCTCCCTGCCTGGACATTTACAAAGGCAGGACGGTACCATTGTCCGTAAAAACCTTCCCTTTGGAACAGATATTCAACAGCTTCAAAGGGGAGTTCATATAAAACGCCTTCAGTAACACCGCCATTTTCAATAATATCTGCCCTTCCTCCATCATCTCTGGAAAACAGGTATTGCATTGAATAGCCGGCCAATATTCCCCCGCCTACAATCGTTTTGAAATGGTGATCTACCTTGGCCACGCAAAATCGTTCATCATCCATACAGGATCCGTAAGCAAAATAATAGTTCTTCTCCGGCTTATCCTTCATAAGCTGGTATAGCTTCCAATCTCCGTGAAGGATTGGTTCTGCAAGCAGGTCATCCCTTGAGGATACATATACAAGTGCATTTACTTCTCCATTATCCGTATGGACAGTCTGTTCTACCCTGTCGTATAAGTTGTCTTTTCTGCCCGGGATATAATCTTCCAAATCATCCAGATCGGAAAAATGATCCAAATGCACTTCATAAAGCTCGCCATACACTTTTTGGTCAAGTGATGGTTTCATAGATGGATAGCCCAGTCCCGTATCAAATAATTCTCCGTATACCCATGCCTGCTCGGCAATGCAGGGACTTCCTTTTAGAACAAAGTGATTTGTTTCATGCATTCTTAAGGTTCCATATACAAACAATTTCTGTGTAGTCATAAGCAAAACATTCCCCCTTGGTTCTCTCTTTTGTCTATTATAGTATCATTTTCTGAAGATTCTTTTCAAAAAAGAAGACGGAGAAACATCTCCGTCATTCCTGGCATTGGCAGGCATCCAAATTCTTTATTACCGGAAGCCTGCAAATTAGTTTGTTATTTGAGGTATTATGGTGTGGTGTTATTAAATCCATTTCTTTTTGTTTTGCATTCATTAAAGCTTCCATTACATACATTTCATCATACATCTGCTCTCGCTCCTTTTCTCATATCTTTAATACCATTTTAATTTCTCAAAAGCTTTATCACATTGGCTCTGAGGAGGAGATATTTTAAGTCTTTTGAACGAAAGAAGATGGAAAATGAAAAAAAAACCTGCGGGAAGTTCCCCCGCAGGTTTCGTATGGCTATTGTTTTAATGTATTAGCATTTTCAATGACTTCTTTAGCCTGTTCACGCAATCTGAACTTTTGGATTTTGCCTGAAGCTGTCATTGGATATTCTTTAATAAATTCCATATAGCGTGGGATTTTATGGCGAGAAATTTTTCCTTTGCAGTAATCGCGAAGTTCTTCTGCCGTTAAGTCAGAGTCTTCCTTCGCAATTATCCAGGCGACCACTTCTTCACCATATACAGCATCAGGAACCCCAACCACCTGAACGTCGAGAATCTGCGGATGAGTATAAAAGAATTCCTCTATTTCACGTGGATAAATATTTTCTCCGCCGCGAATGATCATATCTTTTAGTCTGCCGGTAATTTTGCAGTACCCGTTCTCATCCATTACAGCGAGATCCCCGGTATGGAGCCAGCCATCCTCATCAATAGCTTCTTTTGTAGCATCCGGATTTTTATAATATCCCTTCATGACATGGTAGCCTCTGGTACACATCTCCCCCTGGACGCCGGCAGGGACTTCGTTATTTGTGCCCGGCTCTACAATTTTTACTTCTACATTCGGCAATGCCCTTCCGACAGACTCGACTCTAAGTTCAATTGGATCATCTGTCCGTGTCTGGGTTATGACAGGCGATGACTCTGTTTGTCCATAGGCAATGGTTATTTCGCTGGCGCCCATTTTTTCGATAACGCCTTTCATGACCTCAATTGGACAATTGGAGCCAGCCATTATGCCTGTACGAAGGGTGGATAGATCATATTTGCTGAAATCAGGATCATTCAGCTCTGCGATAAACATTGTCGGCACCCCATGAAGGCCTGTACATTTCTCATCCTGGACCGTCTGCAGAACAGCTTTAGGACTGAATTCCTGCACTGGAACAATGGTGGCGCCGACGGATATGCATGCCATCGTTCCCAGCACACAGCCGAAGCAATGGAAAAATGGAACAGGAATACATAAGCGGTCATCTTTTGTTAATTGCATACAATTTGCGATATTATATCCATTGTTAACGATGTTATTGTGGGTTAGCATAACCCCTTTTGGAAAGCCTGTCGTTCCGGATGTGTATTGCATATTTATGGCATCGTAAGGATCAAGGCTTTCCATCCGCTCATCGAGTTCACTGTCAGTGACAGATTCGCCCATCCGGATAATATCTTCCCAGCTGTATGTCCCTGGAAAGCGCTTTTCTCCCATTACGAGAACGTTTTTTAAGAAAGGAAGTTTTTTGCTTTTCAGCTGCCCCGGTTCGGAATCCTTCAGTTCAGGGACAATGCTGTATAGCATTTCTATGTAAGAGGTTTCTCGGAACTTTTCCATCAGAACAATCGTTGTACTATCAGATTGCTTTAATAGATATTCGAGTTCAGCAGCTTGATAGTTTGTATTAACGGTTACAAGGACAGCTCCCATCTTGCCTGTTGAAAACTGGCACGTAAGCCATTCCGGCGTGTTTGTCGACCATGCGGCAATATGCTCCCCTTTTTCAAGGCCCAGCTTCATGAACCCTTTGGCAGCAAGCCTGCAATATTCATTAAACTCCTTATAACTCATTCGGAGACCGCGATCGGCATAAACTACAGCTTCATGATCAGGGTGAAGGCCGGCTTTCTCCTCCAGGAGCTTCCCTACTGTAAGATTCAATAATTCTGTCATCCAGAAATCCTCCTTGGTATATGATCTCATCATTATGCAAAAGATTCCTCTAAGAAGAATGTTATAAAACGCTTACATTTTATGTTAACATATATTGCTGAATATTCAATATTTTCATATAGTGATAGTTTATTATTTTTATAAGATGAAAAAAGCTCCCCTTAAAAAGGAGCAGCAGGTTTAAGTTGTAACTTTTCTCCCGTTAAAAATAAAGACCTTCATATAGCCATATTTCTTTTTCAAGGCTTGGCGTCAATTGAACAGCAAAGGGCTTTTCACCTCTTTTTCGAAGGACCTCCATCGTCCTTCCATTCTCGTATAATGGCTGGCAAAAGATGATATTTACTGAACCAATCACAATGGATGCTCTTTTTTCTTTTCTGTCATGGCTTATGTAAATATCAACCCCGGAAGCTGGCGTGATCTCCTGCCATGCTGACGCAGATTTTTCACAGTCTTTTGAAGCTATATAGACTGCTTCAATCTTTTTAGCAGCAAGCTTCTCATCAATTAAGCCTTGTTGTCTCAGTACTTCTAATCTTTTATCGTCTTCCATGCCCCAGTCAATAAAGAAAGGGTATTTATAATCTGGGTCTTCCTTTATAAAGAGCATTTTCCATGAAAGGATGCTTCCATCAGCCCTCTTTCTGCTTCCATCAAAGATTGGAAAGGTCTCAAAGCCCTTTTCCGTTAATTCACTCTGCAGCTCCTCAATATTATTGGTTCGGAAACAAATTTGGCCAATCCCTTCTCCAAGTCTGATTTCTTCTGTCAGCTGTTTAATAAGAGGATTATCTGTACTTAAGGCAATATGATCCTTTTCAATCGATAAAAATTCGAGGTAGGAATGCCCAATGTACAAAAGACTGTTATAAGTTCCCCAGTTTTCATGACTGCCCCCGGTGATTGCCTTATATCCATGATCCCTCCATTTTGAAGCAGCAGCAGCCGGCTCAGCATTTATAAAGTGAACAATATGATCAAGCGTTACATTCATATGAAGATTCTCCCTTTATTCAGTAGTTAGATAAATTTTACCTTTCCTATAAAACAACGTCTACTGTCTGCTCTTGGGATTAGAATTTGCAGAAAAATGTCACCATAATGTAATAAATCTTTTTTTAATAAAGGGTTCACAAAATCTTAAATAACCTTTACAATAATAAAAAATAGAATATTCAATCCATTTAACCAGGAGGTATGCATAATGAAAATTATGAGTAATGAACAGCTGGTCGTCTCGTATCGTGATGCATTAAAGTCAGGGTCTGAAAAGGAATGGATTAGGATATTAAAAACAGAAATTCAAAAACGCGGCTTAAGACCGTTTAAAGAGTAAGTTTCAAATTCCATATTAGTTAGCCAAATACTTAGTGAATATGTAGAGCGGGAGCTATTCCCGCTTTTTTTATTATCTTCGGACGTAAGCTGTAAGTTTGTTTGCTTTTTTTATATTTTCATATTCCTCTTCATTTATAACCCCTAATTTCTTTAAGACCGCACTATACTGAAGAATTTTCATTTGCCTTCTTTTCAAGGTTATCACCTGCTTTTTAATATACTATTCATAACCTGTACATTGTTTCCTTAATGCAAATAATTTTCCATAACGAAAGCGGAAGCGCCTTGCTCACCCCGACAAGCACAAGACGATCCACCTGGAAAGGCGTTCTTTGCCTTTTTGGGTGGATGGGCTTGTGACCTCGAGGGGGTAGGCGCTGGAGCTGGATGCAGATACTCTTCCACAGTATTAATATCGTTCATTTTTATAGTTTCCTACGCCAATAAAAAACCAGAACGGAATTCCGCTCTGGTTTCATTATTTATTAAGATTCGAAAAGAAGGCTTTCCGGATCTTCAATCAGTTCTTTAACACGTTTCAGGAATGTAACTGCTTCTTTTCCGTCAACAATGCGGTGGTCATAGGATAGTGCGATGTACATCATTGGACGGTTTTCCATTTTTTCAGCATCTATCGCAACCGGGCGCAGCTGGATGGAGTGCATTCCAAGGATACCAACCTGAGGTCCGTTTAGAATTGGCGTAGACATCATGCTGCCAAAAACACCGCCATTTGTGATGGTGAAGCTTCCTCCCTGCAGATCTGAAAGAGCAAGTTTATTGTCTCTTGCCTTCACTGCAAGGTCCATGATATCTTTTTCGATTTCAGCAAAGTTTTTGCGGTCTGCGTCACGGACAACCGGAACGACAAGACCTTCAGGAGCTGATACAGCGATTCCAATGTCATAGAATTTTTTCAGAACGATTTCATTGTCTTGAATTTCAGCATTTAAGTAAGGACTCTTTTTAAGTGCTGCAACAACGGCTTTTGTGAAGAATGACATGAAGCCAAGCTTAACATCGTTTTCTTCAAAGAATTTATCTTTCCGCTTCTTGCGAAGGTTCATCACATTTGTCATGTCCACTTCATTGAATGTTGTCAGCATGGCTGCCGTTTGCTGAACTTCTACCAAACGGTTTGCAATTGTCTGGCGTCTGCGGGACATTTTGATCCGTTCCACTTCTTTGCCGCCGGACGGCTGTTCAGCAGGTTTGGAAGTGGCTGCCGGTTTTGGTGCTTGCGCCTCCGGTTTTGCCTGATTTGGATTGTAGGATTCAACATCCTGTGTTCTGATTCGGCCCATCGGATCGGCTGTCGGCACCTGGCTCAGGTCAATGCCCTTTTCTCTTGCCAGTTTTCGTGCTGCAGGTGAAGCGATTGGACGCTGTCCGCCAGTTTTTTCTTCAGCTGCAGGCTGTGCCGGCTGCTCCTCTGCCTTAGGTTCTTCAGCTTTAGCTGCCTCAGGCTTTTCTTCGGTTTTTTCCGGTGCAGGTGCAGCTTGTCCGCTTTCATTCACGATAGCAATGGTTTCACCGACATTAACCGTGTCGCCTTCCTGTGCTTTGATTTCCTGTAAAACTCCGCTATGTTCAGAAATGATTTCAACATTTACCTTATCCGTTTCTAGTTCGACAACATAGTCACCTTTACTGACTGTGTCACCAGGCTGTTTCAGCCACTGTGCCACCGTACCTTCTGTAATGGATTCCGCCAATTCTGGAACTTTGATTTCTGCCACCTTAATTTCCTCCTTCTTGCTTGCGAGATAAAGTGAAACTTCATTCAGTGGGTGATTTTTCCCACTGATTGTTAGTCGCGTTCTAGTGTCGCTAAGATCTCCGCTAACGCTTCGATCAATCGACACTACGAACCCGATTGGTTCAACTAAGCCTCTGCCTGTGCATCGGCAAGTTTCACTGTATCTCACCAATCGGGCCTTTACGGGGAGTTTGACTCCCGCTAAGTCTATTCAATTCATATATCTAAGTTTTAATGCGGGAGGCTTACTGCCCGTTAGACTGCGATAATGATTCATCTATTATGCGTGCTTGTTCTTTCTTATGAACAGTCGGGTCACCTTCTGCCGGGCTTGATCGGCGTCTTCTTCCGATGTAGGTGACATCAATATCGCTGCCTGCGATTTCTTTCAGTCTAGGTTCAACGAAATTCCATGCACCCATATTTTTAGGTTCTTCCTGTATCCAGACAATTTCATCCACATTTGGATAACGGGTTAAAATGTCTTTGATCTGATCCATTGGGAATGGATAGATTTCTTCCACACGTAAAATATGGAACCAATCCTGATCCGGATAATTTTTCAGGTTTTCGGCTAAATCAATTGTAATCTTTCCTGTTCCAAGAATGATGCGTTTCACTTTTTCGTGATTTTGGCCTAAACCAGGCTGTTCGATTACAGACCGGAACTCTCCTTCGCTCAATTCAATTCCATTTGATGCGACAGTCGGATTGCGCAACAGACTCTTCGGAGACATGATCACTAACGGGCGAACTTCCTCTTTTCCAAGTATGGCAGCCTGTCTTCGTAAAATATGGAAGTACTGTGCTGATGAAGAAAGATTGGCAACTGTCCAGTTGTTTTCAGCTGCAAGAGTCAGGAATCTTTCCAGGCGCGCACTTGAATGTTCAGGTCCCTGTCCTTCATATCCATGAGGAAGGAGCATGACAAGACCTGATTTTTGGCCCCATTTTGCACGGCCGGCAGCAATAAACTGGTCAAACATTACCTGTGCTGCATTGGCAAAATCACCATATTGAGCTTCCCATAAAACAAGCGTTTCCGGAGCAAATACATTATATCCATATTCAAAGCCTACAACAGCGGCTTCAGATAATGGGCTATTATGGACAGCGAAAGAAGCCTTGGCAGTTGAAAGCTTATGCAAAGGTGAATACGCTTTTCCAGTTGTATGATCATGCAGAACAACGTTTCTTTGAGCAAATGTTCCTCTCTCTGAATCCTGGCCAGTCAGTCTGACAGGTGTGCCATCAGATAGGATGGTTGCAAATGCCAGTGTTTCTGCGAGACCCCAATCAATCTTGCCGTCCCCTTCAAGCGCTTCCAATCTGCGCTGCAGAATTTTGCCGAGTTTATCAAATACCTTGAAATCCTCCGGCCATTTTAATAATTCTTCATTGATTTGCTTTAGTTTATCAATTGAAACGGCTGTATTAATTTTTGGCAGACCCTTTTCGACAGTTTCAGGAGGATCGGTTAACTCAGCTGCCTTCTTTTCTTTTGGGACTTTTTCATAGGCTGCCTTCATTTTTTCCAGTACTTCATTATGGACGCCTTCAGCTTCCTCTTTGCTGATGATCTTTTCATTTAAGAGCTTTTCAGCATACAGCGCTTTCACGGTTGGCCGCTTGCGTACAATATTATACATAAGAGGATTCGTCGTCATAGGCTCGTCCATCTCGTTATGTCCAAAACGGCGGTACCCGATTAAGTCGATGAGGATATCCTTCTGGAATTTAGCACGATACTCGCAGGCAATTCTTGCCGCTGCAACTACTGCTTCAGGTTCGTCTGCATTAACATGCATAATTGGCATCTCATACCCTTTGGCCAGATCACTTGCATATCTGGTAGAGCGTGAATCATATGATTCTGTTGTGAACCCAATAGTATTATTGGCAATGATATGGATCGAACCGCCAGTGTTATAGCCGGTCAGCTGTCCGAGATTAAGTGTTTCTGCTACAATCCCCTGTCCTGGGAATGCTGCGTCTCCATGAATGATAATGGCTAAAGCCGCTTTTGGATCTACTTCAGGATAACCGGCCTTTGTTCTGTTGTCCTGTGAAGCTCGCGTGTAGCCCTCAACAAGTGAACCGACAAATTCAAGATGGCTCGGATTGTTAGCTAATGTCAGTCTGGCAATGGTCGTATTCTCATCTTTGATCTGTTTATCAAGACCAAGATGATACTTCACGTCGCCTGTCCAGCCGTAATTGATGCCGATAGATCCTTCAGAAGGAACCAGTTCTTTATTCGGCGCATGCTGGAATTCCGCGAAAATCATTTCATACGGCTTTCCAAGCACATGGGCAAGAACATTTAACCTGCCGCGGTGGGCCATGCCGATGTTAATCGTTTTTGCTCCATCCGAAACAGATTCAGAAACAATTTCATCCAATAAAGGAACCATTGTATCCAGACCCTCAATGGAGAATCTCTTTTGTCCGACGAAGGTTTTATGAAGGAACTTTTCAAATTCCTCAACTTCAGTCAGTCTTCTTAAAACTTTCAGTCTTTCCGTCTTTTGCATTGACAGCTTATGGCTGTTGGCCCCAATTTTGCGGCGAAGCCAGTCTTTTTCGTTTTCATCAAATATATGCTGGAATTCAAAAGCAATGGGTCCCATATAAGCGCTCTTCAGGAATTCAATTGCTTCAAGTCCGTTGCGTAAAGGATATGTGGCATCTTTAGTAATGACACCAGCAGGGATCTCTTTTAAGTCATTTTCAGTTAAGCCATATTTGCTCAGTTCAAATAAAGCAGTTTCCGATTTATTGTTACCCAGCGGATAAATATCGGCAGCCAAGTGGCCATATGTGCGGATAGTATCAGCCAGGCGAATAGCAGCGAGCGTCTTCTCAAGCTGTCCGGCATTCATTGGCTGATTTGCTGATGAAGCCATTTGCGCCGTTCCTTCACTCGTAAGAGGGGAACCATTTTTTTTAAAGTACTCTTTCATTTCAGGATCAATTGATGATGGATCCTCTAAATATCTTTCATAAAGTTCAATAACGTAGCCAAGGTTTGGGCCATGAAATCCCTGTTCAAAAGGTCCCTCACCATTAGATGGCTTTTTCATGGAAAATTACCTCCATAACTGTTTTGTAAGTGAATAATTCAATACGTTTTTGCTCTCTAAAAGTACAATACCCATCATTAGAAGGGATTAACAAATTCATTTTTATGAATAATAATATTTTTCAGAGGATAAAACGTTTCCACAGTTATTCTAACACGTAAAATCTAGTTGTACAAAGATAAAAACATGAATATAGTGGAAAACTATTAAAAAATTTTTTTAGCAATTACTTATTCTAAAAAAATGATTTGTAAAAGGTTAAACATTTATAAATATGAAATAACTGAACATATAAAAAAAGCCGAAAGGTTTCGGCTTTAAAAAGTTTCTACCAGGTTTATATAGATTTGTTTCGATTCATTGGTATTTTTTCTCTTTTCTTTAAGGGAAGATTCAATAGCTTCTCTGGTATCCACGGGAAAATCAAAATGTCCGCAAGTTGTACACTTTTGAAATAAGCTGCCGGCGACATTCACTTCAATGCCATCAATTGTCCGGAAAACCGCCGGCCCATCTGTTTCGGCAAATCTGTGAAGACAGTGACTATGTTCTTGCATAAAAGCTTCCCTCCAAGAAAAATATTATGTTCATCATCATTATAAAGGAAATATTCTGAACTTTAAAGCGATCTACCTATAACAGTTTATGCCAGGAAGAAGTCATTTAAAATCAATACATGAAATATTCAAAAAAGTGTTGACTATTAACGGTTTACTGTAGTAAAGTTTAGAGAAAATTTAATAATTGATTTCTTATCCAGAGAGGTCGAGGGTATGGCCCGACGACGCCTCAGCAACCAGCAATCGTATTTTGATTGAAAAGGTGCTAATTCCTGCAAGTTTTTTAGAAAACTTGAAAGATAAGAAGAATGGCTGTTCACATTAAAAGTCTTCTTCTTATAGAAGGCTTTTTTTTATTTTAAAGAAGGAGTGTTTACCAGCATGTATAATATTGACACCAAATTAGCGCAAATTGGAAACAGGAGCGAATCAGCAACAGGTGCAGTCAATCCGCCTGTATACTTTTCCACTGCCTACCGGCATGAAGGCATTGGCCAGTCAACCGGCTTTGACTATAGCCGTACAGGCAATCCTACCCGCCAGCTGCTTGAAAAGGCGATCGCAGATCTGGAAGAAGGCGATCAAGGCTATGCCTGCAGTTCGGGTATGGCTGCCATCCTTACGATTCTTTCCCTCTTTAAATCAGGTGATGAGTGGATTGTTTCCAAGGATTTATACGGCGGAACCTATCGTCTGCTTGAACAGGGCTTCAAAAAATGGGGACTGCAGAGCAAATATGTGAATACGGGCACTTCGGAAAATGTTGAAGAATTAATCACCGAAAAAACGAAAGCTATTTTTCTGGAGACTCCCACAAATCCGCTGATGGAAGAGACAGATATTCAGTTGATAGCTGATATCGCGAAACGGCATAATATTCTCCTGATTGTTGATAACACATTTTACACTCCCCTTCTTCAGCAGCCTCTAAAGCTTGGTGCTGATATTGTCATCCATAGTGCGACAAAGTATCTTGGAGGCCATAATGATGTCCTTGCCGGTTTAGTTGTCGCAAAAGGCAAAAAGTTATGTGACGATCTGGCCATGAACCACAATGCTGCCGGTGCGGTCCTTAGCCCATTTGATTCCTGGCTTTTAATCAGAGGCATGAAGACACTATCTCTTCGCATGGAACGTCATGAAAAAAATGCCCGGGAATTAGCGGCTTTCTTATCAGACCACGATGCCGTAACGGATGTTCTTTATCCAGGCAAGGGAGGCATGATATCTTTCCGGGTCCAGGATGAAACCTGGGTGAATCCTTTTCTGCAGAACCTCTCCCTTATCTCCTTTGCTGAAAGCCTTGGCGGAGTCGAGAGTTTTATAACATATCCCGCAACACAAACGCATGCGGACATCCCTGAAGAGATCCGCATTGAAACCGGCGTCTGTAACAGGCTTCTGCGTTTCTCGGTTGGAATTGAAAATGCAGAAGATTTGAAGGCTGATCTTGAACATGCTTTTGCAAAGGTTTTAAAGGAGGCAGTACGATGAGTGCAAATTATTCATTCCAAACGAAGCTGCTTCATAATAATCAAAAATTCGACCCGGAAACAGGAGCTGTCAGTGTACCGATCCAGCATGCTTCCACCTTTCATCAAAAAGATATTGATGCGTTCGGAAAATATGATTATAGCCGCAGCCTGAATCCAACAAGGGAAGCACTTGAGGAAGTCATTGCCGGGCTTGAAGAAGGTACTAGAGGGTTTGCCTTTTCTTCTGGAATGGCTGCCATTTCCACAGCCTTCCTTCTCTTATCTCAGGGAGATCATGTTGTCATTACCGAAGACGTATATGGTGGAACCTATCGCATGACAACAGAAGTCCTTTCCCGTTTTGGCATTGAGCACACATTTGTTGATATGACAAATCTTGAGGAAGTTAAAGAAGCAATCCGCCCTAACACAAAAGTTTTCTATGTAGAGACTCCTTCCAACCCGCTGCTGAAGGTGACAGATATACAGGCGATCAGTTCACTGGCAAGACAGCATGGAGCGCTGACATTTGTAGATAATACATTCCTGACCCCTGCCCTTCAAAAACCGCTCTCATTAGGGGCAGATATCGTTCTGCACAGCGCAACCAAATTTTTATCCGGACACAGTGACGTCGTTGCCGGATTAGCTGTTGTGAATGATCCGGAATTAGGTGCAAGGCTGGCTTTTCTCCAAAATTCCTTTGGAGCTGTTCTGGGTGTTCAGGATGCCTGGCTTGTCCTGAGAGGCATTAAAACGCTGCAGGTAAGGCTCGACCAGTCTGTGAAATCGGCTGAAAAGATTGCCCGTTTCCTTCTTGATCACCCGGCAGTAAAGAAGGTTCATTATCCCGGTTTCACAGAACATCCCGGATATGAAATACAGAAAAAGCAGGCTGTGAACGCAGGTGCTGTTTTATCCTTTGAACTTGAAGATGAACAGTCGATGAGAGTATTTGTGGAAAATGCAAAAATTCCTGTTTTTGCAGTAAGTCTCGGAGCAGTTGAATCCATCCTCTCCTACCCTGCCAAAATGTCGCATGCAGCCATGCCTGCATCTGAAAGAGAAAAACGCGGTATAACAGACAGTCTTCTCCGTCTTTCTGTTGGTCTGGAGAACGCAGATGATATTATAGAAGATTTTAAGGCAGCTTTATCTGCTGCCGGACAAACAAAGCAATCCATTTTACAGCGGGGGTGATACTTTGAGTTTCCTGGATAAATTGAAGAATGAAATCATTATAGCAGATGGCGCGATGGGAACTCTTCTTTATTCCTATGGCACCGACAGCTGTTTTGAGGAATTAAATCTATCGCAATCTGAGCAGATCCAACACATCCATGAAGCGTACATAGGCGCAGGGGCTGAGTTGATTCAAACCAATACGTATGCGGCGAATTATCTGAAGCTGCAGCGGTATGGGCTTGAAGACTCTGTGAAAGATATTAACAGTGCTGCAGCCCGGATTGCCAAAAAAGCTGCCGGGGGACGTTCATATGTTGCCGGTACAATCGGCGGGATCAGAGGGTTCAAACCGAACATGATTACACTGGAGGAAATAAAAAGAAGTTTCCGTGAGCAGCTTTATTGTCTGCTGCTTGAGGATGTAGATGGTATTTTGCTTGAAACTTACTATGATCTTGAAGAACTTGAAACGGTTCTCGCTATAGTCAGAAAAGAAACCGATTTGCCGATTATCGCACAGGTTTCACTTCAGGAAGCTGGAGTTCTTCAGAACCAGACTCCTATAGCAGATGCATTAACAAAGCTTGACGGAATGGGCGCTGATGTTGTCGGAATCAATTGCAGGCTAGGCCCCCATCATATGCTGAAAACGTTCGAAAGTGTGCCTTTGCCAAAGAATGCCTATTTATCTGCCTATCCAAATGCCAGTATTCCAGCCTATACGGACGGGAAATTTCACTATGAAGGTGACGCGGAGTATTTCCGGCAGTCCGCAATAGAATTCCGGAATCAGGGCATCCGCCTGCTTGGAGGGTGCTGCGGAACAACACCTGACCATATCAAGGCGTTTGCTGACGTTTTAAAAGGACTTCCCCCAATCGAGGAAAAAGAGATAAAGGCAGTTAATAAAATAATTGTTTCAGAGAAACCGGAACCATTAAGAGAGCTCCCTCCTCTTCAGGATATTGTCAGAGAAAGGCCATCGGTAATTGTTGAGCTGGATCCTCCAAGGAAGCTTGATACTGCCCTCTTCTTCGAAGGTGCAAAGGCATTGAAGGATGCTGGAATTGATTCTATAACTCTTGCAGATAATTCCCTTGCTTCACCAAGGGTGTGCAACTCTGCACTCGGCTATCTTGTCAAGCAGCAGACCGGATTACGCCCTCTTGTTCATGTAACCTGCAGGGATCGGAATATAATCGGACTTCAATCCCATTTAATGGGTCTTCATGCCCTGGGGTTAAATGATATTCTTGCTGTAACAGGAGACCCTGCCCGTGTCGGTGATTTTCCAGGCGCCTCTTCTGTGTATGATGTTTCTTCATTTGAATTGATCAGTATGATCAAGCAGTTAAATGAAGGATTGTCGTTTTCAGGCAAAGACCTTGGCCATAAAGCTGCCTTTTCAGTGGCGGGTGCTTTTAACCCCAATGTACGTTCATTGGAAAAAGCGGTTGGGCGGCTCGAAAAGAAACTGGAGCATGGTGCGGATTATTTTATCTCGCAGCCTGTTTTCTCTGAAGAAAAACTGCTTGAGGTTCATGAGGCTGTGAAAGATTTAAAAGCACCTGTCTATATAGGCTTAATGCCTCTTACCGGCAGCCGGAATGCAGAATTTCTTCATAATGAAGTTCCGGGAATCAAAATTTCCGACAGTATTAGAAGCAGGATGGCTTCATTAAAGGATGATCCAGCACGAGCTGGCGCTGAAGGCATTGCCATTGCCAAGTCGCTGATCGATGCTGCGGCAGAGCTGTTTAATGGCATTTACCTTATCACTCCATTTATGCGCTATGAAATGACTGTCGAGCTATCAAACTATGCCCGTGAGACAACCGAACGGCTTTCAAGGAGGAAACAGCATGCATAAACCATCACTGCAGGAGCAGTTAAAAAAGAAGATCCTGATCATGGACGGAGCAATGGGCACCATGCTTCAAAGAGCCAATCTTACAGCAGATGATTTTGGCGGAGAAGAATATGAAGGCTGCAACGAGAATTTAAATATTACAGCTCCATCGGTTATTGAACATATTCACCTTGAATATTTAAAAGCCGGCGCAGACATTATTGAAACCAACACCTTTGGCGCAACCAGCATTGTTCTCGCAGATTACGATCTGGAAGAAAAAGCTTATGAATTGAATAAAATTGCTGTTGAAATTGCCAGAGAAGCTGCAGACCGCATGTCTACTCCTGAATGGCCGAGATATGTGGCAGGCGCTATGGGACCAACGACGAAGACACTGAGTGTTACCGGCGGTTCTACATTTGAAAACATGATAGAAGCTTATGAAGAGCAGGCCAGAGGGTTAATAGACGGCGGTGCCGATCTTCTTCTCCTCGAAACCAGTCAGGATATGCTGAATGTGAAGGCTGGATTTATCGGCATTGAAAAGGCATCAAAAAAGACGGGAATAAAACTGCCGCTCATTGTTTCCGGGACAATTGAACCGATGGGCACAACCCTTGCAGGCCAATCGATTGAAGCCTTTTATATTTCGCTTGAACATATGAAGCCTCTGGCAGTTGGACTCAACTGTGCGACTGGTCCCGAATTCATGCAGGACCATATCCGTTCTCTATCAGGATTGGCTTCCACTGCAGTCAGCTGCTATCCCAATGCAGGATTGCCTGATGAAGAAGGACAGTATCATGAAACTCCCGAATCACTGGCGAGGAAGCTTGAGGGATTTGCCAAGGAAGGCTGGCTGAATATTGTAGGCGGCTGCTGCGGAACCACACCTGAACATATCCAGGCAATTGCTGAGTCGGTTAAAGATTATAAACCAAGGAATTATGAGGGGAACTCCCTGCATAAAGTTTCCGGAATTGAACCTCTGATTTATGATGATCCAACTTTAAGACCCATAATGGTCGGCGAACGAACAAATGTAATTGGCTCCCGCAAGTTTAAAAGACTGATTGCAGAAGGAAAGTTCGAGGAAGCTGCAGAGATAGGCCGTGCCCAGGTAAAAGGCGGTGCCCATGTTATTGATATTTGCCTGGCAGATCCTGACCGTGAAGAAATGCAGGATGTTGAGAATTTTATCAAGGAATTAGTGAAAAAAATCAAAGTTCCGCTAGTGATCGATTCAACAGATGAAAAAGTGATTGAAAAAGCTCTCACCTATTCACAGGGTAAAGCCATAATAAATTCGATTAATCTGGAAGATGGCGAAGAACGCTTTGAGGCGATTGCCCCTCTTGTTCACCGCTATGGTGCTGCAGTGGTTGTCGGAACGATTGACGAAGAAGGAATGGGTGTTTCGGCTGAACGTAAACTTGAGATTGCAAAGCGTTCTCATGATTTGCTTGTAAATAAATATAATATCCCGCCTCAGGATCTTATTTTTGACCCCTCGTCTTCCCTGTCGGGACAGGGGATGAGCAATACATCGGGTCTGCAAAGGCAACGGTAGATGGAATCAGACTTATTAAAGAGGCTCTGCCGGAGGTTCAAACTATTTTGGGAATCAGTAACGTTTCCTTCGGCCTTCCTCCTGTCGGCAGGGAAATTTTAAATTCTGTATTTCTTTATCACTGCACCCAGGCAGGCCTGGATTATGCGATAGTGAACACAGAAAAACTCGAAAGATTTGCTTCCATATCTAAGGAAGAGGTTTTAATGGCTGAAAAGCTGCTATTTGAAACTACTGATGAATCACTTGCCATTTTCACTGATTTTTACCGGGATAAGAAGAAAGAAAGCAAAAGTGTTCTTCCGGATATGACACTTGAAGAACGCCTCGCCTATTATATACTCGAAGGAACAAAAGAAGGGCTGCTGCCGGATCTCGAACTTGCTCTCCAGGCATACCCTGCTCCGCTTGATATCATTAATGGGCCTTTAATGAACGGAATGAAGGAAGTAGGGAGATTGTTCAATGATAATCAGCTGATTGTCGCAGAGGTTCTGCAGAGCGCCGAGGTTATGAAAGCATCTGTCGCTTATCTTGAACCGCATATGGAAAAAGGTGAAGCCCAATCTTCATCCAAGGGGAAAATCATCCTGGCAACCGTTAAAGGCGATGTTCATGATATAGGGAAAAATCTTGTGGATATTATTTTAAGCAATAATGGATATGAAGTGATAGATTTGGGAATCAAAGTCTCCCCTGCTGAACTGATTGAAAACATCAGGCGTGAGAATCCGGATATGGTTGGCCTTTCAGGGCTGCTTGTTAAATCTGCACAGCAGATGGTCATAACGGCACACGACATGAAACAGGCTGGAATTGATATTCCTATTTTAGTTGGCGGCGCCGCCCTTTCAAGGAAATTTACGGATACTAAAATTTCCAAGGAATATGACGGTCTCGTGCTGTATGCCAAGGATGCTATGAACGGTCTCTCTTTAGCCAATCAGCTTCAGGAGCCTGAAGAAGCTGAGAAACTGCGAATCCAGCAGGATCAAAAACAGGCAGCAGCGCTAAATGCTGTTCCTTATGACCGCGGATCAGTGGCGGTTGCAGTAAAGCCTAAACCAACAGTAAGCACACAAGTACCTGTATTTGTTCCAAAAGATTTAAAACGGCATTTGCTGAAAGCCTATTCCCTCTCGCATATTGAGCCGTATATTAACAAGCAGATGCTGATTGGCCATCACCTTGGCTTAAAAGGAAACCTGCAAAAGCTGCTTGCGGAAAAAGATGAAAAAGCCATTAAAATTAACGCATTGGTTGATGAACTGATTGCTGAAGCAAATGAGAAAAGCTGGATTGAGCCTAAAGCAGTTTATCAATTCTTCCCTGCCCAGTCAGATGGAGATAAGGTGATTATTTATGCTAAGGATGAAAAAACGGTCATTGAGACATTCGAATTTCCACGCCAGGAAACAGAGCCATTCTTATGTCTGGCAGATTTCCTTAAATCAAAAGAAAGCGATCAAATGGATTATGTTTCCTTCTTCACTGTGACAGCAGGGAAAGGAATACGCGGTATAGCAGACAGTTTAAAAGCGGAAGGCAGATTTCTGGAAAGCCATGCCCTGCAGTCGCTGGCTTTGGAGACGGCTGAAGGCCTTGCTGAGCTGATCCATCGCCAGATCCGCGATCGCTGGGGGTTCCCGGATCCGGTTGAAATGACGATGAAGGACCGTTTTGCGGCGAAATACCAGGGGCAGCGCTTTTCATATGGCTATCCAGCGTGCCCTGATCTGGAGGACCAGAAAAAGCTGTTTAAGCTTATACAGCCTGAGGATATTGGTGTTCACCTTACTGAAGAATGCATGATGGAACCTGAGGCTTCTGTATCTGCAATGGTGTTTGCCCATCCTGAAGCCAGATACTTTAATGTATTGAGATAATAGATACCCGGCAGGTAAAATGGCCGGGTAGTTGCCTTTGCCTCCTCACAGCCTATACAATGAATACATAGCAAGGAGGAGATTATTATGAATGTTCTCTGGGATTTAGATGGCACGATTCTGGATACTTGGCCCACTTTGGTTCAGTCTTTTATTCGCATATCCGGCAAAAAGCTGGATCCTGACGAAGTGCTCAAGCCCCTGAAAAACGGGACAGCCTATCAGAAATTTGATGTTCCTCCAGAAAAAATTGCTGACTTCCGTCAAATGGAAGCCACTTTTATGCATGATGAAAAGCCATTGTTTCCATATGTAAGGGGAATATTAGAGCGAAATAATGTTAACGTGCTTGTCACCCACCGTAACCGGCAATCAACGGAGGAACTGCTGGAGCATTGGAAACTTACTTCCTATTTTGAAGAAGTTATCTGCCCGGAATTTGATGGTTTCTCTTTAAAGCCGCATCCGGAGTCCTATGAATATCTTCACCGGCGATATCATATTGATTTGGCCATTGGCGACCAGGATACAGATTTAATGCCTGCCAGACAGATCGGCATCAGCACCTGTGCCTTCCGCAGCAATAATCCATATGCAGACTTCTCGATTGATTGTTATTCAAAATTTGAGGTTGCGATAAAGTGAAACTTCAATCAGTGGGGGTCTTACTGCCCGTTAGACTGCGATAAAAGGAAACAGGACTTCACCTTGGTGAAGTCCCGCTTTGCTTCTGAGTGAGCTAATTAGCTGATTTCCTCATATTGATCCTGACAACTCTGTCCGTTTTTGAATCAAATTCAATATCAATGTATAAACCGAATTCTTTGCCGCCATCCTCTACCCATAGCTTAAACCTTTCGATATCTGTGGTTTGTCTTTTTTCTCTTCCGATATGCAGGTAGTCAAGGATTTTAGCCCTGGGGTATTTCTCTTTTGCTGTTTCCATAGCAAGTCTGCCCCACTTCGCATAGGCTGGTTCCGGTTTCTCTGCATACACTTCTCCGGCGAATGTCGAGATGGGAATGTATTCGGTTATGAACATCATTACCATAAGACTGATTATTAATTTCTTCATTATACACCTCTTTCCGGGAAGTATCCTAATCGCCATCGACACTATTCATAGTTTCTTCCTTCATCCGCTCTTCCTCTTCTTCCACACAGATATAAGCAATTTGTTCTTCCATTAAATGATGAAGAATATCCTTATCATCCGTACAGGCAACGTCTTTTCTTTCTTGCATTTTCATCTCTCCACTCCCCTGTTCATAAAGGTTTTTTTAAATCCATTCGCTAACCTGGATATTGTTTTTTTATCCACAAAGATGAGGTGGAAAACATACATGAAGATTGACTTCAGCAAAAACAGCATAAACAGCTTCATTTGTGAAAAGCGCCGAAGTTTCCATATTCCGATCTTTTTGAACCAAGTATAAAAAGGATAGGCGAAAAAGGCATCGACCAGAGCATTCAAAAGTAAATACAGCAACGGCTTTCTATAAGTGAATTTTAATATCCATATAGACCCTGCAAAAAAAGGTCCTAAAACTAATGGCAGTTCACCACTGAGCTTGGGATGAAATCTTTCCTTAATCGTCCACCAATTGTTTTTTTCAGCAATAATCCCTTCTATTAATACATAAAACCCCATAAACAGAGCAGCAGGATAAAATCGCTTAAAATCCTTTTTGCCTATAAATGGAACAGTCAGCCAGGAAAGGAGAATTATCAGCACCAAATATAGCTTCTTTTTCATCTTACCCCACCTTTTTTTAAAGGTTTTGTATTTACAGGAATTTTATTCATCCTTTTTAGGGGAGCCAATGAATTTTTTGCGAAATTGCATGAAAATCGTGTTTTGAAAGTTCCAATATGTGTAATAGATTAACAAGCATAGAAGGAGCTGATCAGCATGATGACAATGTACAAGTGCAAGAACTTCAACAAAACGGGTAAAATTCTTCTTCCGAGCAAGTGGCGCAGCCAATTTGGCCTTTTGCCGGGTAAACTGGCTGATCTTCGATTCGATCATGATCAGATTATTATTGAAAGAGCCAATTTGGAATCAACCCACAATAAAAGGCTAATTTCTGAAAATGGCTCCATCCATATTCCCAAAGAACTTCAGCAGCTGCTGGATATAACAGAGGAAGAAGAATATTGCCTGTATATTGATGAGAAAGATAAGAGCTTTGTCCTGAAGATCGTTTCAGAAAACTAAAAAGCTGCAGCCGGTTTTTCAGCAGCAGCTTTTTAACAAATATATTTTCCTGTCAGATTCGTAAGTGCCATGCAAAACTTTTCCCAGCCATTAGGGAAAGACTGTATCCCCTGACTCTCAAAAATATTTTCCTTCGTAACCAGTTTTATAGACCATGTCACACTATCCATTACTATCCCTGGGTTTTTGTATTCCTTCTGCCACTTCCAAATTTTCAGCCGGTATAATTCTTTTTTAAATTCTTCAATGCTTCCTGACGCTTTCGGCAGCTCATTTCTTGATGAAAAATTACTTAAATGCCATTCAAAATAAACAAAACGGCCATTGATGAAATCCACTTCAATCTTATACCATGGCCCGGGATAACCGCCGAGGCTGACACTCAAAAGAATGGGTTCTTTATCAGGGTCAATCGTGACAATATTATTTTTAATATGAAAGAGCTCTCTTTTCCTGCTGATGACTGATTTAACATGTGATAGTTCAACAGGCTTCGCGCCGGTTCTCTGAAAATTACTTGGCCTATTCATTTCGTCCAGCAGAGAAGGGATAGAAATAGCCCCCTTTTTCTCCAGGATATCTAAAATGTTCTCGAAAATACTCATTTATCTTCCTCCAACAAAAACCTGGGTGGGTTTATATAACACAAAGATTGTTTTATTCCTAATATCCTTTTTTCCGCCTGTGCAAACATTCTTTCGTATTTAAGGGGATTTAATGAATAAATTGTACCTAGTCATTGCACGCTATGAATTGGGAGGTGCAGCCATGGATCCAATAAAACCAGGAAGCAAAAAGCTTCCGGACTTCGAAGAACTGGATGATCGGATGATTGCCAAACATACTACGGGGCCAACACTTGTCATAAAGACCAATCTTGATCCGGAAAATTCGACTGAAGATAATCCTTACTACAGGAATAAAACTGAAACGGATACAGAAGAATTTCGGGATTATTTTGAGGAGTAAAAGAAAACCGGCAGGCTATGTATGCCTGCCGGTTTCTTTCCGTATTTAAAAATCGAAGTTGTCAGGGTCCGGACCTACTCGTCTGTTTTCATTTAAGCTGCTGATTTTGTCCATATCTTCTGAAGAAAGTTCAAAGTCAAATACCTCGGCATTTTCAATGATGCGATGTTCTTTTACTGACTTTGGAATAGTAACAATTCCGTTCTGAAGATCCCATCTTAAGATAACCTGTGCAACCGATTTGCCGTGCTTTTGGGCAATTTCCTTCAATGCTGCGTTTTCAAGAAGCTCTCCCTGTGCAAGCGGTGACCATGCTTCTATCTGAATTTCCTGATTTCTGCAGAAGTCTCTAAGCTCAGACTGGCTGAGTAAAGGATGAAGCTCCACCTGATTGACCATCGGCTTTATCTCGGCATCCTTCATGAGATCTTCCAGGTGATGAATCTGGAAGTTGCTCACACCAATGGCTTTTACTTTATTCTCTTTATAAAGAGTTTCGAGTGCTTTCCATGTTTCTTTATATTTCCCTCTCACAGGCCAGTGAATCAGGTAAAGGTCAATATAATCGAGACCAAGTTTTTCAAGGCTGGTTTCAAATGCAGTGATTGTTGAGTCATAACCCTGATCAGAATTCCAGACTTTCGTGGTAATAAATAATTCTTCACGAGGTACGCCTGCTTCCTTAATTGCCTGGCCTACACCCTCTTCGTTCCCATAGACCGCGGCCGTGTCAATGCTTTTATAGCCTGCTTTCAGGGCAGATTTAACTGAATGGACAACTTCGTCCCCGTCCTTAACTTTAAAAACACCAAGACCAAGCCAAGGCATTTTGACACCGTTATGTAATGATACAGCTGAATGTAAATTTTCCATTCTTTCACCTCATTTTAACTATTGAATTACTGGATAATTTTCTCACAATTTTTTCTTTTAACAAAATTTTATGCTTAAAAATGAAAGTTTTAGCGGATGTTTGTCTAAGAATAATTTTAAACTGTGATTTATGTCACGTTTAAGCTAGAATTACTTCTATATAATGACAATAAAATATATGAATTACAGGCAGGTGAAGTATCGTGCAAAATTTTCAATCACTCTTTGAAGAAATAGGCGGAACTGAAACTATTGAAAAACTGGTTGAGGCGTTTTATCCGCGTGTGTATGCAGATCCCGTTTTAAGTCCTCTTTTTGAAGGAGATATTGAGGATATTAAGCGAAAACAAAGAATGTTCCTTACGCAATTCCTAGGGGGCCGCCTCTCTACAGCCAGGAGTTTGGCCCGCCTGCCATGAAACAAAGACATCTTCCATTTGAAATTACACCATTAAGAGCGCAAAGATGGCTGGCCTGTATGAAGGAGGCCTTTCAGGAGACGGGCCTCGAACAAAATCCTGCATCTGTCCTTTTCTATGATCGATTAATGCAAGTTGCAGCAATTATGGTAAACAGTCCTGAATGAAAGTGGACCTTCCGTCCGGAAGGTCCACTATTCATTATAGTGATTCAAAATATTTTTTTGCATGCTCTGCAGACTGGAACATTTTTACTTCTGTAACTTCTTTCTCGTCATATGCCACTCCTAAAAATCCATCAGCAAGCTGAAGAATATCTGCTGATGACGTATTTTCATCTTCAACGACTACTGTTTCCTCCATTTCCAGCTGACCCTTTTCAGCCCATGACTGCACTTCGGCAGAGTACGTATCAATATTCATACCCTCGTCAATGCGTTCATCCAGCTCGGCAATAGAGAGTGGCTTCTTTTCACCTTCTGTGTTTGTGGCTTCATTGTATTCCTGGCTGCTGTTGTCTTTTTTAGCCGCTTCATCTTTATTCTCTTCCCCGCGCTGCAGGCTGTCAGCATCATGCATGCGGTAAAAGCAAGCATCGATTTATGCATTCAGTTTCATCTCCTTCTTTTTTTTAAGCTAGTATTCTATTACCCCAATTATTGGGCAGCACTCATAAAAAATGAAGCATTCCCTTTAAAAGAATGCTTCACCGCTATTTTTTTCTGAGTTCATCTCTATCAAGTGATTGAGGGGGATTTTCCAGCCAGCCGTTGTCAATCATCATTTTTGCTCCGTCGTCTGCAAAACTGCCGACTTTGATCATCATTTTAGCATACTGGATAGCCAAATCTTTTCTAATGCTTGCACCGATTGCTATTCCAAAGTCCATTACCCCGACAGCAGTTATACTGGCGATCAGAAACATCATTAATTTATCCGAAAAAGGTGAGACCGTTGAGTCTGTAATGGACCCATCCCATGTGCTTGGATAGGCTACATCGTCATTTTTTAAGACATTGAGAAAATATTCAACATGCTCCAGGCTCATGTCATAGCCTTTTTTGAAATAATTGCTTATCATTTTTTCCTTAGCTACCTGGCTGAATGCTAGAAGCATGGTTTTGGCAATATTGGATAACTCGATATTGGTGCCCAGATGGGCAATTTCGATAGCCAGCAGCTGACGTTTTTTCCCTGCAATCCCGCCAAGGAAGCTATGGTCTGATACATACTTTACCTGTTTAGGATATTCAATATAGGGTGATCGAATGAAGATTCCTTTTTCCTGCATAGCCTCAGCTGCCATATCAAAGAGTTTTTCGGTTTGTTCATAGTATTTCTTAAACATGCTGCGAACGTCTTCTCGGGCAGAAACTGATTTAGCAAGGGAATAGGCATTCAATCCGGTTCTGCCTAAATGATGCATAAATCTTAAATAGGTTATGTCTGAAAATAACTTGGGAGCGTCAATGTGCAAATCTTGCTCATTGAATCCATCGGGTATGGGAAATTCCTCTGCAGTAAAGAGTGAGGAAATTTCGTCTATGTGATCCTCTGCGATAGTCAATGCATAGTTCAATACCGGCAGGACATCCGGGTCTTCATTTGTTTTTATATAGTGCTTTATACAGCAGACTGCTGCTGTATCTGCTATATAGGTATTCCAGAGCATGGCCATTTCGGACGATATCAATTTAGGAATACTGCTGCCGTTCATATTCTCACCAGCCATTTAGTAAAATTATAGTTATATACTATAGAATAGCCATTAATAACAAATTCATACCACGATATGGAAATTCACTTCCAATGTTATATTGGTCGGTATTATAAAGAAAAGAACCAGCCGGAAGGCCAGTTCTCTTAATTTAAATTTAATTCTCCAGCTTTTTGAAACCCATCTGTATGATAGGCATCCACTTTTTGAGGTGAAATGCTATAAATGTAATCACCGATATAGATAAGCCTCTCGATTGTATCTTCCCATTCTTCATAGATTGCTTTTTCTGTCTGATGGGTAATTTCACTTTGAAGCTCTATTCCGTTTTGGACAGTAATTTTGTATACTAACGCACCCTGGAAGTCGAATATGGATTCAAACTGGCTTCCTTCTTTATTCCGGTAGATTGAAATGGGGAATCCATATAGATTCCTCTTTTTATCAACGAAAAGCGCTTTATGGTCGTAGTTTAAAGTCGAGTGGGTGCCGCGGCCTCCGATTATTTCTGTATCCTTTTCAACAGGATTACTTGTATCACTTACATCGAATAAAGATATTTTAACACCGTCCGTTGTAATAACAGGCTGGCTGGCAGCTTCTTTGCCTCCACTAATCTTTGTATCATAACCAAAGCCAATGAGATGATTTTCATCCAAAGGATGCAGGTAATTGCTGAAGCCGGGTATTTTTAATTCGCCGAGAACAAAAGGGTTTTCCGGATTTGAGCCATCAATAACAAAGAGAGGATCGGTTTCCTTAAAAGTAACCATATAAATCCGGTCATTCATAAACCTTGCAGAGTAAATCCTCTCCCCTTTTGCCAGGTCTTCAAGCTTACCAATCTGTTTAAAGTTTTTATCCAAAATGTAAAGGTTATTGGATGAAGGAGTTCGTTCATCCCAGGCTTCCCCCTTGGTTGTCACGACTCTGAAGTTCCCATTATACTCATCCATAGAAAACTGATTTAAAACGGTGCCTTTTATTTCCGCAGATGTCTGGAATTCTACTTTCCCGTCTTTAATATTGAACTTATAGATGCTCGTATCCGGATGTGGCATCTGTCTGTTGGCGATGATTTCATTACTGTATTGAGTGGCTGCCAGGTATAAATTATTTTTGGACATATAAAATTCATTTCCGCTGCCTAAGTAGCTTGTGACTGCTAATGGTTTACTGACGTCTTTTAAATCTAATACAGCTATATTCGTATAATTTGCATTTTGAGAACCTGGAAAATACTTTATTTCATTGTAATCAACGATTTGCTGCTCTTTACTCTCGGCAGTATCGTAATAACGGGGACGCAGGTCGGCATTTTCATTTCTTTCCAGTATCCAATAGTCGGGATGATAACTTGTAATTAAATATACTTTTCCATCCATTAGCCTCGAAGCAAGCAGACTTCCCTCAATGTCTGCCTCTCTCACTTTTTTTGGTTTTTGTTTATGTTCGATATTATAAACAAATGATTTTGTGGATTGGAATGCAGGTGCAATCATTTTTTCTGCAGAAGCCTTACCAATGTGTTCAGGTACATCTTTATAACTGTGGCCCAAAACGATTAATTGGCTGCCTTCTATAAATAACTGATAGGGAGAAAAGTCTCCATTAAAAGTTAACTGGGATTCCAGCTCCATTTTATCTGCCGGAACTGCCTTGATAATCTGGACTTTATTTTCGGAGATTTTATATATGTGCGTTCCATCTGTTTTGATCAGATCGGCTTCATCAATACCCGTAACCTGCACATTCGTCCCCGAAAAATCTGTCCCTGCAGAATCTTCTGAGCTTTTTGCGCTGCTGCTCTCCTCGCTCACCGCCATATCCCTTCCGGAAAAGAAAGTCCTTTCTTCCTTAAGCATTTTTGAAAAATAACTGTTCAATTTTTTTCTTGAGCCGATTGCCGGCAATGTATTAATAACTTTAAAGGCTGTTTTTACTGATTTATTCAGATTTTGTCCTTTCTTTGTTTTAATATCATTGGTGATCACCAATGTATAGTGAGGTGAATGCAGATTATATCCTTCCTCGGGCGGCTGAATTTCAATGGATTTATTATTGTTTTTCAGAGAGGTTCTTACCTGCTCTTTTTCTCCCTTCTCATTCAGAATATAAACAGAGGCATTGTTAACACTATCCGGATTAAGTTCTTTTGAGAATGTAATATCCCACACTTTATTGTTTAAAACAACTAATTCTTCATTAGTTCCTGCCAGAGTACTCACAATTTTTAATCTGTTAAAGAATGATATAGACACAAGGATGATAAGGAATAATGTGATACACCCAAGAAAAAGCCATTTATTTTTCATGACAGACACCCCTTTTTAAGTAAGTTGACGCGCTGCCTCTTCCAATAGTTACAAATTTTTCAAGAAAATTTTTTCTGAAATTAGTGTATTTTCTTGATGACAGAGTTAAAATTTTATTTATTAAATAGAGGAAGAAGGTTTTCATTATTGCTGGATGAGAGAAACAAAACAAACGGCTTTCTATTGCTGATATTAGCTAATATGATATGGGGAGGTAATTTTGTTATAGGGAGAATTGGTGTTGATTATTTTCCGCCAGTCCTTTTTTCCCTTATGCGCTGGATCATTGCCTTTCTGCTTTTAACTCCTTTTATGTTAAAGCAGCTTAAAAATGATTGGAATATTATAAGGAAGCATATGAAAATCCTTTTGCTCCTGGCTGTGACCGGTATTGCCGGTTACAATACAATCATTTATGTTGCACTGCAATACACCACGTCTATAAATGCGTCAGTGGTAAACAGCACAACACCGCTTTTCATCGCGATAATGGCCGTATTTTTATTAAGAGAAAAGCTTCAGGCACACCAGGCATCAGGAATCCTCCTGTCAGTCTTTGGGATTATATTTGTCATTTCAAAGGGATCGGTTGAAGTGTTTCTTTCATGGAAAATAAATGCCGGTGACTTTTACGTTTTGGCAGCGGTTTTTATGTGGGCTTTGTATTCTGTGATTGGCAAAAAATATGCCGACGTGCTGCCTTTGCTGTCTGCTTTTTATGTATCTGTTTTTCTTGGAATTTTACTATTGGCGCCCTTAAGCCTGGTTGAATATTTGTGGCTGCAGGCAGCAAAACCTGTCTTCACTCTTCCCTCTATAGGAATCTTGATGTATGTTGGGTTTCTGGCTTCCATTATGGCTTTTCTATCATGGAATTTTGGAGTTCACATAATCGGAGCAGCCAAAGCGGGGGTTTTTCTCAATCTTCTTCCTGTTTTCGCTATTATCTTTGCCTTGTGTTTCACACAGGAAAAATTGTACTTGTATCAGATAATTGGCGGGGGAATTGTGATTGTCGGCATAGTCCTGTCTTCCAGGAAATCTATTCGATCGAAGAGTCATTCGCAAGAAGATACGTTTTCAGCATAAAAACTCCCCTCAGCTTATGACTGAGGGGAGTTCTCTATTATATATTACCAATCCTGGGTACGCTCTAATAAATGATCAATTTCCACCTGTCTGATCATATAGCCAAGATCTTCTTCGGCAATCTCAGATGTAGATTCCAATAGCTGATCAATATCCATTTGCACCAATCTCATAATCAGACCTCCAATTTAACAAGGTAATTATAATCTAAATTCTCTTTCCTGCTATACTATTCGCTGTTCAAATCAAAGGTATGGGGGCAGCCGGAAAATATAATCAGTATTTAATACCCGTCTTTATAGTATATAAATCATTTATGTTAAAGAAAGTTGGATGAAAGTGCATTTTTTTCACGCCTCAGCCCGCATTCGAATAGTATATATGGTTAGTTTCAAAAAAAATGCACAGGGTATAGAATCATAAAATACATTGCTGTTTGAAGGTGTCTATTATGAAATCTAACTTTAGTGATTTTGCAAAGCTATTGGAATCTGCTCTAGATAAAGGGCAAACAGATACAGAATTGACTATTCATGAACTGCTTGATGATATAAAAAGTCAGCTTGAACCTTTAATAAACAAAAAGGAAATCGGCTAACGCGCCGATTTCCTTTTTGTTGCTTTATTTTGCAATAAACATTTGTGTCCAGTAAGATCCGTCATCCGTATATCCTACACCAATATGTGTAAAGGTGCCGTTTAATATATTTTTGCGATGCCCTTCACTTTCCATCCATGCCTGCACCACTTGTTCAGGAGTCTGCTGTCCCATGGCAATATTTTCGCCTGCTGTGCTGTAATTGACTCCAAAATCCCTCATCATATCAAATGGCGAACCATATGTTGGGCTCGTATGAGAAAAGTAATTTTTCTGCTGCATATCATTCGACTTAGCTTGTGCCACACCACTTAGCGGTTTATCTGATTTTAGAGCGTTTAGCCCATTTTTCTCCCGTTCTGCATTGGTTAATTGGATTACTTTAGATTCAAAGTTGTTTATTTCATCATTTTGAGCAGCTGGTGCCTGTTCACCTTGTCCTTCTGGCGCCTGTCCGGTTCCTTCCTGTGGAGGGTTTTCTGCAGGTGCTTGCGGCTGCTGGCCTTGTTGGCCAAACGGCTGAGCAAATTGACGCCCTTCAGGCTGTCCGCCTTCCATGCCTTGATTTTGCTGCTGGCCCTCTCCAAATTGGTACAATGGCATACCGCCATCATCAGCTAATTGGCTATGAGGGAATTCCTGGCTTGGTGTTGCAGTGCTGTATGAATTAGGATCAATGGTGAGGTAACCATTATTTACTTTTTGCAATTCAAGTGGAGCAATTCCCCGTCTTTCCCTGTCCACATTCACATTATTGGTATTGCTAATTTCCTCCAGGTCATCCCCTTTTAACTCTCCTGAGTCCATGCCCTGCTGAGTATTATTACATGCAGCAAGGGTTAGAATCAGGAAAACACCGAGAAGAAAGTTTTTCTTTAATAACATAGTCTTATTCTCCTTTAAAAGTGTTAGTTTTACTTTTTTATCATACGGAGTAAGACGAAAAGTATAGGTGGAAAAATTGAGTATTCATTGAGGGGCCACTTTAAAAGGCTTTGCATAGTTTATTTATAATAGATGGGAAGGAGGATTTTCTTTGAGGCAATATATTATTACCGGCATGAATGGTGCCCATTATTACGGATATTCCCAGACGCAGTATGGTCCCTGGTATCAGCCTATTCAACAAGGCTATCCCTATCACAGTATTTGGCATCAGAGCCACTTTCATTCCCAACATTACACTGCTGCGCCGCTGCAGAGATATTTCTAAATAGGAAAAACGCATGCCCGAAGATGACATGCGTTTTTTCATCTGTTTATATAACTTGATCAGCTGTTTTTTGAATCGCTGTAATGGCCTGTTCAAGCTGATTTCTGTTCACATCATAGTGCGTAACAAAACGCACATAACTAGGGCCGAAAGTTCCTGAAAGAACTCCTTCAGCTTTCAATCTTTCAACAAATTCCGATGAATTCATCTTTAGATTTTTCACATCTGCCACTATGATATTCGTATCCACCTGGTTTACAATTTCAATCCCTCTTATATTTCCAAGCTGCTGTGCAAGATATTGGGCATTTTCATGGTCCTCTGCCAAGCGTTCTCTCATTTGAGTTAATGCAATATGGCCTGGAGCAGCTATCACGCCAGCCTGGCGGAGACCCCCGCCGAGTCTTTTGCGCCATTTTCTGGCGGCTGTTATAAAATCTCTATTCCCTGCCAGTATGGATCCGACCGGAGCACCAAGTCCTTTAGATAGGCATACCTGGACAGTATCAGAATGCTTTGCTAATTCCGAAGCCGGCAGATTCAGTGCTGCTGCGGCATTGAATAATCTTGCTCCATCCATATGTACTGGGACATTATTAGCTTTTGTAATTTTATGAATTTCCTTCATATTATCAATGGGTATTACAGCTCCGCCGGCACGATTATGCGTATTTTCCAGACAAACTAATCCTGTCTCAGGAAAATGCTGATCCTCTCCCCTAATGGCATACTCCACATCAGAGGGATCCATGGCCCCTCTTGACCCATTTAACGTTCTGGTCTGGACACCGGCAAAGGCAGAAGAAGCTCCGCTTTCATAATAAAAAATATGGCTTTCTGCTTCGAGGATAATTTCATTGCCCGGTCGGCAATGTGTTAAAATGGCGATCTGATTTCCCTGTGTGCCGCTCGTTACAAAAAGTGCTGCTTCCTTTCCAAGCACTTCAGCAGCTGTTTCCTCCAGTTGATTTATCGAAGGATCCTCTCCATAAACATCATCTCCAACTTCCGCTTCATAAGCCGCCTTTCTCATAGCTTCAGTCGGCTTTGTGACTGTGTCGCTTCTTAAATCAATCATTTCCTCACCCTGTCTCTATCTATTTTTACTTCATGTTACTGTACTATTCTGTATTTTTCAATTAATAAAAGAGCCATTGCTGGCTCTTTACAATTTTTTACAATCTGGGGGGGTCAGTTGTTTAGTTGATAATGCCGTTTCCGGCTATTTCAACTTTAACTTTTACGTTTATTGGAAGATTTGCATATACATCCTCTTTCCACTTTACAGATTCCCATACAGAAGGGTGCATGGCAATGAGTCTTCTTCCAATACCAAAACCATCACAATTGGCAGCCTGCATTTTTTTTATTGTCCTTTGCGCATCTTTAGTCAGCTCTTGAGATAACTTTTTATTTAATTTTTTTACTTTATCCTTCTTATCCAGCTTATTCTGAGGAAACTCTGTAATACTAATTTTCATTTTTACTTTTATATCCGCACCCTGTATTGAATTGTTGCTGATTTGAAGCTTTAATTTGCTTGAAGACTTAATTACATCGAATGATATAAAGTTTAATTGTCCTATTTCTTCATTTTTTGTCACTTTTTTAGTGAATCTCATGCTTTTCCCTAATTGATCATCCATAAGGATATACATTTTTGACTCATCTTCCCCAAGACTTTCACCGGTAAATGACCTTTCGTTGAACATGGCAAGTCCTTTAACTTTGACTTCATTTTCCGAAGTCAGGCCGAGGTATGGCAAGAGGAAATCTTCTCCGGGATCAAACAGCTCAGCGCAAATCGATTGGATATTTTCTTCTGTGATAAATGATACTATTTCTGTACTTACTATTAAGTTATGTAAATAATCACTAACCTTCCCTTCCTCCTGCAGCCTGCTTTTAAGGATTTCATCCGCTCTTCCTTCAGCAATCGCGATTTTGGCACTTAAGGAGCTTTTAGGATCGCGATAAAAAACGTCGAGAACCGGATATATATCCAGCTTTGCCAGTTCACTGCCAATAATCATTATTCTTAATTTGGAAGCATCAAATTTTTTGGGTGCTATTTTGTCAATATTTACTCTTCCATCCCTGGGAGTGTTCCCCGTAGCGGTAAAATATTCTGACCGGGCTTTTGATGGGGAATCCGGGCTTGTTCCCAGAATTGGTGATGTAACGCCATCACGTATTTTGCCGTCAGGTTCAAGATCAAAGCTTGCGCTCATAAAAAGCCTTGCTTCCTTTAATAAGTTCTGATCCCAGCAGCCGGTCAGGAAGATGCTGATCATCAGGAGAAGAAGTATTCTTTTAATGATAATCATAACGGCTGCTGCCCCCTTTTTGTTTTCTCTTAAATACGTAAGAAAAGACCAGCAATAGGAAAGGGATTATAATAATAAAAAGTAAACTGACATAAGACATCACTTGGGATAGCTTCTCTGTTAATCCTATAATTGACATGATTCCACTGGCGCCAAGGAAAATTACAGCTGTAAAAAGATAAACAAAGAAGCGGTTTTTCCCCTTAGGGATCTTTTTGCACTTTTTGCCGACATATAAAGGTAGCTCACAAAAGAAGTGAACACGGAAATAATCCAAATGGACAAAAAGAATAAATCGGTTCGTTCGATGATTTTAAACGAATAGGACTTTAAAATAAATAACATCGGTTCAGGAACGAGCGCAATCTCTTCTGGACTGTAATAAATAAAGTGGATAATGATCAAATAGGTGTAAAGTAAAGTAATTAGCGCATTGGCACCGGTAATTATACGGTATCTTCGCTTGTGTTCGGCATTTGTCAGTGAATAAATAACCAGAACCATCTCAAAGCCAAGCATTGCAATCACAGCTTCTTTGCTTCCCAGTAAAATATCCTTGATCCCTTCTTTACCGATAGGAAAAAGAAAATAAATATTTGCATCCTTTATCGTGTATGTGATCAAAAAGATCAGCAGAAGAAGCAAGGGTGTTACCAATGTATAAAATCGGCCAATAACTCGAATTCCCTCCCTGCAAAGAGCGGCGGCCAAAAAAGAAAATATGCCTCCAACTGCCCAGCCTGGAGTTCTGGGCAGTATCCATGTGGCAATAATTTTGTCAAAGAGCGAGAGGATCATTACTCCAATCAATAAGAAATACAGAAGATATAAGCAAATAATAAAGTTTCCGATTATCTTTCCAGCTGTTATTCTGGCGATGTCAAATATATTACTTCCATTAAATTTTTTCAGCAGGAAATAATACATAGTCAGAATGAGCTGAACAAAGACCCCTGCTACCATCAGAGATATCCAGCCGTCTGTCTTTGAAGCCTTATACATCGTGAAGGGAAGAGATAAAACTCCTACTCCGATTTGTGTTTGAATAATGATAAAAAAAAGCTGAGGAAGATCGATTGATTCTTTATTCTTCATGCTTCTTCCACCCTCTTGAATCCTTCTGCCTTAATAGATCAATGGCACCCGAGCTTTGCGGGCGCTTATTCATCATCCAAAGCGGAAGCCTGATAAATGTGTCTTTTATTTCTTTTAGACGAAATGGTGCAAACGGGGCAAAATACGGAACGCCAAAGGACTCAAGTCTGCATAGTGCAATTAATATATAGATGATCCCAAACATTAAACCAACAAAGCCCATTATGGAAGCGAGAATCATCAGAGGGAAACGAAGGAGCCGGACGGTTGTGCTCATTTCATTTGACGGTACCACAAAAGAGGAAACCGCAGTTAAAGCAACCACAACAATCATAATATTTGAAATGAGCCCTGCATTAACAACCGCATCGCCAATGACAAGTCCCCCTACTATTCCAATTGTTTGCCCAATCGGCCTTGGCAGACGTATTCCTGCTTCACGAATTAATTCAATGGTCAGTTCCATCATGAACGCTTCCAATAATGGCGGATACGGTATTCCCTCAACTGAATTTTTCAACGGAATCACTAATTCATGGGGAATTACTTCATGATGGAAAGCATTAATGGCGATATAAATCCCCGGAAGTGTAATAGCTATGACGAAACTCACAAACCGGAGAACACGGATAAATGTTGCCGGTATCCATCTGCTATTGTAATCGTCAGGTGACTGATAGAAAGTAACAAACGTTGCAGGCATTATTAAAGCTGTAGGGCTGCCTTCAGCCATTAAGATAATCCTGCCTTCCGTTAAGTTTGCCATTACACGATCCGGACGTTCTGTGTTAAGGATTTGCGGGAATATGCTGAATGTATTATCCTCAATATACTCTTCAATATAACCGGGACTGATAATCAAATCCGCTTTAATAAATGAAAGTCTTCTCTTAATCTCTTTGACAATCTCCTCATTTGCTATTCCTTTCAGGTATACTAATGAAATTTTCGTTTTTGACTTAGTCCCAATGTTCATATAGCTGACAGTTAAATCCGGACTTTCGATACGGTTGCGGATCAGGAATATATTGGTCTGCAGGTTTTCTATAAAACCATCATGCGACCCTCTAACTACAACTTCATTTACAGGTTCCTGGATCGTTCTTTCCAGCTCTTTTGGAAAGCTTACCATATAAATTTTCTGTGATTCAGGAAGGCAGACCGCAAAGCTCCCTTTTAACAATAAGCTGATGATTTCTTCTTGATCTTTTGTCTCCTTGCCGTTGAGAGAAATCAAAAACTCTTCAATGTGTTCCCCTTTTAAGTTGGATAGGGGCACAAATACAAGCTCATAAAATTTCTCTTTTGAAACAACAGACTCAAGGTAAAATATCCTGATTTTCTGGTCATTAACTTGAATATTCCATTCCCTGAAATCCTGGGTTTCTTCGAATTTATCCACAAAAGATAATAGCGGCGGCTGCATAGATTGATCCGTATTTTTATTGAGTTTGCGGATTTTCTTGATTTTCAGGTTGCGAAAGTTCATCTTGCTGCACCACGATTCGGATTTTTTAAGTATTTTATCCTCCATTATCGAAAAAATCCCTTGGGAAAAATTAACTGAATTAAAGTTCATAAGTTGTTCAAAAGTTTATTTTGGTGTTAAAACGTTGCCGTAATGCTATTTGCAGAAAATGAAGTGTTGTACCAAATGTTTACATTTATTTCCTTCTAACTTTTGTCACAACTTTTTATTTTTGCTTATGTTAATATCATTTACACAGTGATAACTAAGTTAAATAAGTGTTTCAAGGGTGTGCAATTTTTCCATCTATATATTTTTTTGGTATGTTTGTGAAAACACGCACATTATTTGTGAATTATTTAACAATAGTTTTTGTTTAAAGGAGATGAACCATCAGATGAAGAAAATGCTGCTCTTTTTAACAGCTATATTGCCGATGCTTATTCTCAGCGGCTGTAATATGGTTGTGTTTGAACCGCAGGGCCCTGTTGCAAGAAGTATTACCGAATTAATTAACTGGTCCCTGATCTGGATGCTTCTTGTTGTAGTAGTCGTATTTGGATTATTCGGCTACATCGTCTGGAAATATCGTGAGAAACCAGAAAATAAGGATTATGAACCGCCTGAGGAACATGGAAGCACACTTCTTGAAATTATCTGGACCGGGATTCCAATCTTAATTGTCATTGCGTTAACAATCCCGACCGTAAAAACACTTTATGCTCTCGAAGAAGCACCAAAAGGCTACGAAGAAAAAGAGCCTATTACTATACATGTAACCTCTGCAGATTGGAAATGGATTTTCAGTTATCCAGAAGAAGGAATTGAGACGGTGAATTATGTCAATATTCCTGAAGATAGGCCTGTACTTTTCAAAATGACTTCTGCAAGCACCATGCAATCGTTCTGGGTGCCTGCACTTGGCGGACAAAAGTACACCATGCCGAAAATGGAAACAAAATTATATCTTGTTGCAGACAACCCTGGATCATATGAAGGCCAGAATACGAACTTTAACGGCCGCGGCTATGCGGATATGAAATTTGAAGTGCTCGCCCAAACCCAGGAAGATTTCGACCAATGGGTTGAAGATGTTAAGGATACAGCTCCTAAATTGACAGAGAAAGAATATGTTGGGCTGCTGAAGCCTACTCATTTAGGAAGGCTGACCTATTCAAATACTCATTTGGAATGGGTGAATCATGCTGATCCCGACTCTAAAGCATATACAAATCCTGAACTCTACAGAGGTCATGGATATCAGGGCAAGACATTCGAAGAAGACGATAATTATAAAAATGAGAAACCGAATGTAATTGAAGGTCATGGTGAAGATAAAGGCCATGACGATAGTGAAGAAAACCATGGAGGTGACCATCATGGGCATTAAATGGGATGAGTTTTTTATTACTGGAGATCCCCTTATACTAGGTTCCCAGATTGCCATTTTACTGACAATGGTCGGTGCAGTGGCAGGGATTACCTATCTGAAAAAATGGAAGTACCTGTGGACAGAATGGCTGACTACTGTTGATCATAAAAAAATTGGTATTATGTATATTATCTCCGCTGTATTAATGTTTTTCCGCGGCGGGATGGACGGGCTGCTGATGAAAGCTCAGACATCACGTCCTGAAATGGAATTCCTGAATTCCCAGCATTACAACGAGATTTTCACAACACACGGCGTGATTATGATTCTTTTCATGGCGATGCCGTTTTTGATTGGTTTAATGAACGTTGTCATTCCGCTGCAGATCGGTGCACGTGACGTTGCCTTTCCACAGCTGAATGCTCTAAGCTTCTGGCTGTTCTTCAGCGGAGCTATGCTTTTCAATATTTCCTTTGTCATTGGAGGATCGCCTGATGCAGGCTGGACTTCCTACTTCCCTCTTGCAGGCAAGGAGTTCAGTCCGGGAATCGGCAATAATTTTTACGCAGTCGCCCTGCAGATTGCCGGTATCGGTACATTAATGACAGGTATCAACTTTATCGTAACGATTTTGAAAATGAGAACAAAAGGCATGACACTGATGAAAATGCCGATGTTTACGTGGACTACATTCGTAACATCCATTCTGATTGTGGCTGCTTTCCCTATTTTCACAGTCGCATTGGCATTGATGACGTTTGACCGTCTATATGGAACACACTTCTTTACCGTATCCGGCGGAGGCATGGATATGCTTTGGGCTAACCTGTTCTGGCTATGGGGACACCCTGAGGTATATATTGTTGCCCTTCCTGCTTTCGGGATTTTCTCCGAAGTCATTGCAACTTTTTCAAGAAAATCATTGTTTGGATATAAATCGATGGTATTTTCCATCCTTGGAATTGCCCTTCTAAGTATGGTTGTATGGGTTCACCATTTCTATACAATGGGTTCAGGACCTGCAGTTAACTCATTCTTCTCCATCACGACGATGGCGATTGCCATCCCGACTGGCGTTAAGATGTTCAACTGGCTGTTTACGATGCGTAAAGGCCGCATAAAAATTACGTCTGCGATGCTTTGGGCATTGGCATTCGTTCCTTGCTTTGTCATCGGCGGGGTTACAGGCGTTATGCTGGCAATGGGTGCAGCGGATTATCAGTATCACAATACCTTATTCCTGGTTGCCCACTTCCACTATGTATTAATTCCGGGTGTCGTGTTTGCAGTATTTGCAGGCCTGTACTACTGGTGGCCAAAAATGTTCGGCTTCATGCTGAATGAAAAAATCGGAAAATGGCATTTCTGGCTATTCGTTATCGGCTTTAATGTAACATTCATGCCTATGTTCTTCCTTGGATTAAACGGAGCTGTAAGACGTGCATACACATACTCTGCCGAATCAGGCTTTGCACCTCTATTCATGCTTTCGGCCATTGGTTCAATTGTTCTCGCAGCCGGATTCGCTGTATTCTGCTATAACATTTACTGGAGCATCCGCTATGCGGACAGAAACATCTCAAGCGATCCATGGGATGCAAGGACTCTGGAATGGTCTACTGCATCACCTGTTCAGTTCTATAACTTTGCGAAGCTGCCGGAAGTGAAATCTCTTGATCCATTCTGGCACATGAAGAAAAAGAATGAAGGTTTAACATTGCATGACAGTGAAATAGAAGAAATTCATATGCCAAGCAACTCATGGGTACCGATTTATATGGGTGTTATCTTTGGCATCGCAGGCTTCTTCCTTGTGTTTGAATGGCACATCGCGGCAGCTGTTGCCGGTATCGGCATCTTTGCGGGTTTGATTATCCGTTCATTCGATTACAACGAAGGATTCCATGTTTCAAAAGAAGAAATTCACCGAATTGAAAACGCGTGGAGAAAAACAGAAGGAGAGGTGCACGATCATGTCAGCTAAAGTGGATACGTCTCTGCCGCTTGAATATCAAACTGAGCAGGACCGCATGAATATTCTCGGCTTCTGGGTTTTCCTTGGCGCTGAAATCGTCCTGTTTGCCACTCTGTTCGGAGTATATGGAGTTTTATATGAACGCTTTGCAGGAGGACCAACACATAAAGATATCTTTGTCATCAAGGATGTCATGATTCAGACCGTGCTCCTTCTGACAAGCAGCTTTACAATGGGCATTGCCATTTTTGAAATGCGACGCAACAACCTCAAAGGGCTAATCACCTGGCTGGTGATTACCCTGGCTCTTGGCGCAGGCTTCCTGTTCATGGAGATTAATGAATTTATTCATTATGCCCATGAAGGCGCAACGATGCAGACAAGCGCATTCCTTTCCAGCTTATTTGTTTTACTGGGAACACATGGAGCTCACGTAACTTTGGGAATTGGCTGGGCAACGATGGTTATCATCCAGCTTCTAAAAAGAGGCCTTACCCCTACTACTGCAAGGAAAACGTTTATTATCGGCCTTTACTGGCACTTCCTTGATGTAGTCTGGATCTTTATCTTCACATTTGTGTATCTGAAAGGACTGGTGGCTTAAATGGAGCATCATCAATCAAAAAGCTTCCCGATAAGCCATGTCATTGGATTTGTAGTTTCCCTTGTGCTGACATTTGCAGCAGCAGGAATTGCTTTGAAAACGAACCTTTCTTTTAAAGTGATCATGTGGATCATCGGCTCACTGGCTGTCGTTCAGGCAGGCATGCAGCTGTTCATGTTCATGCACTTAAGAGAAGGTGAAGACGGCAAGACGAACCTGGTCAATATGATTTATGCCGTATTTATGGTGATTGTTATTGTAGTCGGTTCTATTTGGGTGTTAACCTCTGGACATGCTTCACATTAGGATAGAAGCGCCTTGATCACGACGCTGGAGCTAGACAGTATAAAAAAACCGGTCTCCCCATTGGAGGCCGGTTTTATTTGTATTGTCTGATTCCCTTGCTTCCCTTTGTCATTTCTTCCATTACATTGATAAAAAATCCGAATCCGAAAAGCAGCATGGAAGAAACCATAATGCTTAAGCCGATGGATAATACATACTCGCCTGTGATGCCGCTTACAAAAAAGCTTGAAATAAAAACAATAAAACCTAATATAATTCCTGCTGCTGTACTATTTCTGAAAAAATGCAATACGCGCTGCTGTTGAAGTGTCATATCCCCATCTCCTTTTATTTAATATTCTAACTATGTTCACAAATTTGTCAAACTTTTTGTCACAAAGTTGTCAAAATTATTTTTGCGTAAAAAAAAGCTCTGCAAGCTGCAAAGCGATTTTCTACTGATATAGCTTTTTAATGTTCTCCAAATCTTTCTTAAGACTGCATATTTCCTGCCGGGTCAGCATAAGCGGCATTTGATCGTAAAGTGTAATGATTTGCCCTCCCTCATCTTCTTCATGAAGGGACAGATAGTTATACAGAGTTTCACATTGATTTTTGTTGAGAACTGACTGGGTACTGAAGCTTTTTACTTTCTGGATTTCAAAGGCACTGGCTTCCACATCAAAAACACCTGTGATAATGTTTCCCTGCAATGTATTGGACAAAGTCTTCACTCCCCTTTTTGAGTAATATACCCATTTTTCAGGAGCAATTTCCCAATATATAAAAAAACCTCTTTGAAATACTTCAAAGAGGCATATATATCATGAAGCATTCTTGTGAGTTTGAAGACTTTCAACCGATTTTCGAATGATTAATCTCGGTGCCGATGAAATAATTAAGACAGCCACGATTGAGCAGAGAATGGCCGCTCCAAGCATGGTTGCGCCGTTTGCCAGGAAGGAAAAGAGGACCGGTGACATCCCTTCTGGTGCATAGCTTCCGAAGAAAAGCACACCTGCTATGAAATGCCAGAAATATCGGGCGAGGCTTCCGATAAATACCGCCACGACCACCCAGCCCAGCGCTTTCTTCTTATTGCCGGTGCGCAGCTGATTTTGGATAACGCGGTAAAACAAACCGGCAAATCCAATACAGGCAAATGCCACAAAATACTCGATAAATGCCTGAAGCGGAGTGGCAATCCAGGCATCCCCCATGGCAATCTGCAAAATCCCCCATAAGAGGCCTGCAATGAAGCTGACCTTAAAGCCCCACCTGAAAGCCAGAATGAAAATGGGAATCATCGCGGCAGATATGGAAATGGATGGCGACAGCTTGATGGATGGCAGAAAATCAAGAATGATAGCAAAGGCAGCAAAGAACGAAGCCTCTATCATTGCAATTAACCTTAATTTCTTCATAAAAAAATCCCCCTTTAGTCTCGTGACGATACCCCAAGGGAGAACAAGCAGGCAGAAAGTTATATCTGCCTATCATTCCACATTCCTGCGCTAGCATTAACTAACAGGTTCAAAGGGTCAGAACAGCGAACTGTTCACTCTCAGCGATATGCTCCCCTTGTGGCACGTTATTGAATTATCCGCTTTTAGTATATATGAAATGAGTAAGAGTGAAAAGTGGTCCCTGGTGAAAATTTTTTAAATATATCAAACAGGTACCTCCCTGCCTGTCACAATTTTTTCACAAATCAATAGCCTCTGAACGCTGTTGTAGCACACTTTCTAGCAGATAAAATTATTTTTCCATAATTTACAACGTTTAAAAAGTGTAAAACCCTGTATTTAACAATTTTAATTTCTTATAATGTAGATATGTTCAATGAGGAGGGAAATAGTTGAAATCACGTCTTAAGAAGCCTTCGACGATTATTTCTATTGCATTGGTAGTCACGGTGATTTTGGCTGCGGTTATTTGGACCGTACAAGCAGGAAAAAAGGATGTGACTGTCCCGTTCTCTTCTGTGGAAAAAATTATAGCTTCCCAGGATGGAAAGACTGTTGCAGTACAGGAATATAAAAATGGAAAACTTCTGATAACAGCTCCTGACGGAGAGTACATCTCCCATGTGCCTCCCAACAGTGAGATGGTTGATAAATTAGTAGAAACCTATAATATACAATATTCGTTCGCAAACACAGGACCTTTAACCCCCTGGATTCTGGGCGGTGTAGTCCTTTTGTTCATAGCCGTTGGAATTTACCTGTTTAAATCAGGAAAAGGCGGAATGGGCGCTACAAATACAATGAAGCAAAGTGTCTCGAAGCCTAAAGCCCTGCCTACTATTTCGCTTGAAGATGTTGGCGGGATCCAGGAAGAAATGAAAGAGGAAATCATGCAGACTCTTTCCATTTTAAAAGAACCTGAGCGCTCGTTAAAAATGGGGATCAAGCCGCCGAAGGGAATTCTTTTATACGGGCCTCCCGGAACGGGAAAAACCTTGCTGGCTCAGGCAATTGCCAAGGAGCTTGGAGCAACTTTCTTTTCAACAAGCGGTTCCGGGTTTAATGAATTATTCGTAGGTGTTGGTGCATCCCGTGTCAGAAACCTTTTCCAGAATGCCAGAAAGCATTCTCCTGCTGTCGTCTTTATTGACGAGGTAGATGCACTTGCAGGACGAAGAAAGCAGCATGGCGGAGAAGAAAGTGAAAAAACATTAACTGAACTGCTGGTCCAGCTTGACGGCGGACATTCCAATGATGGAATATTATTTATTGCCGCCACAAACCGGAAGGATATGCTCGACGAAGCATTCCTGCGTCCTGGACGAATTGACTTCTCTTTCAATGTCCCTCTTCCAGATACAAAGGGTCGGAGAGAGATCATCAATATCCATACGAGAAATAGATTGCTGGCTGAAGATGTTATGACAACTCTGGGCGATCTTGCAGAAAGCACTTCCGGATTTTCAGGCGCCGATCTTCATTCCCTTTTCGAAACGGCAAGCCGCAGAGCAGTCCGAAACGGCCAGGAAATTATTTCAAAAGAAGATTTGGATTATGCGCTTGACCGTACCATTTTGGGAACGACCACCCGGGCGCTGCAAGATGCCGGAACGAAGCAGCGGGTTGCAATCCATGAAGCAGGCCATGCCTTAGTGGCTGCCTTAACAAAACCGGGTTCCGTCCGGAAAGCAACCATCATTCCGCGTGGCGAAGCCCTTGGGTATGTAGCTCCTATCCAAAAAGAACTTCACTTATCGACAACAAGTGAATTGCTTGACCAGGTCGCGATGATACTCGCCGGCGGTGTATCAGAACGAATGATTCTTGGCGAGCACAGCATTGGGGTGAGCGGTGATGTTAAACAAGCGAAGCATATCATAGAGCAAATGGTTGATACAGGGTTACTTGATAACGGCTTCGAGCTTACTTTCAACAAAGGACAAAAAGAAGCTAAAATGCAGGATCTATTCCAAAAAGCATTAGAAAGATGCGAATTGATTATCGCCAATCATCAGCCTCAATTTGAGAAACTGGTAGAAGCCCTTCTGGAAAAAGAAACATTGGAAGGCAGCGAAGTCCAGGAGCTTGCTGGAGAATTGAAGGCAGAATTGGTTATAGCATGATCGGAATCGGCCCCTTCTCAGAGGGCCGGTTTTATTTGGTCTTTTATTAGTTTTATATAATAATGTTATGTAAACCAATTTTGAAAGCCTCCATACCTTATGAAGGCTTTTCCTGTTACCCCCTGCCTGATGCTCTTCCTCTAATAAAGTTAACCACAATGATGATCGCTGCTATTACCAGCAGAATATGAATAATGCCTCCAGCTACTTTAAATATTAATCCGAAAATCCATAATACAAGCAGAATACCTGCTAAGGTCCAAAGCATACAGGTCACCCCTTCCCTTTTGATTTATTCCTTACATACCCCTTTATACTCAAGATAATGCCTTAATTGCTGAAATACTGACATTGTTATGTTTTGCAATGGATAGTTATTTTACTCCTGAAAGTTTTTCAAATACCCGTATTTTTCATAAGAAGTATCTGCATCCTTTCACCGTCTTTGCATATACTATATTCACGGTCGCCCACCTCTTCTAAACGCCATCGTTGCGGGACTAACCAGACCGGAATGTGGGCGGCCACCTGTATAGGTGACAGGTACCTATACCACCACTAGACCACTTTCACACACACCATTAAAGCTGCAAACCGTTTAGGGGTTGCAGCTTTTATTTTTAAGGTCCGTCATCAATCAGTTCGTAGCCTGGAATCAGTTCTGACAGCGGCACAATTTGAGCTTTTTCTTTATATACAGGTATATACTCTTTTAGCACACTAACCATCTTTGTACCTGTGATGCCGACATGGCCGATTGCGATGATGCGTTCGTTTTTCACAAGCTTTTCAGCAAGTCTGTCTGCCTGTTTTGTGATATGTGCTGTCGTGTAAATATCATCGAAGAAAATATTGTTTTCGACATAAGGGACACCTATTTCATTTGCCAGCTTGCCGACGACGCTTTTTCCGGTTGTTTTGCTGTCAAGATAAAATAAACCATGTTCTTTACATACTTCAAGGACAACTCTCATGACCCGTTCATTTTCAGTGGCTCTTGAACCCATATGATGATTCATGCCGACCGCATGGGGCACTTCTTTAATGGCGCTCTCTACTCTGCTGCGGATTTCTTCATCTGTTAAATCTGTTGTGATGGCCCCCGGACCAAGCCAGCTGCTTTTTCCTCTTTTCGGCTCCATCGGCATATGAATGATGACTTCATGCCCATTTTTATTTGCCAATTCTGCATCTTCTTTTGTCGTTGGCATGAAGGGCATGATGGCAGCTGTCAAGGTCACCGGCAGTTCCATCATTTCTTTTGTTCCCTTCATATTGTTCCCAAGATCGTCAATGACAATGGCCAACTCAGGTTTTTGGGAAGCAGCACTTATGGGAGTTCCTACACTTCCGAATGAAAAAATCAATACAAATATGCTGAAGTATCTTTTCATTTTTCCATCCTCCTTTGCGCTAGCATTCCCTAGATCCATGAATCAGTTCCAATACAAAAACTGCCAGGAATGAAGCCTGGCAGTTCCCTATTTCTTATGCATTTTAAACTCAAGGAAGAGCTCATTATAATATGAAAGCATCCTTTTTCCGAGGTTCTCATAAACCTCCAGCCGTGCTGTCATTTCTTCATTAGGATAAAAGCGTTCGTCTGAGATTGTTTCTTCGTCCATATAGTTCAGTGCCTCTTTATTTGGCGTTGAATATCCGACGTATTCTGTATTTTGAGCCGCATTTTCCGGGTCAAGCATGAAATTCATGAACTGGTGGGCCGCTTCCGGATTTTTGGCAGTCTTAGGGATGACCATATTATCAAACCAGAGATTGGAGCCTTCTTCCGGAACTACATATTCAAGATTATCCTTCTCCCACATGAGCTCCTGTGCCGTACCGGACCAAACAACGCCAATGCCGGCTTCATCATTTTCCATCAGCATTCTGATTTCATCACCCACAATGGCCTTAATGTTAGGTGTAAGGCGATCGAGTTTTTCTTTTGCATCGATTAAATGGTTTTTATCTTTGTCATTAAGAGAATAATGAAGACTGTTTAGTCCCATGCCCATTACTTCCCTTGCCCCATCAATCAGAAGGATCTGGTTCTTTAACTCAGGATCCCACAGATCATTCCAGCTCGTGATTTTTTTTTCACCCAAAATATCGGTGTTATAAAGAATGCCAACTGTGCCCCAAAAATAGGGAATCGAATATGCATTTCCGGGATCAAAAGGCAGGTCAATAAAACGCTGATCAATATATTTCAGGTTCGGAATTTTAGAATGATCAACCGGCAGCAGCAGGTCTTCCTCTTTCATTTTTTCAATCGCATATTCTGATGGGACTGCAATATCATAGGCTGTGCCGCCCTGTTCAATTTTTGTCATCATCGCTTCATTGGAATCGAATGTTTCATAGATGACTTTAATGCCTGTTTCCTGTTCGAACTTATCCACCAGTTCTGCATCAATATAATCGCCCCAGTTAAAAATGGTCAATGTATTGCCGCTTGTGTAGCCCTGGGAGGTATTCAGCCCGGAAACGATGTACAACAAGGCGGATGAAACGATTAATACGGCGGCGAGTGCCTGAATAAGCTTCTTCATTGCCTTACCCCCATTCCATTCGGCTTCTCATTGCGCTTTGTAATAAAGTAATAGCCTGTAACCAGAATGATAGTAAATAGGAAAAGCAAAGCGGATAAAGCATTGATATTTAATGAAACTCCCCTTCTTGCCAGAGAATAAATCTCAACAGACAAAGTGGTAAAGCCATTGCCTGTAACAAAGAAAGTGACGGCAAAATCATCCAGGGAATAGGTCAGGGCCATAAAAAAGCCTGCGAAAACTCCAGGAGTGATATAAGGGAGTATGACCTTAGTCAGTACATCCAATCTGCTGGCCCCAAGATCCATAGCAGCATAAATCATCGATGTGCTCATTTCTTCAATCTTAGGCAAAACCATCAGGACGACAATCGGAACACTGAAGGCAATGTGTGCCAGTAAAACAGATACAAACCCAAGCTTAAGACCGATCATCGTAAAGAGAATTAAAAACGACGCGCCAATAATGACATCCGGGCTGACAATCAGCACATTATTCAGTGATAGCAGCGTGTTTTTTACTCTTCGTTTTCGTGCATAAGCAATTGCAAGTGCCCCGGCCACTCCAATGATGGTGGATATCGCTGCAGATAAAAGAGCAATAATCACAGTGTTCAGGACAATAATGAGCAATCGGGTATCCGCAAACAGCTCCCGATACCAATCCAAAGTAAATCCTTCGAACTGATACATGGTTCCTCCGCTGTTGAAGGAATAAAATATTAAGTAAAAGATCGGGGCGTACAGGATGATAAAGATAAGAGCCAAATAAACTGCCGGCCATTTCCTGTTATTTTTCATTTATAGGATCCCCCGCTTTCTTCTGCCTGTCAGCACCATAATGAGCACCATGGCAATAATCAGGAAGACGGCAATGGTAGAGCCCATTCCCCAATCCTGTGTTACAAGAAAGTGCTGCTCAATGGCGGTTCCAAGAGTGATGACACGGTTTCCTGCAATCAGTCTTGTCAGCATGAATAATGATAAAGCAGGGATAAAGACAATCTGGCATCCTGCTTTCACGCCATCCAGTGTCAATGGAAAGATAACACGCTTGAATGTTACCCAGGAAGACCCGCCCAGATCATTGGAAGCATCCAAAAGCGTTGGATTCAATTCATCCAAAGAATTAAATATTGGCAATATCATAAAAGGAAGAAAAATATAGACCGACACAAAAATAAAGCTGAAATCCGTAAACAGGATTTGTCTTCCGCCGATTCCCACCGCTTCCAGAAAGCTATTCGCAGCGCCATATGTCCCGAAGATGCCAAGGAAAGCATAGGCTTTCAAAAGCAGATTAATCCAGGATGGCAGGATGATCAATAACAGCCATAGCTGCTTATGCTTTGTTTTTGTAAGCAAGTAGGCCGTTGGATATGCGATCAGCAATGAAAATAATGTTATTATAAAGGCATACCAAAAGGAGCTTAACGTCATTTTTAAATAAACAGGCGTAAAGAATTTCCGATAATTCTCCAGTGTGAGATGCCCTTCAATATCAAAGAATGAATAATACAAAACAAGAAGCAAAGGCGTCACAACAAAGAGGGCAATCCAAAGCACATAAGGTATTAAATAAAAATTGCGGGAATTAGTTCTCATGGCTTCCCTCTTCATAAGCTTCTAATCGCTTATCAAATTCCTCTTCGGTTTCACCATGTCTCATGACATGAATCGCTTCAGGGTCGAAATACAGACCAATTTGATCCCCAACGGTCGCCTTTTTGGTTGAGTGGACGAGCCATTCATTTCCATCGCTGTCATAGCAGCTGATCTCATAATGCACTCCCCTGAATAGCTGGGAGTCAACTTTAACCTTCAGCTTCCCATCATCCGGGGCTGTAATAGCGAGATCTTCAGGCCGGATCACGATCTCAACCTCTTCATTGGGCTCAAAGCCTCCGTCAACACACTCAAATAACTTCCCGGCAAACTGGACCTGATAATCCTTGATCATCGTTCCGGCAACAATATTGGATTCACCAATAAAATCAGCTACAAAGCGATTGATCGGCTCGTCATAAATATCAGTAGGAGTGCCGCTCTGCTCAATGCTTCCGCTGTTAAGCACGAAGATTTCATCTGACATGGCCAGTGCTTCCTCCTGGTCATGTGTAACGAATATAAACGTGATGCCAAGATTCCTCTGCAGCTCCCTAAGCTCATACTGCATTTCGGTCCGCAGCTTCAGGTCAAGTGCGGATAGGGGCTCATCCAGGAGAATGACCTCAGGCTCATTGACAATGGCTCTTGCGATGGCAACACGCTGGCGCTGCCCTCCTGACATTTCTCTAATTTCCCGGTTTTCATAGCCTTCAAGGTTTACAAACTTCAGTGCTTCTTTTACTTTTTTCTCAATCTCCGCTTTCTTCATTTTTTTGATTTTTAAGCCGAATGCAATATTTTCAAATACGTTCAGATGCGGAAACAGGGCATAATCCTGGAAAACCGTGTTTACTTGTCTTTTGTTTGCAGGAACATGATTAATGATTTTCCCATTAAAATAAATATCCCCTTCAGACGGTTCAGTAAAGCCGGCAATCAGCCGCAATATCGTCGTTTTCCCGCAGCCCGATGGCCCTAACAGGGTATAGAACTTCCCGCGTTCAATTTCAAAGCTGACATCTTTTAAAACTGGCGGGTCATTATCATATCTTTTTGTCACCGAATTAAAACGGATAATGGTGTTATCTGTCATCTAACTCTCCCTATCTATAGAAATTTACAGCACGTATGCCTTGTTAAGTTCAAACGTATAATATCATAGATTGCCCGAAATCTGTCATATATTGCAATTTGCCTACAAAAAACCCCGCATCTTGAATGCGGGATTTTGGATGCTACACTCCCCGCTTATTGCCCCATATATAGGTATGCAGCTGCGGAAGTACTTTCACATCTGTCAGCTCATTGTCATGAATCGTTTTTTCAATAAGCCAGTCATATTTATCCAGGAGTCTTTGGAGTAAATCCCGGTCATCTGCTGTTACCGTATCATCATTCCCAACCTGCAGATAAAACGGAACCCCTGGATAGCGCTTATGAACGTCTTTTGCATATTCATAATCCGCATCATCAAAAACAACGATCTTCAGAGAGAACTGCTGATCTACCCTTCTGCCGGTCTGCAGTTTATTCACGATCAGATCAAGCACTTCAAAGTCCGTATTCATGCCTGAACTCGGCGGCTTTGGGGACAGGGTCAGTTCATCAATTTCATAAAACCAATCCTGCCAGCGGCTTCCCTGTGTTTCGAGGCAGAGCTTAATTCGTTCAGCTTTTAGCAGAGAAATAAATTCACCTAAATTTTTCAGAAGAGCCGGATTGCCGCCTGAGATGGTTACGAAAGAAAATCCGTCCCCGCCGAGTTCTTTAAGCTCCTTCCAAATTTCATCCGGTTCCATCTGGCGGATGCTGTCCTTCGCACTGCCATCCCAGGTGAAGGAGGAATCACACCAGCTGCATGAATAATCACATCCAGCTGTTCGGACGAACATCGTTTTCTGGCCGATCACCATTCCTTCCCCCTGAATGGTCGGCCCGAAGATTTCCAGAACAGGAATTTTACTCAACCTCCATCCACTCCCTTCTGGCTTCCGCATAGCTTGTAGGAGTTTCAAAAAGGCGCACAAATTCTACTCTTGCTCCGTCATATTGCTCTTTTCTGTTTTGAAGGCTTTCTGTCATTTTTTCATAAATCCACACAACCATATTCTCGGCTGTCGTATTCATAGGTGGCAGCGTTTCATTGAGGTACTTATGGTCAAGGTATATCTCAATCTCATTTTTCCAGATTTCTTTTATGTCGCCGAAGTCAATCATTAACCCTCTGTCATCCACGAATCCGCTTATGCCAAAAATCACCTTATAGGTGTGGCCGTGCAGGTTTTTGCATTTGCCTTCATAGCAATGGAGATGGTGGGCTGAATCAAAAGTGAATTCTTTGCTGACCATTACACGCTTGTGGTGGTATTTCAATTGATCCGGCTTAATGTCTTCATTGATCTTTTGGAGTTTTTCAACAATCCTGAAACCGTACATGGCTTAAAGCTCCCCCTTTTCGCTGAGGTATTCTTCAAGGCCCTTTTGTCTTAAATGGCAGGCAGGACACTCACCGCAGCCATCTGCCGGAATGCCGTTGTAGCATGTCAGCGTATTTTTACGCACATACTCAAGGGCATCCAAGTCATCTGCAAGCTTCCATGTCTCAGCTTTATTAAGCCACATTAAAGGCGTATGGATCACAAACTGCCCATCCATCGACAGGTTCAGTGTGACATTAAGTGATTTTATAAACATATCCCGGCAATCAGGGTAGCCGCTGAAATCTGTCTCGCATACCCCTGTAATAATATGCCTTGCATTGATTTGACTCGCAAGCACACCGGCAAAGGACAGGAATAAAAGGTTTCTCCCTGGTACAAATGTGGATGGTAGTTCGCCCTTCTCTCCATCCTTTACTTCGATATCATCACGGGTCAGTGCATTTGGGGCAAGCTGATTCAAAAGGGACATATCAAGGATATGATGCCTGATTCCCAGATCTTTTGCTATATGCTGGGCACATTCAATTTCAAGCTTATGCCGCTGATTATAATTAAAAGTGACTGCTTCCACCTCGGCAAAACGTTCTTTTGCCCAGAATAAGCAGGTTGTACTGTCCTGGCCGCCGCTGAAAACAACGAGCGCTTTATCATTTTTCATAAAAAAATTCTCCTTTAACATAGAAAAACAGGACCACTAAGAAAGCAGACCTGTTTTCCTTAGTTTTTTAAAGAGGGTAGCTAGAACCTCTACCGTGTACACGGATTTTCTATTGAACTATCAGTTTATATTATCATCTTTACCGGAGTTTTAGAAGATGTTACTTATAATGAGATAAAAAGTTTTATAATTCTAAATCATGAAAAAGATTAATTTTCTGAATCTGCCTCCAGCAGGTCCCAGGCTGTAATGATGCCTTTTGGTTTTTCAGTCGGCTTTCCATTCTCGGTTACAATGATTCCTTCAAGCTTTTCATTTTTATTTCTGCTCTCCTCAAACATATCCTCCAAATCGAAAATGGAAGTATTCGGTGCGGCAAAGGCTATTTGGTGCTTCGATTTCTTGTTGAAAAGCTCTTTGATTTTCACCTTTTTCAGCTGAATCGTTTCTTCCGTAAAATGCTCAGCCATCCATTTTACGATATCTGCCGATGTTAGCAGCCAGGAATATTCCTCTTCGCGCGAATAAATGGGGAACTGGGAATGCGAAAATTTATTGATAATGGCCAGTACATCTGAAAGCTTGCCATCTTCATAAAAATAAAATACGGGTGTGGCAGCAATCGACATCGCGGTTTTGGGCTTTTCAAAATGGCCGGCAATCAGTTCAATTTTTTCCACCGTTTCCAGGTGAGGTTCTGCTATATAATAATCCAGATCAATTTTTTCATGTACAATAGCATTTCTCAGTTTGGCAAACTGATGTAAATCATCCTCATATAATCGAATCAGCGAATGGTTTTTCTGTATTTCAATCAGCTTGTAAAATCTGTCTGTTCGGGCTTGTTTAGCAGATTGTTTCAAGGCCTTGTGAATGCGGTTAAAGGCAGCCTCGAATCTTTCTGATAAGTTCATTTTTATTTCTGTACCCACAATAATCTCTCCCTAATTCATAATGTCCCTACTTTATTCCCATATTAGAGAACAAAATAAACTATGAAGATTCTGGTTCGCCTTCCGGCAGAATAATTTGCACAAATAGAATTTTCAATCTATTATATGATATTATATTGTTTAGCTGAAGACGTTGCATAAATATATAAGTTTACTAATATTTTTTTTCGTCTTATCGTGAATAAATATAGATTTCCCTTATTTTTGAAAAGAATAATATGTGTATTTCGTTTCGGTGAAAATGGATTTTTATTATTATTAAATAATATTTTTACAACCTTCAGTTCCTTACATTTATTTCGAAAGCAGGTGAAATAATGCTATACACTGTACATCCTTTAGGAGACAATGCTGTTCTAATTGAACTTGGGAACGAAATCAGTGAGGATGCACATCAAAAAGTGCAGACACTGACAGCCTTTCTCGAGAAACATCCTCCAGAATGGATGATAGAATACATACCAGCTTACACGACCGTTACTGTTTTTTATAATCCATTTGAGATCTATCAGCATTCAAATGGAGAACTTCCACTTGACTACATATGTTCTCTCATAAAACCGCTTATGGAAGAGCTGGGTGAAAATAAGGCAATGGAAGCAAGAGTTGTCGAAATACCGGTTTGCTATGGAGGAGAATTCGGCCCTGATCTTGATTATGTTGCCGAACATAACGGACTTACCCCTGATGAAGTAATAGACATTCACTCTTCAGGCAGCTATCTGGTCTATATGATCGGCTTCGCGCCAGGGTTTCCTTTTATCGGCGGAATGTCAGAACAAATTGCCGCACCAAGACGGGATACACCACGGTTAAAAATTCCAGAGCGTACAGTTGGGATTGCCGGGATGCAGACCGGGATTTACCCGATCGAGACGCCAGGAGGCTGGCAGCTGATCGGCCGCACTCCTGTTCAGCTGTTTCGCCCATTGGATGAATCCCCTACCTTGTTAAAAGCTGGCGATAAAATTAAATTCAAGCCAATCAGTCTGGAAGAATACCATCATTGGGAGGAGAGGGATCAATGATTAAAGTGTTAAAGCCTGGACTCCTTTCAAGCATTCAGGATCTGGGGAGAACCGGCTATCAGAAGTTTGGCGTCATAGCCAGCGGAGCCATGGATCCTTTTTCGCATCGGATGGCCAATCTGCTGTCCGGAAATGAGGAAAATGATCCTGCATTGGAAATAACAATGATGGGCCCAACCCTGACATTTGAAGAAGACACGTTAATTTCAATCTGCGGCGGAGACCTTTCCCCTTTGATCAATGGCCAGCCTATTCGGACATGGCGGTCCATTTTTGTGAAAAAAGGCAGTGAACTTAAATTCGGGGGATGTCAAAAAGGGTGCCGGGCCTATCTGGCTGTTTCCGGCGGCTTTTCCGTTCCGGAAGTAATGAACAGTAGATCCACCTACCTCCGCGCTGGTATTGGAGGCTTCAAAGGCAGAGCATTAAAGGCTGGAGATGTGCTGGAGACCGGCAAACCTTCCCTCCAGTCTTTGAAAATGGCGGACTATTTGTCTAAGCAGCTCCATGATAAAACTTTTGTGGAAAACGACTGGGGCATTGCTTCAAAACTCATTCCGGAAACTATAGGGAATCCGGAAATCAGGATTACCAGGGGACGTCAATTTGATTTATTTACCCATGAAAGCAGGATTCAGCTTTTTAATCACGCATTTGAGGTGACCGCCCAATCGGACAGGATGGGATACAGATTGAAGGGTACTTCCCTCGCGCTGTCAGAGCATGCTGAACAAATTTCTGAGGCTGTTAATTTCGGTTCCATTCAGGTTCCGCCGGATGGGAATCCGATTGTCCTGCTTGCTGACAGGCAGACAACCGGCGGTTATCCGAAAATTGGACAGGTTGCGGCTGTCGATCTTCCCCTTCTGGCGCAGGCTAAACCCGGGGACGCCTTACGGTTTAAAGAAATATCAAATGGACAGGCGCAGCAGTTACTCATAAAGAGAGAACTGAAATTAAAGGAATTAAAACAAGGGATATCTTTAAAAACCAGAGGAGGAAATTAACATGCACATTGTAGACATTAACTGTGATATGGGAGAAAGCTTTGGTTCCTACAAGATGGGACGCGATGAGGAAATCCTGGACCACATCACCTCAGCCAATATCGCCTGCGGCTTCCATGCCGGAGACCCGGCGACTATGCGAAAAACAGTCAGATTGGCGCTTGAGAAAAATGTTGGCCTGGGTGTCCATCCGGGACTCCAGGACCTGCACGGGTTCGGCCGCAGGGATATTAGTATTACACCTCAGGAAGCCTATGACCTGGTGGTTTACCAAATTGGCGCTTTATATGCTTTTGTTAAATCAGAAGGCGGTAAGCTTCAGCATGTTAAACCGCACGGCGCACTGTTCAACATGGCCTCAAAAAGCGCAACATTATCGGAAGCAATCGCAGAAGCTGTTTACAAAGTGGACCCAGAACTGATTCTGTTCGGTCTCTCAGGGGGCGAATTGGTTAAAGCCGGCAGGAAAATTGGCCTCCGTTCTGCCAATGAAGTGTTTTCGGACCGGACCTACCAGGAGGACGGATCGCTTACGTCAAGACGGGAAAGCAATGCACTGATTACAGATCACAGCGCTGCTGCTAATCAGGTAATCCGCATGGTCAAGGAAGGAAAAGTTCACTCTGTACAAGGCACTGATGTTTCCATTGAGGCCAATACGATCTGCATCCACGGTGACGGGGAAAGTGCTCTTGAATTTGCCCAGTATATTCCGAAGGCATTGAATGAAGCTGGTATCCAGGTGGCAAAAATCAGTGAGTTTTTGAAATAAAACTGGTATAGATGGGGTTAATGAAAAATTGGTGACTTGTTAAGCGCGGATCGCATTTATGGTGTAATAGTACCATTCATGCCGGATTAGGCAGCTCAAACGGCACTAATCACCATCTTCAGCGCGAACAGCATAATAAAATAACCATTAATTGAACTATTGGGGGAAAATGAATGAAAAAGCAATCTAATGCCAGTCTGTTGCTTGGCGCTGCTTTCCTTATGGCTACCTCTGCCATTGGACCAGGCTTCCTGACTCAGACGACCGTTTTTACAGAAACCCTGCTTGCGAGCTTCGGGTTTGTCATTTTAATCTCTATTATTATTGATATTGGTGCACAGATGAATATCTGGCGCATCATCGCTGTGTCTGAAAAACGCGCACAGGATATTGCCAATGATGTTCTCCCGGGCCTCGGGTATTTCCTTGCTGCCCTGATTGTCATGGGCGGATTGGCTTTTAATATCGGGAATATTGCAGGTGCCGGCTTAGGTACTAATGTTATATTCGGCATTTCGCCTGAATTAGGCGCCCTTTTAAGCGGAATTTTGGCGATTGGCATTTTTCTTGTAAAAGAAGCGGGAAAATTAATGGACCGCTTCACACAGATTTTAGGATTTGTCATGATTGGGCTTACTCTTTATGTCATGTTCACGGCACAGCCTCCTGTTGGTGAAGCTGTCGTCAAAACGTTTGTTCCGGATAAAATTGATATCCTGGCCATTATTACACTTGTCGGCGGTACGGTCGGCGGCTATATCACTTTTGCCGGCGGCCATCGCCTGATTGATGCAGGTGTCAAAGGAAAAGAAGCTCTTCCTGAAGTCACAAAGAGCTCTGTGAGTGCAATCGGGATTGCTTCCATTATGCGTATCTTCCTTTTCCTTGCAGCACTTGGTGTAGTGTCACAGGGGGTGGCACTCGACCCATCCAACCCGCCAGCTTCTGTCTTCCAGCTGGCTGCGGGCAATATTGGATATAAGATGTTTGGGGTCGTTATGTGGGCAGCCGCCATTACTTCTGTAGTGGGTGCAGCCTATACCTCAGTCTCATTTATTCGCACATTGAGCCCTTCTATTGAAAAATATCATAAATGGGTGATTGTCGGTTTTATTGCCGTTTCTACATTTGTCTTTGTTTTAATTGGAAAGCCGGTAAAAATACTGGTTTTAGTAGGTTCGTTAAACGGTCTCATCCTGCCGATCGCATTAGGTGTCATGCTGATTGCTGCCTATAAAACCAAAATTGTCGGCGATTATAAGCATCCGCTCTGGATGACTCTATTCGGAGTCATTATCGTGATTGCCATGTCTTACATGGGGGTTTACTCATTAATCAATGGAATCCCTGAGCTATTTAAATAAGCATGAAAGGAGATCTTGTTATGAACTCCCCTTCTCTATTGAATCCCAATGAGGCGCGGAAATTAATCCGCAGCAAGGTATGGGAGAAGCCGACAGCAGGAATGGCAAACGGCTTCATTCAGGCCAATCTTGCCATAATGCCAAAGGATCTTGCTTTTGAGTTTCTCCTTTTCAGTCAAAGGAATCCAAAATCATGCCCAATCATCGATGTGACGGAACCTGGATCTCCTGTCCCGATGCTCTCAGCTCCAAATGCTGATATCAGAACCGATTTGCCCAAATACAGGATTTATAAAAACGGTGTTCTCTCAGAGGAGCTTTCAGACATCACTTCTTATTGGGATGATGATATGGTGGCATTTCTGATCGGCTGCAGCTTTACATTTGAAGAAGCATTGCTGAAAAACAATATCCCTATCCGCCATATTGAGGAAAATCGGAATGTTCCAATGTATAAAACCAATATTGAGTGTGTAAAAGCAGGCCGGTTTGAAGGGCCAATGGTCGTGAGTATGCGGCCGATGACAGAGAAGGAAGCCATTCGGGCTGTCCAGGTGACAAGCCGCTTCCCTTCTGTCCATGGGGCGCCTGTCCATATCGGCAGCCCTGAAGCAATCGGCATAAACAATATACATCAGCCCGATTTTGGCGATGCCGTGACGATTAAAGATGGAGAGGTACCGGTCTTTTGGGCCTGTGGCGTCACTCCTCAGGCAGTTGCCATGCATGTGAAGCCGGAGATTATGATTACACATGCACCGGGACATATGTTTATTACTGATTTAAAAAATGAAGAGTTTTCGGTTTTATAGGAAAAAGGCGTCCATTGGGCGCCTTTTACTTTTTATGTTTTAAAAAATCCAATGCATCCTGGTGATCCTTTTTCATAATCTGCTCTATTAACGGGTCCCCCGGGATGACTTCCTTCTTTTTACTTTTGATAGTCCTGTAAACAGGCCTGATGGAGGATAGACTGCTTTTTACTTTCCATTCTCCATCCTCAAAGACTATTTTCAAATCGATTAGGCCGAGATGATTGCCCCAGTAGCCAGCCTGAACAGCAGCTGTTCCATTTATGGTCCCTGTCTTCAAGTCGATTCCCGGCACCTTTTGCAGCTCATCTTTGACAGGGAAAACAGAGTGGCTGTGTCCGAATAAAATGGCATCTATTCCTTGAACTTTGCTGAGTGCCTGAACTGAATTGCCCTTTTTTTCCTCCAGGCCTCTATCGGATTGGAGGCCGGTATGGGCAAGGGCCACAATGATATCCGCCCCTTTGCTTTTCATTATAGGAATAAAGTGCTCTGCCGTTTCTTTTATATTTTTCACTTTAAGGTTCCCGCGAAAATACTCTTTATTCCACTCCGCAACAATTGGAGTAATAAAGCCGATGACTCCGACATTCAGCCGATGCTTTTCTCCCGTTGTATCTGTCACTTCTTTTTCTATAATGGTGTAGGGATTAAAATAATTGAGGTCATCTTCCTCAAGCTGATTGCTGTCTTCCACATAGATATTGGCATTCACATAAGGAAAGTTGGCTCCCCTCAGGCTTTCTTCCATAAAATCAATTCCATAATTAAATTCATGATTTCCCACTGTTGCAGCATCATAAAGCAGCGTATTCATGGCCTTAAAAACAGGATGGACATTAGCCATATCCAGAGGATGGCTTCTATAGGCATATTCATCAAGCCCGTTGCCTTCAAGAATGTCCCCGTTATCGAATAAAAGGGAGTTAGGGGACTCATTTCTTGCCTGTTTAATCAGGCTGGCCGTCCTGGAAAGCCCAAACTCCACTGTTTTCCTGCGGTGTTCATAATCATACCCAATCATATTTCCATGTAAATCAGTTGTTTCCATCACGCGCAGATGGATAGTTGGCGGTCCTGAAACTTCAGCTTCCGTCTGGTTCCACACAAGCAGCAGGGCTATGAATGATAACAGCGTGATCGTATATTTTTTCATTCCCTTTTTCATTCCGAGTCCCCCAGACGATCAAAGATTAGTTTTCTTATTTTCTCTAGATGCAAGAAATTTAATCAGAGATTGGGGACTTAAGAAAAAGAAGAAAAAAAGGAAAATTTTGAAACCTTTTTGTCCTTTAATCGGTATGAAAAAATGAAAATAATATTAATCTTTATATAGTGTCTTGAATATGACTTTCTCCCACGCTTTCCACGTCAGAAGGTGTTTCAGGCGTATTCTTGTTCGGACTCCCTTACCTACCGGGTATCTGAGAGCAGGTTCTTTTTCCCGGATAATGTCCACTGCTTTTTTTGCAACGATCATTGGATCTTCGTAAAAGGGCTCTCCTTGTTCAAGGTACTTCTGTATTTTTGTCATATACGGGTAATAAGGCGAGTCGTTTTTCAATGAGGGTTCCGCGATCTTTTTCCCTGTTGTCCAAATGCCTGTCCTGAAAGATCCTGGCTCAATAAGCACCACATTTACTCCAAATGGCTTGACTTCAAGCCTAAGTGATTCACTCCAGCCCTCTACTGCAAATTTCGAAGCGGCATATGGCGATAAGCCCGGAAAACCGACTCTTCCGCTGATGGAGCTGATATTTATGATGGTTCCCGATCCCTGTTCCCGCATAAATGGCAGAACTGCCTGGGTTACGGCGATGGTTCCAAAGACATTTGTTTCAAACTGTTCTCTATACTCATCCAGCGGGATTTCTTCAGCAAATCCTGCTCCTACGTAGCCTGCATTATTGATTAATATATCAACAGAAGGCAATTGGAGCAGCAGGCTTTTAAAATTTTCAATAGAAGCTGAAGAAGTGATATCCAATTCGTGAATGGAAATCTGAGCAAGTGCTCCCTCTTTATCAGCTTTCTCCATTAATATTTTGCTTTTATCCAGTTTCCTCATGGTGGCTAGTACATGAAAACCGTTCTTTGCCAGCTCAATGGCCATTAATATTCCAAATCCGCTTGAACAGCCGGTAATGACTGCGTATTTTGTATTCAATACCTTCATCCTTTCTCCGGAACAAATTTTTTTATTTCGAATGTAAATAGATATATAATTAAATGTAAAAGTATTATAAAATAATAAATATATTGAAAATAAGAGGATGAACAAGTTGGCTCACATATTTATCAGCATTTTCCTGCTTTTATCCGGTTTGATTCCTTCAGTGCAGCAAAGCCAGGAGCAGATAGATTTCAATGACCTGGGAAGAGATGCCATTGTGATCGATTCACCAGCTCTGAAAAACCCTGCTTTTTGCAGTACACTGGTAACTGCAGTAAAAACTACTGCCAAAACAACCAATTTTAAAGTACGGCGCATGTATTTTCAGCCTCTTACATCTGCTGCATTCCATAGAAGCAATGAATACATGACACCCTACATGTTTCAGAGTAATTATCTCCGCATTTAATGGAACCCTGAAGAAACTTACTAAAGTGTGGAGGAATAGAATTGGAAACGATTAAATCACTATTTAATAATAACGGCTTTAAACGATTCATCATTTTTGGAATTATAGTTCTGGCTCTTTACCTGTCGAGAAGCATGATTAATTTAATCCTGATAACTTTTATTTTTTCCTTCTTGATGGATAGGCTCGTGAAACTGGTTCTATCGAGATTTAAACTGAATAGAAAACTGACAGTCGTAACCCTTTATATAGGAATTATTGGCCTGCTTTCTATCGGGATTATTAAATATCTTCCTTTAATAGTAAATGAAATTTCTCAGCTGTTTAAGCAGGTTGAAAGCTTTTATACTCAGAAACATGACAATCTTGTTATCACTTACATTGTACAAATGCTTGAAAGAAATGAAATTACGAAGTATCTCGAACAGGGCTTTGCGTTCCTGCTTCAATATTTTTCCGATATTAGTCATATTGCGATTCAAGTATTGCTGTCGCTTATCCTTAGTTTGTTCTTCCTGCTTGAAAAGCCTAAACTTATGGAGTTTACTTTAAAGTTCAAATACAGCAAAATGGCTGCATTTTATAATGAGATTTCCTATTTTGGAAGTAAGTTTGTGCAAACATTTGGAAAGGTAATTGAAGCTCAGGTGGTCATTGCCACAGTGAATTGTATCCTGACAACACTTGCCCTCTGGATCATGGACTTCCCTCACCTGATGGGCTTGTCTATACTTATTTTCCTTCTTGGTCTGATCCCGGTGGCAGGCGTGATTATTTCCCTGGTTCCTTTATGTACAATTGCCTATTCACTAGGCGGCTTCATCCAGGTGTTTTATATCCTCCTGTTAATTATGGTGATCCATGCGATTGAAGCCTATATTTTAAACCCGAAGCTTATGTCTTCCAAAACGGATTTGCCAGTATTTTATACGTTCATCGTCCTGATTTTCTCAGAGCATTTCTTCGGTGTTTGGGGATTGATTGTCGGTATACCGGTGTTTGTGTTTCTGCTGGATGTACTTGAAGTCAAGAGCAATCCTCCGAAAATACAGTAACTTGAAAAACACACAGTCATGCTGTGTGTTTTTTCATCTTTTATTATCAGGCTGCTTCAGCCAATGTCTGAGCCCTTTTCCCGCGTGTGGTTCATCATTATATCTGGGTATAACGTGCAGATGGCTGTGCAGAATGGATTGATTGGAAGCTTCACCAACATTCCATCCAAGAGTGTATCCATCGGATGCATACTTTTTATCCAAATAACCCTTGGCTTTTTGAAGAAGTTCATATGTATCCTTCCATTCTTCAGCCGTTAAGTGAAAGGCATCTGAATGATGAGCTTTTGGCACAATGACTCCACAGCCCTCCAAAACGTCCTGTTCTTTATCGTGCTGAAGAAAATAACAGGTCCGATTTTCAAAAATGATATTCTGGTGAGGGTCCTTGTGCGGATAGCAAAAAGGACAATTTTCCTGATGCGTCATTTAATCCTTTCCTTTCCTTACAGGGTAATTGATCAGGAAATTCTCTAAAGCGGTTTTGTGGGAATGCTCATCATAGGCAGAGTTATTGATAATGGTCTTTCGGATTGACAGTTTTTTCAGGATTTCTTCTTCAGCCTGTCTCCTTGCTTGTAAAACCTTTATTGTTCCCTCTTCCCCGCTTAGATGATTCTGCTTTCCATATCCTTGCTGCGTATAATAATTAATAAAGCCCTCAGACCAGCTTTTCGGCCGTTCTTTAATCGCTTTTTTAAAGGAGTAGTCAACGTTATCCTGATTGATATAAATTAGCATCGGATTAAGCTTTTTCACCGAATGTTCCAGCGCTAAAACATAATCCAGTATCTTTGTTTGGGGTGCCCCATATTTTATCATTCCGACTGTAATCGGATTCTGGATAAAACAGCATTCAAAAATATGAACTTTATTGCTGTTTTCAGCTTGCCTGGCGAATCTATCCCACTTTTGAGTGATGAGTCTTATATTTTGCTCCAATGGCAGCTCATAGATATCATGTTTAAATGCTATTTCATAAAATGCATCTGGAATATCTGATCCCAGCTTTTTATAAGGCAGCAAAAATCCATTATCTTCTGAAATGCCTTTCTCTGAAATTTGCTCTCTGAAAGGGCTAAATTCTTCTAATAACAGGTGCCATTCTTCATTAGTAAAGTAAGCGACACTTTCAAAATCTGCCGGGTGGTCGAGATCACCTTCGTAATATACTTCTGCTTCGGTTCCGTTTTGCCTAAGCACATCATAGGCCAATCCTGCCGTAGTTGATTTGCCTGAACCTGGCAGACCTTCGATTAAAATTAATTTTGTATCCATGGATTCACCTTCACAACATTTAGAATTTATATTCTATTGTAAGGCATAAAAAGAAAAACAAACAGTGTTATTTGCTGTTTGTCTTTGGAAGGAAGTTTTATTATGGAAACGGCTTAAATGGACTTATCCAGGCAGGCAATCAGGCGCTTCTCTATATCTGATGCCATTTCTTTAAGGTTCTGACTTTCCATCATGCTCATTAACACACTTGGCCTTGGCAATCCTATCTTTGTTTTTCCGCTTTCTTTATATACAACGATTTTACAGGGGAGAAAATAGCCAACGATTTTATCTTCTTTCAGTACTCTCTCCGCCTCCTGGGGGTTACAAACTTCAAGGACCTTAAATTCTTCATCCAGATGAAAGCCCTTCTCCTCCAGCTTCTCTTTAATATCAAAAGTCCAAAGTACACCAAACTTTTCTTCTTTTAAATGCGTTTCCAATGCTGTAATTGTTTCTTCAATGGATTTCTCTGATTCAACTGTGTAATCAAAATTCATAGCAGTCACCTCTTTTTCATGTCCTTTTTAATATGAACGAACTTCTGTTTTTTTACTATGGAATGCTGGTGAACTGCTAGGAGATATTGATGGCGAGCGTTTCTTGGTTAGACCGGGTTTCATAGCTAAGACACAAGTTTTAACCCAATTGCCGCACTTAATACCATTGCAATAAAGAATATTCGCTTGGCGTCTTTCGGTTCCCCGTACAGGATCATGCCAAGGATTGCTCCACCGGCGGCGCCAATTCCGGTCCAGACGGCATAAGCTGTGCCCATCGGCAGTTCTTTCATGGCCAGAGACAGGAAGAGGAAGCTGGCGCCAAAGCCGCCAATAAGCAGAAGTAAGGACTGCCAGTTTCGATTTTGGTGCCAGCTGTTAATCATGGTGACACCTGTCATTTCAAAAACCCCAGCCAGAATCAGATACAGCCAGCTCATGAATTTTCAGCTCCTTTCGATTTGTCTTCGTTTGTCACCAGCTTTAAACCAAGTACTCCTAATAATAAAACAAGAACAAGAAGGATTTTAGATAATTTCAAAGGCTCTCCGAAAAATATAATTTCAGATAATACTGTTCCGGCAGTCCCCATGCCAACAAAGACAGCATATACAGTCCCCACCGGCAGCACCCTGCCCGCCATGATCATCAGATAAAAACTGACAGCGATGCTTATGATGGTCCCTGCCCATGATAATGGATCATCCGCATGCTTTAAGCCAATGACCCAAAACACTTCAAAAAATGCAGCAATAAATACCTTTAGCCACTGCATGATATCAGCTCCTTTTTAACGAATAATATCTTCTGAAAAAGAAAAAAGCCCGGAAGATATCTGATGATCAGTATCTCCCAGGCTTTTATCCCTCCGTGGCATAGCCATAAAGGCTATGAGTTTTCTCTCGGACCAGTCCAGCATCTGCTGCGGAACCCTAGAAAACCTTTGCTATTTATTTACGGGCATTATAACAAAATAACCCATCACTATCAACAAACATGATCAGCAAGGAAATATTCTTTTTCCCACTTCCGGCAGTCTGCCATTTCATAAAACCCGCCGATATGACTGATTGACGGTGGATACGGACTTTTCCTGATATGCTCTTTTATGCTGTTGAAGGCTATATCGTAGTCGAATTCGAGACAGTGATCAAAATAATGATGAACAATTTCGCTTTTGATCCGGAAAGGCGGATACACTCTTTCAATAAGAACAAAAAGCTTCAGCATTTCTGTTTTGTTCATAAAACCATTCCTTTAGCTAATCTTAATTCAATTATTGCCTGTTTTTCTAAAACAAAACCCCTGCACATTGCAGAGGCTTCATCCTATAGATCCATTTCAAGGACTACCGGGCAATGGTCGCTGCCCATAATGTCGCAATGAATTTGTGAATCTATTATTTTTTCCTGAAGCTTTTCTGACACAATAAAATAATCGATCCGCCAGCCGATATTCCGCTCCCTTACTTTTGCCATATACGACCACCATGTATAGGCACCCTCGGCTTCCGGATATTTATAGCGGAAGGCATCAACAAACCCGGAACCAAGCAAACTGGTCATTCTTTCACGTTCTTCATCGGTAAACCCGGAATTTCCGCGATTGGATTTTGCATTCTTTAAATCTATTTCATTATGGGCCACGTTTAAGTCACCACACATAATAACAGGCTTTATTTCATCCAGCCCGAGCAAATACTCCCGAATCCGCTCTTCCCATTCAAGGCGGTATGGAAGCCGGGCCAGGTCACGCTTTGAGTTTGGCGTATAGACATTCACCAGATAAAAGCCTTCATACTCAAGCGTGAGAATCCTGCCTTCTGGTTCTGTTTCCTCATCGCCCAATCCATAGCGGACAGAGATAGGCTCTTTTTTCGTAAATACAGCTGTACCCGAATATCCTTTTTTAAGCGCATAATTCCAATATTGGTGATAGCCATCCAGGATGAGCTCAATCTGTCCCTCCTGCAATTTGGACTCCTGGATGCAAAAGATGTCTGCATCCACCTCTTTGAAGTAATCTGTGAAGCCTTTTTTCACACAGGCCCTAATGCCATTCACATTCCATGATACGAGTTTCATTGCAATTGTATCTCCTTACGAAAAAATCTGTATGAGTACAACATTACCATGGCTTTTCAATAATTGCATAGTAATAAACACTGAAACTTGAAAGGCAATCGATAATACTGATTTTTTAAAAAAATGCTCAAAATTAATGGACATTTCTCCTTACTGCTTCTTTTAGCTCCCTGGCTGATTTTTCAGGGGAATCCGCCTGGCTGATTGCCGTAATGACTGAAACACCGTCTGCTCCAGCAGCCATAATGGGAGGTGTATTTTTAGAGTTAATTCCGCCAATACCTACCACAGGAATCTGGATAGAAGCAGATCTCAATTCCTTTAAATAAGTAAGACCCTGAACTGCTTTGGCATCTTTCTTTGTGCTTGTCGGATAAATAGGGCCAATGCCGAGGTAATCTGCTCCCTGCCGGATTGCTGCTTCTGCTTCAATCATATTATGAACGGACACGCCAAGGATTTTGCTGCCGATTTTTCTCCTGACCACATCTGCCGGTTCGTCTTCCTGGCCTATATGGACTCCATCTGCATTAATAGTAAGCGCCAATTCAATGTCATCATTGACGATAAAAGGAATGCCGCTCTCGTTGCAGATTGCCTGAAGCCTTTTTGCTAGAGATTCCTTCTCTTTGCCTTGCAGGCATCCTGCACCTTTTTCACGGAATTGAAACAGGGATATGCCCCCATTAATTGCTGATCGGAGAATATCTTCAGGCTCTTGGAAGCAATTTACGCTTCCCATTATTAAATATACTTTAAGCAGCTCACTCATTTCCTCTGAATTAATTCTCATGAACGAAATTCTCCTTTTTCTTCAAATTATAAGCCCAATGATTGGTTGGTCCATGACCGCTGCCAATTCTTAAGTCATGTTCAATTGCTGCCTGGATAAATTGCTTTGCACGATCAACAGCCTGCGGCACAGAAAAGCCTTCAGCGAGTCCGGCTGTAATGGCAGCCGAAAAGGTGCAGCCAGTACCGTGCGTGTTTACTGTTTGTATTCTATTACTCTTGAACTCGGTAAAACTTTCACCGTCAAATAATAGATCGGCAGCCACTTTTCCCTCATCATGGCCGCCCTTAATGATGACATGTCTCGCTCCAAGCCTATGTAGTTCTTTTGCTGCCTTCCGTTTATCTTTCATTGAACGAATATTAGCATCCGTTAAAACCTCCGCCTCGGGTATATTGGGTGTAATCACCATCGAGAGCGGAATTAGATGCTTTTTCATCGCTAAAATGGCTTCAGTCTGAAGAAGACATGCTCCACCTTTTGCTATCATCACCGGATCAATGACGATATTGTTCCATCCGTATTCCGCAATCTCCTTTGAAACCGTCTCGATAATTTCAGCACTAAAGAGCATACCTGACTTGACTGCATCAGGCCTTAAATCCTCTCCAATGGATTGTAATTGTGACGCAACAGCCTCTGCGGTCATGGGATAAACTCCCTGCACTCCCCTGGTGTTTTGTGCCGTTACGGCAGTTAACGCTGACATGCCGAAAACACCGAGTTCCTGAAAGGTTTTTAAATCTGCCTGAATACCAGCACCGCCGCCGCTGTCTGATCCTGCTATGGTTAAAGCTTTGTTCACCTTCATTTTTATTCCCCTCCTACCTGACTAAAAGAGCCGCGCAATTCAACATCTGAGGCTGAGATAGTATATAAGCTATTCAAGAACTCTATTTGGAAAGTGCCCGGGCCCCTGCCATCCGTTTTTTCTGCAGCGATTTCGGCGGCAGAGCCATACACGACCAATGAAGCAGCTGCCGCTTTTACTGGATCCTTTTCAACAGCAGCGAAAGCTCCAATAACAGAAGTCAAAAGGCATCCGGCACCCGTTACTTTCGTTAACAGGGGATGTCCATTGTTAATGGTAAAAGTGGCTCTTCCATCTGAAATGATGTCCTGTTTTCCTGTAATGACGGTGACTGCACCAAGTTTATTTGCTGCTGACTTTGCGAGCTCAGAAGTGTTTCCCTCTGCTTCTCCTGCATCAACGCCCTTAATATTCCATTTCTGTCCTGCTGCATTGGCAATTTCTGCTGCATTTCCTCTTATGATGCTAATATCTAATTCTTCCATTATTCTATTGGCTGTTTCTGTGCGATAGGCTGTCGCGCCGGCACCAACCGGATCAAAGATTACCGGCACCCCATGCTGATTGGCTGATTTTCCTGCGATAAGCATGCTTTTCACTTCTTTTTCAGTCAATGTTCCCATGTTGAGAACCAGTGCCCCGGCAATTTTAGCCATATCACCCGCCTCTTCATGCGCATATGCCATTACAGGTGATGCCCCAATTGCCAGCAGGCCATTGGCAGTGAAATTGGTTACCACCACATTGGTGATATTATGTACTAAAGGATTAAACTCTCTTACTTTTTCCAATAGACTGCTAATCTCTTGAATGTTCACATTCATTCCTCCTCTGCGTTTGCCGCTCAATAGCCTTTGAAAAGAGAACAAAATAAAAACCAGATCCATATAAGGACCTGGCTGAATAATCTATAGAGAATTATGTTTGTTCTCCGAAATTACTACTTTCCTACGCTGGTATGATCCAGATCAGGTCCGAAGGGTAAAAAACAGTCCGGTTTCTTTCTCAGCCCGCGAGCATCGGGCACCCCTAGCAGTAAAACTATTAAGTTGGCTGTTTTTATCTTAGCCTGAATCATGAAATCTGTAAAGCTTGCAATTCTGCCGCTTCCTCTTTAAGGTGTAAGTAAGAATACATAGCTTGGAGGATTCAAATATGGCTGAACACCATTTTCACTTGAAAGCACATTGGCCTGGTCTTCGCAATGATGTTGGGGAAATAGAAACAGGCGGCCTGAGAACACAGGTATCCATTCCACCGGAAATGGACGGTCCCGGAATCGGAACGAATCCGGATGAAATGCTGCTCGGGGCGGCGGCTACTTGTTATATTATTACACTTGCAGCCATGATGGAACGCAGCCGGCTCGATAAAGAGGACCTTACAATGGAGTCGGTAGGAGTTGTTGATGTCACCAAAGGGGTGATTACTTACAAAAAAATTATTCATCACCCAGTTATTGTGCTTAAATCAGACGCTGATGATAAGGACCATACTCTTGCACATAAGCTTGTCCAAAAAGCAGAAGCATCCTGTATGATCTCAAGGGCGATTAAAGGAAATGTGGAAGTGGAAGTACAGGAAACCATTCGTAAAAATCAAACACCGGCCTGATAGCCGGTGTTTTGGTTTAAGTTATAGAGCCCATTTGCGGATGGCCAGTGCAACACCGGCTTCATCATTTGTTCCTGTCACAGCATCGGCTGTCTCTTTAACAATGTCCTGTGCATTGCCCATCGCTATTCCCCAGCCTGATTCTTTAATCATGGCAATATCGTTCAAGCTGTCTCCCATCGCCATTACATTTTCCATTGAAATACCAAGGAGGTCGGTTACTTTTAGGATACCTTTGGCTTTGTTGATGCCTAAAGCATTGACTTCTATATTGGTTAAGCTGGAATTAGTAATTTCCAGGTTGCCTTTAGACTGAAGCTCTTTATGAATCAGCTCCCTGATCGCATCATCTGAAATATCAAATCCAAATTTAAGCCATTCATGATCATGGATATTTTCCGGCATTTCGTTCATCCACACGCGCTCGCAGCTGGTTGCCCAGAAATTGGTCTTGTGTGTCTTAGACAGATTCCACATCCATTCCATTACTTTAGAATCCACTGGAGCTCTTAAAATGGATTCACCACCAGGTCCAAATATTTCGCTGCCATTTACCGTGATCAAATAAGAATTTAATTTTAGAGAATCAGCATGATCGCCTGCCGTTAACCTGGATCTGCCGGTGCTCAAAATGACTTCGATTCCTTTCTCCTTTGCTTCTTTTATAGCTGCACGGTTCTCTTCAGGAATTTCCCCTTTGGAGTTCAGTAATGTTCCATCCATATCAAGGGCGATTAATTTGATCTGCGGGGGAATTTTTGCTTCTTTCATAGTCCTCTTCCTTTCTTCAATTAACACAATAAAGCCATTATATAGGTAAGTCCGCTTTCCTTCAAAGAAGGCGCATTTTAGATGAATATTTTTTTGTGAAATGGAAATACCTGTATGTATTAAATGTAAAAGGTGATGTTACTATGTATCTTGCACTTGTAATCATCGTATGGATATTGTTCGCTTACCGCTTTATTGACTGGTCGCAGTGGAAAAAGCAATATCCTACTGTCTTATTTTTTATTGCGATCAACCTGACCTACAATATGCTCTATTTTAATCATACACTGTGGGCTTTTAGAGGTATTACGGCTGAATGGCTAAATCATTCGATTATTAACTTAGCTTTCACATTTTTTATTACTCCTATGGCTCTGATTATTTACCTGCAGCGCTACCCTGACAATAAAAAACAGGGATACATTTACTCTGCTATATGGATTGGCTTTTTTACCATTATTCAATCACTGTTTGCCCACAAAGGAATGTATGTGTACGATAACGGCTGGAACAGCTGGCATAACATTTGGCTGAATATCGCTCTATTTGCTGTATTGCGAATCCACTATCGAAGACCTGCGGTTGCCATGCTGATTTCCCTGCCTGCTGCGGTGGTATTCTACTTATTTTTTCCGTTTCCATTGGACAGCCTAAAATAAATGCATACATAAAGCGAGGTGTACTGGAATGATCATTCAGAACGACTTGTCTGTGTCCTTATTTTTGCTCCTTCTGTTCTTAACCTATGCATTGATGTGGTTTTATTTAATTAGGAAAAAAATCAATAAATAATTTAGGGCAGACTAATTGGTTAGAGCTTCCCATCAGTTAGTTTATGTTAGTTTTGTATAGGATTGGTCGAGGCTCTCCACATGGAGCACCTCGACACTGTGTATTCTTCTTTTCTGCCTGCCAGCAACTGTTCAATTAGTTTTTATTAATTTGAGATGTTGCGTTTTTCTCCTTAACCTTTTTTCTGATTTCAGCAATTAGCCAAGTAAAAGGAGGAATTGTGAAGGAGATCAAAGCAGTCAGAGGATAATATTTAGATATGTAATCAGAAATAAAATGATTATAATTTTTAATACCGAAAACAGTGAATAACACAACTACTATTACAGAAGCAAAGTGTACCCCCCATTTACCTTTATCTTTGAACCAGGGCTCAAAGCTTTTTCCAATCGAACTGTGCAGGACAGAAATACGGATGATCCCGCCAAATACAATTACGATAATTCCATAAACATCAAAACGTTCCACAAATCCGAAAGAAACAAGTCTCACGATACTTTGTGCAGGATATTCAAGTGTTCTAACTAACTGCTCCCCAAAAACAGCCAATGTACCTGTTACTGTTCCAACAAACATAATTGCAATCAAAAGGACTAAAAGGCTGTTTGTATACAGCAAGGATTTCGAACTTTCATATTGCTTTCTCAACTGTACCATTAACAGTAAGGTCATTTCCCCATATAGGCCAACAGTTAAAATAATGGCATCAAAGAGAGGAAATAGGCCTTCTTCAAAAATAGGCAGCAAGTTATTAAAATCCTTTTCTCCAAAAGTGCTTATAGCTATTGCAAAACCAGTAATAACGATGAATGGCAGGATAGCTTCGCTAATTCTTGTAATATTCTCAATGCCTACGAATAAAGCATAAAGAACGATCAGGTAAAATGCAGTACCGATTACCCACCTTGGTGTCTCAGGCAGAAAAATCACCTGTACAAAGTCTACAATTCCAAAAAAAGTTATGATTGTTAAATATAAAAAATAAACAGCAAAAGGCAGTATCATAATCTTTCCGGCTATTTTGCCAAAGGTTTGCACAAGCATCCCGTCTAATGTGGATTTAGGATAAATCATATGCAGCCGAAAGATAGTAAACCCCAAAAAAAACCCGAAAGGCATGGCTAGGAGGATGGCCACCCATGCCTCATGGCCGGCCATGGAAAAGATTGTCGGCAATAAAAGAAAGTGGCCAGTAACGGGCAAAATCATGGACAGAAGAAAGACGGATTGCCGATATGAAACAACTTCCACATTATCTTCCTCCTTCATAATTTACTAAACCGTTTGCAGGCAACTCTGTATTGACTTTTACGACTACTTTTAATGAGGGATATATTTCCTCCCAATTTTCCTTATGATGTTTCCAATAGTCTTTTTCATTCCTGCGAATGATTTCAGCAAAATCAAAGGTATTTGCCTTTAATTCTTTTTGAATTTTATCCACAGAATCTTCAACTTCTTTTTTTATAGCATTTTTGTAAAGCTGATTGATTTTTTTAATATCATCTTTCGCTAATCTGACAGCTTTTGAGGTTTCACCAATAAATCCGGTCTCTTGAATTGATATCTCTATAACTGGCTGTCCGTCTTTCAAAAAATTATTAATAGTTGTCTTTGAGTCTTTAACTTCGATGGATACGTTAACGGTTTCTTCTTCAGATAAAGGCACATGAATAACCTGAATCCCCCCTTCTAACTCTCCCTGTACTCTTAGCATTCCCCTTGTTTCAACTCCATTTAGCTCTCCCACCAACTTATCTCCTTTAAAAATTGCTGTACCCTCATTCTTAAAATCATTATCTATCTTATGAATGATTGGCATATAAGGGTCTTGATAGGGATCAATTAAACGTTGGTAAAAATTATGCAATTCCACATAAGGGGCTTTTGATAATGCTTTTTGCTCGACAAGAGAGTTTTTCATCTCTCTAGCTGGAATATCATATAATTCGGTATTTAAGATTTCTAAAATTTCTTTAGCATTTCCTTCCGCTAAGAAAACAGACATGTTAAACCGAGGTTCATGATCACGTAAAAAGAAATCAAAAGCAGAAGTCACTCCATCTTCGGCAACAGCCTTTCCAATAATGAGCGAATCAATATGTTGATGGATTTCCTTCTTTTTTGCTTCACTGATCATATTCCTGACTGCTTCAAAAACAGTTTCTCCATGAGTAGTATGGACAATGGCAGAAATGGGGAGATCACTTTTAGAACCTGGTTTAATCGTTTGGGCAGTGACATCAAATCCCGAGTCGATTCCTTTATCAACTCCTATACCCGACATAATTCCCACATCCCTCAATTCTTTACTCCCCCAGCATCCACTCAGCATTACTAACATAAAAAGGAGAAGTAATAGAGCCGAATATTTCATTACTCTTCTCCCCCTTCTTGCTTTTTGCCCGATTTTGGTTTGTTGCCATTCGCCGTACGCAGATCATTCAGAGTGTGTAAGGCTTCTGGACGGTGATTCAATTTCCAAAATGGCGCTCTGATTAAAAAATCTTTCCAGTCTGACCACATAATAGGGAACCACGGCGACATGTATGGCACGCCAAAGGAGCGCAAAGAAGCAACATGAAGCAGAGAAAAGGTAAGAGCAAGCATAACCCCATAAATCCCTAAAATTCCAGCAGCAAATAAAAAAGCGAATCGGATCAAAGCGATTGCATCATTCAACGGGGTTATAATGAAGCTGGTAATCGCTGAAATTGCAACAATGATGACCGTGGGAGCACCAACAAATCCTGCATTCACAGCAGATTCTCCCAAAACCAATGCCCCGACAATGGAAACAGCTTGTCCTATATGCCTTGGCATACGTATACCAGCTTCACGCAGCCATTCGAAACTAATCATCATAAGAAATACTTCAATAAAAAGCGGGAAAGGAACACCCTGCCTTGATGCCGATAGACTGATCAATAATTCAGTAGGGAATGTTTCTTTATGAAAATTTTGAAACGCCACATAAACGGCAGGGGCTAACGTAGATGCCAAAAAGCCAATAAGCCTTAACATTCTTATGAATGATGTATAGTAGGGCCTTGAATAATAATCTTCAGCTGCCTGGAATGATTCCATCATTAAATATGGAACAATTAATACAGTGGAAGTACCGTCTACTAAAATGGCAATTCTTCCTTCCAAAATTCTCGCAGATACAACATCCGGCCTCTCAGTATTGGATATGGTAGGAAAGGGAGAATAAGGTGCGTCTTCAATGAATTCTTCAATATACCCCGATTCCAATATGGCATCAGTATTTATTTTTCTGAGCCTATTTTTTACTTCCTCTAATAAATCAGGATTCACTAAATGGTTAATATATGCAATTGCCACGTCTGTTTGTGACAAGGTACCCATCGTCATTTGTTCTATGATTAGGTTCTGGTTATGAATCTTTCGTCTAAGCATGGCTGTATTGGTTCTTAAGGTTTCAACAAATCCTTCTCTAGGTCCCCTAACAACGGTTTCTGTTACAGGCTCCTGTATGCCTCTCATTTCCCATGTTCTCGAACCCAAAATATATACATACTCCATCCCGTCAATTAACAGTAAGGGATCCCCTTTTAATAATTGAGATACACTTTTTTTCATCGTTCTCTCTGTTGAAATGTCGGATATGCTTAGCAGATCCTGCTCTATGGTCTCAAGCCTTTGTAAAATAGGAAGATCCCCTGTTTCAAGTTCCATTAAAGGCTTGATAATGTTCTCGTGTATGGCAGTTTTGTCATATAATCCATCTATTCCAACTAGAAAAGCATCTGCTTTCTGCTGCCGACCAATAGTAAAACGCCTAAAAACAACATCAGAATTTTTCTCAAAAAGCTCGGAAATATAGGTAATATTCTCACTTAATTTCTTAGATACCATCCGGTCAGAAACACTAAAATCCTTTTTGCGGTCTAGTTTGGAATATTCAATTTTGCGTTTAATCCATCGCAGCATAGTGTCCCCCTTCTGTACCGTTAAATTATGGTAACCTTATCCTTTGATCAAACGATGGGTTTTATACTTGGATATATAATTTACCCAGCGATTTTTTAGCTCTTACTCCCTTGCTTAAAAAAGGAGATAAATAGGTGTAAAAAATGCTCCGGATTTGTTATTTAGAGTAGATTTCATATCTCTCAGTTAAGGAATTCTATCTTTTATATAAGGAATTAAATAGGAGAGGAATAAAAGGATAACTGGCTGCCAATCCAGTAAAAGACCCTGCTTGTACCAATGATGGTGCAGGCTCTTTTCTTTTATCTAAATTGGCTCCCGAAGAAAACAATGATCGCGAGGACCGAGGAAAGAAAAAGCGTGAGGATAATGGAAAATACTACATGAAAGCCAGACTGCCAATTTTGGACTTTCTTTAAGACAAGGACACTTAAGAGGAAGACAAGAACTGTCAACAGGAGAAGGAGAGAAAATGGCCGATGTCCGATTTTGTTCAGATAAAAATCATATAGCGGCGAAAAACCCAGCAGCAAAAATAAACCGAGGCATATAAACGATAAGATGAAAACCAGATGGCTTAGTTTTTCCGGCATGGTTAGTCCCCCCTTTACAAATACCCGCCTCTTATATAAATGTATGAAAACATACCATTACATAAAACTTGTAATTCATTCATAGTTCAAATATGGTATAAATATCTTTAGGTAATCTAATTAAAAGAAGGTTTTTTCGTGAAAAAAAATGTTTTCATCACCTTTTCTGCTGCTGCATTAGGTGCAGGGTTATTTTCATTATTGCATATTCCGGTCGCCTTTTTGCTTGGTGCATTGACTGCTGTAATGATTGGAAGCCGGCTCAGCAGGATTCCATTTTACTGGCCAGCCGCATTTCGGGATGCCGGGATCATTATTGTCGGCTACAGCATCGGCCTTTCTTTTACAAAGGAAGCGGTTTTGCTTATCCTTCAGAAGCTGCCTTTTATTTTTCTCATTACGGTTTGCCTGATTCTCTTTAGTGCCATTTCTGCCCTTCTCATTGCTAAATTATTGGGCATCGATTATCCAACAGTGCTGATCGGGAGTATTCCCGGAGGTCTTTCACAAATGATTCTTCTGGCAGAGGAAGTTAAAGGAATTGATATCACAGTCGTTACCTTTATGCAGGTTGCAAGGCTGACGATGATTATCTTCATTGTCCCTGTTCTGGTTTTCGGACCATGGATGAACATGGAAGTCAGTTCTGAATTTACAGCCGCTGTTCCTTTATGGAGGGATTTATTCCCTGATATTTTCCTCTTTGCTCTTGTTTCCTTTGCAGGCATTATCCTAAGTAAACGCCTGAAGCTCCCTACCACATACCTTCTCGGTCCGATTATGGGAACAGCTGCCCTTGTCATTTCCGGCATTAACGGGCCTCAGCTCCCTCCGTCTGTTTTGGATTTATCACAGCTTTTAATAGGAGCCCACATCGGCATGATGATGAAGCCTGAAAAGCTGGGCAATAAGGTTAAAACGATTTCACTTGCTGCCTTAAGCGGCCTGCTTCTCGTGGTGTGTTCGGTTCTGCTCAGTTTTTGGGTTATGCACGCTTTTCATCTTTCCCCTGCCACCGGATTACTGAGCCTTGCTCCGGGAGGAATGGACCAAATGGCCATCATCGCCCATGAAACCGGGGCCGATCTGGCCATCGTAACAGGGTATCAGCTTTTTCGCTTATTCTTTATCTTCTTTGTGGTGCCTCCGTTTTTAAAATGGATCTTTTTGAAGTTTAAGAGATTAGGATCATCAAGCGAATAAAGAAGGGACTGCATTCTGCAGCCCCTTCTTTTGCTATTATGCTAGTTAATGACAATAGCCTGTGATCCCATTAGCTCCCAGGCTTCTATAAACTGCTGTTTAGGCACCTTTTTATTTTTAGTGCCATACGGATCGTTAATATAGATATTTTCCTCATCATATCCGGTTATTGCCACACTATGCATCTGGAAGGTCACATCCACCGGTCCGCCCGGTGTATTCCAGGTCTCAAAAGATGCAGCGGGTGACAGACTTGCGGTTGTAATGATCCAGACCGGCGACCCTTTCGCTACTTTTTCAAGCAGCACATCAAACGGCTTGCCAGTCAGATTCTCAGCACGGTCAGGAAAGTACTTTTTCGCCAGATCGAAAATCGGCCCCTCATAAACGCCCAATCCCGGACCATCCTCCATATTGCCGACAAAGCCCTCATTGGGATTCCCGTACTCACCTCCGCTTAACTTGAGCGGTACCCGGTTAACTTCCTTTGCTAACTCATTTTTTGATACTTTAACGCCTTCATAGCTTATAATCATTGCTAAACTGGTAATCTCACAACCATTATATAAACGCGGGTGATCCATTTGGTTGTACAATGGCACATCCAGAAGCACCGATTTCTTCATAATTTCCTGCTTCACGGGCGGGGCATGCTGTGCCTCCGCGTGCGGAACAGCTGTATAGGAAATTTCCTTTTCATTTGAGTGTTCATTGCTCCCCATCTTTATGCCTCCCACAGTCAGAGACAATCCAACCCCGGCAGCTATAGACATTGCGATAATTCTATTGCCCAATTGATCAAACTCCCTTTTCATTTCGCTGTTTTCATAATATTCTAGTTTGCTAAACTCCCCCACCATTGTGCCATACCCGCGCGGATATGACAAATCGCCTGATGATAGGCAATTTTTTTTAGAATTTTTGTCAAGAGATCGGTTTTTTGCTTTTTTCTGATGAATAAGGTCTTGTTTTGATAGCTTTTGTCATGCGGCAGGAAAAAGAGGGATAGCATGCTGAATAGGTTAGTAGAAATTGATTCGGAACCCGCTTCCGAATGATTCAGAATCTATTTTGGAAAGGGCTGAGTTAAATGGATACGCAATATATGAAGGCTTATACAATTAAAGAGGTTTCGAAAATGCTAAATGTGCCTCCGGGGACCTTAAGACAATGGGAAAAGGATTTGAACGGATTATTGCTGATTCCTAGGTCCAAACAGGGAGCCCGTTTTTATACAGACCATGAAATTGCATTGCTTGAAAAAGTGAAGCAAATGCGCGATAAAAACCTGAGCAAGGAAATGATCCGGGAATTAATGCAAAAACATATGGACTATGCTTCTGAAACGGCTTCACCAGCAAATGAAACGGCTTTGGCGGCAATAGAACCGGAAACAGCATTACATAAAGAGCAGGAATCAGTCATGAATGCTGAACAGCTCATGGCTATCATGGAAAATTTCAGGGACAGTTTACTTTCAGATATCAGAAATGAAATTCGCAGCGGCGTTCGAAAGGAAGTATTAGAAGAAGTGAAAAAAGAGATTAGCAAAGGATCTTTGCATACCGTGAAAAGCCTATCGGATTCAATCTACAAATCAGGCGAAAAAACGAAAGCGGAAATTGAATCACTGTCAGCGAGGATTGACCAGACTTCGGAGGATACTTCCGAAGCGTTCGGAACTCTTTCGAAAAGGGTTGCGAAGAGTTCGAAACGTACAACTGATCAAATCCATCAGTTGACAAACAAACTGACGGAATCCTCGGAAGCATCCTCCGAAGAATTCAAAACCATGATCCATTACATCTCCTCTTCTGCCGAGGTGACCAGCACCGAAATCAGCTCGCTGATTGAAACATTAAATACGGACAGGGAAATTTATATCGAAACCATTAATAAAGAGCGGGAGCAATATTGGCATGAAGTAAAGCAGCGGGAAGATGTTTTTCAGGATATGATTGTTTCCTTCCGAAGCGCGGCTGCCTCACAGGAACCTGAAAAAAAATGGTGGAAGTTTTGGAAATAGGATTGTATATTTGAAAAGAACCAGGAGAGCAGCATTCCCTGGTTCTAGCTTTGCCTTCTGGCCAGGTCTTTCCGGTTGGGTGAACCTGGCGGCTGTTCCAGCCACTTGTGTTTGATCATAATGTCTGCCCCGTCTTTGGCAAACTGGGCGATTTCCAGAGAAAGACGTTCATAATTCAGGATTATATCACTTCTTTGACTGGCTGAAGCAGCTGCTGCATAGTTCCCTGATCCCAATGTACTCAGAAATGCCATAAGCTGCATCATCAGCCTTTCTGAGAATGGTGATTCAGAACTGCCGTTTACAGCATAATCAGGGGAATTAGGAGCCTGTATATCATTGTCCAGCAATGTTGCACTCAGAATCTTCACATGTTTTTTTGAAATTTCCTTACCCCGTTCCATATAGCTGATAATCTCTTTTGATTTAGCAGCCTGTGAAAAGCTGAGAGCCAGCATCGTTCCCACCATGTTGGTTTCCACATTAAATGATAAATGTGCAATCTCAATTGCATTTAGCGGCCGCGGCTTCCTTAAAGGATTTAACCCGCTTAAATAGCTATTATCATCAATCATGTCTATTTCCGCTGGAAGGTCTATGTATGGCCTTCTCAGATAAATTCCTTTCTCTAAAGCTATATCTGTAGCTTTTTCAAACAATTCCATGGTTTGATGGATGCATTTTATAAAATATGTTCTTAAATCTTTCCTGGCACTCATGCCCAAAGAGCTGCCATACGCAACAAGACCGGATTTGGCCATCTGCAGTAGGAATTCCAGCATAAACGTATCTGTGTACAATTTTTGCGCATTAAGGTTAACGTCATTACTCGAGAAACCTGCAGGTATTGGAAACCTTTCTTTTTGAAATAAATCGGTCAAAAACTTGATATGACCGTCCGATAATTGACGGGCGAATTCAATGACAGGTTTTATTTCATCATCTTCCACGGTTTTATCAAAGTAATCCAAAAGAGGCAATGACATACTGTCATTTTGGTAACCCGTCCATAAAACTGCCACTTCACCTGATGTCAAATGAACCTTGTTTTCTTCCATCCCATATCCCCCTAAATGTCGTTATTCTTTATCATTTCCCGAATTCTGGGAGTTATGAAAAAAGACTCCCTGATTGGGAGCCTTCACGTTCACTCTGATATAGAACCGGGTTTAATATTCTTCCCGTAAAAAATCTCGTCCATCTCTGTTGTAAGCCGCTCAGTAATCTCTTCGGCCTCTTTTGGATCAAGCTTATCCTTTGTGTAACCAAATAAATAATTATCCAAATCGAAGTCCCTTATTTTACATTTGGTATGAAAGGTGTGTGCCTGATAAATATTTACGTCGATCATATCAAAATCTTCTTTTGCTTCGTCAGGAATATAATTTTGGATTGAACTGATATCATGGTCGATATAAAGTTTTTTCCCGTCCTTGTCCCGTGTAAATCCCCTGACTCTGTAATCTATAGTCATGATGTCTGTATCAAAGGAATGGATCAGGTAATTAAGGGCTTTTAGCGGGGAAATTTCTCCGCAGGTGGATACATCTATATCAGCCCTGAATGTGCTGATTCCTTCGTCTGGATGATATTCAGGATAGGTATGAACGGTTATATGGCTTTTATCCAGCTGCATGACTACGTTATCCGGCAGCGGTCCGGGAGATTCATCAAAAGATTCAGCCGGTACCTCCACTACTGGACCTTCAGATACAAGAACCGTCACACTTGCACCTTGTGGCACATAATCCTGCTGTGCCACATTCAGGACATGGGCACCAATAATATCGGAAACATTCGTAAGTATTTTTGTGAGCCGCTCCGCGCTATATTCCTCATCAATATAATCTATATAGGCTTCACGCTCCTCCCTTGTCCTCGTATAACAAATATCATACATATTAAAGCTGAGCGATTTTGTCAGATTATTAAATCCATGGAGTTCAATTCGTTGTTCAGGTGTTAGTTTCATCATGCTTCCCCCTTTGCAGCTCATCTGTTCATTTTTCATTTTTATAATTATGTTACCCAAACTTTTCACTTAAAAACGGAAAATATCGAATCACGGTTAAAGTGACAGGCAAACAGGGTAGAAAAATAAGGAAAGCCGCAATGTTTTGCATTTCCGGATTTTTAGATCTTATAATGAATGGGCATACCTTTGATAATGGGTTTAAAGGTGCATGGGAGGAGATTATTTGAGGAAGGTTTTATTTATACTTATCCTGTTATTTCTCGGTTTCGCTTTTTCACAGCCGGATGAAAAATCAGCTGATGATTCCAAGTCAGGAACTGTAATGGATAATATAAAAACAGATATTCAGCTTTTTAAAGACAATAAGGACCTCCAGAATGTAATAACTGACGTTATGGAGGAGGCGCAAAACTGGGCGGATCAATTTCTCCTGACAATCGGGCAATATACCGGGGAAAAAAATCTTTCTCCTGAGGATAAAGCCGAAAAACCTGTTTTGGAAGCCCCTGAGGAACAAACCTTTTCTATTCATAACATAGAAATAGGAGATGATAAGGCGGAAATCGAAAAAAATCTTGGTCCCTCGGGCCGTATCTCCGCGAATGAATATGGAACAGACTGGCATGCCTATCATGATCACTATCAAAATTTCGTAATGGTTGCTTATGACAAGCAGGAAAAAGCAGCGGGCATCTATACAAATCAGGATCTGATTTCTTCCACAAAAGAGATTGCCTACGGGACGCCAAAGTCATCCGTGACACAGCAGCTTGGAAAGCCGCTGGATAGAATGAGAAAAGACTTGGTCATCTTCCAGCTTGAAGAGAATCGTGATTATGACTTATACGAACTGGATGGGAATTACGTAACCATTTTTTATGATAAGCATCGTAACAATACGGTCACATCCATTCAAATAATCAGCAAATCACTTGAAAAGCAAAAAGAATCCTTTTATGCATATGCCAGCAGTGTTTTAAAAGAAGGATTTGAATGGCAGCTGTTCGATATTACCAATGCAGAGAGAGTAACTCATGGAGTGCCCGTTCTGGAGTGGGACGATACTGTTAAGGAAACGGCGCGTAAGCACAGCAGCGATATGGCAGAGAACAATTATTTTGACCATACCAATCTGCAGGGCCTCTCCCCTTTTGACAGAATGCAGGCGGATGAAGTTTCGTTTATGTTAGCCGGGGAAAACCTTGCTTCCGGCCAATTCAGCAGTATATTTGCTCACGAAGGATTAATGAACTCGCTCGGACACCGCAAAAACATTCTGCGTGCGGATTATGAATTTTTGGGTGTTGGTGTCGCTTTTAATTCAAAATCACAGCCTTATTATACCGAAAATTTTTATGCCAACTAAAAGCTCCTGCTTCTGCCGGAGCTTTTTCTCTTGTTAAAAGCACATCCCCCTCTTTTGTGCATACCCTATATCAGCCTATCTAATATTGAGGGAACGGTGGTGAGTCAGAATGGCAGTGGTGAAGGCACGCGAACAGGATATAGATTTACTGGCCCGCCTTCTACGGGCCGAGGCTGAAGGAGAAGGCCAGCAGGGCATGCTAATGGTTGGAAATGTGGGGATTAACCGAATCAGGGGAAATTGTTCTGATTTCAAAGGAATCCGCACTATACCGGAGATGATACACCAGCCGCATGCTTTTGAAGCAGTTCAGAAAGGCTATTTTTATCAGCGGCCAAGAGAAGTGGAGAGAAGACTCGCACGTAGGGCTGTAAAAGGTGAAAGGATTTGGCCCGCTAAATTTGCACTATGGTATTTCAGGCCGCCTGGCGAATGTCCACCCACATGGTACAATCAGCCGTTTGCGGGGAAATTTAAGCTCCATTGTTTTTACGAGCCTACAGCGGAAGAATGCGAGAATATTTATAATACATTTTAATAAGGATCCCGCCGATTGGATACTGGCGGGGTTTTTTCTTGTCATTAAATTTCCTGATCTATAAGAATTCCCTTATTAACGTAATCAATTATTTTCCCTGCTTCATCAAACGCTCTTTTTCTTCCATAAGGATGCTGCTTCCATTGCTCTTTCCCGGTTGAACCATCATTAGAACATACTAAAGAATAGTTAATCCAATTCGGCATATATGTCAATAATGTTAAGTGCAGCCTCCTCATATGAAATGGAGCTGTTACAACGATGATATTGGAGATGTTCTCGAGTCCGCACATCCGGTCCATAACCAGCATAGAGGCAAGAACATTTTCTTTTGTATGAAGAGATTTATTTTCAAGGAAGAGGTCATTTGGAGGAATGCCGTACAAAATGGCTTTTTTCATTAACATTTCTGCTTCAGTCATTTCATTGCCCGGCCATTTTACACCACCTGACAAAAGCAGCTTTTTTGCTCTTCCTTCCTGATAAAGCCTGATAGCTTCCGGTAATCGATATTCTGCTGCTTTGCTGCTTCCAGGCACAAAAATTAAATCCCCTTTTTGCAGATTATCCTCAATACCCTCATAAAGCAGCTTGGTAACATCATTCTCATTTAAATGGCTGGGGCTGAATTCCGAGATTTTCACAAAATGTCCCCCTTTCGTTCCCAGCTTATATACTTCCTGTATTATACTATTCTTCCGGGACAAGAGCTCTTCTTATATATGCCTAGCAAAAAAGAAAAAGCAGCGGAAATCCGCTGCTTTTGTTTAGAATGTTTTCGCTTTGTCTTTTGCACGGGCAATGGCGTCAGCTTTTATTTCTTCAGCTTTATCAGGCATTGCGTTGTGCCCTTCCACAAAGAGACCCTCGAATGAAGGAACGCCGAAGAATTGCATTAATACTGTTAAATAGCGGTGACCCATTTCCATCTCTGCTGCAGGCCCCTCGGAATAGATGCCTCCACGAGCCTGGATGTGAATCGCCTTTTTGTCAGTCAATAACCCGATTGGGCCTTCAGCAGTATACTTAAATGTCTTGCCGGCTACTGCCACTGAATCAAGATACGCTTTCATTACCGGAGGGAACGAGAAGTTCCAAAGCGGTGTAACAAACACATATTTATCAGCTGCCACAAACTGTTCGCTTAGTTCTGAAAGACGGCCTACTTTTGACTTTTCATCTTCAGACAGTTCTTCAAAACCTTTGCCTGACTGAAGCTTGCCCCATCCACTGAAAACATCAACATCAATTGCCGGGATATTTTCCTTGTATAAATCAATATGAACGATTTCGTCATTTGGATTAGCTTCCTTGTAAGAATCAATAAATGCTTTTCCTGCTGCCATGCTATATGACACCTTATCATCATGAGGGTGTGCTGTAATGTATAAAACCTGAGCCATAATTTTATCACCTTTCCAATTTGAGTAGTCAATTTAGTTTGAATCAGAAGTAAAATATGTATTCATCCTGCAGTATGATCATTTTTATTCTTAATCCGAGATAATCATATTCAAAATAAAAAAGATTTTCAAATGATTTGCTCATGCTATTTTTAAATACCCAAAATTCATGTTGGATAATCCTCAAAAAAAAGAACCCTCATTGGGTCCATATTTATTCTTGTTCTTTAGGTGAATACGGATTAGTTCCGATATTTTTTCTCATTTCATCCGTTAGTTCAAAAGGAATGCTTGAAGTTGCTTCACTGTCTGTTTCGTAGTTCATTTGTACGCTTCCGTCATAATGAAATGGTTTGTTTTCCATGCTAAGATCACCTCTGATATTTGTTTTTATTATATTATATACTAAAAAGGACCTATTTTTTCAGAAAAATAAAAATAAATTATTTGTATCCCTGTAACTATTATCCCTCATTCTATCCTGGTTTATTTAGTGATAATAAAAAAGCATTATTCCCGTCTGGAAATAATGCTCATATACATCAAGGTGTTTTCTTCTTAATTTCGACCAGTTTAATTCTGTTATCTTCAATCGATTTTATTTCAAAATGCAGATGGTGGTATTCGAATGTTTCCCCTTCTTCAGGAAAATGCCCCAGTTCTTTTAATAAAAATCCTGCAAGGATGTCTTCCTCTTCGGGAATTTTTGTTTTAAAAACTTCATTGATTCTGCGGATTGCCAGTTTGCCGTGAACAATAATATGGTTTTCCGTTAATTCGTCGATCAGCACTTCCGCGTTTTCATCCGTTTCGTCTTCAATTTCCTGGCCCAGCATCGCTTCAAGAATATCCTCATGGGTGATGATGCCTTTCGTCCCGCCATATTCATCAAGAACAATGGCAAGGTGCTTCCTTTCTTTCATCATCATTTTGAATACCTTGTCAATGCTATGAAATTCATAGACAAATAACGGCTCTAAGTCGGTAAAATCCTTCAGGGATTTCTCTGGCTGATTGGACCAGGAGAGCAAAACCTTAGCATGGAAAACCCCGACAATGTTATCCATATTATCTTTATACACCGGATACCTTGTAAAACGATTATCCAGCACTATATTCTTTGCTTCTTCTATTGTTGCTTCAAATGGAATGCCTTCAATTTCCATTCGCGGCGTTTTTAGCGCATCGCTGACATCTAAATTATAAAAATCAATGATCCCTTTAATTCGCTGTGTTTCTTCTTCATGGAAGGTTCCTTCGCTTGTAGCTATATCAACCATGGTAATAAGCTCTTCCTTGGATACTGATACTGAATCCTCATCATTTTTTGAAAGAAATTTAATAATTCCTCTCGTGAACCTGGATATTAGAAAAGTGACCGGCTTTAAGATCAGCATTAGGATTCTAATGACCGGAAATACAAGATAAGCAATTTTGTCGGAAAAGCTTGCTGCGATGGATTTTGGCAGAACTTCCGCAAATAAAATTAGTGCCACAGTCAGAATACCCGTCGCCACCCCTACATTGAAATCATAGTCAAGCGCAATGATGGTAACCAGTGTAGGCAGCATGATATTAGCAATATTATTGCCAATTAATATCGATGTAATCATCTCATCAGGCTTTGACACGACATCCAAAATTCTTTGTGCTTTCTTATCATTATTATCTGCTCTGGATTTTAATTTCATTTTGTTAACAGCCGTTAAGGCAGTCTCACTTCCCGACAGGAAAAAGGACATGAACATGAAAAACAAAATAGCAATGAACAAAGTTGATTTCCTCCAATATTAATCCGTTTTTAATTGTTTTTACCCCATTAACATCCGAAAAAACGGTGCTGGGCAATTTTGTATACTAAACCATCATTATAAAGTAAATGAAATTATATCGAAAATAGAAACCATTTTTTCATTGTGCTCTTTTTATTAATTTCAATAAAATAACTCTCTTTGTCCATAATAAGCATGATTAAATAACTTGAAGGAAGATGAGAAGGATATGCGCAAGCTGATTTTGCTGCTTTGCTGCTTCCTGCTTATTATCCCGTCTGATGCATGGGGAGATACGGCAGAAAATCATTTGCAGGCAGCTTTTATACGAAATGGCTATTTGTGGATCAAGACCGGAGTGACTGAAGAACAGATTTCTGCTGAACCTGGAAAGTTCACAAATACACCAAAGTGGTCCTATGATGGCCAATGGCTCCTATATGAAAAAAAAGCGCAGGAACCTCATTCGCCTACTATCGAAAACAGCACAGAGATATGGGTATACAATGTAAAGTCAAAGAAGCATAAGAGGATTTTTCAAGGGGGCGGGAATGCCAAATGGGCACCTTCCGACTACAGGATTGCTTTCACCAGCAACGGAGTCTTAAACATATCGGATATGAATCAATTCTACAATATCGCTTTAGGTGTAGATGATTATAATTGGTATCCTGACGGAAAAGGATTTATTTTATCTTCAAGCGCCGACTTAAAGCCGGACGGCTGGACCAGCCCTATTCTATATAAGGTTCAGCTGCCGGAACAGCTTGAGGATATGAATTTAACTCAGCATGTGAAACCGTTTTTCACGTTACCTAAGGAAATAGGCAACGGCAATGCTTCCATTATGTCCATTAACGCAACTACATTTGAATTCTCACCTGATGGAAAATGGATTTCTTTCATAGTGAGTCCAACTGCATCCCTGGCCATGGACAGTGATATGGTTTGCGTCATTTCTCCTGATGGGAAGAATTTTGAAGTTCTTGATGAGATGATCCTTCATCTGGACGTCCCCAAGTGGGCGCCGGGCAGGAATTTATTGGGCTACATTGCAGGCGGGGGCAGAATTGTGATGGGCTTCAAGAATAAAAAATTGAAGGTGGCAGAATTGCCTGCCTTTAAAACCTTGAACCTTACCCCTGCTAAATTTGCAGAAATGGGTTTTACGTGGGTGGATAATGAAATACTCGTAGCATCACGAGTGGATGAAAGTGAATGGTCAAATGATCCGCAAAGACGGCCTGAGCCAACACTCTGTCTGATTCAGCTCAACAAGACCCAGCAGACGAGAATCACCTATCCCAAAAATTCAATTGGAGATTATAACCCTCTTTACCTAAAGACAGCCGGTAAATTAACATGGGTCAGAAAAAAGCTTGCAGAGCAAAAAGGCGATCTATGGATTGCTGAGCTTAGCGGAAAAAATGCAAAGCTATGGGCAAAAGATGTTGAACAATATTCATTTTATGAAAACAGAGGACAAAAAAGCGGTTCCTAAATGGAATCGCTCTTTGTCTCAGTCCGATTTTTGTTCCATTTTGTGTATAGAAAGGAATACTTCCTCTAAGGAGGCACATTTGTATTCTTTGTAAGCTTGATCAAGTGTTCCATGAAATTTTATTTTCCCGTTAAATAAGATAATCAGTTTGTCGGCGATTTCTATGGCGTCCCTCATAATGTGACTGCTGATAATGATCGTTTTATTCTTATCTTTCAACTCCTTTATTATCTTTTTCAGCTGAATAACCCAATAGGGATCCAATCCGTCTGTCGGTTCATCAAGAATATAGATGTCGGTATCGGCGAGCAGACACTGAGCCAGATTAAGCCGCTGACTCATCCCTTTTGAAAATCCTCCAGCTTTCTGGTTCCGTTCGCTCCATAAGCCTGTTTTCTCTAAAACTAATTTGATCGTTTCCTTGTCTTTATTTAAAAATCGAGCATAATAATCAAGGATTTCATAAGGTGTAAGCTCTGCTGGGAACATCATTTGGTCAGGCATGTAAGCAAATGGCTTTTGCTGTTTGGAATGGAACACCACACTTCCAGTGGTGGGACTTTCAACATTTGTCAGCATTTTGATCATCGTACTTTTTCCCGCTCCATTCCCCCCGCATAATACGATACATTCCCCCTGATCAATGTGGAGATTCAATGGTGCTAATGCTGTCTTGTTTTTATATGCTTTGGATAACTCCTTCATTTCCACGATCATCTTAAACACCTCTTTTCGTTAAAAGCCGGGCTGAAGATAGGATGGTGATTAGAATTATGAGGGTAATGGATATTGTAAGGGCAAGAGTTAAAGAGCCATTTGCTCCCCACTCTTCGATTATTAAGTATTCAGGACCGAATACATATTCAGAATTCAGTTTAGAGATCGACCATACGCGCACGGATTCAACCGGGTTCAAAAGGATAAACATGAACAGGCTGTTTTGCTTGACTGCATATGGAACCAACCCGATGACAGAAAAGATGATAAATTCGTAGACAAACACCATTAGAATCCATACTATAATGGCTGCTGACAGTCCCTGCATCCTTGTTTTGGAAAGGGCTCCAATCAGTAAGGATGCCGCTGAGAATACAAGGATTAAAAACATGTTCACCAGCAGAAAAACCTGATAAATATGGGCTGCAAAAGAACTGCCAGCCAAAGATGAGATCAAGCCGAATAACCCATATGAAATACCTGCTGCAAAGAATAACGAGAGGACCAAAGCCAGGAATTTACTGATCAGATAATATCCTGAAGATGCCTGATAAGTTCTATATAAGGATAATCTCCCATTTTCTTTATCGGCAATAATGGAACTACCTCCAAGAATCATGCAAATGACCGGAATCATCCAAAGAGATAGGTTGATCAGCATGGCAATCGAACGGTTGTAGGCAGACTGGCTGAACCCTTCTGTATTGCCCTCTTCCGTCTTTATTTCTTTAAGGCCGTAATATTCCGGGTTCACACCCATTGTCTCAATATTGTCATTAACACCTTCCAGCCCATACGTTACTTCAGCGGGATCAGATTTTACAGACTGGAGGCCGTATAAATAAAGGAGAACTGCCAGAAAGAAAAATAGAATCATAAAGTTTAAAAGCCATCTGCTTCTTAACAGCAGCCGTAGTTCATGTTTTGTCATAGTAAACAAAAGTCCGGGATTCATCTTGATTCCTCCTCGTGCTGAGGGTAAATATCTCGTTAATGGCTGTGATTCTTTCCGTCTCCTTTAAAGCTCTTTATATCGGCTTTCAGGAGCTCTTCTTTCGAATATTCAGTTCCTCCATGTTCTTTCCGGTATTCCTCAGCTTTTTCCAATGATTCAAAAGCTGCTATTCCATAGCTCATGGGGCTTTCAATATCGCTGTGCTGTATAAATGCAGAAGCATCAAACGATATCCATTCCCTGCTGAGATAATCATGGACAAAGGCTGCCTCATATTCAGGCTTCTCTGACTGTAAATATTGTGTCATACACCCAATATCATCGAACAATACAGGCTCACCACTTTTTAAAATTATCTGTGCTGCTGATTCCAAATCAGCGATTCCCATATTACAGGCAGCACAGCTATCCTGATTCAGTTTAATTTCTGCCGGCTCCGATGCTGGTGAAGAACAGGCACTCAGCAATATTGCGAGAACAGCCATTAGGAGAACAGGTTTAAATTTCATAGTGCTTCCTCCCATAATTCAATATAAGCAAACTTGTTAAAGTGATAAGAAAAAAGAACAGGATTAAAGAAGGTTCACGGCTTGGAAGGGCATTCCTTTTTTCTGATTTGAGTTCTTTCTGCTTTACAGGCGCAGCTTTAGCAAGCGGTGACTCATCTATGATAAAGGCATCTGATGGAATCGGAGTGTATTGTTCAATCATATTCCACAATTCTACGGCCGGACTTTGATAAAAGATCTGCAGTAAAGGCTCTTCATCTGCCAACTGATAAAAAACATCCCCGCTTTTATAGGCAAAGTCCACTTTATGGTCATGATCCAGATTCAATAATTGATGATCATCAAAATAGTTGCCATAGGTATCCTTACTGAATAGATTCCTGTTATCTTTTTCAGAGATGATTTGCCTTGTATTCCCGGAAAAATTATTTAAATAAATGATATTATCATTTGAATTCTTCCCCATTTCCAGGCCGGTATCATTTTCCTGAATCTGATTAAATTCAAGTCTGTTCCGCTGTGCATTTTCAAGAATCATTCCTCTGTAATTGCCCCTCACAATATTGGAAGCAATTTTGGAATCAAAGGTGTCATACATAAAAATCCCGGCACCCTCATTTTCTGTATTCTTATAAAAATAGTTTTCCAGGATAAATACTTCATAGCTTTGCATGATCATGAGCCCGTTGATGCTTTCGGTCACCCTATTGTCTGCAATTAAAACATTACGGGAATCCATTGTGTGCACGCCATAGCGTGCTTTGGACATGATGTTCCCGCTGACTTCGCAAAAATCAGAATAGGACACATAAACACCATCATGCGTGTGGTAGAAGTAATTATTTCTTACCGCAGTATTTGGAGCTTCAACCAAATAGATGCCAAAGCCCTTGTGACGGTCCTTACTTTGGAAGCTTGTAATGATATTATTTTCAAACCGGTGTCCATATGAATTCCTTGCATATATGCCGTGAAAAACATTCCTCAGCGCTATATGGTGAAGATAGGCACGGTCTCCTGTCACATAGATTCCGGCATTCTGTGATCCGCTTCCTTCCAATTCCAGATGTTCAATGATGACATCATCCGCTGCAATTTTCAGCACATGGCCATTTTCAGATCCTATAATTCTGGTTCCTTTATCCCCGATAATATGAACTTTTCTCTCTATTGAAAAACTTCCTTCATATTTTCCAGAATGTAATTTAATGACTGATACACTCGGATCCGACAAGGCTTCTCTCAGCTCTTTTGATGATGCTGCAGAGAATTCCTGAGCGGAAGCTTTTCCGGCCAGGATCATACTGAAAAATAATAGAAACCATCCGATTTTTTTATACACTCAGCAATCACCTGCCCGGAAATATGCGTTCCGGCTATCTCTTTGAAGATAGCCGAAAAAGGTATTCCATTTTTAATTTTTCTCTTGTATAATTTAGTTTGAGTTGAGTTTTTATTTATATTTAGTGGCTCATTGTAGCCTTACCGTCGTCTTCACCGGTCGCAGTTACCTTTAGAATGGCGACGGCTCCTTTTTGTGCATGGTTAAATTGATGCGTCACGATGGGGTAGCTGCCTTCCTTCGTTACGGTAAATTCCACAACAGCTCCGCCGCTCGCCGGGAGCATGACCGTCTGGAGACCTTTGTAATGGTTAAAAGGGTTGCCGTCAATGTATACATCATCAAACACTGTACCCACCACATGGAAAGAGCTCACTTCATTTGGCCCCACATTATTTACATACATCCTTACTTTATCCCCTACTTTAGCCAGAAGCGGTTTGTCTTTAAGTGTGAACGTATCCCCATTTGTATTAGGGTCTCCCTCTTTTAGCGCCTTTGTTGAGAAAACTACATGACTCGGAACCCCATTTGTAAAATCATCAAGGTCGTTGTATTTATACCATTCGTTTTGAATAATTGTATATTCTCTATCAATCTCTTTATCAGTCGGATAGCCGGCTTTTGGCTTAACAATAATCGTTCCGTGCATTCCGTTTGCGATATGTGATAATACCGGTGAAGTTCCGCAGTGATACATAAACACGCCAGGTTTATTGGCAGGGTAACTGAATGTTCCCGTCTCATCAGGCTTGACGTTGGAGAAGTCTTTTGAAGGAGCTGCGTGTACAGCGTGAAAATCCATGCTGTGCGGTATTGCCGGATCCATGTTTTTTAAGGTGAAATTGATTGTGTCCCCTTCATTGACAACTACTACCGGTCCTGGTGCTTCCCCGTTAAATGTCCACGCTTTATAGAATTTTCCTTTATCGATCTCGATATCTGTAATTTGGGAAGTCATTTCGACATTCACTTCATTCTCTCCGACTCTTTCAATCTTCAATGGAATAGGCTCCTGATTTAAATCTTTGTGCGGAGCGATTGCTTCAGGCTGGGTTTCTGCTGCCAGTACTTTTTCCTCGGGCTGAAGTGCATTTTCAGGTGCTGCCCCCTGGCTGCATCCCGTTAGCAAGCCTATGCCTATTGCGGAAGTAAGCAGATATTTTACTCCTTTTCTCATCTTAATTTCCTCCTTTTAATCGATTGGTTTATCTGCTTTTATCATATGGTAAATCAGCTCTGAAATTGGTGATTTTTCTCACAAGACTTTGGAATTCTGTGAAGAGTTTGTGAATTAGTGATCGAACTATTTTCACTTAAGATCCTCTTAGATTTCAAATACTTTGAATGAGGATTTCTGCCTGCTATTGACCAGTTTACAAATGCCAATTTCAGCTGAATTAATAGACAGTTTACATCTATATTACTTTGTAAAAAAGTGTTCCTATCTATCTCAAATGGTTTATAATCATTAAATGGAGTTGTTTGCATCAGAATAAAAGGAGAATATAACAGTTATGGAATTTATTATGATTTTGAAAGCAATTATATTGGGGTTTGTTGAAGGAATGACTGAGTTTGCCCCAGTGTCATCGACAGGACATATGATTATTGTGGATGATATGTGGCTTAATACAAAAGAGTTCTTATCCAAATATGAAGCCAATACCTTTAAAGTCGTTATTCAGCTCGGTTCCATTTTAGCGGTTGTAATTATTTTCAGGGACCGGTTCATTGAAATGCTCGGCCTCGGGGGACGGAATAAAAGCTCGGAAGAAAAACAAAGCCGCCTGAAACTGTCTCAAGTCATTGTCGGGTTAATTCCAGCAGGGATTCTTGGCGTTTTGTTTGAGGATTATATTGATGAACATCTGTTTTCAACTGAGACGGTACTGATTGGTTTGGTTATTGGTGCTTTTCTGATGATTTTTGCCGATATTTTTGGAGGCAAAAACCCGAAGACAGTTTCTGTTGATCAAATCACCTATAAACAGGCTTTATCTATTGGATTGATACAATGTTTCTCCCTATGGCCAGGATTCTCGCGTTCAGGTTCCACCATTTCAGGCGGCGTGCTGCTTGGCCTGTCACATAGGGCTGCAGCTGATTTTACTTTTATCATGGCCGTGCCGATTATGGCCGGTGCGAGTTTTCTTTCATTAATAAAGAATCTTGAATACTTTTCAGTCGAGGCGCTTCCGTTCTTTATTGCAGGATTTGTCAGTGCATTTATTTTTGCATTAGTTTCAATCCGCTTCTTCTTGAAGATTATCGGCAAGATTAAACTGATCCCTTTTGCCATTTATAGAATCGTTTTGGCGGGGGTTATCTATTTCGTATTTCTATAAAAATGATCCCGGGCTGTGGGGCCCGGGTTTTTGTATGTTTGGTGCCCGCTGATTTCTGGTGCGGGCATTTGTTTATGGTGAGGATTTGTATAACGGGAAGGTGGTTCGGACTCAGATTCCGGGATTTTCGCTTTTTGTGTCAGAAGTTGCCTCAAGTTCTGACTCAAACCCCTGCTTCCGACCTTTTTGTGTCTGAAGCTGCTTCCTTCAAAACGCATTTTTAAAAAAGCTGATAATTAATCGAGGTATCCACAGTATTATCCGAAAAAGAAAAACGATAACATCTAAATCGAGGATCTCGTACATGATTTCCCGCAGCCAACCTGATTTTCGTTTTTCTTTCTTTTTAATGAAGGTACCCGCTTTTCTATTTCTCATCGCCTGTCTCCTTTACCTCATCCACAATGCGTTCAGCTGCTTTTCGGTATAAGTTGCTCATATGAACGAGTGAAGATGCCAGCAGGACTTTTTCCAGCTGGGCTGGCTGCCCTTCATTTAGCTCTGCCGCCCTGCCCGCCTGATTTTCCAGATCATTAATAAATGCATCGGCATTCAGTTTCGCCAAATCGAGGTAAAGCTGATAAAAATGGTTCAGATCCATCTTTCCTTCTGCCGTCCTCGTGTTGACGCTATTTAGCAGGCTTTTAATATCATTTATGGATAGAGCCCCTTTTAGCTGATAGATAAAAGCAATTAATATAAGGTGCTCCTTTGAATATTTTTTATTTTTAATTGGAAAAAATAATTTCCCTTTTGCATAGTTATTTATCATTGTCTTAGTTAGCACTTTTTCCTCTTCATTTCTCGTCGTGTTCCCAAAGGTATTTTCAAAAAGCTGGATTACTTGATCCATATATAAATCTATTTGTGGTATATCTTCCAATTCAATTTGGTTATCCGCTATGAGTTTTTCCAATTTCATAACAATTCCTCAAACCCCTCATTTATCGTTATATAAATTCTACTTAAAAAAACTCAGATTGTAAATATTGACTAGATGGTGTTTTGTATATATTATAATAAGTAGTTATAGAAACTACATATAAGAACATTAAGGAGGAGATTTTATGAATTCGTATATCCGGGAGCCCATCAACGGACTAACCCATTTAGCAGGAGCCATTTTATCCTTTGCCGGATTGCTTGCCATGGTGATCAAAGCCTCACTGACAACCTCTTCACCGCTTGCCATTACGGCTGTTGCTATTTTTGGAATCAGTTTGATGCTTCTTTATTCAGCATCAGCTGCCTATCATATGGTCATCGCTAAAGATAAAGTCATTGCCTTTTTAAGAAAGCTTGATCATTCTATGATTTATGTATTGATTGCAGGTTCGTATACACCTTTTTGCCTCATCACCTTAAATGGTGTGACTGGCTGGGTTTTATTTGGAATAGTTACAGTTGTTGCTTTGTCAGGCATTCTGTTTAAAATGATATGGTTCAACTGTCCGCGCTGGCTTTCTACAGCGTTATACATTGCCATGGGATGGATTATCGTTTTCGCCTTCTCTCCTCTTTCTGAATCTTTAAGCTCAGCAGGTGTTATGCTGCTTTTTCTCGGAGGCATCCTTTACACAATCGGCGGAGTGATTTATGCTGTTAAACCAAAATTCCTCGAATTTAATTCAATGGGTTTTCATGAGATTTTTCATATTTTCATCATGATGGGAAGCATGACACATTTTCTTTGTGTGTTCATGTATGTGATTTAAAAGCGGACGCAGATCAGTCCGCCTTTTTTATTTACTTCCTTCAATATCCTTTAAAACAGCTTCCAGTTTTTCATTAGAAAATCTGATCATATTTTTGTAGATGTTCATGATAGATTCAGCATAATTTGTACCGGGTACTGCCCATTTGCCGTTCAATTCCTTCCATAGCTTAGCCGAACCTCTTTTCACCAGGCTGAAACGCGGATCCACTACCGTGTATTTGGAAGGCAGGGGCTGTGTCGAAGCGTAGGCATATAAATGCTGCAGATGTGCCAGTACGCCTTCCTCCTGTGTGGGAAAGCTTGCTCCTGACGTACCATTCCCTGTTGCGCCGAGTCCTGCAAAATTATTCTGGCCTGGTTTAACATCACCGGTAAATCGGAGAAAGTTGGTTTCATGCATGGCCTGTGCAAAAGCTACATCTCCTCTGATTCCGTAATATTCTCCAAAAGCTGAATAGAATGAACCTAAATTGGAAGCATTCGGGTTTATCTGTTTGGCATATTGATTCATATGCTCAGCGGACAAATGAGTTGCCCCGAGAATGGAATACCCTTTGGGCTCAGATGGAACTGCCGGCGGAGCGTCAAACTGTACATAGGCATCACTTATTCCTGCTTTTTTTACTGCTTCCAGTTGTTTTTCTGCATTTTCCTTTGTAGTGAAAGCCCCGGCTTGTACACGGTACCAGACCTTGCCAGATATTTCAGCAATGGCTATAACCGATTCAATGCCCTTGTTTTTTAGAAGGGCGGCCCTGTCCTCAGCATTGTTTCTATTAGTAAATGACCCGGCGATCACTCTGTACAGATTACTGGGATCGACTGGCTTTGGCGGGACAGCTGTTTTCGCTTTAAGATTAAAGGCTTTTACGATTCCATTTACGTGTCCCTGTGCCACTCTTTGTCTCCATATCGGATCTTTCATTAAAGCGGCATCAGCAGAATTATCAATAAACCCATTTTCTGTTAACATGGATGGCATGGAAGATTCACGCAGCACATGGAAGTCTGCCTTCTTCTTCCCTCTATCAATAAGGTTATTCAGCTTTATAACTTCAGCATGAATACTATTCTGATAAATGGCGGTCTGCGAAGAGCTGTTTAAGCTGTTATGAATAAAATCTTCATACCCCCTCGCTGCTCCATTTGCTGCATTGCAGTGAATGGACAGATAAAAATCAGCCCCCCAGCTATTCGCTTCAGATGTTCTTTGGCTCAAACTTTTAGTTGTATCGTTTTCACGGCTCATTTTTACTTCTACATTCTGATAACCTGCAACTAAGATGTTTTTTATATTTTTTGAGATATCAAGCGCAATATCCTTTTCTCTTATTCCATTTCCCAGAGCACCCGGATCCGTCCCTCCGTGTCCAGGGTCTAAATAAAGCTTCATCGTATTCACTCCTTAATATGTTATTTCCAAGGCCTGAAGCTTTCCTTTTCATTATTAGTCAATTTTATCGCAGTCTAACGGGCAGTAAGAACCCCACTGATTGAAGTTTCACTTTATACAGCAAGTACTTGCCAATACTATTGTATGTTTACATGCAGAAATGGCTTGTACCTTTGACCTGCTCATACTACTGCCAGTCTGAAAACATATAAATAATGGAATAAGCAGGATATTTTCGGGGATGAAATTAACGAGTTTTATATACATCCAATATAAAATAAAAAGCAGGCCTGATTTGGACTGCTTTTCCTGTAAGTTCTAAAAGGTTAAGAAACGGAAATTATAAAGAGTATGAAACGATAGCCTCAAATTCACCCTCAAGTGAGTACATGGTTATCGGGGCCGGCAGGATAAGGTGGTCGCCTTTTTTCAGATGGTATCGATTTTTATTCACGATTAAGCTCCCATTCCCGTTTATTATACTGATTAGCAGAAATGGTACTTCTTTTTTCATTGCAGTATTCTCTTGTATTTCCCATTTGCAAACAGTGAAGTTTTCAGTTTCCAAGAACTTTATAAACCGGTTTTTGCCCTTTTTAACATACTCCGGCTGAAGCTCAGGCAAATAGTGAGGTACAGAAATCACCTCAATAGCCTGTCTCAAATGAAGTTCGCGCTTCTTTCCATTGCCGTCTATTCTGTCATAATCATAGAGTCTATATGTGGTATCAGAACTCTGCTGAATCTCCAGGATGAGGGTCCCCTTCCCTAAAGCATGAACAGTCCCGCTGGGAACATATATAAAATCCCCTTTCTTAATTGGGATTTTATTCAGCAGTTCACCCCATTCCCCTTTTTCGATTAAACTTGTTAGCTCTTCTCTAGTTTGGGCGTTGTGGCCTAAGATGATATTAGCATTCTCTATACAGTCCAGGACGTACCAGCATTCATTTTTACCAAACATATCAGTTCCATGCTTTTGTGCATATTCGTCATCAGGATGAACTTGAACAGATAAATCTGAATTGGCATCAAGCAGTTTTACAAGCAACGGAAAATCTTGTGCATGATGATTACCAAATAATTCACGGTGGTCCCTCCAGAGTTCACTAAGCTTCTTCCCAGTAAACTTTCCCGATAACACTGTGCTTTCGCCATGTGCATGTCCGGATATTGCCCAGCATTCACCTGTTTTTTCTGAAATAATGTTATAGCCAAATATATTTTTAAGAGCTGTACCTCCCCAGATCCTTTCTTGGAAAACAGGCTCTAAAAATATTGGCTGTTCCACAAAGTCACTCCTTAATTAGTTTTATATACTTTTAATATATGTTTATTAAGGAATAAAGGTCTGGACATGTTAATCAGACTAATTTCATTGCTTTTAAAAATTATTTTAAATTCAGACCAAATTTTTTCCAGTCTATAGGCGGGATTCTCACTCGATATATTCATTTCAGCCGTATGCTAATGGTGGAACTAATTTTTCGGGGAGTGAAAAATCATGGGTTTGTGCGGGAAAAAAAATAAAGACTTTGAAAGGCATGATTTTTGCCATGAGCATGATTATGACTGTGATTGTCATATAAAACCGGAATGGGATGAGGGGAAACACCGGAAAAATTTCTATGAAAATTGTGTTGAAGAGGTTTTGGAAGCCATTTTCAGAGCGCAGAAAAAAGCGGGTATGGATGATGACTGCAGGAGTTCCTGCCGGGAATCCATTGATGACCTTATGGGGGGGCATAAGAAGCCAAGAAAGAATACAATTCCTTTCCTATTATACTGCGGAAACTGTGAACCATTCAAAGCCACAGGTGTAACCACGTTCACTAATCATTCTAAGGAAAAAAAATTTGCTTGTATCACATCATTCATTTTTAGAATAAAAGAATTTGATGGCAAATGCGCTGTATTGGAACTGTTGACATTCAAGCAATGTAAATCTTCTAAAGACCCATTTAAAACACATACAAAAGATTTCTGTTCCCCTTGCAGCCAAATCGACTGTGAAAACGTAGAAGATCTTATTCCTACAGGCATCTGCATTAATGTGGATCTTTCCTGTTTTTGTGCTGTTACCTGTCTGCCTGCCGTCCGCTTATAAAAGTTTCATTCTCATCCTAATTTAAACAGCCAACCAAAAAAGGTACACCCTTGTGACATGGTGCACCTTTTTTGGTTTCTTAGAGTATTATCCTCCAAATGCCTCCAGTACATCCTCTACCTCTTTTAAATCAACCTCATCTGGAATTGACGCATGAAGAATCTTTTCTTTAACTGCTAGCTTTTGGACTGGAACATAGCCTGATTGCATCATTTTTTTAATTTCATTAATTTCTGCAAGTATGATGTCGCTGTTCGTATTTTTAGGATGGAGATAGCTGTTTAAAGCGGATAGGACTAAATGGATCAGTGTATTGTTATTGGAATGGTAATCGACCTGTTCCTGAATTTTCTGTGAGACTTTTATTGAATTGCCGGTTTTTACATCAATAAAATGATCCGGGAGTGTTAAGGCTGTTTTATTCGCATAGTCGGTATATGTTCTCAACTTTTCCATCATCCTTAACCTCTGTTTGAAATGGAATGATTACTTTCTTTTTCCCTTTTAAGCTGATTCATCTTTGCCAGAATCATAAGACCAAGGACATTTAATTTTTCCATGTTTTCAGGAAAAGTCAATTCAATTGGCCTTCCTCTATCCGACCATTTTGCGGCAGCTTCCTGAATTTGCTTTTGGGCGAGTTTGGCTGCTCCTCCTACAGCGATATATCGGACAGCCCCTTTAATCTCTGATGAACTGCTCCTTACCCGATCAAAATGTTCCAGGTATTTGATTGCCATCGACTTTAACTGCGGCAAAATGTATTTGCTTATATCCTTCCTGACCCCTGCAAATGGCTCCACATACCATCCTGAAGGTCCTTCTGCCAATTTCTCCTCCAGTTCGGCACGGGAGTCAAACCGGTACATTTCCTTTTTACTCACTCTTTGAATGATATGATCCAGAAACTGGTTGATCCCGAACGGCTCCCCCTCTACAGATGCAACAGGCTTATTATTTTTTATTCCCACAAAATCGACTGAGTCGCCTCCAAGGTCGCCAATGATGATTCCTTTTTGTGATTCTTTAACAAGCTCTTCATTCTTAATGCCCAAGGTTTCCTGATCTCTGGTTAACCCCAGATAGGCACACGCACCTTCAGCACCGACAATCACATCATTTATGGTGATTTTAACGGTTAACTCCTTTGGTTCTGAAAGCCCGGGTACTTTATGAAAAATGATTGTATGTGTTCCAGCCAGTTTGTCTTTAAGGCGGGTTTTTCTCTCTTTATACTGTGTAGTTGGAAGAGATACAGCTAATTGATCAATAGAATAGGTGATTTCTGTTTCTTCGGGGTGTTGAAGTGCAGCATGGTAGCCTGCAAGACCAAATAACAGCAGATAGGTTCTGTCTTCATCAACTTTCTGGTTATTGAAAGCAGTCAGGCTTACGTCCCGCTGTTTAGCCGCTCCCTTGCCGATATAGAATATTTCTCTTCGATCTACAACAGCCTTGCTCTTTACCTCCACAATTAAGTTATCTTCAAACACGATATCATCGTCATCATATGGCTTTTCGTAAAATTCCGCATCAAATAAAGCAATAGCATTGGGAATCTGATATTCTGACAAAATACCATTTTCAGAAGCTAATGCCTTATACCAGCTGTTTCCTATATCAACAGCAAGAAAATTGTGTCTATCCATTTTCTCCTCACTCCTCCTTTTGAATCTTATGCGTGATAGGAGTCCAATTGTGCCCGTACCCTTTCACATTTATCCGCCATTGCATCAACAATAGAAATTTCCATGTTTGTCCAATGCATTCATATAAGGATTTGCATAATATATCTTGAAGTAAATTTAATAAGGAGGAACAACATTGAAAAAAGAAAATAAATGCGTAGATCTTAATGTGTCTGCTAATGTGGGAGATTGTGCTTATTCCCCTGGATCCACTCCTATTGCAGACGCAGGTGAAGCCATCATTAGAGTGCCTGTTGAACTTGCTGTTTTAAATATTAGGACAAACCTCGCAGCTAAAATTAAATTTCCGGAGCCAGTCCTGGAAATTAAAGATATTAAAAAGAGAGTTCAAATCGTCCAGTGCAAACTCCTTCTGCCTGGTGTTGCAGCAGGAACGGATCCTTTTGTAGAAGGCTCTTATCATTTATTCATTAAAGGATATGTACGAAAAAATATTCAATATGCTGCACCTTGCTACAATTCAGGTGTTTGCGTGAACTCAGAGATGCGTTCACTGACAACTGATGTGCCTTTTGAATGTGTCGTCGAAATTGCAGAGGGAGATTTTGATAGAACTCCACAGCTTCCTTTCCAGAACGCACGTGCAGAATTTGATTTCTTCAGACAGCAGGACCTTGGACATGGCTATCCTGAAAAAGATCACTTCCTATCAAGCGATCTTTCCCAGTTCCATCAGGACAGCAGCCAATTCTACAATCAAATGCCATATTGCGAGCTGATCTCCAGCAGAATTACTGAATGGGATGAAGCACTTGACCGCAAGCCATTCCACAACAATGCCAACTGGCAGGAAGGAACTTTTGAAACGATTTCCGAAAAAATGTTCCTGCAGTTTACTGTGAAAGTTCTCCAAAACCAGCAAGTCAGAGTAACAGCACTATAATGCAGCCACAAGCAATATCTGTTCTTTTTGAGGACAGGTATTGCTTTTTTTATTTATTTACTAGCATCATATTCAAAAGCCCTTCAAATGACATTCACCTACCAAATTTCTTGTACCCAATTTCAGTTTTGGGGTTCTCTGGTTTTACATGGGTATGCGCCCAAACATAGACGATTATCATGCATAGGATGTGATTATCATGATTTCAGGAGGAGCCCAAATGTCTGAAGAAAATAAAGATCGAGATAAAGCGGAATGCCAGGTTTCTGCTCAGAACTGTGATTGTGAAAGCACCACTCATCATCCTCATGTCAATATTGGCAAAATTACGGCAAAGGTCCCTGTCGTTCTGGCTGAGCTATCTCTAAAAGTAAATGTAAATGCCCTTATTACCTTTCCGGAACCTGTTCTGGAAATTAAAGATATCAAGAAAACAGTAAAGTTAACACAATGCCGGCTGTTATTGCCTGCTGATCAGCTATTTATTAAAGGCTTTGTGCGCAAGAATATTCAGTATGCCACCCCCTGTCCTGACATTGAAATGCATACAGATAAAACGGTAGCTTCTGATATTCATTCTTATACAGTTGATGTTCCCTTCCAATGTGTGACAGAAATAAAAAAATTTCTTACCTGTCCGGTGATGCCTGAATTGAATCACCGGCAGGAATTTGATTTCCTTGTATCCAAGCCTGTGCCGCGGGGGTACCCGGAGAAAGATGAGTTACAATCGAGTGATCTTTCTCAGTTTCATCAGAAAAGTGTGCAGCATTATAATGAATTGCCATTTTGTGAACTGATTTCAAGCAGAATAATTGAATGGGATGAAGCGATTGACCGACGTCCACTCCCTAACCGCTCACCGATTGGAGAAGGAGTATTTACAAAGGTAGAGGAAAAAATGGTTATAGATTTGCTCATTAAAGTTCTGCAAAAACAGCAAATCCGTGTTTCTTCAACCACCAATGATCACGATGACTGCTTCGATTGTGAATAAAGTCAGCAGTCTGTTTTCCGATGAATGATTAGCTTTTACTATTTGACGTAAGGAGGGGACCGGTGGGGATGCTCTGCAATTGCAGCACCTTCCTATGTATATGAGTGATATGAGAAGTGCCTATAACCGGATTTACCGGATCGATGCAGATACTGGAAATCCGTTGGAACAGCAGCAATTTTTCTTTTATACAGGAAACAATTCAAATAGTCAAGAACCAGCTGAAGCTGTAGATGAAAAGGAATCTAAAAAAGATCAAAAGGCAGCCTGGAACTCTTTTAACCGCGGAAAAACAAAGTCGTTACCGCTTATTTTACCGCCTCCATCAGTTGAATCGAACCTTATTACCAAAACCAGTGCACTATCAGAAGAATCTGCTGAAAAGGAAAATAAGGAGGAGGAGAGTGTACCTCCTAAAGGCAAAAACGAAATGACTAAGCCGAAAAAATTCAGACTTCCGTCGCAGCTGAATGACATGCTGACGCCCTTTTCTCCAATGCTGAGCTGGTCCCCTTCTTTACCCAGCAGATACTCAAATCAGCCTGCATTCACCAAGAGCCATTTACCTGGCGGGTCTGATGAGAAAGATTCATCCCGGCCGGATACAGAAACAAAACTGAACGAATTTATGCCAGCCGAAAAAATCCCCGGCCAAGCAGACAATCATGAAACCATAGTAGTTGAGCAAAAGGCTGAAATGCAAGAATACAAATCTTCTATTAAGGATCCGGAAGAAACTGATTTGACACAGGAATTCCTTAGCATGCTTGATGACGTCATGATGACCGATATAAATGAAGATACAGAATTGAACAGCAGCATGCCTAAAGCAGCTAATATAGAATCTGAGTCTGCTATTTTATTGGAGGATGAGTTTGCCGAGATGCTCGGTGAGTCTTCCTCCATAGAAAATGGATTTGACTATTTTCAGAGCAAACAGGATGAAGAATTTGCACTGATTTTAGAAGCTGGCTATGACAAGAGTGAATCTTCTGCCCGTGAAACTGTCAATCATGTAAAGTGCGAAGAATCTTCATCCGAAAGAGAGCATCCTATCTTGGAAGAAGCAAAGGATGGTGACTCTGAAGATCATTGGCAAAACAATCATAATGAAGAGTCGTCCAGCTATGAAGGCGAGTTCTCACTTCTTCTGAAAAAAGCCTGCAGCATCCTGGATAAGGAGTGTGAAGACACTCCCCCGCTTCAGGAAAAGTTCCTTGCACTGCTGGATGAATCTTCTGATCACACTATTAGCAGTCATGACTTTTTGCAGGAAGAATTATTTATGGAGAGTGAATGTGAAGAATCTGAATCGTCAGCCAATCCAGAAGAAGCAACATATAAGGAAGTTTCATCATTGCTTGAATACTTCTCAGCTATGCTGCAGGGTGTTATTTTAAGCGAATCACCTGAATATGAAGAAGAAGAGTCAATAAACGAAACTGAAGAGAGCGTGAATCCTGTCTCTGATGAAAGTGAAGGTTCAGAGGAGTTAAGTGATGACCTGTTTGAGCTGCTGGAGGAATCATCCTCAAGCAGCAGTCTTATGGATGAAGAAGAACCTGCGCCATGCTGCAGTAAATGTTTCCGGAATGGACTTCAAGTCAAGCTTCCTGTCTTAATAGGAAAAGCGGACCTGGACATTACAATATTCGATTGCTTGACGGTGCCTATTAAGAATGGTCACATTTCAAAAATAAAATGGTCAGTGAAATCTTTGCAATGCTCTGCCATTTTGCCTTCAAAAACAATTTTCATCAAAGGTACCCTAATGGCAGACATCCTTTTTGAAACTCATAATAAGCTGCAAAACATAAGGATGCCCGTTTCTATAGATAAAACCATAGAGCTGGAGTGGATTTCCCCTCCTCAGATGCCAGCTTCGTCTAATAAAAAGGAGTTTATGTTTATTCACGAAAACAGACTGGATCATCATTTCGAATATTTCCAGCAATTCACAGAGGAAATCACCTGTAAATTGAAGAGTATTCGTGTTCTCTGGCATGGGAATGCAGAAGATCATCCCGGTCTTGAAATCATGGGCAAAGCCTTGCTGTCTATGGATTTTTTTCAGGAGCAAATCGTACAAATGTAAAGAGGGTATCTACTGAAGATACCCTCTCATTCATTACCAGGAAAACCCGATTATTGGTCTCCCCCGCCGTTTGCCAATTGACGCTGAGTTAATCTTACAAGCAAATTAACTTCTGCTTTTTCAGTAATCTTGTCAAATCTGCCCCATTTATCAAAATCGCTCAGAATATCCATTTGAGTAACGGAAGCATTTAGAAGTTTACACTTGATTGGCTCATTCAAGAACTCAAATGTGAAGGAGCCAAAGCTGCATCTGTCTGCACCCATGCCATTTTTTGCAAGCTCTCTGATTTCGTTGGAATTGCTGTTCTTATTGCTGAATTCCCAATCAATTTCAGGAAGGGTGTTTACCAGGGAGTAGCACTTAAATGGAACGTTGACACTGTAGTCTTTCACATAGCCTTCACAATCATCAACATATTGAATGTTCTTGTGAATATACCCTTCTACATAAAGCTTTACAGATGTTGGAGGTGTTTCAGGGAAGCCTTCCGGGATAACAGGTACAGCTTTACATTGTGTCAGATATACATTCTTTCGGATTTGTTTAATTTCTGTGGCATATGAAGGAAGATAAATATCTGCTTCAGTTAATGTCTGAATTGGAACATCTCCAAGAATTATTGTCTGCTCTACTCCGCCTGTATTTTGCGGATCTCCTACATCACAAAAATGAGTATGCGATTTAGCCGTGTCACACTTCGGTAATGGAGGACATTTGTCGCTGCTTCCACAGCCGTACGAATGGTTTTTCTTCATATTCTACACTCCTACTTGTTGTTTTTAGCCAACAGAATCCGAAGCTTTCCAAAATAAAAAAGCTTGTTTTTCTATGGCTTACTATTTTATATGCGGCTGGACGCAACAAGGAGTGGACAAGTTGAGGATGGCATTTATATCATTTTTTATAAAAAATGAAAAACTGTACTAATAACTACTCTTTACAGCTTACACTCCAATTAATGGCAAATAGATCTCTGTCTATATGTGCATCCTTTTTGGATTCTTCACATAATTCAACTGCCTGCTTTAAGGTAAAGTGATTGATGATTATCAGAATTACAAGAACAGCCGCCGTCATAGTTAGGTATTTCTTCATATTTTTAGTTCCTCCGCATTTATTTTCAAATTTATGGCATATTTTCTGATATAATGGTATTAAAATTATGCAAATATTCTAACAGAAATTCATTTTATGGCAGACGAGGCGATTTATTTGCTGATATTCTTTAAGATTGCTGTGTGGATCATTGTCGCTTGTCTTGGGTTTTATGTTATTTCTGTCTGGCTTTGGGAAAAGAAAGTAAAAGAAAAAATGTCCGTCATTCGTAAAACCTGGTATATTCTTTATGTACTGGGTGCAGTAATTTATTGGACAAATGAGCCGGAAACCATTTTTGATCACTGGCAGAATTACCTGATTGTCGCGATTATATTTGCTCTTGTCGATGCTTTTGTTTTTCTTGGATCTTATTTGAAACGAGTCGGAAATAATGAACTGGCCACTGACACAAGAGATTTGCTTGAAGAAAACAGCGACCTGTTAAACTCACATATGAATAAGCTGAAATCGTTTCAATATTTATTGAGAAATGAACCGATTGACATTTATTATGGAAATGAAGAAGCTTATCTTGCAGGAATCGAAAAGCTTTTGGCTGACTTTGCGGAAAAAGTCGATATGAAGGCATCGTTATGCAGGTATTCAACACAGGAAGAGAAAGACTATCTCCTTGAGCACTACACCGATAAAGCCTTGATTCATAGCCGGCTAAACCGCAGGGAAGTTTACTATGATGCGGAAGAAAAGCTGGCACTAATCCCTTTTTCTATTTTCGAAGAGGATTATATCATTAAAGTGACCTCCGGCCGTTTTGTAACCGAATTCGACTATTTGCTATTCACTTCACTCATATCAATATACGACCTAATGCTCCCTGCCGAACAGGAGGACGAAGACCATGAAGGAACCAGCGGATAAGAAAAAGAAATTACCGCGAATACATGCTGACAGCACCATGAAAACATTGCAGAAAAAATCCCGGATCAGCCTGCCGGGATTTGAAGTCAGCCCGCATACCGAAAGAATCTTGAAAGAGAATAAAAGATTAATAAGCGTTTATACCAAAAAGAAGACTTGAGTATACTATTTTGCGGGGAAGGAGTTTTCTTCCGCGCCAATCCTGATTTATGTGTAAAATTTCTCTCGTAAGTTATATTTTACCATTTTTATCTGCAGATGAAAATAAGTTAATCTCTCAATTTAGGGAAAAGGCTGACTCAAATCTATCATTCGAGTCAGCCTTTCATTTTTTCGGTCAGGATCTATCAATAATTTCATTAAGTTTCACTTTATCAATTCAAAGAATTAATTTCTTTCTGAAGGAAAGCTTTTCCGTACTCATATAACTGAAAATCAATTTCATTCTTCTGTTCGATCAGCTTTCTGACTTCTGCTGGAACCTGTGCCATTTTCGGACGTGTTCTAGTTACATTGTGCTTATGATTATAAGGGACATTCCATCCAAGCTTCTTTCTCATAATAGCCAATGACTCATTAAAACGCTCCGTTATTCCGACCATCAAAAAGTGTTCCTCGATATTTTTTTTTGCTTTTTCTATTGATGGAGTGCCATCACCGGAAATCATTTTTGTTTGTAAGTTATATATTCCATCTTGAATAATTCCATCTTCATCCATAATAAATTCCTTTAAATTTAAAGAATTAGCTTGTTTATATAAAGGGTGTCTAGGGTTCTCCCTTAAAAAATAATAATAGGAAATGACACGGTCTACAGGATGTCGAAGCATGGTAATATACTGAACAGGGTGCGATATAGCTTCATGAAGCCCAAATCGAAAATGGCCCTGTACCCACTTTACCGAAGATAGTTCTGACTGCGGAGTTCCCTTTAGTTTGTTATAAGCGTCCTGATATCCAGCATAATATGAACGGATTTGATGAATATTATACTGATTTTCAATTGTTTTCCTCATGGAGGTGCCAGCTGTTTTTGGTATGTGGATAAATATTATCACTTTCTCATCTCCCCTAATTCATTCATACATATTAAAAGATTCTTTAAAATTCCTTCAAAAATTGGTGCAGGTGCTTTGTGTTTAATGTCCAGATTGCTTTATTGCCAGAAGCATTTAATTCCGCTGTCTGACCGAGAAAATAATGCAGCTTGCCTCCAGTAGATGTATTCACCAATATATCACTCATTTTAAAAAACTTATTAGAGGCAAGGATTAAAACTTTTGGATGATTTTGCAGAAAGACACTGTTATACATACCTGAACCTGAAGTTCCTGCTATGACCTTTGCGTTACGAAATAAATTAATTTGCTCTGAGACCTTTAATTCTTCAGGGTGAATAATTTTATACCCGTTTAAAGAAAAAATCCTTTCAACAGACTTCTCATTCAGTAAAACTCTTCGCTGGTTTTTCAATTTTGATCTGGAGACATAAATCTTTTCAAACCCTGTCCCCCTGTCATAGTAGTCTCCGATCGTTTTCCATGTTTTATAGGCAAATGTTGAGGTGTATTTTCTTAAACAAAAGGACTGGACTGGTATATGAAGTCTTTCACACACGATAGGTTTATCCAAGTATATGATTTGCTTCAAACTTATTCCGAATGGTTTAAGCAGATCGAGTTGCCAGCTTTTTCGATCTTCTGAATTCATAATAAATTTTACATTCTTAACATCAATATATTTAGTAATCCACAATCTGGAGATAACCTCTAATAAAAAATGTCCGAAGCCGCTTTTTTCTCCGCTTAAAAAAATATAATCACCTGACTGGTATTTTGTGTTTTGGCTTTTAACCTTCAGTGAGAATCGGTTTGATCTTCCATGATAGATGAGATTGGTTGTAGAGGCATTAAACTCGTAATGTCTGAAGCTATCAGGAAGAACAAACCTTCTGTCTTGGATAATAGTCTGATTCCTTAAACATAAAGTGTTCTTAAGACTTGCTACATAAAAATCCTGTGTTACACATTCATTCGGCAATCTTATACCTGGAAATGGCCGCACGGGTGGTATGATGCGGGTTCTTTCTGGATCACTTAAATGATATAAAGTATTCTCCGGTAGTATTCCTAATTTAAATTCCTTAAAGTCTTTGGCCGTACATATTTCTTGATACGGAATCACTTTCATGAAATTTCTGCTCACATTCTCTCCCTCCAAAAATTCCTGTACACAGCATTATAATCTTCTAAATGTGGATGGCTTGGATTATTGCCATACTAAAGAAAAAATCGAAACGGATAGTGGTTGAATTTAAGCAAAAGCCCAAACACATAGCAGGTGAAGCTGCATAACATACAAGTAGGTTTACCCAAATATAAAGTGAAACTTCAATCAGTATGTATAAAATGGAAGGAAAAGGAATCAATACCTTAAACTGCATTTCTATAAATTTTTAGGTGGTAATTATGAGAATTCTATTTATTTCATCAGGTTATACAGGGATTTATAATTTTTTTGAAGAGTGGATTATGAGAGAGCTTAAAAAGAAAAACAAAGTGAAACTATTGGATCCCCTAACTGGCACTCGAAATCTAATAACCATGGTAAATCAGTTTAAACCGGAAATTGCTATTGCCCTCGTTGGGTTTAATGTCCCTTCACATTTAATTCAGTGGCTAAAGACGCAAAAAATTAAGACGGCAGTCTGGCTTACTGAAGATCCTTATTACATGGACAAATCGGAAGTGCTAGTACCTGATTATGATTATATTTTTACTATCGACACAGCCGCCATGGATTTCTATATTCAAAAAGGACACCAGCATACTTTCCACTTGCCATTAGGTACTTCAACTGAAATATTTAAGCCTGTTCAGGTGGAACCAGCGTATAAAAGTGATATTTGTCTCCTTGGTTTTCCATATCCTGAGAGAGTGAAGCTAATCCAAGTTCTTTTGCAAAAAACACCTTATAAAATTAAAGTAATCGGCGAATGGAGACATACATTAGTCCGGCTGAAAAACCATCCCAGATTGGAGGTTCATGATAGTTGGGTGAAACCATCGATTGCGGCTAAATATTATAACGGAGCAAAAATTGTTCTAAATACGCATAGGCCTTACAATTTGACTCAAAACAAAAATCGGATTGGCATAAAGGGCAATAGCATAAATAATAGAACTTTTGATGTTGCTGCTTGCGGAGGTTTTCAATTAATTGAGTACAAAGAGGATCTGCCAATCCACTTTATCGAAGGAAAAGAGATCGTATCATTTAAAACCGAAGAAGAACTGCTTCAAAAAATCAACTATTATATTAAACATGAAAAACAGCGCAAGGAAATCGCTAAACTCGCCTCTAAGCGTGTCCTAAAAGAACATACTTTTGAAAAAAGACTGGAAGACATGCTGAGTAAGCTCCAATAATAATATTAGATTATGAATATTTAATATTTCAGTAAAAAACTACCTTCAATCATGGGAAATCAGCCTACTCAGCATCTTCACTATTCCATGGTTTGTTTCCGCGTTGAAGTTTCCTTTGAACACCTTTACCATGTATTCTGTGTTCATCGGTTAATACATGCAGGGGGTAAAAATCCCAATGTTTTACAAGCCTTTTAAAAAAAGCGGCGTCACCGGCATTCCAATGGGCAGGGTGGTCATCCCACCCTTCCACGAGCTTTAAGCAGGATCGCCTGTGCATAAAGGAATTATGATCAACCTTCCCCATTGGTTCCCGTGTTATTCCCACTAATGGACGAATAAAAGTCCTTTTTACCCTATTACCCGAAAACACTATTACTTTTTGTTTGCCATAAAGCACATAGATATGAGGGTTCATTTGAAAAACCTCTGCCATTTTCTCAAATCGTGCTGGATAATAAATATCATCATCAGTTAAATATGTTACTAAATCACCTGTTATCCTCTGCAAAGCCAAATTTATGCAGGTTGCATACCTGGTTGTTTTCGGGCGATCCTTCGGACTTACTCCTGTGTGAATTAATGTAATTCGGTGATCCTTATCTGCAATTCCTTTTAATACGTTTTTAGTTTGTGCATTTGAATTGTCATCTACAATAATGAGCTCCCAATTAGGATACGTTTGCTGCTGCACACTTGCAATGGCCTCACGGACTCTTTGAGGACGATTATAACTCGTTAAAATACAGCTTATTTTCAGGTTAGTTTTATTAATGTTTGCTTTAGACATTTATCTTCACCTCGCTCCTCCTACTCAATTTTAGTGATTTTAAAACTGCTCTATTCTCCTACCTGCTGACTGCTTAGCCAAAAGTGATAAATATCTTTTAATGAATCTTTAATTGGAATAATGGGCTCCCAGCCCGAAGCAATTTTAATTTTTTTCGGGCTTCCTACATAGAAAGGAATATCAGAAGCCCTCATATTTTCAGCTGTTTGCTCAACTATTATTTCCCTGGCTGAAAAGGACAGCAGCATGTTGAGTATCTCTTGTACTTTAATTCCCTTGCCGGAACATACATTATATGATTCTCCTGATTTCCCTTTTAAAGCTATTTGATAATAGGCTTTAACAATATCTCTAACATCCGTAAAATCCCTTACTGCTTCAAGATTTCCCACTTTTAATACATTGTTGGATTTTGTTTTATTTATTAAGGCAATTTGATAGGCAAAGTCTGAGGTAACAAATCCCCTTTTTTGGCCAGGACCTATATGATTAAAAGGCCGTAAATGAATAGCATCAATACCATACGAGATTTTATACTGATTTATTAGTTTATTAATAACTGACTTACTTAATCCGTAAGGGCTGATGGGATTTATTTGAGCCTCCTCTGTTATGCCATTAAGCGGTATAGTGACATTTCCGTATTCTTCTGAAGACCCAATTGTAATGATGCGCGGGCCAGTATCGGCATTTATTGCGGCTTCAAGCAGATTAACAGTCCCCATTGTATTGGATTCAAATGTATCGCTTATATTTTTCCATGAATCTCTTACATTACTTGCTCCTGCCAGGTGAAAGATATGAGTTGGTTTTACCTCTCTGATTATTTTTTCCGCAGCCTTCCTGTCTGCGAGGTCCAGTGTATAGTACTTCTTTGGAGGTTTTGATTGTCTTGATGTTCCAAAAACTTCTGCACCTTGATTTGTTAAATAATTTTCGAGGTATTTGCCTGCAAATCCTGAAACCCCTGTAATCAAAGCTCTCATTGTTTACCACTGTTTCTTTTAAGGTCAGAATCTACCATCATTGTTACCAGACTTTCAAATGATACACTTGGAGACCAATTTAATATTCTTTTTGCTTTCTCTGGATTTCCCAGTAACAGGTCAACCTCAGCAGGTCTCATGAATTTTGGATCCTGTACAACGAATTGGCTCCAATCCAAACCCACGTGACTAAAAGCAATTTCAACAAACTCTTTGACTGTATGTGTTTCTCCAGTTGCAATGACAAAGTCCTCAGGTTGTTCCTGCTGGAGAATGAGCCACATAGCATTAACATAGTCCCCTGCAAATCCCCAGTCTCTTTTTGCGTCTAAATTTCCTAATCTTAATTCCTTTTGTTTTCCCAGCTTTATTTTAGCGACAGCATCTGTTATTTTTCGCGTTACAAATTCCAGCCCTCTGCGGGGCGACTCATGGTTGAATAAAATACCCGAACAGGCATACATTCCATAGCTTTCCCTATAATTAACTGTCATCCAATGTCCATAGACTTTGGCAGCTCCATATGGGCTCCTCGGGTAAAATCCAGTATTTTCAGTTTGGGGTATTTCTAATACCTTGCCAAACATTTCACTGCTTGAGGCTTGATAAAAACGAGCTTCAGGCTTTACAAGCCTTACCGCTTCCAGAAGATTTGATACACCAAGAGCGGTAACCTGACCGGTGTATATTGATTGTCCCCAGGAGTCGCCGACAAAAGATTGGGCTGCCAGGTTATAAACTTCATCAGGATCAGAAATCCTGATTGCATTTATCAAAGAAGGAATATCAGTCAGATCCCCGGGAATGATATCTATATTTTCTGCAATGTGGTTAATATTCTCTTCATTAGGAGTGGCTGATCTTCTCTTAAGCCCATATACTTTATAATTCTTGCTTAATAAAAGTTCAGCTAAATATGATCCATCTTGCCCGGTTATGCCTGTAATTAAAGCTTTCTTCATTTGATCAGCTCCTTATATCCAAATTTTTCACTAGGTTAAGAATATTTTATTCGCAGAGTTTATTTAATGGGAGTGGATTTGAACAAGTTTGTACAAAATGTGCTAATTCCTAGATTTCTTACTCCTGAACGACTTTAATTCCCTTAAATAACTATATTTCTATAATAGTTTCAATCTTTTAAGATGTTCCTTGTACATATTTCCAATGGTTAATGGCGAGAATTTCCTTACAATTGTTTTTTTTCCTTGCATTCCAATTCTTCTTGCATGCTGCTGATTACCAGCAATTGTCTTCATCAGCGTGGCCGCATGGCTAATATCAGGCTCAGCCCATAGTTGATCTGCATGATAGGGACCATGGTCTTTGCTAATTTTACTAAGTGTGAAATTAACCAAAAAAGAGTTATGTGGTTTCGTAAAATCAGTGTTTCCTGACCAATTTGTGACGATAACAGGTTTACCTAAATACATGGCTTCAGCAATTGGCAAACCAAAACCCTCTGATCGATGAAGGGAAATATAGCTATTTGAAACATTAATTAATCCGTTTACTTCCTGACGACTTAGAATTCGATTAATTATATAGATATTTTCATACCCGGTTGCACTTTGTTTAAGGTAATCCAACTCTTCTGCGGTATGTGACCCATTATTCACTTTAAGGACTAGCCCCACTGATTTATCACCCTTTTCAAATGCCAATTTAAACGATTCAACTGCTGCAGCGGGATTTTTTCTTGCTGATGTGCTTCTTGTATCGAACATCGCTAAGAATAGATAACGGTTATCTGGAAGGCCAAAATACTTTCTATTTATTTTCTGAGGAATTTCCAGAGAGATACTATGCGGAATGATATTGACAGGTTTTGAGGTCTTTTGTGAAATCGAGTTTCTTATAAATGCTGTAGGAGCCAGCACTTCATCCACAATCGAAAAACTGCTATTCCACAAATCAGGAAAAATGGGAAGCTCCCAGTGCCAGTATCCAATATTATGCCGATTCATAAACCATCTCTTTTTCAAATGATTATTTTGGTAATGAATAAATAGCTGATCTGCATTTATTAAGAAAAGGTTTGTCTTAAAAATCGGTTCCTCCACTTCTTTGTGTCTCCATGTCAAATCAGTTTGCCTGGCAGGACAGTGCGGAAAATTAATAATGCAAAAAGGAATGTCAGCTGCATGAAATGCTTTAGCTGCTGAACGGCAGGCTTCTCCCAATCCAAATTCTGCTCTGGCGTAGCCAATCAAGTTAATGCCTTTTTTCATCATTTTTTCTTCCTTTCACGTTACCTGAATTCAGTATTCCACTTGAAGTTTATAGTAGGGTCATCCCAGCTGATTCTCTTTTCATCAGGATTATCTTTATCATAGGATTCAGTAGTAAAATAAATGATGACAGCAGGCTTTTCCCCAAGTACCCTATATCCATGAGCAATTCCCTTGGGTATAAGAAGCAAAATAGGGTTTTCCTCACCCATATAAAATACGTTAGTCTCCCCTTTAGTGGATGATTTATCTCTAAGATCATAAAGGACCACTTGTGCATTACCTGAAGGAAAGAACCACAAATCATCTTGTTTTTCATGGTAATGAAATGCTTTTATGACACCAGGATAGCTCATGGACCAGGAAGCCTGCCCAAACCCTGACAGTAACTCAGGCTCATCATCCCTGATAAGCTCGGCAAAAAATCCGCGATCGTCGCAATGCTTTATAAGCTGTTTAGTTTTTACTCCTTCTATCATTTTCTTAACTCCTTCCTTATAAATTCTTTCATTGCGTACTCCCAATGTCTGGGAGTCTTTATGCCTTGATTTATAATTGCCTGATGTTCCAATACTGAATAGGCGGGCCTTTGTGCGGGAACACCATATTCTGCACTGGTTATAGGCAGTACTTTATTTGGGTCATAGCCTGCTTCTTCAAAAATGCGTTTTGCAAATGAAAACCATGAACATGAGCCTGTATTGCTAAAATGATAAATACCATTTTTCTTATCCATTATTTGTTCGATAACTTCTGCCAGGTCATTAACGTAGGTAGGTGAACCAATCTGATCATCGACAACTCTTATTTCCCTGTTTTCCTTTCCGAGTGCAAGCATGGTTTTAACGAAATTTTTCCCTTCATGTCCGTAAAGCCAGGAAGTGCGGATAACCGATGCATCACTATTGGTTAGAACCATTCTTTCACCAAGCCATTTGCTCATCCCGTAGACCGAAAGAGGATTTGGAATATCATCCTCCGTATAGGAACTCTGTTTTTTTCCATCAAAAACATAATCAGTACTTATATAGATGATTTTTGCATTTACTTTTTTCCCTGCTGAAGCTATATATCCGGCACCTAAACTATTAACTTCAAAAGCCTTCTTTCTCTCTGACTCACATTTATCTACTGCAGTATACGCTGCTGCATGAATAATAATATCGGGTTTTAACTGTTTAATTATGAACTCTGCCTCTTCTTTATTTGTTACATCAAGCTCTCTTTTTCCAAGACTTTTGATAGGATGCTTACTGCTAAGGAATTTTTGCAATTCCCTCCCTAATTGACCTTCTCCGCCGGTGATTAATATATCCATTTCGTCACCTTCTTCTTTTGTATCTGGATTTATACCAACTAATCGTTCTGCTGATCCCTTCTTCAAATGAAACCTCTGGCTTCCATCCGAGTTCCTTTGATATCTTGCCTGAATTCATTGCATAGCGTCTGTCATGGCCTTTGCGGTCTTCTGTATACTTGATAAGACTTATATCTTTGTTTAACTGGTTTAAAATAATTTGAATTACCTCCAAATTGGTCTTCTCATCATTACCGCCAATATTGTAAATCTCACCTGCAATTCCCTTTTCTAAGACCATTTCTATACCCCTGCAATGATCTTCTGCAAAAATCCAATCTCTTATATTTAATCCATCACCATATAAAGGGATCTCCTGGTTATGAAGTGCGTTTGTAATGATTTTAGGAATAAACTTTTCTGTATGCTGCATAGGTCCATAATTATTACTGCAGCGTGTAATGAATAGTGGGAGCTGGTAGGTTTCATAAAAAGAGCGGACAAGCAAATCAGAGCTGGCTTTACTAGCGGAATAAGGATTATTGGGTGCAAGAGGAGTTTGTTCTGTAAAGGGCGAAGCTTCAGGGGTAAGGGAACCATATACTTCGTCTGTTGAAATATGAATCATTTTACCTGCTTTTCCTTTTAGGACAGCCTGCAATAAATTATATGTTCCTTGAATATTTGTCTTGATAAATGGATACGCGTTAACAATACTCCTATCCACATGTGTCTCAGCGGCAAAGTTAATAATAGCCTCATATTTCAAGTCGAAGACTTCATTTAATTCGATTTCATTTCCTATATCACATTTAATAAAACGATAATAATTTGAATTCTCAAAGGCTTGAATTTCCTTTTTATTAGAAGCATATGTCAGGGAGTCAATATTGGTAATATAATAGTTTTCACTCTTAAGCATTCTGGAAATAAAGTTTGAACCAATAAATCCTGCTCCACCTGTGACGAGAATATTTTTAACCATGATGATCCTCTTCTTTCATATTTTCATAAATATACTTTTGAGCCAAAAATAACGAATGATGGGTTCCTGCATCCATCCACCAGCCATTTAAAATATCATATTCCAGTTGGTTTTTCTGTATATACAGATTGTTTACATCTGTAATTTCCAGCTCATTTCGTTCTGATGGCTTAATGCTTTTAATAAGCTTGAATACTTCCTCATCATACATATATATGCCAGTTACACAATAAGAAGAAGGCGGACTGCTTGGCTTTTCATGAATGGAAAGTATTTTCTTTTCATGCAAATCTAATTTCGGAACCCCGTAACGTGTTGGGTTACTGACTTCCTTCAAAAGAACTCTTGCCCCTTTTTTCTGGTTTACATAAGCTTTTATATGGGGTGTTAGTGAATCTTCAAAGAGATTATCACCCAATACAACCACAAATTTTTCTTTATTTATAAAGTCACGCGAAGCTAGAAGTGCATCAGCAATTCCTCCGCCCTCATTTTGCTGTGATTGAAATTTAAGTTTTATATTGAATTCCCTTCCATCACCTAACATTTCTTTAAATAAGCTCAGGTGCTTCTCATTAGTAATGATAAGTATGTCTTTAATTCCTGCATCCCTTAGTTTGATAATTGGCCAATAGACCATAGGATAGGGGCCAACCGGCAATAGATGTTTATTTAGGATTTTAGTAAAAGGTAATAGACGTGTTCCTGTCCCTCCCGCAAGAATTATTCCTTTCATTTAGATGTCTCCTTCCTCCAATTCCTTTCAATCAGTTGAAAAGCTCCAAATTAAATTAAATCTTTAAAGAAACACTGATAGTCATGGAATATTCATAGGGAATACCATATCGCTGTTTCTTTAAAGATTTTCTTTTCCTGCTGATTCTGCCACTTAAAGATTTATTCAAAAAGTTAGTTTTTCTAAAGGACCTACCTGTCTAAGTTACTTTATGTATTTATGTCCTTTTTGTTATAGGCAACTCCATTAATTCCTGTCCAAAATATTTGGCAAGACGCTAAAATTTTCTCCGAGAATGTGAATTCTTTGAAAAACGAGGCGAATAACTACGCAAAAATGAAATTATCACATAGGTATAATATGATTACTTATTTGGAATTGTCAGGAGAGATATCATATGAATATCGATGCAATTATTCTATGCATCATTCTTTCTATCATGTTCTTGGGCCTTATTAAGGAATGGTTTGCAGCAGAGTTTATGGTTTTTCTTACACTGGCTGTTCTTATATTTGCGGGAGTTACAACTCCATCTGAAGCATTAAAAGGTTTTGCAAACCCGGCAGTCCATACTGTTGCGTTTCTTTTTATTGTAGGAGCAGCAGTATCCAAGAGCGGAATATTGCACTCAATAATTCAAAAAATATTAAGCAAAAGCAAATCAATACAGTATATATTGTTTCGCTTGATGGTGCCAACAACTGCCATATCTGCGTTTATGAATAACACTCCAATTGTAACGATGTTAATCCCCGTCCTTCAGAAATGGGCAATTGCAAATGGGGTAAAACCTTCTAAACTGCTTATTCCCTTATCCTATGCTGCTATTTTGGGAGGAACTATTACTCTTATAGGAACATCAACAAATCTAGTTGTTCAGGGATTATTAACCGAAAAAGGCCTAAGCGGGTTTAATATGTTTGATTTTGCCTATATTGGCATACCTCTTACGGTTGCGGGAATTATATATTTTACAGCAATAGGTCATCGGCTTTTGCCTGAAAGAGCACATAATAGTGAGTTATTCCAAGATGGAAAGCTGCCCGTTATCCACAAATTTAGTGTCGAAGAAAATTCCACATTAATTGGAAAAAACATAATTGATGCCATGCTGCGCAATCTGGAACAATTATTTTTAATTGAAATAATCCGGAGCGGGAAATCTATTATTCCTGCACCAAATGATGAAACGATTCAGGAAGGGGATATTCTTGTTTTCTCAGGAAACCCTGAAGGATTATTAAAGGTCAGCAATATTATTGGATTAAGACACATTTCGGGGGACAGATGGAAAAATCATAGTAACCTCCCAGCTACCTTTTTAGAAGTAGGTATTTCAGATAAATCTCCTTTATTAAATATAAAAGTTAAAGAAAGCAAATTTCGGTCAAGGTATAATGCAGCCATTGTAGCCATTAAAAGAAATGGGAAATTTACCACTTCAGGTATTGGAAGTTTTGTTTTAAAAAAGGGAGATATTCTTTTATTGCTGGCCAATCACGATTTTTTAAGAACATGGACGAATGCTGAAGATTTCTATTTTATCTCCCCTATAGAAAATAAACATAGTAATACAAAAAAGGAAAAAGTTGTGGTCATTTTGATTCTTATAGGAATCATTTTTTCTTCGGCATTTCAGCTGATGTCCATATTCAGCCTGGCATTAATTTCAGCGCTGACCGTGATCCTAACAAAAATTATTACGGTTAATGAAGCAAAAAAATCCATTAACTGGAGTGTCATCATTATTATGGGGAGCTCTATTGGAATTGGGAACACAATTGAATCTACTGGTCTGGCAAAATTTATAGCTTCTTTTTTAACAATGTTTCAGTCGTTTACAGGCATAATAGGAATTCTATTTTTATTCTATCTTGTTACCTTAATTATGACTGAACTCCTAAATAATCTTGCTACAGCTGCCATTATGTTTCCTATTGGCTACACCGTTGCACTTCAGTCCGGTTTAGATCCAAAGATGCTTGCAATGCTTACAGCCATATCCGCTTCATGCAGTTTTCTGACTCCAATAGGCTACCAAACCAATTTGCTGGTATATGGTCCAGGAGGCTATAGATTTTCAGACTTCTTTAAAGCAGGACTCCCTTTGAGTTTGATATGCATGATTCTATCTGTTTTTATTGCCTATTGGGTTTGGATTTAAAATCAGATTTTAAAAGGGATAAACATGAATTGGAAGTTATTAATTGGGATAAACAAAATGACCCCGGTACAATACCGGGGTCATTTTATTAGCCGAATATGCGTTTATATATCATTTTTACTAACTTTTTTTTTGAAAATACGAATAATGTCATCTAAAACTTCGAAAGTCAATTCTGGATTTTTTTTGTAAACAAACTCTTTTAATTCTTTGATTGTCGGATAGCCATTAAGAACAGGATTAGGTCCTATAAAACAGCGGGCATCATCAATTAAAATTACATGTTCCTTGCAATAATGATTAAATATTTGCTCCAGCTCCTGCATGATAGGTGTATCCAGCTCCCCCCTTGCAGTATAATTTGTGTTAGGAATGTAGTGTCCGTCCAACCAAAATAAGCAGGGTTCATGTATATCATTAAGGACGTCCGTTAAGATTTTCCCACTATCACCATGCAGGATTTCTACATTAGGTTCATGAAAAAATTTTTGTTTTGCTTCTTCATATAACTTTAAATCTAATTCAATAGAAATTATCTTATCAAAACAATTTTCCACAGCAACAATCATATCGCCATGGAAGGTTCCGGTTTCAACCAAGATATTTTTATTGAATATCCTTCCATATTCTTTTACAGCTTCTACTCTTTTGGAATAAGGTTTATCTTCATTTTTCCAGAAATTAATAATATCTAATTCTGATAATCCGGGTGGTACTTCCAGCTTTTCTCTCCAATATTTTCTTAGTTCTTTAGGATTCATGACAGATACTCCTATGGTTTAAATTTTTTAATCCAACAATTTTTTAATTTGATTTACATACGCAGAGACAGAATGATAGTTTGCTATATAATTTCTAGCGTTTTCTCCAAGGCTTAATCTTTTCTGTTTATTATTATATAGGGATAAAAGATTATTAAATAAAACATCCTCTATTCCCTCTTTAACTGGTATTTTTATTAATACGTCATTAGGAAATTCAGAAAAGCTATCAATATTAGTTACTATTACTGGTTTTCCATATGATAATAATTCTAGTAAAGTTAAGGAGGTTTCTCCATTTGTAGGGAACCTAATATTAATCCCTATATCGGTATTTGCTAAATATTCACTGTATATTTTATCGTTAACATAACCCGTAAAAGTTACATGGTCATTCAAATTAAATTGACTAACCATTTCTTTTAATTTTATTAAATATTGCGGGTCATATTTACCGATTATATTTAAATGAAATTTTCTAAACCCTCGTTCAAATAACCTTCTCGCACTTTTTATTATTATCTCAATATTTCGATTTGAACTCACATGACTAAAACACGATAATACCAACTTATCTTCCATATTACTTTTCTCAATTAAAGATGGTAAATGTGTCGGCAGATTAAGCACTTCAACATTATTGATGCCCTTTTTAGATAGAATTCTTTTAGAATGCTCATTATGAACAATTATTAGTTTTGAATTGTTAATAAAGTGTTTATTAACAATTATTTTCTCGAACCTTCCATCTTTTGAACCACTCGTAACCTTTCTGATAATTCTAAAGGCCTCATTTCTTTTATAATCGTCCATTAAGATTCTTAGATAACCCTTCTTGTCCCCTTTAGCTAAAGTAATAGCATTTGTTAGGCCATGTAAATTCAAGTCATGTAAAATTATTACCCCTTTATACTTTTGCATATAAGGTAGCATATAAGCATGATATAAACTATTTCCCATTTGATAAATAATATGGGAATATTCGTTTTTCTTTTCCTCGAATGTGCTGTGATTATAGATATTAATATTTTTATTGTGAGAGATATTCTTTTCGGGTATATACCCTTCATCGATAAATATAGATATATCATAATGTTTTGACAGCTCATCCAATATATTTTTAAAATAAATGGATATACCAGATTCTAAAGGAGGCAGAGGTGAAAAGACAGCAACTTTTTTCCTTGATTTGTCATTTTCTGCAGAAACTATATTTGGAAGGAACTTTTCTTCTGTATTATTTTTTAACGGGAAACTCATTAAACTCTGCATTACTAGGTTAGAAGTTTTGTTCCAGTTGAATCGGGAGGAGTGGATTATACCTTTTCTTCGTAACTTATTTTGTAATTTTTTATTTATTAAAAGCTCCATTAACCCATTTGAGATTTTGACTGCGTTATTAGGGTCCACTTTATATGCTGCATCAGAGGCGATCTCATCCAAGGAAGAATTATTTGAGGTTAAAACCGGTAATCCACAAGCCATTGCTTCTAATACTGGAAAACCTAAGCCTTCATATAATGATGGAAATGCAAATGCTTCAGCTAAATTATATAATAATACTAAATCCATATTAGGAATGTAACCAGTTAGAATAATGTCATTATTATTAATTCCCTTACTTGCGGCATAATTGTAAAGTTGCTGTTTTTCTTGTTCATTAGCAGCACATACAATGACAAGTTGATACCCCCATGCTAATTTACGATTTACAGTGGCAAAGGAGTTAATTAGGAGATTCAAATTTTTCCTGAAGTCTATACCGCCAGTACATAGAACATATGGTTTTGTAATCTTATATTTTTTCATTATTCCCTGCTTATTTATTTTAGGCACAACTCTAAACTGTCGATCTACCCCTCCGTATATAACTTTAATTTTATCTGGATTAATATTTGCCAAACGAACCGCATCTTTTTTTGTATGTTCTGAGATGGCAAAGATGATATCACAAGATTTTATAAAGTCTAGAATTCTCAAATATCTTTCTTTCAAATGTGGGGAGTTCAAATAGGCGTTTGGATAAATTAATGGAATTAAATCATATAATATTACAGCTGCCTTTGTATTTCCATACAATGTTTTATCTAACATATCAATGTTAAAAAACTCAAATGGACTAGTTAAAAGGAATATATCAATCTTATTTGTTTTTATAAATTCCCTTACTTCCGCCTTTAAATTCTCTTCGCTATCATTCTGGTGTGGAAAAAAATCAAAATAAAAATGTCCTGGATAATTTTTAACAATAGTACTTATTAAATTGTCACAGTATCTTCCAATTCCTCTGTATTTCGAATTTTTTAAAGTATAGGATCTATCAAAGGCAATGTTCATCTTATCATCCCCTTGTTTGACATCTTATCAAAAACTTTTCCAATTCTTTTTTTTCGAGAGGGCCTAATTGTTCAATCTTTTCATTTAATGATCTTTTAGCAAAATTATATAATTCAATGTCAAATTTGTTCTTATCTTCAATCTGTTTGATTATATGGGCAGAGATGTTCTCCCGTTTAGGTCTATTTTCTGTTACGTTAATTCTTTTGAAATCTTGAATATTCCAATTGAACTGTTTACTCATTAAAAACAGAGATTCATTGAACATTTCTGTGATTCCAGCAATTGAGAAATGCTCCTTTAAATTTTTTTGTGCCAGCATCAAATCTCGAGAAGTCGATCCGGAAATTACTCGAGTTTGCAGATTTGAAATTTGCCACTGAATTTCTTCACAATTAACAAATTGTTCTATATTCATCTTTATTACCTTTGAATACAAAGGATGTTCCTTTGACCTTCTTATAAAATAATAATCAGAAATTACTCTTTCTACAGGATCTCGTAATAGTGTAATATAGGAACATTGCTTTTCGCTGAACCGATGAATTCCAAAATCGAAGTGTCCCAAAACACATTTTATATTATGATGATTTAATCTCCGTTCAAACTCTGACTTGATTGCTGGTTTATCTAAGAAATCTAAAATGGCTATTTCTTCAGGCTGGTACTGTTTCTTAATAATTGATCTTAAAGTGGAACCTCCAGTTTTAAGAATGTGGACTAAAACAACTATTTTTTCTTTCTTGTGCATTACTGTACCTCCACTCTTTCCTCAAATGTAAAATACGTGTTTCAATTAAAAGTCATTTATCATGTCTAGCTTGAATTTCTTTTAGCACTTGTTTGACTTTATCTTCATGAGATTTATGACATACCAACAAACCATCTTCTGTTGAAGCAATGATTAGATCCTCGACACCAATAACTATTGCTTTACGATCAAAAGAGTTAATTACACAATTATTTGCAGACAAAAGATGAATATCGCCCTGAACTAAATTTTCGTTATCTTTTGGTCTTTTTAGCCGTTCCCATGCACTCCAATTACCTACATCATCCCATTCCATATTCACTGGGAGGGTAAAGATATTATCGGCTTTCTCTAAAATGGCATAATCTATTGATATTTTTGGAACTTCCGAATATACGGTTTTTAAGTTTTCACCGGATTTGGTCAGTTTTCCCCAAATACCAGGCTGGAATTTTTTCATATAATATTCAATCGTTTCTGGTTTCCAAATAAATATACCGCTGTTCCAAAATATATTTTTTTTCTTAAATAAATCTTTTGCCGTTCTTAAATCTGGTTTCTCTATAAATCTTTCAACTTTTAATACCTTCTTTTCATTAACTTCTTCCTCTACTTGGATATATCCATACCCTGTTTCAGGCCGAGTTGGTGTTATACCTAAGGTCACTATTGCATGGCTGTTAGCTGCAATATTTTCTGCTAAGGAAAAGATTTCAGGGAATTGACTGTCTTCAGGAATAAAATGGTCGGCAGGTACTGCTGCGAAAGCTTCATTATCGTTATTCTTCAAAAAATGCAATGCTGCCAAAGCCATACACGGCCCTGTATCTCTTGTAGCAGGTTCTATTATGATCTGTTCGCTGTTTATTAAAGGAATTTGGTCCTTTACTAAATGCAGATACTCTTCGGTTGTTACTATAAAAATTTTTTCAGCAGGAAGATACTTAAGAAATCGGCTATATGTTTGCTGGAGCATTGATTCTTTAGACATTAACGGTAAAAATTGTTTAGGTTTATCCTTTACACTCCATGGCCAAAAACGTGTTCCCTGTCCTCCTGCCATAATTACTACTTTCAATGCAATTCACCTCCGCAATCGTCCCATTACTGATACACATACTCTATTTTATGTAAATGGACTTGTTATGCATGGAGGGATGACTATTTTTACGAATTTGTGTTATTGTCCAGCTTTTAAAAACCTATTATTCTCTTAATTTTGTTAAGAATAATGCAGATAATTCCCATTAAAGGGGCGTTTATTATGTACAGGCTTGTTAGTTTTACATATTCATATAATGTGAATTAAGTTAGCGGGCTATCTGCTTTTATGAACAACTATAGTTTTCGCCTTTTGCCTGCTAGAACCCATTCTTTAAAACACAGTCTATGTGAGGTTTCTTAAGCAGCCCTTGAGTGAAAGGAGAATGTTCATTTTGAAAAATTTTGATGCAAGTAAAAACATTACCTGGCATCAATCTGTCATTACAAAAGAAGACAGACAGAAATTACATGGCCATAAAAGTGTAATGATTTGGTTTACCGGGCTGTCGGGGTCAGGGAAGTCAACAATTGCAAATGCTTTGCAGTATGAACTTTATAAAAAAGGCATAAGCGTTTATTTACTTGATGGTGATAATCTGCGTCATGGAATAAACAAAAATCTTACTTTCTCGGAAAGTGACCGTAAAGAAAACATCAGGAGAACAGCAGAAGCTGGAAAGCTTTTTGTGGATGCTGGAATTGTGGTTCTTGCTGCTCTTATTTCTCCTTTTGAGCAGGATCGTAAAATGGCCAGGGAGATAGCAGGAGACGAAGAGTTTATAGAAGTATTTGTTAAATGTCCGATTGATGAATGTGAAAGCCGTGACCCTAAAGGATTATACAAGAGAGCAAGAACAGGTGAAATTAAACAATTTACCGGTATTGATCAGCCTTATGAAGAGCCAACTTCTCCAGAAATTATAATTGATTCAAGCAAGGTAAACGTTAAAGAAGCTGTGAACATCCTTCTTTCCTATCTTTATAAAAATATGGTTCTTCCAATACAGCCTAATGGAGGTGAGATCTGATGACACTTAGCCTTCCACACGGGGGAGCATTAATAAATCGAATGGATTTAAAGTATGAAGCATCAGAAGTTATACAGGAAATTGGAATTGATGCCATGGCTCTTTCCGATCTTGAACTAATTGCCAATGGAGCCTATAGTCCACTGACCGGCTTTCTGGGAAAAGAAGATTATGAATCTGTCATCAAAGATATGCGGTTATCAAATGGATTGATCTGGAGCATTCCGATCACCCTTCCTGTTGAGAAAAAAACGGCCGATAGGCTGAAAATTGGAGAAAAAGTAAAACTGAAACATAATGATGTTGTTTATGGAATATTAGAGCTTCACGAAAAATATGAGCCAGATAAGCTGCTTGAAGCAAGTCATGTTTATCAAACGATCGACAGGAAACATCCAGGAGTAAATAAATTATTAAACCGCCCAATAGTAAATTTAGCAGGACCAATTATCCTGACGAAAGTTCCACCGAAAAGCACCGAATTTGCACATTATTATAAAACCCCGCTTGAAACAAGAAAGCAATTTGAGAAAAATAATTGGAAAACGGTGGTTGGCTTCCAAACAAGAAATCCTGTTCACCGGGCACACGAATATATACAAAAAACAGCACTGGAAACAGTCGATGGATTGTTCCTGAATCCATTAGTAGGAGAAACAAAGTCTGATGATATCCCTGCGAATATTAGAATGGAAAGCTATGAAGCCCTGTTAAATAACTATTATCCTCAAGACAGAGTATTTTTAGCTGTTTTCCCGGCTGCCATGAGATATGCAGGTCCCAAGGAAGCCATTTTCCATGCTCTTGTCCGTAAAAATTATGGATGTACTCATTTCATTGTTGGGCGTGACCATGCAGGAGTAGGTGATTACTATGGCACTTATGACGCACAAAAGATCTTTGCCCATTTTAGTGCCGAAGAAATGGGAATTGCCATTTTGCCTTTTGAACACAGCTTTTATTGCAAACGGTGCGGGAATATGGCTTCAAGCAAGACTTGTCCACATTCAAAGCAAGATCATTTGCATCTTTCGGGTACAAAAGTCAGGGAAATGCTGAGAAATGGAAACACTCCTCCTCCGCAATTTACCCGTCCGGAAGTGGCTGAAATTCTTATTAAAGGATTGAAACAATAAAGGAGCTGTTCGAAATGGAACAGCTCCTTTTTTATGCTTGAAACCCAAACTCTCCAAGGGAATGCTCCTCATTATGATAATCAGATCCTCCTGTTATTTTCTTACAATATTTACCTGCTAATGCTTTATAGCGGGCAGAGTCTTTGAGAGTTTGTTTCCGGTGCCATACTTCAATACCGTCGACTGGGAGCTTTAAAAGCTCCTCAACAATGGTGTCATCACCGACAAGGACCGGATGAGCGATTACAGCCATTCCGCCAGCCTGGTGGATCAGCAAAATCCCTTCTTCCGGCGATAATACCATTTTGTCAACAGCACATGGTTTGCCATCAGCCAAATAACGGTCAAAAACCTCCTGAACATTCCCTGCGTACCCTTTTTCTACTACTGCTGCAGCAATATGGGGACGTGCAATCACGTCTCCCTTGCTATACTTTTGAACATCCTTATCTGTAATCGTCATTCCTAACTCGCAGAACCTCTCAATAATGATTTGCGCACGGTTTTTGCGGTGATCCTGAATTTTTTGAAGTGTATTCAGCAAGGGTTCTGACCAATTAATCCCGTAACCTAATATATCTATATTTCTCCCTTTATATTTCGTGCTTAACTCGATCCCCGGAATAACTTTTACTCCATACCTTAGGCCCGCATCTGTGGCTTCTTGAATTCCATGCAAGGTATCATGATCAGTGACAGCAATAGTGGTAATCCCCTTGGATGCAGCCATCATCACTATTTCTGCTGGTGAAAGGACCCCGTCAGATGCAGTTGTATGCACGTGAAGATCGAAATTGCCTTTTTTAATGATTTCTTCTAAATCCATTTCACATTCACCTCTCTTAATCTTTGATTATGGTCCTTACCAGATCCATTACTCCCATTTCAAGCTGATTTATTGTTTGTTCACTGCTAGTCATTGATGAGCCTTTAACAGAGAAATAAAACTTTATTTTCGGTTCCGTTCCTGAAGGACGGATTGTGAACCAGGAATTATCGGAGAGGAAAAATTTAAGAACATTCGATTTTGGAAGAACTAATCCCTCTTCCTTGCCGGTTAATAAATTTACGCGTGTACTGGATTGGTAGTCTTCTATATAAGTAACGCTCACTTTCTCTATTTTTTCCGGCGGGTTTGTTCTGAAGAAATTAAGAATATCCGCAATTTTCTCAGTGCCTTCCTTTCCCTTAAAGGTAAGAGACTTTAGGGACTCCCGGTAGAAACCATATTGTTTATATATATCCGTTAAAGCTTCATACAAGGTTTTGCCAATTGACTTATAATAAGCCGCTGCTTCCGCAGCAAACACGGCTGCCTGTACAGCATCCTTGTCACGGACAAAGTCACCAATTAAATAACCATAGCTTTCTTCGTATCCAAATTGAAATAGATAGTCTTCGTTTCTTTCAAATTCCTTGATTCTTTCACCAATGTATTTAAAGCCAGTCAGTGTATCAATTGTTGTGATGCCGAAACCATCTGCAATAGCTCTGCCAATTTCCGATGTAACGATTGTTTTTATAACAGCCCCATTAGCTGGAAGAGAACCTTGCTTCTGTTTTTGACTTAATAAATAATGGAGCATTATAGCGCCGAGCTGATTGCCTGTTAAAATTTCATAATTCCCCTGTTCATTTTTAGCGGCAACACCCAGCCTGTCTGCATCAGGATCTGTGGCCATTAAAATATCTGCATCCAATTGTATGCCGTACCGGATGGCCATCTCGAAAGCTGCATGCTCTTCGGGATTTGGGGATGCTACGGTACTAAATTCGGAATCTGGCATTTCCTGCTCTTTTACTAGGGTAACATTCCTAAACCCAAAAGCTTGCAGCCCTTTGCAAACTAGCTTTTTTGCTGTACCATGCAGTGGTGAGAACACGATCTTAAGGTTCTTGACTGCCCTATTTTCCATTTCACTGTTCAGATGGATTGTTTTAAGTTTTTCAAGATAAGCATGATCTATATCTTCGCCTATAAAAGTTAACAGATTACTGCTTTGAAGATCTTTTTCTTCCATCACCTTTATATAGAGTCCGTCCTCAATATTATTGATGAAATCCGTTATTTGTGCTGCTGCAAATGGAGTGATTTGTCCGCCATCTTCACCATAAACTTTAAAACCGTTATATTCTGGCGGATTATGACTTGCAGTAATGACAACTCCTGCAAATGCGTTTAAATAGCGGACAGCGAAAGATAATTCAGGGGTCGGTCTAAGTTCTTGAAACAAATATACTTTTATCCCTTGAAAACCAACTGTTTTTGCAACCTCAAGGGCAAACTCCTTCGATTTTCGGCGGCAATCATAGGCGATGGCTATGCCCCGTTTTTTTGCTGCCTCTCCATGCTGGGAGATGTAATCGGCAAGTCCCTTTGCTGCTTTGCGGACAGTGTAAATATTCATTCTGTTGGTGCCCGGTCCCAGCTCGCCGCGGATGCCCCCCGTACCGAATTCTAAATCTTTATAGAAGCAATCTTCCATTGTCTTCCGGTCCATATCCTGGAGGGTTTTTTGTAATTCGCTGTCTAAATCTTTATGCGACAGCCATTTTTCAGCATTTATTATCCACTTCACGGTCCAATGTTCCCCCTTCTTTATATTTTCTCTGGATAGTATATGAATTAAAATCTGGAATGGCTGTCCCATGGCCTATAAAATTTTGAATGGAAGAAGCGAATTTTCTGTTAGGAGAGGGGCGAAAAGAAGTAAAGGGACGGATGTTTAACTGAACGAAGGAGTCGGCATCCATTTTTATGGATGGGCTGAATTGTTTAAGACCCTCACACCGAAAGAATATTAAAAGAGAATAAAAGATTAATAAGCGTTTATACCAAAACGAAGACTTGAGCATACTATATGGCGTGGAAGGAATTTTCTTCCGCGCCATATTCATGTTCGTGCTGCTGGGACATATACTAAAGTTAAAAAGGGCTGATTTCATTGAAAAAACTGACCAAGAAAGTGAAAAATGTAAACTTCCCCACCTTCTCTCTTTCCCCATACACCAAAAACCTTTCAAAAAAAACCGATGCCGCCATACAGAATTTAAATAAGGAACTCAAGCCTCCGAAAAACAATGCTTAGAACTGCTCTGTAAATGAGAGGGTTATTTTATAAAAAACTTCACCTTTTTTAAAGCATCCTTTGTAGTCGGATACCGGAATGGCAGATCAAATCTGGTGGTTTGCTTCAGTATGCTTTTTTCATGGGAAAAGACATCAAAGCTGCCCTTTCCGTGATAAGCGCCAATCCCGCTCTCCCCCACGCCGCCGAAAGGCAGATATGGTGAACTCAAATGATAAACGGTATCATTGATGCATCCCCCACCAAAGGAAATGCTGCTTAGAATCTGGCTTTGGATACCTTCACTTTCTGTAAAGATATATAGGGCCAAAGGTTTCGGTCGTGCTGTAACTTCTCCAATCATTTTGGACAAGTCTTCATATTCGAGCACGGGGAGAATCGGCCCGAATATTTCATCCTGCATAACCTCATCATTCCAGGTTATATTGCCGAGAACAGTCGGTTCGATGCTTAATGAGCTTAAATCATGCCTGCCTCCGTGAATAGTAGTGCCATTGGTTAAAAATTTAGTGAGACGGCTGAAATGTTTTTCACTGACGATCCGGGTGAAATGGCCGGATGCAATCGGATTTTCTCCATAAAGCTCCTGTATGGCCTGCTTTAATTCTTTAAGAAATTCCTCTTTTACTCTGCTGTGAACATAAAGATAATCAGGAGCAACACATGTCTGGCCGGCATTAATGTACTTTCCCCATGCTATTCTCTTCGCAGCAAGCTTCAGGTTGGCATCTTCATGTACGATGCACGGACTCTTACCGCCAAGTTCCAGCGTTACCGGTGTAAGATTTTTCGAAGCGGCTTCCATAATGATTTTTCCAACAGGGACACTGCCTGTGAAGAAAATATAGTCCAGCTTTTCATTTAAAAGCGCTGTGCTTGTTTCTGCGTCGCCTTCAACAACTGTTATATACTCTTGAGGAAAATGGCTGCTGATCAACTTTGACAGCAATGCGGAAGTTTGAGGTGTTAATTCTGATGGCTTCAGAATCGCGCAGTTTCCTGCAGCGATCGCTCCAATCAGTGGTGCAATCGCCAGCTGGAAAGGATAATTCCAGGGCGCTATGATAAGCGCAACACCGTATGCCTCCGGATAGATATAGCTTTTTGAACCGATCTGTGCAAGCGACGACTTCACCTTTCTTGGCTTCGCCCATTTTTTCAGGTGCTTCATGGTAAAGCGGATCTCTTCAAGCAGAATTCCGATTTCGGTTAAATAGGCATCGAATTCACTTTTATTGAGATCAGCCTTTAACGCATCCATTAATTCCTGCTCATGCTGTTTTATGACTGTACGCAGCTTGCTGAGGGCTTCCAGTCTGAATGAGACATCCTTTGTTTTACCAGTGTTGAAGAAGCTTCTTTGTTTTTGAATCAGATCGCCGTAATTTTCCATGGAATACCTCCAAATGGGGTTTTGTTTATGGATATAGTATCATTTTGGCGGGTGTAAATACATAAATAGGTATGCTATTCAACATAAAAAACACCCGGGTTTCCCCGGGTGGAAGCTTTACAGATGGATCGGTCCCTCTGGCCCCACTGGTATACCCAGCAGATACCAGACGATAATCAGCAGGATCCAGAAAATCCCGAAGAATATGGTGTAAGGGAAAAGGGCTGAAATCAATGTCCCCAATCCCATATTTTTGTCATACTTTTTCGCAAAAGATAGTAACAAAACAAGATACGGAAGCATTGGCGTAATCGGATTCGTAATGGAATCTCCGACACGGTACAGTGCCTGTGTGAAAGCCGGATGGTAATCAAGGAACATGAACATCGGGACGAAAATCGGTGCAAGGATTGCCCATTTTGCTGATGCACTTCCAATTAGTATATTGATAGAGCTTACAAATAAAATAAACACAATGAATAAAGGAACTCCGGTAAATCCGACAGATTCCAGAAAATCGGCTCCTTTAATGGCGATGATTGGCCCAAGATTGGAATCAGCGAAATATGCAAGGAATTGTGCTGAAGCAAAAACCAGAACAATGTATGGTCCCATTGTACTCATTGCTTTTCCGGTCATTTCACCGAAGTCCTTGGACGTTTTGATCGTGCCTGCTCCCATTCCATAGAATAATCCAGGCAGCAGGAAGAAGATGGTCAATAAGGGAACAATTCCATCCATTAAAGGGGAACCTTCAATGATGGAGCCTGTTTCCGGATTTCTCAGGATTCCGTTTTCCGGAAGGACCATGGCCAGGACTGCAGCAAGGAAAACAGCTGCCGAAATTCCGGCCCACTTAAGCCCGCGGCTTTCTTCTTTTGAAACAGTTGTCGTCATGGCGTCCATTTCTCCTGAATACTTGCCAAAACGCGGAATGGTAAATTTGTACGTTACCCAGGTGGAAACAGCCAGTAAGAAAAAGGTAGAAACGGCTATAAAGTAATAATTCATTGCCGGATTGGCTTTATAATCAGGATTTACGGTTTGTGCACCTGATTCCGTGAAGCCGGCCGCCAGTGTATCTGTCATCCCAATCATCAGGTTGGCAGAAAACGCACCCGTTGTAGATGCATAAGCGACAATCAGGCCGACCATAGGATGGTAGCCAAACGCCATAAGAACGGCTGCTGCTATTGGCGGCAATACTACCTGGGTTGCATCTGCTGCAACATTACCGACAATAGCGATTAAAATGATGCTTGGGATAATGATTTTTTTCGGTGTGGCAACAACCGAACGTTTCATCAGCGTATCGAAAAAACCACTCTGTTCAGCAAGACCTACACCGATCATCATCACTAATACCATTCCAAGCGGAGGAAATTCGCTGAAGTTTGTTACCATGCCGGTTATGATATCAACAAGCCCTGCTCCGTCCAGGAGGTTATTCGCCACTACGGTCTCCCCTGTTACCGGATGGGTTGCGGATAATTTGAATAACCCCGCGATAAAGGATGCCCCAAGGATAATTCCGCATAGGATAAAAAACAGGACAATGGGGTCTGGAAGCTTATTTCCTGCGTATTCAATCGAATCGAGCATCCGATCAAAAAATGTCTTTTTCTCTTTTCTGCTGTTCTGTGCCATCAAACCCCTCCTTTTCTGGTTCCAGATAAAGTAAGAGCAGATAGCACATGAAATTTCAAACCATCCTTCATTGACTCTTCATCAAGATCAAATTTAGGGTGGTGGTGCGGGAAGGTAATTCCTTTCTGATCATTCCCTGCACCAATCATGATATAGCACCCGGGCCTAACCTCGCTGAAAGCGGAAAAATCTTCTCCGCCCAGCATGGGGTCAATATTTTCAATTACACGGTCCGTAAAATATGTTTCTAGTACATTAGTAACTTCTTTCGTTAATTCTGCGTTATTTACAACAGGGTTGTAGCCATATGTATATTCAACCTTTGCTTCTGCTCCATGTGCGCGGGCAATCCCTTCAGCTGTTTCGCTGATTCGTTTTTTAACCAGCTCACGGGTTGTGTTGTCAAGCACTCTGACTGATCCACCAATTTCCACAGTATCAGGGATGACGTTAAATGCTTCTCCTCCATGGAATCTGGTAACAGACACAACTGCAGAATCAAGAGGGCCAACAGAACGGGCAACAATGTGATTTAAACCCGACACAATTTGGGCTCCTGCGGCTACCGGATCAACCGTCAGTTCCGGTGTTGACGCATGTCCTCCCTTTCCCTGAACAGTAATTTTGAAAATATCACTGGCAGAGGTAATGGCGCCATCTCTTATGCCGATTGTACCAAATGGAATCGTTGCCATTAGATGCAGGCCTACTACTTGATCGATGCCTTCCATCACACCGGCAGCAACCATTTCCCGTGCTCCTCCCGGAGGAAGCTCTTCAGCATGCTGAAAAATAAATACGATTTCCCCGCTGAGATTTTCTTTTTCTTCTGTTAGCATTTTAGCTGCTCCGAGAAGCATGCTGGTGTGAGCATCATGTCCGCATGCATGCATGACACCCGTATTTTTAGAGGCATATGGCAAGCCTGTATTTTCTGCAATTGGCAATGCATCCATATCAGCACGCAACGCTATTACTTTACCAGGCTTAGATCCTTTTAATCTCGCAAGCACACTTGTTTCAGTCGGCCGCGATAATTCAAGACCTCCAAAACTTTCAAGTTTTTCATAAACATAATTTGCCGTATGTACTTCCTGAAAGGATAATTCCGGATTTTCATGAAGATAGCGCCGCCACTCGATGACTTCGCTGTATACTTCATCAACTTTTGTTAGTATCTTGCTGACATCCATCTGTTTCACTCCTATATAACGTCTAATTAACGCAAATGCGTTAAATCTAATAATATAGAATTTATAGAAACTTTTCAATAAATATTCATTCATATTTTTTTCCAAATAAAAAAACAGCCCATTATTCTTGGCTGTTTTCCTGTTTAAAACAATATAATTTCATCGGTCTGCCTTTGTCATGGCTTTTGGTCTCACCAATTTCTATGATGAGGCCAGCTTTGCGCAGTCCCTGAAGGATTCGCTGTGAGTTGCGGTTACTCATGCCCAGCTCCAGGGCAATGTCCTTTGAGGTGAAAGTATTCCAGTTTTTACGTTCAACATAGCTTTTAATTTTGTTAAAGAGCTGTACACTAATGTGGTATTCTCCCAGTTTTTTTACGAGCTCCGGCTCAGTGCTTTCGCTGATATAGGATACGATCAGCTGCTCGTGCCGGTACTCCTCCACTATTCCATGTTCATCAATTAAAATTATTTTTTCATGCTTGGAAGACTTTGAGCGCTGAACGGCTTTTCTCGCATTAAACTCCGCTTTCAGGACTGAATCCCCAAAGCCGATTCCTGCTGCAACCGGACGGTTTAAATCGGATTGAATCTTTTCAAAGGCTTTATGCAGAGTATTCAATTGTTCATACACTTCTCCGCGCGAACTGAAAATCATGTAATCGCCGCTGCCGGTTTTATGAAAAGAACCATTCAAACTCCTGCTCGCCCGAAGGAGGATTTCGTCCATTTTCAGCTGAGTCCATTGCATATTATACAGTAGTTCTTCTTTTTCCAATTCCGGATTTTCTGTTTCGATTGTACAAACAGCCACTTGTGTATTCTGATAATAATGCGCTTTTGCTTTTTCAGAAAGAGAAAGTAATGTCTGTTTGGTTTCAAGGCGGGTTGTCGTAATCCAGGAAACAGGAATTCCATGATCAGCTAACCGTTCCTGCACAGAAGGATAGCAAGTCAGCACACCATCTGCTTTGCCTTTCTTCCATAGTTTATAGTGATACTGATAAATATCATCCTCATCAATATCTGGCTGAAAGGTTTTTATTTTAAGGTTATTTTCCTGCACATCAAGCTGTGATAAGGCCTCATCACTAATATTCGCGCCTTCCGGAAGGTCGACAGACAGCTTTGTTAATTTCCTGTTTTGCAAAAGCAAATTAAGGAACGATTTATATAGCCCCGTCTCTAAAAATAAAACACCATGCAGGCTTTCATCATCACCTAAAACTCCTTTGGCGATTGAGTAGGGAATCGGTCCGGAAAAAAGCCAGGCATCCACCTGATCTTTATGTTCCATCACTATCTCTTTTGTTTCCACTGCTTTTTGATAAGTAAAAGGATGAAACCTTAATTCCTTTTCAAACTCACGGGCCACATCCAGGATTCTATCCACAGACTGCGCCGGTCCAACTACGCCGATGTGATACATCTGTTCACCTCTTAAAGCTTTCTATGATGATAGAATAGCATAAAAATGAATTGTATTAATAAAAAGAGTCTAGGTTCCAGACCTAAACTCTATAACTTAAACCTGCTGATCAACTCTTTCAAATCTTCCGCCATGCCCGTAAGGTGGTCAGCGGAAAGGGATATCTCCTCCATGGATGCAGCTTGTTCTTCAGTTGATGCCAGTACACTTTGTGTAGCCATGGCGGATTCATTTGCCACATGGGTGATCTCATCCATGGATTGGACCATTTGCCGGGAACCGGCAGACATTTGCTGAATGGCTGAAGCGACTTCCTGCATTTGATTGGTCACCATGCTGACAGACTGACGGATTTGTTTGAAGGAATCCCCAGCTCCTTTCATGACTTCCATGCCTTCTGTTACTTCATGATTGACCGTATCCATGGTTTGGACAACCTGATGGGTTTCTTCCTGGATTTTTGAAATCAGCTGGCTGATTTGGAGAGTGGATTCCGCCGATTTTTCAGCGAGGTTTCGAACCTCGTTAGCTACGACTGCAAAGCCTTTTCCCTGTTCTCCTGCACGGGCTGCTTCGATGGCAGCATTCAATGCCAGAAGGTTTGTTTGAGCGGCAATGCCTGTGATCACTTCAATAATCTTTCCAATTTCCTGTGAACGCTGGCCAAGGCCTTTTACCACCTTGGATAAGTCCTGTACATTCATATGAATGTAATTCATCTGGCAGCCTGCTGTTGAAATGGCTGCATCGCCATGATTTGCTTTTTCCAGGGAATCATTGATTTGCTCTGTCACCTGTTCAGAGTTTGACGCCACCTGTGTCAGTGTTTCAGACACTTGCATAATGACATGGGAAGCTGTTCCGACTCCGTTGACCTGATTGTCTGCCCCTGCAGCAATCTCTTCAATCACCTCAGCAATGTGGCTTGTGGCCATGTTTGTCTGCTGGGCACCGGATGATAGCTGCTGGGCATATTGTGTGACTTCGTCCGAAGCCAGCACCACTTTATTGAGCACCTCCTGCCAGGCAGAGGCAGTATGATTCAGTGCTGCAGCAATGGAACCAAGCTGGCCTACTGATTTCTCGTCCAGTCTTTTGGACATGTTTCCTTCTGCAAGTTCTTCAATGTATGTATTAATTATACTGATAGGTGCAATAAATTTGCGGTAGTTCATAAATGCGGATAATATTCCCGCCAGTGTTCCAAGGATGACAATAAACCCGATCGTCATCCAAAACGCACTTCCTTCAAGCCCATTACCAACACATACTGCAATGCTGATGATCAAAACAGTAGGAATAATGACGAATAAAGTACGGAGAATATAGCTAAGCTGGCTCATGAAACAGACTCCTTTATTATTATTTCACAAAAACAAATTCCAAATTCCCCCTATAATCACATGTTATACCAATAGACAATTTGATTATAGTAGATAAAAGGAAGATATATCAATATATTTTGAAGAATTATTTTTAAATTATTGAAATAGTTTGTCACTTTCTGCTGTAAAAAATGCCAGCCTCCAAAGAAGCCGGCATTCCATCGTATTATTCTGCGGCAGCAGTCCTTGTCTCTTTTTTCGCCATGGAAAGAGCTGCTGTACCAAGAGCCATAATTATAAAAATACTTCCTGCAGCTGCATTGTATTCGACGGAGGTTGTCTCAATCATGATTCCGCCGATCATGCTGCCGAATGCCATTCCCATGTGAACTGCCGAATTGTTCAATGTTTGCTGAATATCCGAAGTCTCCGGTGTTACTTCAATTAAGTAGCTGTGTATGGCAGGTGTGATCGCCCAGCTGAGCATACTCCAAATGACTACTGTGAAAAGGAATATCGGCAGGGAAAAAGCTGCAAAAGGCAATGCGAAAAGTGTAATTCCGAACATGGCAACAAGCGTTAAAATGACCGATTTTGCACCGAAACGGTCTGCCAGGTGGCCGCCGAGACCGCCGCCGATTACCGCCGCAATTCCGAAAATCAGGTAGACAATACTGACCCAGTTTCCATCAAGACCCAAATTCATTTTCAGGAAAGGTGTCAGATATCCGTAAAAAACTAAGTGGCCTGTCATCAGTAAAAAGGATGTTATCTGTATGAGCGCTATTTTCCTGCTTTTCAGCGTTTTAAGCTGTACGCCAATCGGCACAGCCGGCTTTGGAGCAACCTTTCCAAGAAAGAAGTATACTCCGGCCATTGATAAGAGTGTAAGTGCTGAAATCAGTACAAAGGGAGCCCGCCAGCCGAAAGCATTTCCAAGCATTAATCCAATGGGAACACCCAGTACAAGGGATGCACTGATTCCCATAAACACGATTCCGATCGCACGTGCACGATATTCCTCTGAAACGATGTATGATGCCATTGTCATGCACAAGGCTATGAGCAGTGAGCCGCTTACTGCCGAAAGAATTCGGCCGACTAATAAAACACTGTAAAACGGGCTGAATACAGCCACAATGTTCCCGGCCAAAAATACAGCCAAGGATATCATCATTAAACGGCTGCGTTCCATTTTAACCGTCATTGTGAGCAGGACAGGAGCTGCGATGGCAAAGGCAAGTGAAAATACTGTAATTAACAGGCCCGCCTGCCCCAGGCTGACACCCAGATCTGAAGCGACAAGATCCAGCAGCCCTCCTATAATCAATTCCACCATTCCAACAACAAATGATATGATTGCCAATAAATAGATGCGTTTATCCAAGCTGAACTTCCTTCCTATTATCCTAGCGATTATGTTCATTTCAATAAAATAACATCTTAACATATCTGGCCGTGTAAGCTCAAAGGATAGAAAAATCTAAAAATAAGCTTTTGTGTTAATAAAATTTCTTTTTTGGGAAAACTAAAAATACCTCCCAGAGACAACTTCCATAATTTACATGTTTGAATATAACAGTAAAATAGGAATGTAACTAACAAATACTGTAAAGGAGTTGATTCATTTGTTGGACAATCAAGCAAAGAAAGGTCATACTTTATCCCCTCTGACCCCACCTGAGATAGAAGAAATACAGCTGGCCGGTACAACTCCTATTGACACAAATGCCATCAAAAGCATGGAACCTGAATTCGATCTGACTGGAACCGTTTTAAACGACTATAACTAAGTGATAATCCCTGCCGGGTCTCTGGCAGGGATTTTTTATCGCATTCGGATAAAGATAAACCCACTGATTGAAGTTTCACTTTATGGAAAGTTTGTCCGAGGGAATGCATATGAATGTAGTATTCCTTGTGATTAAGCTGGGAAAATAACCAAATGGAGCAGGATTATGATTTATTTATTAGTGGTTATTTTCATAATTGTTCTTGTCATGCCTTTTCTATCTGAGTTTGTAGAAAAAAATCTGGAGATGTTTTTATTTTTAATGGGGCTTTCCGCAGCACTTGCAAGCGGAGTTCTAAACAGCGGTCTTTTTGTACAAGCAGCACAGGAGCCTGTAAAAATTACACTCGCTGTCTTTATTGCAGGCCTCTTGTTTAAGTGGTTTCAGGCAAATCTGGAAAAAAGCATCCTTTCAGTAAGCCGGCGCATGCCGTTTCGATTATTTGCAGCATTGATGGTCATTTTCCTGGGATTAATTTCAAGTGTTATTACCGCTATTATTGCTGCACTGGTTCTTGTGTTAATTATTAGTGCCCTAAGGCTTGATAGAACCTCAGAGGTCAGGCTGACAGTACTCGCCTGCTTCTCAATTGGCCTTGGCGCAGCACTGACGCCAATTGGCGAGCCGCTTTCCACCATTGCCATCAGTAAAATGAAAGAAGACTTTTTCTTTTTGATGGATTTGGTTGGACCGCAAATTATTATTGCCCTCGTGTTTTTCGGCATCATGGCAGCGATAGCTGTTAAACCGCCTAGTTCTGGCAAAGCTTCCTTTACCAAAAAGCCTGCCAGTGAAAACTATGAAGAAATCTTTGTCAGGGCTTTGAAGATTTACTTTTTTGTCATGGGCCTGACGATGCTTGGTGCTGGTTTTGAACCGCTGATCAATCACTTTTTAATCGGTTTAAACCCGCTTCTGTTATATTGGATCAATATGATTTCTGCTGTCCTGGACAATGCCACCCTTGCCGCGGCTGAAATCAGCCCATCCATGGATCATTTTACTGTTCAATCTATTCTTCTTGGACTCCTGATCAGCGGCGGAATGCTGATCCCCGGGAATATTCCCAATATCATTGCTGCCGGTAAACTGCAGATTACGAGTAAAGAGTGGGCCGTATTCGGAGTGCCTTTTGGATTGGTCACGATGATTGGATATTTTGTGTTTATATTGATGACCGGAAATTGAATAGGACTGCTCTCAGTCCTTTTTTTCTTAAATAGTTTACATAACATTATTACCATCTACTAAAAAGAAGCTGCATCTCACAGCTTCCAATTTTCATATCCTATTCATTTTCATAATGGCCGCTATGTTCCTCGCTGTCCTTTCCATGTAAAGTGCTGCTTTCTCAAAAGCATCCGGAAGGGTTATCACGCCAGGAACTATGCTGAAAAGCGCATCAATACCATGTTCATGGATGATATGGCTGTCGTCTGATAAGGAACCTGCAAGACCGATTACGGGTATTCCGTGCTTCTTTGCCGCTTTTGCCACCCCAATTGGCGTTTTTCCATAAATCGTCTGGCTGTCAATCCTGCCTTCGCCAGTAATGACAAGATCAGCACCTTTTACTTCTTCCTCAAAGTTAACCGCGTCAAGGACAATATCAATTCCTCTTTTTAAGTCAGCATTTAAGAAAGCGAGGAGACTTCCGCCTATTCCTCCTGCCGCTCCAGCCCCCTCTATATCGCGGAACGATTTGCCGAGGGCGTTTTCAACTACATCTGCAAAATGGCCCAGATTCCGGTCCAGGACCTGTACCATCTCAGGTGTCGCCCCTTTTTGCGGGCCAAAGACAGCGGATGCGCCTCTTGGACCAGTTAATGGGTTATCAACGTCACAGGCTACTTCGATATGGACATTCCGCAGCCTGGAATCAAGCTCTGATATGTCAATGGCTGCAAGCTGTGCAAGCGCTCCTCCGCCCTGGCCGATTTCGCTGCCGGTTTTATCAAGAAGTTTTCCGCCCAATGCTTGTATCATTCCGGCTCCGGCATCATTTGTCGCACTTCCGCCGATACCAATTATGATGTGCTGAACTCCTGTGTCCATTGCGGCAGCAATTAATTCCCCTGTTCCCCGCGTTGACGTCAGCAAGGGATTTCGTTTTTCTGGAGAAACCAGATGCAGGCCGGATGCAGAGGCCATCTCAATGACAGCTGTCTTTCCATTTCCCATTAAGCCAAAGAATGCCTGTACCGGTTCTCCCAGGGGACCTGTAACAATACACTCAATAATTCTTCCGTTTGTTGCATCTACAAGCGATTGGACCGTTCCCTCTCCTCCGTCAGCCATCGGCATTTTTTTATATTGGGCATTAGGGAATATCGATTTAAACCCTCGCTCAATGGCATTCGCTGCCTCAAGTGCCGATAAACTCTCTTTAAATGAATCGGGCGCAATAACTATTTTCATAACTGATTTCCCCTTTCTTTAGCCAAAGCTGTTTTCGTAAAGTTTGTTGCTTTTTTATAACTTAGGTTAATTTGCTGAGTTGATTGGAGCGGAAGGTGCGAGACTCCTGCGGGAGTAGCGGGTCAGGTGAGACCCCGCAGACGCGGAGCGTTGAGGAGGCTCACCGCCCGCCCCGCGGAAAGCGAGCAGCCTGGAGCGGAAATCAACGGACAACATTGATAGGCGAAACAACAATTTATACGAAAAGAGCCTTAGCCAAAAAGCTTAAAGACTCCAAATATCAGAGTTGAAATAACGGCAAGAGTTAAACCGATAAGCGATTCATATGGCATCAGCTTTAAGCGTTCCTTCATATCCATATTGACGCTTCCTGCGGTGGCATGAAAGAAGCTTCCGTGCGGCAGGTGATCCAGTACGGTGGCTCCCGCATGAATCATGGCTGCTCCTGCTAAAGCTGATATTCCCAATCCTAAAATCGTGCTGCCAAAGACTCCGCTCGCGACGGCAGTCCCGGCCGTTGTGGATGCTGTTGCAGCTGACATGAAAATACCTGAAACAGGCGCCAGCAGATACGCTGGAAGACCTGAGGATGTTAACGCATTAATGATCACATCTTTTAAGCTTGAGTTTGCGATGATTCCTGCCAGGGTTCCGGTTCCAAGAAGCATGATGGCAACGCCTGACATTTTGTTTAAACCGGATATAGCGTATTCATTGATTTTGCTGGTCTTTTTCATAGCAATGGCCCCGATGATTCCTCCGACGGGAAGTGCCACCATCGGATCAATATTGATGTCAAATAGCGGGCGCAGCGCCAATAATATAATCGTAACGAGCGGCGCAATCATCGCCGTGAAAAATAATGGCAGCTTTGTATGACTGTTTGCTTCGACTTCGCTTTCTGAAATCATAGATCCCTTATGTACTAATTTTTTAGCAATAAGATATGTGACAGCAAGTCCAAATATGGCCGGGATGATCCCTGCCGCCATAACCGAAGTAAGGGGTACGCCAAAGGCATCTGAAGCAGCAATGGCATTCGGATTAGGGGACATGATGTTTCCTGCTTTCCCTCCGCCAATCATCGCCAGCAAAATGGCTGTTTTGGACAGTTTCGCTCTTTTCGCGATTGCCAGGGCGATTGGTGATACGGTTATGACTGCCACATCAACAAATACACCGACCGTTGTCAGGATCATCGTTGCCACCGCTAAGGCAAGAAGTGCCCGGGTTTCTCCGAACTTTTTTACGATTGTTTCGGCAATGGAAGAAGCGGCGCCAGATTCTATCAGAACACCGGCCAGTATGCCGGCTGCCAGGATTCTGAGCACCGCCGGTATGATGTCCTTAGCTCCTTCCATCATTAAATTCACTGTGTTCGTGATATCCGCTCCGCCGACTAAGCCGCCAATTAAAGCACCTGCGACCATTCCATAAGCAGGCGGTACTTTTTTCAAGATTAATAGTATGGCAATGACTAAAGCTGTGATCGCACCTAAAGCGCTTACAGTAACATCCATTATGAGCCCTCCCGTGATGATTTGCTTATGTATCCATTGTAAGCGTTTGCGCGAAATGTTTCATTGTGTATGCTGATGAAAAGAAGCGGTCAGAATTTTACAATCATTGTGCAAATGCACAATCATTGATGTGTTTTGATTAATTTCGCTACATATAGTTCAAGCATCATCTTCACATTTCGCGGGTCTCTTCCAGTTATTTCTGTTATCTTATCCAGGCGGTATCTCAGAGTATTGCGGTGGATAAATAAGTGGTCTGCTATTTTCCCAAGATCCCCTCCTTCTTTCATAAAAACATCAAGAGTATGAGCCAGCTCCCCTTTTTTATCCTGCTCCACGAGCCGGTCATAGAAAGAGAGTGTGTCTGCATCCTTCAGGCCAAGCATGGATAACTCCACCTCGAGCCAATTGTTTTCATAGCTGTAATAGTCATCATCAGGCTGAAGCCTTGGACCAAGAACAGCAAGCTGCTGTGCCTGCCGAAAGGATGACTTCAAACCGCTTATGTGCACCGATGTCTTTCCCATTGCAACTGTCGCTTTCCTTCTTGAAAGATCGGCAATCCTCTTTAAAACAGCTTTTTTTTCTGAATGCTGTCCTGCTTTTAAAATGACAATTTCATTATTGAACGTAATCCCGGTAAGATCCTGCTTCCCCAATTCAAACTGGATGTTATTGATCAGCTTTTGATTCATGGTTCCAAGTTCTTCGTACAGCTTGAGAACAATCACGGTTCTCGGGATATTCAGGTCATATCCCTGAAATCCTGCCCGCTCTTCTAACCACGATTCATTGAATGGTTCTTCAGAAATGAGAAGGTTCACAATTTCACTTTGAAGCCTCTGCTTCCACTGAACTCTTTCCAGCAAAAAAGACTGTTCCAGCACGAGTTCCGCTGCCATTTTAACAAGCTCGGCATAATTTCTAATTTGTGGGGGCTCACCTGTAATGCCGACTACACCAATAATTTCATTATGAAAACGGATGGGCAGATTGATTCCAGGCTTGGCCCCTTTAAGCCCGGCGGCACTTCTTTCATCAATTTCCACACTTTCGCCTTTTTCCAGGACCAGCAAGGCGCCATCATGAACCTGATTGATCCTTTCCTTTTCACCTGATCCGATAATAATGCCTTCTTCATTCATAACATTTATGTTTTTGTTAAGAATTTTCATCGTGCGCTCCACTATTTCCTGAGCGAGCTCATAGGATAAAAAATGCACCTTACACGCCGCCTTCCTGATTCATTACTAACAATGTACCATAGTGAATATGCACAATAAACATAAGAAAAGCGGAAGCGCCTTGCCCACCCCGACAAGCTTGTGAACTCGAGGGGGTAGGCGCTGGAGCTAGACAGTTATCGAAGTTCAAAGATATACCTTCTTATTTCAAAATAAAAAACCGTGTGCCAGAACACGGTTAAGAAGTTGTTTATGCTAATGACTGCAGGTGTGTCCATTTGCGTTCCCTCTCATCCTCTGAAAGGCGATAACGGTCATCCAGGAGTTCGGCAAGCAGCTCATTTTTTTCCGATGGAGGGATAGAAATCTGTTTAATATAATCACGGCATTTTCCCAGAAATTCTGAATATCCTGTCCAGCTTTCATCATATTGTTCATCCAGCTGTTTTTTGAGCATCCGGGTCAGCTTTGGGCTTGCACCATTTGAGGTGACAGCGATTTGAAGAGGGCCGCGCCTTACAGCTGCCGGGAAGATTACATTTCCTTCTCCTGCTTCATCGACCACGCAAACCAGCTGACCTGAATCCAGCGATTTAGCCAGAGCATGGTTAGCTTCACGTTCATTTGTGGCTAAAATAGATAAAAAAGCATTTTTAAAATCATCGGGGGAAGCTTCCCGCTGTATGAGTTCATAGCCTCTTTGATGCGCTAAATGAAGAAGCTCATCTGAAAAATCAGGAGCAACAAAAGTGATATGGGCATTTTCTCCATCTAGTGTTTTCGCCTTTCGAAAAGCAATTCTGCCTCCGCCAGCAATCACGATTCTCTTGTTGGTTAGATCAATGAATAACGGCTGCATTCTCATTCACCTCTCCATTCGCTTTTTTAGCGACCAGGTTTTGAATTGCCGTATGTTTCCCCAGTGTATCAGTAAGATTCACAGAGTATCCTGCCTTTACTTTCTTATTTACCTCTCTTACTACCTCACTTAGCAGAAGTCCCGAGAATAATAGATAAGGGATGACCATCACATTGCCTCTTGCCTTTTGGCATATGGAATTAAGGCCATCCTGAAAGGACGGAGCAGCTGCGGCCAAATAGCAGACCTGCACATCTGTCACACGGAGGCGCTCGCTTAGTCCGTTTTTGATAGAGTCAAAGGCTCTAAGAATGGAAGGATCACTGCTGCCTCTTCCCACAATTAAAACAGAATCTAAAGGAGATATTGGCTGGGCATTTGCTGTAACAAGCTCTGCAATGGCGTCTAGGATCGTGTCCTGGACTCCAAATGGGTCCGCCATCTTTACGATGATGCCGTGATATTTTTCTATTAAAGGAGCAAGTTCTTCAGGAATATCCTGCTTGATATGTCCCGCTGCAAGTAAAAATAGAGGCACAATGACAATTTCTGTGGCTCCTTCCCTGACACAGTGTTCAAAGCCTTCCTTAATATAAGGCTCAGTTAATTCCAGAAAACAAAGCTTTTGAATGGGAGCATCGACTTTTTTCATAACACTTTCGATAAAAAGGTTTGCTTCGGCAGCTCCTTTTTTGGAACGTGTGCCATGGCCGATGTATAGGACCGCTTTCATTCGTTAGGCTCCCTCCTTTTTTAAAACCGCCGTTTATCCTTGCACAGCAGGCAGATTAGGTACAATTTCTTCTTCAAACCAATTAATTTTATGGTGCATGGCGACTACATTCCCAATGACGATCATGCTTGGATTTGTGATGTTTGATTCTTTCACTTTGTTCTCAATAGTAGCAAGCGTGCCAGTAACGGTCCGCTGCTCTGAAAGGGTTCCCCAGTGAACGAGGGCAATCGGTGTTTGAGGTGATTTCCCATTTTGAATAAGGTTTTTCACAATATTAGGCAAATGGGACACACCCATATATACACAAATCGTGTCGACTGCATGTGCCAGGTGGGCCCACTGGTGCTCAGCTTCTTCGTTTCCTGCCTGGTGTCCTGTGACAAATGCGAAACTTTTGCTTAAGGTCCGGTGTGTGACCGGAATCCCCGCATAAGCAGATGCCGCGATCCCTGCAGTGACTCCAGGCACAATTTCAAATGGCACATCCTGATTGGCACACTCTTCTGCCTCTTCCCCGCCTCTGCCGAATACAAATGGATCTCCGCCTTTCAGCCGGCAGACCTGAAGACCTTTTTTCGCATATTTGACGAGCAGATGATTAATGGTTTCCTGTTTCATCACATGATGATTGGGGAGCTTGCCGCAATACACCAGCTGGGCTTCTTTTTTCGCAAAGTTTAATAGTTCACGGTTTACGAGACGATCATACAGAACGACATCAGCCTCCTGCAGGCAGCGCATTCCTTTAACAGTCATCAGGTCAGGGTCACCCGGTCCGGCACCTACTAAATAAACTTTTCCTGTCATACTCATGCCCGCCCTTTCTGTAATATCTTATAATATATGCACTATAACGCTTTTCCTAAGCTGATAATCTGATTGTTTTCTATAATACCATTTTTCGGGGTGAAATAGTAGGGATTATTTTTTCAGAAAGGAGTCTCCTATTAAAAGAGACTCCCGGTTATTTATCGCAGTCTAACGGGCAGTAAGACCCCCACTTCAAGACTCAGAAGAATCAATTGAGGATAAGTGGGGGTCTTACTGCCCGTAAAGGCCCGATTGGTTCAACTAACAATCAGCGGGAAAAACTCCCACTGATTGAAGTTTCACTCTATAAAATATTCTTTTCCCGCAGATGGGCTACTATCTTACCGACTGCTTCTTCTACTGTGTACTGGTCAGATCGGACCGTAATTTCAGGGCTTTCAGGTGCTTCGTATGGTGAGTCGATTCCTGTAAAGTCCTTAATTTCCCCGCGTCTGGCTTTTGCGTATAATTGCTTTGGATCCCGCCGTTCGCATTCTTCGAGTGGACAGTCAATGAAGACTTCAATAAATTCCCCTTCTTCAAACAGCGCCCTGACAGTTTCTCTATCCGACCGGAAAGGAGAAATGAAAGCTGTTGTAACGATCTTGCCGCTGTCTACAAACAGCTTCGCGACTTCCCCAATGCGCCTGATGTTTTCATTTCTGTCTGCCTCTGAAAAGCCAAGATCTTTATTTAAGCCGTGTCTCACATTGTCGCCGTCCAGGACATATTCATTGATGCCCTGGCGGAACAGTTCGTGGGATACTGCATTTGCAATCGTTGATTTGCCTGAGCCTGATAGGCCGGTAAACCAGAGGACCACACTTCCATGGCCGTTCTGTGCCCGTCTGTCTTCCTTCGTAATTGCCGCGTCATGCCAGGTGATGTTGGTTGACTTTGTCATGTTTCCGCTCCCCTTATACCGTTTCTATTTCTCTCATGCCTTCTATTAACACTTCGACAACCTCTTTGCGGCTGAAAGTGGATGGCGGCAGCTCCCCGTTCCGAAGCATTTCCCTTACCTTGGTGCCGGACAGAATGACACGGTCTTCTTTGCTGTGCGGGCAGGTTTTATCAGATGCCATTCCTTCGCACTTATTGCAGTAAAAGCTGTGTTCAAAGAACAGCGGCTTGATGCCAAGCTCTTCTTCTGTAAAGTTGCCGAAAATGTGCTGCGCGTCATATGTGCCGTAATAATTGCCGACTCCGGCATGGTCTCTTCCGACGATGAAGTGTGTGCAGCCGAAGTTTTTCCTTGCAATGGCATGGAAGATCGCTTCTCGCGGTCCCGCATATCTCATGGCTGCCGGATAGACTGCCAGCTGTGTGCGCTCTTTTGGATAGTAATTTTCCAGAAGAACCCGGTAGCTCCTAAGACGGACATCTGCAGGAATATCATCTGATTTTGTTTCGCCGACAAGCGGATTCAAAAACAGTCCATCCACCGTTTCCAGCGCAGCTTTTTGAATGTATTCGTGTGCTCTGTGCACAGGGTTTCTTGTCTGGAAGCCAACCACTGTTTTCCAGCCTTTTTCTTCAAACAGTGCCCTTGTTTCTTTAGGCTCGAACCATACATCCTCTGCTACACCTTTGCCGGGTTTTTTAATCAGCGTAACCTCTCCGGCAGCATAAACCGGACCGCGTTCAAAAAGCCTTTTTACACCGGGATGTGCCTGCTCCTCCGTTTTGTAGACTTCACGCGCCTCTTTGCTCAGGTCCGGCTCATACCATTCTGATACCGTGATGACTCCGTATACTTCACCTTCGTGAACCAGCTTAAACTTTTCACCGGCTGCAAGCTCTTTGGCTTTTTCCGCTTGAACAGGGAGTGTAACCGGAATGGACCAAATCGTTCCGTCTGCCAGTCTCATTTTTTCAACAACAGATTCATAGTCTGCTTTTCCAAGGAAACCTGTAAGAGGACTGAATAAGCCAACACCTATTAGTTCCAGATCACTCAGTGCGATGGCATCTATTAAGATTTCTTTTTCAATTCCTGTCAGGTCATAATTAGGATTGTAGCTTTGAATTAATTTTCCTCCATGTGGTTTCGGCAGAGCCATTTTTCATCAACCTTTCTTTTTCAGATTTACTTTTTTCAGTTATCGGCCTTACACTGGCTGGTGCCTGATTCATTAAGAATTTCACTCCAGAAACGGAGATAAGGACACCGGCCATTGCAATCACCGGATATACATTTTGTTCAATGAGCAGCTGGATGAGCGTATAGGACAGAACCATTGATAATACGGGTGAGACGACCCATACGACTAATAGCTGCACGACAATGTCCTTCTTGAAGACTGACCGTCCCTGCTTCACAAATCCTATTCCGATGATGGAGGAAGTGGTGATTTGCGTTAAAGGGACAGGGATTCCAAAAACGGAAGCAATCGTAACAATACCGGCTCCTGTTCCTGAAATGATACAGCCTTCTTCAAGACAGATTTTGGTGATCTTTTTGCCATTCGTTTCGAGAACTTTTTTTCCCAGCAGAACGGCTCCTAAAGCGACAAACAGGCCGCCCCAGAAGATTCCGCTGCCAGTGCTCATAATGCCTGCACCAACAAGCGGACCGACTGCATTGGCAACATTATTCATGCCTGCCGAGAATGCTTCAAACACACCCATAAAAATGACGAGTATGGCTAAAATCGGAGTTGCTTTTGGCTTTTTAATCAGGTTCTGTATAAAGTTTCTCTTTAAAAAAGCAGCTGCCGCTATGGCTATTAAAAAAGCGGCAAATGGAGTAAGCAGCCAGAATGTGACGATCCAGGCAAGCTTTCCGGCAAATACGGATTGGTAGACGATGCCGGCACCGATGACGGAGCCAACCGTCACCTCGCTGGTTGACAGCGGAATCCCGAAAACATTGGCAAGAAACAGTGAAAGGGCGGCAGATGCAATCACAATCAGCGCAATGGCAACTGTGAAGGTCTCTTTAGGAACAATCCCGCTTCCCATCGTCTTTACCACTTCACCCCCGCCAAGCCATGCTCCAAAGAAAACGGCCAAGCCGCAAAGAATAAGAGCTAACATGCGGTTTTTCAGGACACCTGAACCATACGCGATCCCCATGGATGCTGCTGCTCCGCTTGCCCCGATATTCATGGCGAAAAATAAACCGACTGTGACCGCTATGATCGTAAGCATGGTATCACCCTCCTTTTAGCTCGTATGAAGGCCGCATTCAGTTTTGCCTGTGCCAGACCATCGGCCCGCACGGGAATCGCCATTTTCATCGACTGCCTGTGTACAGGGAAAGCAGCCGATGCTTGGATAGCCATGGTCATGCAGAGTGTTGTAGGGCAGGTCTTTTTCCCTGATGTAGGCCCAAACTTCATCCCATGTCCAGTGAATCAGCGGGCAGATCTTGATATTCTTGAATTTTTCATCCCGGTTTAGGAATTGAGTATTCGCTCTTGTTGGCGACTGCTCCCTTCTAAGGCCGGAGATCCAGGCCTGCTTTGGTGTTAACGCTTCTCTTAATGGAATCACTTTGCGGATCTGGCAGCATGAATTCGCCTCCCTTTTCCAAAGTGCTGAACCGAATTCTGCAGCCTGCTGGTCCAGTGTCAGCTTGGGCTCTTTCCGCTCGATCCTGAGGCTTGGAAAGCGGGCTTCAATTCTATCAATCACTTCATATGTTTCCGGAAAATGAAGCCCGGTGTCCAGAAATACAATATGGGCATCTGGCTTAATTTCCTGAATGAGGTCAATCAGCACGATGGCTTCCGCTCCGAAGCTCGATGCATAGACAATTTTATCTTCAGGATAATTTTCATAAGCCCATTTCAATACAGTGCCTGCGCCTTTTAATTTGTCATCAATAGGGAATGCATCTGAGATTTGATTCCAATTTTCATATGTTACTGCAGTGCTCATCTTGCAGTACTCCTTTCATGTTCTAGAAATCTTTTAAAATGAAAAAAGGCAGTCTTCCCGACTGAAGAAAATACTTCAGTTGGAAAAACCGCCTCTAGTTTGTCTAGTCAGCGCGCTTATTTGGTTGAAGACGAACCTTTTCGTTCTTCTCAAGTTGTATGACCTTGCCATCCTGGACGACCAGTGTGATCGATCCGAATTTAATGCTCTGAAGCATCTGCTTTAAATGAACAGATAACTCTTCCCAGTCTGTCTGTTTCAGTGAGGCTCGCCTCCTTTTTTTGTTGAGGAAAGGATACGTTTTTTAGTTTGAATTTGTGATGTTGAGATTAATCCTACCATACCCATAGGAATTGTCAACAAGTTATTTAAAGAAAATTATAAAAATCTGATAAATGGGCTTTTCTTCACTGAAAACCGTGTATTGTAACAGCTTGTTTTACCACTTTCCGAATAAGTGGTGTCTTTCAAATACCTATTTTATAAGTGTAAAAAGCACTAAAAAGGACCGAACAGTAATTGTCCGATCCTTCACCCTTATTTTTGGTCAGCTGGATAAATCACACCCATTTGCCTGCGGGCTTCATCCAAAATTTCCATCGTTGTCATGGAGTTTGCAAATGAGTTCACTTCAGATTCGGTTTTGCCCGCCTGAATCAGTTTTATGAATTCTACCGCTTCGTAATACATCGAATCGCTTAATTGATCCTGTGTGAGATCTTCTTTTTCTCCACTGCGGTAATGCAAATCCACTTTTTCAGGTCCACTTATTTTATCGATCACAATATTGCCTTCTTCTCCCTGGATTTCTGACGGGAGGCTTGAATTGGTGACTTTGCTGAACATGATCACCGCATCCATGCCGGGATATTTAAGGACCATGCTTCCTTCCCCATCGACCCCGGAGTCCAGTTTATAGCCTGCAGCTTTAATTTCCTCCGGTTTGCCGAATAAAGTCACAAGCGGATAAATGCAGTAAATTCCGATGTCCATTAATGAACCGTTCGAAAATTCGGGATTAAATGCATTCAGCACTGTTCCCTGCCTGTAGGCATCATAGCGGGAAGAGTATTGACAAAAGGTTGCAAAATACCTGCGAACCTGTCCGATTTTATGAAGGTTTTCTTTTACGGCCAAAAAGTTAGGCATTAAGGTAGACTTTAATGCTTCCATAAGAAGAACGTTGTTTTCCCTTGCTGCTGCGATCATCGTCTGCAATTCCTTAGCATTCGAGGCAATCGGCTTTTCGCATAAAACATGAACCTTGTGTTTCATAAAAAGAATAGCCTGCTCTGCGTGCAGGGAATTCGGGCTTGCAATATAAACAGCATCGATTTCGCCGCTTGCTGCCATCGTCTGTAAACCAGTAAACGTCCTCTCCACACCATATTTTCCTGCAAATTCTTTTGCTTTTTCCTCCGTGCGGGAATAAACAGCTGCCAGCTGAAAATCTTCAGCCTGCAGTGCCGCTTTTAAAAATCTTTCTGTAATCCAGTTTGTGCCTACTATACCGAAACGAACCAATTTCATTCCTCCATTTTGTATGTATAAGATATCTTAATATAATGAAGGACAATTGGCCAAAAATCAATCATTTGCCATTATGATTGGCTCTGCACCAGCCTGGACGAAGATTTTACACGTACCCAGGGACGGCCGTTTTCCCATTCTACCGAGATTGGTACACGAAATGTCTCTTCAAGCAGCAGATCGGTCAGTGTATGACACTTACTCCCTTGTGCGATGACCTTCCCCTCCTTCAGAAGCATGGTGTGGGTGATGGACGGAACAATTTCCTCGATATGATGGGTCACGTAAAGAATCGTGGGGCCACCAGGCTGTGCAGCCATTTTTTCAATAGATCCCAGCAATTCTTCCTTCGAATAGATATCCAGCCCATTGCATGGTTCATCGAGAATCAGCAGCTTAGGTGATGCCATCAGGGCTCTTGCAATCATCGCTTTTCGTTTCTCCCCTGTGAGAGGGATGTGAGAGTCTGATCCTGTACATGGCTAATATTGAACTGATGCATTAAGTCCTTTGCTTTATCCAGGTCCTGCTGCGTTATTTCCTGATAGAGACCGATTGATGCAAATTTTCCGCTCAGAACAATTTCAAGGGCGGATTCGGATGGCCGAAATTGAAACTTATCGTCAAGCGAGGTACTTACCCAGCCAATGGATTTTCGAAGCTCCGGGATATTGGTCTTCCCATAAAGGTTTCCTAGAACGGACACCTGCCCGCCATTTGGCCAGAGGTAGCCGGTAATCAATTGCAGGATCGTAGTTTTTCCTGATCCATTTAATCCTAAAAGGGCCCAATGCTCTCCTTCACTGACCTTCCATGAAACATTGTCCAGTATCTGCTTCCCATTTCTTTTCCAGCTGACCTTATCCAGTGAAATAATATTTCTTGATTCCCCGTGATTCATTTTTGTACCTTCCTTCTATCCTTGAATATAAATAGAGCTAGAGACAATATAGACTTCCCCGGAAACTGCCGGAAATCCTTTGTCTTTAGCTCATTCTTTTTCTAATAATCTAGTTTTTGCTGTTCGGAGAGGATTCCGGCACGGCGGAATTTCACAGCATTCTTACGATAAAATTCTGCTCCTGCAAGGATACGGTCCTGAAGTTCCTCCTTTACCGGCTTTAACGTTCTTGCCGGAACACCGGCTGCAAGCATATTACTCTCAATTATTTTATTTTCACCGACGACTGCTCCAGCCGCAATCACGGCACCTGCCTTTATATGAGCACCATTCAGGATGATTGCACCCATGCCGATCAGGGCACCGTCTTCAATAGTGCAGCCGTGGATCACACAATTATGGCCAATAGTGACATTTTGTCCAATGGTAACCGGGTAGCCTTCATCCACATGAATCATCGTTCCCTCCTGTACATTGGTGCCTTTTCCGATTTTAATGAAATCATTGTCACCGCGAAGGACAGAATTGAACCAGATTGATACATCCGCCTCCAGTTTTACATTGCCAATGATATAAGTATTTGGTGCCAAATAGACAGATTCATGCACGGCTGGCTTCTGTCCTTCGAAATCAAAGATCATTTCCGGAACATCTCCTTCTTAAGAAGCTACAGTTTGATCTGTACCGCTTGTATTGTTTTTACGCTTCTTGATCCACTTATTAATGAATGGATACAATATACTGATAATGGACAAGACAATGAAAGTTAAGGCAATCGGCCTTGTGAAGAAGATGGAAATATCATTGTTGGACATCTGCATAGCCCTTCTGAACTGATCTTCTGCAATAGGACCGAGCACAACGCCAAGCACGATAGGCGCCAGCGGAAATTTAGCGTTTTCCAGATAGTAGCCAATAATTCCGAATACCAGCATCATAGCTACGTCAAAAATCGAATTCCTTACTGCGAATGTGCCAACAATACAAAAGAGAACGATGAGTGGTCCAATGATTGTGTAGGGCACTTGCAAAATTTTAGAGAAAACCGAAATAAACGGTTTGGCAATAAGCAATATCATCAAATTGGCAACCAGAAGTCCCATCAGTATGGTATAAATGAGCGATCCCTGTGTGGTAAACATCAAAGGCCCCGGCTGGATTCCATGCAGGATAAAAGCACCGAGCAAAATCGCAGTTGTGGCGCTTCCCGGAATTCCCAGGGATAGCAATGGAACCATCGCACCCATTGCTGCTGCATTATTAGCAGATTCAGGTGCAGCTACTCCTTCTGGAATTCCAGTTCCAAATTCTTTTGATCTTTTTGACCACCTGGCTGCTTCACTGTAGCTGAGCATTGCAGCAGTCGTTGCTCCAATTCCTGGAAGGATGCCAATAAAAACTCCCAGTAGCGATGAACGGCCAATAACGCCGGAAATTCGCTTCATGACATTCCAGTCAGGCAGTTCAGATCTTACCTTTTGCTTGGTATTTACTTTGTGGACCTGCTGGACACGGCGCAGCACCTCTGAAATCGCGAATAAACCTATCAGAACAGGAATAAAGTCGATGCCTGACATCAGCTGTCCAGAGCCAAATGTAAACCTGGGAACACCAGTCATTGTATCGATGCCAATTGTGGCAATAAATAAACCAAAAGAAACACCGATGAAACCCTTAACAAGATTCCCTGCACTCAGAGAAGCTACAACAGTAAGTCCCATAAGCGCTAACGCAAAATATTCCGGCGACGAAAATCTGAGAGCAAAAGAAGCAAGAAGAGGAGTTAAAAAGATTAAGACCAGCGTTCCAAAAACACCCCCTGTAGCGGAACTGAAGATGGAAATGCCGAGGGCTTTTCCCCTTCTCCCTTCTTTGCCATGGGATAACCGTCGAAAACAGTTGCCACCGCTTCCGGAGTGCCTGGGGTTCTAAACAGAATAGCGCTTATGGACCCTGAAAAAACGGACGTGGCATAAATGGAGGTCAGCAGCAGGAATGCCGCGGCAGGATCCATCGCATAACTGACGGGAAGAAGAATGATGACCAGCATGGTCCCACTGATGCCCGGGATTCCTCCTCCAATGAAACCTAGCAGGACGCCGACCATAAGAATAAAAAAATGAAAAGGCTGAAAAAGGTTGCCAAAACCGCCTATAAGTCCTTCAATCATTCCGTTCACCTCTTTTTTAGAGTTTGCTATTAATAGAACAGCAAGCTAAGTGTATAGAATATTCCCGTTCCACGAGGAAATGGCAGGTTCAATAATATGGGAAACAGTACGATAGAGCCGGCAGTTGCCAGAATACCGGTCAGAAGAGCCCGAATGTAGCTTTTCATCCCAAACAAAAGCGCCATGGCAAAAATCCCAAGAATGGTCGCAATAATGAAACCTACATAGCCGAGAATAAAGGTATAGATGGCAAGAACTGCAAACAGGATGAAAAACTTTTTGGGGAACACAAGCTGTTCATCATCATCTCCTGTTTCCTCAGCGCCCTTTTCCTGCATATTCTGGTTATTTTTCCCATTAAGCGTCCGAACCAGCAAGACTGCCGATAAAACCAGCATCAGGATCATTAAAGCTGCCGGCCATGTTCCTGCTGAAATGATATTTCCTGTCCTATTCTCTACCTGCAGAGACATGACCAGAAAGAAAGACGAAAAAACGACCATGATTATGGAAAGATTTCGTTCGAGCTGCATCTCTCATCCCCCTGATATTTTATAGTGGAGGCTATGAGCCTCCTTGAGATTTTCTTTAAGAGTACTTAAAAATAGGTTTGCGCTTCTCCAAAAATGAGTGAACTCCTTCTCTATAATCCTCTGAAATAAATGAGTCAATCACCATCTGGGCCGTCTCAGGGGAATCTTCCACTGCCCCGGCAAGCACTTCGTGAATGATTTTTTTGGAACCGCGGACCGACAGCTGGGCATTTCGGCAAATTAATTCTGCATATTTGAGAGTTTCCTCATTTATGGACTCTGTTGGATAGATCCGGTCAATGAGACCGATTCTGTATGCCTCGTCTGCATCCATCAGCCTTCCGGTATACAGAATATCCTTGGCTTTTGCCGGCCCGACCAGATCTGCCAGATTTTTGGTCCCTGGTGTATTGTATACTAATCCAAGCCTGGCCGGAGTTATGCCGAACCTCCCCTTGTCATCAGAGAACCTTAAGTCACAGGCAACGGCAATCTCGCAACCGCCTCCAACACAAAAACCCTTTATCATAGCAATCGTTGGCTTTGATGCATCCATAATTGCTTTTTCCGCTATCATGGTCGCCTTGTTATATTTTTCAGCACCTTCTGCTGTATACCTAAGTGATTTGAATTCGCTGATATCTGCTCCTGCCGAGAAGGCAGCTGTACCAGTGCCTTTAAAAATAATCACTTTTACATTAGGGTTTTGTTCGCAGTCATCAACAAGCTGTGGAATCCTTAACCAAATGTCATAACTTAGTGCGTTCCTTTTTTCCGGCCGGTTGAAGCAGATATAGGCTATATCCCCTTCAACCTTAAGATAAACCGGCTCACTGCACGTTTTTTCCCCGCTGTATGCTTCGAGATTTTTAGACATATCACGCCGACCTTTCTGCTATTTTTTATTCAGGATTGGATCATTTTCCAAAGTTCTGACAGCTCCGGCTTTTGTTAAACTCCGGATGGACTTTTCGTCATACCCGAGGCCCGTTAAAACATCAATCGTGTCCTGTCCGAACAGTGGTGAAGGTGTTCTCACCTCACCAGGAGTTTCAGAAAATTTTGTGGGAATGCCAATCATTTTCATTTTTCCGATGACAGGATGTTCAACTTCCTGAATCATGCCTCTCGCTTCATAGTGCGGATCCTGAACAGCCTCTGCAAAGTTATTGATTGGTCCCGCAGGCACTCCCGCTTTTTCGCAGCGGTCTATCCAATAATTCGTATCCTGCTGCATAAGTACTTCTTCAATATCTTCTTCCAGGTCAATCACATGCTGGTTTCTCAATAAATTCGTTTTATAACGGGGATCGTTTATCCAATCAGGCCTTTCGGCAACATCTGTGCAAAACCTTTCCCAAGTTCTCTGATTGGCACATCCGAGCATCATATAACCTGATTTGGTTTTTACAGCCTGATAAGGAGCAGACACCCGGTGCCGCCAGCCGGTTGCCTCCGGTATCGTTCCTTCTGCAAAATAGGCTCCTGCCTCCCACGTAAACCATGGAAGACCGATTTCTGCGAGGGCAATATCCACATGCTGGCCTTCCCCCGTCTTCATTTTATGGATATAAGCTGCCAGAATCGAATAGGCTGCCGTTATGCCTGCACCGATGTCATAAACGGCAATGCCGGATTTCATCGGACGCATTCCTTTTTCCCCGGTCATGCTCATAAGGCCTGTCATCCCCTGGGCTACCAGGTCGAATCCGCCTTTATGGGAATATGGGCCGGTCTGCCCATAGCCTGATATCGAACAATAAACCAAGCCGGGATTAATCTCTTTCAGGCTTTCATAATCAATGCCAAGTGATTTGGTCACACCCGGACGATAATTCTCCACCACCACATCTGCTTCCTTAGCCAGCTTGTAAAAGACTTCTTTTCCTTCTTGAGTTTTAAGATTTAAAGCAATGCTTTTTTTATTTCGGTTAATTTGGAAAAAGCAAGTGGATTCCCCATTCACATAAGGCCCCATTTGACGGGAATCGTCTCCGCCGTTCACTTTCTCCACTTTCATGACTTCCGCACCGAGATCAGCAAGGACCATGGTACAGTACGGGCCCGCCATGATTTGCGATGCATCAAGGACTTTCATTCCTTGTAATGGTCCCATCCAGAACACCCCATTTGAATATTTGTGTCGGAAGTGAGCCCGAAGTGACCGGCAGCTGTTCATTTCTATGGATTTCTAAATTGTGCATGTTATAATAAAATCGATTTTTCTATGATGGGAGAGCATTTCTATTTTGGCGAGTGGAGATGCCCCCTTTTTTATTCGCGGATCATATTAGTCCCGCGGTCCAGATCATTGCGCAGATGGTTTTCTGCAGATTGATAGACAGCTATGTTGTCCCGGGCTTTAAGAGCATGAAGAATTTCACGATGTTCCTTCAGAATTTCCCTATTATGCTCGTTGTTTTTTAATATATTGGCCCGGTAAAGCAAAAGAAATGAACGAACTTGCTGCAGCAAGTGTACTGCCCGCTTGTTTGGGCTTGCTTCCAAGAGCCGATCATGAAACTTTGCATTCAATTCAAGTAAATGAAGATGGTTTCCTGCTCTAAAGGCATCTTCTGCTCTTTCAAGGATTTTTTCGATGACATCAAGTTTCTCATCTGTAATCGTTTTCAAAATAAGCCCCATTATTTGAGGCTCAAGCATGATGCGAGTTTCGTATAGATCCTTAAAATCGGCATCGTCCAATCTTACAATAGTCAGCCCCAGCTGATCCTGAATCAGCAGTCCTTCTATTTGCAGCTGGCGGAGAGCCTCCCGCAGCGGAGTCCGGCTAATATTGTATTTTTTCGCCAGGTGAGAAACATTGAGCTTTTCACCCGGCATCAATTCACCTGATAATATGGAACTTTTTATAATTTCATAGATTTGCTGATAAAGCGGCTGCGTAAATTTCAGTGCCTGCACCATTTTCGCCTATCCTCCTTCTTCATTTTTCAGAAGAGTTGAATGTCCTCCTGTTGTACACTGTGTGCTGTATACTGGATACAGCTTATAGGGCGATCATATCTGCCATTAAGAATGGCAGTCAATAACCTGTACAAAGGTTCTCATGTTTAGATAAAACCAGTTTTCCTTCGACAAAATCTTCAGCAGCCTATCAAGCAAATCTATGAAAATTCATCAATTAACCTGCAGAAAGATCAAAAGGCAGATACCCTGCCTTTTGGCCTGGAGGTTATTTCATTTCGTTTAATAGAGAACCATAGGTGTCGATAAGCTTCTCAAATTCTGCATTATATTCTTCTGAGTTCAGCCAGCCATCCCTTAGATGCAGATAATTGGCTTTTTCATACTCTTTATAGTCTGGACGATCCTTCGCTTCTTCAAGGGCTTTTTCAAGAGCTGAAATGATTTCAGGCGGTGTATCTGCGTGGACCATAAAGCCTCTGCCCTGGCCGTCTGTTACATCTATCCCCATTTCAGTTGAAAGTGGGACGTCCTCAAAGCCTTCCATTTTCTCTTCGGTAAAGGCAATCAGCATTTTAATATCTCCGCTTTCCAGCTGGGCAATCGATGGGCCAGGCTCCTCTGCGATGACATCGATATGTCCCCCGAGAAGTGCTGCTGTCATCTCTCCTGAACCTTCAAAAGAGATATAATTAAACTTTGTTCCAGTGGCTTTTTCAAACTGTTTGACTACCAGTTCATCAAAGCCTGCTGAACCCGTACCGCCAATGGTGATTTCGCCTGGTTTTTCCTTAGCTTGTGAGATTAAATCATCTATATCCTTGAATTTTCCATCGCTTTTTACTTGAAGGGTCATGGTATCATTTTGGACCCTCCCAATAGAAATTAATTTGCTCAAATCATTTTTTTCCACACCTGCTGCAATATTTACAGGATGATTGGATGTTGCAGACCAGATGGTATAGCCGTCAGCTGGCTGTCTGGCCACGTGGTCAGAGGAATTGATTCCTGCCGCACCAGGCATATTCACAACATTTATGTTTACACCAAGAATGTCTTTCAGTTCTTTTGCAATGGCCCTTGCAAAATTGTCACTGCCTCCGCCCGCACCAAAGCCGACAATAATTTCAATCTGACGCTCGGGATAATTGCTTCCGCTTTTTCCTTCCGAGCTTGCTTCTTGAGGTGAAGAATTACATGCCTGGAGAAAGAATACCAATGCAATGGCAAGAGATAAAAACGAAATCCTTTTAAATTTCATATTCATTTTCCCCCATATAAAGAAAATTTTTAAATTTCTGTAAATTAGATGCATAATTATTCCCTTGAACACAAATTAGATTACTTTCTCTGGTAAGGACTTATTCCTCAGTCAGTTTATTCACCTCCATGTTTATGTATTGCTTCATTAAACTTCAGTGCAATTTTTGTGCCAAAAACAAAAATCTTAATTAATATTTTTTGCGGGGAACCAAAATCGTAAGTGGTTTCAAACCTAATGGGACATTCGGACTTTTACTGAATTTATTTCTGAGTTCATTCCAATACGACTTAATCGTCATGCTTGTTCTCTTTTGAAACGAATTGCCCGCTACTCCGTTTCGATTTGAAACCTTTATTGTTTTCCGGCAGATTCTGCCCTTTCAATTGACTCCAGCAGATAGTCGGCAACATGCTTTGTTTCTATCTGATCTTCCATTCCTTCACGATAAACCCCCAGTTTCATTTGGAGGAAGCATCCCGGATTGGCTGTAATCAGAACAGCAGATTCCGTTTCTTTTACTCTGGACATTTTCTTATCCAATATTTCATTCGCAAGCTTTGGCTGCAGCAAATTATAAATTCCTGCAGACCCGCAGCAATATTTCTTTTCAGGAAGATCCACATATTCTGAGTTTGGAATTTGCTTCACCAATTTAGCTGGTGCATCCTTCACTTTCATCACATACTGCAGGTGGCATGAAGGCTGATAGGTAACCCGTTCACCCCGGCCGGCAGTTGCAGGCATTTCGCCTTTTTCATAAATGATTTCACTGATATCCTTGATTTTGGCAGAGAATGCTTTTGCCCGTTCCAGCCAATGGTGATCATCCCTGAACAAGTCCGCATACTCCGCGAGTGCCGCACCGCACCCTCCTGCATTGGTAATGATATAATCCACATTTGCTTCTTCAAAAGCCTGTATATTCGCTTTGGCTAATTCAATGGCCTTGTCTTTTTTTCCGCTATGGTGGTGCAGTGCCCCACAGCATACCTGCGCTTTAGGTGTAACTACATCAAAGCCGGTTTTAGAGAGAAGTTTAATAGAATTATCATTTGTTTCTCTGAACATAACATCCATAATACAGCCATGGAAAAAGGCTGCCCTGCCCCTTGGTTCCTTTTCTTCATAAGCACTCGGTGTAAACTCGGGATGGTGTTTCCGCCTAGAAGGCGGCAAGATGGCAGGCGTAATTCTTTCCATTTGCCTCATCTGCTCAGGGAAGAATTTCAGGATGCCCAGTCCTCTGGTTACAGACTGAAGTCCGCTTTTTTGATAAAACCATAGAAGATTGCCAACAGTATTAAGCCTTTTTTGATTGGCAAGAACATGATCAAAAAAGTAGTCTTTAAAAGTACGTTCGGGATAGGCAGGTTTTTTTATATCCGTTTGAACCGGAGCTTCAGCCGCGGCTGCAATTCTCTCCTTGGCGAGCATAACGATATCAGGAACCTGCACATCAATTGGGCAGGCATCCACACAGGCTGAGCACAGAAGGCACCGGTCGAGCTGATCTTTGATTTCCTGATTTATAGGAATATTGCCCTCAATCAGACTTCTGGCCATTAATACTCTGCCTCTTGGGCCATCTGCTTCCCTGCCTGTTATGTTCAGAGTTGGGCATACATTGCGGCATGCACCGCAGCGCACACAGGTTTTCATGGACTCTTCCGCCGTCAGCAATTTCAATCCTCATTCACCTCCATCTTAATTAGGCAGTGCCATTTTGCCCGGATTTAAAATATTATTCGGATCAAGAGTCTTCTTAATAGCCCGCATGACTTCCATGGCTGCTCCATGCTCAACATCCATGTATTTGGCACGGACAATTCCCACTCCATGTTCAGCCGTAGTGGTTCCTTCCATCCTGATTGCGAGCTCATGAATATCATCGATCATTTTCTGTACATTCTCCATTTCCAGCTGGTTGTTCATATTCACCACTGGACCTGTATGCATATTCCCATCGCCGACATGCCCGTAAATCCCGCAGATGATGCCATATCTGTCTGCGATATTATGAATCTCCCGCAGTGTTTCAGGTAGTTTAGAAATTGGCACGCAGATGTCTTCGCCGCCATATACCCGGAAACCGCCCGGCTTCAAAAGTCCAACAGCTGCACCAACGAGCTTCCTGGCCTGCCAGAGCTTTTCACACTCTTCCGGCTCATCACTGAATTTTATATACCTCGTAAATTTTTCAACCACAGCTTTGAGCCGGTTCACTTGCGAAGTAACTTCCTCCCTGGCTCCATCCACTTCAAAAACTAGTATTGCTTCATTGTTCAGCGGAAGATTCAGCTCCGGCTTCATCATATTTACAGCCTTTGTACAATTGAAATCCATGATTTCGATGGCAGATGGCTGCAGGCCTGAAGAAAACACAGCGTTAACAGCCTCGCCTGCTTCTTCCAATCTCTCAAAAGAGCAAAGGACGATTCCTCTTGTGACGGGGAGCGGCAAAAGTTTGAGGCGCAGACGCGTCACAATTCCAAGCGTGCCTTCCGAACCGATCATTAAGTGGGCGAGGTCATAGCCGGATACCGATTTAAGCGCCTTCGATTTAGCGCCGCCGGTCACAATGATGTCACCAGTGGGCAGCACCACTTCCATTCCCAGGACATAATGGCGGGTGACACCATATTTGACTGCCCTAAGTCCGCTTGAATTGTTTGAAACCATGCCTCCCACTGTGCACATATTGGCGCTTCCAGGGTCTGGAGGAAACCTTAGTCCATAAGGCTTTAATGCCTCATTTAAATCATTTTGGATGACACCCGGCTCAATTACTGCCTGCATATTCCGGTGATCGATGTCCAGTATCCTGTTCATTTTCGATAAATCCAGCATAATGCCGCCTTTAACCGGAACGGCTCCGCCTGTTTGCCCTGTGGCTGCTCCCCTCGGGTAGACAGGAATTTTAAATTCGTTGGCCAGCTTAACGCATTCACTGACTTCCTCAGTTGAAAGCGCAATAACGGCCGCCTGAGGATTTTTTGGACGGAGCTGTGTTTCAAAGGATGCATCATAGGAGTAAGTCATCATGTCAGTGCTATTGGTTAAAAGCCTGTCTTCGCCGAAAATACTTCTTAATCTGGATAGGACATTTTCATTCAGCGGAGGCGGTGCCATGGTTTCATTCATTTTTTCTCCTCCTCACAAACTATTAATTTTTCGCCAGAGGGTCGTCCTGCCGATCCCCAGAATCTTTGCCGCTTCTGTTTTATTCCCGTTTACCTGCTTCAGCACGTTCAGAATATACTCTTTCTCAAAGTTTTGAAGTTTCGTTTCTGAATCAAATTCCTCATCCTTGCTGTGTTGTTTAAGCTCACGCAGTCTAGTAAAGTCTTTCCCGCCTGCTGATAATACTGTTTCTGCATCTATCATACTTTCAGGCGAAAGAATCATCGCCCGTTCAACAATGTTCCTTAGCTGGCGTATATTCCCCGGCCAATCATAGCTTTGGAGAATTCTCATAGCGTCAGCAGTGAAACCCGTACTATTTCTCCGGATGCCCGGTTCCAATTCTTTCAAGAAGAAATCGCATAATAAAGGAATATCAGGTATCCTCTCACGCAATGAAGGAATTGGGATATCAAGGATATTAAGGCGATAATATAAATCAGCCCTAAAGCTCCCTTCTTCTACCATTCTTTCAAAGTTCCGGTTCGAAGCAGCGACCACCCGAATATTAATGGGGATGACCCTTTCATCACCCAGCCGCATCACTTCCCCTTCCTGCAGAACCCTGAGCAGCTGGGCCTGAAGGGATTCAGCCAGTTCGCCGATTTCATCGAGGAAAATGGTTCCCTGATGAGCCAATTCGAATAATCCTGTTTTTCCGCCTTTTTTCGCTCCTGTAAAGGCTCCTTCGACATAGCCGAATAACTCGCTTTCGAGGAGGTTTTCTGGAATAGCCGCACAGTTCACTGCAACAAATGGCCCTTCTGACCGCTTGCTGAAGCTATGGATCAGATGGGCGAACACTTCTTTTCCCACGCCTGTTTCACCCGTCAGGAGAATAGTAGAATCCACTTGTGAATATTTCTTCACTTTTAGAATCGCTTTTTGATACATCTCACTTTCCCCAACAATATTATGAAGACTATATTTCGTGACATGGCCGCGGTGAAGAAGCTTCTTTCGGATTTCCTGCTCCTGCTGCTGAAGTCTATGAACCGCCTGAAACGTACAGACAGCCCCAAACACCTTTTGTTCGTGCCTTATGGGTATTCGATTGGCAACCACTTTCACACCATTGGCATCCTGGATGCGGTTCAGCTCTTCCTTCCCGGTCGAAAGAATCTTATTCATTTGTGAATTTACGAGAATATCATCAATCTGCTTACCGATAACCGAATCATATGGAAGGTTCAAGATGCTGTATACGGAAGGATTGCATACTGTAATAATCCCTTTTTCATCTACAGCAATTACACCATCCGCAATAAAATCAAGAATTGCCTGAAGTTCCTTGGTGCGTTTTAGTTCGGTGCGCCTCACATCTATCAGGCTTCTTGCTTCATGAATCGCCTGGATGACCGATTCCACTCCAGACGTTAATATCACCGTTTTAATCGAATCTTTTTTGACTTTGTTTGTAAAAATACTTTTGCCGATCAGTACATCTATTTCTTTTTTACTGAGAGCCTCAACCGCTGCCTCGGCTTCTTCAGGTGCAACAACGATATGCTTTTCAATCGAAATGTCCAGGACAGATTCAATCGTTTCGATTCCCTGCAGAACATCCACGGTGTCAGCAATTCCAATCTTATGTCCCAATTTTTGTCCTTCTTTAATCGTACGAAGCAGATCATATCCGGTTATAGGGATCTGGACAACAGGTATGCTAAGGTCTGACTCAATAAGCTTTAATCCCATTGTTCCTCTGCTGATAATGACTTCTGTGCCTGCTTTTTCGAATTCTTTGGCAGCTGCAATAGCATTTCGGAAGCTCACTTTTCTTACAGCGACATCTTCTCCTGTCTTTTTCGCAGCTTCCATTGAGACTTGTATCAGTGCATCAAGTGGGGTCAGAATGGCAATCTCGGACATCACTTCACCTCATTCTCCTTTTCTCTTGGACAAGTTTTATAATTATATTAAATTAATCTTACCAGATGCCAAGGAAAATTTCGGTAAATTTTCTTAATAGTCAGTCTATTATTTAGGCAAAAGTGTCTGACTTTATTTTTATCACGCTTTCAACCTGTCCAAAGGGGCCCCCTGGTGAACAAATCCCTATTGCCGTGCCGGAAAGCTGAAAAAAATAGGACAGCTCCTTAAGATCGTCTGCTTTCAGCTGTTCCAGAACCTTTCCACCCAAAATCACTGCACTTCCTATTAAACTGTCATCAAAAATATTCACCAGATATTTGCAAAGCTTTTTACCGTTTACTTTTCCGCTTAATGCTCCGCTTATCTCAATATAAACTGATTCAGGTATGAACATAGTTAATGACCCGGTTGCCAGGCAAGCCGCCATTGAATCCGGCGAGATGACGACGGGAATGGCCCCTCTTACACCCAAACATTTCATGTCCTCTTCTATCCCTGCAAAGACCATTCCATTCAGCGGCTTATTTTCTGCCCGAAAATGCTGGGGCAAATCACAATCAATTACTCTTATTCCTTTTTCTTTACAGAATTGACGGATTTCCTCATCTTCTGCCTTCCCATGAGAAAAGAGAATTCTGGCTGCATTTTTTACATTTTTGAAGCCTAGCCTGTTAAATGCTTTTATGACATTACGTGAACTTTGACCGCTGACGAATACACAATCTGGTGTCAAATGGATCTGATCCCCAGGAGTAACTGAAGGCAGGTCTGACAGGTCGGCGAGTCGTTTTTCAAGGATGTTCACCGGGATCACATCTCCTTAGGATCAGGAATTTAACAATATGGATTTTCAAGCCAATGCCGCTGAGCTGCGGAAACTCCTGCACCCAACTCCACTTCGTGTCCGCTTTTCTTTAAAGCAAGCTCCATCGCAGCAAACATTTTCAGCATATCAGCAGCATCTGTATAACCCATATGGCCCAGGCGCAGAATCTGATTCTTCACCTTACCAAGACCGCCTCCCAATGCGATATGAAATTCTTCCCTCATCATTCGTCTGAAATCATCGGCATTTTTTAATTTTACAGCTGTCAGGGTTGGGCTGGCTGCCGAATCATCCACCAGCAATTCAAGTCCTAATGCCCGTACCCCCGCTCTGGTCATATCCCGAAGAGCAGCATGCCTTTTGTATTCAGCTTCTATTCCTCCGCTTTTTTCTATCATATTGCAGGCTTCAAGAAGCCCGCATACAAGTGATATATTCGGCGTATATGGTGTGCCGGCCCCTGATTCCAATCCTTTTTTATAGAGCTTGAGGTCAAAGTAAAAGGATGGGCACTGGTGCTTATTCACAGTGTTCCAGGCTTTTTCACTCAACGTGATTAATGCAAGGCCAGGCGGCAGCATTAACGCTTTCTGTCCTCCAGTTGCTACAATATCGATCCCCCACTCGTCCATATATAGAGGTGTGCCGACAATCGAACTGACTGCATCTACGAGGAAAATGGCATCCGTTTCTTTTACAGCGGCCGCTATCTCTTTAATATTGTTTATGGCAGAAGTGGATGTTTCACAGTGTGTTGCAAAAACCGCCTTTGCTTCAGGGTTTTCCTTTAATGCTTTTCTCACATCATCCGGATCGACAATATTCCCCCATTCCGCATCAACACGGACGGTTTTGCAGCCAATATGGTCGGTAATCCCCTGAAGATATTCGCCAAAATAGCCGACTACGCAAAGGATGATCGTATCATTAGGGCCAACCGTGTTAATAATGGCTGTTTCAAGAGCGGAAGCTCCGCTCGAGGTAAGCGGGATTACCAGGTTTTCAGTCTGGAATATCATTTTCGACTTTTCAGTGGTTTCCTGCAGGACATCCTGGAAGGACGGATTCCGGTAATCCATCATGGGATGATCGAAACTTCTCAGCATGGCACGCTGTATTTCTTTCGGAACCTGTACGGGCCCAGGCAATCTTAAATCCAGTTTCTCTTCAAACATAGCTTCCTCCCCTTTGCGCTTCTTCTTTCATTTTTGCTTATTGAAATTTGTTGCAAGTATTGTGCCAATATGGAATTCCCTTTGTACCAGGGCTTGATGTGTTTGGGGATTGTTTCAGTGTTTCGTTTTGGAACGAAATGGAACACTTTGGTGAAACAGGCTGGGGCGGGAACTCGGAAGGATATTATGGGCTTTAAAACAACAAAAGACAGCCCCGTTCTTTCGAACAGGCTGCCTTTTTAACATTAGATTATTTGCTTTGCTTAAGAGATTTTCTTTAATTCATCCGTAAGGCGCATGAATTCTTTTTGGTTTCGGCTAGTGAGAGCTTCATCAATTTTTTCGCGAAGCTTTTCAATTCGGTATTCCTTAAGAGCTTGATTTAGGACTTGTTCTGCTAACAATGACACGTTTTCCTCAGACTGTTGCGGCGAGTTAAGTAGACGTTTTTCCATTTGCAATCAACCCCTTGACCTTTTTTCTATTGTAACAGAAGTTTTCAGATTATTCAAATCATTATTTGCTGGAAATTTTGTTAGCAGCTGCTAAGCTTGTTAAATACAATGTACCCGATTAAGAGATAATTTAAACAACTAATAGGAAAACATCCCCTCCACCACTCTTCCGTTCCGTCCTTGAGTGGTCTTTGCCTGTGACAGCGAATTAAGAATCGCTTCCTCCGCAGCCTCTGCCGCACCTTGAAAAAGCTGATTCATAATGGGGTGATCATCTCTGATAAAATGGGCAGTTTCGATCATATTGCTGCTTCCATGAAGAGTTTTGTTAGCAGTGGAAAAAGCGATAACGATGTCGCCGCTGCCGTTGCTGAAATGGCTTCCTGCCCGTCCGAGGCCTATGCCGCATCTCTTCGCGAGCCTTTTCAGCTGTCTGTCACTGACAGGTGCGTCTGTCGCCAGGATGATCATGATTGAGCCATCAGGCGTGTCCTTTGTTTTCGGCGGAATTTCTGACAGTCCGTATTTAATGAACGGAAATTCGCTGCTATTGCCGAAGTTCGTGACCACCAGACATCCGATTTTGTATTCATTTGTGCTTTGTTCCACGGTGATTACCCGTGAAGAAGCACCCACGCCCCCTTTATACCCAAAACACACCATGCCTGTACCAGCTCCGACCGCACCTTCTTCCACTTTTCCCGGCTTGGCATTTTGAATGGCTGCTATTGCATGTTCAGGTTTTACAGGGAGTGTTCGGATGGAATTCAAAAATCCGTCATTGCATTCCCCTGTGACGATATTTACGGTTCCGGTTGTGTCTCCAATTTCCGGTGTGGTTTTTAGCAGGTATTCCAGCGTTCCCTGTGTGACTGCAGGCACCCCGAATGTATTGGTCAGCATAATCGGAGATTCAATCACACCCAGTTCTTCCACCTGCACCAGCCCCGTCGTTTTACCAAAGCCATTGATGACATAGGAGGCTGCCGGAACTTTTTCACGAAAAAGATTTCCTCCATGCGGCAAAACGGCAGTTACGCCCGTACAGACATATTGGTCATCATCCAGAGGATAATCCAGAGTGATGTGGCCTGCCATGACTCCATCTATATCTGTAATGCAATTCTTTTTTCCAGGTCTCAGTGTTCCAATTGTTACTCCTCTTTCTCTAATCTTCATCTGGCCGCTCCTTAAAATAGAATTTCCATTTGTTTTCCTTTATAATAGAAAAATATTTAGATTACCTAATCATTTTACAGCATTGTGGGAGGAATTATATGGCTGATACTTTATCAGGAGAAGCAAAAAAACAGATTGCAGGTTCCGAAAAGATATGGTCAAGGGATTTTGTTCTCATCTTGATGTCCAACTTTTTTATTTTTCTCGGATTTCAAATGACATTGCCCACTATCCCTCTTTTTGTGGAAAAATTGGGCGGGAATGACCAGCTGATCGGGATAGTGGTCGGTATCTTTACCTTTTCGGCTCTGCTATTGCGTCCTTATGCAGGGCATACGCTGGAGACGAAAGGCAGGCGCTTTGTGTATTTAACTGGCCTGGCAATTTTCGTGCTCTCAGTTGGGTCATTTGGTTTTATTAATAGTTTAATCTTCTTATTTGTTTTAAGGATTATCCAGGGATTTGGCTGGGGTTTCTCCACTACAGCCTCAGGAACCATTGCCACTGATTTAATTCCTGCTAAGCGGCGGGGTGAAGGAATGGGCTACTTCGGGCTTTCCGGGAACATTGCCCTTGCATTCGGCCCCACCCTCGGACTGGCGCTCGCCGGAGTCATCTCTTTTAAACTCTTATTCTTAATTTGTGCCCTGCTGGGTTTAGCCGCACTGGTGTTGTCATCGAGGATCAACTACAAGCAGGCTGAAAAACAAAGTGTGCCTCACAAGCGCTGGGACATCTATGAAAAGAGTGCTTTAAGGCCTTCATTTCTATTATTTTTCATCACCGTCACCTTTGGGGGAATCGCATCATTTCTTCCTATCTATTCAGCCCAAAAAGGGATAGGCGGGATCCACTGGTACTTCCTGCTGTTTGCTATAGCCTTAATGCTTTCCCGGACTTTTGCCGGCAGATTATATGATCAAAGAGGTCACCAGGCTGTATTTTTACCAGGGGCGGTGCTGATTTTGGCAGCCATGTTCCTGCTTGCATGGCTTCCGAGCAGCATGATTATGTATATAGCTGCGATTCTTTATGGTCTCGGATTTGGATCAGTCCAGCCCGCCCTTCAAGCCTGGTCTGTAAAAGAAGCGCCTGCCAATCGGCGCGGAATGGCCAATGCTACGTTCTTTTCCTTTTTCGATCTGGGGGTTGGAATTGGCGCCATCGTGTTTGGGCAGATCGCTTATTTGTTTGGGTATAGCACGATTTATATAACAGCAGCCGGATCGGTTGTGATTTCAATTCTATTGTATATCTGGATCCTGATGACAAATAGAGGGTAATGTGAAAGACGATTTTCCCAAGGTGATGGGGAAAATCGTCTTTTATTTTGGCTGTGATTTTTAGGTGGTGAGCTGGGTTCGGGCTTTGATCTTGTGATTTTCGCACTTTGTGTCCGAAGTTGGCCCGGGTTCTGACTCTAGAGCGCCTTTTTCTGCGTTTTGTGTCAGAAGTTGGTCCGGGTTCTGACTCTGGAGCGCCTTTTTCTGCTTTCTGTGTCAGAAGTTGAACCGGGTTCTGACTTTGGAGCGCCTCTTTCTGCTTTTTGTGTCAGAAGTTGAACCGGGTTCTGACTCTAGCGCACCTTTTTCTCCTTTTTGTGTCAGAAGTTGGCTCGGGTTCTGACTCTAGCGGACCATTTTCTCCTTTTTTTGTCAGAAGTTGAACCAGGTTCTGACTCCAGCGCGCCTTTTTTTCCTTCTTGTGTCCGAAGTTGGCCCGGGTTCTGACACTAGAGCGCCTTTTGCTGCTTTCTGTGTCCAAAGCCGAACCGGGTTGAAGTTTCCGCCAGATCCCCCTCCTATAAAGCTTTCACCATCCCGCCATCGACTAAAATAGAGCTTCCGGTCACGTAGCTGCTGGCATCAGATGCAAGGAAGGTGACCACATTCGCAAATTCCTCCGGGGTTCCGTATCTGCCCAGCGGAATTTTGCTTTTGGCTCTTTCCGCCACTTCTTCTTTAGTAATATTCTGCCGGTCCGCGTTATGCTGATCGAGATAATCAACGCGGTCGGTCGCAATTCTTCCCGGAGCTACTGTATTAATTAAGATATTATGAGCTCCCAATTCCTCTGATAGTGTTTTGGTCAGTCCGACAATTCCAAGGCGGAATGTATTGGATAAGAGCAGGCCCGGTATCGGCTGCTTAATGCTTGATGATGCTATATTAATGATCCTGCCGCCATTTTTCTTTAATTCAGGGAGTGCCTCGCGTATCAGTCTGACATGGCTTAATAGATTAAGCTGAAACGCTTTTTCCCAGTCTTCATCTGTCAGGTTTTCGAACGTTCCCCCGGGAGGCCCTCCGGCATTATTGATTAAAATATCAATTCCCCCAAGTGTTTCAGCTGTATGCTGAATCAGGTTTTTTATATCCTCAGGGTTCGTAACATCTGCACGGTAATACTCAACATCTGCATTAAATTGTTCACGGAATTCATCTTGAACGCTCTTTAGTTTTGCTTCGTCCCTGCTTGTTATCATTACCCTGGTGCCTTCTTTTGCAAGCTGTGCCGCAATGGCTTTTCCGAGGCCCTGACTTGAAGCCACCACAAGCGCTTTTTTATTTTTCAGGTTTAAATCCATGATCGTTTCCTCCTATTGTTTTATGCAAAGTACCATCCATTCATCCACTTTAAAGGATTGTACCTTGCCTTCTTGAAGTTCAATTTGGAAATAATCCGCAGCAGCCTGATCAGCCTGCAGAATATACTGTTCGACTGCCTTAATCTGTTCATCGCTTTCAGCAGTCCTCTTTACCCAGGACGGGAATTCAAAGGTTTTCTTCCTGCTTTTTGTCTTCGTTTCATTTAGTCCCGAAGCAGCAAACAGCTTTCTCCATTCTGCCGTTGACAAACACCGGTAATGGCTGTCATCCCGCAATTTCTCAACAGTGTTCATATAATCTGCGAGCTCTTTTTCATCGGGTGATACATTATCAACTAACAAAAAGCATCCCCCCGGCTTTAAAACCCTGCCAGCTTCGGCGATAAACTTTTCCGGATGGGGAAAATGATGGGGCGCAATCCGGCACGTGACAGCATCAAAGATCTCATCCAAAAATGGCAGAGCTTCCGCATCTGCAACGATATACCAGATATTTTCATAGCTTTCCAGATGGCGTGCCGTATTGGCAAGCATTTCTTTTGTCAAATCAGCTGCGAAGACCTGGGAAACAAATGGTGAGAGACTTTTGGCCACATGCCCGCCGCCTGTTGCGATATCGAGCACCACCCAATCCTTCTGCGGATTCAAAGTTTGAACGAGCTGAGATAATTCAGCCGCATCTCCATGTATTTTGCTTGTCACATATTTTTCAGCATTTTTTCCGAAGGTATTTTGAACCTTTTTCTTGATCTCTTCTTTTTCCATATGTAATCACCACCATCAAAAATTCACCTATATACTTATTTTCTATACAAATCCCTATAATCCTCTCAGTTTAATAGAAAAGAGCCTGCCACTTGGTGAAATGGCAGGCTTCCCTTTATCTTGCAGCGACAAGAATTAGCTTCCCTTTTGTTTGCCTGGACTGCATCCGCTCATGTACTTTGGCAGCGTCCTCAAGAGGATGAATTTCTCCAATAGTCAGCTTCAGCTTTCCTTGGGCTGTGTACGTTAATAATTCCTTCATGCTCGGCTGCAGCAGTTCCGGTTTCCTCATAATCTGCGGCAGGAAAAATCCAATGACCGATTGGTTCCGGCCCATTAAGGATGAAGGATAAAATCGGCTCTGCTCCCCGCTTGCCACGCCGTAAATAACAAGGCGGCCAAAGGTGGCAAGGCTTTTCAGGGTTTTATTAAAAATTTCCCCGCCTGCCATTTCGAGGGCCACATTCACACCTTTTCCGCCAGTTGCTTCGAGTACTTCATGTTCCCAGCCTTCATTTGTGTAGTTGACGAGGACATCGGCCCCCATTTCTTTTGCAAGCTGAAGTTTTTCATCAGTGCTGGCTGTAGCAATGACCGTCCCGGCCCCGAATAATTTTGCGAGCTGAACAGCAATTGTTCCCACCCCGCCTGCCGCTGCATGGACAAGGACGCTTTCACCCGGTTCAAGCCGGCCCATTGTTTTTAAAATATGATAGGCACTCAGTCCTTGTAGAGGCAGTGCCGCAGCAAGATTGAAATCCAGTCCCTCCGGCAGCGGAATCAGACCCCTTTCATCGGCTGTGACATACTCTGAATATCCGCCAGATTCAATTAGCGTCACCACTCTTGTGCCAACCGGAATACTTGCCTCTTCACCTGCGGCTGCGACAACACCTGCCACCTCGGCACCGGGAATGAACGGCAGAGGTGTCGGCACAACATATTGCCCTTCTCTTCTTGCGGTGTCGGCATAGTTCACTCCGATCGCATGCACTTCGATTAAAACTTCTCGTCCGGTCGGCTGCGGCCGCTCCATTTCGATAACGTTAAGGACTTCAGGTCCCCCATATTCTTTGAATTGAATGGCTTTCATTTTCAAACACTCCTTCTCTGTATTACTAGCAGCAATATTCGCCTTTTTCAAAAACAAGCTCAGCTATTCTACGGTTCCTTGCACTTTCTTTCCCAAAGGAGCTGAACCTGCTGCATTCCCGGATGACTAATCCGATCAGCACATCCTTTTTCTTATCTGAAGCCAATTCGGACACTAATTGGCGGGATAGCCTTTCAGCTTCCCATATTTCACCTTCCAGAAAAGTCCTGGTCAGCTGAATCTTCAATTCTTCTTTTTCTTCACCATTTTTCTGAATGGCTTTATATGTCCGATAAACTGCTGATTCTGCTGCATACAGGGCAATGGCGAGATCCGCAAGCTTCATTAGGGCTTCCTGTTCATGAACAAGGGTATCGCCAAATGCTTCATAAGCGAGTCCTGCATTCAGCAGGAACAGGTTTCTTATCGTATCAACCGCTGCTCTCTCTTTCTCAAAAATATTCTGGCCGATTGGATCCGGTTTGCTCAAGCGAACAATCGCCTCCTCCACTCTGGCGGCTAAATCGATTTCACCCTTAAGCGCTTTACGGAAAAGGTGTGTAGGAATCAGCAGTCTATTAATCTCATTTGTTCCCTCAAAAATCCGGTTAATGCGGGAATCCCGATACATTTGTTCCACGCCGTATTCCTTGATGAATCCAGCGCCTCCATGAAGCTGGAGTGCTTCATCTGCCGTAAAGTCCAGTGTTTCCGAGCCAAACACCTTACAGATCGCACATTCTGTGGCATATTCGCTCATTCTTTTTCCAATAAGCTTTAAATCAGATGAATCATATAAGTCTCCCAATGATTCCTCCAGCAGGCTTGCGGTGCGGTATTGAAGTGATTCAGCGGCGTAAATTCTTGCTGCCATCTTCGCCGTTTTTTCCTTGGTAGCCGGAAAATCAGCGATCGATTTCCCAAATTGCTTTCTTTCCCCTGTAAACTGGAGGGCTTTCTTCAATCCGGTTTTTGCTGCCCCCATGCAGGCTGAACCTAAGTTGAAACGGCCTAAATTTAAAACGTTCAAAGCAATGATATGCCCTTTGCCAACTTCCCCAAGCAGATTCTCTGCTGGCACAGGACAATCCTCAAAAATGACCGATCTGGTTGAAGATCCTTTGATGCCCATCTTATTTTCTTCCGGGCCAAGGGATAATCCTGGTGTGTCCCGTTCGACAATAAATGCGGTAAAATGCCGTCTGTCCACTTTGGCATATACAATGAATGTATCTGAAAATACAGCATTCGTAATATAAATTTTCGTGCCATTTAAAATGTAATGGGTCCCATCCTCATTCAAAACGGCTGTAGTCTGGGAGGATAGGGCATCAGACCCTGCGTTCGGTTCTGTCAGACAGTAAGCGCCTATGTACTCCCCTGAGGCAAGCTTCGGCAAGTACTTTTCTTTTTGCTCAGGAGTTCCGAAGTAAGTGATCGGCAGGGTTGCAATGCAGGTATGGTTTGAGTGGGCTACCCCGTAACCGCCTGATGAGGCAATGTTTTCTCCGACGATCCCCTTGCTGATTTTATCGAAGCCAAGACCGCCGTATTTTTCGGGGATGCTATGGGCAAGCAGGCCAAGTTCGCCTGCCTTCCTCAGTAAATCCGTTACCAGCTCGAATTCCTGGTTTTCGATCCGGTCCTTTTCAGGGTGAACCATTTTTTCAGTAAATTGTTTAGCTGTTCTTCCGATTAAGATATGCTCATCTGTAAATTCCTCGGGTGTGAAAAGTGATTCAGGATCAAGCTTTGTGAACAAAAAGCTTGCACCAGTATTGGCTGTATTTACTTTTTCCATTAACGGATTCACTCTCCTCATCATCTCTTCATCTTAAATTTCTTCATCTGCCGCCTGTATAGCATGTTTCAGGAGCACTTTAACGAATCTATTGAATTGTGAAAACCGCGGATCTGCTGTTTGGCCTTTCTTGTAGCGGTAATAGATTTGCTGGCAAATGACGGCCAGCTTAAAATAGGCAAATGTTAAATAAAAGTTCATGCTGCTGAGATCACGGCCTGTTTTTCCAGCATAGGCCTCCATAAATTCTCTGCGGGAGTAAAAACCGCTAAGAACGGTTACCGGGGGTTTTCCTAATCCAAACTTGAGCAGATCGGGATCGTCTCCCTGAATCCAATAGCTCATTGCGGCCCCAAGGTCTGCAAGCGGATCGCCTGCCGTGGCCATCTCCCAATCGAAAAGGCCTGTCATTTCTGATAAATCCTCATTGAACATTGCATTGTTCAGCTTGTAATCATAATGGATGATGGAAGGATCGGGACTTACCGGGATATGATGGGTCAGCCACTTTTTCAGCGTATCCGCTTCGGAAACTTCATCCGTCTTTGCCCGCTCATACCGGCCGATCCAGCCATGCACCTGCCTTTCCATGAATCCATCAGGATTGCTGATTTCCGCTAGACCTGTCCTTTTATAGTCAATGGAATGAAGTTCTGCCAGCTTATCAACCATAATTTGAGATAATCTGCTGCAAACTCCCTCGTCCGGCTCCATGCCTTCAGGGAAAGAGGTATCTAAAACAATTCCATGCCGCCGTTCCATAATGAAAAATGGTGCACCTGTAATTTCACTATTATTCGTAAACAGGAGCGGCTTCGGTGCTTCTTTGAAAAAGGGATGTATCTCAGAAATCACCCTGAATTCCCTCTCCATGTCATGAGCTTTCGGTGCGACAGGTCCAAGCGGAGGCCGGCGCAGCACGGCTTCCCACTCTCCCATTTTCAGCTGATAGGTAAGATTTGAGTGCCCAGCATGGAATTGCATAATCTCAAGCGGCTGATTTGGAAGATTAGCAATCTCGCTCCGCAGGAATTTTTCCAATGGAGCGGTGTTCAATTGCTCTCCTTTTCTAACGGGAATGGTATCCAGGTACATTTGCTTCGGCATGTGATCCTCCTTTTTATAGGAAAATTAATTTATGCTTCTCTTACATTTTGATTTAGACCTTCCCGAAGAGGATCAGGTATAACAGCACTTTCCTGTTTGGCGAAATCAAAATAGACGATTAAGGCGTTCCCTCTGGCAATATGAGTGCCTGTCTGGCTGCAGACAATTTCATGATCGAGCTGAAAGCTTTTGCTGCCAATCCTTGATACCCAGGTCTTGACCGTAAGGATTTGGTTAAAATATCCCTGGCTTAGAAAATCGCACTTAGTGGAGGCCAGAATAAAACTCCATTTTTTCACATCCATGCTGTAGCCAAGTGTCTCGAAATATTTCACACGTGCTTCTTCAAGGTAAATAAAGTGAAACTTCAATCAGTGGGGGTTTTCCTTATCCCCCACTGATTGTTAGTTGAACCAATCGGGCCTTTACGGACAGTTTGACCCCCACTTATCCTCCTTTGATTCCTCTGAGTCTTGAAGTGGGGGTCTTACTGCCCGTTAGACTGCGATAAAATAACTTGTATTGTTGATATGGCCAAGAGCATCAGTCTCGCAAAACCTTACTGTTACCTGCATTTCATGCATGATGACACCCCTTAACTCTTCACCTTATTGGATTGATATTCGTACCATCCCTTGCCAGTCTTTCTGCCTAATTCTCCTTTTTCCACCTTTTCAGCCACACAGTCAAACGGTTTATCGGCAGGATCTCCTGTCTCCCGATAGCGCTGATCCATTACATAATAGGCCACATCCAGTCCGGATAAATCCATGAGTTCAAATGGGCCGATAGGGTGATTCAAGGCTTTCCGGCAAATGATATCGATATCTTTATAGTCGGCTATCCCCTGTTCATACAGAGCCACTGCCTCTTTTTGGAGCGCACCAAGAATCCGGTTTGCGACGAAGCCGGAAATTTCTTTTTTCAAAAGGACGGCTGTTCTATTAATCTTTTCACAGACTTCCATCGCTATTTGTGCCGTTTCTTCAGACGTCTGTTCACTCATAACTACTTCCACGCAGTCCATCACAAGAGGCGGAAAGAAGAAATGCATGTTTACGACTTTTTCAGGCCGTTCAGTTTCACCGGCTATTAAACTATTAACGATTGTAGAGCTATTGGTTGCAAAAATGGCATGAGGAGGGGCGTACTCTTCCAGTTTTCTGAATACCTCTTTTTTCACATCAAGCTTTTCGGTTACGGCTTCAATGATTAAGTCGGAGCTTTGGACACTTTGCTGAACGCTGCTGGAGAAACGAAGCCTCCCGAAAGCAGCGGCTTTCGCATCTTCATCAAGCTTTCCCTTGGCAACCCATTTAGACATAATCATCTGCAGCTTAGCCTCGGCATCCTGCAATGCGGGTTCGCTCAGATCCTGAATAATCGTCTCATAGCCTCCCAGTGCACAAAGCATCCCAATCTGGTGGCCCATCTGCCCGGCACCTATAACGGTAATTTGCTTAACATCTTTTGCATTCATCGTTTAGCCTCCTTATACTGACCAGTTGGTATGTTACTGGTTAGAGAGGAGCATCCTCTCTTAATTACATTTCTATCCCCTTTAATATCATTTCCGTAAAGATCTCTGCCACTTCCCGGTCGGATATGCTTCCCTCCGGATTGAACCACTGATAGCTCCAGTTGGTGACGCCTAAGATGCCAAAGGCGATAATCGGAGAGTTGAGGTTTGCACGGAACTCTCCGTTCTGCTTGCCTTCTTCTATTAATTTTTCGATATTCAGTCTGAATTGGTCCCTTTTTGGAATGATTTCCGATAAGCTTGCTTCACTAAGGTTGCGCATTTCCCTGAAAAAGACTTTTGCGCTCGCTCCCTGGGTTTTGATATTGCCCAGCAGCATTTGAACAATCGACAGGAGTTTGTCTTTGCAGGATTTTGACTCTTCCCGAAGGATTTCCTGCTGATTGGCAAGCATGTCATCTATATAGCGAAGATGGATGTCCATCAGCAGTTGTTCTTTACTCGAGAAATAGTAATAAAAGGTGCCTTTCGTGACACTGAGGCTATCGACGATATCCTGAATCGATGTCTCGCTGAAACCTTTCTGATCAAATAGCCGGATGCTCTTTTCAGTAATTTTTTCTTTCAATGTCAGTCCCCGCTTCTGTTAGAAAATATCGACAGCATTATATCACAAAACGATTAACTCCGGACTTCATCCCTCAGAGCTCTTCGAAGGATTTTTCCGACATTGGTTTTTGGAAGCTCCTGGCGGAATTCTACGGCCGATGGAATTTTATAGGCAGCCAGGTTCTGCCTGCAGTATGAAATGATTTCTTCTTCAGTCGCCGTTTTACCGGCTTTCAGCACGACGAAAGCTTTAACTGTTTCACCCCGGTAAGGATCCGGGACGCCAATGACTACGGCCTCCTGGACAGCCGGATGCTCATAGAGCACTTCCTCAATATCGCGCGGATAAATATTATATCCGCTGGCAATAATCAGATCTTTTTTGCGGTCGACAATGTATAGAAAGCCATCTTCGTCCATTCTCGCAATATCACCGGTGTAGAGCCACCCATCCCGTAATGTAACGGCCGTCTCCTCAGGCATATTCCAATAGCCTTTCATAATCTGCGGACCCTTGATAATGACCTCACCCAGTTCTCCATTCGGGACCTCTTCAGTACCTGCTGCCAGATCGACTACTTTATAATCAGTTGAAGGAAAGCCGATCCCAACGCTTCCAGGCTTTCTTTCTGAAAAAGGCGGATTGCAGTGTGTTACCGGGGAAGCTTCTGATAAACCATAGCCTTCGAGAATTTGTGCCCCCGTCTTTTTTTCAAAATCGCGCAGAAGTTCAACAGGCATTGGCGCACTTCCGCTATTGCAGGTTTCAATGCTGTCAATGCCAAATTCCTCTGCATGCGGATGATTGGTGATGGCCACATACATAGTTGGAACACCGGGAAATACAGATGGCTGCTCATTTTTAATTGTATTTAACACTTCCTCCACATCAAAGCGCGGCAATAAAATCGATTCATTGGCCGTATAAATGGCAAAGTTCATACAGGCAGTCATGCCAAAAACATGGAACAGCGGAATGACGGTTAGGAATTTTTCTCCGCCTATTTCCGTTCTTTCTTTAAAAAACTCATAGGACTGCACCACATTTGCGAGAACATTGGAATGTGTCAGCATGGCTCCTTTTGACCGTCCGGTTGTACCGCCTGTATACTGGAGGACGGCAATATCCTGCTGGGGCTCAATGTTGACAGGGGTATATTGTCCTCTGCCTTCCTGTAAAAAGCCTTCGAATGTTTTGTCAGGTGAAAAATCGGCTTCTGTTGGCTGCAGACTGACAATGACTATATTTCTAACCTTCGTTCTGCCTTGAACACCCTTAACCCGGGGATACAGGGCATCAAAAACGACAAGAGTTTCAGCACCAGAGTCATTCATGATATGCTCGATCTCACGCTCAACCAGCATCGGGTTTACTTGAGTCACAATCGCGCCTGCTGCAAGTATTCCATAATAAGCAATCACATATTGCGGGCAATTGGGCAGCATAATGGCAACACGGTCGCCTTTTTGTATACCATTTTTCTGCAGGGATGCGGCAAATCCATAGACGGCTTTTTGAAGTTCCGCGTAATTCATCTTTTGTCCATAAAAAGATAGTGCCATATTCTGCGGATACATCGCTGTCACTTCCTGAAGCATCTCAGGCATCGACTTACTTGGAATGGTTACTTCAGCTGCAATGGATTCTGGATAGTGTGCATGCCAGGTTTTTTTATCGCTCATTTGAAATCCCTCCATCATAATTTGCCGTTTTACATTGCATGTGTGCCGCCATCGACGATTAAGACGTCTCCGGTCACATAATTTGAAGCATTAGAAGCAAGAAACAATGCGGCGCCTTTCAAATCATCATCAGAGCCGAAGCGTCTGAGCGGTGTTGCATCCAGAATGGGGTTACGTCCCTGCTCCATAATCGCCGATGACATTTTTGTAGGGAAAAAACCTGGTGCAATGGCATTCACATTGATCCCATACCTGCCCCATTTTACAGCCAGATCCTTTGTCATCGTGATGACAGCCCCTTTGCTGGTGTTATAGCCGATTGTATCCATCACCCTGGGGTCCGTGCCTCCAAGTCCGGCAACAGAGGCAATATTAATGATTTTTCCGGATCCCTGTCCGATCATGACCTTGCCTGCAGCCTGACTCATTAAAAACGTCCCTGTCACATTTACATTGATGACTTTTTGCCATGCTTCAAACGGCATCTCCTCAGCGGGAGCTCCCCAGGTAGCACCGCTGTTGTTGACAAGAATATCGATAGTTCCAAATTCCTGAACCGTTTCTTCAACCACTTTCCGAACATCCTCCTGTTTGCTGATGTCACAGACAAGGGCTAATGTTTTCACACCAAGTGCTGCAAGGCGGTCAGCGGTTTCCTGACATGCCTCCACCTTTCTTGAACAAAGCACGACATTTGCACCTGCCTCGGCTAATCCTTCGGCAATCTGGGCACCCAGCCCTCGCCCTCCGCCGGTTATGAGTGCAGTCTTTCCGGTTAGGTCAAATAGCTCCATTACCTTCATGATTTTTCAGCTCCTATTGGTATTTTTTCAATTCAAGCTTAGCAATCTGTGCCCGGTGGACTTCATCAGGACCGTCTGCCAATCTCAGCGTTCTGGCATTTGCCCACAATGCGGCAAGCGGAACATCCTCACTCACTCCTGCTGCTCCAAACGCCTGGATTGCCCGATCAATCACCTTAAGGGCCATAGAAGGCGCCACAACCTTGATCATAGCAATCTCGGTTTTTGCCACTTTGTTGCCGGCTGTATCCATCATATGTGCCGCTTTAAGCGTTAATAGTCTTGCCTGCTCAATTTCAATCCGGGAATCGGCTATCCATTCACGGATGACACCCTGGCTTGCGAGCGTTTGGCCAAAAGCAGTTCGGTTTTGTACACGCTTACATAATTCCTCAAGAGCGCGCTCTGCTGCCCCAATCAGCCTCATGCAATGATGGATGCGCCCCGGACCAAGCCTGCCCTGTGCAATGGCGAACCCTTTCCCTTCACCCCAAATGATATTTTCAGCAGGGACTCTGACATTGTCGTATGTAATTTCAGCATGGCCATGGGGAGCGTGATCATAGCCAAACACCGGAAGCATCCTCTCTATTTTTACTCCAGGGGTATCCATAGGAACGAGAATCATCGATTGCTGTTCATGACGGCTTGCGTCCGGATCGGTTTTTCCCATAACAATCGCTATCCGGCACCTCGGATCTCCCGCACCTGAGGACCACCACTTCCGTCCATTGATGACATACTCCGAACCTTGTTTTTCAATCCTTGCTTCAATATTTGTGGCATCAGCGGAGGCCACATCCGGCTCTGTCATCGAAAAGCAGGATCTGATGTCCCCTTCTAAAAGCGGCTTTAACCATTCATTCTTTTGCCGATCGGTGCCGTATCTTGCAAGCACCTCCATGTTGCCGGTATCAGGTGCATTGCAATTGAAGATCTCCGGAGCAATCATCGAGCGCCCCATAATTTCGCAAAGCGGCGCATACTCTACGTTCGTAAGGCCTGCACCATAGTCGCTATCCGGCAAAAATAAATTCCATAACCCTGCTTCTTTCGCCTTGAGTTTCAGCTCCTCCATTATGCGCGGAATAGCACTCCATCGATTTTCCTGTTCATTCAATTGCTGTTCATATAAAGCTTCGTTTCGATAAACGTTTTCTTCCATAAACACATTTAATTTCCTTATGAGATGCTGCACTTTTGGTGAGTATGAGAAATCCAAATTCCTGTCCCTCCTCCACTAACTGACCGGTCGGTATGTTACAAGTTTAGTATAAACAATATCGAAAAATAATCAACTTGTTTTCAGAAAATTTATTTTTTTGCTATTCCATTGCCACATCCTAAGCACTGTTTTTATAGAGAAAGAAAATAGGGAATTTTTGCTAGTTACCTATTATTCTATTTCGCTCCCCGAATCATCTTAGAACTATGCACCTATAATTAATTCTTTTTAAGGAAATTCAACTTTAAACTCCTCAATTTATACTATTCTAAATTTTTTGACACCTAAAACACTCTTACTCTATTATTGATTTGAAATTAGAAGAGGAGGAACTTAGCCTATGAAAAAATCAATAAAGAAACGAACTATTCCGGTGATTCTGTCTGTAGCCTTGCTGGCTGCACCCGCCGTACAGGCTGAAACCCCCTACTACGGGAAATCATACAGCCAGCCTGAACAAATCAGACACCTTTTTCCAGCCATTGAGGTAAAGGACAATACTCCTGCCTTTTCAAGGGAAGGTGAAGCAGCATTTACTTCTCAAGAAGAAATGATGTCTTACATAAAACAGCTCGAAGCCAAAAGTCCTTACCTCACTGTGAAAACAATCGGAACTTCTCAGGAAGGCCGTGACATACCAGCCCTTTATTTCACAAAGGACAAGCAGATCAGATCAGGTTATTTATCAAAAAAGCCGATTGTATGGGTTCAGAGCCAGATCCATGGAAACGAACCTGCCAGCGGTGAATCCATCCTGGCCCTGGCTAATAGGCTTACAGGTGATTTAGGCAAAGAGTTGCTGGATGATATCAATATTATCGTGATTCCAAGGGTAAATCCTGATGGCTCCTTTGATTTTAAGCGACAGCTTGCCAACGGCCTTGACGGTAACCGCGATCACATCAAACTTGAATCACCTGAGGTCCAGGCCATTCATAAGGAATTCAATAAGTATTCACCTGAAGTTGTGATTGATGCTCATGAATATTCCGTTTACAGCAGCGCATTTAATCAAGTTGGAGAACAGGGCGCTTTGAAGTACCACGATATTCTGATCCAGTCAGGTCGAAACCTCAATATCCCGGAAAAAATCCGTCAGGCATCTGACAGTTTATTTGTCGGACCAACCATGGAAGAGCTTGAGAATAATGGCATATCCGCGGAAATTTACTATACTGCCGGCCTGGATGACCAGGGTGAAATTGAAATTATCGAGGGCTCCACTGAACCAAGAATTGGCCGGAATGCATTTGGACTTCAGCCTGCATTCTCCTTTCTTGTAGAAAGCAGAGGAATTGGCATTGGACGTGAGGATTTTAAGCGCAGAGTGAATGCCCAAATTGCCACCCATGAGAGCATTCTTAAGCAAACAGCCAGTCATGCAAGACAAATTAAAAATCTGGTAGCATTTGAAAGACTAAACCTGATCAAAAAAGGCTTACTGCCAAATGACAACGACCCAATCATCATTGACAGCGAAAACAAAGAACTGGAGAATGAAACTCTTGAAATGGTAGACATCGCAACGGGCACTGTTCAGGATATTCCTGTTAAATACTTAAGTGCTACAGATGCTGAACCAACATTGGTAAGAGACAGACCAACTGCCTATTTGATTAAACCTGGTCATGAGGATGTTGCGGAAAAATTAAAAACTCAAGGTTTAAAAGGCTTTAAGCTTCCGAGAAATGTAAGCCTTCCAGCTGAAGCCTTTACAGTTACCTCTAAGGAAAATTCAGGTAGTTATGAAGGCAGGGATCTTGCAGAAGTTGAAACAGAGCTGACTAAGAAGGACATTACCTTCCCGAAAGGAACTTATGTATTTCTGACCGCTCAGCCTCAATCCAATCTGCTTTCCCTGTCGCTTGAGCCTGAATCTGTAGACAGTTATACCACCTTTGGCTATGTTCCTTCGGAAGTTGGGCAGGAATTGCCGATTTACCGTTTCACCATTGATCCTAAGAAATCAAATATGAAACCGTTTATGAAATAAAGAATAAGGAGGCTGACTCAAGGTGTCAGCCTCCTTATTCATTTACAGCCCGTGCGCGTACTTTTTCCTTTATTAACCCAGCGCCCATCAGTCCCATCAATGAAAAGATGACCGGTATAATAAATCCATACTGGTAGCCTGCTTCAAATGTATCTAAAACCTTTCCGAAGATAAATGGCAGCAGAACTGCGCTCAGAAATCCGCCGGTGTTGGCAAATCCTGAAACGACACCTACGTCCCGAATGTCAAATGATTTTCTGACAATAGCGAACGTCAGCGTACTTGCTCCATTTCCATAGCCCATGATCAGGAAAAGGACAATCAGGAGCGGATATGGAGGCTTACCCTGAAATAACAGAAAAGTTGCCCATCCAAGGACGGCGATGGAGTGGGCAAAAAGGTAAGGACGTTTGATGCTGCCCATCCGGCCTGATATAAAACTCATTAACGGAGCACCAATGATGGCACCAAACAATCCGATCATGACAAGCTGGCTGGAATCCTTACGGCTCAGATCATACATATCCATGCCATACGGAACAGCCCACGAGCCGATGAAACCTACATAAGTGCCGACCAGGCCGAAATGACAGAAGAACGTGGCCCATGCCTGGCGGTCAGAAAAAATTCTTTTTAATATGCTTGCTGTTTTTTCTTTTGGCTCTTTCTTACCTTTCGTTTTTTTAGGCTCTATGCCCAATCGCGAAGGCTGCCAGATTAAAATGATATACAGCAATACGGCAAGAAGAGTCAAAATAATGCCTACGGCCAAAAACGGGATGCGCCAGCCCCATATGGAAATCCAAATGGAAAATGGGACAGTCGCGAGCAAAAATCCAAAGCTGCCGGACATGCCCGCAAAGCCTAGCAGCTTCACGAATTCATTTACCTTAAACCATCTGCCTAAAATGATGACAACATTAATCCAGATCGTTGCATCACCTATTCCAACCAGCATTCTTGCTGCAAAAAGAATGTATTCATTCGCGGCGAAGCTAAATAATAGCGTCCCTATTCCATTCAGAAGTGTTCCGGCGATTAAAAATACATTAGGGCCGAAACGGTCGGATAATATTCCAATGGGAACCTGCAGGCTGGCATAGGCAAAAAATTGGATGCTCGTCAGAAGCCCAATTGCCGCAGCTGTCACGCCGAATTCCTTCATTAATTGATCTGTAATTAAACCAGGGGCTGTCCTTTGGCTCACGATCAAAAAGTATGCAAATAAAACCGCGCCAAAGACAAGCCACCTGTATTTGCTGTTATGTTTCTCCACTGCTCTCTGCTCCTACTTTTTTAGTGAATACCCACCATTATACCCTAAAAAAAGGCAGCTGTCCTCCACTGCGTTAAAGCAGTGGACTGACAGATGCCTTTGGCCTTGTTATTCTTTCACAAAATCCTTCGTGCTTCTTACTGTATCAATTGGACGGACAAAGCTTTCGATTTGCTCCCTTTTCGGCTCAAGGAATGGAGGCAGTGACAGCTTTTCCCCAAGTGTTTCATAAGGCTCGTCACCCATGAAACCAGGTCCATCCGTTGCGAATTCAAATAAAATCTGCGGAGCAACACGGGAATATAAAGAACCGAAGAAGAAGCGGTCGACAAAACCTGAAGTCTGGAAACCAAAGCCTCTCAAATGCTGATCCCATTCCTCGAGAACCGATTTATCTTCGACGCGGAATGCAGCATGATGAACGGTTCCGTAGCCCTGGCGCGCCTGCGGAAGAGATGGATTAAATTCCACAACCACCTGTGCCCCATTTCCGCCTTCACCAACTTCAAACAAATGGAAATCTCCTTCTTGAGCGATTTCCTTAAAGTGCAGCACTTTTTCCATCATTTCTTTAAAATAATCAAATTGAGCAACCCTTACAAAAAGCGGCCCCAGACCGGTGATCGCGTACTCCAGCGGGATTGGCCCTTTCTGCCATGGTGTTCCGGATGGTACTCCTTTATTGGCTTTATCCGAGATCAATTGGTATTTTTGATCATCGAAATCTGTGAATGACAGAGTTTTCTTGCCGAACTGCTCCTGAATGCCGGAATGTGGAACCTCTAAGCGGTCAAATCGCTTTACCCAATAATCGAGCGCTTCATCTGTCGGAACCCGGAATGACGTTTTCGATATTTCATCTGTTCCGTGAGAGCCCTTCGGAATACCGGGAAAATCAAAAAATGTCATATCCGTTCCCGGACTTCCTGTATCATCTGCAAAAAATAAGTGATAGGTTTGAATGTCATCCTGATTGACGGTCTTCTTTACTAAACGCATGCCTAATGTATATGTGAAAAACTCATAATTTTTTTCCGCACTACTGGTGATGGCTGTAACATGGTGAATACCTTTTAATTGATTCAAGTGTACTTCCTCCCCTTTGTTATCTATCTTAAAATAAAATATCTTTAATTCGAGATAATTTTACTTTATCACGGCATATTGCTGGTGTCAATATTACCCGGGGTCCTAGAAAAAGGATTTAATAATGTCTTCCTCATGATTGCATTCCTTGCAGATGTACTCGATTTCCAGCGCATCCTCCCTGGCGATATGGACCGTTTCTTTTCCGCAGACTTCGCAATATCTCTTTTCCGTAACTTCCTTCATTTATTCCAACTCCTGTTCATATGTCGTTTATCGCAGTCTAACGGGCAGTAAGACCCCCACTTCAAGACTCAGAGGAATTTAAAGAGGATAAGTTGGGGTCAAACTGCCCGTAAAGGCCCGATTGGTTCAACTAACAATCAGTGGGGATAAGGAAAACCCCCACTGATTGAAGTTTCACTTTATCTTGGTTTAACCAGAATTTCAGTTTCTAAACGTAAAAAAACCAGCTCCCATCAGGAACTGGCTTGATTACAGTATGTACAGCCGCCATTGCCGTAAATAATGATAAGAAAGTTTTAAACCACCACTCCTCAAAGTGGGTGTTCGCAGAAACATTCCTGCCTGTCCTCCTTGTCATATAGACGGAGGCCTGTCATTCCCGTTTCAATGTAAAACTCCCTATTACAGCTTAAAGGTTAAAACTTTATTATGATTACGAACAATGCAGCTTGTATTTATATATTAACGGATGCCGGCGGATTTTTCAATGGGCTTGCTCAGGTATTTTATTTGGTTGAGCAAGGGAGTGAGCGCTCTAAGCCATCGTTTTCTCCGCGCTCTCTCTTTTTTGAGCCTTTCCTCCAATTATAGTGAAAGCTGACCGCTTGCTCTTTTTTGCTTCTTAACAGTACGGATTTCCTTAATGTCACGCTTCATGAGCAGAGAAACAATGAAACCGATGGCAAGCATGGTGCCAAATACATAGAAGGTAATCGTATAGCTTTGCGTATTTTCATAGATGCTCGAGACAAGCATCGGTCCGACCACACCTGCAATGGACCACGATGTAAGCAGATAACCATGAATGGCACCAAGCTGTTTAGTTCCAAACAGGTCTCCGATAAAGGCCGGAAGCGATGCAAATCCTCCCCCATAGCATGAAACAATGATATAGAGGAAAACAGAAAAGATAAACGAGTTTGTGATGAATGGAAGAATGAAGAATGCTGCCACCTGTATCAGGAAGAAGGTCATATATGTATTTCCTCTTCCAAGATAATCGGATGCAGATGCCCAGCCAATTCTTCCGCCTCCATTAAAGAGACCCATTATGCCAACGATGCTTGCTGCGGTGATGGCGCTGGCTCCAGTGATTTCCTGTGCCATTGGTGCGGCAACGGAGAGGATCATGATGCCTGCAGAAATATTGATGAACATCATAAACCAAAGCAGCCAGAAACGCTTCGTCTTAATTGCTTCATTTGCAGTCAGCTGTGCCAGGTCCGCTTTTACCGGCCGCTCTTCCCTGTTCTCTTCCATTCCTTCAGGTGCCCATCCTTCTGGCGGTTTAGCGATGTAAAGTGCTCCCAAAATCATCAGTACAAAATAACTGATTCCAAGGATATAGAAGGTTGTCGGAATCGATGTGGCAATCATTAATCTGCTGGCAATTGGGCTTGTAATGAGAGCCCCTGCACCGAAGCCCATAACTGCCATCCCGGTGGCAAGTCCCCTTCTGTCAGGAAACCATTTTACCAATGTGGAGACAGGTGCAATATAGCCGAAGCCGAGACCCAATCCCCCAATGACACCGAAGAAAATAAGGAATAGGATATAGTTCTCCAATTGAATGGCAAACCCGGATCCAATAATCCCAATTCCAAAGAAGACAGCAGCAATCATGGCTGACACTCTTGGCCCCCGCTTTTCTACAAACCGGCCAAAAAAGGCTGCCGCAATCCCCAGAATAAATATGGCAATGGTAAATGCCAGTGAGACGTCGGTTTTTTCCCAGCCTAGCGTTTCTTTCAATGGATTTTGATAAACGCTGTATGCATAGACCGAACCAATTGATAAATGAATGGCGACGGCTGAAAGGGCAATCAGCCATCTGTTCTTGTTCGCCATAAATAACCCCTTCCCCTGAATATTGTTTTGTTTACTCCCCTTTTAAGGAATAAGCTCCATGCTATTTTTTACCTTCCCAAAAAAGCCTGTCTCTAATCCTTTTAGAGACAGGCTTTCTGAAAATTATTCTGATACGAACCCTTTTTTCAGTAAATAGATTTCTGTTTTGTAATTATGGACAGCCTCGTCGAATGGCAGCTCCCCCGCAAATTTTTTAACGATATTATGAAACGTGACAGAGGAAAGAATCTGCATCATATGAAATAACTCCTGCTCGTCCTGAATATTCAGCCGTTCCTTATTAATCAGATTGCTGATCTTCTTAAAATTCTCATTCAGGTCATTTTCTCCGAAGCTTCTTGCCATAACATTTTCGATCCGGTGCGTCATATTAAGAAACAAATTCCTCAAAAACTGCAGGTTTTCTTTTTCTTCTGTAATGATGGCTGTATAAAAATCGGTCATCGCATCAAAAAGATCACCATTATTTTTTTGCAGCGTTTCAAGGAAGTACTTCTTATAAGCAGACACATGGCTATTTAATAAGTAGAAAAACGCATCTTCTTTGTCATCAAAATACTGATAGAAGCTGCCACGCGGGATTTTGGCATCTTTTATGATATTGGATATGGATGCCTGGTAAAGCGGCACGCGGGCAAATTCCTTTTTGGCCGCATGGACTAAGTTTTCCCGTTTGTCTTCAGGCAAATTGAAAAAAGTAATTTTCGGCAAACTTTGTTCCTCCTTATTGCCAGTCTCTTTTTTCCTCCTTTAAGAATTGGATAAAATAAGGGACAGCCTTTCTGGGGTTCTCATTGATCAATGCTTGATATCTCGCTTTAATAGGGTCAGAAGCCCATTGGCTTTTAGAAATCCGTTCTTTCATGTACTGTAAGCTCAGTTTTTGAATCTCCAGCTGCTTATGCTTCCCTTCTTTCGAAAGTGCGAAACCGAGCGCACCAATAATAGCGTAAATCAAAATGGCTGCCGGCGATGTTTTCTCATCCTGAACGGTGAAAAACAAGGTCATGAGATTGATTAGTGACAGAATAATCAAAGGTGTAGACCAAAAAATATATCTGGAAGCTTTTTTCATGATGGGAGATACTATTTCTTCAAGCTGCTCAAGCTCTCTTTTTACGAAATTCGGCATATCTGTCCACACTTGCATTTATTTCGTCTCCTTTAAGTTTTAATCCCTTTATGGCCCAGTAGAAATTGCAGGCTTTCGGGCGAAAAAGTCATGGCTTCATTATCATCCAGCCGTTTTAAAGCAATCATTTCATCATGGAGATTCTCCATTTTCCGATCGAGGCGGGAAGCTGTGTCAGCTGCCTCTTTCAGTTCTTTCACTATTCTTTGCGGAATTTCTTTATTGTACTTGTAGTAAATCTTGTGCTCGAGGCTCGCCCAGAAATCCATCGCAATCGTCCGTATTTGAATCTCGACAGGAACCAGCTCTTCCCTGTCAGACATAAAAATGGGGATCTGGACAATTAGATGAAGGCTTTGGTAGCCATTTGGCTTGGGATGCTGAATATAATCCTTGCATTCGAGCACGGTTATATCTTTCTGGTTTTCAAGCATGGCTTTGATTTTATAGATATCGGATACAAAGGAACATGTAATGCGGACGCCCGCAATATCTCTAATATTCTGCTTAATGGATTCCAAAGAAATCTCCAATTTTTTTCTTTGCAGCTTTTTAAATATACTTTCTGGAGATTTAATACGTGATTTTACATGCTCAATTGGATTATAGTCATGCACATACTGAAATTCTTCTTTAAGGATATTTAATTTCGTGTTTATTTCTTCCAATGCGAACTTGTAGGACATCATAAAACGCACTAGATCTGTCCTTAGTTCCCTCAGTGTAATTTGCTCGGGCGTATTTGTGGCCATATGGACTCCTTTGAATTTTATCCTTATTTTTGGGTGGCTTAAGACTGGATGGCTTTTTGCAGATTGCAGCATTTACCCCCTGTTTTTGCAATTTAGAAATAAGCAAATGAATTTTGAACAATGCTTTCACCTCTATATGACACTGTGTCATTCTTACAATTAAATTGTATATGACATCGTGTCATACGTCAACTAAATATGACACGATGTCACAAAATTGCCTTCTTTTATTGAATGGAAAGCTGTTTTGGAAACAAAGATTTGGCCTATTTACATATCACTGATGAGAACTGTATAATGGATAAATAATTAGTTACTCTCGATAACTATTACTCAAAGTAACCATTTAGGAGGTTTTTAAGATCGAAACATTCCAGCGTTTTTTTCATCAGCTTGTGCTATTGTATCGCCCATTTGAAAATAGGCTGAATACTGAGTTAAGCAAGCATCAATTATACCGGGCTCAATGGTCCATCCTGTATTACTTGAATAATGATGGTTCCGTTACATTGGTGGAGCTTTCCCATTACCTTGGCGTTGAAAAACCAACGGTGACAAGGACGATTGCAAAATTGGAGGAAATGGGCTACTTAGAACCTGTTCCGACTAAAGACAAACGGGAAAAAAGAATGCAGCTGACTGAATCCGGCAGGAAGGTTTATCAGGAAATCCGGGCCACAATCGATGAATTCGAACAGGAAATTCTAAGAGGGGTTTCAGAGGAGGAACAGCTGGAAGGGATTCGTCTGATGAGCTTAATCCGCAAAAATTTACTGCAGGGAGAGTTATAAATTGAATTCCAAGCTTTGGACAAAGGATTTTATTATTGTTTCCTCCGTTAATTTTTTCTTAACATTGATTTTCTATTTGCTGATGGTGACCATTGCAGTCTTTGCAGTGGATTACTATAGTGCCACAACCAGCCAGGCCGGGCTTGTGACAGGCATCTTTATTATAGGAACGCTCATTGGCAGGCTTTATATCGGGCGGGCCATTGATACCATCGGCCGTAAGAAAACACTTTCTATCGGTTTGATCTTATTTACACTGACGACCCTTTTATATTTCGTGAACATCGGGATTGCTTTCCTGCTTGGCACCAGGTTTATACACGGCATTGCTTTAGGTGTCGCAAGTACGGCGACTGGAACCATTGCAGCACAGATTATACCGGCGACCCGTAAAGGTGAAGGAATTGGCTATTTCAGCATGAGCACAACGCTGGCGACAGCTGTTGGCCCATTTATCGGCTTGTTGATGATGCAAAAGGTATCTTTCCAGCTGATTTTTGCCTTCTGTCTGATCATCGGCATCATTGCTCTGATTACATCCTTCTTCTTGTATGTTCCTGCAATAGAAACCTCTGGTGTGAAAAAGCAGGGCTTCCAAATTTCCAGCTTTATTGAGCCAAAAGCAGTCCCGATTGCATTCATCACATTGGCAATCGCATTCGGTTATTCAGGCGTCCTTTCTTTTATCAATTTTTATGCGAAAGAAGTCGACTTAGTGGAGGCTGCGAGCTTTTTCTTTCTCATCTACTCTGCCGCTGTCCTGGTTTCACGCCCATTTACCGGGCGGCTGATGGATCTTAAAGGAGCCAATTATGTCATGTACCCCGCTTTTATCTTATTTGCGGCAGGCATGTTTGTCCTCAGCACAGCAAGCAGCAGCTTCACCCTGCTTTTAGCTGGAGCGCTGATTGGGCTAGGCTTTGGAAATATGCAGTCGTGCACCCAGGCAGTGGCCGTCAAGCTGACACCCGCTCATCGGATGGGGTTGGCGACGTCTACATTCTTTATCTTCCTTGACGCAGGACTGGGATTTGGCCCCTATTTGCTTGGATTCATTATTCCGGTTACAGGCTATGGCAAGCTCTATGGAATGATGGCAATCTTTGTTTTATTATCAGCGATTTTATATTATTTCCTTCATGGGAAGAAAGAATCTGACACTTTGAAGAAAGTGAACACATCGGTTTCAGCCTGAAAATAAAGCATTGCAAAATTGAAAAAGAGTCATGGACCCACTGTTAATGGGTTCCGTTTTGAGGTGCTTTTCTAAAAATATGGACTAAGAGACAGTTCTTTTGACATCTAAATGGCAAATAAAAAAGCAAAACTCGCCCCAAAACTGGGCGAGTTTTCTTTGTTATTAATTCCGGTTCTTTTTAAAGTAAAACCATTAAGGGATTTATGTGTAAACAAAACTGCAATTTCAAGCCGTTTTGAATCAGGTGTTTCCAGTATATTGAGAAGTGTTTGGGGGCAATGAATAGAACGAAGTTGTTGAGGGAACTATAGCACATGATAATACGTTCCCATTGTTTGGAAATGAGGTGAATTTTTGACTAAGATATCTCCTATTCAGGCATACATGATGATTATTCTTTCTGTTGGATTGATGAACCACGTTATTATTATCCCATTACTGCTAGGAGCATCAGGGCGAGATTCTTGGCTAGTAGTGCTTCTTGTTTTTGTCGCTTCCCCTATATGGATCGGTTGTTTGAACTACATATTAAAATATATGAAGAATCAACACTTTAAGAAGTGGCTAGAGCACCACTTTGGAAAGTTTGTATCTGCACTTTTAGTTATTATCTATAGTTTGTTTGTATGGGTCATTGGCTTTATTACCTTAAAAGATACTCTAACATGGACTACTGCAGCATACTTGCCTCAAACTCCAATGCTTTTTCTCGCGGGAACCACACTTGTTGCTTGCTTCTTTGTCACTTGTCAAGGGCTCAGCACGATTGCGATTGTGAGCGGGATATTGTTGCCTTTTGTGGTTATTTTTGGTTTCCTTGTGTCGTTTGTAAATATTCAGTTTAAAGAATATACCTTACTTTTTCCTTTGTTGGAAAACGGAGTTGCTCCATTATGGAAAGGTGTTCCTTATGTTGCCGGAGGATTGATGGAGTTGTTTTTATTGATGTTGCTGCTTCAGCACAATTTATCAAAGAAACCAGGATTCGGAAGCTTGATGCTGCTGTGCCTCATCCTTACAGGACTTACATTAGGACCATTGATTGGCTCGATTACGATATTTGGCCCTGATGAAGCAGCTAACCAGCGTTACCCCCCTTACGCTCAATGGAGAATAGTTAGGATGGGAGAATATGTGGAGCATGTCGATTTTTTTTCGATTTACCAATGGCTATCAGGTACATTCATTCGTGTGTGTCTCTCTATCTTTCTCTTGGGAGAATTATGGAATTTAAAAAAGCGCAGATGGTTTCCAATGTTATTAGGCACAATCGCTATGCTTGTTGCTATTTTGTTGCCGATTAGTGACATGGCTTTTCTAGACCTGTTGGGCAAATTTTATTTACCTTCATTTTGCATTTTTACAATAGCGACCTTGATCTTGTATGTAGTTCGAATCATATTCTCTAAATAGAGTAAAAGGGGTAACAGCAGATGATGAAAATATTAAGAAATAAGAGAGTAAATGGCAAAAGGTCATCAACTAATCCAGAGGCAACAGGGTTACCTCTTAATGAACAATCATTGATCCAACACTTTAAAATGAGTCAAGATGTAAAGCATCATTTTTACAAATTAATACCTAATGATGAACATTCGAGAGTCCTATTGATTTATTGTGAGGGCTTAAGTGACAACCAAACGTTCATTCATGAGACAGCGCTCCCTCATTTGACCCGATTTTACGAAAACTATGGATTTCAACATCATAAGGAAATTGCCGAATCGAGTCAATTACAATTAGAATTAGTCAATCCTGAAGAGTGGGAGCAAACGGCCGAAACAGATATCTATGAAGGTAAACTACTATTGTTTATTCCTAGCTTACAAATCTTGTTCTCCCTCGATATCTCTAAAAAACCGTCACGAAATCCGGAAGAATCCAGCATTGAGGTTTCAGTAAGGGGACCAAAAGATGGATTTGTAGAAGAATTGGGAGTCAATGTGGCATTAATTCGGAAACGTATCAAATCAAACAGCATGGTTTATGAAACTAAAAAAGTAGGCGTTCGCACAAAAACAACCATTGCGATTCTATATATGCGTGACATTGTTGAACCAAAAATTGTTCAAACTATAAGGAATAAATTAGATAAAATTCAAGTTGACGGGGCTTTCAGTGCCACTCATCTAGAAGAATTAATGGAACCGACAAAAACCTTGTTTCCTTTAATGGGGTATACAGGAAGACCAGACTTTACCGTTAACTGTATGCTAAATGGTCGTGTGGCGTTGATTGTGGATGGTACACCCGCTGCTTTAATCGCACCTGCCAATTTGTTCCTAATCGTGAAAACTCCAGAAGATATCCATCATACTGCATTATCGGCAACTTTTGGTCAATTTCTTCGTTTATTAGGATTGTCCGTTTCACTTCTACTTCCTGGATTTTGGGTTGGTATTCTTGCCTATCATCAAGATCAACTACCCTATTATCTACTTGCGATATTAGGCGTTAACCGATTGGGAATTCCGTTTGATGTAGTAGTGGAAATGTTTATTGGACTTGTCTTCTTAGAAATCCTGCGAGAAGCTGGTATCCGATTGCCTTCTGCAGTCGGCAGCACCGTAACCGTTGTAGGCGGACTTATTCTGGGTGATGCGGCTATTCGTGCAGGATTCCTATCCCCTGGTATTGTTGTCATCGGAGCCATTACGCAAGTGTTTGGTTCAACTTTATCAAACCAGTCATTGGCTGGAACGATTAGCCTTTTACGCTTCTTCATTTTCGCGCTGTCTTCCATCCTGGGGATCTACGGGTTCTTCCTTGGATTATTTATTTTGATCAGCCATTTAGCATCTTTACGTTCATGCGGTTTGCCTTACTTGGCTCCGATTTCACCGCCTTATAAAGACTTAGCCAATGCATTAATTAGATTACCTTGGCAATGGAGAAAATCTCGCCCAGATATGTTAAATACTAAAGATTCTACAAATCAAGGGGATAGGTAAAAATGCGGGGATATAAAAGTATTTTTGTTTTTCTTCTTCTCCTCAACCTTACCGGATGTTGGAGCAGATATGAAGTACAGAACATGAACTATGCAACTGCTGTTGGTATTGACTATATCAATGACAAATATACAGTTTTTGTGCAATTACTAGATTTCACGACAGTGGCAAAGCTGGAGGGACAGCAAAAAGAGGAACAGCCCCCGGTTTGGGTGGGCAAAGGTCAGGGTGCTTCATTTACTGATGCCGTAAATGATTTGTATAGTACATCACAACAGCGCCTAAACTTTGGACAAGTCTCTGCTATCTTGTTTAGCGAGAGAATGATAAAAGAAAACAAAGTAGGGGAAGTGCTGGAATTAATCAATCGTTATCGTGAAATAAGGTACATATCTTGGCTTTTCAGTACAAGAGAGCCTATAGAAGAAATTCTTCTGGCTACACCCTTTTTTAGATTGTCTCCGAAAGCATCGATTCTTCACAATCCCGAACAAAATTATAGACAGCGATCCATCCTTACTCCGATCCGCCTGAAACAATTTGTATTAGACTCAAACGAAAAGCCCAGGACTAGTTATATACCTGAATTATCGATTCGCAGAGGTCAGTGGCAGGAAAGTAATAAACCCAAAGAGTTGCTTAAATATTCAGGTATACATATATATGATCAGGACAATTATTATGGTCGAATGGATCTCGAGGATTTGTCTGGATTGCCTTGGCTAAGTACTCACACCATCCGAGTTCCTCTTAATCTTTTTGCCGAAGAAAAGCTTGCTGCTATTCTTGTCGCCGAAAAACCCAAGTTTGAAGTGACCCCCATTGTTAAATTGGACAAAGTGTTTTTCGATATATCTGTGAGTGTGAAAGCCGGAATCAATGAATTACACACTGACCTTACAGAACATAAGCTCAAACAAATTGCTCAAAAAACAATAGAAGAGCAAATCCGTAATACGTATCAAACCGCGTTTAATAAGGGGATAGATATTTACAACTTGGGTGAAACATTATATCGCCAACATCCACATCAATGGAAGCACATTGCCACAGGAAAGAACCAACTCGTTTTAAACCAAGATTCTCTTCGCAACGTAGATGTTGATGTGAACATTGTTTACTCTGGAAGGTATAAATTGCATGAAAATAGTAAATCCAAAAAGTGATTCAGGTATAAGGCTTGGTATGGTCTTTTGGACTCAGTTTTAAATATTCTAATTAAAGAAGTATGCCATATTATTGAAAGGTTATTGATCTCAGTAGATTATAAAAAATTGACCTATAATTCAAATTAGTTTGCACGGGGAGTAACTTAACTCCCTTTGTTGACTCCGACATTAGATATACCCTTTTTCATTTAGGCTGGGAATGATACGGATTAATTGACCCATTGTTTCATCCTTATGAACATACTGAAATAATCCTATACCTTAGGTGTAACTATTTCAAAAACATCCCCTTTTACTAACCTAATCAATACTTATTTCTCTTTACCATATTTTAACACATGTTTTTTCAACTAACCTCTCTCTACAGAAGCGTACACACCCGATTACTCCTGATTTGTTAGATTTTCATAGCTATTTACCTGCTTGTAAATGGATTACAGTTGGAGGATAGTCACCACTAAAAAGGATATATTTGTACACATGGTGATGAATGGACACTGGGATAAGGATATTGCCGGCAGCCAAAGCGGCATTGAAACCGACAGCTATTTTGGCCTGCATTTTAAGGGTACAATACTTATTGTCCATATAAAATATAATGTCAATTGCTATTTCAAAAATGATGAAAGAGGCTAAAAACCCTAAAAAATAAGGAAAATGACGTGTGCCAATTTCACACGTCATTCTTTTTGCCATTTATCAATAAAGCACCCGAAAACGAAACCCTTTAACCCGCTGTCCATGGCTTTTATTCATTTATTTCTGAACAACTGTAACAGTCTGAGGGCTAGTGCTTACTTTAAAGCCCTGTTTATTTGATACATCCGCACTAATCGTGTAAGTCCCATCCGGAAGATCAGCATCAGGAGTCCACTTTAAGTGAATTTCAAGTTCATTTTCTACATTAAAGGTGTCAACAATGTTTCCTGCTTCATCTTTAACGTACACCTTCCAGTTTAAGCGGTTGTTTGCAAATGCATTGATCCCGGCAGGTGTGTTTGCATTCACATTTTTATTAGGATAAACACTGAAGTAGCTCACCAGCATGCTTTCATGAATATAGGAAGGATCCCCCCATACAGCATAGCTATGGTTTAAGGCATGGTCGACACCCAAAACGACAATGCTTTTCGGTTCTTCTTTTACAAGGGCTGACGTTTTTCCAGGCTCGAGCGGCATATACTTGCCGTTATACCAGATGATGGCCCCATTATAGCCGCTTCCCCCTCGTTATCTTCAGACTTGAAGGAAATCTCATATTGGCCGTCCTTTGGCTGTACCTGAATATCCGAGACGACTGGTGCAACTGAATCTACGTGAACCGGAAGCCTTACTTCCTGCGGTTTGGCATCCTTGTAATCAAGTGTTGTTTTGATTACATACTGATAGGTTCCATCCTCAACGAATTGCCCGTTTTGATTCTTAACATCCCATAAATATCCGTAAATCATATTATCCCCAAGTGCCATAATATTTTTTCGGAACTTCCATGGCTTGCCGGTATATTCACTGAAGTCACCTAAATAATTGATCACTTCACCTTTATCATTCTCAACATACATTTCTGTCTTTTGTAAATTGCGAAGAGCTGTAAAAGATGGGAAAACACCCGGCAAAGCAGCATTAGGGGAAATCACAATGCGGTCCATATTAAAGGTTCCGGTATATGGGTCATATCCCATTGGAAATCGTGCCCCTTCATCGTTCCAAAGAATGGTGTACCCAAGGAATGCATCTTTTTCCCAGGCAGCTGGGTCCAGGTTTTGAGGCTTGTCCCATTCTCCATAGTAACCCATATAAGGCACCGTTAGCGGAACAGCTGCTTCGCTATTTTTCCCGGATGGCACAAGACGGACAAAGCCTTCTACAAATGAGCCCTTCTTTAAGTTTTTCGGCAATTGAATCTGTACATCCAAACTCTTATTTTGTCCTGGCTTAATTTTCAGCTTTTTTCCTTTGAATTCCGTTACTTTATCACCGTTAACGATGGCAGCAGCCCCTGAAATTCTCTTGCTTGTCATCGTTAAATATTCTTTAGAGTCTAATTTACCGTCGTTGTCCAAATCAAACTCTTTTGTTTCTGTTTCATCTGTTAAAACATCAACGTACACTTGATATTCAAGATCTTTCACATCAGCATCACGAAGTGCTTCGACATTCAGTTTGAAGTGTGCTTTACCGTTGATCTCCTTAAGAGCAACGGCTCCAGCCTGTTCCAAAGGAGCATTTTTATTTGTAACAAGTACAGGTGTTTTGATCGCATTTTGTATTTGCATCATGCCGGAACCCTGAACGCGCGGTGAGTATGGAACCTGGTTATTTGCACGCGGATCCCGTACGACTTTTGACGTATTCATTAAAGCAATTTTCGCTTTAAGCGCCGTTTCTTTTGATTGTTTTAATCCTTTTTCATATAGTGCCTGAAGCAGCAGTGCTGACCCTCCTGCAACATGAGGTGCTGCCATGGATGTTCCGCTCATGATTTCATATTCATTGCCGGGAACAGTCGAATAAATTCCGCCGCCAGGTGCGGATAGCTCAGGTTTGAAATCCAGCGTGTGCGGTGTTCCAAACGATGAAAAGTCTGACATATTATCCTTTTCCGCATTTTCCAGCCAAATCCCTTTGCTCATCTGCATTTTTACTGTTTGTCCCTTTGTAAGCTTGGAAATTAAGGCCTCTCCTGCCTCTTTGCCTGTTGTTGCTGCAGGGATAAAGTATGGACTAAAATACAAGAAAGAATAGTCCCCTTTTTCAGGCGGCGGAACAAGGATAACTGCCTTGGCTCCATTTTTTTCGGCTTCAGATTGTACATGTGTATAGGAAAAATAGTTAAGTGTTGGCTTTGCTATAACAATTTTGCCTGCTACATCTATGCCTGTAAAATCTTCTCTTTTGCCTTCCCCCACATACACAAATTCATAGCTCTCACCAGGAGTTAATACCTTTGAAAGCTTTAAATCCACATGGGTCTGATCCTGGTATGGAAGCTTGAAACCATTTTCATCCGAAAGGACGTTCCTATACAATTTACTATTTTCATAGGAAGCAACAGATAGCGCAAACGGGCTGACAGAAGGTTCCCCGACTGTGCCAATATCCGGATTTTCCGCATATGGCTTAGCAGAGGACTCCAAAATATTATTTTTAGTACTGTAAGAGGAATTGCCTCCAGCTACTACTACCAGGGTACCCTGCTCAGTTGCTTCCCGGATTGACTTTTGGATCGGATCATTTTCTTCTCCAACAAAGCCGGCATCAGATCCAAGACTCATGTTAATGACATCAGCCCCCATTGTGACAGCATGTTCAATTCCGGCAATAATATCATCTTCATAAGCTCCCCCGCCGTTATCAGAAAAGACTTTTTCTGCCAGGAGCTGAACACCGGGAGCAATCCCCTTAACTCCATCATTATCTTCATCTCCATTGGCACCTACAGTACCGGCGACATGCATGCCATGCGGGCTTCCATACTGCCCGCGGGGAATGACATCCGTATCCTCATCTGCCCAGTCATAGCCTGTCGGCACTTTGTCACTATACCAGACGTCATTTATAGCCGTTTCAGTGAGTTTTCCCTGTATTCCTTGCTCCGACCATTTCTGCTTATCTTTCCCATCATCCGTCAATGTCATATCCTGGTGTGTATAATCCAATCCGGAATCAACTACTGCAACAAGCAGCCCTTCTCCTTCATAGCCATGCCGCTCCCAGACCTTTTGCGCCTGCACTAACTCCTTGCTGGCCCCCATGGATGGCTGGAAGGTTCTCGCAATATGTACGTTTGTGACACCAGGTATTGCCTGAATTTCTTTTACATTACGAAACTCTGTATCTAAGCTAAACCCATTAAATCCCTCATAGAAGCGATGCTTCACTTTCTTGAAGGATTTTTTCCTGGAGAGCGTTGAAATGACTTCGTCCTGTTTTGCTTTCATTTTACTTTTTTTGCTTTGCTTTGTTTTCTCTGTATCTGCCGGCTGTTCGACCTCAACGATTACACGCAGAATTTCATTTGGCTTATAAGGCGCCACTAATCCTTTTTCTTGCAAATCTGTATACCCAAGCTTGTCCACTGCCTGTGATCCAGCCTGATATTGCTGATCCAAAAATATTTTTTGTCCCTGCTTAACAATTTCTTCTACACTTGGAGCCTGGATCTGATCATCCTGATCTCCTTGTGCCGATACGGTTCCCCCAAATAATAAGGCTGCTGCCAATGCAGAAGTCAGCACCTTATAGGGTACCCCTTTTTTCGCCTTCATCTCTCTCCCGCCCTTTCCTCCATATGGAAAAATAAATTTTTTAACTTTTCATAAAATTAATTGTAGGGCCGGGCCTGAGAGATGTAAATTGGGGGAATTTAATGGGAAGGGCCTGTTAAATTTCATAGCTTTGTATCTAAAACACGGTATATCTTCGTGTACTAATAGTATAAAAGACTCGTTAACCTTATAACTCTGCGGTACAAAAGGCTTTTTAAATTACCCCAAATGGATAGCCTTTTTCCACTGTGCCAAAATCAGTTTTTAAAATATTAATATAGCTTTGAGCTCCTCATAGCTGAAAAAATACCAAAAACCACTGCTGCGATTTGCGATAAGAAAAAGGTATAAACATTAAAATAAAGACTATTAGTGTATTGATTGAACCAGCCAAAACGGTAAATTCTTGATTCCGGGTTATCCGGTTTTCCTCCAAGAGCCATGATCAGTTCACTTGTGTAATCATAAATTCCGATCATCAGCAAAGCACTGACAGCAAGCGAAAGCAGCAAAAGTCCTATAGCAATTTTGTTATTTTTCAATAGTGTTGCTTTTGCCCGTTTAAAAGTATAAACCCAACTGGAAATAAAGACAGGTGTAAAAAGAAAAATTATGAGGATGCCTAAATTTCCATTGCCGGAAACCACATGGGGCTTTACCGTAAATACATGTTCTATAAGGTAAAAACCAAGGAATGAAAACAGGAAGCACAGAATCCAATAAATCATTTTTTTATTCAAGATCAGACACCCTTTTCATGGTTCAATTAATACTAATTAGCACTTTTATTAGCCCCGTCTTTAATTGCGTCCCCGCATTCTACCTTACACTCGCAGCCAGCAGGTAAATCCCTGTAAAAAACAATATAATATATGTAAAAAACTTAAAAAACCGCTGATTGATTTTGACAAATAAAATTTGTCCCAGATATAGACCCAGCAGCACCAGGGGCAAAGCATACAAGCTTGAAAGCCAAATCGTCTTATTGGTTCCTGCAAAGATGATCTGAACTACCAGACTGGCCGAGTAGATAAACAAGTAAAAAGCCAAAGTGGTTCCCCTAAGCCGCTCTTTTTCGGTATCCGTTCCTGAAAAATACAACAGAAGCGGCGGGCCGGGCATGCCAATGCTGGTTGTCATGATTCCTGACAATCCGCCCACTGAATAATCCCTCCGGCTTGTTTCTTTCACACGGAAATTCGCCATCAAAAGGAGTGTTAAAAGCAAAATAATGAAACTGACAGCTACCTTCAGCCGGGAAATGTCCAAAAATAAAAAAATGGCAATACCGATGGGCAGCCCGGCTGAACTGCCAATTGCGAACCTTTTCAAAACTCCGAAGTCTGTATCCTTCTTGATTTTAGAAAATAAGGCAGCTGAAATACTAAAAGATAAAAACAAATTGATTTGAATGGCTTCTCTTGGCTCAAAAAGCATCAGCAAAAACGGTGTGGCCAGGATTGAGAAGCCAAATCCCGTGCTTGTCTGCATAATAGATGCAATTAAAATAATAAGGATAAAAAGAAAGATTTCCATGTTCAAAACCTGCTTTTTACCCTATTTTACCACAGCCCGGAATCGTTCTGGCACACCTTCAGCTTTTCCTATACAATAATGGAAGGAATATGCAAAAGTGTGGTGAGCAAATTGTTTAAAGTGCTTTTAATTGAGGATGATGCCTCCCTTTTTACTGAAATCAAAGACCGGCTTTCCCAGTGGTCTTATGAAGTTCATGGAATTCAGGATTTCAGTGATGTTATGAAGGAGTTTGCCGGCATTCAGCCAGATTTGGTCATTATTGATATCCAGCTTCCTAAGTTCGACGGGTTTCATTGGTGCCGGATGATCCGTTCACATTCGAATGTGCCGATCATTTTTCTGTCATCCCGTGATCACCCCTCAGACCAGGTCATGTCCATGCAACTTGGCGCGGACGATTTTGTCCAAAAGCCCTTTCACTTCGAAGTTCTGATTGCCAAAATACAGGCAATCCTTAGACGTGTCTACAACTATAGTGCCGTTCAAAATAACCTGAAGACCTGGTGCGGTGCGGCGGTTGATTTCGAAAAGAATACCGTAACAAATGAGAATGGTTCCATAGAATTAACGAAAAATGAAATTTACATTTTAAAGCTTCTAATAGAAAGAAAAAATCAAATAGTCACCCGGGATGAGATTATTAATAGCCTATGGGATGACAAGCGATTCATTAGTGATAATACTCTGACCGTGAATGTTAACAGACTAAGGAAAAAGCTTGAAGAACTTGGGCTTGGCACCAGGATCGAAACAAAGGTCGGCCAGGGTTATATGGCAATTGAAGAGGAAGCCCCGCATGTTTAGGAAATATATCAGGGAGCGGTTAAGCTGGATCCTGTTGTTCAGTTTCCTTCAGGTGCTTGCTGCCTTTGTCGTATATATCGATTCAGCCATATCCCTTAAGCCCTTCCTTTATTACACCTTTTTATCTGCCATTATTTTTACTGGGTTCATTTTTCTCCGTTATCAAAAAGAAACACGATTTTACAGAGAAGTAGCCGAGCGGGAAGATAATTTAGATCTGTCAAGCATACCAGAGTCTGTAAGTCCCTTTGAAAAAATAATAGAATCGGGCCTGGTTAGCCAAACCGAGCGGTTTAAACAGGAGTACACCCGGAATTGGACACTGCTCGAGCAGGAAAAAGATGAACTGCTCTCCTGGATTCATGAGGTTAAAACACCCTTGACTGCCTTGCATCTCATGATTGACCGGATCGAGGATCAGAACCTTAAATCCGCGCTGACGTACGAATGGCTGCGCATCCACCTTCTTCTGGATCAGCAGCTGCATCAAAAGCGGATTCCTTCTATGGAAAATGACCTGTATATTGAAATAGTTAATCTTGAAGGTATCCTATTTAGTGAGATCAAATCTCTGCAGTCCTGGTGCATGCAAAAAGGCATTGGCTTTGAAATGGAAATGGAAGAAATGGAAGCCATGAGCGACGCCAAATGGCTAAGCTTTATCATTCGCCAGCTTTTAACTAACGCTGTAAAGTATAGTGAGGACTCAGACATTTTGATTTCATGCTCCAGTCATGACGGTAAAATATCCTTGAGGATACAGGATTTTGGCAGAGGCATTGATCCGAGAGATTTGCCGTGGATCTTTGAGAAGGGATTCACCTCTACTGCCAATCATCATGAAAACGCAGCAACTGGCATGGGGTTATATTTAGCCAAAAAAGCAGCAGACCAGCTGAAAATACAAATCCATGCGGAGTCTTTTTTAAACAAAGGCACCATCATGACACTTGTCTTCCCAACCCGCAATGATTTCAACAGCATAACAGGCATGTGACAAAAATGTCACATGCTTTTGCTGTTTGTTCGTTCAATCGAAGGAATTACATAAATGTAACCTTCTATACTAAAGCTATCAAAGAAAGGATGGTTGCACATGACTGTACTTGAAGCCAAAAAAATTCATAAAAGCTACGGCAATAAATTTAATAGGCAGGAAGTATTAAAAGGAATTGATTTGAAGATTGAAACCGGTGAATTTGTAAGCATTATGGGCGCTTCCGGTTCAGGGAAGACCACACTTCTCAATGTGCTCTCGTCTATTGACAGTGCAAGCGGCGGAGAAATCAACATTGAAGGAAAGGAAATGACAAGGCTGAAGGAAAAACAGCTCGCTGAGTTCCGCAAGAAGCATCTCGGATTTATCTTTCAGGAATATAATCTCCTTGATACCTTGACAGTGAAGGAAAATATCCTTCTTCCGCTTTCCATCAGCAAAACACCAAAAAAAGAGGCCGATGAAAAGTTTGCAGCGGTGGCGGCTGAGCTTGGTATTTTAGAGTTAAAGGATAAATATCCGAATGAAATTTCCGGCGGGCAAAAGCAGCGCACTTCTGCAGCTCGTGCGTATATTCATGAGCCAAGCATCATTTTCGCTGATGAGCCGACAGGTGCGCTCGATTCGAAATCAGCTTCAGACTTATTAAATAAGTTAAGTGATTTAAATCAGAAAAGGAAAGCAACGATTATCATGGTCACCCATGATCCGGTGGCTGCCAGCTTCTGCAGCCGGGTTATTTTTATCAAGGATGGCCAGATCTATACGCAGCTTAATAAAGGTGATCAATCAAGACAGGCTTTTTTCAAGGATATTATGAAAACACAAGGTGTTTTGGGCGGTGTGCAGCATGAGCATTAATACCATCATTCTCCGCAATCTGAAAAAGAATCTGAAACATTATTATCTCTATGTGTTTGCGCTCATTTTCAGTGTTGCTCTCTATTTTGCCTTTGTCACCCTTCAATATGACCCATCGATGACTGAAGCAAAGGGCTCTATTAAAGGGGCGGCTGCGATCAAAACAGCCTCCATCCTTCTTGTTGCGATTGTTTCTATCTTTCTTTTGTACGCCAACACTATTTTTATTAAAAGGCGGAGCAAGGAAATTGGGCTGTTTCAGCTGATCGGAATGACCAAGAATGAAATCTTCAGGCTGCTTAGTCTGGAAAATCTTACCTTGTATTTTGGATCCTTGGTCATTGGAATCTTTATCGGCTTTTCGGTTTCAAAATTGATACTAATGGTTCTTTTTAAATTAACAGGTGTTGAGGGAGTAGCATCCTTGCATTTTTCAAGTGAGGCGCTTTTGCAGACTGTCATCGTCTTTACGGTAATTTATGTTTTCATCATGCTTATGAACTTTGTATTTATCAAGAGGCAAACCATTCTATCTTTATTCAGGGTGGTATCGGTTGCCGAGGGAAAAGTGAAAAAGCTGTCCATTTGGGAAATGATCCTGGGCGTTCTTGGTTTAGCCCTGATCATTGCCGGCTATTACATCTCTTCCCTTTTATTTGGCGGGGATTTCACATCCATGAATCAGTTGTTTATGGCGATGGTTTTCATCCTTGCTTCCGTTATCATTGGAACCTATCTTTTCTACAAAGGATCTGTCAGCTTTGTCGCAAGCCTGATCCGCAATAAGAAGGACGGATACCTGAATGTAAATGAAGTACTTTCACTGTCCTCCATCATGTTCCGAATGAAGTCGAGTGCACTGCTTTTAACGATTATTACAACTGTGTCCGCCCTTGCAATCGGGCTGCTGTCTTTAAGCTATATTTCCTACTACTCAGCGGAAAAATCAGCTCAGGATAGCCTCCCCTCCCACTTTTCGTTCACAAGCCGGGAGGATGCAGATAAGTTTGCGAACAGGCTTGAAGAAAATGGATTAGGCTATAAGGAACAACGCATTGAGGTATTGCAGGTGAATGCTGATATGGAGGACATTCTGGATGTCAATCTGGAAGAAATGAATTTTGATTCGCCAACCATGCTTTTGCCGGTTGTAAGCGAAAAGTCCATACCTGGCATGGAACTTTCCCCTAAAGAAACCGTGCTTACTGGATATAATGATGCACTCCAGAAGTTCATGACGCTGAAGGACTCAGGAAAACTTGATTTCAAGGGAAAAACAAATACCATTAAACAAAATTATATAGGGCTATATAAAGACTTTGTCATCCCGTTTTATTTTACAGCAGGCGGGCTGCCGGTGGCCATTGTGGATGAGAAGGTGTATGAAGAGCTGAAAGCTGACCTTGATCCTGAAATCCAACTGGAGAATTCGCTATTCATCGGGGTGGATTTGAAGAATGAAAGCGATATGGTGACAGCCAATGCACTTTTTAAAGAGATGGAGTTCAGCGGCAGAGCCGATTCACAGCTGGAGATGAGCACAAGTCAAAAAATGAATATGGGGTTAGTCATGTTTATTGTCGGCTTTCTCGGCTTGACCTTCCTTGTCACTTCAGGCTGCATCCTCTATTTCAAACAAATGGATCAGAGTGAGGATGAAAAACCAAACTATACGATCTTGAGAAAGCTTGGCTTCACACAGGGAGACCTGCTGCGCGGAATTCGATCCAAAATGGCATTCAACTTTGGAATTCCGCTGGTGGTCGGCCTTCTGCACAGCTACTTTGCCGTAAAATCAGGCTGGTTCTTCTTCGGCAGTGAGCTTTGGATGCCGATGATCCTGGTTATGGTGCTTTACACCGTGCTTTATTCGATTTTCGGAATACTGTCAGTGATGTATTCGAAAAAAGTGATAAAGGATGCACTTTAGGACGGAAAAACCGCTCAGGTATGATAGCCTGAGCGGTTTTTATGTGTTGGAATTTGGCTTCGTTATCGAGTTTGAATGGCTTATTTGCGGGTTTTCTATGTCTATTTGCAAGTTTTCCCAGGCTATTTGCAAATTGGTCCTTGCTGGTCTTCAGAATTTCTTTTTATTTGCAGGTCTTCCCACTCTATTTGCAAGTTTTCCAGTTTATTTGCAGGTTTGACCAGGCTATTTGCAAATCACCTTATTTATTTGCAATTTCTTCATATCTATTTGCAAATTGGCCTCTCGTTTCATTCGCTGTGATTCAATAATTAACTTATCCAACTCCTGGCTTAATTTCAAGGTCTCTTCATCTGTCAGTCCCTTGGAATATATGCTTTGAATCATTGCCTGCCTACTCTGTTCAATTGCCTCTGTAAAATCCATTCCGTTATCCTTCCAGAAGCGGAATTCGGGATTTATATCTTTTCACCAGCTCGCTGTTATGCTGGTCTGCTCCATCTACATTTCCACTTTTAAATATCGGCGGTTCGAACCCGTTTTCAATCATCACATCCACTGCTTCCACCATCAGGCTGTTTACAATCGCAAAGCCAATTATAGATGAGGCGGAGCCGAAGCTAATCCCCAAAGCTGGGTGCTGCATTAATGCGTCCCCTGGCTCGATATGGTTGTCAATCGCCAGGTTCACTGATGAAAACAGATACTTTCCATCATTATGGCGGGAGGACTGCGTTTCAGCATAGAGCGGGGAAGTTATCCCAATCACGTATGCCCCCCTGGATTTAGAGATTTCAGCTACATCCACCGGTACTGGATTCCGTCCTGAAGTGGAAGCCACAATCACAATATCATTCGGCCGGATATCAGCATTTTCCATGAATCCTCCGGCAAAATTGTTTTCTTTTTCCAAGGAAGAAGAACGGACTGCGCCCTTATGCAGCATTAAATCCTCAACAAAAATGGGTTTAATGGGAGCAAGACCGCCTGCACGGTAAAACAGCTCTTCGGCGAGCATATGTGAATGCCCGCAGCCAAACACATGTATAATTCCATTGTTTTGGATAGACTCAGCCACTGCATGGGCTGCTTTCTTCATTTTTTGTCCCTCTTCTTTTTCCACCAGTGACAATAATTCTTTTATGTCATTTAGATATTTCTCCAGCATATTTCCTACCCCATTTATATCCTGACTTTGGATGCGCTTAGTGCTGCTTCGTCTGCAATCACTTTTACATTCGGATGATTTCTTAATACTGATGCAGGAAACTGCTCATTAACTCCATTTCCAAGAAGCTGCCCAATGGCATCGGCTTTTGCTTCACCTGAAGCAAGCAGGAGAATCTCCCTGCTCTGCATGATCGTAGCGATTCCCATGGTAATGGCTTGGGTCGGCACCTCTTCAATCGTATTAAAAAACCTGGCATTGGCTTTAATAGTTGAGTCTGCTAAATCAACGATATGAGTTTTAGATGAAAAAGATGTGCCAGGCTCATTAAAGCCAATGTGTCCATTATTGCCGATCCCCAAAATCTGCAGATCAATCCCGCCGTGGTTTTTAAGCTTACTCTCATAATTTCTGCATTCTGCTTCCAAATCCCCGGCCGTACCGCTTGGGACAAAAGTATTTTCCTTACGAATGTCGAGATGGTCAAACAATTGAGAATCCATAAAATATCGGTAGCTTTGCGGGTTTTCTCCAGAAAGGCCGATATATTCATCCAAATTAAAGGTAGTAACCTTTTTATATGATGTCCCGTTATCCTTATAATCTTCAATCAATCGTTTATATGTTCCCACAGGTGTGCTCCCGGTTGCCAATCCGAACGTCGCTTCTGGAAATTGGCGGACCATCCTGATGATGTACTCCGCTGCGGTTTTACTCATTTCTTCATAGTTGTTTACTTTGATGATCTCCATCATGAGTTCCTCCCTGCAAAAAAGCTGAATAAGTATATATTTGCACTAATGAAGGCAAAATATTGGAATCAATTATACCCATTTATAATTCTTATCGTACCACCACAAAGTATAGTTGTCTATACCAATTTAATCACTAAAGAAAACCTTATTTTAAAATGTAATAACTTTTTCTTTTGAAAATGGTATAGACAACTATATTTATATTTTGGTATGATTACGACAGTTTAGTAAAACGCTTTCTTATTCATTATTTTTTATTAAGGAGAGATCAATATGTTAGGATTCTTACAACGAATTGGTAAGGCATTAATGCTTCCTATTGCCGTCCTGCCTGCGGCTGGTCTTTTGCTCCGCTTTGGACAGGATGATTTATTGGGTATTCCGTTCATCGCCAATGCCGGCAATGCCATTTTCGCAAACCTGGCACTTATTTTTGCCATTGGGGTTGCGATGGGATTTGCGAAGGATAATAATGGGGCTGCTGCCCTTTCCGGTGCCATCGGTTTTCTGGTGCTGACCGAGGGTGCAATTGCCATCGATGAAAATATCAATATGGGAGTACTCGGCGGTATTATTGCCGGTATTATAGCCGGGTTATTATATAACCGGTTCCATGATATCAAGCTTCCGGATTGGCTCGGATTCTTCAGCGGACGCCGCTTTGTTCCGATTATTACATCCGTAACTATGATTTTGCTTGCTGCAATCGCAGGGTTTGCCTGGCCTCCAATTCAGGGTGCGATCGATGCACTGGGCAATTGGATTATTGGCCTTGGGGCTTTGGGTTCAGGTATATTCGGCTTTATGAACCGTCTTTTAATTCCATTGGGTCTGCATCATGTATTGAACAGTTTATTCTGGTTCCAGTTCGGAGAATTTGAAGGAGTTAATGGAGATATAGCCCGCTTCTTCGCAGGAGATCCATCAGCTGGCGCTTATATGACTGGATTCTTCCCAGTGATGATGTTCGGTCTTCCGGCTGCCGCATTTGCGATCATTGCAACAGCTAAGCCTGAAAAAAGAAAAGCGGTATCCGGAATGTTCATCGGTCTTGCACTGACTTCATTCCTGACTGGTATTACAGAGCCGATTGAGTTCTCCTTTATGTTTATCGCACCTCTATTATATGGAGTGCATGCCATCTTAACCGGGGTTTCCATGTGGGTAACATCCTTACTTGGCATACGAGATGGATTCACATTCTCAGCAGGCGCGCTCGATTTTGCACTGAACTTTAATATCGCTGAAAAGCCGATGCTGCTATTGGGAATTGGCGTCATCTACGCTATTCTGTACTTCGTTATCTTCTATGCCCTAATTAAAGCATTAGACCTGAAAACGCCTGGCCGTGAAGAGGACGAAGATATCGTGGAAGATGAAGATGCACATGTCTCAACCGGCAACAACAAGTATGAAGTTATGGCCAGCCAATTTATTAAAGATATTGGCGGTACTGACAACATTACTTCTATTGATAACTGTGCAACACGCCTTCGCTTAACCATTGCTGATATGGAAAAAGTAAAGGAAAGCGCACTGAAAGCACATGGTGCAAAAGGAATCATGAAATTAAGCAAGACGAATCTGCAGATCATTGTTGGAACAGACGTTGAGTTTGTTGCAGATGAGATGAAGAAAATAAAGAAGTAATTGACTGAAAACCCAGTGTCCCTTGTTGACACTGGGTTTTTATTAGATCAGCTTAATATTAGACGGAAGTTTTGCAGTGCAGAGTATATCGAGCTCCTTTAAACGCATTAAATTATAAGAAGAACCCTCCATCAGCAATTGATCTGCAAATGCCGGATGGCACATGACTTCCACCGTTTCCCCGTCTTCAGCCTTTTCTGCAAGAGTGATGAAATAGTCTTCCTGAATGCCATCTCCGTAAAAATCCAATAAGCACCTGTCCGTATGGCTCTTGACCCCTTCAAGCGCAAAATCGCCATTTACTCTGAAAGGGAGACCGTACTTTTTGGACAGGTATTGTACTACTGGGAGAAACTCATCCCGTGTATGAACGTGGTGATGGCTATCCAGGTGGGAAGGGGTAAGACCTGCCCCGATAAACCGGTCAATTTGTGCAGACCACTCCCGCTCCAGTTCTTCAAGAGAGATTCCCTCCAACTCCCCCTGCGATCTGAAGTATCCATCTTTTTTAGTTAAAGTAATTATATCTGATAATAACGGCTTCCCGCATGTGAGGACTAAATGGACGCCGGTTCGTAATCTCGGATATTTTTTAGCCATAGAAAGGGCCTGCTCCGTTCCAGCCATATTCATCATCATAGTGGCGGAATTGACTATCCCATATAAATAGCTGTGCAAAATCCCATAATTGACGCCGGGGCTATAGCCGAAATCATCAGCATTGACGATGAGGTTTATCATGGTTTTTTCCTCCGATTACTAAACAACAAGGCAGCATGAAAATAATGCTGCCCTGCAAATTTTATTGAAATTGCGGCAAATAGGAACGATGGGCTTCGAGCATTTCATCAAGAATTTTTTTCGCTATCACGTCTGAACCCACCAGTGGATTGATTGTCAGTGCCAGTAATGCAGTATTGTAATCACCTGTAAGGGCCGCTTCTATGGTCACCCTTTCAAAGGATTTAATGGATTGAACCAGCCCTCTGACTGCTACTGGAAGTTCCCCAACCGCTATTGGCTTAGGTCCGTCTTTCGTTATAATACAGCTGACTTCCACGGCTGAATCTGACGGAAGGCCAGCAATAGCACCATTATTCCGGGTGTTAACCGGCTGTATATCCCTTTTATCTGTATAAATCGAGTGAATGAGTCTGCATGCTGCATCACTGTAATAAGCCCCTCCCCTTTTTTCAAGCTGGGGAGGCTTTTCAGCAAGGTTGGGATTCTGATATAACTGGAATAGCTCTTCCTCCAGCTTTTTAACCACTTCAGCCCGGGTTCCGCCTTCTGATGCGGCATTGATTTCTTCTTCTACCATTTCGCGCGTCTTATAATAATAATTATGGTAAGGACATGGAAGCACATTTAAGGCCTGCAGGAATTCCGGCTCCCATCCCATAGCATGGATGTTTTTCATGGTGATTGATTTTTCTTTGTCTGTAAGCTTCTTCAGCAGTTCATCCATAACGCTTACTCCATCAACATAGACATCAAGGCCGTAGACCAGGTGATTGAGTCCTGCAAAATCGATCCTTACTCTGCTGTGATCCACATTCAATAACTGAGCTGCCCCCATCTCCATCCCAATAGGCACATTGCATAAACCAACTATTTTTTTGATATTGCTGTATCGCAATACTGCTTCTGTAATGATTCCTGCGGGATTGGTAAAATTGATGAGCCATGCATTAGGGCACAATACTTCCATTTCACGGCAGATCTCCATTATGACGGGAATGGTTCTGAGTGCCTTAAAGAATCCTCCCGGGCCATTGGTTTCCTGGCCCAGGACTCCATATTTCAGCGGAATTCTCTCGTCTTTCGCTCTTGCATCCAGAAGACCGACACGAAATTGGGTTGTAACAAAATCGGCATTTTCAAGCGCTTCTTTCCTATTTAAAGTGAGGTGAATCTGAATAGGAACTCCGGCTTTTTCTACCATTCGCTTTGCTAATTGGCCGACAATCTCCAGCTTATTTCGTCCTTCCTCCACATCCACTAGCCAAATTTTCCTGACAGGCAATTCCTGCTGTCTTTTGATAAAGCCCTCGATTAATTCAGGTGTATAGCTTGAACCTCCGCCAATCACGGCTATTTTAATACCTTCTGGTTGCTGTGCCATTCTGTTACCTCTCTTAGTCTAATTTCTTGTATAAGTCGATGAATTCCTGTGCCATATCTTTGACAGTCAATGCATTCATCAAATGATCCTGGGCATGGACAAGAATGATGGGCAGATCGAATTGAGCCCCGGAAGCCTCTCCCTGAATTAACTCCGTTTGATGTCTGTGTGCCAGCACAAACTCCTCCTCGGCTTCCCGGATTTTAACTTCAGCGGCTTCGAGCTTTCCTGACTTTGCTTCCCGGATGGATTCCATGGCAAGACTTCGGGCATTCCCGCTGTGCAGAATAAGCTGAAATGAGATTTGATAGAGCTTTTCTTTATCCATTTATAACCCGCCTAACCTTGAATTGTTGGTGACTGTTCCGGCTGCACCTGCTTCTTCTTCTTTTCATCCAATTTTCCTGTTATATAGACAAATGGAAGATAAATCACAATAGAAATCGTTAAATTTACAAGTGCCAGCACTGCACCGGAGACATGTCCTCCTGTCGCAAGGTAGCCTCCAATTCCTGCCGGTGTTACCCAAGGGATGCTTGCCACTACGACCGGATAAACCAGGCCCCATTTAATGGCCAGATACGCCACAACCGTCATGATGACTGGTGCAGAAACAAACGGAATCAGCCAGATTGGATTTAACACAATTGGAAGTCCGAATAATAATGGTTCATTGATTTGAAAAATTCCAGGCGGCGTTCCCAATGCAAGCAGCTGCTTGTGCCTCTTTCGTCCTGCAATAAACATGGAAATGATAAGTCCAAGAGTTGCTCCTGAGCCGCCCAGATAGACGAAGGCATCCAGAAATGGGCCTGCCATAATGGCATACTGATCCAGATCCGTCACTCCCTGAGCATATAAATCGGTATTTTTGGTTCCGAGAGATGTAAATAATGGCGTTGTAACACCCCCAAGAATGTTAGGACCATGAAGGCCAACCGACCAAAAACCGTGGACAAGAAAGACAATAAGGATCGCAAATGGCAGTGAATCGGCAGCATTTGTCAATGGTGCTACAAGTGTTGTATTCAGCCAGTCATTCAAAAATTCCCCATCTGTCATTTTTCTGAACAGAAGACCAGCCACTCCAAATACGAAAATCGTCAGCATGCCCGGCACCAGTTTGGCAAAAGCCCCTGAAACGGCAGGAGGAACTCCATCCGGAAGTTTGATAATAAAGGCTTTCACCTTTGTAAGACGGATAAATAATTCAGTTGCAAGAAGAGCTACTACAATCCCGGTAAATAGAGCTGTAGCGTTAAAATATCCATAGCCAATGAACCCCCAGACACCTTCTGTTTCCGGCACCTGGCCTACTTGAGGAACTAAGAGGAAGAAACAGGCTGCGGCAACCAGCATTGCCTCAAAACCATCGTCCCCATACGATTTGGCAAGCCTGTGGGAAATGCCAAACACGGCGAATATGGTTAAGAAGGCAAAGGTACCCCACCAGATATCTCCGCCAAGTGTTTTCCAAGATTCGCCGAAAATACTTTCCATGAGTCTGCCGTATGGCTTAATGATTTCCCCCAAATTATTAAACAGAACAGCAAATGATCCTACCATTGTGATGGCGATCATCCCGATCAAAGCATCCCGGATAGCAAGCAAATGCCTGTTATTGCCGAATTTCATAGCATAAGGCATGATATATTTCTCAATAAACGTCATCATCACTATTCACCCTTTATTAATGAAATAGCTTGCTTTAATACTTCCTCGCCATTGCATAAGCCATAATGCATCGGATTTATGGGAGCTACAGGAATTCGGCCTCCTGCTTCCTTCTTTAATTGCTCGGTCATAAACCGAATCTGCGGTCCCAGCAGCAATACATCTGCAGAATCAATATGCCTTCGAACCTCCCCGTTGCCAACAGCCCAAATTTTACAGTCGATACCCTGGCTTTTAGCACTTGCCTCCATTTTTGTCACCAGGAGACTTGTAGACATTCCAGCCGAACAGCATAATAAAATATTCATGATTGCCCCCCTCTTTTTAAGCGATTACAGAATAAATGATTGCTTATCCTAATAATAACGACAATTAAACAGATTATTCAGTCAATTTTGATCGTGATGGTTTCCTTTTTGAAGTCATCACCCCTTCAATATCCTATGCCTTAAACTAATTGTAATGACAAATATATATTTATTCAATACCTTTTATATAATTTGTTATTACAAATTTAATTTTAATTGATATAACAACATGATTTATGAAATAATAGAATGAAGAACAGAGTAGGAGGAACGGGTATGAAAGACGGTTTCACCGAGGAAAGTGCCCTGCACTTAAAGGTCAAAGAAAGCATACTTGAACTTATTAGAAACGGAGAATACAAGCCGGATACAAAATTGCCGACAGAAGCGGAGTTTTGTGAAAAATACGGAGTCAGCCGGACAACTATTAGAACAGCACTCCAGCAGCTGAGCACAGAAGGCCATATTTACCGCCAGCAAGGCAGAGGCACATTTGTATCAAGCAATAAAGTAAAGCAGCGCCTGACTTCTACAGTCGAAAACTTTTCAAAGCAAATGGCAATGCAGGGAAAGAATCCGCTCATAAAAGTCATAAACCTGGAAGTCATCCCTGCCGATTCCTTCTTAGCAGATGTCTTTGACCTGTCAGAAGGTGATCCGGTTAATGTTCTCGAACGGATCAGGTACGCTGATGAAGAGCCCCTTCAATATGAAAAAGCCTTCCTGCCATGGAAAAAGACCCCCAGCTTGAACCGGCAGGCCTGTGAAAAATCCTTATACCATTTGCTGCAGACACAATATAGTTTAAAAATCAAAAAAACTGTGGAGCATTTAGAAATTGGGTATCCCGAAGAAGAAATTAGTGAACTGCTAAAAATCAAACCTGAAACACCGTGTTTCTCTCTTGAGACCTATGCCCATATTGAGGACGGAAGCTTAATCGAGTATTCCAAAACGATGTTCCGCGGGGATTATGCTCATTTTATTATTGAACGGAATTATGAATAATAGATGGACTGAAAATGCCAGCCGATTTTGGAGGTTCTGACTCAGTCTCCAGGATTTCCACTTTTTGTGTCAGAAGTTGGACCGGGTTCTGACTCTATGACAGTGATTTCCGCTTTTTGTGTCAGAAGTTGACCCAGGTTCTGACTCTAGCAGCGCGGTTTCTGCTTTTTGTGTCAGAAGTTGGCCCGGGTTCTGACTGTATGACAGGGATCTCCGCTTTTTGTGTCCGAAGTTGGCCCGGGTTCTGACTGTAGGACAGGGATTTCTGCTTTTTGTGTCCGAAGTTGATCCAGGTTCTGACTCTGCCTCACTTTGAAATCTGAATTCCCAATCAGGATTATAGCGGGTAACAGTCACTTTCCTGGTCATGTTGTCCTCCCGAATTTATCTTAAGCTCATCAAACACGCCCATAAAAAATTTTCCCCGAATAGATCATTGGGCTGCTGCATTTTTTTCATCGTTCTAAGCTTCAGAAAATGGAAGTCATCTTGAAAGATCTCTTTCAATCGTTCTTCCGTATATCCGATGCCTCCCTTTAGGCTGCCAATGCGATACACCTCCCAGTCCGGCGTGGGAAGTGCTCCATCGGGATTAAAGCATACCAGCCCAAATTTTCCTCCAGGCTTTAGTGCAGCTTTGATTATTTCCAGGTATGTAAGCCTTCTATGCGGCGGAAGGTGATGAAACATGCCGCTGTCATAAATAAAATCATAGCTTTGAGGTTCAAAATGAAAGTCGAATAGAGATATACATTCAAAATTAATTTCCACCTGTGCTTCATTTGCTCTTTCACCTGCCCATTTGATCGCCCTTTCGGAAAAATCGATGGCATCCACTTGTACCCCATTCTTTGCCAGAAATATGGCATTCCTTCCAGGGCCGCATCCAATTTCCATCACCTTCCCCGCGTGCAGGCCATTTTGCATATACTCAAAAAGATTTTCATCCGGTCCTTTTACTTTGAAAAATGGAATCTCTTTGTCCCGGTCTTCGTAGAAGTTTTCCCAGAATATTTTTGGTTCTCTTAACAATCCATCCAGCATTTCCAATAAGTCATTATGACTTAAAATAGCTTTTTCCATAGCCATCCTCCCCCTTTCTTTTATTTTACTTAAACCCTAATGGGAAAGGATTACAGCAGCGTTAAGAATAGATTATTTAAGTAAAAGCTCTAGGTATATTTTGCATTATTCTTCCATCTGGGATTCCTGAAAATGGGTATTTTTAAGTTTTATAGTATAAGAAATACTAAAGTCTTAAAGCAAAGAGAATTACTTCCAGACGCATCCTAGGGGCTCTGGATAAACATCCATTCATTGCTTTTTGTAATATTTGTAACACTTAAGAAATATATTCTTTTGAAAACTTGTCCTTCATTTCGGTCAGCTCTCATATAATGACGACAAGAAGGTTTAGGAGGTACGTGATGTTCCTGTTTCTTGATAAAGCAATTCTCGGTATGGCCATTCTGCGCCTTATTTCCGGAAGCATTGAAATTTTTGTGGCACTATTAATCTTAAAAATGAATGATATCGAAAAAGCCTTGATTATGAATAGTTCACTGGCCCTTATTGGACCGCCTGTGCTTCTCCTGACGACAGTCATTGGATTGACCGGAATGGCTGATAAAGTTTCATTAAGCAAGATCCTGTGGGTGATTTGCGGGGTTGGCTGCATTCTGTATGGGGTTAAAGGGAGATAGAGCTGCATAGACAGCTCTATTTTTGATGTTTCAGCAAGTCCGAAACGGTGGTCATTTGGTATCCTTGCTCTTTTAATGAAGCAATTATTTTCTTAACAGATTTCAGAGACTCATCCCGGCTTTCATACATGACATGAAGAAGAATGATGGAGCCTGGTTCTATATTTTCCTCTACATACTCCGTGATTTTATCTGCATCCCCTTCTATGTCCGGAAAACTTTCAGGCTCGATATTCCACAAAACCGTTTTTCGCTCCTGTTTAGACAAGTAGTAAGGCAGGAGAAATAACTTTTTCCCGTATGGAGGACGAAAATGAATTTCTCCTTTATAGCCTGTCTGCCTGATTAAATCATCTGTTTTCTCAATTTCTTCTTTGATAAAAGTGGGAGATTTTAATACCATACGTGAATGAGAGTAGGAATGATTGCCGATTTCATGCCCTTCTCCCACAATTTTTTTCGCATCTTCCATATGATGTTCAATCTCTTTTCCTGTTAAATAGAAAGTGGCTTTAACATCCTCTTCCCGTAAAATTGTTAAGATTTCATCAGTATTAACGTCAGGTCCATCATCAAAAGTCACGGCTACAACTTTGTCCTCTGTTTCTGCTTTATTAACAAGGCCGCCGAAAAACTGAAAGTTCCTGGACTTCGATACTTCAAAGAGCAAAAAGGCAATTCCTAATAGCAAGATAATCCATAGGATAATTTTAAGCAGTTTTTTCATTTTTCCTCCTAATGCTTTAGTTACAGAGTAATTATAATTTAAATACGTAAAAAAACCAGCCCCCGATTGGAAACTGGTTTGATAACATAAGTATGTAGCCGCTTTTGCCGTAACTGGTATAAGAAAGTTTTAAACCACCACTCCTCAAAGTGGGTGTTCGCAGAAACATTCCTGTCTGTCCTCCTTGTCATATAGACGGAGGCTTGTCATTCCTGTTCCGATGTTAAACTCCCTATTTCAGCTTAAAGGTTAAAACTTTAGTAAGATTACGTACAATGCAGCTTGTTTTATTATAATAATATAATTTGCTGGGTGTTTCAATAGAAGTTTCTTCCTGTCCCCGATTAATCTATGTAAAACGTTTGATGTCAGTGTACTATTTAACTATATTATTTTTTTCCTAGATATAAGAAATCATGGAATTCCTATTATAGCTTTATTTCGATTTTAGCGACCTTCCTGCTCACACGCGGAATAATGGGTGTGATTAGTAAATCTTCGGAAAAGCAAAGAACCCCAGCTCCAAAACACTAATTGGAGCCAGGGTTTAAAGCCGCCGCGTCAGTTTTAACGATCGGTTATTTCCAAAAACTGAACAGTTGCTTGATCCCTATCAATCCGGACTTTGAGTTCAAAATCATCAAGCTGGTAGGTTAACTCTTCACACTTGGCTGATTCGTAACAAGTCACCGTTTCTGTTTTGTTAGCTTCGCCATACAATTTAACTGCTTCTGCCTTAGTAAAGGGAAGAGCAGGGAACAGACGCGGGCTTAAATATTCCGGATATACAGAAAGGCTGCCAATTGAACCATCCTTCATATTTAAGGTTGCTCTTACACCGGCACCATCAGCCTGGTAGTAAAGGCTTTTAATATTGAGCTGAGTCTCAGTCTTTTTTGGCTTGCCCATTCTCGCTAAGATATCATCATAGTCATCTCCAGGCTTTAAGCCAAAAATATGAAGCTCACCGCTGGAAAGAATGAAGGCATCTTTAATTCCTGCTTTTTTGACTGCCTCCAGCTGCTTCACAGCATTCCTCCTGTCCTTAAAAGCACCTGCCTGCACACGGTAATATGTTTTGTCATCAATGACAGCCGTGGTAATTGCCGCTGGAATTTGTTTTTCCTCCAGCAAGTCTGCCCGCTTTTCCGCATTCTCTTTTTTGCTGAAAGAACCGGCAATAATCTTATGATATAAAGCCTCCTCTCCGGATAGAATGAGACGCTGACCGGGATAGATGGTCGTACCTGTTAAATCATTCAGCTCCTTAATCTGCGTCACACTCAGATGATGCTTCTTAGACAGGGAATATAAAGTATCCCCTTTTTTGACCACAGCTATTTCTTTATCGCCGCTGTGGTCCGCTAAAACTGATCCCCCTGAAAAAATAACTGCCAGAGATAAGACTCCTGCTGCAATTGCCTGTTTGATTTTCTTCATTAAATTCACCTCACTATATATGACGTAGGGAAATAATGGATGTCGCAGAGGGACGAGCCTATTTTAGAAATTGGGCAGCATGGCTGCTATCGTTTTTTCAATTCCATTTCCAAACAAAAGAGAGATGGCCCCAAAAGCCATCTCCCTCCTTTTATGCTGGTGCATCAATTTCATCTTCAGCGATGTGTTTTTCGTTATATTCCACGTCTTTGCGGGCATTGTAGCGGTCCGCTTTTTCGAGGGTAACCGTGATGTTGTAGTCAGGGATGCCCGCGAATTTTTCATAGCGGCCTCTTGGCAACAGGAAGTTTCCTTCCGGGAAGTGGACTTCAACGTTGCCACGGGCGATGTCGACGAATTTGGCTCTTCCCTGGAAGACACCGAATCCGTTGTAAAGGACGATCCCTTCACCCTCTGCAATGCTTAAGTCTTTTCCATCTTCTGCGTTCATTAATACATCGTATCGTCCGGCGCCATTCAGAGGGTCCACTTCTTTGTAGACCATGGAATTGAACTGCTTGCCGCGGCGTGATGTGACGATGAACTGGCCTTCTTTTTTGCCGAGGTCTGGAATATCAACGGTAACGAGTGTGCCTTTTCCATCCGGAGTCGGGCAAATGCCGTCCTCGCAAAGCCATGCTCCGCCCCATTGGAAGACATCCCCTGCTTTTTTCAGATGCTGGATGCCATCATAATTAGGATTCGCTACAGCAATTTCATCCCGGATTTCCTGTGCATCTTTAAAATCAACCAGATGGGCCGTTTCAGGCTTTACGCGCTTCGCCAGATCAATATAAATTTTCCACTCTTCGCGCGCCTCTGCAATTTTATTTTTATTTCCTTCAATTTCAGGACTGAAGTACACCATTCTCTCCGTTGAAGTGGAGGTACCGCCGCCCTCCTGCTCGTACCTTGTTTTGGCAGGCAGCACGATGACCGCTTCTTTTGCATCAACCAGGGTAGAAGTATTTAAGATGATATCCTGGTGAACACGGATATCCAGTTCAGAAAGAGCTTTTTCGATAAAATCAGGATCCGGCATGGTCTCAAGGAAGTTGCCACCTGATAGATAGTAAAGCTTGATTTTTCGTTCATGGTCTTCAGGCAGCAGGATATTTTCCAATGTCACACCGACAATATCGCCCTGCCATTTCTCAAGCTCAAAGCCCCAAAGATTTTGAATGCGGTCAAAAGTGTCACCATAAAAATCTCCGCCAGGCAATACAAATGGATCGGCACCCATTTCACCGCTTCCCTGTACAGATGAATGGCCGCGGAAAGGCATTAAGCCATTATGCTTTCGGCCCAAATGGCCGCGAAGCAGCGCAAGATTCGCTACCTGTGAGATATTATCTGTGGCAAAGGAGTGCATGGTCAGGCCAAGAGCCCAGGCATAGACTGCGTTTTTGCTGTTCGCAAGCAGTTCAGCAAGCTCAATGATACGCTCTTTCGTTACACCGGAAGATTTAATAATCTCTTCCCATGACTGCTCTTTCACTTTCTTTTTCAAATCCTCGTAGCCATTCACATGCTCATTCACAAAGTTATGGTTGACGGCAGAACCGCGCTCTGCTTTCTCCATGTCAAACCAATGCTTCATGATGCCGTGCATAAAGGCAATGTCTCCGCCGATGTTGACCTGATAAAAGTCATCTGCGATTTTTGTGCCGAATAAAGCAGATTCAGGGTTTGAAGGAATCCAGTATTTGTCCATCGCAGGCTCTTTATATGGATTAACGACGATAATTTTTGTGCCGTTCTTTTTCGCTTCAAGCATATATTTGGATGATACAGGCGAGCTGTTCGAAGCCACGCTTCCCCAGAATAACAGGACATCTGTTCCGATCCAGTCCAGGTAATTGGCTGTGGAAGCTCCTACCCCAATGGAACGCTTTAAAGCGGTTTTAGAAGGCGAATGGCAAATACGGCTCGCATTATCAATGTGGTTCGTTCCCAGGAAACGTGCAACTTTGCCGGCCACATAATACGATTCATTCGTAATTCCGCGGCTAGTCAGGTAAAAAGCATATTGCTTCGGATCAAGAACCTTCATTTTTTCAGCGATCATGTTCATCGCATCATCCCAGGTGATCCGGGAGAATTTGCGCTCGCCTTTTCTGCGGATCATCGGATATGGAATGCGGCCCAATTTACGAAGCTCCGTGCTGTCATATTTGCGCAGCTCATCGATATCAGCATGCAAGATGTCCGGTTTAATCGCACCGGCCGTGTTTAAACGAAGGACATTTAAACGTGTTGTGCACACGTGAGGCCCTTTAAGCGTCTGGTCATAAAGACCGGAAACGCCAAGCGCACAGCCGTCACAGACACCTTTTGTAAGTATATTTGTGGCATAGCCGATATTATCTTTGTTTTCCCAAAGAATTTTTGCTGTATCCCTCATATGCTTTGGCTTGATTTTGCCAAGACCGAATGGAATCGGACTCACCCAATGCTTTGGATCCGGCATGGCCTTTTTATTCTGAGGTCCTGGATGTTTTGTTTTTCCCACCTGAAACACTCCTTTGTTTTTTCTATTTAATAGAGATCGTGAATCTCTTAATTCTCAATGGTTAAGTTGCTTTTTATTAATGTATATAGGCAAATGTTATAAACTTGCCGTTTCTGATAAAAAACCGCCGCAAAAAGCCTCTACTTCTAGATGCTGATTTCTGCGGCGGTTAGTCTTTAGCAGGGTCGCTGCCAAGTGCCATACCAATAGAAAAGCGGAAGCGGTGCTGAAAGCTTTTCCATACTGTTTTTATAAAATTTAACTTGCTATACGCTCATTTGCTTCATTTTGCCTGCGCAATTTTTTCATATCAAAACGGATCAGGATTGACACAATGAGTGCCACTACAAAAAGTCCGGCAAAGCTTGTCAGACTTGAAGCATAGCTTCCAGTTGAATCCTTCATCCATGCTGCAAACATTGGGCCTGCAAGACCTGCTGCTGCCCATGCTGTAAGGATGTAGCCATGAATGGCGCCAAGCTGCTTTGTTCCAAAAACGTCGCCGATAAATGCCGGGATGGATGAGAATCCTCCGCCATACATGGTGTACACAACAGCAAGCATAATCTGGAATAGAATCGCTTCTTTTGTGATCGGCAGCAAAAGGAATAGGGCGATCTGTGATACGAAGAAAATCGTATACGTGTTCGGGCGGCCAATATAATCAGAAATGGATGCCCATGCCAGACGGCCAAGTCCATTAAAGATGCCAAGCACTCCGACAAGCGTAGCTGCTTCTGCCGTTGTCAGGCCTATGCTTTCCTGTGCCAGCGGCTTTGCAGCAGACAAAATTGCAATTCCGCACGTTACATTAATGAACAGCATGAACCATAAATAATAGAATCGGGTTGTCTTTACTGCTTCATTCGCCGTTAACTGTGCTAAATCCTGTTTAATTTTGATTTTTCCAGCTGCAGCTTTTTCCTTCATGCCTTCAGGTGCCCAGCCTTCAGGCGGTTTTTCTAGATATAAAGATGATAATGTCATAATGATCAAGTAGGCAGCACCTAAAATAAAGAATGTGTTTGCTGTACCAACAGATTTAATTAATCCATCCATAACCGGACTCGCTACCGCTGCAGCAAAGCCAAATCCCATGATGGCAAGACCTGTTGCAAATCCGCGGCGGTCAGGGAACCATTTTACCAGTGTGGATACCGGAGCAATATAGCCGACTCCCAAACCAATTCCCCCAGTACCCCGTAAGTTATGTACAAAAATGGCAAGGATCCCATATTTACGGCTAATCCGGCTCCAAGCATGCCCGCACCGAAAAATCCTGCTGCCAGTAGACCAGCCTTTTTTGGGCCGTGCTTTTCAACAAAGTGGCCAAGAAATGCTGCTGACAATCCCAGAAATAGAATCGCCAAACTGAAAGTCAGCTGTACTTCCTTTGATGTCCAGCCAAACTGGTCAATCAATGGATTGGTAAAGTTGCTCCAGGCGTAAACCGAACCGATGGAGATATGAATCCCTACGGCCGAGGCGGCAATCAGCCACCGATTTTTTGTCTTTTTCACTCTTTTTCCCCTCGTAATGCTCAAACCATTTTAAAGCGGTTTCAGGATAATTTCCTGAAACAAAAAAACCGCCAATCTCTCCGGCATTCCCATATTGGGGTATGCTGAAGAAGGATTGACGGTTAGTATCAAGCAGGATGCGCTGCTTAAAGGACCAACTGTTAATCTAATAGAATCTGATGGCATTTTAACCGACGACAGGTTCGCTATCTCAAATCAAAATGTGACAGATTTTTGAACTATTAAAAATCATATCACTTTAAAAAAGCTTCTTCAAGCCTTTTTTAGCAATTTTTCATCAGTGACATATTGTTTAATAGATTTACATCGCAAGCGTTGTAGAAACTTGTAATCTTTTTATAAGTTTTGTCGAATCTGTTTATTTGCCAGTTAATTTGTCGATAATAGAATATATTATTTCATCCCCGGATTAGGAGCCGAATCAATGACCACACCTTCGACTGCTATAAAAAAACTTCACAATGACATCGATGTCCTGCGCAAAAAGATGATTTCTGTTGGAAAAAACAAGGGATTGTCACACCCTGATACGCTCATGTACTCAGAGGAGCTCGATAAGCTCATCTATAAAGTGCAGCGAAGCAAGCTCATCCATTAGAACAACCCTCCATAATTCAGAAACGCACACTCTTTTAAAAAGGAGTGTGTTTGTTTTTTGATTAACCGCTCAATCGTGCATTTTTATTGAGAAAAACGAAAAAGAGCGCCATAATGATAAGATAATAACTAAAAGGAAATGGAGATCATATGAAGAAAAAATTCATGATTCTATTAGCAATCGTCCTTCTTGTTCTGACAGCCTGCGGCAAAGATCAAGCGATTGCGTTAAAAGATCAAAGCGGCAATGAAGTTGCCTTCCCGCAGGACAAGCCCTCTGTCTTCTTCTTTATCACAACATACACCTGAGGACTCTGTCAGCAGCAGCTGGTCGAGCTGCATGAGAATATGGATAAATTAGAAGATCTGGATGCCAATATGTATATCGTCAGCAATAATCAGCCTGAGCAGCAGCTAGAGCTTTATCAGGCTCTGGAAGAAAAGATGGGGAAAAGCCTCCCGTTTATTTCTGATCCGGAAATGAAGCTCATCGAACAGGCCGGAATGAAAAATGGCGATACTGCCTACAGGGGCTATGCTGTAATGAATACGAAAGGCGAGATCGTGTTCAACAAGGTCAATGACCATTGGGGAGAAGAAATTGATACAACTGCAGAAGATCTAAAAAAGGAACTCTCCAATTAAAAAAACACGCCTGTGAGCGTGTTCATGAATTCCTGTCTCTATCTGTGAACTGGAGCATGGCGATAACAAACATACCGAAACTGATCATCAAAGACAACACTTCAAAGGTACCCATTTATACATCGCCTCCTTACCTTCAGCCTTCCCGGAAGCAAACTTGTCCTATACTCAGGATGAGTGCCTAATTGAAAATCCGTTCAAAAGGCCTAAAAAGAGCCAGCTGCATTGCAAATTTGCATGTAACTGGCTCTTTTTTTATGAAATTATGAACGATCCGTCACTCGGAATAAATTTATTTGCGCATAACTTAAATTTACTTTCGTATAGCTCTATTTTACTTGCGTTCAGCACTTAGACAGAACTTTCCTTTCTGAAAACGGGCTGAACCTGGACATGTTTCCTTCTTAATGAACCAGCACTTAAAAATACCTCAATCCCCAATAACAATAAAATAATCCAAATTCCTGTATTCAGGATGATAGCCTGAAAAGGGCTCTCGATGAAAAAGGTAAACGTAAAGAACATTGCAAATGTGAAGATCCGGCTCCACTGTGTCACATCGTAGGTGAAGATGCCCTCTTTTATGCCATACATTCGAATGCGCCAAACGAGCCTTATAACTTCAATACCCTCTACAATCATGAAGACCAGGAACACAGCCAGCCAAAACCACATGGCAGCAGAACCTGAAGCAATACCCGATTTGACCATAGCAAGTCCGCTGATCGATAACGCTCCGTGAAAAATGCAGTTGGTATTATTCCAATCCTTCGCTAAATTCCACCCGCGCACAGCATACCGCTTCAGAATAAACCAGGCACTGATTAAATAAAGAAGAAATCCAGCCAAAATAAGAGAAGCATTCAAAAAGCCAGGCACCTCGTTAAAGACAGTATTGAACAGGAGCACAAGTGACTGTGTACTTACCGTGGTCAGCAGCAGAACACCATGTGCCTGCTGTCCAAAAGGGGCAGCTCCCAGCTCCTTGAAACCTCTTAAGCTGATCCAAATATAAACTGCCCATAAGCCCGCATTCAGGATCGCCAGCGCCTGGGCTTCCGCACCTGCACCAAACTGCCTGAAAAACATGATGCAGCAAATCGAAGTGCCGGCTACCCACGTTCCGATGCCAAAGCGATTAATGGGATTAGCGTAATGCAGCCTCTTGAACTCTCCTTTAAAAATGGTCATCCCAATGGATACAAGGAAAGCCAGCCATAACGCTAAATCTGCTACACTGAGAATCTTGCCGAAGCCTCCCAAATAGAAAGGCATCCCGAAGAAATTGAGCAGCACGCCCTGTGTCACAATGCCAAATGCCATCACAGCCGCCATTGCTGCCGTATTGATATTAATTTTTTTAAGTATGATAAATAAAACAGTCCCAAAAAAAAGAAAGCCAAGTAAAAGGAAATATAACACTATAATCACCGTATTTAATTTATTTACTATTATTATAACATTCTATGCAAGTGGCACTTTTGCGGCCGAAAAAAAGGCAGCGCATGTTATATGCACTGCCAGCTCCCTAGGTCAAAACTGTTTTTCTATTTTCATTGCCTTCTAAATTAACCCCTTCAAATGGAAGTTCAATCTCCATCTTCGTGCCTTCCCCCACTTTGCTTTCGATGGTTAAGCGGCCATTATGGTTTTCGATAATTTTATAGCAAATCATCAGACCCAGACCGGTTCCTTTTTCCTTTGTTGTGTAAAAGGGTTCCCCAAGGCTTGGGATACGGTCTTCTGAAATGCCAACCCCTTGATCGATGAATTGAACGGAAATGGTATTGCCGGTCTTTTTCATGACTTTAATCGTTAATTGGCCTCCGTCCGGCATGGCTTCAATCGCATTCTTAATAATATTGAGGAATACTTGCTTCAATTGATTTCTCTCACAATGAATCATTGGGGCATTAACCTTATTTTCTACCTTTATTTCCACGTTATTTAAAATAGACTGGGTATTGCTCAGGAGAATCACTTCGCTGATTAATTTTGTCAGGTCTTGCTTTTCGAATATGTTCGCAGTCGGCTTGGCCAGCACTAAAAATTCACCAACGATTCCATTAATGCGGTCCAATTCCGAAAGCACAATATCAAAATACTCTTCTTTTTGGCTGCTGGACTTGAAAAGCTGAACAAACCCTTTGATCGATGTAAGCGGGTTCCGGATTTCATGTGCAATGCCGGCTGCCATCTGACCTAGAAGTGCCAGCTTTTCCGATTTTTGCAGAAGCTGTTCCTGTTCCTTTTTTTTATCAGAAATATCTGTCCCGATCGAGAGGATGGCCTCTTTTCCTTCAAATTCCACATAAAGTGATGAAATTTCAAAATAACTCCTGGTTCCATCACTGCGTTTAATCATATATTCAGTATTGTTGAGAAGCTCCTTCTCTGTACTTATGTGTTGATATCGTTCATGTAAGCGGCCCTGATAGTCAGATTCAACAATATCAAGAAGCGATAGGCCAACTAATGAATCAGTATTTAATTTCGACATGGCACTGACAGCTGCAGAGTTTGCATATAAAATTACATAGTCCTTATGTATGAGCACGGAAACCGGAAGTGATTCCAGAAGCATTTTATAGCTTCCCTCGCTGGCCCGCGCTTTTTTTGCATAGTACCTGCTTTTGTCAAACTGCCAGCCTACAAACCAGGCAATACCTGTAAAAAGAAAAAAGTCAAAAGAAAGAAACTTTTCATGCGAAATAATAGATTGATAGGAAGTAAATAAAACCGAAATAAGCACAAGTGAAATTTGACCTGTATGTTTATACATATAGTCCTCTTTTTTGTTTTTTCTATTATTTTAGCATCAATTGTGAAGAAAGCGATATCATTTTTTTAGAACAAGGGGATTCCTGAAGCAATCACATGCAGATCAAGCCCCCAAATTCCGCTTACTTCTTCACCTGCCCATTTCCTTTCACAATATATTTCGTCGATGTCAAAGCCGGCAGCCCCATCGGACCCCGGGCATGAAGCTTTTGGGTGCTGATGCCGATTTCAGCGCCGAACCCAAATTCGAATCCATCTGTGAAACGGGTGGAGGCATTATGGTAAACGGCCGCTGCATCGACTTCATTCAGAAATTTTTCCACATTTTCTGTGTTTGAAGAGATAATCGCTTCAGAATGTTTTGTACCAAAGCGGTTGATATGAACAATGGCCTCTTCCACGCTTTCCGTCACTTTCAATGCGACTTCCAACCCTAAATATTCAGCGGCCCAATCCTCTTCTGCGGCCGGGATGATCCCTTCCCCGCTGACACCTTCACCGCCATGAATCAAAACCCCTTTTTCCTTTAGTGCTTTCACAAGATCGTTCAGCCCCTCCCACTCTCTGTGAACAAGGATCGTTTCACAAGCATTGCAAACGGACGGACGCTGGGTTTTGGCATTAACCGCTATGCTAATTGCCATTTCCTTATGGGCACTTTCATCAATATAAATATGGCAATTGCCGGCACCTGTCTCAAGCACTGGGACTGTGGATTGTTCCACAACTGTCTTAATCAGCTTTGCCCCTCCCCGCGGAATCAGGACATCCAGGTATTCGTTCAGCTTGAACATAGCTGAAGCAGTTTCCCGGCTTGTATCCTCAATAAGCTGAACCGCATCACGCGGCAGGTCACTCTTTTCCAATGCATGATGAATCACTTTCACAATTGCCTTATTGGAATGAATGGCAGTAGAACTTCCGCGCAGCATCACAGCATTGCCTGTCTTCAAGCATAAGCTGGATGCATCGACCGTTACATTTGGGCGCGCTTCATAGATCATGCCGACAACACCAAGCGGGACCCGAACCTGTGTTATCTCAAGCCCGTTTGGCCGTTCCCAATCGGAAATAATCTCTCCAACTGGATCTTCCAGCCGGGCAAGCTGGATAAGTGCGTCCGCCATATCCTTAAGCCGGGCTTCATTTAACCGCAGACGGTCCAATAGAGCATCGCTCATTCCCTTTTCCTTACCTGCGTCAAGGTCCTTTTCATTTTCTGTTAAAATAAAATCCTTCTCCTGCATCAGCTGCTCTGAGATCAGTTCAAGTGCACGATTTTTTTGCTGTGTCGACTTTTTTGCCAGCTCTGCTGCTGCCTTTTTCGCTTTTTGGCCTTTATGAATTAACTCCATGAACTTTTCTCCTTTCTTTTTTGGGTTACCCAGTGATCCCGGTGAATGACAACCCGGCGGTCGCTCCCGGCCATCTGCATAGCTTCTGCACTGGATAGACCTTTAATGGCCCGAAGCTCATCGGATGTGAAATTAACCTGCCCCTTGCCGATCAAATCACCTTTTGGGCCAATCACTTCCACCACATCCTGAATATGAAAATGGCCTGTTATGCTGGTCACACCTGCAGGCAGCAGGCTTTTCCCCTGAGTTAATATGGCCTGTGCAGCACCGTGATCCACTTCAATTTTCCCATTCGGAACAGAATGCAGCGCAAGCCACTGCTTGGAGGTTTTGACACTCGGCTGTGATGTGATGCCTATATAAGTCCCATCCCCTTTGCCTTCAAGGATCTCAATCAGCTTTCCCGCGCCATGCCCCACGCCTATGAAAACCTGCACACCAAGTGCTAATGCTGTCCTTGCCGCCGCAAGCTTTGTCACCATTCCGCCGGTTCCCACCTTTGAGCCTGACCCTGCGGCAGCATTCATCAATTCCTCCGTTATTTCTGTTAAAAAATTGAACTTTTTTGCTTCTGAATTTGTGCGGGGATTGGAATCATAAATTCCATTCACATCTGTCAGGATGATCAGGCGATGTGCCTGTACCAGCCCGCAGACAAGCGCTGACAGCATATCGTTATCACCAAAGGCCAGCTCCTCAATCGATACAGAATCATTTTCATTAATGATCGGAAGTACATTCCGCTTCAATAGTTCGGACAATGTGGCATGTGCATTTTGGTATTGCTCCTTATGCAGGAAGTTTTGCCTTGTCAGCAGCAATTGCGCTGCAACGATGCCATACTTTTTGAATTCTTCCGTATATCCCTGCATTAATAATCCCTGGCCCACTGCGGCGGCCGCCTGTTTTCCCGCAATGGTCACCGGGCGCGAAGGATATCCAAGATCTGCAAACCCTGCAGCAACGGCTCCGGATGAAATTAATATAACCTCATGCCCCTTCTCCTTCAGCCGTGAAAGGGCAGCTGCATGCTCCTCCAGCTTTTCCATGCACAATCCGCCATTGTTATTAGTCAGCGAACTGCTTCCAATTTTCACAACAATCCGTTCCTTCTTCACAACAGACACCACCCTTATGTTAAAAAGCGTTCGTCCGCTCCATAAAGCGGAATAAAAAAAGCCCTCCCATCCCTAAAAAAAGGACGGAAGAGCTTTGTCTTTCGCGGTACCACCTTCATTGGCACTCCATACTGCAAGCGCCCGCTTTGAAAATCCGTTAACGCCGGAAATTCGGCCAGTTTTGTCTGGCAGCTCTAAGGATAGGTTCAATAGCTTTGCAGGCTGCAGGATCTTTCAGCCGGTGAATCCCGCTCTCTTCTTGCCTGATTTCTATTTACTGATTCCCTGTCAATGCTGTTGATGTTTTCATAATATTAGAATTATTATGCACGCTTCTGTATTTTATGTCAATGATTAATTTGCTGATTTAAAGGGATAAAGTTCTAATTTCCACTTTCAAAAGCAATCCCATGATAATGCACACCCAATCGGGAATGCTAAGAAAAAAGACTAACGGGAGGATTTACATATGGAGGCAAATGGAAAGCAGTTATCCCTCTTTTCTCTTGGCGGCATCAATGAAATTGGGAAAAACATGTATGTGATTCAATATGATGACGATATTGTCGTGATAGACGCCGGAGGGAAATTTCCTGATGAAACATTATTGGGGATTGATCTGATCATACCGGATATTACTTACCTTGAAGAAAACAGGGAAAAAATACGAGGCCTGATTGTCACTCATGGACATGAGGATCACATCGGCGGGGTTGCCTATCTCCTGAAAAAGATTAATATGCCTGTGTATGCAACAAGATTTACACTGGGGCTCATAGAACTAAAACTATCGGAGCATCGCCTGCTTGGTGACTCTGAGCTGATCACCATTGATTCTGATACCAGTCTTGATTTTGGTGAAATAGGCGTAAGCTTTTTTAAAGTGAATCATAGCATCCCGGACTGTCTGGGAATTGTGTTTAAAACACCAGAGGGAAATGTCGTCCATACCGGTGACTTTAAATTTGATTTGACACCTGTAAACCAGGAGCATGCTGATATCCACAGGATGGCTGAAATCGGGCGGGAAGGAGTTCTCGCACTTCTCTCAGAAAGCACAAACGCAGAGCGGTCCGGCTTTTCGCCTACCGAGCATATTGTCGGGGAGAACATTGAGGAAGCATTTATGAAAGCCCCCCGCAAAATCATCATCTCCACCTTCGCTTCCAATGTGAGCCGGGTCCAGCAGGTCGTGGCTGCAGCTATGAAAGCAAACCGAAAGCTTGTGCTGCTTGGCCGAAGCATGGTGAATGTGGTGAATGTGGCCATTGAACGCGGGTATCTGACCGTACCGGAGGGAATGATCATCAACCCAAAAGAGGCGATGAATCTCGCTCCTGAAAAGGTGTGCATACTTTGTACCGGCAGCCAGGGTGAGCCGATGGCTGCCCTCTCACGCCTTTCTTCCGGAAATTACCGTGACGCTGAAATTCATCCTGAAGATACCGTGATTCTGGCTGCCTCCCAATCCCGGGCAACGAGCGTGATGTTTCTAAAATCATTGATAACCTCTTTAAACTGGGTGCCAGAGTAATTTACGGATCAGGCAGCTCAACGGGAATGCATGTGTCCGGCCACGGCTACCAGGAGGATTTAAAGCTTATGCTCACATTGATGAAGCCGAAATATTTTATTCCCATTCACGGTGAATACAGAATGCTTCATCACCATAAATTGCTTGCTGAATCGATCGGTGTTGAAAAAGGGAACACGTTTATCATTAAAAATGGGGATGTCGTTGATATAGAAAACGGAAAAGCACGCCAGACAAGGCGGGTGCCTGCGGGAGATACGTATGTGGATGGAGTGGGTGTCGGGGACATTGGCAGCATCGTGCTCCGCGACAGGAAGCAGCTATCAGAGGATGGCATGCTTGTGATCGTACTGACCATGAGCAAGAGTGAACGCAAAATGATATCAAGGCCGGATACTATATCCCGGGGCTTTATTTACGCAAGGGAATCCGAAGATCTGCTGAGAGACATAAACCGGATTGCAGAAAAAATTGTCAACGATCTTCCTGAGCAGGATAAAAGCCAGTGGAATGTCATCAAGCAGAGCATCAAGAAATCACTTGGGCAGTTTTTATTCGAAAAAACAAAGCGCAAACCAATGATCCTGCCGATCATAATTGAAATATAAACGAAAAGAGGCAAGCCTATTATGGCTTGCCTTTATCACAGGATCACGAACAATCAGTCAGGAAACTTCCCTCCTGATTGGAGTTTCCCATTATCTAAAGGGCTGCTTATCCGCGGCGTCCGCCTCGGCCGCCCCGCTTTCCTTCAGTATTGCGCTTCAATGAAGAAATATTTTCTTCGCTCGATTTTAAGAATTTTGCCATTTTGTCTTCAAAGCTTTCCTTTGGCTTAAAGTTTCCTTTTGAACGGAAATCTCTGGAACCACCACCGCCGCGGCGATCATCTCTTCCCTGGCGCGGTGGGCGCGGTGAATAAGAAGATTGGCCTTCCGGTCTGTCCACTGCTTTTTTGATGGATAAGGCAATTTTGCCTTCCTTCTCACTTAGCACTTTAACAGTTACTTCATCGCCAACTTTTAAATGATCATTCACATCTTTAACATAGCTGTCAGCTACCTCACTGATGTGAACTAGACCAGTCGTGCCGCCTGGCAGCTCGACAAAAGCTCCGAAATTTGTAATACCTGTTACTTTTCCTTGTACCTTGCTTCCAATTTCGATTGACAAAAAAACTTCCCCCTCGGTAGTGTTAACAACGTCTTATTATAACTTTTTTTTAAGATAATTTCAATGCCGGCGATATCCCCCGATATTCTACCCGAAATAAAGGGGGTTAAACCCTGTTTTCGGGTGAAAATTTATGTATTTGATTGCGTATTGGTCCATTAAGTTCAATTTTCAGAGTAACTTTAGTGGTCATATTCAAATCTTGCCATACGAATGCCACTCTTTTATATTGAAAAAAATTTTTATGTGCTGATACCACGTTTTTGTGTGCGGATAAAAATTTTTATGTGCGCATAACGCCTTTTTATGTGCGGATAGCGGATTTTCTGTGCGGAAGGTTGATTTAGCCAAATTACAAACAAAAAGCTCCTGAAACAGGAGCTAAATTGTTACACACTATGACCACCCTGCAGAACCTTCCTGCCGAAATGTCGTTTCATGATTATACCATACAGGGATGCCAAAACCTGCTGAAACAGCATGCCAATGACGACAGGAACGGCAACAGGTGCCGGAAAATAAGTGACTGCCAGGACAGAGCCAACACTGATATTCCTCATGCCTCCATTAAATGTAACAGCCACCGTCGTGCCCTGATCGTATTTCAGTACATTTGCGATGATGAAAGAGATCAGATAGCCCATAAATGCCACACCAAATACAGTGATCCCGATGAGGATCAATTTAAGATTGACCTCCATCAGATACGGGGCAACAACAGCTCCATTCAGCATGACCACAATGGCCATGCCCAGCTTTGAAAAAGGAGATAGACGGCTGCTTAAGAATGCAGCGCTTTTTCCTGCAAATTGATTGAAAAGCATACCAAGAAAAGAAGGCAGAACAATCATGCCAAATAACCCGGTCATCATCGGCACGGCATCGATCTGTACAGATTTCTGGAAAAATACAGACAAGGTCAGCGGAACAATAAAGGGTGACAGAAAGGTATCTACCAGAATAATAGACAAGGTCAGCGGGATATTCCCGCGATATATCGAAACCCATATAAAGCTTGATATGCCAGTCGGAATGGCCATAGCCAATACCAGCCCGGTAATAGTTAAAGAATCATTTCCGAACGCAAGTGTACCGGTGCTCCATGCAAAGAGAGGCATTAAAATATGAAGTAAAAACAAAATGAGAAAAAGCGGCTTTGGATGATGAATGATTTCTTTTAAACTGCTAAAACTCGAGTTCAGACTGCCTGAAAACGTCATAAATGCAAAAACCCAAGGAATGATAAAGGCAAAATCCTTCATATAACCTGCGAGCATAACACCAAGAACCACGCTTATTGGAGTAATCAATGGCATCATTTTCTCCAGCTGTTTATTAATTTGAATCAGCACACTGAGTACTCTCCTTTTCCGAATATATCTTTACCTGACTAACTATTTTATCATAATTAGGCTGGCTATAGATCAAAAATGAAAAAGAGCCAAAATCGGCTCTTTTAGGTCAGCCATTCTTTACACAAAGGACAATCGGCCTGCTTGATTCTGCTGGATGAACTGATGAGTCAAGGTAACAATCTCTTCTTTATCATGGTCCAAGGATGCCACATGATAGGAGTTATAGAGCGATATAGCATTCTTTTTGGCGGAACCAATCTTTTGCAAAATAAAATCTGTACACTCTGCAGGCACAACATGATCTTCTACCGATTTAAAACCTAATACAGGTGCTTTAATGTCAGGCAATAAGTCAGGTGTTCTATCCATGACCTTCTGCAATTCGAAGATGGATGGGACCGGAACTTTCCCATACGTTATTTCCTCTACACCCTCTTTTTTTATATCAGGTGCGCCTTCATCTATATAACTGGGATTTGTTTTCCCTTTTAAATTTTCATAACACGGAACCCGAAGAGCGGCATTTATTAGTACTATACCTGCAATTTCCGGATAATTATTAGCCAGCCAAAGTGTCAGCGCCCCACCCATCGATTGACCTGCGGCATAGACGGATGTGCATTTTTCTTTTAAAAATTGATAACCCTTTTCGGCTTCAGCAAACCAATCCTCATGAGTGGTCTTTTCCATATCTTTATAATGTGTGCCATGCCCTTTAAGCCTTGGAGCAAAGACTGTATAGCCAAGCTTGGCAAATGACTCCCCCAAAAAACGGACACTCTGGGGAGTTCCAAGAAAACCATGTGTGATCATGATGCCGATCTCATTGCCTTCATAGTAGAATGATTCTGCACCGTCCAAAACAGGATAACGTTCATTCATAATCTATTCCTCCCTCAGAATTAATTATTCACATTATATAACCAACTATTCCGACCTGTCAACTTGTATTTAAAAAATGAAATGACCGTCCCTAAATGAAAGAAACGGTTAAACTAAAAATATAACCACAAATACAAGAAGACCGATACTTAATCCAATAATAATAGCCCTCGAATTAGAGTTCCATGTGTAATCAGTGAAGTCTGCAGGTGATTGAGCACCATCCACCTTTCTGCTGTGAATGACCATGCTGATATTGGTCATGGCCAGAATCGCGATAGTCAGAAAAAATAAAAACATCGGTTCAATGGTTAGAAGAATATTGGATCTAAAATGAAGATAAGCATTTAAAAAACATATAACGCTCACCAGCAGACTCGAGATACTCCCCACAGTCCGCTGCTTTCTCCATTCACTGCCCATCTTTTCTCTTTCGTATTTGGCTATTTGATCTAAAGCGGGGATAATGGAGGATGCAGAATCTCGCCTGATAAATCCGGCAAGAGACTGAACGAACAGAAGAACTCCTAGAAACAAAAACACGTGAAACATCGTTATTTCCATGAATGTTATCACAGCGAAAGATATGCCTAACGCTGCAATGATTGCGCCATTCATCCATAAGATTTGTCTGACCCTTAACTTCCCAATTTCCGAAGAGCCCACTCTTATCCCTCCTTTTTCTTATAAAAAAGATAACCGGGCTGGCAAGACTTAAGAAAGCGATTCCCAGGAAAAGCAAAGTGGCAGTTCCGTCCCCGCCCAGACCAAGCTCATCAGCGATAATGGCGTCAAAAAATAAAACCTGGCCAGAGATGATAATTAAAATAAGTGATATAAACACAACCACTATCCCGCTAATGGCTTTTGAAGTTAAAGCAAAAATGAGCAATATAACGGCTGCCAATAAAGAGCTATAAAAGACTGGCTGTAATAATGTAAATGCCCCCTCTGTTACAAATGATTCGTAAGTGTACATATTCCCTCCTAAAAAAAACCTTTTATACTGTTATTTTACATTTTTAAAATATGAAACTCCATTTTTATTGAACATAACCCTATAAGAATATATTTGCGGCACCTTCTTAATAATAGACATTGACTTATTTATGTGAGTATTTGTATAAAGATATTATGATTCTTAATTAGAAACGGGGAGATTAAAATTCAAGCGCGATCCTACTTTAAGTTTAGTGTGACAGCTGTTTTGATGCTGCTGGGCTACGGAATTTATTATATTGTATCAGTTGTTTTGTTCTTCTTTGCGATAGGTGCACTTCTGCTTCCTATTGGGGTATTCGGCTTTCCAATCTTAATTTATATAGTTTGGAAAAGGATATTGAAACATGCAGAAAATAAGACTTTAAAGATAGTATTCTTGCTTGGCGCCTATATGGTTTTTATTTTTATTACATATATATTAGATAGTATCAGCTGGAATGAAGGCGGCAATTTGGCCATTTATCTTTCCTGGCTTGGCATTGAGGTTAAATGAAATCACAGTTCCTTGTAAAGCTGCCCCCGTTTCCTTTTCGGGGGTTTTTTCCCTAATTTCTTAATCTGGCTGGAATAAGCCTAATACACTTTTGCTGGCAAGCAAGGCCTTTACATTCTTGATTTTATTGTAAACTATATTTTCTATCACGTTGACAAACTCCTATGTTAACCATAAAATAAAAACAGTTAACCTATTAATCTGAATTGGAGAGGTATTATGAAAGTCAAAGAAATGACATACGTGGCTTTATTTGCAGCAGTAATGGGAGCACTCGGTCTTGTTCCCCCAATCATGCTATCTTTTACACCCGTTCCGATTACCTTACAGACACTTGGTGTCCTTTTAGCCGGAGGTATTTTAGGTGCCAGACTGGGCGGAATCAGCATGGCCGTGTTTTTACTGCTAGTTGCAGCCGGTGCTCCACTATTATCTGGCGGCCGCGGTGGTATAGGGGTTTTCTTCGGTCCCAGCGCCGGCTATTTAATTTCTTACCCGGTAACAGCTTTTTTTATCGGCTATTTACTTTCACACTTCAAAACTTTAAAGTTAAAGAATATCCTTCTCATAAACCTGACTGTCGGAATATTCCTAATCTATCTGTTTGGCATTCCGGTACAGGCCTTTATGATGAATATTCCTCTGGCCGAAGCTATAAAATTAAGCCTGGTTTATATCCCGGGAGATGTGTTGAAAGCTACTCTTGCCTCATTCCTGGTATACAGACTGCTTAAGCATCCGATTATTAATAAGCAATTTTCTAAATCTCTGGAGACACTTTAAGGTGTCTCCTTTTCCATAAGGAGATGAACACCCTTGACGAATATTACAGCCAACATTAAAAAATTCGCTGAAGAATCTCCCGGCAAATCCGCAATCGTTACGACAGTCGGATCTTTAAATTATAAAGAATGGAACACTCTCCTATGCAAAACCGCCAATTGGCTAAAGTCTTTCTCGTTTGATAATAAGACAGCGGGATTTCTTCTGCCAAATGGGATCCCATTTTTGCAATTATTCACCGGGGCCGCCATGGCTGGATGGACAGCTGTTCCTTACGACTTAAAATGGAAGGCCGAGGAACTTAATGAGCGGATCGGGATATCGCCCCCTTCTATCGTTATCACGGTTAAGGAATATTATAATCAGATTGCCCAGATGCACCCTTACGTTATCATTTTGGAGGATGCACTGGAGTACATAAACCGTCAAAGCTCTTCATTTCACATCGATACAGAAGGAAATAATCCATTTTATATGGGATTCACTTCCGGTACGACCGGCAGTCCAAAGGCATTTATCCGCTCCCATACATCCTGGGCTGCCAGCTTCAAGGTTAATGAGCATGATTTTAAAATGAATGAAAAGGAACATGTCCTGATTCCAGGAGCACTCATTCACTCTCATTTTTTGTATGGCGCGGTTAGTACCCTTTGTACAGGCGGAACAGTTTACCTGCTTGATAAATTCAATGCAGCCAAGGCCCTATTGTGTATTGAGGAGCAGCCAATCACCGCACTTTATACAGTTCCGACAATGGTGTCAGCTATTTTAAAAGAAAAAAGAATCATAGAGAAGCCTTTTAAAATTATTTCTTCAGGTGCAAAATGGGACGAAACATCAAAACAAGAAATCAGCAAAATGTTTCCTAAGCTTTCGATGATTGAGTTTTATGGAGCCAGTGAGTTAAGTTATATCACCTTTCATGGGAATGAGCAGAAGGCAGAATCAGTCGGTAGGCCTTGTCATGGTGTTGAAATCGAAATCAAAGGAACAAAGGGTGAAAAGCTAACTCCCTATGAAATCGGTAAAATTTATGTAAGGAGCGACCTTATTTTCGACGGGTACCTATTAAATGACGCCATACATACCATCCAGGATCAAGATGGATGGGCAACTGTTGATGATATGGGCTATGTTGATGAAGAAGGATATCTATATATCAGCGGGCGGGAGAAGAACATGATTTTATATGGAGCCATTAATATCTTCCCGGAAGAAATTGAAAAAGTGATCAGCCAGCATCCTGCTGTCGAGGAGGCTGTTGTAATTGGTCTGAAAGATCCATACTGGGGCGAAATTGCAGTGGCTGTCATCAAAGGCAATACAGATGCCCTTGTGTTAAAACGCCTATGCAAAAATCATCTGGCATCCTATAAAGTGCCGCGCAAATGGATCTTCATAGAAAAAATGCCTTACACAGCAGGCGGGAAAATCGCCAGAGACCAACTGAAGGATATTATCGAAAGAAAGGTGATCAGCCATTAAGAGAGCCGTGATTGTACAAGCAAAAAGAACGCCAATTGGAAAAGTAAATGGCATGCTGAAGGACTGCGAGCCTTATGAACTTGCTGCCCCGCTGCTGAAATATCTGGCAGGAGACCTGGAAGAAAAAATTGATGATGTCATTTTAGGCAATGTTGTGGGACCCGGCGGCAATATTGCCCGCTTGTCTGCATTGGAAGCAGGACTCCCTCTGTCCGTCCCGGGCTTGACCCTGGACAGGCAATGCAGTGCCGGTCTCGAGGCCATTCGGTTGGCATGCTTTCTAATCCAGGGCGGAGCTGGTACTTGTTATATAGCGGGAGGTACGGAAAGTGCCAGCACCTCCCCATTTTCCAAAAGGGCCCGCTTCTCCCCAGACAAAGTTGGTGACCCGGATATGGGTACTGCTGCGGAAAATGTTGCCGAAAAGCACGGCATAACAAGAGAAGCTCAGGATGCCTATGCTAAATTAAGCTATGAACGGAGCTGGAGGGCTTTTGAAAATGGAATCCTGGCAGACGAGCTGCTTCCCTTTGGAAGCCTTTCACAGGATGAAGAGTTTTTCAAAAAGAGAAAAATGGATACTCTTTTAAAACGAGCCAAGCCAATATTTAAAAAGGATGGCACTGTAACAACAGCCAACAGCTGCGGCATCCATGACGGGGCAGCTGCTGTTTTGGTGATGGAGGAAGAAACAGCAATTAAAAATGGATACAAACCCATTCTCCGTTTTGCCGATAGTGCCGTTGCTGGTGTACACCCATACTATCCGGGATTTGCACCTGTTCCAGCCATTCAGGCAATCCTGGAAAGAAATTATTTAACCATTGACGATATTGATTTAATCGAAATTAATGAAGCTTTCGCTTCCAAAATTGCAGCATGCGCCCATGAGCTATCAATCCCCTATGAAAAACTGAATGTTAATGGAGGGGCTCTTACCATTGGCCACCCCTATGGAGCTTCAGGTGCTGTGATGATTTCAAAATTATTTTATGATGTCCAAAGAAGACCTTCTTCCAAATATGTATTAGCTGCCATTGGAAGTGGAGGCGGCGTTGGCGTTGCTATTTTGTTTGAGACAGTTTAATGGAAGTTTGAAGGATAGCCTGGAGAAGTATAATTCCAGGTTATTTTTCTGCTTGAAATTAGACAGAAAGCGACCCAATAGCACAAAATTATCAACTGCTAGCAGATTGATAGTCGACAAATATCAACTGATATCACAATGTTATCCATGCATTTTCTCTTTTTTGCAAAATATGCAGCTTATTCAGCTGCCTGAAGGATCACATAAGCGCCAAGAACCGCACCAATGAATTCCAGCCAGCCTCCTGCAGCCAGCAGAACTCTTTTTTGGATGCTCGTTTCATCTTCTATAAGAATTCCTATAGCGTCCAGAATGGCCGAGATGGAAATTAAAGAGTAGCCCAGCGTTTTGAGATTCCTAAGCATATTGTTTTCTTCATTTCCAACTCCCGAAGCTTCCAATGCGGCTCCCATGGATTGAATGGTACTGCCCAGCGAATTGAATCCCGATACAGAAACAGAGGGATTCTGAATTTCAATATTGTTTGCAACCGAGTTAATGGAATTCCCGCCTGCCTGCGTAAAGCTCCCAATAATTCCATATAAATTAGCTGGTTCACTTCCTTCAGCCAAGCTTATCCTGCCAAACCCCTGCAGGCTATTGCCAACTGCCTGGACACCGTTACCGTCCCGTATTAATATTTTGTTCACATTGCTTTCGTCCGGCTTCATGGTTTCGCCAATCGCTGAAATAAATGTGCCTGTAACCAAGAAATAAGCTCCGATCGTTAATAAGTCATCGCCCTCCAGATACATGATTACCCCTCTCTAAATAACTTCTTCATTCTCCACAGAAGATTTTGAGCTCGGCTCATCGCTTTTATCACTGCTTCCAGAAGAAGTCTCCTGATTCTCCTCTTGAAGCTGGCCAATTAGTGATAATACAGAACCAACTGCCTGTATCCAGCTTCCTGCGGCAATAATATTATTTGCGCTATCTCCCGATTCTCCCCTCTCTTTTTCTCTGAGATTTATAGTTCTCCCAATTGCCTGCAGAGAATTGCCAATCGCCTGAAGCAGGTTGCCATATATATTAAATAGCTGACCTGCCGCAGTAGGATCTTCAAATTCGTCTCCAAGTGCGGTGGCTCCGCCAAGTGCCTGAATCCAGTTTCCTGCAATCACTAATTTATCTTCATATTTCTCCTCTAAATCCAAAGTTAATCCAGCAATGACGGTAATGTTTCCAATAGCCTGTATCTCATTGCCTGCCTTTTCGAGAGATGGTTCACCCTGTCCATCTGCTTCAAGGGCATTTCCTGTTGCCTGGAGGCTATTCCCCACAATATCAAAGCCATCAAACAGTTTTTCCATTTTTTTTGACTTTGCGGGTATGGTTGAGACAGCTGAAATGATCGTACCAATGGCAGCTAAAGCGGCTCCGACGACCTCTTTTAGTTGATTGTCCATAACATACTCCTTAGCTGACGTATGTTATATTATATTCAAATTTTTTTCATGGGTACGAAGTTAATGAAGAGTTAATGAAGAGTGGCGTTTTCGGTGTCCGGATACTGTAATCTTGATTTGTATCAAAACAGCAAACCATATTGTTTCAAGGGACTCCGCCGTGATTTAGGCATTTACTCCTTCATATGTCCCCTTCTTGCTCAATGTGAGCAACAATTATTATCTGTAATCCTTCCCATTGCCATGGTGCTATAATAGTTCCCATCAGACAGCAGCTTATCCATTTTTAATACCCCTTCAATTTCAAAGCCATACTGCTCGTATAACTTAATCGCTTTCTCATTTGTTTCAAGAACATATAAGGTTATCTTCTTAATATGATTAGCCTCAGCCCATTGAATAGACTGAGCTAAAAGGTTTTTTCCAATTGCAAAGCCCCAGAATTCATTTAGCACACATACTCCAAATTCTACTTTATGCCTGCTTCGTTTCAGTTCGCTGCCTTCACATCTGGAAAAGCCGGCAATTCTTCCATTTACCTCCGCTACCAAAAATATATTACGTTCACTAATGGAATCTTTATTAACTAATTCTCTGAAACCTGTTTCATCTATGTATCCTTCACCTGCTTCCCGATCCATGTTCTCCGTTTCTCCATCAATCTGCGCTCTTACTTCTGACAGTTTCTTAGCATCTTCCTCGACAGCAGATCTTATCGTATAACTCAAATTTTTAACTATGTATTGTTTCGGTTTTATAATCACATCAATCGCCTTCTCTAATGAAATAAATCAAAAAGAGCCATTTCTTCCCTAAAAAGAATGGCTCATTCAGTTAATTAATGCTCACCCTCTGTATAGATTTGAAAATTCACTCCGAATTTGTCGATTACGCTGCCATATGCAGGGCTGAAAAAAGTTTCCTGAAGAGGCATACTGACTTGGCCGCCCTGCTGTAGAGCTTCAAAAAATTTCTTCGATTTTTCAGGATCTGATGCTGAAAGGCAAATGGTCACTTGATTGCCTGTTTGATGATTCTGGCCCGGGAATGTATCGCTAAACATAAGTTCGTTCTCCCCAACCTTTAGAGTGGCATGCATAATGCGGTTCTTTGCTTCTTCAGGGAGTGGATATTCAGGGTTATCGGGACTTTCCCCAAATGTTTGCTTATACAAAACTTCTGCTTCGAGCGCTTCTCTGTAAAATTCAATCGCTTCATTCGCATTTCCGTCCATCACTAAATAAGGAATCACTTTAACTGTCATTTTTATCAGCTCCCCTAATATTTTCATTTTTCTTAAATTTATTACAAATTGATTTTACTACGAGGAACAAATGTTCGCAACTATTTTTTTAAAAAACGGTCTATTTTTATCACTTGTTCTATATTTTATAGAAATGGTGCAGGAACTTGTACCACATTCCATAGACAAAGGTGAGATGAGAATGTTTACGGTGTATTATCTTGATGGGAAAAATGTTTTATTAAATCAGCTTCGCAAAAGTGTTCCAAATGAAGGAGAAGAGATCAGAATCAAAGGACGCAAAGGCAAAGTAACCAGTGTAACATCAGTAGAGGAAAGGAAAATTCACGTACAGGTAGAGCTTGAAAGTGTAAATAAAGCGAAGCTTGCAGCAGAAGTTGATAAAAAGAAGAAAAAACGATGAGAAAAACCCGCATTGTCTGCGGGTTTTCCCGATTAATGCAGGGTTGATCTGATCTCCTGCATTTTTTTCCTGACCAGAGGATAAAAATTATTCTTAGCACTGGCAGTCGAATTCCCGCCAAAAAATTCAGTGCCCGGACATGTTTTTACTGCATGCCCATGGCTGTTATCCAGCACCCTCTCACCTGAGTTAATATCCCACCAATGGTGATAGGTAATGCTGTCGATGGATGGTGTCAGGCCATATTTCAGCATCAGGAGAGCTGTGACACTCACGATCGTTTCTTTTTGTTCGGCAGTCATTTGATTGGAGTCAAAATCACCGAGATTTTCGATCGCTATCGCATCCGCTTCGATCTTGTGCATCGCTTCTTTATTCTGCAGGCCGAATGATCCTTCAGGTGCCATATCGAACGGCCTCCCCACTGCCACCTTTCCATCCGGGAAAGTGGTCAGCTGCTGGCTGATCATGCTCCACTTCATCCCGCTTACATGATACTCCTCCATCCCCTTCATGAGCGCAAAATGATTTGTGCCATTGAACTGTTTGTATGATGGCTGATAGGTGTGATGCTGCTGAACCTTTGCCACTTTCCTCGTGAATTTCTGTTTGAAAATCCAATCCCGGAATTCCTCTCTTGTCATGAGGACAAACTTTCCATCCATGGCTAATTTCTTTGGAACAATTTTTAATTTCTGCCCAGCATTTATAGCATTGGAGGATAGTCCATTTGCTGTCTTAATAATCGGCACACTTGAATCATATTTTTCCGCCAGCCTCCAGAGTGTATCTCCGGGAGCCACTTTATACATAATCGGGACACGCAGCTTTTGCCCGATTAAAAGCCTGTCTGACTGCAGGCCGTTAAATAGCTTTAAGTCCCCTGCAGTTGATCCATATTTTTTTGCAATCAATGTCAGGGTATCCCCCTGATTTACATCATAAATATTGCGGGGATTGTTTTCAGCATGTGCAGCGCTCCAATTCAATTGCCAGAACACTGCGAGACTGAGAAAAAGAAAAATGCATTTTTTCATACTCAATGTCCTTTCCATTCGATTTTTATTATTTTTGTATAACTAAAGAAAATTATCCTCTTTTTTTGGCATGATAAAGGAATCTGCAGGGTATTTTCTATAGCAGAATAAAAGAAATGTAAGGTGTGAGTCAGCATGAAAAACCAATACTTCTCAGAAATCTGTGTACCGATTCAAACTCCATATGGATTTAAACCAGCAGAAAAAGAACAATTTGATTTTACATTCGACCGTAAAGATCGCTTCATTGATTACCAGATAGAAATTGAAGGGCAGGATTATGATATCAGCCTGGATGACAATGGCCAGTGGTATTTTTTCACTTCATTTGTATGTGATTCACTCGATGAGCTTAAGCTTTCGAGACAGATTTTCAGACCGCCCTATTTGGAAAATGAGGAATTGCGTTTAGTGGATTTAATGGGGAATGCCGATATCAAGCCTCTATATGAAGGTCATGACAAAGCATACGGTCATGCACTTGCACTTACAGATAACCTGTCATCTGTCCCAGCATACCGGCAAGCCAAGCTTGCTAATTATGATGGCTCTGATGACCCCACCATTATAAAAAGAATCCATTACATTGAAAATGAATACAAAGGAGAGAGCACACGGTTAATTTCCGGCTTTGAAACCCGTTCTTTTGCAACCTTTACGGAAAATGAATACTACGCAAAGAAAATTCACCTGCCGAATAATGCAAGAACTTATTTGAAGCTGTTTGTTTACTTTTCCAGATATGGCACTCTTCCGTCACAGCAGATGATGCCGCGCTTCCTGGCAAATCTGTGGGCGTCTGCACAGAGTTTGAATACGGCAGCCAATCCTGCACTTTACAAACAGGAAACCATAGAATAAAGCAGAGCTTTTCATCTTTCGGCAATAAGAGCCATGATACGACCTCCGCGCGCAAGAATAGTCTAATCCTGCGCTTTCCCGAGAAATATGAAAAGCGGGGAATATTTCCCCGCTCATTTGCCGTCTGTAATTTCTTTCAATATTTCATAGGAACGTTTTTGTTTTTCTTCGTCATAAATATAGGAAACTGCCATGATTTCCTCCACATTGTACATGCTCTGGAACTGCTCCAGCTGTCCTTTGACAGTTTCTTTGCTGCCCATCAGGGTGACGCTTGACATCCCCTCTGCGGCTTCCTTCTCCATTGGGTTCCAGATGGAGTCCAGATCCTCGACCGGAGGGCTCAATTTCATGGAAGTTCCTCTGACGACATTCAGGAAAAACTGTTTCATCGTTGTGGACAGGAATTCCGCTTCCTCATCCGTTTCTGCTGCAATGACATTTAAGCAGATCATCATATATGGTTTATCCAGATACTGCGAAGGCTTAAAGTTGGCACGGTAGATCCGGATGGCGTCCTCCATCCACCTTGGAGCAAAGTGTGAAGCAAACACATATGGAAGCCCCAGCTCAGCAGCCAAATACGCTGAATCTGTCGAAGAACCAAGAATATAAATGGGAATGTTCGTTTCAACACCCGGGTGTGCTTTTACATAACTCTGCTCCTCTAAAGGACCAAAGTATGTCAGCAGCTGCTTCACATCCTCAGGGAATGTATAAACAGAATCATTTTTTGAACGGCGAAGCGCATTAGCCGTCATCATATCCGTACCAGGTGCCCTTCCGAGGCCCAAATCGACCCGATCCGGATAAATGGTCGCCATCGTGCCGAATTGCTCGGCAACCACTAATGGCGCATGATTCGGCAGCATTATTCCGCCGGAGCCAACGCGAATCGTTTTAGTATGCTCCAATGCATGTTTTATTAAAATAGCCGTGGCAGAACTAACCAGTGTCGGGGTATTATGGTGCTCCGCTATCCAATAGCGTTTGTAGCCCATTTCCTCTGTTGCCTGGGCCAGATCAACAAGATCTTCGATGGCCTGCCTGCTGTCCTTCCCCTCTCGTATCGGGGCAAGGTTTAAAACAGAAACAGGTATTTGTATATTCGTCATTTTTTAATCTCCTTCATGAAGAATTGACTTTATTTTAACAACCGAAATAAATTTAGGAAAATATAATGCTTAGTGTGGGCAAAATTACAGCGGAGAATTTATTAAAATTTGAAATGGCAGTGGTTATGAGCGTTTTTTGTTTTTTATGAGCGAAAAACTTATTTTATGAGCGATTTCCTTCGGTTTATGAGCGAATACCAAATTTCCTCAAAGAAATCATGTCCTGCCGCACCCAAACCTAAGCAAGAAAAAACCAGCCCCTGCGAAAGGGACTGGCTCTCAGCTCACTCTTAATGGTTCTTCATTTTCAGCAGAATCACTGGTTTTTGCCGGTTTTTTCTTACTCAAAGCCAGCAGCAGAATCATGCCAAAAATACAGGCAGTACCCGCCCATTGAAATAGGCCGAATGGTTCGTTCAGCCAGATAACCGTCGTAAATACTGCGGCAAGCGGCTCGAGGCTGCTTAAAAGACTGGTTTCGGTCGGAGACAGCGTTTGGAGACTTTCAATGTAGAACCAGAACGCAAGCATCGTTCCAAAAATAATAACGAAAACCAAATACAGGAATGCTTCAGCCTTTAAGCTGCCGAAATCCATTTCCCATGGGGGATGGATGAAACTCAATGCAAATCCGCCAATCACCATCGCCCAGCCAACCACGACAAGGGAATCATACTCCTTCAGCAGCGGGACGGCATACAACGTATAAAACGCCAGTGCCACACCGGATAGAACTCCCCATACAATCGCAGGTGAGGGTACGGACAGCTGAGAAACAGAACCATTGGTCAATAGAAGAAAGCACCCCGCTAAAGCAAGGGACACGGTCACCAAATCCTGTCTTGTAAACACCGATTGCTTACGCAGGACCAGATAAATGATAATCATAGCTGGTGCCAAATATTGAAGCAGCGTGGCAACAGCCGCATTGCCATGGTGAATGGAAGCCATATAGGTATACTGTACGGCCAGCATTCCCGCCAGGCCAAAAATCAAAAGCATGATAGCTGCTTTTTTATTCTTCCACACTCCAAACACCTGTGAGCTATCCTTCAGCAAAAATTGTACGGCTAAGAGTAGCACACCAGCGATCAGAAGCCGGGCTGTGACAAGCCAATCAACTGAGATGCCGAATTCCTGAAAAAGCTTTTGGGCAACAGTTCCGCCAACACCCCAGAATGAAGCTCCAAAAATAACGAGCAATAAACCCGTACTCCTTGAACGTCCTTTCATGTTCGACTCCACCTTAAATATAATAATAGTGTTATAATAAACCAAATTCTGTGATAAAAATAGCTGGATATCATAAAAAAGTATAACAATATTGAGGTGGCTTTTTTGCAGATTAAAGATTTTAAAGTGGATGAAAGCCTGAAGGAATTGACGAGCCACAGGACAGTGGTGATGCCTGTCGCGTGCTACGAGACGAAGATCGCAGATCATATTCAAGGCAAAGTTCCTTTGCATTGGCATGAGGAAATTCAATTTATCCTGACCCTTAAAGGAGAAGCCATGGTTCAAGTCAATGAAGAGAAATTTGCGGTTAAAGAAGGAGACTGCCTGTTCATCAATAGCGGGTGCCTTCATTCAACCGAGGATATTAGCGGAGATTGCGTGTACATTTGTTTAAATGTCTCCCCTCATTTCCTGCTTCCCCAGGAATTGTTCAGCAGCTATATTTCTGCGTATATTTCAGCAACAAATCTTCCAGGCCTAATTTTGAAGGGTAATGAAGAATGGGAAAACAATATAATAGACAGCATCCTGGAAATCAGGAAATTAATTCATGAGAATTCACCATTTTATGAGATTGATACAGCCAGTCTGCTCACATTCATTTGGCAGCAGTTAATCCGAAACGGATTCCAGCGGGAATACAGCCAGACTGAGGCTGAAAAACACAGTCGGATGAAGGAAATGCTGAATTGGATCCATGAGCATTATGCTGAAAAAGTCATCCTAAGTGATATTGCCAAAGCCGGCAGACTGAGCAATTCTGAATGCTGCAGATACTTTAAAAAGATTCTCAGGACGACACCCATTAATTACCTGATTCAGCACCGCCTGCAAAAAAGCCTCTCCCTGCTTCAGGAGCCGGGTTCGAATGTAACTGAGGTTGCGTATAAAGTAGGCTTTAACAGCAGCAGTTATTTTATTGAAAAATTCCGTAATGCGATGAATATGACACCTTTGGCTTATAAAAAGAAGCGGCATTGAGTGCAGCCATTAGGAAATGGCCAGCGATTGTCCGAACTTTTCCTGGCCATTCGTTGAAATGCCGGTGTTTATTTCTATCGCCCGGCATTCAATAGTAAGAAAATACTCTTTCAGGCTTCCCTGAAAAACAACAATGAAATCTTCCTTTTCCATTAATTCGTGCGGCATAACAAGGGCAGGCGGTTTATTAAATTTGACAATTTCACATCTCTGCAAGACAGTTGCTACAAATTGAGAGCAGAAAAAAGTATTTTTTCTTGAGAGTTGTTTATTAAACATGATGGCAAAAAGGCCCAGCAGATTATAACTGTAATCGTCTTTTTCAGATTCTATCTTATTTATAAGTGCTTTAAGCTTGTTTAGCTGTGCATCTGTAACAGAACAGCTGATGACAGTACACTTTGAGTCAGTAAAAAATTTCCCTCTTAAATTTTCTTTAACAAAACCGCCTATAAACGGATTTTTCGCCGTTTTCCTGCCAAAGCTGTACACATTTTTTAATTCAGGGTCAATTGAAATAGAAGCATGGTTATAAGGCTTTTTTGTGTAAAGCTTAATAAGCCGCGTAAATAACGTTCCGGTATCCGTAAGGAGTATATAGATATTTTGATTAGACATAGCGTATCTCCTTATTAAAAATATGATTATATTCTTATAATATGGAGATACGTCTCTTAGGTTAAGAAGCCTGCGCTGTATATGGTTATAGGACTTGAGACTTAAGGTTATAAATTATACATAGCTCTTCTGGACAAAAAGAAATAAAGCCGTAGGAAAATGAAGTGAAGCCCTAGAACTTTAATGCAATGAGCTTTAATATGGAGGGTGAATTTATTGGAACAGACAATTTTTGATCATATGGAAAAAGTGCGTGGCATTACAGAAAAATCAATCAGACGGATTCCAGAAGAAATGGCTGATATCATACCAGAAGGATTTAACAATAGTATCCGCTGGAACTTCGGGCATATTGCATTTGTCCAGGAAAAGCTTGTCTTTGGAATATCAGGTAAAAAAATGAACGTCCCAGTGAACTATGAACGGTTATTTGGCGCTGGAACTAAGCCTGCCGATTGGTTCGAGGCACCGCCTTCATTCAAGGAAATTGCGTCCGTCTTTACCGAACAAAAACCCAGGATAAAGACATTTCTTCATGGGCGTATGGATCAAAAACTGCCAAGTCCCTTTACAAACCGCGGCGGCATTACCTTTTACACAACCGGAGAGGCTTTTTTATTCGGCTTTTACCATGAAGCCATTCATATGGAGACTATTAAACAGATTTATCGTTCAATTATAAATAAAGGCTGAATTGTTTCAAAAAGTTCAGCCTTCTTACTCCTGTCTGGTGTTAGAAGATGCTCGGAGTTCGGTCTCCGACTGCCTCTCTTTAGAGATTTCTGTGTCCGAAGCTGCACAGAGTTTTGACTCTGATTCACGGTTTCTGCTTGCTGTGTCCCAAGCTGACCCGGGTTCCGACTCCGTTCCATAGTTCCGCCTTTCTGTGTCCGAAGTTGAACCAGGTTCTGACTCTACCGGCCTCTTTTCTCCTTTCTGCGTCCGAAGTTGCGCCAGGTTCTGACTCTACCGGCCTCTTTTCTCCTTTTTGTGTCAGAACTTGCACCAAGTTCTGACTCTACCGGTCTCTTTTCTCCTTTTTGTGTCCGAACTTGCAACAGGTTCTGACTCTACCGGTCTCTTTTCTCCTTTTTGTGTCCGAAGTTGACCCAGGTTCCGACTCAAATCCATGGTTTCCGCCTTTCTGTGTCCGAAACTGACCCGGGTTCCGACTCTCACATCCTCTTTTCTGCTTTCTTTGTGGCCAATGACCCAATACCTACAAAAAAGAAATAAGAGGCATGCCACATAGGACATACCTCAATCTCATTCGGTCATATTCAATCTTGGAAAAAAGTTATAAACCATAAAAACACCGAATAAACCAAAGAATAATGCACCGAAGATTGAACCCTCCACCAGCGCTGCAATTCCAAATGCGATGGCAATCAAACCAACCCAAGCGGCAAATGAAGAAATGGTGTAATGATAAATTCCGCCGATAAATGTCAGCGTCCTGCCCAGGAATTGTCCTTCGCTGCCTGCTCTCTTAACTTTGATAAGCGTTAAAATAAAGCTCCAAAGCAGCAGCAACGGAATTCCCCATAAGAATATAAACCCGAAAACTTCCATGCTTCTCCTCCAAAAAAATTACTCCATAAACCTCATTAAATCCCCATGCACAATATCATCAGAGAACCCGAGCTCTTTCCTGGAGATATCCATTAAAGGTTCACAGCCACTTATATCTGTTTCTGCTTCCGATTTTCTTTTGAAGCATTTACCGGCTTTGTACAAATAGTCTTTCGCTATGAAACTTCCATCCCGGAAGGTAACGGGATGATCGGGATCCCTTGTAAACAGGTTTTGCCCGAAGCTGAAGTTATCATCAGCACTCATGCCGAGCAGATGAAGAATCGTTGCCCTGATATCGATTTCCCCGCCAAGGTTCGAAAACGTTTTGCCCTCCACACCCGGCACATGGATAATCAGCGGCACACTCTGCAGCTGCATGCGGTTCACAATCGTATCTTCCTGCCCCAGCAGTTCGAGAACGCCATGCTCATATTTATCAGAGATGCCATAATGGTCGCCATACAATACGAACATCGTATTATCATAGAGTCCCTTCTTTTTTAGGTCCTGGAAGAAGGTTTTTATGGCTTCATCCTGGTATCTGACTGTTGTGACATAGCGATTGACCACCATTTCACTGGTGGTGGCCTCAGGAATAAACTGATCTTCCTCCTCCAGCAAAAACGGAAAATGGTTTGTTAATGTGATAAACCTTGCGTAGAAAGGCTTTTGCAGGTTATCCAGATGCTGAATGGATTGCTGAAAAAATGGAATATCTTTAATCCCGTAGTTCACTGAGTTCTCATCACTCACCATATAATCGGCTTTTGAAAAATAACGATTGTATCCTAAGGAATCATACATGGCCTCCCGATTCCAGAACGAAGCGTCATTCCCGTGGAAAACGGCTGAGTAATAATCCTTTTCAGCTAATATATGCGGCAGGCTCCGATAAGCGTTTTCCGTTTTCCGGACAAACGCTGACCCGCTGGACAAAGGATAAAGGCCCGTATCAACCATGAATTCCGAGTCCGATGTTTTGCCCTGTGCTGTCTGATCATAGACCCGGCTGAAATAAAAGCTGTCTTCAGTCAGTGAATTAAGGAAAGGCGTTATTTCCTGCCCATTCACCTTCTGGTTGATCACAAAATTCTGTGTGGACTCCATGCTGATCAGAACGACATTCATACCTTTTGCGGCGCCAAAGTAATCTGATGGCTTATCTTCATGTGATTGCACATACTCAGCAGAAGCCTCAGCATCTGTTGCACTGGCAAAAGCGCGGTTGAGCGGGTTTGCTGCAGCGATTCCTATATCATAAAGATGATACTGATACAAGCCTATATGCTTAACAAGCTGCTGGCGATTATAGGATTCCGAAAATAAATGAGGCACTTTTACCAAGCCAAGCGTGATGGTTATTAGAACAAACATCAGACTGACAGAACCATATAGCCTTTTTGATTTATTTGAAAACTGCACTTGTACTGATTTCCGTTTTAAATAGAATAGCCAGAAAACAACCAGATCAGCCAATAACAGAAGATCCCACGTGCTGATCAATTCAAACGTACTCGGTCCAATCCCTCCGACATTTTTAAACTGAAAAAGGATCGGAACGGTAACAAAATCGGTATAGAAACGATAGTAAAGAAGGTCCCCAAAAAGAATGCCGGTCATAACAGCCATCGCTGCAAAAACAACTCCCGGTCTGACCTTTCGCTTAAAATAATAAGGTACGCCAAGAATGACCATTATGGCCCCGATCGGGCTTAATAGCATAAATAAAATATCAGTCCAGGTCTCCGGGTGCAAATTGAATCCGATAAAGGATACAGCAGCCGTCTTGATCCAGATAAAGATAACGGCAGCCCAAATGGGTGGAAGCTTCTTAAATAACTTCATAATCATACCGCTTTTCATAGTGTTTTTCGAAAATACGAGCCATCATTTCAATAGAAGCCATGACCTTCTCTTCTTCCTGCGCCCCCATAAGAGCCACCTGAACCCAATTTCTTTCGAGCAGGTACCCGCTTTCATAGCTTAGAAGAATTCCTTTCTGTTTGCATAAATCGCCGTATTCCCTGCTGGAAATGCCCTCCGGCAAATGGACAGTAATAATGCCTGGCGAGTAATCGTCCCCGCCCAGAATGGAAAAACCCTTTTCTGCAAGCTTTTCCCTTACTTTTAAAGACAATCGGTTTATCTTCTCATAATCTATCAGCTTTATACTCTCTTTTAATGCGTAGACCAGATTGGAAGAATGGGTATAAGGAATGCTTTCATTATCCTCATACATCTTTAAATCCAGGTATCTGGGAACACTGCTGTTCCCTTTAATCCGGTCTCGATGGAACACGATCGCAAGACCCGGGTATGAGCCAAATCCTTTTCCGCTGACGGACGTTGCCAAATAAATATTCTTCAGATTAAGCGAAACGATTCCGGCTGTACTGCATGCATCCACGCAAAGCTCGGCACCATGCTTCGCACATAGCTCCTGAAATCCGCTGATATCAAATAAATACCCTGTTGAGGTTTCACAATGAACCGTCCAGACCCATTTTATAGAAGGATTTTCTGTCAGCATGTAGGCAATTTCCTCATGCAGGATCGGTTCATTCCAGTCTTTTTCAATCGTCTGGAAAGATAACTGAAATCTTCTGGCATGATCAATGAGACGATAGCCGAATTCACCATTGGCCAGGATCAGCCCATTCCCCTCCATGTTTTTCAGCTGGGCAGCCACAAGATCGTTGGAAAGGGTTCCCGTCCCGACAATAATTTGTGCATTGGAGGCACCTGTCATCCTGCATAATTGAGAACGCAATTCCTTTAATCCCTTGATAAAATCATGATTGCGATGAGACACGGCTTCTTTGGCAAAAGCATTTTTCACATTCTCATGAACAGGGACTGGTCCCGGCAAAAAAGAATGCTGCCCGGACTGCTCTGAGTTTCTGGCCATTAAGCGTTTAAAGGCTGTTGTGGAACGTTCGAAATTCTCTTTTGTTAAGTACATGGGCTGAAATTGGGCTCCTTCCTCTCCTGTCAGAGGACCAAAAGGCAAAAAGCCAATCCGCTTATATAATTTCAGCTGCCTGACCGTCCCTGAGATCAGCGCCATCGTATAATTTTTTTCAAGGCAAAGCTCCACAAGCTTTTCACAAAGCTGAAAAAAAACCCGGGTGCTGCGGTATTCTTTTTTAACTGACAGCAGTCGTACCTCGCAATATTCACCTTTCACAGGCAAGTATTCTTCGAGATTTGGAAGCTTATAATCAAGTGAAAATGGCCTTTTTGCACGAATGGCGATCATTCCTGCCACTTCCTCGCCAGCCTTGGCAATTACATATGTATTTTCTTCATGAAATTTATCGATTAAATGCTGATTTTCATTTTGCTTATGCTGCGGAATCTCTTCCACAAATGTCTGATAGTTCAGCTGATGGATTTGTTCAAATTCATCAGGTTCGGCTGCAATTTTGCAGATAATATTCATAGTTTACCTCCTATGCTTAGGCATGATGAAATTTGTATGGGATATTACGACAATGATAAACATCAGCAGCAGGCCTGCCGCAATAATGAATGAATCCCCAATCACCCAGGCGGTTATGGGTATAGAAGCCATGGAGATAAAACCTGATACGGTATACCTCTTAAGAGCTGCATAGCTGATTCCCATTATAATGGCCATAACCGCGATTGTGAGCGGCTCCAGGTACAAAGCAGAAGCCAGATAGACAACCACTCCTTTTCCGCCATGAAAACCCAGCTGAAGTGGAAAAAGATGGCCCAGCAGTACGCAAAGAGCGCTAAGTATGAATAAACCTTCCCCTTCAAACAAGAGTCCAGTCACATATAAAGCTCCCCATGTCTTTCCCGCATCAACGGCTATGGTCAGCAAAAACCCGGTCTTCCCGTATGCTCTTCCGGCATTCGTAGCTCCTGCATTCCCGCTCCCTATATACCTTATATCCTCTTTAGCTAAATATTTAACCACGTAATAAGCTCCAGTTATGCTTCCCAATGCGTAAGAAAAGGCCATAACGATCAGAGCGGACCAAACATCTTCGATCATAAACACCTATCCCGCCTTCTACTAATTAAACGATCAAAAAGGGTAAAAAGTTTCATATAATCACAAATTTACTATCTATTATTGGATATACTCACCTAATTTTACCATTAAACAATGTGAATGCCAGAGCCTTAAATCATAATTCTCCGATTTTAATGTCAATATTAAACTTTCAGTAAAAATTAATTTTTGTGTTGACATTGTTTAGCATTCGCATATAATTTGCATTAAGGCAAAACTTTTTTATAAATCCATAAAACTTGTCCATACGACGTTAAATTGTATAAAAACAATTAATTTGTATATGTTTAAAATTGGAAAATGAAGGAGGATAAAAAAATGAAGGATCCAGCTATCTCCATACAGGATTTGCACGTTTCCTATTTTGGAAATGAAGCGGTAACAGGGGTCAGCCTATCGGTGAATACCGGCAATCTGGTGGGCATTATCGGACCGAATGGTGCAGGAAAATCAACCTTTCTAAAAGCCATGCTGAATCTCATACCAAAGGATAAAGGTGCAGTAAAGGTGCTGGGAAAACCCATCACTGAAGTGCGCAAAAGCATCGCCTATGTCCCCCAGCGGAATGACATAGACTGGGATTTTCCCATCACGGTGCTAGACGCCGTTCTTATTGGGACCTACCCCCATTTAAAATTGTTCCGCCGACCAAAAAAGAAAGATAAAGAATGGGCCATGGAATGCCTTCAGCGAGTCGGCATGCAGGAATTCAGCAAAAGACAGATTGGTGAATTGTCAGGCGGACAGCAGCAGAGAGTCTTTCTCGCGAGAGCCCTTGCCCAGAAAGCGGATCTGTTTTTCCTGGATGAGCCGTTTGTCGGGGTTGATGTATCGAGCGAGGAAACGATTGTGAACATTTTGAAGGAACTGTGCAGGCAGGGAAAAACGGTGATTGTTGTACACCATGACTTAAGTAAGGCAAATGATTATTTCAATCAGTTAATCCTGCTGAATAAGGAATTGATCAGCTTCGGGACTGTTGAAGAAGTCTTTAAACCGGAAGTAATTGCAAAAGCCTACCAGGGGCAATTTGCTTTTATGAATGAGATTGGGGTGTCATTATAATGGCTTTTATCGAAGCAGTAATGCAATATGGTTTTCTGCAAAAAGCGCTATTAACCTCGGTGATGGTAGGAATTATCTGTGGAGTCATAGGGTGTTTTATCATCCTGAGAGGAATGGCTCTCATGGGAGACGCCATTTCACATGCCGTACTTCCCGGTGTCGCCATTTCGTATATGCTGGGTGTAAACTTCTTCTTCGGGGCCGTAATCAGCGGTGTGATCACAGCCATCGCTATCGGCTTCGTCTCGCAAAACAGCCGGATTAAGCATGATACCTCAATTGGCATTATGTTTACAGCCGCATTTGCTTCAGGAATCATTATTATCACGATGCTAAAAAGCAGTACAGATCTGTATCATATTTTATTTGGAAATGTTCTGGCAGTAAGATCATCGGATATGTGGATCACACTGGGCATCAGCCTGATTGTGTTAGGGGCTGTATACCTCTTTTACAAAGAGCTATTGGTGACATCATTTGATCCGACAATGGGCGCAGCTTACGGACTGCCCGTGCGTTTCATTCATTATTTCCTGATGACTCTATTGACGATGGTAACTGTTGCCTCCCTTCAGACAGTAGGAATTGTGCTCGTTGTTGCGATGCTGATCACTCCTGCGGCTGCCGCTTATCTGTTAACTGAACGGCTGTGGATGATGATCTTCCTTGCGTCCGGCATTGGGGTGATTTCATCCATCACAGGGCTTTACTTCAGCTTCACCTACAATTTAGCTTCAGGAGCGACGATAGTCATATCATCCACTGCTATCTTCATTCTCGTTTTCTTATTCTCCCCTAAGCATGGGCTGATATGGAAAACACTGAAAGTAAAGAAAAAGAGAGCTTCATTAGTGTAATAAAAAAATGTCAGGAGGTTTTCCCAATGTTTAAAAAAGGCTTTCTTTTACTGGCTGCATCCCTTCTTTTACTGTCATTTTTGTCAGCCTGCAGCAGCGAAAAGAGCACAACTGCTAAAAATGATGGAAAAATCCAGGTTGTCACTACCTATTCGATTGTGTATGACATTGTAAAAAATGTAGGCGGGGATTTGGTTGAGATTCATAGTCTGGCACCCATCGGCTCCAATCCCCACGAATATGACCCGCTTCCTGAAGATGTGCAAAAAACAACGGACGCTGATGCTGTATTTTACAACGGACTGAATCTCGAAGCCGGCAATTCATGGTTCAACAAGCTGATGGAAACAGCCGGAAAAGACGGTGAAGATGCGCCGGTGTTCCTGATGAGCAAAGGCGTTGAGGCTATGCACTTAACCACGAAAGGCAAAGAAAGCGAAGAAGATCCCCATGCATGGATGGACATCCGAAATGGGATCAAATACGCGGAAAATGCCAGAGATGGGCTGATTAAGGCAGATCCAGACCATAAAGAGGTTTACGAAAAAAACGCTGAAGAATATATTGCAAAGCTTCAAAAGCTGCATGATGAAGCTGTAACACAATTTAACGAAATCCCGGAATCTGAACGGGTTCTCGTAACAAGTGAAGGTGCTTTTAAATATTTCAGCGAAGCCTACGGATTCCAGGGTGAATACATTTGGGAAATCAATCAGGAAAACCAGGGAACACCAGAACAAATTACAAGAATTGTAGATATTATCAATGAAAAAGGCATTACAGGACTATTCCTCGAAACAAGCATTGACGCCAGAAGCATGGAAGCCGTATCTGATGAAACCAATGTTCCAATCATGGGTAAAGTGTTTACAGACTCTCTGGCAAAGCCTGGTGAAGAAGGCGATACGTACATCTCGATGATGGAATGGAATATAAAAACCATTAAAGAAGGCTTGACGAAGTAATTCCAGCAAGCAGGTGAAACATGTGATCCCCATTCGTATAAAGAGATATATTCTGGACATTTTTATCTTACAGGAAGCACATGGCCATGCAACCATTTCCGGTATCGCCAAGAGTTTGAAGGTCACCGCCTCGGCAGCGTCTAAAATGGCCGGAAAGCTTAAAGAAGATGGTTACATTTACTTTCAGCCCTACGGAACCATTACTCTGACAAAACAGGGAACAGAAATGGGCAAAAAGCTATTCGAGGATCATCAGGTCTTAATGGAGTTCTATCAAATAATTGGGGTTGAAGACAAACTGATCCGGCAGAAAGTCAGAGAAGTGGAAATGCATCTGGGATCGGAAGTTATTTTTAAAATTAAGGGTTTTTTAGAAGAACATAAGAAAAACGCTTGAGATGTTCGAGAACATTCAAGCGTTTTTTTCTGATTTAATCCGGTTTACATGACCATTCAATAAATCATGCAGTTCTTTTCCACATATTCTCCATATTTTCAAGAGTCTTCCCTTTCGTTTCAGGTACGAACTTCCAGACAAAAATGGCTGAAAGGACACTCATCAATCCATAGAAGCCGTAAGTTAAGCCGCCGCTGAATTCCATCATCATCGGATAGGTCGATGAAATGAAATAGTTTGCGGCCCATTGTGCTGCAACAGCAACTGCAACGGCCTGTCCACGGATTTTGTTCGGGAAAATTTCTGAGATCAGTACCCAGCAAATCGGTCCCCATGACATCATGAAAGAAGCTGTATAAACGATAATAAAAATTAACGTACCCATGCCGATTATATTGGAAAAAGCCATTCCGGCAACACCAAACATCCCGATTGCCATTCCAATGGATCCTGTAATTAATAATGGCTTGCGTCCCCACTTATCCACCGTTAAAATGGCCACCACTGTAAAGATGACATTTATAACACCCATAACAATCGTCTGCAGCATTGAGGCATCCTTTGCTGCTCCCATGCTTTCAAAGATACGCGGTGCATAGTAGAGAGCCACATTAATTCCGACAAACTGCTGGAATACAGACAGCAGAATTCCTATAACAATCACTAATTTTCCATACGCAAACAGCTTTTCTGCTGGAACATTTGCTGAGGCGGTTACCGACTTTTTGATTTCACCCAGGATCGTTTTTGCCTCGCTTGCACCATTAATTTTCGTAAGGACTGCTAAAGCCTTATCATCGTGATTTTTAATGGCCAGGTAGCGTGGTGTTTCCGGAACCAGGAGCAGCAGCAGACCAAAAGCAAGGGCCGGGATAGCTTCTGATGCAAACATGTACCTCCAGCCAACCTCATTGATCCATTCCAATGGACGGCCGCTGGCAATGCCCCAGTTGACAAAGTACACGACAAGCATTCCGAAAATGATCATAAACTGATTGAATGAAACCAGGCGTCCGCGGATATCGGCAGGTGCAATTTCACCGATATACATCGGAACAATGGCTGACGCAAGACCAACCCCAATTCCGCCAATAATGCGGTAAAGATTAAACGTCAGCAATAACGAGATGGTCGGTTCCCCTTTTGTGAAAAATAAAAATTCAGGAAAAGCAGACCCTAAAGCAGATAAGAAGAATAGGACAGCCGCAGCAATCAGCGAATTTTTCCGGCCAAACTTCGACGCAAAATAACCGGATATCAAACCGCCAATAATACAGCCAATTAAGGCACTGGAGGTTGTCGCTCCATGGGCCAGCGACCCTAATCCCAGACTTTCGATCAAATAGATTTCCAGTGACTTTTCAGCTCCTGAAATAACAGCCGTATCATACCCAAAAAGCAAACCACCTATCGCAGCAACCAATGTAAGTGAACCAATATAAAGAGAGTTCCGATTCTGTTTCATAGTTTGTTAAAGACAGATTTGAACCAGGTATAGCGCTTACAATTTACTATTTTCAAATCTATCTTTACTCCTTTCTATTCGAAATGATTAAACAACGAGAAACTTGAAACTTGTACTTGTTTTATAGACCTCATTTTTCTCCAGGATAATAGAAGGAAAATGTTCATAATGAACAGCATCAGGCGGACATTGAGTTTCGAGACACAGCCCCAAATGCCTTTTTGATTGAACACCCCTGATTTGAAAATCGTTTCCAAGCATGTTGGCTGTATATAAAACAACACTCGGCCTGTCCGTTTTCACTGCCAGTTTTCGTCCGCTTGCAAAATCCGCTACAGTCATTTCACCTGTATTCAATAGAAAGGGATGATCATAGCCTCCTTCCGCAAGCATGTTCTGAGGATGTCTGGACTGTAAGCCTTCTGTGATTTTCTTCCCGGCTCTGAAATCAAACGGTGTATTTTCCACATGTATGAATTCCCCGGTAGGAATCAATGTATCATCAAGCTCCAGAAAGTGATCACTTTTTATTGTCACCTCATGCTCAAGAATGTCCCGCTTTAAGTCCCCGCTCAGGTTAAAATAAGTATGGTTTGTCAGATTGATGATCGTTTTTTTATCAGTTGTCGCTTCATAACTAATGATCAGTTCATTATCATTATTCAGTGTATAGTTTACCGTTGCCTCAAGTGTCCCGGGATACCCTTCTTCTCCATCCGGACTTATATAGGAGAACCTGATATTTGCCTCATTCAAGCCCTTTTCGGCGGACGAGTCCCAAAGCACCTGGTGAAAACCTGCTCCTCCATGAAGATGGTGTTCCCCATCATTTTTAGGCAGACTGTACACAGTTCCATCAAGAGTGAAGCTTGAGCCTGCTATCCTTCCGGCCACCCTTCCGATAATTGCGCCGAAGAATGGTGAATGATTTACATACTCTTCAAGTGTGTCAAAACCCAGAACCACATTCTCTATATTCCCTTCACGATCAGGTACAGATATCCCGGTAATGATTCCCCCGTAGTCGATACACGATACGCTCATTCCATGATCATTGCTGATTGTATAAGATTTAACGCTGTGTCCATTCAACTCGCCAAAGATACTTTCTGTTATGTTCATGACCTTCTCCCCCAAGACAGCTTACTTTTTCCTGAAACCGGCCAATCCCTCATTCAGTTTCCTGGTTTGTGCATAAACCTCTTTATATAACTGGAAAAGCTCCTCATATTTTTTAACGTTTTCAGGTATCGGCACATACGATTTTTCATATGAAATGAAGTCATCCGCACACGCTTCCAGAGATTCATACCAGTTGCATCCGTATGCCGCTAGCATAGCCGCACCTACAGCAGGGCCTTGCTCACTTGAAAGCTTTACAATGGTGCTGTTAAAGATATCTGCCTGTATTTGCAGCCACGCATCACTTTTGGCTCCGCCGCCAATTGAAATGACGGTATCTATCTGCTTGCCGCTTTCCCTGAATATTTCAATCGATTCATGTAATGAAAAGGTGATTCCTTCAATGACCGATCGAACAAAGTCATTCCGGTTATGTGAAGTGTCCATGCCGATAAAGCTTCCCCGAATCTGCGAATCTGCATGTGGCGTGCGCTCACCCGCGAGGTATGGTGTAAACAAGAGACCGTTCGAGCCAATCGGAACCTCACTTATTTCACTCAGCAGAGTGTCAAATGATTCCATTTCTGCAAACGTTTCTTTAAACCAGCTCAAACTATGTCCCGCTGACAGGGTTACCCCCATTGTGTAGTAGGCATTTTCTTCACCATGATTAAAATAATGGACCTTTCCCTGAAAATCCTTGTCATTTTGTTCTTCATAGGATAAAACGACTCCGGATGTGCCAATGCTGCACAAAGTTTTGCCTTCTGACAGAATTCCTGAACCGATCGCACCGCAGGCATTGTCAGCTCCTCCGGCAAATACCTTTGTTAAATGAGATAATCCCGTCTTCTCAGCAACCTCTGGCTTTAACGTCCCTACACATTCACGGGATTCAACTAAAGGCGGACATATATTCACATCAATCCCGGTTAGCCTGCACATCTCTTCACTCCACATTTTCCGGCCAACATCCAGGAGCAGCGTGCCCGCAGCATCACTATATTCACTATGAATCTTTCCAGTCAGTCTAAAACGCAGATAATCTTTAGGGAGCATAAATACAGCCACTTTTTCAAATACACCCGGCTCATGCTGCTTCACCCAAAGCAATTTAGGCAGTGTGAAACCTTCTAGGGCCGGATTCTTTGTGATTTCCAGCAGACGCTTCTCACCAGCCATGTCATAGATTTGCTGACACTGCTCTGTTGTACGTGTATCATTCCAAAGGATCGCATTGCGCAGAACCTTATTCTCTTCATCCAGAAGGACCAGTCCGTGCATTTGTCCTGAAAAACTGATTCCCTGTATGTCTTCCTCATCTCCATCGAAATGTTCTGTAAGTTCTTTAAGAGCATCGACTGTTTTATTAACCCATTCAGCCGGATCCTGTTCACTGTAACCGGACTTTTCATGAATGAGCGGATAAGATCTGGAGACTTCGCTGCACACTTCTCCGTTTTGATTCATAAGTAATACTTTTACCGAGCTCGTGCCAAGGTCAACCCCGATTACATATTTCATGATTGATCATCCTTTAGATAGTGAAATGTATGCTAAGCTTTGTTTTTAAAAATGTACTGGGGCCATTGAGGGTTCCCAGTACATTTACACTTTTCTATTAAACTCTTAAGCTTTTACACTCGCATAGGCTTCGAGAATGTATTTATTTAAAACAGCCTTTAACTGTTCCTGTCTTCCGGATTTGTTTTCAATCTTTTCAAGCCCAAGAGCATATTTCTCAAGCTTATGGAAGTCAGTTTTTCCTTCAACGATCTCCAGGCCGATGCCTTCTGTATAGCTGCTATATCTGTCAGCAATGAAGTTATCTAATACTTTATCTTCAATTAAACGCTGAGCCACTTTCGCACCAACCGCAAATGTGTCCATTCCTGCAATATGAGCATAGAACAGATCTTCAGGGTCAAATGAACCTCTTCTCACCTTCGCGTCAAAGTTTAAGCCGCCTGTTCCAAGACCGCCATTTTTAAGAATTTCAACCATGGCAAGTGATGTGGAATAGATGTCTGTCGGGAATTCGTCCGTATCCCATCCGAGCAGGGTATCTCCCTGGTTGGCATCCACAGAACCAAGCATTCCATTTATGCGTGCTGTATGCAGTTCATGCTCAAATGTATGGCCGGCAAGGGTTGCGTGGTTTGCTTCAATATTGAATTTGAAGTAGTCTTTTAAGCCGTAAGATTGCAGGAATGATAAACTGGTTGCCACATCAAAATCATATTGATGTTTGGTAGGCTCCTTCGGCTTAGGCTCGATTAGGAATTGGGCATCAAATCCAATTTCATTTGCATAATCGATTGCCATATGGAAGAAGCGCGCAAGATTGTCCTGTTCAAGCTTCATGTCCGTATTCAGCAGTGTTTCGTACCCTTCGCGGCCGCCCCAGAAAACATAGTTCTCAGCACCAAGCTCCTTGCCAATTTCAAGTCCCTTTTTCACCTTTGCAGCAGCATAAGCGAATACATCAGCATTTGGAGCTGTCGCCGCCCCGTGCAGCCAGCGCGGATGTGAAAACATATTAGCGGTATTCCATAATAGCTTCGTTTTGCTTGATTTCATATATTCTTTAATCATGCTCGTAATCTCATCTAAGTTCTTAAACGTTTCGCTTAATGAATCCCCTTCAGGTGCAATATCCGCATCATGGAAACAGAAGAATGGTACATTCAGTTTTTCATAGAATTCAAAGGATGCTTCTACACGTGCCTTCGCCAGATCCATTCCGGAAAATCTATCATATGAACGAAGCATCGTGCCCTCTCCGAAAGGGTCATTTCCTTCCGCCGTAAACGTATGCCAGTATGAAACTGCAAAACGCATTAGGTCTTCCATTTTTTTGCCGTTGATCATTTCTTCAGGATTATAATATTTAAAAGACAATGGATTAGTAGAATCTGGACCTTCGTATTTTACTCCACTCACATTTTTGAAATAGTTCATTTTCATTCCTCCATTTTTTATAGATTTTTCTGTGTGTTATCGCTTTCATTTGATCACAAATTGATTTTAACACCATAAACTTAGTTTGTCTATTGAATGAACTAAGTTTTATTTTTAATTTTAATTATGGTATAAATGGAATATGATTGTAATAGACAAAGAAATTGAGAATTTGAGGAGAAAAATTATGATTTGGAATCAGCAGCTGGTAAAAATAAAAAACAAATCACGTGTTCTGCAGACGATTATCGACCAATCCCCTATCTCACGGGCAGATATCGCACAGCATTTGGGACTGACTAAAGGGACAGTTTCCTCCTTGGTCAACGAACTGATAGAAGAAAAAATCTGTTCTGAAACAGGGCCAGGCAAATCGAGCGGCGGACGGCGCCCTGTGATGCTGCTCTTTAATGAAAAAGCTGGGTATGCGATTGGAATTGATTTAGGGGTTAACTATATTTTAGGTGTCATGACTGATTTATCCGGTAATATTGTGAGCGAACATTTGAAGCATATGAATAGCATGAGGTACGAAAAAACCATTCTTGTTATAAAAGAAATCATTCAATCCCTATTGGACTCTACCCCTGAGAGCCCCTATGGTGTGATCGGAATCGGTATTGGCGTACCGGGAATCGTTAATAAAAAAGGAAGCAACATCCTGCTTGCCCCTAATCTGGGCTGGACAGATATCAATTTAAAAGAAGAAATTGAGACAGAGTTTCACCTTCCTGTCATCATCGACAACGAAGCGAACGCCGGAGCATATGGGGAAAAGCGTTTCGGAGCCGGGAATAACTTTGAAAATCTCATTTATGTAAGCGCTGGAATCGGCATAGGCGTCGGCTTTATTTTGCAAAACAGCCTTTACCGGGGAGCTGAAGGATTTTCCGGTGAAATGGGCCATATGGTGATTGATATCGATGGAAAAGAATGCAGATGCGGCAGCAAAGGCTGCTGGGAATTATACGCTTCTGAACAGGCATTGCTGAACCAGGCAAAGAATATCCATTTAAAACGGGATGAATTGAACCTGGAGTCATTAGTTGAAATGGCAAAAGAAGATGAGGAAGTAAAGGATTTGTTCCGTCAAATCGGCCGAAGCCTCGGCATTGGCATAAACAATATCATCAATACATTTAACCCAGAGCAAATCATCATAGGAAATCGCTTAGCCATTGCCAAAGAATTAATATCCGAATCGATTATGGAAGTCGTAAGGAACCGTTCCTTACGGTTTAATCAGGAAAATGTCAATATTACATTTGCTGATTTATCGATTTATTCTGCAGCACTTGGGGCTTCTGCTTATGCTACTGAGAGCTTTTTAAATTCGGATTTGGAGGAGCATTTGAATAGGCAGAATGCCTGATTTGGTTATAGAAAACGGCTCTTTAAGAGTGATAACTGTTTTCTGTTTATGAATCTTGTCCGTTGATTTCCGCTGCGGGAACGCAGCGAACCCGCGGGAGGAATGTGAGCCTCCTCGGCTTCGCCTGTGGGGTCTCACACTTCCCTCTCCTCCCGCAGGACATTGAATAAGCTTCTCCGAATAAACACCGCACGAAGAAAATGCGAAAGCATTTTCGAGGATCAAGTGCCCTCCGCTCCAATCAACTCAGCGAATAAAATTAAGTTAAAAATTAATAAAAAACTAAAAAGAATGTCCTGTATATTTTCCGGACATTCTTTTTTTATGGCTGATAAATTACTCCTCTATCGTAATTTAAACACCTATAGAGGCAGTTACAGCTATACTCCATACTATCAGCACAAAGGAAATGGTCAGCAGAAACGTGTACATCCCGGTTGGCTGATCCTTTTTGACCTTCTTTAAGATCTCAACCAGACTAATACAGAAGACAATTCCTAAAACCGGTGTTAAGTATATATTTATGAAGATAAAAACTGTCACAATGGCACCTCCTTTTCTTTTGGAATGCTTTGTATGTACTAGAATTTCAAAATACACATAGAGAAGTGCCGTGTAGATAATTTATTCCGAGCACAATATTTTGGAGCGAAAGTAATAAATACTCTAAAATCTTGAAAAGCAATTTTCCCATAAACTTTAAAGAGCAATTGTGCTAAATGTTGGATAAACTTCAAAGTATGCTAGATAAATCTCAGAACCTGTTAGATAAGTTCAAATTTATGTTAGATAAAACCTAGCATATGTTAGATATAATCCAAAACCTGTTAGATATTCCGTTCTATGTGCCCGAATCAAAGTATTTTGCCACTCCCTATCCGTCTGTTTAAAACTCAAAGCTGTTTATAAATAACAAAACAAATAGCCATGCAATAAATTCCATGGCCATTTGATTCCTTACAGATGCTGCGCCGTAACCGAACGCTCACATTCCAAAATCCCTGCCGGCGGTCCCTCGTACAGGATTTCACCGCCCCCTGCACCTCCATCCGGACCTAGATCCACGATCCAGTCACTTTTCCGGATGACATCCAGGTTATGTTCAATGACGATAACGGTATTGCCCTTTTCCACCAATTTATGAATGATTTCCAAAATATTGGCGACATCGGACATATGCAATCCCGTTGTCGGTTCATCCAGTATATAAATATTGCCTTTTGTATTCAATTCCTTTGCCAGCTTAAGTCTTTGACATTCGCCTCCTGACAAAGTGGTCAGCGGCTGTCCGAGTGACAAATAGCCCAGACCGACTGTGTTTAGTGCTTTGAGTTTTCTTTGGATGTCTTTTGCATCAAAAAATTCCACTGCGGCCGCAATAGACATCTCCATGATTTCAACAATATTCTTGCCCTTATATAAGTATTGGAGCACGTCCTGCCTAAAACGGCTTCCATGACATTCACTGCATTCGACTTCCATGGTATCCATAAAGGATAAGTTGATCTCAACAGTCCCGGTGCCTCCGCATGTTGGGCATCCACCGATTGAATTGTAGCTGAATAATCCGCTCTCCACTCCATTTGCATCAGAGAATGACTTGCGGATCGAATTCATAATGCCGGTAAAAGTGGCCGGATTGGACCGGATGTTGGCATGGACCGGACTTTGGTCAATACGGATAGCGTCCGGGAAATCTTTTGCAAACACTTCATTCACCAGTGTACTTTTTCCGGAACCTGCTACCCCGGTAATCACCGTAAATACCCCTTTTGGAACAGAAAGAATCACATTCTTTAAATTGTGCAGCGTGCTTTTCCTGCTTTCCATAAAATCAGAGACCGGGCGCGGATTTGTGTTCAGCTCTGCACTGCGGTTTAAATAATTGGCAGTCAATGTATCAGAAGATAAGAATTCCCCGTAACTGCCTGTATACATGATCTCTCCCCCGTTTGTCCCCGCATGTGGCCCCACATCAACGATATGGTCAGCAATATGGATGACATCCGGATCATGCTCTACAACTAACACGGTATTGCCTCTGTCCCTTAAGCGGACCAGCAATTCATTTAACCGATGGACATCTCGCGGATGCAGGCCGGTGCTTGGTTCATCAAATATGTACATAAGGCCTGTTAAGTTGCTGGATAAATATTTAACCATTTTCACCCTTTGGGATTCACCGCCCGATAAGGTTGGCGTTTCTCTTGTCAGATCCATATAGCCGAGACCAATATCACACAGATTTTGCAGACGTTCCATGACCCCGTCAGCGATTGGCTTTGCTTCAGGTGAGATGATTTTTGGAAGAGTATTTATAAGCTGATCCAATTGCATGGATGTCAGATCATAAATGGAATAGCCTTTGATCTGGGATGAAAGCACCTTTTCGTTGTACCGCTTTCCTCCGCAGGAAGGGCAAACAGTCATCGTGCTGAAGGTCTTCAGGAGCTTCTCACCCGCTTTAGACGTCTCTTTGTCCCTCTTCACATGCTGGCGCATAAATTTGACGGCCAGACCCTCATAGGTGGCATTCATATCATTATTCATATAACTGACAGTCACTTTTTCCGGTTCTGCAAAGACAAGCTTATTAAACTCTTCTTCTGTATAATCCTTAATTTTCTTATCACTATCGAAGAATCCGGATTCCGCATATGCTTTCCATTGCCATGTTCCAGGTCCAAAGCCCGGAAGCAGAATAGCACCTTCATTTAAGCTTTTTTCCTTATCAAGAGCAGCATCAAGATTCAGCGTAATAATTCTCCCAATCCCTTCACACTTTGGGCACATGCCGCTGGGATCATTGAAAGAATAGGCGTTGCTGTACCCTATATGAGGTTCTGCAAACCGGGAGTATAACAGTCGAAGAAGAGGATTAATATCTGTAGCGGTTCCAAGTGTGGATCGGGCATTTCCCCCGAGCCGTTTTTGATCAACAACAACGGCAGTAGAAAGATTGTTGATTTCATCTGCTTCCGGGCGGCTATATCTCGGAAGAAAAAGCCGCTGAAAACTGCTGTACGTCTCATTCAACTGCCGGCCTGCCTCCTGGGCAATCGTATCAAAGACAATGGATGATTTACCGGAACCAGAGACACCTGTAAAGATTGTGATTTTTCCTTTTGGAATTTGAAGATTGATATTCTTCAGGTTGTTTACTCTTGCATTCATAATTTCGATGAATTCCTGCTTCACACAATCAGCTCCTTTTCATTTCATTTTTCGTATGTATGTCATTTGCGCGGAGGATTATCATACCAATAGTGGGAAGCAAATTGCAATAATATTCTTTAATTATTTTTGATTTTTTAGGAAAACGCGGTCTTCCCCTGGGACTCAGTTTGTTGCTCCAGAGTGTTTGATAGATTATTAAAGTTCTTTAATTAAACTCTAAGTTTTTAAAAATAAAAACGGTTCCCCTGTCTAAAAGGAACCGTTTTCCTGCCTACTTTACCTCAATTACATATGGGAAGACAAAAACCTCTCCATCAAACTGGAATTCTGCCCAGATTTTATAGATTCCTGGATTTGTAAACTCTGTTTCAAACAATGGTTCGTTACCCTCAAGCGGGTGAACATGAATATAGTTTTCCGCCTTTTCATCAAGAATGACCACATGTCCCAATGCACCAAGATATTGTTCAGGAACTTCCCCATTTAAATTAAACTTTAGCTCAATTTCTTCATTTACCTTGAATGAAGAAAGAGCTAATGATGCAGAATGGCCACCAATTTGCTTGGATAGATTGCTATCAGGCTGAAGGGCATTGTGCTCGTGATCCCCGTGATCTTCTCCTATTACAAAAGGAACAGGCTTAACAGTATAGGCCAAGTCTTTTGGCTTTATATCAATAAAAGCCTTATATTCACCTGGTTTTAGGTTGTGCTTCACCTTAAAAATACCAGGCTCATCCGTTTCAGGATGTAAATGTTTGTACTCCTTCAAGTCTGAGCTGACAACGATTAAATGAAGGAGCTTTTCATGGTTTACTTCTAAATCGGAAACAATTTCTCCATTATTATTTTTTAAGGTGATAATGATTTCTTCACTTTCCAGTTGGATTTGTGGCTGAACATCACCTTCCACACTGGTTTCTGATTCATGTTCATTGTGGCTGTCATCGTGTCCGCTATCTTCTTCACTTGCTGCATCTTTAGTTTTTTCATCATTATTATGTGCCTCATCGGCATGACTCACTTCTTCTGCACCTGTTTCCGAATAGGAGCTGTACGCATAATACGCCCCCATAACAACAAGCAGATAGGCAATTGCTGAAACCATCCATTTTTTCAAATTAAATTCACCTCTCTAATTTTACTCTTTGCAGGCGAAGTGCATTAAGCACGACAGAAACTGAACTGAATGCCATTGCTGCCCCTGCAAGCCAAGGAGCTAGGAATCCTACTGCTGCAATCGGAATGCCAAGGGAATTATATGCCAATGCCCAGAATAAATTTTGCTTAATATTGCGGATTGTCTTTTTACTCATTAAGATGGCATCAGCGATACTATTGAGATCCCCTCTAATGAGCGTAATATCCGCAGCCTCCATCGCAACATCCGTTCCGGTTCCAATCGCCATGCCAATATCGGCTACTGCCAAAGCCGGTGCGTCATTAATTCCATCACCAACCATCGCCACCTGTTTCCCTTGAGCCTGCAGTTTTTTCACTTCATCAGCTTTGCCTTCAGGAAGAACTTCCGCAATTGCCATGTCAATTCCTACTTGATTTGCAATCGATTGTGCGGTACGTTTGTTGTCACCTGTAATCATAATCACTTCAAGTCCAGCATCCTTCAAACGTTTAATCGCTGCTTTTGACGTTTCCTTTACAGTATCAGCCACAGCTATGATTCCAATAAAATCTCCATCAACTGCGACAAGCATGGCAGTCTTTCCGTTATCCTCGAGATTTTCCATTTTCCCTATTATGGAATCAATAGAAATATTAAATTTATTCATTAGCCTTCTTGTTCCAATTAGCAATTCACGTCCATTAACACTCGCTTTGATTCCGTGTCCCGGAATCGCTTCAAATTCTTGTACGTCCTGCAAAGAGATATTCTTTTCTTTAATTCCCTGCACAATTGCTTCTGCCAATGGATGTTCAGACTGTCTTTCCGCTGAACCTACTAATGTAAGAAATGTTTCTTCATCCATATTTCCTTCAATTAAAATATCAGTTAATACGGGCTTACCGTTTGTCACTGTACCCGTTTTATCTAAAATTACAGTAGTAATTTTATGTGTTCCTTCAAGGTGTTCGCCGCCTTTAAACAACACTCCATATTCTGCCGCACGTCCAGACCCTGCCATGATAGATGTTGGGGTTGCTAGACCAAGCGCACACGGACAAGCAATAACAAGGACGGCAATAAGTTTTTCAAGGGCTTCACCAAATTCACCTGGACTGACCCATAAATACCAGATTAAGAAAGTAACAACTGCAATTCCAACAACAGTTGGGACGAATATACCCGAGATTTGGTCCGCTACCCGTTGAATAGGGGCTTTAGATCCTTGAGCTTCTTCAACGACTTTTATTATCTGGGCTAAGGCTGTATCTCTTCCGACCTTCGTTGCTTTCACTTTTAAGAACCCGTTTTTATTGAGTGTTGAGCCTATTACAGAATCTCCGATTGATTTACTGACAGGGACACTTTCACCCGTTAACATCGATTCATCCATTGCGGAGCGGCCTTCTACAATTTCACCGTCAACGGGTACTTTCTCACCCGGTTTAACATAGACGATATCCCCAACAACTACTTCCTCGAGGGGGATTTCCATTTCACTTCCATTCCGTAACACTGTAGCTGTTTTTGCCTGAAGGCCCATTAGCTTTTTAATTGCTTCTGAAGAGCGGCCCTTGGCCCGAGCTTCAAATAATTTACCTAAAATAATTAAAGTGATTAAGACAGCACTGGTTTCGTAATACAGCTCCACCATATGTGCATTAGACCCAATTGATTGAATGGATTGATATAAGCTGTAGAAAAAGGCAGCTGATGTTCCTAAAGCCACCAGCACATCCATATTGGCACTTTTATTCCGAAGGGCCTTATAAGCACCTACATAAAATTGCTTACCTACAATAAATTGTACCGGTGAAGCAAGAGCCAGCTGTACCCAGGGATTCATAAACATATCCGGGACATATATAAAGGACGTAAATTCAAAATGCCCGACCATCGACCATAATAAAGGAAGGGATAAAATCAATGAAAAAATAAATTTCCCTTTTTGTTTCTCCACTTCCATTGCCCGATAATCAGCAGTATCTTCACTATCCTTCTTTAATTTTGCTTCATAGCCAATTTTTTCAACCTTGTTGATCATGTCCTGAATGCCGACTTCTGAAGGATTATATTCTACAGTTCCTGTTTCGAGCGCCAGGTTTACCGTCGCGCTTTTAACACCATCGAGTTTGTTTAACCCTTTTTCAATGCGTGTGGCACAAGCTGCACATGTCATTCCGATTAAATCAAATTCGGCTTTTTCTTTAACAACATCATATCCAAGATCATGAACCTTCTTTTCAAAATTCGCAACTTCCGTGACCTCCGGATTATACAAGATTGATGCTTTCTCTAATGCTAAATTAACATTTGCACTCTCGACGCCTTCCATTTTATTTAAGCCCTTTTCGATGCGGGTGGCACAGGCTGCACATGTCATCCCAGAAATGGGTAATTGAACTTCTTTCAAGGCTGCACTACTCATCATTTCACTCCTTTACCCTGTCGGGGATAGATAGAAATAAAATCCTTTATACTCATATACTATACCCCTCTACCCTATATGTCAATCGGTTTTACTCAGATAACGAAAATTTTAGTTGGTTATTTTCTTTTATGTAGAATCACCATTTAATAGCACAAGAATAATTAGCTAAACTGTTAGTATAGTCAGATTTATAAAAACAGAACGTGTTCTATATACACGTTCTGTTTTAACAAGCATTATAAAAAAGTTTACTTCACGTCATATCCTTGATCATCAATGGCTTCTTTAATTTTCTCAATAGTTACTTCCGCTGAACTGAACTCTACATCAACGGTACCATTTTCAAGGTGGACATTTACTTGTGAGACACCTGCTAATTCTCCAACGCTGCCTTCGATTGCTTTCACGCAGTGTCCGCATGACATACCTTCTACATTTATTGTCACTTTTTCCATGTTTAACAACTCCTTATTTTTTCATTAATTTTTGAATCGTTACAAGAACCTCGTCTAACACTTCCGTGTCTCCTTCTTGAAGCCGGTCTGCCACGCAACCCTTAAGATGTCCTTCTAAGAGTATTTTTGCTACGCTATTTAATGCAGACTGAGTAGCAGAAATTTGAGTAATCACGTCATCACAATAAGTGTCTTTTTCGATTAATCCTTTTATTCCGCGGATCTGTCCTTCAATACGATTTAAACGTGTAACCAGGTTATTCTTTACCTTATCGGAATGATGACTTTTTCTGTCAGTTCCATTAGCACAGCAGTTCTCTTCTTCAAGTAACATAGGATTATTTTTTGTCTCGGATACCATTTGGTTTCCCTCCTTGCACTACTATTATATTATACCCCCGTATAGTATGTAAAGCGGGAAGCATTTAAAAATAAAAAAGGAATAGTTAACGTAAAAGTACATTATATGCCCAATAAAACTAAACTTTAATATTCTCCAGAATGAATTCCCGTCCAATTCTGTTCACAAATTTATGAAACCCTTCCCTTTTCTTGCCATTTTTTTGATAGATATCAATCACTTTTTCAATGGCAGAATACAATTCATCTGGTGTGAGTTTATTTAGGAGGAGTGTTCCTGCTTCGGCATCCCTCCCTTTTGATTTACCGCCAATATACAGATCGTAATGATCCTGCATTTTCATGATGCCAATATCATTCATAAGTGGTTCACCGCAGCCTACCGGACAGCCTGTATAAGCAGCTTTTAATGTAAAAGGAACTGGCTTGCCCGAAATACGACGATTTAATTCCTTAGCTACCGGCATACCTTCTTCTTCTGCTCCTTTACAAAAATTGCATGTTCTCAAACTTTTGACAAAACTCCCCACAGGGTAACAATGCAGCCCTGCTTTTTCAAATTCTCCGATAATACTATCTTTATCATCCTCAAAAACTTCAATATAAATCTGTTGAAATGTGGTTAATTCAAGTTGGTCATGATCACCCATATGCTTTGCGATAAGGAGCAATTGTTTCGCAGACAGTTTCGCCCCAAAATCAATACCGCCGTTTACTGCAATCTTTATTTTCTTTCTCTTGTTGTCCATCTTTCCATATCCTTTCTCTTATGATGTTTTTTCCAATAAATCAGTATGACAATGGCAGGATACTAAATGGCCGCTATTCACTGCTTCGAGCTCAGGAAAATGAGTATGACAAACACTTTCTTTATGAGGACATCTCGATACAAATGGACAGCCCTTTTCATCCCTTGTGGCATCGACTTCTCCGTCAAGTATCAGCTTTTCTCTATTCTGGATGAAGTTATTCAGGTCCTTTACAACCGCAACAAGTGCTTTTGTATAAGGATGTGAAGGATGCTGGATAATTTTTTTCGTCGGTCCTATTTCAACGATTTTCCCTTGGTACATAACAGCAATCCGGTCACACATATAACTGGCAGTAGATAAATCATGTGTAATAAACATCATCGTCAGCCCCATCTTTTTTCTTAAATCCAGCAATAAGTTTAAAATGCCGGCTCTCACGGAGACATCAAGCATAGATGTTGGTTCATCTGCAGCTATAAAGGATGGTTTTAAAATGATGGCTCTCGCAATGGCAATTCTCTGCCTTTGTCCTCCGCTTAACTGATGAGGATATCTGTGAATAAAATCTTCAGCAGGTTTTAACTCGATTGCTTCGATAGCTTCAGTAACTTTTTTAACTTTTTGTTCGTATGGCAATTCTTTTTCATGAGCATTTATTGGTTCCATTAATATATCAAGTATTCTCATTCCAGGATTTAGGGTATCATAAGGATCCTGAAAAATCATTTGCATTTTTTTTCTGAATTGATATGTTTCAGATTCTTTTAATTTGCAAAGGTTAACTCCATCAAAGTTTATTTCTCCGCTTGTTTCTTTCATCAAACGCATGACCATTCTTGCAGTTGTAGTTTTACCGCACCCGCTTTCACCAATAATGCCCAGAATTTCGCCCCGCTTTATTTCAAGATTTACGTTATTGACTGCATAAACATCTACTTTCTTTCTTTTTAAGAACGTTCCAGATTTTTTTATAAAGGTTTTTTTCAGATTATAGACTTTTAAAAGAATTGAATTATCCATTTTGTCCTTCCTCCTCTAAAAAGCAGGCTGTGTAGTGGCCATGCTTAACCTCTTTCAAGTCTGGACTTTCTTGACGACATTTTTCGAAAGCGTAAGGACACCTTGTATGAAAACGGCAGGAATTAGGGAAATTCACTAGATTTGGCACACTTCCAGGTATAGACACTACTTCCTTCTCTGGTTCACTTAAATCAGGCGTAGCATTTAAAAGCGCCCGGGAGTATGGATGTCTGGCATTGTTCAAAATAGTATCAGTCGCTGCCCATTCCACAATTTTCCCCGCGTACATAATGGCAATTTTTTCGCATATAGCTGTTACCATAGGTAAATCATGGGATATAAGAATCACGGCAAGATTCATTTTCTTTTGAAGGTTTTTAATAAGGGCAATTACCTGTGCTTGCGTTAAAACATCCAGTCCTGTCGTGGACTCATCTGAAATGACCAGCTTCGGATTGCATGCCAATGCCATTGCAATGGCGACTCTTTGTTTCATCCCTCCACTGAATTCATGGGGATAGCTCTTCCATCGATCACCATCAATCCCCACCAATTCAAGGAGAGTTTTTGTCCTCTCCAGAGCTTCGGTTCTATTAACATCCTCGTGAAGGAGGATCGACTCCATTATCTGATCTCCCACTGTAAAAATAGGATTCAATGCATTCATGGCACTTTGCGGAATCACAGAAATCTCTTTCCATCTTAGTGAATAAAGCTCCTTCTCAGAAGCCTTTAAAAGGTCTTTTCCATTTAATAAGACACTTCCAGAAACCACTTTTCCCGGGTATTCTATTAATCTTAATATAGATTGAGCAACTGTTGTTTTGCCGCAGCCGGATTCACCAATTAATCCTAGCATTTCACCTTCATCTAACGTAAAGGACACATTCTCTACTGCTTTAGCTATCCCTTTATCCGTTTTAAAGTACGTAGAAAGGCTCTCTACAGATAACACGGTGCTCATGATTTATCGCTCCTTTCGTAATCGTGGATTCAGGACCTCTTCAAGCGAATAGCCTGTAAACGCAAACCCAATGACCAATGTGGTAATCAGCACACCTGGCGGTAATACCCACCAAATCCATGCATCTGTTAAAAAAGCTCCTCTAGCCTGAGCATAATATAGAATGGTTCCCCAGCTTTTTGTAAATGGATCCCCAAGACCGAGAAAACTCAGTGAAGCCTCTGTTAAGATGGAGTTGCTTGCTGCCAAAACAAATTGGGAAAGAGCAATCGGTATGACACCCGGTAAAATGTGGCGGGAAAGGATGACTCGAATATCGGTGCCAATTGATTTTGCAGCCTCCACGTACCCTTTTGTTTTTAAAGTTAGTACCTGTGACCTTACTACCCTGGCTGGACTAGCCCAGGAAAGCAGACTAATAACAAGTATAATATTCCAGAAACTTGGGCCTATAAAAGCTGCTAATAAAATCATCAGTGGCAGAAACGGGATAACAAGCACTAAGTCTACCAATCTCATGCAAAATGCATCAACCTTGCCGCCATAGTAGCCTGAAATCACTCCAACAAGGCACCCAATAAGGATGGATATAAAAGCAGCAATAACTCCTATTAAGAGTGAAATCCTTGTTCCATATAAAAGTTCACTTAAAATGTCTTGTCCTACATCATTTGTGCCCAATAAAAATTTTGTGTTCGGTTCGGTGAAGGGGGCTCCCACTCTTTCAGTCGGGTCAAAAGGTGCAATGATTGGTGCAAGGAGTGCAATCAGCAAAAAGATAATTAATAGCCATAACCCAAAAACACCAAGACTATTAGAGGTAAGTACTTGCCAATAACTTTTCCATTTTTGATTAACCATTGCCGCTTCCCACCTTTGGATCCAATAAAGGATAAATTAAATCGGCTAGAAAATTAGCAATAACTACACTGAAAGTGATAATTAAGAATGTCGCCTGGATCAGAGGATAATCTCTGCTTAAAACCGATTCAAACATTAACCGCCCTACACCGGGGTAGGCAAATACAGTTTCAATCACTGTAGCACCGCCCAATGTGAAACCTAAACTCAGCATGAATACTGTAGCAACGGGAAGAAGTGCATTTCTCATCGCATGTTTATATTTAATAACCTTATCCTTTACTCCCTTTGCTTTTGCCATCATAATATAATCTTCGCCAAGTACATTTAACATTGAATAGCGCATAATCATGAACGTACTTGTTACAGATATTAAAATAAGAGTTGTCAGCGGCAGGATGAGATGTTCACCAATGTCAATCAATCTATCAATACCAGAGAGATTAGACCAAGCACTTTCCGCTCCGAAAACTGGAAGCCAGCCTAATTGAGATGCAAAAACGGACACTAAGATCATCCCAACCCAGAAAGAAGGCATTGCACTTAAAAACATGAAAACTGTTAGAAGGTTAGCATCCGTTTTTGTCCCCCTGCGCCAGGCAGAAATGGCCCCAAACATTACACCGATAATTGTAGAAATTACAAGTCCCAGTCCTGTAAGCAGCATTGTCCAGGGAAGACGCTCCATTAACAGTTCAGAGATTTGCCTTTTTTGTTGATACGAATATCCAAAATCACCGGTTAAAATATTTTTTATATAAGTGCCATATTGCTCCAGGAGGGAGTCATTGAGTCCGTGTTTATCTAATATGGCCTCTTTTTCAGCACTCGACATAAACCCTACATCTTCCCCTGCTAAAAACACTAATGGATTTCCCGGCATAAGCCGTGGCAATAAAAAGTTAAGCGTCAGCATTAAAAGTATCACGATTAAATATTGCAATAGCTTGTTAGCAATAAATTTCCCCAACTCATTCACCTCCAATTATTTCATTCATTGAAAAAGGATTTCCCGTAAAATTTGTTTTTACGGGAAAATATTCTGTTTAAAAATCAAAGTCATCATTGTTTTTGTCGCTTTTCTTCTTTTTTCTTAAAAAGAAGAACGCAATGATTCCCAATAAGAGTATTGCACCAAATACATATAAGGTTGTGTTGTTTCCACTTTCAGAGTCTTCATTATTGCTTACTTTATTATCTGCAGATTTAGCATCTTTTCCATTTTGATTCTCTGTAGTGAGATCTGTTTTTTCTCCTGAAACAAAGGACAATTTATTAATTATTCCCTTACCTACTTGAAAAACATATTGATCATACTTCGCTGGATTAAAGGCATTCACAATTTCTTGATAGTAAAGAGTAACAAATGGAGCATCATCAGCAACAAATGCCTGCATTTCTTTTATCAAATTCAGCCGTTCTGTTTCGTCGTACGTTACTTTTAATTTTTCACCCAGCTGATCAAACCTTTCATTCTTATATCCCCCGATATTAACGGATCCGATTGTTGGATCGGAATGGAATAGATCATTCAGTCTGTCAGGAAACAATTGCATCGTATTTGACCAGCTCCAAACCCCCAGATCATAATCTCTTCCTTTACTTACATCGAAATCCGGCCACATTAATGAGTCAACTGTCGTGGAATCCATGGCTTTCACTGTATTCTTAATGCCCACCTCGTTCAATGCTTCTGAAACTAATTCAGCCGTCCTGATTCTAATTGGGTTTCCTGCATAGACGAGCGTAGTTAAATTAATTTTATTCCCTTCCTGATCTTCTCTAAATCCATCTCCATCCTTATCTATAAAGCCTGCTGCTTCTAATATTTGCTTGGCTTTTTCCTGATCATAAACCGGTTTAAGATCTTCATTATAATAAGAAGAAGAAGGATGAATAAACCCTGGACTTCCAACTTCTGCAAATCCAAGCAGTACTGTATTCACTATGTTTTCTTTATCAATGGCATAATCAATCGCCTGGCGAAACGGTGTTTCAGTCATTGGATATTTCTCTGCATTTATTTGGAATAGACTTGTACTATATCCAGGACCTCTTACAACCTTTAAAGATGAGTTTGATTCAAATTGTTCAACAAGTTCCGGAGAGATACTGGTTGATATTACGTCTAATTCTCCAGCCTGAAGGGCATTGTACATGGCAGTCGTATCTTCAATAATTGGAAAAATCAATTCATTAATCGGCGGAGTACCTTTAAAATATTCTTCGTTCGATTTCATTTTGTAGTATTGTCCTGATTTATGCTCTTCCAGTATATAAGGACCACTCCCAAGCGCATTTGTTTCTTCATCTGGGTTTGTCACATTAGACCATATATGCTGAGGTAAAATGGGCAAGTCGGACAGAGGCTGGATCATGAAATTTGGATCAGCTTGGGATAATACCAGCTTTATACTTGTCTCACTTAAAACCTCAATTGAACTGATTGCTTTTAACGGATTAGTAAATCGGGATTTTGGATATTCAATAAAATAATCCATGGTAAACTTCACATCTTCTGCAGTTAGTGGCTCACCATCATGCCATTTAACATTTTCATGCAAATTTAATTCATACGTTTTTCCGTCTTCACTAACTGTATAATCTTTTACGAGCCAAGGCTGAGGCTTGTTATTTTCATCCAAGTTAAAAAGAGTATCATAGAGTAAATTCACCAAATCCAGTCCCGGGTAACCCGTTATATACGTATAAGGATTTAAACCATTTTCATCTTTCGTTATGCCCACTTTTAAGGATTTGACTGCCTCTTCAGCATGGACCGGCTGAAAGCCCGAAAATAATAGCAGAAGTATTAAGCCGAGACTCAGAAAAGACTTTTTCATCTTCACTCCCCCTAATTGGTTATTTTCTTTATTTAATTAACTCGTCCAGATGAAAGTTACCTTCCCTTCTGTAAGCTTCTGCAAGTGCAAAATGACCGTGAGTAGCAAGGCCGTGATAGACATGGACTGCTTTATCAAGCACCTTATGGATCGCCCTGCCTTTTTCATGGAAATTGTTTAGTTGAGAGAATCCAGGAGATAAGATTTCCGCTGCTTTAGAATCGAGCATGTCATCAAAATGCATTCCGCTAAACTCCATTTGGCTCTCAAGCATATCCATAGCCGCTTCTTTCTTATCCCATACATCTGATATATCAATGACAGTATTAGGGTGGTGCGGGGTCATATAATAGATTGTTGGAATAGGGTGCGGGTTTAATCCTGGTGTTTCATCCAGTGCAAAGTCTCTGCTGGCCAGTGCAATTGACTCAAGTAATAATGTCATGGCTGGACGGCGATCCGGATCTAAGTCATGGAAAGAGTGTTCGGGATCTTGTGTAATGATAATGTCAGGCTTCACTTCCCTTATTACCTTGATTAATTTCACTTTCGACTCCTTACTTAAATCAACCGTTCCATATTGAAAGTTTAAAAATGACACATTGACACCTAATGTCTGTGCTGCATTTCTAACTTGAGGCTGGCTTGATTCTCGACAAAGCATGATAGTTGCATATGACTCGCCCCCGCTTAAAACATTTTTTGCCAGGGCTCCTCCGCATTCAACAACTTCCATACCATAGACACCTAGGAATAAAACCTTTTGACCTTTCGACATCTCTTAAAACCTCCTCATAATGTACAGTACCCCTCTATCGTATATCCGGGTATTAAATCACATGATAATACCAAACTAATAATTTGTAAATACTGAATCGTTAGAAAATTTTAAATTTTTATACTTCTAATTTCCCAATTTGTGAATATTGCCTGATCCTCACGAGAATAAAATTATTAGCATGGCATGTCTTTCTTGTACATATCATTTAGCAATACAAGGGGGGTTGATCATTGTGAGTTTATTTCACTATTTTGTGCTTGCAACAATATCAGGGATTGCCATATTAGTATCTTTAATCGCTCATAAATTAAGAGAGCGATTGACAAATATGCATGCTATGGTCATTGCGATGATGATGGGAATGAATATAGGGTTAACCGCTGGGGTTCTGTTCGGATCACTTTATCAGGGAGATTTATATTCTTCCACTTTAATCTCTATCGGAGTCGGTGCTGTTGGAGGCTTAGTCTGCGGATTAAGTTTGGGTACATTGTCCTCTATCGAAGGTTTTATGTCTGGTCTTATGGGTGGAATGATGGGAGCAATGCTAGGGGAGATGATTACGCATGAGCAAGCTGCTGTCTTATTGAATATTATGCTTACACTAACCACAAGTTCATTACTTTTATTTTATATTTTACCTGTTTCAAAAGAGGATGAGAATGAAGTTAACAAAAAGAGCTGGCTTTTAAGACCATTTTTAACATTTGTTCTCCTCTTATCTTTTCTGCTTTTTGGAAATCAATTGGACAAAAACATTGCTTTTTCAGACTCGAATTCATCAGGTCAGCATCAACATGGCATTCAAGATAATTCCGAAATAGAAAATCAAAAGATTATATTAAATGTTCACCCATCAGATTTTAGTTATTCACCTTCAGAAATTATTGTGGAAAAGAATCAAGCTGCTTCTATTACATTAAATAATCATGATCAAGTTGATCATGATATTGAAATAAAGAACATAAGTTTCCAAGAAGGTTCAGTTAGTCAGCATACTGAGCACACTTCCGGTGGAGCAGATTTTCATTTGCATGCTTCAGCCAACAGTTCCGCAGTTATTACTTTTACACCTACCAAAACGGGAGTCTATGAGTTTTATTGTACTGTTCCTGGTCATAAGGAAAGCGGCATGACCGGGAAGTTAATTGTAAAATAAAAAAGAGTCAGTTCCCCGCAGCCTTTGCTGAAGGAACTGACTCTTCTTTTTCCACTTTCCATTTCGGAAATTCTTTAAAAGGAAGGCCGCTCTATAGAGATTATCCAATCCAATAGCAATCCAAATTCCTGCTATACCTAACCCAAGAGTTATTCCGAGAAAGTAAACCCCGCCAGTTCTGATAACCCAAATACCAACTAAAGTTAAGTAAAAAGGATATTTAGTATTTTCTGCACCCTGGTATATTCCAGTTAAGATCAAAACAATGGCCAAGATAGGCTGAATGAAAGCATCAATTTGCAAGGCTGTTTTTATTTGATTTATTACTGCAGCATCAGATGTGAAGAACCCTCCGATCCATTCACCGCCAATGAATAAAAGAATCCCAAATAAGCTCATGACTGCAGTTCCTATCCACAGCGAATACCTTGCATATTCCCTGGCCTTCTCAACCTCTCCAGATCCAATGCATTTACTTACAAGAGTAGTAGCTGCAGTTGCAAACCCATAACCAATCATATAGGCAAACACTTCAATGTTTCCGGCAATTTGGTGGGCAGCAAAAGTGTTAATTCCAATACTGACAATAAGGCCAAAATAGAGCACTTGACCGACTCTCATTGCTAACCTTTCTGCAGCAGCAGGACTGCTCAGTGAAATTATTTCCAGCAGCATCTTTTTATTTATCCACCAAAAGTCACTTCTCCACTCAATCATATTTGCTTTTCTAATATAAATAAATAATCCAATTGAACCTATCAGACGGGAGATAAGAGTAGCATAAGCTGCCCCTTCAATACCTAAAGCAGGAATAAATAAAAACCCAAAAATCAGAATATAGTCTAACAATATATTTATTAAATTAATGAATATACTAATCTTCATTGGTGATTTTGTATCACCATTACCTCTTAACACACTGCTTAATACGAACATGAGTGAAATAAAAATGGAAGGAATCGCTACTATTCTAAAATAAGAATTAGCTGCAGAAAGTACACCATTTTCCACTCCCATTAAACGCAGTAATTCTTCTGAGAAAAACAGGGTTAATAAACCAAAAAACACCCCAACAAAACTCGCTAAGAGAATCGATTGAGCTGTTACTTCTTTGACTTTTTCTTGTCTCCCTGCCCCTATGTACTTTGCAACGTAAACATTAGCTGAAATTCCAATCGCCATAAAAACAGCAAAGTAAATAGCAAGGATTGCATTCGTTACTCCAACTGCACTAACTTCAATTAGGCCCAGCTTCGAGACAAACAGAGTGTCTACAAAACCGAGTATCATCTGAAAAAAGTTCTCAATGACTACTGGTATTGCTAATAAGAGAATGGTTTTAATAATACTTGAGCGGGTTTGTTCTTTAGCATCCTCCATAACAGCACCCCTTATTTAATGAATTTATCAATAGAGTCATTAAGCTGCTTTAACATTTCTGCTTCTTTTCCGCTTTTTACAGCTTCGATAAGGCATCCCTCTAAATGATCCTTTAGAATGAGCTTTCCACAGCTATCTACAGCTGAACGGACAGCAGATAGCTGTATCAGCAAATCGTTGCAATCTCTCCCCTCTTCGGTCATTTTCTTTATTGCCCGGACATGCCCTTCAATTTTAGCTAAACGATTTACAATACTTTTTCTGTGTTTATGGTGATTATCCACATACCCACCCCTTACCCCCCATAGGGGTTATTACTAAATTAATATTACCACATTTTCTAAATATTCAAAATTTTTATGGTAATTCAAGTTAATCAAGCGGATAAAAAAAAGCATTGGAAGTATATCCCCTAATAATCTAGCTTATTCGCTTTCATTAACCCGTTCACAAATCTGTCACACCCTTCCCAAAACCACCCTGTCCAAATCCCCCCTTGATTTGTATATAGAAGATGAAAGGGTGGTGCAGTTTAATGAATTTAAAATCAGGCAGTGTCGACCAGTTTGAACAATTTTCTCAGTTTAAAGATCTTCAGGAGTTTAATGCCCATTTGGAGATGTGGCTATCGGTACATAAGGACAAGTTTTCAAAGAGTGAGCTGGCCGGTTTAAAGAGGCTGGTTCGTTTTGCTGCGAAAATTCCGGGAGTATCGAATGCCAAAATTGGCACTGTATTAAAAGCGATTCACGAAGAATATAACGGCAATGGTATTTCCCGCTCCACTTTTAAAAGAATGATTGCCAAGGCAGCTGAGATCGGTATTTTTACTGTTCATGAAACTGAGAGAAAAAACGGCTCACAGTCCAGCAACTTATATGTTTTTAATCGTTTTCCAAAGAGTGAACCACCTAAGAGAGATAAATTGGACCACCCTAATAAAACTATCAATCTTTCTAAAACTATTAAAAATCAAAAGAGTAATAAACGTAACGAAACCGTCCTCGATCACACTTTTACTAGTGACCGTGTACCACAATCATTTATCAGTCCAGTTAAATACTTTTTTCGGAAGCCAGGCAGATAGAGGAGTTTTGGAGAATGGCATCACTTGCAGCCTATAAAAATAATTGTGAGTTGAGCTCAGAAACAGCCATCCATTCCTTTAAGCAGCTGATCAGGAAAATGAAAACCAGCACTATCGCTAAGCCCGTTGCTTATTTCTACGGAATCCTGAATAAGAAATTTGAAGAAAAATACTTTGAAGAATTGCATGAAATGGGATTTGCAGCTGAAGACAATGCCTTTTCACTAAATTTCTTCTACAAAAAGTAGCTAACTGCCCCTTTGTCGGGAGTTAGAGTCCCTACCTGAAGACTAAAACCCCTTCACTCAGGACTGTCTGTCAGGGAAATTGCTGAAAAAGAACGGGTCTCCCTGTCTGCAGTCAAAAACTGGCGGCATGGTGCGCGTGAGAAGCAGAAGAAAATAATGCAGCAAAAATAAAAATCACCCTGTCCTTTTCCCCTTCCAAAGTATATATAGAAGGTGAAAGGAGGTGACCCAAGATGGCACAAGCAATTATCACTGATTCCAAACTTCGCCTGGTATTTGAAACAGGCCTTAATGAGCAGGGCAAGCCGGTTCACAAATCAAAAACTTACAGCGGCGTAAAGCAATCGGCCACAGCAGACCAGCTTTTCACAGTTGGACAGGCGATCGCCGGCTTAAGCAGTTACCCAATGACTGAGATTAATAGAAATGACAGCTTCGATATTTTAGGCTAAACACAATCTATTAAAAAACCAAAATCATAAGGAGGGAATACTAAATGGCTAAATCATTAGAAATGACTTTCATCTCTGAACTGGGCAAGCCAACGAAACTATCCGTTGATAACCCGATTGAACCGATTGATCCTGCTGCGGTAAAAGCAGCCATGGAGCAAATCATTGCTGCCAATGCATTTGAAGGCAATGGCGGAGATTTGGTTTTAGCGGAAAGTGCAAGATTAGTTGAACGGAATGTAACTGAATATGAATTAGTATAATATCATTGGCCGGATTCCTTGGAACCCGGCCATTTTTACAATACCGCCAGAAAGGAGCAGCTGCCATGGAACAGATGGTCACATTAATCAGCGAGCTCGGCTTCCCAATCGTCGTCACCCTTTTTCTGCTGAACCGAATCGAAGCCAAACTCGATGTTGTTGTGTCGTCCATTCAGGGATTGCCTGATCGGCTTAAAGAATAGACTATTTAATCCCTTCCTCCTATGAATGGCTTCAGCTCATTCACGATAAAGTCAGCATAATCACTCCCTTTTCCTCAGGTAAATCCGGATTTTTCTCTCCTGATTGAAAATAGCTACCGTAAACACTTCAAGCATGGCTGCCACCTCATTCTGATTGTTCTAAAAGTGCTTTCAAAACAAAATTTTCTCTTCTTATCCATCCATTGACGCTATTCAGTTTAGCTGCTGCCTCATTCCTTGCGATTGCTTCTTCAATAGGCACCCACTCCGGTGAAAATTCCTCTGTGATCTCATAGCCTTCAAGCTGCTGGTCTATTTGCTGATGATCCATTAATTCACAAAGATAATAATGAGAATTCATTTGAAACAGCACAGTATCATCAAACACATCGATTTTCCGTTCAACAACGGTACCCAGTTTTTTCTTCACGGCTGTATGTATGTATCCCGTTTCTTCTGCAATTTCGCGTAATAGCGCATCATGCCAATGTTCATTCTCTTTAACTCCTCCTCCCGGGAATTTATATTCACCCCGATTCGAGCGAACCAGCAAAATCCCATTCTCACCCAGAATAACGGCTCTGACAGCTTCCCTCGTTGTCACAGAATGATACTTCAGATCTTCTTCTTCAAACACTTCAGTAAATTTCATAAATACACCTCACTTGTAAAATATTTTACAATGGTCCCAGGAAAAAAGCTCCAAAAAAATAAGACTGCCGAACATTCTCAGCAGTCTTCATTCCTTTTATTTATTCAAAACTTCATATCGCTTCAGTATTTCTCCTGCAAGCTCGCTTGATTCTTCAAGTCCGCATACTTCTTTCAGCACATAAACCACTCCGTTTTCCTGAATCATCTCCTGCAGCTTAACCGCTTCGTCATCTTCCCTGTTGTCAAACAATAGGGCTGCAGCAATGGCTTTTGCCAGGTTTGTGTAAGATAAGCCTGCTTTCTGTGCCTGCAGTGCCGGGCGGACCAGTCTGTCTTCGGGTCCGAGCTTCCTTATTGGTGACCGGCCGACTCGTGAAACACCGTCATTCAGGAGTGCATTCTCAAAACGGCCGATAATTTTATCGATATATTTCTGATGTTCTTCCGGATTCAGATCATATCGATCTATTAAATAGGCACCTGTTTCGCCCAGTGTCGCCTGCACTTGCTTGTAAATGTCGCCGTCAGCAAGTGTCTGGTCGATGGTTTCTTTCCCTGCCAGGTAACCGAAGTACGCAATAACCGCATGTCCTGTGTTAACCGTGAACAGCTTTCTTTCGATAAACGGTGCAAGCTCCGGAACAATCTTCATTCCCTCAATATGCGGAATGTCATCAGTCGTTTCGACAATCCATTCATGGTACGGTTCAACCAATACATCGAGTGATCCCTGGTTGTTCTGAATTGGAACAATCCGGTCTACAGCGGAGTTTAAGAAAGATACATTCTCAAGATTCATACCGCTCTCCAGATTCTCCAAGATATAGCCCTTTAATAAGTCAGTTGCCGAGATCTGATTTTCACATGCAATGACATAAAGCTTATCCGTGATTCCTGCTTCCGCTCTGGCAGCCAGGCCTTTCGCCATTAACGGAGCAATCCGCGGAAGAATATTAGGCCCAATGGCTGTCGTTAAGAAATCAGCCTGTTTAATGGCCTCAATCACTTCAGCCTCCTGCGTCAGATTGTTCAATCCTGACACATTTTCAATGGTCAGGCTTTCCTGTTTATCTGCAGCCAGTATCACTTTATATTGTTTTTCTTCGTTTAATTGATTAATAATTCCTTCAGCAATGTCCACAAACGTCACATGGTAGCCTGACTGTGAAAATAATGCTCCGATAAATCCTCTTCCTATGTTCCCTGCACCAAAATGCACTGCCTGTTTCATCGAATCATTCCTTTACCGGTTTATTTTAAAATGAGACTGGAGGTATTCTGTAAAAATCGATTCAAGCTTCCTGTAGATCATTTCTTCGTTTCCGGAAGAAAAGAGTAAAATCGCTTCCTCTGTCTCAATGATATTCGTGCTGATTAAGCTTACTATTTCCTGCTCTCTGCTGCTTAGCTCGTCTGGCGCCAGCATGAGCAGGAGGTTTTTCATTGCCACTTCTTTTCCGTCCATTCCCTTTACCAGGCAAGGGTTGGGCAGATGGGCAATTTGAAAAATAAGTTTACGGACGTTTATACTGCGCGCGTGAAAGAGAGCCATATTCGTTTCAGGAATGCCCAGGCCGCCTTTTTGTTCCCGCTCCCTTAATGATTGAAGCACATCTTCAGGATTTGTCAGCAGCTGGTCTCTTTCTGCATTCGCTAGCATCTTTGCGAGAATCTGCTCCTGGGCTGCTTTCCCATTCATCCGGTAAAACCGGAAGTTTTGAATAAGGGACTGGATGCTCTCCTGAATATCTCTTATTTCCCCAAGCATGGAGTCTAAAGAGACATTACTCTGCTCAGTCTGCCGTTGCCCATGATCCGCCAATTCCTGATACTGCTTCCCTTTTGTAAGGCTTTCAAGGTTGTTCTTCAGGTAGTTTTTTATCGAGAGAATATTTTCTTCACTTAAGAGCGGGTTCACCAATATATACTCTGCTTGTATAAAAGGAAGTCTCACAGTAGAAAGAATTAAATCATATTCCTTCAGATCGGCATCCTCTGACATTTCCTTAATCGATTTGATTTCGATGACATCAATTTCAGCCACCTCTTTTTTCAGCCTGCTTCTCAGCATCTTGGAAGTGCCGATGCCTGTCGGACAAATGAGCAGCGCCTTTATGGAAAGATTCTCTTCCTGCATGACAAGGGCCGAGCCGAAATGAAGAACGATAAACGCAATCTCATCATCGGAAAATTGATCAATATCCGTAAACTCCTCTTCAAGACTATTTTTCACAGCCATGAACAGAACCGGATACTTACGTTTGATTTCCTCTCGAAGCGGGTTATAGGACTCCATATTCTGCTTGATCCGGTATATGGATGGCTCCATATGGGCGAGCAGTCCCTGAAATAAGGAAAAATCCTTGTTCAAATCCACATGGAGCTGTTCCGAAACTGATTTAATCACGTTCCTGATCATTTGGGCGAGTACAATGCTGTCGTACGGAAAAGCCTCCGTCCCGCTCCATTTGGTGCCTTTAAGTAAACGAGCCAGGTAAAGGATATCCCCCTCTGAAAAATCACAGTCAAATGTCTGTCCGAGCCTGCTTGTGACCTCCTGAATCAATCCGTATTCCACGGTAACCTCTGTCTCCGGAAGATTCTTGCGTTCCACCGGGAACCCGCTGAGTGTTCTTTTCAGCGTTATGCACGTATGCAGCACGATCTCCAGATATCCGCTATCCGCAAACCGGGCAGGTGCGCCAGTGAACACAGTCTGAACGATACTGTTCACATGGCGGAGCTCATCCGCTTCAAAGTAATGCAGAATGCTGTCTTCACCAAGCTTCCCTTTTTCAAGCAAAAATAATTTCTCAATTAATTCTTCATGAAAGTATTGCAGGAGAAAATGGGCAAGCGCCCTTCGTTTATTTGCTTCCGTTCCGTGTAGCTCTACACCGACTCCACGCTTTCTCGTCAAGTCCACCTGGAAAAGGGATAGCCATTCAGCAAGCTCGTCGAGATATGCCGTCAAAGTCGCCGTGCTGATGCCGAGGTAGCCGGCAAGCACCTGAGTCTTATAAACGTCTTCCTCAAGAATGGCCAAAAGAAGGCGCAGCTTCTTTTCCTGAGGTAACTCATCGATCGGTTCGCTGCTGGTTAAATGCTGGATCAGCCTGAAAATCTGTTCGTTTTTCCCTTCAATAACAAGTCCCTGATTTACATTTCGGGTTAAGGTCAGTCCGAACTCACTGACAATTTTCTCAACTGCCTTTAAGTCCCTCTGGATTGTTCTCGCACTGACGTTTAATGAAGAAGCAATCGACAATGCCGTGTGTTTACCCGATGTTTTTATAATCAATTCAATAATGGCTTTTTCCCTCGATGTAATATACATGAGATCAGCTCATTTCTACAATTAGTGGCATAAAAGGTTACAAAAACACTGAATAGAAAAGCGCATGAGAACGCTTTTCTATTCGTGAGTTTATTTCTTTCCGATAATATCCATGATGGTCTCTAAGGTCTCTGCAGAAGCCAGTTTCTCGATATTATCCATGTCAGAACATGTTACCGCGATGCCTGATAAGATTTCAAGATGTGTGCCGTCTTTTCCTGCAATTCCGAAGATCAGGCGGACCTTTTGGCCATCAAAATCAACGCCATTTGGCACCTGGATAACCGTAAAGCCGGATTTGATGACAGCCTTTTTCGCCTCTTCCGTTCCATGAGGGATCGCTACATCATTCCCCATATAAGTGGAAGTGATGTTATCACGTTCAATCATCGCTTCAATATAGCTCTCTTCCACATAGCCTGCATCCACAAGCACTCTTCCGGCAAAGCGGATTGCTTCATCCTTATCAGCAAACTCTTTGTTCAGGAAAATATTTTCCGGACGCAATAAGTCGTCTTCATGAGCCATTTCCTCATCCTTCGTATCAGGAACATTCTCTTCTGCTTCTTCAACGATTTCGTGGAGTTCCGAGTTAGCCGGGAACTGCAGTGATTCAATCAGCTTGTCATACTCCGGACTTGATAGGAAATTATCAACCGATACATGGAAGGCATTCGGCACTTTCTGGCGTGCCCTTGGTGTCAGTTCTTCTTGTGTAATGACGATCTGGGCATCTGCAGGAAGATTGGAGATCGCTGTATTCGTAACTGCAACGTCCATGCCTGCTTCCTTCACCTTTTTGCGCAGCAATGATGCACCCATGGCACTTGAGCCCATTCCCGCATCACACGCAAAATAAATTTTAGATACGTTATCAGGCATGGCAGCCTTTTCACCTTCTAATACGTTTGAAACAGAGCTTTTCTTGCCTTTCATTTCCTGCATCTTTTTCGCAGCTGCTTCAATATCTTCTTCACCCTGCTTGCCTGTTTTCATAATGAAGGCAGAGACAAGGAATGAAACTGTTGCAGCCACAAGCACACCTGCAAAGTTTGCAATATACGCACTTGCATGATGTGGTGTTACAGCTGTGATGGCGATGATGCTTCCCGGTGATGAAGGAGCGAACAATCCGCCGCCTAAAAGAACCAGTGTGAACACACCGCTCATTCCGCCAAGGATAACCGCAATAATGAGCATAGGACGCATTAAAATGTACGGGAAGTAAATTTCATGAATCCCGCCGAAGAAGTGAATGATTCCGGCACCAGGAGCAGATTTCTTTGCATTGCCTTTTCCAAAGAACATGTAAGCAAGCAAAACACCAAGACCAGGTCCTGGGTTCGCTTCAAGCAGGAACAGGATGGATTGTCCTGTTTCTTTTACCTGCTCAACGCCAATTGGCGACAGAACACCGTGATTGATGGCATTGTTCAGGAATAATACCTTTGCCGGTTCAATCAGGATGCTTGTCAGCGGAAGCAGCCCTGTGCCAATCAGCCAGTCCACACCTGCTACAAGCCAGCCTGTGAATTCATCAACTGCAGGCCCTATACCAAGGAACGCAAGGATGGCCAGAATGGCACCAAGAATTCCTGCTGAGAAGTTGTTCACGAGCATTTCAAAGCCTGCACGCACTCGGCCTTCGACCAATTGATCAAATTTCTTAATAACATATCCGCCAAGGGGACCAATTACCATGGCGCCAAGGAACATTGGAATTTCTGCCCCGGCAATTACCCCCATTGTCGCGATGGCACCAACAACGGCACCGCGCTGATCATGAACAAGCTTACCGCCGGTGTATCCGATTAACAGCGGAAGCAAGTATGTCACCATTGGCCCTACCATTTTGGCAAGGCTTTCATTTGGAATGAAACCAGTAGGTATAAATAAAGCTGTAATAAGACCCCATGCGATAAAAGCTGAGATATTCGGCATCACCATGGAGCTAAGGAAGTTACCGAACTTCTGTACAGCAACTTTAAGATTAGATTGAGCCATTTACACTCATCCTTTCAAAATAAGTACTTTATTACTAATGGTAAAGTACTTAACCGCCGGACTCAACAAAGGAGAAACCTAACTTTGTCGCATGACTGATGACAAAACTATGGTTTCTCCTATATCAGGTTGAGTTCTCCGGTATTTCCCTACTGATTCACTTCAATGACCTCTGTTGCCTGCACGGGTTTTCCCCAGCCATTAATGCTCCGTGATTGTTCGAATTAAGGGTTATGGTTATTTCATTTCTGCCTTCCTTCAGTTTGCCTAAATGATAGTACTCCCCGTACAGGCGGCTGATTTTTTTGCCGTTTATGTATAAGTGGGCATGTCCCTCGTTATAGCTTGGCTGCCTCTCGCCCACTTTCTCAGGGGCAAAGGTAAAATGAACGAGATCCAGCTTCAAAAGCCAGGTATCCGGACCGTCCGGGGATACGGTTACACCTACAGACGGAATCTCATTTTCTTTCGGAATTTCCACATATCCATGGGACATGTGACCCGCTGCCCCGGTCTGATTATGCGGATTCTGACTGGTGTAAAAATAAAAAAAGCCTAAGAAGATAACGATAAAACTGATCAAGCTTCTTACTTTTTTCATCATGCTTCCTTCTCCATCCTCTTAATCATAAACCCAATTATGACAAGTACTAATCCAATTGCCAGAAAGGCCAGATCATAGAATAAAGGGTTTTCTGCCAGTGGCCTGACACGGTGCACCTGCAGGATATGATGGTCCACAATTCCTTCGACAAGATTAAAAGCGCCTCCCCCAATGAATATACCGCCAGTGAAGATCTTCCAGCTGGTACCCAATTCATTTTTGCGGGCATCCTGAAAAATCTTCATCCCGCCCCAAAGCAGCTTCGCCGAAAATAAAGCAGTAAATAAACCATCTGTAAAAATTTCGAGCTTGATATTCGGGCTGAGAATCATATGATGCCATTGCAGCAGCTGATGAAATACGATGCCATCAATCGCCCCAACAAGACCTAACCCAAGGATTAAGCCGGCTATAAATAGGTTTTTATTTTCTTTTCTCACCTTAAGCACCATCCTGAAAAAATCGTATTACTTCGATTAGTGCCCATAACATGGTCAATTTATTCTTTTTTTCATAAAAAATAAGGAAAAGCCGCTCCTGGACTTTTCCTTTTTCGTGATTATTGATGGTGCTCTTCTTCTGCTGCCATGGCTTCTGCCTTTGTTTTATGGACCGTTCCAAACGGATGCTGCGGCGGCGCATAAATGGAATATAGCTTAAGAGGCTTATTGCCTGTATTGATCAGATTATGATATTTGCCTGCAGGAATGATAATCGCAAAATCATCCGCTACTTTCCGCTGAAAATCCAGCCGGTCAGGACTGTCCCCCATATAAACCATTCCTTCACCATCTTCAAGTCTTAGGAATTGATCGAGCTCCGGGTGAACCTCAAGGCCAATATCCTCGCCAGCATTGATGCTCATTAATGTCAGCTGCAAATGCTTTCCAGTCCAGAGGGCAGTACGGAAGTTGTTGTTTTTCTTCGTTGCTTCCTCAATATCCACAACAAATGGCTGCGGACCGAAATCGGTCACCCGGTTATTCAATGATACTAATCGAGCGGCATTTTCCTGTTCTCCACTCATTGCCCATAAGAACACATTTTGAACCTGTGGAAGCTGAGTAAGCACGGAACCCCTTTGGTTCTCCTCGAAACCTTCCATTTCGATTTGATAAGCCCTGTGCAATCCATCACGGTAATGATCAATGGCAACATGGCCGACCTGATACTCGGGCTGTTTCCCTGTTAAATTGTAATAAAGGTTGCAAAAATGGTTTAAATAAATTTTCTTTCCTTCGATTGCCTGAATAATGTTCTGCTTGTGCTCTTCATTTGGGGCATGCTCTGCCAGCTGAGTGTATAATTCGAGTGCTGATGCTTCCCTTTTGACTCCTTCAAGAACCGTTTCACAAAGCTGCTGAAAATGATCCTGATTGCTTCTTAACATTTCGTCAGTATGATACACCGGTGAATGAGGCTGAGGGTAGTAAGGATAGGAATACGCATTAGGATGATACAATACTTGTCATTCCCTTCACAGAATTATCATCACATCATATGCCTATGAAAATAGAAGGTACATTGTTTTATGAAGTTGGGCTTATATACTTATATACGCAAAAAACCAGTCATGTCCCTGACTGGTTCCGAGTTACTCTTTTTGTGTCCGAAGTTGATCCGGGTTCTGACTCTGGAGCGCCAATTTTCTCTTTTTGTGTCCGAAGTTGATCCGGGTTCTGACTCTAAACCGCTCTTTTTCCCTTTTTGTGTCCGAAGTTGGACCCGGTTCTGACTCTAAACCGCTCTTTTTCCCTTTTTGTGTCCGAAGTTGGACCCGGTTCTGACTCTAAACCGCTCTTTTTCCCTTTTTGTGTCCGAAGTTGCACCGGGTTCTGACTCTAAACCGCTCTTTTTCCCTTTTTGTGTCCGAAGTTGCACCGGGTTCTGACTCTGGAGCGCCAAATTTCTCTTTTTGTGTCAGAAGTTGGACCCGGTTCTGACTCTAGACCGCCAATTTTCCCTTTTTGTGTCCGAAGTTGCACCGGGTTCTGACTCTAAATCCTCTTTATGATTTAATTATTTCTTCGGGATTTCACAGCCGTCATCATCACAGATCATACCTTCGCTGTCATTTAGAACAGTTATCTCGTCCTCTGCAATTATCTTCTGCAGCGCTTGAACGATCATCTCTGTTGGCTGCGCCCCGCTTAATGCATACTTTTTATTAATAAGAAAGAACGGTACCCCTGTAATGCGGTACTGCTGTGCCAATTGCTCATCTGCACGGACTTCAGCCGCAAACGCATCACCGGCAAGCATTTGTTCAGCTTCTTCCCGGTTCAGGCCAACTTCTTCTGCTAACTGGGCTAATGTTGCAGGATCTCCAATATGCCTGGAATCTGTAAAATAAGCCTTCAGCAGCCGTTCTGTCATTTCTTTCATTAACCCTTTTGTTTTGGCAAACATCGTCAGACGGTGTGCGTCAAACGTATTAGTGAGAACAATGGTATCAATGTTGAATTCCAGCCCGGCGTTTGTCGCCATCTGCACCATGTTTTGCGTGTTGGCTTTCGCCTGCTCAATCGTCATCCCATATTTCTTCGACAATTTTTCATACATGTTATCCTGAATATCCCGCTCTGCCGTCGGGTCCAGTTCGAAGCACCTGTAAGTCACTTCGATTGGATGATTAATCTGTTTAATGGCATCCTCCAGATGCCTTTTGCCAATATAGCAAAACGGTCAAGCGAAGTCAGTCCACATCTCAATATGCATACCTGATTCCTCCCATACAGTATTTTCTTCTTTAGTATAGTTGGGTGGATTTTATTTTACACGGAAAAAGCTCAAAGCCGGAATCCTGATTCAGGATTGGGTCGCTTACAGTGCTTGTTATACGGATCTTGGCGTTATCATTTCTCTCATCTATTCGCCAGTTCATCATGATCCGCCGGATGCGGCGGCTCCTCGAACCAGCCATTTTTAATCAGAATGTTTGCGCCATCTTCAGCATAATTAGCGATCTCAGCAGACAGTCGGATGAAGCTAAGCGAAATATCTTTTCGTGCACTCGATGCAGCACTTGTTGCATATAAACCTGTACTTAATGCAATGAGCGTGGTTGTCATAAACAACATTAGTTTATCTGAAAAGGGAGGAGAAGTGGAATCTGTTACTTCCATATCCCAGGACAAGCTAATAGGCAAAAAACTTTCCTCAAGCTGCTCCGCAAAGATTTTTGTATGTTTTGCAGCTATATCCCTTCCCCTTATCAAGAATTGGCCAACTTCCTTGGATTTGGCAACCTGGCTAAATCCAATCATAATCGAGTTTCCCATGGCATTCCTTTTCAAGCTGTTATATATATTTGTAATTTCAATCACATTCAGGGGCCTTTTATCGCCGAACAATCCGCCCATGAATTTTTTGCTTTCGACAAAGCTGGTTTCTTTTACCGGGATGACATGGGGAGATCTCATATACAAGCCTTTGTTCATAAGCATATTTTTTAGCTTTGTTTCGTACGCATTCGCTTCCATTAAGCAATTATTAAAGTATTCAACAATATCTGACCGGACAGAAAGTGTTTTGGCCAAAGCATAAAAATTCACTGCAAACATGGTAAGATTATAAAGGAAATGCAGTGAGAAATTTTCTGAGAACAATTTTGGGGCATTAGGATACACATCCTCTTCCGGCTTAAATCCATAAGGAATGGCAATCCCTTCATTTTCAAGAAATTCAGTCACCTTCTTTAAATGGGTCACCGTTAATTGAAGACCATCCTGAAGCATGGACTGCAGTTTCTGGTCTTCCACTGTAGTTGAAAAATAGGTGAAAATACACTGACTCAAGCTGCTGTTCAAATAAGCCGACCATAATTGCGCTATTTCAGCTGCAGTTAATGCAGTGTTCTGACTATCATTCATGACTACACGTCCCTCCTTTTCTATTAGCATTTCCAAAAGCTGAAAGAAAAACAATCACATTTAAATAAATGAATAAATATTGCACACACTAATAATGGGAGGTGTTTATTTTGATCCTTTATCATGGTTCCATTAAGAAATTGGAGTACTTTCAAAAAGAGATGTCAGTCCAAAAAACAATGAAGGAATTCGATACACTTGGGATCTGGTGTACATCCAATTTTGAGTCTGCTCAGTCATTTGCCATTGGAACAGAGACCGTCTGTGAAAAATCGGATACGGAGTTCTGGGAGGATGGAACGCCGAAAGTGGTTCAATACGATAAGCAGATCCGCGGATATGTCTATAAAATCTATATAGATGAACCTAACTTAAAGGAATTTGATTCCTTTGAACAATTCATGAATGAGAGAGATCCCTTTTGCGACTATGCGAGCACAAAAAAAGACACCTTAACTGGAAAGATAAGGCGATCCTATTAAATAAAGATGAAGCCAACGTTGAATTTCGCGAAAGTCTTACGAAGCAAGGCTTCGATGGGATGGTCATTCCGAAAATGGCCATTGAAAACGGTTATGAAGATATGTACTGCATTTTTTCAGATGATAGTATGCAGATTGCTGATGTCTTTTCAGTGGAATAACGGGCTCCTAAATCACTTCTTTAAGCCAGGAAACCACCTGATCAAGCTCCTCTTTTGTCGTATATTTCCCCAGGCTGAATCTGACAGCGCCCATTCCAATGTGTTTCGGAACCCCCATTTCCTTCAAAACTGGAGATAATTCCACTTTTCCTGCATGACAGGCAGACCCTGTAGAGGCTGCAAGCTGAGGAATGGCTGATAAAATGTCCTGGCCAACCCGATTCATAAAACTGACATTAAGGGTATTCGGCAGCCGTTTTTCTTCATGTCCATTTAGGACTATTTCATCTCCAAAGGCCACCTTCAATTTACCCCAGAAATAATCCGTTAAGTCAGCAAGCCCGCCGTCCGAGACATGCTTCCCAGCTAACTCACAGGCTTTGCCGAGTCCGGCTGCAAGCAAGGTATTCTCAGTTCCTGCACGCATTCCAAACTCATGTCCTGCCCCATGAATAATCGGTTCAAGCTCGATGCCTTTTCTGATATATAAGGCGCCAACCCCTTTAGGCGCGTACAATTTATGGCCGGCAATGGTGAGCATATCCACATTCAGCTCATTAACATCAACAGGCACCTTCCCGGCGGATTGGGAAGCATCGGTATGAAATGCGATCTTGTGCCTCCTTGCGATTTCGGCTATTTCTTCTATTGGCTGCAGAGTCCCCACTTCATTGTTTGAATGCATAATGGTGATCAGGATTGTGTCTTCCCGAATCGCCTTTTCAATATCTCCAGCAGAAATCATTCCATATTTATCCACATCCAGCATCGTGAGTTCAGCCCCTAAACGCTCGAGAAATTTTAATGGCTCGATTATGGCAGGATGCTCTATTTTTGATGTAATGATGTGCTTGCCTTTTTTCAGATGCTTGAAAAAATAGCCCTTTAATGCCAGGTTATTTGCTTCACTTCCGCCGCTGGTAAAAATAATCTCTTCAGGTGAGCATGACAGCAAGTCAGATACCTGTTGCCTCGCACGATTCATTTTTTCTTTTACCGGCAGCCCTGCCCAGTGCATTGCAGAAGGATTTCCGTAAAAGTCTGTCAGAAAAGGATACATGTGATCTGCAACCTCTGGGGCCAAAGGTGTGCTTGCGTTGTAATCAAGATATACTTTGTTCATTTCCCTTCCCCCTTTCTTTAAGAATATCAAAATAATAGAGGTAATGGAGCTTTAGTTTAATTTAAAAAGAGATGCCCCCGCACCCCCTCCAAAAAACATTTAACAATAAATTTACAGACCTTTTATCCTGCTTTAATAAAGCAGGCTTAAAATAAAAATATACCAACTAATCGAAAGGAGCTGGCGCTATGCTTGAGAAACTTTTTAGATTAGCGGTCCTGACTATTTTTTGTACGCTTTTCCCGTAAGCTTTAATCCTAAAAACTCAGTTTTTAGTTTTTTTTATCTCCCAATGGAAGCCCGGCATCAAAATGTGAGCTGACAAGCCTATGTAATGCTCGATCAACTGCCGCGATCGTCTTTCACTCAAACTTTTCACTTTCTCTCCATAACAGCAAAGTAATTCTCTTCACCATCCGCAAAGTTAAAAACCCGGCCTGAAGGCATTTCTGCAATTTCTCCAACCGTAATGCCCTTGTTTGAAAAATCGCTATGAAGTTTTTCAAGATTTTCTGTAAAAAACATCAACGAAGGGGTGCCCAGGTTTAATCCCGGCGACATCTTCGCTACCCATTCCTTATTATGCAGAATAATACTCGTCTCCGACTCCTTTGATGGAGATACTTCGATCCATCTCATTCCCTGGCCATTATCTTCCTCGGCCAATACATGAAATCCGGCTTTTTCAGTCCAAAAATTTACTGCTTCATCCTGATTGTTAACGTAAAGCATAATTTGTCCGACTTGTTTAATCATGTTCTTACACTCCTTTCGTTATTTTTATATTAAATAAAACTGAAAATTTAATCAATTAAAAAAGAGCCCTGCCCCAGGGACAAAGCTCAGCCTTCTTAGTAATAGTAAGGATATGGCGCGTACGGGTAAGGCGGGTATGGATAATAAGGATATCCAAAGCCAGGTCCCGGCGTCAGCAATGCTCCTGTCGCAAGCCCTCCTAAAAATCCAAGCCCCAGACCAAAGCCTGGGCCGCCAAACCCGAATCCCGGCCGGCCAAACCCGAATCCGGGTCTTCTTCCAATTCCAAATCCGGGACGAACTCGATGGTCAGTGAAATACATGCCATTGTGCGGAACAAACTCCTGTGACACCGGCATTTGCTGGTATTGATAATCCAAACGGAACTCCTCCTCTGTATTTGTCTACAGTAAAGGATATGCGTCAGTTGCCTATGGGGTATGGGCCCCTGCCCTTAATACGAAAACAATCTTCTTTTAATAGATAAGTAACCACACCTCTATTATGATTCTGTCATATTCATAGATTAAATTGATATTAAAAGAGGGATACTATTGAATAGAAAAAAACGGGTTCCTTGCCTTTTTCCGGGCTACAAATGGTGCGGTCCAGGGTGCAGCGGACCGGGCGCACCCATTAATGGAGTGGACGAATGCTGCAGAGCACACGATAAATGCTGGGCAAGCGGAAGATCCAAATGCAGGTGTGACCAGGAATTTCTCAGATGTCTGAAGCCAAAAACAAACATGCATGGCGAAGAAGGAACCATTGCGTCAATCATTTATATTTATATGAAGATTCAGACCGATTTTACCTGCAGCCGGTTTCGGAGGAGAAGACATTATTAAAAAGCGGCGCTAGCCGCTTTTTTTATTCACAGTAATATTGCTTTATTAAATGACTTCGATTAAACTCAAAATTAGTTATCTGAATAATAAGAAAACCGAAGGAGGAACCATGAAAATAGGAGCGTTTTCAGTAAGCTTAAGCGTAAAAGACATTCAGAAGTCAAAAGAATTTTACGAAAAACTTGGTTTTGAGGCATTAGGCGGAGATATTGAGCAAAATTGGCTGATTTTGAAGAATGAAAACTGTGTGATAGGTCTATTCCAAGGCATGTTCGAGAAAAACATCCTTACATTTAATCCTGGCTGGAATCAGAACGCAGAAAACTTAGAGGAATTCACTGACATTAGGGACCTTCAAAAGCAGCTGAAGGAACAAGGGATCTCTATTATAAATGAGGCAAATGAATCAGGCTCCGGCCCTGCAAGCTTCACCCTTGAAGATCCGGATGGCAACGCTATTCTTTTCGACCAGCATAGATAGATATTCTTCTTACATAAAAATAGAAGCAGCAGTGCCCATTGTCACTGCTGCTTTAGCTCAAAACAATCACCGTTCATTTCCCCGTTTAAAATTCCCCGTTATCTTCGCCATGATTAATTGCCTGCTCTTTTCATCTTCAGCATCACTCATTCTTTTTAGAAACTTCTCCGACTCTTTACCCTTTAGGATTTTCACTTGTTTTCCATTAAAATCAAGAAACACTGTGCTATTTTTATTTACCCGAAAGCTAAATGGTTCTTCATCAAGGCGATTCCTTTTATCAATATGATCCATTTTCTTCCTCCTTGCTTAACCAAACTATAATATAGAATACTCAACAAGAAAACAGAATTTTTTAACTAAATGAATCAAATAATATTCTATACATCACTATACTTAACCAATTGCAGAAGTGGAGTTCATGTGTATGAGTATAATTTTAGCCATGCTGGCCGCATTGTTTGCATCCTTCACCGCCATCCTTGCGAAAATTGGCATTGAAAAAGTTGATTCCAATCTGGCTACCGCAGTCCGGACAATTGTGGTGGTCATCATGGCTTTTTTAATGGTTCTTATTACTGGTGAAACAGAAAGCATCTTTACTATTTCGGTAAAATCGTACATATTTCTTATTCTCTCAGGCCTGACAACCGGCTTATCATGGATCTGCTTTTTTAAAGCCATTCAGATTGGAGATGTATCGAAGGTAGTTCCCATCGATAAGTCGAGCGTCGTCTTAACGATCCTCTTATCATTTTTTATTCTCAGGGAACCCGCCACAGCACTGGTTGTTTCAGGCGGAATCATTATCTCCATTGGAACCTTTGTCTTAATTGGACGGGACAGGAAAAAGACCCGCCAAAAGAAAGTATTTAATACAAAGTCCTATATTTTTCTGGCCGTGCTGTCCGCTGTATTTGCTGCAGCCACCAATATTTTAGCAAAGATCGGAATTGAAGACGTCGACTCCAATGTGGCTACCTTTATCCGGACTGTGATCATCATTCTTTTCGCATGGGGCATTGTACTTTTCCAGGGGACTATTAAGGAGCTTAAAAACATTTCGAAAAAGTCCTATTTATTTCTCTTCCTCTCCGGAGCCGCAACCGGTTTATCCTGGCTGTGCTATTTCGGTGCTCTCGCCATCGGCAAGGTTAGTGTCGTGAACCCCATTGATAAATTCAGTGTGGTGCTGACAATGATCTTAAGTTTCATTATTTTAAAGGAAAAGCCAGGTATGAATATCATAGCCGGTGCCGTTTTGATTACAATTGGGACGGCTTTGCTGATTATTTAGGAAATAAAAACGAAAACGGCCTGATTTTTTGGCCGTTTTGCTGATTTTGGACTTCCTGCAGCTGTTTTTTTAGGTGAGCATACAATTTACTTTCGGATAACATATTTTACTTTCGTATAAAATCATTTATTTGCGCATAGCAAAAACGAGTTTTAGACGGCATTCCTTATTATTTAGACAATAAATACGAAAAAAACGGCCTCATTTGGGCCGTTTTCCTGATTTCCAATTTAGATTGGGCACCCAGCGTGTCTTTTTTTTACCCCAAACAGCATTTCTGTGCGGATAGACCAAATTTATGTGCAGATAAAATATTTTATGTGCGGATAGCCCTTTTTTATGTGCGGATAAAAATATTTATGTGCGCTTAAGCACTCCTACCCACCTGCCTGACACACCCCTTTAATGAATTCTGCAAAATAACCGGCCCCAATGTACCGGATCGGGAATTGGATAGACGCAATTGCACAATTGCATCAGGAGAAAGCTCAGCTGATATTTCGTCAAACTTGCCAACCCATGGGATGCCGCCAAAGATACTTGGCTGATCTTCTTTAACAGGGTGCATTTTAAATCTCCAGCTGATTACACCAGGAATTTGGGCAACCCCTTCGTATTGGTCATAATCGCCAAATGCAGAAGGCTGGGGCACCCAGTCAGCATAGATTCCAATCGCTGTCCGTTCCCTGACAGGACTGTCCGGCTCATCTGTATAGGGCTTCTTCACTTTGGTTATAAGAGCTGTTCCCTGCATATTCGGTATAACTTTTACAGGCTCCAGCAGAATGGTGCAGGGATAGGAAAGAGATTCCGCATGCGCTTCAAATAAAGGAAATGAAAAAACACAATCAAAATCGTTAATAATCGTTTCCCTCCGTTTCAATGACTAATTTACCCTCCATTCCGCTGCAAAATTCGGAGGAACCTTTGACATTTTTAATAGATGGACATATAATGGTCACTGTATCAAATTAGTTTAGGAGGATTATTAAAAAATGACACACGCGATGAGACTTCGATTCCCAACTTTGAACCAGTAATTTAATACGTTCAAAGGCTCTGTTTGTGTGAACAGAGTAAACGGGATTAGTCTGTCCTTTTTTAATAATCTTCAATTCATATGAAATAGCCTTATTTGTGCTATTTCCTAAATTGCCGTCAATGCATGGCAATTTTATTATGAATGGAAAGGCAGATTTTTCTGCCTTTCTTTTTTTATGTCTATAAGCCTTCCAATAGACAGCAAAAGGAAGGTTTATTTGCTGACGGCTCCTGATCAGCCCCTAACCGAATTAGGATGGGCCCTCTTCCCTTTACTCTGAATCACAGGCAGATGCCTGTGATTTTTTTATTGAAAGGAAGAAGAAAATGGATAGTCACTCTAAATATAAAAATTATGTAAATGCACTTAGATGCCCGCTATGTGAGGATTCACTGCAGGTTGTTCAAGCGAAAAGCCTGATATGCCCAAACAGGCATACCTTTGATATCTCACACCATGGCTATGTGAATATGCTCAGCCATACACCGAAGGGCCGTTACAATAAAGCTTTATTTGAAGCCAGGAAGAAAATCATTATGGAGAGTGAGCTTTTTACACTTCTTCATGAGAAAATAACAGCCGCAATTGACTCCTTTTCCGCCGATTCTGATGCCTTAATCCTTGATGCAGGATGCGGTGAAGGATCGCATCTTGAAAAGATTTTGCGCTATTCCAGAAACGGACTAGTGACAGGGATTGGCCTGGATATATCCAAAGCAGGGATTGCTCAGGCTGCCAAAAGCTATAAAGATTCCATTTGGCTTGTCGGGGATCTGGCAAAATCTCCTATGGCTGATCGTTCTATGAATATGATTTTAAATATCTTTTCTCCTTCTAATTACAAGGAGTTTAAACGGATTCTGACTCCAGGCGGGCTCATCATTAAGGTGGTGCCGCGTGCAGCTCATTTACAAGAGCTGCGGAATGCCATTCATGGAACCAATCAAAACAGCAATTACAGGAATGATGAAACCATCTCCCTTTTTAAAAAGCATTTTACGCTCATAGACATTGTCACCGTGTCAGATGCAAAAGAGTTGAATGAAAAGGAACGGACACATTTAGTGCAGATGTCTCCCCTTGCCTGGGATGCCGATGAGACAGCTTTGGAGGCATTCAAAAGCAGCCAAATCACTATTGACGCAGATATATTAATTGGATTAAACCAAAAAGAAACGAGGTTATCGTAATGGAAAATGTACTTTTTGAATTAAAAAATATAGAAGTTTCCTATTTAGATAGAGTAGTATTAAACATTCCCCGGCTGGCTGTGCATCAGTTTGACCGGATCGGAATTGTCGGCAAAAACGGGGCTGGGAAAAGCACCCTCCTGAAGCTCATGGCTGAACAGATAAAGCCTGAGAAAGGACTGGTTAACTGCTTTGCTGATTTTGCCTATTTCGATCAGCTGTCAGCGCCCGATGAAAGCGAAATAGACTATAAACTGGCTGGTCAGCTGGGAATCCCGGACACGGAAATCGAAAGTTTAAGCGGCGGGGAAAGAACGAGGAGGAAATTAGCGCACATTTTTTCCAGCTATTATGAAGGATTGTTAATAGATGAGCCCACCACCCATCTCGATAAGGAAGGGATAAAATTTTTTATTGATGAGCTGACCTATTATTATGGTGCCCTTGTGCTCGTCAGCCATGACCGGTATGTTCTGGACCAGCTCGTCACAAAAATTTGGGAAATTGAAGACGGAACTGTGACAGAATATACCGGTAACTATTCTGATTATATAGAGCAAAGAGAACTGCAGCGGAAACAGCAGCTTGAGCAGCATGAAAAATATGTGAAAGAGAAATCCCGCTTAATAAAAGCGGCAGAAGAAAAAATGAAAAAGGCTGAGAAAATTACCCAAGCCAACGGGCATATCTCCAAAAAGGAAACTAAGGCCAAAGCCAATAAAATGTTTATGACAAAATCCAAGGATACAAGCCAAAAGGCGGTCCAGCGCGCAGCCAAAGCCATTGAGCAGCGGGTACAGATGTTCGAGAATGTGGATGCGCCAAAGGAAGAAATGACGATTCGCTTTCATCAGCATCCAACACTGGAAATGCACAATAAATTTCCAATTATGGGAGATCGGGTAACGTTAAAAGGCGGAGAAAAAACACTTCTGAAAGAAGCGAGCTTCCAATTCCCCCTTGGCAAAACGATTGCCATTACTGGAAAAAACGGATTAGGAAAATCAACACTCCTCAACCATATCCTGAACCGCGGCGAGGGTATTACCCTCTCTCCTAAAGCGGTAATCGGCGCCTATGAACAGATGGATTACCAATTCGATAAAAGCAGAACGGTGCTGGATTATATGAAAGACAAAAGCGATTATGATGATAGTAAAATTCGTTCGGTTCTGCACTCCATGAATTTTACAGGAAATGACCTGAAAAAGGATGTGCGGAGTTTAAGCGGCGGCGAAGCAATCCGACTCGTGCTATGCCAGCTTTTCCTGGGCAGATACAATGTGCTGATATTAGATGAACCCACAAATTTTCTGGATATTTATTGCATCGAGGCTCTGGAACAATTTTTAAAAGCCTATCAAGGAACTGTTCTGCTGGTTTCACATGATACGGTATTTATTGAACGGGTAGCTGATTGTGTGTATGCGATAGAGGATCAGATGCTTGTTCTTAAGAAGAACTAAAAAATGGACCCGGCTGCTTTTGCAGCAGGGTCTTTTTCGTAGGGCAAACAAAAGAGTGTTCTCATTAGAATTGGACTCGCAAGTTAAATAATAGCATTTTCGCAAAAATTCGGGATTGCCTGATGTTTTGGAGGTAGTGCTGTTGTCTTACAAACCAAATCCATGTCATAAAAAATTTCATGGGTGCTCGAAGTAAGAAATTCTCCGAGATCAATACCCCAATTTGTATCGTCCTTAAGGAGAATTGAGGGAAAATCTATTTTTTCATCAGTTCCTGGATCAAATTCGGTTACATCCGTTATGATTTTTATGCCAGCATTAACATCTGGAACTTCCACCACTGTTCGAAGGCCGATGTGATACGGAATTTCAGGATGGTCATCCTCAATGTCATGGTGCTCCCATGAAAGTTTTTCTGTCTTAATAATAATAATCGGATCTTCATTAGGATTGGACCCAGGCCTTATTACATTGATTGTAAAATTAAACCTAACCTCGATATCATCATCCACAAATTCAGTTACTTCTCTAACTGACAAACGAAGTATTTCAACCTCAATCCGTTTAGGGAATTCTGTAGTAAATGACACCGGATAGAACTCCTCTTGAATCAGAGGACTTCGTCTTATTGCTGCGCATTGTTCATTCAACACATCAAACCCCATATTCGGAAAGAACATAAGATTGTTTGGATTATTTACATGGTCCAGCCCTAAACAATGCCCTAGCTCATGTGCAACTTTTTCCCCTCGAAGTTCAATAGCTGTCATCATTGAAAAATATTTATTGTTGCTGACATCCCCTATAGAAGCTCCAAATTCGTTATTTCTCAATGCTGCTCCTCTAACGAAGTGAAGTGATATATGCGCTCCATCTGTGCAGCAGGTTTTAAGATTATATAACAGCTCTGCAGTTGGATAGTTAGACATATTCGAAAAAAAATCAGCTGCAGAATCTATCTCTTCAAGTGCAAAATCATAATCGTCCGGATTTGGTACAATCTCTTCAAGTTTTTTTATCCTATCTACATTAAATACTATCCCGCACCGGCATAAGATATCATTCGCTTTTCCAATCAAGGTACAGATCTCATTATTTTCAATCCTTACGCCTGGCGAGACAAACACACAAATATTAACCACCCTGCACTTTTTGGTGATAATTTCTAACGCATTATCCGGGATTTGATTACAAGTCATGGTCTACCCCCATTATCGAATTCTTATGGCGGTTTTATTATGTGTCCCATACTCAATTCTATACACTAAATTCATGAACCCTTAGAGACTTAGGCACTAATGCAGCACCCGCTTCTAGCTCAGCTAATTGGCCGCTTAACCAAAACGGAGACACCGACAAAATACTCGGAACATCATTGGCGCCGAATACTTCTTTGATTGGTCAAATGCAGGCTAGCTTCAGTTACCCAATCGTAAGAGAATTATTTCAACTCAATCTCCTTAAACCAAAACTCTAAGGCTTCCATTGGTTCATCTCTCATATGAACATAATAGATTTTTACCTCGTCTGGTTTTACATTTTCCGGCAGTGCAAATGAAAAACTAAATTCCCTGGATGTCTCTATATCAAATAGTTGAGGTTCTAATTCAGGAGGTTGCTCATTTTTTAACCATTCCTGAACCGAATCTTCAAAGTAAAGGCTATCCATTTTTTCATAATCCTCAGATCTATTTCGCTTAACTTCCGTTACTTCCCCATTACCAGGAACATAAAAAACAATAAAATCTGTGGGAAATCTATATGCATCTAATGGTTTTTTCCAAACGCCTGTCACTGTATAGGATTGATTTTCCTTTTCGACTGTGAAATTCAATGAATCTGGAGCAGTATGATACCAAGAGTTAAAAAACACATATCCGGCAAAAAGGAATATTGCCAATACAGGCAGTATAAAGAGCAGTGACACTATTCTGCTCGTCTTCCATAACCTGATTCCTAAAATAAATAAACCCATAAGGACGATTATTGCAAGGATAATAGACATTTAGTTCTCCATTTTCAATTATTTATTCTAATCCAGCTGACGGCAAGAAAATAACCGATTATGGGTGAGATTCCATACCCCATGATCGGCATTGGAAAATGACCAAATAACGTTACAATCATAGCCATTAAAAAGTAAACTCCCAAAGATAACGATAAAATATTATTTCTGCCGTAATAAAAGAATGGACTTAATAATAACAGCAACGACAAAACACCTAAAATCAGCCAGACAAAACCAAGGTCTGCAACCAAAAAGATAATATCTTCTACAAAAGGAACCGGTGCTAAATCATCGAGGAAAATCCATGAAATGATAACTGTGACAACGCTAAGCATAAAGCTTAATAACTTTAACTTCCAATTACTTATTTTCTTCCACAAAATAATAAAAGCTGCACAGGCAAATGAAGTTAATTGACCTGCATCTGGATGGAATAGCAATATTAATAAAGTAATAAAGTACAGTGCGATTGCATGGCTTGTCCGATTTTTCCATAGCTGTATAATTAAAAATGGCAAAATAATACTTGCTGCATTTATGTTAACCGGTCCAAAAGTTATCCAGCGATGAACACCGCCTGAACCATCAAACAGGAATGGAAGAACTAATAAGGCTACTGGAATGCAGGTTATAATGAGGTTCCCTTTACTTACTCTTTTCTCCTTTTTAGGAACCAAATAATAAGAACACAAAACAGTTCCCATTATCCAGATTAGGATGTTTTGAAGCGATATTCCGGGACTCACACCATTTGCAGCCATGGCAAAGGTTCCTATTAAGATAGCAGGAATCATTAGTAAATAAGAAATAGAATTTTTTAAAGTATTCATGTTAAAATCCCCTTTTTTATCCTCGAAAAATTTTAACATATTAGTCATCAGTTTATTTAATTTACTTGAATAAAAATGAATTATTCTTTAGCTACTGCAGCAACTGCCTCTATCTCAACTAATTGGCCGCTATACCCCAAAACGGTAACACCGGACAATGTACTCGGAACATCATGGGAACCGAATTCCTCTCTGACTGCCTTCCATGCAGCCACCAAATCTGCCTGGTCAGAGGATGCTACCAGAACTCTAGTATAAGCCACATCCTTTAATTCAGCTCCACATTCCTGTAAGGCTGCTTTCAGGTTTTCAACACAAAGCCTGGCCTGTTCTTCATAGCCTTTTCCCTCAGGAACTTTTCCCTCTTTGTCGAGCGGACAGGCCCCTGCCATAAAATAAAGATCCATTCCAGAAGGGATATGGGAGGCGTAAGCATAGTCAACTGCAGGTAAAACCGGAGAATGTATTAGTGAGATTTTCTTCATCTTCAAAAATTCCTTTCCTTTGGCATTTTACTAATTTAATTCTAGCTATATATAAGATCTCCTTTTTCAGATAAACTGTTTTTAATAACCATCATAAAAGGCGGGTGGCACAATGCGGAGTTTAAGATTAGTAAGTATAATCGTAATTGCCTCTGTCAGCTTACTGTTTGGCTGTTCAGATAAACCGGTGGATCACACGAAATTTCCGCCAGAGAAGACAGCAACTATTGAAGTGAATGGAACAGAATATCGAATGGAAAAAGGAAACTATCAGTGGGTCAGAAAAAAAGGCCTTGAAACGGAATCAATCAAAACCGATCATGCATCCCCGAATCAGATGGCAGTACAGCTTAAACCTATTCCTGTAAAACCGGACCAGAAAGTCAAAGTGAAAATTGAAGATGATCCAGTAATGAAGGTGTATTTATGGAATGAAACGGGAATAGAAAGTGATATCAAGCTGGAGGATAATCAAATTAACATGCCTGCAGATAAGGGAAAATATATTTATGAAGTCCTAGCGGAATGGCAAAACGGTGAAATTTCTTTTACATTTGTGGCGGAGGTTCAGTAAAACAGGGGAACCAGGACATGGTTCCCCCTGATCCAGCTTAGTTCTTAATAATTTCTTTCTCCTTCAATACTTCTAAAGCAATATTCCTGGCCTCAGTGCCTGTTCCATCAATATTCACCGCAAACACCCATATCCCCTTCTCCGTTTCAACAAAACCAACATACCAGCCAAGGCCCATGTCAGAGAGCCTTGTCCCTGTTTTTCCATGTAAAATGAAGTGATCCTGTTCATCCTGAATCATTATTCGTTTGACTGTCTTTTGGTTCTGTTTTGAGAATGGCAAGTCCTCTTCAACTAATTTTTCGATAAAATCTGCTTGTTCTGCTGCGGTTATTCTCAGGCTGCTGTCCAACCAGAACGAATCAATTCCGCCAGATATGTCCTGGTTCCCATACCCTATCTTTGCTACGTAATCGGTCATTTTCTTTTCACCAATTGTCCTTGCCATGTCCTGATAAAACCAGATAGCCGATTCCCTCATGGCAGAAGCAAGAGAATGATCCCGGTTCCAGCTTTCAAATTCCCGTTCGACTCCATCCCAACGTTTCACTTCGTATTCATCTCTCACAGCGGCAGTTTCGAGCCCGATTAGGGCATTGGCGACTTTGAAGGTTGACTCCGGCGTCAGTCTCTCTTTGCTCCTCTCCTTGTTATAGACATGAACCTTGTCATTCTTAAGATTTTTGAGAACCATTGTTCCCTCTATTCCTGCAAAAACTTCTTCAATGTGCAGCTCCTTCGTGTTTTCTTTTCCGCCTAATGCCTCAGCACCTGTACCTGCCAGCAGCAATAACAAGGCAAAAACGGCTATACCCATTCTCCTCATCCAATTCATCTTTTCTTCCTCCTTCATAAAATAGGATTTCCGTCATGATGTCAGCCCTATAATTGTCCCTTATACTATAAACAGCATGATGGATACAGAAAAGAAGCTTTTTAGCCATCTGTACCCATACAAATCTTCAGCAAGGTGTGAATTCATGAGCACTAAATATGAGGAAATCATAGGAGAAATCCAATCCAGATTAGATGATGAAAAGTTAAAATCCGGAGAAAAGCTCCCCTCCATCCGCAGGGTTGCCAAGGAATTCTGCTGCAGCATCAACACTGTACTAAAAGCTTACAGTGAATTGGAAAAGGCACATCTGATTTACTCTGTGCCAAAAAGCGGCTATTTTGCAGTAGGGACAGATAAACCCAAAAAACAAACTCAAATGAAAATAGACTTTGTTTCGGCAGGACCGGATAAAAGCAGGATGCCCTACCGTGATTATCAGCATTGCATGAATCAGGCAATTGAACTTTATAAGGAAGAAATGTTTCAGTATTCCCATCCCCTCGGCTTGGCGAGTCTTCGGCATCAGCTTTCAGATCAGCTTCAGGACCTGCAGGTTTTCGCCCCGCCTGATAGAATTGCCGTTGTATCTGGATCCCAGCAGGCTTTGGATCTATTAATCTCACTGCCTTTTCCCAATAAGAAAAATGAGATTTGCGTAGAACAGCCAACACACTTCAGTTTCATAGATTCCATTACTTCGCGCGGCCTGAAACCGATCGGCATAGAGGTAAATCAGAATGGCATTGATCTTAATAATCTGGAAAAGGTATTCAGAGAACGAAGCGTCAAGTTTTTCTATACAGTCTCCAGATTCCAGAACCCGACAGGCTGCAGCTACTCCAACCAGGAAAAAAAGCAGATTGTCGAGCTTGCTCAAAAATATGATGTCTACATTATTGAGGATGACTATATGGGAGACCTTGATACCAGGAAAAAGGCAGACCCCATGTTTGCCTATGACCCTAGCGGAAGAGTCATTTATACAAAAAGCTTCTCAAAAGTTTTGCTGCCAGGACTTAGATTAGGATTGGCCGTTCTTCCGGAAGCCTTAATGAGAAGCTTTACACAAGCCAAATTTGCAGCAGACGTCCATACACCAGTCCTCACACAAGGGGCACTTGAGATTTACTTAAGCAGCGGAATGTTTAAAGCCCATATTGAAAAACTCCGGCGGCAATACAAAAAGAAAGGCACCATTCTCAAAAAGGCGTACCTGGAGCATTTGCCCCCTGGTGCTGCTTTTACTGGCGGGAATTCGGGATTCTATTCAACAGTTGAGCTTCCGGGCAGGTTGAAAGCAAAGCATCTTGTCGAGCATCTGCAAAAGAATAATGTTTTGGTTCAGGATGCAGCAGGTATGTACCTCCCTGAATACAGGCAGGAAAACCGTATCCGGTTAAGCGTGTCACAGGTGGATGACAGGAAAATTGCGGTTGGGGTGAAGAAGATCGGAGATGGGATTCGTACGTTAGCCCTAAAATATGGATTTTGATAAAATAAAGAAAGCTCAGGAGAACTGAGCTTTCTAAAAAAGTTCCTATTGTTTTAAAACAACCCCGCTTCCAATCCTCCCAACAGCCTTCCTCTTCCCCCTAAACCAAGCAAACACAATCGCCGCAATCAAAGTAAATCCTAAGTACCCCATTAAAGGATAAACCGTTCCGACCAAAGTGATGAAGCCGATGAAACTGGCGCCAAAAGCGGCAGCTCCGAATAATACAACAAAGATATTGAATTTAGGATTCTCTCTTTTTACGATTCTTGCAGTGAAGGCATACAGCATCCCAACAGCTGTGTTGTAGATCATGCCCAGCAGGACGACGAACATTAACAGTCCAAATGCCGGGGAAATTTCATTTGCAAGCGCTAGGATTGGCATTGGAGATCCTTCAACCACGTCCATTTTAACCAGCATGGCTACATTGATCAGTAAAATCAGGACACCCAGTCCAACACCGCCCAGGATGCCGCCCAAGCCAGCCTGCTTTTCATCTTTTGTTGTGCCGCCCATGACAGCAAGCATAGCAGCACCAGCCGCGATATTATAAGAAACATACAGCAATCCGCCCATAAACCAGTTAGACGCAGCTGGCGTCCCGCTTTCCGCCAATTTCTGAACTTCCGAGAAATCCAATCCCATCGTGCTTAGAGCATAGCCGCTAATGATAACCACCATGAGCAGCAGAAATGGAGTCACCAGGCTGATAATTGAAATGACTTTTTGGATGTTCAGACATACGGTCAGGATCGTTAACACAGCCATAATGATATTTCCGGCCAAACTCGGGATGCCGAACTGCTCTTCGAAGATCGATCCCGATCCGGCAAGCATGACGACGGCCACTCCGAAAAGGAAGAATGTAATGATGAAATCAACAGCCATACCAAGATACTTTCCGCAAATATGGTAAATCACATCTTTATGGGAATCTGTCTGCAGACGGCTTCCAAGCTGGGTTAAATTCATGCCAAGAAAAGCAAAGAAAAAAGTCGCCAGCACAGCTCCGGCAATCCCCATCCAGCCAAAGCCCGTAAAAAACTGCAAAATTTCCTGCCCGGAAGCAAAGCCTGCTCCGACAATGACCCCAATAAAGGCCCCGGCAATCTGAATACTCTTTTTCAAAACTATTCCCCCTTTTAATATTTGAATTTTTTGACAACTTTGATTAAAAGAGAAAGAGAGCATCCTCTCTCCCTCTGAGTGCTATTTGCCCTTTTTATTTGACTGGAGTGACACTATTCCCGCCAACAAGGGCTGCTTGTTCATTCTGCTCCCCCAGCGCAAATCTCTTTTCAAAAACAGTAAACTCTCTAATAGTTTCATAATTAGGTTCATAGCCAATACCGGATCGTTCAGGAACCTTGATCATGCCATCTTCAACCGTTACTTCAGGGTCAATCAGATCCTTCTCCCAATAGCGGGATGATGCAGCTGTGTCCCCTGGCATAATAAAGTTTGATAGTGTGGTTAAGGCAATATTGTGTGCCCTGCCGATGCCGGATTCCAACATGCCTCCGCACCATACCGGGATGCCGCGTTCCTGGCAGAGGTCATGAATTTTTTTGGATTCTGTCAAGCCCCCGACACGGCCGATTTTGATATTGATAATTTTGCAGCTTCCAAGTTCAATCGCCTTGCGTGCATCCTCATAGGAATGGATGCTTTCATCGAGGCAGACCGGTGTTTTAAGTTCCCTCTGGAGAACAGCATGATCAATAATGTCATCAGATGCCAGCGGCTGCTCGATCATCATTAAATCAAATTCATCCAGCTGTTTTAACAGTTCAATATCCTCAAGTGTGTAGGCTGAGTTTGCATCCGCCATAAGCGCTATATCCGGAAAATGCTTTCTTACTTCCCTCATAACTTCAACATCCCAGCCCGGCTTTATTTTCACTTTAATTCGTTTGTAGCCATCCTTTACATATTCACCAATGAGGTTCAGCAAGTCCTCAACAGAATCCTGAATCCCGATGCTGATTCCAACCTCAATCTCATTTGCTGTCCCGCCAAGCGCCTTCGCAAGCGGAATTCCCTTCTGCTTGGCATATAAGTCCCAAACGGCCCCTTCGAAAGCCGATTTCGCCATATTGTTTTTCCGTATGTAAGAGAGCGTTTCCGACACTTCATCAGGGTGTTCCATTTCTTTGTTTAATAGATTCGGAATGATGAAATCTTCAAGCATATGCCAGTTTGTTTTCAGTGTTTCTTCGTTATACCATGGTGAATGAAAGGCTACTGATTCCCCCCATCCGCTCACACCGTTCTCATCCTTCGCTTCCAGTAAAAGAAATTCTTTATCCTGAAACGTGCCAAAGCTTGTTGTAAATGGTGCTTTCATTCTCATTTTCATATGCCTTAATACGACTTCAGTCACCTTCATATTCATTCCCGCCTTTTCCTGTTAGTTGAGTGTAAGCTCGTTTCGTTGAACTAATACATAGTAGTGTACCGGGCCTTCTGTACTTTTTTGAAAACCCGCCATGGCGTACCCCTTTGAAAATAACGCCTGAAAAATCCCTCTGGTTTTGAAGCGCCAGTCCATCGCAAGTTCGAAATTTTGATTTTTAATAGCTTGAAAGTTTGCCGGAATCGGAACAAGCACAGGTCCGCCACATGCCTCCCATACTGTATTTAATAAAACAGGAAAGTTGTCCTCTGATATTCCCCAGTCAAACGGATTCTCTGCAGAAGCTGTTTCAATACTCAATCGCTCCTCCACATGTGAACTGGTAATCCACCATTCCACCTTTAGCCGGTCTGTCGGCAGTCCATGATTCAAATTATCATCCATATCTCCATAGCAATTCTCCACATATGTAGAGCAAACCGCATTCAGCTTGTTAAGATTTAAATATGCATTCCGGCTTTCAAGCGGATCAAACGTCCAGGTGATCAGATCATATCCCATCTCAGCGGCCAGTTCCTTTTGCTTCTGCTTTAATAACGCGCCAAGCCCCTTATCCTGGTGTTCAGGGTGAATGCCGAGCATATGGGAGCATAAATACCCTTTTCCCCTGTTGAAACCGGGAAATCCGTAGCTGAATCCCACAAGTTCTTCTTCTATATATGCCCCGAGGAGAAGCCCGCCGTTCTGGGCAGCTGTGATGGTTTGATGAACCGGAAGCGGAGCCATATTCCAGATGATCTCTTCCAGCTTTTGAATCAGATTCATATCGGATGCTGTCTTTAATACCCGCAAATCAATTGTCACAGCAGCCATCTTCACTCCTCCTTTTCCAAAGTGGCCATTACCGCCCTGGCCAATATTTCCACTCCTGAGTAAATCGCTTCCCGATTGAACGTCATGTCCGGATGATGAAGACCCGGCTGCAAATCACAGCCCAATCCCAGCATCGTGGCCTTAATATTCGGCTTTTTGAGGGTGTAAAAATGGAAGTCTTCCCCGCCTGATGTCACGATTGGCTCCCGTAATTGGCCGGCTCCAAGTACATCGATTACGGCCTTTTCGAGAAAATGCTGCGCTTCTTCATCTACCTCAGCTGCTGCCACATTCGCTTTCGTCTCAAGTGTAATTTTGACTCCATAGAGCTTGGATAAATACTCCGTGATCGTTTCAATTTTTTCAGACAGTGCGTTTATCACTTCATTAGTTTGTGCCCTAAGATCGAGGCTGAAGGAAGCTTTTCCAGGTATGATATTGCCTGTGTCACTGCCCGCATGGAACTTGGTCATTTTAGCCGTATAGGGGACCATGGGATCCAAATGAATGTTTTTAATTTCATGAATAAAAGAAGCGCCAATCTCGATGGCATTCTGGCCAAGATGCGGACGGGCGCCATGGGCGTCTTCCCCGATAATTTCCCCGGTCAGAAATCTTGCTGCACCATGGTAAATGGCTGCTGATGCTTCCCCGTCCCTTATTTCCTGGATGGGTCTTAGATGTACACCATACAGGTAATCCACATCATCCAGCACACCATGCTCAATCATTTTGAGAGCTCCGGTGCCCTTTTCTTCAGCAGGCTGGAAGATGAATTTCAGCTTGCCTTTCTTGGGGAATCCCGCCTTTTGAAGCAGCAGCATCGCCCCTACTCCCATCGTCATGTGGGCATCATGGCCGCAGGAATGATTCGCCTGAAACTTGCCGTCCACTTCCTGCCAAAGTGCGTCCATATCCGCTCTCAGCGCGACACACGGACTCCCTTCCCCTACTTCAACAACCAGACCGGTGCAATCCCCAAACAGCTGAACCTGAAACCCCCGGCATTCCAGGAATTTCTGCAGGTACTCGGTTGTCTTATATTCCCTCCAGCTCACTTCCGGATTTTCGTGCAAATGCGTAAATACCATCTCTAATGCGGGTTTAAGCTCTTCAATCATTTCCTTCAATCCAACTTCCCTCCCGGCTGTATAAAAAAATGCTCACTTTCCAGCTTTTCATATTGTTCTTTCCTTGCTTGAAATCGTTCCTGATCATGTATGGACACCCCCGCAATTACCGCATTCAAAAAGGAAAATAGTGCGGGTGCCGCATCAATCGTCGATTTTTCCGATGAATGTATTTGAAAAAGCAAATCAGCATGCTCTTTAATCGGCGCGATCGCTGAATCGGTAATGCCAATCACAAATGCTCCCTGCTTTTTCGCCAATTCCGCCATTTTGATCGTATCCTTCATATACCGGTCGAATGAAATGGCGATAAACGTCGCATCTTTATCCATTTCGGTGACCGTCAACAGCAGATCATCCGTATCCGGCCTGATCAGCTTCGCATTTCCCCTGACTACACCAAGAGTAAAAGAAAGCCAGCTCGCTGCCGAGAAAGAAGACCTAAGTCCTGAAATATATATTTTTTTCGATTCGATCAGCCGGTCAACCAAGGCATCAAAATCATTCTGGCTTATATTCTGAATCGTTTCCCGTATATGCAGACAATCCTTCTCCATCACACTTGCCAGGAACTCCGGCTTTTCGGCCAATTCCACCTTATTCGTAAAATACTGCCCGAGTGTGCTATTCGCCTTTAAAAGCTGTTCCCTTACCATCTTTTGAAGCTCCGAATAGCCTGAAAGCTGAATCGAATAGCAGAAACGGATGACTGTCGTTTCACTGACCCCGATTCTCTTTCCAATCTCACCCGCTGACTTTACGGCAAAATCCTTCGGATGATCGAGCAAATACTTTGCTGCCTTCTGCTGGCCTTTGGAGAGGTTAGAAAACTCTTTTTCTATTGTTTCTTTTAATTTCATTTAGGATCACCTTAAGATTATGAAGTTTAAGCTGTTTTATTATATTTTATGAAGTCTGAACTTCGTTTTTACTAAATTACCACACATTTCTTCGGAAAACAATAATAATTCTGAAAATTTTATAAATAAAGTGAAACTTCAATCAGTGGGGGTTTTCCTTATCCCCCACTGATTGTTAGTTGAACCAATCGGGCCTTTACGGACAGTTTGACCCCCACTTATCCTCATTTGATTCCTCTGAGTCTTGAAGTGGGGGTCTTACTGCCCGTTAGACTGCGATAAAAAATGACAGCCTTATCGGATGCCATTTTCTCAAAAACTGTTCAATCACTTTAAGAGGATTGCGTTTCTTAATATCTATCTTTAACTATCATTATTCAATATCCCGCCTATTAAACCCTATAAACCCTGCTAACGTCAGCACCGCGGCAGCCATACATAATAACAGCAGCGGAATAAGTGAAAATTCCTCAATTGGTGCCTGCGGAACATGGCCAAAAGGAGAAAGGCTGCCGATCCAGTCAGAGAATTGGAATAAACCTCCTAGATACAGCACAATAAAAGAATATAAGACGTAAAGCCAAATGAGACCTGTGAATTTTGGCAGGAATCCAATCAGAAGGACGGCCAGGCTGATCATGACAAGCATCGCTGGGTAATAGGACAATGCTGCACCAAAGATCATCCCAAAAGACAACCCGCCTTCCACCACAGCAGTCCCGGCAGACCATAATCCGAGTGCTGCCAGCGAGAGCATGAGAAATCCGTTAATGACAGAAATGACGAAATAGCTTCCTAACAGCTTGCTCCGCGAAACGGATCTGCTCAAAAGATGAACCAATCGTTCCTTCTTCTCTTCACCTCGAAGTTTATTCATGGCCATCACTGGAGGAATCGTTGCCATCAGTGAAATAACAATCATCAGCATTGGAATGAACTGTTCCACTAATGTGACCCCTTCTGTTGGCTTTAGGAGCTGCTTCATGGCTTCATTATCGGCGAAAAATGATTCCAGATCCCCTAATACCGACCCGTAGGAAGCTCCCAGCACAAACATGCCGATTGCCCATGAAATGATTCCGATCCGCTGTAATCTAAACGCAAGGCCGATTGGACTCTGCAAAAAGCGGGATGCATATTGTTTTCCGGGCCTGGATGGAAAAAATCCTCGATCCAGATCCCGAATAGCGTTCAAATAATTCGCAGCGGCAAATAGAACCATAGCTGCAGCAACCATCAAGACAACAGGCCACCAATTATTAGAATCATAGACTTCTGCTTTGGTTACCCACGCGAGCGGCGAAAGCCAGGATAATGATTCATTGCTGATGTCTGTGATCGCTCTAAAAAGATAAGAAATAAGAAGAATGGCTATCGAATAACCGATGGTTCCCCGTGAACTATCTGAAGCTTGAGCAAACACGGCTGTTACTCCTGCGAAAAATAAACCCGCCGCCCCTAATGCTGCACCATAAAGCAATGACCCCTCCAGATCCATGCTTTCAATTCCAAGGGCATAAAGGCTGAATCCATTAATCAGAGCCAATCCGATGCAAGCTGCCGATACTGTAAGCAGGGTTGCATTTAAATAGGATAGTCGCCCAACAGGCAGCGAACGGAGCAATTCCAGGCGCCCATCCTCTTCATCTGCCCTGGTATGCCGCGTTACCAGGAGGATGCTCATTAAACCGGTCACAGCAGCAGTCATTAAAAGCATTTGGTGGGCTGTCATGACGCCAACTGTATAGTTGCTTAAATCCGCGGGACCAGTCATGGCAGTCATTGCCGGGTTGGCCATCGTCTGGGCCATAGCTTCTCTTTCCTGCTGGGAATTGTATAATCCCTTGAAGGAAGTTGGAACGATTATCGTAAAAAAGGTAAGTGCCAGCACCCAGATCGGGATCCGCAAACGGTCGAGACGGAAGATAAATTTTGAAAGGAAAATGGTTTTCGCCAAATGATTGCCTGCCATCAGCGGACACCTCCTGCATCCTTTTCCCCTTCATAATGGCGCATAAATAGATCCTCCAAGGTCGGCGGGGCACTTTCCAAACGGATGATGCCAAATGGAGAAATGTGCTTAATCACACCATCCATTTCCGTTGTATCCACCTGAAACGTCATCCCATGTTTACTTTCTTGAATGTCATGGATACCTTTCAGTTCTTTTAAACCTGTAATTGGCAGCTTCGTGTCCACGAGGATTTGAGTCCGGGTTAAATGGCGAAGTTCACTTAAAGTTCCCGACTCAATAATCCTGCCTTGACGAATAATGCTTACCCGGTCGCACAGCTTTTCTACCTCAGATAAGATATGACTGGACAGGAGTACGCTCTTTCCCTGGCTTTTAACATCCATCACACTTTCCTGAAAAATCTTTTCCATCAAGGGATCGAGCCCTGATGTCGGCTCATCCAGAATAAACAGGTCAGCATCAGAGGCAAAGGCCGCAATCAGCGCAACCTTTTGCCTGTTTCCCTTGGAGTAGGTTCTGCACTTCTTGGAAGGATCCAAATCAAATTTATCGATTAACTCATCACGTTTCTCCTTATTCGCAGTGCCATTTAATTTTATAAATAAATCAATGACCTCTCCCCTGTTAAGTTCGGCCAAAGATTCACGTCACCAGGCACATAGGCAACCCTTTTATGAATGTCAACAGCATCCTGCCAGGCATCTTTGTTAAAAAGCTTTACTTCTCCGCTTGTCGCCTTTAAGATCCCCAATAATACCCGGATTGTAGTTGATTTACCCGCGCCATTGGGTCCGATGAAGCCCAGTACTTCACCTTTATGCAACTCAAGATTTACCCCATCCAATGCCGTAAATTTGCCGAATTTCTTTGTCAGGCTGGTTACTTTTAAAAGGCTCATGCTCATTCCTCCCCATTTTTATAAAAACAGCGCTTTAAAATTTCTTTATAGCTGTCCCATTCGTTAAACACCTCGTTACCGATATCCACAAATGACTTAATTTTGGCGATTTGCAGCTCCGCAAAACCAGTCATGGTCCAATTAAGGATATTCATCGCTTTTTCAGGTTCTATATCCTCCCGAAGCTTTGACCAGTCGATATTTTCGTAGATTCTTTTCATGCCATCTTTCTGAATGCTTGCCAGCAGTTGATTTATTTCAGATTTTACATCCTGAGCCTCTTCTTCAAGCAGCGATTTCAAGAAATCAAATACAAGGGGGTATTTCTTTTGGATGTTTAACTTAATGAACCCCACCTGACTGATTCTTTCAAAAACGTCCCTCTCATTCATGTCTATTTCTGTATAGATTTGTTCAATGATGTTTACTGCATTCTGTATCAAAAAGAGATACAAATCCTTTTTATTGCTGAAATAGTTGAACAATGAGCCTTTGCTTATTTGTGCATCCTTTACCATTTCATTTGTAGATGCCTTTTCAAAGCCGCTCTTTACAAATTCTTTCATGGCTGCATTAATAATTCGTTCCTGTTTTTCGGGTTTCAAACTGTAAAAAGTAGTATTAATTATATTGCACTCCTTTCACAAAAATGACCAATGTGGTCATTTCAAAAATAACAAAATTGACCACACTGGTCAATGATTTTATCATTGATTTTGACAAAAATTATCAATTTTTCATTCTTAGTTTTACTTAAAAATACAGGGGGATACATGCTAATAAGGAGGTGATCAAAATGACTCTGCTTTTCTATAAAGCAATGGAGGCTTTCAAGAAGGATGCTGAAAATCAGAAAAAAGAGAAACAGCAAAAAGAAACGTTAGATGTGCAAAAGTAGTAACTTCATGAATTAGCTGCTCTTTCATCCTTTTGGATGATTTTTTTTTGAGTGACAAGTCTCCCCTCCAGAACAGGGATAAACTTGACTGTCCGAAAAAGTTACTGATATCCTTAGTCCTTTGCAAAGCTCTTCTATTTTTATACTTCCGGAGGTTTATTTTGAGTAACATCCCTAATAAAGTGATCTATTTTTATATTATATTGGCAATATGCATAGCTGCCTCCATACTGTTGGTCCAAAACAATGATTCTTTCTATGAACGCACAATAGCAGAAGTAAAGGAAGTCAAACTTGTTCACTCTGAAGAAGTTACGGATATTTACGATAATGAAGACCGCGTTTATGAACAGCGGATCATAGCCGAAATTACGAATGGAAAAGCAAAAGGACAGCATATTCTCATAACAAATCAGTATTCTAAATCCAAAGCCTATGACTATGAAATTCAAAGCGGGCAAAAATTATTTGTGTCCATAAAGGAGAAAACAGCAGGTGCTGCAGAATTAAGCGGAGATATCCTTGATCTGAAGCGGGATCATTACATACTAATCACAGCATGGATCTACTTCTCTTTGTCGGTAAAAAGCAAGGTCTCTTTTCCATCATCAGCCTGGCAGTCAATGCCGTGCTGCTATCCTATGTATTGGATGTATATCTGAAGAATCCGGAAATAAGCCTGCTGCTGATATGCAGTGCGGCAGTCATCTTATTTACCGTTACCTACCTTCTGCTCGTAAACGGCTTTAACGAAAAAACATATGCTGCCATTATCGCAACGCTTGCGGCAGTATTTTTGTCATTATTGATCACTTATCTGGTCATTTGGCTAACTGGCGGGAAAGGGCTGAGATACGAAGAGCTTCAGTTTATAACGAGGCCCTATCGAATGGTGTTCTTAGCCGGTTTATTTATCGGCTCGTTAGGAGCGGTTATGGATGTAGCCATTACCATGTCCTCTTCACTGTTTAGCTTATATGAAAAGAATAACAGCATTCCCGTGCAAGCTCTTAAGCGCTCTGGAATGGAAGTGGGCAAAGACATTATGGGCACCATGACGAATATTTTGTTTTTCGCCTATATCAGCGGCTCCATTCCGATGCTCATTTTGTATATAAAAAATGACTCACCGCTCGGGTTCAGCCTATCCATGAACCTTTCACTGGAATTAGCCCGTGCACTTGCCGGAGGAATCGGAATCGTCATCACCATTCCGATTGGCCTCTATACTGCCATATATTTCATTAATAGAAAGAGGGCACGAAAATGAATGCAATACTAGTGCTGGCAGCCATATTATTTATTCTGATGACCCTTATCGGCGGGAAAAAAGGAGCCCGATCATTTTTTGCGATTTTCCTCAACTTCGGAGTGATTATATTTGTCCTTTTCTTTATGAACGATCCAAACATCAATCCAATTATCGTTACATTATTCGCATGTGCCTTCATTGGCTGTATCAATCTATTTTTTATAAATGAAGTGAACATTAAGACGATCACCGCATTTCTGGCTTCTATCATTACTACGGTTGTTCTCATTGTGTTCATTGTCATCATTGCCGAAAATGCCATGATTCAAGGATTTGGTGAAGAGGAAATAGAGGAGTTGAGCATATTTTCCCTTTATATTGGGATTGATTTTGTAAAAGTGGCTGCTTCTGTCATCATCATGAGTACCATCGGCGCCATAACAGATGCTGCTATGGCCATTTCTTCCCCAATGCGGGAAATTCAATATCACCACCCGGGAATTATTCCAAGCCGGCATCAGCATCGGTAAGGATATTCTCGGAACAAGCACCAACACGTTATTTTTCGCCTTCTTTGGCGGATATTTAGCACTGCTTATATGGTTTAAAGACCTATCTTATTCACCAGGTGAAATTATCAATTCCAAGATTTTCAGCGGCGAGATGATTACGATCTTCTGTGCAGGAATTGGGGTAACAATGGTGATTCCCGTTACTTCATGGATTACGGCATTATATTTAGTGAAAAAAGGAAATACGGCGGATACACCTGAATAGCCATGAATGGGTTATTGCTCCAAGGTATGAATGGTTTAAGCAGTCATTCAGATTCCCATAAATAGATTACAAGGATGAATTGCCTATTTTTTACAAATGAAGGTATTTGTTTACAAATATCGTCCATACTAGTTAACAGTAAAATGAGGTGAACCTATGCATTACATCCTTGTAATATTGGTAATCATTCTTTCTTGTATAAAAGGCGACTGGAAAAACTGGGAAAGATACTATCCTACTATGCTCTATATTTCCGTGGCCTCTTTCATTTATGAATTTATTTCACATAGTCATTTTCACTTATGGGAACTGGAAAAAGACACTCTGACTCTAATGGGAGTCCATTTAATGCACAATATTGTGATCAATCCATTAATTGGTTTTGTGTTCCTATCTAATTATCCCGCCAAGTTTAAAAGTAAAATACTTTATTTTATATATTGGATATTTTTGTTTTGGTCAACTGAATGGCTGGCATTCCGCTTTCATTTCATAAGCTACCATAATGGCTGGAATATTTGGTGGTCTTTTTTATTTGTCGTCATTATGTTTCCTATGATCCGATTACATTATGTCCATAAACTGCGGGCACTAATTCTTTCGGCTCCGATTGCAGCCCTTTATTTATTTTTGTTTGATTACCTTTAAACAGGCAAATAAACATAATCTCTTAAGTTATCTAGTTTGACTAGCAGCTGTGCCAGCGGAACTGTTTCCTTTAACCCTCTTTAGCGTAGCCACGATAAGAAAGCTGACAATCACTAATAGCAGCCAGGAACTCACCTTTCCCAGATGAACTAGACTCCAAGCATCTGCCTGATTGGGATATTCCCAAGCTCCAAAGAAGGTGGCAATATTTTCGGCTACCCATATGAAGAACCCGATCAGCACAAAAGAAAGGGCAAGCGGCATACGGTATTGGATTCCGCCTACCTCGTAACTGACCCAGGATCTCCAATAAACAATCAAAACCATTCCTGACAGCCACCAGCGGATATCGATCCAATAATGATGGGTGAAAAAATTTAAATAAATCGCAGCAGCAAGAGGCATTACTGCGAGGGAAGGCGGCCATTTTATCAGTTTAACATTAAGCCTTCTCCAAGCCTGGCAGAGATAACTTGCTACACTGGCATACATGAAACCGCTGTACAAAGGAACACCCAACACTTTGGAATAACCCTCCTCCGGATAAGCCCATGAGCCCATATGCACCTTAAATAGTTCAAGTGCAAGACCAATAATGTGGAATAAAGTTATAACCTTCAATTCATCCTTTGTTTCTAGCCCAGAGCGCACCATGAACCACTGCATCAGCAGACAGATGATCAGCATCCAGTCATATCGCGGCAGAATAGACAGCGGCAGGAATTTGGTTAAAGCTAAAGAAGCAAAAATAACAACAGGAAACAAACAAGATAAAGCCTGTTTCCAGCCGAAACGAACGAGCTGCTGCAGTGCGTTCATCAGCTGAGCTTCCATTTTTCGAATGGTCATTTGCATCTGAAATCCCCCTTTCATTGGGACAAAGGGACAGGTTCATTGTCCCAATCGGGACGATGAACCTGTCCCCCTGTTCCACTTATTCATCACTTCGATATTCCAGAATATCTCCAGGCTGGCAATCCAGCGCCTTGCAAATGGCCTCCAAGGTTGAAAATCGGATCGCTTTTGCTTTTCCATTCTTCAATATAGAGAGATTTGCCATTGTGATTCCCACTCTCTCTGACAATTCTGTTACACTCATTTTCCTTTTAGCCAGCATCACATCAACATTTATAATAATAGCCATGTTCTCACCTCAGACCGTTAAATCGTTTTCTGATTTTATATCGATTGCCTCTTGCAAAAGCTTTTGCAGAACAGCCGCAAAGACTGCGATAACCATTGAAGCAAAAGGAACCAGCAAGCCAGCGAAGATGACACCAGGGGCATCTTCAAATTCCGCAAAGAGATAGAAGACCGGTACTACCAGTACATGCAATCCAGCGATGGTGATGGCACAATATTTAATTTTCTTTAAAGCTATGACAGATAAATCTGAGAAAGCTTTATTTTTGTCAATATAGCGCAAAAGTTTGAAAGCCTGATACAGCGCAAAATAAAAAGGAATCGTCGAAGCATAAAACACGATGTAAACCAAATATTTAATGAAAACAAAATTCGGCAGCAATTCACCTGCAGCTTCCCCCAGCTCAGGTACCAAAAAAATGCACAAAACCAAAATCGGTACCCCCAAAAGGAAGACGGCTATTTTTAAAAACAATGTTGTTACTTTTTCCATGAATATACACCTCACTTCATATTTTCATTTTGATTCTATTACATTATTTATCGTTTTTCAATAAATAAATAATGTTTTTTATTATTTTTTTATTGAAGTAAGGATAAATGGAGGCTCACTTTCCTTTTAAAAATGAATCCAAATCTGCAGGCTCAAAGCTTTTATTCTTACATGGGCTATTCAATTTCCCCACAGAAAAACCCGGCCCACACAGGCCGAGCAATTAAGTTCTTATTCTATACCCTGCTTAACCTTTCAATCGTTCTTGCCAATAAAGCCGCTCGCTTCGGAAATGTTTTTAAATCGACATATTCATCCGTCTCACTGTGGGAAAATTCTCCGAGCGGCCCCATTCCGTCTACGGTTGGGATACCTTCAGTGGATGTATACGCTGCATCCGAACCTCCGCCGGTGCTGACTTCTCTGATCGACATTCCCAGTTCTTCCCCTGCAGCCTTTATTTCCTCAATCAAATTATCCGTTCCTGCGACTTTTTCCATTGGCGGTCTTCCAATTTTACCTGATAAGCTGGTTTCTGTTCCCTGCACCTCCTCCTCCTCTGCAATTTCTGTGATTTTTGCAGTGATTTCCTTTGCCTGTTCCATGTTCTTCACTCGTACATCCGCTTGTGCTTCTGCATCCGGAGCGACGGTATTGGATGAGATGCCGCCTTGAATTAAACCCACATTGACCGATAAGCCCCGCTCATAGTCATTTAAGTCATGAAGTTTAACTACTTTATGTGCCAGTTCATCGATGGCACTTCTCCCTCTTTCTGGTTCAACTCCGGCATGGGCACTTTTTCCTTTAACATCAAAGATAAACCTGCCAATTCCTTTTCTCTCTGTCACTATGCCGTCATCGGGTCTTCCGGATTCAACGACAAGTGAGAATTTTTTACCTATCGACGCCTCTTTTATAATGGCTTTTGATTTTCGTGATCCGATTTCTTCATCACTATTAAAAATCAGATGTACATTTTTATATGCTTCCGAGCCTCTTTCCTTTAGAAGTTTCAATGCGTACAAAACGGATACATGGCTTGCCTTTTCATCACTCACTCCCGGTCCATAAGCTTTATCACCAATCACTTTGAATGGCCGTTTTTCTGATTCTCCCTCTGGAAATACGGTATCCATATGGGCAATAATAATGATTTTAGGGTCACTATCCTTTTCGGCTTTTATCTCCAGATGGTCTCCATACTCCGCTTCACGGTGAACAAGAACATCCATTTCCAACTTCTCAAATTCCTTCCTCAAAACAGTACCAACCTTGTCCACTCCTTCTTTATGGTAAGAGCCGCTGTCTATATTCACCAGTTCCTCGAGCAGGTTCATCATTTCAGGCATTTTGTCATCCAAATAGGCTTCATATTGATTCAACGCAATCACTCCTTTTTAATAATCTTCTGGCTATACTTCATTAATTCCAATGGCCGATCCTGGCCTGCTTGAATCAGCTGCACCATGCAGCATGCCGGTGTCATGATCCAAAAAGATTGCCTGGACATTCCCAATGGGTCTGTCCGTATCATCAAACTGAAATCCCATTTTGCGGAGTCTGTCAAGTACACTTTGGGCAATACCTTGCTCAGACCAGACATCCGGTCCCACACTGTTATAAATCCTGGGTTCTTCAATTGCGGCTTTTACATCCATTTCAAAGTCGAGAATATGACTGATAACTTGTGAAACTGAAGCAACAATAGTTGGCCCCCCAGGAGAGCCCAGCGTTAAAACCGGCACCCCATCCTTTAGTACTACAGCAGGTACTTTTGCACTGACCGGCTGTTTATTTGGTGCCAGGCTATTGATATGGTTCGCTTCCGGGGTAAAATCGGTCAAATCATTGTTCAGCAAAGATCCGTAACCTGGTACCATGATGCCTGAACCCATAATATGCTCATTTGAAGACGTGCAGGCTGCAATGTTCCCCCATCTGTCAGCTACGGTAAAATGCGTAGTATCCTTTCCTGTTTGATGCACTTTTACTTCGCCTCTCGGACGATCGCTGCCCTGGAACTTCCAGGGGTTGCCGCAGTCAATTTCCGCATTTCTCGATTTCCAGTCAATCCTTCCCCTCTTTTTGAAGCAGACCTTCAACCGGAATTTCAGAAAAATTAGGATCTCCGATATAAGCCAGCTTATCAGTGAATGCTAATCTCATTGCCTCTGAGAATAAATAATACTTTTCCCAGGAAGATACTCTATACCTGTTAAGCTCAAACCCTTCCAGAATCCCTAAAATCTGCAGCAATGAAATTCCCCCGCCATTAGGTGGTCCTGGAACGGCAATTTCATAGCCTCTGTATGTTCCCATCAAAGGTTCTTCTATCGGTGCCCGATAGTCTTGCAGATCCTCATTCGTCATAATACCGCCCTGCTCTTTAAGTGTATGGATGATGGCATCTGCAATTTCACCTTCATAAATCGCTTTTATCCCTTTCTTTTGCAGGATTCTAAGAGTCTTTGCCAGATCTTTGTTTCGAACCCAATCTCCTTTCACTAAAGGGACTCCTTCAGGCATAAAAAATTTCTTTGCTTCTTCCCCCAATCTGATATGAAGGATTTCGATGACTTCGTCCCATTGCCAATTCACCCTAAAGCCTTCTTCAGCCAGTTTAACGGCAGGCTCAATCAGGTCCTCCATCGGCTTTGTCCCAAACTTTTGATGCCCCTCTCCCATAGCCTTCATAATGCCTGGAATTCCTGCAAACCTGGCATCAATGGTCTGCTGAAAATAAGGAGTGGTTTCTCCCTTTTCATTTGTGAACTGATCTTTATCTGCCCCTGAAGGTGTCTGTGAATGGCCGTTGATCACCCTGGTCTTTTTGTTTTCTGATCAAAATACACGATATATCCGCTTGCTCCTATGCCAGTGTTAAACACTTCAACCACACTAAGAGCAAATTGGATCGCGACCAGGGCATCCATGGCGTTGCCGCCGTTTCTTAAGATTTCGGCACCTGCCTTCGTTGCTTCATGAACTGCAGAAGCAGCCATCCCATGAGTGCCAGTCGCCTTCTGCCGCTTGTCCTCGGTGTCTCTTTCCATATGCCTGGTATCCACCTTATCCATTGATATCCCTCCTATGGGGTACAGCCCAAATCTCATTCATATAACTTAAAGGATTTTGGATTCTCTATTTTAATAAAAAGCTTTTCATTTCTTGTACCCGGCTGAAAATAGCTGAAACATACAAAAAAAGGCACCGGACCTTAAGCCATTTGGATAACTTAAGATCCGAATGCCTGTAATAAATGGATCTTTTATCTGAATTTATAATTCTACTAAGCTCATTTCTTCATACCGAATAAATTCTTCTACTAAGGTTACATACTTCCACAAGTCTCTAACTTCAATCATATGAAGCGGAGATTTCGATTCATTAGTATTATCAAATGAAATTCTGAGCATATTAAAGATTGCTTCGAATGTGTTCGGCATCTTCTGACCTATTGTCTAAAGGTGGAAAGAAAATACAAAAAAATCAATTGAAAATAAGTAAAAAGAATGGGGGAGCTGCCATGGCGTTTGAAAAAGGACTGGTCAAGTCTGAACAGGCATACGAACAATTTACGGATATAAGCTCTGTATTCGCGGATATAGTGAAGAATAATTTTATTAATACGTGGCAATGGTGGGCCGGACTTGCTTTGTTTATCATTCCCTGGCTGATATGGTTTAAGTGCAGGAAGAAAGACAGCACCGGGCGTCTTCTCCTGGCTGGATTGGCAGTCATCATTTTATCCCTGACAATAGATCTGGCAGCATTATCTTTGGGGTTATGGTCCTACCCTATGGTTATTATCCCCCTGGCACCATTTTTATTTTTGCCGTATCACTTTTCACTGGCTCCAGTAGGTATCATGCTAGCTCTGCAGATTAAACCTGAAATGAATACATTGCTGAAGGGAATCATATTCTCTGCCATTGCAGCTTTCGGTGGAATGAATTTATTTAACGCCATTGATTTCTACAATCCCAAAAACTGGTCTACTTTATATGATTTTGTCATCTTTCTCACTCTATATTACAGCGGATACTGGGTAACGAGAATGGAGAGTTTTCAAGGTCTGGAAAAAGGAACAGGAAATAAATAAAAGACTTTCCTATATAACTGAGCAGTTCAGTTTTGGAGTAAAATACATTAAAAAGCAATGACTTTCACATACGAATTCGTAATATTTTTTATTAATATGACAACATTTAAATTGTATTTAAGTGCATTTCCCAGATCCATTCACACCTTATCAGGACACTGAATTATTTATTGCAGAGTGATAATTGGGATTTACGAATTCAACTGTGAAATGAACAAAAAAAAGCCAAAACGAACTTTGCTATTCGTTATGGCTACAACTATAAATTAAATTCGCATTTTCTTCATACTATGATACTACCTCAAATTTTAAGGTATTTCGATACACCTGGATATATTCGCCAGTTGATTTATTCATTACTTGAGACACTTCCTTGGTATGCGTCACCTCCAACCAATCGTTTTGTAAATCCACCAATAATTTTATTTCCACATCGCTTTCTCCATATTTTAAACCACTATACGATAATTTCGTCATCGTTATCATCCCGTTCGCATCTGGCAGGTTTTACCCTGGTAATGGAATAAAAGTTCATATAAAAAATAAAACCAGTAAAAACTGGTTAAATCTTCGACGCACCTTGTAGAGATAATCATCATTATTTTTATGTGTAAGGATAAAGTAGACGCTTTCTTGCTAAAGAAACGCGCCGGTTTTGTTGATATCGATTTAGAACAATGGCAATAATTCTATTCGTTCGGATAAAGACTCTGATATGTTTCTACTGTAAGTTTAATTAAGTCCTTTAATACACTGGTATTGATATCTGCTAATTTATTAACATAAATACAAGCCTTACTCTTCGTGTGTTTACCAAAGCTTTCTAATAGTTTTTCTCTTTCCTCACTTTCATAGGTCAAATAAAGACTAATCTTAGCCTTCCTTGGGGAAAAACCCACTAAAGGCGCATCCCCTTCGCGTCCTGATGCATACTTATAGTGGTAGCTGCCAAAGCCTATAATACTGGGCCCCCACATTTTCGCCTCAAAACCAGTTACCTCTTCGAAAATTTCTAACAGCTGATAGGCATCTGCCTTCTTCTTCTCATTTTCCACACTTTCAATAAATTCAATTACACTTTTGCCGGTTTCTTTCATCTTCGGTTCTGACATTGATTTGCTCTCCTATTCTCTGAGTATCATGTATACATAATAATCATTTTCTATTCTTCCTTCATTTTATACTAATATATTCGTAAGCCATACCCCAATCTCCTACCTCTTCAAACCAGCCAAGGATTGAAAAAACCAATGCAATAACAAACTGCTTAGAATAGCAGTTACTATTTTTCTCTTTAATATAATGGCTATTTCCCTCTCTACCGTCAATTCTGCTTTATTGTGCTGTTTTAAGACCAATCCACCCCAGGCCATGAGGATTGCAGCTTTCGCAAAAGAACAATTTGGCCTACATGATACGTATCGTGCATCATGATATTGCTTAGTAAACGCTCAATAGAGTTACTGTTGGCTGCATACGGAGCTTTTAACTTTTCATCATCAAGTTCCGCAATGACTTCTTTTAATTTATTCATGACGTCATTAAGACGCTGCACTGTCTGCGCCCATCCGGATTCGTCCTCTGGATCCCCCGGATTTCCAAAGGTTACTTCATTGTCTTGTGCCTTACGAGGATTTTCAGTGCCCTCGATTCGATGGGTTATGTCCTCATTCCAAAATATCAAGTGATTAACAATCTGCCAAATCGAATTGCTGTTTCCAGAACTTCTCCATGCTGCTTCAGCTGCAGTGACTTCATGAAGCGCCTGATCTATGGATGCAAACCATTCATTTTCATGCCAATGCATGTCGAGTTGTTCTACATACATGTTAGTTACAACTTGCATACAACCACTCCTCACTGTTAAGTGTAATCACATTAAAGTTAATAGCTATCGGTCCAAAAGTTAAATTCGCTTTACTTCCTCTATTTAGCGAATCGTTTAAAGCAGAAGTTGTATTTAATTCACTTTGTTTTAGTCGTTCTCTTTTTTCCTCAGGTGTTTCATCTCGCTTATTAATATTAAATACCCCCTGCAAACTGTTTCTATTGTGAATATATTCTGTATTCAAGCGCTTATACCTTTTATTCCTAGCCGTTTTTCTCATTAACAAAGGCTTCCTGATTTGATTAGGCAGCTAAGTACTCAGGATTTGTTATCTTGTTCATAATCGGAATCTAATATATATGTATAAAATTAATGCTTTATTTACACTCTTCTTCCAACAGCTTCTTCGTTTATAAAATAAGGATTGCTCCAGCAATTCTTATCCACTCATTCATAACTTTTCCAAATACGGAAACAATAAGTGTAATGCCGAACATAAACAATAGTGCTCTTTAGGCTTTCTTTCACAGCCACTTTAATGGATGAAGATAGGATTAAGAGTTTCTCACGGAATAGGAATTCCGGGAAATCAATGACTTTAAACTGTAACCTGTTGCAGATATGCGGATTTGTGAGGCCTTAACAAAAATGGCTACATCATGCTGACGATTGAAACATCACTTAAGCAATTATATCCGGCAAGAGTTGCAGGTAAAGAAGCGATGCTCAAGCTTCCATTTCACAAGCATTCGAAGCGGCCGCTCTTTTTGCGGACCAGAAATCCTTTTCAGCTTGGCAAGAAATAGCACAGAAAAAAAGGATATGGATTAATATCATTTTTACCGTAGCCAGTTACCAATCACGAAACGGAGGTGAGCCAGATTCAGGAGCAGCCACTACCAGATAGATTGAAAGTATCTCCATTCTTGGTGTTTTATTTAATTATGTCCATGCAAATTGGCATTGGAGTTCTTGGTTATCAGAGAGACATCGCAGAAGATGCAGGCTATGATGCCTGGATTTCCATCCTGCTTGCCGGGGGATGCATACATGTTTTAGTTTGGATGATATATAAAATTGCCGAAACGGTTGATGGGGATTTTGTCACAGCCCATACGTACCTTTATGGAAATTTCATCGGCAAAGCAATCAGTTCCATTTTCATTGGGTACTTTTTTTTATACGTACTAGCTATATTACGAACCTTTATCGAAGTCATTCAAGTGTGGATGTTTCCGGATCTGAACACTGTCTGGTACTCTCTTGCATTCATGATACTTTGTGTTTATATCATTTTTGGAGGGTTCAGAACGGTAGTCGGGATAGCCTTTTTCGGCCTGGTATTGCCGGCTTATCTCCTCCTCACATTTGGCTGGGCAGTTAAGTTCTCAAATTTTTATAATCTCCTCCCAATTTGGAATCATTCAGTGAAGGAACTGCTCATCGGTTCCTACAATATGTCACTTACCTTCATCGGATTTGAGATTATTCTGTTCACTTATCCTTTTATAAAAGAACCTAAGAAATCCAAAAAGTGGGCCCACCTTGCTGTTTTCACCACAACCTTGATCTATACGATATTAGCAGTCATTACCTTTGCCTATTATTCGGAAGATCAGCTTGCTAAACAGGTTTGGCCCACTTTGACCATGTGGAAAATCGTCGAAATGCCATTTGTGGAGCGTTTTGAATATATTGGAATTGCAAACTGGAACTTAATAATGCTTCCGAATGTGTGTATTGCCATTTGGATTTGTTCCAGACTTATCAAAAGGATTTTTAATATTAAGCAAAAAGTAGGCGTGTTTTTTATTGTCAGTGCTTTATTAATTCTGATTAACTTTGTTAATTCGCGTGAAAGGATTAGTCAGCTAAATGACTATTTTGGGAAAGCTGGCTTTGTTTTTACATTCATTTATATCCCCTTGTTTTTTACCGCCATCATGATTGCCAAGAGGGTAAAAAAGAAGGTAAAAAAGAAATGAAAAGGCTTATCTTAATGTGGATGGATCTGTAATCATAGCCGGACAGGTGAGCCTCCGCAGACGCGAAGCGCCGATGAGGCTTAACGCCCGGCCTGCGTTAATAAGCGAAAAACAACTATTTATACGAAAAGAGCCTTTTTAACCATAATTCAGTTTGAAGCCTCCTGACATATAAGTTATTTTCTTTTCTGCTGCCCGGCCAAGAGTGGTTTTCGATAAATGGTGGAAAAAAATTTGGTTATTCACGGTTAGCATACTTTTTGCGCGATTTGCTATTTCAAGAAAAAATTTCACAAGTTGGAGAACATAAAGCAATTGTTCCTTGGCAAGATCATGGTTTTGAAGATATCGTTAATAGCTGGTTAAAAGAATGATATTAGAATGTAAGTAATTATTATTAAACTTGTCTGCACCGTTAATTCAAAAAAATGCTGTATACGCAGCAAAAATCTTTAAAATTCATATTGACTCTCACGTTACGGGATACTTTATAGTAACTAGTGAAGGGAGCGATACACGATGAAAGTGAAGGAAGTTGCTGATTTGGTGGGAATTAGTGTGCGCACACTGCATCATTATGATGAAATTGGATTATTAACTCCAGAAGAAATCACTGAAGCAGGTTATCGGGTATATTCTGACGAGAATCTCGAAACCCTCCAGCAAATCTTATTTTTTAAAGAGCTTGGCTTCCCTTTGAAGAAAATCAAGGAAATCATAGATAGCCCATCATTTGACCGGGAGGAAGCGCTGATCATTCAGCATAATATGCTTCTGGAAAAAAAGAGACGACTCGAAAAAATGATCGGGACTATTGAAAAAACCATCCAGCATTCGAAAGGAGAAATACTAATGTCTAAACAGGAAAAATTTGAAGGCTTTGACTTTAGCCATAACCCATATGAACAAGAAGCAAGAGAAAGGTGGGGTGACAAGGCTGTCGATGAAGCGAATGAAAAAGCGAAAAACATGACGGCTTTTGACCAGGAAAAATTCAACGATATTTATCGCAGCCTTGCCGCGATTCGCCATCTCTCACCTGATTCCCAAGAGGCTCAAGAAGGGATGAAGGAGTGGTACCATTTCTTAAATAAATTGGGGAACTACTCTCTTGATGCATTCAAGGGTTTAGGTCAAATGTATGTTGATGACGAGCGCTTCACTAAGAATATTGACCAATTTGGTGAAGGCTTAGCTCAATTCATGTGTGACGCTATGGCTGTATTTGCTGACAAAAATATAAAATAATATATCCCAATAGAGGCTATGGCCTTTGGCTGGCTATAGCCTTTTACATAAAAATAAAAACAGACGCATTCCTTATTTTGAAATGCGCCCGCTTGTAGTATTTTATTAATATTGGAGACAGCACTGGATGGAAAACTCCTCAAAACTCATTTCTCCTAATGCAAACTTCGTACTTTCAACAAATATCCATCACTCTACCATGCAAAATGACTGAATTCGCCCGAAATAAACAGAAAATTCGCCGAACCACGAAATAAAAAGCTAAGGAAAAAGACGCTTTCTTAACACTAAGAAAAATACCCCGATTACTGAATTGGTATGAAGGATTATAAAAGTCTCACATGAAGTATTAGTTGCTGAATAGGCGGATTAAAAAACCATCTTCTTCAACATGAGGCATAAAATAGGTGATTCCATAACTTGAAGCTACAGCCATAATGACTGTCCAAAGGAATAAACTGGTCAACATCCAGCCGGTTACCCTCTTTCTTGTCGAACCAAAGCTCATTCCCATAAACGCGGATATATGAGAACCCACGAAAAATGGGCCAATGATCGCTAAGCCAGGTAAGCCATACTTATCAAATAGTGCCCGTGCCCGTTTTCCTTTTTTTGACTCTTCCATGCCTTCAGCATCAGCTTGTGCTGCCGCAACTTCTTCCACATGCATAATATCTTGCATACGTTTCTTTTGTTTTCGCTTTCTCATCCATATCTTCACTTGATCCACAAATAAAATTAAAAGAACCACTGTCAGAGCATTCCCCAAAAAAGCAAGTATCGCTGTCAGTACTGGAGATAGACCTCCGATGATAGCCAATGGAATCACAGCAACAAGTTCAAATAACGGAATCGCTGCCAGAAGAAATACTAAAATATACGATAACAACATATCCTTCATCCTCCCCTTTATTCATAAAGTTTTTTAACTTCCGACCAAAAAATAAAATACTGCCCAATGCCAAGTACAGTCAAAGTGATGACAGGAAGCAGTTCGACTTCTCTAAACAGTGTCACCGCAACAATCGCTGCCGGAATTGCAAAATAGTAATAAATATACACCTTGCGGCAAGCCCGATACGTAATATACTGATGTCCTTCATCTTCTTCTTTCAGCTCATAAGGGATGAATGTAAGAATACGAATCTTCCGGTCTGGGTACTTACGGTTAAAATAAACCATTGTTCCGAAATAAATGATGACAAAAATAGCATAAGCAATAAAAATCATTGTTGTCATGTAATTCCGCTGCTCTAAAACGATGCTCATTGAATAAATGACCGCAAGCCCAATCAGAAACACGCTCATTGTAAAAGGTGAACGCAAAAACCGTTCCATAATCACTCCTCCTCCCCTTCAATCCAAAACACTTCCTCTAAATCGACACGTAGTGCTTTAGCGATTTTCAATGCTAACAGCACAGAGGGTGCATAGTCCCCTTTTTCAATCATGCCAATGGTTTGACGGGTGGCTCCAACCAATTTAGCTAAATCAGATTGAGTAAAATTATGCCTCGCTCTTAATTCCTTCACTTTATTTCTCAGCATATTTAACATCCCCTATTACCATTTCCTGCTTCTCTATTGTAAGGAATACTTAACATTAGGTCAAGGATATTTTCCATTTTGTTAAGAATACACTTCATTTAATTTAGTTGCTCATAATGTAAAGCAAGAGGCTATAGTAGATCTCCAACCAAACGAAATTATCCATGAAAAGCAAAAAAGAACCTCCAAATTTTTTATGGAAGCCCTCTTTTGCTCATGATTGTGTTTAAAGTTCCTGTGGAATATGAGGTTTTGATTCTATGACTTCGCCGCCTTGCAACTGGCGGTATTTGCGTTCGTCAATTGTTTATTGGGGCTTATCTCTCTTAAACTAGTAGAGCAAATGCTTATTTCAGCGGCACGAACATTTGCCCTTCTCACTCTGAAGCAGAATAGTCCTCGATTGATCAAACATCTTCAAATAATTTTTCTCCCCGGTGGAGGCGCATGGCAATTTGTGCTGTATGCGGCATTTCTCTGGCAGTTGGGGCATGGCCTGCCAGATAACGTGTGACGGCTAAGATCAATGTTTCCTGTGCATATCCCGAAAGCCTCGAATCCTCTTTTTCCCAATGATCATGTTCGATCATTGCTGCTTCATACATTTGAAAAGAATGAAACTCTGCATCCTCTCTTAGCAAAGCGTGCCCGAGCGTATTGAAGAGTTCACTTTTATCACCGCCGCGTGCCAGGTAATTCACTACCCACCTTGCTGATTCTGCAACCTGCTGCTGCTGGTTCATCATCTCTAATAATTCTGAAGGATTCTGCGGTTTAGTTGCCACAGCCTTTGGTTCCGGCCTTCTGGCGGACGGTGTATTGAGAAAACGATCAAGATACACGCTCATTGCTCCATGAAAAACAGCCCGGGTCAATTCAGGTGTCGTCGACCGGCGTAACGATTCATGTACCGCATGTGCGTGAGTAAAAGTATGAAGTACGGTTATCCAATCCCTGAAATCATTTTGTACATGGAAGCGGGAAATCCGATCAGCAGCCGCTAAAGTGACGAGCTGGGCCAGCCGGGAAGGAGTGACGCCTTTTTTTAGTGCATCCATCATCATATTTACCGTATTAATAGGGGCATCTGATAAAATTTGTTCAACCAAAGCCGCTTCATCTATATCAGCATCTCCGCGTGGTGAGACATCAGCAAGGATATCAGGTAATTCCTGAAACGCCTCCTTTAAGGGTTTGACCAGGTTCACAGGTGATTGCCAGCTATGGGATTCTTCACTGCGGGATACATCGCTGATACCAGGCAGCAAGGATGATAATACATAGGGCCGGTGCTCACTACCAACCTGATTTAAAATCTCGAAGGCTTTATTATGAAAATCAAGAGTATGACCTGTATTCACATAAAAATGATCCGTGACCGCAGTCATCATCATGTCAGCAAGCTGCCCGTCCGGGAATCCCGATTGTATCGCGGTCAATAGCACCCGCTCAGCTCCCTGTGAATCCCGCACCTCCACACAGTGACGATACCATTCTGATAATTGCTCGAAGGATTGGGTATCCTCTTCATTTGATACAGGAAGGGATCCAAGTAAAAAGCGTGTTCCCATTCCGGAACTTTCCCTTGCAACATGAACCAGTCCTTGGAACAGCGCTAAAATCTGTCCAGTTTTATCTAATTTAGTCAATACATTGGTCATGGCTGTTAAAATCGTTAATCCCGAACCCCATCCGCTTCTTCGATGTGTTGTTCCGAAGTCGACGCCAATTTTTGCAATCTCTGTCGCTGGAAAACCCGCTTCCATCAATCCAACAACCGATTTGGCGATGACAAGACTAATATTTTGCTCAAGGCCTTCACGTAATCGCTGCCTCAATTTCCCGATTGTCACCTTATTAAAAGGAACCGGGTGAACCCAAACCTCATCTTCCTTTATCTCGACAGGATAAGTAGGAACATCATCTGCCCATGGATCCAGTGTTCCGCCGCTTTTTATATCAAAGCGGGCATGGTGCCAGTGACAAGTCAAAATCCCATCACATAGGCTTCCTGTATGGAGGGGAAAGCCCATATGCGGGCAGCGGTTATCCACCGCATAGACTTGTTTTTCGTAAACAAATACAGCAATGGCATGACTTCCGCCTTTAATAACCTTTGCACCTTCATCTTCAAGCGTCCTTAAAGAACCTGCATAAATCAATTCTGACAATGGTATCACTCCCAAAATGAATTTGAATGGCCTCTCCAGATAAGGATAGAGGCATACTAAACTGGTTATCTACTACTTTATATTATGGATGGAATACAGGAATCCTTCATAAGTGTGGACTTTTCTCATCCAAAAGGCTGATGGATAACCCCTAAAGGAGAAGGAAATTGGCTGGATGAACAGCATTAAAATACTGGGATTCAAAAACGCTCAGAGCATTTTCTGAGCGTTTTAAGTGATATTTTTATAATCCTTATCCTTTATTTAATGCTATACGAAAATAGATTCTCAAAATGGTCAGAACCAATCCGAAGATGAAAACAATCGCCAATAAGAACATGGCGGCTGGGTAAAGACCGAAGGCATCAAGAGTGGTTGAACTGTTGTTTTGTAATGTTGGAACAATAAAAAACAACCACCCAATTAATAAGGCTGGAGCCAATTGCGGAATTAATCGAAGGATGAATTTCCAGGCAGGCTGCTGTTTGCGTTTTTCGGACCATTTTTTACTGCGCATTATTCCTCTAATTCCTAAAATCATATAGATGAATGTGATGACGCCAAGTGATAAATCAATTCTTTTAGATATCGGAGCTTTTAATACCGGTTCGTTCCCCTCGGTCAACTGGATAATACCTGAACTAATCTCATAAGCGTGTTCAAATGTTGGTGTAAAGCTATTCAGCAACACGGCAACGGCATAACCGCTGCTTGGTATAATGTCTTGCTGTGCCTGATACGTTGATACCACTCCGCTATGCGAAATGCGTGCCGGCTTCACATTGGGTGAGCTTAACTCCCAGCCAAGTCCATATTTTTTGCTTTCATGTTGTGGTGAATAAGCTTCCTGTAATAATTTTTTTGATAATAAATCCTCCCCTGTCACAGTCTTTCCCTCGTTTGTCAGCAGAGAAAGCCATTTTCCCATATCCGATGCTGATGAAATGATGCTTCCTGCACCCATATTCATTGCTTCTAGCTCTGTCCAAGGCATTGCAGTTCCATAAGCTGTCACATAACCTTTAGGTAATCCAGGTACAATATCTCCCGAGTTAACAGTAGTGAGTGAGTCATTCATACCCAATGGAGAAAATACCTCTTCTTTAAGATATTGTGAGAATTCTTTTCGGCTTACATTCTCAACTAAAAGAGCTAAAACCCAGTAGTTCCCATTGCTATAATAATATTTTTCTCCTGGGTTTGATTGCAGCTTCCAGTCATTCATACGTTCCACACCTGCTTTTAGGTTACTCGCTGGTGAAACAATAGTCGGATTTGGAATTCCGGATGTGTGACTCAATAGCTGACGGATTGTTACTTCTTCCCATCTGGAATCATCAAGCTGTACCTCTGGCAGATAGTTAATTATTGGGTCATCCAGTTGGATTTTCCCTTCATCAGCAAGCTGCAAAACAGCCAATGCAGTAAATGATTTGGATACGGACCCGATTCTCATTAACGAATCTTCTGTTATTGGCTTTCCCTCGGAATCGTTGCCATATCCCTTCTGGTATACTAATTTACCGTCTTTTACAACAGCAATGGATGCACCAGGCAGCCCGTTCCGTTCTATATAATCAGTGACAAATTCATCAACATCTTCCGTCTTAAAAGGTTCAGCAGCTTGGACACTTACTGCAAACGGAAAATAAAACGCAGGTGTTAATAGAAATATTAACAGAAGTATAAAGCTTAATTTCTTCAATCTTTTCACTCCAATAAATTGTGTTTATTTGCAGCTTCTTAATGTTTAAGTTTATCATACAGAAAAGTCATAATTAGGTTAATCAGCTTGAGGCTTATTATTTTTTAAGACTCTGGTCGTATTGATTCTTCACAAATACCCCAAAAAACGGACATCATGAAGGATAAAGATTTATTGTTTTTATCACATCCATACTGTATGATACATAGTATAAACCATATAGTGTATGACATATAGTATATCAAGCGAGGTGATTGAATGAGCACGCTGCTGAATTCGTTAACAACTGAACTGCGGAGAGGAACATTGACGCTGGCAGTGCTGAGCCAGCTTCGGACACCGCAATACGGGTATTCACTGGTTCAGTTATTGGAAGACTCCGGCATCAATATTGATCAGAGCACATTATATCCATTGCTGCGGCGTCTGGAAAAACAGGAGCTTGTCACGAGCAGCTGGGATCATACGGAGAGCCGGCCGCGTAAGTATTATGTTTTAAGCGAAATGGGTCTGGAAACATTTCTGCAGCTTAGAGAAGAATGGATTAAGAATTCTAAACAGCTATACGGGCTGTTAAAGGGGGATGAGGAAGATGGATTTAATTGAAGTTTATATACAGGAAGTGACCCGGAGGCTGCCTGAAAAGAGCCGTGCGGATATCGCACTCGAGCTGCAGTCAACGATCGGGGATATGCTTCCGGATGATTACAATGAGGAAGATGTTAAGGATGTCCTCAGCAAATTGGGCAGTCCCGCAGCCCTGGCGGCAGGATACCGGGATCAGCCGATGCATCTGATCGGGCCGCGCTATTTTGATGTATATGTATCCCTTTTAAAAATGATCCTGCCGATTGCCGCAGCGATTTCATTGATTTCGCTTGCTGCCGAGTTTATTTTTAATTTTAACCGGGATGAAACGATCATCAATGCCATACTCGAATTAATGGGCTACGGAATTTGGAGACTCATTGAAGTGGCTGTCCAGGTATTTTTCTGGCTGACCATAGTATTCGCGGTAATTGAAAGGATGGATAAAGGAAAAGAGCAGCATCCTCTGTCACCAAGCTTAAAACCGTGGACACCGGAGGATTTGAAAAGCATTACGTATATTCCGAAGAAAAAAGCCATTTCCAAGTTTGAGGTTTTCGGAAGCTTAATGTGGACAGCCATTTGGGCAACCCTTTACTTTTATGCCGACCGGCTGATGGGTGTCTATAGAGGCGGAAGTGAAGGACTGGAGTTTAAAATTTCCGCTGTCAACCAGGATGTGCTCCTCGGTTACTGGCCGATCGTAGTGGTCATTATTGCGCTCGAAGCGGGACTCGCTCTTTACAAACTGATCATTGGGCAATGGACAAAAAGAATGGCGATTTTCAACACCGTCCTTGAACTGCTTGCCACCATCGTATTCATCATCATCCTGCTGAATCCGAATTTGCTCCAGGCGGAATTTATAGCATTCATGACTGATTTATTTTCAATATCCGCTGCCCAATTGAAGAGCTGGCTGCTCAGCAGCATCAGCATCATTTTCATCATCTATGCAGGAATCAGTATTTATGATGGAATCCGCAAATCAAGAATTACCTCTTAAACAAAAACAGACGCACACTGATTGATTGTCCAGTGTGTCGTCTGTTTTTTTACAAATTAAAAATAATACCCATAATCGAGTAAATAATCACCGTCGAAAAAAGAACTGTCATATGGACAAGTGAAAAGATAAACAGGGATTTTGCCCACTTTTCGGGATCCATCCGTTTATAGCCGTAGATACTGAGTGCCAGCCAGGCAATCCCGAGGAGCAAGGCTACGAGCATAAGGCCGGTGCTTAAGGAACCCAGCAGAAAGCTGATCCCAATCAGAATAACTAAGTAAACATTCGTCTGGATATATGTCCTTCTGACGCCTTTAACAACAGGCAGCATCGGCACATTCGCCGCTTTATATTCATCATGCTTCCGGATCGCAATCGCATAAAAGTGCGGCATTTGCCAGATGATGGTGATGATAAACAGCCCAAGGATCGCAGGATGCGTGATATCCGGATGGATGGCAGCCCAACCGATTAGCGGCGGCATCGCACCTGAAATGCTTCCAATCTCCGTGTTATAAATGGTTCTTCGTTTGCTCCACATTGTGTAAGGAACCACATAAAAAAACAGCCCCAAAAATCCAAGCAGACCCGCTAACGGAGTCGTGAAGGCAAGAGCGAGGATTCCAAACACAGACATAAGGCTTGCAAGCCACAATACCTGCTTAGTCGTGATTTCCCCTGTGACAGTTGGTCTGCTTTGTGTCCGCTTCATGATCGAATCAATATCACGGTCATATAAATTATTAAACGCCCCTGCTGCCCCCATTACCAGGCTTGAGCCAATAAAAGCCAGCAGAATCTCGGGCAGCTTCTCCAGAAGCCCGAAGTCATACGTATATAAGGCCAGTGTTAATCCTGCAAACATCGGGATCAGATTGGATTTAATAATCCCTGTTTTGACTGTCAGTGCGAGGATCTTTGATAAAGGCCGTCTCTGCGTCTTTAGGGTTTCTTCCTCTTTCATGATCAATTCTTCCCCTTTTAATTATTCTCTCTTTCTCTATATGCCAATATTAATTATACATCTATTATAACAGGAGTTGATGCTCAATGATTTCTGAAAAATCCCAATGCTGGTAAACTCTCTGCAAAAAGAAAAGAGAACCTTGCCTTCCGCTTAGTCCTCTTTGTTAATTCTAACATTATTTACTTGGCAATGGGACTTATAATCGTGACAGCTTTGTTTCAGAAAATAATTCCCCCGGGCCTGACCCGATTTCTTCACGTTTTACCTTCTGGATATAGGATTCCTTGTTAAATGTATGGATGTACCGGTTTAATTTGTAATAGCCAATATCGTTAACCGTATAAAAAATGACTACCGGTTTTCCATTTTTATAGAAAAAATGTGGATTGAGGATATCCGGAATTTCCTTCAGTTCATCCCACGGGTGAACAAAATTCAAGTAGTCTTCTATTCCCGGATCCCGCTCGTCTATATCTGAACGCATCTCTTCTCTGTAATCATCCGTATAAGGCAATATCCGGTCCTGTCCCCACGAACAGCCATGCCATATCGCCCCAAATTCATAAAGCTCATGCAAAGCAATCGCCGCCTGCAGATAGGATAAAGGTGACCTGTCCCCATCAATCGCGCCCATAAAGTCATCCAATGCGAACTGTGGCTTAGGCGGACTGAGGAAGTAGTCATCCAATTGGTCACATAAATCAGGATTAGGAAGCTCCACTTCTGCCGGAATCGCCCACACCACTCCATTGCCGTTTCTGCCGCTAAAATATTGATAGCCTCTTAACTTGTATTCTTTCTTGATTTTTAATTGAGAGAAGCCATGGATGATATCTTCTGGATTATCGGCGGAGATGCTCCAGCCTGCCGGAAGTTCCATTCGGTCTGCAGCATTCGCCGGATTCACGATGATATTTGGCTTTGCGGCTGAGGCGGTGAATATGGTCAGGTTTTTCATGTGTGATTTTCTCCCTTTGAGTTATGTCATCTTCTTTCTGCATTCATTGTACGACGCAGCCCAGTTAAATTTTCAGATAGGTGTAGATCAGATAAATGAAAACACCTGTCCTCTAAGTCCAATGTAAGAGGTCAGGTGCCTGATTAGGAACATCTATTGTAAATGAAGATTGTACGAAGTGTTCTCTGGAGGATTACTGATTGTTCAGCTTATAGATCTGCCGGGAGTGCTCTGAAATCTTCTGATCATAATAAGCAAGATCATGCTTAGATGCGGCTGATTCTCTAAGATCGGCAATCTGTTCAATAGCCTGATCCGCTTTCGCATCAATTACAGACAATTTTTCATTCATTTCATTCATTTTAACATTTGTGCTGGCGACACTATGAATCAATTGCTGGATAAGGTCCTCATGCCGTTTTAAGTCCGCTGTCAGCCTCTTATCCATAGAGTTGACTTTCTGATCCAATGCGTCCAGCCTTTTATCCATCGAGCTGACCTTTTGATCCAATGTGTCCAGCCTTTTATCCATGGAATCCACACTATGATCTAATGATTCAAGCTTGTTCAGGATTAAATTCAGTACTTTTTCCACCTTTCTCACCTCCTTCTCTTATCATTATATCAGGAATCATGTCGAATCAGACAAGAATTTTGGGATCTGAGATAGTCCGGATAACAGTAAAAGCTGCCTTAGCAATATACCTTTTTAGAAAGCGCCTATCCCAGTTATGCGGGACAGGCACTCTGTAGCCGCCAACAGACGCTATCTGCTGCTACTCTTTCTTCCTCTCAATAATATAATTCCGTCTCCCTTTTTTAACCGAGTAAGTATCGGTGGTTCTTTCCATAATAAAGCTGAAGGTATTTACCTTGCGCTTGGATATTCTTGATTCCAGCTTCTCTGCCCGGTCATATTTCATAGAAACCTCTTTTTCAGCCGCATTCAGTTTAAAACAATGACCTCCACTCACATAAACGTTTGAGGTATCATGGCCCTCAGCCTTGATCGCTTCCACATGATGAAACGCAAACCACACACATTCATCATGCCCGGGCGAAGTATGAGGAAACCAGTACATGTCCATTCCACCTGGAATTCGTACTGGTGCAGCCCTGCAGGGTCCAAGTATGGTTCTCGAACCGCTCGATGCACCATTCAGATCAAAGCCATAATAGTTTATGCTTTCATCTATGATCTCAATCGGCCTCTTCTTTACCATAAACGTATAGTTCCCTTCTAAAACCAAACTGCAGCATTCGCCTTCTTCGTTATAATGGGACCTGATTGATTTCGTTTCCGAAATGATTATATACTCCCGTATCAGTAATGCATTCATTGTACTTAATATCCTCCCTTAAACTTCACTATTTAAAAAATGTAAATTAAGGAGTATACTAACTTATGAGCTGGTATACTCCATCTCAACCAGACTCTCAGGCTATCGTCTTCCCGGACCGGCCTGAGGGTTTTTTATGCTTTTACACTATGCTCACCTCCTTTGCGCCTCCAGCCAATTGGCGATTTCCTCTATATTTTTCTTGCTTTTATCAAGGTAAAAGAATTCTCCTCTTGCCATTCCATCAAATCTTCTCCACTCCGGATTCGCACTGCTCCAGTTCACTTCCATTAAGCTATCCATTCGTTCAATCAGACTTTGTTTTTTGGCTGCCAGTGATTGATCTTCCCAATCTTTCATTGCGTATAACAATATGGCCTGAATAAGCGGAAAGCTCGCCAGCATGGTTTCGTGATAGTTTCCGATTCTTTTAGGAGATTCAAAGGAGAAGAGTTTATCGAACCAGGAATTTACGATATCCATATAAACTTCATCATCTCCCACGGCATTTTCCTTCCATTCATCCGTTCTGTTTAACAGCTTGCCTGCCAGAATAATGGCCACAAGCAAACGCAGCTGGGAGAGTGAGAGGAATTTTTTATTAGCAGGCCGAATAATGGCCCTTTTTTCGGTTTCCACACCTGCTTCTATCAGCTTGGAATTGGATTGGAGAATCCGGTTCGTCATCCCATTTAAACGGTCTCTCGAATCATAGGCGATTCGCTTGGACAATGCCACCTGTTTCCCTTTTGTGTTTAAATCAATAAAAAGCTGGTTTTCCTCATCCATGGAGAGTCCTTCAAGGACTTGAATGGAGATCTCTGTCTTCTCCAGCAGATATTGAAGATGATAAGCATTCCGGATTTCTTCGTCCTTCTCACTTTTCATACTCATAAAAATTTGATCCTCGAGCTGAAGCAGGGCTTTCATCCGGTGTGATCCATCTACAATTCTTAATCTGCCTGGCGCTTGCCCTCCTAACGTCCCCTCTTCAGCTGAGGCAACCAGCGGCGGCATATATATTTCCCCCTGCAGCATTCGAGAAGATATACTTTTTAATCCGTCTCACCTGAAGCTGATTTGTGTCTCTCAGAATAAGCCTTTCTTCTTTATGCATCCTGACGAGTTCAGAAACAGGCAGCGCAATGAAAGTCTGCCGCTTAGTAAAAACATCTTGAACAATCACAGCTTCAGCCCTCCCTGTTCGATTTTCTTTTTGAATTCTAATGAAGTCTGCTGGATTTTTCTTGTGGCTGAATGGCCTTTAATTTTCGAAGCTGACGGGTCAAACAGGTGACGGAATATTGGATCATCGTGATTCCAGCTGCACTCGGATTTTAAGTTTTTAAGTTCGTGTATAGCTGCTTTGTAGGATAAGTTATGAGTCCTGGTCATCTGATTGACACAATAGGCTAGAGCTATTTGCACCCCTGAGTAACCGCTTGCAAACTTAATTCTATTGGCACTTTTCTTCGGGAAAATCTGCGGCCATATCTGAAAAAATTCGATTGCAATCTCTTCAGCTTCCTTCGGATTGCATCTATAATACGGGGTACCTTTTTTTACTGTTAGAATGCCTTCAAATAAGGCAATGATGCATCTCTTCATGGTGGCTAATGATGTAAGTGCGGAGTTGTGAATGGATATTCTGGAAAGGCTTTGTTCGATTTCAAACATAGGCTGAAGCTTTGATGCAACGGTTCTTGTCAGCTCAGTATATTGGTCACGCTGATCATAGAGCATAACCTGCCCGACATGAGCATCTCTTCTTTCCGTATTTATATCAGTAAAAAGCTGCCTCTCCTGTGTTGTTGTCAAATCCAGAAATACCTGCATGGCAACGGGATATTCTTTCAATCTCTCAATATAGGTCTGCAGCATGATGGCTTCCTCCAGCCTGCCTGTTTCTTCCGCTGATTCTTTTCTGGATTTAAGATGGCTAATCGCAGATGAGAAACTCGCGCTTCTGTGCTGTCCATCAATAATATAAAGCTTGCTTCCTGGAGTCAGTTCCCATCCATCCTCCGTTTGGCGAATCGCGCCTCTGGCCGAAAACACAAATGGAGAAAAATAAAAGTCACTGCCTCCTTCAAGCGATTGAATGATAAACTCTCTGATCTCCACCCGTCTTTTTGGGTCCAGCTTTCTCTGAACTTCTTCATCCACTTCAAATATCGCTTCCAAAGTCGCATAGCGCAGCTGAGTCACTAGTACTTTTTTGCCAAATTGATTGTATGACGATCCCATAATTCTGGTTAATACGCCAATATCTGTCATATTTCTCACCCCGAGATTCATTATAGGCATGTTGTCTGATTATTGTAAAATCATTTTTCACCATCACACTCGCTCCTTTCTTTCTAAGGCCTGATTTTGCTAAGTCAGCCTGTTTTCATACTATTGACGGTAGCGGAAAGGCAAGATATAATATGCGGCTTAATTATCGAACTTAGCGTGAGACTTTTATTTATGATCTATGTCACAAAAACCTTCTTTAAAGGCGTTATCCAGCCTTTTTATTAAAAACGGAGGTGAAAAAATGAAATTTTTCTTCAATTTCGAACATTTTGTGACAGGTTTTTTCAAGCAGGATCTTTCATGAATAGCTAATTACTTATATAGGAGGTTTTTGTTCCGTTAGGGCTGGTTTATTCAATAAATGGAAGGAAAAAGGTTTGTAGAAAGGGAAATTATTTGATAAACCGGATTAAATAAAGGAGAGAAAGCTGTGAGCAAATCATTTATTGAACAAGTACATTATATTAGGATTCCTGTAAAAGATTTAGAGTTGTCTGCACAATGGTATAAAGATGTATTAGGGCTCCAGTTACTGAACAATACTGACGAACTTGCAATTTTAAAAGTAAACGTTGGACCTTTCTTACTTATCTTAGTTCCTACCGAAGATGAAACATTTGCACATTTTACAATTGAAAATGAACAAGAATTTAGCATTGGCTTTACAAGTCCAAATTTATCTGAATTTCATCAGTACTTAATTGATCATCAAGTTAAGGTCGAGGATATAAAAGAAGATAATGGTCATGCCTTTTTCCACTTTTATGACCCAAATGGCAATAAACTTCAGGTACACTGGTAAGTTTATCGCAGTCTAACGGGCAGTAAGACCCCCGCTTCAAGACTCAGAGGAATCAAAGGAGGATAAGCGGGGGTCAAACTGCCCGTAAAGGCCCGATTGGTTCAACTAACATTCAGTGGGGGATAAGGAAAACCCCACTGATTGAAGTTTCACTTTATTAACGGGTGCTTTAACGTTTTAAGATCGGGAACCTCCAAATCAGAGGTGCCTATAATTTCCGCCTGAAAAACACAAAAACTTTTTAACGCAGCCAACAATAAAAAAGACATAAAGAAAGACTGAAACCCAAGGGAATTTCAGTCTCTTCTCAATACTATTTCGGCAATAATACCCGGTCAATGACATGGATTACACCATTGGAAGCTGCAATGTCAGGTGTTACCACAGTGGAATTATTGACTTTAACAGGGTTAAGGGAGATTGTCACTTCTTTTTCTGCGAGAGTTTTTGCCTTCACTCCATCCCTCAGATATTTTAAATTGATTTAGTAAGGGTCGGCGCATACATTCATGTGTTCAGCTAAGATTAATATATAGGTTGTTAAATACAAAGGATTATTTCTATTAGTAACAGTAAATCTGAGCAGATTTTTCTAAAAAAGGAGATGAAATTATGAAAAATGTTGCTAACAATGTCCATATAGGTGAATTAATAGCTGTCTCCAGCGTTTTTAATTTAAATACTTTTCGAATGACCACGTTACTGGAAAATGGCTTAATGGAAGTATTCGATAACAAGGAAGCCTTTTTTAATAAGTATGGAAAAAAGGAAACATATGAGGGATTAGATTGGTGCGAGTTGAATAATGGAAGAATATTTACTATGACGAAATAGGAATGGCATAAATCCCTGCACCAGAAGTTAAGGAACGTAATCATCTCCTGGAACGTATACGTATTCTCATTCTATAGATGGTAATTTTATAAATGCTGATGATAGCATCGCTTTATTAGATTGTTCCCTTATTGCAACAGTCATTAAAACATGATTTTCATACATAAACAGAAAGTGTTCTTCTTGGTTTTAATACTCCCCTCACTTTTTTCTCATATCCTCTGATAAATGAGTGTTTTATTGTAAATTATAAGTTTGTGTAAAAAAAATGAGGAGGGATCTGTATGCAACAGGAGCAACAAGCTAAAGACATTATGACGAAACCTGCCGGGACTGATCCACAAAAAGTAAAACAAGAAATCCAAAAAGATGTAAGCCAGGGGCAAGGTGCAATGACTTCCAGAGAAGCAGGTGCAATGAGAGATTAAAAGACCAATTCGAGTGGTTTTTTCTCTTAATTTCTATATTAGTGTGATGAAATGTTTATTTTTGAATAAACGTATTTTTAGTGAAGTCAGTACAATTATGTATGCCTGAGCGCAAAACACGCTCATGGTCAAAATTAGCTGGTTATTCTCCATAGCAGACTTTAACACAAACATAGCCTCGCAGTTGTCGTCTGGAGTGTCCCCCAGATTACCTCTAGGTACAATTTCTATTTGTGGAAATAATGATTTAACCTTTCTTCGAGAAGAACAGCTTGACTGATTCTCTTTCGAATCCCCTAACATTACCGCTCACCTCCTTCATAATAGATTATTCAAAAGGAGGGACAGGTGTATAGTTATAGAAGAGAAATTATTATTTTTTAAGGACCAGTCAAGAATAAGAAGCTCGATTCGCAGTTCCGCACCGCGAATCGAGCTTCTTAAGTCCGTTCATTTACCTTCCTTGCCCTTTTTTCAATAAGATGCGTTGCTTTTATATCCGCAGCTTTCCTCTTATTGCAAAACCACACATTCAAAATAGCCGCTATCAGCCTAAATTCATGATATCCCATCAGCGGATAAACCGTTTTGACCAATTTGATGAACCTGACAAAGCTAACACCGAAATGTGCAGCTCCAAATAGGGGCTTTGTTTTTTTCTGGCCCCTTTATAGTTACAGAAATACCTGACTCTGTAGTACTTGAAATTGATTCTTTTTCTATCCAGTAAATCTTCTTTGTCTTCTTTTGAGAAAAAACGAGTTGTACATAAATTATATATGCCAGGTTCAAACTATTTGAACAGACATTAAAGAAGTCAAAGGTGATCGAATGAATCAAAAGGTAATTCAATCTTTGCACATATATATTCTGCAAATCATTTCTACAGGATTTCTGGTGCATGTGCTCATTCTTCCAATCCTGCTTTCAACAGCGAAACGGGATTCCTGGTTAAGTGTTCTTTTTAGTATAGGGCCTATGATTCTCTGGTGCCTGATTATTTTCTATATCTATAAAAAAATGGACCGTCAAAATGACCTGATCACTTTATTGAAAAGAAAAGGGCTGCCTTCCTGGATTTATTCCATTATTGCTTTATTGTTTGGACTATATTTTCTTTTTTCAGCTTTTATCACCCTCAAATTCACGTTTTTTTGGGCGAAAGGTAATTACGCTTTTGAAGTCCCGAATTTAATTATTGTCTTTCTTTTCTCCCTTGTTTGTTTTTATGCATCTGTCAAAGGAATCAGGACGATTAGCGCCATAGCTTTGATTGTCATTCCGATTGTTTCATTCTTTGGCTTTTTTGTAGCAGCCGGGAATATTCCAAACAAGAATTACGAATTGCTGTTTCCCCTATATGAAAATGGCGTTGAAGGTTTATTTAAAGGAATATTCTATTCATGTTCAGGACTGTTTGACATCACTGCTATTTTATTTTTGACCCCATATCTGAAAGACAAACTCAAAATAAAGTGGATTGTATTGGTTGGTGTCATACTTGCCCTGTTAACTTTTGGTCCATTAATAGGAGCCATCTCAGAATTTGGCGTAGAGGAAGCGGCTAAAATGAGGAATCCGGCGTACGAACAATGGAGGCTTCTGCGAATTGGAAACCAATTTACACGTCTGGATTTCCTTTCAATCTTTCAATGGCTATCAGGGGCATTTGTCCGAATAAGCTTGACACTCTTTATAGCAAATAAATTATTATCGTTCAAAATGAAAAGCAGGTGGCTTCTCCCGATTCTTTATCTCCTTTTATTGGCAAGCGCTTCTGTGAATTGGGACTCAACCTCATTCTATTATTTTTTACAGCACTATTTTTTTCCTTATAGCCTAATCTTTCAGGTTTGTGCACTCCTATTTGTCCTCATTCCAATCAAATTAAGTGGTGATAAACATGAAAAAAATTCAGCCTAAAATAGCGGATCAAATAAGAGAATGGTTCAAAAATGCATCAGATGTTGTGATTAAGGAAAAAATCTATCCGGAAAAACAAGGTACGCTATCCCTTGTTTTTCTGTACTGTTCCAATTTAGTGGATATTAAATATATGAACGATGTGATATTCCCTGCGTTAAAAAATGTCATCTTAGAGAGCGGAAAGCTGAACAAACATGACTTATTTAATGAACTAGAGGTAACTCAGCTGGAGGAGCAGGATCATACTAAAACAGAGATAGAGCAGAAGGTTTTTTCTGGTGAACTTCTGATCATTAATTCGGAGAATAATGATATCTTCTTTTTATCTGTCTCCAATATTCCCAAAAGAAGTCCTGAGGAATCCAATATTGAAACTTCGATAAGAGGGCCAAGAGATGGATTCGTAGAAAGCATTTCAGATAATATGGCATTAATCCGGCAAAGGCTGAAATCATCCTCACTAAAAAGCATTGAGTATTCGATCGGCGAAGTCAGCAGGACAAAAATGACCTTACTCTATATGGATAATAAAATAAACTCCGATGTGCTTGAAGAAACAAAAAAAAGGCTGGATGCCATTAAGCTTGACATGGTGGCAAGCACGGTCGAAATTGAAGAATTATTGTATGATAAAACATTCTCCCTGTTTCCCTTAATGGACAACTCCGGCAGACCTGATTTTGCAGTTTATGCTTTAACGCAAGGGAAGTTTGTCATTTTAGTGGATGGAAATCCGACCTGTCTGGTTGGCCCCATCACGTTTAATCATTTGCTGTTTTCTCCTGAAGATCTTCACGACAGTTTTTTTTATATAAGCGTAATAAAGATTCTAAGGCTGGGGGCTTTCTTAACTACGATATTTTTACCTGGTTTTTATATTTCATTAATTACTTTTCAGCTGGATCAAATTCCTTACCCTCTCATTGCAACAGTTTCTGTATCCAGAATAGGGCTGCCTTTGTCGGCCCCTGTTGAAACTTTTTTAATGCTTGTTTTATTTGAGTTATTTAAAGAAGCTGGAGTGCGTCTTCCAAAAGCAGTGGGACAGACTGTAGCTGTGCTGGGCGGATTATTTATTGGGGATGCAGCTATTCGGGCGGGATTGACTTCTCCTTCCTGTTTGGTCATTATCGCCATAACCGTCATTTCCGGCTATACGCTTATCAATCAAAACATTTCAGGCAATATCGTGATCCTCCGGTATTTTGTTTTGCTCATCTCGTCCATTTTTGGCATATATGGCTTCTTTATTTCCATGTTTCTTATCGCGACTTCGGTTGTTTCCCTGGAGAGCTTTGGTCAGCCCTATATCTCATACCTGATCAAACCTAATTTAGCACATCGAATGAAGTCTGCCATCAGACAGCCTTTTCAACTTCTGAACAGAAAAAATCGGACCCATAATCTCTTCGGTAATGAAAGTCAAAAGGAGTAAGGTATGAAAAAGATTTTGTTCATGATCACAATCATTGGATTGCTTTTTGGATTGACGGGATGCTGGGGGAAGAAGGAAATACAGAGTCAAGTTTATGTTACTGGCATCGGCATTGATTTCGCCGAAGATGAATTTACTGTTTATATCCAGGCAATGAATTTTGCCAATATTGCAAAGCAGGAAGGTGCTTCTTCTTTAAAATCCGTCCCTAATATTATTGGCGAGGCAAAAGGAAAAACCATTCAGTCAGCCATTAGCAAGTTTGAACAAAAAGCAGCCTACCCGCTCTATTTTGGTCATGTTGAAACCATTCTTCTAAGTGAAAATACGATTAAGGAACAAGTAAAAGCTGTTGTCGAATATATAGGACAGGACCATTTCTTAAGGTATAATTCCAACTTTTTTGGGACAAATCAGCCGATTAAAGAAATTTTCAATAGTGACAGCTTTTTTAACTATCCATCGTTATATACGGTGCTCCATAACCCGGATCCATTGACTGAAAGTAACTTTATCATACCTGTTCAAAAGTACAATAAGTTCATCTCCACTTATTATGAGCCCGTTGGGTCCTTTATCGTTCCGGGCCTAAAAATAAATCAATCTCATTTTTCAGAAGGAGAAGAAAAAAAGCAAATTTCAGCTTTAATGGGCGGCTTTGTCATTTCAAACCAGGAATATAAAGGATGGGTCGCTAAAGAAGATTTATCAGGCATTAAATGGACTTCCAATCAGGCTACGACAGTACCCCTTTCACTTTTTGATGAAAAAGTAAGCGTCCTGATCATAAAGCCTGAAAGGATTGTTAAAGTCCAGGAAGGAACTAGACCCACCTATAAATTAATGGTTAGAGGGAGAGCAGAATTGGTTCAAAATGAGGATAATATCAGCATAGATCGAATCGAAGAAGCAATAAACAAAAAGGTAAAAAGTGATATCCAGAAATCCCTGGAGATAGGCGATGAAATAAATGCTGATTTATTAAATATCAGTGAAACTGCCTATCGGTATCATCTGAAAACCTGGAAGCCTTCTGAGATAAAATCATTTGACCTTAATTCTGTTGAAAAAATTGATGTTAACATTAGGGTTGAAAAAAGTGTTAATTATAAACGATGAAAGTTACAATTCGCCCCTTCTGTGGATGAATAGGGGAGTTTCAAATTCTAAAAAAATGCCTGCCTTTATTAAGACGGGCATTTACGTTTAATGGGGAAATCCTTGGACTTCTTTAACAAGCTCATTTTTTCTGACATTTTACCATCGTAAATTTAAATGGAGGTTTCGTTTCATTATCCTTATGCGGCTCCACAATTTCCGATATTTCGATCAGTCCATATTGCCCAAATTCCTGTCTGATTGAGTCGGAATCATAGAAAAACATTTTTACTCCGTCCATGATCTCAAAATAGTCTTTACCCAATTGTTTACCCTTGCCAAGAACTATTTATGAAAAAAACAATAATAATATAAATAAAAACAACAATAATTTATTGATAAACAATAAAACGTGTGTTAAAGTCATTTTATTATTAAATCAATGAGGTGCTTTAAATGAGTATTAAACAAGGTTCAACCACATTTTTAAAAGTAATTATTTTTCTTATTGGAATTGTGTTATTTGCATTGTGTATCTTTTGGTTACCTGAGATCGCCATTAATGATGCAAAGGTACATCCAGATACGGCTTATTTCCTAATCCCCTTTTTAGTATGTGCATATGGATTCTGTATCACGTTTTCCGTTGCGTTGTACCAAGCATATAAACTATTAACCTACATCGAAAGGAACAATGCATTCTCCGAGTTATCACTTAAATCTTTAAATGTTATAAAAAAATGTGCTTTTACAGTCATTTTGCTCATTTTGTTAGGAATAGTAAGCCTAATGGTGCTTGCAGAAGTTACAGGTGACGATGCAGCAGGTCCTATTTCACTAAGTCTAATGGGTATTTTGGCAACAAGTATCATCGCAGGCATTATGAATGTACTTCAAAAGCCATTAAAAGATTTCCTGGATAAAAAATAACTGTAACAGTAGCAGGACTCACACCTCAACTTGATCATGATTATGCTGTCGAGGGAGTAAAACGTTGATTAAGTAAATAAGGAGTTCGTGAAATTTCTTACATTGACCTTTCTGGTAAACAGTTATATTAGACATTTTTTTTTCCCTTTTACTAAAGCTATAGCAGACTAGTAAACAGGCACTTTTTTTAGCTGCCCTTTGGAAAGAATATAAATCATAGTCACTGTCCACCAATAGGATTTTACAGGAGTGCCCGCAAATAATAAGAAGACAGTGTCCATCACCGGAAACTGCCTTCTCCTACTATCGGATCAGTCCTGATCCAGCCTTAAAGCCTGCACCGTTCCCCCAGATTGATTCCAATTCCCATAAATATAACAGCAATCAGAAGCATGAGTGAAATCGGCAGCAGAATATCACTCCAGCCTGCACCAAAAAGAGCAGCATCCATCATCGCCTCTAGAGCACAGCCAAAAGGAAACAGGTCAGCGATAAAGGTGAATACCGGATTCAATCAAACATTCGTTTTTTGAAATCCTTGGTCAGTATTCTGGATTAGAGATAACGTGAATTAAATGATACTTTGTATTTTCAGTTTTTTCTAAGACATACTAAAAAGGGGTATAAATTATTTAAGGAGAAATTTATGCAAACTTTTTTTGTTTTCTTTTTTATCATTATAGGGATATGTTTTGGTGCTTGGAACAAGTGGAGAGAAATCTATCCTACTTTATTATTTTGGATTATTGGGAATTTATTGTATGAAGTCCTGCTATATAATTACAGGGTTTGGGAGTTTAAACCCGTTGGAGTAGATAACTTTTTATTACCTACACATTCAGTGATATCTTTAGCAATAGCTTTTATCGTTTACCCATTTGTTTCAGTTGTTTATTTAGGAAGGTTCCCCAATACACTGTTAAAAAAGATATTGTGGATTATTTTATGGTCTCTAATTTTTCAAGGTGCCGAAATAATTCTCTATAATTTCAAGAGTATTACACATCATTTTGGCTGGTCGTTGTTATGGTCCTTTATTTTTAATTTGTTGACATTTCTATTACTGGCAATCCATCAATGGAAACCATGGGTTGCGTGGCTCTTTTCTATCATTTTCATTATCCTTTTAATAATACTGTTTCAGCCCCCAATTCCTGCATAATAACAGAGGTACATTATTGAAAAGAAAACAAGCAATAATACTTCTCCATAAAAAAGCTATATCCCGCATTAATAGTGGAATATAGCTTTTACATTTCATACACACTCTTACTTACTTTTAAGATATTACAAATATTTTGCACTTACTTTTGCTTGCTCTACTTTTTCTTTCAACAAGACTATTTGGCTTTAATGGTAATAATTTTACTTGCCGTGTTATCAGCTTTATCAGCAGCCTGAACGATAATTGTATTAATACCTTTTTTCAATTTAACTTGGTGATGGAAATTTCCTTTGGAATCTACTTCAACTTCTTCTCCTTGTAAGAGGACTTCCTCCAGATATTCGTCTTTTACAGTACCCTGAATAGTCACACTTTGACCTTCTTCTTGCTTGCCCTTAACTTTAACATCTTTTATTATAGGATTTTTTTCATCTAAAATAATGTTAACCGGTGAGGAAACATCTGTGCTCCCATCTTTTGTCCATCCTGTTGCGGTTATCCTATTCCGTCCATCCTTTAATTTGAGGGGTAGATGGAAGGTACCATCCTTTTGGCTTGCCCCTGATACTGCTTCTTTGCCATTATTTTGTATCTTCACCGTGTGTGAAGAGAAGGCTGTTCCTTTTACCTGTACAGTTGCTTCATTGGTAAACGTATTATCTAACGGCGTCTCGATTACAGGAGCTGGAATCTCATTGTTGACGATCGCTCTTATCATCATATTCCCATATTCAGGTTCCTGATTATTCGTCCATTTTCCATTAAACAGATCCCAATTTCGGTCATGGAAAGGACCATCATGGTCACTATAAAGACTTGGTGAGGTACCTGCAGATGATGCATCAGGCTGTATATAGACTAAATAGAAATCACCTGTAACAAAAATATTTTTATCCGTTAAATCGACATGCGTCCACTCTCCATCCGTCCGTGCATCCGCATTAATTGGTCCTGCGATTCTTTTACCAGGGGCTCCGTTTGGACCAGAGGAATCGTATACAGCAACTTGAAACCGGGTTGATCCTTCAGAAGGGAAATTCGTATTAACTTTGAATAACCCACCTGTTACCCACGATTTAGTAATTCCTTCTTCCAGAGACATTCGTATGCCAAAGCCATTATTAGCACCTCTCCAAAACCAGGAATTTTCTCCAGTGCCATCATCGTAACCGATTTCTCCAGGAAACCCAATATACCTCTTCAGTTCAATATTCTTTCTAGTTTTTTTCTTTGGCGAGATAGTAACCGAAAGCTCATTATATAGATAATTGTTTTTGAACGCATGTAATGTATAGCTGCCCTCAAAAGCAGTCAGCGTAAATCGGCCCTTGCTATCTGTTTTCACTGGGGTAATGGATGCATCCTCGACTAATGAAAGAACAGCATTCATAAGCGGTTTTCCAGTTGCTTTGTCTTTAACAACCCCCTCGATCGTTCCGTAAGCTAAAGGCTTCAAATTAAAGTCTGCTTGGACGATCCCATCCTCTGGGATTGAAACGGGCTGTTCTTTTGGATGAAACCCATATGCTTCTGCACGTATCGTGAAATCACCTGTATTATGCATCATGATATAAGATCCATCAGCAGGATTTGTCGCTACAGAATAGCCGGAATCCAATAGTGTAACCTTTCCAAGGATTGGTAAAACATTGGATTGAATTATTGTATTCTCAACAAATGTTGCACTTGGGGCTAAGACATTGCTGCCAACATTCTCTTTTAAATGAACTTCAGTATTTTGGTTCTTGCCAAACGTCTTCTGTTCTCCGCCAGTTTTATATGATCTTTCAGATAACTCTACGTTATCAACATACCAGCCTGAATACTCTCTCGTTTCAAAGCCTGTTTGGACGGCATTCATATAAAAACTGATATAAATCCGCTTTCCGGCGTAAGCAGTAAGATCTACCTCCCCATCAATCCAGTCTTCTGTTGTGTACTCAATCGGAATCTCATGATGATACTTACTTGGTTCCGTTCTATAAAGCCTCTCCCAATTCTCACCATCTAAAGAGACAAGTACTGCTCCAAAATCTGTAGATTCAACAACTCCATCCGGACTAAAGTCATACCATTGCTTAAACTGCAAATAGGCATTCTTGCCATCCGGAAGGTCTATTGGAGGCATATGGAGAAGAGAGGACGAATTAAATGCATGCGACCCATCCACATTCGTTCCATATACCTTTTGTCCGGAATAAGCCTTATCTGGTCGATCGACAGGGGCCCCCCATTCCCAATCATTATTAATCCCTTCAGAATACCAGCCTTCTGGAACAGATTCAAAATCATGAGAATACCCGGTCGTAATTGCAGGCTTCACTTCTATTTCATAGTTGGAGGTTATTACTTCATTTTTTCCATAATCTTCGATTCTCCATTTATACGTAAATAGGTTTTCCCTAATATCTTCCCCTGGTACCACTGCTTGGTAGGTCCCATTTCTAAAATCACCAGCAGTCCTTTCCGCTTTTATAGTCTTCCAGTCTTGATCTGCTAAATACTGAATTTCTACTGATGCTACACTGATATTATCTTGCACTTCAATTGTTAATGGTAAAACCACCTGGTCGTAAACATACTCCAGGGAAGTATGCTGATAAGTTGGCTTTGTTGCATCCTTTCCATCATGGACGACCTCACCTTGAATCACACCTGTTCCAGCATTCACCGATTTTATAGCATTGTACGCATTAACAAATCCGTGACCAAACCCATAGTTAGGCGAAGCCGGATATACTGAGCTTGTCAACGGAATAGCTGTATCCATCAATACTTTTTCTATTTGGTCAATTGTAAGAGATGAATTCGCCTGTTTTACTAACGCCACAACTCCTGCAATATGAGGCGTCGCCATTGATGTCCCACTCATAAGCTCATAGTCATTGGTCGGTACAGCAGAACGAATAGACACACCCGGAGCAGAAACATCCGGTTTAATATCGTCATATGGAGATGGCCCGCGAGATGAAAACCAAGCTAGCGAATTTTGATCATCTGTTGCTGCTACAGCAAATGATTCCGGATAATTCGCCGGATTTGAAATCGTCCCCTCGTCTGAACCGCTATTGCCTGCCGCAAATACAGGGAAGATGTTGGCAGACCTCCAATTTTGCACCATAGGAAGATACCATTCATCCAGACTTGATCCTCCACCCCATGAGTTGTTTACTATATCTGGGGCCAATTCAGGATGCGGATTGCCCTCGGCATCTTTTGGGGCCAATATCCATTCCCCAGCCTCGAGCAAGTCGATATCCTTACCGCCTGCCTCAGAGAATGCTTTAACTGCAATCCATTTTGCTCCAGGGGCAACACCAATTTGGTTGCTTCCATCAGGTTCCGAGCCAAGAATTGTCCCAACCGTATGGGTACCATGTTTTAAATCATCATATGGAGCTTCTTCTCCATCGATTGCATCGAACCAGTTCACTTGATGGTCTGGCTGATTGGGCTGCATTGAATTATAACCCCGGTATTTTTCTTTTAATGCGGGATGATCCCATTGAACTCCTGTATCAATGCTCGCTACCACAATTCCAGAGCCATCGATTCCCATATCCCATACTTGTGGTGCACCGACTCTTTTCACTCCCCATTCCACCGTGGATGAGGTTTCATTTGAAGGTATCCCCTTAGGAGTAATAGGTGCGAAAAGTTGCCGCGTTTCATTTGGGAGTACTTTTGCTACCTCAGGATACTTTGCGAGTTTCTCCATCACTTCTTCCGTTGCTGTTACGGCGATAGCATTCACAATATAGAAGGATTGAATATTACTTACATTACCTTCTAATTTGGATTGCTCAAGGAAATCCATGAGCTCAGCCTGAGTCTCCGTTGCCTTATTTCTTAATGAGGATACAATGGCAGAGCGAACCTGAAGCTCTGTACTTGCAGCGGTTTGTTTCAGTTTCTTCGCTTTTTCAGCTGCAGCCATTGCAACCTGATTCGTATCCACTTGATCCTTTAACTTTAATAGGAAAGTCACTTTATCTTGTTCCTGAAATTGTTTGGCTACTTTTGAATTTATCTTATTAGTCTCTGAAGTGATTCCAATAGCAGACATTGGTAATCTCTCATCATGATTCCCACCTGCTATTGTGTTAGTTGGAAGAACAAGGTTTAATAAGAGAATGAAAGATAATAGGGAAATAAGAGTAATTTGAATGATACGGAATCTTCTTTTCAAAATGATTAATTCTCCTCTCGACTTTTTATATGCAAAATTAGCAGCAGGCTTATTTACGAAACCATGTTTCATCCCTCCTTAAGAAGTAGTCAAGCACTAGACATAAGATTAGATAAATTCTGAAATTTAAACAATACAATATTTTCAATCGAATTCATTCAAAAATTAGATGATTCCCTGCAAAAAACCAAAAACATCTGTCACAGCTCCCGGCAACTTTATTTTGAAATGCAAAAAACCCCTGCCGTAAGCTGTACAGGGGTAAGTAATTTTCTTGCATAATATTTAGATAGGGAACCGAACCACTTCTAGGCGCTCAACTTCCTGAGTCTGGCCTGCCATCTGCTTCCGATGTAGTTACAATTGAGTAAACAACTACTGGCATATTGAGAAATGCTGCCGCTCTGGACTTCCATCATTGATTTTTTTCTCTTCTATGTATTTCATTAATAATTCGATAAAACCTCTTGCAGCTGTTCCTATATATTTTTGTTTATGGTGGATAATAGTGACTTCCCTTTTAATTGTTGGATTGATAATTCTTATTGCTTTTAGCCCTTCATTTTCCTGAGAGAAGAGGGTACATGAAATAATAGCAGCACCTATTCCTCCCTTCACTAGACTTAACATCGACCCTGAGTCGGTTGATTCAATGACAGATTGGAGTTCCATTCCATAAGATATACTTTCGTCATCAAGAGATTGCCTAAACAAATGACATTTAGGGTTCAAAATGAGAGGGATGCCTGTTAACTCCCTAAATTCTATCTCTTTTTTTCAGCCCACTCATGACCTGCCCGGACTGTCAAAAAATATTCATCCTCGTATAATGGAATATACGTCAAACTCTCATCTGAGGGTGGCGTCAGAGTCAGTGCCAAGTCTATTTCGTTTTGTTTCACCTTCTCCGTCACATCATTTGATGAAATTATTTTAACCTGAATGTCCGGATACCTGGCATGAAACATGATTAAGACCATTGATGCGACATGGTTTAAATCTCCAGGGAGGGTACCAATGACTAATTTTCCTCTTTTGATTTTTTGAAGCTCTTCTATCTTTTCATTCGCGCAATTTAAATTCTGGAATACTTTAATGCAATGTTCCCGGAGAATTTCACCTGCTTCAGTAATTGCTATTTTTTTCCCTAAACGATCAAATAAACGAACACCCAACTCATCTTCCAAAGCTTTAATTTGATAGCTTAAAGTAGGTTGTCCAATTCGAAGTTTTTCCGCAGTCCTGGTAAAATGCATTTCTTCACAAATTGCCATAAAGTATTCTAATTGTCTTAATTCCATGATATTTCACCAACTTTACAACTATTAAAGTTAAACCCGATAGGAACCAAGGCTAAAAATTCTTACACATTCCATTTAATTCTGTAAATAATTTGGTATCCGGCTATTCCTTTGATAGTGTTATGTATTTATCCCTCTCTAAAGTTTACTTTATCGGCACAACATCTCCTCAACTGTAGGACTTATCGCAAATATAACGACTTCATGCTTCCTTCTGTGACAAGGAAGCATTAGAAATAACATATATATCTAAAAACAACCAGCTTACTTGATGCTGGAAATTTTACGATGAGATTTTATACTTCCAATCACCCACAATAGCATCGGAATGATAATATAGATCAAGGGATAAAGGAAACCAATTAAGTACATGGTTTTAAATTCGTAACCAATTCGAATATCGTATGTACTATAAATTACAAATGCCAGCAATACCAGCGTCGTAATACATGCGAAAAGTTTCCAATTCTTTACCCCTGTCCACTCGGCTAAGCCATAGCTTAGGATGAACAAGACTACTGATAGCTTAATAAAAGCCCCCATGACCCAAAAGGTAATATAAAAGGCATCGATATTTTGAATAAAATCCAGAATGGAAACGAGCTTCGTAATGGAGTATACGGGAACGACCATTTCAGAGGTTATATTCGGTCCGGTTATAAACAGAAGAACCAGTGTGGTTAGTACCCCCCATAGCATAGCAACAGCGGTTCCCCAAATAATCCCTTTTGCAGCAGTTCTTTTATTTTCGGCAAAGAAGAAGAGCATGAGAATGATCGAAGGATCGATCATATAGTTGAATGAATATAAAGTACCCTTTAAAATATTTCCCCAGCCCGAATCCACAAAGACAGGCAATATTCGATTTAGGTCCATCTCCTGAGGACTCAAAAGTAACTGGATGAAATTTAAAAAAATAAAAAAAGGGCCGATCACCTCTGCGCAACGGCTTATTGCTATAATCCCGCCTTTGAACATGACATAGACAATCAGAAACAACATACACAGTAAAATGACGATCATCGGCATCTCGTGCAGCAGCACTAAATTTTGAAATTCAGTGATACCTCTTGTAATAGTAGACATTTGTATGAACCAATGAATGAAATAAAAAGTGACTAAAATTTTTCCAAGAAAAGTTCCAAAAAGGTCTTTCATAAACTCCACTAACGATTTATCCTTATTTTGCATGCATACTTGAAGCATGATCCAAGTGATAGCCATCATGACCATACTCCCAAGCAAAATAGAAATCCAGGCATCCTGGAGAGTGTGCTCAGCCGCCAGCTTGATAGGGATATAAGAAAATAAGATGATGGAAGAGATACTAATCAGCCAAAATAATTGATAACCCGTTACCTTCATCAATCTAATCCCTCCAAATCCTCATTTACTGAATCTTTGTCCGCTCGTTCCAAGTGACCTAATCCTAATTTTCGCTTGAACCGTAATATCGGTTTCCTTGAATGTTTCATCCCAGTGTTCTTTTTGTGATCTCCACCAATATGGAAATTCACGATGCAGATGTTCGCCGATACCAAAGACATCAGGCCCAAATTCCTGTACTTTAGCTACAGTTTTTTGCAGCTCTTTTTGAACCTGGTCGTTAAGGTATTTCTGAACTTCTACAATGTTTTCTACCTCGTACAAATCCAATGATGTTGTATTTTCAAGAAGATAGGCCTGCGCTTTCACTGATAAAATAATGTGATCCGGATCTTCGCCTTTAACAGATCGGATCTGGCGTTTGAGTCTGGTAAACCTGAATGATAATGTTCCTTTCCCGTCCTTCCAAGGAATCGTTATCCCCTGAAATGTTCTTTTCCGGCCATCCAGGCTGCTTCTGAACCTTCCACATCATCGAGAATTCCACTAACTTTAAGATCTTTGTTCATAATAGCAAAGCCTGACAGTAAACCAATTGACTGCTTCTTATTACTACTCACTTGAATCTCTTCAACATTGAAAACCGGAATCAAGGGTCTGTACCCGTCAGAAAGTATGTCTATAGCAAGCTGTTTGGATGTGAATTTACTCATTTTGTTCAGCTTCATCTCTTTTCCAGCTGCTATGCTGGATAGATGATCCATGGGATGTCCTTGCATAAGGAAGTCCTTGGCACTTCCGCCTTTTATCATAATCGTAATGTCTCTTAGATTGTTTGCAGGATCCCTGTTTAGCTTATCAAATAATTGGCTTACATCATGCTTTTCAAATAGTTCTTCACTAAGAGCAATAAGGATGCGATGATTTTCCATTAATCTGCGGGACATCTTTCTCTGAATCTTCCGGTTGGCTTCAATAATATCTTTGCCTTTGGCCGATAAGACAATAAAACTTTCTGAGCCGCTGGAACTGCCTCCCCCTTCACTTCCACTGATCTGTGAAGGAATGACAATTTGATGGCTAACCTCGATTACACCGCTTTCATCATGGTCCAATGCCGTGCCGATAACGAAAGCTAATTGGTTCGGTTCAACAAAATTCTCACAGCCAGAGGCTAAAATGAGTAGAAAAAACGATATAAAAGTGAATATAATCCGTCGTCTCATTTTACACTCTCTTTCTTCTGTCTGTTCTTACTCCATAGTGGTGAGCGGATTACGAGGTTTTTAATTTTTTTGCCATCAAACGGGGCTACCGGACTGAAATAGGGAGTTCCAAAAGACTCAAGTGTAACAAGATGAATCAATAAGATAATAATGCCAAAGGCAAATCCGAAGAAACCGAGTGCACCTGTAATAAACAACATAAGGTAGCGAATGATTCGAAAAGGAAGTGTCGCACTATATCTAGCAATAGTGTATCCCGCTACGCCCGTTAAAGAAATCACAATGATAATTGGCGTCGATATGATGCCAGCTTCTACAGCTGCCTGTCCAATAATGAGAGCCCCTATTATGCTCATTACGGGACCGAGCCGGTTTGGAAGATGAACGCCGGCCTCTTGCAATCCGTCAAATACGACCATCATAAGAAATACCTCAAAGAAGGTCGGGAAGGGTGAATTCTCTCTGGCTGCAGCAATACTGAACATTAGCTGTCGCGGTACCATCTCAGGGTGGAATGTCGTTAGCGCGACATAAATAGCAGGTAAAGCGAAAGAAATGAAGGTCATCAAGTACCGTATGATTCTCGTCAAAGTAATGAACACAAATCTCTCAAAAAAGTCGTCTGCTGATTGCAGTCCCTCCCAAAAAGTAAAGGGAAGAATAAGGACAAATGGCGTTCCATTTGTAATGATGGCGACCTTTCCTTCTAATAAACAAGCTGTAACAATATCCGGCCTTTCCGTATTCTGAATTTGTGAGAACATGGATAAAGGATTATTTTCAATCCACTCCTCTATATAAGCTGAGTCGATTACTCCGTCAGCATCAATCTTTTCAAGCCTGGTTCTAACTTGTGATATGACACTCTCATCGGCGTGCCCTTGTATGTAGGCAAGGACAACTTCCGTTTGCGTATAAGTTCCTATCGTAGAGGATTCCATCTTTAATTGCGGATGAATGATCCTTCGCCTAATCAGTGAAGTATTTGTTCGAATACTCTCGACGAAAGCCTCCTTTGTTCCGCGCAAGGTTGATTCCTTTTGTGATTCTTGAATGCTTCTCTTCTCGAAATCCTGAACCTGAGCGATGACCGCAGAAGTTTCACCATCAGCCAATATAACAAGACTTCCCTTCAGTACATGCTGCACTAATTCCTCCAAGGACCTCTCAGACTTAACATTTGTAAGTGGAACCCATTCGCGTCTAAGCATCTCAGACAGTGATTCAATTACATCAATCCCTGACGGCAATCCGCTGAAAATGAGAGGTTTTAGAATATTTTCCTCTACACTCTGCACCTTGGTCAGTCCTTCTAAATAAATAAATAAAAGAATGGTTTCATTCTTTAATACCAGCGTGCGTATTACAATGTCTGACGAACGGTTAAATTTTTCTTTCAGGTATTTCTCATTCTCTTGGATAGATTTGCTAATGAAACGCACGACTGATCACTCCAGCTGCTTCGGATTCCTTGGGTATTATAACCATTCCCCCAGAAATATGCGGGAGTTGTGCTATTTAGATATAACAGCAGCATAGTGTGAAACAAGCACATATTAGCAGCAAAACAGGAAATGTTATGTACTAATTTCACAAGCTCTCCTATCTTTGTCACAAAATCTGTTCTCTGCTCGTTCTATAGTTGTAGCCTCTGCTATGAATCAGCAATTTATAGATAAAGAATGGAAGTGAAACAATGCTAGAGATGTACAAGCAATATAAACCATTGCTGTTTAAGCTTGCCTATCAGCTGACAGGAACTGCTTCAGACGCAGAAGACGTTGTGCATGATGTTTTTTTGAAATTATATGAGGTACCAAAGGAGAAGCTCACTGAGCCTAAAGCCTATCTTTGCAAGATGGTTACAAATCGCTGTCGTGATATACAAAAATCAGCCCGAAAAAAAGAGAGCATTATTTTGGAGAATGGCTGCCGGAACCCCTCCTGAATTCGACTATAGATTCAATGGAATCCGTCGAGCGTGACGATCTTCTGTCTTACGCTATGATAGTACTGCTTGAAAGACTGACGCCAACAGAGCGTGTTGTCTTTGTCCTTCGTGAGGCACTTGGATTCGACTATCCGGAAATTGCAGAGACCATTGAAAAAAGTGAGGTGAACTGCCGGAAGCTCTTTAGTCGTGCCCGTTCAAAAATGGGGATTACCTCTGAAGAACTTATGCAAACTGAGATAACTTCTAAAGAGCTAATTGATGATTTTCTGGAAGCACTAAAACAGGGAAACATGAAACAGATGGTATCAGTGCTGGACCAAAACATTGTACTTGTATCAGATGGCGGCGGGAAGGCAAGGGCTGCCGAATATCCAATTAAAACACAAGATCTCGTAGCCCAATTTCTTCTTGGACCTTTACGCAATGTGTCAATGATTGAGGGGACTCCATATATTGAAACCGCACAAGTTAACGAGCAACCTGCTTTCATTCTTCGATCCAATGAGGGTATTCATACTTTGGGGATCATACACGCAGAGGGAAATCTAATACGCAATATCTATATAATTCGAAACCCTGATAAACTACAGAAATTATGATCTAGAGGATTAATAGAATTATTATACAAGACCCGTAAGATAGCCATTTCAAATGGATTATCTACGGGTCTTGTTGATTTTTTATTATTTCATTGAGTCTATTAAAGCACCTGACCCGTACTGACGTAGTTAAGAATTAAAGTCCAGCTTTTGTCAATCCAAATGCAGTGTCAGCTGATCCAGGAACCGTTTTGAAAGCAACGTTAATGCGGTTCCACGCATTAATTGCCATTACCGAGAAGGTAAGATCTGATATTTCCTTTTTTGAAAACTGCTCTCGAACATATTCATAAATACTATCAGACACTCCGTGTTCAGGCATCTTTGTTAAAATCTCTGTCCATTCCAGCGCAGCTCGTTCGCGTTGGCTAAACAAGTTGGATTCCCGCCAAATAGGAGTATGATATAGGCGAAGCTCCGTCTCACCATGGATTTTTGCCTGCTTGATATGCATATCCAGGCAGAAGCCGCACCCATTCAATTGTGAAGCTCTAATATGAACGAGATGAAGGGTTTTTTCTTCAATAGAACTTTCCTTTTCTGCGTTGCTCAGTGCCATCATTTTATGAAAGAATTCTGGTGATTGCTGCATATAATTAATTCGCTGTGTCATATCTGATATACCCCTATTCTTTATTATTAATTGATATTCTACTGGAATAAAATCTAGTTTAAGGAAAAATCGACCCATTCATGATGTCTTTATACAAAACAATATTATTAATTCTAGTTCATTAATTACTATATAATCGCTACTTTTCATCTTTCACCTGCCTCTCTTAATCTAGCTCATATATATAACGATTCTGTGATTTCTTTTGTGACACTTAATTCTTTAAAAATGCGCGCACTATAAAGGGCACCTATTTTCATTTAACATTTATTACCGTTTGCTGAGAGTATACTTAAGAACCCAGTTATTTTTAGATTTTTAGTGCATAAACATCAGTATCGAGCAACAGGAAAGAGGGATAGCCATGTCCTTTATCGGATTTGAACTGATAGCCAAGAGAGCATGGACGATTTTGCCTGGCCACACTTTTTCGATGTCCATTTTATGGAACAAAAAAAGATCCCTTCCTCAATCGGAAGAGATATCTATCATGAATCAGGACTGATCCTCCCTGATAAAAGAATTACAGCTACCGGGAGAATCCATTATCTATCTGATCATACAAGAAATCACTATGAACCCCTCCAAACAGCACCTTGTAAGCTTATTAGCCGTCCTGATTTTCCCTTGGATGATCTTAAGATTGAATTGCTTGCGCCGATGAAAGGGATTATGGAACCCATTCATCAAACGGCCGTTCTTTTCTTGTGGGGCGAGGAAAACAATCTGTTAAGAAAAACAGAGCTCCACCTGGATCCCCAATCAATTAAAAAGATCCCTCCTGATCAATATTTGATCGATCTCTCATTTTTGCTGGGAAAAATTTAATCTTGGAGCATTAAACCAATATCGGCGTTAAGAAATAAACTATTAAAAAGGCTGTCAAAATACGCATGACGATTCCTAATAAAGCCGCTCCCATTGCCTCCTTTTCACTAAGGTCAGAATTAGCTGCCCATATAACCGGAATTTGACCAAAGATAGTAGCCAAAGGCAAACCGGATGAAGCTAATACGAAGGAGCCGATGACCAAACGCGGATCCAAAGAACCCGCAACTTCCGAAAGCTGGGCCATTGCCAGCGCCGGGCTAGCCAATATGGAGAGAATTCCGGTCTCAGGATGAATATTTAGAGCTAACAAAACGGCTGATAAGCCGGATTCAAATTTTGACCATATGCCAATGTAATCCAAAACCCCAATTGCAGCAAACACGACAGCGGCAGCCGGTATAATGAGAAGGAATAAAAGCTCTGCCCCCTCCCTGGCTCCATTAAACAAAGTCGGGAGAAATCCAGTCTTCGGTGTAAATTGGGGCAGTTTTGCAATTTGGACAGCTTTCGTATCCCGGTAAATGGTTTTAGAAAGCAGAAACGGGACAACAATGACAGGCATGAAAACAGCCAGCACGACCACGATAAAGGCATTGGCCCCTACTGCCGTTAGTGCAACCATGCCTAACATAAATGTAGCAAATGACTGTTGGGATTGAACCATGGTGGCTACCGCTATTTTCTGCTCTGCTTTTGTTGCTCCTGAACGGATCAAGATCGGTCCGGCAATTTTCCCGGCAGCATTAATATCACCAAGAATATTATATATACTTGGAATGATAACCGCTGAATTGACTTTCATCAGTTTTGTAACAGGAATGAAGATCCGAATTAGCGCATCCGTAAATCCCAGCCTTTCCAGTACCCGGCCAATAATGACACTAACAATAATGGAAACCCCTACCGTACCGGTTAAAAATATCCCTACGATAACCGGGAAAACTTGATCGACAATGGAAGTAAATAACCCGGCTAATGTACCTGGCGTGATTAACAATACTAGCAGTGAGAGGATGACTAAACCAAGACCGACTGCTTCAACCCTTGTCCATTTTCTCGTTAAAGGAATCGGGACACTGTTCTCCTCTATTTCTAAATTCTCTTGGACTAACGATTTAACCTCGCTCATTTACCTTCACTCCTTTTTTATAGTGTATGGACAGCCGTTTTTTTCAATAGATACCCCTCAGCCATTTCCTCTGCATATTTCTTTAACTGAGGAGCTCCCATTTCATTTAGGGATATGCTTGTCACACGTTCCCGAAAAACAACTACTTCAACATCAGGCAGCAGCCTATCCAAGGCGTAAGCTAAAGGTAATCCATTTTCGAGTATTTCTAATACATGGCAATTTCCGATAATAAAATTAAGACCTAACTCCTTAGCTGTTTCGATAAGCGGATGTCCATCATAAACCCGGCTAATGCTAGCGAGAACTGTGTCAGCCTCCGGGTGTTCCTGGATTGCTAGGCGCAAATGTTCAGGGGAAAATCCGGTATGCGGGAAAATATGCACAATATTGTTCACGGGGCTTGTCTCTTCTCCATGAGCAATTCTCCCGCGTGTCACTATACTCGTTTCAGACAAAGATGGACTATTGCGTATTTCCTTTTCAGTATGTAACAGTTCCTCTTCAACTTTCAGACCCATAAAATTGTCCAGCCGAGTTAACATATCACCCAGCGTTTTCACCTCGGGGAGTACTTTCCCTGCATAAAAAATGTTTCCGTGTACTCCTCCATAAGAAACCTCAGTCCGGTATACCTGATGGCCGTGCAAAAAAGGAATGCCGGGATGTAATCCATGGAAAGCTTCATGCAATTCAAATGCGGCGACATTATACAAATCCAGATAGTTTTTTAAGATTACTCCACCTGAATTAGCCGCTTCCGCTATCGGATGATGAGCAACAATGGCATCGACACCAGTAGCGCCGGCAAGTTCGATGCATCCTTCTGTCATGGTCATAGCAACTGCTACTTTTTTGACTTCTTTTTTCATATCACCATAGACAAGACCAGGCGTTTCAATGATCTCTTTTCCGGGAATGTTGGAAGACTTCATAATGACAAAGGGATGCTCACCTCTCGTAATGTCATTTAGAGATTTAACCACTCTTCCTCCTGTCAACTCATCCAGCGCAATCAATACATCTTCTACTGTTTTCATAATGTTGGTTCCTCCTCTATTTTTTTATAAAAAGGCTCTTTTCGTATAAATTGTTGTTTTTCGCTTATCAATGTTGTCCGTTGATTGCAGTGAGAGGATGCTCAGCGAACCACGGGGCGGGCGGTGAGCCTCCTCGACGCTACGCGTCTGTGGGGTCTCACCTGTCCCGCTACTCCCGTAGGACGTTGAATAGGCTACCTTGAGTAAACCTTCCACTACAATCAACTCAGTAAATATAATATAAATAGCAACAAACTTTGCGAAAACAGCCTATAAAAAAACCGTCAGCACAAAACAAACAGACGGTAGTCTGAAAGCTTGCACTGACGGTTTTAATGCACTCTTAAGAGTTCAATGGACCAGTCACCAGTATTTAGTTACCTGGAAATATAGGCACTTGTATCGCGATCCAGGGTAATGATAGTACCCGAAAGTTCAGTTAAGGGATCATAGTCCTTTAATATAGAAAGTACCTTCATCCCATATTTTTCTTCAAGGACATTTCTTAAATGTTCCTTATAGCTATCTATGATGGCAATGTCAGTCATTCGGGTTACAAAGCGATTAATCTCGTCCAAATGTTTAAGAGATGGAATTCTCTTATGATTGGCGAAAATTAATATCTTATCCCCCAAAAACTCGACTCTTTGACTTTTGACACCGATGTTAAACAAAAGAAGATTGATATTGTTATAGTCCTTGATCAGTTCCTGTTTAAATGGGCCAGCAGTCCAACTCATTCACTCACACCATCTTTTTGAAATTTCAGAATCCTTAGATAAATAGAATTTAACATAGTTAATTCTATCTGTAAAGTGTTTATATTAAAAATTGCTAGCTAAAATCAACCTGGAGGGCTTAGCACATTAGTCAGCTGGACCTATTATTTCTCCCGCTTTACCCAATCGCGCAAGACGGTGCTAGGCTGGATGTAACACTGCCATAAAAAAATCGCCACTAAAAAAATAAAAAGAAATCAATTCAGTCCATTGACCCTCCTAACCTTTACAAATTTTTGTTATATTAACAGATGAGAATATTTGGAAGGGGAGAAAGAAATGAATGAACTAGTGTTTAAACAGTTTGAGAAGACAAGAGGTTATTTTATTAATAAGAGCGGGTCAATATCAAAGGATGTAGCCAGGATACAGCCAGACGGTTTTAACAACACGATCCATTGGCATATTGGCCATGTATTAACGGTCTGTGAACAGTTTATGTTTGGCTTTCCCCGCAAAACAACCCACCTCCCTGCAAACTATATTGAATTATTTGGGAACGGTACTAAGCCGGCAGATTGGAAAGGTGATATTCCTGAAACAGATGAGCTCATTATACAGTTGAAGGATCAATTGGCCCGAATACAGCAAATTCCAGCTGAACAGTTAAATGAAAAGCTGGATAAACCATTTTTGGGACTTGAAACCTTTGGTGAATTAGCTGAATTTGCGCTATTTCATGAGGCAAACCATTTGGGGCATATTCAAGCGATGGAACGGGTTATTAATCATTTAGAAGTAAAGAACTAAAATAAATGATTTTAATTTCGTCATAAACGAAACAAAGGATGCCTCTCGACAGTAAGAACTGCACCATGGGGCATCCTTTCATATTTTAATCTAATTTCTCGTTACCAGAACATCTGTATTTGGCGGTTCATACCCCAACTGGCGGGCCATCGCCATAATCTGTCCTTTGTGGTGGTATTCGTGAATGACCGTATGCATGAACAGTTTTCGTGGAGTCATGGTTATCTCATCAGTGGATTCTCTCCAAAGAATAGACTGCACGATTGCCTCATCCATTTTTTGAGAAAACGACTCAAGAACTTCATACACATAAGCATCTGTCTGTTCAAAACTCTTTACTTTGCCTGGAACTCTGAACTTTTTGAATATAGAAGATCTGTCCAATTTGATAAGTGTTATGTCTGCTCAATTTGATCACTCCCCCCAAAGCTCATCTAAAGGAAAATGGGGGATTTGTTCATGCAATTTTAATTCCATGGCTGCCTCATTCTCATTTGCCTCTAAGCTAATCCCTATTTTAATCGTAGTACAAGTTCTTCCCATTACATTACGGTAAAATCTTCAGCAGTAAACCAAAAACACTTAAAAGGCCTTAGCCCTATGGGATATAGAGCTAAAGCTGCCTATGGCTTTTTTATTATTTACACTCTCTTCTTTACAGGGGGCAGATCACATGAAAATGCATTACTTAACTGAGAGACAGGCGCTCATTACAGATCCTTTTTCTTAAAAAACAATTGTTTTATTTTCATGAACAATAATCCGGTCTTCTAAATGCCATTTAACCGCTCTGGCAAGAACACTTCTTTCAATAGAACGTCCGCTCTTTTTTAGATCATCTATATGATCCCGGTGGTCGACACGCTTGATATCTTGTTCAATGATTGGTCCTTCGTCAAGATCGTTTGTAACATAATGAGACGTTGCCCCAATTATTTTTACTCCGCGCTGATGGGCTCGATCATATGGCCTCGCACCAACAAATGCAGGAAGGAAAGAGTGATGAATATTAATGATCTTGAACGGATGAGCCCCAACAAAGGCTGGCGTCAAAATTTGCATATATCTGGCTAAGATGATTAAGTCAATATCAAATTCTTTTAAAAGCTGCAGCTGTCTTTCTTCCACTTCCTCTCTATTTTCTTTGCTTGCTGGTATGTAAAAGAATGGAATATGCATGGATTCTGCAATTTGTCTTGCTTCCTCGTGATTGCTTACAATAAGAGCGATGTCGGTAAGCAAATCACCACTTTGCCATTCCCATAACAGCTCACGTAAACAATGAAGTTCTTTTGATACGAAAATAGCTGTCTTCTTCAATTCATAAACAAATGCTAATTTCCATTCCATTGAAAATGTTTCTGCGATTTCCTTAAATTGACTCTTCAACTCTTCTTCCTTCGACTGTAAACCCGGACATTCAAACTCGATTCGGATAAAAAAGGTGCCACCCTCTGGATTCGTCGAATATTGACTCGATTCGATAATATTAGCATCATGCTGGAACAGAAACTGGGATACAGCAGCCACAATACCCGGTTGATCAGGACAATTGATAAGCAGCCGCCCCCTGTTTTTTTGACTTTCTCTAAATACTTGAAGTTGATCTTGAATAGATGAAATCATATGAATCTCCTTTTTTAATTTTAATTACTATAATAGACTTATTGTTCAGGATTTAAAAGCATATTTTTTATAAAGTTATTTATTTGGGTTTATGGGATAGTTTTACATGGAGGAATGCTGAAAAGCATCTAGGCCACTGTCCACTCACCTGCATTTAATCAAGTGGCATTTGGTGATATCAACCCGAAAAAAATATGTGCGTCTCCCTTAACTCTTAAAATTATTCATATAATACTTCCAAACCATTCAGCTTACAAGTGAATACCTTTTGTAGATAAAAGAAAGAACCGATCACACATGATCGATTCTTTCATAGAAAAGTCTCCTCTACGATTCAAATTTTATTTAATGTTTTAATATCTTAATATAACTAGTAGTAAGTACAATCACCCCAGAAAGCAGTATAGACACACCTAGTGAAAAGAGGATTGGGAAGTAAGGGGTCTTAAGTAGAAATAGTAACCCCATAAAAACAATTGAGATTATTATTAATGTTAAGCCTGGTATATGTTTTTTATTTACTCTATTCTGTGAATATGGAATAAAAATAAAGCATAATGTAATCGGAATAAAGTACAATATGAACAATACAAAATGATTCATATATTTACTCCTCTACAAATTAATTTTTAATTGGAGTAAACAATTGATCGATATTAATTTCTTGTTTTCTCTTAGAGGATTCAATAGCCGCTAAAGCGAACTTTAATACTTCCCTTCCCTCTTCCCCATTGAGTAATGGCTCTGTGTCATTTTTTATAGCCTCGATAAAGTTCTTTGTAGAATCAATGAAGGAATCGGCCCAGTCGTCTCTTAAATCTTCGTAGTTTATAGTTTTTCCATCACGGTAAACAATAAGAGTAGGAATTTGTAACATTTTAGCAGTACATCTGGTTATCCAAAGCACGCCTTTTGATCCGGTAACTTCTACTCGTTCGTCACAAGCATAATAATCTGTATTAATGTGTAGATCTTTTGAATAGGTAACGTCCATTATTCCATATTTTTTACTATTTTTATATTTCCACATAATCATTGCAGGAGCGTCTTCATAGAATTCTCCTGGTATAACATCTGTTCGATCAATCCAGGCGGAAACCTTTTCTATATCTCCCATTAGATATCTGGCTAAAGAGAATTTATGGTAGCCATCATCAAAAACCAAAGGACCTCCACCGCATATTTCTTCGTTCATTCTCCATGACCAAGTATCTTTAGTAACTTCCCACCCTGTATCCTGTTTTCCTGCGTTCAGTTTAATTCTTATCGAAATTGGATCACCAATCTCCCCCGCATCAATTAATTCTTTTGCTTTTACATAAGGTGGGTAACTAACAAAGTTTTCATAAACTTTCAATTTGACCTTGTTTTTTCGTGCAGCTTCAACCATTTGATCGGCTTCTTCGATTGTTAAAGCCATTGGTTTCTGCACAGACACGTGCTTACCAGCTTCACATGCCTTTACAGTCATGGAGCAATGAAGATGGTGAGGAACTAATAACTCTACTGCATCAATATTTGGATCGTTTAGAACTTCATAGTAATCAGAATATATCTTTTCTGCCCCCCATTCTTTAGCTTTTTCCATGGCTTTCTCTTCATCCAAATCACATACAGCATATATTTTTGCATCTGGATGATCTAAATACCCCAGTGAGTTTAGAGTAGAAATCCGTCCGCAGCCTACAATACATACATTAATAGTTTTCAACATTGGCACCCCTATCCTGTTTATTTAGCTCTATTCTTATCCAACAACACTGCAGCAACAATTATGAGCCCTTTAATAATCTGTTGATAATAAGTTGGAACATTCATCAGGTCAAGGCCATTATTAATAACCCCGATAATTAGAGTACCTAGTAAAGCGCCTAATGGGTGTCCAATCCCCCCTGAAAAGCTTACACCGCCAATAACAACAGCTGCAATGGCATCTAGTTCATACCCGACAGCAGCATTTGGCTGACCTGCTCCAACCCTTGCAGCCAGAACTACTCCGGCCAGACCAGTCAATAATCCCCCTATAACATAAACCCAAACTTTTACTTTAGTAATATTAATACCCGACACCAATGCTGCTTGTTCATTTCCACCAATCGCATATAGGTGTCTCCCAAACCTCGTCTTTTTCAATAAAATGGTTGTCACGAAAATCATTAAGAAAAAAATATAGACCGGTAAAGGGAGACCAAGGAAAACCGTGCTTCCCAATGTGAAAAATGTCTCCGGCAATCCCGAAACCGGCATACCATTACTAATTATTAAAGCAATTCCCCTTGCAACCGTCATCATTCCAAGCGTAACAATAAATGGGGAAATTGCTCCTTTTGCTGTTACATATCCGTTAATCATTCCTGCAAGTCCGCCTACAGCAATAGCAATTAGTATACACAAGATAAGAGGTATGCTATTTTGGGCACATACTGCTACTACTACAGAAGTAAGGGCTAGAATTGATCCTACTGATAGGTCAATTCCGCCGCTAATAATGATCATCGTCATACCCATGGAAACAATCCCAATAATAGAGACTTGTTTTAGGATATTAATTAAATTAGCAGAGGTTAAAAATACTGGTGAAGCAAATGATAAAAAGATACAGATCGCAATAAAACCAATTAAAATACCGTATTTACCTGCATAACCTTTAATCTTCAATCGACTTTGCGACCATATATTTTTGGTTTGACTTTCCAAATGTGTATTAGCCTTCAACTTAGTCCCTCCTTCTTATGAAACGTTCCTACCCATGGCCAATTGAAGTATTTTTTCTTGAGTAGCATCTTTTTTCAAGAGTTCTCCGGTAATTTGACCCTGGTGGAGGACGAGGATTCTATCACTAAGCCCCAATATTTCCGGCATTTCTGATGAAATCATTATAATGCCTTTTCCTTGCTGAGCAAGTTCGTTTATAATCTTGTATATTTCAGATTTTGCTTTAATATCAATCCCTCTTGTAGGCTCATCAAGAATAATAATTTCCGGGTCTGATAGAAGACACTTAGCTAGAACCACTTTTTGCTGATTTCCTCCACTTAAAGAAGAAGCTGATTGCTCCATGTTACTTACCTTTATCCTGAGTTTTTCGATAATTCTCTCTACTACGCTTCTTTCCTTTTTGGCTTTAATCAAGCCTTTTTGTGTATAATTTCCAATGGTTGTAAGGCTGATATTTTGACGTATTGAATGATTTAGGACCAGGCCTGAATTTTTTCTGTCTTCCGGCACTAAAATTATTTTGTTTTTAACTGCATCTTGCGGATGTTTGAATATGACTTTTTTACCTTTGTAGATCAATTCTCCTTTGTCTAATTTACGTAAGCCGAAAATAGCTTCCATAATTTCAGTCCTGCCTGCGCCCATAAGTCCAGCAAATCCTAAGATTTCCCCTTTCTTAAGCTGAAAGCTAATATTTTGAAAGAGACCTTTTGATTCGAGGTTATTGGCTTTCAATATAACCTCTCCAGTGTTATGAGTTACTTGAGGAAACACATCTTCAATTTTTCTTCCTACCATCATAGAAACCAGTTGATTCATATTAATTTCACGAATACTCTCTGTGCCAATGAAAGACCCATCCCTGAGAACAGTTACATCATCACATATCGAAAAAACCTCTTCCATTTTGTGTGAAATATATATAACTGTTACACCATTAGTTTTGAGCTTTTGGATGATTTGAAATAATTTATCCACTTCTTTATTGCTAATAGCTGAAGTTGGTTCGTCCATCACAACAATTTGAGCTTGATAAGATATTGCTTTTGCAATTTCAATAAGCTGTATTTTAGCTACACTTAAGTTTGCTACCAGCTCAGTCGGTGCGACCTGTAAATCCAGTTCTTTAAGTAAATGACTGGTTTCTTCGTTCATCCTTTTATAGTCAATAAAGCCTGTTCTTTTATTAATTGGCTCCCTGCCCAGAAAAATATTTTCAGCAATACTTAGATGCGGAACAGGATTCAATTCTTGGTGGATCATAGATATTCCAGCAGCTAAAGCATCCGATGGTTTGTCCCATGTTACTTCCTTATTATCAATACAAATCGTCCCTTGATCGGGCTTATTGATACCTAACAATATTTTCATAAGAGTTGACTTACCCGCTCCGTTTTCACCCATCAAAGCATGGACAGAACCCTTTTTTACATTAAATGAAACATTATCTAGGGCAATTACCCCTCCAAATGCTTTATGGATATTTTGCATTTGGAGGATATTTTGACCTGTCATTGAAACCACCGCCTTTATGTGGATGACATCTCCCGTTAATTAATTGTACTTTTCTGATAATTCATCGCGTTCTTCGGCCATTTTTTTATATTTATCGATGTTTTCCTTCGTGATTAACTCATAAGGAATTAAATAGTCATCAATCGTTTCACCCTTTGCTGCTTTAACAGCTAGATCTAAAGAATATTTACCTTGGCCAATTCCATCTTGCCAAATTGTCCCACTAATTTGTCCATTTTCTATACCTTTAAGCATATTTGGGATTGCGTCCATACCAAGAACAAGAATGTCATTAGATTTCCCCACTGCATCAATTGCAGACTTGGCCCCTAGTGCCATTGTGTCGCTGTTCGCTGCTATGGCATCTATATTTTTCCCTGTGACCAGCCAGTTTTCAACTATAGATAATGCTTTATCTGTTTGCCATTCTGCTGTGTTTTCAAAAATAATTTGCATATTAGGATTTTCTTCTAAGATTGATTTATAGCCTTCATATCTTCCGATTTGAGCAGAATGCCCCATCGCCCCATGTAAGATGGCAACGTTGCCTTTCCCGCCTAATTCCTTAGCGATGAAATCCATTTGTATTTTTCCAGCTTCAAAATCATCAGATCCTACAAATGCGCTTGCTTTGCTTTGATTGTCTGTTTGAGTATTAACAGTAATGATCGGTATGCCTGCTTTTACTGCTGCATCCACAGCTGGTGCAGATGCAATTCTATCTACCGGGTTTAAAATAATAGCATCTGCCCCCTGGCTAATAAAATTTTCAATTTGACCAATCTGCTTATCAGCTCTGTCCTCAGCATCTACAACAACAACATTCACACTTTTCCCATGCTTTTTTGCTTCTTCCATTATTCCGGCTCGAATATAGTTCGTAAACATCCCTTTAAATCCTTGGATACTTACCCCGATTGAAATGGTATCTTCTGAATCAGAGAGGTTTTCGCTTTTGTTACTTGCCGTTGCTTCTTCGCTTTGCTGGTTGGCACAACCTGATATAAATAGCAATACTAATAGACTAATGACGAACAAACTAGACAAATTCCACTTCTTTATCAAGAAACCCATTTTAATTTCCCCCTAGCTTTTATAAAAAATTAAAGTCGCATCCCTCATCAGCCTGTAGAACATGTTGTTGATATAATTTCGTATACCCTCTTTCAACCAATTCCGGTGGCGCCCATTCTTTTCTTCTGCTCTCTAATACTTCCGTTTCTACATGAAGAGTTAGTTGTTTCTCTTCAATATTTAATTCAATTTCATCCCCTTCCCTAACCAGTGCTAATGGCCCGCCCACTGCAGCTTCTGGGGCTACATGTAAAATAACGGTTCCAAATGCTGTGCCGCTCATACGACAGTCTGAAATTCTCACCATATCCCTTACACCTATTTCAAGCAACTTTCGAGGAATTGGAATCATTCCAGCCTCTGGCATTCCCGGTGCTCCTTTTGGACCTGCATTTTGCAAAACAAGGACACTATCCTCTGTAACTTCCAAGTTCGGATCATTAATTCGTTGTTCCATATCGGCAATTGATTGGAATACAACTGCTTTTCCCCTGTGCTTTAACAACTTCTTTGTCGCAGCTTTAGGTTTAACAATACAGCCGTTTGGAGATAAATTTCCTTTTAATACAACGATTCCACCATCCTTATATAAAGGGTTGTGGACTGGCTTTATTATATGGCGGTAGACTTCATCCACCTTATGATCTTTTATATTTTCAGCAATTGTTTTACCGGTAACGGTCATTTCATCTTTACTCATCAATGACAAGAGTTCTTTTATTATTGAATTGACACCACCAGCATAATAAAAGTCTTCCATTTGATACTCGCCGGCAGGACGGATATTTCCTATAAAAGGGGTAGTATTACTAAGACGATCAAAATCTTCAAGCTTTAGTGTAATACCTCGCCTTCTTGCAATTGCTATCAAATGAATAACAGCATTTGTTGAACCCCCAATTGCCATTAAAACTCTGATTGCATTTTCAAAAGATTGCTTAGTTAATAGTTTGGATGGCCTTTGATCTTCATTTACAAGTCTTACAATTGCTCTACCTGTTTCCTGGGCATGAGATAGTCTTTCGTTATGAGTTGCCGGTATTGCCGCACCTCCCGGAAGCATCATTCCCATCGCTTCCGTACAGGCAGCCATAGTACTTGCAGTCCCCATAACCATGCAATGTCCGGCAGTTGGTGCCAATCTTGAATTGATTTCATTCAGTTCTTCTTCACTGACCGTTCCAGCCTTATATTCTTGCCAGAAATGTCTGCAGTCAGAACAGGCACCAAGTATTTTGCCCTTATATTCTCCATTATTCATAGGACCACCAGTAAACATAATCGCTGGTTTATCTGCACTAACAGCTCCCATAAGCAAAGCTGGTGTAACTTTATCACAACCTCCAATTAACACAACACCATCAATTGGTTGGGCCCTTATCATTTCTTCTGCATCCATTGCAAGCAAATTTCTGTATAACATTGTTGTTGGGCTAGTAAACATTTCGCCTAATGATATGACTGGAAACTCCAGTGGAGTTCCTCCCGCCATAATTACTCCCCTTTTAATTGCTTCTATCATTGGTTTAAGGTGGCTATGACAACGATTCACTTCACTTGAGGTATTACATATACCAATTACCGGCTTTTGAAAATCATCAGGATGATGTCCCAGTTGTCTTTGAAATGCAGTTACTAAAAACTCGCTGAACCCCTTGTCTCCATAAGATGTTCTGTTTTTCATTATTGCTCACACTCATTCTTAAATTTCATAGATATATATTTAGTTTCCAGGAAATCCAGCAAACCTTCCTTTCCTCCTTCACGTCCAACACCAGATTCCTTCATCCCTCCAAATGGAGCCTGCGCAACCGCTGGAATAGCATCGTTAAGCCCGATTATGCCATACTCCAGTTTTTCAGAAACACGTATTGAGCGACTGTAATCGTTGGTATAAAAGTATGCAGCGAGTCCATATGGAACATTATTTGCACGCTCTATAACTTCGTTCTCTGTCTTAAACGTAAGGATGGGTGCAACAGGACCAAACGTTTCTTCCTGACAAATATACATATCTTCAGCTACGTCTAATAAAATGGTAGGTTCAAAAAAATTACCTTCTCCATTAATTTGTTTGCCGCCTGTAATAAGTTTCGCACCCTTGTTCAGAGCGTCCTCAATGTGATTTTTGGATTTTTGGATGGCGTCCTTATCGATAAGTGGTCCAATATCCACTTCACTTTTGAAGCCTTCACCAACAGAAAATGCATTAACTTTTTCAGCAAACAAACTGATGAACTCATCCATTATTGACTCCTGAACATATATGCGATTTGCACAAACACATGTCTGACCAGCATTTCTGAATTTACTTGCTATTACGCCATTTACAGCATCTTCTATATCAGCATCATCAAATACTATAAAAGGTGCATGACCTCCAAGTTCCATTGATACACGTTTCATCTGATTTGAAGCTTCTTTTGTTAAATACTTGCCAACGTCTGTTGAACCAGTAAATGTAATCTTTTTTACAGCAGGATTGTGTAGCAGTTCTTCTCCAACGTCTCTAGGTTGTGAAGTCGTGATGAGGTTTATTACACCGGGAGGTAAATTGCATTCTTCTAACACTTTAAACAACGTTACAGCATTTAAAGGTGTTTGTTCTGCAGGTTTTACAACTACAGTACACCCTGCTGCTAAAGCTGGTGCTATCTTTCTAGTAATCATAGCTAGCGGGAAATTCCAAGGGGTGATCGCAGCAACAACTCCTACAGGCTGTCTAGATATTACGATTCTCTTATCGGCAGCATTTGAAGGAAGGGTCTCTCCATAGATTCTTCTGGCTTCCTCTGCATACCATCTGAAAAAACTTGCTGCATATCCTACCTCATTTATTGCTTCTTTCAGTGGTTTCCCCTGTTCTCTCGTAATCATTTCGGCTAATAGATCCTGATTCTTAATCATCGAGTCATAACAAGCCATTAAGTAATCAGAGCGTTGAATAGCCGGCACAACTGACCACTTTTTAAAGGCTTCTTCTGCAGCGTGGATAGCATTAGCGGTATCTTCTCGATTGCCATCTGCTACACTATCTAAAAGAGACCCATTAGCAGGATTATAACTATTAAATTCCCTCCCAGTTTCCGATGCACTCCATCTTCCATTAATGTAAAGCTTACTCAAACTGTTCTCCTCCTTATTTGGTTAATGATTTTAAAGTACACTTTCTTCTGCTTTTTCTTTTTCGTAAACCTTTCGTTTATCTGAAAGATAAGTTGGTACTGGCACATCCCACCATCCTGTTGAGATTCCACCTGAATATGGATATTCACGATTTACTGTAATTTCGATAAGCGATGGTCCATTTTGTTTGAAAGCATTTTTTAAAGCAGACTTAATCTCATTAGGATTGGAGATGTGTTGAGAATGAACACCAAATCCTGCTGCTACCTGAGCGAAATTAGGGGTATAAAGTTCCCCCTCATTATCCATCCTGAATTCTGTTGCCATAATTCGCTCCTTACCAAACGCAGAAATTTGCAGGTCTGTAATAGCTTGCCAGCCTGAGTTATTGAGAACAATAACTACAATTGGAATATTGTATTGTACAGCTGTGGCAAGTTCTTGCAGGGTCATCGAAAAATCCCCATCCCCCACTACTGCACAAACCTGTTTGTCTGGAGCAGCTAACTTTGCCCCTAAAGCTGCAGGGAATGCATATCCCATGGTAGAAAATCCTCCTGTTGTGACATTAGTTCCCGGGGCAAGGAAAGGGAACTCTTGTAAAATTTGTGCCTGGCTATTACCTGAGGATGTCACAACTATCGCATCTCTATCTAAGTATTCTCTTAATTCCTTATAAAAACGAGAAATAGTTGCAGGTGAGCGATTATCATTCTGAATCTTATGCATATATGCAAACCATTCGTTTTTCTTACGTTGTATTTCATGATAATAATCAGAATCCTGCCAGTCCTTCATTAATTGATTCTCATGAATGTATCGAATCATATTGGCTAGAACATCTTTTGCATTGCCAACAATTCCAATTTCCACAGGATAATTTTTACCTATTTCGTGTGGATCAATATCTACATGAATTAATTTCGTATCAGGAAAATTAAATGAAACCCCTTTTCGGTAGGAGGATGTTGTCTCATCTGCAAACCTGCAGCCTACTGCAAGAATAACATCAGCCTCTTTAGCAATACTGTTTCCACAGTGGGTACCTTTGGATCCGGCAATCCAACCATATAAAGAATGATCTTCTTCTATAGCACTTTTGCCACTGAAAGTGCATAAAACTGCAGAACCTGTTGCTTCTGCTAAATTTTTCAACTCTTCATAAGCACTTGATGCATGGATCCCTCCCCCTGCTAAAATCACAGGACGCTTAGCATTTAGCAATATATTTACAGCTTTCTCAATCCCGGGTATAGCCATAATTTCTGTATAGTCATCTGAAACTCTTCTTTTCCTGGAATCATCTAATGTGACGTCTATCGAATCTGCTTGAACATCCATTGGTAAATTTAGTAGAACAGGGCCTCTTCTGCCTGTCATCATCTCATTAAATGCACTATTCATAATTCTGGGTAATTGTTCGACTCTTGTAGCCTGCCAGCTCTTTTTGGTAATAGGTTCAAATACTCGAACGGAATTTGCCCAATTGTATTTTTGGATTTCCTGGAGTACCCCTCTGCCAAACATATGTGTATGGGTTTCCCCTACTACAGTAAAGACAGGGACAGAATCTACGAAACTAGTTGCAAGACCAACTGCTGTATTAATCGCCCCTGGACCTATCGACGCATATGTTGCAAGCGGTTTCTTTTTTACCCTGTAATAACCATCTGCCATATGGATGGAACTCTGTTCATGTCTTGGCATAATACTTTTAATTTTATCTTTCCGTTTAACAAAGGAATCAACAAAACTTAATATTCCGTGACCAGGTATACCAATAATGTAAGGAACCTCTTCTTGGATCAAGTGTTCTAAAATAATTTCACTGCCAGTTAATCGCACAAATACCACCTCTTTTTATATTATAAAAACTCTTTCTTTATATATTTCAAAAAAATATAAGAGATAAAACTCTTATATTTTTTGTTATACAGATTCTTGTTGATATCCTAATTGTTGAGATATTTTCTGCGCAGTCTTTATTACATTGTTTGTGATACGCTCTTGCTCATGAGGACTAAATCTAAGGGAGGGAACGGAAACGCTTATGGAAGAAATTACATCTGAGTTGTAGTTATAAATAGGGGCACCTATACAAAAAACCCCTTGCTGATACTCCATAAAGTCACGAGTATAGCCTCTGGCTTTACTATTAGCCAGTTCTTCTTTAATCTTTTCTATGTCTGTAATGGTATGTTCAGTAAAAGGCAATATATCTATCCTGTTAAGAAAACAATCTAGCTCACTTTCTGGTAAACTTAATAATAATGCCCTTCCTGTGGCTGTACAATATAGTGGTCCTTTATTACCAACGTACTCACTATCCACACGAATTGCATGTTTCGCTTCTAATCGGTGAACAGGAACTACATGACTGCCTACTCTAATACTTAAATGGATTGTCTCTGCGATTTCCTTATGCAATTCATCGAGATACGGGGCAGCAACCTTCTGAATATCTAAATTGTTTGTATAGGTATTTTTCAAACTCATGATTTTAACACCTATAAAATATTTTTTTGTTTCAATATCTTGATAAACATAATCTCTCATTTTCAAGGTATTTAACAGGTTATATGTAGTACTTATTTGCAGGTTTAATCTTTTTGCTATTTCGCTAACAGTAATACCATTCTTCTCCTGTGCTATTTCTTCTAATATATCAAGCACTCGGTCAACAGACTGTATCCTGAGCTTTTTTTCAACTGCCATCAAAAGACTCCTTTTCTTTTTATATTATTGAAACTGTTTCTATGATGTTTGTTTATGTAATTATAATAAACTTGCCCTTATTTATTTGTCAATCTTATTTATTAAAATTTTCAAATATTCTGTTATATATGAATTTATAGCTTGTGGTGAGAATGTCTGGTTAGCGTATTATAAGTTACTATATTCTTTCTTTTCCCCTTTATAAAAAAATAGACAAATTGAGACAGTGTCTCGATTTGTCTACTTTTGGTTCTATTTGTGAAAAGAGTGCATAAGAGATGATACTAATCATATTTATACACTTAACCATCTGCATGATTCTTCTTCGGTACCCATATATCCGTATATCCGTTATCAATCGTATGTTCATATAAATCCATCAGTTTTTTGTTTGTGTATACTTTCATGTCTTCTCTTCCATTAAGCTCCGGCATAATAAGGAAGGTTCCATTCCGATCAATCAGAGTTTCTAAAAATATATTGGTTGCCAGCTTATCATTTTTTGCGAGATTGCAGGCTGTGCAAGCAATCACTAAATTCCATAGTTGATCCGCTTGAACAAAGCTCCAGGGATAAAATGATCGACATGGGCTTGTTCCTTCTTCTTGATAGTTTTACCGCAATAAAAGCATTTCCCCCATAGAAAGAAGCAAGCACTTGATAAAAAGGATCTAATGATGAACGTTTGGAGACATTTTCAACCTTAAGTAAAAGCCGAGAAGTATCTCCTTGTTCATTGAACTTTTCCAGAAAAAGAGCCAATTGATAGTTGGACATATACTTCAACACGCGCTGATAGCGCTGCATAAAAGAAAAGAAAGCAGGATTAAAGCGGAGGACTTCCTGTTCATTATCAAAATCATAAATAGTTCCGGAGGTATCTCCATAAATCGCTCCCATTACATTGACCTTGCATTTCTTTTTTACTTTATTCACGATAAAGATTTGCAATTCGTTTGATAGCTTATCGAAAACAAAGGTGTTCGGGATTTGATGCTTTGATTGCACGTTAAGCAAAATGCTCTGAACCTCTGCTTTCTTGCCCATCATATTAATCTGATTAAGATCATGATGAATGACGAGATTCCAATAAATCCTTGAAAAACTGTTAAATAAAGAATCATAATGTAGCTCCAATTTTTCATTCGCATTGTAGAGATTCTCGATTAAAGACTTAATCAAAACGAATTTATATGTTGTTGAGTTTCGCGATCTTGATGAAAAGATATAATTAAAGTGCCCCCATATTTCTTTGTCGGTTAAATAGGCAGCGTTCATTTCACCCACTTGCAGTTTATGGCTCATAACTTTCTCTTTCCCCGATCCATTATAATTTCATGATTAATCTTCAACCTCAATTAGGAATACTTTATCTCGAAATCCACCTCTTTTTTCCACTTTACTTTTACGGATATCATCCACATCCCGAATAGTAGAACCATGAACTTTGGCCAATGCATGAAGGATTTCCAGAATATCTGCAAGTTCCTCCATTGCTTCCTCATCAGTTTGTGCTTTAACGTATTCCTCTAGCTCTTCGAAGCTCTTTTTCTTTAATTCTTCTATGTATTCTTCATTATCTAATATTCTTGTTGAACACGTTTTTCCATTACGAGTAATAACCTCTGGGATGCGGTCTCGGACAAGTTTGTTGTAGATAGGCACATTCGACTCCCTTTAAGTAATTATTTTTATAAATCTTTTTGATGCTCAAAACAAAAGATCTTCCCATTAAACCTTTTGTTCGACAAACAAAATGCTTTCACTTTGTCCGAAACAGTTATGTTGCATACGCAGCATTTTTCCGACTGATTCTTCTTAGTAACTGTCTCTTTTTTATTAGACTTACTTTCTTTTAGCATTTGCACATGCTTCTCTCTAATAGATGGATCTGTTATATTTGCTGCATAAATTGCGTCATAAATCATTAAAACCTCACTATCATTAAGCAAAGGCTCTTTATGCTGCAGTTTTAGAACCGATACTTTCCTATGTATGTAATCGAATAATTCCACGTCATATACAATTAAGTCATTAGAAGCAATTTTTCTAAGTTCGAGGTCATCAATTTTAAACGTGCAGCGTTTCGTAAAGGAAACCATTGAAATAAATAGATGATGGTATTTTTGATCAAGGAAGTTTTTTAATGCTTGTATATGTCCATAATTTTGAATAAATGGATTCATCATTTTAAACTTGCCATTTACGGACCATGTTTTTCTATCTTTTCCTCCATAAATGGTTCCTTGATAATTTTTAGTTTCTATTACAAAGACACCAAACGGAGTAATCACTATATGATCAAGCTGTGAATAACCTGTCTTTGCTTTTGGGTTTTCAACTAGCAAATCGCTCAGATGCTTAAAATCTTTCGGAAGCTGATGTAATTGAATATCGATTTTGTATTCTCCTAACTCACCTATACGGGTAGCAACCTTTTCAGTCTTTTTCTCTTCTATTTGATCTAATGTTATTTTTGGATTTTGCTGTTCTTCATCTTTTCTCTTTTTAAAAAAGCTAATTAATGGTATCACTATGCTCTCCTTACTAATTGATAGCTTATTTAGTATAGTATTAATATACCAGTTAGATGGAAGAATTGTACTATTTGGAGAAAATAATTAACTACAATTTTGAATAGGAGGACATCCATTGAAAAAAATAATAAAGGTTGTCGCAGGAATAATTGAAAATGAGAATAATGAGATCTTATGTGCTCTAAGGGCCCCTGAAATGACATTGTCAAATCTGTGGGAGTTTCCTGGCGGTAAAGTGGAGAAAAAAGAGGATATCTATACTGCTGTAGAGAGAGAAATATTTGAAGAGTTAAATTGTAGAATTGAAGCAAAGGAATTATTTCATAATAACTCTCATGAATACGATTCATTTATCATTAACCTTTTTACAATATCTTGCAATATTATAGATGGAACGCCAATTCCAAATGAACATTCAAAACTTATTTGGCTAAAAAAAGAAAACCTCGAGTCTTTAAAGTGGGCTCCTGCTGATATACCAGTTGTTGAGCACTTAATCGTAGAGAAATAGTCTTCCCAAATTAGAGAAGACTATTTTCTACCTTCCTAAATCACAGTATATTCTTATTCGCTTTTGGCACCAAGTAAGCTGGCATTTCTTCTCTAAGATTCCAAATAAAATTCATCGGCTTACTTCCTGAGTGATTTACATAATCAGCTGTTCCTAAAAAGATAAATGGTGCTGTATAGCCATATTCTTTTTTATATTCCCTTACAAATAAAGCAATCTTATGATTATTTTTTCGATGTTGAATATACCTTTTCGCTGTTTCACTGCTTTCAGAAACCCGGCTTTGAGTTTGCCAGTGAATAAGTTTTTCATTAATCGCATAGTCATTGTACATGGTGGAAGGGGAGAAATCTTTTTCTGATTTATTTAAGGTAATAAAAAAGATATCCAAGTCCTTCTCTCTAAAATACTTCACACCTTCACGAAACTCAGGACTCTGGTTTTCATTATAATAGTCAAGTGATGCCAGGATCTGAGAGGTAGAGTATTTACAATGGACACGCAATGGACATGTAAAATGGAAGTCGTGGCTCATTTCCAAAGTCGTCAAAGATTGGATTAGGTAGGTTAAAATATCCGCAATCTCCTGTTTAAACTCTGGTATTGAAATAATCTGATTTATGCCATCTTCAATTGTTGAGTATCCCTCTTTCTCAGGATGCGCCTTATAAAAAGAATAATAAAAGAGATTTAACATTAACCTCTCCTCTTCATTATGAACTTCCTGCTTCTCTATGTATTTCATAAGAAATTGGAGAAGCGATGGTGAATTGAGGAAGAATAAATTCGGAAGTTTGCTCGTAATCATCTTTTCGTTTTCACATTGAAAATCCTCCCGTATACCTGCCTCCACCTTCATTCTTACAAAACTCCTATCTCCGTTTTTCCCATAAAAGTCATAAATGGATAGGTGATAGTGGTTAATGAAATTATATAAATTGAGTTCCAAACCGGTATCCTGTTCAAAAAATTTCATTTTGGCTATAAGGTTACCTCTTGTATTAGTACTTGAATTAATATTTTTTAATATATACTCCTTAGCTTGTTTCTCAAGCTGAATGAAAGACCCCTTTGGTAGATTGAAAAATCCATTTTCGACATAATGTTTAATGGAATGTTTGGTTTTGCCTATGAGAGCCCGAAACTTTTCTTCGAAATTGTAATTTTTATGGGCCTGGCCGACAAAATCTAAAACCGTTAAGCATTCTTTACCTTCAGATAATCTTAATCCTCTTCCAAGCTGCTGTAGGAATACCGTTAAGCTTTCTGTTGGTCTTAAGAAAAGGATGGTATTCACCTCAGGAATATCAATTCCTTCATTGTAAAGATCTACAACAAAAATCATCTTTATTTCTCCGCTAACCAATTGCCTCTGGGCATCTCTACGAACATTGGATTCCATATTATTATATAAGGCAATAGAGGGGACTCCCACTTGATTAAAATAGTCAGCCATATACTTTGCATGTGCGATGGATACACAAAAGCCTAATCCTTTTACTTCGTCTATGTCCGTTACATATTTCTTGAGACTTTGAACAATTTGGTTACTTCTTATAGAGTTAGACGTATAAACGTTTTCTAATTCTTTAATTTCATAACCCTTTCTACTCCATTTTAACTTAGAAAGATCTACTGTATCACTTACACAAAAATATTGAAATGGGCTTAATAACTTTTGGTTGATCGCTTCCGTTAACCTCATTTCTGCTGCAATTGAATCGTCAAAATACGTTAAAATATTTTTACCATCCATTCTTTCTGGGGTAGCGGTTAATCCTACAAGGATGTTTGGTTTATAATAATCTAAAAGTGTTTGATAAGAATTAGCAGCAGCATGGTGAAATTCATCCACAATAATAAAATCATAGAAATCTGCTGTTGTATTTTCATATAATTTTTTACTATTGAAGCTTTGGATACTTACAAATAAATGATCAAGAGAACTAGGCTGATGGTTACCTACTAGTAAATCGCCAAAATTGGCATCCTTTAATATAGCACGAAATGTATCTAGACTTTGTTTTAATATTTCCTCACGATGAGCAACAAATAATAATTTTGCTGCATGACGATTTTGGTTATAGTAATTCTTATAATCAAAAGCAGAAATAACTGTTTTTCCTACACCTGTAGCTGCAACAATTAAGTTTTTTCTTCTTCCAAAAACCTTACGTTCGACCTGTAACTTTTCTAATATTTCCTTTTGATAATAATAAGGTTGAATATCGAATACAAAATGATACCTATCGTCATTTGAGCTTTTACTTTTAGAAAGGGCAAGCTTTAATCTTTCCTTATCATGTTCCTTTTCATGATCAAAAAGCACAAATTCTTTATCATTCCAATAGCTTTCGAACGTTGCTTCAAATTTTTTAATAATATCATAGGAATCTTTTTCAGTTACTTTTAGATTCCACTCTAAGCCAGAAGTTAATGCTGGATTGGAAAGATTAGATGAACCGATATAAGCTGTACTGAAACCTGTCTCTCTCTTAAATAAATATGCCTTTGCATGAAGCCTTGTCCTATCAATATCGAAAGAGATTTTTAATTCGGTATTTGGTAGCTGACTTAATTCAAGAACCGCTTTATAATCTGTAGCTTCCATATAAGATGTCGTAATAACATTAAGTTTACCACCTCTATTAGTAAAAACCCTTAATTCATCAAGAATACATCTTAACCCGCTCCATTTAATAAAAGAAACTAGCATATCGATTGAATCTGCTGATAATATTTCTTTTTTGATCTCTCCAAGCATATTCGGTTCGTAATTAGAACCAGTGAATAATGAACTTTGTGAAATAGATGTCACTGGTCGAGCGATATTCTGTTTCCGTATACTTTTCACCGAGTTTATCTTTGAATAGATATGTGTTAAAACTTCGCCATCCTCTTCAATTTTTAGCGATTGAAATTCTTCCTCGTCTAGACATTCACTTAATGTTTTGATGATTGAATTACAAGTTTTAATCTGTTCAAGTAATGCCAACTTATCATCTTTTTCAGTTTCTCGAACAAATCTTAAAGCTTTTCGTGTTACAGATGAAATATAAGTTGATAAGAGCTTTCTAGCCTCTTCTACATCAATAGTTTCTTTTCCTATATCATATGTATCTAGCTCGAGACTACTAAGCTCTCTTTTTAATTGACTATTGATAATTTCTTCATAGATTCCTTCTTTAACCATACTCCACCTCGTTTGGACATTACCTATTTTAAATACAAAAAAAAGAACTTATTACGTAAATTCTAACAAAAACCACTATCCCGTTGTTATTTATTATATTTTCATTATTAGTGAAGAAAGTACCAGGGCAACCTCATTAAAAAAGAAGTATGCTTCCAAGGATACATGAAGTCATACTTCTTTTTTAATATAGTCACACATAAAATTGAAGCTTGCTTAATCTTTTGTTAAGAGTTTGGGCTATCCTTTAACTTATTAACCTTCTTTAATTGCTCAATTTTTAATATGAACTGTAAATTCAATTTCCTTGTTTACCATTACTTGAGATACGGTTCACCACAATTAATTCTAAAATAAACCAAAAAAACTTTTAAATTTGGTTTAATAGTTTTAAACTCATCGGATTTCTCTTTGATTTAATATAAACAAAAATTAATTTAACTATTTATATAGAAATAATGTCTTTCAATCTATTATTAATAAATACCCAATCACGCCCTAAATCCACAGTCATTATTTTAACTGGATAAGCATTAATATTGTAAGAAAGATCTAAATCCTTCCCTGTTTTAGGATAAAGCAGCATGCCTATAGTTTCCTTCCCCTCGGCTTTCCGGCAATTGCTAAGATATGCAAAAATTTGATACAAATTCCCACTTATTATCTTCTGTGAACCGAAATTTTGTGTCAATGCATGTTGATAGTATTTCGTATCTATGATTATTTTCCGATTGGTGTTTTCCAGAGAAATATCGGTTTGCATCAAAGGAAGATAATTTGTGTCTTCCCCTCAGCATCCCAATAAATATTTTCACGATACACCTTATATTGTTGCATTTCCTTTTTGTAGAAGTTACGCACAAATTCCTCAAATAATCGAGCCATTGCCTTGGGATCCCGTTCAAAATCAGCAAATTGGGATTCGCCATTATCCTCGTTTAATAGCAATGATTCATAAAGAAAACGGCAGATATCTAGCACAAAACGATAGTGCTGATTGCTTCTGTGCAACTTGATCTCCTGAAAGATCCTTAGGTTTAACTTTATGACTGCAACTTCAGCAAAGTAAGGATACAATTGCTGGATCTCTTCTTTCAATTGTTTATCTAGCTGCTGGTTTTGCAGTAGTGAGAATAAAATTGACTTAATAACCTGGTTATGAACGATATCATGGGTCATTTCTTCGAATTCACAGTGCATTTTACCTCTTTTAAAAGAAAACGTTTTGATTGATTCCTGGAAGTGAATCCTCCCTTTTAAAGTTCCTGTTTCCTCCTGATAGGATTTATATTCCCGGTAAAAGCCCCGCTTGATGAGCGAGCGGAGCTTTACAAGAAGTATTCTTGTTAAAAGGTGTTTAATGTCCTTTTCATCTTCACGGGCTACATCGGCCATGTCTTTCTCTGCAAGATGCCCCCATGCATAGCAAAGCATATAGTATAGGTTTCTAATCGGTATTTTAGAGTCTGTCAAGGAGTTCATCGACTTTGTCCTCCTGATCAAACCAGTATTCCCTTAAGAGTGGAGCGATTTCCAGACGAATGATTCGCTCATACCATTTTTGTTCATCATCTACCTGTTCTGTTGCTGGACAGAAATAGCTATGACCGATTTCATAACCTTTACCTAGATTAATCGTGTCATTTGTAATTGCTTGATTAATGTCCGTAATGCCAGCTATAAGCTTGTCAATAAATCCCTGGCTAATTCCCTTGTTGATTAAATAATCATGAAATTGCTCTGTATGGAAAGCTGGTTCTAAATTGATAAAGGAAAATCTTCTTCTTAATGCATAATCAACCAAAGCCAAAGATCTGTCCGCCGTGTTCATGGTTCCAATGAGGTAAAGGTTTTTGGGAATGTAGAAGGTTTCTTCTCCCTCGCTGTATGCAAGCTTAACCGCGAATTTATTACCTCGTTTGTCTGCCTCGGTTAACATCATAAGCTCACCAAAGATTTTGGATAAATTTCCCCTGTTGATTTCATCAATAATCATATAGTAATTGTTATCCTGATCTTCTATCGCTTTCTTACAGAATGAATAGAAAATACCATCTTTTAGAGTGAAATGCCCTTGTGTATTAGGCTTATATCCACGAATGAAGTCTTCGTATGAATAAGATTGGTGGAATTGCAGCATTTCCACTTTGCTGTCATCTTTTGTTCCCATATGAAGATAAGCAAGGCGCTTGGCTACAAATGTTTTTCCAACACCTGGTGGGCCTTGTAGGATAATGTTCTTTTTATAATCCAATGTTTCGAGGATATCCTCAACTTTATCTTGTGTCATGAATACCTCACTGAGAAGCTGTTCATGTGTGTAAGGAATCGTTACCTTCTCACTTTCCTTTACTAATGTGGAATTATCCTCTGAGGTTGGATAAACCGTTTTTCCTTCTTTACCAATAGAAGCAAGCAACCTTTCCAAGTACTCATCATATGGTGTGATGTTTGTTAAGGTTTTACTATGAAGTGTTGTTTCTACATCCCACTCTCCTTGTGATATCCACTCAACTTTACGTAATGATTTGAAAGATTCTCTTGCAGGATCAAATTTGTATTCCGATACAATTTTACCGTATCCTATAAGCTTGTGTGTCCCTCGTTTAACAAGTACATAATCACCTGCACTTATTTCGTTGGCAAACTGATAGTTAGCGAGTGCATCATTACTTGGGTTATAGTCAACTTCATAGAGCTCCTTCAGAGCCTCCATTATTTCTCGTTTGCTTCCATAAGCTTTTAAATCACCTAATTCATCCCACCCAATTGCAATATGCTCATTTTCCTTGAAATCCTCCCACATGAAGTCTCCTTCTCCAGCAGCCAAGAGCCAGTATTGAGGAATCGTTTCTTCTTCTGCAATAACAGTTTCTTTCTTGCCGAAATTTTCAAAAAGATAGCTAAAAAATTGATCTATTTCATAGAAAATTGGAAGGGTGGTTTGTTTGCCGACTACCTCCACGTACTTTTCCACTATTCCATTTTCCTTTAGGCATTCCTGAAATTTGATGAACTTATCACCGAAGGTATCTCCTCGTGCATATCCAGGAGTTAGTTCGAGTATATTTTCTGCCGCTACTCGGTCTCTCTGGTTGTAAAAGCAAAATTCTTCCGGAAAAATATTTCCTATAAGCTCACTGACAACGCTATACCCAAAGCCAAATAGCTTATAATCTTCATGATGGACAAATTGGTCCATTCTTCTTTTAAGCGGTTCGGTTCCATGAATTAAATAGTTGAAACTATTGCGGTAATGCTCAATGGATGCATTAGGATTTCCTAGAGCTCTTTTTTTAGCGAGTGCCATCCTGAAAGCATTGATGTGCTCACCAAGCTCCTGCACATCCTCCCACTTTATTTTGTTTAAATGGTCTTTTTGCTTGAAGTGACTGAAAAATTGATAACTTTCTTGTAAGTAATCCGAGTTGTTTTCAAACCAATTTTCAGCCTGATCCTTAAAGGAATGTAGATATTTTTCAACAATTGTCATATTTAGTTTTTCAGCCAATTTCTCTGGTGATACCCATAGTTGGTAGAGGCGCTCAAATTCTTCGTCCGTTAGTCTGTAGTTCGTGTTTTGCGGCATTCTAAAGATCATTAAATTCGTGATTTCAGGAAGTTCTTTTAATTCATGGCGCAAAAGCATACCAGTCTCAGGAGCCAGTCGCTTCTCAAGAATTCTGAGATCAACCTTATCATTTTCATCATCTTCATAGGGCTCGGAAACAATTTCACAAAAGGCAATAACACCTCCAGTGTTTTTATTGCCACCATCCGATCTCCAAATGAACACCTTATCCCCAGCTTGTACCTCATCCAAAAATTGCTTTTGCCGAATATTCCAATCTACGATTTCATTTTTTTCTATATATGTATCAACATCAAATTGTTTCGGATTGCCTTGAAAAATCCAGTTCCCCATTTGCCATTTCCTCCCTGAAAAATCTCAACTTACCATTCATATGGTAATAGTATACCAGTTAAACAGTTCAAAAATTAAGAGGGGTAAAAAACTTCCCCTTTAAAAAAAGAAGAATGATTCTTATCTACTATGTTCTGTCACACAAAAGAAAAAGCCCCAATCAATGGGCTGTTTTCCTATGAATAATAACCGTAGCTATACAATCAGACCCTCTCCACTCACCTGCAAAATTAATCAATATACTATGGATATTGAGAACACAGAAGACTTTGCGATTTAATAAAAGCAGAGGATATAGCAACTATTTTGTGCGCAATTGAACCTCCATTTGCCAACACAATCTATAAAGTATAATATGAGGAAAGAAAATTATAGCAAAAGGAAGAACTTTTGATCATTTTTTAACAAAGTCACAAATCCCTTTGAAAAGGTAAAGTTTTATTGAGTAGAACTTCTTAACAGGAGGGAAAGATGAAAATTTATGTGGATGCAGATGCTTGTCCGGTGAAAGAAATTATTATTTCTGAAGCAAGGACTTTTGAAATTCCGGTTATCCTTGTTACAAGCTTTTCTCATTTTTCTAATGCAAAACAGCCATCCGGAGTGGAAACCATTTATGTTGATTCTGGAGCAGAAGCTGCAGATTATCGAATTGTGAAGTTAGTGGAAAAAGGAGATATTATCGTCACGCAAGATTATGGTCTTGCTTCACTAGGTTTAGCAAAAGGAGTGATCGTACTTCACCATAAAGGATTTAGATATACAAATGAAAATATAGACCAATTATTACAAACACGTTATTTAAGTGCAATGGCTAGAAAGGGCGGACAGCGAACAAAGGGACCAAAGCCTTTTACAGCAGAAGACCGGGAGCAATTTAGGGATCTTTTTAGACAGGTTATTTCTAATAATAGCTAGGCTAAACTCAGAGATTCAGAAAGGATGTAAATACCTTGAAGTATTTAAAATCTCAAATGCAACAACTAATTAAGGAAAACAAAGAATTGCATACACGCTTTAAAGAACTGAAGGTTGAGCATGGTCTTGAAAAAAACAATGCCCTCAAGGCCTTGTACCATTCAGAAGTTACGGATGGAGGAAAGTATCAGGCAGCTTACCAAGCACTTGATCAGCCCAAGAAGTAGTCACTTATATCTTATTTAGACTACTAAAAATTCCTCGAAAAGAGGGGCTGCCCCCCTCTCAATAAAATTTTATTCAAAAAACCGCACAGTATTCTCACTGTGCGGATAGCGCCATCAAATTTCAAAAGTACCAGGTAAATCTATTTAAGCTGCTACTTCAATTTCTATATTTATAAATTATTTAGAAACCGCCCCAGCCTCAATCAGCAAATCCACAAAATGAATAGCCCTTACACTCTTCTCAAGCCCTTCCCTTTGAATCCCTAATTTCATTTGCAGCAGACAGCCTGGATTGGAAGTAACAATTATAGATGCATTTGTGTCTTTCGCATTTTTCATTTTACTATCCAATATTTCCATGGAATCCTCATAGTTAACAATATTGTAGATGCCAGCCGATCCACAGCACCGTTCTTTGTCTTTCATTTCACGGTACCCTTTGCTTTTTACTTGCTTTAATAAAGATATTGGCTCATCTTTCACCTTTTGAACATTAATCATATGACAGGATGGCTGAAGGGTTATGGTTCCATTCACTTCCTTTGTAAAGTTCAGACCATCTAATTCAGCTAGCACCTGTGAAATATCTCTTACTTTATTAGAAAAAGCTTGTGCACGGCTTTCCCATTCGATGTTTCCCTTAAATAGTTCGCCATATTCCAAAAGCGTCGCGCCGCATCCTCCAGCATTGTTAACGATATAGTCTGCTTCCTCCTTTTCAAATGCCTCAATATTTCGTTTGGCAAGAGCTTTAGCGTCCGCAATTTTCCCTGCATGTGCATGCAGCGCTCCACAGCAAGTCTGACTCTCAGGAATAAGTATGTCAGCTCCAGCCTTTGTCAGAAGGTCAATTGTGTTCCTGTTCGTCTCATAGAAAATGGCATCCATTACACAGCCGGTAATAAATCCAACAGTGATTTTTCTGGAACCAATGGCTTTGTAAAGGCGGGCCCTGTTTTTCCGTTCTGCCGGAGATGGAAGATCAGGGAGAACAGACTCAAATGTCCCCATGTGAAGCGGAGCAAGCTGAGTGATCCCTGTTCTTTGTGCCATTTTCTGCAGCCCGGACTTTTGATAAAACCATGAAAGATTACCTATTGTATTCATCCATCTCTTTGATGAAAACATTTGATCAAAAATCAATGATTCACTTATTTTTTGCGCTCTCGATTTTTGCTCTGCAAATTCTAGAACCTCTTTTGCTCCTTCTAGTATCTTCCCGTACTGAACACTGGTGGGGCAGGCAGTTTCGCAGGCGCGGCATCCAAGGCACTTTTCGATGGGTTCCCGCAGATCCTCTGCCTTGATCTTGTCTTCTGCCAGCATTTTGACAAGATTAATGCGGCCACGCGGCGAATGCACCTCGCTCTTCATCGTTTCGTAAGTGGGGCAAACCGGCAGGCAATATCCGCATTGGACACAATTAAACGTCTCCTTATAATGTAATCTGTCTTTTAGAGCGGCTCCTGTACTCATTCCCTAAGCACCAGCTTCTGGCCTTCTTCTGGAAAGATTTTACCTGGATTTAAAATGTTATTCGGGTCCCATATTTGTTTAATTCTCTTCATCATATCAAGACCGGCTGCACCCAATTCCATCTCCATAAAAGGAGCTTTCAATGTTCCGATTCCATGTTCACCGGATAGTGTCCCTCCCAGTTCAACAGCCGCTTTAAAGATTTCCTCTACGGCTTTTTCAACCCGGATCATTTCCTCCGTATCTCTTTTATCACAGATAATATTAGGATGAAGGTTCCCGTCACCCGCATGCCCAAACACGACTAGGTGAATATCGTATTTCTCACGGATTTCTTTTAGTTTTTGGAACATATCGGGAATCTTACTGCGGGGCACTGTGGCATCTTCAGAAACTTTCGTCGGTTTTATCTTTACAATAGCCGGGGAAACCAGCTTCCTTGCTCTCCAGTAACTCTGTGCTTCGTCCTGATTTTCTGCAATTTTCACTTTCACAGATTCAAAGTCTGTAAAAATCTCTTCTATTGTTTTCATTTCTTCTTCAATAGCCAGAGGGTGGCCATCAAGTTCTATTAAAAGAATGGCTTCTGCGTCAATAGGAAGCCCCAGCGGCTGATAGTTCTCCACAGCTATTATGGAGGACTGATCCATTATTTCCATTTTGGCCGGAAGGATTCCGGAAGTTAATATTTTCGAAATCGCTTGTCCTGACTGTACAAGATCATCAAAGACAGCCATCATGGTCTTTGATGCCGGAGGCTTGGGCACTAATTTCAGTGTTGCTTCCGTAATGATGCCAAGCGTGCCTTCCGATCCAACGATCAATTTTGTTAAGTCATATCCAGTTACATTTTTTATTGTCTTTCCGCCTGTTTTGATTATTTCTCCCTCAGGTGTCACCACTTCCAAACCAATAACATAATCCTTCGTTACTCCATATTTTAAGCCCCTTGGTCCGCCGGAGTTTTCCGCTAAATTCCCTCCAATTGTTGATACATGGGCACTGCTGGGATCTGGGGGGTACATGAGTCCAAACTTTTCTGCTTCTTTATTGATGTCCGCTGTCAGTACACCCGGTGATACGACTGCCACCAAATCATCAGGGTAAATTTTTAAATCACCATTCCATTGGGACATGTCTAAAACCATCCCCCCTTAACAGGGAGAGGACCTCCACTTAAGGAAGTTCCCTGACCTCTGGGGTATACCGGTATGTTAAATGAATTGGCCAGCTTCAGAAGGGAAGAAATCTCTTCCTTATTTTTCACCTGGATGACCACTTCAGGAAGATAGCTGCCGAATGAAGCATCATAACTATAACTATATCGATCAGCCAAACTCGTAAAAATTTGGTCTGAAGGTATCATGCTTCTTATTTCCTTCATTAATAATTCCATTCTGATGGCCCCTTTGATTATCCAATATTCAATGACACAAACTTCTCTTCCAGATACTCCATCATTCCGTACTTGCCGCCTTCCCTTCCTACACCGCTTTCCTTCATTCCTCCGAACGGGGCTTGTGCTGTTGTCGGCATCGCATCATTAATGCCAATAATGCCATATTCGAGAGATTCCATTACCCGGAAGGCGCGATTTAAATCCGAAGTGAAGCAGTAAGATGCAAGTCCGTATTCTGGATGATTTGCCCGTTCGATTGCTTCTTCTTCCGTTTCAAAGGTGAAAATCGGCACCACTGGGCCAAAAGTTTCTTCTCTTGCAATCTTCATCGACTCATTTGCATGTTGAATAACAGTAGGCTGATAGAATACACCTTTAGCATCCATATCTGCCAGTGATCCGCCGCAAATCACCACACCGCCTTTTTCTTTGGCATCTTCCACATGTTCAACAACTTTATCAAGGCTTTCTTCATTAATTAATGGCCCAATATCTGTATCATCATCCATGCCATTCCCGATTTGCAGACGATTTACCTTTTCTGCAAACAAGCGGGTAAATTCCTCTGCTGCTTCCTTCTGAACATAAATCCGGTTTGTGCATACACACGTTTGTCCTGCATTCCTGAACTTGCTCGCAACCGCTGCTTCTGCTGCTTTCTCTAAATCAGCATCCTCAAATACGATAAAGGGGGCATGACCGCCTAATTCCATTGAAACTTTTTTGACCGTATTGGATGCGTCTCTCATCAGCTTTTTCCCAACTGCCGTTGAACCTGTGAAAGTCAGTTTTCGCACCTGCTTGCTGTCTAATAACGTTTGGGCAATCTCATTAGAAGGTCCAATAATCAAATTGGCTACTCCTTTTGGCAGACCAGCCTGATGAATGGCTTCGAATATCTTCACTGCCGTTAAGGGAGTAGCTGAAGCTGGTTTTAGGATGACAGGACACCCGGCAGCTAACGCTGGGGCAATTTTGCGGGTAACCATGGCGGCTGGAAAGTTCCATGGTGTAATCGCACCCGTCACCCCAACTGGCTCCTGCAGTACCAGTATGCGCTTATCACGGCTGGAAGCTGGAATCGTCTCTCCATAAATACGCTTCGCTTCCTCTGCATACCAATCCATATAGGAAATCGCCAGTTTGACTTCACCAATGGATTCTTTCAGGGGTTTACCCATCTCTTTCGTAATGGTTACTGCCAGTTCTTCTTCTCTGTCTCTTAGACAATCGGCAATCTTTCTCAGATATTGCGATTTTTCAACTGCGCTTGTTTTCTTCCAGTCTTGAAAGGCAGCGGATGCTGCCTGGATGGCTTCCTCGGCTTCTTCCTTTCCTCCATAAGCGACCGTACCGAATTTTTCTAAAGTAGCAGGATTATACACAGTTATCGATTTATTTTTATTAGAAGATTTCCATTCTCCATTAATATATAGCATGACCGTTCTCCTTTTTTGCGAGCTGCTGCAATCCTTCTTTCAGTACAGAAACTGCTTGATCAAGTTCCTCTTTTAATACCGTTACAGGCGGGATAAACCGCAAAACATTCTTCTCAGTGCCGCAGGTTAAAAGAATGACTCCGTTTTCTAAAGCAAAATTCTTCAGCCAATTTACTGTACTGGCATCCGGGCAGCCTTTTTCATCCGTGAACTCAATGCCAATCATCAGGCCCAGACCTCTAACATCACCAATAACGGAATATTCTGACTGTAAATCATATAATTGCTGCTTTAAATATCCCCCTAAAGTTTGGGCATTATCTATCCCTTCCCGTTTTAAAATTTCAATGGAAGCCAAGGCAGCCGCACACGAGACAGGATTTCCGCCATAAGTGCCTCCATGTGTTCCCGGCTCCCATTTCTCCATAATTTCTTTCTTGGCAATGATGGCACTTAAAGGGAAGCCTGAAGCAATTCCCTTTCCTAAGGTAAGAATGTCCGGCTCAACTCCAAAATGTTCATAAGCAAACATTTTCCCTGTTCTTCCGAATCCGGTCTGTACTTCATCAAAAATAAGCAATATCCCATGCTGATTACATATTTCTCTTATTTGTTTCAAAAATTCTTTCGGGGTACAATATACCCTCCCTCTCCCTGTACTGGTTCAAGGATTATGGCTGCTACCTGGGATGGAGCAACTTGATACTGGAATACTTCATGGATGCTTTGAATACATCGTTTCGTCTCTTCTTCATAACTAAGCCCGGTTCTAAAAGGATATGGATATTCACAAGCATATACGCTTGGAAGAAGGCCTTCATAATCCTGACGATAAGCTGAGCTTGAGAAAGTGATCGATGTCGCTGCGAGTGTCCGTCCATGGAATCCCCGTTTGAATGATAAAATGGCTGGACGCTTTGTCGCTTTTTTTGCTAATTTTATTGCTCCCTCATTCGCTTCTGCTCCGCTATTTGAAAAGTACACCATCTTCTCTTTTCCGGTTAATTCGTTTAACTTCTCCGCCAGTTGAATATAGGATGGATAGTAGGCCACATTATGGCCAATATGAATCATCGTATCCAGCTGCTGCTTTACCGCTTCAATTACCTCGGGATGGCAGTGTCCAACATTATTTACTCCTACACCGCTGGCAAAATCGAGATATTTTTTTCCGTTTTCATCCTCTACGGTTGAGCCAAATGCTTTCGTTACACCTATCCTCGTTACTCTGTTGGCAGCCGGGGGCAGAACACTGTCTCCTCTTTCTGCTAAACTTTTATTCTCATTAATCATAATGACTCCTCACTCTCTTCACGATAATCGCGTTTCCATAGCTCAATGTATTCTTCTGCATTTTTTTCCAGGTCATGTCTTTCATTCTCTGTTAGTTCACGCACAATTTTGGCAGGAACTCCAACAGCCAAGCTGCCTTTTGGAATCACTTTCCCTGGAGGAACTAATGCACCCGCTCCCACTTGTGCTCCTTTTTCAATGACCGCTCCATCTAAGATAATAGAACCGATGCCAATCAATGCTCCATCCTCGACCGTACAGGCATGTAAAATGGCACCATGCCCTACCGTTACCATTCTCCCTATCCTTAATGGAGCCTCTGGTGTCACATGACAGATACACCCGTCCTGAATATTGCTTCCTTCACCAATTTCGATAAAATTATCATCATCTGCCCGTAAGACTGATTGAGGCCATACACTCACATTCTTGGCTATTCTGACGTCTCCTATCACTTGTGCCGAGCCGTGTACCATGGTTTCGGCATGAATGGATGGAACACGTCCTTTTAAAGGTTTAATCATGTATATCCTTCTCCTTACTGAGTAGCAGGATTTAAATGTTATTTAGCTGCGAGCCCTAATTCTTTTAAAATCTCTTCCTTATGTTCTCCCAGTACAGGCGCAGCTTTTGCAACCTTTCCAGGTGTTTTTGATAGTTTAACAGGAATCCCTAATGCTTTTATTTTCCCGGCAACAGGGTGTACAACCTCTTCTACCATTCTTCTGGATAGTGTGTGCTGGTCATTTAAAGATTCAGGATAGGTATTGATCGGGCCTGCGGGAATCCCCGCTTTCTCGAATTTTTCCAGCCAGTAGTGTCTTGGATTCAGACTTGTTTTCTCTTCAATTAATCTGACAAATTCATTTAAGTGCTGAATTCGGGAGGCATCATCAACAAATCGGTCATCCGATAAGAATTCAGGTCTGCCGATGATCTGGCAGAACACGGGCCAATGATGCGGTGTATCTGCACCAACAGTAAAATAACCATCACTGGCACGAAATGCCTGGTAAGGAGCAGACAAGCGGTGTCCGCTTCCAGTAGGTGCAGGTGTTTCTCCCGTAAACCAATATTGAGTGCTTTCCCAAACCGACAATGCGATTCCCGTATCATATAAAGATGCGTCAATATACTGCCCCTCATTGGAATGAACCCTTGCATACAATGCGGATAAAATACCATAGACAGAAAACAGGCCAGAACCCAAATCGATAATCGGAAGTCCGCATTTCACCGGGTTGCCATTCCGTTCACCTGTCACACTCATAATGCCGGTCATTCCCTGTGCGATTAAGTCATAACCGCCACGGGAGGAATATGGGCCATACTGGCCAAATCCGGAAATAGAGCAATAGATGAGTTTCGGATTTATCTGATTGAGGGTTTCATAGTCAACTCCCAGTCGCTTTACAACCCCGGGGCGGAAATTTTCTATCAAAATATCCGCAGTTTCAATTAACTTGTAAAACACCTTCTGATCTTCACTGCTTTTTAAATCAAGCGTTATGCTGCGCTTGTTGCGATTTATCGCCATAAACGCACCGCTCTCCCCTTCCTTATATGGGGACCATCTTCTGGTACTCTCACCTTTTGGCGGTTCCACTTTTATAACATCAGCACCCATATCAGCCAGCAGCATACCGCAATATGGCCCTGCCATGACCTGGCTCAAGTCAATTACTCTAATGCCTTCCAATGCACCCATTCAAATCATCTCCTTCTATAAAATGAATTCCACTGTTTCAAAGTCTATTTAAGGCTTTATCTTCAATTAAATAGAGTTCCTGATTGTCCAGAATAAGTCTCCCGTCAATTTCTACCCGGGGATCCTTAACGACCATATCGTAATGCCCTTTGGCCTTAACAGTTCCCCCAATATATGCATTCGTACCTAAAGCAATATGGATGGTTCCAAAAACACCTTCATCACTTAGCATGCTGTTTTCCAATTCACATTCCGGATTCATGCCTATGCCAAACTCACCAGCAAAATAGATATTTCCTTCTTCATCATTCTTCTCCATTAATATCTTCCTGAATTGCTCCGCTTCTCTGCCTCCCGTAATCGAAACGGCCTTTCCTTCCTTAAATACCACTTCAACCGGAGTCTCCATTAAACCAACTCCCGGAATACTTCCATCCACCACTAAAATACCTTCAGCGGTTCCTTCAACAGGGGCAATGCTGGATTCTATACAGTGCGCTGCCGAAACATCCGTGCTATTTGCAAACCCTGTTAAGGCTCTGCCTGACCTGCCTTTGATGGAGAATCTTAAATCTGTTCCAAGGGATGTTGTAATGCGGACAGATTCTCCATTGGTCAATAGGTCTGCCAGTTTCTCAACTTGAGGTCTTAGTGCAGCAAAGTCAGCACGCAGCCCCTTGCTTAATAAAATGTCTTCATGTGCTTCAGGTAAGATTAATACGCGGGCCCCGGCCTTTTGCGCATCATGGCGTGCTTTTGTATGGGCAATATTATAAGTTGTCGGTGCGATGATCACATCTGCCTCTTTCATAGCCGCTGCCACTGCATCCGGCAATGCATCTCCATGCCCTTTCCTTGGCGGCATGGAGATCGTGATGGGCTCTGCGTCGAGTGAACAAACAACAGATGCCAGAACTTTTGTGATTCCATCCGTTAAAAAATCTGTTAAGATGACAACCTTTTCCCCGCTCTCAACACCTGCCAGAACTTTTACTAGTGCAGTAGCAGCCGGGTACATTAGTGCTTCTTTCATTTTTAAAACAACTCCCTGATTCAATTTTTATAACTAACTATATCCCTTTAAATACTGGCGGCTTTTTGTTAAAGAACGATTCAATCGCATGCTTGTGATCCCATGTATCCTGACATTCAATAAACGCATCCAATTCCTGTTTCATTGCTTCCTGCCACTCTGCATCCATGGTCTTCTGAATTGTGTTCTTAGCATGTCTTACTGCGATTGGAGCACGGGAAGCAATCAGCTGTGCCCATTCCTGCGCTTCTGCCAGCAGCTTGTCATGAGATACCACTCTGCTGGCCAGCCCTCTTTGAAATGCTTCCTCAGCTGTTATGGTTCTGCCTGTCAAAATCACTTCTTTGGCATATGCTTCACCCAGCAGTCTTACTAACCGGGTTGGTCCCACAACCAGTCCAACCTTTACCCCTGCTGCACATAGCTTCGCACGTTCCGAAATGATACGGATATCACAGGCTAAGGCAAGCTCGAACCCTCCGCCAAACGCATAGCCATTAACTGCGGCAATGACAGGCTGGGGCATTTCATTGACAATATCGTAAATTCTGCAATCTTCTTCTAAGAAGTGCCTGACGGATTCAGGTGTCAGCTCTCCTTCTTCGTTTAAATCGGCTCCTGCGCAAAATGCCCGATCCCCTTCTCCAGTAAGGACAATAACCCTGACATCCGAAGAGGTTTTAAGCTCCTCCATATAAGGAACAAACTCCTGCCGAAACTCTTTCGTCAAAATATTCATTGGCGGGTTTTTAATGGTAATGGTGCAAATAAAATCGGATATTTCAGCATGAATTTTTTCCAACCTTTTCATCACCCTTCTAAGATTCCTGTTCGAGCTCAGCAGAGATTTTTATTTTTTTCCTGGGTATATCCTCCAGACGTCCATCTATGCCTTTGCTTCTTTGATACTTATCCCATAAAATGACGGCTATTGGGCATAATATCGAGGTAGTAATAGTAGAAATGGAAATTTGTATTGTGGCTAAATTGGCAATTTCCTGAAAACTTCGAGCCTTTTCCACCGTCATCAGACCTGCACCCGCTGCCACTGATGCTGCCGCTGCGATTGCAGCAGGTGTCCCCACTGCGTTCCCGGCAGTCGATGCTTCTGCAACAGGGCCAATCGTACTTTTTTCTCCAAATAGCCTATAAACCAGGATTCCTGTTAATGCGGTAAAAATGACTGTGGCAAACCCGAGAGCTAAACCTCCCCAAACAGCTTCAGGATTAAAGAAACTCATAAAATTCATCCCTGCTCCAAGACAGAAAGCAAAGAATGGTACAAGCAGCGTTTCTCCAGGCTTTAAAAACTCCCGAATATCTTCATCCAGATTCCCTAACAGCATTCCTAAAGCGATTGGAAGCAAGACAGCTATGAATGCGATTAAAGGAAAATTAACGCCAACCATCCCCAAAGCCAGCATGGTGAAAAAAGGACCGTCATTCAGAGTCAGGACGGAAATGGCCCCAACATCTGACCGGTTTCCGTATTGCCCTGTCAACACTGCATACATTCCTTCATTCCCATTGGTCATAGCGGCAATAATGGCCAGAGTAGATAATCCAAGCAGACCGTCCATTGGGTCAAAAAACACCCCAAATAAAATACCGATGGCAATCCCTGTCAAGCACTTGCTTCCTGTTAATAGAATTCCTTTCTTTAAGGCCTTTCCGCCTACCCGCAAATTCATCTGGCTGCCTGCACAAAATAAGAACAAGCCAATGAGCGTTAACGTTCCTGTCTTAAAGAGTGCTTCCGAGAATCCTCCGATTTTCATAAACTCATAAATTCCTTCTTCAACCGGCGATACCCCTATGCTTTTAAGGAAATTCATTATAAATGGAATGTGAAGCTGATCAATCGTATTAAATAAAGCGCCAAGCATCAGCGGGATGACCATCAGCCCTCCGGGAACTCTTTCAATTGTTTGCTTTATCCTCATTTAAATCACCGCCATATCTATTATTTGATTTCCTTTTACAGCGAATTCTTTAAATCCTGTCTCCTCGTCTTTCATTGAATCATTGGATCATGTAAGAGAGTAAATAATAATTTCGTTTTTCAAGGTAATCGAATATACATGAGTTTTTCAAACACCACATAGATGAATCCAATCATCCCTATGGATACTAATGTGGCCGTATACCATCGAACTTCCTTATAATAGAGCATTCCAATGAGTAAAAAGATTAAAGTAGAATACAGAAACCCTATGAAAGGTATTAACAGAAAGATATAAACAACTGTTAAAAGCAGATAGACTATCCCTCTTTTAACTTCCTGAATGGAGGCAGAAGCCGTTTCCTCTTCCTCCTCTTTTTTCTTTCTGAACGTTTGGGCAAACTGCCAGATTGATAAACCTATCAAACTATAGCCGAGCAGCATGGGAAATGAACGAGATGAATTTAAAAAATGTTCTCCTGGCGGGAAATTATAGCTGCCTATTACAAAAAAGAGACCAATCGCGAAAACAATGCCCGCCAAAAGATAATCTTTATTTATCCGCATCTTTTCTCCTTTCTATCACTCTTTCGGCCGGCTAATTCCTACTTCTTCTGGTGATCGTTTTCCCACACCAATATCCCAAAGCAGCCAGCTTGTTTTTTCGGTGATTTGTTTTGTATATTCTTGACTATCTTCAATATCTGTTAGGATAATTGCCCGTTTTTTTGTAAATTCCTTAAATTCATCACTGCTGATCGCTTTGTTGTATGCGTCTCTAATTTTAGTTACGATTTCTTCAGGTGTTCCGCTTTTTACAGCTGGCCCCCACCAGGTTCCTTCCGGTACATATTTTTTCAAATCAGAAACAAAATCAGTGACCGGCGGGATTGATTCAAGTCCATCAACTTCAAACGGTTTATTATCCATAACAGCCAGTGATCGTAAATCCCCTGCCCTCAGCAGATCCACTACCTCATTAACCCCGCTGATAGAGAAATCTACCTCACCTTTCATAGCAGCCATGGCAGCATTTGCACCAGAATCATACGTAATAATTTCTGCATCTCCACCCACGACACTATTCACAATCTCCAAAGTGAGGTGCCAAGGGTCCCCAATCGCTGCCACACCAACCTTTGCATTTCCATCTTTCAAGAGCCGAACCACATCATCAAACGTTTTCAGGTCAGATTCGTCTTTAACTGTAAAATTGGCAATCCCCATTGCGCCAATTCCAATTTGCTCGAAATCCTTGTATGTTAAATCTGTCATGCCCATTGTTGGAAATACACGGATCAGATCGGTTTGAAATAGGATGGTGTGTCCGTCAGACTCTTGTTCGTTAACATACTCAAGAGCCAATGCACTGGAAGCTCCAGGCATGTTCCTCACCGCAACGGATTCTCCCAGTTCTTCCTGAAGGATTGGCTGCAGGGTCCGTGCCATTGTGTCAGTACCGCCTCCCTCACTAAAACCGACAATAATTTCAATTGGCTGTGAAGGGTAATCACTTTCTGCTTCTTCGCTGTTTCCAGATGCCTTTTGATTTGATTGGTTTCCAGCACAGGCGCTTAATATCAGAACCCCTGAAAATAGAGTCAGAAACATCATTTTTAGTTTCATAAGTTAGCCCCCTTAGGCTTTATTTTCCTCCACAGATGTTTTACGCGTTTTGTCAGGAATGAATTTTGATTCAAAATCAAAAATACAATACAGACCAGCAAGAAAAGACTAATTGGCCGTGTGAAGAATGGCACGAACGAATAATCCGCACTCACCATGGCTCTTCGGAAATTCTGTTCCGCCATTAAACCAAGGATCAATCCTAACACTAAAGGCGGGGCAGCCAGCCCGACTTTACGCATAAGAAAACCGATGATGCCAAAAAGGAACATAATTCCAATATCAAATGGCCGATTGTTTACTGCAAATGTCCCTACCACACTAAATACCGTTACAATAAGCAAAACTATACTTCTGGGAACAGATAGGATTTTCTGAAAAAAATAAGAGAAAAATAATCCAAACACAAGCATAAACGCAGCAGATATCGTTAAAATGATAAAAAACTGATTCAATATATCAGGATTTTGTGTGAGTAAAAGCGGACCTGGCTGCAATCCGTGAAGTAAAAGTCCCCCTATAATAACTGCTGTGACTGCATCACCAGGGATACCAAGAATTAACATCGGTATATATGTACCTGGCACACAAGCGTTATTTGCCGTTTCTGCCGCAACGATTCCTTCTGGATTTCCTTTGCCAAACGTCTCAGGCTTCTTGCTTCTTCGGCGAGCCACATCATATGAAACCCAGGCTGCTACATCTGCTCCAACACCCGGTATCGCTCCTATCGCTGCTCCTATAACAGAAGATCTTCCGCCGGCGGGCAAAAACTTCACCAACATCTTCCACGGGGGAAAAATAGATTGGAATTTCTCTGCTTTTAAAGGCTTCTTGAGCTGCATAATAGAGTCGATTACCTCAGCAATTCCAAATACTCCGATTAAGACTGCAATTAGACTAAAGCCATCCATGAGTGCACTTTCTCCAAAAGTAAAACGCTGTGCGCCTGTGATCTTATCCATTCCCACTGTGGCTAAAGCTAGTCCTAAGATCCCGGAAATTAGCCCTTTCGACAATGATGCAGCCGTTAGGTTTGCGCTGAGAATAATTCCAAACATGGCTAGCAGAAAATACTCCCATGATCCGAAATTCATACTTAAATCCAGCAGGAGCGGCGCCCCTATCAGAAATAAAACAGCCGCCAGAATAGTACCTAAAAAGGATTGGAAGGTTGCCAGTCCTCTTGCCAGTCCTCCTTCCCCCCGCTGGGCCATTGGATAGCCATCCATAGCAGTCGCAGCTGAGGCCGGAGTACCCGGGATATTTAAGAAGATGGCTGGCGTGGATCCTCCATAGGTTCCTCCTATATGAACAGACACAATTAGAACCATTGCTTCTATCCATTCCATCCCCCAGGTAAATGAAATCAGCAAGGATACTCCCATGGTAGTAGTTAGACCTGGAAGTGCACCGACTGCCATTCCGGCAACTGTGCCAATAAGAAATAAAAGCATGATTTTAACTGTAAAGAAACTGGCCAGTGATTCGCCGATTAGACTTATTTCTCCCAAACAAACCTCCTCCCTAATCTATATAGAGTTCTCCATCTTTCATAAGGATTTTCCCATCCACCTTGATAGTCGGTTTTCGAATCACTAAATCACAATGCCCCGGGGCTCTGATACTGCTTCCAAATGTAATGCCATTGCCAATTCCAATATGCATCGTTCCGTACTCTGCCTCGTCTTCCAGCTGCCCTCCTCTGCCAATTTTCGCCTTTGGATTCATGCCAATTCCCATTTCCACTGCGCAATATACATTGGGATGATTGTAACTTTCCAGCGTTTGCTTAAGCATTTCAGCATCTTCTTTTCCTTCAATGGAAATGATTTTACCTTCTCTAAAGACTACTTTAACTGGATCTTCACAAGCCCTTCCCGGCACAATGGCCCCATCAATGTACATGATTCCTTCTGTCGTTCCTTCTATTGGTGCCACTGCTGTTTCAATGCAAGGAGGGGGTGAAATGCTTCCAGGTTCATGGCAAATTCCAGTTTGAGGTACAGCATGACGTCCTGATATGGACATAGAAAGCTCTGTACCTAAATGGGTTGTTATGCTCAATCGTTCTCCTTCTTCAAGTATGGTGGATACCTTATCGATTATTTTCTTTTGTGCAAAATAATCGATATCCAGTGAACCATCTAAGAAAACCTCGTCATTCGCATCGGGCATAAATATTAATCTTGCTCCTGCATTACTTGCTTCTTTTCTGGCAGTGGAATGATTAATAGAAAAAGTTGTCGGAGCAACGATCGCATCAGCTGCTTTCATTGCTTCTGCAATGATTCTTGGCGGTTCATCCCCATGCCTTGTGGTGGGATTCATGATTGTCATAACAACCTCTGCTCCCATCCCTTCACCAGCAAGTGCGAAAACCTCTCCAATCTCAGTCGTATTTGTATCCGTTAGAATCAATAGGTTTTCTCCAGGCTTTACATTTAGACATGTCTTCAATAAAGTCTGAACGGACTTCATCATAAACATTTTATTTATGATTCTCATTGCACTCCCCCTCGTTTTTTTACTTCAACTAGTTAGAATGCAAGTACCGTGCCAAGTTGTGAATTTTCTATATTTTACTTTAAGACTCCCAGTTTAATAGGGTTATTCAGGACAGCTTCTCTTTTATTGAAAACATCACTAAGGTCCATTGTTCGCAAATTGCAAAAAAAACATAGGAGATCTGTCCAAATTTAGAAGAAAAGACAAATCAGCTATGTTTTTAACGTAATCGCAATTTGCTAACTATAATTGCATTTTGCGATTAAGCTCGTATTTATTAATTTTCCTGTACAGAGTTGCTACATTTATACCAAGTTCATCTGCAGCTTGTTTCTTTCCATTCAATGTATCACCATATCTCTTTAATGCATCCATTATCATTTTTTCTTCCATTTCTGCCAGAGTAATATTTTCTTTATCAGCATTCAGGTGATTTTGTTCACGGATTCTCGGAGGCAGGTTTTCTACTCTAATCCAGTGGTCAGTTGCCATGTTTATGGCATATTCCACAGCATTTTGAAGTTCACGTATATTACCTGGCCAGTTGTACGAACAAAGCCGATTCTCCGCATCAGGAGTGAAACCTCTCACTTTCTTTCCCGTAATTTTATCGTAGTGCTGTACAAAATGCTGGAGCAGGACGGGAATATCCCCATCTCTTTCCCTCAATGGGGGAATATGAAGCGGAATGACGCTTAGCCTAAAAAATAAATCCTGCCGAAATTCCCCGTCAGCTACCATTTTTTCTAAGTTTTTATGGGTTGCTGCAACGACTCTGATATCAATATCTATTGAGTTATTCGAACCAATCCGTTCAATTTTTCTTTCTTCTAACACTCTTAACAGCTTCACTTGCAAATGCAATGGCATATCACCTATTTCATCCAGAAAAATAGTGCCTCCTTGTGCCATTTCAAATTTTCCCGGCTTTCCACTTTTCCTTGCACCCGTAAACGCACCCTCGCTATATCCAAACAATTCACTTTCCAGTAAATGTTCTGGAATGGCTGCACAATTAATGGCCCGAAATGGTTTATTGACTCTTTTGCTCTCTTGATGCAGTGCTCTGGCAAAAAGCTCCTTCCCTGTTCCGCTCTCCCCAAAAAGATGACGGTAGAATCTGTTGCCGCAACTTTTTTGGCTGCCGCCTTTGTCTGCAATATAGCAGGGCTTTTTCCCACAATAATATCGAATGTAGAATCATCTACCTCTGATGTTATAGAATAGGCAAACTTTTGAACCTCGGCTAAATCTTTGAGGGTAATGGCACATCCAATAATTTGGCTGTTATGGATCAGAGGGTTAGCACTGATAATGACTTGAATCATTTTTCCATTTACAACAAGAGAACATTCTTTATCCGAGTATCCTTGTCCCGTTGAAAATACTTTTGTAATCGGAAGGTTTTGAATAACTTCTGAAATATTCAAAGTTAAAACATTTTGTTTTTTTATATTTAGTATTTTTTCTGCAGAACGATTCATCTCTAAAATGGACCCTTTTTGATCAACAGCGATGATTCCCTCGTACATGGATTGGATCGTCACTTGCAGCATTTGTGAGGTGGATAAATATTTCTTTAAAAGCGATGTTCCATTTATTTTACTGCTGATTAAATCCGCCATTTTCCCGAGGTAATTTGATAAAATACGATGCTTCTCTTTAAATTCATTTTTTTGTTTTTCAGAGAATGCAGTTAAACTGATAACCCCGACAATTTCACCCTCATGTGTTAATGGATATGAAACATCTGATTTTTCAGGGCAATTTTGATGAAGGATACAGCTTATGCATACGTCATGAAAACCTGGCTCTAAATTGTAAACAGGATGATTTGTTTTTAAGACTTCTGCGATGATATGTCCTCGAACCGGCTCACCCACAACTGCATGCGTGCCCCCGCCTGTGGCCGTAACAACAACTTTATTTTTATCATAAATAATTACTTCTAAAGACAAAACAGATTTAATGGCTTCAGCCACTAAGTTCACTTCTTCTTGAATTTCAAAAAGGATTGATTTACCCATTAATATCCTCCTCGCAGATTAGTTCCTCCTAATGAGCAGGAAAGTTTATAAAGTTGCAGATACTATATATCATTCGATTTGAAATGTGAAAAACCTCTGGAAAATTCTGAATATTCATTAAGTATTAGTGTTTTTTAATATCTCTTTGGAAAGATATATAATCGATAAAATAGTTAAGAAATGGATAAGACACCCTACAAAATTGTATTAAGAAAAAGCACCTGATACATGCTTACAAGTCTTACACAATATACAAAAAACAGCCCCCATTCAGGGCTGTTCTCCTATCTATCAATAAATAATAATTGTCGCTACAGAATGCTTCGGAAGAATAAGCATCATACTTTTACCCCCAAGGGATATAGATACTTCTTCTCTACTGTCATTCTCATTCATCAATACCGCCACCGTTTCACCATTGATATTCTCAAGGGCGGTGGCCAATAGGCGGTTATTTGATGCCTGGATGCCAATTCGCCTGGCTACATGCTTAATGAACTTGCTGAAATGCCCAATATAATAGTAGGAGCTGTTATTGTAAACCTCATCCTTCTTCGTATCCACAATCACTGGCGCATCACAGTAGTTCCCCACATGATTCGGTCCGTCTTCTTCATTCAGCACGAGATTCCAGTCAATCCATAATTCAAGATGATTGTTCAAGTCGCCGATGATGTTTCGGCCATACCGCTCACCCGTATGCCATTCGCCCATCTGTGGACCGCCTTCTATGCACCCTTCTGTGAAAATTAAGTGCTTGTCAGGGAATGCATCGTGAACCCTGGAAAGATTCTCAAATTCCTCAGACACATACCAATGGACTCCCGTTCCCCACAACTATTTAGCAGCTTCTGGATCGGACAGGACGGCTTAGGCTCTCTCGAAAATGTCATTACGGTTATGATCCCAGATGATAATCTTTACATCACCATGGCCATGTTTCTCATGTGGATTTTTGATAAAATCCCGTTCTTCTTCTCCTGTGTAAAGGCAGGAGTCCCATACCTGCCTGGCTTCAGGTTCGTTCTGAATGGTGATTCCCCAGATGGGCACCCCTTCCTCCTCCATCGCCGCTATGTACTTCGAATAATACCGTCCCTCTGTGATTCAAGATATTTATTAGTCTCAAGCCCTCGTTAATATGTACATTCTTCTACAAAGAGAACAATTATATGTCGTTCGAATACGCAGTAGCGTTGTACTGCGTAGCAACCCACTTCATAATTTGGTCACTAACTTAATCCACTTATAACCATCCAACATTTATAACAGAATTTTTAGTAAGTATAATTAGATATAAGAGTCTACTTTTTGGGCTGATCAAGTGCTTGGTAAGCTACCTGATACTTTCCTCCATCCGCAACTTCTGAATGGTACAAGGCCTTGAGGGCATTGTTTTTCTCAAGACCATGCTCAGCCTTCAGTTCTTTAAAGCGTGTATGGAGTTCTTTATTTCCCTTAATTAGTTGTTGCATTTGCGATTTAAAATACTTCAAAATATTTAGCTCCTTTCTGAATCTCTAATTTAGCTTAAATTTTAGGTGAAATAACCTGTTTAAAAAGATCCCTAAATTGCTCCCGGTCTTCTGCTGTAAAAGGCTTTGGTCCCTTCGTTCGCTGTCCGCTTTTTCTAGCCATTGCACTTAAATAACGTGTTTGTAATAATTGGTCAATATTTTCATTTGTATATCTAAATCCTTTATGGTGGAGGACGGTAATTCCTTTTGCTAAACCTAGTGACGCAAGACCATAATCTTGCGTCACGATAATATCTCCTTTTTCCACTAACTTCACAATCCGATAATCTGCAGCATCTGCTCCAGAATCAACATAAATGGTTTTCACTCCTGATGGCTGTTCTGCATTAGAAAAATGAGAAAAGCTTGTAACAAGGATAACCGGAATTTCAAAATCCCTTGCTTCTGCAATAATAATATCTTTCACCGGACAAGCATCTGCATCCACATAAATTTTCATCTTTCCCTCCTGTTAACAAGTTCGACTTACTATTTAACTTAATCTTTTTCAACTATAAAAGAGACTAGTGACTTTTGCTTAAAAATAATCAAGTGTTCTTCCTTTTGCTGTATTTTTCTATCCTCATATTATACTTTATAGAATTTTGTTGGCAAATGGTCGTTCAATGGCCTACAAAATAGGTAGCTAAAACATCTGCTTATCTTAAATCTCTAGGATACCTTAGAACTAAATACTTGATTAGAATGTCACACATTTTATAGATGTAAAAGAAAAAGGATAAATGAACAGGATAATCACCTGTATACATCTATCCTTTTTATACAACAAAAGTCATCATTTACCACAATAACAATATTGTTTATTCAATTTGCATATATGGGAGACCACCTAGTATTATGGGGGAAAACCAAATAGCTGTAAAAACACAGGGACGGTTCACATGTTTCTCTTTCAATGTATGAACGCGCGAACCGCCCCTTGTTTCCAATTACTTTCATCCTGAAGCCATAAAAAGGCAAACTCAAATATGACGAGTTTGCCTTTTGTTTATACTAACATTTACTAGTTCTCACCTGAAAATCCTATCTCATTTGAAACGAAAAGCTTTAGACTTCCAAACGTGTGAGTATCGTTTTCATCCTCGTTAAAGACATTCAGTTTCACTTCAACGTCCACAGCATCTTTAGGAATTGTCACTACTTTTGAGCTTTCTCCATCCAGGTCATCATAAATTAGTCCGCTTATGAGACTATCGTCTTCATACAAACTCATGCCAATTTCAAATGTGATGGATAAGTCAAAATTCCATGTCCAGTTGTAATGAATGTAGATTTGAACTTCATCAGTCGTAAATATCGCTTGGAAATAGGAATCATTGGTGTTCAAGGGACCGATCCTTACCTCATGAGACTTAACTGTATGTGTTTCGGAATCCGCTGCACGTGGATCAAAAAGACCCGAGTCATCATCCCTAATGAATAAACTGCCTCGGTAATGGATTTTCCTGAACATTTCCGATGGAGGTGACCATTCTTTTAACAGTGAACTTTTGTTTGCAATCACGCATTGTCTCTCATTTAAATTTATTCCCTTTACTGTTTTATTCATTAAATTACAGGGTTCGATGTTATGAATTTTATCAGCAGGGTCAGGATTAATCGGATCATCGTACTTTCCGTGTTCACGAACCATTAAGGCATGTCCAAGCTCATGTGCTAAAAAGTCAGAAGAGGCAACAGATGTTAAGACAACAGAGAATCGCTTTTGGTCATTCTCCTCCTGAAAGTAAAAGCAAGAAACAGAGTTTCCTTCAAAAGCACCTTCCCCAACATAATAGACAGCCACTTCATCCTCATTGCACTCTTCCCGGACAGCCAGTAATTGTTTTAGCTTTTCATTTTCTGGGGTATTCGGAATACTGCCGCATACTTTAATTTCTTTATTTTGAAAAGAGACATTAAGGGCAGGCAGCTTTTCCGGTGTAAATCTGTTTTTCACTCGGAATTCGATGCCGCATTGAGCCAAAATTGCCGAAGCTCTACGAACATCTTCTATAAGGTCATGATCACTTTTACTCACATCTCGGGTAAGATAGACACAAAGTTTCACACATTTGTTCCTCAATTTTCCAGCCTCCTTAAGGATTGGGGTCGATCTCGTTTGAAATGAATAATACTAAATGGCCTTTTTCGTCAGAATTATCTTCCTCATCATTAATAACCTCAGTAGAAAAATGGAGGTTCTGAGCATCCTTTGGAATGTGAATTGAAGAACCTTTCCAACCCTCTGCATCATCGTCATCGTAAAGGGTTAAGAAAGACTTCAGAGTAATCGAAGAATCCATACTCCAGTAAAATTTCAGCGTCACCAGAATCCGAACTTCATCTACAACATGCGAAAACTCCCATGTATTCACAATGTTAGATGGATTTACTTTCAGCTCTTTATGTGGCAAATCGAACATTTCCATGTCATTGGAATCAGGGAAATCATAGTCTACAATAAATAAGCTTCCGTGGAATTTTATAATCCGAAAAAGATCTGCTGGCGGCAGGGCATCCTTTAACAGAATGCTATTATTCGCCAGCCTGCATTGTGGCTGAGAAATTTTGATTCCCGTTACCGGTGTATGCATCAAGTAACATTGATCCGTATTATGAATCCGATCTGCTGGATCCCTTTTCGGATCGGGATCATCAAACTTGCCATCAGTCTCTCGAACGAATAACGCGTGTCCTAATTCATGGGCTAGCTGATCGGAGTTTATGGCACCAAGTGTTAAGACAATCGAGAAACGTTTTTTCCCATTTTCTTGCTGAAGGTAAAAACACGAGTTAGTGACTCCATCTGAAAACGTGTTTCCATCCACATAATAAACCGCAACATCTGTTTCCTCACATTCTGGCCGGAAGGACAACATATTTTTTAGCTTTGTGATAACCGGCGTTTGAGGAACAGCTGCTAAATTTCCGCAATGGGTAATTTCCTTATCAGCAAATAGGAAATCTGCCAATTCCCGTTTTTCAATCGGAGTAAATAATTTCTTTATCTTGAATTCAATCCCGCACTGATTCCAAATTAACGATGCCCTTTTAACATCATTTTCAATATCAATGAGTTCGACTCCACCTCTAGGCGTAATATAAATACAAAGGTTTACCATCTTATTGGCCAATTCTTCACACCCCCGCTGGAATATTTACTGCTATACGCTATTATTTCCAGATTCCGTGATTATATGGGTTTGGTTTAAGTGAAATTGGCATAGGCGAAACACAGGGACGGTTCTGGCGTTTCACGGTGAAACTCCAGAACCGTCCCTCTGTTATCTAAAAATACTACTTCAATCTGTCCCAACTCATTTCTAAATTCTTTTTCTTCCTTTCATCTATCAAAATCCCACTCTCCTTTAGTGCCATCAGGTAGGCACCAATAACTGGAGGGAATGCTGGAAAGATAAGCACCTCACCCGCATTGGACTTCATATAAGTTATAAACCCTTCTCGAAAAGAAGTATTTGAAAATAGTCCGCCATGAATAACTATAGGCAATGAATCAGCGGGCATTAATCTCTTCTTTGCAGCACGGACTAATATACACAGCTCTTCGATCGCTTCCTTTATTATTCGTTTGGCTGCTGGATCATTACTCTCCGCTGCTTGCATGACTAGCGGCGCAACACTGGCAATTTTTAAGCGCTCACTTGCATTTCCATAAATACTGGAGATAAGTTCTGGGGCTTCTTTAACGTGAAAGTGTTCCTTGATTAAATTCGTTAATAGAGGAGCTGCTTCTCTTCCATCATAGGATTTCATGACGGCCTGAATGCCTTGTTGACCAATCCAATATCCGCTTCCTTCGTCACCAAGCAGAAAACCCCATCCCCCTACCCGAACGTGATCACCAGTTAAGGGATTGACCCCATATGCAATGGATCCTGTCCCGGCAATTAGAATGATGCCTGGCTCTCCCCAGGTTCCGGCAGCTAGTGCTGCGAGAGCATCATTTTCTATTGCCAGTTTATGTTTATAAGAGGTGAGCATAAAAAACGATTTGATTGTTTCTTTATCTTTTTCTCGTCCGCATCCGGCCAAATATAAATGAATGGATTCAACCTCATCCTCATGGGAGAAAGATGCCATTAAGACTTCATCAATCAGTCCCAGTAAAACATTTTTTACATGCTCATGCGGATTGGAATGGATATTGGTTGATTCACCAGCAGTCGCCGCAAGAATCCTGCCTTTTTCGTCACCAATCACACATTGTGTTTTAGTTCCTCCGCCATCAACCGCAATCCATCTCTTCCTTTTATTCATCGCCTTTTACCTCGTGTTCGTCTTCCATCACTAAGGATATTAGATTATGGGTAATTCTCCTGAATCGGGAAATATCCGTTTCCCTGCCAAAATGCACACGATTCGTTAGGATAATCACTGCGAAACGCTGTTCGCCATCAAACCATATAGAGGTTCCTGTGAATCCGGTATGGCCAAACCCATTTTGGAGATATTGCCCCGAAAAAGAGGGCTGATCATATAATTGCCAGCCAATCCCTCGCCGTAAATTCAGATTTTGGGTCTGGCATTCTTTGCTTAAATCTATCGTTTGTTTAGATAGAATCTTCTGGTTTCCAATGGTTCCTCCATTTAATATCATCCTCGCAAATTTGGATAAATCCTGTACAGTAGAGAAAAGACCCGCGTGGCCGCTTACCCCATGGAAATGGTTTGCGTTTTCATCGTGAACCTTACCCCACTGATACTCTTGAAGATCGCTGATAAACTCTGTAGCAGCTATTCGATTTATCTTATTAAATGGAGGATTAAAATGAGTATCAGACATCCCTAAAGGTTCATAGATCTTTTTATTAGCAAAAGCTGCTAAAGACATTCCAGTGAGTTTCTTGACCATATATCCAAGTACGATAAAATTTAAATCACTATAGATAACCTGTTCTCCTGTTTTCATTCGACTCTTTATTTGAGAGATTAAGTGAATGGATTCTTCCAAAGTATAATCATTTTCATAAAACTTTATTTCCGGCGGAAACCCGCTTGTATGGGTTAATAAGTGCTTGATTGTTATTTCTTTTTGAAACACCTCAAACTGCGGGATATAGCGATGGACAGGATCATCCAGATCCAGTTTGCCGTCTTCAAGTAAAGTTAAAATGACGGGAAGCGTCGCGGCAACCTTTGTTAATGAAGCTAAATCAAAGATTGTATCCTCCTTCATTTCGATCCCCTTTTGGGTATGGGCAAATCCTGAAAAGTGAATATAGGGCATAGCATTAGGAGTTACAACCCCTACCACGGCACCAGGTATCTGTTTTTCCTGTACTGATTGATCAATAAAAGATGTAACCTTGGAAAATGTATTCTTCATGATATGTAACCACCTTTTTCTATTACTGCTTATCCTTTCACTGCACCTTCCGTCATCCCTTTAACCACATGACGCTGGAAAAGAGCATAAAAGATGATTACCGGGACGACAGCTATGGTCAGGCCTGCAAACAATACTCCCCAAGCACTATTGTATTGTGCATGTGTAGCCAGCAGGTCCATTTGCACACCAAGCGTATTTTTGCTATCGGTTTGTAAAAGAATGAGTGCCATAAAATATTCATTCCAGAATGAAACGGCATTTAAGATGGATGCCGTAATGATCCCTGATTTTACTAAAGGGGTAACTATTTTTAACAGAACACCATATTGTGACATCCCGTCGATAGCGGCTGCTTCTTCTAATTCCCGCGGAACATTTCCCATAAAGCTGGTTAATATAAAAATCGTGAACGGAACATGCGAGATCGCGTATACAATGGATAAAGCCCATAGGTTATCCAATAAATTCATCCGCATTAATAAAAAGAATAAGGGAATCCAGCCAAGAACAGACGGAATCATCATCGTTGAGAGGTACGTATTAAATAAAATGTCACTCCCTTTAAACCGGAGCCTTTCAAGTGCGTAAGAAGTGGGAATTGCCAGGACCAAACATAAGAAGGTCCCAAGGATCGTGACGAAAATACTGTTTATAAATGCGGTGCCGATATTGAAATCAGTCCAAGCCAGGACAAAGTTTTCAAAGTTAAATGTTTTTGGCAGGGACCATGGTGAAGCGTATATTTCTGCATTGGATTTAAAGGAACCGATAAACATCCAGAGAATGGGATAAATAACCACAACAGACCAAAGGATTAATGGAATTCGAACGGCAAGCGCTGATAAAAATCGGACATAACCCAAAATAAACCCCTCTCCCCTTAATATTCTACTTTTTCTCTTTTTAAAATATATTGCAGGATCAGTACGGTAACCAATGATACCGCTAAAATTAAAACACCTATGGCTGCACCATAGCCGAATTGAAAGTCTTCAAAGGCCTTTTCATACAGATAAGAACCCATTACCTCTGTCGCATTCCCTGGTCCGCCATTTGTCATAATCTGAACAATGACAAAGGATCCATTTAAGGAGGTAATCACAATATAAATAATGGATGTCTTAATCTGCGGCCAAATGAGTGGTACGGTTATGTTCCAGAATTGCTGCCATTCGCTTGCTCCATCGATTTCAGCAGATTCATAGAGACTTTTCGACACATTCATGATTCCGCCCATTAATAAAAGCATAAACAGTCCGATGCCAGCCCATACGGCTGGCAATACCAGACTGGGAAGCGCCCATTCCATGGAACCAAGCCAGGGTCTCGTCCAGCTTTCCAGACCGATCGCTGTAAGCAGCCCATTGATAAGCCCAATATCCGGATCAAAGATAAATTGCCATAAGATCCCGATCACCACAACAGACATGATATTGGGAAAGAAGAATACAACCCGATAAAACGGTGCCTCTTTAATTCGAAGCTGTGTTAGAGCAACAGCAAAAAACAAGGATAAAATCATAATCCCTATTACTTTCGTAAACACGAAAAAATAATCATTGAATATAGATTTCAGAATGACAGAGTCATTGAATAATTTTTTATAATGTTCTAGCCCTATAAAATCTTTAACCGCACTTGTTCCCGACCATTCAAAAAAGGATAAATAAAGGCCATTGACAGCAGGATATACTGTAAAGACAAGAAACAAGATAAAAGTAGGCAGCAAACAAAATGCCAGAAAAAGATGTTTTTGCGTTTTCGACTGTACCATCCCATCACTCCTTCCTGGAAAACAGAATATAGATTGTCATCGTTTATGTATAAAAGAGAATGAAAAGCATTCAGCAGCTTTCCATTCTCCTTAAATCATGAAAAAGAGATGCTTTCTGCTGCATTCTGCAGCACCAGGCTTTTGCGATTAATTTCGCAATTCTTTTGCTTTATCCCGCATGGTTTGGACAAACTTTTCAGCATCAATTCGGCCCATTAATAGCTCAACGATTTGAACATGCAATTCATCCGTCATCTCAATCGAAATTTTTTGGTCTTTGCCTTCAGGTGTATTTCTGTTATAAATTTCAATCGAACCTGGGTTATTGATCATGTCATTGATTCCTTTTAAGAATTCAGGCACCTGTTCATTTTTGGAAAGATCTACATTTTTTAAGTTCATAATTGCACCAGTTGATTCTGCAAATTTTTGTGCATTTTCTTCGGTAAAGAGGTATTCTACGAACGCTTTGGCTGCTTCTGGATTTTCAGCTTCTTTGGCAATCGCCACAGGACGAATGTCTGGTACCAGTGCCATTGCATCTCCATCATCATTCATAGGAGTTGGCATAAAGCCATATTCGAAGTCCTCCGGTGTATCAGCTTTCATCTCGGTTGGCAGCCAGAATCCTACAGGAATATAAGCATTTTCATGCATAATAAAATTCATTTGCGTCTGTGTATGACTGCGGGCGGCAAAACCTTTATCCACCATCCCTGCATCGACCATTGCTTCGACTTTTTTCATGACTTCCATCACTTCTTCACTTTCCCAAGCTTCCACAACTCCATCAGATAAATCATTTAATAGCTCTTCCCCGCCAGCAGCTGCAAAGGCAGGATTTAACACGCCACGCTGGAAGTACTGCGGATATTGACCCGTTGTTATGAATGGAGCAATGCCAGTGTCTTTCTTGATTTGTTTCATGGAAGCCAGCCAGCTATCAAAATCTTTTGGCGCCTCCCATCCTTTCTCTTGGAACCACGCATTGTCATACCAGACTCCCCACGTATCAAACACAAGCGGCAATGTGTAAATCGCTCCGCCATCTAATTCTTCAGCGGGTGATATAAAGCTTTCGAGCAGTGGACTTCCATCTTCTAGTTTAAGAGCCTTTGCCCAATCACTCAGGTCCATGAGCTGTCCATCACTAATCATTTGTGTTTCACTTGAACCATTTCCATCAATATAGACAACATCCGGCGGATTATTGGAAATCCAGCGTGTTTTCATCTCTGTATTGATATCTGGCCCAGCATGTTCAACAATTTCAACATTCGGATATTTTTCTTTGAATCCTTCAATTACTGATTTCCACCATCCGTCACCATATCCGCCAACAAAGTATTGGATTTCTAATTCTCCAGCGATTTCACCATCCGCACCGCCTGATTTTTTCTTTCCTTCTTCTTTGCCGTCTCCTGATGAAGAATCAGAGGTACATGCTGACAGCATCCCCATTACTAGAATAAGAGCCATGATCAGCATTCTTTTCCCTTTCATCATTGCTTTTCCATTCATGCTTTGACACCCCTTTAGTTTATTATTCAACCAATGCATGTGAATGTTATTAGACCTCATACATTGGGTAAAAACTTGCTTCTGGAGCCCGTAAATCTGTCTTGAATCACTTTCCTGGTTTTTTCTAAATAATCTACAGACTGTTCGTAATTGAGGGACGCCAGCCCTGTAAACAAGATATCAATCACATTTAACTGCGCAATTCTGGAAGCTGTGGCTCCGCTTCGAATACTCTGTTCACTTATAGATACAAACAAATTAATATCTGCCATTTTTTGCACCGTGTTCGTCGAATAGCCTGTTAACGAGATAACAGCTGCTCCATTGGCACAAGCAATTTTAAGGGCATCAATGATTTCTTTTGTCTCTCCCGAATAGGAAACGGCTAACACTACATCGTCTTCCTGAAGGTGGACCGAAGTTGTTAGCATGTAATGGCTATCCGTTACTGCTTCACACCATTTATTGATTCGTTTTAATTTTTGCTCAAAGTCACACGCTACAATCCCAGACGCCCCAACGCCAATGACGATTATTCGCTTGGCTCTATCTAATATGGTAATCGCCTCTTCTATTGATTTAGGATTTAAAATAGCAAGCGTACTATTAATCGAATACATATTATTATTAGAAATGGACTTAATGATTTCTGTAAGAGACGCACCTTCTGATATATCCTGGTATTTATTGCCTTTCTGATCCTCCTGGCTAATATAAGCAGAAATACTGATCTTTAACTCACGAAATCCTTTAAAATGCAGCGAACGACACATTCGAATTATCGTAGCTTCGCTTGTATTTGTCTTTTTCGATAACGTCGCAATCGGCATGTCCAAAATTTTCTGCGGATTTTTCAAGATAAACTCTGCCACTTTTTTCTCCGAGGGATTCAATATCCCAATCCCCTGCCGAATACGATCCAATCCTTTTTGCATCGCCCTCTCCTTCCTTTTTATGTAGTAAAACTTCTTCAGCATTACAAATCTATGTAGCTTTACTACATTTTATTTTTAGAATTTTACAAAATCAATAAATTTTTTGTAATTTTCAAATAATTATACTTATGGACTAATTCCTGGGATATAAAAAAAGAAAGGATTATTTTAAAAAGGAGAGAAAAGGCACATTTCTATTAAAATGACGGATTTATTGCCTATCATCCGATTAAACACAGCAACTCACCGCTAGCCTATTTATTACCATAGTTACATTGCTTCTGTTGATACAGACCCTGTTTAATCTCTTCAAGCCCAAATACTTCTTCTTGTATTTTTAACAGCAAGAAAACCTCTATCACAACCTGCCTAATAAATAGACACAAGTGGTCCATACAATACCCAAATCAGGGAAATAGCTGCAGAATCCCCTCCCATGATAAAATACTAAATATATATTCTAGTAAAGGAATGAATAGCTATTAATCTCCCAGAAAAGGTGAAAAACCTGCCCTTAACTCCAGGCGTCTATCTGATGAAGGATTCGCAGGGCCAAGTTCTGTATGTGGGGAAGGCGAAGAATCTTAAGAATCGGGTTCAGTCTTATTTCCGGAACTCTACGAACCATTCACCAAAGATTAAAAAGCTGGTCAAACACTTAAGAGATCTTGACTATATCCTGACAGATACCGAATTCGAGGCTTTTATGCTTGAATGCCAATTAATAAAAAGCATTAAGCCGCTCTATAATCGGATGATGAAGAGTCCGCAGACATTCATATATATCTCAATCGGCCTTACCGGCCATCACCGTAAGATTGATATTGCCTTTGATCCCAGTGAAAATGACAGCAAAGTTTATTTTGGCCCTTTTACAAGCCGAAGAAGAGTGGAAGAAGCTATCCGGGGGTTAAAGGAATGCTTTAAGCTAAATTGCAGCAATCCCAATGGATCGAACTCCGCCTGCCTGAATTATTCCTTAGGCTCCTGCCTTGGCCGGTGTATTGGCGGTCCTGCCGAACAGCAGTACAATGACATCCTGGACAGGTTTATCGGTTTTCTGAAAGGCACGGACATGAGTATCTTAGAGGACATGACTCAAATGATGCTGGACGCCTCTGAAATCTTTGATTTTGAAGCGGCCTCCACCTATCGGGATCATATACAGGCAGTAAGCTCCCTGTTAAAAAAAGAAAAAGTCATCGAATTCACCGAAGAAAACCATAGTATCGCTGCAATCGAAAGATTAACGGATTCATCGATTAAACTGTACCTTATGAAAAGGACGGAGATTCTGTTCAGCCAGAGCTATGGAGCAAACGGTAATATTAGTAAAAAAATAAAAGAGAACATTTTAGCTTATTTTAATAAAGATGAAAATCCACCCGGTGAGATTACCAGACATGAAATCGATGCAGCCCATATTATTTACCGTTATTTACACAGCGGCAGCTGCTCTTATCTCATCATTCCAGAAAACTGGCTGGACGCTGAGAATCATTCCACCCTGGATCTCGCAATAGAAGATTTACTAAATAATACGAAGCAGACCCTTTTATAATGAAAAAGGGGCTGTAATGCAAAGGAGCCTAATTGACTGGTTATAAAAACCGCTGATTTGGCTCCTCATTCGTTCATTTTCAGTTCACATACAGATTCGCAAAAGCATCATCGACCCTGAAGAGGATGGTAAATGGATGGGCTCCATTATAATAATAGGCAGTCTCTCCCCTGTCTTCGGTTACATCAATCATCTCAGGCATATCCCGTAATTTTGCCCTGAGTCTTTCTATGGATTTGGTGAAGGTGCTCTTTTTTACCTCCCCATCACGCCCCGTTCTTCCGAAAAAATCGCGCATTGTGATTCTCGTACTTGGATTTTCCCTGCTGGAGCACAGCATGAAATGTCTGATCATATTCGCATCGGTTGGCGTGATGATGGCATCCTGACCATTAAATAATAGAATATTTTCCCGGTCGTTAAAGTACAGAACCATCTCACCTTCTTCACTGTTTTCAAATAGATGTTCGCAAACATCCTTTGAACATGTCTCCGTTTTATTTTTGGTTATTTTGTAGAAGGCATGGTTATGTAAGTAGGTTTCATTGGCTGATGATGCTTCAAGTAATGGGGACAGCTCTGCGCTCGGCAGCTGATCCGGAGATGGGAGTTTTTCCATCGATTCAAAGGACTCGCCCGCAACATGCAGCCCGCAGTTGGCCAAATATATGTGGGCATGGAGTTCCTGCTGCTGATTGAGGCTGTAGCTTGGGTCACCTAAGAGCTGCTTACTCAGGGACTGCTGGAAATAGCGGACAGCTGAACCGTATTTGCCATGTTTATAAGCGAGGCAGCCAAGACGGTAATAGGCAATCGGCAGCTTTTGTTCTAGTCTAATCGCCTTGAGCAGTGACTCTACTTCATCACTGTCGTCCCTGAAGTGATTCATTTTTAAGTAGGTTCCATATTTAATAAGATACGATACCAGCAGTTTTTTTGTTTCCTTTAGTGCGTAATCATAATAGGGGCCATTATTTCTAGCAAGATTTGTAAGCCTTTTGTACATCGTTTCATAAATGATCACCAATTGCATGTAATAGCTGTAATTGCTTTTTTCCCCGTTTTCATGAAGGTCATGTTCCAGTTCTTCCAGCGCGTCCAGGGTTAAGTCTTTTATCTTTAAAGTTCTCATCTTTACACCCCAATCTTTCAAAACGTAACACTTTTCACTATAAAGAAATCAGCGGCCAGTTTCGCGCGAATATTGTCGAATGAATTGTGAAAATTTCGTAACATTTCTAACTAAATTTTTGAAAAATACGAACAAATGTTTTATAAAATACAAATATCAATTTTCATTAATGAGGGCAATTATGAAGCAGGAGGCATGGGAAGCGGGAGAGCTTGAATAGTCAGAACACTTGATGAATAGAATTTATTAGTATATTATTAAAATAAGAACACAACATAAAATAAAGACTCAGGTGCTGTCACACCCAAGTCTTCATCTTAGCTACTCCGCAGTATAAGTTTGCGGTGGCTGAGGTCGCGATATGAAATGACTAGTTCCACGACCCGACGGCCAAATCAGGGTGGGCTAGTCGTTTTTATTTTTGCCCGATTGTGCTGCGACAATAATTGTGACGACTAGAGTAGCGAAAGCAATCATAATACTTAGATCATCATTCGTTACGTACACGACAGCACCCCCTTTCTGACCTCGGGGGTAGCCACCGCTCCCATACCCTGCCTTGTAGCTATTCTATATTATACCATAATTGGTACGTATGTTCTATTTTCCCCTAATTAGTACCAAAAAAGGTTGAATCAGTTTCCCTCAAAAAAGTAATTTACATTCCATCAAGCTCCCCCAGAATACTAAAATCTTTCCAAACAAAAAGCCTCCAGTCTCTACTTTCCGAAACAGTAGGCAGTGCGGCACCATCATAGACTTAAATAGACTATTCGAATAGAGAAGCGTTTTTCAAATGGTGCTTGGCCAATAAAGGCGAATCAGACAGAATATAAAGAATTTTTCCATCAGCCTTCTTTTAAGATACGATTTAATTATATAATAGAGTGTTGAATTACACAGAAAGGTTGAGACATCATGAAAAAGGTTTTTGCAAATTACAAACTAACCATCTTCCTGCTCCTCTCCATCCTAATCGGTGGAGTTGCGGGAGTGGTTTTTGGCCCGAAGACTGCGGTTGTGAAGCCGTTTGGGGATTTATTTTTAAATTTATTGTTTATGATCATTGTGCCGCTTGTCTTTTTCAGCATCGCATCGAGCCTTGCGAATATGGGCGGAATGAAAAGGCTTGGGAAGATCATGGCCGGGATTTTCACCGTGTTTTTTATTACGGCTGTCATTTCCGCGATTCTGGGATTCATCGGGATTTCCATTGTGGATCCCCTGAAAAATACAGACGTCTCTGCCATTAAGAGCATCATGACAGATGCGTCCATCGATCCTGAGACAGAAGAAGTCACGTTCCTTGGGCAGCTGGTTCAGGCCTTCACGGTTCCTGATTTCCAAATGCTTTTCTCGAAGAATAACATGCTTCAGCTGATTGTGTTCTCGATTTTATTCGGACTGGCGACAGCGATGTCCGGTGAAAAAGGCAAGCCGATTGCCAACCTTCTTTCATCCGGATCAGCCATCATGATGAAGATCGTTGGATTTGTGATGTACTATGCGCCAATTGGTCTTGGCTGTTACTTCGCTACAATCATTGGTGAGCTTGGCCCGCAGATTCTCGGCGGATATGTACGTGTGTTTGTTCTTTATCTTGTTTTAACTCTTATTTACTTCTTTGGTTTCTTTACGCTGTATGCCTTTGCGGCTGGCGGAAAAAATGGCGTCAAGGTGTTCTGGAAAAATGCAATCACTCCTTCTGTCAGTGCGATTGCCACATGCTCGAGTGCAGCCTGTATTCCGATTAACCTTGCTGCTGTCAGAAAAATGGGTGTTCCGCAGGATATTGCTGAAACCATGATCCCGCTTGGGGCTAACACGCATAAAGATGGCTCTGTTCTTGGCGGAGTGTTTAAGATTGTGTTCCTGTTCAGCTTATTTGGGAAAGACATGTCGAGTATGACCAGCATTCTTACTATCCTGGCTGTTTCGTTCCTGGTCGGAGCTGTAATGGGCGCAATCCCTGGCGGCGGAATGATTGGCGAAATGCTCATCTTGAGCGTGTTCGGATTCCCGCCAGAAGTGCTGCCGATCATCGCAGTTATCTCTACGATCATTGATGCACCGGCTACCCTCCTGAATTCAGCCGGCAACACGGTATCGGCCATGATGGTCAGCCGGATTGTTGAGGGGAAGAATTGGCTGAAGGAATCCTTGCTGGCTAAACAAGCCTAAAGAAATGACGTGTGGGAACCCCACACGTCATTTTTTCGTGTTATACCCTTTTTCCCAAACGGCTGCAGCTCCTCCAGCCACTTTTCCTCAAGCTTCTCCAGCGCTTCCTTCTCGTTGAAATACGGATCATCCTTCTTTTTCAGCTTTTCAAGAATGTCAATTTCAAAAGCCTCTTTCCCAAACTGATTCCATTCGTCCTGCAGCTCCCGATTAGGCATGTAGGTGTTTGTTTCGAGTGAGAATCTGACCCCGTTCAAGCTTTTTAAATTATTGGTGCTTCCAATGAAGATTTTATTGTTCACTGTATTTTTAATTTGATAAACCCCAGCTTCAATGGGCGTTTCTTTAAACTGCTGCTTTAATTCTCGTTTGCGTTCCATGGTAATCCCCCGTTTTTCTATTTTTTAAGCCAATACTCGCTGCCATCTGGCTTTCGGTCTAAAAATCCATAATCGATCAAATACCTTCTGATCAACGCATAGTCCTCATAAATGGCCTCTAGTGCCTGATTTAACTCTTTCTCGCCATATGTGTGTTCGGCCTTCAGTCTGCCGGCAATTTCCCGCAGCACAATAAGCCTTTGCTTCTCTCTTGGCGGAAACTTTGCAAGGGGTTTATCGGCACCCTCGGGAAAGTATTTCTTTAGGATTTTCTCCTGTTCCCCCTCTGTAATGTTGTAGCGTTCATCCACCATCGTGGCTGTTTTATGGACCGGCAGGAATGCTGGTGCGTGCTCATCCTTTTCCTTCAGCAATTCCATGATTGCAAGGAAAGTCTTCGCCTGACGTTCCTTTTCTTTTAAGGCAAAACGGTGATGGCGAATGGTCGAGGTACTCCCCATGTCCAGCTTCTTCTGAATATCCTTATCGCTTTTCCCCTGATAAAAAAGCTGCAGAAGACTTTTCTGATGATCCGTAAGCCCTGTAAGCTTCTTATCCATCGAAAGCAGATAGTCAAAAACCGATATATGCTCCGTTTCAATATGAATGCGTATATACCGCTCCGCTTCGTAAAATCGATCTTTATATGGGTATACAATCCCTTTTTCCGTCTTTTCCCCGCATAACAGGCAAGTGTATGTCTCTTTTTCTTCCATGTAACCCTGTTTTAGCTCCTCTAAAGAAGCGTCCCAGAATTGATTTGAAAATTCCATCGGTTAAACACACCCTAATTTTTCTAAACAAAATAAAAATTTGTTTGTTTTATAACAAACATATTAAACTAACGTTTGATGTTAGTCAATAGTTCTTAAACGGATTTTATCTTTGTTTTCTTAATTCTAATCAAAATAGGCAGCTGTTTATCTAATAAAAAAAAGACCTTCAATGGAAGAAGGTCTTTTCCCAGATTAGTATACCGGCTGTCCAAGAGAATTTTATTTATTTTCAAAATCCCTATAGTGAATGATCTCAAATAGAATTTTGCATCCTTTTGCTTTCTTTAGCTCAATTCTTGCTTCTTCCCTGTTCTCATACTCAAACATTTGGATCCGGTCCTGTAAAAATAGTGTTTAAATCCACATATCTAATTCCTCCCTGGATAATAAGATTCCTTATAGATGAGCACGAGCCGCAGCGTCCTGAGTGCATTCAGAGGAAAAGGACTTTAATAGCTTTTTTACAAAGGTCTTCATTTTAAAAATAGATTAAAAGCGACCGTAATCAGCCAGCCAAGAGCAAATGTAAGGGAAATATATGTACCGACATAAAGCAAAACCTCCGTCATGATTCCTCCCCCAATGATTTTGTTATTTTTTTAGATAGGTTTATACTCGCTGCTAAGGACTGACCTGAATTCATCTCCCTTCCTTCTAAAATAATGTCATTATATCAAGTGATTATTAAAAAAATGTCGAACAATTGGAGCTTTACCGATTTGTAAATAGAGTGTTACCTTTCTTTAATAAAAGGACATGTTTGTTTTATAAATGCAAAACAGGAAATGAATTTCCCACCAGAAAAAAGCCTATCTCCATAGATTTTGAGGTTCCGTTTTGAGGTGCTTTTCTAAAAGCATTCACCAAAATGACAGTCCTTTTGACATCTCAAATGGCTTATAAAAAAGCAAAACTCGCCCAAAAACTGGCGAGTTTTCTTTGGTATGAATTCCGTCCCTTCTTAAACTTGTGCAAACGATAGTTTAAGTGCAGATCTTCACAACTCTATTAGACGCAATGGTTATCAATTAATTTTAAAATGGAATACATCTTTAAATCTTTATGTTCCCCTTTAACATACAAAACTTTTCTATTTATCCCTTCAAAAGACATACCTAACTTTTCCATAACACGCTCTGATCCTTTGTTTTCTAAAAAGCATCTCGCCTGAATGCGAACTAAGTTCATACTTTCGAAACCAAAAGAGATAATTGCCCTTGCTGCTTCGGTAATTAACCCTTTGCCCCAGTATTCCTTAGATAGGACATATCCAATTTCAGCACTATTGTGTTCTGGATGCCACCAAACAAAATGAACTGTTCCTATAAATTTTCCATTTTCTTTAAGCTCAATCCCCCATGGAGCATCATATTTAGGTAAAAATGAATTTATAAATTCAATTGTATCGGATATTGAAGAATGAGTATCCCAAGTTACATATCTTGTTACTTCTTCATTCGAAGCATATAAGTACATTTCTTCTGCATCATCTAATGTGATTTTTCTAAGGACGAGATGTTCCGTTTCTAGTTTTGGCACATCACCAAATTGTTCTATAATATTCATGAATTCACCACTTTAATATCATCCAGTTATAATATTTAAAAAGTGTTTGCACTAAATCCCCTCCGCAATAAGAAATATATTAACCTTAAAATATACTTTAGGTACTATTACAACTTCTTCAGTCATCGTTTAAATTCCTTCAACTAAACTTTTTCAGAAAACGGAAGCTTTTACACTATTGAAATAGGCTTTTTTCAGCGATTTCCATTCATCCATCCATGAAAGGCAGCGATCAATCCAATAAATAGGCAGTAGCCAATGAAGGTATAAAGATGATGCCAGTTTTCGGCATGAACAAATATTCCGATACTCTCTGCCATTTTTTCTGCAGCTGCCATCGCTATACTGATGGCCAATACAAACATCCACCGGAACCGGCCCCTTAAGCTTTCCATTATTTTTAATAAAGAAATCATTAAAATCGGAAGGACGGCCAGGGTGAATAAAATATTGATCGTAAAGATGTCTGAGAATGGGCGTATTGGGAAAGCATACATCCCCTTCCCGATAAAATACAAATCTAAATATGTTCCTAACAGCGATGCCAGCAGCATGGCCGGTATATAGGCTTTAATTCCAGACGGCCTTTTTGGCAAGGGCTGCGAGCTCGAGCCTTTCAAGTGTTTGACAGTATGCATGCCTGATCTCTCCATTAATCATATCGTCTGACTCCAAAAAATACTCCAATACGTGATCACTTTTATACCAATCTCCTAATTCTGCTTCAGGCTGGCTTGCATTTTTCCAGGCGATTTCAAGGCTTGGGCTAAAAATCCTCCTTCCCCCGGCCGGAGCTGGCACGACTTTAGCTGAAATTGATATTGCTCGCCTGGCACCCCTTCATGGACATCATTGAAAATATGCGGCCAATAATCCTTTCTTGAGCCGGTATGGGGATGTGCATTCGCCCATTGTTCCGTTAGGGCAAGGACCTCTTTGTCCTTAAATAGAACATCGTACAGCCTTTTCCCTAATGTAATCCGCTCGTGCAGCGATTCAAAATGATTCAATGTCTGGCCTTTCAGATGGAGAACACCCTTCTTTTGATAAGGGAAAAGGATGTGATTCAAGGACAGCAGCTCCTGCAGCTTAAATTCAAGCTTTTGAAAAACCTCGAGCTTATATTGCGGATTTTGAATCACCCTTTGTTCTAAATAGCTTTGTTCATTGATGATAAGGGCAATGGTGAGCAGATAGGGATCAGGCTTCCTCCAAAAACTATTCCAGACTGTTTCCATAAAAACCGAGATATTAAGGAACGGAAAAAGATAAAATAAGGGCTTGTTTCGCTTCAGGCTTTCCCTGTAAATCAAAAATTGAGGATACGCATCCTGAAAAATGAGCCAGTTCCCTCTTTCCAAAAAAGAAAAGAAGGATTGCTTTTCCCGATTTGATAGTAATCTGGACAGGAGCTCTCCTTTTAAATCGGTCATATTCCAGCCACCATTGCGGGAAACCATATGCCCCAAAAAGGCCCAATGGATTTCGGGATGCTGTCGGTAGAAGTCTAGGTAGGCCTTTGTCCGGGTGACATTATTTAGATTCCATTTCTTTGTCTCACTTTTTACCTCGCTCAGAATCCTCTTATCTTCATCTGATAGGTTTATCTGCTTTTGAACTTTTTTCTTTAATTCTTCTTTTAACCAGTTCATTGGTTGTTTCTTTTGAAAAAAGATAAGCATCCCTCCTCCATGAATTCTCTCTCTGTGATATGAATATGTATCTATAGGAGCAATTTAACCGGAGAGGAATGTGCATGACATGACCAAAACCGCTGCTGGCATGAAACGTCTCATTGCCGCATTAAGAAAAGACCAGTCCCCTGATGGTTCATGGAATTATCCTTTTGAAACCGGCATTTCTACAGACGCTTATATGATCATTTTATTAAGGACACTGGAGATACATGATGAAAAATTAATCCAGGGACTGGCTGCAAGAATCCTGAGCTTGCAGGAAGAGAATGGCACCTGGAAGCTTTTCCGGGATGAACCGGATGGAAATGCAAATGCCACGCTGGAGGCCTATTACGGACTACTTTATTCTGGCTATATCGAGAAGGAAGACCCTAGAATGCAAGCTGCCAAGAAGTTTATACGGGAGCATGGCGGAATGGAGAGCGCAAATGTTTTCACCAAAATTATGTTAGCCTCTACGGGACAATACCCATGGCCGGAATCCTTTCCGATTCCCATCGAGATCATGCTTCTGCCCCTGTCCTTCCCTTTCAACTTTTATCAGTTTTCGGTGTATGGGCGTGTGAATCTGGCCCCGATCCTGATTCTTTCCGAGAAAAAATTCAGCATCCAAACGAAAAACAGCCCTGACCTTTCTGACTTGCTAACAACAAGAGCCCAGTGGGAGGTCCAGCCCGAATACCGATCATTTTTATCATTGATCAAAGAAGGTGTTGAAGAGCTTTTGGGGCTGCCTGAACAGCTTCACTCATTGGCAATGGACCGGGCAATGGAATATATGCTTGAGCGGATTGAGCCGGATGGGACCTTCTATAGTTATTTCAGCTCAACCTTTTTAATGATTTTTGCGCTCCTGTCTCTTGGCTATTCCAAAGAAGAGCCCGTAATAAAGAATGCAGTTGAGGGGCTAAAATCGCTCCGGACTGATATAGACGGCCTCCCTCATATCCAATACGCAAACGCCAGTGTATGGAATACATCTCTCATAAACACAGCACTCCAATTAGCGGGTGTTTCTTCGAATGACCCTGCAGTAAGGAAAGCAAACACCTATTTGCTAAAGCGCCAGCATGATCAGCTGGGGGACTGGGCGATCCATAACCCCCATGGAAAGCCTGGCGGATGGGGATTTTCCGATGTCAACACCCTCAACCCGGATGTCGATGATACTACCGCTTCTTTGAGGGCGATCGCCATAAGTGTCGAGGACAGTTCAGAATATCAGGATGCCTGGGATCGCGGCATTCAGTGGCTTTTATCCATGCAAAATGATGATGGAGGCTGGCCTTCCTTTGAAAGAAACACCGAAAATCCATGGCTCGCCTTCCTTCCGTTTGAAAAGGGTGAATATATGTTTGGAGACCCCACCTCAGCCGATCTGACCGGGAGAACGCTGGAGTTTTTGGGGAACTATACGAATCTGCCATCTGCAGACCCTTTGATTAAAAACGCAGTAAACTGGCTGGTGGAAAATCAGGAGCAGGATGGCACCTGGTATGGGAGATGGGGCATTTGCTATATTTACGGGACATGGGCGGCAGTAACAGGGCTTGTTGCGGCAGGCCATTCAACCCATCCTTCTGTCAGGAAGGCTTGTGACTGGCTGAAGAAAATCCAAAACGAGGATGGCGGCTGGGGAGAATCCTGCCTGAGCGACAGCCAAAAATCTTATGTTCCCTTGAATGCAAGCACACTTACAGACACGGCGTGGGCGGTTGATGCTCTAATTGCAGCGGAAGACCAGCCAACTGAACAGATTCAAAAAGGAATTCACTACTTGCTGAACTCAATTGATAAAGAGGATTGGACGACTGTCTATCCAAAAGGGCAAGCTCTGGCCGGAAGCTTTTACATTCATTATCATAGCTATCGTTATATCTTTCCTCTTATGGCTTTAGCTCATTATCGGGGGAAGTTCGGGGAATGAATTAAAAAGGCGCCGGCTTAATAACAGCTGGGGCCTTTTTAAAAGGTAGTTTTATAGATAGATTGTTTTTGAAAGCTGCATAGTTTAACGACTATTTCTTCACTGCTTCCTGACTTTCGGGAATTAATCATCTCCATTAACGACGATATTTCTTCTCCACTCCTTGAAATGGTCGTTAATCAGGAGCTTCAACGACCATTTCAACACTGTTTCCTGTTTTTCGGGAGTTATTCATCTTCATTAAGTACTATTCTTCTTCTCTACTCCTCTAAATGGTCGTTAATCGGGAGCTTTAACGACCATCTCTTCTCTGCTACCTGACTTTTGGGAGTTAATCAACTCTATTAACGACGATATTCTTCTCCACTCTTATTATGGTCGCTAAGCGCCCAACCATCCCTAAACTTCAACCAGATTCATCTTCTAATCTAGCTAATTAAATTCCCCTTCAGCCATGGACGGGCCCGGTAGAAGCCAATTGGGATTTGGATGAGGCTGGTTTTTCCCAGTGATTCGGTTCCGTAGATTTCATCACTCATCTTTGCATCAAACCCGAGCAGCGGATGTCCGCCCATTCCAAGCGCTGTTGCTGCTATAAGTAATCGCTGCATAAGCATTCCCGCTTCCATTTGCTGAATGCGGTAGCCTCTATAGTTCAACTCCGTTTTATGGTAAGCTCTATCCCCGGCTATATGAAAGCAGAGCGGGACTTGAAACAGATTCACATTGCCTGCAGGCATTCCGGATTGAAGCACAAGCCGATGGTCGCCAAGACTAATCTCCCTTAGTGAATGGGCATCGCTGTCGTAATAATAAGCTCCATCCGGAATCCCATCGACATTATTCAAACACACATATAGAGTTACACGTGACGCGCGCTTTTCAAGTGCCATATCTAAATCGTTTCGATACAGGCAGGATTCAGTCGCCTCATGAAGAATGGCAGCAAGCTGCTCCAGGCTGACTTTTCCTAAAGTGAAATCCATTTCCGGTGAAAAGCGCTCCCGGCAGACTGCCGCCAAATCATACGATATCCTGTTTACAGGAGGAAGAGTCACAGGCCGGCCCTCACAGTGGGACTCTTGAGGAATGATTTGACGAAACGAATCAGCGGATTCCTGCATGGACGCTTTATTGACGCTGGTTAACATCGGAAATTCTTTAACTTTGTTAGATCTGACTAAGGTTTTAGTCTGAATCTGGGTTATTTCCCCGCACAATTCGGAGGCAGAGGCCATTCCGTCCTTGCTGGTTCTGTTTTCAGCCCAGCTGGTCGGTTCAACTGACAGCGGGATCACAGCATAAACGCTCTCCTCCTCTTCAGACAGTCCAAGGAGATGGTTGAGGGCACGATCAAGAAATTGGAAGTAAACCCCAGCTGCAAAACCAAACCTCTTTGTAACCTCCAATAACTGTCCAATTACTCCCCCTGCATCCAAGCCCTGCAGACGATAAGCAAAGTTGTTGTATTTATAATAATTTTTCCAGAACATGGTCGTCACGAACACAGTCCCAAAACAAGTTGGCACATCACACCGACTGCCAAGAGCACGGGCTATATACGAATCGAAATTCCCCCTGCGCAGCAGCACCAGGCGGTGGCGCAGCACATCATAATGGTAGATCCCTTCCGGCACATCATCTATTTTCAAAAACATGTATAGTTCGTTCGGATACAGCGCTCCGCCAGAAGGCACAGACCGCCGAAACGACTGCATAAAATCCCCTTGCTCATCCGAACCCACTGGAGAGACAGACTGGGAAAATTGATTCAGGCCGAATGTGTACCAAAGAAAATCCCCAATTCTCCTAAGGTCAGGCTTTGCGGGTTCCTCCCATTCTTCAAGAGAAAGGGGAACCTCCAGGGACAGGGGAAAACTGGCAAGCCCCGGTAAAGCTTATAGGCAAGCGGAGCATCTTCCCAATCCACCTCCCAATCCGGCGGGGTTATTTGATCGATATCAAAATGCAAATTGTGCAGAAATGTATCTGGATTCATCATTTTCACCTCCCTGTGAGGGCTTATGGAAATGGATGGGGATGTGGATTAAGCTGTTCAACTTTAAGCGGTTCTTTAGCATATCCGAGTTTCTTTGGAACCTCCAGCACCCTTTCCAGTCCTGTTACACGTGTCAGGTGGTGTCCAAATGTCATGGGCAGCATCCCCGGAATCAGCACCTTGACACAATGCAATCCGCTCCTCTTTATTTCCGGTGTCGTCTGATCCACCACTATGACATCAAGCTTTTGCCTGTGCAAGGCCTGAAGAAGGTCCTGCAGATCATCTGTCAGGTCTGCATGTCTCCTTCCCCGCTTGAATTCTTCGGAAAACGATCGCAGCGGACGGTTTTCATCCAGCAAAAACGCCAGCCGCTCCTCCGCTTCCGGCAAACCGTAAAGCATCCCATGGTCATCCATTTTCCTGACAAGGGAAGAATCCTTAAGCATTTGCCGTAAATTCGTCTTGTTCGCTTCAAAATCATCGTCCATTGTCCCCATCATTCCAGCTAACTCATGGACTGCGCTTTTTACCGCCCGAACCGGGTCAGGATGAGCTCCGGCCGCACAAATGAGATTCAGCCCTTTTTTCTTCCTGTTCTTCGCCATCGCCCAGACACTTGGTATCCCATGCTCCATTGTCGCGTTATACAGATAGAGATCATATCCCGCCACTGTCCTCACCCTCTCAATCATCAGCTGCAATTCCTCGTCATTGGAGGAAGAGGGATCAAGACGCGGAAGGGCAAGCTGGCCGTACCAGGCCATCAGGAATGAATCACGCTCCACTACTTCTAAAATACCGTAGAAAATCGCTTCTTCCAGGCTGCCGCCCAGTGCGCATCCGTTGGACGTTTCATAGACAAACCCATTCCCGCAGCCCAAGCTGTAATATGCAAGCAGCTCAGGAACCAAAATCGGGCGCTCCTGCAAAAACGAATAACCCCATACCCAATTCATCGGGAAATCAGGATTAAATTTATTAAAAGGAAAGTTCTGCCGTGCATACTGTTCATCTGCATGCACACCTGCTTTTAGAGGATTAAAAGCCCGGTCTTCCAGGTTGCGGTAACTGTCATAGACTGCTGTCCTCTTTCCACGTGGCGATATGCCGCAGGAACGTTCAAGCCCCTCCAGAATGGCTGTCAGCTCGCTCACCTTATAGGAATGAGTGCGGCCTGCCACGCCTTCATCCCCTCCAAACAACGGCAGGTTTACAACTACATCTGCAAAAGGCGGTTTGAAATCATACATTTTCCCATTTAGTAAACCAGTCCGCGGATCCAGATAATTGCTGATGAGCGTTTGATCTAAATCCTCCAATGAGCGGCAGCGGTAACTGTCTGAGCTAACTTTCAAGCTTGGGTTAAGGGTAATTCTTGCAGCTTCCTGTGAATCTTCAGGCAGAGAGCTGCACACGGGGCACAATGAATCCGGCAGAATGAGGTGGCGAGAGGTTTTCATTGTTTTCAGACTGACCAGATACATTCGTCTTTCCAAGTCCGTTAAGCTGCCCTCAAGGACCCTTTGTACCTCGGACACAAGCAGGTGTGTCATCTGTAAAAGCCCCGTGCGAGATGCCCAGGCGTCACTTTCTAATCCGCTGTTCCCTTCGAATTTCTGCTGCAGCTTCCACATCTCTTCCCGGTCACGCCCTGCCAGGAGTTTCCGAGTGTCCGCACACTGAGAGCATCCCGGTGCAGACGGGTGAACGATTGGGCCGATCACGCCTTCTCCAAATGATACAAAGCCCCGCAGCCAGGGAATACCTGATGATCGGGATACCTCTTCCGCCTTTTTATGGACTGAAGGCATCCAGGTATCGTGCAGCACCAGAAACAAATTCGTTCCATCCGGCAGTTCAGGATCGAAATTCAAATGATGGATTACCTTAAATCCGACAGGCAGTTCTTTGCATACGCTGTCCGCCAGCAGCCCCTCTCCGACAACTACCACGACAGCACTCACTGAGATTCCCCCTCCCGTATGAACACCCCAAACACCCCTGCCAGACTCTCTTTCAAAAATGGCTCGAACGAAAATTCACACACTAAGAGCTGCATGCTGTTCTCTTCCAGAACCTGTCTGGCAGACTGCAATAGCTGGGATTGTTCCTTCTCATTACAAGTAGGTATGACCAGACGCTGAGGCTCCTTTTCCTCCACAAGCACAGATGATGCCTCCACTGCAGTTGCTCTATGTCTCCCCCTTTGCTTTTGCGACTGTGCAATCGCATGCTGCAGCGCTTTCCTCAGCGCCAATGTTCTATTAATGCCAACACTGCCAAACCAGCGATCGTCCGTGCCGACCCAGACCACAGGGAAGCCGGACACTCCTTCACCCTGGCAGATTTTTGGTGCTCCCTTCATCGTTGTCAACGCGTCTAAATAAAACCTGCACCGTTCATCTTCTACTGCATTCAAATGCAAAGGTGAAACTGTTCTCTGGTCTGCTTGACTTTTAGCCAGCAGCTTCTCTTCCAAACATTTATCCAGCCCGCGTAATACCCCTTCTGCAAATGATTCTCCTGCTCCCACACCAACAAATTCGCTAGGTGCAAGCAGATCTGCGGCGAGCTTTTCAGCCATCCGCGACACATACGATTCAATTCCGGTCAAACCTGCTTCCCTGCGTGCTTCATCATGCCTCAATTCTGTACAAATTAAAGCTGGCAGAAGCTCGGCCGGTCCCTTTGACAGCGGATCTGCTGCCTGCACTTCACATTGTGCCAGCGGAAGCTGCTTTAAATCCCCTTCCTCCCATATATGAAAAATCCCAGATTCCTTGGAAGTCAATTGACTGAAAAAAAGAAACAAACTGTCAGAATTATTTCTTTCTGAATCTTGCCCTATTCTCTGATCTACATCTTGAATCCATTCCACAGCTGTATTTCCTGACAGCATCGAATGTGGCAAGAAGGAATGCCAATTTCCTTCAAGCGTCTCCAGATCAAGCAGGAAAAAGTGATTTCTCTGTTCAGCACTGGTCAATCCAGTAACCTCTTTAAACAGTTCAAACACGATCAAATTAGCGAGCATGGCTCCTGCCGTGGCGGAGGAAGTATGCAATTGCTTGTCTTTGCAAAATGCGGACTGATGTACGCGGTGCCAGGCAGTCTCCCAGCATCCTTCTGATTCCGGATGCACGAGAGGACCTGCCATACCAGCCTGTTTGTAGATAATAGCAGGAAGTAATATCTTCTTCTCTTTCCGGCAAGCTGCATGTATAACCTGCAGTTCCTCTACATTCCCTGCTTCCGATATATATAGAATTGAATCATACGGCTGGATCAATTCCTCCCAGGAACAATCCTCTTCACTCTCTCTTGTTACCTCCTCTGCAGAAACTTCGGGATCTGTTTGCCGGGCATGTGCGACAATCTCCTTCAGCCTCTTTGTGTTAGTCGATTCAGGGTCTGTAATGACCATATGAACCTTTGGCAATCCGGACTCAATCAGCGCAGAAACCAGCGAAACGAAAAAAGGGCCAGATCCTGCTGCCAGCACTTTTGCCTGCCGGTATGCCTGGAAACGGTATGCACCCGAATCACCGAAGCTTTCCAAAAATTCGATCTGGGAGGAATACTTTTTAAGGACATGCTCTTCCAATTGGTGTGGATGATCCCCGCTAACATCCCGCGCAAAGCCGTTACGGTACAGCACTTCCGCAATTTCAAACACCCGATCCCTATGCGGGCCCGGCAAGCCGGCCGTCAATTCCTCAAGTGAATATTCACCATTAAACATCGGCATCAGCTTTTGAACCCACTGATCGATCATACTGCCTTCCATGCGGAAGGAGCTTACATTATTCCGAAAATACACACCTTTGGCCGGATCAGGGATAAAAAACGTGTCCCTTTTCATTTTCAGCCGCACAGAAGGGATCAATTTTTTCATTTCGCGCCTCCTTACCCGTAAACTATGCCTAATTAAGAAACATACTTTCTCTCTCATTCTATGTATTGGGATTTGTCTCATATGTCAGACCTTCAGATGAAAAGCCCCTGCATACTCAGGGGCTAAACTGAACACATCGAATAGGCTAGCGTCCGCCGCAACGTCCTCCACAGCGCCCGCCACAGCGGCCTCCGCATCTAAAACAGTTAGAGCAACGGAAACAATTGAAACAGTTAAAGCAGTTAAAGCAATTGAAGCAGTTAAAGAAAAAGCAGCTAAAGCCCAGGCCAATACCAAAACCAGCGCATAACCTCGACTGATCACTATAGACCTGGTGTTGATCCCAAGGAACCGCCTCGTTCGCATGGAAATCACCAACATTCAACATTTGCAATTCGTTTTGGAAATCATTCATGTTCATACCTCCGTAATTTATTAATAAGATGTGCAAGCAGCATCAAGGGGCATAATGAAGAACAGCATTGTGAGTCCTTCGTTTACTCTCTCCATCAAAATATGTGTCAGGATGGGGGATTGTTACTGAATCAAACACCCATATTAATGAGTTAAAGCGAAAAAGGTTGCACCTTCTAATAGCAGGCAATCCAAAGGAAATGAAGTATTATTGTATGATGTCAGGGAATTTACCTCCCTTCCCTGGCCATACTAAATAAGTAACGGCATTTTTATTGGAGGGCACAAACTTGAACATCACCTGGCTATCGCTCATACCATTTATAATCGTAATCGGCATGTCCATCTGGCTGAAGAATATCCTGCCGGGATTGGTGGTGGGTATCCTTGTTGGCTCCATACTGGTGTCCGCGGACCTGCTGGCGGGGACGGAGAAGTCGGTCACTTATATTGTGACTACGCTTTCCGATGAAACGAATATCAAGATAGTCGGATTTCTATATCTTTTCGGCGGGCTCGTCGGGATGATGAATATTGCGGGCGGCATTAAGGGGTTTTCCGAATGGGCCGGCAGACGGATCCGTTCAGAACGCGGTCTTCTTGTGTTCATTTGGATCACTCTCCCGTTCACCTTCATGATGCCGATGTTTCGGATTATGATGATCGGACCCATTATCAAATCGTTGATTAAAAAAATGAATCTCTCCAAACAGAAAGTCGGCATGACTCTCGATATATCAACTGAATCCGTAATTGTGCTGCTTCCGGTTGCGACAGCTTTTGTGGGCTTCATGGTCTCCCTTGTTGAAGGCGGCATCAGCGGGCTGGATCTGAATATGTCCGCATATGAGATTTTTTTATTGAGCATCCTGTTTAACTTTTACGCGATCATTATGCTGCTGATTGGGATTGTGCAGACGTTCTGGCGCCGGAAAAAGACAGGAGAGCAAAAAGCTGAAGCCCATACCGATCTGGAGGAAAAAGAGCATGAATTCCACCGGATGGGAATTAAGAAGGAACTATCGCTTGTAAAAGCCCAGCCATGGCATTTGATTTTCCCTGTCGTTTTATTGCTTGCCTTTTCTCTGTTCCTGTTATGGCAGGATGGAATGTCGCAGGGTGCAAGTACGGTTTTCGAGGCATTCTCCATGGCCGACGCTACATTTGTGATGCTGCTGGCTGTTTTTATCACCCTTGTCTTAACCTTTATTTTCTACATAATCAGGCGGGAGAAAATGAACGAAATTCTTTATCATTTTTACGATGGAGGCAATCAGATGATGGAGGCGATCAGCCTGCTCATTCTGATTTGGGCGCTGACACTGGCGGCGGAGGATCTTGGTTTTTCAGATTTTATCGGGAGCTCACTCGGAAGCTTTCTACCAGCTTATCTGACACCAGCTGCCATCTTTGTGCTCGGTTCAGTGGTCGGCTACTTTATTGGGAGCTCATGGGGAACATGGGGATTGTTCATGCCGCTCGGAATTACCCTCGCGGTTTCAACCGGCGCCTCCATTCCACTTACCGTTGGAGCCGTGTTCGCAAGCGGGGCATTCGGAGCGCTTACCTCACCACTTGGCGATACCACCATTACCACTGCTTCGATCCTGGATATGGATCTCGTGGACTATGCGCGATATAAATTGAAGGTTTCAGCCATCGGGGCTGTAATTGCTGCTGCATTATTTATTGCGGCAGGGTTTTTGATTTCATAGATTTTGCTTAAAACTCCATCATGGCAGTTATCCGGACAAAGATTCCGCGGGACACTTCGGACAAAGAAAGCAAGAAATCATGGTTTTGTGTCAGAACCCGAGCTAACTTCTGACTCAAATTACAGAAAATTGCCGTTTTGCGTCAGAACCCGGGCCAACTTCTGACTCAAAATGTTGAAAACCCCGGTTCTGTGTCAGAACCTGGGCCAACTTCCGACTCAAATAGCTGAAAACCCCGGTTTTGTGTCAGAACCCGGGCCAACTTCTGACTCAAAATGTTGAAAACCCCAGTTCTGTGTCAGAACCTGGGCCAACTTCCGACTCAAATTGCTGAAAACCCCGGTTCTGTGTCAGAACCCTCTCAGCTTCAGACAAAAATACACAGTAAAAAAGGCGATCCTCCACCCGGAGAATCGCCTCGTTTCATTCCTGCTTCCTATTCCGAATCTCCTTTTCAACCTTTCGCAGCGCCTTTTTCGATCCTCTCTCCAGGTCATGCTGCAGCTTCCGTTCGTGGTAATTGGTAAATAAGGTATTCCTGTCATACCCTTCTGGATATAGTTCGCTTGCCTTTATGTCCAATTCAATCCGCTTGCTGTTTACTTCCACTATTTCATTTTTATAAAACAGCTTGATGTTATTGAATTTATCTATTGGCTCATACACAATGGCGTAATCATCCTGGCTAATCACTTTTACCCGGTCACCAATTTCATATTGATACACATCTTCGGTCTGTTCCACTTCAATCACTGGCTTCTTTATTTTGTTCTCTCTTACTGCTTCCAGATTATATTCCTTATTTTCAATATACAATTGCGCGCGCTTCAGAACATGTTCGCGGATATTCATTTTCCTGGAAATCCAAAGTGCATTGCTCTCTCCAGATTCACCTATTAAAAGCTTATACATCGGCCTCAATTCCGCACTATCGAATAGCATGGCAGCGTTCATAAAATCATCATGCATTTCAGAATAACGTTTAATCTCACCATAATGAGTAGTGGCAATCGTGATGCATCCCATATGATAAAACTCTTCGAGAATCGCAATTGCCAATGCAGCCCCTTCATTCGGCTCTGTTCCGCTGCCAATCTCATCGAATAAAAGCAGAGTATTATTAGTGGAAGCACTCATGATTTCGGAAATGTTCATCATATGGGAAGAAAACGTACTTAGGGCATTCTCGATGCTCTGATTATCGCCAATATCAACAAATACATTGTCAAAAATGGCGATATCACTTCCCGGCTTCGCCTTAATATGAAACCCGGACATGACAGCCAGAGTGAGGAGTCCGATTGTCTTTAAGACCACGGTTTTTCCGCCCGCATTGGGGCCAGTTATGACTAAGCTTCTATAGTCCTTCCCGATTTCAAAATCCAGCGGGACAACGTTCCCTTCCAATAAAGGATGCTTGCTGTTTACCAATTTGATATACCCATGATTATTTATCGCTGGTTCAATACCGTCCGTACTTTTGCTGTACTTCGCTTTTGCAAAAATCATGTCGTACTGGCTGATGCATTCAATATTGATGCGGATCTCATGAATGGATTCAAGAATGGCTCCTGAAAGTGTGGCGAGTATTTGATATTCCTCTACCGACTCCTCCGATTTCAGCATGGACAATTCCACATTAAGCTTTGAAACGGCATCAGGCTCCATAAAAACAGTCGAGCCTTTTGAAGAGGATTCAACCACTGTTCCGGCAACCTGATTTTTAAAGGATGCTTTAATCGGAATCGTAAAACGGTCATCCTTTTTGCTGATATAAAATTCTTGAATATATTCCTTATTAGCACTGCTGCGCAAGAATTTATTCAATCGTTCTTCAATTTTCTCTTCGCTTTTGGCAATATGATTTCTAATCCGTTTCAGCTCTTTGCTGGCACCCGAATCAACCATGTTTCCTTTGATTGCATATAAGATTTCTTCTTCAATATTCCTGAATTCCGTCATAGATAACGCATACGTGTAGAGAACTGGCGCAAAAAATTCTTTATCTGCCATAAATTTTTTGATTTTCCGGCAGCCCCTAAGAAAATCGGATACAGCGTTTAACTCTGATGGAGTTAAAATGATTCCTTTTTCCACTTTTTCAATAATGCCTGTTATATTGGAAATGCCGGTTAATGGCAAATGCTTTTCGGCGTCCAGCAGCCTTCTCGCCTCGCTTGTTTCGTTTAAGCGATTGCGGACGGCTTTTATATTTGAGCTCGGCTCCAGCTTATCGATCAGCGCTTTCCCTAAACTGCTGACGCAATGCTGTTTCACTTTATTTTTCAATTCGTGGTATTGTAATTTTTCAAAGGTCATTCCATTCATTCTCTCTGCCTCATTCCAAATAAAATAGCCCGCAAAAGCCTTCCCCGCCCCAATGTAAATTGGGCAGAAAGCTTCCGCGGGCGTTCTACTTTTCGAACAGGCATAAACAAACTTAACCCTAAAACAGGCATAGTGTCTAAAGCTATACGAATATATAGAAATGGAAGCAGTCTGATGGCAGGTATTCAAACAAAACATGTTTGAAAAAAGGCATTCTTAATAAACTGGCGAAAACCAGAAAATTAGTACCTTATTCAACTAAACAATTAGTTGACACCTGCAATCGACATACTTCACCACACCTTTTAATAATATGAAATTAATGTAGCATGGAACTGCCAGTCCAGTCAATCTTCATTCTGAAAATTGGAATTAATAACATAAGTAGTTATCAATGAAGAATTTCGGAAACAGAATCCAAATATTTGATGCTCTTTTCTATAAACCTCTGCTGCCGATAATCTTCTTTAACGCCTGCACCTTCTCAGGATCAATGACATTCTCATAGCTGGATTGGAAACGTACACCTGAACCAAAATGAACTTCAGTGACAGGCACCTCAACCAAAAATGCTTTTATATTATCAACTGACAGACCGGCCCCAGCCATAATTTTTAAATGGCTATCTGCCGTAAGCTCATGGAGACGCTTCAACCTTTCTGCTGCATCTGCAGCACTACTCTTGCCGCCGGATGTAAGGATTCTTGAAATCTGCGGATACTCCTTGATCACTTCCAGAGCCGCAAATTGGTCATCAGTCACATCAAATGCCCGGTGGAAGGTAATATCCAGTCCGTCTGCAGCATGAATTAGCCGTTTCAAATGTTCGTTATGTACTTTGTGGTCAGGTGTGAGAACGCCAAATACTGCACCTGCTGCACCAAGCTTCTTGCAGACCTTAATATCCCCAATCATGATTTCTATGTCCTCTTCCGAATAGCAAAACCCGCGGCTGTGCGGGCGGATCATCACATTCACCGGAATTGTCAATTCTCTGCATACACTTTCAATAACTCCATAGCTTGGCGTTAGACCGCCTTCAGCCAGCCCGGTTACCAGTTCAATTCTGCTTGCCCCGGCCTGTTCGGCAATTCGCGCATCACTGAGTGTGTCTGCGATCACTTCAATTATCATTTTCCGCATTACTCCTTCTTACAAATACTTAACTGAACTTTTCTGCTATTAGATTAAAGAATACAATAGCAAATATCAATGTTATCAGGATCATTAGGACGAGCGATAAAATTTTCGTGTATTTTTTCGCTCCTTCCGTAATCTCGGGCTCCTCCTTATACATCCCCCGCCTTCCCCAAAGCAGGCTTTCTTCCGGATCAAAATAACTCCATAGCAATACTCCGTACACAGGAATAAATAAGAAAAAAATCACAATAAAATCTGCCATCTTCTCATCCCCTTTACTATAATACGATTCAGTATTCAAAAGGTTTCATGACTCCAATTTGTTTAATTCACTGAAATTCGGAAACATTAATTACATATAACAAATAGGGAGGGTTTATTTATGACCGAAAATACCCCGAAGGACGTAAACCGTATTCAGGAGGAAGCCCAAAAACAGGACCGGGAAGCAAAGAAAGCCCAGGAAGTTGTGGATGATGCCATTTCCAAAATGACCCCGCAGCGGCAGTACGAAAAAAGAAAAGGAACAGAATAAACGATAAAGTGAAACTTCAATCAGTGGGGAGTGCTTTTCTTCCTACTGATTGTTAGTTGAACAAATCGGGCCTTTACGGGCAGTTTGACCCCGCTTATCTTCCTTTGATTCTTCTGAATCTTGAAGTGGGGGTCTTACTGGCGCCCGTTAGACTGCGATAAAAAAGCCGTAATCCTGCCCGTTAAACAGGATTACGGCTTTTAATTGCCCCGGACTCTTTTTTGTTCGGCTCTATGCACATAATGCATCGGTAAATAAGTGATGAAAAAGACAACTAACGCAGCTGCTTCAAGCGTTACATAATACCAGACACCATTCCCGAAAAATGACAGCAGGGTTTTGGTTTCTGTCGGGCTCGCCAAATAGAAGAAATTAGTTCCCAGCAGCAGATTTAAAAAGAAGACTGGCACCGCAATCACGTTAAGTGTTAAAAAGCCGGTCAGAACCGCTTTTTTCGGCACCCTGTATCCTTCAAACAAAATAAAATATAGTACGGCTAATGGAATGGCTGAATGATGAAGAAAATATTTGATGTAGCGGAAATGAGGAAATAGGTAAACCATATCAGGTGTCACCATGCTTAAAATGGGAGGAATCGCACCAATAAAATACAGCAGCCAAAAAGCCTTTTTATTAGGCCTTAAAAATAGGAAAAGTGCAATGAACGTGCTCAAGGAACATAGCTGGAGAGGCAGATTTGACACATCCCACTGATTTGTCAGGACCAGCCATACATGATATGTCACTTCACAGGCAAGCAGCGTAAAAAACAGCGTCCATTTAATGATTTTCTGATAAGCCCTGAGCGCCTGTCTGTAATACACCAGCCACCAGGCTGTAAAAAAGAAAAGAAACAACGTAACCAGATGCATAAGCGAAAAGATTTCAAACCCCTGCATTCCCGTTACCGAAAACATGATGTCATCACCCCTCAATATTCATTGAAGTGCTGTTTGATTCATTGTATTCACGGTTGGGAAAATTAACACGGTTCATCTGCGGAAAAATTGAATGGATAACCACGGCAAAAAGGGCTTAAAACAAAAAAAAGCAGAGTAAATTCATAACTGAATTCCTCTGCTATGTTCAATTTTACCCATGCAGTTCTTCAAAAGCCTGATACACATTGGCTCTTACCTGAATGCCATTCAGATTAATGCCGAGCGTGACGATTGTCTGGGCCACTTCCGGGCGGATTCCTGTAATGATGGTTTTAACGCCGACAAGCGACAAGGCTTCAATCACTTTAAACAGCTGATCTGCCACCATGGTATCGACAATCATGACACCGGAAAGGTCTAAAATTAAATGAGACAGCTTCAGGTGTGCAGATTGTTTTAATGTTTCTTCCATTAACAGCCGGGCTCTCCCTGTATCAATATTCCCGATTAGCGGCAGGATGCCTACCCCTTTCGAGAGTGGAACAACCGGGACAGATAGCTCAAGGAAAGCCTGCTTTGCATTCTCGAGAGTTACCTGATGAAATTTGACATAAGACATGCTGAAACAATGAATGGAATGATCAAGTAAGGGGTCTATCAAATAGACTACCTTTATAATCTCTGATGCAGTCATTTTATGCTCCATCATCGTTTCTTCAAGTTCATTCCAGATATATTTTCGGTAATATCCCGCATCCTTTAAAGCTTCATCCAAAGGGATCCCAAGCTTGAAGAAATACTCGCCTGTCCCTTTGCACCATTTCTCAATCTTTTCTAATGATTGATCTTTGTCCTCATGATTCAGCAATGCTAAACCAAACAATTCAATAAACTCAGCACGAATCTGAACAATGTGCGCTTCCAGTTTCTCAGCCTGTGATCTTTCTGTATCAGTCATCTCGACGTCGCTCATTCGATCCTTATGCAGTTTTTTCGCTATTGTGTCCTTCTCTTTTAATATCGTTTCCCCTAAAAGAAGCATTTGATTATTCATGTTCTCCCCTATAGCACCTGGATTTAACTTTAAATATGAGAACGCTTCATTCTATACCCAAACATATTTCAATACCCTTTCTTTAGTTGAATAAACATTTAATTTTAATAAATAGAAGGACAGAATCCGATTTCTGTCCTCTATTTATCTTTTAAATCAAAATAAAGAGTGCCGTCCTGCTGGACTTGTGCAAAAAATACATCTTCAACAGAACGGATACCCGCTTTTTTCAGTTCAAGTTCAAGCCAGTTTTCATCTAATTCTAATTTCGTCAGGTTTTCCGTATTGACTTTTCCATCAGCAATAACTTCTGTCGGTAAAGGAAACAGAGGCCTGTTTGGACTGCTGATGTTTAGATCCGTTTTTGTCACAGCCTGTTGGCTGGCATTTTTTAACACAGACAGGTCTCCATTTGTCTCGAGGATGGCGTAATCGACATCCTTAAAAGAAAAGATATCCTTTTGCCGTAATAGCGCCTGAAGCTCATCCAGATCCACTCTCGCTGCTTTAAGAGCGGATTCCATGATTCTGCCTGCTTTTATGACAATTAGGGGATCCCCTGTTGTGACTGACCGTCCCTGTTTTGATTTAAGGTCGATCATATCCATTGCAATGGTGAAAAGCGTCCAAAAAACCAGTGCGATGACTCCATCCTTGATTCGGGTGCTTTCGTTCACAGCAAGGTTCCCGGCGATAGACCCGACACCTATGGCTGAGGCCCAGTTAAAAAAGGTCATTTGTCCGATTTCCTTGCGCCCCATCAGCCTCGCCAGCAGAAATAACACTAAAAATGAAATGGTTACACGGAGGATCGTTTCCTGAACCGGCATACTTAACACACACACCTTTCAAAATTTTAAAAGAGGCTTATAACCTCCCTGAAGCCATACAGCCAATCCACAATCTTAGGTCAACATACTTCAGCCGTCACACTGGCGCTGTCTTCATCCTTGTCTCTCCACATGTTAATATGATTATATTTTCTATATAAACCACTTCTTTCATGCATCGGGCTAATTGTAAACGGAAGTTGAGGTTCAGTTTATTTTCATTTTGTAAGATAATCCTTGAAATAAGTTTTAGGAGGCATTTGTGTGAAAAAACTGCTGCATGGGGTAACAGATTGGGTTTCCACCAAACGGGGAATGTGGATCACGATTATCGGCTGGCTTGTGCTGATGATCGGCTTAAGTGCAGGTCCGATGCTTGGAGATTATAAAACAAACAACTTCCAGTCACTTCCTGATGACGCGAAATCCATTATTGCCCAGAATAAAACAGAAGAATATTTTCCAAACAAACAAGGAACTCCAGGCATTCTGGTTTTCCATAATGAAAATGGCGAGGTTCAAATCGAAGAAGCTAAACAGATTCTGGAAGGAATCATGAAAGAAGATATCGATGGAATCAAGACAATTATCGATATCAGCAAGCTTCCGCCGCAAGCACTCGGTTCTTTCATTTCTGAGGACAAGTCCACCATGATTGTGCCAATGGAGCTTGAACAGGGACTTGGCAATGATCAGTATGCAGAGATCAATGATCATGTCTCAAAAGTCGGCAATAAAATTGCGGAGGATCTCGAAAGCACTTCCTTTTATATCACAGGCCCTGCTGGTATTGCAGGAGATACAGTCAAGCTGTTCGAACAGGCTGACTTTGTTCTCCTGATTGCGACTGTTGTCATTATCCTTGTCCTGCTTATAGCCATTTACCGTTCACCATTGCTTGCCATCATTCCGCTTCTCGCGACGGTGATTGTTTACCAGGTCGTGAACCAGAGTGTTGCTTTAATGGGTGCCGGCGGACTTGAGATCAATAACCAGACCACTTCCATCATGAGCATTTTGCTGTTTGCTGCCGTGATTGATTATTCTTTATTTGTTTTCTCCCGTTACCGCGAGGAGCTTAACCATTTTGAAAACAAATATGAAGCCATGAAACATGCCATGCGGGCCACAGGAGAGCCTGTTTTCTTTGCGGGCGGAACGGTTCTTGCTGCCATGCTGGTTCTGTTCTTCGCTGATTTCCGTGATTATCAGAACTTTGCCCCGATTTTTGGAACAGCGATGTTTTTTATCATGCTGGCTTCCGTTACGCTGGTACCAGCTTTATTCACCCTGTTCGGACGCAAGGCGTTCTGGCCGAAGGTTCCTAAATATGGTGCTGAAACAGAAGTTAAACATAGTGTCTGGGGACCCATTGCCAGAGTCGTTGTGAACAAGCCCGGCATCTCAGGCGGAATTGTCGGCATTTTCATGCTCATCACAGCGTTTAATATTTTCAACCTTGATTATGAATTCGACACCGTCAAGAAATTCCCGGAGGATCTGCCATCGCGGGTCGGCTATGAAATAGTCGAAGCCAGATATGACAAAGGCGAGCTGGCTCCTTCGACACTTCTGGTTGTCAGTGATCAGAAGCTGGCTGAAAACGATACAGCAGCGATAAGTGAAAACCTGCAGGAATTTGATGAAGTTGCCTCTGTCCGCCTGTCTGCCCTATCAGAAGACGGCAAGGCGGCAAAAATGAGTGTGGCATTATCCATCAACCCATATTCAAATGAAGCCATATCCTTCATGAAAGATTTGCGTGACGACACACCTGAACTATTAGAAGAAATCGGTGTGGAAGCCGAGTCCTACTATAGCGGGGTCACTCCGAAAATAGTGGACGAACAGGATGTTAACAGCGATGATATAATGAAAATTGTCCTGCTTGAAACGGTCCTGATTCTTGCGCTGTTATTTGCGCTTACGAAATCCATCAGGATGCCGATCTACATGATGGCAACTATTTTGCTTTCATTTGTTTCGGCTTTAGGGCTTGGGATCTTCCTGGTTGATGTATTATTCGGCTTTGAAGCCATCAGTTCCCGTGTTCCTGTCTATTCATTTATTTTCCTTGTAGCATTGGGGATTGATTACAACATCATCCTGGTTTCGCGTTTTATGGAGGAAAGGAAGAAACACCGGGTGAAGGACGCTCTTGAAATTAGCATCCGCAATACGGGCGGCGTTATTTCTTCGGCAGGCCTCATTCTGGCTGCTACCTTTGCTGCCCTTATGACCATGCCAATCGCAGATTTATTCGTCTTTGGCTTCATCGTTGCCATGGGAATATTGATTGATACCTTCCTTGTGAGAGGAATGCTGCTTCCGGCATTGATCTTATTTTTCGAAAAAGATAAGGAAACTTCCCGGGAAAAAATTTCGGAATAGAGTGAGGGTCCCTCCCTATTCCCTTTAAGGAGGCCCTGCTATGAAAATACTAGTCGTAGACGATGATGTTCATATACAGAAGCTTGTTACGATTCATCTGAATCATGAAGGCTATCAGGTGCTGCGGGCAAATAATGCTCAAGAAGCATTAACGCTCCTGGAAGAGCAAACGGCAGATTTAGCCGTTGTAGATGTCATGATGCCCGGCATGAATGGTTTTGAGCTTACAAGGATATTAACCGGTGACTTCGGAATCCCTGTTATTCTACTGACGGCAAAGGGGCAGCTCAGTGATAAAGAACAGGGCTTCCTATCAGGATCTGAAGATTATATTGTCAAACCGTTTGAGGTGAAGGAACTGCTTTTCCGGATAGCCGTTGTGTTAAGAAGAGCCGAGCGGGCAATGGAAACAGTCGTTAAAGCCGGTAATCTATCCATTGACAGAAAAAGCTTTGAAGTGGAAATCAATCAGGAGACCATCCTTTTTCCATTAAAGGAATTTGAGCTTCTGAGCCTGCTCTCGGCCCGCAAAAATAAAATAACACAGAGGGCCGCATTGATTGAACAGGCGTGGGGTGCGGATTATGAAGGCAGCGAGCAGACATTGAATACCCACATCAACCGGATACGCGACCGGTTAAAAAAATACGGGGCATCCGTTGAGATTCAGACCATCCGCGGCATCGGGTATAAGCTTGAGGAAACAAAATGAAGAGGCTCTACCGGAAATTCATTGCAGCCACACTTGTGATTTTAGCCATAAGTATCCTGCTTTCCTTCTTTTTGACCAACTGGGTCTATATGGCTTCTACAAAAGGGAAAATCGACAGACACAATGTAGTAATTGCAGAGGAAATCGCGAATGGCCTTCAACATATGCATTCTTCTGGCTCCACTTATGAAACGTACTTAAATTCGATGAGCAAGCTCGGCTATCAGCTATATATCGTCAGTGAGTCCGGAGATGGAGAATTCTTCGGGCAGCCTTTCAATAAGACAGATCTGCCTGAAGAAGCTGAAAAGGTGCTGACTGATCAGAAGGTTTATCATGGGATGGATAGCTTTGCGGGCCAATTTCTGATGATGGGCCATTTTTCAAACGACCTTGAAAATACGGTCGGCGTCCCTTTTACCATGGATAATCAGAATTACGCGCTATTTCTCCGGCCGGATAATAAGCTGCTTTTCTCGGACATTCACATGATCTTCGCGTGGTTCTTTGTCGCCATTGCCGTTGTCAGCATTACCGGGGTGATCTGGTTCGCCAAACATCTAATCAAACCGATCACGAAGCTGACGGAGGCGACAAAGGAAATTACCCGTGAGAATTTCAACTTCCCATTGAACATTGAACGACGGGATGAAATCGGACAGCTCGCGGAAAGCTTCAGCCGCATGCAGGCTCAGCTGCAGCATAATGATGAGGCCCGCAAATCATTCATCAACAATGTGTCCCATGACTTTCAGTCCCCTCTCATGAATATTCAGGGGTATGCGGAGCTTCTGCAGACACAGAAACTGTCAGATGAAGAACATTTCGAATACGTGGAGATTATCGATCAGGAATCGAAGCGGCTGTCCAATCTGACCAAACAGCTTCTGCTATTGACTTCCCTTGACCAGAATTCTTATCCGATGAAGCTCTCGGAGGTGAAATTGGACGATCAGATCAAGGAAACCATCCGCAGACATCAATGGCGGCTGGAGGAAAAAGAAATTGAGATTTCATATAAGCTCGCGCCCGTCTTTTTTAAGGGGGACCCGGAGCTTTTGGTGAATATCTGGGACAACCTGCTGACGAATGCGATAAAATATAACTCGCATGGCGGCAGCATTCTGATCAGCCTGGCTCAAACCCAAACAGCGGTTGAAGTTGTTTTTAAAGACACCGGGATTGGAATTTCAAAGGATGCGATCAGCCAGATTTTCGAGCGCTTTTACCGGGTGGACTCGGCCAGGAAAAATGATGGCACAGGACTCGGGCTATCGATTGTAAAACAAATCATTGAGCTGCATAATGGGGAAATCAAGGCAGACAGCCAGGCTGGCAAAGGCACCACCTTTACCATTACATTTTTCAGGGAGAAACAACGGGAGGAATAACTATTATGGAACAAAAATGGAGTATTAGATTAATAAGGTTTGCAGCTATCTTCGGCATTATCGGAACCTACCTTGGGTCGCATATGTCCGGGCAGATGGATTATTCGTTAAGGCCCATTCACGCCCACATCCTGCTCGTAGGATGGCTTTCCGTATTTGCATGGGGAATCTTTTATAAAGTCTACCGCGTAAAATACAAAAAACTCGTTTCTATTCACAGCATCCTAGGAATGGCAGGGTCGCTGGGGCTGACAATCGGCATGTGGATGTATACTTTAAATCCGTTTAATTTAGGGGATACCTTCGTACTGGTCTTCTTTATCGTCGGCGGAACACTGCTATTGCTTGCCTTTGCACTTTTTGTAGCGATTACCTTTTTAACGGAGAAAACATCGGAACAGTAAGCTAAAAAAGCAATGCAGTCCTCTTTGGTTTGGGGCTGTCCCCCTGTGAGAGTAGGACGTTGCCGGGCACATGAAAGAGCACCTGATGGGTGCTCTTTTTTGTGTGTAATTATAGGTAGCTGAATCAGTTGGACTCTTCTTTTTATTGAAAATTGCAGTTATGCGTCACTTTTTCTGGATATGCTTCACTTTGGCACAGATATGCGTCACTTTCATGCTATATGCGCCAGAATCAAATTATATGCAACATTCCTCATCTCGCCCTCTGTTTTCATAGTCGATTTCTTCTCCGTAAAGACGAATTGTTCTAAATGTAAGATAAACTCCAAAACATGCAAGAAAATCAAAAAACCTGTTAGATAAATTCATAATCCTGTTAGATAAAACTCACAACATGCTAGATAAACTCCAAAACCTGTTAGATAAAACGCCAAACCTCAAGCACGCGCCATCCCAGCCGCCCCGGCAGCATAAAAATAAAAAAAGCCCCTATCAAAGGGCTTACATTTCAAGAAAATATCTCCGGCATTGTTTTATTCAGCCTTGCTGCAATGTATTCCAATAGGCCTTAGCTTCCGCTTCCAAAACTTTTAATCGCTTATAATAGTCAGGAAACTCGTTAAGATGTGCCATGGCAATTTTCCCTGTAAGTAGCGGATCATCGCCAGTAACATTCGTTTGGCTTGATCGTTTTCCATGCTCCAGTTCTGTATTAACGCCCATCCAGAATTCATTCAGATCAAACCGGGTTTTCGTAAAATCGATTCCCAATAGCAGCGCAATGGCTGCGGCCTCTTCTTTGGAAAAGCCTGCTCTCTGTCTGCTGGTATTTGGAAAAGCCTGATGATTCACATGTCCTCTGTTAAAGTGATGCCCATAAGGAGTATAAGTGTAATACAACAACATTCACCTCTCCATGCCAGATACCATAATGTATGTGAATGTTTTTTTTAGGAGCATGGACTTGATCAAAATAAAAAGACCCCTAAAGGCCTTTTCCTAACAGCATCTTCCTGTATTCCCGATCATCGAGATCCCGCTTCCGTTACCGCTCCGCTCTAAAACAAGGTCTTCGGTGTTTGGTTCAATAATCGGGTCGATTGCTACTTTGATTTCATTGATTGTGACAATAATATCATCTGCTTCCGGCTCATCCAGAGCCAGTCCTATTCTTGGCTGTCCTCAGCCATAGCCTTCAAAAAAGATGCGGACGCAGCTGGCATTTTGCTCTTCCAGCATTTTTCTTAATTCGTCACGCGCATTATCTGTGATAATCAAATCTGTTCCCTCCCTTTAAATGTTTATTTTCCCGTTTCGGCAAATGATTTAATCCTGCCGCCGATTTCATCCCGTACACGCTGGAAGAAAGCCCATTTTTCTTCTTCTGTCCCTTCTGCTTTCGCAGGATCATCAAATCCCCAATGCTCGCGCTTTACATGTGGAGGTGTCATTGGGCATTTATCCGCTGCATCGCCGCAAAGCGTTACAACCAAGTCGGCATTATTTAGAATCTCAGGATCAATGATATCAGAAGTCTGATTCGAGATGTCAATTCCAGCTTCCTTCATTGCTTTTACAGCGTTCGGATTCAAGCCATGTGCTTCAATCCCTGCACTATAAACATTCCATTCTTCACCTAAATGCTGTTTTGCCCATCCTTCTGCCATCTGGCTGCGGCATGAGTTGCCTGTGCATAGGAAGTAGATCGTTTTTTTAGTCATGTTGAGATTCTCCTTTTTAGATAATCATTAGCCAAATGTACAATCCGGTTAATGTGATGAACAGTGTTGGAATCGTTAGGATGATCCCAGTTTTAAAGTACGTTCCCCATGAGATTTTTACTCCCTTCAGGGACAAGACATGAAGCCACAGTAAAGTTGCGAGGGACCCAATCGGCGTAATTTTCGGGCCTAGATCCGATCCAATCACGTTTGCATAGATAAGGGCTTCACGGATGATTCCGCTTGTATCGGTTTCAGCAATGGCCAGAGCGTCAATCATCACGGTTGGCATATTGTTCATGACAGAAGAAAGGATGGCCGCAATGAATCCCATTCCAATTGTTGCTGCAAATAGTCCCTGGTCAGCTGTCATTTGAATTACATCTGCCAAAACATTTGTAAGACCAGCGTTTCGAAGTCCGTAAACCACTACATACATGCCTATCGAAAAGAAAACGATAGCCCATGGTGCACCCTTGATGACAGTGCGTGTATTCACGGCAGGGCTTCTTCGCGCCATGAACAGAAAGAACACTGTTACAATGCCTGCGATGAATGAAACTGGGACACCAATCCACTCACTGGCAAAGTAGCCCATTAATAAGATACCTAAAACAAGCCATGACAATCGGAACATTTTGCTGTCTTTTACTGCTTCTGCTGGTTTTTTCAAATGAGATAAATCATAATTCTTTGGTATGCTTTTTCTAAAGAATAAGAATAAAACCAAAATGCTGGCACCCAGTGAAAAGAAGTTCGGAATAATCATGCGGGACGCATATTCCACAAAGCCGATGCCAAAGAAATCAGCGGAGACGATATTGACCAGGTTGCTGACGACCAATGGCAGTGACGTTGTATCCGCAATAAATCCGCTTGCGATAATAAACGGAAAAACCAATTTTTCTTCAAATTGGAGGTTTCGCACCATCGCAAGGACAATTGGCGTGAGAATGAGTGCCGCTCCATCATTCGCAAAGAATGCTGCGACTACCGCTCCCAAAATGGAAACATAAATGAACATCTTCACTCCGCTGCCCTTTGCCGCTCTTGCCATATGTAAAGCGGCCCATTCGAAAAACCCGATTTCATCTAAAATCAGCGATATAATGATGATGGCAATAAAGGTTAATGTGGCATTCCAGACAATGGATGTAACATCTATGACATCATTGAAATCCACCACACCGGCTATTAAGGCGAGGATTGCTCCGCCGCATGCGGACCAGCCTATGGACAGGCCTTTTGGCTGCCAAATGACTAATATGAGGGTGACTAAGAAAATCACCGATGCTAAAATTATTTGAGTCAATGTGTTGCCCCCTCTTACTCACAGGAAATTCGCAGTCCCTGTTCTTCCAATTCTGTTAATAAATAATCCTGGCTTGGAAGGTGATCAAGCACAGTCTGAACCAGCGGGTAATAGTCACTTTCCTGATTCAATGAATAAATAATCCACTGACCCCTCCTGTTTTCCCTGACCACACCGGCATCTTTCAATTTCCGGAGATGCTGGCTAATGGCTGGCTGGCTCATTTTAAATATCTCCACAAATTCACATACACAGCAATCATGGTTATTTAATAGCTTCACCATTGTGAGCCGAGTTTTATCGCCTAATAATTTTAAAATGGATGCTGCCTTGCCGATTTCGACTGTGGATCCTATCATGATCTCATCACCTCCGCTTTGCACGTATATTAATATATAATGATTTGCTTATATAAGTAAATGGTTTTTTGTGAAACTATGGCATCTATTTTTGGGTGAGCTGCTGTTTTTTCAACGTCATACCACACAAAAAACGGCTAAAAACTTTAGCCGCAAGCACAATATTTACAGAAGTTTTTCCATAGCCATAACGACCACAAATTCTCCGTCCAGCACACCCTGGTTTTGAAATACACCTACTTCACGAAACCCCATTTTTTTATACAGACTCTGTCCCAGTCCATTAAATGGAAAAGTAAACAAAACCAGCTTATGAAACTTGTTTTCTCTTGCTTTCTTTTCGAGTGTAGAAAGCAGCTTCCAACCTGCCCCCTTGCCTCTGAACTCCCTTGCGACATAGACTGATAGATCTGCCACTCCATCGTATGCACAGCGGCTGCTGTACGGATTCAGAGAAGCCCAGCCGATTAATTGACCCCCTTTTTCTGCAGCAAGCACACAATATCGCCCTTGATGCTGATCAAACCATTTTGTCATATAGGAAAGATCTTTTGCCTCTGTTTCCAATGTAGCTATGCGATCTTCTATTCCCTGATTGTAAATCTCGGCAATCGCCTCTAAATCTGTCTCTCGGGCTTCACGAACAGATATCTCATTTCTCATTGCAGGTCCCTCCAATAAAAGCGGCGTCTACCATATTAAGCCTTTACCCATTAATAGACGCATAGCTATTCATCATCAGTTTCATTTGTTAAATCCCGATAAGCCAAAATAAATTGTGTATACGTCTCCTGCCCCATTTCACTTTCCCGCAATCGAAACAGCCTTTCAAATGTTTTATCTTTTGCTTCCTCAACAGAACACCCAAAAGCATTCATGATTAATTTCATATAGGATATAAAATATTCTTTTTTGAGAGCTCCAGCATGATTTATCGTCATTATTATCACCTATTCAATTACATTTTAAGGCGCAGCGAATCAATTGCAGCAAGATGATACAGACTCTTTAATTGAACTTTTAATATTAACGCTGCATACACCCGTTTCGGGCAAGTCCAGCTCCACTTTTTCTGCAGCAGTGAAATCACCGCTCAAATAAGCAGCCACAGACCTAACCTGCTCATAGCCTGTCGCCATCAAAAAGGTTGGAGCACGGCCATAGCTTTTGGAACCCACAATATAAAAGTTCTTCTCAGGCTGTCTTAATTCCTTTTCTCCATGGGGACGAACCGTTCCGCAGCTATGAATATTTGGATCAATTAATGGTGCCAATGAACCAGCACTTTCAGTTGCAGAATCAATGGAAGTACGAAGTTCACTTATGATTGAAAAATCCGGACGGTTTCCTGTATTGACAATCATTTCATCGATTCCATCCAGGCTTCTCTGCTTCCCGTTTTGGCTGCCTATTAACTCGATTCCCCTTTCCGACTCTTTGACCAGCTGAATACGAAATGGAGTAACAGCCTCCACTTGCCCTTTATCAACCAATTGATGGATCTTGCTTCCGAGGCGGCCCCTTGCTTCAAGTGCATCTTTTTCTTCTCCTCCGTAAGCATCCTCAACCTGATTTCTTCTCATAATCCATAGAATCTCCGTTTCGGGATAGAACTCTTTCAATTCGGCTAAATCCAGCAAGGCATTGATCGCTGAATGGCCTCCGCCGACAACTGCAATGCGCTTATTCCGGTAGCGCTGCTGCTCACTCCCTAATACATCGGGTATTCCATAAAATATCTTTTCCTTCAGTTCCCTCTCATCAGCCAGCCAAATTCCGCTTGATGAAGCCGGATTTGGATTTCCCCAGGTACCTGCAGCATCTATGACTGCTCTCGATTCGAATGTTTTGTACTCTCCATTCTGCTCAGTATGAATAACAAAAGGTATATCGTCCCGGTTTGCCGTTTTCATTTTATCCGTATCTTTTCTGCCGACTGACAAAACCTTCGTATTCAGATGAATGAAAGGCTTTATTTCAGGTAAACTGGACAGTGGCTTTAGATAGTGTTCAACAAGTTCCTCCCCGGTAGGCAAAGCTTCCATTTGCGGCTTTACCCAGCCATTTGCGCTTAATAAACTGGCAGCAGCTTTGTCAATATTGTATCGCCATGGTGAGAATAATCGAATATGTCCCCAGCTTTTAATATTGGCTCCCGCTTGTTTCCCCGCTTCGAGCAGAATAAATGATTGCCCCATGCTTGCCAGGTGTGCAGCAGCTGCCAGTCCCACCGGTCCGGCGCCAATTATAGCTACAGGCAGCGCTCTTGCATTCCCCTTGTTTTGTGAATTCTTTTCTAATTCGCTTTTCTTAGGCGTGCAGCATCCTTTTACAAGATCATTCTGATTAGTCATGCTTTCTCCCCTTTTCTCCATTAAATTTTACTTGCAAAATACAAGTACTCACCTCAGAGGCATTTACCCCTGAAACGGTTTACAGCATGCATTGGATTTTGCCATTGCATTATTTAACAAATGAATTGAGCGGATGACTGTTTCTTTTTCAAACTCATTCATTTGTGAAAAAACCTCTTGTAAAAATGCATTCATCTGCTGGTCTATTGAACCTGCAATATATTTTCCTTCAGCAGTCAGCGAAAGAATACTGATTCTCTTATCAGCAGGATCCGGCGTTTTCTTAACTAAGTTCATTTTCACTAAAGATTGAACCTGCCTGCTGAAAGTTGTAATATCCGTCCCTAACGAATCTGCAATCTGCTGCATGGACGGATTATGCTGATTGTCAATCTCATAAAGAATATGGCTTTGAATGAGGGAAATATCGCAACCGCCTACACTGCAGCAATTTTTATTAAGTAAGCCAAAACGGCGCGTCATTACTTGAAACAAACTGCGAAGATTTTCCATTATTTTCACCTCTTGGTTATAGTATAGTTTAATTACTTGTAATTTACAACTATATTTTTAGTTAACATTGGATTTCTTTTACATCCAGGAAAAATTTTGCAATCTCCTTAAAAAAGCTCCTCCATTTTAAAATGTGTAAATTAGCTTCAAAAAATATGTCCGTAAAACTTAAACCTATGTACTTTTGTCTAAAAAACTATTATACTATTTTGAATATTGTCTTTCGTTATCCGAAAGTTCTACCTTTAAGGGAGGGTCCGCATTGAGAGCAAAAATGGAATCAAAAAACCTTTTACTAATGGCTGGCATTATCTTTGTGGCATTTAATTTACGGCCAGCGATTACATCCGTCGGGCCATTGATTGGGGCTATACGGGATGAGACAGGAATTTCCAATGGTGCAGCAGGTCTTCTGACCACCTTGCCGCTCGTCGCCTTCGCTCTGCTCTCCCCTTTTGTGCCGAGGATCGCCCAAAGGCTTGGCAGTGAATGGAGCATTCTTTTGGGGTTAACGATTTTAGGAGCCGGCATTGTGGCACGTTCTGCAGGAATGCTGCCTCCGCTGTACATAGGAACTATTTTAATAGGATTAGGGGTAGGTCTTTGCAATGTCCTTCTTCCGGGAATGGTCAAGGAAAAATTCCCGCAGAAGGTTGGCCTCCTGACAGGAATTTATACATTTTCAATGGGAATTTGTGCGGGACTTGCGCCAGGTTTCAGTGTCCCGCTTGCTGAGGGTCTTGGTGTGGGCTGGAGGCTCTCGCTCGGAGCATGGGCCGTCCTGATCATAATTGCCATCATTGTCTGGCTTCCTCAGCTCAGAATGGCGAAGAAAAAAACGGAAGTATCTGCGGTTTCTGCACCAAAGTCTTCCATGTGGACCTCTCCCATCGCCTGGCAGGTCACACTGTTTATGGGATTGCAATCAATGGTCTATTTCAGCGCTACTACCTGGCTCCCTGAAATTCTTCATAGCCAGGGACGGGAAATCGCCGAAGCTGGATGGATGGTAACGGTTCTCCAGTTTTCAGGACTTCCTGTTAATTTTATTATCCCTGTTCTTGCCGCCCGGCTTCCTAACCAAAAAGGGATTGCTCTTGGAATCGGCATTTTCACTTTTGCCGGCCTTACAGGTCTGCTTTTAAATGTTAATGGCATCATCACAAACATCAGTATCGTTTTAATCGGAATTGGGCTGGGCGCTGCGATCAGCCATTCCTTAACCCTTATCGGACTTCGTGCTGAAAATGCGAAACAGGCTGCCAGTCTTTCAGGAATGGCGCAATCCGTCGGCTACCTTCTCGCCGCAGCTGGACCGATTCTCATCGGCTCATTATATGACCTGTTCCAGTCATGGACCATTCCGCTGGCCTTGCTTTTGGTCATAACTGCCATCTTTACGATTTCCGGGATCGGGGCGGGGCGTGATCAATTTGTTTTGCAAGAAAGAGACCAAAAACAGAAAAAGACCGCTTCAACCATTGCTTAATACTAGTAATCTTACAATTCGTTCCGAAGCTGGACCGGGTTCTGACTCAGATCTACGTTTTTCTGCTTTCTGTGTCCGAAGTTGACTCGGGTTCTGACTCTGATCCAGGTTTTCCTGCTGTCTGTGTCCGAAGTTGACTCGGGTTCGGACTCTGACCCAGGTTTTCCTGCTGTCTGTGTCCGAAGTTGACTCAAGTTCAGACTCTGATCCAGGTTTTCCTGCTGTCTGTGTCCGAAGTTGACTCGGGTTCAGACTCGGGTTCAGACTCTGATCCAGGTTTTCCTGCCGTTGTATCCGAAGTTGACTCGGGTTCGGACTCTGATCCAGGTTTTCCTGCCGTTGTATCCGAAGTTGACTCGGGTTCGGACTCAATTCCAGATTTTCCTGCTGTTTGTATCCGAAGTTGACTCGGGTTCGGACTCAAATCCAGGTTTTCCTCCTTTCTGTGGCCGAAGTTGACTCGGGTTCAGACTCTACCACACTAATTTCGTCCAAACCTGCCGCTGGCTCAGCCTTATCCTCTGATAACTATATTGATAGGGAGCTGCCGGCTGCAGAAATGCTTCAACTGCTATACCAGGCGTCCGAAAGATGCCGCACGGCCATTTCCAGCTCTTCCTCAGTCATCAGTGCAAACCCCAGCAGTATGGTATGGCCGTCATTCATTCCAAATTGCGATACTGGATATACTTTGATCCCTGCATCAGCAGCTTTCTTAATAAGTTCTTGTTCGGTCATCGCATTATTCGGACGGACTAGGATGTGCAAGCCTGAATCCTGTCCAATTACTTCAGCACAAGGTGGAAAATACTTCGAAATAGCTGACATGAGACTGTCGCGTTTTTTACGATAAACGACCCTCATTTTCTGGATATGCTTATCCCAGTAACCCTCCTGAAGAAATTTTACCAAGACCTCCTGATCTGTCCGGGAAACAGTTTGCGCATAAAAGAAATAATCTTCCTGATAAATTTTTAGCAATGGCCTTGGAAGGACCATATAACTTATCCTTAGAGAGGGAAGCAGGGCTTTCGAGAATGTGCCCATATAAATTACTTTTTCATCCTTATCCAACCCCTGCAGGGCAGGAATCGGCTTGCCTGAGTAGCGGAATTCACTGTCATAATCATCTTCAATGATATAACGGCCTGGCTTATCTTTGGCCCATTTTAAAAGCTGCATTCTTCTGGCAATAGGCATAATCATTCCGCATGGGAATTGGTGAGATGGGGTGACAAAGACGATGTTTGCTCCTGATTTTTTCAGTTTTGATAATATAAGTCCATCTTTATCGAGAGGAATGTCCCTCACATTGGCCATCCTTTTTTCAAAGATGACGAGCTTGCGGTGATATCCCGGATTTTCCACAGCAAAAATACTTCCATCCAGCAACTCCAATAAATTTTTCATTAAATATTGGGTTCCAGATCCAAGAATGATTTGGCTGGAGGAACAGTTTACACCCCTGGATTTATAAAGATACTTCGCAATCTGGTTCCGCAGCTCCAGCTCTCCTTGAGGATGGCCAAGCAAAAGAACCTCTCCATTATCCTTTGTCAGAACTTGATTTGTTAATTTCCGGAACACAGAAAATGGGAACGTCCTAATATCCACTCCGGAATGGGTAAAATGATAGAGGTACTTACCCTCTATATTCTGCTTCTCTTCAGCGAAAGGCTCTTCATTTTCTGAAGCAAAATGGTTCTGTTCAACTTCACACACAAAATATCCTTTGCGCGCCTTTGATTCGATGTATCCTTCAGCCATAAGCTGTTCATATGCAGATTCAATTGTGTTCTCACTGACCAAAAGATATCTGGCAAATTTCCTTTTGGAAGGGAGCTTTGCCATTACTGTCAGATTGCCTGTCTTAATTTCATTTTTAATATATTTATATAATTGCACATATAGTGGCTCACCGCTTGTAAAGTCTAGATTTGGTGTTAACTCCGACATTAATCTGACCCCCTTCAATATTAAAAATCTGACCCTTTTAACAATATCAGTTATTATCTATAATACATGATAATAATAAAAACAGTAAGGAGACACACAACATGAGCAATTCACGCAGACTGGGATTGGCTATGATCATAAGCGGAGCATCATTATGGGGATTATCAGGTCCAATGCTGCAGTGGTTTTTTCAGGAAACCCGCTTATCATCAAGCGATTATTTAGTGATTAGATTGATTACGGCAGGTATTTTCACGCTCATTTTCCTATCATGCCGGAAAGTAAATGTATTTGCGATATGGAAATATCCACGCCACTGGATACAGCTTCTTCTTTTTGCTGTTTTGGGGATGCTTGGAGGGCAGTATGCCTTCATTGAAACCATTCAGGTGAGCAATGCCGTTACAGCAACCCTGTTTCAATTTGCTGGTCCGGTACTGATTACGATATATGTGGCCATTGAGTCCAGAAGATGGCCAGCCAGAATCCATTTGCTTGCCATTGTCACTGCACTATCAGGAATCTTTCTGCTCATTACAAATGGATCCCTGGATCAAATTCTCTTATCGAATAAAGCTTTATTAATCGGGTTTCTAACAGCTCTCGGATTTGCCTTTTACACATTGCAGCCTGTTTCTCTCATTAAGACCTGGGGAACGATGACAATCATCGGGTGGGGTATGCTTCTCGGCGGATTCTTCCTATATTTACTGATGCCATCATTCAGCTTTGCCAGCATGGCAGGAGCCCTTACTAGTGGTACATTATCCATGTTAGTTGGCATCATTATGATCAGCACCCTCTCATTCATGTTATATATAGGGAGCTTGAAGTATTTGTCACCAACAGAAACCAGTCTTTTATCCAGTATCGAGCCTCTTGTAGCAGCTTTGATATCCTTCTTGTGGCTAAAAGAAACCTTCGGAAACTATCAATTGCTTGGGGGAGTTTTCATTATTGCAGGAGTACTATTCCTATCAATGAAAGAAAAAGAAGAGGATGTCATTAGTCTGCAGCAAAAAGGGGCTTAATCCATACATTTTGAATCATAAAAAATTCATTAAGCCTTATTAAACAAACAGTGAAGCGGTTCTCCTTTCCTTTGATAAGGTTAAGGGGAAACACGCTATCTGTACCTGTGGACGCTCATTTAGGCATACAGTTTTTAAGCAAGGCATTGCTTCGTGAAGGGACTATTTTGGGCTATACCCATCCTATTCAGAATTATATTAGTTGAGTTCTGATTCAGAGTGATTTCCGCCTTTTCTCATACAGTGGCTGAACCCAGCCTTTATTCCGACTCAACCCAAACCTTCCTCGCATTCTTTGTCCGAACCTAGCCCCTCTTCAGACTCAACTTGGACTTTTCACGCATTTTGTGTCCGAATCCACCCCATCTTCCGACTCAATCTGAGCTTTTCACGCATTTTGTGTCAGAACCTAGCCCTTCTTCCGACTCAACACACGCTTTCCACGCATTCTGTGTCCGAACCCTGCCCCTCTTCAGACTCAACACGGGCTCTCCTCACATTCTGTGTCAGAACCTCCTTGCCAGGTGCAAACCGGCAGCTCCGGGCCTACTCACCTTTTAACATTCTCAACCATTCTTTTAACAAACATCGTCAAAAAGTAGGCTGCATAAGCAATCGCGATATCGATTAGAAAGATATAGAACTGATTCATTCCCTTATTAAAATGCACAATACCGGCCCATTCTTCAAGAGTGGCAAATCCAAAGGCAAATACCGCTGCTCCTAAAATCGTGTAAAACAGAAAGCTTTTCCTGTGGTTGGTGCAGTATTGATAAATCAGCAGGAAACCAACCGGTAAAGCAGATGCTGTCATGTTCAGCGCATAGGGAAACATGGGCAGTAAGAAATAAGTGTGAACAAAATAACTATATCTCTCTAAAAAGCTGTCGGTGTAGGTCCAAATCATATGCACGGTATACCCAAAAAAGAAAATTTCAAAAATCCGGCTGCGGTCCACCACAATATATGCGACAATCAGCGGCAGCACCGACAATGCCAGAACGACCCAAAACTGCCATGTCGAAAGGCCTGAAAAATCCCTCCAATATGAAGTAATGAGCGAATTCATCTTTTCACTATGTATATAAATCCGTTCCCAGTACTCGCTATAACTCATAGAATACCCTCCCTGCCAATACAATTGTATGTACAAGTATTGTTTGAGAGATGGCTATTATTATGCAAAAAAAATAGAGGTTCACTTTACGTCCTCTATTTTAGTCCTATTCTATTTTTCACATCATCGCGAATGAGCCCTACCATCTCTTCAGACAAATTTGCTGGAAGCGACGAGCCATCAGTAAATACCCAGGCATTAATCACCTCAAGATCTGCTTTCTTAAATGTGATGCTGTAAGTATTGTGTTCATGGCGAAATTCCGCCGTCACATATTCTTCCCCATCAAATTCATCATCCACAATCATGCCGGTTATTTCGTATGGATTCACTTTACTATCCCCTTCAGCTTTTTATAGCTTAGGATGCACTTGGACCCTCAAATTATCCGAAAATGTTTAAGTCTTCATTATAATGGTATCTATGGTTTTATAAGCAACCAAAAATGTGGCAAGGGAGTATGCCGCTTCGGTGATTCCGAATAAAAAAACCGAACTTCCAAAGAGCAGGGTATTCATAATCAAAATGCATTGCCCGATGGTGAACGGCAAGCGCTCGCTGAATAAAATCGCCAAAACTTCTGTTCCGTCCAGGCAGGCCCCGAAACGGATAATGAGCCCCACTCCCGTTCCGAGCAAAAGTCCTCCCAGGATAATGATCAGCAAGGGATGGTTAGTCACTTCCTCAAAAGGAGCCAATATGTATGTCTCCCCTGCCAGCACGGAACTGGCAAACAGGCTTAACACCAAAAATCTTCCTCCTAAAAAGAAAAAGCCTGCCGCTAAAAACGGTAGATTCAACAGCAGGATCAAGGCACCTACATCTACATGAAAAACATGTGAAAGGAGGATGCTCAATCCGACAATGCCGCCGTCAATGACATAATTTTTCACAAGGAATAATTGCAGGGATACAGCCACAAGTGTTGCCCCGAGTATGATAATCAGTCCATTTTTAAATGCGGAAAAAGTGCCGTTTCGACTCTGGCCTAAATAGTATCGAACTCTGTTTCTATACACCATCCATCTCCTTTTGTTCAGTCTGGCTTATGTATTGAAATATATTCCCCCAAATCCATAAAATGCGGACGCTTGCTTTTAATTTTTTATAGTTTCCCAGAAAAAAAAGATAGAATTCCTTCATATCAAAGTGTAAAATAAATTCAGCCAGCTGAACAACTGGTTAAAAAACACAATTAGAAATACGTCAAGCAGCGCAAAAATATATTGAATTTTCAGAAAACTAAATAAATGAGGTTGATGTACATGGCAATGGATGCATCTATTAAAGAACAAACGATTTTTGATCATGCTGGAAATAAAATTATTACAGAAGATCGGGAAATTCAAATAATCGCTAAATTCGCAGAACCATTAATTGTGGTACTGGGAAATGTTTTGAGCGATGAAGAATGTGACCAGCTGATTCAACAGTCAAAAGATCGCATGCAGCGTTCAAAAGTTGCCAACTCCCTTGAAGTGGATGAACTCAGAACAAGCAGCAGCACGTTTTTCGAGGAAGGGGAAAATGAACTCGTCGCCAGAATCGAGAAAAGAGTATCCCAAATCATGAACATTCCAGTTGAGCATGGTGAAGGGCTGCAGATTCTTAATTATAAAATTGGCCAGGAATATAAAGCACACTTTGATTTCTTCTCTTCGACCAGCAGAGCAGCAGGCAACCCGAGAATCAGCACGCTTGTCATGTACCTGAATGATGTTGAACAGGGCGGGGAAACGTATTTCCCAAAGCTTAACCTTTCCGTTTCACCACAAAAAGGCATGGCCGTGTACTTCGAATATTTTTACGATGACCAAAACTTAAACGATTTGACTCTTCATGGCGGTGCACCTGTTGTCATTGGCGACAAATGGGCTGCCACACAGTGGATGAGAAGAAAGAAACTATAAAAAAAGCGCTTGGGAAATTTCTTCCCAAGCGTCTTTCTTTAAAACCACAGTCTCTTATGATAGTCATAATCAGAGGTATCGAAAGTCTCTTCCCCTTCTATATTGGGGGCACACTCTTCACAAGGTCCTTCCTGCTGGCCATGTTCACATTGCTCCATTAAAAGTTCCACCTGAACGCATCCCCCTTTCCTATCTGATACTTTAATTATAAATGAAAGCGTTTACAGATGTCTTGTACAATTTGTTGGAAAATCGTTAAAAAGTGCCTATCCAATGGCACATTTTAACGTCAAAATCAGACATCTCTGTCGCATTTTAGCCTTTATAACCACTTATAATAGCCTCTGGGCAAATCGGTCACTTCCCTTGCAGCCCTTATGCCTGATTGAATCGCTCCTTCTATCCAGCCCGGGGCTGTGGAAGTATGTTCCCCGGCGAAATGAACTCTTCCCTCTGGAACAGGAATAGACGGGTACAGCTCTGTTTCCTGGCTCGGCTTGAACATGGAGAAGGCACCGCCGGAAAAAGGGTACTGGGACCAGCTATGGGAAGCTCCTGTTAAGAAATGCTCGTAGACCTGATTGCCATGAACAACAGCCAAATTGTCGAGGGCATTCCGGATCCGATCCCCTTCCTTAAGGTTATCCCAGGATAACGTATCATCTTCCCAGGTATAGCTTGCCATAATAACCCCCGAACCTGAAGATCCGATCAGATGGCTCGGGTAGGCAGCGAAGCGAATGGGCAGATCTGTCATGAGCTTCCCTCCATGCAGCCCTTCCCGTTCCCAGAATCGATGCTTGAACTGAAGTCCGATTTTTGTTGATGAAACATAATGAAGTTCCCGAATGGCTTTCCATTTATTATGCGAAAATGAATGCCGGGGAACGACTTCAACGAAGGAGAGCAAAGAAAAAGGAATCGTGATAATGGCCAGGTCACCCATTACTGCCAAAGGCCTTTGGCTTAAGGTATGTCTGGCATGAATGGTAACCTGCTGTTGATCCTGTTCTATTTTTGTCATCTGATAGCCGAAATAAAGATTTTCTTTTAACTGAGGCAAAAAAGCATTTGGAAGCTTATCATTGCCTCCCTCTATTTCATAAAAATGAATGTCCGGACTGAATAAAGGAAGCAGCTCCCGCAGAATGGCCGGAAAGCTCAGCTCCGGAAACCCTTCCAGACCCAGCAGAACTTTAATGCTTTCAAGGGCACCGGGAGACAGACTGGCGCCCACCGGGTTGTACCTTAGAAAGAAACTCATAGGATATCTGTCAAACTCTCTAACTACGATATTCCAATTTTGAGCAGGGTTTTGCCTAATAAAATCTGCAACTGGCTTTATTGCCATCATGAGCAGTTCTTCCGCGGTCTTTCCTTTTTCATGCGGAGCAACCGGGTAGCCCAGCATATCCGGATTCTTCTTATAGGCAGTTCGATTCGTTTTTATTCCATTGGCAAAGATCAGGTCCTGGGGTGTTGTGTTTTTGAATTCATTTACTTTTAAACGGAATTTTTTAATATATTCAAGAACTAATGGATGAATATGAGGAATTCGCATGGCGCCCACATCCAGGTACAAATCGTCCATGAACGGCTCTCTCATCGTAAATATCCTTCCGCCAACCCGTTGTGTAGCTTCTAAAACCGTTACATCATGACCGGCTTCCTTCAGCAGTGAAGCAGCCACCAGTCCGGACATACCTGCTCCAACAACAATAATTTTCTTCTGAACCTGTGAAATGCCGAGTCCGTTTCTGATGATAGAAAGCATTTCTTCTGCTGATAACTGCGGATCCCGATAATAGGCCATTCCGATTCTCCTTCCGGCGATCTGACAAATAGCTATTACTTCATCATACTGCCGGACAGCTTTACAATATGCTTCTTTTATGATTAACCTGTTTTACCATTAAAAAATCAGCGCAAAATTTTTACCTACCCCCAAAATCCAGGAATGAAAGCCTAAATTTTTGTTGATGGTCATTTTGAATGAAGGGTTGGGAGTTACAGGCGTCCCCTCCTTACATAATTAACATTACATCTTGGGAGGAATAAATGTGGATCGTTTTTTCAGGTGGATTGTCAGATCCCTGTTTGCCCCTGTGTCTGGTACCGCAGGAGCAATTGCCAGTACTCTGGGCTTCTTTCTGGCATTTTTACCTTTGGATAGTTATAGAATTCCATTATTGTTTGCTTGTTCACTGATTCTGCGCCTTAATATTATTGCCTTGTTCCTGGGCTCTCTGATAACTGTTTTTATTCCATACATACATAAGCTGCCTTACATGGATTTTGGCCCATTAGACGATTTCTGGCTGATTTCAAACCTTAAAAGCGGAATATTATCTTCCGATTCAGTTGTTTCAGGTATTTTAGGAGGGATTGTTGGACTAGTCTGCTATTTTTTCTTCCACTGGTTTTATAATCTGGGGCTGAAAACGAATGTTGGAAAACAGGAATCTATATTTCTTGATCCGGCTAAACGGCGCTGGTCTCTAATCAAACGAATGACTGCAGGCTTCGTTCTATTAATTGCAGTAATATCAGCATTTTTTATTGAGAGCTTAAATACGGCTCCCATGGTTCCTGCATTGACTCTGGAGCAGCACACTTCAAGCCCTCAGATAGAGCCGATTGACACACCCTTCCATGAAAAGGATTCGGCATCTCTGGATCTTGAAACAAACTTTGATGCCAAAATTCCAGAAAATCAAAATCAAGAAGTGTATGGATTCTATGTCAATTGGGACGAAAATAGTAAAGTATCCTTCATGAAAAATAAAAAGTCAATAACTACCTTGGTTCCTGAATGGATGCAGGTTACACCAGACCTAAAGGTCAAGTCTTCAAGTGACCCATCCATTGTAAAAGAAGCGAAAGAAAATCAAATCAAGGTTTTGCCATTAGTCAATAATTTTATAGACGGCAAATGGGATTCAGATGTTCTGCACAGGTTATTTACTGTTCCAGGGGCTGAAGACCGCTTTATTGAAGATATGATTTTTTATGTGGTATCAAATAATTTCGATGGGATTAATATTGACTTCGAAGCGATTAAACCTTCTGACAGGGAACATTTTACGCAATTCATGAGTAAGGTCTACAAAGCCTTTCATAAGGTAGATTTACTGGTGACATTGGATGTTCCGCCGAACGATGAAAGCTATGATTATGCTTCTTTGACTAAATACGCTGACCGCGTCATTGTGATGCTCTATGACCAGCATTATGCCATGAGCAAACCAGGTCCTGTCGCTTCAACAGATTGGGTAAAGGAGAACCTGAATCAAGCTGATATTCCCTCCGAAAAATTGGTTGCAGGGCTGGGGACATACTGCTACAATTGGGAAGAAAATTCAAGTGAACCTGCGGCAGAAATGACTTTTGGGAATATCATGAAGATGGGCAGGGAATCAAACCTCCACACCAATTGGAGTATGGAATCTGGAAACCCCTACTTACGATATAAACAGAATGGAAAAGATCATACTGTCTGGTTTTTGGATGCTGCCACTTTTTATAACCAGATGAACCTTGCCCTAAATAGCGGTTCTGCCGGGATTGCCATATGGCGGCTCGGTTCTGAGGATCCTTCGATCTGGAGTTTTCTTAGCAAGACTAATAAAGCAAAAAAACCATCTCAAGTCCTTACTACCTTTAATAGTCACTTATCAGCCCTTCATACTGGCAGCGGAGAGGTATTGAAAATCGCTTCAGAAACAGAAAAAGGAATAAGGACAATAGAAATGGATTCCAATGGAATGATCAAAAAGGAATCCTATGTCAAATATCCGAAGCCTTTTGAAGTAATCCGCCATGGAAATTCAAGTAAAAAAGAAGTCGTCCTCACGTTTGATGACGGTCCTGATCCAGACTACACTCCGGAAATACTTGATATATTGAACAGGTACCAGGTGAAAGGCACTTTTTTTGTCGTAGGAGAAAATGCGCTCATGCATCCTCAGCTTGTTAAAAGAATTTATGATGAGGGGCATGAAATTGGAAACCATACCTTTACACATCCAGATATTACATCCATTACACCTTCCCGTTTGAGGATGGAATTGAATGCAACACAACGCTTAATTCAAGGCATAACCGGCCGTTCCATGACTCTTTTCCGGCCTCCATACATTGCAGATACGGAACTGGCCACAAGGAATGAGCAGCTTCCTATAATGGAAGCCCAGAACCTTGGCTATACCATGGTCGGCCAATCCATTGACTCTGGAGATTGGCAGGGAGCCACAGCTGATGATCTTGTAAATCAAACATTGGATCAGCTGTCAGAAGGGAATGTCATTTTGCTTCATGATGCCGGGGGTGACCGCTCCAAAACAGTTGAGGCCCTTCCGATTATTATTGAAACACTTAAAAGCCGCGGCTATACATTTTCAACTGCTGCCGGCTTAATTGGGAAAAGTGACAGTGAGATCATGCCTTTTGCTGATAAGGAAAACCCTTATTCTGTATATGATAATGCCGTTTTTAAAATCCTTAAAAATTGGAACACCAGCATCAGCTTTTTGTTTTATTCAGCCATCCTTTTAGGAATTTCGCGTCTTATTTTTCTTGTATTCCTGTCCAGGAAACAGGTAAAGAGGTATAAAGAGACAAAGGTTGACTCTGAATTTACTCCATATGTCAGTGTGGTCATTGCTGCTTATAATGAAGAAAAGGTCATCTGCAAAACTATAAATTCTATTTTAACGAGTGACTATTCTGCTTTTGAAATACTGGTTATTGATGATGGCTCAAAGGATCAGACGGCCCGTGCCGTTGAGGAAGCTTTTGCAGACAATCCCCGCATCAGATTAATTAAAAAAGCCAATGGCGGAAAATCTTCAGCTGTAAACCTTGGATTCAAGGAATCTAAGGGGGAAATTGTGGTTGCTTTAGATGCCGATACGCTTATCGCTGAAAATGCTATTTCACTGCTTGTCAGCCATTTTAAAGATGAACAGGTGGCTGCTGTGTCAGGTAATGTCAAGGTTGGAAATAAAGGGAATCTCCTTACGAACTGGCAGCATATTGAATATGTGACAGGCTTTAACCTCGAAAGAAGAGCCTTCGCCGCTCTCAACTGTATTACTGTAGTACCAGGTGCAATCGGTGCATGGAAAAAATCTGCGGTTGAAGAAGCAGGATACTTTAGCGAGGATACACTTGCAGAGGATACGGATATCACGCTTGCCCTATTGCGCAATGGAAAGAAAATTGAATTCGAAGAAAAGGCCTATGCTTTTACTGAAGTTCCGGAAGATATTAAAAGCCTGGCAAAGCAGCGCTACCGTTGGGTATATGGGACTCTTCAATGTCTTTGGAAACATAGGGAGGCATTATTTAACAGGAAACATCAGTCATTGGGATATGTAGCCCTTCCAAACATGTGGATCTTTCAATATGTTTATCAGACGATTTCACCCATTGCCGATCTGTTGTTTATCTTAGCCCTTTTCAGCACAAAGCCTGAAAAAGCAGCCATTGGATTTGTTCTATTTTACCTGATGGATTTCTTTACCTCCTTATATGCGTTCAGGCTGGAGAAAGAAAGCCCTAAACCACTTGCCTCATTGTTTTTACAGCGAATTTTATATAAACAGCTGATGACCTATGTGGTGGTAAAATCGATTTTCTCCGCCATTAAAGGAGTAACTGTCGGCTGGAATAAACTAAAACGCAAAGGCAGTGTGACACAAGATCATCCGCTTTAAACTAAAAGGCCTTTCCCAATAACGGGAGAGGCCTTTTGATTCTTTCATGATCCAGGAAGTCTATGAATTCTTCCCATTGCTTTCTTTATTTTCATTTCCTTTGTCCGCCCTTCTGCTCTCAGCTTTTTCTTTAGCAGCCTGAGAAACCTGCTGTCCATGGTTGAGAACTTTTTCAGCAGGACTTGCTGTACTATTCCCTCCCGTGCCTGATGCTGGTGTCTGGGAATCTTTTGGGCTGGTTACAGGTTTTACGGGTTCACTTGTTGTCTTATTTCCTGAAGGCGCAGAAGCAGGCTCCGGAACTGAAGGCTCTTTGGACGGTACAGATTCCGTTTTAACCACTGGTTTTGCTGCAGGTTTCCGGCTCGATAATTCGGTATCCGTTTGCACAGCAGGAATTGCCTTATTGCTCTCTCCCTTTTTTGGGGATTCTGCAGAAACAAGAGTATTTTCCTCCGTTTTTTGTTTCAGCTTATTTTTTACAGCCACTGTTTTTGATTCAGCCTTTTTGTCAAGTTGTATGTATGCTTCAGATTTCTTTTGAATACCTGTTAAAACAGATGAATTTTCCGCTGAAAAAAGTTCCGTTGCTTTCAAAATGCCATTGGCAGCAGAAAAAGTTATAGCCCCCGCTATTACCATGACAAGGGCTCCCTTAGCTGGTGATTTCATAATATTCTCCTCATGACTAGTTATTAACTATATTCATAGAATACGAATAAGAATCTGTATGTTATGGGGGTATAATTCGACATATATTTTAATTTCATCCTATTCACAAATTATTCTAAAAGGGGTAAAGGGATTTTCCCGTATGTGCAGAATATGTAAAATAATCACAATGAAAGCGGTGAGTATATGAATTCAATTGCTTCCCCGATCGCAGGTAAAGTGAACAATGTGTTTATTCATGTCAAGGACCTGAAAAAGTCGGCTGAATGGTATAGCAGCCTGCTTGGACTGCCTTTTAATACGGATGATGTGGAATCGCCGGTATACAACATTCCGGTCACCTCTCAAACAGGACTTACACTGGATGACCACACCTTTGATCCATCCTTCAAATGGACTCCTTCCGGTCACGTTTTATTTAATTTCTTTGCCCAGGATATCGATGAGGCCTACGCTTTTGTTAAAAATCAGGGTACCACGATTGTGAGAGAAATTGAACGTATTGGAGATTTTGCTTATTTCAATTTTCAGGACCCGGATGGCAATGTATTGATGATCTGCAATTGCTAATGAAAGGATCTGTGGCTAGATGGCCATGGATTTTTTTATTTACAGCATTCCCAGCTGGACATCCCCTTTTTCCTCGCGTATACTAGCGATATTTATGTAAAAGATAGCAGTTTCATAGAAAGTAAGGTGTTTAACATGATTCACAATCCGACTGGAAAAGAGCGGCTTGCGCTGGCTTTCCTTCTCATCATGCTTGGCATATTGGGGCCATTCAATATTGATATGTATTTGCCGGGCTTTCCAGATATCGCTGATGATTTCGGTGCCCGTGCTTCACTTGTTCAGATGAGCCTGACCGCCTGTTTGATTGGACTTGCGGCTGGACAGGTTATTGTCGGACCGCTCAGTGATTCGCATGGAAGAAGAAAACCCCTTCTCATCGTTTTCTTCTTCACCTTAACGAAAGAAAAAACAAAAAGAAGCCGGCAGAGCTTAAAGTTGCATGCGGAGGGATAATCCCCTCCGGCTGGCACCCTTAATCTTTTACTTCCTCGATAATCGACTGTCCTTCAGTTCCTTCATCTTCCTGCCATTGCCATTTTTCATGCAGCCTGATGCGGCCGTCCGCCAATATTTCAGGAGTGGAGAGGCATTTTCCGCCGCGCAGCTGATTTTTGTTATTCACATGGTTATATCTGAATTCCAAACATCCGTCTTCATTGGCAATACCAATCAGCGTCCCCTGAATGATTTCTCCCCCGCCATAAACAGCAGAAATGATATTCCCTTCCTGTTTATAATGAAAAAAGGTCTTTGATGAGACTTCACCATTAGCAGTATTTTGCACAGAAACAAAGGTACGGCCATTGTAGTTCATGAAAATATCCTCCTGGTATGTATCGATCTATCAACACCGTCTGGAGTACCCCCACTTCAAATTTACATTAGTAAATTAAGGCGCGGGAGTATTCATAAATCCCCTTTTAAAATGGAGTACATATACAAATCATCAAATTTCCCATTGGTATATTCATAATGCCTAAGCAGTCCTTCTCGCGTAAAGCCTTGCCTTTCAACCAGCTTCTGCGATGAGAGGTTTTTTGGCTCGATCAAGGCTTCTATCCTTTCAAGCCCAAGGTCTTCAAATCCGAATTTCAACACCCTCTCAAGGGCTTCATTCGCTATACCTTTTCCCCACTGCTCCCTGCTTAGTTCATATCCGACTTCACTTCGGTGATGTTTCGGATTCCTATTCAGGAAACCGCAGCTCCCTATGACCTTCCCTGAATCCTTTAAGGTGATGCCCCAGCGAATGCCTGTGCCATTTTTATAAATGGATTTATACCATTCTATTTCTCCAAGCACCTCTTCGGGCGTTTCACAGGCTGAGATTCCCATATGCTTCACAACCAGCTGATCTGACAGGTATACAAACATATCTTTTGCATCTTCTTCGGTTGCTTCTCTTAAAATTAATCTTTCTGTTTCAAGAATCGGAAATGCTTTTTCCAAGGGACTGCCTCCTCTGCATGATAACTATCTTCAACTATACCAAATAGCTGAAAAAAATCCTATCTTCTGGAAATTACAGCTTTATCCATGTTACACTCTATAATTAGTAAACAATAAACAAAGAGGAGAATTTGTGTGAAACGATATGGTCTATGGCTGCTGTCTGCCGGATTGATTCTTTCCGCCTGCAGTAATGACAAAGAGAAAACAGCTGCTGATTCACCTGTTAAAGAAGAGCAAAAGAAAGAAGAAAAGCAGGAAAGCATTTTAGCAGAGTCCAAGAATATTAGTTTAGAGGTCTCTGAAGAAACCCTGTTAAATTTGCCGCCTGGAACATTAATGGATGACCTTACATACGAAAAAAACATTGAACCCATTGATGTTTCACCGGTAACGGATCCTGAACTATTACGGGAGATGACTCCCAAACTGGAAGAACTGACGAAGGAAGCCAAAGATACAGACTCTATTAAAAAAGGGCTAATTTCCCTGCTGGCGAGTCCACATTATAAAGACATCATTGAAAAGTCCAATGCCTACCAGCCGAATTTTGAAGAACCTTACCTGCCGGATCCCACCAAGTCAGTACAGGCAGAAGAAGAAAAAAAGGCAGCAGAACAGGCGATTATTCTTCTGGATGCCAGTTCAAGCATGCTGCAGCAGGCAGACGGTAAGGTGAAAATGGATATTGCCAAAAGTGCAGTGAAGAGTTTCGCCCAGACGATTGGCCAAAGCAGTGATGTATCGCTTGTGGTATACGGTCATAAAGGCTCAGAGGCAGACGCGGATAAAGAAATTTCCTGCTCTGGTGTGGAGGAAGTTTATCCGATGAGCAAATACTCCAAGAAGGAATTTCACGAAGCTGTTGATTCATTTGAAAGCAAAGGTTGGACGCCCCTTGCCGGAGCCATTCAAAAAGCAGCAGAAATGAGCAGCGGCTATGACGGATCCACCACGATCTACATTGTCAGTGACGGAGCCGAAACATGTGACGGCGACCCCGTCCAGGCCAGCAAGAACCTTGTGAAAAACAACAGCAGCAATACTGTAAATATCATTGGGTTTGATGTAGACGGCAAGGCTGAAGATCAATTAAAAGCAGTAGCCGAAGCCGGCAACGGGGAGTACTTTAAAGCAGACAATCCCGACGATCTGAAAGACACCATTCAATATGAGTGGCTTCCGTCTGCCGGCGATCTCGCATGGGCTTTTACAATGGCACCCAGCCCATGGGAGATGATAGATGAGTATAAAATCGGTGAAGTTTATCCCCGCCAATTATTTACAGTCGGCAGGCGTGAAGCACATCGAATCCTGGATGCCGTCACCATTATGGGAGATAACGGCTGGATCACGGATGAGCAGCGATCCGAACTCCGTGAATGGGGCTATGAACGCAGCGGCCAAATGAAGGATCTGTATATGAAACTTCATGAAAAAAACCGGAATACAGCTGAAACGGAAAGTGCTGAAATTAAACAGAGAGTAGACGAATGGGTTGAAAAAATGAAGGCTCTGAAGAAAGAACGCGGGGATATTTGGTGACAAAATGTTTAAGAATGCTCCGGGCGGCATGCTCTGAGCATTCTTTTTTACTCTTTGGGTATGAAAATAAAATTCCTCTTCAGCTCGGCCTCATTAATGGAGATCCGATACGATAAATCTTTTGTCCGCAGTACATATTCTTTAATGCCAATAAATTCAGATTCCGCAATCAAGTAAAAGTGCGTACCCTTTTTTAATCCTTTAAAATGATTCTTTAACTTAAATTTTTTCATGATGCTCCTACATTCTATTTTTAAACTTCTCAGGCTTTTTCACATACCCTTCAATGATAAAACCGCAGCTGGTGCAAATAACGTATTCAATATCAGAACCGAGACTCATCTTATCCACAGGAAACATTCCCCCATAACCTGAATGCTTTCCTTTCCCCAGCTCATTTGATCCGCACTTTGGACATATTTCTGCTTTCATATTCATTCTCCTTTCCGTTTCTTTTAAAAAGTCATACGCCCGGAAGCAGGAAAAGGTTTCATGAAAACATTGCGGCCTATTTAGCTGCTGTAAGTGATTCCTTTGATTTGAGCACCTGAATATAAACACCTGTCAGTGTCTGAGTCAGCAAAAAGATTGGGAAAGAATGAATGAGCTTATACCCTTTTTGCAGGGTAATAATATCTGCCGCCGTTAAAACCCATTGAAAAAAAACACCAAATAATGCCCATACCAATACATAAATAATGAACGTTTTTTTGCTGATGTTCAGTTTTTCATAGAGGTAAAAAAAGAAGTAGCCAAATGGTGCAAATAAGATATAGTAAAAAATATCTGTCACTTCATAATTATTTAGATCATTAATCTTATAAAAATCGGTTCTGCCTCCGCCTATTGTAAAATCATAAAGGATCCCGATAGCAATGCCCCAAAGCAAACTCAGCACTCTGATCTGCTTCACGAGCCTGTCCGGCCTTCTGATAAGGAGAAAGTAAACAAGGTAGGCAGCAGCAATCATAAGCAAAAGATAAAGCTCGTTGTTGCCAAATTCCTTCCACAATTTCATGCTTCATTCACCCCTCTTGTTTTAAGCTGTCCAAAATAATTCAGTAAAAATTGAACCACTAAATGCAGGAGGAATAAATAGATGATTTCATAGCCAATATTCCATTTTTTATAATCCACAATTCCAAAATACCTGGCAATCATCACAGCGGAAACAAGGAAAGCAACGGAAACCGCCACTTTAATTAACTTTGAACCCAGCGAAGGAGCTGTCCTTACTAAATTTAATGTGATCGCTAATGTGATTGGAAGCGTTATGCTCCTATGTATTAAAAAGCCGGAATTATCTAAGATCTGCTGGGAAATATCCGCCATATTCAGTTCTTCATAAACAATCCACGTATAATTAATATGAATGACCATCGCCGACAGATAAACAAAGGTATTTTCAATAAACGTCAGTTTCTTATTCATCGAAGTAAACAGCAAAAGCACCAGCCAGGCCAGAAAAACCAAAAGTACGAACCCCATATAACATCAGCCCCATATTTTTTTGTTAGTATTTGCGGGGTAGGAAAAAATATTCTGTCGTGGCTTTCTTTAGCTGTATAGTCGAGGCTCGGTTCTGACTCAAACACTGCGCTTTCTGTTTTTTGTGTCCGAAGTTGAGTCGGGTTCTGACTCAAACACCGGGATTTCTGTTTTTTGTGTCCGAAGTTGGGGCAGGTTCTGACTCAATCACCGTGTTTTCTGCTTTCTGTGTCCGAAGCTGGGCTGGGTTCTGACTCAAACACCGGGATTTCGGCTTTCTGTGTCCGAAGTTGGGCTCGGTTCTGACTCAAACACGGTGATTTTTGCTTTCTGTGTCCGAAGTTGGGCCAGGTTCTGACTCAAACACCGTGACTTCTGCTTTCTCTGTCCGAAGCCGCTCCTGGTTCTCCGCCCAACACCAGCGCCCGTCATCCTAAACAGTTTGACGCTCAATCAGGTTCACCGTTATCTCTTCATGAGTACGGCTTTCCCTATCAATCGCTTGAAGCATCAGCTTTTTCCCCATTTGAACAAGCGGGATTTCAAGTGTGGTGATGTGCATGATTTTGGCGATCGGCTGGTTATCAAATCCCATAATCGCTAGATCCTCAGGGATTCGAATCCCTTTTTCCCTGCAGGATGTGACGATTCCGGCAGCAGCAAAATCACTTGTTACCAGCAGTGCTGTCGGAGGATGATCTAAGTTCAATAACCGCTGAACCACTTCTTCGCCATGCTCAAAATTCAGACACTCATAAAAAATATTTTCTTCATTATACGACTCTCCAATCCGCCTTACAAAATCTGAGTAGGCTTTTCCGCGCTGCCTGCTGTTAGCGCCGGATTTTCTTCCAATGCAATACCCGATTTTCTGATGCCCTTTATTATGTAAATACTCTAAAGCATTAGTGAACGTCATATAATGATCGATAAAAGTTGAGGACACATTCTGATTCCTTGCATCTTCACAGAGGACAATGGGACCATACTCGGTAAACTGGTTAATGACCTCCCAGCCGCAGATTCTTGAACAAATGATTAAGGAATCAATTTGCTTATGCTGCAGCATTTTCAGAGCTTCAATTTCCCTTTCTTCCTCGTAATTGGTCTGAAAAAGAACCAGTTTATAGTTGTTTTTCATGGCTTCATTGGCAATCCCTTCTACCAGCAGACCAAAATAAGGATTATTGGTAAAAGGAACAACCACTCCAATCAGAAGGGTTTCCCCTTTGCTCAAATGAACAGCATTGATATTCCGCTGATAATTGAATTCCTCCATCGCCTGCAGGACCGCTTCCCGCTTATCCTCCCTCACATAGGGATGATTATTGAGCACCCTCGAAACAGTTGTAACCGACACTCCTGCCCTTTTAGCGATATCTTTAATATTTGCCATAAACCCACCTGTTTTTTTCACGTTTTTTCTTGCTATGAAATGCGTTTCATACATTAAGCTTTTTTTAACAACTAAAGGAGGTTTCCTTCATGTTCATTCTATCAGGAATATTTTATCTGGTTTTATTATGCAGCTCTATTCTTGCCCTGTCATCTATTCCTATTTCCCTCTATCCGAAAAAGAGGGCAAATAGGAACACTCATGTAAAAGATTACTACAGCTCTTTATTTGATGTCTACGGGGATGAGGCATAACCGCCAAAATCCCACCCTCCCATTTTATGAAATTTCCGTGTATAGTATCATGTATCCCAACCCGAAAGGAAGACATGCTGTGTTTATTAAAATAACAAAAGAGCAGCAGCAAAAGATGATAGAGGATATCCAGATTTACTTTTCCGAGGAGAGAGATGAGGATCTATCTGAGTTCGCTGCAGAAAGAGTACTGGATTTTGTTAAGGAGTCTTTGGCGCCGCATTTCTACAATGCAGCAATCGCTGATGTAAAGCATGTGGTGGAACAGCAATATGCTTCAATGGAGGATGAAATCCTTACGCTTGAGCGCCCCATAAAGTAGAGTGCAGCAAAGGAATCACCTATTCACGGGTGATTCCTTTTCATTTAGCAGAAACACTCATGTAAATAAACTTTAATACTATGTCATTCTCCTGTCATTTTTCTGAAAGTGATCAGTGATATGATTATTTTGACTGCTGAATAGATTTTATAGAGAGCGAGCAAGAAAAATGAACATTACTGATGCTGTAGCGCAATTGCAAAAATCTGGAATAAAGGCGAATAGTGATGACGTTGAGCGATGGATCAATGAAGGAAAAATAACAGCGGAACGCAGCGCGAGGAGGCAAGTCAGCTACTCCATAAAGATGAAGGATCTCGCTGATTTCATCATCCGGGAAAAAGAAGTGCTGTATCGCCAAAAGCTTGAAGGAGTCCTGCTTCAAGTTAAAGACCTGAAAGGGCAAATCGAGATCCTGAATACCAGGGTCCAAATAGAGGAATCAAAAGTGAAATCATTGAAGAAAATGATTCAGGCACAAAAACTGATTGCCGATGAAGAAATTAAGCCGGCAAAGCTTTTGGACCTGAAGCCTGATGAAGATCTGCAATTAGTCCGAAAAGAATTCAAAAAACTATTGAAAGCCCTCCATCCTGACCGAGGTGGAGATGAAAGACTTTTCAAGGTGTTTAATGAACATTATAAAAACATCTTTTAACCTTTGGAAATCGAGTATACATACATCTTATTTCCCGCTCTATGTAATGTCTTTTCCTTTTTCATGCCTGCCTTCTCTGCAACACGGATTGATGCAAGATTATGGACATTGATAATGGAAACCAGCTTACTGTAGTTTAAGCTGGTGAACCCATACTCTTTACAGGCTAGTGCCGCTTCCGTGGCATAGCCTTTTCCCCATTCACGCCTGGCAAACAAGTAGCCGATCTCCATTTCCGTAACCCCGCCTGTATCCTGCGGAGTAATCCCGCACTGCCCCAAAAACCTGCCTGAAGCTTTCTCCTCCACAATCCAAAGGCCAACACCATAAGTCCGATAATTACGCAGCGTCCAGCTGATCCAATCTTCAGCCTGCTCTATTGTTTTTGTGGAGCGATAAAACCTCATGGCCTCCGGGTCAGAAAAGATTTCCATCAGATGGGGCAAATCAGTTCTTCTCATTTTTCTTAGAATTAATCTGTCTGTTTTTATAACTGGAGCAGCCATCGACAGTCCCCTTCCTTCATCACTTGAATTCTTGCATTCTTACTAATTCTACAGAGTTTTTTCAAATCCTTTGTAGCATTATTCTGAAATTTCGTATTGCGAATTAAATTCAAAATCTTTAAAATAAAACAGAAACCATTTTTGAAAACCAGGGAGACACACATGAACCGCAAAATTTTTCTGTATGTAAAAGCCTTTTCTGATCTGGGTACCTTCATGGACTTGATTGCCATTAATGTACTCATGTATGTTGCCACCGGAAGCTCTGCCTGGCTTGCTGCCACAATGGCCTTCAGGACAATCGGCGGCGTCTTATCCAGCCTTTTCTCAGGGGTTCTCGCCGACCGGTATGACAGGCGGAAAATTATGATTTGGACGGATGTTTTCCGGGCCGTTATCATTCTATGCTTAATTCCGTTTCCGAATCCCATCATGATTCTCATTGTCTGCTTCTTTATTGGTTTGACCTCCAGCTTTTTTGCGGTAAGCTACAGCGCCGAAATTCCGCAGATTTTTGGGCAGGATAAAGTGCTGGAGACAAATGCATTAATATCTAGATTAACATCTGTCAGTCTGGTATTTGGCTTTATCGGTGCTGGAGTCATCACTGATTACCTTGGCTATGAGGTCACTTTAATCCTTGATGCCGCAACCTACGTCATTTCGGCACTTGTTTTGGTAAGAATGAAGTGGCAAACCTCTGAGTCAGCCTTGAAGGAGGGAATCAGCAGCGGCTTTAAAGAAAAGCTCGCCGGCATTGGACGGGATTTGAAGGAAGTTTATTCATTTATCCTGCTTAAACCAATGCTGCTGCTTGTCAATATCGTCTTCCTTATCGGGGCATTTGCAGGAGCTTCGCATAATTTAGGGATACCGCTGCTGGCAGAAGAGATCGACAGCAGCAAACAAAGCTTTTATTATGGGCTAATCTGGGGTGTATGGGGAATCGGGTCGGTCCTCGCCACCATCATTCTGCCAAGATTAAAAAGCCTCCAGGGGAACCGCCTTTATTTTGCCTGCTTTACAGCAGCCATGCTAATGTCCGCAGGATTTATCACCTTCCTGTCCAATACTGGCCTAGCGGTCATTCTGCCGTTTGCCTTTTTAACCGGTATTTTCGATGCGTGCTTCACGACTCTGCATGCCACCATCCTGCAAAAGACAGACAACCACATCAGAGGTAGAATTTTTGGAGTCGGCATGCTTTTAAAATCATTGGGCTTTGCCCTCGGATTTGTTGCCGCGCCTCTTGTACTGGAAGTTTTATCGCTGGCTAAAATGGTCTGGGTTTTCCATGGAACCTTAATATCTGCAACCATTGTCGTCCTCATTTTTGCTGCAGGGATGCAGAAAAAAGGAAAGGGTTTAAGTCATAGTGCATAAGAAATAGCCCAGTTCATCAACTGGGCCAATCTTAATGTCGAGGTGCAAACAGAATTACAGACGCCCCTATAAGACATATCCCGGCGCCAAGCCAATCATAAAAGTCAGGTGCCTTTTTATCGATGCCCCATCCCCATAAAATGGACAGAACGATAAACACACCTCCATATGCAGCATACACCCTTCCAAAAGACGGGAAGGCCTGGAATGCGGCAATAATACCGTATAATGCAAGAATCAATCCACCCGCGATTCCCCATGAAAGAGGCTTTCCTTCGCGTATCCATTGCCAGATCAAATACCCTCCGCCAATTTCGGCTAAACCGGCCAATATAAATAAAATAATAGCCTGAAACATCTTTTCACTCCCGGAAACATTTGCTTCTAGTTTACATGTTCTCACTCAAAAAGGTAAACCTTATCCCCTGCTGCGATCTCACCTGTTTTCAGGACGGCGGCATAAACTCCGAAGTGATTATTCCTTTCACTGATCACCTTTTTATGAAGGCTTGGGTCCCTTTCCCCGCTTTCAGGATCGACTGTAATAATCATGCACCGTTCGCAATGCCGCTTCACTTTCAGCTCCACATTGCCAATTTTCATCGTCTTTTCAAACCACTGATCCTCCATAAAAGGTTCATCTTTTACCAGGGAAAGCACCAGATTCGGACGAAACCGCTGGAAGTCCAGCTTCTCTTTTCCCCAAAGCTCTTTCATTTTTTTCAGGGATGCATCCGTCACTACTAAAATATTTTCTTCTTCTATTGCTCCTTCTGGAACATGTATAGGACGATATTGCACAGGAGTAATTTCTGCAAAAGAATGTTCTTCTATTTCTTTAATCAGTTGTCCATCATCCCAGGGGACCTGTTTTCCGTCCGGGGCTGTAATTCTAACAGGTGGGAATTTATTTAAATCCTCCTCACCTCTAAACTCAGCTTTATACCGCACCATTTCCGGAAACTGAGTAATCGTCAAGTATTTGCCTGGCCTGGACTTATCCAGATAGGCATGACTGCGATCCCCATACAGTCCATAATTCATTACATTCGTTTTATTCACGCTTTCCCCATGAAAGCTTTTCACCGGATAGCGGACAATCTCTCTTATATGTCCAATCAGCATTTACACTCCCCCATTCAAGAACAAAGCGCAAGCGCCTTGCTCACCCCCGACACCTCGAGGGGGTAGGCGCTGAAGCTAGACGCAGATAAATTCATCCACAAAGTTATAAACTTATCGCGATTTTACTAATTCCTAAAAAGTAAAAAATCCATGACAGCATTTTCGTCTATCATGGAAATCCTATTACTGCGGCCGTTTTGTCTGCCGCTTGGCTTTTTCATCCCTGTCTGACCTAATAATTTTTTCCCGGACATCAGGAGGTATGGAGGCAGAGCTCTGTTTCGACTCAGGTTTCATTCCTGCACCTCCTCCTTATTTAACGACTTTGTAGCGCTTATGGCTGATCACCGTTTTGATGGGCTCATCCTTTTTCGGATTGATCCCAAGCTCCACAATGACTGAGTTATCCCGTACCACAACTACTCTGCCTTTTTTCCCTTTTTCCGAACCGCTAATGATACTAATCGTATCGCCAATATCCGCTTTCTTTCCACTGCTTACCTTATCTGTTTCTTCAGCCATCTCGATTCTCCTTTAAAAATAAATATATTTTTAACCATGTCGCTAGTATTGCCGTTTTGACCCTCTGCAAAACCCGTTTTACTTTTGCGATATCTTATTAATATGAAGATCCTTCAATAAATTTAAGCCTGCCCGGATGATCATCATGATACTTCCCGCAAGGAAAAACGAGATTGAAACCGTCTGGCTGACATCTGTCAAAAATAGTATACTTCCAATTAAATAAAGTACACCCAGGAGCATGTCATTTACAAATGAAATAGCCTGATACCGCTTCTCGATGACCATTTTGTAGCTGCCGATCTCAATATGCACATCCTCCTGCTGTTCCCTAACAATATTTTTAATTTTCATGAGTAACACCCCCTGCTTTGCCTTTTCCACATGAGGTGCCAAACATTCATGATTTTTCGGAAAGATGTTATGAAAAATAATCCAGGACCAATGAAGCCAGCAAGCCGAGCGCTGCAATAAATCCGGTCACCGGACCGCTGTCCTCAAAGGCTTCAGGCATCATGGTGGATGCAACCATGGCAATAATCGCTCCTCCTGCAAATCCTGCAATCCCTGACAGCACATCTTCTGTTGCTCCATCCAAAAATATGTACCCGGCCATTGAAGCCATTCCCGAAATGACAAATACCGAACTCCAAAGGAGAATGATTTTCTTTTTGGAGTAGCCGCTTTTTTCATACCTGAAGTACTTGAAAGCCCTTCAGGAAAGTTGCTGATAAAAATGGCGGTGACCAAAAGAAAGCTGACCGAATCGGCTTCAAGCAGGCTTGTTCCAATCATGATGGATTCTGGTATGGCATCCATAATGGTTCCCGCGAAAAGCACAATTCCGCTGCTGGCTGCTGCTTTATGGCCGGACCTTTTCCTGTGCTGGGCCCCTTTTTTGGAAATCATTATATCGAAGAGGGTAAAGGTGACGGCACCGGCCATAAATCCAATACCGGTCGGCAATAAACCGGCGTTGTGGACAGACTCCCCAAGAAGCTCAAATGAAGCTGCACCAATCAGGACACCTGTACCGAATGCCATAATATAACCGATTATTTTTTTCCGGATGGGCAGAAACATCGCTGCCAATGCCCCCAGCAGGACCGCTGACCCTGAAACCGCACCCCAAAATGCAGCATTCCACAACAGGACCACTCCCTTCTCAATGTTATGTTTATTTATTTCCTTTTGGATCCGCAAGAAAACCTTTATTCTAAACAAAAAAGAACAGGACCAATAAGGTTCTGCTCAAACATTCTTTTATACTGTTAAAATAATGCGATTTCCAGAAGGATCTGCAGTGATCACCTGATTATTTTCAACTGCTGCTGCTGCTGCGCCAAATTTTTTCAAATTTTCGACTGCCTGATCCAGGGCTGCTTCATTTTCCAGAACGAGTGTGAAGGATTGAAGCCCGGCGCTATTTTTTGAAGGCTGTGGTGCTCCCACTCCATTCCATGTATTCAAACCAATATGATGATGGTATTTTCCGCTTGAAATGAATAATGCCTGTGTGCCATATCGGCAGACCGCTTCAAACCCCAGTCCCTCTGTGTAAAATTTTTCAGTATTCGCCAGTTCAGACACATGTAAATGAATATGCCCCATGACCGTACCGGCGGGCAAGCCCTTCCAGGACTGCTGCTGCCCAATGGAGAGCAGGTCAGGAAAGTCCAGCGGATCGACGGTCATCATAACTTCCCCGTTTTTCCAAGTCCAATCAGACGGACTGCGGTCAATGTAAATTTCTATTCCATTGCCATCAGGATCAGACAAGTAAAGTGCTTCACTGACAAGATGGTCTGATGATCCAAATTGCAGCCCGATCCCGGCGAAATGACGCACTATTTTTGCCAAATCGGAGCGTTTCGGAAGCAGCAGGGCGAAATGATACAAACCAGTTGTTCTTCCCATCTTGGGTTCAGCGTTTTCCGGCTGTTCGATGATAAGCAATGGCGTTTTGCCATCAGCAGTCAGCTCAGCAGTTCTATCTGTTTTTGATAACACTTTAAATCCGATTACCTCTTTATAGAACGCCAGGGACCGTTCCAGATCCTGAACTTTTATATGGACTTGTGCAACAAAAGTTATCGGTTTTTGGTGAAAGTTCATGATAAGTTCCTCCCTTGCGTTAATTTGTTGTCAAGTGAGAGCGGTGTTTCCTTGGCTAAAACAAAATAAATCGATGCAGCAAGCAATATTAAATCTAATTCATAGCCGGCCATTTGACCATTTCCCAAGAGGCCCAGAGAAAGCTTAGCAGTAAAGATCGCTCCAAGCATGATGACAGCAAATAATACGGAAACAATCTTTGTGCCGATCCCCAGTATAAGCGCTATGCCTCCTGCCAGCTCGATTACGGCAACAATATAAGCCATAAAGCCTGGAATGCCGATACTTTCGAAGAAACCGGCTGTATTGCTGATGCCTCCCTGAAATTTTGATAATCCGTGGATAAAGAAAATAAAACCTAAAATAGCACGCAGAATAAAATGGCCTAATTCGTTTTTGTTCATGTTTTTTCCTCCCTGGTTAGTTAAGTTTACTGTTTTGTTAGTTACTTACTTTATGTAAGTTAGTATATATTTTAAATTTAGTGTCGTCAAGTAACTTTTTTATTAATAGTTATTTAATTATTTTTGGTTTATGATTATAATAATAAACAAGGAGTGATACGGATGGAGAAATCACTAATTTGTCCAAGATTTGAAAAAGCCATTGGCATATTGAGCCAGCGCTGGACCGGGTTGATCATCTATCAATTACTTAACGGGCCACAGCGGTTCTGCAGCATCGAATCTTCTATCGGGATAAGCGGCAAAGTTCTTTCAGACCGGCTAAAGGACCTGGAAAATGAGGGAGTCGTAAAACGCAATGTCTACCCTGAAACTCCTGTAAGAATTGAATATTCCCTAACAGAAAAAGGCCTTGCCATGGAACCATTAATGAAAGAAATAGAAAAATGGTCGCAGACCTGGTTAGAAGCTTAAAAAAGAGTCTTCCCGCAGTGGGAAAGACTCTTTTTTTGCAAAATCATTTTGGTGGCGGGTTTTGATTGGCTCGGTGCCTGGGTTCTGACTCAGATTAATGGATTCTCGCCTTTTGTGTCCGAAGTTGGGTCGGGTTCTGACTCTAATCCCCGGATTTTTGCCTTTTGTGTCCGAAGTTGCACCAGGTTCTGACTCTAATCCTTGGATTCTAGCTTTTTGTGTCAGAAGTTTGACCAGGTTCTGACTCTAACTCCCGGATTTCCTCTTCCTGTGTCCGAAGTTGGACTAGGTTCTGACTCTAACTCCCGGCTTCTCGTCTTTTGTGTCCGAGTTGCACCAGGTTCTGACACAGAATTCCGGATTCTAGCCTTTTGTGTCCGAAGTTGCACCAGGTTCTGACTCAGCACCCCGGATTTCCGCCTTCTGTATCTAAATTATTTTCCATTTATCTCTCTAATATACTGCTTTACAACTTCATACACATAATCCTGATTTGCTGCAGCGGTGTTGGGATCGTACTTGCCCCCGTTTGTCTTGTTATTGGAAAGGACGCGAATGCCCAGGAATGGAACATCATATGCTCCGGCAATCTGCGCTGCGGCGGCACCTTCCATTTCTTCTACGGATGTTTCGTAGTTTTCGTGGAACCAGTTGATGCGGTCCACTTCATTATTCCATAAGTCTGCTGAACCAATCGTTCCTTCGACTACCTTGCCCTTGGTGTACTTATCTTTTACAGCATTGGCAGCAGCCAGCAGGTTTTCATCACCATCAAAGTAACGGATCTTTTCCGCATCAGGGTCTTCCCCTGCACTTCCTTCAGAAGCCATCAGGTCCATTGGAATCCAATTGGTTGGTTCGATTCCTTCTCCTTCTTCCAAATGGCCCGTTTTCAGTGATCCGATATTGACTGTTCTTTCGCCTAATACAATATCATACACATTCAAATTCGGGTCATGACCGCCTGATGTTCCCTGATTGATGATTGCTGCGGGATCATACTTTTCAATGGCAATCGCGGTAGCGGCAGCTGTATTTTCCATGCCCTTTCCTGTCTTGGCAACGATGACTGGATACTTGTCCAATTTTCCTTTATAGAAAACAAAATTCCCTGATTTTTCAACTTTAACCTTGTCTAATCGCTGGGCAAATTTTTCCGCCTCGATCGGCATAGGTCCTTGAATAAGAATCGGTTTTTGTGCCCCTTCTGCTTCTGTTTCAAACTTTGGTGCTGAAGTGCACCCGGAAAGCATGGATACAGACATGACTGCGATGGCAGCGATTGATGCTAATTTCTTTTTCATAGTACGTTCTCCCCCTGTTGTCTGATTCACCCGAAATCCTGGTAATAGAAAAAGGCCTGAAAAAGCAGAATGTTTTCTACCTTCCAGACCATAGAGTTAAAGCCGCTGCAAAAAGAATACAGCTGTTTCCTATACTTTAACCCGTAGTCCGGTTCATTCTTTGGGAACCAGGTAGAAACGCTCAGACCATATTACCGAGCATATACGAGTGATGTTTTTTATAAGATTACGTTGCTAATATAACAAATATCCTTCACAAAATCAATATAAAAACGAACATTTAGTCCATTAATACCAATTAACGTTCGTAATTATTAAACACACAATAAAACCCCCAGCTGAAAACTGGAGGTTGCACACATTATGCAGCTTTCTTCACTTCAGAAGAATGTGAATGGCTTCCGCCCTTTATTACTGCAGCGGCAAGACCGATCAGACCGCCTGCCAAGCACGGTACAATCCAGCCTAAACCAACATCATATAACGGGAGGATTGCACTAAAAAGGTCATTGATTGGCGCGAATGTAATGCCTGCCGCGTTCAAGCCATCAAACAAACTTACTACGAAGGTGAAAAGCATGCTTCCCTGATAAACTTCTTTCCTCCCTTTAAAGATCGGATGAAGAAAAGTAAGAGCCATCAGTGCAATCGCCAATGGATAGATTCCCACCAATACAGGTACGGAAATGGCGATCAGCTGGCTTAATCCAAAGTTGGCAAAAACCGCACTGAAGATGGATAAAACAACGACGAACATTTTATAAGATACTTTTGGCATCAGTTTATTGAAAAATGAAGAGCAAGCTGTAATCAGACCGATGCTGGTAGTCAGACAAGCGCCAAACACAATGACACTTAGAAGCAGTGCACCCAATGAGCCAAAATAATGCACAGACGCACCTGATAGAACAGCACCGCCGTTATCCAACGCCCCCAGACCGCTGACACTTGACGCCCCAATAAAGGAAAGCGATGTATAAATGACTGCTAATAGACCGGAAGCAATTAAACCTGCTTTGGCAATGGATACCATGATATCCTTCCTGGTTGCAGCTCCTTTATCTTTTACAGCATTTACGACAATAATACCGAAGACAAATGCTGCCAAGGCATCCATTGTCAGATAGCCTTCCTGGAACCCTTTAAAAAATGCACCGTTCATATAGGCTTCAGTCGGAGCCTGGAATGCACCCATTGGATTAATGAATGCAGCGCCGATCAAAACAGCAATTACAATTAATAGAATCGGTGTTAAATATTTTCCTACAATATCTACAATCTTTGAAGAATTCAAAGAAAAATAAGCTGTAACGCCGAAGAAAATAACTGAAAATATAATTAAGCCAACAGAACCGCTTCCTTCCGATAGAAAAGGTTTAATTCCGATTTCGTATGACACTGTAGCTGTTCTTGGAATCGCAAATAGCGGACCAATTGATAAGTAAAGGGCTACCGTAAAAGCCATTCCGAATAATGGATTGACACGGTTAGCGAGCGATTGCAAATCACTTTTTCCCGAGAAACCCAAAGCCAGAATGCCAAGCAGAGGCAATCCCACACCTGTTATAATGAAGCCTGCGTTAGCTGACCATACATTCGTTCCTGCCGATTGGCCCAGCATTGCAGGGAAAATTAAATTTCCTGCCCCGAAAAACAAGGCAAATAGCATAAAACCAACTGTCACAATAAATGAGAAGGGTATTTTGTTCGTCATGTTATTTCCTCCTATCAACATGATTTCAAACCTAACAGTCTATCAAATTTAAATTTTCTGAAATTATAGTGCGGTAATATTTTTATTTTTTCACACTAGTAATATATTGCATAACTCAAGATAACATATCCAAAATATTTATGCAATATATCGCGGGATTTTTTTGTCGAATCATGCGATATATTGAATTTATTAAGATACTTCTATATACTAAATATATATTATATTGGAAGTAACTATAAATTCGCTGCAAATTGCTAGAAATGAAAAGGTGGTCACAGCTATGCCAATACCCTCTAATTATTCATCACCTACCCGTGTATCCGCTAAAGATCGCGCCTTCTCTCAAATTCAGGAGTGGATTATTGACGGGACACTTCAACCGAAGGAAAAACTGAATGATGCTGACCTTGCTAAAGCATTAGGAGTCAGCCGCACCCCTATTAGGGAAGCGCTTCAGCTCCTGAATGTTCAGGGATTTGTAGAAATGTTCCCTGGTGTGGGAACTCAAGTCACGTCAGTTAACCCGGAAGATATTAGCAAGATCCTGCCTCCTTTAGGCGTACTGCAGGCCCTTGCCGCAGAATTGGCAGCTCCTGTGATCAGCCAGGAGTCAATCAATATTCTCAGGGACATCAATCATAAATTCGCCAAAGCTCTAATGGCGGGAGATACCTTCTCAGCATTGAAGCAGGATGAGAAGTTTCATAATATCATTATCGACCTTGCCCAGAATCCTTATATTTCAAATACAGCATCCATGCTGCAGGCTCATGTCATGCGGTTATACTATAATAAAACCATTATTCTTAAAGAACGTTCTATTGAAGAACATGAAGATATATTAAAAGCTTTTGAAGAAAAAGACAGAGAAAAGGCTGGAAATATCGCGCGTGTTAATTGGCTTCGGGCAATTGACGAGTACTACTCCGGGAAAAAGTATAAACCAATCGCAAACGTCAAAAAAAACGCACAGTAATTTGAGTTACTGTGCGTTTTTATTGTTAATAAAATTGGAATTTTATGTTAAAATTAGCGAAAATACTCGGTTAAATGAGGGAGGGAACACTTATCATCACATGGTTTCGCCACTTACCGCAGATTAGCATGAATTTGGCAGAATGGTCTCCTTTTATAAGGAGTAATTGGTATCGAAAGCATTATATGAAGTTTGTATATCTGCTCCAGATCATCATATTTCTGATACCCTATTTTTTTGAGACAGGTTTCTCTCAGATTAATATCATTTACCTCATTTTAATAGGTATCTTTGTCTTTATAGTTCACGAATGTCTGCATATTTTGGTTATCAGCAAAAAAGGCGATATTAGCTTAACATTTAGCGGATTGTATTTTTGGCTAAATACAAATGCTACTCTATCCAAAATGAGATTTTGGGTTTTTATGAGTTTGCCCTTTATTGTATTATCAGGCATCACTGGCGTTCTATCCTTCTATGTATCAGGGAATATTAAAACAATTCTATTATTTATTTGCTGGTTTAATTCATTCATTTCCGCCTCGGATATCTACAATTCTTTCTTAATTGCCATGAAACCAAAGAACTCGTTTTTTTGCAGGGGGTATTATCAGGTGAAAAGGGATTCCTTACGCAAAAATCTGTGATGCAAAAACCAGACCTCTTGGATGAGGTCTGGTTTTTGATTCTATTGGCAAGAGATCCAATGCAGCTCGCTGTTCGGACTCTACCTCTCTGTTTCCCGCTTTATATGTCCGAAGTTGCTCCAGCTTCAGACTCTAAATCACTGTCTTACGCTTTCTGTGTCCGAAGTCCCCAAGGTCCTATCAATACCAGGGCCAACTTATATTATCCGTGACGTAATCATGCCTTCAATTTGATTAATCTGCTCAAGCAGTCCAGGGATCACATCGCCATTCACTTTATTATCGATGTCGATCATGGTGTACGCATATTCACCTCGGCTGCGGTTTACCATGTCTGCGATATTCAGCTGGTAGCTTGAAATGGAAAGTGTGATTTGGCCGACCATATTTGGGATGTTTTTATGAAAAGCAGTGACACGCCGCTTGCCCGTGTAAGGAAGCGCAGCATTTGGGAAGTTCACTGAGTTTTTGACATTGCCTGTTTCAAGGAAGTGCTTCACCTGGCGTGCTGCCATGACTGCACAGTTTTCCTCCGATTCCTTCGTTGATGCGCCAAGGTGTGGAATGGCCAATGCGTTTTTCATTTTAAGGATATTTTCATTTGGGAAGTCTGTAATATACTTGCCCACTTTTCCGCTTTCAAGGGCAGCTGCCATATCTGCTTCATTCACAAGCTCTCCGCGTGAGAAATTTAGGATGTGAACACCCTTTTTCATTATGCTAAACGTATCTTCATTGAACATTTCCCTTGTATCATCGGTTAATGGAACATGCACAGTGATATAGTCTGATTCTGCAAACACCTGCTCGATGTTCATGGCACGCTGAACATTGCGGGACAGGTTCCAGGCCGTGTCGACAGAAATAAAGGGATCAAAGCCAACAACATCCATATCCAGTTCCAGTGCATCATTGGCTACAAGTGCCCCGATTGCCCCCAATCCGATGACACCGAGCGTTTTCCCCTTAATTTCTTTTCCGACAAATTGCTTCTTTCCTGCTTCTACAAGCTTAGGGATCTGATCTCCTTCATCCTTCAGCGTTTTAGTCCAAGTAATTCCGGCAAAAAGATTCCGGGATGAAGCCATTAAGGAGGTAAGCACCATTTCTTTTACGGCATTTGCATTGGCGCCGGGTGTATTAAACACAACTATTCCCTGCTCAGTGCATTTCTCCACCGGGATGTTATTCACTCCAGCACCTGCACGGGCGATTGCTTTTAATCGATCGCCCAATTCCATCGAATGCATATTAAAGCTGCGAAGAACAATCGCATCCGGATTGCCGCTTTCATTATCGATTGTAAAATGATCCTTGTTAAACACTTCAAGACCGCTTGGCGCAATGGCATTCAGTGTTTTAATCGTTTTTACTTTGTCTAAAGTCATGGTACTCACTGGATTCTCCCCTTTTCAACTAACTTTGTCAGATTTTAAAACAGAAAGAGGCAAGGGTAGAATCCCTTACCTCTGCCCAGGCGAACGGCTTCGACACTATGTGCTCCCCGCGGTGATCCGCGTCTCGCCAGTTACACATAGCCTTTTCGGTTTTTTAAATCTTATCAAAGTCTTCTGAAAACTTCAACCCTTTAAAGCGCTTACAAAAATAAAAAATTTATTTATTTTTTTATGACTAATAAAGTATATTTTTCTAAATTTGTCCATTATGCTGCAGACAGGCTTTTACCCCTTATTCACTTCATGTTTTCCCGCAACACTTGGTTCCTATTTAGTTTATAAAAGAAAAAACATGTTAAACCTAATACATATCCTAATACCTGGAGCTGAATCATATGCGTGCTATGTTCGTTCTCTTATCACTCTTAGCCGGTACAGCCGGCCTCATTGTTTTACTTGATTATATCCAGGGCCATTCAATATTTGAATCCTGGAAAAGCATAAAAATTGTTCTGTCTTCCGCACAGGGAGAAGATTATTTCCTTATCATCATTTTTATCCTTGGTTTATTCGTTATGTACTGGTTACATGAAAAGAAGAAAAAATAATCGCTATTCTACACTTTTCCCTGTTTCCATTTACGCTGGATGGCCGCCAGTACGAGCAATACAGCAGGAATGGCGAATTGGAAAGCAATATGCAGGAAATAAGGGACTACTTTTAATCCTTCATCCAGATGGCTTTGATAGCTTGGTGCAATCATAATGGAGGAAAGACAAATAATCCCGCCCATAAAATAGGAAGTGAAAACATTTGGCCTCATTTTAAAAAGGTTATTCATTCCGATTACCGCACAATAGAAGAACAGGCCCACTTTAATAAACCCCAGAAATACAATCAATAGGATGATAAAAGGATCCAGACGCTGAATAAATCCCCCAATTTGAATATAGCCAACAGCAGCCAGTGCCGGGAAGGCCGAACGCTCAAGGAGATCTGCACCAAGAATACAAATTAAGAGCATCGTATTAATGGTTAAATAAATGCCAACATACGCAATGGCCATACTCCCTGTTTTTAAAATCTTTGTCTTCCGTTTCATTAAAGGAAGGATCATCGTAAATATAACCAACTCTCCGTAAGGAACCGTCATATTAACCGGAAAAATCTCCCTGAAGACCGGTTTCCATCCTTTAGCTAAAACAGGCCGCAAATTTTCCAGATGAATCAAGTCACTGATCACATAGAATATCAGGATTAGCAATAAAGTGACTGTCATGAGGGCGAAGCAGATAATCCCTCCTCTTGCAAATACCTCAAAACCTAAATGAACTGCGTATACCAATGCAAACACCATACAGATACCCAGCGTAATAATGGAGGTTTTGGCATAAGGAGAACTGATCAGTAATTCCTCAACATCACGCAAAACCCTGGACGCAATATAAATGAAATAGATAATGTACATATAGCTTATAAGGCTTCCCAGGTATTTCCCTAAAATTTTTTTCATGTATTCTGTCAGCGGCAAATCCGGATACTGTCTGTAAAGACGATAGTAAACAGCAAAGATTATCAGCCCGGCAATGGGTGAAAGAATCGTAACGATCCATGCGTCCTGGCGGGCTCCGCTTCCAAGATCCAGAAACACAGCTGTCCCAAACATAAAAAGGACCATCAAGCAGAATAATTGTATTCCATCAATCTTATCTTTCGGCATTTACTTCACATCCAGAATTATTGTAGTTTATATGGATCTGTCAGTAATCCTGCGTTCGTTATTTTCGCATTCACATTTACTTCAATATCCGCAGTTTTAAATAGCTTATTCCATTCTTTCTTATGTTTTTTCCAGTAATCCGGATTATTAATGGATAGTTTTCTGCCGAAACCGAATACATCGGTTTCCATTTCCTGCGCCATTTTGATTGTTTCCCTTATTTGGCTTTCGGCCTCTTTTTCTAATTTTTTCTCAATCTTTCTTATTTCTTTATCACTATCAATTTTTATATAGCATTCCAGTTCAGCAATATAGCCCTTAATATCTGCATCAACTGCCAGAGTCAATTTTGGTTTTAACTCTGTCTTAATGGTCGACCTCATTCCTTTTGTCGTGACGGTCAAATTTTTTTTATTGTTACATGGCAGCGGAAAGGATGTATATTCAGCGGCTGAATTGATTATATGGGCTGTTCTTGCGATTTTGCCGTCAAACCAGCCGGCTAATTGATCTTTTTTAAACAGTGCCAATCCAGTTACCTCTACGACCGGCGGCTTGATGTTCTGCAGGTTATCCGTCTGATTCTGGGATTTAAGCGGTTTGTTCAAATGAATGCCTGAAAGCATAAGGTTCTGCCCCTCACCTGATAAAAGGGAGATGGCCCGGTAAATGGGAACGATTTCTGAGATGGAGTACATTTTTCCATTATTCTCGCTGGTGCTGATGATGCTTTTCGTTGGATTGGATTCCAACGGCTCAATGACCCCGAGAACTTCTTCCGCAGTCGTGTCCCTTGCAATAAAAACTGGAAACGATGAGCGTGATTCACCTCTTTCAAACACATCAAATATAAGTCCCAGCCCCTCTCTTGCAAGAGCCTCTCCAATCACAATCAAAGAAAGATGAGTAACACTGTTCTCTCTTGGAATGATTAAAGACGCCATCCTGTACGCTTCAATAAACGTTTCTGATTCGACTGTGTAATTAATAACTGGAAGGCTGTTTCCTGTCCCATTTTGCGAAAAATAACCCGGATTGATTACTTGATACGTGACCCGATAGCCTGATTCCCTTTCCTGGGGGAGGTCTATGCCAATGGCGATTATTAAAGCGACTTCATTTAAATCTCTATAATTGGAACAGCCCGTTAGTAAACCCATTATCAACATGATCGAAATGACTTTTCTCATACGTTCATCCCTGCTCTTTTAATTGACTTCCGGAACAAGGGCCTCACTTGGATGAGGTCCCTATCCGGACTAAACTGTCTTTCAAACCGCTGACTCTGACCGGTGAGAGTGGAGTGAGATATGGGACTCCTACTGATTTAAGACTGCAAAGGTGCAGAATAATGCATAAAGAAAACAGGATAATTCCATAGAATCCAATAAAAGCAGCGGCAAAAATAAGAATGAACCGCATCCCGCGTGCGGCGTTCACAATATTAGGGTTAGGCAGTGTGAAGCTTGAAATGGCTGTCGTCGCCACGATGATCACAATGGCCGCTGAAACAAAGCCAGCTTCGACTGCAGCCTGGCCGAGAATAAGAGCCCCTACAATGGAAACAGCCGGACCAATGGCCCTTGGCATCCGGATCCCGGCTTCCCGCAGGACTTCGAAGGCCAGTTCCATTACCAGCAGTTCCACAATGGCCGGAAAAGGCACCTGTTCTCTTTGTGCCATGAGCGTCACCATTAAAGTAGTAGGGATTAAGCCATGGTGATGCGTGATCAGGGCCAAATAAATGGCCGAGGCATACATGTTAACGTAAAAAGAGCCAACCCGAATGAGTCTTAGAAAGGAACTCACCAGGTAATTGGCATAATAGTCTTCAGGAGATTGAAAAAATTGGATAAAAACAGCCGGCAGAATCAATGCAAATGGTGTTCCCTGTATAATGATCGCAATTTTGCCTTCTAAAAGGTTAGCTGCGACCACGTCTGGCCTCTCCGAATTCTGGAAGAGCGGAAAGATCGTTTTCCTGTTGTCCTTTAAGGCTTCTTCCACATAATTTGTGTCCAGTATACTGTCCATATCGATTTTACTGATTCTTTCCTTCACTTCCTTTACGATTTCCTCTTTCGCTATACCCTCCATGTATAAGATGCCGATATCGGTTTTGGTCACTTTCCCTGCTTTTGTCTGTTCTATCCTTAGATTGTTATTTTGTATTCTGGCACGGATCAGTGAAATATTCGTACCTAAATTCTCCGTAAATCCATCTTTTGGCCCTTTTACCACCGTTTGTGTCGAAGGTTCAGTAATAGTTCTTGATTGAATCTTTCCTGTTCCGGCAAGGATCGCCTCTGAATGTCCCTCTATCAAAATAACCGTGTCCCCGCTCAGCAGGCCGTTCACTATTTCGGACCAGTCATCAATGGTGTTTACCTTAGATACCGAAATGATCTGAACTATTTCCCCGGACCAATTTTGAATAGGTTTTTGTTCATGACTCCATGCGAGAATAGGATGGAGAACATTGTCATGCAGGCTTTGTTCGTCAACGATCCCCTGGATATGTATGATGGCTGCTTTACCATGGTTTGAAAGTATTATATTTCGGATTGATAGATCGGAGCTGTTGCCAAACTGCTCTGTTAAGTATTGAATATTAGAGTGAATACTCCTGCTTATCTTTTTATGGTGGCTGTAATGTTTCCGGAACACAATAACTCTCCTTTGGAAAACGAGTCTTGTTTGTTAGTGTGCCGGGTATTATGATTATCTTGCCCTTTAAATAAAAAAAACCTAACCAATCAGGTTAGGCATTCATTATTCTATATTAACCGGGATTCTTTCACCTCTGAGTCTGGTGAACATTCGTATTCTCCGGAGTATTCCACTAGTCCAATCTCGCAATTTTTGCCGATTTTGACATTTTTCCCTCTGACGACAAGAGCTGTGGTGCCTTCGAGTTCAATGTCATCCCCTTCAATTAATTCCGCCTCGAGCTTTAATGGAAATAGCGATTTGATTAATTTAAATAGGCTTTCTCTATGCTGTGCCACTTTTATCTTTCTTCCGCCAATCTCTTTCGCTTTGCTTTCTCCAAATAGTTTAATATCAATCGTTTCTGCGTTCAGTAAACCATCTATCTTAAAAGCCCCTTCCGCGCGGAAAACCTCCGCTTCACAGTCTCCGGCAATCTTTGCTTTCCCATCCACAACCATTTCATCGCTTTTCACAGAACCCCCAATGGAGGAACTCCCGGCCACCTCAAGCTTTCGGCTTAGGACAGCTTCTGAAATGGAGGCAGAACCGTTAACATTTAAGGAATCAGCTTTAACTGCTCCATGGATTTTGGCTGCACCGCTGATCTTTCCTTTTTCGGTTTTTACATTTCCATGGACCGTGCCTGTACCGTTGCAATAGAATTTCTCGCACTCTATATCACTATTTACCGTGCCCTTTCCATTGATTTCGACTTTATTAAAAGTTCCTCCATTAACCGATCCAACTCCATTAATGATTAAGTTTCCCAGTGTTTTCATTTCCACAGCATTTCCTCCTATGCCAATTTGGATTTTAATTCTTCAGCACATTGCTCTATTGATATAGCGGCAGCCAATTTTGTCCCTTTTTCAAGAAGGACCTGTTCCCCGTTCATTGAAACCAGGCAGCTGGACATGCCTAGTTTTCGAATAAAGCAGATCACAGCCTTTGGCTGCTGCAGGATTTTTTGATGATCATTTAATAGCTGAAGGAGCATTTTCCCTTCCTCGATATGGATATCACCCGATTCCAGCAGGTTTGAAAGAATATAAAGCTTCAAAATCTCATGATAATTGAATTCATTAATCTCCCCCTGTGTATCCAGAAATATATTCATAACCGGCTCGGAAACTATTCCTTTAGCAATCAGACTATCCTTTGACAGCTTCAGATTCGTAGCATTCAGCGAAAACAAATCAGCCAGCTCATCGAGCGAAAGGCTATCCTTCATCTTCTGTACTTTTTCGACGCGCTCGAGGATTTTCTCTTTTGGAAAAAAAGTCTCCTGCCCTGTAAAAGTTGATTTCCGGACAAACCAATCCTCAGGTATCAGATTCTTCCTTTTCCACCGGTAAAGCTGTCCATAAGAAATACCAGTTAAATCCAATACTTCTTTTTTTGAAATTAATTCATCGCTCAAATTCCAGGACTCCTTTCTGATGATTTGATTGTAACATAACACTGTTACGTTCGGAATATTATTTTATTCTTTTTATCCTGAGTTTTTTCGACAAATATTGTGTTTTGCACCATGAAATCAATGATTTAACGATTTTCACAGTGAAACAATGTTCTATTAGCACAAAAAAACCTGGCTCACATAGAACCAGGCTTCCATTCATTCGTATACTTTTAGTAAGTTATACTGCTTTCCAATATACCGGTAATTTTGCCTGCGGTACATCTCCTTTGGGGTATCTTCCCCATCCGCCACAAGAATAATCGTTTTATCCTTGAACTGATCCATCACGGATTTCTGCAGGCAGCTGCCGATGCCCTTTTTCTGACAATCCTCATGGACCATCAGTCCATCAATTTCAGCTGTTCGTTCCTTAATAATGACATCAACAGATCCGGCTGGCTTTCCTTTATAAAATGCAATAAGCTGCTGAATGCTGTCATCGCTGTAATTTCTTAGATGCTGAGCTTTCTTTTTCTCTGCGAAATTTTCCCCATATACCGAATCCTGCTCATACTGGAATTCCAGATAAGCATTCCATGTTTCATCAGTAACATTTTCGACTACGATTTCTTCCCTTTCCTGAACTTCCGGAAAATCTGCCGGAAGAATCGCAAATAACTCCAAGAACCCCACAGTATAATCTTCATCCTGCTGAAAGAAAGCCGCAAGCTCTTCAGAAAGTTCTTCGTCATCCGGAAAATAAAACCTTACATGCTTTTGGCCATATTTCTGATGAAACTCTTTTAAATATTGATGTGCCTCCTTAAACTCCTGAACGGAAGGCATTCTTTTAAAAGCAATAAAATTGCTGTCATACTGAAGGAGCATGTCAGGATTATGATTATGAATAAAAAGGCCATTTTCCAGAACAGTGTGTCCCGGTTTATAAATATCATGAAATGTGATCTTTTCCATCGGTTTCTCCTAAAACACTTTTATAGGTATTTATACTCTCTATCTGTTATGAGCACATCATGGCAGCGTAGCAGACTATCCTTTAATTCCAGCGGGGTGCTGCAGTTATTATAAGCACACAGGGAAATCAGGCTATGCTCAGAAACGGCCTTAAAAAGCTTCTTTTCATATTGTTCGACTAAAGGAATATATTCTTTTACGTTTCCCCACTCAACCAGACCCCATGTGAATATCTTTGGATTGCTATCTAAGTAAGGCTGAATGTGTTTAAGAAAAAAATTGAACACTGTATCAGGATTAAAATTACCGTTGGAATAATAAAAATCAAAATTATTCATAAAATGAACTCTGCTTAATTCCTCTTTTCCTAACAAATTAGTTAATTCTTTATCAATAAGGAAATGATTCCGGTCATTCTCCACAAGCAAAACATGTCCGCCGCATCTGACGCCAGCCGTTATGTATGAGACTGCATTTTGAATATAGCAATCAATCCGATCAAAGTGGTACAGAATATGGCCTCCATTTGACTTTTGCAGATCATCAATCAAATCTATTAATAATTCATTCATTCATTTGTCTCCTTACAACGAAAAAATGTTTAATGGTGTATTTTTTTCTCATCAATTGCTTACAGGCCCCTTTCCCTCTACTTTTCTTCATTATATCTAAAAATTTGATAAATAGGTGCTTTTCTGCAGTTTTATGCGATTCATATAAAAAACTCGAGGAGAGTTCCTCGAGTCATATTATTTCATCCTTCCACTTCCGCCCCGGCTATTTCATCAAAGCTAATTTTCTCAAGGTCCCCGCTCTCCAGTTCAAGATATATCTTTCTGCTGATGCCATCCAGCCGGTTTACCCTCCCTTTGTATTCGCAGAAAAATCCGTCCCGCCAGACTTTTACTTTCAAAAGATAAGCAAATTCCATTGCAAAGTGAATTTTGTTTTCATATTCCTCCAATTCATATTCATCAATGAGCGGCTTGTTTTGCGCCATTTGTTCCCTTTCCAGCTTTCTTAGCATCGCCCGGTGTTCCGGCATGAAGTGAGCAGGCTGCCATTTTATTTTCCCTCTGTCTTTTAGCGGCATATTAAATCCCTCCATACTCTATTATAGAACATTTGTTCGATTTTAAAACCTAAAAAACAGAAAAAGCTTAAGTTGGTTCATTTGGATAATAAAAGTACGAATGGTAAAATACACTTTAACTCTCAAAAAAAGATTGGTGAAACAATGAAGCAGCTGCAAATCAAACACCGCTGGCTTGGACGTTTGCTGGCATCCGATCCTGGGCTGATCCGTTTTCAAAAAGCCGGACGGGCCACATTAAGTTTAATGGCGTCGGTATTTACAACTTTATTTCTTATGCAATTGACTGGGGCCGATGCTGCTCTCGCCCTTACTCCTGCTATTGTTTCCGGAATGGCAGGCATGCTTGGCATCATGATTGTGATGGATGACTCTAAAAAAGGAAAAATGCTCACAACCGGTCTGCTTGGGTTTTCAGCAATGGCAGGGGTATCAATCGGTTCCCTGCTGGCAGAAAGCACAATTTTTACGGATATTTCAATGGCTGCATTAATATTTTCAAGCTTTTATTTGACCCGCTTTGGTGTCCGTTATTTTTCATTATGCATGATCGCATTCATGACCCTTTACTTCTCATCTATTCTGCAATTATCAGGCAGCCAGCTGCCCTCCTTTTACTTTGGGATCTGGATTGGGGTCGCGTATGCTTTCCTTTTCAATTTCATTCTTTTTCAGAACACCGCGAAGAACCTGAAAAGAAGCATCCGCTCCTTTCATTTTCAAAGTAATTTCACCTTCAATCTCTTAATTGAGGGGATGCAGGAAGAGAGTATGACTGCTCACCAGCGGGAAGAATTGCGGAGAAACGTGCTGAAGCTCCGGGATTATGCTGTAATCGTTTCAGAGTATATCAATGAAGATGATGTACAGAAATTATGGCCCGGGCTGACCCCTTCCCAGCTTAGGTTATATATCTTTGATACAGGCATGCTGATTGAAACCCTGACTGACTCCGTCCGCAGCTTAAAAAATGCGAATGCGCTTGACATAATAGAGCTGAGAAACCTCCTGGTCTGGGTCACCCGCTCTCTTCGTGACGCCGAAGTTCTTGCCCATCAATATGAAGAACAAAATCTTCGTGAAGCAGAGCTTGCTGTACAGGCGCTTCGCCTGCTTATTATGGATTTGTTCAACAGGGAAGACAAGCCGGCAGGATGGCTATACTTGATCAGGCGGATCGAGTCCCTTGCAAACCATGTCATTGAGGGCGGCATAACCATACAGCAGGCACTTCATAAAGTAAAAGTCAATGAAATAGAAGTATCTGAAGAGACGCCTGAAGAAGATGAATCACCTGAAGAAGACAAGAGCCTCAAACCTTCCACTAAAAAAGCGTTTCAGGCATTGACTGCAGCCATCATCTCCATCATTGCCGGCCAGATTCTTTCGCCTGACCAGCCTTATTGGGTCCTTTTGACTGCCTTTATCGTTCTGCTTGGAACCGAGTCAATCGGGCGCATTTATACGAAAGGTTTTCAGCGGTCAGTTGGAACGATTATCGGGGCAGTAATTGGATTTACGCTTGCCAAACTGGTCAGCGGCCATTCTGTATTGGAGATCACGCTCATTTTTGCAGCAGTTTTCTTCTCTTTTTATTTATTTGAAGTCTCTTATACATTAATGAGCATGTTTATTACGATGCTGGTCGCTTTTATGTATGACCTTTTACTTGGCGGAATTTCATTTTCCCTAATCAGTGCAAGGGTTATCGATACCATTGCCGGTGCCGGCATTGCATTCGGCGTTTCTCTATTTATTTTTCCTAAGAAAACGAAGGATAAAGTGGCCGATACGATAATTGATTATCTTCAGGAACTGAAACCGTATGTCTCGGCGTATGTGCGAAGCTTCCGGGAAGATGTGAATGTTAAAGAGCTTTCAGGCAAAGGCTTCTTATTGGATCAAAAGCTAAAAACCATAAACGTTGAAGCACAATCGCTGATAAAGAAACCCGGATCTCCGCGTCATGCCGACGTTAACCGATGGATCACCCTTTTTTCAGCCATCAATTACTATGCGAGACATCTGGTGGCTTCCTCCTACCGGAAGGGATTCGACTATCCTGATGAGCTGATCGATGTTTTCATCAGGATTGAGGAGAAACTTGAACTAAATATTGAAACATTAATGGACCTGATTAAAGAAAGCGGAGACGGGACGCTTGTCTATAGTCTGGACAGAGAAAGAGAACAAATTGAACGAATGGCACCACCAAGGCAGCAATCCCAGCGAGATTTAATCCATCATCTTTATTTCGTCTGGAGAATCCATAAAGCGATTGTGGAATTGGCAGAAGAGCTTGGTGCAGGGAAGGAGCAATAATGCTCCTTCTTTTTTATTTATTTTCCGACCACAAAACTCAGAGCCATGCCCGATGACATAGCTCTGAGTTTTTTCATTTCTTTATCGCAGTCTAACGGGCAGTAAGACCCCCACTTCAAGACTCAGAGGAATCAAAGGAGGATAAGTGGGGGTCAAACTGCCCGTAAAGGCCCGATTGGTTCAACTAACAATCAGTGAAACCCCCACTGATTGAAGTTTCACTTTATTTTGAAAAGCCGCAGGCTATTCAAGGTGACCAGCAGGGTTGCTCCCATGTCCGCGAAAATGGCAATCCATAAAGTCAGCCAGCCTGGAACCACCAGCAATAAAGCCAGCGCCTTGATTCCGAGTGAGAACGTAATGTTTTGTTTTATGATCCCTAACGCTTTTTGGCTGAGTTTAATCGTATAAGGCAATTTGCTCAAGTCATCAGACATTAGCGCAATATCCGCTGTTTCGAGTGCAGTATCGGTTCCGGCACCGCCCATGGCTACCCCAACAGACGCAGCAGCAAGTGCAGGTGCATCATTGACGCCATCCCCGACCATTGCCACACTTTGATGGCCGGCACGAAGCTCTTTAATAACAGCCAGTTTATCCTGCGGCAGCAAATCCGCTTTTATCTCGGAAACGCCGGCCTGCTTTCCGATCTCCAAAGCCGTTCTGTGATTGTCGCCTGTCAGCATTACCGTTTTAATTCCCATATCATTTAGCTTGCTGATGACCGTTTTCGAATGCTCTCGTATTTCATCCGCAACAGCTATTAATAAGAGGATTTCGCTTGCTGTCCCCAGGATCATTACGGTTTTACCCTGGATCTGCAGTTCTGCTATTTGCTTTTGAATCGTGCTTTCCATGCCGTTATGAAGCTCTTCAAACAGATTGGGGCTTCCGGCATAATAGAGGACACCATTCACTGCGGCTTTTATTCCCTTTCCGGTAATAGAGGTGAAATCCTCTATGTCCAGCCCGGTAAAATCAGCGCCTATTTCTTCTGCTTTTTTCATAATTGCAGAAGCAAGGGGATGCTGTGACCCTTTCTCAATGGCAGCCGTAATTTGGAGAAGATGCCTTTCATCACCATTAATTGTGATGAGGTCTGTAACGGCAGGAACACCTTTTGTTAATGTGCCTGTTTTATCAAATGCAATCGATTTAAGCGCCCCTGTTTCCTCAAGGTGGATGCCGCCTTTAATCAGGACACCATTTCTTGCCGCGTTTCCGATGGCCGTAACGACGGCAACCGGTGTAGACACGACTAGCGCACACGGACAGCCGACAACCAGTGCAGCCAGCCCCTGATAAATCCATTCGCTCCAATCCCCGCCAAACAGCGGAGGAACCACCGCTATTAAAAAGGCTAAGACAATAATGGCAGGCGTATAATACCTGGCAAACTTATCAACGAACTGCTGGGAAGGCGCTTTTTCCGCCTGAGCCTCTTCCACTAAATGGATGATTTTGGCGATGGTGGTATCTTCAGAATGCTTCGTGACTTTTATTTCAAGCAGTCCCTCTTCATTTAGTGTTCCTGCAAAAACCTCATCACCTGCAGTCTTAACGGCTGGCACGCTTTCTCCGGTGATCGCTGCCTGGTTCAGGGAAGAGGTTCCTTTCAGGACCACGCCATCCATGGCCAATTTTTCTCCCGGCTTCACAATCATGATGTCACCAATTTGAATATCATCCACATGAATCCGCATTTCTTCATTGGCCCGTTTGATCAATGCTTCTTTAGGGGCAATGTCCATCAGTGATTCAATGGATTGTCTCGCTTTTTCCATTGAGAAGCGCTCAAGGACTTCACTGATGGCGAAAAGGATGACAACCATCGCTCCTTCTCCCCACTCGCCAATGACCGCTGCTCCAATAATGGCGATCGTCATAAGGGTGCTCATGTCAAAATTCAATCTTGCAAGGTTTTTGAAGCCTTTCAGGAATAAAGTATAGCCGCCTATGATGATGGCTGCTGCATACCCTGCGATCGGATATAGGTGATCCTCTCCATACTGTTCGCTTAAAAACCAGCTCACAGTAAGAATAAGCGCTGCTAAATACACTTTATAGTTAGATTTCTGATTCCAGAATGACTCTCGCTCGACCGTTTTTTCATTCTCTGCACGCAACTTCAGATTTTCAAAGGCTCCGGCTTTTTCGACCGCCTTCATTGAAGCCTTCCCTGTGACAGTTATCTTGGAAGCTCCAAAATTCACATTCGCATCTAAAACGCCATCCAGGCGTTTCACGTTCTCTTCGAACGTCTTGGCACAGCCTGCTCAGGAAAAGCCCTGAACACGGTAGGTTACCGTCTCTTTCTCCGCAATTCCAGCTTGTTCAGACATTGGCTTTCACCTCATTTCTGTGTGCAAGTGCAATCATCATTAATTGCCTGATATGATCATCATCCAATGAATAGAATGCCAATTTCCCTTCTTTCCGGAACTTAACAATTCCCTGCTTATGCAATGTCCGCAAATGGTGGGATGCCGTTGCCACTGTTGCGCCAATGATATTGGCAATATCACAGACACACAGCTCTTCATCCCGGGTCAGTGCATATGAAATCTTTGCCCTGTTCTCATCAGCAAGAGCCTTAAATAATTGGGCAGCCCCTGATAGATCTTCCTTTACCAGTTCCCCCTGAATGCGGTTCACTTTTTCTTCGTCAAAGCAGTAAATATCGCATGTATCTTTAGAGCCCAATTTTATTCTCTCCTCATTATTCAAACATTCGTTTGAATAGATTATACCTCGTCTGTGACCTTATTCAAACCATTATTTGAATATTGTATGAAAAAAGGAACCGGATTGCTCCGATTCCTTTTATTTCTTTACTTCTTCTTTCAGTTTTATTAATAATTCATCGGAATGCTCTGCTGCTATCAGTTTTCCGTCCACTACAGCATAGGGGGATAGCCTGCATTCTTTACATTTGCTCTGGCATTCGTATTCTTTATAAATAATATTCTTCTGGCTCAGGAATTGATTAAATTCAGTTAAACTATCTTCTTTTAAAAATTCATCCAGATTCCGCTGGCAAAATTCAATAGAAGATGTTTTTTGCTTTGAGAATAGTTTGTTGATGAGTTTCATCTGATCAAACTTCCTTTTGGTTTTTCATAATTATATCGAATCTGCTGCCCTTCTGTCGTCCCTATTGCTTCATTTCCAACAATTTTTAATAAAGTCTCATAAGCAAATCGGGTTGACCACTTTCTTCCTGCTGCTCGCTATTCGACTTCCTGCAAAAAAACAGGATAGAGTGTCACACTCTATCCCGCACTAGCCAATCATGATTTTCTCTTCAGCATATTTGTATTTGGCCTTTCCTTTTCTTCGGGCAAGTGCAAAAGCGATTGTGATCGGCCCTACTCTGCCTGCAAACATCATAAATGCAATGATCCCTTTACCTATTGCACTTAATTCGGGTGTCAGCCCCATCGACATCCCTACCGTGCCAAAAGCCGAAATTACTTCGAATAAAAGGACGTTCAATGGAGCATTTTCAGTTATGGATAAAATAAATAAGATAAAGAAAATAAATCCTATTGAATAGACGGTTATCGTAAAGGCCCTGACAATCAGATCCTTAGGAATTCGCCTTCCCATCAGGCTTACTTCATCTTCTTCCTTTATCAGCGCCCGGACTGCAAGGAAAATCAAGACAAAGGTAGTCACTTTAATGCCGCCTGCAGTACCGCCGGATCCCCCTCCAATGAACATGAGCAGCATTGTTACCAGCTGTGAACCCAGTGTTAATTCACCAGTATTCAATGAATTAAAGCCAGCGGTTCTCGGTACTACACCATGAAAGTATGCTCCCAGCAGTTTGTCTTTTAAAGGCAAATCGGCAAGTGTCCCGGGGTTATTAAATTCCAGCGCAAAGATAAATACTGAACCCAGAAAATTTAGAACCAGAGTCATCAGAAGGACCAATTTTGTATGCAAAGAGAGTTTCTTAACACTCCTGCTTCTTTTCACATCAAGAACAACAAAATAGCCAATTCCCCCGATTATCAGCAGGGTGCTGAGCGTCATAATGACCGTAAAATCGCCGGCATATTCAGTAACGCTCCTGAATTGGCCCATTATATCGAACCCCGCATTATTAAAGGCAGAAACTGAATGAAAAATGCCATAATATATTGAACGTGGGTATCCGAAATCAGACGACCAGCGGATGGCAAGAATTATTGCTCCCATCGATTCAGCAATGATCGTAAAGCCGGCAACGAATTTGACCAGCCTGACCATTCCTTCGATTGAAAGCTGATTTAAAGATTCCTGGATCATCAGCCTGCCTTTCAACCCAATGTTTTTTCCAAGCATGATGGCAATGAGAACCCCAATTGTCATAAAACCAAGACCGCCAACCTGTATAAGGACCATTAATACAATCTGTCCAAATACAGTAAACGTGGTTTGAGTATCCACAACCACCAGTCCGGTTACACATACAGCGGAAGTCGCCTCGAAAAATGCATCCATAAAAGATAAATGATGTCTGTCTTTTGTAGCGAAAGGAAGCATCAGCAGCAGTGTGCCGATACCAATTAAGATTAAGAAACCAACTGAAAGCAACTGTGCCGGATTCATTTTAATCCAGCAATAGGATTGACTCAATCTCCTCATAAAATGCAGACCCCTTGTTTAGGTATACTTATCGGCACCTTATACGCCGTGTCTTTCAAACCTGCCAATCCCTTTATTGTGTCCCATTACAATTAGGACGTCTCCCTTTAAAATGACTTCTTCAGCAGGCGGAGTAACGATTATTTCCTTCCCGCGCTGAATCCCCACGATATTACAGCCATACTTAGCCCGTATATTCAATTCTGATAGAGATTTGTTGGCAATTTTATTTGTGGCCACCATCTCCACCATACTGTAATCTTCAGACAGCTCAATATAATCAATCATCTTTTCTGAAACAATATGGTGAGCAATCCGCTTTGCCATATCCCGTTCCGGATGAATCACGCGATCAACGCCAATTTTTTCGAGCACTCGGGCATGATACTCATTATGTGCCTTCGCCCACACCTTTGGGATACCCAATTCTTTTAACAGCAATGATGTCAATATGCTGGATTCAATGTTTTCACCAAAGGACACAAATGCATGATCGATATTTTTGATTCCCGTCTGTTTTATGGCCTCTTCATCAATGCCATTGATTTGAACGGCATATGTCACAAACTGTGCATATTGATTCACTTTCTCCTGATCCACATCAATCGCAAGCACTTGCACGCCCAATTCATGGAATTCTTTTACAAGACTGCCGCCAAAGCGGCCTAAACCAAATACAGCATACTGTTTTTTCATTGAAGAAATTCCCTTCTTTTTTTAAAAATGAACACAAAAAAACCACTCTTAATAAAGAATGGCCAATGGTTTCCATTAACCCTTCTCTCGATTTGGCTTACGGAGTTAGCTGTCGGATTAGGGATTGAGAGTATCCCTTCTTAGCCTTAATATGCTAAGATTCACCCCAAGATAAACAAGGTTTATCAAAATTGGTTCCCCCGCTCAAATGATTCAGCAAAAAGGTTTACTATGAAATTAATAAATATAAATTACTCCCATGTTCATCTCTTGTCAAATCTTTTTTTTATATAAAGTGAAACTTCAATCAGTGGGGATCTTACTGCCCATTAGTCTGCGAAAAAAAGAAGGCTGCCATGCCAGCCTCTAACTGATTATATTCCCTCTTTCAAAGTGATTCATATCCGTCAATTCAATCATATACTCGTAGTTCTCAATCCTTTTCTGCAGGGTTTCCTTTTCACTCTCTGATGCAGCCTGATTCTGCATTTTGATCTCCAGTTCTTGCTTTGCAGCCTCCAGCTTCTTCTTTATTTCTAAATAGTTCATTTTCAGCACCCTTTCCCCTTTTTTATAAAATGAAAACGCTTTCTCTTTATTTAATTATAACCGAATAATTCTCTTATTTATTTCAGAATATATTGATAATTTGTGAATTATAAAGGCTCTTTTCGTATAAATTGTTGTTTTTCACCTATTAATATTGCCCGTTGATTTCCGCTACAGGATGCTCGCTTTCCGCGGGGCAGGCGGTGAGCCTCCTCACGCTGCGCGTCTGCGGGGTCTCACCTGTCCTGCTACTCCCGCAGGAGTCTCGCACCTTCCGCTCCAATCAACTCAGTAAATAATATACAAATAGCAACAAACCTTGCGAAAACAGCCATTATAAAAAAGCACTCCCTTTAAAGAAAGTGCTTTTCCTAAAGTTATTCCCAAATCGCAGATGCCCACTCGGGATGGTCTATAAACGGATTGCGGTTATGCTGGTAATCAGAGTAGATGATTTCGTTTCTTCTCCGTTCTTTATCATCGACTGGATCTTCCTTATGCCATTCAAGCAGGATAGACATTTTGCCATGATAAGGAGCAGAACCGTTATTTACTGCATTGTTTAGCTCCAGATCCACTTCTCCGCTGTCTCCTTCATAGCGGACAGCCATATAAAACAGCATTCGGGCTACATCGCCTTTTATGGCATCCCTTGGTTCCCAGGAATCTGAGTCATAGTAATTTCCAAGTGCTTCAGAATGCTGGGAGCCACCATTATCAAAATCAAGATTTCCTCTTGAACTATTTACAGAAGCATCTGTTGGCCGCAAATGATGAAGGTCAGTTCCCGCCCCCATCGCTGTGCCAAAATCTCCGTGCGATTTAGCCCACACATGTTCCCTGTTCCAATCATTGACCCCGGATCCATTGGTGAATTTGCCCTGAGAACGGCCGGTATATAAAAGGATGACGTTAGTCGGATTAGCCGGATCTTCGTCTGTTTCACGAAGAGCTTCCCATACATTGGAATAGGAAATTTCAGTATGGTCATCAATGATGTTATGAAGAGCAGATTTTAAAGATTCACCTGTTTTTCCATTTGCAGCATCATAATATCCTCCAGGTCCGGGATCCGGGTCAGATGTACCGCCGCCATCCTGCTCAAAAGCTGTTCCGTCCTTAAGTCCCGGATGAGAAAAATAGGCAGTCAGTTTCCCGCTTATCTTAACTTTCTTTCCCATCAGCGTTGGGTTCGATTTCAGACCAAAGCTTGAGCGAAAGGAGGATGGGATTTGAACATAAAGCATCTTTGCCGTGCTGGTCTCTGATGGACTATCCGCCAGCGCTAAGGCATAGTCATTTGGAAACCCGCTGGTGATAACCGTATTGGTTGCAGTCGGCTGTCCTACCACATAGCCTTGAACAGTTTTAGCAGTGTTATTTTGAGCATTGATACCCTGTGAAACCGAATAAGGTGATGACCAGGAGCCATCTCCCGCAGCTGCCCTTGTTATTGAATCTTGAATGGGCTGCATTACAACGAGAATGGCAGCAAATAGAATAAGCGATAACAGCAGACCTTTTCTCTTACGATTCAGCATTCATTCGCCTCCATAATGTTTTGAAATGACTTAGAATAATCAGAAAAGACACGATCAACTCCCAGTATAAATGAACACCTTCGGCCATAGCATGGGGTATTGGTCCCGAAATTTACTATTTTACAAAACTTAACATTAAATTTATACAACCGCTTCCTTTAATCAAAACAAACTCTAGATACAAAAACTGCACGTTTCTAAAGATCTTTTTCTATCTCTTCCATTATTGTAAAGGGCCCATATGATTTATTTGATGTCACCGCAATGGTTATTTCGCTTTGTGGATAATAGGCAGAATGAAAGCTGACACCCGGGTCATAGCCCATGAGGTGATACTTGAAAATAACTTCGTTTTTCTTGATGATCCATAAACCGTAGCCGTAATACTCATTCTCATCTGCTTGAACATGCGGGGTCATAAGCTTTTCAGTATACTCCTCGCTTATAAGCTTAGACGTACACAATGCTTCCCAAAATAAGATCATATCCTGAGCAGTAACATAGGCTCCTCCATCAGAACCGCCTCTGACGGGCAATGAATAAATATTGGTTCTCCATGTCCCATCCTCTTCATTATCTATATAACCAATTGCTGTATTCTCAGGGAGACTGTCGAATCGGAAATAGTCTGAATTCTTCATTCCACATGGTTCAAAAATATGAGACTGGATATAATCCTGGAAACTCAGTCCAGTCATCTTCTCTATTATTAATCCCAATAGTATATATCCGGCATTATTATAATGGAATTTCTCCCCCGGCTTAAACATCATTTTTTTATTTTGGAACATAGGAAGAAAGTCTCTAAGATGATTCAATAGGTACATTGGCCTTTCTTTCCACAGCTCTTCAAAATCATCCATAACTGATTCATCAAAATAGTCAGGCACCCCAGATGAATGGGTTAACAGATGATGAATCGTAATAGTCTCATCAAAGAAAGGAAAAACATTCTCCAATACATCATTAAGCCTTGTTTCGAATGATAGGATTCCCTTCTCGACTAATTGACAAATGCCTACCGCCGTAAAAATTTTACATCCTGAGGCGATGCCAAACCTGGTACCTGGATTATTGGGGGTTTCATTTGCTCTATCTGCATACCCTTCTGCTAGTTGAAGGAGATTATTCTCCTTTTCTTTCATAAGTACAACACCAGAAAAACCAACATTATTAATTACAGAACGTAACTTTTTATCAATTAACATGAGTACTCCCCTTTTGGTATCTTTCCAATGACATGAAGCAATAGCGGACAATAGCGGACTCTATAAAAATATATCATAATTTTCCATATTTTTTGTAAAAAAGAGCGATCCTTCATATCAGAAGAACCGCTAAATCAATTGTATAAATATTTTTCAAAAGCAGAAATAGTCAGTGATTCATTTATGTCAATTTTTTCAACCTCTCTAAATCCATTCTTCAGATAAAATGCGACAGCTGGAGTATTCTTGGAGCCGGTTGTGACAACCATTTTTTTTATCATCTGCCTCCGTTCAATGAAGTTCAGCAGCTTTTGTGCAATTCCCTTCCTAAAATGTTCAGGATGTACAATCAGTCTGTGAATATCTAAAATATCATTCTTCTCTTTAAAGGAAATCGCACCGCATAATTTTTCTACAATAAAGTACCCAAAGAAGGTCTCTCCGGTAATTTGCAGAGTAGCAGCAGTATCTTTCAAAGGCGGTAAATCAGGACATCCAATGATTTCAGCCTCAATTTTATACGCAGGCAGCTGCACGCTTAGAACCTGCTCAGCGGCTGTTCGGTCTTTAATATTTATTTCCTTAATCATGATAGTCCCCTTTTTTCATATAAAATTTCTCTATCGAAAAAAAATCCCCTCTTTTTTTGGACGAATGAGTCCCTTCCAATATAAAATGATTTAGGGGGTGAATTAGATGAATCTAAAATATGAAGTGATAACAGAAAACAATATCAGCCTTTGCCGGGATTTATGCAATGAGCTGATGGCTTTCCAGAAATCAAAGGCACATATAACACCTGAGCGTTTTGACAGCATGAATTTTGAAACAAGGATGGTTCCATCAGTAAAATCTGCTATACATAATTATATTGTGATCGTTAAGGATGATGAAGAAGTCGTCGGCTATGTCTATTCCAATGTTTCTCCTAAGGAAGCCTACTCCAATGATTTCGCAACTTTTTTTGATTTATCTTCAGTGGAGAAAGACAATGTTGGCTGCTTATCACAATTTTTTATTAAAGATGGCTACCGGCAATACGGAATTGGGTCCGTGCTTTTTAACATGTCAATGGAATGGTTAAGTCAATTTAAAGAAGTGGAAGATTATTTTATTTATGTGTCAAATGGGAATGCAGATGCCCTTGAATTTTATACACAGAAGGGATTTACTGTGAGTCACGATATTCTGGACGGCTTTATTACAGTTTTGCGAAAATAGGTTTATTTCCTCATAATACAATCATTATTACTAGAACAATAGATTCTTGGAAATAAAAGTGCTGTTTACAACTTTCTTAATTCTTTGTTATTATATTAAAAAAATATAAATAATTTTCGCTTAATCTTAATTGAGCGGGGGAACCAATTGTACTTTTTGATAAAAGTACCTGGGGTGAATCCTTTTACAGGTAGGGTACTCTCAAGACCCAAACCCGACAGCTAACCTCGTAAGCGTGTTGAGAGGGAAACACTGCATATAAGCACAGCGGGTATACCTCTGTGTTTTTTTGTGGCCTTTTTAGGTTAGGTTTATGTTTTTTGGGGGTAATATAGGGAAGGACATTATTTTTTGTGTCTATAATTTACATTTTTTTGCATCATTCATTGGAGGAACGCGTATGAAATTATCTACTAAAATTATTATTGCTTTGATTGCAGGGGGAATTACAGGCCTACTGATTAATTTGTTTGCGCCTGGAATATTTCCTGAGCTTGACATGTTTGTGTTTACACCGCTTGGAAAAATCTTTTTAAACTTAATCAACATGCTGGTTGTCCCGATTGTATTCTTTTCCATCACTCTTGGTACAGCTGGTCTTGGTGATCCAAAGAAATTAGGAAGAATAGGTGTCAAAACGATATCGTACTTTTTAGTTACTACCAGTATTGCAATAATCATAGGATTAGCATTAGCATCCATTATCCAGCCGGGAAATGTTGGCGAATTTGACGTAACAAACGTGGAGTATGAATCTAAAGAAGCTCCACCTGTCTCTGAAACCTTATTAAATATTATTCCAACCAATCCGGTGAAAGCCTTCACAGAAGGAAATATGCTGCAGATCATCACGTTCTCTATTTTCGTCGGCTTTGCCTTAACAATGCTAGGCAATAAAACGAAAGGTATTTTAAACCTGATTGAACAGGGCAATGACATAATGATGTACCTTGTTAATCTGGTTATGAAATTTGCGCCATATGGAACATTCGGACTTATTGTTTCTGCTGTTGGAAGCCAGGGTCTCGATGCTATTAAGGCAATGGGACTTTATATGATTGTGGTGGTTCTTGCCCTTCTTGTCCATGCCATTATCACCTATGGCGGTTCAATCGCACTCATTGCAAAAAGAAATCCATTAACCTTCTTTAAGGGATTTGCACCTGCCATGGGAGTAGCGTTCAGTACTTCAAGCAGTAATGCCACATTGCCGATTTCCATGAGTACTGCCCAAAAGAATCTGAAAGTTCCTGAATCAATCAGCAGCTTTGTGCAGCCGCTGGGTGCGACTATAAACATGGATGGAACAGCCATCATGCAGGGTGTTGCTACTATATTTATCGCACAGGTATTTAATGTGGATTTATCACTCACACAGCTTATCACGGTTGTGCTTACGGCAGTTCTTGCCAGCGTTGGTACTGCAGGTGTGCCTGGTGTCGGTCTGATCATGCTTGCGATGGTTCTTAACTCAGTTAACCTGCCGGTTGAAGGTATCGCATTAATCATCGGTATTGACCGTCTGCTTGATATGACGCGAACAGCTGTCAATATTACTGGCGACGCGGCATGTGCAGTTATTGTCGCAGAAACAGAAGCAAAGAAAGAGACTGTTAAAGCCTGATCACAAAATAACACCGGTTATCCGGTGTTATTTTTTCGCAGCTCCCCTGCTGCTTCATTCAAATTCATTGATTTTCTATGATAGTTTAGTATAATGAGATTCATAACCATCACGTAACAGTTTGGAGGGAACCTCATGGGGCTGAGAAGTTAAGAATAGGAGAATTGGCTGAAAAAGCAAAGGTTACAAAGCGAACGATTGATTATTATACTTCTCTGGGTCTTTTAGAAGCTGAACGTTCACCTTCAAATTATCGCTATTATGACTTTTCCTCCATCGAACGTATTGCTTTTATCGAGAAATGTAAAGCGGATGGTTTGTCACTCGAGGAAATCAAGAAAAAAGTCATCAGCCAATTTTCCGAAGAGGTAGATGTTCTTGAGCTAAGGCTAAAAATTCAGGATCTGGAGGAGGATGTGACGAAAGCACTTTCACAGCTGAAAAAATCAGATCCGGAAAAATATGAATACGTTAAAAAAAATATTTCACATGAAAGCTTATCATTAATTCAGTCACTGCTTTTATTGCTGAACTGATGTCGGTTTTTTGATTTTTGGAGCATTATGGATATCTGTTTGGGCACAATTTAAGTAGTGAACTTATTTAGTATTATTACCATTTTAGGAGGTGTATGTCTTACTTTTTAGTAAGACTGCTTGTTGACAACCATAAATTTATTACTGATTGCATTATTAATAGCATTAACCGCATTCTTTGTAGCAACTGAGTTTGCGATTGTAAAGGTCCGTGTATCCCGAATTGATCAGCTGATTGCTGAAGGGAATAAAAGGGCTATGGCGGCAAAGAGAGTCGTTTCGCATCTGGATGAGTATCTATCGGCCTGTCAATTGGGGATTACCATCACCGCATTAGGTCTCGGGTGGCTTGGTGAACCTACGGTTGAAAAGTTATTGCATCCGTTATTTGAAAGGTTTGAAATAGCAGAGTCCCTTACCCATATTTTATCTTTTGGTATTGCCTTTGCTTTAGTCACCTTCCTGCATGTCGTTGTAGGAGAGCTTGCACCAAAAACAGTTGCCATTCAAAAAGCGGAAGCAGTTACGATGGCATTCGCAGCGCCGATAATCTGGTTCTATCGAGTGATGTTTCCCTTCATTTGGTTCTTAAATGGATCAGCACGTGTACTCGTTGGCCTATTTGGTTTAAAGCCTGCTTCTGAGCATGAAATGGCCCATTCTGAAGAAGAACTTCGCATCCTTTTATCAGAGAGTTATAAAAGCGGTGAAATCAATAAAAATGAACTGAAGTATGTGAACAATATCTTTGAATTTGATGAAAGAATTGCTAAAGAAATCATGGTTCCGCGTACGGAGATGATTACAATTGCTTCGGATCATACACTGGCAGAAATCATGGAAACCATCCAAACAGAAAATTACACCCGATACCCTGTTGAAGATGGAGATAAAGACAATATCCGCGGGTTTATTAATGTAAAAGAATTTCTGACAGCCAGTCTTACAGACAAGATTACACCGGAGAACCTTGATTTAGACTCCTTTGTTAATCCGGTCATCCATGTCATTGAAAGCATTCCCATTCATGACCTGCTTGTCAAAATGCAGAAAGAACGAATCCATATTGCCATTTTAATGGATGAATATGGCGGAACTTCCGGTTTGGTGACGGTTGAAGACATTCTTGAAGAAATAGTCGGCGAGATCCGTGATGAATTTGATGAGGATGAAGTTCCTGAAATACGAAAGCTGAACGATGATCATTATATCCTGGATTCCAAGCTTCTTATAGAAGATGTCAATAATCTGCTTGGCACAGATTTTGATCATGAAGACGTGGATACCATTGGCGGCTGGTTCCTTACACAGCATATGGAAGCAGAGATAGGAACAGAGATTGATGCGGATGGATTTACATTTAAAGTCCACGAAAAAGATGGTCACCAGCTTCATTATCTGGAGGTTTTCAAAAGCAAGCCCCAGTTAGCCTAAGAAAAAACGGCGGCTCCGATCTCGGCAGCCGCCATTTTTGTGTCTGGTATAAAGTGAAACTTCAATTAGCGGGGAGTGCTTTTCTCCATGCTGATTGTTAGTTGAACCAATCGGGCCTTTACGGGCAGTTTGACCTCCACTTATCCTCCTTTGATTCTTCTGAGTCTTGAAGTGGGGTCTTACTGCCCGTTAGACTGCGATAAATACTTGATTGTTTTCTTATTACCCGTTAGACTGACTTATGTACTTCTGAATTACCTTTTTATAAATTTACAGGATGTGTGACTATGTCAGAAATTGTTATCAGCTTAATTGAATTTTTAAAACAGTTCTCTTACTTTGGAATATTGCTTGCCCTATGTTTTGAATTTGTACCGGCAGAAGTGGTTCTTCCATTGGCCGGCTTTTGGGTTTTCGAGGGTGACTTTAATTATTATCTGGTTGTATTAGCAGGCACTGTGGGAGGAACGATCGGACCGCTGACATTATATGCGCTGGGCCGATATGGCGGCCGTCCCATGGTTTTAAAATACGGAAAATACTTCTTAGTTTCACAAAAACAGATTGATGCGTCGGACAAGTTCTTTGAAAAGTACGGTTCAGGTGTCGCTTTCTTTGCCCGCTTTATGCCGGTTGTCCGTACAGCGATCTCGATTCCGTGCGGAATGGCCAAGATGAATGTGTGGAAGTTTTCGATTTATACATTCCTGGCAATGCTTCCGATTACCGCATTCTATGTTTATCTGGGGTATAAACTTGGTCCCCATTATAAAGAAGCAGAGGAAATCTTCAATAGCTATGCTCTTCCTCTAGTCCTGATAATCCTTGCGGGGCTCATAATTTTCTTTACTTACAAATTCATCAGCAAGCGCAAGAGCGAAAGTATCTAAAACGAAAACGGCACTGAATGAGCAGTGCCGTTTTTTCTATACAAAAAACTTTGAAGCCCAGGCAATATAATAGGCCCCGGGTATAAACATGATCTGAGCAAGGACGGTGCCGATCAATCTGGAGGTAACCATCATAATGGAGATTCCTTTTAAACTCGTATACTTGGCTTTTCCGTGTACTACATTATCTGACATGACAGAAATTTTCGGGTCTACAAAAATCGATAGCAGGATTGTTGCTACACCGTTTATGAGACCAGATGCCATAATTGCTGTTCTTGAGCTATCATGAGTAAGCAGCGAAGCATATAGAGCTGACAGCACTCCAATTGTATAGATAGCGGTTACAAACATATTGAATAGAAATAGCCGTTTTGGTATTTCACTGAGTTTAAGTCCATTTAAATAAGAAATTCTCGGAAACTTAAAATGGCTGATTACTGTCTTTGCCGATTTCCAGCTAAAACCGACTTTTAGCAGCGAAGGCACTGATCCTCCTGCATCGGCAAGACGGATAATGGCTCTTGAGAAAATCGCTATAAATGTCGGCAGCAGCAGAATTCCAATGATGGTCCCTATTGTGGAAGCCCCAATTAACACCCTGAATTGATTTTCAACAAAACTGAGAAAGTTTTGTTCTGGAGCAGTATCAATAATACTCCCAAGCAACGGCTGCTGACCCATGTTCGCCATTCGTGAAACAATGACAATGGTACTGAACAAAGAAAGCCCTGATGCGATCAGCTTGACCCTGGCACCCGATAATCGGACAGCATAGGCCAGTGTTTCAATACTATGTATAAGAATGATGAATAAGGAAGTAAACAGGATTTTCCCAGTAATCAGATCCAAAAGGAACACTTCTTTCTTTTTCCTGATTATACCATTATGTTTGGAAGGATTGAAGTGTGATAATGGCTAATCCGTCTGAATAACTACCCTTCCATTGGAAGCACGTCCCTTTTCATTCGACCGAGTCCAATTTCGCTGTCGTTCTTCATAACTACGTGTCATACTAGCTCAACAGTTTCCGGACTTCACCATCAATATAATCACTCAAATCATAAAGCTTTGTAAATTCTATGTCAGGTTGATCATTTGCAGCTGAACTATATATTCCCACTATCTTTTGAATAGCAGGTATAAACTCATCCGGCATTGACTTCAGTGCCCACTCCCCCGCTTCATACTTGGATGATATAACTTGTTCCTTGAGATACCAATATACCCGAATCATATTTAAGACACTATAAACAGGATCTTCTTTTAGATTTACAAGGCAATCACGGTAATCCCCCAGGATGGAAGACAGGTAGTCCTCTCTCGGCACATTAGGAAAGGTTGCTTTTATGGATTCTCCTGCAGCACAGATACCTTGATGATTAACGATCGTAATATGAGCAGCCAAATCAGGATCAAACCCGGAAACGCTATGCGGATCCACTTCTTCTTCAAAACTCTCCCGCCAAAATTCACTATAGTGAAAATCAAATGGACATGGATGCTGCCAGTTGCTGAGATCTTTTTCATTCAAAAAGCTGACTTCAATGGGGAAAGGTGCATTGGAACACTTTAAGAATAACTTTGCCATCTTACTTTTAATATCAGAAGACAAGGAATGATACGTTACAATTAAAATATCAACATCACTTTTATCCGGGTTAAATCCGCCCATCGCCAATGAGCCATGCAAATAAAAACCTTTAAAATTATCTTTTAATATCACCTTTACTTCTTCTAATAAATGATTAACCATTTCCATTACATCAGGTTTACTCATGCCATAAGCTCTCCGCTTCATTTCAAGTTATCATAATACAAATACGTGAGTCCCTCATTTATTTTGTTCATAAACACGCAAAAGTTCTTCAACTGGAATACCATTGATCTTCATTCCACTTATGCTGCTTTCGGAAATTTCAACATTTTCCATACAGCAGTTAGTTATTTTACTCCCTTCCAGGTTACATCCATTAAATGAAATGGGATCCTTTCCACCTCGAAGATTTGTCTCAGCAAATTGCACTCCGCTTAAGGTAACATGCAAGAACCTGCTTTCAGATAGATTCAAGTCCGCAAAAAGTGATTTTTGGAGATTAATATTTTGAAACTTTGAATGACTTAAATTACAATTGTTGAAATGTGCTTTACTCAGGCTGCTGTTGCTGAACGAACTTTCCGATATATTTACTTTGTAAAATTCAGTGTTTCCCATATCGCAATCCTCAAATTGTGAATCCTTAATATCCTGTTTAGCAGCTCCGGTCCTTTTCTCGTAACAATACTCTTCATCCGTTTTAAAAGATAATTGAAAGCCCATTTTTTCGTAGAAGTGATGATTATTGATTTGTCTGGCCGATGTTTCGAGTTCCCATGCCTTTACATAGGGATAATGACTTTCTATAAACTTCATGGCAGCGGAACCAATTCCGTAGCCCTGTAATTCAGGCCGGATAAAAATCCGATCAATCCGTCCATACGATTTTCCGGAAATCGTAACAATAATCCCGCCTGCTATTTCATTTTTATAAATCACTTTATAATAATCCAGTTCCTGAATCATATATTCCGTCATTTGCAGGGAATCGTATCCGGGCGGCTGAATATTAAAATCTGCTATATATTCTTCATCATCTGTAAGCCATTTTCGAGCTTCCTCATCAAATGCAGATTTCATAACGTGTGTTAATTGCACTGCATCTTTCATCAATGCTTTTTCAATCAATATTTCCATTTTTACGTTCTCCTTTACCGTGACAAAAATAAGGCAGGCATCTTAGACCTTCTCCATTAACGCTTTTTCTGTATTAGTCCAATTCCCAGCCCCCCTCTTATTCAGCAAAAATCAAAACAAGCCGCTTTAAACTACATTACCAATCAGGCTGAGTCCATCAATCCTATGTAGTGTATCTTCCATAACCTCACCCCAATTTACTCCCATCAAAATTCTCCAGCCTCTTGAATTCTTTGCTCAAGCAAGCCTGTTTAAATCGTTTTGTCTGTTTAAGGCTGTTAATGTCAGAGCGATTGTCATAGGATAGCTGAATATGAAAATAGTTGATATATTCGAGAACGGCAAAGACATAGATAAAGCCGGCAATTGCAAATCCAGGAGGAACTGCCGGGTGCCATATTACGTAGTCTGCCACGAATGCACCTGGAATCACTGTGATCATGCCAACATTCCATTTCTTTGTAATCCATAAACGCTGTACAAGTGTGACCGGGGCAACTGACGTATTCTCCCTTTTTAATCGTTTCCATTTTACAAACCAATAAATGGTGCCCTGAAGCAAGATGAACTCCAGCAGCAGAAATGATGACCAGAAAGAAAACAGTGAATATAATTGGAGATCCGGATAGGTAAAGTTCACCAGGTAACTGATGAAGACAAACATGATTAGACTCATTGATTCTCCGGTATAAAGATAGGAAAGTCTCTTCAGCACTCTATTTTTCAATCTGAAATTCCCCTTTTCCGAATAAGGCTTCTAATGTAATACGAATATTCTCAAAAATAGTTTCAAAAAATACTCCTTTCCTTAAAACCGAATGAAATTGGAAATATCGGTAAAACTAAAAAAAATACATATTATGGGGTGAAATAATGCTAAACCCTTTCGAGGCCATTAAGGAAATCATTAAGAATTTTGCTGATAACGAACCAAAGCCGCCTCTGCATGTCGGGGAGGTTATGGATTTATGGACGCTGTATACAGCATTCCATGAAGCCCATTCCCTTTACTATATTGCCATAAATATGACCTCAGATACTGAGCTGTTGCATACCATCCGCTCTTCCATTGAAGGCAGCAGGGCAGACACAAAAATGATTGAGGATTTTCTGCTTAAAGAAGGAGTGCCGCTGCCTTTAACTAATGCAGAAAAACCACTTTCCAACCCGGATTCTGTTCCTGAAGGTGTAAAGTTAACCGATGATGAAATAGCTAATTTAATATCTGTAAAACTCGCAGCAAGCATAACCTTTTGCGCACAGGCAATGAGTAAAACAGTCAGAACAGATGTAGGGTTAATGTTCTTTACCTTACAGGTGCACTTAATGGAAATAGCCTCCCCTCTTAAAAATTTAATGAAAGAAAGAGGCTGGATGAGAATCCCGCCAGGCTATATGCCGCCTGGCACTCCTGAAAGAAATAAATAATCACTGAAAGACTGCTGCCGCTGATCATTGAGCAGGAGTCTTTTGTTCATTTCTGCCGATACACGGACTGGCACAGAATAGTTTCCTCTGCGTATTCATATAGTGGTGATGAACATGAAAATACTAAGTATGATCAGAAGTATGATAAAAGATGAGACCAGGAAATTCTTTGAAAACAGAATGGAAAGGAATAAAGAAAGGCTGTGAGCTTCCGGTAACAGCAGGAAGCTCTAATTTGACCTGATATCATGCAAATGCCAGCGGACAAATAAAGGAAACCAATACATACCGCCTTATGTTATTTCATTTTGTTATCAAAGGTTATGATTCCGTAAAAAGGATGGTTGACCTGTAAGTATTTGGGTATTTTAAAACTAAGATTGCCCTATATTACATCACGTTCACACATGCATTTTCATACATGAAAGGAGAGCGTTATGCAAAAAGGAAGCTTTCAATTAGTTCTGCAGACAGGAAGTCTGGTTGTAGGCTTCATGGTGTGGGTCATTCTTTCCTCCCTGATGCCTTATATCCAGTCCGATATCGCCCTCAAGCCGGGAGAAGTGGCGTTAGTCACGGCTATCCCGGTCATATTGGGGTCATTATTAAGAGTCCCAATTGGATACTGGACCAACCGGTACGGTGCAAGGCCTATTTTTACCATAAGCTTCATTGTCCTGATTCTGCCTGTGTTTGTGATCAGTTCAGCAGGTACGATGATGACCCTCATACTCGGAGGACTTTTACTGGGGATAGGCGGAGCAGTTTTCTCTGTCGGTGTTACCTCCTTGCCGAAATACTATCCAAAAGAACGGCACGGTTTTGTAAATGGCATTTACGGAGCCGGCAACATCGGTACAGCAGTAACCGCTTTTTTAGCGCCGGTACTGGCAAACAGCTTTGGCTGGCGAATTACGGTGCAGCTATTTATCATCCTTTTAGCACTCATTGCGGTATTAAACTTCCTCCTTGGTGACCGTAAGGAAAAGAAGGCCCAGGTGTCTCTCGGAGTGCAGATAAAAAGTGTTTACCGGAACCCTAAATTATGGCTGTTAAGTTTGTTTTACTTCATCACGTTCGGATCCTTCGTAGCCTTTACCATTTATTTGCCCAATTTCCTTGTCAATCACTTTGGACTGGATAAAGTGGATGCAGGACTTCGGACGGCCGGTTTTATTGCCATCGCTACCTTTTTGCGCCCTGTCGGCGGTTGGCTTGGGGATAAATTCAATTCCTTTATCATCTTGATGCTTGTATTCTCAGGGCTGACATTCGGAGGCTTTCTCCTATCCTTCACACCGTCACTTCCGATCTACACAGTTGGATGTCTCGGTGTAGCAATGTGTGCAGGGATCGGAAATGGAACCATATTTAAACTTGTACCTATGTATTTTTCCAAACAAGCCGGGATTGTCAATGGGATAGTCGCTGCTATGGGGGGGCTTGGCGGTTTTTTCCCGCCGATTATTTTAACCATTCTGTTCGATTGGACCGGCCATTATGCCATCGGTTTTATGGCGTTATCCGAATTTGCCCTCGCAAGCTTAATTTTGGTGGTTTGGCTTTACTACCAGGATAAACTCAGCTTATCGAAACAGGTCCTTGAAAGTACAGAGTCCGGCATGATGATTACCGATTTAAAAGGCATTATTAAAAAAGTAAATCCTGCCTTCACAAAGGTTACTGGATATACACCGGAGGAAGCGGTCGGCAAAACACCTGCCATCCTGCAGTCAGGAAAACATACGAAAGAGTTTTATAAGCAGATGTGGGAGGAAATTGAGACGAAAGGATATTGGCAGGGTGAAATCTGGAACAAAAAGAAGAACGGCGAGCTCTTCCTGGAATGGCTAACCATCAGTACCATCAAAAATGATGCAGAAGAACCGAAGCTGCATGTGGCCATGTTCAGTGAAATCTCCAGAAAGTAAAAAACAGCTTCCTCTACGGGAGCTGTTTTTTACTTTATCGCAGTCTAACGGGCAGTAAGATCCCCACTTCAAGACTCAGAGGAAATAAAAGAGGATAAGTGGGGGTCAAACTGCCCGTAAAGGCACGAAAAGAAAAACAAAGACTAAGAACGCCACATCCTGTGGCAACGTCTTTGTGACCCACTTCCTGTGGGCCTCAACTAACAATCATTGGGGGATAAGGAAAACCCCCACTGATTGAAGTTTCACTTTATAGGCCAGAAGCAGTTCCTTCATCGCTTTCACGCAGCTCTTGCAAATGGCCTTTATTGTTCCTTCCGAATAACACTCTCTCTTCTGCATGATTGTGGATATCCACCAGCAGAAGAATGGTTTTAAAGCGGTCAATCACTTCTTCTGTTACTCCATCGCGCGGAATTCTTTCCTTCAGATCAGAAACAAGCATTCTTAAGAGATCATGATCTCTGATCAGCTTAATGACTTCCTCCTTAAGGTCCGGTTTATCCTTCATAACCTCCTGATAAAACCCTTCCTCTTCGGAATCCGCATGGGCAATAGTTCTGGTCTCCCAATGCTCCACCAGAGCCTCGGCAGCAATCCCGCACTCCTTCTCTCTGCCTTCACGAGACAGTTTAACGAGCACTTCTGTGAGATCACGGCCTTCCGTATAATATCCATCATGAATGGTTTGGTGTGAATAATGGTTTTTTAACGCTGGGCCAGCCAACAGTCATTCCTCCTTGTAAAGGAAAAAGAAAGGCTTTATCACGATGCAGCCTTTCTGCTCCTTATTGCTATTATCGTTTCGTTACATTCTGATTTTTTGCAGGCGACATTTTCCGGTAAACAAGGTATCTCCTTTTCAGATAAGCCAAAGGCAGGCTCCACACATGAACCAGCCTCGTAAAGGGCCAGATGGCAAATAGGACAAATGCCAGCAATATATGTGCCTGGAAGCCAATCGGCGCTCCAATCATATAGGCGGGATCCGGGTTAAAGGTTAAAAGCCCTCTAAACCAAGGCCCAATGGTCACTCTGTAATCGAAGTCCCCTCCGGATGCCGTGTATCCGACTGTGTTGGTAAAACCGACAATGACCACAATGCCAAGCATGACGAGTGATAGCCAGTCTTTGAATTGGCTGTTCACTTTAATCCGTTTTACGGATGCACGTCTTGTAAATAGCAATGCACCGCCGATTACGCAAATGACTCCTGCCGCTCCGCCAAACCAGACGGCGCCAAAATGATACATATGCTCCGTAACCCCCACAGTATCGTAGAATACTTTAGGTATCAATACGCCTGCTACATGGCCGAAGAACACGAAGACAATGCCCCAATGGAACAGAAGGCTGCCCCATTTCAGCTTTTTCTTTTCCAGGAATTCACTTGATTTAGCCGACCAGCCAAACTGGTCGGTATTGTAACGGTAAATATGCCCGAGTACGAATATCGTCAGACAAATATAAGGAAAAATTACCCATAAAAACAGATCAAGACTGCTCATATGATTCTCCTTTCATCCGAGCTGCCAATTGTATTAGATATGCGAAGCTTTTTGATGCAGTCGACACATGCCGCCAGCAGGAAGTGATAAGGACTGTTCAGGGCTTCAAGTTCCAAAGAGAGGCGCTCAATTGACCGGAAGTGCAGCTTCAAAAGCTTAGCTGATTTCTCAGGCTCCGTTATAGCCGCAAATTCCAAAATAAGCGGCAGATAGTCCGGAAGCTCATCACTCTCAAGCTCTGCCCCCGCTTCCTTGAATTCCTGCCTCAATTTAACCAGCGCCGGACCTCTCTCCCGATTATCTTTAAAGACGGAATAAGTCAGGTACAAGGTGCTGCGTTCATTAAAATCAAAGGTCAGCACATAATTTTGGCAAAGATCCTCATATGCAGTTCTGTCCAGATAGTCCAAAAATTTCTTCAGGCTGCCGGCTATTTGCTTATCATCCAGTAAGTCCGCTTCACTATGCAGGTCAGGCAAATAGTCTTTCCATTCACTGGATGGGTACTGAAGCAGGACAGATGCTAAATTATAGACCGCTTGGCTTTGATTCATCCAAATCACTCCAATATTCTTCGCCATAATAGTAAAGCGGATCTCTTTCGGAACCGACACTGCATGAATTACAGTCTGTGGACAAGTCTTCAAAGCCGACATTTCCTTGCATATTATGCATATCACCGGTTCTTTCTTTATGGGAAGCAGGGATCACATATCGGTCGGAATACTTGGCAATGGCTGAAAGCTCATACATATCACGAACAATCTCTTCGGTCATTCCTGCCGCCTGCAGTACGCTTGTGTCCGGTTCTTTTCCCAGATTAACCTGACGCATATAGGTCCGCATTGCAACAAGCTTTTTAAGCACAGATTTAATCACTTCTGTATCACCCGCTGTGAACAAATTAGCTAAATACTCGATTGGGATTCTGAACTGATTAATCGTTGGGAAAATGATATTTGGATCCAGATCATCAATTTGCCCTCCGAATGCATTCACAAATGGGCTAAGCGGCGGAACATACCAAACCATAGGCAGCGTGCGATATTCAGGATGAAGAGGAAGAGCGATCCGCTGTTCCACAGCCATTTTATAAACCGGCGATCTTTGCGCGGCTTCAATCCAATCATCTGGAATGCCTTCTTTTTTCGCTTCCTTAATCACTTCCGGATCATGTGGATCCAGGAACATATCCAGCTGGGCTTCGTATAAATCTTTGTCATTAGGAACGGATGCCACTTCCTTCACTTTATCAGCATCATATAGAACAATCCCGATATAACGAAGCCTGCCGACACAGGTTTCCGAACATACAGTTGGCAGCCCCGCTTCAATTCTCGGGTAGCAGAATGTACATTTTTCAGCTTTATGGGTCTTCCAGTTAAAATAAACTTTTTTATACGGGCATCCCGTCATACAGAACCGCCAGCTGCGGCATGCTTCCTGGTCCACAAGCACAATCCCGTCTTCCTCCCGTTTGTACATGGCTCCTGATGGGCAGGAAGACACACAGGAAGGATTCATGCAGTGCTCGCAAATCCGCGGAAGATACATCATAAATGCCTGTTCAAATTCAAATTTAATCTGGTCATCCAGCCCGGCCATGTTCGGATCCTTCTTTCCGGTTACATGAACCCCTGCGAGGTCATCCTCCCAGTTCGGACCCCATTGGATGTCCATATACTCGCCTGTCAGCTGGGATTTTGGCCTTGCTACCGGCTGGTGTTTTTTCTCAGGGCTCTGGATCAGATTTTCATAGTCATATGTCCAGGGCTCATAATAATCATCAATATCGGCAAGGTCAGGGTTATAAAAGATATTAAGCAGTTTATTGACACGGCCGCCTGCTTTCAGTTCCAGCTTCCCATTTTTCAGCGCCCAGCCGCCTTTTCTCAGCTCCTGGTTTTCCCATTCTTTCGGATAGCCGATGCCCGGCTTGGTCTCCACATTGTTCCACCATTGGTATTCAGCACCCGGACGGTTCGTCCAGGTGTTTTTACAGGTGACACTGCAGGTATGGCAGCCGATGCATTTATCAAGATTCATGACCATTCCGAACTGCGCTTTAATCTTCAAGCCAATCCACCTCATCCCTGTTCATTTTCCGGATAACCACTTTTTCATCTCTCTGGTTCCCAGTTGGTCCATAGTAATTAAATCCGTAGCTAAACTGTGCATAGCCGCCAATCATTTGAGTCGGCTTCACATGGATTCTTGTCGGGCTGTTAAAGGTGCCTCCGCGCTGTTTGGTAATGGGGGATCCAGGCACATTAATATGGCGTTCCTGAACGTGATACATGAACACGATTCCCTTTGGCATTCTGTGGCTGACCACAGCTCTGGCCACGACGACACCGTTCCGGTTATACATCTCAATCCAGTCATTATCGTCAATGCCGACAGATGCAGCATCTTCATTATTGAGCCAGACATGCGGCCCGCCGCGGAAAAGGGTCAGCATTGGGAGCGTATCTGCATATGTGCTGTGATATGACCACTTAAAATGCGGTGTTAAATAGTTAAGGGTGATTTCATTTCCTTTGCCTGCAGGCTCATGATCTCCTTTGTAGAAAGCAAGCTTATGAAGCGGCGCCTTAAAGTTCGGAAGCTCTTCGCCAAACTCCAGCATTAGATCATGATCCATGTAAATATGCTGTCTGCCCGTCAGGGTCCTCCATGGCACCAGGCGCTCCACATTTGTGGTAAAAGGATTGTAACGCCGGTTTCCGGTTTCCGTTCCGCTGAATACCGGTGATGAAATAACCTTCCTTGGCTGGGCTGTAATTTCTGCAAAGGACACATGCTCTTCTGCCCTTTCCTCCGCCAAATCCTTCAGCTGCAATCCTGTTTTCTTCTCTAACGCCCCCCAGGCTTTCATCGCAAGGGAACCATTGGTTGTGCTGGACAATGTTAAAATAGTCTCAGCTACATTCCGGTCTGTATACAAGCTTGGCAAATCCTTATAATCCCTGGTCTGCGAAGCTGTGCCAATCATCGCTTTCAGCTTTTCATATTCCTTGGCGGCATCCCAGCCGATTCCTTTTGAACCGATTGATTCTTTTACATTCGAACCAAGTGCGATGAACTTGTCATACACCTTCGAAAGATCTCTTTCCACCAGATGAAGCCGCGGCATATTCACACCAGGTTTAGGCTCAACGTCTCCATTTTTCCAGTCCGGTATTTTCCCATAGGCCTGGGAGATTTCGTCCCTGGAATCATGCAATAGCGGTGTTGCCACCAGATCGGTAATCGGCTCTTTGAAATATCTCCCTGCCATTTCAGTAAAACGCTTCGCCAGATTTTTAAATGCGTCCCAGTCCGATTTGGCTTCCCATGGAGGAGTGATCGCCGGATTGAACGGATGGATAAATGGGTGCATATCCGTGCTCGATACATCATATTTTTCATACCAGGTTGCAGACGGCATGATAATATCAGAGTATAAACCGGTTCCGCACATTCTAAAGTCATAGTCGATCATCAGATCAAGCTTGCCCTCAGGCACTTCCTGCACCCAGCTGATTTCATTGGTCAAGTCTTCTTCATTTTGCTCGCTCAAGTTTCCATGATGTGTACCCAAAAGATGCTTCAGGAAATATTCGTGCCCCTTGGCAGAGCTTCCGATCAGGTTGGCCCGCCACACAAACAGGACCTTCGGAAAGTTTTTCGGATCCTCCGGATTTTCGATGGCAAACTTCAGCGTTCCTTCTTTCAGCTGCCTGACGACCGATTGAATGATTTCTTCTTTGTCTGTCAGGCCGGTCTTTTCGGCAATTTTAATGGAGTTTTCATTAAACTGCGGATAGGACGGCAGCCACCCGAGTCTTGCAGAAAGGACATTATAATCACCTGGATGCTTATAAGTCGGTTTGTCGACGAGGGGTGAAATTAATTCATCAGACATTTGATTGTCATAACGCCATTGCTCAGTTGCAAAATAGAAAAAGGAAGTCCCGTTCTGGAGCCTTGGCGGGCCGCCCCAGTCCCTCGCCATGGCAACGGTCTGCCAGCCTTCAAGCGGCCGGACTTTTTCCTGGCCGACGTAATGCGCCCATCCCCCTCCATTTACACCCTGACAGCCAGTGAGGAGAACCATATTTAAGATGGCGCGGTAAATCATATCCGAATGGTACCAATGGTTAATCCCCGATCCCATGATAATCATGGACCTTCCCTTTGAGTCGATGGCATTTTGAGCGAACTCTCTTGCAATCTGTGCGCAATCGTTCCTGTTCACTCCTGTTATGCCCTCTTGCCATGAAGGTGTATAAGGCTTCGGATCATCATAATCCTTCGGGTAATCTCCAGGCAAATCCCGATTCACGCCGCAATTGGCCAGAAGCATATCAAAAACGGTTGTCACCACATAGGTTTCCCCGTCCTTTTTAAACCTTTTAACAGGAACACCACGCTTTAACACTTCTTTTTTCTCTGTCCCGAAAAACGGAAAGCCGGCCATTACGACTTCATCTTCCATTCCCTTAAGGGTAAGAACCGGGTCTATGCCATCCAGCTCATTATCACTGTCTTTTAAATGCAGATTCCAGCTCTGGTTATTTTCCCAGCGATGTCCTATGCTGCCATTAGGAACGGCAAACTCTTTTGTGTTCTTATCGATCACAACGGTTTTCCATTCCCCGTTCTCTGTTTTTCTGCCAATATCTGATGCTCTTAAAAATTTATCTCCCTGATAAAAGTCACCATTTTTCTTTAACACAAGAAGATACGGCAGATCTGTATATTGCTTAACATAGTTATTAAAATAGTCCACCTGCTGGTCAACATAGAACTCTTTCAAAATAACATGAGTCATCGCCATGGCGATGGCTCCGTCCATGCCAGCCTGTACAGGCAGCCATTTATCAGCAAACTTAACAAATTCAGCATAGTCAGGGCTTACAGCCACCACTTTAGTTCCGCGATAGCGTGCTTCCACCATGAAGTGCGAATCCGGAGTCCGTGTCTGCGGCAGATTGGAGCCCCAAACCATTAAATAGCTGGAATTATACCAATCCGAGCTCTCCGGCACATCGGTCTGTTCCCCCCAGATCTGCGGAGAAGCAGGAGGCAAATCTGCATACCAATCATAAAAGCTTAAGAGTGATGCCCCAATCAGATTCAAAAATCTAGCACCGCCCGCATAACTGACCATTGACATGGCTGGAATCGGGAGAAGCCAAAAATCCGATCAGGTCCAAACTCTTCGATTGTATGAATCAGTGAGGCCGAAATCAGCGTGTTCAATTCGTCCCAGCTTGAGCGCACAAAACCGCCTTTTCCCCTCGCTGATTTATATCTGGCAGACTTATCAGGATCATTTACAATGCTTTTCCATGCTTCAACCGGATCTTTATGCTCTTTATAAGCCTCTCTCCACAGCTCAATCAATGCGCTGCGCACATATGGATAGCGAATCCGAATGGGACTGTATGTATACCATGAAAACGTTGCACCTCTTGGACATCCCCTCGGTTCATACTCCGGCATATCAGGCCCTGTGGTAGGATAGTCTGTCTGCTGGGTCTCCCATGTGATAATTCCGTCCTTGACATGAACCTTCCAGCTGCAGGACCCCGTGCAGTTAACACCATGGGTTGTTCTCACTACCTTATCGTGCTGCCATCGCCTCCTGTAAATTTTCTCAGTTTCCCGGTCATAAGGTGAAACGGTGGCATGATCTGTAATGTCCTCCGATTTTCCAAAGTAACGCAATTTCCTCAAAAACGGCGGTATCTTTTTAGTCAATTTGAATCATCCCTTCCTTTCAAAACGTTACTATTGTTTACAAAATTAGGGGAAGTTATCCTCTTTGGTGTAATTCTGGAAAATAATAGACTCTGGTTGGCGAATACCCTGTTATACATAGTTTAAACATTATTTTCCTAATTATTCGAATAGTTAAAATAAAAAAAGAGAGCAGACCCGTAAAATAACTTGGTCAACTCTCTCTTTCAATTAAGCTCCTAATCCCGTTAAAGCTCTCATCTGTTTTCTTGCTCTGAAAATTCTCGTTTTCACAGTTGAAGGATTTAAATTCAGAACGGCGGCAATTTCCTGCTCTTTTAACCCCCCATCAACCTTGAGCAAAAGTACTTCCTGGTAGTTCAATGCAAGCTGTCTGATGGCTGTCTTGATTTCCTTAAGCGCAAAACCTGATTCCACTTCCTGTTCGACATCTTGCTTTGTAATGAGGCAGAAGCTTTCAAGAGTGTCCTGCTCCATCGGCACTGCAGCCTTCCGCTTTTCCCGCCGAATCATATCCAGTGCGGTTCTTCTGGCAATGACAGACAGCCATGCCCCTGCTTTTTCTTCATCTATAATTGTTCCTGCCTTCTTCATAGCTTTAATAAACGTTTCCTGAACGATATCTTCTGCAAGATATGCGTCTCTTGTCATCGAAAAGCATATATGATAAAGCCGTTTATAATGGCAGATATACAGCTCTGCAATATCCATAATTCCCCTCTTCCCTTACTCCTCTAATTTCAGTGAAATGCTCACCTTGAACAAATCACCATCTGTATCTATATCGAGATTCCCTTCATGAAGGTCAATGATCGACTTGGCAATGGCGAGCCCCAGGCCTGAACCATCTGTATGCCTTGATTTATCTCCCCGCTTAAATCGCTCATACAATTCTTCACTCTGGTCATCCAGTTCGTATTTAGAAACATTTTTAAATGTAATGACTGCCTGGCCATTGACTTTCGCAAGGGCAATATAAACCCGTGAATGTTCCAATGAATATTTAAGGATATTGCCTATTAAATTATCAAACACACGCCAGAGCTTTTGGCCATCCACATTCGCGATAGCCGGAGGATCAGGCTTCGTGACGCGGAATTGCAGATTAGATTCCCTGATGGCATTATCATGCTCTGCAAGAGCCTGCTGCAGCAGCTGGACCAGGTCCACTCTTTCTTTTCGAAGCTCAATATTGCCGGTTGCCATCTTGGAGACTTCGAATAAATCATCAATCAAAACTTTTAACCGTTTAGATTTCCGGTCAATGATCTCAAGGTAGGCAGAGCGATCATCTTCTGATACCTCACCTGACTTCAGCAGCTCCGTGTACGTAATAATGGAAGTCAACGGTGTCCTTAAATCATGGCTAACGTTTGTAATAAGCTCCGTTTTCAGCCTTTCGCTTTTTGCCTGCTCGCTAAGGGACGTTTTTACACCGTGCTTCAATACATTCATGTTTCCTGCGAGTGAAGCCAAAACGCCTTTTCCTTTAACCGGCAAGTCCTGTCCCATGTGGCCGGAAGCCAATTCATCTGCAGTCTTAACAATCCGGTTAAAATAGCCAACGCGTCTGATTAATGCCATAACAAGAGGAATACCCGCAAAAGCTAAAACTAGTATATAAAACAGGACAAACAGCGGGTGGAAGAACATGATAATGGAACCCATGCCCATTCCAAAGATGATTAATAGAACAACAAACAGCTGCGTTCCTGTGCTCCGGTTTAAAAAAGCTTCCTGGAGGCTGGTTTTCAAACCGCTGGCCGCCCTATACATCAGACTCTTTTTCAAAACTGACTTTGCACTTTCCAAGTCCTTAAATTCACCTGCAATATATTTGAGCTGAACAATTGTCATGCCGCAAACAACTGATGCTCCAAGGAGAACAATGATTAATTCCATTACACGTGAAAGGAAGTTGTAGCTGTCTATAAGAAAATCGTTTACCAGAAAAAGCGCCAAAATGCTTCCTATTGCGGTTAAGCCTAAAAAGGTGATCCGTAAATCAATAGGCATCTTATTGTATAATGGCTCCCACCTTTTGATTTCAGCTGACAGGGCCTTTGACTTTCTGGCAGCAATCAATGCAGCGATAACAGCTAAAATCGCTGAGCCGCCATAAATTAATAATACAGTCTGTTTTTGCTTAAAATGATTATTCCGGTCAATGAACATATTTGAATCAGGAAGATTTTTAGCCAGGCCTATCTGTCCCTTAAAGTAGCCTGATTGAGATTCGACCAGTGCCTGATTGAACTCGTCATATCCCCCTATAATAAAATTAAGGAAATAATCTTTATCCATCGTATAATCTGTATGATAGAGCATTTCTTTATCCATTACTTCATCCGGAGATTCATTCTTGGCCAGGGTTAAATTAGTGTATACCTCACCTGTCGCAGTGTCTTTGAAATAATAGGTAAATGAATCCTTATAGTAATCGTATTGATCCCTGAGCTGTTCTTTCTCTTTATAAAATTCTTCCAATTTCTCTTCTTTTTCTTTAATTACTTTGGTGCGTACATGTTCGTCACTTTCAAAGTTTTTCGTGACATCTTCAATTTTTTTATACATTTGATCTTTTAAAGATTTGGCAATTTCATTGCTGTTCTCCGCTTTTGCTTCTTCAATTCTGGGCTCATATTGGCTCTTTATACTATCAATTTGTTCAGGAAGTGTTCCATAACGATAGCGATGTTCATTAATTTCCTCTTCCGTCAGCTCAATCGCTTCTTTCGCTTTTTCAATAGTCACGTTATTCAGTTCATACAATTCCAGATAGCCGGCATATTGATCCATTTCACTTCTGAACTCTGCTGTGTGAAAGTAATCCGGGTTTGCATATTCCCTCGCATTAATCAGAACTGCCAAAACACCGCTTGCTCCGAAAGCAAATAAAACCATTATCATCACAATGATGAATCTATTTTTCCATCTTGTATCCAATTCCCCATACCACCTTTAAATATCTCGGATTTTTCGGATCGATTTCAATCTTTTCACGGATTTTCCGAATATGCACTGCCACCGTATTTTCCGCGTTATAGCATGGTTCGTTCCATACTCGTTCATAAATTTCATCTATGGAGAAAACACGTCCGGCGTTTGTCATTAAAAGCTCCACAATTTTATACTCAATTGGAGTCAATTTCACCGGCTCTCCATTAACAGTCACTGCTTTTGCTTCCTTATCGAGCATAAGTCCGTTCAGATCAATGACCTTTTTAACTCCTTCAAACGTTCCGAATGTCACATATCTTCTCAGCTGCGATTTCACGCGGGCAACCAATTCCATCGGATTAAAGGGCTTGGTCACATAATCATCAGCCCCAACCTGCAGCCCAAGGATTTTATCGGTATCCTCTGTTTTAGCACTCAGGATGATGATCGGGATGTTTTTCTTCTCGCGAATTTTATATGTAGCCGAAATGCCATCCAGCCTTGGCATCATGACATCCAAAATGATCAGATGCACCTGTTGCTCATTCAAAATCTCCAGAGCTTCGATTCCATCCTTTGCTTTTAGAACGGTGACGCCTTCATTTTTAAGATAAATTTCAATGGCGTCCCTGATCTCTTTTTCGTCGTCTACGACAAGTACATTATAGTTATCCATAATTCCCCTGCTTTCAAGGTGCTCGTTTTCATATTTTTATACTAAACGTAAAATCTTAACATTAATGTAATAGAAATCTTAAGAATTTCTTAAGATTGGATGTGTGTTTCTTGTATTTTGCCCGTTGATTTCCGCTCCAGGCACTTGCTTTCCGCGAGGAGGAATGCGAGCCTCCTCGGCTCCGCCTGCGGGGTCTCACACTTCCCTCACTTCCCGCAGGAGTCAAGCGCCCTCCGCTCCAATCAACTCAGAGGTCAAATGTAGTTAGTTGCTTTTACGAGGATTCCATTAATCTTATCTCTTCTATTTTATATAGGGTGGAAATGGAAATATAGACTTGTAATTGCAAGACACAAAAAAGCACCCTCCGCCAGCTGATTTTGCTGATGGAGGGTGCATAAAGAATAAAATTCAGCTATGAGCGAACAGGCGATACCAGCTGAATACTGTTTTTTCTAAAGACATAGGTATTTCATTCTACAGAATATTGAAGTCTCTTTCACCTCATCAGCTTAGCTTTGTGTGAAACAGTTCGAGGGGATAAAGCTTTTCAGCTTTTATGGCATCAAGGATTTGCCTCATGACTTTGGCTTCACGGAGTTCCTCGTCCTTAAAGCTTTCAAAGTTTGATAGATTCACCCATTTGCTATCGACTATTTCTTCTTCCTGAAGGCTCAAAAAGCCCCCTGTTATTTGACCAATAAAATGAAATAAGATGACCTGATGGTCCGTACTGCTGATAAAGTTATAGATTCCAGTTGTATGAGTCAGCAAAACATCCAGGCCTGTTTCTTCTTTCACTTCCCTGCAGGCAGCCTCAAGGATATCTTCTCCTTTTTCAACATGGCCGGACGGGAAATTCCATTTATTCTTTACTGTGGCTTTATTCTCTTTGATCATCAGCACTTTGCCTTCTTGTATAATTGATGTACTGGCAACAAGCACGATTTCGTTCTGTGTCATTTTTTCACTACTTTCTTATTTGTCATATTGACTTTCCTTACTGGAATGTTTATTCTTTCTGCAAATGGAAATTATTCTTAATATCCCATTATGAAGGAGTGACTTCATGTCCAGAAATAAATATAAAGAAAAGGCAATGAGCGCCGTAAACAAGCTAAAATCAAACCTTAAAGGGAAGCTTTATGAAATGGCAGACATACCTTCCGTGTCTGTTAAGCAGCTGTCAGAATTCATCCAGCAGCATCCCGATACGCAAATAACAAAGAGAGAGCTCCTTGGAAACACCTACACTTTCTACCGTTTAAATGCGAATGATGACTTTCTGTATATGGAGACAGTTAATGAACGTATTCTTCAATTGGATGGATCCTCTCATGGAAAAAGATTTGTCTCTTATCGCTCCTACCGGGATTCCCAGAATTTGAATACTCCAATGAGGTTAACATAACGAACTTCAGTAAGGTGAGCTGCACACCATAGAAGCTCACCTATTTTTGATTTCTGCTGATTGGTTTATAATGTATTTTGACAGTTTAATAGCCTCTTCCATTCGTTCAAGCTTTCCTGCATAATGTCTATCTTCTTTACCGCTGCGAATATTGGTGGCATCCAGTATGATTGGGTGCCATTCTTCCGGCAAATGCTTTAAGGAGTACTCCCCGGCCCCTAGTTTAGAAATAATATCCTTTTCCCTCAATGTGTAAAACTGCCGCAATAAACCGAGCACCGTCCATTCAATTTCCTTATCAACCTCCGATTCAGCTATTCGTGTAAGTTCATCAATCGATTTCTCGATTGTCCGGATTCGATTTGCCCAATATGTATTCATGTTTTCATAAGTGTATGAAACCAAATCATTGTCATTTATCTCTGTAACCGGAAGATCACCGTAAATGGCAATTCCCTTCTTATTTAAAAGCCACCAGGTGACTGGATTCAGGAAATGCCCATAATTCATTTTACCGTTATTATAAAAATAACATTCACCAAGTTTCCCGTGATCATTCTGAGTTATATAAACCCCATCCATCTCAGGAAACTGATAATTGTCAGCTATTATTTTATGAATCTCCTCAGCCTTTTCCAATTCTGATTGGGTTAACCCTCTATGTGTAACCGCAATAAAATCAATATCGCTTGATCCTTCTATATAAGCATCCAGTGCAAGCGATCCATGCAAATAAAGACCTGCAAGCTGATTAGGCATATATTCATTAAATAGTTTCATGTACTTATTCAGCAGATCATTAACTGCTATTGGAAGTTCTCTCATCTGCACTGCTCCCCTGATTTTTAATCATATTTTAATTGCCCCATATTATGGAACCTTCTTCGATAATGTTAAGTTTACTAAAAAAGTGAATTTTTTCAATATTAACAACGTATTAAATAGAAGGTTAGGAATTTTGCAGGATACCAACATCCAACTTGTCATGAAAGCGGGGAAAATGAATGACTGTTTTAGAGGTAAGGAATCTACAAAAATCCTTTGGTTCCATTCAGGCTGTCCAGGATATCAGTTTCTCGGTTCATGCCGGTGAAGTCTTCACGATAATAGGACCTAACGGAGCTGGTAAGACGACGACACTGGAAATGATTGAAGGCCTTGTGTCACCTGACAATGGCGTTATTTATTTTGGTGATCTCGCATGGAATAAGCATGCCATTTCGATAAAAAAGAAGATTGGTGTTCAGCCTCAGTCAAGCGCTATGTTTGATTTGCTGACACCAGAAGAAAACCTTAACCTTTTTGCTTCCTTTTACGACCATGCCCGGCCAGCAGAAGAGATTCTTGAGATTGTTAACCTGACGGAGCACCGCAAAAATCACGTAAAAAAACTTTCAGGCGGCCAGAGACAAAGGCTAGCCATTGGGCTGGCCCTGATTAGCGACCCGGAAATTATTTTTCTCGATGAACCGACTACAGGACTCGATCCTCAGGCGCGAAGAAATATTTGGGATATTATTCTCCACCTAAAAGAATTAGGCAAAACAACCATTTTAACGACACATTACATGGAAGAAGCGGAAAAGCTGAGTGACCGGGTATGCATTGTGGACCAGGGGAATGTGATTACACTTGACACCCCTTCCGCACTCATTGAAAAGCTGACAGATGAGAGGGAAATAAGACTGAGCTTTCTTGATGGAGAAAAGGCGGCTGAGGACGCTGACGGTTTTTCAAAGGAGCTCGCATCCGTTTCCAAGACAGAACGGGAAGGTGCCGCTCTGAAAATATGGGCATCAAAGCCGGAAGAAACCCTTTTGGACTTATTTAAATTTACTAAAGAAAACTCATACGGAGTGGAACAGGTCTCCATACGGGAAATGAGCCTGGAAGATGTGTTTATTGCATTTACCGGCAAAGAATGGAGGGATTAACATTAAATTTAATCAATTTAAAATGATGTTTCTGGCGCAGCTGAAATTAACTCTTCGTGAAAAGCAGGCATGGTTCTGGGGCATCTTTTTCCCTGTTATTTTAATGGTCATCTTTATGGTCATTTTCAGCGAAAATTCAGATGAAGAGTTTAAAACAGAGGTTGCTTTAGTCGATCCAAGCCCGAATCCGGCTTCCGAGATGATGATATCTCAGATCAGTGAGCTTCCTGTTTTTGAGGTGAAATCAGGTAACCCTGTTACGAGGGATAAAGCGGAGGAATGGGTAAAAGATCAGGAAGTGGATGCCGCCATTATCCTGCCCGAGTCAGCGGAAGCATCCTCTGTGTTTCTTGTTGTCAATAAAGAAAATGAACAGGGTGCAGCAGCCCAGGCTGTTTCCGGCATTCTGGATAAGTTTGTGCAGCAGGCTAATTTACTGGCTGCAGGTGCCTCTCCTAAATATGATCTGCAATATGAATCGATTACATCAGGCACCAATGAACTGGATTATACAGATTTCCTTTTAACCGGAATGATTGCTTTATCCATTGCCCAGGGCGGCATGTTTGGCATGGTGGACCTGGTGGAAATGCGCAGAAAGGGATTAATCAAGAGACTGCGCATGACGCCGGCCAATATGGGCATATTCGGGTTAAGCGATATGGTTATGAGACTTTTGTTCAGCATTGTGCAGATTATCCTGCTCTCATTAATAGGAGTGCTTGTGTTCGGTGCCAATCTTTATATAAACCCTTTTACACTGATTATAGTCTTTTTGATCGGCGCTCTATCCTTTAATGCTCTTGGCTACTTCTTCTCCTCCTTCAGCAAAACGACCGAGGCTTATATGGGCGTAGCCAATATCTGCAGCTTTCTCATGATGTTTTTAAGCGGCGTGTTTTTCCCTATTGAAACGATGCCTGAATGGATTCAGCCGATTTCGGCTGTTCTGCCGCTCACCTATTTCGCTGATGGGTTACGAGAAAGCATGGTGTATGAAACCGGCATAGCTACGGCGTCACTTTGGGCAGGAATTGCCGTGATGGTGATTTGGGGTGCGGTTACATTCCTATTGGGGTCGGTGCTTTATAAAAGGAAGGCAATTGCTGCAGACAGATAAAAAAGGCCCGGCTGCCTGGAACAGGTGGCTGGACCTCAATTTAGTACTACTTATCCTCACTTTTTCTTTGACAGATCTTCATGGTCAGTAGCCATAGGCGGCTTTTCAAACCAGCCGTGGTCTATCATAATATTCATTCCGTCTTCTGCCAGAATTCCAACTTCGGCAATCATTTTTGCATATAGTGCTGCAATATCCCTTCGCTGCGTCATTGACATCGCTTCCCCATAAAATCCAATAGAGGCTGATAGAAGTGTTGAAATATGATACATCATAAGTTTATCAGAAAATGGAGGAATGGTTGAATCCGTTACTTCTGCTTCAAATGTCCTGGGTATATTCAAATTCGACTGTTTTAAAAGATCAGACAAAATTTCAAGATGTTTGCGGCAAATCAGCCTGCTTCTTTCCATATATTTTTGAACTTCCCTGGATTGAGCAACTTGTCCAAAACCAAGTTCTAGAACAACCTTCATCATCATTTTCTGCATATTTACGTAAATTCCGCTTATTTCAATCGAATTTATTGGTCTCCGCTTTCCGAACCAGCCTGTTAAGTAACTCTGTTTCTCTATAAAGTAAATTTCATGCTGGTTATTCAATATCGGCGGTTTGACGATCACGCCTTTTTCAATTAACACATCTGAAGTGCGATCAAATAATTCAAGTGATTCACCAATCACCTGCTTCATATACTTTCTGATGTCTTGCCGGGTGGAATTGCCTATTGCACCTGCATATCGGGTACCCCCATGTATAGACATAATATGGATATATACCCCCATAAAAATATCAGTAAATAATAACGGAGCATCCACATGAACATCTTTGTCAGTAAACCCAACAGGGATTGGCTGATTCTCTCTGGATAAAAACCCTTCAATCTTTTCTATGTGGCTTTCAGATAATTTAAGGGCAAATTCAAGTACTTTGCGGATTTTTTTGTCATTTACATGGTTTAAAAAATACCGCGAAATACAAACAGAAAGACTATCATTTACATATTGCGACCAAAGGGTTGCGTGTTCAGCTGCAGTAAGCTTGTCTTGTTTATTTCCGCCAGGCATATCTTTCCCTCCTGCATTTTGTCTAGTATATGGTTCCCTGCAATTCGCAAATTTATTAAAAAATTTCCAGCATTATATTAAGTACGGTATAAATATCAAAAAAGGTGAAACCACCTGGGCTTCACCTTAAACTAGTCAATTATAAATTTTCAAAAAACACTCTGATTACATCGGCTCCCCCAATAAAGGTTCCCAGTGAGCTGCCCAGATTGGATAGAACAACAATCAGTAATATTCTGCTCACTTTGTTTCTCCAAAATCCCTTAACACTGAATACATCTTCAGTTAAGGTCTCAAAATCTCTAACGTTGGGGCGTCTCATATATGCTTGTGTCAGTCCGGCAAACCAGCCTGCTGCAAGAAGGGGATTCAGCGAAGTGATCGGTGCTGCAACAAATGCAGTCAGAATCGTTAGCGGATGCCCCATTGCAATAGCAGCTCCAAGTGCTGACAAGGACCCATTCCAGATTATCCAGCTGATCGTCTGCGCAAGACCCGCAGATGGATTTGCGAAGAAGGTATAGGCGATGATGGCTAAAATGAATACCGGAATACTCCAGCCAATGATTTTTGGAACATTGGATTTCGGCGGGCGCTCATTCAATTTGGCCATATTCTGCTCTTTTTTGATTTCTTCTTTGATTCCCGGTACATGGGCCGCCCCCAGCACCGCAACAATTTTTTCTCCTGGCGCATCTTTAATTTTCTGCGCGAGGTATTGATCCCGCTCGTCAATGAGTGGTTTCTTCAGTCGCGGAAAACTATCAGTAAATTCATTTAGAATCGCATTTATTGTATCCTGATTCTTCATTTTCTCAAGTTCTTCTTCAGTTATGGTATCTTTGCTGAAAATGCTTGCTATTACCTGACTGAGAAGCAGTGATTTTCCTTTTAATCCAAGGTTGCCCCATATCCTTGCAAAGGTAATTTGGATATTGCGGTCAGCGAGAACGAGCTTTGCCCCTGTTTCCTTGGCTGACTCAATTCCCTGGATCATTTCCTGGCCAGCCTTTATGCCAAACTGATCGGCCATACGATTTTGAAAGGATGAAATCGCCAGGTTCATTAAAAGCAATGACGCCTTCTTTTCCTTAATCACCTGAATAATATCCATTTCCTTCCACTTACTGCCTTCTGTAATCGACTGATATCTCTGTTCATCCAATTCCACACAAACAGAGGCAGGCTGTTCAGCCTCAATGACTTCCTTCACCTGTTCTGCACTGTGCTTTGACACATGTGCTGTTCCAATCAGTATGTATTCCTTGCCGTCTAAATGAATCCTCGTTATGTTTTCCTCTGACATAAATACCTTCCTTAGATACAAATTCGATTATGTATGCTTTAGCTTTGTCCACATTATACCATGAACTGCCGGGAGATTTTAATCTATTAACCGCCAAACAGAACAGATGTTTTGATATAATAAAAGAATGCATGAAAAAAATGCAAATATCACATAAAGGTGGAAATAATTTTGAATGGTACCGCCCATGCAGCAATTGGAGCAGCAGCAGGATATGTGGTTGCGAACACTGTTCATGCCAGCCCCTCTGCAACCCTTTTATTAGTCGGCCTCGGGAGTGTTTCAGGATTAATCCCTGATCTCGACATTGATGGAAAACTCCGCGACCGGCTTACTCTATCACATGAAGTCGTTCAGACGGTGGCCCAAATCATAGGAATTTTAATGATTATTTATAGTTTTTATGAGGGCTCCGCAAAAGAGAAATGGCTTGGAATGGCTATCGGAATCGGAATGACCGCCATCTCATCAAAAATCAGGCAAAAGCATATGCTCACCATTACAGGAGTTGGCGTCCTGGCCGGTGGAATCTCGCTGCAGGAACTTTGGCTCATATTATTTGGGATTTATATATTGATAGCTTCCTTTGTTTCCCACCGCAGTTATACTCATTCCGTGCTGGGGGTTATTTTCTTCGCATTCATTTCTTCCAGATTTGAAATGTCCCTTGGCATAGAAGGAGTCTATTATACCTGTCTTGCCGGTTACATAAGCCACTTGATTGCCGATTTAAAAATCCTGCCCTTTAATAAGAGAGGGGTAAAGCTATTTCTTCCCCTTTCATCGAAAGAGATTTAAGACAGTTGCCGCTCATATTTTTGAGCGGTTTAATCTTTGATTGGAATAAAAACTTCTGCCTCTTCCTCTTCATTTGCAGCTGAATAATAAACTTCAATAATATATTGGTTAATAGACTGCTGGCGATCGTTCTCACTTAGCCAACCGTTAAGCCGACTATGCAAATCCCCCATCTCAGCAGTCTTTCCTCTAATCGATGCATAAGTGTGCACGGCATCTATATACTCCATCCCATTTGGCAGCATTTCTGCTTTTTCATGAACTAAATACCCCGTAAAAAAGGTACCCTTTAAGTGGTCTTCTCCTCTCTTAGGTTCATAAAGGGTCACTTCTAAACCGCTGCTGTTTTGAACAAGATGGCCCTGCTTTAAAAAAGCCTGAGCTGCTTCAGGCACCAAATGGGCATAATCCTTAAATAAACCACTGTTTCTTATGACAACTGCTTTGAATTCTTTTGATACCACATTGCACATTAGATATCCCCCTAAACTTTTATTCCTATGAAATTCTCTAAGAGATGGGAAAATCCTCCTTTATTCTTTTGTATGAGAAAAGACGCGCCTTGCGGGACGCGTCTCTTTAACTTTAGTCTGAGGCAAGGGGTATCTTCGGACTCTGCAACCAGTTTTTTCTGGTTTGAGTCGGAACCTGGAGCAACTTTTGACACTCAGACCTGGTTTTTCTAATTTTGAGTCAGAACCTAAGCAAACTTCCGACTCCAAAACCATGATCTCCCTTTTTTGAGTCCAAACCCAAGCCGCCTCCTACTCAGCAGCCACCCATAACCTTTTTAAAATCCGATGCTGCACCTTTTAAATCATCAAGATCTCCCGAATATCCTCTTCCGTCAGGCTTCCTGCTGCACTTTCATTTGAATCGATGATTTCCTCGATCAAGTTTTTCTTTTTATCCTGCAGTTCATTCATCTTCTCTTCGATGGTGCCTCTCGACAACAATTTTATTACCTGAACAGTATTCTTCTGTCCTATGCGGTGGGCCCGGTCGGCTGCCTGCTCCTCAACGGCAGGGTTCCACCACAAATCGTATAAGATGACCGTATCAGCACCAGTCAGATTGAGGCCTGTGCCGCCTGCCTTTAATGAAATCAGGAAAAAATCACGCTCTCCCTCATTAAATCGGCGGCAGATTTCCACCCGGTCCCCCGAAGGTGTCTGTCCATCCAGGTAAAAAAACGGCAAATCCATAAGGGCCAGTTCTCTGCCAATAAGGTCCAGCATTTTAGTGAACTGTGAAAAGATCAGCACTCGTCTGCCAGATAATCTGGATTCCTCTATAATTCCCTTGAGCTGTTCAAACTTTGCTGAACTCCCTTTATATCCATCCACAAACAAAGCAGGGTGGCAGCAAATCTGGCGAAGCCGCGTCAAACCGGCGAGGATTCTTATGCGGTTCTTTCTGATGGTGTCTTTATTTAAATACTTTAAGGTATCTTCTCTCAGTTTTGCCAGGTATGCAGCATAGAGCTTCTTTTGATCAGGAAGCAATTCAGACGAATCAATCAGCTCCATCTTTTCAGGCAACTCTAAAAGAACATTTTCTTTCAGCCTCCTGAGCATGAAGGGGCGAACTCTTCTCGCAATCGTCTTCCTTGTTAAATTACCGTAATCCTTTAACCCGCCAAACAATTCAGGGAAGACAACATGAAAAATAGACCACAGCTCTTCTGCTGAATTTTCAACGGGTGTGCCTGTTAATGCAAACCGATATTTCGCTTTGATTTTCTTTACTGCTCTCGCTGTTTGGGTAACCGGATTTTTAAATACCTGTGCTTCGTCGAAAAAGGCTGTGTGAAATTCCTGCATTTCATACCACTTTATATCTTTCAGCACCAGCGGATAGGAAGTAATCACCACATCAACGCCGGATAAATCCATCTGAAGCTCAGCCCGTTCTTTTTGATTTCCATCAATGACAATTGCCTGGATGTCCGGAGTGAACTTCGTCAGTTCGCTTAACCAGTTGTACGTTAAGGATGATGGGCACACAATAAGGGCAGGGCGGGTACTTTCCCGAATATCCTTAAGCTCAGACTGAATAAAAGCAATGCTTTGCAGTGTCTTCCCAAGTCCCATATCATCAGCCAAAACGCCGCCAAATCCATAATGCGCCATTGTCTTTAACCATTTATATCCACTTTTCTGGTATTCCCTTAAAGTAGAATCCAGTTTTTCCGGCACAGGAATCTGCAGGCATGATGGATCCTCAAGCTCCGCCAAAAACGTCCTAAAAGATTCCTCATGACAGAACACTTCCTGATCACCAGCTGCGTCCAGCATTTTAAGACCAGATACAATCGGCATGTTCAAACCGCTTTCCAGATCCTCTGCCTGCTCGGGCACAGCTTTCAGAAAACGCTGGATTTCCTCAAATTCCCGTGTTTCCAAAGAAAGGAGCGCGCCATTTTTCAGGCGATAGAATTTTCGTTTCTCCTCAAGTGCAGCTAATACATCCCGTATCTCCTGGTCAGCTATGCCGGTCAATTCAAACTTGAATTGCAGCCAATTGGTCCGCTCTTTTTTCATTTTTATCCGTATCTGCGGTTTGGCATTCTCCCTGAAAATCCGGTTTCTGACAGCCGTAGTCGCATATATTTGCACCAGTTTCTGCAGTTTAGGGACAACATGATAAAGGAATTCATATTCCAGCTCTTCATTCTGCAGAAAATAGCCGCCATCGGTCTTCGCAAAAGAGCTTTCCTCCATAAGCTGAAGGATCTCATCCTCTAGTGCCACATCTCTAATAATCCGGGTGCCGCCCTTTGGCTCTCTTCTCTCCAGAGGATTGATCACGATACTTTCATAATGAAATTCAATACCTGCCAGCAGCCGGTTACGCAGACGGTCCAGGTACAGCTTAGCAGTCAAAGGAGTTTTCATAAACCTGTGTGACATGTCTTCAGAAATATGGAAATCCCCCAGTTTTCTCAATCCAGGAACCACTTTTTCCAAAAACATCTCCATTTGTTCAGCAGCAATCGGAATCGTGTTTTTTCCGGCAGCCTCAAGCATCTGTGTTAAATCATACAGACGCTTACAGTCATCTTTCTTGAGCGTGGTGAATTTTCCGCCGGATAGAACCGAACTATACGAATCCAGGATCAGCAGCCGATCCAGTCCTTTAACATGTAAATAACAATGATCTTTTTTTCGGCCAGTTCAAATCGCAATGGCAGCCGATCCTCTGAAAAAGTCATTCGATCAAATGTTTTTCCCGTTATTTCAAGCTTTACTTTTTCAGCAAACGCCAAAACAGTCTTCAGTCGTTCCCATGATGATGGAGGAATTAAAAGCATATGCTTTGATGCTGTATAATCAAAATCATCCATTAAAGCATTGATATAGATGGATTCATCGTGTATTACCTGTATCAGCTGCTGAAGGACGGCATCCGCTTCCGGCGGGAAACAATGCAGGGCGGGATCATAGGAAAAAGAAAGTGATAACAGGCTTGGTTTTCCCTCTTTAACTGAATGGAGAAATTGACGGATATCCAGGACAGCCATTGAGCCGATGGAAACTTTAATGGCAAATAAATAATGCCCTTTTCCCAAATGAACAGGCAGGCAGGTAAACTCGGGCTGGAGCACTTGCCTGTTCTCAAAATGAAGCTGGTGCCCGCTTGACCTTCCCGGCTGTTCACTGAAAAGTGTCATGAGGCTATCAGTTAAGGCGTGTTCCGGAGAAGCTTCAAGGCTTCCAGCTGATAGGGCTGGCGATCTATATTGCTGCATATCATGAATTGCCAGCAGCACAGCCGCGGCATGCTGGCACTCTTTATCAAATGATGCTAGCTTGGGACAGCTGCATGTTGTTTTGAACCCATTACCTGAAGTTTTCTCTACTTCAACATAAAAATCTTCACCAGCAGATACCGTTGCCTCACATATACCGTCATTGTATTTACTTATCGTTACTTTATCATTCCTGAAAAAGGCGTCCCCTCTTTTGAAGGAGACGGTACCGCACATTTCTTTTATCATTTTGTGAGTCAATTTAATATCCACAAATGTTCTCCTTCCGGGAAAATCTATACCGGAATTGTATCATAGTCAGCAGCCTGAATTCATTTTTATGCAACACAAAAAGGGGGAGCACTTCCCCCCTTTTGAACATCAATTATTTAAGTTCACCTTCCAGCCGGATAATCCATTTATAAAATACCACCACTACTAGAAGGAGAATTGGGTCAAGGATCGCCGCATGCCACAATCTCCACCAGCCATAATGAAAATACCCCCAGGGCTCCGGCAATAAGGTGATTACTTCATATAGCAAAATGGCCACTACCCAAAAAAAGATATAAGAAAAACGTTTAATAAGATCTCCTTTAAAAGGATACCAGTTCAGAAACATCATATTCACCGGGGGCAACAGCGCAATGTGCGCCAAGAGCCCTCCCCAATTGGGCTCCTTGTCAAAATACCAATATCCCCAATATTTAAACTCGACCATAACATCAAAGGCCATCTGAAGGAATATGGTAAATGTCCATATATGTAAAATTTGGTTTTTCGTCAAACGCTTATTTGTTTTAAAGGCAATAAAATTAAAAAGAATGATGGCAACCAGCAGTCCAATCATAGCAAAATCCTTTTTATTTGTTAATGTCTCTTAAATGGCTTTTTTTATGCTTGAATTGATAACATTAATCATACTAACTGTGATTAAAAGCAGATATCCTTGCTGTTCATATATTAAACCATAAAAAAACTGCTTAAACCTTTATAGAGGTTAAGCAGCCGCTTCCTTAAGGCTGTTTCTCAAGTGCCAATTTAATGCCAAATCCCATTAAAACCATACCAGAAACTCCTTGAATCGCATTGTTAACAGCAGGTTTTTTCAGCCAGGCCCTGAAAAAGTCAATCAAATATACATAGAAAAAGAACCAAATGATTGTTATAAGACTATATATTAAGCCCATGGAAAGAAATTGCACAAAGTGATTCCCTTCCGTGCTTAAAAATTGAGGAAAAAAAGTTAAAAAGAATACAGCCACTTTTGGGTTGGACACACAAGTGAAAAAGCCTTGAAGAAAATGCGATTTGTTCTTCTTATGCGCTCTCTCCATGTCAGCCGGTTCTTGTTTATTCGATAGAGACTTTAACGAAACGATGCCCAAATAAATAAGATATATCGCACCAGCATACTTAATAAAAGAAAAAATGTATGCAGACTTTACAATTAATGCAGATAAGCCAAAAACGACAGCCATTGTATGGACCATCAGCCCGGCGACAGATCCGAACATCGTTTTAATGCCACTTTTTTTCCCGCTTGAAATCGTGTTTTGAATTAGGATTCCTGTATCGGGTCCCGGCAAAATGACGAGCAGAAACGACATAAACAGAAATAATAGCAAATTCTCCATATCACACCCACCTCATAAAAATTTTAAGAATATTATATCAGTTTTCATGAAATTTCCAATAAAAAAGAGCAGTTTTCATAAAGGAAAATCTGCTCTAATCATCTTATGCTTTTATGCTTTTATGCTTTTATGCTTTTACTTCTTCTAATCTTGCTTCTACTTCTGCCTCTGAAAGGCCATGCTCAGCAATATAACGGTTGCGTGGATGTGTGCGGCATTCATCAGAACAGCTGCGCATATATTTATGCTCGTTCTCTTCTGAGCAAAGAATTTTTTTATTGCAGGCAGGATTTGCACAGTTGACGTAGCGTTCACAAGACTCGCCTGTGAAGTAGTCCTTACCTACGATGACATGCTCCTTTTGGTTAACCGGAACGCCAATGCGATCATCGAACACATAAAGCTGGCCATCCCAGAGCTGACCCTGTACCTCAGGGTCTTTTCCATATGTGACAATTCCACCGTGTAGCTGGGCTACATCTTCAAAGCCTTCTTTTACAAGCCAGCCTGAGAACTTTTCACAGCGGATGCCGCCTGTGCAATACGTAATGATCTTTTTATCGCCAAGCAATTCTTTATTTTCACGGACCCAGTTTGGCAGGTCGCGGAAATTTTCAATATCCGGCCTGATCGCTCCTCTGAAGTGTCCAAGATCATACTCATAGTCATTTCGTGCATCCAATACAATCGTGTCTTCATCCTGAAGTCTTTCGAAGAACTCTTTTGGCTCCAGGTATTTGCCTGTAATCTCGTTCGGGTTCACATCGTCTTCAAGGCGAAGTGTGACAATCTCGGGGCGTGCACGAACCTTCATCTTTGGAAATGCATGTCCATCTGCTTCATCTATTTTGAAAACCATCTCCGCAAAGCGCGGATCCTGCTTCATTACTTCCATATAGCGGTCTGCCTGTTCCACTGGTCCAGAAACAGTCCCATTTATGCCTTCATTCGCAACAAGAATACGCCCCTTCAGGCCAAGCTCATTGCAAAATTCTTTATGCTCCTTTGCGAACTCCTCAGGGTCCTCAATCGGAACATACATGTAGTAAAGTAATACTCTGTACGGTTTTTGACTCATTTGTATTTCCACCTATCACTTAATATTTGCAAGATATATCTGTTAATAGGTTAAAACAATATATACTTACCTAGATAAGTATAACAGATGATGTCAAGTTTCAAAATTTTCGGAGAGCGAAAGATTAATGAATTCTAATTCATTTTCCAAATAAACCACTTTCCATGCCCTTCTGTTTGGCCGACCAGTTTTTTGTATTCTGTGGCATGCAAATAATAATCCAGATGCAGATTCCGGTCCTGGATATTGTTATAAATATGAAAGATATCCCTCATGCGTCCGCTTGCTTTTATCTTTGCAAGCAGATTCTCTTTTAATTCTGGCGGCATTTGATTGGCCACATGGGTGTGGAATACACAGATTGAATGATCTTCCGGTATACCTTCAATTAAACCTGGCAAAAGCTCAACACCATCTCCTTCTATAAGGGTGATTGGATTTCCCCTTACACATTGGGCAGCTTTTTCGAATAGAGTTCTTCTCTCCTTATGTTCTGGCCAGATAAGTGATTTCAGCCACAAAAAATCTTCCCGGATATTCAAATCATTTATATGAAGATCGACCCCAATTCTGGAAGCAACCGGCGGCATTTCTTCAGGAAAAATCGGGACATGCCCCCCCTTGATTTCAGAGGATAAATGAACGTTCGCGTTTGGATTCCCGTATGTTTCTCCTGTGCCATAAGAGTAGCTGTATTGATCCCAAAGAAGCTGCAGACCTGCGCTGGTTCCAATTTCAATCAGGGCCAGCGGCTTTTTGGATTGCTTGTAAATATAAGCAAATACCGGGTATAAGTAAGCACAGCGCCTTACTTCATTCGTCTGAACTAATCTTGTCTGTACTATCTCTTTAATTTCCTGTGAATACAGGCTGCAAAAATCTTTAAAGCTTTGGAAGGAATCCCGGGGTTTTCCTGGATCCTCCACTATACTTGGATAGAATTCCTTAAGTTCATGCTCTTTCCCTTGTAACAGCAGATAATGAATGGCACCAAAAAATAAATTCGGCACCGGCTGGCCGTCTCTCGTATTCGATGCCAAATCCAGCAATTCCTCATCCTCTGCAATCTTGTAAGACAAGAACTCATATAGATCGCTTGATCTGTGGCATTCATATTGTCCAAATGTCTTGAACTTCGATGCTAGGTTCGGTTTTACCATTCTCCAACGCCCCCGTTATATTATGTAAGTGACTGCATTCCAATGCTTTGAACCTGTTCTTCTCATTCCGGTCCATCCGGCTTTTTGAAGTTCTTTTGCAATATAAAGGTTGAAAAATCCGTGCCCTATGAGAACAGCATGCTGATGTTCTCTTGCAAAAGAAGTTAACTTTAAAGATGCCTGCTTTGCCCGTTTCTTTGCATCAAAGTATGATTCACAGCCCTGTGAATAGCCGCAGATCCAAAGTAATCTTAATATTACAGCCCATGTATTTGGCCTTAATCTCACTCCTGGAAAATTCATGTCAGGCACCGGCAAATCCATTTCCCTGAATAACGGATCTGATTGTATCTTTGCTGAAGGGTTAAGGGTTCTTGCTGATTCGATTGCCCTTCTTAAATCACTCGTGAGTAAAATTGATGTTGTGGCCCCTTTTTCAGTTGCATCCGCAGGGCAGATCTCACCCTCAAGTATCCCTAACAGATCATACATTTCAACCCATTTTTTGTATTCCCGGCTGCTCATGCGGTGATTTTCTATATGCGCGGACCTGCCATGTCTGATAAGTGTTATTTCCATATTAAAACCCCAAAATTTATATATTTTTATCCTTTATGGATAATTTAATTAACATGGAGGTGAAGACCATGCGGGAACAAGAATATCCAAATGTGAAGCTCGGCGGCAAAAAAGTGCATGAAAAAGGAAATGGCGGAGACCAGGTGCGCGGACATGAAAAGGAAAATAAAAACGGCACATTTAATACAAATCCAAAATCTGATCTATAGCCAAAATAACGGGACACCCCCATGATGAATGCGGGTGTCTTTGAAAAATATCTAGGCCCAATCCTTTTTTCTAATGGTGTAATGGAAAAACGATTCTCCATCAATCTCTATTTCGCCGGCACGCTTGAAGCCACATTTTTGCAAAACTTTAATAGAACTTGTGTTGCTGATTAGTGCAACAGCATTCATTGTTTCAAGAGCCGTATTTTCAAAAAGAAAGCCTACTAGCCCTTTTGCAGCAAGGGTGGAAAAGCCTTTATCCCGGTAGTGCTTTGAGATGGCATAGCCAATTTCCCTATTCGGTTCCGGCAATTCCTCCTTTATTCCTGTATTGCAAAAGCCAATAAACTCTCCAGTTTCCCTTAGAATAATTCCCAAATTCAAAAAGCCGGCATCTTTCAGGTTCGGCATTGAGGACTTGAATTTTTCATTTGCCGGAATTTCATAATTCTCCATCCAGTTCACCCGCTGCTCAAGCGTAGCCTGTGCACCTGGAATAAACTCATAAACTTCCGGCTGAGAAGTAATTTCATAGAGTGCCTGGACGTCCTCCATCCGGTATTCCCTAAGGATTACTTCACCACAATCGATCATTATTTCTTCGTTCATTTTTTCATCTCCATTGCGTACACATCCAGTGTGTGTTCTTCGATCAAATCTATGTTTCTTTTATGTTTAACATATTCCAAGATGTGAGCTTTCATATTAGGATACAATACTATATTGGCCAGTTCAGAAAGCGGCACCCATCTAACTCCTGTCTGGTTAGGATCCGGGGCTGAAGGCATTTTAGGCAATGAGCCTTCCTTTAACTGACATTCAAACAGTAAGCCCAGTGAATGTATCTGCCCATACCTGAATTCATTTAAGTGCGGGGCATAGTCATAAACGAATGCCAATGGGCCGACCGTCACATCTACAGATGCCTCTTCTTTCGCTTCCCTTTTCACTGCATCAATAACAGATTCTTTGGGTTCAACCCCACCTGCAGGCAAATTGTAATGAAGGCCTCTTTCATCCTGAAACTCAATCAGCAGAATCGAATTGTTTTCTATAATAACTGCACCTGCTCTGACTCTAATATGGTAGGTCATTCGGTCTCATCCGCCTTTTCTTCTATAGCTTTCTGCATTTAATAATAAAAGCAGCGGGTATAGCTTTCGTTTTTTCATAGGAATACCACCGGTTGGAATGCCGCTGAACATCTTCTTCAGTAAGGCTGACATCTTCAATTACCCTTTCAATCGCAAACCCGTTTTCTATTAATATATTGATATATGTACTTAGTTTATACTGCTGCATAATGGCAGGCTGGTTCCAGGCTATATGCTGATAGGAGCCTTCCTCATGATAGGACTTATCCATAATTAATGCTCCATTTTCAGCCTTAATCCGGTTATACATCGGATGTTCCCAGCTGAAAATAAACATCCCGCCTGATTTAAGGTAGGAATGAACGTTTTTCAGCGTCTCTTCTAAATTCGTGGTCCAGCCAATCGCATAAATGGAAAAAACGGCATCGAAATAACCAGAAGGGATTCCGGGATTCTGTTCCATCGGGGATTCAAACAGCTTTACTCTTGAGGAGGAATTTTTCAAAAGTTCCTTGGCAGCATCGATTTGTCGGGACGATAAATCCAATCCCCATAATTCACCTGCTCCCCGCTGGTCCAAATATTTTAGGGAATGCCCGCTGCCGCACCCAATCTCCAGCATCTTTAAGCTTCGCACATCTCCAAACAAGTGAAGGTCACCTTCAGTTGGCTCCAATGGTCCATATTCAGGCAGCGGATTACGCCCATAAAACCTTTTAGCCGCTTCGTCCCAGCTTTTCTTATTTAATTCCAGTGTTTCATTAATCATAAATAACTCCTTTATACCGAAAAATAGTAAACCTCTTCCTCTCCCCATATCTCAGCGGTGGGGAAAATCCGAAGTTTTTATAAAGTATCCTTGCATGTTGATTATCTTTATGAACCGTTAAGCGGATTTCCTCGCATTTTGGAAATTTAGTTTTTATCCAGCTGATCATCACGGCTAAAGCTGCACGGCCATAGCCCCTGCCCTGATACTTCTGATCAATAAAAAAACCGTTTATCCAATACATATTAACTGTATCCGGCTCATAGGCATGCATGATGAAACCAACCATTTTATCATTGTCATAGATTGAGAATGGAATATACTCTACTGCATCCCCATCTGGTTTAATATAAACCTTGGCAAGTGATACAGCCGCTGATGGAACGAAATCACGCTGCGATTCTTTTACTTTCATCTTAATGACTTCTTCCCAATTGTCTCTTGTGACGGGTTTTAACTCAATGTTCATTGCCTCAGCCCCTCTTACAATTTCCTGTTTTTCTCACCAGACTGAATTATGATGCTTACATAAGCGGCCTCTCCATTTTCAACGTGGTTTTTGATTTTTGACACATCGATCTCTTTCTCAATCCGGACGACCTTTACTTCGTCAGGGAGCAATTTAACGGTAATAGGTTCACCGCTGTTCATCAGTGAAAGCATCTTTACATCCTCTTCAAATAAATATCTGTCATAAAAGCCGATAGTAAAAGACACTTCTTCATTGCTGTAATTTTCAAATGGCAGCTCACACTTTCCCTTCAAATTATCTTCACCAATCATTACAAACTTACATTGACTTTCATCTTTTATATAGGAAACTGCATTGATGCCATTTGCAAGCGTTTTTTGATAAGCCTCTGCCAGAGAAGGAGGCAGAAGGGAAACGATGATGATAACGGCAAAAAAAGACCGCAAATGAAATTTTTCGAGTGAACGATGAAGCAAGACCATACCCAGCGCAAGTAAAAGGAGAATAAATACTCCTGCATAATAAAAGCCATCTGCTGATTTGATTGGAATATTTAAAATCGTTGTTGATGTATCACCTAGTGGATTTTCATGCGGAAAAGGAAAGTTTAAAGCCATGGAAATAATGATTAAGACAATTGATACAACAAATAGCTTTATATTTTTTATCAAAACAGCCCCCTCCCTTACTCTTTCTTCCCGGACCCAAGAGATAATCCAAAAGCCACTCCAAGGGCAATGCCCAAAGCCCAATTGTCAAAAAGCATACCAAACACAATCCCAAGAGATAATCCAAAAGCAATTACGTTTCCTGAAATATCCCAATTGATTTTTTTCATCATTAAAACCGCCTTTAACTGTTTTCCTTATATACGAACAAAAGGAACTTTTGTTTCATATTTTTGGAAAAAAGGCAGACGGGTATCTTGTCACCTCTGAGCTGACAGCTGTCTTTTTATCACCCGGATTTGGCCGCGATGGCTGATTTCATCCTCCATAACGTGATACCAGAACCAATAGTTGTTGAAAGTGATTCCATTGCTCCACTTTCCTTCTTCATATAGCCAGCTATCCTGTTTGGATGCTAAAAGTTTTAACGTTTTCTCTCTAATTGCTGACAATTCCTCCAAGTAAAATTCAAGAGGATTGTTATTAATTTCATTCCTTGCCTTCTCACCAAGTTCATACGCAGCGGCCCATTTTGAATATTCTTCATCGTTAAGATCTCTATTTTCAAAAGTAATGATTTGGTGAACATACTCCACAAAAGCGATATGCTTCAGAAGGGATCCTATTGAATTACTGTTTTCATCGGGAAGAAAATCCATCTCCTTCTGTGTCAAGCCAGCAACATCTTTAAGCGTCACAGACCTTGCATGCTCAAGCATTGACACAAGTTCTCCTATTTTTTCATCATAGCCCTTTACATGTTTAATCCGATAATCTATCATTTGTAAATTCTCCATTCTTCTTTTTTCAGGGAAAAGACTGCCGGGTAGGCAGTCTTTAACATTATGAGATCGTATCCAGCAGCTCTATATCTAAATCCTCAATACTTTCCCAGCTATGATGGATTTCTATGTGCCACTTATTTTTCAGCCGTTTGTATCCCTTTTTTTCAATCCAGCTGTGCAATTCACTATAGGAATTTCCAATCTTATCATTAGGACCTTTGTGCCGGATAGAAGCATATTTTTGCGGTGGAATTTCTAATGAGAACATTCCATCAGGAACACTGATAAATTCCTTCACCTCAATGCCAATCCAATAGCCGTCTTCTTCAGGAGAGTCTTCCTCCACTTTAAAAGCACCAACAAGCCGATCTGGATTTACAGCTCCCTTAATTTCTGTAAGGCGTCCAGATAATAGCTTAATAGCTTGCGGGATTTCAGACAGATACTGATCCGGCTGGCATAGGACTCGGATCCCTATCAGTTTTAATTCTCCCAGCTCTGTCTCAGCCGCCCGCAAAGTTAAATCAGACATCCTTTCCCTCCTTATTAAGCAACAGGCATTGAAAGCTCTCTAAACTTAGCAACCGCTTTTTGAATATTTGCTTCAATGCCCAGTTCTTTCATGGTTTCACCGATCAGTATAACTGCTTGTTCAAGCATATCTTCAGTCGTATTCCCCATATGGCCGATTCGGAATGCTTTTCCGGCAAGGTGGGCCAGTGCTCCGGCAACGATAACACCTTTCTTCGCAAGAGATGCCCGGAACTCCGCATCGTCCAGTCCCTCTGGATATAAAATGCAGCTGAGAGTGGCTGCAGCGGCATTTTCGGCTGCAATTGCCTTCATTCCATATTCAGCAAGTGCAGCCCGGACAGCTTTACCGTATGATTCATGGCGCTTATAGCGATGTTCCATTCCTTCCGCTAACACGAGCCTCATTCCCTCATCATAGGCATAAATCAAATTCACAGGCGGTGTGGCAAAGTATTTTTGAGGATCATGCATAATGGGAATCCAATTATAAATATCGCAATAGTAGGCAGGAACCCGTTCCATTTGTTCGCGGGCAGCAAGCGCTGTCTGGTTAAATGCTACAATTGCCAGTCCTGGCGGCACACCGATCGCTTTCTGTGAGCCTGTTAAAACGACATCAATTTTTCCCCGCCATATGACTTGCTCATATCCTCCTCCATCGCCGCCGTCGCACAGACTCCATCCAGTATGACCAGTGCCCCATGCTTTTTAATGATAGGCAACAGGGAATCCAGGTCTGCTGCAACACCGGTTGATGTATCAGCATGGGTTATCGTCACAGCTTTATAGGAATGAGATGCAAGTTTTTCCTCAACAGCTGCGGGGTCCACCTGCTTACCCCATTCGGATTGAATAATATCTGCCTGGATTCCGAACGCCCTGGCTAAATGCAGAAAACGATCACCGAAAAAGCCCTGGCTAATAATCAATAGCCGTTCTCCTGCTGCCACCGTGTTCACCAGAGCCATTTCCATCGCAATCGTACCGGAGCCGGAGATCACGAACACCTCTCCATCTGTCTTCAGCATCTCCCGCGTTTTCTCAATCGCACTCTTATAAACAGCGGCAAACCTCGGATCCGTATGCCCCCTTGTCTCTTGTGACATCGCCTCATAAATCGAATCCACAACAGGCGTTGGGCCTGGAATCAAAAGCATTTCCTCGTTTGGCATGAAAAAGCCTCCTTTGGTTGGTTTTAGATATCTAAATGTTTCGACATTTTCAATTAAAAACCTCTTTTATTCCATTTTGATTAGTGGATTCATCTGGGAACATGAGTGTATATGTTCTATTTTTCTGAGCTCCGGTTTGGGGGAGATTGAGGGATTGAAGGATCCTGGTTGCGGCATGGGATGAAGAAACATGCAGAAAGTTTCTGAGTTCTTTGTTTGTGATGGCAGGTCCCAACAGAAGACTATAGTCATGTAATGCTTTCATATGTGCTGCTTTGCTGGTAATCTTGCATTTTGGACAGCACCATGTGCGACTTACTCTTTCAAGAGGCAGAAAGCTGCATGCAGGGCAGAACACGCCCGTAAGAATTTCAGATTGATTGATCTGGAATCTTGATAGAATTGAGCTTTCCTGCTCAGTGCTCTGCTTCTTTAATAAGCGAATGATCTTTTTAAGAAGTTTTTCACTGATTTCTTTCTTAATTGAACTCTCTATCTGCTCAATTTTTATAGGAAGAGTATTTCGGTGAATAACTTTACGGCTGAGGTCAATATGATGGGGAATGACTTTAATTCCTGTATGCGGATTACTAATGACTACAAAAGAATAGGCCGGTAATTCCTCATTACTGACATTGGCTTTAAACCACCTTCTAAGTTGTGATGCCTGCCTATTTACCTGAATTAAAGGGCAAGGAAAAACTTGCTCTTTTCCATTCTTAATACGAATTAATTGATTATATACTGTATCAAAATGCAGGATTCCTGTTATATTTTTCACTTCAAGTATTAGTGCAAACTTTTTCGTAAGTATAAGAGTATCGATTTGGAAAAAGCGATCATTATCCGGCAAGCGGAGATCATGAAGAATAAAATATTCCTTACTATCCAGAAAATCAAGTTGAAAATCCAATGAAGTTTCTCCTTTATAACCAGCAAGTCTTTTATTCATTTCTTCGTTAATGAGTGTGATTTTTGGGTGATGGGATGGAAGCCTGCGGAGGAGAGCTTCTGTTTTGCGAATCAAAAGAGGGATTTTTCGTTCTTTTAGGATCATTTTTTCACTCCATTCTTGTTATGTACTAAAAAATTCAACAATATTCCTGCAAATCCTCTATGAAAAGCTGCGAAGAGAGTGTTTATGTGCGGATAGCCGATATTTGTGTGCGGATAGCCGATATTTGTGTGCGGATATGCGTTTTTGTGTGCGTATAGGCGGAAAAAACGTGCGGATAAAAATATTTCTGTGCGCTCACGCCCACAGCTCAGCTCCAGCACACCAAGAAAAATGTCAGGGCAAAAGCTCAATAAAGAGGGATTTTTCATTCTTTGAGTATCATTTTTTCACTCCATTCTTGTTTCATATTAAAAAGTTCAACAATATCCCTGCAAATCCTCTATGAAAAGCTGCGAAGAGAGTGTTTATGTGCGGATAGCCGAAATTTGTGTGCGGATATGCGTTTTTGTGTGCGTATAGGCGGAAAAAACGTGCGGATAAAAATATTTCTGTGCGCTCACGCCCACAGCTCAGCTCCAGCACACCAAGAAAAAAAGACAGGGCACCAGCCCCATCTTTTCTCCACCTCAATCATGAAAATTAGTCCCGTCCGTTGTCGCTTCAATAATTCCTGCACGGATTACGAAGTCACCAAAATGCTCGCCGTCCTGACGTTCGCGCGCATAGCGCGGCAGGATGACGCGCAGCTCGTTCAGGATTTCTTCTTCCCCGATATTTTCGCGGTACATTTTGCTGAGGCGGCTTCCGTCAAAGGCTGCCCCGAGATACATATTGTACTTGCCGACCGCCTTGCCGATAAAGCCGATTTCACCGAGTGCGTGCCGCGCGCAGCCGTTCGGGCAGCCGGTCATGCGGATCGTGATTTCTTCATTCCGCAAGCCCGCCTCATCAGCGATTTCATCAATTTTATCGATCAATCCTGGCAGATAGCGTTCAGCCTCAGCCATCGCCAATCCGCAGGTCGGCAGAGCCACACAGGCCATGGATCCGCGGCGCATCGCACTGTAGCGGCTGCCGTCTGTTAAGCCATATTTTTCAATCAGCGATTCGATCGCAGCTTTATCTCCGTCAGCCACACTGCCGATAATCAGGTTCTGATTGGCCGTCAGCCTGAAATCGCCTTTATGAACCTTGGCAATCTCCCGCAATGCGGTTTTCAAATTATACCCGTCGAAGTCAGCCACACGGCCTCCTTCTATGAACATCGTAAAATGCCATTTACCGCGGACACCCTTTACCCATCCATAGCGGTCACCGTTGGAATCAAACTTGAATCCGCGTGCTTCCTCCAGTTTCCAGCCTAAGCGGTTTTCCAGCTCTTCTATAACAGTCTCCAGCCCGAGACGGTCAACCGTATATTTAAAACGGGCATTTTTTCGGACGGAGCGGTTTCCGTAATCACGCTGAATCGTAATGGTCTTTTCAGCCACTTCATAGATTTTATCTGGCGTCACAAAGCCGATGACCTTCGAAAGCTGCGGATAGGTGGCTTTATCTCCATGCGAGAAGCCCATTCCGCCGCCAATAGCCACATTAAAGCCCGTCAGCTTGCCATCCTCGACTATCGCTATAAAGCCGAGATCCTGTGAAAAGACATCAATATCATTGGAAGGCGGCACAGCGATCCCTATCTTAAATTTCCGCGGCAAATAAAGCGGGCCATACATCGGCTCAGTCTCTTCATCCACCTCTGGAGAGCCGGCTACCTTTTCTTCATCCAGCCAAATTTCATGATAGGCACGTGTGCGGGGCAGGAGATCATTACTTAGCATCTTCGCCAGCTCATACACTTCCTCATGAATTTCAGATTGATCGGGATTGGAGATGCACATGACATTCCGGTTTACATCTCCGCATGCCGCGATCGTATCAAGCATCGTCGAATGAATGGCCTGGATTGTCTTTTTCATATTCCATTTCAGGATTCCATGCATCTGGAAGGTCTGGCGTGTTGTTAATTTGAGAGTGCCATTGCCATACTTCTCAGCCAGGTCATCCACGACCAGCCATTGCTCCGGTGTGGCGACTCCTCCGGGAAGACGCAGGCGGAGCATAAACTGATAAGCCGGCTCAAGCTTCTGCTTCTGGCGTTCATTCCTGAGATCCCGGTCATCCTGCAGATAACTGCCGTGGTGCTTCATTAATCTGTTATCATCATCCGGAATCCCGGCGCTGATCCGGTCCTGCATGACTTCCGCCAGCGTTCCGCGCAAAAAGTTGCTTCGATCCTTAATTCCCTCAACATCACTCGGAGGTCCGTCCGGTGCTTTTAATTTTGGGTTTACCATGCTGAAAAACTCCTTTCCTTCCAAATCAATATACGTCGCGCTGGTAGCGTTTATTTTTCTGCATATCGGCCAGATATTCCGCAGCCTGTTCGCGGCTCATTCCTCCTTCTTTTTCAATAATATCTATGAGCGTGTTATGGACATCATGCGCCATGTTTTTCTCATCGCCGCAGATGTATACAGACGCACCTTCCTCAAGCCACTCGAATAACTCCCTGCTGTTTTCCTGCATTCTATGCTGAACATAAACCTTTTCATCATCATCACGGGAAAAAGCGACATCCAGCTTCGACAAGACTCCATCCTTGAGCCACTTTTGCCATTCAGTCTGATAAAGAAAATCTGTTACAAAATGCTGGTCGCCGAAGAATAGCCAGGACTTTCCTTCCGCCCCGTTTTCTTCACGCTCCTGCATAAAGGATCGGAACGGTGCAATTCCTGTTCCGGGTCCAACCATAATAATTGGTGTCTCCGGATTTTCAGGCAGTTTAAAGTTTTCATTGTGCTGAATAAATACCGGCAGAATATCGCCAGGCTGGAGACGCTCCGAACATAAAATGGAACAGACCCCTTTGCGTTCACGGCCATGGGCATCATAGCGGACTGCACCGATAGTTAAATGTACTTCATCAGGATTCGCCTCAAAGCTGCTGGAAATAGAATATAGACGCGCAGGCATCTTGCGCAGTATAGAGACAAACTCCTGTGCCGAACTGTTCCATGGCTTAAAGTCTCGGACTAAATCAACTAAATCGCGGCCATCGATATAGGATTTCAATCGGCTGCTGTCTGAGGCAAGCTGGTGCAGCTCTTCATTATTGGAAAGCTTTGCAGCCTTTTCTACAAGCGGTTTGGTCAGGACAGTAATCTCAAAGTGAGACGAAAGTGCTTCTTTTAATGTTACTGTTTCCTCCTTCACTCTGACTGCTTCCTCAGGATCCCAGTTCATTTCAGCTAAGAGCAGGTCAACCAATTCAGGTTCATTTTCCGGGTATACCCCAAGGCTGTCACCAGGCTGATACGTCAGGCCTGAGCCTTCTAACGAAATCTCCAGATGGCGTGTTTCTTTATTGGAGCCGCGGCCATTGAGATTAATATTCTCAAGCACTTCTGCCCTGAATGGGTTGGAACGGGAATAAACTGACTCGGCAGGTGCTGAAGCTGAAACTGAAGCTGCTGAAAGAGAAGGACTGCTGCTTTCCCCTTCACTCAAGCCGGCTATTACAGCTTCTGCCCACACTGCTGCAGGCTCTTCGAAATCAAGATCACAATCTACCCTTGGAGTTATTCTCGTTCCGCCAAGCTCCTCGAGACGTTTATCAAAATCCTTCCCAGTCTGGCAGAAGAATTCATATGAGCTATCGCCAAGTGCTAAAACTGAGTAACGGAAGTCTTCAAGTTTTGGAGCTCTTTTTCCGAGAATGAATTCATGGAATGTTAATGCGTTATCCGGTGGGTCACCCTCACCGTGAGTACTGACGACAATTAACAGGTTTTTGACCTTTTTTAGGTTATTGGGCTTAAAATCGCTCATGGCAGATACGGTTACTTGAAAACCTCTCTCCTCAAGCGTTTTCCCGGCTTTTTTTGCCAGACTCTGCGCATTCCCGGTTTGTGATCCAAATAGAATGGTCACTTCTTTTGGAATAGCCGGGGCCGCTGCCTGTGCTGGACGCTCTTCCACTGCCGGGGCAGCCTGCAGTGATGAGGACTGTATCGCGGCAAGATAACCGCTCAGCCATAGGGATTGAGTCTCTGACAAAGTCGGGAGAAGACGATTCAGGAGCTCTGTCTGCTCCTGGTTAAACGGACTGTTCATTACCTGAAGTTGCAACATGATCCACCTCGCAAACCAGCAGAATTTGCCGGTTTATTCTTATTTCTTTAAAATTCTTCTTTTCCTATAAAAAAAGTCGGGTTTATAATTAAAAAAATATATATCTAATACTTTACCGAATGATTTAGCATTAGTAAAATAAATATTAATTATCATAACTATTAATATTATTAATTACAAAAGGGTGATTTTTTGCATTATGACGCGTTAAAAACTTTCGTCACCTTGGCTGAGGTGAAAAATTTCACCAAGACGGCAGAGCTCCTTCTCATGTCTCAGCCCAGTGTCAGCCTCCATATCAAAAATCTGGAGAAGGAATTTCAAACAAAACTCTTTCAGCGTTCTCCAAAATACTTGAAGATTACGCCCAGCGGTGAAATATTATATGACAGGGCCAAGCAGATGATTACCATTTATGAGCAAACCAGGCAGGAAATTTTAGATCAGCAGCATATCATTAAAGGAGATCTTAAAATTGCGGCCAGTTTCACAATAGGGGAATACATCCTTCCTCCCCTTCTGCTTGATTTGCAGAAGGAATATCCTGAACTGAATCTCCAGATTACGATTGCCAACACGGAGGAAGTTGTCCAGTCCACACGCTCCCATCATGTCGATATCGGCTTAATTGAGGGCCAGACAAATGAAAAAGAGCTTATCGTGACTCCCTTTTTAGAGGATGAATTATTTATTGTGACCTCCAATCAGCATCCCCTGGCACAAAAAGAAGAAGCAACCATTGCCGACCTCCAGGATCAGGCCTGGATCATGAGAGAAAACGGCTCAGGAACGAGGGAATATTTTAACCATGTGGTCAGATCAAATGGTCTTAAGGTGAAATCACTCCTGACAATCTCAAGCAACCAGGGAATAAAAGAAACACTCATCAATGGGCTGGGAATGAGCATTCTTTCCGGAAGTGTAGTCGCAAGAGACGTAAAACAAAACAACCTGTCTATCATCAAGGTGAAAAATCAGCAATTCAAACGCACTCTGTCCTATGTACTTTCTCCCATTATGCAGGAAAAAAGGAATGTCAGCATTTTTATCGAAGCTCTCAGCGAAAAATGGCATCGTAAATAATGGCGCTGAGTCGGAAGTTGCCTCGGGTTCGGACTCTAAAAGGGAAAAAACCTGGTTCTTGTGTCCGAAGTTGCTTCAGGTTCTGACTCAACATTGCAAAAACCTGGTCGCTGTGCCCGAAGTTGCACCAGGTTCACAATCAAAGAAAAAAAGACAAGCTTTTTTTCACACTAGTCCCATTTTATTCATATATTATAGTGTCGGCGTGTATAAAATCTGTCCATTTTATTCAAAATAAGGAAAAAATGGCTGAGGTGAAAAAAATGGGATTATTGAATGCCTTTAATGAATGGCGCGAAATGAGATATCAGAATCATGTGAATCGCATGAAGGAAGAAAACAAGTGTCCGGACTGTTACGGCAGGGGTTTTTCACTTTATCCGGGGAACGAATTCGCTTATCATGCTAACCAGTTTGACTGCCAGGGCTGCAATGGAACCGGACTGTATTCAGAGTGGAATAGTTTATCATAATTGAAAGGCCATGATCCATTTTGGGGTCATGGCCTTATTTTAAACTTATGCTAATGCCTTTTTCGACTCAAATTCTTCTTTGACCCTTTTTAAAAGTTCCTTATTTGTTAACACTTCATACCCTGTAAGTGCCATTGCCTTTGCTCCAAGGATCATGGCTTCTCTCGCCTGCTCACTCATAGCAGCTTCCCGGAATTCATGTGTATGGCAGGCATATGCCTCGTTGCAAATTTTAATATAAGGATGAATGGAAGGTGCCGCCTGGCTGACATTCCCCATGTCAAGTGAACCTGAGCCATCCTTCTGCTCCATTATTTCCTCCTCATTCACACCAAGGGAAATCAGTTCCTTATTAAATGCTTCTGATAAAGGGCTGTTCGTAACCATATCATCATAAGAAAATTCATAAAAGGACCACTTCATTTCAGCACCCGTCTGCAGTGCCGCCCCTTCAGCACATTTCTTAACCTTTTCGACTAATTCATTTACATATTCACGTTTCGCAGCACGAACATAAAATTGGGCGACTGCATAATCGGGAACAACATTTGCCGCTTTGCCCCCTTCCGTGATAATCCCATGAATCCTGGCATCAGGCTTGATATGCTGGCGCAAAGCATTTATGCTGTTAAACGTTTGCAGAACAGCATCCAGCGCATTAATTCCTAGATGCGGGCTGGCAGCTGCATGAGCTGACTTTCCAAAAAACTCAAACTGAATCGCATCCATCGCCAGTGATGTACCGCTCTTCACATAATTGTCGAGGGGATGAACCATAATCGCTGCATCCAAAGCGTCAAAAATACCCGCCTCGGCCATGGTCACTTTGCCGCCCTTTGTCTCCTCTGCCGGCGTGCCAAAGACAATGACTTTTCCTCCGGTATCATGAATCACTTTGCTCAGTCCGATTCCGGCAGCAATCCCCATTGTCCCAATAAGATTATGGCCGCATGCATGCCCAACTTCAGGCAACGCATCATATTCAGACATATATCCGATTACAGGCCCTTCTTTCCCGCTGTCATAAGTAGCCGTGAAAGCAGTCGGGAGACCGCATGTGCCAATTTCCACTGAGAAACCATGCTTCCTGAGCTCCTCTGTCAAAGCTTTGCATGCCTTGTACTCTTCATGCCCCAGTTCGGGATTCTCGCCTATGTAAGTGCTTATTCTATTAAAATCATCTTGAAGTTCATCGATTTGGTTAATAATAAGATTTTTGCCCATATATCTGCTCTCCTAATCCGCTAGTCTATATATTTATTCATATATAATTATAATAATACATTTCCATGTTATTTTACAGCACGAATTATTTCGTTAGTTTCTCCAAAGGCCGTTCAACGATCAGTGCATCTTCCCAATCCTTGCAGACATCCACCCAGGCTTTGGCATCTGAATATGTATTAATTTCATCAGGAGTCAGTTCAATGGCGGAATTGCTGCTTCCGCATGCAGGAAAAAGGGTTTCGAATCTGTTCATGGATTCATCCAGATAGACTTCCAGGTCATTCTTCAGTCCAAATGGACACACTCCGCCGACAGCATGACCGGTCTGTTCCAGAACTCCCTCTGCTGAAAGCATACGGGCTTTGTATCCGAACGTTTTCCGGAACTTTTTGTTGTCAATTTTCGCGTCACCTGCTGCCACCACTAGAATTGCTTCATCTCCATCACCTTTAAAGGAAAGCGTTTTGGCAATTTGTGCAGGGCAGACACCGATTGTTTCAGCAGCCTGTTCCACAGTTGCACTTGAAGAATCAAACTCCATTACATCCTGTTCCCGGTCCCATTTCTTAAAATGGGCTTTCACGCTTTCAATTGACACTCGAACTCACCCTTCCCCTTTGTTAAAATCTTATATATATTCATTATCTATACTTTATAGGTGTTTATTTTAACATACTATCTGATTATGTCACCGGGGTAATTTCTTTTTGTCAGAAGATTTGCATTTGCTCTTATTAGTTCCTTGCACTAATATGAATTATATTAAAAACACAGATTTAAAGAAGGATTTTTTATGAAACAGTCTATTCCATATAAATTTATAGGAGGACGCATTGCCAAAACCGGACTGGCTGTTTTTATAACAGCTTTTATTTGCCATATGCTGAATTGGCCCGCCATGTTTGCTGTAATTACGGCCATCGTTACCATTGAGCCCACTGTTGCGGACTCCATCCGGAAAGCATATGTCAGGTTTCCTGCGGCTGCCATTGGTGCGGGATTTGCTGTATTATTTACGTTCATTTTCGGGGACAGCCCTTACAGTTATGCTTCCGTATCGCTTGCGACAATCATCGTCTGCCATAAGCTGAAGCTTCATGACGGGATGCTGGTGGCTACGTTGACTGGTGTTGCTATGATTTCTACCGTTCATGATCATTATTTGTCGTCTTTTTTCATTCGATTGGGGACTACCACAACCGGTATTGTCGTTTCCACGGCAGTTAACTTTTTTGTCATGCCCCCCAATTACTCAAAATCAATCATAAAAAACATCCATGCCTTATACAGACGTTCCGGTGACATTTTACTTAAAAGAGGCATTGAGATCTTTAATTCACAGGAACCTGATAGGAATGTCCGCTCTGATTTCCAAAGACTTATAAAAGATATCGATAAGACCGAAACATTATGCCACTATCAAAAAGCTGAATACAGATATCACCGATTCAGCCGGGAGGATATGCGCGACTTTCATTATGAATATAAAAAACTGACCATCTTAAGGCAAATCACCTATCACGCGGGAAACTTGATCTTTCTGGCGCCTGGCCGGCTGGACATTGAGAAGAGCAGGAAGAAGTTCGCCTTGTCAGTCCTTGAGGATTTAAAAAATAGTCTGTATGATCCGGGCTTTCTTATTTCAGAAAATCATCGGGAAAAAATCAGTCAGGTAACACAATGGTTTATTGAGCAAAGACAGCTGGACCCTGCAGGCGGTTTGAGACCTCGCACACACCACCATGTCCAGCCTGAGACAGCCATACTCTATGAAATTCTCTCCATCCATGACTTAATTGAGGAACTGAATCAGATTCAAATTATGGAAGTTAAACACCGGAAGCTTTTAAAAGTACCCCTTGAAGCAGGTGCCCAAAAAGGCAAGGGACAGACAATGAAAGAATAAAATAAAGACCGGGGAATTTAATTCTCCGGTCTTTTCCATTAAGAAGATACACTCGTTTTATTAAGCAAATATCCTGCTATTATTCTTTTTAATACATCACGGTCCATCTGCAGCATGGGAAGCCCTGCAGCTGCAAGCAGCTTCTCCGTATTGTCTGATGGGAAATCAATGGTTCTCTGGAAATAGCTGTGGAAAATGCTCATTGAATCATGAAAAGCCTTTTCCTCATTTGTCATTTCTGCAGATTCTCCAGGAACACACATCTCCAATTGCGGAAAATCCAATACCTCTTTTACTATTTCATATATGTTTGATTGCAGAGGCGGGTTAGGGTTTGTAATATTGTAAATCCCGCCATTCTCTGCATGTATCAAGGCAGCATCCAGTGTATCAATAACATAATTCACCGGCACAAAGTTCTGGGCCACTTCAGGATCCAGATAGATTCTGCAGGTTTGGCCATTTGGTTTTCGCAGTGACCGTTTTTTTAAGATTTTAATGCCTTTTAAAAATCCGTATAAACCGAAGTTAGTATCAGCTTCACCTGTTCTGGAATCTCCGATGATAATCCCGGGCCGGAGAATAACAACATCCAATTTATCCCGGAAAGTATATACGAGGTGTTCAGCCTCGCATTTGGAAGCTTCATAGGGATTTACAAAATGCCTGTCAAGAGAGTAAAGAGCCTCCGCCCCATCAGTCTCTGTCCCAACCGTATAAGCTGTACTGATATATAAAACCTTAGGACAATTTATTTCCAAAGCAAGCTTCAGGACATTTTCTGTTCCGCCCACATTCACTTCAAAAGTCATATCCCGATCTCTTTCATCAAATGACAGAAGTGCTGCACTATGGTATATAGCATCTATCTTTCCTTTTAATAAACCCGCAAGTTCTCTATTTAATCCGAGATGCTCTTCTGTCACATCGCCTTCCAATATATGAATCTGCTTGGAAAAGCCGCTTCCTTCGCCCTGCATGAAGGCATCCAGCCGCTTTCTGCTTCTGACTAATAAATATAGTTCATGCCCTTGTTCCAAAAGCTTTAATGAAAGCTTTTTCCCTAAAAAACCGTTTGCACCTGTAATCAGTATTTTCAAAAAAGAATCACAGCCTTTCTTTATGACATCCCTTTTAAAAACTTTAGCGGGAAATCCAATTAAAAGCAATGGAAAAACATTTACTAAACAGCAGAAGCGCCTGGTTTCCCCAGGCGCCTTTTTCATGCTTTAATACTGTCATCTTAACCTGCTTATTTTTCAAAAGGATAAATCAATTCTTTGTCCACCCCAATTTGTTCAAAGAAGTGATCATGTATGAATTGCCTGATTTCCATAAGTTCTGATCCTGTCGGATAAGCAGACACATTAATCGCAGGCAGGTGTCCTATCAGCTTGGATGGCTGAATAAGCTCAGTAGAAATGACTAAATCAAACTCCTCATATTCAGAAATTAAATCCACGCTTGATGAATCAAGGGTTGATATAGCAAGCTGGTTGCCAAAATGATATTTTAGCACCTCCCTGATATAATCTTTTTCATAATATGTCCTGCATACCAGTGCAGCCTGTATGATATGCTTATTCTTCCTTCGCAGGACAGCAGCCTGGAAAAGAGTAAAAATCTCAAGTACATCCAATTTATTAAAAACAAGGGGGATTTTCGAAAATGTTTCCACTCCCAGGTTCTCTAATGTTTTTAAAAGCGGGTTCGTCTCATAATACGGAAGATACTGAAGCATTGAGCTATGCAGTGTTTCCGTATTAAATTCTTTCCCCAGATAGATCCTTTTAAAGGACTGGTAAATGTGAAATAAGAAGATATCATCATCTGTCAGATTGAAGCCGGCTATGTTTGAAAGGCGTTCTAAGAAGACAGAAAAAGGATGTTCCCTCTCACCTATCCTCCTCATGCGAAGATAACGCAGATGCTGCGCCCGATTCGTCGGCCTTTCCTCGCTCATTAAATAAACGGCAAAGAACAGTATCTCCTGAAGCTGGTTTTCCCTGGACGGAATTTTGGATTTAGCTATAAAATGCACTAAGTCTTTGGCAGCGAGGAAATATTTACTTTCTATATATGCGTCCAGGAAACCTTTTGGAAACGATACAAAATATCCCATGGACATACGGAGGTTTGAAATATAGATAACCATTTTGAGGCGCTGAATGGCTCCAGTCCGGAGAGTCATCGACTGGCCTGATGTTACCTCCAGCAATGCCTGCTGAAAACCCCCGGAATGCAGCCAACCCTTCTCAGCTTCAGATCTAAAGCTAAGCAAATCTAAGTATTGCATGAGAAAACGCCTGATATTTCTTTCATCACCAACTACTTTGAAAGGACTTGGAGTTAGAGTAAGCCGTGACTCTTTCAGCACATCCTGCAGCTTCTCGATGTGGCGGTATGCGGTCGAACGGCTTATATGCACCTTGCTTGATATTTGGGAAATGTCAATTCCATCGCTCATTAGAATCAGCTTTAACGTATGGAAATACGTATTTTTTTCACGAATCTCTCTTAAGATGCTCTCCAGAGTGCCGCTTTCAGGCTTTTTCAGCATAACGCCTAGGGTTTCATGCTTTTCGAGCTTCCAATCCTCCGGCAGAATCGTCTCCAGGAATTCGAGATCACGCCATATAGTGCTTTTGGAAAAGCCTGTTCGTTCTGCCAGCTGTGCTAAGCTGATCCATTTATTTTCACTGAGCAAATGAAAGATTAAATCTGAGTAACGCTTATAAAACCGATTCATGTTATCACCTATCTTTTCACTCTTCCAATTTATCTTTTCTATTAACGTCAATGTTTACTCATTCTAATTGGAGCTCAACCATAAAAAGACATGCTCAGGAGAACATGCCTTTTATTAAATACAGCGCATTTTTTCATTTCTAACCGATTCTAACCCAGCCTCTTTTAATCGCCAGTAATACTGCCTGAGTCCGATCATGTACCCTTATCTTTCTCAAAATGCTGCTGACATGATTTTTAACTGTCTTATCGCTTATAAAAAGAAGCTTACTGATATCAGTATTGCTATTTCCATCTGCCAGCAGCTGCAGCACCTCACATTCGCGCCGCGTCAAAATATGCAGCGGGCGCTGATAGCCTTGGCTGGAGACATAATTGCTGACTGATTTTAATTCTGTAAGTCTCCTATATTCCTTAATAATATTTTTCGTCACCTTCGGATCCAGATAACTGCCGCCGCCGGCAACCACCCTGATTGCTTCTGTCAGCCCTTTTGCACCAATATCTTTAAGCAGGTATCCGGAAGCGCCATTCTGCAGCACCCGAGTTACATAGTTCTCATCATCATAAAAAGATAAAATAAGAACCTTGCTTTTCGATTTATTTTCACTCAGCTTATCGGTTGCTTTGATGCCATTCATATTTGGCATATCGATATCCATAATCATTACGTCCGGTTTAAAAGCTTTATCAATTTTGAGAGCGTCCCGGCCATCTTCCCCTTCAGCGACTACCTCAATGCCCTCTTCCATTTCCAGGATCCGTTTGATTCCTTCTCTGTAAAGCTTATGATCATCTATTATCGCAATTTTCAATACCATTTTCTGTTCACCTGCTCAGCTTTATTCTGAACTAAAAATTCTATAAAACTTATTTTACAAAAGTTTTTTCAAAGAAAAGTTTCAAATATGAGGTTTGATGTTTCAAAATAGAAATTCTTCTGCGGATCCCGGACTTCCGGCAAATAATCTGAATTTTGTGGTATGATCGACTTATTATGAGGAAGGAGTATTCTGATATGAACTCTTACAGCCGTACCTTAAATGGTGTTTTTCCATCTGTCTGCTCCTTGGATTGCCCGGATCAATGCGGCCTTCTCGTTCATAAAAAAGAAGGAAAAATCGTTAAGGTTGAAGGAGATCCAAATCATCCTGTCACACAGGGGAATATATGCAACAAGGTCCGCAGCATGCCTTCAAGGATTTATGATCAGAATCGGCTCAAGTATCCAATGAAGCGTGCCGGAGCCAAAGGTGAAGGGCATTTTGTACAGATTGGATGGAAAGAAGCTATAGACACGATCACTTCCAGATGGAAGGACCTAATTGCCAAAAACGGCCCTGAGAGCATCCTGCCATACAGTTTTTATGGAAATATGGGCAGATTAAGCGCAGAAGGAATGGACCGCCGTTTCTTCCATAAACTCGGAGCATCCCGTTTAGACAGGACGATTTGCCAATCTGCCGGTACAGCAGGATATGCGTACACAATGGGAGGCAGCTTTGGGATTGACCCGGAGGATACCATCCATTCGAAGCTCATAATTTTATGGGGCATTAATGCAGTCAGCACGAACATGCACCAAATGATTCTCGCCCAGAAAGCAAGGAAAAGCGGTGCGAAAATCGTTGTAATTGATGTCCATAAAAACCAGACCGGTAAAATGGCCGACTGGTTTTTACCCATTACACCCGGCACCGATACCGCTCTCGCACTTAGCATCATGCATGTTCTGTTTGCGGAAAATTTAGTGGATGAGACTTTTCTCGAGGAGTTTACGGTTGGCCATCAGGAACTTCGCGAACATGTGAAGCAATATGACCCTGAAACAGCAGCCGGCATAACAGGTGTGCCGGAAGAGGATATTATCAAATTAGCCCGTATGTATGGAGAAACTTCCCCTGCATTTATCCGGATCGGCAACGGGCCACAGCATCATGACAATGGAGGAATGTGTATCCGCACGATTTCCTGCCTGCCCGCACTTACTGGCCAGTGGCTCATAAAGGGCGGCGGTGCCATTAAGGGAAACTCCGGTTATCTTGCTTTTAACACTGGTGCCCTTCAAAGGCCTGACCTCCTGCACAAAAGGGATACACGCATCATTAATATGAACGAAATCGGTTCTGCGTTGCTTGAACTGGAAAAACCGATTAAATCTATGTATGTGTATGGAACCAACCCTGCTGTTGTTGCACCCGAAGGGAATAAAGTCCGGCAGGGCCTGCAGAGGGAGGACTTGTTCCTTGTCGTCCATGATCTGTTCTTAACCGAAACGGCCAAATATGCTGATATTGTGCTGCCTGCGGCTTCTTCTTTTGAGAATACGGATATCTATTCATCCTATTGGCATCACTACATGCAAATTCAGGAGCCGGTCATTGAACCATATGGCGAGTCAAAATCTAATGTAGAAGTGTTTCGGCTTCTTGCAGAAGGCATGGGCTATCATGATGCCGTATTTAATGAGACGGAAGAAGAAATGATTGATGCCGCATTAAATTTTCCGGCTAACCCCTTTATTGAGGAAATCAATGCTGAATCCCTGAAGAAAAACAAGTTTATGAAAGCGAGGGTAAAACCGCTTTTTCCCGGCAGGCTGCCCACGCCAAGCGGAAAAATTGAATTATACTCGAAGAGAATGAAAGAGGATGGATATCCTCCTCTGCCGACATACATACCGCTGAAGGAAGAAAATAAATTCCCTTTTTTGTTTGTGCCCGCACCGAACCATAACTTTTTGAATTCAACTTTTTCAAATAATATAAAACATGCAGCAATGGAGAAGGAACCGCGTCTTCACATAAATAAAAGGGATGCTGTAAATGCTGAAATTAAAGATGGTGACTTGGTTCGTATTTGGAATGAACGAGGAGAATGCGAACTCAAAGCGGCTGTCGGAGAACTTGTCCTTCCTGGTACAGTTGTTTCACAGGGATTATGGGCTGACGCCCCAGGAACAAAACATCTGGTCAATTCGCTGACTCCGGACCGGCTTTCCGATATGGGCGGCGGTGCCGTTTTCTTTTCTGGCCGGGTAAATGTTTCGATAATCAGTAAACCCCTGCAAAATGGTCTTGCCCCTGTCAAGTAGACAACATAAAAAGCTAAGCAGTGAGCGCGTTTAGATATTCAATCGGCGCGCGTTTCTTTAGTTTCTTTTGTCTTCGTTTGTAATTGTAATGGTAGATATAATCCTCAAGAGCTTGTTCTAGTTCTTCTTTTGACTTACATTTATTTATATACAGTTTCTCGGTCTTGAGGTGTGAGAAGGACGATTCTACACAGGCATTGTCCAGGCAGTTTCCTTTTCGAGAGTGGCTGCCCTTGATGCCATAAACCTCCAAGCGGCTGCTGTATAGCTTTGACGTATACTGGAAGCCTTGATCTGAATGGAGAACGGCTTCAGCTACGTCTTTTTTCTTTGTCCATTTTTCTACTGTATTTAACACAAGTTCCAGATCATTTCTCTTAGATAGCTCCCAACTTACTATTTCGTTATTAAAGAGCTCCTGGATGACCGATACATAATAAAATTCTTCTCCAACAGGCACATATGTTATATCCGTTACCATCTTTTGATTAGGTCCTGCAGCCCTAAAATTTCTTTTAAGGCGATTAGGGAAGATGATAGACGGACTATGACCATGCCGTTTTCTCCTCTTTTGGACGACTGATTGTATGTCCATTTCCGTCATCAGCCTGTAACTTTCTTGTGGTTGATTAAATACCCGTTTTCATTTAATTCTTCTGTAATAAGAGGCCGGCCAAATTCAAATGGATCCCCCAAATGTGCTCACGGATGACTTGTTCATCCCTAGCCTTTTCTTCCCGTTTACCATTCGTTTTTCTCCATTTGTAATAGCTAGCCGGTTTGATATAGGCAATCTCCAGCAGCCAAGAGACCGGATAGGTACTCCTTAACTCATCAACCAGTTCATATTTCATTCTTCTGGGTATGTTTCCTCCTCCAGATTTGGATACTGCTGTTTTTAAAATTCAACCTATGCTTTTAGGTAATCTCTTTCCTCTTCAACCGACTTGAATTTAGTCCTAGGCCGACTTTTAATGGGTTAGAGACTCCTTTACGCTCATCAAACGGGACTCCATCTTTCCATTTCTTAACCCACACTTTAAGCTGGCTGCAGTTACGAATTCCCAATTCTTCTGCCAATACTTTAAAACTCTTAGACCCATTCACGTATTTCATGACGGCATTATGTTTAAACTCCACCGAATAGCTATTAAAAGTTTGCCCTTTCTTTGCCATAGAAAAAATCCCCTCCAAGTAGCATTCTTTCCTCCATGGTAACATGAAGGCTTTTTTGAATGTCTACTTAAAGGGGACATTAACAAATTTGAAGGTTTTTTTGATAATAGCTATGCAGGATTCCTAGTTCTAAGAAATTCATCAATCTACTTTTAAAAATTATCTAACAACTACCTTAACACTATTCGAAACATAAGCGGTACCAGTCGAATCCACTACCCTTCCAGAAGCTGTAAAGGTACCACTTCTTGTATATCGTAATAATTCCCCAGAGAATGTTTCTGAAGTATTATCTGAATACATAATACTTGTGCTAGTTCCATCTCCTAAATAAAGTTTATAATTAAAAGGCGCTTTTGATGAGCCAGAAGTTAATTTAAAAGTAGCATAACTGCCACGGTTAATAGTTTGTGTAGAAGGAGTTAGAGATGGAGTAGCTAGGATACCAATTTCCTCATTCGCTGTACTTAAAGGCTGGGGAGAGGCTGGTGTTGCAGCTGCTGCGTTGGATAGACATCCAAAAGAAAATAATGATGCTCCAAGAATAGTACTTGCAAGAACCTTTTTAAACAATATAATCACTCCTTATTTTTTACTTATTTTAAATTTTCTCCCAATTTTTGAAAAATCCTGCTTTAAATTGAAGATTTTATAAAAAATTGAATTTTTTATCGGTGTTTTAGAGGTAACGTAAATTACAGGTGCCTGTCCCCAACTATACTACCGCTTTAAAGGGCCGAGGTTCAGGCCCTTGTTTTTTGAAGCTATTGCACGATAAACGAGTAATGCATCTTTATTTGGCACTGTACTAAAACCGATGATTTCTCGATTAAAGAGTTCGACAAAGACACATACGTAGTTCCATTTTTGATTAACCCTTAAGTATGTTAAATCGCTTACGATTATGGTCATTTCTTGTTCCTGGGTAAACGCACGATTAAGTTCATTCTTCTGTTCTGATTCATTACAGGATTTCGCATGCGGATTAAATTGAGCGATTGTATAGGAAGAAACAAGGCCCTGCTCCTGCATTATGCGCCCGATTCTTCGCCTGGAAACGATAAGACCGCGCTTTTTTAATTCTACTTTGATTTTACGTGTTCCATAGTTTTGACGGCTTGCGTGAAAAATATCGACAACATTAGAAACAATGGGATCCTCTTCATCTTTTACTTCATAATAATAGACACTTCTAGGGATTTGCACATTGCTGATATCGAGTATTTATGTTGGTCATTCTTGTTTACATTTACTTTTGTCCTAGTATCAGCGCGGCTTGCTTTAAAATGTCTTTTTCCATTTCTAGCTGCTTATTTCTTTTTCGGAGTTCCATCAATTCTTTTTGCTCATCTGTTAAATTGTCTTTTTCCTTAAAAGAACCTGATTTTTGACTCTGACTCACCCACTTATCTAAAGATGAAGGAGTAAGGTCATACTCACGAATAATCTCTTTTCTTGGTTTTCCATTTTGGTACAGCTGCACGATCTGTTGCTTGAAATCTTCAGTAAATGTTCGGCATTTTCTTTTGGCCATGTAGATTCTCCTCAAATGTATTATTTGTAGTCTACTTGACCTTAAAAATTCTGTCCAACTAAATGTAGCCTATCCAGTCATGCTTGCTAGCATGCAAGGTTATTATACAGGAGGCTTTTCTTTATTCTATTTATAGTGGCCCTGCATTCCGCAAAGGGTGGCTCTTTCCTCCGCAATGACTGGCTCAAAACTCCGCATAAGTGGCTCATTTTCACTGCAATAATCAGCGTAATTTAAGTTATGAGGAATTTTTACTAGCTCTACTGGAAGCAGAATCTGAATCTAGAGAGGAAAATCAAAGACAGAGAAGACTTAAACAAGCTGCTTTTCCTGTTCATAAAACCCTAGATAACTATGATTTTAGCTTAATGCCAAGCTTGAATAAGAATCGTTTTTTAACTTTGGCAAAAGGAGAGTTTGTGGAGAAGAAGGAAAACGTCATTTTTTGGGGAACAGTGGGACTGGAAAGTCCCACTTAGCTACCGGTCTTGAACTTGAAATGATTAAGAATGGCTATAAGGTCAAGTTTATTACAGCGGCTGAATTAGTAGAAGAACTTTTACTGGCCAATCAGGAGCATAAGCTAGGGACATTAGAAAAGAAATGGCTCAAATTTGATGTGACCATTGTCGATGAACTTGGATATGTACCTTTTACGAAAGTAGGATCTGAACTATTGTTTCAATTCTTTACCGGTCGACACGAACGGGTTAGTGTAATGATTACGACCAATCTAGAGTTTACCTGAATGGACATCTATCTTTGGTGATGAAAAAATGACAGCTGCCCTCCTAGATAGACTTACTCATAAGGCCCACATTCTCTTATTAAATGGGAATCTTATCGGTTTAGGCAGAGTATGAAACAAAGAAATGAGTGTGACCAGTAGTCTGGAAGCATGAGGAGTTTAGGTGATCTTGCCCCGAGGGGCAAGATCACCTAAACTCCCAAACATCCCCCAAATATGGTAATAATGCAGAATGAAGTGTCTCACTTTTGAAGTGATCGCTCTGGCTCAAATTAATATTGACAAATACAGCTTTGTTTATATACTCGATATCAGGCACCCACTCTAGCCTTATAAATGCTTCATGTGGATATTTTTATTATCATTTTCTGTTCGAGTATACTTTTTCCCTAACATAGAATCAATTTCTTCCTGTATTTCTAAACCCAAACCTTCTTCTCTTTTTCCTATATGTAGTATTAAGCATCTTAGTCTTGCTGTTGTTAAGGTCGCAAATTTTTGCCTTCATTCCTACTATATCCTATTCCATTAGCTGTATCCGGGTCCCTGAGATCATCAGCAAACTCAGTACATATATAGTGATCAACTTCCCTGGCCATATTCCTTGCAACATCCTTCTCAAATTTAAGAAAGAAATATTCCTTTGTTTTTTTCTGATCACCTATATTATTGATCAAGTAAAATTCCTCAAGCTGCTGCAGAAAAAAACAAGTTACCTCATCTCCTTTTTCTTTATACCATCCAAGCTCTTCTTTGAAAAACCCTGAACATCTTTCCAGGTCAAAATAATCGGTTTCTCAACTATACGCTGACCTAGGTGCAAAGCAGCTTTTATGCCCCTCTAACTGTTGATGAGTTAGGTATGAGTTATAACCTATCTTAGTTTCAATTAGAACAGGTACGTCTTCCGATAAAATTGCCCCATCAGGTATCGTGTACGTCTTATCTTTACTATTACGTACTTCATAACTCTCTGCCATTCCGATAACAGCGCCTATACTTGATGCATTACTCAATACATTAGATGTTGATATCGATATTCAAAGGAATGAGTAACTATGGTGCTCAACCCGGCAAATTTGAGGAACTTTGATGTCATATCTGATGAGGAATGCTGTAGAACATTAAGAAATGTCTTTGTTAAATTATTCTCAATCTGTAAATGCTTTGTTTCTTGCATTGAACCTTTTGGCTGACCTTTATAATAATGAAAAATATTGTTATAACCAGACATACTTCCTCCATGAATCTTACTTAGTTTTTTTTGAATGGATATTTTCTTCTAATAACTTCTTTGCCTTCATTCGTAACAATTCTTCTGTTTTAACAATAAAATCCTGTTTAGGTTTTAAATTTTTCAATTCCCTTAATTCCCCAACAATGTTCAAATCATCATCTCCTTGCAAATTAGTGGAGTTCTTAACCATTTATATATTAATCGTTTTAATGCTTCGAAAAGTTACATTATTAGTGATTCATTTATATTCTAAAAACAAATCCATTTATTATTATTCACCATTATTAATAGATGTTTTTACCAAAGAAAAGATAGACATAAAAAATCCTGTAAAGAAGAATCCCGTAGTAAGTTGCCAACTAAAAGAAAAATAAGAAATTAGGGTGGATATAAACATAAATAATAGCCATATTATTGGACTAGCACTAAACCTGTCCATGTATTTCACTCCTTAATTTCCACGCTAGGATCATCAAAAATATTGTTCTCTTATATGTTTATTACCTTTCTATTAAAATAATTCCTCCTAAAAAAAGTTGCCATATTGGCAACTTCTTTGAAGAGAAGAGATTAGTTTATTCTATTTCACAACAACTGTTGCTTTATTGGATATCCATCCAGTGCCATCAACATCGTATACAACTGCAGATACGTAGAATGTTCCTCTACTGCTATATCCCATCGAGCTTAAGTGAACAGTTCTATCATCAGTATAAATACTAAAAGTACTACCATTCCCTTTATTAACCCTTATATTATAAGGCGCTTTTGATACACTATGATAGAGAGTCATATTTGCCTGATTGCCGACTGAAATTGTTTGTGAAGAAGGAGAAAGTGTAGGAGCCGCTTGAACTTCTACTTCTCCTTTTTCATCTACAAGAGTTGCAGCAAAGGCAGGTAATGACACTGACAAGAGTGAAATACCTAAAATTGCTGAACCAATAATTTTTTTCATTTTTCTCATAAGACTTACCTCCTATTTTCTTAATATTTTATATATTCCACAAAACATAGGTAATCCCTTCAATATTTTCAAATAAATGTAATACTATTCTTTTTTCCCTCCGTACTCTTCCCAGTATATGTCTGAAAACACATCTGCAAATGCATCTGTAGTTCTTCCTAATTCATCCAGCGTGTTGTCAACGCCTCCTATTTCAACTAGCAATGCCCTGTTGGATACATCTTGATTATAAACTCCGTTTCCATCTAATCGATTTTTTAAGAATACTCCTCTACTAATTCCAGGGAAGCGCTTTTCTAGTTCAGTATTAATTTTTTTAACAAATTCTAGATTTTCTTCATAATTATCATTTTCTTTACCCACTATGAAATACAACTTCGCATAGGATTTACCATCAATTACTTTTGTGGTTACATCCTTCCTGGCAGAATCTCTGTGAATATCAATAAAGTATTTAAGATTCTTATTTTCCGCTACAGCTTCTTGTATAACCTCATTTGATAATTTATAAGAGGCAGAATAATCCCATTTCCTCTCTAATAACTCTTTATTGATATTTGTTTTATTATGCTCTACACCGATACCCGCACCAATTAATTTTTGATTTAATCTTTTACCTAAAGCAACCACATTCGCCCTTTCATCTGAACTAACGGCTTCATTTGACCTGGACGCATTTTTTAGTAGAGGGAGAAAAGACTCAAGGTTATGAGTATGATATACAAACACATTAGGTTCTTTGTTTAACAAAGGTTTTTGATCTTCTATCCCAGTATTATTTTGGAGTTCCTCTTCAATTACCTCTTTTTCTTTCAGAAGAACTTCTAATGGAGGAGCGGATTCGTAAGGGAGTGTGGATAGGTCAGTTCCTTCTCCTGCAACTACAATCTCTGTATCATAAAAATTCAATCCAGGGAGCTCATTTCCCAAAAAGCTTCTAGTATCTCTGGGTTTTATATTAGTTGCAAGTTCAAAAAGGATTTCTGATATTGGTGGAATCGTAAATACTTCTTCTGATGCAAAAAAGATATGGTTTTCTGCTCTAATAAATTGTGCAAATAAATTTTCTGATTCTATTCCTGATAAGGTTTTCTGGATATTTTCTGATGAGAGCCCTAAATTAATAATCAGTGAAAATACTAATGTTGCTATTACTATCATTGAAAAAATAATAGTTTTAAATTTAAAAGTAATGATTGAGAATTTATTATCTCTATAAAGATTACTTTTCATTTAAATTTCACCGTCCTTTAATCTAGGATATGTAAATTTTTTCAATGATATGATATTCTCTACTATTTTTTTCTAACAATTAAGTAAATTAGTAGAAAGTCCCCACACCTATTCTTTAGTTAGAAATTAAAAAGAGGCTGGGACATAACTAGCTTCAAATAGTGAGAAAGGAGAATTTGGGTGAACTCAAATTCTCCTTTCTCTATTTTTTGCTATTAATTCTTATACACTCTTATCTGTTGGCCGTGAATTTTCGTAAATTCACAGCCATTAATGCAAGACCCATTTCGTTCTTGACCTTCGATTTTCCACGAACAGAAAATCGAGTGAAACGCAAATTGGCCTTCAAGAATCCAAAAACTGGTTCTACGTCAATCTTATGTTGACGATAGATAGCACCTGTTTTTTCTTCTGAAAGCTTCGCTCTCACATATTCTTTTTGATGTTCCCACTTCTCGTTCACCATTAATTTTCGATTTCATCTAGAAACGGAATTAAAGTACGTGTGTCTGTCGGATTTGAAAATAAACTATAGGCAAGCGTGTATTGACTTTCCGTTGCGATTTGTACATTATAACCATCTTTCAATTGACCATTTTCCATATAATCATCTTTCATTCGCATGAATGTTGCATCATGGTCTGTTTTCGAATAACTATTACGTGTGCCAAAGATTTCAAAGTCTCGTTGATATTTCTGTTTCCGCACAATATAATCAGTCAACTGCTTACGCACTTGCTTCGGATATTTTTGTTCAATTCTTAATGCTTTTCTTTCTTCTACGCTCGGTGATGCTTCACTTTTTTGGTTATATTTAGTAATGACTTCATCTACTTTTTGAACCATGTGGTCGAGTTCCTCAAGTGTTAATTGCTCATCACTTTCTCGTTCAATTTCAGGTAAGATTTCTTTTTCAAGCAACTCGTTGTACAGTTGATATGATTTTTCAATTAAGCTTTTGTGATATTTCTCAATCGTCTTTTTCCACACGAATGTAAATTTGTTCGCATTTGCCTCTATTTTTGTACCATCAATCAAAATAGCTTCTTGATCGATTAATTTCTCTTGTACAAGTTGGCAACGGAATTGCACGAAACATTGTCGGATTAGTTCTACTACTTCGGGTTGAACACGGAAACGATTAATGGTGCGATAGCTTGGTTCATAACCTTGAGCTAGCCAATTCATACGGATACTATCTTTTAAAAGTGCTTCGATTTTTCGACCAGAAAAGACAGACTGCTTATAAGCACATAAGATAATTTTTAACATCATGCGCGAATGATAAGCAGGGCACCACTCATTTCGAAGAAATGGTTCGAGTGCTTTAAGTGGAATACTTTCAACTAAGTGATGTATATGGAAGGCAATATCATTCTCTTGTAACTTTACTTCTAAATCTAAAGGCAAAATTAATTGATTCATGTTATAATCTTTAAACATAAGGACACTTCTTTCTGTTTGGATTTTGTGTGGTAACTTAATTTTAACAGAGAATGTCCTTATTTTTTATTCAAAATAATCAAAGCCTGTGAAATTTTACACTTCGTAAAATTTCACAGGCTTTTTCATTTCAGAGGAGGGTTTTGTCCCAGCCTCGGTCTTGCCCCTGTCAAGTAGACAACATAAAAAGCTAAGCAGTGAGCGCGTGTCGATATTCAATCGGCGCGCGTTTCTTTAGTTTCTTTTGTCTTCGTTTGTAATTGTAATGGTAGATGTAATCCTCAAGAGCTTGTTCTAGTTCTTCTTTTGACTTACATTTATTTATATACAGTTTCTCGGTCTTGAGGTGTGAGAAGAACGATTCTACACAGGCATTGTCCAGGCAGTTTCCTTTTCGAGAGTGGCTGCCCTTGATGCCATAAACCTCCAAGCGGCTGCTGTATAGCTTTGACGTATACTTGAAGCCTTGATCTGAATGGAGAACGGCTTCAGCTACGTCTTTTTTCTTTGTCCATTTTTCTACTGTATTTAACACAAGTTCCAGATCATTTCTCTTAGATAGCTCCCAACTTACTATTTCGTTATTAAAGAGATCCTGGATGACCGATACATAATAAAATTCTTCTCCAACAGGCACATATGTTATATCCGTTACCATCTTTTGATTAGGTCCTGCAGCCCAAAAATTTCTTTTAAGGCGATTAGGGAAGATGATAGACGGACTATGACCATGCCGTTTTCTCTTCTTTCGGACGACTGATTGTATGTCCATTTCCGTCATCAGCCTGTAACTTTCTTGTGGTTGATTAAATACCCGTTTTCATTTAATTCGTCAGGAATACGAGGCTGGCCAAATTCAGGATGCATGAAATGGATCCCCCAAATGTGCTCACGGATGACTTGTTCATCCCTAGCCTTTTCTTCCCGTTTACCATTCGTTTTTCTCCATTTGTAATAGCTAGCCGGTTTGATATAGGCAATCTCCAGCAGCCAAGAGACCGGATAGGTACTCCTAACTCATCAACCAGTTCATATTTCATTCTTCTGGGTATGTTTCTTCCTCCAGATTTGGATACTGCTTTTTTAAAATTCAACCTGTGCTTTTAGGTAATCTCTTTCCTCTTCAACCGACTTGAATTTAGTCCTAGGCCGGCTTTTAATGGGTTAGAGACTCCTTTACGCTCATCAAACGGGACTCCATCTTTCCATTTCTTAACCCACACTTTAAGCTGGCTGCAGTTACGAATTCCCAATTCTTCTGCCAATACTTTAAAACTCTTAGACCCATTCACGTATTTCATGACGGCATTATGTTTAAACTCCACCGAATAGCTATTAAAAGTTTGCCCTTTCTTTGCCATAGAAAAAATCCCCTCCAAGTAGCATTCTTTCCTCCATGGTAACATGAAGGCTTTTTTGGTCTACTTAAAGGGGACATTAACAAAATGCAGGGGTTTTTGTATTCTATGAAGCATCGTTAGTCTTAACATCAAAATCTTCTATGAATGAATCAATATCCGGTTTATTTTTCAGTGCAATGACTTTTTTACCCTCTGCTGCAAATCTGTCAAGCCGTTCAGCCATTTTCTTTTTGCGGGTTCTGTATGTTGTCAGTATGAATTTAATAAATTTCCAGTCCATTTTCTCCTTGCACCCGGCTGCCATATCAGGCCGTGTTTTCCCCAGATTGGTCAGCCATCTTTTCAATACCCTGTACAGACAGATATACAGGGGAACTTCCAGATATATGACTGTATCACACACAGCTCCCCTGATTTCAAAAGTGTTGCTGTAATTACCTTCAATAATCCATTGCTTTTCTTTCACTATTTCACGCTGTGCATCCGAAAATTCCTGAAGTCCGCTTTCCACCCAGCCGGGCTTCCAGTATAAAACATCCAGATGATGCACCTCAATGCCCGTTTTTTCTCCTAGTTTTCTGGCAAAGGTTGATTTCCCTGCGCCTGCTGAAATCCCAATCACCATTACTCTTTTCAAATAATCACCTTCCCATGCCGAATCCGTTTAATTACATTCAACATCTGTGCTTTTATTCCTTCTTTTGAAGCTAAAGTAATTCTTACTTAAAAGACCAGCCTAATAAGTGCTATAATATGAAAGTATTTAAAAAAGAAGGGCTTGATCATATGGCAATGACAAAGAAAAAAAGGGTGTTAAAAGAGATAAGACAGCTCATCATGATTACGCTGGGTGCGGTAATTGCAGCGGCAGGACTTGAGTTTTTTCTCGTTCCCAATAATATTCTCGATGGCGGCGTTATCGGTCTTTCCATTATCGCTGCTGAACTGACCGGGATGACCATGAGTATATTCCTGATTGTTTTAAACCTGCCATTTCTCTATATTGGCTACCGCAAAATTGGAATGAAATTCACGATACATACCTTATATGGAGTAATTGTTTTATCCGCAAGTACCGCATATCTCCATCATTTTGAGCCTGTTACAGATGATTTATTTCTGGCAACAGTCATTGGAGCAGTCATTCTGGGAACAGGGGTTGGCCTTGTGATCAGAACTGGCGGAGCTTTGGATGGATCAGAGATTATCGCCATCCTGGTCAGCAAGAAGCGTCCGGTATCTGTCGGCCAATTTATCATGATTGTCAACGTATTTATCTTTATTCTTGCAGCTTTTCTCGTTTTTAGCTGGGAAACAGCCATGTACTCCATTATCACCTATTATATTGCCTACAAAATGATTGATATCGTTGTGGAAGGTATGGAAGAGCTGAAGTCGGTTACGATCATTTCTGATATGCCTGAAGAAATCTCTGCAGAGCTTATGAAGCAATTGGGACGCGGAATGACTTATATTCAGGGCCAGGGTGTTTTTACTGGAGAGCCCAAAAAGATCATTTATACAATCGTAACAAGGATTGAACTATCAACGCTCCGTTCCATTGTAGAAGATATTGACCCTGGAGCATTAGTGGCTATTGAAAATATTGCCGATGTCAGCGGCAGCAATTTTGATAAAGGTACAGCGCACTAATAAAGTGAAACTTCAATCAGTGGGAAGTGCTTTTCTCCCCACTGATTGTTAGTTGAACCTATCGGGCCTTTACGGGCAGTTTGCCCCCCCTTCTCCTCCATTGATTCCTCTGAGTCTTGAAGTGGGGGTCTTACTGCCCGTTAGACTGCGATAAAAAAGCAGCCTCCCTCACATGCACCAGTTTGGGAGACTGCTTTTTTGTTATATAAACAGCAGCAGACTGAGAGCCATGACGGCCATTCCTGCAACTAAACCATAAATGGATGTATGGGCTTCATCATACTTCTTGGCAGCCGGCAATAATTCATCAAGAGAAATGAACACCATTATTCCGGCAACTGCAGCAAAAATGACACCAAACATGACATCGTTTAAATATGGCATTAAAATCAAGTAGGCCACTATTGCGCCAATCGGCTCAGACAGTCCTGATAAAAATGAGAGCTTAAAAGCTTTCTTCTTGCTTCCTGTGGCATAATAGACAGGAACTGAGACAGCTATTCCCTCCGGTATATTATGAATGGCAATGGCCGCCGCAATGGCGATTCCAAGTGAAGGATCCTGGAGTGCAGAAGTAAATGTTGCAATTCCTTCCGGGAAGTTATGAATCGCAATCGCCAATGCCGCAAAGGTTCCCATTTTCAAGAGTGCCGGATCCTTGACGGCATTTCCGGATTCATTCATTTCTTCAACCGTCCTCACTTCATGGGGATTATCCTTTTTAGGAATAAACCGGTCAATTAATGCAATAAGGAGTATCCCCCAAAAAAACCTCCAACAGTTGCCCAGTTGCCGCTTACTTGACCTAGTGCTCCTACAAGTGCATCTTTGGCTTTTACAAAGATCTCAATCATGGAGACATAAATCATCACACCTGCGGAAAAGCCAAGTGCCAATGATAAAAACTTCGTATTCGTTCTAGAAGTAAAAAAAGCCATTAAACTGCCAATACCTGTCGCTAAGCCGGCAAACAATGTTAGACCCAATGCAAATAATACTTCCTGCGACATTACACTCTCTCCTTTTTCTCTATTGCCAAAAAGTTTCTCCAGGGCAACTTTTGCATTAAAAAATATATATCAATAAGTATATGCGCCTAACTTAAAAAGTTTACTTTGGTAAACATTTTATCTCCAACCCAAACCAAAAGCAATAAAAAAGGACTATTCGATTATTTTTTCTTCAATATTATAAGAATAAATGAGGAAAATGTGCATTAAAAAATAAAAAACCTTCGCTCTTTATTGCAGCGAAGGATTAATCCCAGACACGTTTTAATTGAAAAAGCTCCTGAAGGTATCCCCATACAGATATGGGCGACATTATCATTTGATAGATAAGGATAAACGTTAAGAATCCTAAAATATTTTTTCTGACTTTCAGGTTCAGATTTTTAAACACATAATGCTTTTGATATATATATAAGATACCGTAGCTTAAAATGGTAAGCGGCAGGACAAACAAGGTCATCGGTCCAACTATCCAGAAATAACCGAAGAACGCAAGCATCAATCCCGGAATCCAGAAGAAAGTATACACCATATCCAGATATGGCATTACCAGGTTAACGCCTGTTAAGTATTTTGTGTAAATTTGCGGCTGATTCCATGGCTTAATTTCATTCAGGCCTTCAATCATTCCCCTTGCCCACCTCGACCTTTGCTTTGCAAAGTGAGATAAAGAGGAAGGAACATCGGTAAAAGCTGCAGCCAGAGGCTCAAAGTACACTTTCCATTCTTTTTGAAGCAGTCTCCATGTTAATACGATATCTTCACCAATGGCATCGGGCCAGCCATTTACCTGACGGACTGCATCTGTTTTGTATAAACTGAAAGCACCTTGGGCAACCAGTGTTCCCTGATATAACCCCTGCAGCCTCTTTATTGAAGCTATACCCAGGTAATAGTCCCACTCCTGTATTTTAGTCAAAAGGTTTTCACGGCTATTGCGCACAAGCATGGAGCCTGCTACCGCACACACCTCTTCAGGACTGCTTTCCATGCGCGATACTAAAAAGCGGACTGCTGAAGGATGCAGCAGGGTATCTGCATCAAGTGTGATAACATACTCTGTTGTCACATGCTGAAGACCTCTATTTAATGCATGGAATTTTCCGGTATTAGGTTCCTTCAAAGTATCAATCGTAAGGTTAAGCTCTTTTTGAGCTCTTACTATTTCATTTTGCGTATTGTCTGTAGAACGATTGTCTATAACGATTACCTTAATCTTCCCTTGATAGTCCTGGCTCGCCACATAGCTTAACGTTTGAAAGATTGTTTTTTCTTCATTGAAGGCAGCTACCAGCAATGTCACTTCCTTATCAGGATCCGAATTTTTAAAAGATGGCTGCTTGTCCAAAAGCAGACTCATTACCAGAAAGGCATTCATATAGCCCGGTACATAGGCAATACCTCCAATAATAAGAATGCTGATCGGGTATGTGACAATTTCTGCTAAATCCTTCAGCCAGGGCAGTGAGATATATATAGAGAAAGCCATCCATAATATAGAAATCAGGTGACTAATGACAAATTTCTTATTTATGGATAGATAAACTTTTTTTCTCCTGCGATTTATGACTGGATCTGCAGGTTTAGAACTCGGCACCATAAGCTCACCTTCAATGAATATAGTTAATTAAAAAATATAGTATTTTATCATTTAAGTAACCTGGTAATTTATACAAGTATTCAAGGCAGAATGTCTTCTTTTTTGAATGTCTGAAGCATTGCTCCCGCAAAAAAGAGCAGCCTTAGACTGCTCCTCACCCGTATCTTACCTTAGAAAGGTACCATTCATATATTCCTTATACGCCGTCCGTATTTCTTCTTCGGTATTCATGACAAACGGTCCACGTGCCACAACCTGTTCTTTGACTGGCTCGCCTGCATATAGTAAAAAGCGCAAAGGCTCTTCAGCTTTTACGAAAATTTCGCTTCCAGCGTTCCCGCCATCTCCCAATTCAAGGACCTGGCCTTTTGCTGCATTGACTTCATTTTCTCCAAAAACCCCGCTGCCTTCTAAAATATAGATGAAGCCTTTGTAGCTTCCAGGCAGGTCCTGCGAGGCTGCCGCGCCTCTTTTCATCCTTGCTTCAATCATCGTAACAGGCACATGATTTAAGGCAGGAGATACAACCCCTTTGGAGGATCCGGAAAAGACTTTAATAGTAACGCCCTCTTCCTCTCTGACAGGAACTTCACTGCCTTTAAGATTTTGATATCTTGGTGCTGTCATTTTTTTCTCGCTGGGAAGATTGATCCACAGCTGCAGCGAATGGGCAGTTATTCCTTCTGTTGGCACTTCGTTATGGACGACACCGCTGCCAGCTGTCATCCATTGTACATCTCCAGGGCCTAACACACCGCCCTCACCGGAATGACTGTCATAGTGCTCAATGGCGCCTTCGATGACATAAGTTACTGTCTCAATCCCGCGATGCGGATGTACGTCAAACGCTCCCTTTTGAAATTTATCTTCCATCATCAAAAGGAATGGGTCAAATTTTTCCCACTTCCCTGGTTCTATCACAGGGCCTGCTGCATGAATGGGGCTATGTTCCTGCAGATTTACTTTCCTGATTGAAACAATTTTCCGCTTAGTAATTTCCTCATTTTCCATACGCCATTTCTCCCCTTTACATGTAAAGGGAGCAATTGAAAAACAATTGCTCCATCTGTAATTACTGATTACCTTTTTTAATCCACCCAGCAACTGTGACGGTTCTTTTCGCCTGATGCTTAACAGCTTCCTTCACATCTTCAATCATTTTCCCATCCTGGTCAACCGTTACGCTGATTCCATACGGATTGCCGCCTGCTCCGAAGAGAACCGGATCTGTATATCCAGGAGCAGCCACAATCGCTCCCCAATGGTACATTGTAGTATAAAGGGAAAGGATAGTTGCTTCCTGGCCCCCATGCGGATTTTGGGCTGATGTCATTGCACTTACTGCCTTATTAGCAAGCTTCCCTTTCGCCCAAAGACCGCCAGTTGTATCAATGAACTGTTTCATTTGGGAAGGCATATTGCCGAAACGGGTCGGCACGCTGAATATAATGGCATCTGCCCATTCAAGATCGTCCGGCTTAATTTCAGGCACATCCTTTGTTGCCTCAACAGTAGCTTTCCATACAGGATTGCCTTCAATTGCAGATTGCGGTGCCAATTCTGGAACCTTAAAAACTTTAACTTCCGCACCAGCTTCTTTGCCGCCTTCCTCCGCCCATTTAGACAATTGATAGTTTGTTCCGCCCATGCTGTAAAAAATTACGGCCAATTTCACATTTTCCATATGAATCGTCTCCTTTTTAGTTGAATTTCCAAATAACCTTGATAGGATACCCATATCAGCACCGCCTATTCTTTCATTCTCTTCCCTTTAATTCATTTCATTAACTAGTTTTATATTTGTTTATACCAGCGGGCTGCAGCCTGAACTTCACCCATGGTTAATTGGTGTCCAAAACTTTCCCAGTGAAGCTCGACTTTCGCTCCTGCACTTTCCAATAAAGACTGTAAATCAGTTGATTCTTCTGCAGGACAAATCGGGTCATTGGTTCCTGCAGCGATAAATACCGATGTTCCGCTAAGATCAGGCAATTCAGCACAACGCCTTGGAACCATCGGATGATGCAGAATCGCCGCTCTTAATGAGTTTTTATGATGGAATAATAAGCTTCCTGCAATATTAGCTCCATTCGAATAGCCAATTGCCACTATGTTTTCACGTTTAAATTCATATTTCTGTGCAGCTTCATCTAAAAAATCGTTTAATTCTTTAGTGCGAAAAATCAAATCTTCTTCATCAAAGACACCTTCTGCCAGTCTCCGGAAAAACCTCGGCATACCATGTTCCAGCACATTTCCCCGCACACTAAGGACAGATGCCTCAGGATCAATATGCCCTGCAAGCTGAAGCAGGTCAGTTTCTGTACCTCCTGTTCCGTGAAGCAGCAATAACACAGGTTTAGAAGCATCTTTTCCTTTTTGAAAAATATGTTTCAAAGTATCTTCCCCCTCTTCTTTTTAATCCAATTCTCTAACTTCAATTGGGATTAGTTTCCGCTCGATGTGATTTCTCATATCCTCATATTGTTCTGGAAGCATCAGCTTCTCTCCCATTTTCCCAGGTGATTCGTCATGCGCAAATCCAGGTGGGTCGGTTGCAATTTCAAAAAGAAGTTCCCCTTGCTCCCGAAAGTAAATGGCATTAAAATAATTCCGGTCCCTGACTGGCGTCACACCATATCCATTTGATCTCACATATTCCTGCCACTCCAATTGATCCTCGTCATCTTCTGCCCGCCAGGCGATATGATGGACTGTGCCGACACCCATCTGGCCGCGCTTGCCGGAAGTTTTTTTCAGGTCAATGACATTGCCGATCCGGGCAGTGGATTGGAACCGGATCATTTCTCCCTCTTCCCCAATGCGTTCAAGGCCCATAACTGTTTCAAGCAAATGTGCCGTTTGCTCAGGCTGGGTTGAATATAGTGTCGCTCCAGCAAAACCCTTTATTGCAGCATCAGGAGTGATGCCTCCAAAAGACCATGTATTCATCTCTCCCTCTTCTCTTTCTACCATTTCTAATACAAGGCCATGTGGATCAAGAAGCTTAATCGACTCTTCTCCGAATCTTTTTTCCATTGTGTAAGAAATATTAAACTTCTCAAATCTGTCTTGCCAAAATCCAAGGGCACCCATGGGAATGGCATAGGAGGTTACCCCAACCTGGCCATCCCCTATGACTCCCTGGAAAGCATTCGCCCATGGAAAGAAAGTAATGATTGTCCCCGGCTTTCCTTCTTCATTGCCAAAGTAGAGATGATAAGTGCCGGGGTCATCAAAATTTACGGTCTGCTTGACCATTCTCAAACCCAGTACTCCTGCATAAAAATCGACATTCTCCTGCGGATGGCCGACGATGGCAGTGATATGATGGATCCCACTAGTTTTTCTGCCCACTGTAAACACCTCTTCCTATTTAATGTATCCTAAATTCAGCCAATAAAACTCATTTCAATTCAAATATTTTTAATTCAAGATATTAGTTTTAACTCTCTGTTCGTTTTTTAACTTTTTCAAGTAAATTTACTAAATGATCCAGCTCAGCTGAATTCAGTTCTTCAAAAAATGTATTAACCCATTGCTGGTGTTTCGGCATAATCTCTTCCAATAACTTATTTCCTTTGTCAGTTAAACCAATATGAATCGCCCGGCGGTCATTAGGACATGCGTTCCGTTTTGCATATCCCTTTTCCACAAGCTTATCAATTACATAAGTCATCGAGCCGCTCGTAATTAATATCCTCTTACCAATTTCGTGTATCGTTTGCATATCTTTGTGGTATAGAGCTTCCAGCACTGCAAACTCGGTCATGCTAAGGCTAAATTTGGTGATACTGTCCTTTATGCATTCATGAATGGATTTGGATGTCTGCATGAGAATCAGGAAGGCCGGATTAGGGCACGACCTTTTCATATTATCACCTGCCAATACCTCAAATTAATTTATCTTGATTTCGAGATAATTATAAAATACATTTCTGATTGTGTCAATCTTCTGGATTGAAGACCTCTTTCTTCAGTCAGCTGTTTTAATTTAGCCGAGTGTTTTTCACATTATTAAACACCGGCCATTTTAAATCATTCAGCATATTGACTTCTTCTTTAACATAAAGGTATATATGATTTATAATGTTGGAATTTTCCGATAAATTTAAGGGGTGAGGGAATGTATAATGCATACTGCCGAATGGTTCAAAAAACCTTCAAGCTGGCATCGCCTTTTCTGCCATGGCGGGAACCGGAATTATTAGAAGGCGCCAATAGCCTGGATAAGCTTCCGGATGTAATTAAGAAGAATGACATCAGCAGAATTCTGATTGTAACTGACAGCGGCATCAGTGCTCTTGGCCTAATGAATGGTTTGCTGTTAAATTTACAGAAAAAGAGCATTGAGTTTTATATATATGATCAAACCATTCCAAATCCTACAATTACGAATATAGAAGAAGCACTTGACGTATATAAAAAAAAGGATTGCCAGGGGATTATAGCTTTTGGCGGGGGTTCTCCGATTGATTGCGCCAAAGGAGTTGGTGCAAGAGTTGTGAGGCCAGAGAAAAGCATTTCACAAATGAAAGGCCAATTTAAGGTTAGAAAAAAGCTCCCTCCCATTTTTGCAGTCCCGACCACAGCAGGTACTGGAAGTGAAGCCACTGTTGCTGCGGTCATTACTGACAGCGAATCACACGAGAAATATGCGATCATTGATTTGAACTTAATCCCGCATTATGCTGTTCTTGACCCGTTGATTACTTTACAAATGCCTCCTCATATAACAGCTGCAACCGGTATGGATGCACTAACCCATGCCATCGAAGCCTACATTGGCAGAAGCAATACAGCAGAGACTAGAAAATTCAGCATTGATGCAGTCCGGCTCATTTATAATAATCTTTATGAAACATACAAGAATGGAGAAAATCTGACGGCAAGAGCCAATATGCAGAAAGCTGCTTATCTTGCAGGACTGGCTTTCACCAGGGCCTACGTTGGCAATGTTCATGCTATTGCCCATACACTCGGAGGTTTTTATTCGGTCCCTCACGGTTTGGCAAATGCCGTCATCCTTTCATATGTCCTGGAGCATTATGGAGAGACAGTATGGGATCCTTTGGCTGAGCTGGCAGTGGCCGCACGTATCGGCAATGCGACAGATTCGGCTGAAGAAAATGCCCGAAATTTTATTCTTAGCATAAAATCCCTAAACAGCAGCATGGGGATTCCGCCAAAAGTGAGCGGAATTCAAGACAGGGACATTCCAATCATGGCTGAACGTGCCTTAAAGGAAGCAAATCCCCTGTATCCTGTTCCGAAAATCTTCAGCAGAGATGATATGTTTAGACTGTACCAGCTGATAAAAGAGTAAGAGGCAGGTTGCATTTGACTGCAATCTGCCTTTCTAAAACCGTTTTTTTATAAAATTCATGAACACAAGCATGGAAGTTGAAATCAGTAATATAATTGAAACCCACATCCAAGCCAGTTCCATATCTCCTGAATCCATAGCAACGTAGATCGCGGTGGGAAGTGTTTGTGTCTTTCCGGGAATATTGCCTGCAAACATTAATGTGGCACCGAATTCTCCTATTGCCCTTGCAAAGCTTAATATTGCTCCTGTCATGATAGCTTTAGAAGCCAGCGGCATCGTTACATGCAGAAAAACCTTTAAATCTGATGCACCATCGACTCTAGAGGCGTCTTCAACCTCATTGTCAATGGATTCAAAACCAGCCCTGGCAGATTGATACATCAGAGGGAAGGCTACAACGGCCGCTGCAATAACAGCAGCCCACCACGTGAATATGACTGGCCCGTTAAACAGCGATTCAATCCCTCGTCCGACGAAAGATTGCTTTCCAAAAACCACAATAAGCAAAAATCCTACAACGGAAGGCGGAAGGACCAATGGCAAAAGCAGCAAAGTATCTATAATTGCCTGGCCTTTAAACGTCCGATTTGCCATCAGTTTTGCAGCTAAAACCCCTATTACTAAAACAGCGAGAAGCGATATAGAGGCAATTTCCAGTGAGAGTTTAACCGGTGACCAAAAGTATTCGGATTGAATCATTTCAGCAGGTAAAAAAACCGTATGGCTCCATTTTAGACATTCCTTGTTCAGCTTGCATAAATCTGTAGAAAAGCTGTTTCGTATCCCGGTTATTACTCTTTTTTAATACTCCCAGCTGATTGAAAATAATCATATAAACTCCTTTATAAATAAAAATACATCTGTTAAATATAATATACCTAATCATTATAAATGAAAAATTAAGAGCAGCATTCTATTATCTTGAAGTTTTTGTGTCACGGATCAGATTTTTATAGTAAATCACTGTTGCCTCCAGATTGCCTTGTTCAGACTGTGCGAAGCCTGGTATGATGCCTGCTTTAATATATCCTGCTGATTGATAAAGGATATTGGAAACATCACCTTCTCTAGTATCAAGCACAAGCAGGCTTCGGCCCTCCTGCTTCGCTTTATCTTCTGCCGCTTTTAATAGCAATCGTCCCAAACCCTTTCTGCGGATGGAGGGGTCAGTCATTAATTTTGCAATCTCCGCACGATGGCTTCCATTTTCTTTCTGGCATAAATGGAGCTGGATTGTTCCGGCAGCTTTCCCATCCATTACAGCTAAAAACAAAACCATATCTTTGTTTTTTAATAAACCCTCCCAATATTCCTCTGCCTTAGCTTGACCAAGCGGGGGCAGAAACCCTATTGATGCTCCCTCATTTACCACCTCAATTAATAGTTTGGACAGCTCTTTTTTGTATCCTTCAATGGATTTAACCTCGAAAATATCCATTCCCGTTCACCCGTTTCTTTTAATTTATCTAACCTGTCCACTTCTGGCGAATCTAATACATTAACATTCCATATAAGTAAAAAGTTCTCCTCCCTTCCTCAAAACAAAACAAAAAAAAGCTCTGCCAAAAATTTCACGCAAAGCTTTCATTATGCTTTATCGAAACCAGCCCTTCTTCTTAAACCACCAAAACATGCCTAAGGCAATAATAAACATTAATAACAGCGTTTCAAAGTATCCATATTTCCATGTTAATTCCGGCATGTTTTCAAAATTCATTCCGTAAATTCCCGCAATGAAGGTTAATGGCATAAATATGGTGGTTATCACGGTAAGAACTCTCATTACCCGGTTTGTCTGATGGGAGTTGATCGATAAATAACTGTCACGGATATCGGTTGTCAATTCCCTGTTTTCATCAATCATTTCAGTCAATTTCAATAAGTGGTCATGAATATCAGCAAAGTATTCGTATCTTTCCTTTACGCCTTTAAGCCTATGGGAATTAATGACACGGTATATTAAATCCCGCATCGGAATGACTGTATATCTTATCTGCAATAAATGATGGCGGATATCAAATAACTTCTCCAATAATTCTTCCATCGTTTCATCATTTGGGTTGTCTTCAATGAGACTCAAACGATCTTCCAGCTGATAAACGATGGGAAAGTAATTATCCACTATTTTATCAATGATATGGTACATGACCAGGTAAGGGTCCCATTTACTAATCTTCTTACTCAAGCTCAGCCTTTCCCAGACATCATCCATTTCCCTGGAGAGGTCATGATGGTAGGATACTATGTAATTTGAACCAATAAAAAAGTTAATTTCCTGTTTATCTTCGTTAATATGATTTAGGCTATGGGTGACAAAAAAGCTATAGTCTTCATAATAGTCCATTTTGGGGCGCTGGAGTTTGACAACACAATCCTCTATTGCCAGGGGGTGAAAATGAAAAGTCTTATCGAGCTCAGCAGTTTCCTCCTCGGTTGGCTGATCAAAATCAACCCAAAACCACTTATAACTTTCCCACTCTGCTTTCAGCCGCTCAAATGTAATATCTTTCTGCAGTTCATTTTTTTTATTAACAGCTTGTATTCTAATCATGATTGTCTCCTAGTCTTTCCATTCTGTAAACGTATTTTTTCCACTTTTGATACCGATATCCTAATGAAGACTCTTCCACTGGATATTTATTATTTACCTCTTCACCTTGCTCTGTTAAACAAGAAAATACTTTTCCGATTCAAGTCAGACCATGCATGTTTTTATTCCCTGATCCAAATTGCTTTTGTGTATCCAATTTTCATACCCGCTTTTTCCATATTATTCTGGCTTACCGAACCAAACCTTGCCTGACCAGTCACCAGCTCGGCATCATTTGTAATCGCCTGGGAGATTCGGTCTTGAATAAGCGCACTGTGGACTCCCCTGTTTTTGAAAGAAGGCAAAACAGCCGCAGCGGCAAGATTTGCCACCCCTTCCTCCATGAAAATGACACCTATTCCAGCTGGTTCGCTGTTTACAAAAGCGAGGTAAAAGACCCATTTTTCATTGCCATGAAGCACCTCATTATTTTCAGCTATCCCCTGGCTAAGGAATCCTGGCATGCCAAATCCCTTTGTATAAACCTCACCGAAAAGTCCAAAATCCTTTCTTTGCATCCTGCGTATATAAATACCAGCATGAATGGGAAGATCCTTAAGATCTGATGGCTCCGCAAACAGAGTGGTATGGAAATCACATTGATAAAATCCTTTTTGATGATCCGTTTGACGGTGTGATCTCCAATCGAATGGGAATCCCTTTTCCCTGGTAGAAATCAACTATTTGGTCAAGAACTTCGGTATCGGCTTCCTTAAACCCCTTTACGAGATTGAAGGTTGGACCCGGAATATTCCTGGCAAAAAAAAGCGGTTGTCTGGCCAAATTTTTTTATCTCCACGCCCATTGGGTTTCCATCCCGTTTTTTAATAGCTGTCAATCTGGAGTGCAGCACATCTGTCTCTGCCTGGTCCAGCCTCTCAGCTAAGTCCCTTTTCATCACTAGATTCATAATTTTCACCTCATTTATCAAAATCAAGCCTTCCAAAAGAATGCAATATTTTATATCGCTTAACTGCAAGTATTCCTTTCCAATGATTGCGTGCAACTTGGAATTCCTTATCAAATTGTCCCCAGCTCCAGGAAATATCCCATGTCCCTTCTTTTGAGATCTGCTCAATATAGAAATCAAGATTATCATCAATTAACAATCCAAATTTCATAGAGAGAGAATCTTCAGGATGCTCAGCAAAATCCAACGGAGTGGCTGTATAGCCTAATCCCCAATCTCCTTTGTTCTTCCCGGCAGCTATGTATGCAAGAGCATTCACTTTGTCAGCCGTATGCTTGAGAGTGCAATTAATTCTGGAATCAAATTCAGTTTCCTGCTTAGACATTAGCTTTATCAACTGCTGAAAATTGTTTTAGGAGACAAAGATGAGTGATAGGGATTTAGAAACCGGACAATGTTTTACTATGTACGTAGAGTACAGAGACAACGAAGGAAATTTTCTTGAACCACTTAAAAGAAAATATCGTCCGGTTGTAATATTTAAGGATCCTTTGGATGATTCTGTTTATGCTTGCCAAACAACTGGCCAAATGGATAAACCACGCTATAGAAAAAATGGTGTAGTTATCAGGGACATTCAAGAAGCCGGTATGAAGAAAGAAACTATTATCCGGCTCGAATACCACAGTAGATACAAAATCGAAAATCCAGAAGATTTGAGAGGACCTATAGGAAAGTTATCTGAAAGAGATATTGATAACTTCCTTGAAAAGCTAGTTGAAGTACGATTAAAGGAATACTCAAGAGAAAATTCATTAGAACTTTAAGGGGGCACTTCGAAAATTTTGTGTTGTAAGCAAAATTTGACACGACAAAAGCCAAATTCCTATTAGGTAAAAGGATTTGGCTTATTTTTTCGTAGGCTTTAAAAATTCTTTTAAACACCAACCAGATTATACATTAACGCTGTAATTGATAGTCGTTCAATTCTTGAAGTAACATTTCAATCCCTCTAGGGCTTAAAGTTAATTCTCCGTTTCCAAAGGTCTTATTTTCAGGTGTGATTTCTCCGGTTATAGCACAAGCTTTACCAGGGTTATATTTTTGGAGAATTATTTTATCGTTTTCAACAAAGATCTCTAAGGGATCTTTTATTTCTATATTAAAAACTCTGCGTAATTCAATGGGAAGAACAACTCTTCCTAATTCATCAACTTTTCTAACCACACCAATGCTTTTCATTGAAAATCATCCTTTCCCAACTCTATCCATCAAAATATTTATTATTATAGCAAACTAATTATAAGGTGTATCGCCAACATTTCACAAAAACTTCATATGCTAAGATCGCTTAATTCTGACGCTATTCAATATGAACTTAAAAAAGATGACTCCGGCTGCTTACCGAAGTCATCTTATCGCTGCTTGGTGTCTACTTAATAGGTTTCGGTTAACATAACAACAAAAACAGTTTTTATTAATTGTTGTTTACAACGTCTTCAACAATCTGAAAGATTCAGTAAATAATGCCGGAAACTTTTTAATTATCAGAGAATATTTAATTCAAAAGTGCCTAATATAAGAAATTTAATACTTATTTCATAAAACTCCAAACAATAAAAAACAATAAGAGTACACTGTTTAAAATAAGCATTTTCTTTATACCGAACCCTTTAAATGTAAAACCCAATTTGTAAAATATAACATCAACTACACTTTTACTAATAAAGAACAATCCAGCATATAAGAAGGAGTTTTCAGTCGATTGTTTGATTAAATAAATAATCAAAAACAGGATACCTACTGTAATGAGAGAATGGTAAATGCTAAGTTGTGTTTCATTGGTATTTTCATTCATTTTCACTTACTCCTCCACTTTAAAAAATGTGTAAAAGTCATTATTTACTAGATTATTAATTAATTGTCTTAGCTATAGAGCAAATAGTATTTTTTGGTTGTACCAGCTTGGTGTTGACGGTTAGGATCCCAATACATAGTGACAAAATATTCTTGAGCAAGAATACCTAAACTCTTATGATCCCATCTTTGCTTTTTGTAGAATATAGCATACGCATTAATGTCAGTTTCAATTGCAATAGCAATCAGCATGGAGGATATTACAGTCCCTAGAACAGTTGAAATTACTCCTATAGTAACAGCCAAAGCACCAGTTGTCATGTTTTTGATATTTGTTGACAGCTGTACATTACCATAAGTTGCACCTTTATTTATTGTATAGTCGCTACTTGGATACGGAGAGGTTTTCGATTCATGATATGCCATGATTCCTATTTCATTATCTGTCTCTTTTGAAGCTGGCGTTAATGCCTCACTTTCCGGAACATACTCTTCATTGAAAGTCGCAACTTTCTTACCATTTTCATCATATAAAACGTTGTCATCCAACTTAAAAGCTTCTACATTGCCTTCAGGGCTATGCGCTTCCATTCTAACAGATCCATCAGCTTGTTGATACTGATAAACGTCGTATTTTTCTCCTCTAACCTCAATAGATTGCTTTTCTTCCTTTTTCAAGGAATCTAAATAAGCCTTCTTGTCAGTAATTTCTTGAGTTCCATTACTGTTGGCAAAAACATTTGATACTGGACTTAGTAATACAGCAACCGAAAGTAATGATACTAATGTCTTTTTAAACATAGTTTTTCCCCTTAGATTAGTGGACAATGACTTTTACACACTTTAATCTTACCTTAAATTATCCAAAAATACCAATAATTTTTAAAAATGTAAAAATTATGGGATTGTGTGCTATGATTCAAATCTCCTATAATTAGGGGGTTTTCTGAACATCAAAAAAACCGACAAGGTATAAACCCTGTCAGTTTCTTGTTTGTTTTCTCCTTAATGACCATCTGATCCATCTAACTAGCCATATAATCACAGTAATAACAAACAACACAAATAAAGGAAGGAAGTTATCCTTTGCTATTTCGGTATTAATATAATTCAGGGCAAAAAGAAACAAGATTGTACCAAACGTAGCTACATAAATTTTTTTTAGCATTCCTTTACAACCTTTCGCTCATAAATGTTTTTTCCTGAATTTAGGAGGAAAAATGGATATATATATAGAATTATTATATTGTGAAAAAACTTTAAAAAGGGAGATAACTCATGAGAAAAATTATGAAGTCTTTAATTGTTTTTCTAACGCTTTTACTAGTTTTAACGTCTTTCCCAAGTTTAAATTTTGCAAGCACTAATCTACAGAGTGATTCTTCATTAGAGAAGTCCCAAGTAGATGAAAACGAATTGGAAACCAATTTAAATGGTGATATTCAACCTAATGCTATTATTGGTGGCGGTGTAATAACTTGCCAGGGTCTTACAGGATATGCAGAGTGTGACATCGACTTAGTTTCTACAAGACCTTTAACTTCCGGACAACTTACTGTAAGATTTTATAAAATAGTAGATGGAACTAAAACTTTATCAAAATATTATAATCTTCCTGTACGCGGACTTAACGGAAAGACTTTTGTTGAGCTAGTTACAAATCCTGTTTTAACTAAAGGCAGTTACCAAGCAAGTGTCCATGGTTATATATACGGATATGAAAGCGATATTCCATATAATGTAGCTACATTTTGGTCTACAAAATTTACAGTCAAGTAAATAAGAATGGGAGATAAAATGGTCTATGAAGGATTGGGCAATTAAACGAGATTCTCAGGATACATCCATTTTTATAACAAACGAAATGGAAAACAAGGACTTTAAGTCTATAACCAAAAAAGAAAGAATTCCTTCTGAGATCAGAACTAATACCGGAACTTTATCTAGTGTAGAGCAACTATTACTATCTAGAAACTATGTGTTTAGTAATAGTCTTTCTGAGTATATTTGGAATCCTTCAGGCTATGATATGAAGAAATTAACCCTTTATACTAAACACTTTAAACAAGTAAGATTCTTATATTCAGGTGAACAATTAAAATTTATTCATCTTGAAAATCCAATTGAATCTTCAATCCATCAATTTTCCAATCAAATTAATAATAATGATTTAAACTTGTTTGTTAAAGGACTTTACTTTAGTCCATTTAATGGGTTTGAAAAAAAAGATTATTCACAAGTAGTCCCGGAAACTGGAGAAAAAGAGATTTACACATTGAATAATAATTTTATTGAACCGTTAAATCTCACTGAACAATCTTCAGAGACTGAGTTGATACATTTTTTAAAAAAATGTTATCCTAATTTCAGAACAGAACCTGACAGACTTTTATTTAATGAAAACATTTTGAACAATTTTGCTGTTAGATTACTAGCTACAATTTATGAACAAATTTCTTTTGTTGTAGAAGTAAGTTCTAAAAGAATTTTACTACTAGGAGTCTCTAAATAGCTATTTCAAAAACAGGAAGGACTATCTTATTTAAGTTCTTCCTGTTTTTGATTATGTAAAAACCCTCTAAATTAAGCCAGAAATTAAGATAGTAAAGGATGTGGTCTTTTGAATAAACTTTGGTTTTTTCTTTTTATTTTAGCCATAATTTTTGGAGTTAATTTTGCAAAAGAACATACCAATGAAATTCTGGGAACAATAATATTATTCGGACCTCTTATCTTTTTTCTTTTATACTTAATTCCAGCAGCAGTATATTACTTTAAAAATAAATTCTAACTCAGTTTGATGATTACTGTTCAAATTATTACAAACACGACTAGGCTACCTTAATGGCCTTTTTTTCTTGAGGGCAAACTACATAAGTTCCAAAAAAAGTTAATACCAATTTACTTTACTTATTTGCAAATTCAATCCAGTTTTTATCCATATTGAACACCACATCGGCCTTATATGACTTTCCTTGTTTTGACTTCAGTGTCACCTTAATGGTTTTACCAGAAAAGAGCTTATCAGCTTCATTTTTGGTAATAGTCTTTTTCCCTAACTTCTCTAATCCATTTTTCCAAATAGTTGTTTTGCACCCATCTTTATATCCTGAACATGAGTATCCTTTGCTATTTTCATAAATTTCCTTTTTGCATTTCGGGCAAATAGCAACAGATTCTTTGGCTGGATTTGATGCTGAAGAAAGAGTTTTTACATTTCCTTTAATTTCTTCAGCAGTTCGTTTCAGAAGCCCTTCAAGTTCTTCATAAAAGGTTTCTTCTTTCAATTCTCCTTTTTCTACTTGGGATAGCATTGTTTCAAAAAATGCAGTTAACTTAACACTATACAAGGAAAAATCTTCAGGCATCATTTCTATTAATTCTCGGCCAAGTGTTGTTGAAATGATTTGGTTTTTCTTTTTCTCAATAAAGCCACGCTGCACTAACTTTTCGATAATGCTATCCCTAGTTGCTGTGGTGCCAATCCCCTCAACTGCTTTCATCATTTTTTTATCATCTGCTTGATCCAGGAACTTAGCTGCGTGTTTCATATCATGTAATAAAGTTCCTTCAGTATATCTCTTTGGTGGTTTTGTTTCTTTTTGAATTAAAGAGTATTCTCCTACATCACTTAAACTAGAATTCTTCAACGAACCTTCCTGAAGAGATTCACCATAAAGCTCTCTCCATCCAAGCTCAATTAGTACAGTTTCTTTCGCCTTAAATGTGTATTCTTGATCTAAAAAAGTAGCTGTTGCTTCTTCTTTTACAGCATACGGATAAAAGGCTGCTAAAAATCTGGTGAAAATCACATTATATAGTGTTGCTTCATCCCCCGAAAGGTTGCTGGCCACTTTAGATGTAATAATAATTGTCTCATGATCTGTTACTTTCGAAGGATCTACAAATGAAGATTCAATCTTATACCCCTTTGAAAGAATGTTTTGAACCCATTCATGGCCAGAATGTTTTTCAAGCAGTTCAGGGAGTTCCGAATCGTTCGCAATGTATTCCGAACTAGTACGAGGATATGTTACATATTGTTTTTCGTATAAGGCTTGGGTGGTGCTTAATGTATGGCTTGCACTCCATTTATATTTTTCATTCATAAACTTCTGAAGCTCAGTTAAATCAAACAATTTATTAGGCTTCTCTTCCTTTGTTTTTACAGTCATATCAAAAGCCGTACGGCTTCCGAGAGTTTTTAAAATGGATTGTGCAGCCCCTTTCGTTAAATGAGTATCTTTATCCAATACAAGCTCATATTTAGCTCCGTTTTTAGCTGTTGCAGAAATTGAATAATGAACAACCTTAGAGAAATTTTCTATAGTTTTATCCCGCCTTACTACCATGGCCAGAGTAGGAGTCTGAACCCGACCTAAAGAAAGTACTTTAGGACTTTTGCTTAATTTTGTAACCATCATGGTACTATTCATTCCAATAAGGAGGTCCGATTCTTCTCTTAATTTTCCGGCCGCAGCTAAACCTTCATAATGTGATCCGTCTTTAGCGTTTTTGAATGCTTTGATAATCCCTTCCTTGGTCATATCCTGAATCCACATGCGCTTTAAAGGTCTTTAGACCCCACTTAACGAGTAGATTTTTCGAAAGATGTGTTCTCCTTCTCTTCCAGCATCAGTCGCAATATAAACTAAATCTGATTGTTTCATAAGGGCTGTGATCGTCCTGTATTGCTTTTTGACTCCTGGATTGTCAATTAAAGTTAAAGGAATATTCTTGATGAAAAAAGGCAGCTTGTTAACATTACCCTTCCATCCCCATTCTTCGTTTATAGATTCCGGACTTACACAATTAACCAGGTGGCCAAAAGCGAATGTATAAAGTTTTCCATCGTTTCCGATATAATGTCCTTCCCCTTCTTTATAACCTCCTGAAATGGTTGCTGCTAAGTCTCTCGCTACACTTGGTTTTTCACAAACAAATAGTTCCTTCATATTACAATCTCCTTTTTAACAGTAGTATTTAAGTATTTAATTTCGGAAATTAACGAAACAATAATGTGCTTCTCATCTTGCGTAAAAAAACCCGATTCTTTATTGGGACTAAAGTAAGAAAAAGAATAAAGATAAATATTTCATTTTCATGGATGGATGGTGGTAATATATCAAGTAATCCCTTTGGGCTTTTGTAAAACTATCACTTAAATCTGATATATTTATTGTTTTACGATTTAAATAAACATCGTTTCCTAAATTGTATTCTTCTATTATTGAATCCAATTTTTCATTTAATGCCATGCATTCAACTTCATTAAATTCATCATATTTATACTCATTAACAAAGGTACTAAATCCTAGTAGATTTAGTTTCTTAACCCGATCCCTGAAAAATATATTTTTTATATAATTAATCATTGTTTGTCTTCCTCCAAAACAAGGGGGTGTCCCAAAAGTATTTCTTTTGGGCACTCTCTTTTTGATTGCATAAAAAAATAAGAAAATCGTTCACTTTTGGTATAATTAAGTCACCACAACAAACCATACGTGAAAGGAACGATTTTCTTATGTATAGAGAGTATAACACGAAACAACTAGTTCTTCCATTGGACCTTCAAGTACGAATCCCCCAACAACATCTTGCCCGTTTGATCGACTTCGCAGTCGATCAGATGAATCCTACTATCTTTTCATCTTTATATCCAGGAGGCGGAAGTCCTCCTTACCACCCTCAGATGATGTTGAAAATTATTCTTTATGCTTACTCAAACCGAATTTATTCTTCCCGTCAAATCGCTAAACAGCTAACAGAAAACATTATTTTCATGTGGCTTTCAGGTGAACAGCAGCCCAATTTCCGCACTATTAATCGGTTCCGATCTGAACGAATGAAAGATGTCATTTATGAAACCTTCTTTTCCATTGTCGACCTCTTGCGGGAAGAAGGATATGTAAAACTAGAGGATTACTTTCTGGATGGCACCAAAATAGAAGCTAATGCGAATAAGTATACCTTCGTCTGGCGAAAATCGACTGAGAAATATGATCGGAAATTGGATGAGAAATTTAAACAGCTTAGCCTTCAGATTGAGCAGGTTACAGAGGAAGACGAAGAGGCAGAACAGGAATTAGATCTAATGGAGAAGTTAGAAGAGTCTCCGATTTCTTCAGAAAAAATAGCTGAAACGGTAAAAAAATTGGAGAAACGTTTAGAAAAGGAACCGAAAAATAAGACCTTAAAAAAAGTAAAGAACCAATTGGAAAAAGACCTTCTGCCAAGAAAACAAAAATATGAACAGCAAAAATCGACCTTTGAGGGGAGAAATAGCTACTCTAAAACAGATCAGGACGCTACTTTCATGCGGATGAAAGAGGATCATATGAAAAACGGCCAGTTGAAACATGGCTACAACGTGCAAATCGGGACAGAAAACCAGTTCGTTGTTGGTTTTAGCCTGCATCAGCGTGCTGGAGATCCAGGTTGCCTTATTCCCCATATGGAGGTACTGGATAAATATAACCGTCCCAAGCCCAAGTCAATAATTGCCGACTCTGGATATGGGAGTGAAGAAAATTACGCTTATTGTGAAAAAGAAGAAATCGAAGCCTACATTAAATACAATACATTTGATAAAGAAACCAAGAGGAAATGGAAAGAACAAGTCGGAAGAATAGAAAACATGGATTACGATGCGGAGTTGGATGAATGGATTTGTAAGAACGGCAAGCGCCTTACTTTCCAATATGAGTCTAAAAGAAAATCAGATAATGGATATGAATCAATTAAAAGAACGTATCGCTGTACCCAGTGTCAAGGCTGTCCGTTTCAATTAACCTGTGCTAAAGATAAAGACACAAAGACCGTTCAGGTCTCCATCGGAAATCAAAAGCAGCGAGAGGAAGTCAGGAAGAGACTTGCCTCAGAAGATGGTGCTCGAAAGTACAGAAATCGAAAAATTGATGTCGAGCCAGTCTTTGGACAGATTAAACACAACCGAAAATTTAGCCGTTTTTCTCTAAGAGGCCTATCAAAAAACAGCACGGATTGGGGTCTTATTTGTGTTGCCCACAACTTAAAAAAGTGGGATGAACGGAGAAAAAACACGATAAAATTGGAAACAAACTAGAGGGAAATGGCCCTCTAGTTTTGATTATTTGTTCAAAAATAGAGAAAAATATCCAAAAAAATAAAACTGACTCAAAAAAGTCGTCATTCAACGACCTTTTGAGTCAGCCTCATTTTATCTCCTTTTAATTAGATTTCCATTTCGTTGATTTCGTGTCTATCCATTTCATCAGCTTCCATTAAATATGCAACTACGGTTCTCCACCCTATTTCAGCAGCACTGCTTCCTGGCAGTGACCAATGCAATAAGAACCCGGCAAGCTCCGCACTTGGATTATAAGACCAATTTTCCTGAACACCCTCAGTCCAATGCCACCATGGAGCATGTGGGTAATCGTTGTTTGCAGGCATCACTGATGGCCACATATTCTTTTCATGTATATAGCTGTGTTCTAAATAATTTAATAGCTTTTGTACAACCTGTAACTCAGGTTTTGCCTCAATGTTCATCAATATTTGTCCGGCTGCCCATGAAGCCATCGGTGATGAGTGTGGTGACCAGAAATCAGGTTCAATGCCATTCCGAATCCTCCGTCGTCATTCTGAAAAGCTTCAATGCAGTTTATTGCCCCTTCAGCATTACGATCCTCAAAATGGTATGACCATAAAGCTGATTCAAGCGGTCTTGCATTTCTCTTTATCCATCTGCTGGTGTTCTCAAATCTTTCTTTTGTTATCTTCATAAAGGCTTCCTTTCTTAATTGGGCGCATTTGATTTCTTATTAGTTTTCTAGCTATAATTACAATTTCCTTTTTTTACAATCAAAAAGGAAAAGAGTCCAAGCTCTTTTCCTAATCAATCCACTTTACAATATCATCGAAAGGTCTGCGTGTTTTCGGCCTTGGGTCTTTCACTCTGTACCCAAATGCACACATTACCGACAGTCCGAAGCTTCCATCTTCAAGAAGACCTTCCTCACCCAGAAGCTTATTCATTTTTTCAATGTCAAAACCTTCAATCGGGCAGGAATCTATGCCAATTTGTGCAGCAGCAGTCATCATATTCCCCAGTGCGATATAGCTTTGCTTACAGGCCCAATCAAAGAGAGGTCGGTCTCCTTCCAGAAGATCAAAATCAGACTTCTGGAATTCCTCAATCCGCTGCAAATATTTTTCCAGCATTTCTTCCGGCATCTCCAGAGTATTTCTAAAATGATCCTGCAGATACCGGGAATCATACTTTGTATCTTTTTTCGTTCTTGCCAGGACTAAGACAAAGTGGCTTGATTCAGGCAGTTTACCGAATGCTCCCCAGGAGGCATTCTTAATTTTCTCACGAAGCTCCTCGTTCTGAACAACCACAAAACGCCATGGTTCAAAACCAAATGAACTTGGTGACAGACGGCCTGTCTCCAATATAAATCGAAAATCTTCTTCCGGTATATGTTTATTTGGATCAAATTCCTTTGTTGCATGCCTGAATTGATAGGCATTCAGAATGTCTTCCTTTAAAGTTTCCTTTTCACGCAAAACCAAACACTCCTTTTCTGACTGTTCTAACTTTAACGTAACACATTACAGCACAACATTCATGAAATCAGCTTTTAGTTTGTCCTTTTCACTGCCGTTTCTAATTATTTGGGGGACTTTCTTTGTAAATCCATAGACAGTCTGATCATATCCCGGCAATGAATTCCATTTTCATGAATATCTTCTTTGTAATGCCGCACAAAAAAATCTCTATCGACCCCTGTGATTCTAAAACCGCATTTTTGGTAAAGAGCCAGCTGCCCGATACTGGAATTCCCCGTACCAATTTCAAGGGTCTTATTTCCGCCTTCAAAAGCAAGCTCTATTGCATGCTGAAGAAGTTTTCTGCCGATGCCCTCTCCCTGATGTTTTTCACTAACGGCAATATTAACTATCTCACAGGTTCCTGGCCTTGTGGCAAGAAGGATATAAACGCCGACAACTGCCCCGTTTAGTTCTGCAATATATATTTCCCCTCGACTTAGATAATCCTCAATAAATTCAATTGAAGGATCTGCCAATAATAGCAGATTCATAGGCGGAGACTCTGAATGGTCTATACTTCGAATCTTCATTATGTCCTCCTATTTATGTCAAGCTAGCAAAATAATCTTTGAAAATACTTTCTGTTTGTTCTTTCGGATCAAAAACGGAATGTCCTGCCCCTGCAATCAATTCTTCTTTTAATGAAGGGTGATATCTTCTAAATTCCTGCACCTCTTCTTCCTTTATCAGAGTGCCTTTTTCCTCTCCGCGCAATAAAAGGACCGGCTCTTCAATTTGATCCAGTCCGTGCGTTAAGTCCAAATCCTCTGAATCCATCTGAAGTTTTATGGGGAGATCTTTATGAACCCTTGCGTGAATTCCATCTACTTTTTTCACATAGAATTCTTCCTTTCTTTCTGCAAATTCTTCCGGGCTGATTTCCTGATTAGGGGAGATAGCCTGATAAAGCTCCTCCCATGTCTGATGAACTTTATATCTGGCGATTAGGTTTTCAACCCATTCCTTTTTCATAACAAAGCTTTTTGCAGGAAAGTCCCCGACCACAAAACCCTTTATTTTGCCCGGATAATCTACTGCAAATTGCACAGTATTCGGGACTCCCCTGGAAAATGAAATAAAGTGTGCTATCTCAATTCCGGCGTGCTGGAGAACCGCCTCAATATCACTGGCCAGATGCCGGATTGTAAAGCCGGTCTCCGGAAGACCGCTGTCCCCGCACCCTCTTAAATCAATTGAAATGACCCGTCTTGGTTTTCCCCATTTTCCTTGAGAAAGTTTTTCCCCAATCCACCTGAACATTCTTCCATTTGAAAGGTTCCCATGAATGCATATTACTGGAAGGCTGTCATTCTCGAATGCAGGTATCCATTCCAGATAATGAAGGGTAAAGCCTTCCTCTCTTTCTATAAAATGATGATCCATAGCTGTCATCTCCCCAGTCCATTTTTGATTACCTTTTTTATTTGAGTTTCCCTTTCATGCTTAGCGATATATTCAAAATATCCAATTCTATTTCCCCAGGGATCCGAGAATGTTGCCCACTTAACAGGGACTTCTTTCCTCGTATGAATATCAAATGGTGTTATTTTTAATTCTGTGATCAGCCTTTCACGTTCCTGTTCAAGATCAGGCACACCCAGTCTAATTGGACCGCTTCCTATACTGGGGGTACCCTCAGCTATCTGAAGCCAGCACCCAGTGATGAGTTCCCACTCTGCAAATCCTTCATGCGGAATGAAATCAGGTTTTTTATTAAGCAAAGTTTCGTACCACCACAATCCCTTTTTCATGTCCAGCACCCTGAATTGAATCGTCATTTCATAAATCATTTCAATCCTCCCTTCCTATTCCAAATTATGTAATTCGTTAATATTATCACATTTCCTTTATTTTATTGTTTTTGAACCATAGTAAAGGGAATTAAGAGTATTGGATATTAGAAAGGGAGTTGATAAACCATGACAATTAATGCTTTAGTATTAAACTGTACGCTAAAAAAGAGCAGTGAACCCTCCAATACCGGTGCACTTATAGATGAGGTTATTAAATTTTTTGATAAAACGGAAGTGGAAACAGAGGTGATTACAGCAGCAGACTTTAAGATTGGATACGGCATAACTTCTGAAGCTGTGGATCAGGAGGATGAATGGCCGGATATTTTTAAGAAGGTTGAAGAGGCAGATATCCTTATCCTTGGTTCTCCCATCTGGCTTGGCGAGCAAAGCAGCATCACCACTAAAGTGATCGAAAGATTATATGGAGGGAGCAGTCTGACCAATGAAAAAGGCCAGTATATTTATTACAACAAGGTTGGCGGCGTAGTGGTGACTGGCAATGAAGATGGAGCCAAACATGTTTCGCGTTCTGTGCTATATTCACTCTCCCATATGGGATTCACCATACCGCCAAACGTTGACACCTATTGGGTTGGAGAGGCTGGTCCCGGCCCATCCTTTATTGAAGCAAAGGGCTATGAAAATGACTTCACAAGACAGCATGCCAAAATAATGGCCTATAATTTAATCCATTTTGCTAGAATGTTAAAAGCTCATCCGATACCTGCAGAAGGAAATATCGTTAAAGGCTAGTTGCATTAATAAGCAGTAAAAAACCAGCATTGACCCTCAGTGCTGGTTTTCCTCATTATCTTTTAGGGGAAATCTCCAATCCCAATTGATCCAGTGCGAAAGTGATTCCCTGCTGCAGAATGGAAAAACACGGAATTTTCGTTTCTTTATTTCCGCTCTCTATTATTTGGAGGCTAAGATCTGGTGAAATCCCGACAAATATGCAGTTGCTGCCCAATAGGGAAGCGGCTCGGACAAATTTCTTCAAGAAATCCAGAGTATATTGATCTACACTTTTTAATGCGGTTAAGTCCAGTATTAAATATTCAGCTTTATATCGGGGAAGATTCAGTAATGTTCTGTTCAGTAATTCCTCTGCCCGCAGCTCTTCATATCTTCCAACCAAAGGGATGACCAAAATGGAGTCGATCACGGGTATAATAGGAGAAGAACTCTCTTTAATAATTTCAGATAATACTCTGGTCTGCTCGGCAATTTCCTTTTCCAGCTCTTTCTGGGCGCTTTGTGTCCGCTCTTTTATCATTGCGCTGATATTCTGGGAAGGTGTGATTTCGGATTCAAAAAATTCGTATTCGGAATACTGATCCCCCTGGACCTGGCTTTGCCTCACTTTATACCATATATTTGTTTCGAACAGCCCGCTTAACACCCCTGCCCAATGCCCAGGCAAAAAACTGCCTTCTGTTTTTTTCTTTTGAGCAATATTAATCTTATATTCCCAGCCGCTGTTAACACGTACAATAGCTTTCTTTTCTTTGAGACAGAAGGAAACAATGTCTGTTTTTCCCCATCCGGCAGTTAGATAAATATTGGGCAGATGATTGATAATGTCTTCTTTTTCTTTATTCGATTCCATATAAAATTTGCTGACAATTTTCCCTGTACGGTACCCGGCCGTTTCCAGCACAAGCTTGGCCGACTTTTCACCTGAAATTTCTTCAATGGAGTCCAGCAGTGTCTTGAAAGCTGTGTTTACCCAAAATACCACCACATCGTCATTCTCAAATCTAAACGTTGCCTCATCCAAATCCCAATCGAATAAAGATCCATTTACATTTATTTCATACTTGGAAGAGTTAGCCTCCATCGAATACCCCCTCATTTATACATTCCAGTCATCTATTTAAAGAACATTATTATTCTACCCTCAAGATTATTTCGGAGTCAAAAATGTATATGCTTCCGTTAAATCCTTATTAAGGATGAAAAAAATCCATGTAAAATAGCTGCTGAAATTTACCGTCTGCGAGCCTGAAAATCCATTCAATTTTCCGCATCTTATCGTGCAGAGTTCCTATTCACCTCCAAAAAAAGAGATAGGCAAGCAAGTCTTCCCCGCTTATACCTACCCTTCTTCTTCCCACTTAATCGTAAATGTACTGCCTTTTGCCGAACTTTCTTTTAAAATTAAATTTGCGTTCAAAGCACCTGCAAGCAGTTTGCTGAATGGAAGCCCCAAGCCAAGCCCTCGTACTTTCAGCTTCTTCTGTTCACCCCTGTAAAAACGCTCAAAAATAAAAGGCTGCTCCTCTTCCGCTATTCCTGAACCAGTATCATGAACATCAATAAAACTTTCACTTAAAATAACAGTAATGCTGCCATCTTCATCAATGGCATGATAAGCATTATTCAATAAATTAATCATAATCTGCTGCAGACGGTACGGGTCTGTTGATCTGCAGATGGTTTCAGAGGGCACTTCCACACGATAATGAAAATGGCCTTTCTGTGCCAGTGCCCATTGCCTTACAATATCCTGCACGAGCTTATTCATATCACAGTTTTCGGGCCTGATTGAAAAAGCACCGGAAGATAGCGAATTAAAATCGAGCAAGTCCTCAATCATTTTCTGCAAACGGCCGACTTCTTTTAAAGAAATATCAAGAAATTCCTCTCTTTCTTCCCCGCTTACAACATCATCACGCACTGCCTGAATTAGACCGCTTATAGATGTGACAGGCGTTTTCAAATCATGTGTGACCCCAGCCAGCAATTCTGCCCTAAGTTTTTCAAGGTGCATAAGCCGCTCTGTCATTTCTTTAAACGATATGATTAAATTATGAATCTCTTCCTCATTGGCCCTGGCTTTCAGTTCAATTTTATAGTCACCTTCACTGACCTTCGAGGCAGCTTGAGCAACTTCCTGAATGGGTCTCGAAATTTTCCTGGAAAGAAAATAAATGACACTCCATCCGAGAAGACCCAATCCTGTGAGCATGATAAATAACAAGGAATATTCCTGATTTACGTTCGTCAAATCATCTGCGCTTTGGACCACCACGACCCATCCTGCCTGGTTACTATCGAATGATATTTCCGACTTGACTGCGTATACGTCTTGCCCATCCTGTGTCTCCAGCTTTTGAACGTTCTTTTGGTTCTCAAGCAAATCTGCAGGCAGAGTCCCGAGATTGGGGCCAGACCGGTTATTTCTCTGCATACGTCCAGATTTTTGATATAATATCTGGCCATTTAAATCACTTATAAAAACCTGGGGATCAAACTTAAATTCCAGCAGCTTCGCTCTTTCCTCCAGCATTCTGTTAAAAAATGGATCAAATTCGATGCCGCCGTCCTGCTGTACGACACGCCCCGCTGTTTCATCAGCAACATACTGCAGCAAATTCAGCCGGTTTTCAAGAGTTGTATGCCTGATCCACCACATAGATCCTGCTGCCAGTATGATAAGTCCGATGACAAGTGTAAATAAATAGCGGGTTGTCCAATAGCGGAGCAGTGTTGTTCTTTTGTTATTTTTCATAAACATGGAATTGGTACCCCATTCCTCTGAGCGTCCTTATTTCACCTTCTGTTTCCGGCCAGTCCGTTAATGCCTGCCGTATTCTCTTTACGGCCAAATCGACAGCACGGTCGCTTCCGTCATAATCCATTCCCCAGACATGTTCAATCAACTGATCCCTGGTGAAAGTTCTGTTAGGCCTTTCAGCCAAAAACAGCAGCAGTGATAAGTCTCGCGGAGTAAAACTTAACTCCTTGCCATTCAGAAAAATGGTATGCGCTTCAAAATTTATCGTTAAGCTTCCATATTGTTTTATATGCTCATCCGTGTACATATTTGATGATCGCCGTAATACGGCGTTCACACGTGCAACAACCTCATCCCCAATAAAAGGCTTTGAAATATAATCATCCGCACCTGTATTCAAGCCCTTCAGCTTGTAATCGATATCCCCCAGTGCTGTAAGCATGATGACAGGACATGCGCTTTTTTCACGAATTTTTTCAAGGACACTCCATCCATCCATGCCAGGCATCATAATATCCAGGATCACAAGGTGGGGGGAGTGACTGAAAAATTGCTCAAGGGCATTGGTGCCGTCATATGCTGTCAGAACTTCAAACCCTTCTCGCTGCAAGTAGGCGCTCAAAACCCTGGAAATAGCCAATTCATCTTCTGCCACAAGGATCTTTTTCATTTTAATTTCCTCCAATAAGTTAACTATACAGAAAAATCCCCGGATTTGTACACGGGGATTTTTAAAACTTATTACAGAGAGCCTGTGTCTGTACCTGTTTCAGTTATACCTTCTTTAGATACGTGCTGCTTCATGCTGCCATCTTTCCCTTGCCCATGACTGCCTCTCATTTCCTTCATGCCCAAGCCTTTAATACCCATAAAATTTTCTCCGAGTACATCCTGTAATTTAGCACTGTCCTTCTCTTCTATTTCCGAGATAAGTTCTGCTGTTGATTTATCATTGGTGGAAATACCCAAGTCCTTAGCGAGATCAGCCACTTTTTTCGCCCTGACCTCTTGAGCAATTTGCTGAATAAATTTCCCATCTATTGATATGCCCAGTTCCTTCGCTTCTTTTTTGACCTTCATGGAAAACACCTCTTGCCAAGCTTCCCTGATATCTTTGCCTTCTATGGAGATTCCCAGTTTTTCAGCCTCTTTTTTTACGGATACTGTGTATATCTCTTTTGATAAGGTCTGCAGATCTTTTCCATCAGTAGAAATCCCTAGCTCTTTTGCCTTCTTATTTAAGGAAGCAGTCTGTATTTCTTTCTTAAGAGTATCCAAATCTTTGTCATCAGTTGATACTCCCAGTTCTTTGGCCTCCTCCTTCAGTTTCGCTGTACCGATTTCTTCATGAAGAGCTTCTGCATCTTTTCCTTCTGTTTTAATGCCCAATTCTGCAGCTTCCTTTTTCAGCTTAGCAAGCATTACTTCCTCCAGTAGGTCTTCAGTATCTTTTCCATCCGTTTTAATCCCAAGCTCCTTCGCTTCTTTCAGAATTTCTGCTTCCCTGATTTCACCAATTAAAGTTTCGGCATCTTTTCCTTCTGTTTTAATGCCGAGCTCTTCAGCCCTTTGAAGAACAGATTCAGAGTCATTAGTAAACCCTCTGCCATGATGTCCAAACCCCTTGTTTTTAAATTTCCAGCTTAACTCGCTTTTTTCTGCAGAAGTTTCTGTATCTGCTGCAAAAGATGTTGTTGCATACCCCCCCGCCAGTAATAAACCTGCAAGGCTAAAACCAATGATTGTCTTTTTCATTCCTATACCTCCTGAATATTTTCAAGGCCAAGCATTCTTAACCTCGACTTTACTATATCGGGGCAATGTGTCAGGAAGATGTCAAAAAAACTTAATAAATAAAAAAACCGTCAATGCCGCAATAAACGGCCAGACCGTTTTTAGCCTGCTTCCCGAATTTCTTCATTGATAAATTTCCTCTTCTGTATAAAGATGAGCCTCATTGAAAGACAAACACCTGCAGCAAGAAGCCCGAAGGTAAGGCCAAGCCAATATCCAGTAGCCCCGAGGCTGGTATGATGTGCAAGAACGTAGCCAGCAGGCAGATCAGCCAATAGGCAATCAATGGGATGACAAAAGAAATATTCACATCTTTATATCCTCTTAATGCAGCTTGTGCAGTAGCCTGGATGGCATCAGAAATCTGGAAAAACAGGGCGTAAATCAGAAAATGGGCAGTTAAGGCAATAACAGCACTATCAGTAGAATAAAAACCTGCAACTTCATAGCGGAAAAAAACGACCAGCAGCCCAGTAAACAAGGCAATCAATACGGCTAAATAGATGCCAAGCCAGCTGTAGGACTTTGCATCCTTATACCTGCCTGCACCTACTTCAAATCCGACTAACACTGTCTGCGCCATGGAAATGCTGATCGGGATCATATACAGGAAGGAAACAATGTTTAAGGCAGACTGATAAGCGGCAATAGTTGTCACATTGAATTTACTGATTAAGATGGTCACCACTGCAAACATACTTGTTTCAAAAAAGATTGACAATCCCATGGGTACTCCAATCTTTAAGATTTCTTTGCATTTATCCCATGAAAAATCATTAAGACCGCTGAATATCGTATAGTTTGAAAAAGGCTCCTTCGTTTTGATAATAAAAGCAGTCATGACAAGGATGAACCAATAAGTAATAGAAGTTGCATACCCTCCACCAGCTCCTCCCAGTTCAGGAAATCCCCAATAGCCAAATATCAGGACATAATTCAGAAAGAAATTGATTGGAAGCGAACAAAACTAAATCACCATTACAACTCTCGTTTTGCCGAGTGCATAGATGAAAGATCTTAAAACATTAAATATGAATAAAGGAATGATTCCAAAGCTGAGTCCCACAAGATAGCCCCGAGCCGTTGCTTCCACAGCATTAGTCAGATTCATGCTGCCAAGCAGCGGGTCAAGCAAAAATGAACCCAACAGAATGACGGCAAAGGCAATAACAAAGCCCAGAAATATTCCATTTTTCACGATAGAAGTAACTTCCTTGTTCTTTTTCTCTCCAAACGCTTGTGCCGCAATTGGAGATACAGCCATTAAAATTCCGCTGAGCCCGGTAAAAACAGGATTCCAAATGGAGGAGCCTATCGCTACGCCAGCAAGGTCGGAAGCATTATATCTTCCCGACATGATCGTATTAAAAAAGACCATTGCAAACATGCCAAGCTGCGTGATTAGAATAGGAATCAGCATGATGGTAATTTGCCTGATCTTCTCCTGTAAAGTAAACGTCTGATACATCCTAAGGACTCCTTCTCAAAATATTAATCATAAATATCATTATATTATATCTTTAAGAATAAAGACCTTATTTTTAGACAAAAGAAAAAAGAGCTGCAGAAGCTCTTTTTTCAAGACATCACTCATTTTCTTCTTCAACTATATATTTAAGTTTTTGCAGCTTATTATTCCAGTATTGTTCATAATAGGAAAGCCATTGCTTCAATTCTGTCAGCGGCTCAGGCTGGAGATGGTAGATTCTTTCTCTGCCTGCCTTTTTCCCTTTTACTAACTCAGCTTCAGAAAGGATTTGAAGATGTTTTGATATGGCGGTCCGGCTTATGGGAAAATGAGCACTTATCTCTGAGATCGGGCGTTCTTTTTCAGCCAGCAGCCTTAATACTTCTCTCCTCGTTGGATCGGCGATTGCCTGAAACACATCATGTTTCCTGGCAGAAGCACCCATTATTCCTCAACAACCTTGCCAAGCTTCGCAAGAATTCCAGTCCATCCCTGTGACATTCTTTCACGGATAACCGCACTCTCAGCTTGAGCTTTCTCAACCAGTTCATCTGACTGTTTCCAGCCGCCATGTATAAGAGTAAATTCAGTTTTGCCGCCCAAATCTTTCAATAGGAAAGATACAAACCATCCATCTGTATCCCATTTAAAAGAAAGCCGGTTAGGCTCATCCAGTTCTGTAACCTTACACGGGGAAGGACCAAATGGGGACTGAATATGAAATTCATAGCCCAGCTCAGCCTTAAAATCATTTGGCATAAACCAGGCTTCGATCCCTTCCGAAGTAGAGACTGTCTTCCAAACTTTTTCAATCGGCGCATTAAGTATAACTGTTTGTTTAATATCCTGAAGTGTTTCCATTTACATACTCTCCTTTAATGATAAAATACAACCTTTTGGTTTCATTTAAATCATATACAACCTTTTGGTTTTATGTCAACTGGAATATTATGATGTTTCCTAAAATAAAGCCTAAATATGCAGGTTAATCCATATAATTTACAGAATTAATCTAATATCTAAAGGAGGGATCATGATGCAGGAAACGATTCAAGCCCAAAAACTTTCTGATCTGGAAACTGCGATTCTTACATATGTGAGACCCGATACTTTTCCGCTGGCTATAAGAGTTTTAAAAAAAGACGAGGAATTGCCGGACAGGATAAAACGTCCGGCAAGAGACTTTGGCAAAACATTCAGCATCTGTCAGGGTGTGACAATGTCTAGAAGATATGGCTGGTCCATTGCCATGGGCAAAGAAGACTTATCATGCCCAATTGCCAAAATCGCTTTTGGATTTGAAGAGGAACTGGACTATTACTCAAAAGGAAGCTTAACAGATGGCATGTATACAAAAACCTGTGACCTTGGTGCCTTAACCGAAGCGGCAGTTCCTAAATTTTCAAAAGAGGAAGCCGGAACGGTATTAATCGCTCCTCTGGGGAGAGCAGCATTTGAACCGGAAGTAATCACGGTTTATGGAAATTCAGCCCAAGTCATGAGAATGGTTGCGGCTGCCCTCTATCATACGGGCGGTGAAATTACATCCACTTTTACGGCTAGGGTCGACTGTGCCGATATCGTTATCAAGACCATAAAAACCGGTAAGCCGCAAGTGATCCTGCCATGCTATGGAGATCGGGTTTTCGGGCAGACACATGATCACGAAATGGCCTTTACCATTCCTTTTTCCATGGCAGATGAATTTGCTGAGGGATTAAAGCAGACCCACAAAGGCGGTGTGCGCTACCCAGTCCCAACCTACCTTCAGTATGAGGCAAAATATCCGGACACGTATGAGAAGCTGAACGAGATGTTCGACAGCCTCCCATGATTATTTGATGCTGCTGCCCCTAAGAGTGGTACGGCTTGTTTCGTTTTGGGAAAAGGGTAAAATAGAAAAAGACAGCTATTAAGAAAAGAGTGAAATTTTTGAGCAGCTTATTCCCATCCCTATATGATTTGGCCATGCAGCCACTTGAAAAAAGAAAATTCCGGAAAATCAGAAGTCAACTTCTTTCAAAGGCGGAGGGCCGGGTACTCGAAGTTGGTGCCGGCACAGGCATTAACTTCCCATTATACAAAAAAGCTGAGCAGGTCGATGCCATTGAACCGAGCCAGGCAATGATTGAAAAATCTATTTTACGAAAGAATACGGCTGCAGTACCTATCCAAATTCATCGGCAGTCTGCTGAAAATCTAGAATTTGCGGACAAAACATTTGATTCAGCAGTTGCCGCTCTTGTATTCTGTACGATACCAAATCCTGACAAAGCACTCGCGGAAATCAGACGAGTCTGTAAGCCGAAGGCAAAAATACTATTCTTTGAGCATGTTAAAATGGAGCAGCCCGCTCTGGCATTTGCCCAGGAAGCCCTAAACCCTCTATGGAAACGAATTTGTGACGGCTGCCACCTAAACCGTGATACACTTCTGGCTATTCAGAAATCCGGCATGCAGGTTACGAACGTGACTTCCTATTATAAAGGATTGTTTCTGGTAATAGAGTGTGAAAATAGCGGTGGCAGCTGATTAGCTGCCGTTTTTCCCTTTTTTAACTTTTTCGGCGTTAATCCCGTCGATTAACTGCCTTTTTCCTCCTCCACTAACACCTTCGTCATTAATGTAAAATATTTACTCCTATTCATGATCCACTTTAGCTCTTATTCATAGTCCAAAATTAGAAATCCGTTTCAGTTCTCCATAAGAATAGAAGGCCGATTCAATCAGCCTCCTTTGACTACACCTTTTTTAATTCGTAATTCCGCTTATCGACCAGCTTCTTATCATCCTTTTTAATAGAGCCTGACGCTATTAATTCAAGTATTGGCTTAACCCTGATCACATTCTGGATCTTTAAAGCAAGCTCAGGGTTTAATTCCTCTACTGATTCTACGAAAATCTTAATCTGATCCTGCCCCTGCTCATTTGTTACCACAGCCTGGAAAACCGGATACCCTGCTTCATTCAAGACCTGTGCAAGCTGTTTTTCTCTTACAAACATTCCTTTTACCTTTACTCCATCACTAACACGCCCCAGCACTCCTGCAATCCTTTTTCCCTCGTACCCTTTAACCCAGCGGGAGAGGTCGCCTGTGCCAAAGCGGATCAGCGGATAGCTTTTATCAAATAGAGTGACAACCACTTCTCCTTCTCCATCTGAAACCTCCCATCCAGTCTGCGGGTCACAGATTTGCACGATGGCAGAATCAGTTATTCTTAACCCAGGGCCCTGCTTGTCTTCAAATGCAATACATCCGCAATCCGCAGTCCCATAACCTTCATATACGGAAATCCCATTGTCTTCACACCTTTTCCGCATTTGTTCAGTCAGCATTTCAGCAGTAAAGAAAGCTTTGTTCAAGACAACATCATTTCCCATTTTCCATCCCTTTTCTTCAAGGGCATCAAGCAAAAGGTTAAAGAAGCTGGGAGTTCCCACATAGCCGGTTACCCTGATATCCTTCATGATCTGAATCTGCAGTTCCCGATTCCCGGTTCCCGCCGGTATGACAGTTGCTCCTAATTCACGGAGTGCCGAGTCAAACATAAAGCCTGCCGGTGAAAGATGATAGGAAAATGTATTCTGTACAATATCATTACTGTTAAACCCAGCTGCACTGAGAGCTTCTGCGAAACGCCAAAAATCCTTCTCGGTGGTTTGCGGATCATAAATTGGTCCTGGTGACATAAAGATTCGTGTCATCTCATTAGGCTTTACAGCGGCAAACCCTCCGAAGGGCTGGTCTGCAGATTGCAAATCCGGCAATCGATCTTTTTTAAGCACGGGAATTTTTTGTAAATCTTCTAGGGATAGAATATCACTTAGAGAAATATGTGCATCATCTATCTGACTTTTAAATCCTATGGCATTGTCATAGGCATGCTGGATCACTTCCTTCAGCTTTTCCACTACAGCCACCTCTTTCTTCTTTTATAAGATTTAATATCTTTATAGCTTTTCCGTCCTTTATCCCCCATTCCAAGGTAAAATTCTCGCACATCCTGATTGGAAAGAAGCCGATCCACCGTTCCATCCATCACAATCCGGCCGTTTTCCATGATGTATCCATAATCGGCAATCGATAAGGCAACATTGGCATTCTGCTCCACTACCAGGATCGTGGTCCCCTCTTCTTCATTGATTTTTTTTATGATCCCGAAAATCTCTTTTACTAATAGAGGGGCCAGTCCTAATGAAGGTTCATCGAGAAGCAGCACCTTTGGCTTTGCCATGATTCCCCTGCCAATGGCCAGCATTTGCTGCTCTCCTCCTGACAGATAACCGGCCTGCCTGTGCTTCAGCATTTCAAGCTTTGGAAAGTAATGATAGACTTTTTGGATATCACTTTTAATATTCTTCCGGTCTTTCCTGGTATGTGCACCTGCGATCAGGTTATCTTCCACAGAAAGGTGCTTGAACACCCGTCTTCCTTCCATGCACTGAAAAATGCCTTTCTTTACGATGGTTTCAGCATCGCTTACATCAATGCGCTCCCCATAAAGCTCGATAAACCCATCCGTCACTTCACCGTTTTCACTTTTCAAGAGGCCTGAAATCGCCTTAAGAGTGGTCGTTTTCCCGGCGCCATTGCTGCCGAGCAAAGCAACAATTTTTCCTTTTGGCACCACCATCGACATCCCTTTTAATACAAGGATGACGTTATCGTACATCACTTCGACATTGTTTATTGTCAGCATGCATCTGTCCTCCCGGCTTTTTCTCTATTATTCGTTTCAAGGTCAAGCTCTGTATCATTTGTTGTTTGCTGGTTTTCTTTGTTAATTTGCAGAAACAGAGCATTGTTTACTGATTAGGATAGTTTATTTGCCAAATTTCGAGTATATTTGCTAAGTTCAAAAGTTCCAGGCCTTTAAAGTGAACAAGGAGGCGGGTATAAGACCTCGCCCCCCATCATGTTAGTAGCCTATATAATCAGTGAACACTTCAAACTGGCCGTTCTTCACTTCTGCCAGGCGGATTTGGTTTGTACCAGCATGATTTTCAGGTGAAAAAGTAACCGGAGCGGCTAAACCGCCAAGATCCAGATTTGAAATCTTCTCCAGGCCTGCACGGATGCCTTCGCCTGAAGTCGGATCTTCAGCAAGCTTCATGCCTTCAACCATGATTTTGGCGGACACCCACCCCTGGATAAACTTTTGGTTCTTGTCTTCCAGCTTTTCACCCTTGCTTTCTACGAACTTCTTGATTTCTTCCATTCCAGGCAGATCTTCATATGGGAAGGCATGTGTGACGACCCCGATAAATCCTTCAGCCGCATCACCGGCAATAGGAAGCAAGCCTTCACCGGTAGCCCAGTTTAAACCGATAAATTGTGTATCTAAACCAAGCTTTTTAGCATCTTTTAGAATCGTTGCTGTTGCACCCCAGGTTTGATTGATAATCGCATAATCAGGATTTTTCTTTTCCATATTCAGTAATTGGGAGGTTGCATCAAGTGTTTTCAGGTCAACAATTTGTTCATCTACAATTTCAATGCCATTATCCTTGGCATAATTTTTAGCATCTTCAATTGGCGATTTGCCAAAAGCTGTATCATTGTAAATTAATGCTACAGTCGGTGTGCCGCCAGTGTGATTGTCTTTTATCCATTTCAGAACAGATCTTGCCTGATCGGAGTAGGAAGCCGCAGCCAGGAAGTTATATGGGCTTTCGTCAATATTTTTCAGGTTCTCTGAGTATGAAGCCGAAATGAATGGAAGTTTGTCAGCCGCCACCTGCTGTCGAAGGGCTTCTGTGTCACCCGTACCCCATCCTAAAATAGCCGATACTTTATCTTTTGATTTTAATTTCTGATACAGTTTTTGGGCTTCCGGAATTTTATAAGCATAGTCATCACCAATTAATTCGAGCTTATAGCCGTTAACCTCCTCGCCTGCTATGGATTCGAAAAATGCTTTTTCACCTTCTGCATATGGTGTTCCTACATCACCAGTACCGCCAGTAAGATCAAAGATACCGCCGATTTTGACAGTGCCGCCTTTCTTGACAGATGATGCCTCCTCGCTGCTTCCTGAACAGCCAGCCAGCATTCCAGCCATTAATGTTGCTGCCAATAAACCTTTCCAAACCTTCTTCATAATCTTCCCCCTCATTTTTTCCTCTTTTTTATAAAAAATTTGAAAGGAACACTTTCAAAATTTTCAGAAATTATTACCCGGGAATTAATAGGAAAACGGCCACAGTTTAAAATAGTCTTTGATGTTTTTCCATATTTTCGCCAGACCCTGCGGTTCATAGATCAGGAATAAGATAATCACAAGGCCGAATACTACTTCTTTCATTCCAATTAAGACAGCTGATAAGTCGGGAAAAACCCCGCTCATCAGTTCTACACCCGATCTTAGGACAACCGGAAGCAACGTGATAAATACTGCTCCGTAAATAGACCCGAATACGCTGCCCAGACCACCGACCAGTATGATTGCTAAGTATTCGATAGATACTGTAATGCTATAAAGCTCAGGACTTACAACCATTGTATAATGGCCCAGTAAAGCACCGGCAATGCCAACAAAGAATGAACTTACAATAAATGCCAATACTTTATATTTAAACAAATCGATACCCATAACCTCTGCCGCCACATCACGGTCACGGACTGCTATGAATGCCCTGCCGACCCTTGACCTGAAGAGGTTCAGGGTGAAGATAGCCGTAATAATCAGCACCACAAACATAAGATAGTAATAGCTCTGTTCACTGTAAAAGACAAAACTGCCAAGTTCAGGCCTGGATAGGACCATTCCGGCTGTTCCGCCAGTCAGCGCATCCCAGCGGGAAATAACAAACAAAATGATTACCTGTGCTGCAAGGGTAGCAATCGCCAAATATAATCCTTTTAGTCTTAAGGATGGCAGTCCAAATAGTCCGCCTACAATCGCCGTCACAATACCGGCTGTCGGCATGGCAATCCAAAAGCTTAATCCCAGCTTTGCTGTCAGAATGGCCGATGTATACCCGCCTACCCCCAGAAAGGCGCCTACCCCTATGGAAATCTGGCCTGTAAAGCCCGTCAGTATATTCAGTCCAATCGCACCAATAGCGGCAATTCCGCAAAGCGTAGCCAGCCCAATGATATAATCGGATGCAAACACCGGGAAGAATGCAAATACAGCCAGAAGAATGAATACGCGCATCCTTACTCTGGTTATCTTCCAGATAGCCATATCTTGTTTATAATTCACATGGAACTCTCCACAATCCATTACAAAAGGATTTCTCATCGGTTACACCCTCTCGATTTCTTTTTTCCGAACAAACCATATGGCTTGAACATAAGGATAAATACGAGGATGACAAACGGCATAACCTCTTTCAGACCCCCGCCAACCAATGGATCCAGATATCCGCCGGTCAGGCTCTCAAGAATGCCGATGATCAGCCCGCCGATGATGGCACCGGGAATACTGTCGAGTCCTCCAAGAATAGCAACCGGAAGGACCTTTAAGCCAATCGCTGAAAGGGATGCATTTACACCATTGATGTTTCCGAGAAGGATGCCTCCAACTGCTGAAACAATGGCAGCAATTGCCCAGGCCACTGCGAAAATCATTTTTACGCTGATTCCCATTGACATTGCTGCCTGCTGATCATCTGCAGTTGCTCTCATCGCAATTCCCAGCTTGGAATATTTGAAAAAGAGGGTGAAAATAACAAGCATCACCACAACGATCAAAAGTGACCATAAATAGACCGGTGCAATGACGATCTCTCCAATGTTAACAGGCTGTTCAGAGAAAATCCTTGGAAACACACGTGTCTCATGGCCCCAAATAATATGAACAATCCCGGCAAGAACACTCGATAAACCAATCGTCGCCATAATCATGGATATGACAGGTTCTCCAATAAAAGGCCTCAGAACTATCCGTTCAATAACAAATCCTAAAACAGCACTGAACATCAGCGCAATTAAAAGGGCTGCTATAAACGGGATGTTGTAGGCTGTAATTAGCGTTAAACAGACATACGTTCCAATTAAAAGGAACTCACCCTGAGCAAAGTTGATGGCGTCACTGGATTTATAAATAAGCACAAAGCCCAGTGCGACAAGTGCATAAACACTTCCTACCACGATGCCTGTTACGAGCATTTGCAAGAAAAATGTCATTAAGCTGCCCCCTCTCCTTCATCCATAAAAATCACCTGAAGGGTTGTTTGGATGGTTTGTTCCATGCCATCACGATACTTGATCGTGCCATTGACACGTATTTTTTTGTCCTCTGTATAAAGTCCATCGATTAAGGCCTGATATTTTTTAGCAACAAACTGCCTGCGGACTTTCTTTGTTCTTGTGAGCTCTTCATCATCTGCATCCAGTTCTTTATAAAGAAGAACGAATTTTTTCACCCGGGCTTTTTCAGGCAGAGTCTGATTGATTTCCTGGACCTGTTTTTCGATAAGATCCAGCACTTGAGGCTTGGAAGATAAATCGGTATAGGTGGTATAGCTGATTTGATTTTTCTCCGCCCAGCGCCCTACATTTTTCATGTCAATATTGATCATGGCAACCACATATGGGCGGTCCTTCCCGATTGCTACCGCTTCCTGTATGAATGAACTGAATTTCAGCTTATTTTCGATAAATTGCGGGGAGAACATTTCCCCCGTATCAAGGCGGATGACATCTTTAATCCGGTCAATGATATACAAATGCCCTTCCTCATCCAGCCTTCCTGCATCCCCTGTATACAGCCACCCATCCTGAATGGTTTCAGTTGTGCTTTTCTCATTTTTGTAATACCCCTTGCAGACACTTGCGCTTTTGATCAGAATTTCTCCTTCTTCAGAAATTTTCACTTCTGTACCCGGTATTGGAATTCCAACACTATCAAGCTTAATGTCGCCATCTCTGTGCACAATGGAAATGCCGGCAACTTCTGTCTGACCGTAAATGCTTTTTACATTGACTCCTATACTGTGAAAGAATTCAAATACATCTGGACCCAAAGGGGCACCGCCGGTATAAGCACGCTTGATCTTCAAAAGTCCAAAGTGATCGCGGATTGCACTGAACATCACATAATCAGCAATTTTATAAAGAGCTCTCGTACCGGTGCTGACAGGTTTATTGCCAAAATGGGCTTTAGCTACCTTCTCGCCTATCGGCTTGCACCAGTTATATATCTTTCTTTTCAGCCAGCCGCTGTCCTGAATTCTGACCTGAAAGCGCGACACCATATCTTCATAGATTCTGGGCGGAGAAAACATAACCTGTGGCCCAATTTCCCGCAGGTCTTCCAATACGGTTGCCGGCTCTTCCGGGAAATTAATCGTCATCCCATTATATAAGCCCATGGCAAGAGTCATCATCTGTTCCCCGATCCAGGCAAGAGGAAGGAATGAAACATATTCATCCTTATCTGTCAGCGGATCAATGTCTGAAAGATTTTTAGCCATATCGATCAGATTCCGGTAAGTAAGCATCGTTCCTTTTGGATTGCCTGTCGTTCCTGAAGTATATGATAAAATTGCCACGTCATCTGCAGACCCCTTATCAGCTTCCTCTGTAAATAAATCAGGCTGTCCTGAGTGATAACTTCGTCCCATTTCCAGAACTTCGTTAAATTCCAGCAGAAAATCCTCCCGGTACCCCCTCATGCCGCGTGAATCATAATAAATTATCGTCCTCACTTTAGGAATGGAGTCTTTAATTTCCAGCAATTTATCCACTTGCTCCTGGTCCTCCGCAACGATTATGGTTGCGTCACAATTATCGATAATGTAACTTAGTTCAGCAGATAGGGATTCCTGATAAATTCCTACTGAAATGCCGCCTAAGCTTTGCGCAGCAAGCTCGCTGATTACCCATTCGGGCCTGTTATCGCCAATAATGGCAAGCTTATCTTCTCTTTTCAGACCCAAAGATGCCAAACCCAGGCTGAAATTCTTTACTTTGTCCAGGAACGCTTCATAAGTGATTTCATTCCAAATTCCAAATTCCTTTTCTCTTAAAGCAACTTGTGACCCATTCTTGTAAGCCCTTTCAATCAGCAGCTGCGGAAACGTTTTGCTCATAAAATCGCTCCCCCCTCCTAAAAATATGAAAATCACTTTAGGTATAGTTTTTATACGGCATTCTCTTCTCCCAGATAGGCTTCTATGACTTTAGGATTATTCTGAATCTCTTCCGGTGTCCCATAGCCAATCAGCTTCCCGAAATCAAGAACTGCAATGTGATCGGATAAGTCCATTACAACTCCCATATCGTGTTCAATTAATATAATGGTTGTGTTCATTTCTTCGTGAATATCGATAATGTATCTGGCCATGTCCTCTTTTTCCTCACTATTCATGCCTGCCATCGGCTCATCCAGAAGGAGAATTTCAGGTTCCAGTGCCAAAGCCCTGCCGGTTTCGACCCTTTTCTGCAGTCCATATGAAAGAGTTCCCACTGGGGTATTGCGGATATCCTCGATTTCAAGAAAATCGATCACCTGCTCAACTTTTTTCCGATGTTCAATTTCCTCTCTCTGCGCCTTTCCCCAATAGAGCCCTCCGGCAAGCAGCCCGGTTTTCATTCTCACATGCCTGCCAAGCATCAGATTGTCCAAAACAGACAAATGCGGGAAAAGCTCGATATTCTGAAAAGCACGGGCAATGCCCATACTAGCTCTTTTGTGTGGTTTATACCTTGTAATATCTTCCCCCTTAAAATAAATCGATCCGGATGAAGGTTTGTACAGTCCGCTAATGCAATTCAGCATACTTGTCTTACCTGCTCCATTTGGACCAATCAGCGAAAAAATCTCCCCCTCCTGCACCCCATACGAGACATGGTCTAGAGCTGTTACGCCTCCAAACCTTAAAGTAGCATCCTTTATCTCCAAAATTCCCAATCTTTTAACCCCCTTTAATTCGATTGGTGAAATATTTTTCATAAAATTACGAATAGTTTTAATATTCTTTATACAAGTGTTTTCTCCTTTTAATATTTTAAATATTTTTCTCTCCTAAGCTATTTTTCATTTTTATGTGATTGGAAATATTGATATGACAAATTCCTTATGTGTAAGTATTTTTCACTATGAAGATGGTGATATATTAGCTGGGTCGAGTAAATTAATAAAAGCTGGACACACATGTGCCCAGCCGTAAAGCGAATTCTATTAATCTTCAAATTTTATAACGATACGCCCATTTATTTTCCCTTTTTCAAGATCATCAAAGACTCTATTAATTTCTTCAAGGGATGCCGTTTCCACTATAGTTTTTACTTTGCCGTCTGCTGCAAATTGGAGGGCTTCCTGCAGATCCTTTCTTGTTCCGACAATAGAACCGACAATGCTGACACCGTTCAGAACTGTATCAAAGATCGGAACTTCCATAACTTCAGGCGGCAATCCCACGGCTACGCATTTTCCTCCGCGTTTGACAGCACGATATGCTTCATTGAAAGCATGTTTAGACACTGCCGTGCATATGGATGCTTGAACCCCGCCAATTTTGCGCTGTATGAAGACAGCAGAATCCTCAACTTTAGGATTAACAATTAAATCTGCACCCAAATCTTTTGCCAGCTCCAGCTTTTCGTTAAATGTATCGACGGCCACGACCTTTAATCCCATGGCTTTTGCATATTGGACTGCTACATGTCCAAGGCCTCCAATACCATAAACAGCGACCCATTCACCCGGCTTTGCTTCCCCTACCTTGAGCGCTTTATATGTCGTTACACCAGCACAAAAAATCGGTGCTGCCTCAACATAGTCAAGAGAATCAGGAACCTTCACCACATATCGGGCATCAGCGAGACAATATTCTGCGTATCCGCCATTAATGGAATATCCCGCGTTCAGCTGATTATGGCAAAGTGTTTCACGCCCGGTTAAGCAGTATTCACAATGTCCGCAGGCAGAATATAGCCAAGGCACTCCGACTCGGTCTCCAGCCTTCAAATGTGTAATGCCTTCTCCCACTTCTACAACTTCTCCGACCCCTTCATGACCCGGGATAAGAGGAAGTGCCGGTTTAACAGGCCAGTCACCATGTGCAGCATGTAAATCAGTATGGCAAACACCACAGGCTTTTATTTTTACTAATACATCATTTTTTCCAACGGATGGTACTCTTACATTTTCAATTTCCAGGCTTTCCTTAAATTTATGCACAACTGCTGCTTTCATCATGTTTTCACTGCTGCATTGTTCACACATGTCTGTCACCTCAATTGTAATTTAGGAATATCAACTACATCGTCATTGTCTAACAAAACATGTTGTCCGGCAATGAATTTGTGAATCATTTCACAAATGTGACGATAATTTTTTACAGCTTTGCAAACAAACCATTTTTTGACTTGCTATTTGCTCTTAACGATATCTTTATTAGTCAGCAGGTACTATTATAAAAGTAATGAATCATATGGAGGATTTTTGAATGCCTGGAAATCAAAGAAAATACAGTAAAAGACAAACGGCCATTGTGATCGGAGGGAGCATCGCCGGCATGCTGGCGGCAAGGGTCCTTTCAGACTCCTTCGAAAAGGTCATTATTATCGAAAAAGATGGAGAACAGCCAAAGGGTTGCCCGCGAAAAGGGGTACCACAGGCCGCTCAGGGTCATGTTCTTCTGAAGAGCGGAGAGAAAATACTTGAGGACCTTTTTCCGGGTCTGATAGCTGAAATGATAAAAGGAGGTTCTATACCTGCCGATTTTGCCACTGACATAGCCTGGCACCACCATGGAAGCTGGAAAATCAGATATAACTCAGGCTGCTCTATTATTCAGCAAAGCCGTCCATTTCTTGAATATCATCTTCGCAAAAGAATAGATCAGATTCAAAATATACATACTTTATATAACACAAGGGTCAAAGGTTTCGCCTTAAACGGTTCAAGAATTACGGGTATTGAAGCGGATACCGCAGAAGGCAATGCTATATATACTGCCGATTTAACTGTTGATGCATCCGGTGCCAGCAGTCTTGCACTTATGTGCCTCGACAAGCTCGGGGTGGCCCAGCCAAAGAAAACAGAGATATCTATCAACTTATTCTATGCAAACCGTATTTATAGAAGGATCCGGTCAGATAGTGAATGGAAAAGTTTATTGGTTTATCCGAATCCCCCTCTGCAATCCTTTGGAGGATCCATCTCTCCAACCGAGAACAATGAATGGATGATTACCCTCTTTGGATATGGTGCCAATAATCCGCCAGCGGATAACAATGAATTTCTCGAGGCAGCGAAAAACCTGGAAAGGCCGCATATTTATGATTGCATAAAAAATGGAGAACCTGCTTCAGATATAAAGGTATACCGTTTTCCTTCCATGAGGCGATATCATTTCGAAAAAATGAAGACCTTTCCTAAAGGACTGCTTGTCATGGGTGATGCTTTTTGCCGGATCGATCCGGTATTTGCGCAGGGAATGAGCATTGCTGCAAAGGAAGCAATGGCATTGCAGGAAATCCTTATAAGTGCAGGAGAAGCGGATGCGGACCCGTATAATTTCCATAGAAAAATCAGCAAAATAGTGGATATCCCCTGGTTAATTGCTTTAACTGAGGATTTTAGATTCTCCCATACAGCCGGGGCTAAACCTTTGGGACTGCCCCTTCTTCAATGGTATGTCAAAAAAGTGGTCAATGCCTGTTCATATGATCCCTATACATATGACTGCTTTATGAAAGTGCTCCATCTGCAGGCCCATCCGGCAGTATTGTTCACCCCAAGAGCAGTAAGGAATATTTTTCGAAGGCGAAAGAAATAAATTAATTTCCCTCTATGAATATGGATTACTTTGCAGGTATATGTTACTCTTAATCTTTAGAATAGGAAGTGATGATATTGATAAAAATTGAAATACCAGAACCTAGTCTCGTCATTACAAGAAACAGACAAACGGGACAGGCAGGAGAAAGTGACCTTAGCAGTGTCTATGGATTCACAGATTATCATAAGATACCAAGAGACAAGGGCGGCATGATTCTATTTTTTGATGCGAAAGAAGATCTGCTCTTTGTAGGAAAGGCCCGCAAATTAAGACAGCGGGTTAAAAAGCATTTTGAAGACAATGTTTCCCCTATAAAAAATCATCGTGATGATGTCCATAAAATTGCGGTAATTTACGTGGAAGACAGCATGGAGCGCGAGATTTATGAGACTTATATCATCAATGCCCTTCAGGCAAAATATAATATCGACAAAGTATTTTACAAATAAAAAAAGGCCATCTCGGCCTTTTTTTGTTTAATCAATTTCTTTTTTGTTTTTGCCTTTTATGAATCGGTATGTCAAATACGCAATGTAAAGCGGTATCGCAATATAAATCAAATCGGGAAACGGCCCGTAAGAGCCCTTGTAAATAACGTACAGAACACTTCCCAGAAAAACGGTAACAATTGTTCCGTATTTCGGAAGGGGAACTTCTTTAAAGCTGGGAATCCGGATTCTGCTTACCATAAGAAAGCAGAGTGCGGTGAATACAACCGTTGTAATGATATTGGGTATATGCTCACCAAAAAGGGTCAATATTGCCATGATTCCGCCTGCTGCAGTTATCGGAACTCCAATAAAATAGTTCAAAGAGGATTTTGGCGGACTGATATTGAATCGGGCAAGCCGATATGCGCCAAATAAAGGAAAAAGACCTGACACAGCTAATCCAAGTATTCCAAATTGAAAAAAGTATGTATAAAAGACCAAAAATGAAGGGGCAACGCCAAATGTAACAATATCTGCCAGAGAATCAAGTTCTTTTCCAAGTGTACTATCCGCTTTCAGCATTCTGGCCAGCCTGCCGTCCATGCTGTCAAGCATCATACCGATTAAGATTAATATGGCTGCATTTTTAAATTCTCCATTGGCAGCCATGCCGATTGAAAGAAAGCCGCAATATAAATTACCCAAAGTGACCATATTGGGGATTGTTTTAATAAAACGCACTAGTGACCATCACACTCCAAAATTTGAAAAAGATTATTTTAATATATATTCCCTTTCATTATACCATTTAATCCTAGCTACATCCCTCCCTTTCGTAAATCAAAAGTAAAAATCCATTTATTTAGTTACTTGTCTATACCTATTTTGAAATTAATCATTAAATATAGTAAGGAGGTGATTTATTTGTTATCTTTTAATTCCGATGAACACTATTGCTCGGGTAAAGAAGGATTTTCAAAAGCTCCGGGCAAAATTTATGTAACCAATGATTTCATTCCCCAATTTTTTGACCAGAACACATCCATACCATCCACAGTCAGCCTCAACAGCGCTAAAGGGAAATCCCATTTTTACTTTGATCCGATGAACAATACCATTACAGTTAAGGAAAACGGTATTTATTTTCTTCAGTTCAGCGTACAAGTATTTGCTGCTGCAGGACAGGCGAATCTGCCGCTGAAATTTGAGCTTCAGCGGAATGGCGGAACTCTCATCAACTCCCAAACATCTTTTAATAACAATAACTTTGACGTAGATTATGCAACTTCCACTTTATTGCTGGAAGAGCTGGAGAAGGGAGATAAGATCCGTCTTGTACTATCCGGCCCTTCGCCTTTCCCCCAAGGAAGAGTGACTCGCCTGGATTTCGCCAGTGTCACCATTTTTGAGGCATAATAAATGAAAAATCCCTAATCATCCTCAAGATTAGGGACTCTTTAATCATTCCGGTCATATTTTAATATTTCTCTTTGCAATACTGCTTAGAACTTCCTCATTATGTTCTCCTAATTTTGGAGGCCCCCCCATTGCTGATTCTATTCCGCCATGCATTTTTACCAAAGGGTAATTTTGGGTAGTATCTAAAATTCCGTTAAATAGCGGAAAGTCTTGCAATTCGCCGGTCTCCAATACAGGAGTCAGACAGCAATCTGCGTCACGGCCAAATTCAGTCCACTCTTTTAATGTCCTGCTTCTAAATAATTCGGTTATCTCCAAAAAGACAGGATTATCGCCAGAGGCACTGGAAAGATGATAATCAATCCACTCCTCCCTTCCTGCACTCTTACAGAAGTTTATCCAGAACTTCGGCTCCAGAGCAGCAAGTGCAGCAAACCGGTTATCCTTTGTTTCATAAAGAGAATAGGCAACGATTTCCCCGTTTAATACAGAAAGCCCATTAGGATATCCTGTCTTATTTTCAATGAGCAAATGGTTCCCCATGGTGGAAGCCATCACTTCGGCAATTGAAATGCAATGATGCCCGCCTTTTCCGGACATTTTGCCGGAAAGCAGTGCAGCCAATATCCTTTCACTGGCTGCCATTCCTCCCATAAAATCCGCTATTGTGTTGGACGGGTGAACAGGACGGCCGCTGCGGTCCTTCAGCTGGGCAAGGACCCCGCTTACGGCCATATAATTTAAATCATGGCTTCCTAAATATTGATAGTCTTCATTCTCACCGTAGCCTGTAAGAGAGCAATAAACGATATTTGGTTTATGCTTTTTCACACTCTCATAATCCAGACCCAGCTTTTTCATTACACCAGGCCGAAAACTTTCTAGCACCGCATCACTTTCTGAAATCAGCATAAGGGCAGCATTTCTTCCTTCTTCGCTCTTCAGGTTAAGTGTAATGCTTTTTTTGCCGCGGTTATTGGCGGCAAACACTGCACCTGTTCCTTCTATTTTGATATCCAGATGCCTTCCGGGGTCACCGGCTTCCGGTTCCACTTTTATCACTTCTACTCCAAGCTCTGCAAGCCTCTGGGAAGCAAACGGTCCAGGAAGATAGTTGGAAAAGTCGATCACTCTTATGCCTTTTAACATCTTGCATTCCTTCTTCCGGCTAGATTTTCCCTTCAGCGAACAGATCCTCCAGCTGCTTTCGGAGCATGAACTTTTGAATCTTGCCGCTCGCATTTCTTGGCAGTGCTTCACAGAAAACATATTTTCTCGGCCGCTTATAATTGGCGAGTTCATCACTATTCCTGCATAATTCATCGAGTTCTTCTTCAGAGAGTGCCGGATCTTTTTTGACAACGAAAGCTGTGACGGTTTCACCCCAGCGGTCATCCGGCTGGCCGATCACTGCCACATCCAGAACCCCATTATGGGTATATAAAAGATCCTCCACTTCACGGGGATAAATATTTTCTCCGCCGCTGATGATCATATCGTCGACTCTGTCTTTGACGAACAAAAAGCCATCGTCATCCAGATAACCGATGTCACCAGAGTGGTACCAGCCTCTATGCATGGCATGATCGGTTGCCTCGTCCCGATTGAAGTAACCACTCATCATGCATGGGCCTTTTACGATGATTTCACCCGTTTCTCCAGGAAGCATCACATCATCTGGATCTGATGGACCATTCTCATTCGGCCTGACAATCCTGATTTCATGGTTTAAACAGGCCTGTCCTGCAGATCCAGCTTTCCTGATTTGATCATCTTCCGATAAAAATGTAATCGCCGGACCCATCTCGGTCATTCCATATGCCTGTACCAGGGAGATGCCTAATTTTTCACGGCAAGCATACACAAGAGCAGGAGCCATCGGTGCCGCACCATACAGTCCCAGCTTCAGGCTTTCCAAATTATAATGGTCCAAGTTTTCCTGAAGCAGCATATTCCACATGGTCGGTGCCGCAAAAAACTTTGTGATTTTTTCTTCTGAAATTAACCGCAATACTTCCTTTGCATCAAAGTGATGGAGGATGGTATTGGCAGCACCCACATGCACCCTTGGCAGAAAGGCACAGTGAAGCTCTGCGCAGTGGAACATAGGTGCAGTCACGAGTCCGTTGTCATTGCTTTCAAGCTTTGTCGCTCCTATAACAATTAGACTCTGTTCAGCCATATCCCTGTGTCTGTGGACTACACCCTTCGGCCTTCCCGTGGTGCCGCTTGTGTACATGATGGCGTACAAATCATTTTCATGTATTTCAATGTCTATTTCATCAGGCGATGCTGCATCGACCTTTTCCCGGTAGGATGAAGCGTATGCTGGCGGATTTTCATCAATGTACCAGAATTCTGTATGCGGAAAACGCTTAGCGATGGGGGTAATGCCGGATTCCAGCATTTGTTCAAATAACACTACTTTTGGCTCTGCATCCTGGAGGATATAAGCAATTTCTTCCGACATCAGCCTAAAGTTGATCGGATTAAACACGGCGCCGATTTTTGCACAGGCAAAGAATGCGGTAGCAAGCTCCTCAGTGTTAAAAAGGCAGGTTGAAACCCTGTCACCCTTCCTGACGCCTGCATTTATTAAAGCATTGGCCAATTTATTGATCTCAAAACTCCATTCCTTATAGGTAAAACGCAGATTTTTTCTGACATCATACAGAGCTTCTTTATCCGGAAATTTCCCGGCAGTAAGATCAAAAATTCTTCCTATAGTAGTTGTCATTTTCATTCCTCCCCATTTTTTCAATCTAATCGTTCAATAATAGTCGCATTCGCCATCCCAAGACCTTCACACATCGTCTGCAGTCCATAGCGCCCTCCTGTTCTTTCGAGTTCATGCATCATGGTGACCATCAGCCGTGCACCGCTTCCGCCTAAAGGATGGCCGAGTGCAATGGCACCCCCATTTGGGTTAAGCTTTGCCGGATCCGCACCTGTTTCTTTCAGCCAGGCAAGCGGTACAGGAGCGAATGCTTCGTTCACTTCGAATACATCGATGTCCTCAATAGCCAGTCCTGCTTTATTTAACGCGTTTTCTGTTGCGGGTATTGGTCCAGTCAGCATTAATGTAGGATCTGAGCCTACTGCCGTACGTGCTAGAATTTTGAACCTTGGTTTCATTCCAAGCTCCTCTGCCTTTTCACACGACATTATTAATAGGGCTGCAGCTCCATCGCTGATTTGGCTGGAATTTCCTGCATGAATCACACCATTCTCTTTAAAAACAGTTTTTAAGCTTGCCAATGCTTCCAGAGAGGTTTCCTTTCTTGGCCCGGCGTCTTCTGTTACAGTCAAAAGCTGTCCATCAGACATTGTCACATTTAATGATGCAATTTCTCTCTTAAACCGGCCTTCAGCCTGGGCTTTTAAAGCCTTCTGATGACTCTCAAATGAATAGCGGTCCAGCTCATCTCTTGTAAATCCATATTTTTCAGCAATGCGTTCAGCTGATAAGCCCTGGTGGATGATTTCATGTCTGTCTTTCAGTTTTTCACTGAAACCAACCCCCTGATAGCTGGAGCCGATAGGAACACGGGACATGCTTTCCACCCCTCCTGCGATCACAATATCCATATCCCCTGCTAAAATAGCCTGAGCTGCAAAATGAACAGCCTGCTGGCTGGATCCGCATTGGCGGTCTATGGTTGTACCCGGCACTTCAATCGGAAAACCTGCGATCAATGCAGCGACCCTTGCAATATCCCCTGTTTGCTCGCCTATTTGCGAGACACAGCCAAGAATGACATCATCAATCATTTCGGGCTTCAGGCCTGCACGTTTCACAAGTGCCTTTAGTGCTTCTGCAGCCAAATCATCCGCCCTGATGTCCTTTAGTAAGCCGTTTTTTCTTCCTACTGGTGTTCTGACCCCTTCGACAATGACAGCTTCACGCATATTTACTCCTCCTATAAAGTGAAACTTCAATCAGTGGGGGTTTTCCTTATCCCCCACTGATTGTTAGTCGCGTTCTAGTGTCGCTAAGATCTCCGCTAGCGCTTCGATCAATCGACACTACGAACCCGATTGGTTCAACTAAGCCTCTGCCTGCGCGTCGGCAAGTTTCACTGTATCTCACCAATCGGACCTTTACGGGCAGTTTGCCCCCCAATTATCCTCCTTTGATTCCTCTGAGTCTTGATGTGGGGGTCTTACTGCCCGTTAGACTGCGATAAACCCATGTTCTTCGCAATGATCGTTTTCATGATTTCATTTGTGCCTGCATATATGCTGGCGACTGGTATATCTCTGAACCTCCTTGCAATCTCGTATTCTTCCATATAGCCATAGCCGCCATGAAGCTGCATGCATTCAGCTGCAATCTTGCGGGCATTTTCTGTCAGCTTCCATTTCGCCATGGAGACCTTTGTAACTACATTTATTCCTGCCATATGCTCTGAGATCAGTTGATCAAGAAATACCCTTCCCATCTCAATATCTGTTGCCATTTCGGCTATTTTAAATTGAGTGTTCTGAAACTGGCTGACCGGTTTTCCGAATGCGTCGCGATTCTTTACATAATTTATTGTTAAACTAAGCATTTCTTCGGCAGCTACCTGAGCAGCAATTGCCACGACAAGCCTTTCCTGCTGCAGCTTATCCATTAAATATAGAAAACCTTTTCCTTCTTCACCGATCAGATTTTCTTTCGGAACCCTGCAATCTTCGAAAACTAACTCTGCCGTATCCTGACAATGAAGACCGACCTTGTTTAATTTCCTCCCTCTTGAAAACCCATCTGTTCCCCTCTCGACCGCAAGCAGGCTGACGCCTTTATGCCGGGGGACTGCATGGGGGTCTGTTTTACAGGCTATGATGATTAAATCGGAATGAATTCCATTGGTAATAAAGGTCTTTTCGCCATTCACTATGTAATGGTCCCCATCAAGCCTTGCAGTCGTTCTGATGCCTGCTAAATCAGAGCCGGCGCCAGGTTCGGTCATGGCGATTGCTGTAATGATTTCACCCGCAGCACACTTCGGCAGCCACCTTTCCTTTTGTTCATCAGTTCCATAAGCAGTAATGTATGGGACGACGATATCATTGTGGAGCCCAATTCCCACCATCCCTGAGCCAACCCGTTCAAGTTCTTCATTGATAATGACTGAGAAGCCCCAATCAACATTGCTTCCGCCATACTTTTCTTCAATATCAGGGCATAAAAAACCCTGCTCCCCCATCTTGCGCCAAAACTCACGGGGAATGATTCTATCCGCTTCCCATTTGTCATAATTCGGATAGGCTTCTTTCTCTAAGAACTTTCGCAGAGATTCTCTAAAAATTTCATGCTCTTCCTGCAGGTATGTCGCAGCCATACTATGAACCTCCGAAACTAAAATTTTTTTGGCATAACACAAAGTATTATCTATTGCCTTTGTAAAGGCTTACAATTATATTGTACAAAAATTAACTATATTTTTAGAACATTTAAAATTCATTTTTCAGAAAAACCTTTCTTTCAAGGTTCACTGAGTTACTTCGCCTGCATTCGGATGCCCCCATCCAGCCTGATCGTCTCTCCATTCAGCATCGGATTCACTAATATACTTTCAGCCAGTCTGGCATACTCCTCAGGATATCCAAGCCTTGAAGGAAAAGGCACCATTTTCCCCAATGAATCCCTCGCCTCCTGAGGCAGTGATTCAAACATGGGAGTGTTAAACAATCCAGGGGCAATCGTCATTACACGAATCCCATAACCCGAAAGCTCCCTGGCGATCGGCAGGGTCATGCCAACCACTCCGCCTTTGGATGCACTATAGGCTGCCTGGCCAATTTGTCCTTCAAATGCTGCGACTGAAGCCGTATTAATAATCACACCTCTTTCTCCTTCTTCATTCGGGTCATTCTTTGCCATTTGTTCTGCAGCCAGACGAATGACATTAAAAGTCCCAATCAGATTTATCATAATGACGTTTTGGAACATGTCCAGAGAATGGACGCCTTTTCGGCCCAGCAGCTTTGCGGCAATTCCGATGCCGGCGCAGTTAACTGCAGTATTAATACTGCCAAATTGTTCAGAAGCAAATGCCACTGCCCTCTGTACGTCTTCTTCTTTTGTAACATCCGTTTTCATAAAAAGAACATTTTCACCCAGTTCCCTGATTAGATGTGCCGCCCGATCTTCCGCCAAATCTGCAATAAGGACCTTCCCTCCGCATCCGGTTATTTTTCTCACTGTCGCCTCCCCAAGCCCCGAAGCACCACCCGTAATTATAGCTCTGCATTCTTTCAATTCCATAATGAACCTCCTATTATTAATCAGGTTTTCTATGAAGTCATTTCCATTTGCAAAGGTGATTTTCCTGCTGAATGGCTGATTAATTATCAATTCTTGTCATTGCACAAAAAACAGCTCCTTTTCAGAAGCTGTTTTTCTATGCCAAATTCCGATCCACAAGAATTTCTCTCAGATGCTGTCTGACCCGATATAGTTTTGTTTTGACAGTGTTTGGGTTGAGATGGAGAAGGTCCGCTATTTCTCTTTCCTTCAGTCCATGCTTTGTTTTAAGCAGGAAAACCCTTTTTTGTTCATAGGAGAGTGAATCCACATAAGCGTATATCTGCTCCTGAAGCATATTGATCTCTGCTTCCTGCCCGGTATCGCTGTACCTGCTTTGCATGCAGTTTTCAAAATCGACGGAATCCTGTATCCTCTCATTAGTCCTTCTTTCTTTTCGCACAAAATCTATTGCGGTTCTGGTCGCTATTGATGATAACCATGATCCCAGCTTATCCTGATCATCTATGCTGTCCATTTTTTTATAAGCCTTGATCAGTGTTTCCTGTACCACATCCTGCGCCAGATAATGATCCCTGGTTATGCTGTAAGCAATATGATAAAGCCGCTTATTGTAGAGTCTGCAGATTTCCCTCATATCCATTGAAGGTTTTTTCACTGTAATCCCCCTCTCCTGTAAACTTCTCCCGAATTATTGAAACCGTTCTTTTATAAAATCCGGCACTGTTTTTTCAGTAAAGCTCTTAATATCAATTGATCTTTGTTCATCAAAATAGAAGGCAATAATGTAGTCTCCTTCAATGTATCCGTTTGAATTCCTCAAACCGCTTTCTATTTGTTCCTTATCCGTAATTTTGATGGAGGTTTTGCTGTCATTCATCTCTTCAAAAACTTCATCATAAGAGTACCCTGCCGCAAAGTTGATATCGATATCCTCCGCTTTTACAGCCAGTGCATACGATATATCATTGCTATTCACTTTTGCATCATTCAGCAATGACTTTTCTTCCAGCCATTTCTCAAATCTGGTATAAGAACGATTCCAGCTCATATAAGCTTTTTTGCTGTCATTATAATAAATTTCAATATGCGCATATGGCTCGTTAATTCCCTGAAGCTCCTCATAAGAAGCAGCATCCACTTCCTCAGTCAATAGCTCAACAGCTTCTTTTAGTTCTTCTTTATCTGTAATGACAGCATGTTTTGAAACTGGCCCGGACGGGGTAATCGTGATTTTCGTAGTATCATCTGCTGATACCTGATAGATTTCATTTGTTGCCATTTTATATTCATCCGATTCATAAATCAGCTTAAGAAATGGCTTATATTCCCTTTTGTTAATGCTGTAATTGCGGATCAGCTTTTCGCCATTCTTAAGTTCATACACAATAAAAACGGAACCGCGGCCAGAAACCTGCGCCTGTCTGTTTTCATCCTTTACAAGCTTTTCATGAAACCTTCTGACCAAATCAATATTCTCGTATTCTTTTAAATATAGCGGCTGCTCATGATCAATATCATTATAAAGGTGAAAACTCTCGCTGAAATGAACCCGCTCAATTTCATTTCCCCTCGGTATGCTTTTTTCATACTGAGTCAAGTCAAATTGGAATAAGAGGAATAAAGCCGCCATTATGGCTGTATAGACCATCAATCCTTTTACATGAATAGTCACTCGCCATGATTTTTGAAGAACCATTTCGGCCGCTGCATATCCAATCAACGCTCCAAACACATATCCCGCTATTATCCAGCTCGTTCCGCCCTGCATCTCACCGAAATAACCGCCCCCAAGAAGCATCGTGCAAAACGTTACACCAAATTTGAAAATGGGCTTTGTTATAGGAAAAACAAGCGCGTGGGAAACGGCCTCCATTTTTCTCCTTTTATAGATCTGCAAGCCAAGAAAATACAAAGACACAATAAGTATGAGATAAACGGCAGTCTCCACATTTGACGGTGTACGCATATTCATCTGAGTAAATGCAATCAAGGGAGAGAACTTTTCAAATTTGCTTGTCATATAGTATTGGCCTGGAAAACCGAATAAATAGAATGGCAAATTAATAGAAATTAAAATGATCAGGCCTACAGGGAGCAGGAGAAAAATATACGTTAACACACCCTGTACCGCCGATAATCCCGTCAGCATTCCAACAGAAACACCGGCCAGGTAAATCACAGTATTAAATAAAAGCGTGATGGCCAACCAATTGAGGATCTCCCCCACTGAATAAAAATCCTGCAAATCCATTGGCTGGTAAAGAACCATGACAATCATTGCAATGAGTAAAACCGGCAAATTTAATAGTATGATTCCAGCTAAAGCATATTGATGGAAAATGGATTCCCTTTTAACCGGGAGGCTGTGCATTAAATCGCTATATTGTTTTACCTGTGTATACCTGAATAAGAACACAGACAAGGCCACCGGTACTGATATACTCAAGATAAATTGCAGCTGGAAGTTGTATTGAAACAGATTGTCAATGTCCAGGAATTTCCGCTGTTCCTCTGAAGAATTCATTATGATATCAAGAGGAATGGCAAAGAACAGACCGAGAAAATACACAATGGAAATCCAGCCGACACTTCTGAAGATCGTTTTTATAATTTCCCTTTTAATCAAGGATGTTTTGGACTGCATATCCAATGTCCCCCATTTCATAAATGAAAATCTCCTCTAATGTCAGGGGAAGCATATCGAAAATCACTGGTTTAAATTGTTGAACATATGACGATATTTCCTTTGCATCTCCCTTTACAATGCAGATCATGATGCTGCCTCTTTTTTCTTTATGAAGGATTTTCAGCGGATCGAAAATGGCTGGTACAGATCCTTTAAAGGCAACCTGAATTTTATGTGTATCTGTTTTAAGATCATCAAGATCTTTTTCCAGAATCATACGCCCATTATGCATTATGCCTATAAAATCACATAGATCCTCAACTTCCCGCAAATTATGAGAGGAAATAAGAATGGTCATTTCTCTTTCAGCAACCTCATCGATCAGCAGGCTTTTCACTTTCTTCCTCATTACGGGATCAAGCCCGTCCATAGGCTCATCCAAAATTAACACTTCCGGCCTGGCAGACAAAGCAAGGATAAAAGCAGCCTGACGCTGAATGCCTTTGGAAAATCTATGAATCTTTTTATGTATATCCATTTCAAAAATGGCAGCCAGATCTTCAAAGCGATCTTCATCCCACTTGCTGTAAATATTTTTATAGAATTGCGCCATCTGCTTAACGGTATATTGAGGCAGAAAATAGGGATGATCCTGAATAAAAAAGATCTTATTTTTCATTTGCGGGTTTTCGAACACCGGCTGGCCGTCAATGGCAATGCTTCCTTCATCCTCTGCATAAATGCCTGCCAACAGCTTTAAAAGTGTTGTCTTTCCGGCTCCATTGGATCCAAGCAAGCCGTATATGGACCCTTTATTCACTTCGATGCAGACATCTTCGACAGCATCCATCTCCTCAAAAGATTTTCGCACATTACGGATTTTGATCATCTTCTATCCCTCCCCCTATAGCTGCTTCTATTTCCTGTATGAGCTTGTATAATTCATTTTTTGTGATTCCAAGGTATAAAGCTTCTGATAAAAGCTTTGAAAGTTCATTTTTCACTTTTTCTATTTTTTCGCTGTTCAGATTGGGTGTCGCTGCACTGACAAAACTGCCCTTCCCTTTTATGGAATAAATATAGCCCTGGGACTCAAGTTCCCTATATGCCTTCTGAATGGTATTAGGATTGATCGTCAGCTGCTGGGCCAGCGTGCGAACGGAAGGCAGCTGTTCATCTGCTGTTAAGACCTCTGTGATGATCAGCTCTTTAAGCCGCTCAACCAGCTGTTCATATATAGGTTTTCGGCTCCTTACATCCAATTCAAACATGCTTGCCCTCCCATCTGTATGCAGTGTACTATGATTCCTAGTACAGTTAACACAGTTAGATTATATTACAAGTAATTGGAAAAGAGAAGAGGAAAATAAAAAAATTTATAAAAAGAAAAACTGGTTCAGCCAAAGGGCTAAACCAGTTAAAGAATTCTTATTTATTTAGCAGATTTCACATTCACCGGCGGCGGAGGCAAAATCATGTTGGAACGCCTGTTATTTGTTGCAATTATATAAACAGCTGCAACTGCAATGGCAACTGCAATGAAGGAACCGATATTGAATATCCCTTTTTGCGAATACCAGACAATCGAGTAACCTACAGATCCTGCCAGCAAAGCATAGTAGAAGAATGGGAACAACGTTTTACGGATGACAGCACCTTCTTTTCCAACAAGACCCACAACAGCTGATGCAGCAACAACGTTATGCACACAAATCATGTTTCCAGCTGCTCCTCCGACTGCCTGAAGGGCTACAATCCAGGTAGCATCCACCCCGATCTGCGAGCCGACATCATACTGGAATAGTGCAAACATCATATTACTGACGGTATTACTTCCTGCAATAAAGGCACCGATGCCTCCAATGAAGGTGGCAAAGAACGGCCAGAATTCTCCCGCAAGAGCCGCAGCACCATTCGCGAGCTCTATCGGCATCTGATTATAGCCTGCTTCTCCCCCTCCGGTGTTGATAAATACCTGTACCATCGGAACTGTGAAAATTAAAGCTGTTGAAGCAGCTACAGTGGTCTTTCCCGAATCTGCCCAGGCTTTTTTGTATGAACTGGAATTCATTCCATGGATAAAATAAGTGATAACAGATACAAGTATAAAAATCGTACCCGGCAAATACAGCGGCTGGAAGCTTGAAGTGATGCCGGAATCAAAAATGTTTTCAAATTTGACCGTCCATGCCTGAAGCCATTCCAAAAACGGAAGCGATTTCAACCTCGACAATACTAAAAACAGGCCAACTAAAACATAAGGAGTCCATGCACGCATCATGCTCATGCTTCCGCTCTTGTGAGCAACAGCTTTAATTTCCAGCTTTCCAGTCCATTCGGGATCCCACTTGGATTTCTCTTCGAAATCCCAAACCTGAACTTTAGGCGGCATAAGAAAGCCTTTTTTTGCTGCAAAAACAACAATTGCTAAACCAGCTAATCCCCCGATCATTGATGGGAATTCAGGTCCAAGGACATTTGCGACAATAACATAAGGGATAGTCATGGCAAAAGCTGCAAAAAGTGCAAACTTCCAGACTTTTATCCCTTCTGTAAATGATTTATTTTTGCCGAAAAATCTTGTCATTAAAGCTACTACAAATAAAGGAATCAATGTGCCCGCAATCATGTGGAGAATAGCTACTTGTCCTGCGATTTGAGTTACTAATCCAAGCAGGTTATCGGTAAGGCTGGCATTGCCAGATAAACCGGTCTGAACGCCGACAAGCATAGGTGTCCCTACAGCACCAAATGACACCGGTGTACTTTGAATGACCATTCCGGCAATAACTGCGGCCATAGCCGGAAATCCAAGGCCAACTAACAGCGGAACAGCTACTGCGGCTGGAGTACCAAACCCGGATGCGCCTTCAATGAAAGAACCAAACAGCCAGGCGATGATAATCACTTGTATTCGGCGGTCAGGCGAAATATCTGTAAAGCCCTGCCGGATGGTCATTAAGCCGCCGCTTTCCTGAAGGGTATTCAGAAGCAGAATAGCGCCGAAAATAATATAAAGAAGTGTTCCGGCTACAACCAGACCATTGATGGAAGCAGCAGCAACTGTGGCTCCCGAAACCTCCCATACAAATAAAGCAAGCACTACTGCAACAAGGTATGAGATTGGCATCGCCTTACTTGCCGGCCATCTCAATCCGACAAGAAATACTGCAACTGCAATAATCGGCAATAAAGATAATAAAGCTAACATTCCAGTACTCAAATTACGTTTCCCCCTTTGTTTTGTAATAGCGAACAATGATTGCATTTTGTTGCGGACAGCGAAACATGTTATATAACTATAATGGTTTTGTTATACAACATGTTGATAGGCTTATTTACATTATACAAACATTATTCATAATTTCAATAATATTTTGAAAATTAAATCTATGTATTTGCACAAAAATATTTGTATGTATATACAAAAAAATTAGCCCAATATATCTTTTTATCAAGATATATCGAGCTAATTATTAATTGATTCAGCTAAAATGGCCCAGACGTGTGGAAATATCTTTTCCTGTCTTTACCATTATGGATTTTAATGCATCAAGCCTATCATCTGTCATCCTCATGGTTGGTCCTGAAATACTGACTGCTGCAATAACCTTGCCAAGGTGGTCAAAAATAGGAACGGCAACACACGTAATCCCGTATTCATTTTCTTCCAGATCCAGGGCATATCCTTTTTGTCTAACCTGCCCCAATTCTTTCATGAATTCGTCTTTATCCGTTATGGTTTTATCTGTATGGACCGGCATCCCTTTTCTCTCAAGAATATCAAAAACAATGCTTGAAGGCAGATGAGCCAGAATGGCTTTGCCGACTGATGTGCAATGCATGGGAGCGCGTTTCCCGACTTTCGAATGCATCCTTAATGTCTCATTGCCCTCAAGCTTCTCGATGTACACAACCTCTCCCTGATCATAAACGACTAAATGAATGACTTCATTTGTTTCATTTTCAAGCTCCTGCAGAAATGGCCTTGCTTCTGCACGCAAATCAATTGATTCAAGCAGCTTTGAACTGATCTCAAGGAACTTATACCCTAATTTGTACTTGCCGGTTTCAGTGTCCTGCTCTATATATCCGTACTGAACAAGGGTAGATAGAATACGATAAACAGAGCTTTTGTTGATGTCTATCTGATTCGCAATTTCCGTAACGCCTAGACCGTTTTTTTTCAGGCTGATCAATGTAATTATATCCAGCGCCCTGCTGACGGACTTGACCATATTTTCTCTTTCCACAACACTCACCTCAGGTGCAAATACCATAATTCAATCTACTTGAATTATACCGTTTTTGCGCTTTCACGTGCCACTGCAAATGTATTGCGCAGTGTTCCAATCTCTTTGATTTCACATTCGATAACATCACCAGACCTGACCATCTCAGCTCCAACAGGACTTCCTGTAAGGATTACGTCACCCGGCTTCAGTGTCATGACGTTAGACAGGTATGAAATCATTTTGCGGATTGGGATAATCATAAGATCTGTGCTGCTGTTCTGCTTTTCTGTGCCGTTTAATTTTGCTTCAACCTTTATCTCAAACGGATCCAGTTCAGTTTCGATTACAGGACCCAGCGGAGTAAAACTGTCAAAGGATTTGCCAATTGTCCAATGTCCATCATTATGGAAAAATTGCGGAGCAGTAACATCATTCCCCACTGTGTAGCCGAAAACATAATTAAGTACATCTGACTCTGCTACATTTTTTGCTTCTCTGCCAATGACGACAGCCAGTTCTGATTCGAATTTCACCTCTTCAATGCCTTCAGGAATGATAATATCCTCATCTGGTCCAATAACTGAAGATACAGGCTTGAAGAAGAATACAGGAATTTCAGGGAGAGTCTCAGGCAAATCCGCTTTTTCGGACACATAGTTGGCTCCAATTCCTATGATCTGATTAGGAACCAGGGGTGCAAGCTGTTTTGCTTCATTCTGCGAAAAGCTCTGGCCTGTATACTCCCAATCTCCGAAAATATCCCCTTTAATTTCTTTAATCATACCGTCTTCTAATACTCCTGCATGTACTGCTCCATTAACTTCATATCTTGTAAATTTCATTTTTCTTCCTCTCCCCTCAATTAATTTAAGTGTGCAGATCCTTAGAAAAACAGGGCACCCTGCATGCCCTGTTCTGAAATTATTACTGTTTAACAGCGTATTTTGACTTCGCTTCAAGACGGCGGCGGTGCAGGATTGGTTCTGTATAGCCGTTTGGCTGATCATAGCCTTCGAAAACAAGGTCACAGGCTGCCTGGAATGCAACCGATTGATCGAAATCAGCGGCCATTGGGCGGTATGCAGGATCCCCACTGTTTTGTTCATCTACGACCTTAGCCATTTTCTTAAGTGTCTCAAGCACTTGTTCCTTTGCGCAGATGCCATGGTGAAGCCAGTTTGCAACATGCTGGCTGGAAATTCTTAGTGTCGCACGGTCCTCCATTAAACCAATATTATTGATATCAGGAACTTTGGAACAGCCGATGCCCTGCTCAACCCAGCGGACCACATATCCGAGAATACCCTGTGCGTTGTTTTCCAGTTCTTCCTGGATCTCATCTTGAGTCCATTGGGGATTGTCTGCAACCGGTATCTGAAGAATTTCGTCACGTAGGTCTGTAACTTCCTCCAGCAACTTGTTTTGCACCTTCTGAACCTCTACCTGATGGTAATGCAATGCATGAAGGGTGGCTGCAGTTGGAGACGGTACCCAGGCAGTATTGGCACCGGCGTTCAGATGGCCGATCTTCTGCTCCATCATATCTGCCATCATATCAGGCATTGCCCACATGCCTTTTCCAATTTGTGCACGGCCCTGGAAGCCTGTTTCAAGGCCAGTATTGACATTGGATTTTTCATAGCCTTTTAGCCAGGCTGTTGCCTTCATGTCATTCTTGCGGATCATCGGGCCAGCTTCCATGGAAGTGTGCATTTCATCCCCTGTACGGTCAAGGAATCCGGTGTTAATGAAAACAATGCGCTCTTTTACTTCACTGATGCAGGCTGCAAGATTCAAGGATGTACGGCGCTCCTCATCCATTACACCAATTTTCAGTGTGTTCCGATCCAGTCCAAGCAGATCTTCCGTCCGGTCAAATAACTCGTTTGCAAAAGCAACCTCTTTGGAACCGTGCATTTTTGGCTTAACGATATAAATGGATCCCTCAGATGTGTTTTGGTATGGTCCATTTCCAAGCAATGTATGCTTCCCAATCAGGGAAGTAACTACCGTATCGAGGATCCCTTCCTGCACTTCATTTCCTTCTGCATCCAAAATAGCATTAATGGACATTAAATGTCCGACATTCCTGACAAACATTAATGAGCGTCCAGGTAATGAAAACTCCTTCCCTTCAGCAGACACATATGAACGGTCAGGATTCAATTTACGTGTCATTGATTTAGAGCCCTTTGTGAAGGCTGCAGAAAGATCACCTTTCATTAAACCGAGCCAGTTGCGGTATACAAGTACCTTGTCTTCAGCATCAACTGCTGTTACTGAATCCTCACAGTCCATAATTGTGGTAATTGCAGCTTCAAGTAAAACATCCTTCACCCCGGCATCATCCGTTTTTCCAATTGGGTGGTTTCTGTCAAACTGAATTTCAAAATAAAGGCCATTATTCTTTAAGAGTACCGCAGAGGGCTGATTCGGATCTCCCTGGTATCCGGCAAACTTTGCTTCGTCTTTTAGTTTTGCAGTTTCCCCATTGCCCAGCATAACTGCCAGTTTCCCTTCATCAACCTTGTACTGAACAGCGTCTTTATGCGAACCGTTTGAGAGAGGAACGGTTTGGTCAAGGAATTCCCTGGCAAACGCAATAACCTTTTCTCCCCTTACAGGATTATATCCGCCGTCCCTATTTGCCCCATTTTCTTCACTGATTGCATCGGTTCCATATAGTGCATCGTATAAGCTTCCCCACCGGGCATTTGCTGCATTGATCGCATATCTCCCGTTATTAACTGGAACGACCAATTGCGGTCCGGCCTTCACAGCTACTTCTTCATCCACATTTTCTGTAGTAATTTTAAAATCCTCGGCTTTTGGCTCAAGATAGCCGATCTCTTCCAAAAATGACTTATAGCTATTAAAATCAAAATTCTGGTTTTCCCTGTGCCAAGTGTTCAGCTTATGCTGAATTTCATCACGCTTTGCGAGCAATGCTTTATTCTTCAGGGGTCAGATCATTTATAAGCGCTTCCAAACCTGACCAGAATTGCTCCTGATCCACGCCGCTTCCCGGCAAAGCCTCGGAATTGATAAATTCATAGAGCTCACTAGCAACCTGCAGACTTCCTGTTTTCACATAGTTCTCCATTATTCATTTCCTCCTTCAATTGCTGCTTTTAATTCCAGTTGTTTCTTATTACGAAACAGCGTTTCTAACTTTCTCTTTAAAAAATAATAGCATGTTTTCAAAAGTATTTTCAATAATTTTCACACAATTTTATTCTTCTCTCATTTCAATGCCAGCCTTTCACCAGGAAAAGCTGGCCATTTTTTAAGAAATTGCCTGGGCCTTCATCTCTTTTTTAACTTCCGCACATCTGCCCGGCGATGGGAACAGTTTTCCTGCATTTAAAAGATTATGGGGATTAAAGACTTCCCGGATCTCTGTCTGGGCAGCGATTTCCTCTTCTGTGAAAACAAAGCGCATTTCTTCCCGCTTCTCAATACCGACGCCATGTTCTCCAGTAATGGTCCCTCCAACATCCGCGCATACCTTCAGACATTGGCTTCCGGCTTCAAGCGCTTTCTCTGATTCTCCTGGTATCCGTGCATCAAAAAGTACAAGGGGATGAAGATTTCCGTCTCCTGCATGAAAAATATTCGCAATCCTTAAACCCGATTCACTGCTGATCTGATTGATTTTGCTTAAAACCTCAGGCAGCCTGCTTCGGGGAATAACCCCATCCTGAACCAGATAATCAGGAGAAATGGCTCCCATGGCACCAAAGCCCGTCTTCCGGTTCGCCCACCATCTGGCTCTTTCCTCTTCACTTCCGGCCGCCCGTACTTCACGGACATTCCTCTTTCGGCATACCTCCAGGATCTGGTCAATCTGTTCCTGAATTCCCGCAGCAATCCCATCCACTTCAATCAGGAGAACTGCTTCGATATCTTTTGGATGGCCTACCGGAAAAGCAGCAGCTTCCACCCCTTCAATCGCAGTTTTATCCATCATTTCAAGGGCTGCCGGCACGATACCTGCAGAAATTATGTCTGATACAGCCTGGCTTCCATCATCAACCCGATCAAAGTAGGCAAGAACGGTCTGTTTTCCTTCAGGATTTTTCAGAACCCTGACTGTTATCTTTGTCACAATGCCAAGGGTTCCTTCAGAGCCTGTGATCAGACCAAGCAAATCATATCCGGGAGCATCCGGAATACCGTCTTTACCAATTTCCACTATTTCTCCATTAGGCATGACCACTTCAAGTCCCAGTATATGGTTTGTCGTAACTCCGTATTTCAGACAATGAGCACCGCCGGCATTTTCTGCGACATTGCCCCCAATTGTACAGCAATATTGGCTGGATGGATCTGGAGCGTAATAATATCCTTTATCAGATATGGAATTGGTGAGTTTCAGATTGACAAATCCAGGCTCTACAACGGCACGGCGATTTTCCAGATCTACGCTGATAAGCTTTTTCATCCTGACCATACTGATAATGATTTCCCCATTAAGCGGTATGGCTCCCCCGCTGAGCCCTGTTCCTGCTCCCCTTGCCAGGAAGGGAAGATCGTTGTCAGAGCAATATTTAACAATCTCCGCCACTTCCTGTGTGTTTTTAGGAAAAACCACTGCCTTCGGCAAATGTTTATGAATCGTAAAGCCGTCACAGTCATAGGCCACAAGATCTTCCTTCAGGTAAAGAATGGAACGGGCACCGCCAACGAAATCAGCCAAATTTAAGATGTGTTTGTCCTTTGATTTAACCCGGTCTTTTGCCTTCACTCTTCTCCCTCCCTCATACCGTCTTCCTTTTGATAAGCCCAGTCCAGAAGCTGGACAGTATGGACGATTTTCTGGTTTCTGCCGTATTTTTGAACTCCCATTGCCATCTGCAGCATACAGCCGGGATTCCCCATCGATATCATTTCCACATCATCGGGAACATTCTCCATTTTGCTCTCAAGGACTGCATTGGCCATTTCCGGATTGGTAATATTGTAGATTCCTGCACTTCCGCAGCAGCGGTCTGAATTTGGCATATGAACCATGTCTACACCGGGAATATCAAGAAGAATATCTCGCGGCTGCTGACGAATCCCCTGTCCATGCGCTAAATGGCAGGCATCATGATACGTAATTCTGGTATTCATCTCAGCCTTTGGCTTTTCATAGCCTGTTTCATGAAGAAACTTTGAAATATCCTCTACCTTTTCCGAAAACTCTTCCGCTTTTGCATGCATTTCCGGATCTTCCTTAAATAATTCTGCGTATTCCTTCATCATGCACCCGCAGCCTGCAGCATTAACAATCACTTTATCAAAGTCCTTGAATGCCTCCATATTCTGCTTTGCCAGCTTCCTGCCCATATCGCGGTCTCCCGCGTGAACATGCAGGGCACCGCAGCACGTCTGGTTTTGGGGAATGACAACATCACTACCATTCCTGGTCAGTACATTGATAGTGGATTCATTAATATCACTGAACATGACATCCATTACACAGCCGGTCAGCATGGCAACTTCCTGCTTTGTCTCCCCTGTTGCTTTTATTACTTTTACGTCTTTATATTTCTTTTTAACAGGCTCTTTCACTTCAGGCATGATGGCTTCCATATCTGCGAGGTGCTGCGGCATGACATTGATTAATTTAGTTTTTCGGACGGCTTTTTGCATGCCGCTTTTTTGATAGAATCTCAGAAGGCTGCCGAGCGTATTTAAGCGATTCTGGTGCGGGAAAAGATCGTGAAGAAAAAACTTGCTGATGGCTCCTTTTACACCTGTTAATGGCATTGCCTGACGAATCTGGCCCCGTGCTTCCTCAATTAACCCCCCAACATCGACATCAGCCGGGCATGCAGTTGTACAGGCGCGGCAATCCAGACATTGAAACACCGGGTCCATGAAATGTTCATTTACTTGGAGCTTCCCTTCTGCCACTGATTTGATTAAGTGAACACGCCCCCTTGGGGAATGCTGTTCCTGGCCTGTCTGTTCATATGTCGGGCAAGATTCCAGACACATGCCGCAATGGACACAGTCAGCCCATTTGTTTTCATCGGGCGGATCGCTCCATAAATAATTTCCCAATCCTGAAGTACATGGCGGTTCTTGCTTTAAATCGAGTTCCCGCACGCTCATTTAAATCCCTCCTATAAACCTGTTTGGATTTAATGTTTTATTTGGATCAACTTTTGTTTTAATGCCCTGCAGCAAAAAGAAATAAGAAGGTTTATTGCCCCATACCTCCACTTGTTTCCGAAGATGCAAGGGCAAATGCTTGACAATCGCATACCCGCCGGCTTTTTCAGCGATTTGCCTTACATGGGCAACGGCATTGGCGACATCAGACTCTGCACCTCTAATGGTCACTTGACTCAATCCATGGCCAAGACCTCCATGTGACTCGATTTGTACATTAAAACGGTCCTGGAGCAGTTCCGTTTCCTTTAATACGCTCACCGCTTCAAGATTTACAGTTCCAATTTTAATGGATGCTTCTGTTTGGATTGGCAATTCCCCATCTAAGCCATTGGGGATGTGCGTGTAAAATCGGTCCCAGAACAAATCCGCTTTATCCTTTGGATTTATTAACAATTCCGCATCACCAGGCATCATATTTCTAACGAATTCTTCCTGATAGCGTACAGAGCTTTCCACATCTTCAAAACACATTGCTATAGTGTAGGTGTTTATTCCGGCAAGCTTATCAGAAAGTGCCGGATTCAGCAGTTCAAGCGAGACAGGTTCAATCATAGAATCCAAAACCTTCACTGCAAAAGCCTTAATTTCCTCCAGATTTCCTTTTGGAAACGAAACAAGAACCAGGCTCTCGCATTTAGGTATAGGGCGAAGCTTTAAGGTGATTTCAGAAATGACACCAAGTGTGCCCATCGCCCCTATAAATAGTTTATTCATATCATAGCCGGCCACATTTTTTACGACTCTTCCACCAGAACGTATTACTTTGCCATCCGGGTATACAGTCCTTAAACCAATGACTGCATCACGGGCTGAACCGTAGCCCAATCTTTTGGGTCCGCTTTCATTTGCTGCAATGATCCCGCCTATTGTGGCATTTTCAGGCCAACAAGGATCGAGTGATATTTTTTGATTATGCTGTGCCAGATAATTCTGAAGGTCTTTAAAGCGACTTCCCGCTTTTACTGTTAAAGTCATATCACCAGGCGTGTGTTCCACAATCCCAGTATATTTTTCAAGTGATAGAAGAATATCCGTTTTTTCGGTTAAGCCACCGAACCCCCGTTTTGTGCCGCCGCCCTTAATGGTGATGGTTAAACCATTCGAATCAGCATGCTTAAGGACTGTTGCAATTTCCTCTTCTGTTTCCGGAAAAACAACCATATTTCCAGAATTGCCAAACGGGCTTGAGTCCTTATTTTGAACTATCTGATCTTCTCTTAAATAAGTTTTTAATGCACTTATCGATTCTGCTGCAATCAACCTATCCACCGCCTCTTGTTTCGTAATAACAAACAATGTTTCTGGTATTATTCAAAAAAAACATCATTGCTCCTGAAGGATACTCATCTGCAAAAGCTTTTCGACCAATTCCAAATGGTCAACCATGTTTTTATATGCCTGATCGGGCTGCTTATTTTTAATAGACAAATAGATTTCCAAATGCTGTTCCTCAATTTTTCTCGCAATGTCAGGCCGTGTTTCGAGGTAATGATGAAAATCAATCATGGACTTTTTCAATGTTTCAGAAATGAACTGCACAAATTGGATAAGGATATCATTACCTGCTGCACGGGCTATCGCCATATGAAACTGGTAATCCTCCTCCCATCCATGGATGGCTGCATCGGAAATCTGCTCCTTCATCAGTGCCAAATCCTCTTCCGATCGATTGGCAGCTGCCATTTCAGCAAGCCCTGTTTCCACCATTTTTCTTGCCTGGAACAACTCCTGGATGTCTTTTATATCCGGATGCAAATGCAGATTGTTAAACAGCTTTGAGGAATCAAATCTGGTTATATAAGTGCCTTCCCCCTGCTTAACCTGCACAATCCCTTTGCCCTGCAAAGAGGTTAAGGCGTCTCTGACAGCTGACCGTCCGACACCAAATAATTCACACAGCTCTCTTACTGAAGGGAGCTTATCTCCAGGTTTAAAGGATCCTTTGGCAATCATATCTTCAATTTGCTCAGCAGCAATCTCAGATATTTTTCGCGTTGAGATCTTTTTCACATCCATCCTCACGACTCCTTCCTTTACAGACATCACATATCTGATAAGTTGTTTGTTATTTACTATTTAATCATGCTTAATTGTAATAATCAATAAAATATTTTGAATTTATTAAAAATTCGCAAGTTTGAATGGGTGGGGTTTTTGTTTGGGCGCTGGGGGAACTTCTGACTCAAATAGAGGAAATCTTGTAAACTGTGTCCGAACCTGGAGTAACTTCTGACTCAGTAGCTGCAAATTCGATAACTTAAGTCCGAACCTGGTTCTGCCTCTGACTCAAATAGGATCAAACAAAAAAACCTGACTTCCACGTTTTCACATGGAAGTCAGGTCCATTTCATTAATTTATCACGCGTACAACACGGCCGTTAAACTTAGTTTTCCAATAGCCGCTTGACATATTTGCAATCGCAACACCCGTAGAGCTTTGGGAACCGATAAATTTACCGCCGCCGAGGTAAATGCCTACATGTCCGTCCCTCTTGTAGGTATCAAAGAAAACAAGGTCTCCTGCTCTCATCTCGCTTGCTGAAACCTGGCGTCCAGCAAATTTAAGGGAATCTGTGCTAGCTCCAACACTGATTCCTGCCTGGGAGAACGACCAGTGTACAAAGCCTGAGCAATCGAATCTTCCATTTGCGATATCATAAGCATTTCTGCCGCCGCCAAACACATAAACAGAATTACCGATATATTTATTACCTGCAGTTGTAACAATGCTGATTGCGCTTCCGCCATTAACGCTTGGCTTTGGTGCAGAGGTGCTTGAGCCTTTTGTTTTCTGGGCAGCAGGTTTTTGCTTATTCACAGCAGCTGAGCGAGATGGTGTTGAAGTCTCAGACTGGGCTGCCGGTGCTGTCTGGGCCGCAATGCTTTGTTCAATTTGAGCAATCAATGATGCATATTTGACATCTTCACTCTTCAGCTTTGCCTTTTTATCGGCAATAGAGTTTTCCTTTTCTTTTAACTGCTGGATTAAGGAGCTGTTTTGCTGTTTTTGCTCTTCCATAGTAGCCTGCATGCCTTTTAATTCAGTCATCATGCTTGTTAATCCTGCAAGTTCTTCTTCCACTGCAGCCTTCTTTTCTTCAAAAGCTTTTTTATCCTGTTCCTGCTCTTCCAGTAATTCTTTGTCCGCCTGAACAAACGTAGTTACTGCACCGACACGGTCAACGAAATCACTGAAACTGGAAGCCCCAAGAAGAACATCCAGGTATGCAACGGTTCCGCCGCTTTCCTGGAAAGATTGTGCACGCTGCTTAAGGATCGCACTCCTCTTTTCAATTCTTTCCTGGATAATCGCCATGTCTTCCTTCAATTGATCTACTTCGGCTTTTGTGCTGGCAATATTAGTTTCCGTTTCTGCTATTAATTTATTATTATCTTCAATTGCTTTTTCAACTTTAGTAATTTTAGCATTTAACTCTGCAATTTCTTCAAGTACACTTACCAGTTCCTTATCAGCTTCAGCCAATGTAGCCTGCAAATTGGAGCGCTGCTGCTGGATTTGGCTTTTTTGATTCTCGAGCTTATTAATTGATTCAGCATTTACACCCGGGATTGAAAAAGCGCTTCCAAGCCCAAGAATAATTGTCGTATTTAAAACGAGGAGTCTTTTTTTCAAAGTCATTACCCTGCTTTCTAATATGTACTCGGTCTATTATACAGCCGTTTATCAAACTATTTATCTATGTTTATCTTTTCAGTATCGTCTCTAGTAAATTTGTCTTTCCATGGAGGATTATACCATCCTTATTTGACAGACTTGTTAGAGTAATATTACAAAAATATTTCAAACGTGACATTAAACCCCTTTTTTCGCCATTCTTATGTGACATAATTCCCTATTTTACACAACAAAGAAACCGAATGTGAGATATAAGAAGGATACTAAAAAAATAAAAAAGGCTGGAATCCAGAATATATCTTCCAGATTTCAGTCTTTTTATTCCATAAACTTGCTTTGAATGTCCTGATCGAATACAAATACTGACATTCCAAAATCCCGTTCTATATCAATATCCACAAAAAGGTCTATTAGCCTTGCCTGCAAAAAATCTTCCATTTCTGCCGGCCGATTCTTTTTATACATTTCCTTGACCATCTCAGTTCTGGCAGCCCGAAGCATTTGTTTCCCTTCGTCTGCACTCGCTATAAATTTTTCTACAGGAGATAAATTCCCTTCCATTTCACAAATAGCCCAATTTTTGCAGAACGTAGTCCTGACTTTGCTTGGTCCTTTGCCCATATGTTTTTTCCTGAAGGAGCGCACTAAGTTACTGAATTCAGCTTCATATTTGTTCATATTCCAGCCCTCATATACTCTTATTTCATGTATAATCTCATTTATATAAGTCCGTACACACTTTAATAAGTTAATCAATTAATACAATAATTGTCAAACCATACAATCTTAATTTCTTGTATTACTGAAATTATATGCTAATATTTTGTTAGTCGAAAGGTTCTAGGAGGAAGTATTATGGATATTAGCAGCAGAAAGATTGTCAGATTTGAGAATGATGTCCTGCAGGAAGCAGAAGATTCTATTGTTTCTGAACATCCGCTCACAATTCATCTCAACGGAGAAGAGTTCGCAACGATGGTCTGCAGCCCTTCGAAAATTCGGGAATTGACAATCGGCTTTTTGGCTTCTGAAGGCTTTATTAGAAGATATGAGGAAATAAAGAGTATTCAAATAGATGAAAACAAGGGATTTGCTTATGTCGAATTACATACCCAAACTTCTACAGCAAGCCATGAGTTTCACTCTAAACGATTTATCGGTTCATGCTGCGGAAAGAGCAGGCAATTTTACTTTCATAACGATGCCAGGACAGCCAGGACTTCTACATCAAAGCTGACCCTGACTCCCAATCAGTGCATTTCATTTATGCAGCAGCTTCAGGATGGCAGCATGACTTTTCATGAAACAGGCGGAGTGCATAATGCGGCTTTATTTTCTGCAGAGGAATTGATCCTCAGCAGAACAGATATTGGGCGGCATAATGCTCTGGATAAAATCCTTGGGTATTGCATTGAGAACAGGATTCCTGTAAGGGATAAAGTCATTGCATTCAGCGGCAGAATCTCATCTGAAGTTCTGCTTAAAGCCGCAAAAATTGGCGTTGGCATCATTCTATCAAAATCAGCACCGACTGATTTAGCCATCAAGCTGGCAGAAGACCTGAATATTACAGCTGTTGGCTTTATTCGCGGTCAGTCTTTTAATGTTTACTCGCATCCTGAAAGAATAGTTTTTGAGAAGAACGTTTAATAGACTTTTTGCCATTAGTTCAGGAAAACAAAAAGCAAGTTAAAGCATACGCTTTAACTTGCTTTCTCCTAAAACATTGGATGTGGAGGATCTATACCCAGAACCGTTTCTCCATCTACGGTTAACCAGATGTAATAATGGTCAATTTCCGTTTTCAGGATTTTTTCTATCTTTACAATCAACTTTTCCTGCAATTCAAATGACAACCTTGCTGTTTCTTCTCCTAATTCATAATCTTGGAGACCCATTAAATCGGCAATATATCTAGCTTGTTCATAAGACACTTCTACATATTTATCATATTCAGGTAAATATGCAGCCTCCGACGTCTTCGCGTTGAATACAAGTAATAACATCAAACTTAATAGAACAATTGCTGCTTTCTTCATTATTATTCCCCCTTCAAATTTTTACTAATTTTTCTTTTATTTTAATAAATATATCAACGATCTCTGGATTGTACATGGTACCCCGATTTTGTATAAGTTCATCTATTGCTTCAGTTACACTTCTGCCTTTCTGATAAACACGATCAGTAGTCATTGCATCAAATGAGTCTACAACGGAAATAATGGCAGCCTCTATTGCAATTTCATCCCCTTTAAGTCCTATGGGATACCCTGTGCCATCAAATCTTTCATGATGCTGCTCTACCACTTCTCCTGCTTCTATTAAACTCGGCAGCCCTGTTTCTTGTAATATTTCGCGTCCAAACGTCGAATGCTGTTTCATTAACTCCCACTCATCAGAGGTTAATTTACCCGGTTTTTGAAGAATCTCTAGTGGCACCTTTACTTTTCCTATATCATGCAAGAATGCAGCAAGATTAAGTTTCAAAATTTGCCGGGAATTTAAATCAAGCGCGTCAGCCATGAGCATTGACATTTTAGTAATTCGATCGCAATGGTCACTTGTATATCCATCTTTTTCTTCAATTGATATGACCAACTCTCTTAATTCATTTGTCACTTTGCTATAGTAATGAAATACTGGATTAGAGGTTACATATAAAAATTCAGATTGACCTATTGATTGAAAAATATGATGTTCAGTAACAGGGCATCTTTGGAACGAATCACCAGGTCTTAACGTTTTTTCCCCATTAGAATCTTTTAATAGCAGTTCACCGGATAGCATATGAAGATATTCCAGCGATTCACCGCCTTCTAAGGGTTCCAGTCCCCACCTTGCATCTGGCTCCAGCCTGTGATAAATAACCTCTGTCCCATCCCCCGAAGCAATCAGGGAGATTTGTAACCCTTTCATGTGGACTGTTTCAATGAAACTACCTTCATTTATGATGCCCACTTCATTACCCTCTTTCTAATATCTTCTCAAATGATGTATGTATTGGGTTCACCTATTTATCTTTCCTTATTGCAATTCTAGTACATGGTTTTCCATTTTTCCACAAAATTCTGCTATATTTTTGGTTTATAAGATAATATTGTAAAAATTTGAGTCTATATACCTATTAGTTGTATTCGATAAAAAAAGCCAGTGACCTGATTAGCGGTCACTGGCTTTCTTTCATTCTCTTTTGTTTGGAGGAACATCACTTTCGTTATTTTCCATTTTGTGTAATTTCTGATCTTCTGGAAGCTGGGTGTTTCTTTCCATAGCGCTTGTATCTTCTCCCATTCCTTTTAAGAAGGTGATCAGGAGGGTAACTGCCCGATTGACTTCCGGATCTTTCAGTGCCCTGACAAGATCAAAGTAGCTTGTTTTTTCGTCGGTTTCTTTATAATCCGCTACTCTTGCAATACCAGAATTTAATTTTAACAGCAAGGGTTCAAGCTGCTGGACATTTATGGTACCGAGGGTTCCAACCATAAGAAGCAGGTTTTTTATTGTATTTGTTGCTTCTGGTTTGTCTAATGCTTTAACAAGGACATTTAAAACTTTATCTCCCTGCCCAAACAGGCCATTCAATAATGAGAGGACTCCCCGGTCATGCATATGTCCGACCGCTGTCAGAAGCTCAAGTATAGGTTCCTTATTTTCTATGAGGGCATTCTCCACTTCTTCCAGGTCTTTTTTTCGTTTATCCTCGGGTGACAATTCAAAACGCTTGATGTTATTAATCGCTTTAGCCATGCTGCTTCCGCTCCTTTTTCACCAATTCTCCCGGGAAAATATAATCTTTCCTTTCCCATTTCTTTTGGACATTTACACCTATTTGCGGCTGCGGATTACCATAGCGGTGATTAATTCTAGGAAGCGGATTGCTGCCTTCTTCACTTAGAATTTCAAGCTTTACCTTTGTTTCCTTATATGCCGGTGTATCAGTATCCTTGTCGGCATAGCTGCTTGTTAATAAATTTATGGCCGCTTCTCCTCTATCATTCATCGGAAGGTAAACTTCCTTTCCTTTAACCCTGTTGGTTATATGGCATTTAACTTTAACATTGCCATACGGTGAAGTGAGGCGAACTAGCGTGCCGTCCTTCAAGCCTCGCTCTTTGGCCAGCTCAGGTGAAACCTCAAGGAACACTTCCGGTGTTTTAGAGCTGATTCCTTTTGACTTATATGTCATATTCCCTTCATGGAAATGCTCCAGGAGACGTCCATTATTGACATGGATATCATATTCCGCCGGGAATTCCAGAGCAGGAGTCCAATCTACCGGAAAAAGTCTTGCCTTGCCATCCGGGAACGGGAAGCCATCCGTATAGAGGAGGGGAGTGTCGGTTCCGTCCTCAGCGACTGGCCATTGCAGACTATTATAGCCTTCCAATCTATCATAGGTAACGCCTGCGTATAGAGGCATAAGCTTAGCTGCTTCAGCCATTACTTCGCTTGGATGAGTATACGTCCAGCCTGCTCCCAGGCGATTCGCAACTTCAGTAATAATCTGCCAATCCGGCTTTGAATCTCCAAGTGGTTCAAACGCCTGATATAGACGCTGGATTCTTCTTTCTGTGTTCGTGAAGGTTCCTTCCTTTTCCAGGCTTGGACTTGCCGGGAGAACAACATCTGCAAACTCAGCTGTACGGGATAGGAAAATATCCTGGACAACAAAGAAATCAAGCTTCTCAAATGCAGCCTGCACATAATTGATGTTTGAATCCACAAGCCCCATATCTTCGCCCTTCAGATACATCGCTTTCAGCTGTCCCTCATGAACTCCTTCTACCATCTCGTGATTATTCATTCCGGCTTTTTCAGGAAGGTTTACACCCCAGGCATTTGCGAACTTCTTCCTCACATCAGGATCTGATACCTTTTGGTAACCAGGCAAATTATCAGGACTGCTTCCGAAGTCTCCTGCCCCCTGCACATTGTTATGGCCTCTCAAAGGATATGCACCTGCACCAGGCTTGGCGTAATTGCCGGTTACAAGCAAGAGATTTGAAATGGCTGTACTTGTATCACTGCCTCCCAGATGCTGTGTGACACCCATAGCCCATAATGCAGAAACACTATCGGCTTCATGAATCATTTCTGCCATTTTGATAAGATTATCTCTGGATATACCGGTTGTTTCTTCAGCAAATTCAAGTGTATATTTCTCCAGATTTGCTGTAAATTCTTCCAGACCGTTTACTTTTTCCTGCAGAAACATCTCATCTGCCCATCCCTGATCGATGATGTATTTCGTAATGGCAGAAAGCCATACCATATCAGTACCGGCTCTAGGGCGCACAAACAGATCAGAACGCTCTGCCATTTCGTGTTCCCTCAAGTCAGCCACGATAACTTTCTGGCCGTTAAGCTTCTGGGATCGTTTTACCCTGGTGGAAAGAACCGGGTGGGATTCCGATGTATTGGAGCCGATTATCAGCACTAATGCGGAGTTTTTAATATCTTCTATAGAACCTGCATCACCGCCATATCCAACTGTCCGGAATAAGCCTACCGTTGCAGGAGTCTGGCAATATCTTGAACAATTATCAATATTGTTCGTTCCTATAACCGCCCTGCCAAGCTTCTGCATGAGATACGATTCTTCATTGGTGCATTTTGAGGAGGTAATAAAGCTTAGCGCATCCGGGCCATGCTGTTCTTTGATTTCTGTAAATTTCCGGGCAATCAGGTCCAGAGCTTCGTCCCATTCTGCTTCACGGAATGAATCGCCTTCCCTGATTAGCGGTTTGGTTAAACGTTCCTCACTATTTACAAAGTCCCAGCCAAATTTCCCTTTTACACAGGTAGAAATGCCATTGGCGGGCGCTTCTGCCTGAGGCTCAACCTTCAATATTTCGCGGCCTTTTGTCCATACGTCAAAGCTGCAGCCGACCCCGCAATATGTGCAGACGGTTTTGGTCTTTTTTATTTTCTCTTCCCGCATAGCAGCTTCCATATCGGAAATCGCCAGGATGGAGCCATACCCTGTTTCAACATTTTTAGTGATTTCAATCATTGGACGAAGGGTGTTTTTGGCTATGCCAGTCAGAAACCCTGCTTCGCCTTCCATCCCCTTTTCCATCATGGCATTACACGGACAAACAGTGGAGCAGTGTCCACAGGAAACGCAGGAGGACTCGTTAATGGGCACATCATTATCCCAAATAACTCTTGGTCTCTGTCTCTCCCAATCAATTGTTAAGGTTTCAGTAACCTGGACATCCTGACAGGCTTCCACACATCTGCCGCAAAGAATGCATTGATCCGGGTCATATCTGTAAAATGGATGAGATTCATCCTTTTCATATGGCTTATGATCAAAAGGGATGCTTTGATGATTGATTTTCATCGCCTTAACCGTATTATGTACTTCACATCCCCCATTGTTATAATCACAAACCGTACAATACAGCTCATGATTAAAGAGAATTTTATCCATGGCAATGGTCTGCGCCTGTTTTACATCAGGTTCCACCGTATCGATTACGTCTCCATCTTTAATTTTCGTGGAGCATGACCGCACAAGTTCTCCATTCACGGAAACAATGCAGGCATCACAGGTTTCTATTGCTCCCAGGCTGGGATGGAAGCAGACCTGAGGAATTTCGATCGAGCTGTCATTTAATAACTGCAAAACGGTTTGATCCTGTTCTGCCTTCATTTCTATACCATTTATCTTTATATTGAGTGATGGCGGCAAATCTATCATCCTTTCAATGAATCAGTTTCTTTGGTTTTCAGTACCCTTGCAGGAAAAAGTTAAACGTTTAGTTAATGATATTGGATGCTATGCCCTTGCATTCTTAAAAATAGACAAAAGAAAAAACAGCTGAATTTTCAGCTGTTTTTATCGGATTCATTTTTACATAATGATACCAAATGAGTTCTAATAATCCCTTTCATTTTACTTTCAGTAAAAAGATCAGGCTTCATCACAGCATGGAGAGCGAGGCCATCAATCAAGGCATAAAGTCGTTCCACCTCTTCTGCAGCTTTCAAATCAGACCTGGATATACCCATTAACTTCAGCCCCTCAATGACTTTTCGGATGCCTTCCTTCATTTCATCGTATACACGGCTGCTGAGTTCTGCAAGATTCGGGTCAACAAGAGCTTTAATATTAAATGCTATCCAGACTTCCATTTCCAATCTCCGTTCTTCATCTAAAGGAAGCAGCTCGCCAAGCACCAGTATCATATTTTCAAAATGATCTTCTGTAAATGGTGCATTCTGGATTCTTATTTTCACCCTTTCTGAAACTAAGTTCATAGAATAAGCCAATAACTCACTTTGATTTGAAAAGTAGTGACGCAGTGAACCTGGTGATAAACCTGCTTCCTCTGCTATCTTCCGTACGGAAGCTCCTTCAATGCCCTCCTTTTTAATCACCCGCCATGCTGCTTTTGCTAAAATATGTTTTTGTTTTTCATGATCAACTTTTTTAGGCATAAATATAGTATAGCACCAATTGCTTTTTTAATACACTTGTGTTATATTACTTTTTATAACACAAGTGTATTAAAAAAAGGATGTGGATTATATGATCGGCTGGCTGATAATCGCCTGTGAGATTGGGTTTTGGGTTTTCGTTGCTGCAGGTTTAACGGCAAGATATATTTTGAGAAAAAAAACATTAGGCAGTCTGCTTTTGCTTTGCACACCTTTGATTGATTTGATTCTAATCGCAGCAACTGCAATTGATTTGCACAGAGGGGCCGAAGCCAGCATTTTCCATGGCATCGCGGCAATTTATATCGGTATCACTGTCGCATACTGTAAACAGATGGTTCAATGGGCTGATGAAAGATTTGCCTATAAGTTTGGAAATGGCTCTAAACCGGTAAAGCCTTCAAAGTACGGCAGTGAACATGCCAGGAGAGAAAGAAATGGGTGGTACAGACATCTCCTCGCATGGATCATTGGTCTGGTATTATTATTTGCCATGATCCTCTTCATAGGAAATCCAGAGCAAACAGAAAACCTGCGGGGATTAATAAAAATGTGGACATTGGTTCTTGCAATCGATTTTGCCATCAGCTTCAGCTATACAGTTTGGCCGCGAAAAGGGAAAGCTGAAAATAACTCTGTCATTTAGAATTGAATTGATAACTTATGTTTAAACTTAGGTTCACATCTAACAAAACCTTTATTTAACAAAATAAAAAAACAGGAGCCTCCTTTAGAGAACTCCTGTTTTTGGCATTAATGGCTTCCGTTCTTCTGCAGAACTTTAAGGCCGGAACCCATATCAGATGCAAGTACATAATTGCGATCTACGAATACACCCCAAATATTAGATTTGCTTGGAATATAAACACCAATTTCCTCGGGATTAGATGGATCAGTAATGTCTACTGTCCTTACTCCGCCAGCATAATGGGAGAGGTACAATGTGTTCCCCTGCACTTTAGGATCGTGGACCGTCGCACCACCAGGAATCTTCTCAGTGAAATCCGTTCTAAACGTACTTAGCAGCTTTGGATTTGTTTTATCTTTAATATCATAAATCATGGTGTACCCATAGGCACTTTCAAAGCCCTCTCTAGTAGGTCCGAATACCTCCCTTGTTTCAATAAGGACATTCCCGCCTTTTGCTAAATCCATTGAATGGGCAGCTCCCTGAACATCATTGGCAAAATCAGTTCTGCCAAGGTATACCGGATTTTTGGCATCACTGATATCAAGCATGATTGTTCCTAAATCCCAGTAGGAGAGGAAAGCTGTTTTCCCGGTTCCATCTGTTTTGACGCTATGTGCAAATGCTGCCCTTTTAACTCCTTCTTCATCAGTCCAATTATACCCGTCATAATTCTCATCACTTACTTCAGGAATATAATTGCGCGGATTAAATTCATAGATGGTTTCAGGTTCCGATGGTTTTGAAACGTCAACAATATTAACATCCATTTTCTCACCATGAGAGTAAAGATCTGCATAGCAGTTTGCTGTCAGCACATAAACGTTATTCCCCTGTACTGTCAGGTAAAGTTCATGTGTTCCTCTCGCACCGGAAGTATCCTCCCAGAACCCCAGCTCTTTCGGTTCCCTTGGATTTGTTACATCATATAATACAAATCCTCCCTTTGCATCAAGGTTGGTGCGGTCGACCTTTTGAACGCTGACTGCGGCTAAGTCCCCTTTGAAATGCTTTGTATTCACCGTTTTCACAATCACTTTTTCCTGCCAAGTCCCTGGAAGGTGAGCAAATGACGACACTTCCACAGGATTTGAAGGATCTTTCATATCAAATACGCGGACACCGCCTTCTCCGCCATTTTTTGTATGTGTGCCTACATAAGCAAAGCCTTTATGCGCATAAACATCACCCGATGAATTTTGTACCCCTCTTTAACTTCTTTCAGGGGAACAGCAGCCACTTCTTGAAGATTACCTGTATTCTTGCTTCCTTCAAGCAATGGAACCGCTAATTCGATTCCGGCCAGACTATCGCCTTTTTCAATACCTCCGCTGAACTCATCATGTGCAAATGCAGTTGTCCCTCCGGCAGAGAGTACAAGCGCCCCTGCTAATGCTGTTTTAATCAGGATTTTCTTTGTCAAATTTATTCCTCCTTATTTGTGTTGCCTATGTAATCGGAAAACTTTAGAATTTAAGCGTCCCGAAATACTGCAGTTTCTATATTAAAGAAAATTCAGAATTTTTAATATCTGCAATTTTTCCTATTATTTCTACATAATAAGACAAATTCTGTTCCCTTCTATATCACTAGTTTACAAGGAGTAATATATTTCTTTTGTCCCAAAAAAAAACACCTCCCAATGGAAGATGCCTGCAGCAATTTATCTCCTGCTTTTCAGCTTTCTTTTTACTGCCGGAACAACATACTTCTTTACTATAGTTGCACCTTGTTTTACTATAAAAGCTTTAATTATTCTTTTTACAACCATGAACGGATCCCTCATTTCGGTTTGAACATCATTATAATATTCTTTACCTTTTCAGTGTGCCCGCTAAACTTCAAATTAAAAAGCCCTTCAAAAAAGGGCTTCTTGCCGAATTATAAACGCATATTCTTAAAAGGATTCTTCCATTCCATCAAGGCACCATAATTAAGTGATTCTTCATCTTCTAAATAATTTTCTGCAACACAAAGGGGTGTCCTTCCGCATCTCAGCAAAAATGTAATGACCGGATCCTTCTTTTTCCGTCGATCAGTTGCTGGAGATAGCCCTCGGCTGACATTTCATGGGCGTATTTATGGTAGCCGGGCATCCGTCCTCCACCTAGCAATCGATCAAGTCCCAGGTTTATGACAGTCTGATACATAGACTGCATCAAAAGTTTGCCAAGACCTAGTTTACGATAACGAGGCCGGACACTGATATCGACAATATATAATGTATTGCCTTGAGGTTTATGATTGCGTATATAACCGCCGTCGGTTATTTCTTCCCATGTATGCTTTGGATGTGAAGGATCAAAATCAACAATCAGCCCGGTTAAGGACCCTGCCAATACTCCATCAGCCTCAATACAGAGTGCACCCTCCGGAAAGAGTTCTACATGATTTGCCAGCTGCTCCCGATTCCACCATAAATCTGAAGGAAAAGGCGGCGGAAAGCATTCCGCCTGAATATCTATTAACTGATCAAAATCCTCTTTCGTATAATTTCTGATTACAGCCGGCACCGGCTTATCCCCGTCAAACACAAAAAATTCGCTTCGATATGCCATATGCTATCCTTCGATATTTTCTTTTTCCCAGTCTACATACAGATCTGTTCTTCGGTCCCGCCAGGTCGTAACCGAACCGCGCTCACGGACTTCATATAAAAGGCTAAGGTCAAGATCGGCAGTCACAATCATATCGTCATTCAGCTCGCCTTCCACCATAATCCCCTTAGGCGGAAATGGAATATCATTCGGTGTAATGACGGCTGCCTGCCCGAAATTGGCACGCATAAAATCGACAGTAGGCAGGGAGCCAATTGTCCCTGTAACCACAACATACACCTGATTCTCAATCGCTCTGGCATGGCTTGTATAGCGGACACGGTGGAACCCATGACGGTCGTCTGTACAGGAAGGGCAGAAAATAACATCTGCTCCCTGGGCTTTAGCCATACGGACGATTTCCGGAAACTCAATGTCATAGCACGTCAGAATGGCTATTCTGCCTTTATCTGTATCGAATACACGAAGGCCTTCACCAGGTGACATATTCCACTCATGGACTTCAGTAGGCGTGATATGCAGTTTTGCCTGTTCTTCAATCCGCCCATCCGGATAAAATAAATGTGCCACATTATATAGGCGTCCATCTCTGTTAATTACGTGTGTACCGCCGATTATATGCATGTTGGTTTGTTTAGCAAAATTGGAAAATAGGTTTTTATATTGTTCAGTAAAACCAGGCAGTTCGTTAATGGTCAGGCTTGTTCCCTGCTCGCTTCCAATGGATAAAAGCTGTGTCGTGAAAAATTCAGGAAATAAAACAAACTCAGACCCAAACTCCTGGGCAGTTTTAATATAATGCTCACATTGGTTTGCAAACTCTTCAAATGAACGAATGGTATGCAGATGATACTGCACAGCGGATACACGAATTTTCAATGTACTCCCCCTCATCAGAAAAATGTATAGATGAGTATCACTCTATCTTTAAAAGATTATCAATGATTTTCCTGCCTTGCACAATACTTTTTTATCGGATTTCGAAATTTTTTATTTCACAGTATTTTATTAAACTAATAAAGTAAGATGTTAAACAAAGGCTGTTTTCGCAAAGTTTGTTGCTATTTATATTATATTTACTGAGTTGATTGTAGTGGAAGGTGCGAGACTCCTACGGGAGTAGCGGGACAGGTGAGACCCCACAGACGCGCAGCGTCGAGGAGGCTCACCGCCCGCCCCGTGGAAAGCGAGCAACCTGGAGCGGAAATCAACGGACAACATTGATAAGCGAAAAACAACAATTTATACGAAAAGAGCCTAAACAAAAAAGCATCACTTGGTTAAAGCAATGCTTTAATGCTCTTATTTTATTAGCTTGCTTAATCCTGTAATGAGCCCGACACCTTTTTGAAAATCTTGATTTGCCGCTTTAATAAGTCTCATATAAATGCCAATCAGGGATTCGTTTTGTTTTTTTAATTCACTGACCTCTTTTTTGAGAGTTATCAGCTCAGCTCTTAAAGATGCCATTTGTTTATTTACGTATTCGATTTCTCCATTTTCGCTGATTTCATCACCAGCAGCTTCTTCCTCATCCACTTTTAAACCTTCTGACAGATTCAGTAAAGAATCATCATTAATAATTTTACCGGCCAAACTCAATAATGAATTAAAATCTATAGTCTGTCCGTCTTTCAGAAGTCCAGCTGCCAGCTTTTCCAGATGATCCGAATCCTCAAATGCATCTTTCCCTTTAGCAGGTTCGTCCATAATTAGCCCGCCTTTCATAGTTTCTATCCTATATTATGCAGAAGCTCAATAAATGGAATGGACAAACATACAAAAAAATGCAGAACGATGGAAAACACATTGAAAAACCCTGGACAATTACCAGGGTTTCAAAGGACTCAACTTTTTAACTATTTTGAGGAGCCTGACAACCTAAAAGACTACAGATTTTATCCCTAAGTCTGTCAGCTAAACACGGTGAAATAAGTCTTGCCAAAACCCATAAAATTACTAATCCCAGCACAATTAACGGTGTTAAGGATCCTGTTAACATACGATATCCCCCCTTTTATTCAATTAATAATGGTACCCTTACGTTTTCATCGTATGTTCCAAACTTGGACATGCATAAACACATATCCCGGTATTGGAAAAATTGGCACTTGTCCAATCACTGCCGCACAAAAAAAATCTGGCCCTTCAACAGAGCCAGATTGTCAATTTTATAGATTCTTCTTCATTTCATTTGAAAGAAATTCTACATCCGTTCCCACAATGACCTGCAGACTGGTTTTGCTTAGTTTGATGACTCCTTTTGCTCCCAGCTTTTTTAATTGCCCTTCATCAACAAGAGACATATCTTTTACCCTTAAACGAAGGCGGGTTACACAATTATCGATTTCTTCAAGGTTTTCTTTGCCGCCCAAAGCCTCCAGATAAGCAACTGCTGCTTCAGCATATTTGCCCTTTAAAGCAGCATTCCCTTCAAATTCACCTTCCATTTCATCCTCTCTTCCCGGCGTTTTCAAATCCAGTTTCTTGATAAGGAAGTAGAATATCGCAAAATACAGAAGGGCATACAAGAGACCTATCCCGGCCAGCAGAACCGGCTTCTGAGCTATTCCAAAGTTTAGTATATAATCAAGGGCGCCTGCCGAGAACCCGAAACCATGATGAATATCCAGGACATAGGTAATGGACATAGCCAGACCTGTCAAAGCAGCATGAATTAAATATAGAACCGGCGATAAGAACATAAACAGGAATTCAATCGGCTCTGTAATACCGGTCAGGAAGGAAGTAAATGCGAGTCCGGCCATCGCCCCTGCCACTGCTTTCCTTCTTTCCTTCTTTGCAGCGGCAACCATGGCCAGCGCTGCACCAGGAAGCCCAAACATCATAATAGGAAAGAATCCTGTCATAAAGATACCAGCAGATGGATCCTTGGCAAGGAAGCGCCATAAATCTCCTTTGATGACATCCCCTGCTGCATTGGTAAACTCGCCGAACTCAAACCAGACAAGCGTGTTCAGTATGTGATGAAGACCAACCGGAATTAAAAGACGGTTCAGGAATCCGAAGACCCCAACACCCGCTGCACCTGCACCGATTATCCAATCGCCGACACTGTTAATGCCTGCCTGTACCGGCGGCCACACATACCCGAACAAAAATGCAATGACGATCAAAACGAGTGAAGTGATGATCGGCACAAACCGTTTTCCCCAAAGAAACCAAGCCATTCCGGCAGCTTAATATCATGATATTTATTGTATAATAGCCCTGCAATAATACCGGAAATGATTCCGCCAAAAACCCCCATATTGACCGTTTCGTTTATGGCAGCGGCACCTTCAGTCAGTACAAAATAACCCACCGCTCCAGCAAGGGCAGCTGCCCCGCTGCCATCCTTTGAAAAACCGATGGCAATTCCAATGGCAAACAAGAGAGCCAAATGTCCGAAAACAGCATTACCGGCTGCAGATATAAATGGAATTCCTAAAAGGTCATCCTGTCCCAGCCTCAGCAAAAGTGCAGCAGCAGGCATAACTGCAATCGGCAGCATTAAAGACTTGCCAATCTTCTGTAAAAACCCCAGCATTTTCACACACCTCTTTCTCCATGGATTATTACATAATATGAACAGGCTTTATAATTCAGTACCAGGGACCATCAGTGCTACGTTGACCCGCAAAAAAGAACCTGGAGCATAATGCCGCCAGATTCTTTCCTGCAAATTTAATAGAGTAAATATTCTTCGCGTGTCTTTTTAAATTGTTTTAATTCCTTTTCCCATTTGGAGGAGATTTCTTCAACAGTTTTTCCTTCCTCAATGGCTTCACGTACCCAGCCATTACCCATCAGGTTGTCAAAGAATGAAATTCCAGCACTGTTCTCTGCACGGAATTCAAAGTCTTCCGGATACATGTCATGGATCGCCTTTACAATGTGAAGTCCGGTCTCGACAGGCTTGAATGCATCGCGATTTGTAACATAAATCTGAATCCCGTGGGAAAGCTGTCCTGCATGCTTGGAGAAGCTTGGTGTAAATGAAGCAGCTCTAAAAGTTACCCGGGAAGATCTAGACCGTTCAAATGTCCAGCCAAATCATCGGCGTTGATAAATGGAGCACCAATCAGTTCAAACGGCTTTGTTGTGCCGCGCCCCTCAGAAACATTCGTTCCTTCAATCAAAGCGGCACCCGGATATACTAACGCTGTTTCGAGTGTTGGCATATTAGGAGACGGCATGACAAACGGAAGTCTGGTGTCATCGTAATACATATTGCGCTTCCATCCATTCATCTTGACAACAGTTAAATCTGCACCTATTTCAAACTCTTCATTAAACAATTCGGCCAGTTCACCTACACTCATCCCATGGCGAAGCGGAATCGGGTAATTCCCCACAAAGGAGGAATACTCCATATCAAGCACCGGTCCTTCAACCTTTGTGCCACCTTGAGGATTAGGCCTGTCCAGCACGATGAAAGGGATATTGTTTTCTTTTGCTGCTTCCATCGCGTAAGCCATTGTGTAAATATACGTGTAAAAACGTGTTCCGACATCCTGGATATCAAACAGAATCACGTCAATATTTTCAAGCATTTCAGGGGTAGGCTTTTTGGTTTTTCCATATAAGCTGTAAACAGGAAGCCCTGTCTTTTCATCGATATAATACTCAACATATTCTCCCGCTTGCGCACTCCCGCGGACTCCATGCTCAGGACCATATAACGCTGTTAACTCCACGTCCGGATCATTATGCAGAATATCAACAATGCTGTTTAAATTCGAGTCGACCCCAGTCGGGTTTGTAATTAAGCCAACTTTTTTACCTTCTATGAGGTCCTTCTTTTCATCTAAAAGGACTTCAACACCAAGCTCGAATTTCTTTTTCTTGCCTTTTCCTTTGCCATTGCCGTTATCTGCTAGCACAACAGTTAAAGAAGAGAGTACGAGAATCATTGTCAAAAAACCCATAAACCATTTCTTCATTATTTTCCCCTCCCAGGTTAAGGATAGGTACATGCAAGAACTAAACCTGCATGTACCCATTCTATTTTTTATGCCTAATCCTAATAGCTCAATCCATGCCCAAATTCATATAGTACATTACCATCTGTACCCGGAATTGTTACAGGCAATTTGCCTGAAGGATTAATCTGGCCAAAGATAACACCTGCTGCTGCATTAAAGCTTGCCGTCCTGAAGCCGTATTGTGCAATGTATGCATCAACTTCCGGGTAGGCCATGATGTCATATGGGTTGCGGATGCCAACTGCAATGACCGGAGCTTCTGATTCAGAAATGATGGAATTAACCATTTTCATCTGGGCGCTGTCTGGTGATCGACCTGATACATTAAACGTATAGGAGCCCACAATAACCGCACTGGCATTCCTGATTTGTTCCTTCTGCTCTTCCGTTAATACATAGCTTGAGGTTTGGATGACCGTTGTGTTTGCATGAAACTTACTCATTGCGTTCTTTAAGTCTGTAATATACGTATTACCGACAACGACAATCTTATCCTCAGGAGATACTTGTAATGGCAGTGCATCTCCTTCATTTTTCACCAATGTGATAGAACGTTCTGCTGCTTCTTTTTCTATTTGTTTATGTTCTTCTGATCCAACTACGTCAAGAGCGTTTGCAATTTTTTCATCAATCGGCTGCTGTGTCTCTTCTTTCACAATTCCCCGCTTTATTTTCAGTGTTAAAATCCGCTCAACTGATGATTCAATGCGTTTTTCCGAGATTTCTCCATTCTCCACAGCATTCAATAGCCCTTCTGCAACTTCTTGAAGGCCAACAGGCATTAACACAATATCAGTTCCAGCTTTGACAGCACGAACGGCTGCGTCAACCGGTCCAAAATGTTCAGCGATGGCATTCATATTCATTGCATCTGTTGTAATGACCCCTTCATATCCCATTTCTTCACGCATAAGTTCTGTCAGCACTTTATAGGAAAGAGTGGCCGGGACGGCGATTTCTTCACCTGTTTTTTTCGAAATTGCTTTCGTGTCATCAATCTTAGGGAAGGTAACATGCGCAGTCATGATGGCATCCACTCCTGCTTCCATTCCCTTTTGGAAAGGATACAATTCAACTTCCTTTAGACGTTCTTTATCATGAGGCACTTCAGGCAATCCAAGATGTGAGTCTACTGCTGTATCTCCATGTCCGGGAAAATGCTTTGCAGTAGCAGCAACACCTGCTGATTGCAATCCTTCGGTATAAGCAACACCCAAGTCAGCGACAAGCTGCGGGTCCTCCCCGAAGGAACGAACGCCAATTACAGGATTGTCGGGATTATTATTTACATCCATGACAGGGGCAAAGTTCATATTAATGCCGAGTGATGAAAGCTCCTCCCCAATCGCCTTGCCGACCTTGCGGGAAATTTCCTCAGAACGGGCAGCCCCTAACGCCATATTGCCGGGCATGTCAGTTCCTGATTGAAGACGTGTAACAATTCCGCCTTCCTGATCAATCGTCATCAACAAGCCGAATTTATCGGCAGCTTTCTGATAGTCTGAAACCAATGTGGCAGTCTGTTCGGTTGTTACCACATTTTCACGGAATAAAATTACCCCTCCAAGATGATAATCTTTTACCAGCTTCTCTATTTCCGGCAGCATTTTAGTGACATTTTGTCCCTTCCAGGCGCGGAAATCCGGCATCAGCATCTGGCCTACCTTCTCTTCAATGGACATATTTTTCACTGCCCGGCTGATGAGATCATACCGTTTCCCATTCTCTTTTTTAATTTTCACTTTAAAAGCAGGCTTGCCTTTGCTGCCCTTATTATGGTCAGGTTTTATTTGGAGTGCGATACGGTCCTTATATACTCCGTCTGTTACACTGATGAAGGTTTTTCCGGGCTCCCCTCTTAAAGTGATATTCCCTGACTGATCAACTGCTGCAACAGTTTTATTGGTTGAGTTCCATTTCAGCCCTTCAGAAACTCCCATGAAATGACCTTCTTTATAGACATGAAGCGCTTTTAATTGGAATGCATCTCCACTGATTTCCGTGCTGACCTGGGGTACATTCTCAAGGAGTATTAAATCCTTAGCTGTACTTTCTGCCGCTGCGTTTTTCAAGGTTCCTCCCATCCATAATTGCGAAACGGCAAGTGTAATTGTGAGAAGGAAAATAAACATTACTTTGCTGACTTTACCCATTTCTTCCACCGTCCTTACTGCGTTTTCATATGAGCTTACTTTTTACTAAAAAATCGAATACTAGTAATTTCTTTTTTCCCAACCGTTTCCTGAGAGGGCAGGCGTCACTTTTTGTCCATCTGAAAGCTGGAGTTTTACATTATCAACATACCAGCCTCTGCCGTTTACTGTACTGTCTGTCACGTATCGGAATCGGATGTGGGATGTTCCTGCCGCAATCGTCAGCTTTTCCTTTTTCCAGTCGATGCTGCTGCCTGTATATGGCTGTGCTGCCTGTGTCCAATTGACGCCATCTTCCGAGAACTCAACCACGCCCATGTCTGCATTTGTTTCAGTTCTGTACCAGGTATCAAACGACAGGACCGCCTCTTCTTTGAGATTCACTTTAGCGGTTAACTCATGCTGAATTTTATCTCCATACCCTGAGAACCACGCCGGCCCTTTTCCCGGAATGGCTACAGGAATGGCATCCGCCACTTGTCTTGCAAATGCACGCCTTGCAATATTCGTTGTAACCGTATTTCTTGATGGATGCACACGGTTCGTTAAAAGAATCGCAATGGTGCCATTATTTCGGTTTATGACGATGGATGTTCCAGTGTACCCTGTATGCCCAAGGGAAGTTCCCTCTGATAAAGCATCCATGAACCATCCCTGGCCGAGCTCCCAGCCCAGGCCGTGATCATCGCCTGGGAATTCAGGAATTTGATTTTGAATAAGCATTTTCACCGTCTTTTCTTTCAATATCCGTTTGCCGCCATATCGCCCGTCATTCACATACATATGGGCAAGCCTGGCAAGATCTGTGGCAGTGGAAAAGACACCTGCATGACCGGCGACTCCATCAAGGGACCAGGCATTCTCATCGTGAACCTCTCCCCAGACAAGCTCCCTGCCAATCGCAGGCTGATATTCCGTGGCTGCAATCCGGTGCTTCAAAGATTCAGGCGGATTATACATCGTGTCCTTCATACCGAGCGGTTTAGTTATGCGTTTTTCCACAAACTCATCCAGGCTTTGCCCTGAGAGGCGTTCGATTAGTGCACCGAGCGTTATCATATTCAAGTCGCTGTATGTATACGCTTCGCCCGGCTCATTGGCCAATGGATGCTTAAAAACGATTTGCATGCGTTCCTCTCTGCTGCTTCCTTGTGAATATAATGGAATCCATGCAGTAAAGCCTGAAGTATGTGTCATCAGCTGGCGTATCGTTACATTTTCCTTTCCGTTTTCGGCGAACTCGGGAATATATTCAGCAACAGGATCATCCAGCTCAAATCGGCCTTCATCATACAATATCATCGCTGCAGTTGTGGTAAAGATTTTACTGATTGAAGCCAGATCAAAGATGGTATCTTCGGTCATTTCGATCGGGTTCTGGGCTTCAGTAAATTTATCATCCGTGTAGCGGTAGGAATATCCGTATGCATCATGCTTAACGATATGGCCTCGCCTTGCCACAAAAGTGACAGCACCCGGCATGACGCCTTCTGAAATCATCTCCTCCATTAAGGGATCGATTTCATCGAGCGGCTGCTGAACCATGCCGGCTCCCGCTGCTGAACCAGGATGAAGGATAGGAGAGATCGGCCCGGGACGATCCCACGAAAAAACAGGATGAATCTTGTGTTTCACATCTTTATTGTTTTTCATTTCCATCGTTGGCTTAACTCCTTCAGCGCTTTGCGCAGACGCAGGATATGCTGCCGGAATAAAGAGTGATGTGCCAAGTGCGGCAGATAGCGCAACAAGCATGGTTTTATTTTTCATAGTGCCTCCTTTATTTTTATGAATCTTCATCAGCCTTTAACCTCCTCTAATTAATGAAAGGGTTTACATAATGTAAGATTAATAGAGATAGAGTATAGTTGTCTATACCACATAAGTCCTGTTCTAGTTAAAAACTTCCATATAAAACAACAAAATGATAGTTCTTTTTGACTGTTCTGAAAATTATTTTGACTTATTTGAAGAAATACAAAGAAAGCAGAATCCATATTGGATCCTGCTTATTATCTTTGAAACTGTACATTATGAAGACCTGCAAAGATTCCGTTCTTTTCGATCAATTCATCATGTGTACCTTCTTCAGCAATGCCGTCTTCTGTGACAACGACTACCCTGTCCGCATTGCGGATGGTTGCAAGCCTATGGGCAATGACCAGTGTGGTGCGGTTTACGGCAAGCTCGTTCAATGCCATTTGAATAATCTGTTCGGTTTCTGTATCTAATGCCGAGGTTGCTTCATCCAGGATTAAAATCGGCGGGTTTTTCAGGAACATTCTCGCAATGGCGATCCGTTGTTTTTGTCCGCCTGACAGCTTTAATCCCCGTTCCCCAATTTGTGTTTCCCAGCCATCCGGAAGAGATGCAATGAAGTCCTGCAGGTGCGCTTTTTTAGCTGCGTCTGCAACCTGATCATCTGATGCTCCAAGCATCCCGTAGGCTATATTCTCCTTCAGGGTACCGGTAAACAGGAAGACATCCTGCTGGACAATGCCAATTTGTGATCTCAGAGATTTCTTCGTCATGTCCCTGATATCCATGCCATCAATCTTAATACTTCCGCTATTCACCTCATAAAAGCGTGGAATCAAAGAACAAATCGTTGTCTTTCCGGCTCCTGAAGGTCCGACAAAAGCTACTGTTTCACCTGCTTTTATTTGAAGGTCAATTCCCTCAAGCACCGATTTATGCTCGTCATAGCGGAACGATACATCCTGAAAACGAATATCACCCCTTAAAGACGCAACCTCAATGGCATCTTTTGGATCCTCAATTTCCGGTTCAGTATCAATGATTTCTAAAAACCGTTTGAAACCAGCCATTCCCTTTGGATATAGTTCCATCAGAGCGCTGATTTTATCAATCGGCTTTAATAGCACATTCACATAGAGCACAAATCCGACCAATTCACCGTATGAAAGCTGCCCGCTGAAGCTCAGCCAGGAACCGTATACAAGAACAAGCAGCGTAACTAATCGGGTCAGCATGTAGACTCCGGAAGCACTGAAGCTCATAATCTTATAAGCTGCAAGCTTGGCAAGACGGAATCTGCCATTGTTTTCTTTAAATCTTTTAATCTCATAGCTTTCATTTGTAAAAGACTGAACCACACGCACACCCGATACACTATCCTCTACCTGGGCGTTAACATCGGCAATTTCACCGTACATTCTTTTCCATGCTTTGTTCATTTTAATATTGCAGAACGTAATCAGCCATACAAGAAACGGAAGAACAAATATGGTTACAAGAGCAAGCTTCACATTGATGGTCAGCATAATCCAGAATGCACCCACAAACGTCATGACCGCTATAAATAAATCCTCCGGGCCATGATGGGCAAGCTCTCCGATATCCATAAGATCGTTTGTCACCCGGCTCATAATATGCCCTGTTTTAGTATTATCGAAGAAGCGGAAAGACTGCCTTTGCACATGCTGAAAAAGCTGCTGCCGCATATCTGTTTCGATGTTGATGCCAAGCTTGTGGCCCCAATAGTTAACCACAAACTGAAGAAGTGTGCTTGCTACATAAAGAGCAAGCAGGCCGGCACTGACAGAAACAATCATGGACCAATTCCCGCTTGGAAGCAGGCTGTCGATAAACCACTGAACCGCAAGCGGAAAGCCCAACTCAAGAATCGCCACGAATACTGCCGAACTAAAATCAATCATGAACAGGCGCTTATGCGGCTTATAGTAGCTAAAAAACCGTCGGATCATTTTATTCTCCTTTTTCTGAAAAAATCAAATATATTTGATTATAAATTCACCAGGAATAGATTACAAGAAAAACCCGTCCCTATTTATCTGGAACGAGTCTGTTGTTGCTGCTTTATTAGGCTGATGGTACGTCCTCTTCTGAAATTCAGATTCTTGATTTGAACTGGACATTGCGGATCATTTGATTGATTACCTCTGAAATGACAAGACCGACTGCAATGGCCCCGGATATCATGAATGCTTTCGCTGCGAGCTGAATGGCCGTATTGTAATCATTTTCAACAAAATTCCGCATCGCATCATATGCAATCCCTCCTGGGACCAGCGGAATGATGCCGGCAACACTGAAAATAATAATAGGTGTTTTATACATTCTGGCAAAAATCTGGCTGATCACAGCGATCGTAAAAGCAGCAATTAAGGAAGAAATAACAGCATCATACTGCCAATTGACAAGCCAAATATAAACGAACCATCCGACCATGCCAACAAATCCGCATTTCAGCAGCGATTTTTTCGGAGCATTGAAAAGCACCCCGAACCCTGCTGATGCGATAAAGCTTGTAATCATATGTGTCAATATAAACATAGACAACTTCCTCCGCTATTGCATTTAAAAAGTGAAGACAAGAGCAATCCCGGCTCCAATGGCAAAAGCCGTCAGAAAGGCTTCAGCCCCTTTTGAAAGTCCGGAAACAAGATGCCCGGCCATTAAATCCCTGACTGCATTTGTTATCAATAGCCCCGGAACGAGCGGCATGACCGACCCGATGATGATCTTATCGAGCTCTGTCCCCACTCCCGAGTAAACAAAGAAATAGGCTATAAGGCCAATTAATAATGAAGCAATAAATTCAGAGAAAAACTTGATCTGGACAACTCTATGTACATATAAAAATGAAACAAATCCCAGACCGCCTGTAATCATGGCTGGAATAAAATCAGTCCAGCTTCCAAGGAACATAATTAAAAAACAGCCGCTTGCAATCGAGGCTGCAAAAATCTGCTGATAAACAGGGAATGTATAGTCGGCACTTTCAATCTCCTTCAGCCTTGCCAATGCTTCCTTTCCATCCAGTTCACCGCTGCTGATTCTGCGTGAAACACCGTTCACTAATGTCACCTTGTATAAATCCGTTGAACGTTCTGAAATCCGAATCAGCTTCGCCGGTTCAGTTCCATCTGTAGAAAATATGATTCCTGTTGGCGTTACATAGCTATGTGAGTGCGGTATACCCAGGGAGGCAGCAATCCTTGTCATGGTGTCTTCTACGCGATACGTTTCCGCACCTCCCTGGAGCATAATTTTCCCCGCAAGCAAGCATATCTCAATTACTTCTATTGTTGGCGGGAATTCTTTCCCCATTTTTCCACCTGCTTTATAAAACAATTTAAATCTCTCTTATATAGGGTTACATATTAACGGAAATGATAAACGAAAGAAAGACCTTTTGTGTAAAAAAATATAAAAATATTTAAGCTCCAATTTAGATAAAGCAGACATTTGATTTAGCCTCATCTTATGAAGCTTTTTAAAAAAGTGTTGTACTCTTTAAGTTAAGGTTTTGTAAACTTATCTTTTCCCCTTTTCTTGTCCTCCTATATTTGGTATCATTCAATTATCGAAACCCGATATCGATGTTCGAGATTAAGAAGGGAGGCATTTGCTTGGAAGATAAAATATTGCGCAAGCTGTTTCTGGGGTTTATTCAAATCCATATCCTTCACCATGCAAAGGAGCACCCTGTTTTCGGCGCATGGATGGCTGAAGAACTAAAAGAGCATGGATATAGCATCAGTTCCGGAACATTATATCCGATCCTGCATTCAATGGAGTCAGACGGGCTTCTTCAACAGGAGAAGAAGAATGTTGATGGCAGAATCAGAAAGTATTATACCGCAACTGAAAAAGGGATTTTGGTTCTGGAGGAAGCGAGAAAAAAAGCTTATGAGCTTTTTAAAGAAATTAAGGATTAAAGGAGATGCATATGAACAAAAACAAAACCGGGCTAAAAACGTTACTGGAAATATTATTGGTTTCAACAAGGCTTGGACTAACCTCTTTCGGGGGACCTGTAGCTCATCTCGGCTATTTTCACGATGAGTATGTCCGAAGAAGAAAATGGATGGATGAAAAAAGCTACGCAGACTTAGTTGCACTTTGTCAGTTCCTTCCCGGTCCTGCAAGCAGCCAGGTCGGGATCGGCATTGGTGTCATGAGGGCTGGCGCACCGGGCGGCATAATGGCTTTCCTTGGGTTTACCTTACCATCTGTTATAGCTCTGATTATTTTTGCCATTCTTCTTCAAGGCATTAATCCGGCAGAAGCCGGCTGGATCCATGGTCTGAAGATTGTCGCTGTGGCCGTAGTGGCCCACGCCGTTCTGGGTATGGCCCAAAAGCTTGTACCTGATCTTCCCCGAAAAACGCTGGCACTGCTCGCAATTATTGCCACACTTTTTTGGCAGACAGCCATTACGCAGGTTGCGGTCATCCTCGTCTCTGGTTTTATCGGATTTTTAATCTATAAAAAGCATACTGACAACGATGATGCACGATTGGAGTTTCCCATCTCAAAAGGTTTTGCTGCAGGCTGTTTGGTCTTATTTTTCGCCCTTTTAATTGTGCTTCCAATACTAAGAGAAGTAACCGCATTGGAATGGGTTGCCTTATTTGACAGCTTTTATCGCTCAGGATCCCTGGTTTTCGGCGGCGGGCATGTTGTACTTCCCTTGCTGGAACGTGAATTTGTCCCAGCAGGCTGGCTAAGTGAGGAAGCCTTTCTGGCTGGCTACGGTGCAGCTCAGGCAGTGCCGGGGCCGTTATTTACTTTTGCTGCTTATCTTGGAGCAGTGATGAATGGCTGGCAGGGCGGTCTGCTTGCAACGGCTGCGATCTTTTTGCCTGCCTTTCTGCTGATCTTAGGAGCACTCCCATTTTGGGACACACTTCGCCGCAACCCTAACATCAGGGGTGCATTAATGGGTGTGAATGCTGCAGTTGTAGGGATTTTAATTGCTGCCTTTTATCATCCCATTTGGACCAGCAGCATCCTCGAGCCGGCAGACTTTGCCTTTGCCGCAGTACTATTCAGCATGCTTGTTTATTGGAAGCTGCCTCCTTGGATTATTGTTGTGACAGGAGCCATGGGCGGAACTTTATTAGGAAATGTAATTTAGAAACGAATGAAGAAAAGCTGCCAAAACTCGGCAGCTTTTTTTTATAGCGGAATTTCAAGTATAATTTTCGTCCCTTTGTTTTCTTCTGAATAAACATCAATGGAACCGCCTGCAGCTTTAGCCCGCTCTTCCATGCTGAAAAGGCCGACTCCTCTTGATACTCCATTAACATTGAACCCTTTACCTTTATCTTCAATGACAATACGGATTTCTTCTTCCATTTGCCTGATTGTGACTGAAGCTTCATCTGTTTCAGCATATTTCCTTATATTCGTCAGCGCTTCCTGAATGATTCTATAGATGGTGATTTCTTTATTTGAACTAAGGCGGGAAGCCAGGTAACAATCAAAATGGACATTGATATTATGATGTTCTGAAAAACGGACCAGGTAGGATCGGATCGCTGGAATCAGCCCCAGATCATCAAGCACTGAGGGACGAAGCTCCCATGAAAGATCCCTTAGTTCTTCAATGATTTCAGTTGCCTCATCCTGCATTTGATCCAGCAGCGGATGGCTTATTTCAGCCTGAAGCCTATTTATGGTAATCAGATGGCTGTACAAATTCTGTCCTATACCGTCGTGAAGTTCCCGGGACAGCCTTTTCCGTTCCTCCTCTTGAACATCGATAATTCTTGTCATCATATTTTGCAGCTCTTCTTCTGCAGTTTTTCTTTGCGTGACTTCATGTCGAATAGCAAGATGCTGATAGGGTTTCCCTTCATCATTTAGGAATGGGACGATCGTGGTATCCACCCAATAATAAGTTCCATCCTTAGCTCTGTTCTTGATCTCGCCTTTCCATACCTTCCCGGAAGAAATCGTCCTCCATAAATCTCTGAAAAAATCTTTGGAATGGTACCCTGAATTTATAATTCTATGATCCTGTCCCAGCAATTCTTCCCGTGAAAATCCTGAGATGCTGCAGAATTGTTTATTCACATACGTAATCGTGCCTTTCTGATCTGTAATGGCCACAATGGATGAAGAATCCAGGGCAAACTTTAAATCAATCAGCTCGTTTACGGAATTTTTCAGTTCCTCGACAACCCGCTTATATTCTGTTATTTCCTTCCGGATTGCCAGGTATTTATACGGATTTCCTTTTTCATCAATAAAAGGAACGATCGTAGTATCTACCCAATAATAATTTCCATCTTTAGCTTTGTTTTTTATTTCCCCGCGCCAGACTTCCCCGCTCGAAATAGTGCTCCATAGATGTTCCATAAATTCCTTGGAATGATATGAAGAGTTGATAATTCTATGGTCCTTGCCAATCAGCTCTTCTGCAGAAAATTTCGATACCTCACAGAACTTTTCATTCACATAGGTGATTTTCCCTTTTCTGTCTGTAAAGGCGACAATGGTTGATTCATCCAGGGCAAACTGCAGGTCAACCAATTCCTTTAACGGATATGACTGCTGCTTTTTTAAGCGGGAACGGTCTTTGACTGTGTGAAAGACGATTAGATAATAGCTTTCTTCTGCAAGCTTGAAAGAATTAATTCTATAAAAAATTGAAAATACTCCGCCGTTACGGTGCTGTCCATACTGGTGAACCACTTTGCCCTCTTCTGTTTCTAGCAGAGTGATTTCAGGAAGCAATTCTTCCAGGCTCTTCCCCTGCAGCTCCTGTTCGCTATATCCAAATTGCAATTGTGCCTGCTCGTTCGCATAAGAGATGCTCCCAAATTTATTTACAAGAATCGTTGCATCACTGGAATCAGGAGCAATCTCTCTCTCTTTCGCCAGCTGATTATCCCTGTCCATTTTTACGTTCCTCCAGTTGCTTATTTTAACCATTCAGCTTTTTTTCAAGTGTCCTGGCAGCTTCCTTTGCAGCACTTTGCCTGCTCTCACTTACAGGCTGCCCCGAACGGTTCCCGATCAGGAGGACCCCCTTTGGGATCCCTTTAAAATGAATAGGAACAGCATAAGCATGCTTCAGTCCTTCAGCAAGCATAATTGGGTATTCTAATGCTTTTCCGGCAATATTATCGGGAAAGTTGTCCACATACATCGGCCTTCCGGTTGAAATCACTTTCCCTGCAATGCCTTTGCCGTACCTAACTGTTATCCGCTTATATTTCTCGTTGCTGTTTCCTGCGGCATAATGCCATTTTACATCCGGGCCATCCGTATTCTGCAGTGCCAATCCAACAAAATCACATTCAAGCTCAGCCAGAACCTTCTCACAAGCCTGATCAATCCGGACGCTTCCGCCAGGACTGCACCCCTTATATTCCATAGCCAAGCAGCCCTTTCTTTAAGGCGTAAGAAACGAGCTCCGGCCTGGTTTTCATCTGAAGCTTTTCCATTAAATTACCTTTATGTGTTTCAACTGTCTTGACACTAATCACAAGCTGTTCAGCAATGTCCTTATTGGAAAACCCTTTGGCTATTAATGTAAGAACTTCTTTCTCCCTGTCGGAAAGAAGATTGAATGTATCGGTGTTCCCCTGCTTCACACTTCCGATATATTCTTCCATCAGCCTTTTGGTTGCAGAAGGATGCAAATACGCATTCCCGCTTGCAACAGACCGGATTGCTGCGAGCAGTTCATCATGGGGTGCACTCTTTAAAATACACCCGGAAGCGCCAGCTTGAATCGCCCTGAATAAGTATTCCTCATCATCATGCATGGTTAAAATGAGGATCGCTATTTCAGGCATTAGTTTTTTTAATTCTGAGGTTGCCGACATGCCATCTTTCCCGTGGGGCATGCTTAAATCCATGACAACCACATCCGGTTTTAATTCCAGTGCCTGCTGAATCCCCTCATTGCCTTCAGAAGCTTCACCAACCACCTGCATGTCATCATGGTTATTTAAAAGCATTTTCAAACCCATCCTGACCACCGCGTGGTCATCGCAAAGTAAAATATTGATCAAGCCCGCTCCCCCTTAGCATTTGTCCGTAAAAAAAATCTGAAATAGGCAACAAGGGAGCCGCAAAATGCAGATCCCTTGTTAAGTGTATAATCTTAGTATAACGGAAGGGTGATATCTATTGAAGTCCCTTCACCGATTTTTGAGCTGATGACGCATTTGCCGTTAATTAACAGCATTCTCTCCATCATGGCAGCAATGCCGGCTGAACTTTTCATCGCAGCATCTACATCAAAGCCCTTCCCCTTGTCTTTTATCATAATAGAAAGCTGTCCCGGCTCCCAACGAAGACTAATGCCTGCACTCATTGTATCAGCATACCTCGCTATGTTAGCCAGGGCTTCCTGGCAAACACGGAACAGTGTAATCCTTTCCCGTTCCCTGATTTGCACTTCCTTTCCCTCATTTTCAAGGTCAACGATGATACCATACGTGGAAGTGTATAATTTCAGATAACTTTTCAGAGCCGGCAAGAGACCGAGGGTTCCTAAAGCAGGGGGATGCAATTCCACAGCCAGAAGCCTGATTTCCTGAATTGTTTTTTCCATCATTTGTGCCATATCCCGAATATAGTCTTTCATCTCAGGCTGATCGACAGCTGTCTGAATGAACTGCATGCCTGTAAACAAACTGTAAAGCGTCTGCCCTACCCCTTCGTGAAGCTCAAGGGCAATGCGCTTAATTTCATCTTCCTGAGATTGAATAATATATGAACTGATATTTTTCTTTGCTGGCTGGGTTTCCATTTCATCCCTCCTCCTTTAATTATTTGCTTTATTTATGCTTTTTTCACCCGATGGCTGGAGATATCACTGAACATGCCTGCATATTGGACTACATCACCGGCATCATTTTTTATTGCACTGATGGTTAGCCACTGGAGATATTCTTCCCCATCCTTTCGGGAGTTCCATATTTCACCTTGCCAGAATCCATTTTTTTCGAGTGAAGTCCACAAGTCCTGGTAAAAGCCCTTAGACTGTCTTCCTGATTTAAGTACACTCGGATTTTTGCCGACTACTTCCTCTTCCGTATATCCGGTGATTTCTGTGAAGGCAGGGTTTACAGAGATTATTTTTCCGTTCTTATCCGTAATCAGAATACCTTCGATTGTATGATCAATAACCTGGCTCGCAATTTCCATCCTTCCCTGGTAATACATCCAAACAACCAGAATCAGGCTGGCAAGCGCGACCTGAGACAATGCCATAAAACCAATTGCATAATGCCCTGTAATGTTAAATAGGAGAGTCAAAAGCAGCGGAGGGAAAAATCCGCCCAGACCGCCCATCGCAGACACAATTCCATTTACGATACCGGCCTGCTTCTGGAAGTACATTGGCACAAGCTTAAATATGACCCCGTTACCAATTCCCGCTGATAGAGCAATGCTTAAGCATCCGAATGTATACCATGTGATTGAAGGAGATAGTGATAGTATCACCGCAGAAATGGTATAGACGCCAAAAACAAACATCAGCAAAATTAAAGAGTGAAAACGGTCAGCCAGCCAGCCGCCTATTGGTCTCATGGCTGTTGCTAGAACAATGAAACCTGCTGTTCTTAATCCTGCATCAACTTTATCAAGTTCAAAGTGAGCTACAAGGAAGTTTGGCAAATAAATAGTAAACGCCACAAATGATCCAAAGGTAATAAAATAGAATAAGCTCAAAAGCCAAAGTTTTTCATTTTTATAGACTCCTTTTATTTGCTCAAGAAGCGGAGTCTGTACCTTAACTTCTTTTTTATCTCCCAGTAAGAAGTTAGCCGCAATAAAAATCACCAGCAGAACAAGGTATATCTGTACAGTTAGGGACCATCCAAATTTTGTTGCAATAACTGGTGCTGCAAAGGCAGTGATGGCTGTTCCAAGATTCCCTGCCCCGTAGATGCCATTGACAAACCCATGACGTTCCTTTGGGTAATACTTCGGAAGAGATGTAACCCCAACAGAGAATACCGCTCCTCCAAGGCCGAGGAATAATCCCCCGATAAGCAAATCAGTAATCGAATCTGCTATGCTGATATAATAGACTGGAAATAATAGAAGAATAAAGCTCAGCATAAAGATTTTTCTTGCGCCAAACTGATTAGCATAATATCCAAGAGGTATGCGGAGCAGCGATCCGAGGATGACTGGAACAGCTGTTACAAGAGCAAGCTTATCGGATGGAATATTGATATCTTCCTTTATAAACGGCATAAGGGAGGATATCAGCACCCAAACCATAAACCCGGCCACTAAGTTTAACGTCTGCAATGGAAGCTGTATTTTTCTAATCACTTTGTTCACGCTCTCTTCTTAATTACATATTTTAATCCGGCTTCCTGATCGATTGCAGCCCACTGGGTCTCAGATGCTTCTACAGAGGAGGTCAGCGGGACCGCAAAAAAGTTCATTTTATCAAAATAAATCCGCAAGTGTGTTCCATCGGGACAAAGGCCGGTTTTTTCAATTATCTTAGGAACAAATGGTGCTTGGTCACTTCCATCTTCATCTAATATTGCCACCTGAACCTTCTCCAGGACAAATCCGTCCAGATCCTCTTTTTTAATGAGTTCCACAGCTTCCGCACCCTCTTTTGGCAGGATAAACATACATCTGGTACCCCTGAAGATATTTCCAGAAGGATTCTCCTGCATTTTCTTCTATATATTCAATGGTTTCCTCTTCCGATTGCCATTTGCTCATGCCTTTTACCTCTGCTACTACAATGTCCATGCCATCATGTGACTTTTCATCCAAGTACCAGTTTAGACGGACTCCCTTAAAAAGTTCTGAAAGGAGCTGATCAACTTCCGGAGCAAAATCTCCGGATCTTTCTCTTACAAAACAAAAGTCAAGATACGTTTCACTGTTCATATGAATCACGCCCTCATGTTAATCGTCTTTTTATAAGCGAATACAGCCAGGGAAAAAGAACAATATTCAGCCCGCCAAAAATCAGTACATTTTCATAGTTTTCGTAATAATATTGGTGGACCATATATTGAGTAAAGACAATATTCATCATTAATATCGCTGCTAAAATAATGACTCCAAGGTATCTACGCTTCATAACGCTTCACCCTCACCGCATAAACTGCGCCATTCTCCACCTTAACCTGGATTTCCGGAAGCGGTCTTCTTGGCGGTCCCGCAGTTGGCGCACCAGTTTCCACATCGAATTTGCCATGGTGGCATGGGCAAATCATTTCACCCTGCTCCTTCACCCAAAATACCGGGCAGCGCAAATGTGTACATGCATTCTGGTAGGCCACATATTTGTTATCTGATAAACGGATTAATATCGCGTCATCATGATCTCCCGGAAACTTAAATTCTACTGCATCGCCGATTGGCAGTTTGCTTACATCGGTTATTTTCTTATGAGGATATTCTTTTTCACCGAGCCCCATTAATTCTTTGGCAGCTACCGCCCCCCAGGGAAGGGAGGAAACCGCAAATACGCCGGCAGCACCAACCAAGGTCTTCATAAATCCCCGTCTATCCAGTTTTCTTTCATTATTCCGTTCGATATTATGCGTATAATTATCCTCATTAAAGGGAATCTTGTTATTCTTATCAGACATCCCTAATCCCTCCTAAAACAGCTTTGTAATCCCCTGCAGGATTCCCGGCAGATTTACCTTTACGTTAGTTTCGCCTTCAAGATATGGCATGCTTGTTACCCATTTGCCGTTATCAAGATTAAATTGCTTCTTTTTGTTGTCAATTTCTTCATCAGTCAGCCACTGCAAAGTATTGGATGGACATACACTCGCACACATTGGAGGAATGCCATCTTTAGTCCGGTCAATACATAGATCGCATTTGTACATTATGTTCTGCTCTTGATCAAATTTCGGAATGCCATATGGGCAGGCAATGGTACAGTTCTGGCAGCCGATACACTTTTCGACAAGTGCAGATAATACAGCACCTGTCTCATGAATCTGAATAGCCTGGGCAGGACAGCTTCGAGCACATGCCGGATTTTCACAGTGAAGGCACATGAGAGGCATTGTCTGCCGGTTCACAAGAGGATTTACATCATACACATAGTTTCTGTTGCGCTCCTCGTGCCCCCCGCATTGTGTACATGCTGCCAGACAAGAACGGCATCCTATACAGTTTTCAAGTTCCAAATACAGCCTCTTTTTCATTTATTGCACCTTCTTTAATTCGACTTTTTCCAGCTGTGCAGCACATGCCTTGAATTCAGGCATACGGGATATTGGATCTAATGCCGCAATTGTTAATAGATTAATAGATTCTTCATGTCCAAAATGGTATGGAACAAACACAGTATCCTTCCGGATGGCTTCGGTAATTTTGACTTTATAAATAGCCTCGCCTCTTCTTGTAAACAAGCGGACTCTTTCTTCATGTTCCATATTATATGTTGCTGCTGTTTCCGGATGGATTTCCACATATGGTTCCGGACACATATCATGCAGGAATGGTATTCTTCTGGTCTGGTTGCCTGATAGATAATGATAAACTACCCGGCCAGTCGTTAAGCGAAGCGGATACTTTTCACATGGTTCTTCCGCTGGAGGACGGTACGGCAAGGCGCAAATCTTTGCTTTGCCATCCGGATGATAGAACTTTTTATCAAGGAACATATGTGGTGTTCCTTCATCTTTTTCGTCTTTACAAGGCCAGAAAACCCCGTCCTGCTTATCGATCTTATCCCATGTAGCACCATAATAATCAGCATAGCCGCCCTTAGTTGCAAGCCTGAACTCATCTGCAACATCTTTGGCTGTTTTCAGATGAGAAAAATATTTTCCTCTTCCTAATCGCTCAGCCAGCTCCACTTGAATCTGCCAGTCCGGCTTTGACTCGCCTACAGGCTCCTGAGCTTTGTTGATTTTTATAATACGTCCTTCAATATTTGTTACGGTCCCTTCATCCTCTGACCAGGTAACGGATGGCAGGATCACATCTGCAAATTCAGCCGACTCAGAAAGATAGAAATCGGAGCAGACCATGAAGTCCAAGGCTTTAAATGCTTTCCTCACAAAATTTAGATTTGGTGCTGATACAGCCGGATTCGAACATAGAAGGTATAAACCGCGAATTGTTTTTTGCTCCATCAGCTCAATCATTTCATAGGCAGAAACACCAGGCTGCGGCATTTCTTCAGGGGTGATTCCCCAAACGCTGCATACTTCTTCAACATGTTTTGGATTTGTAATTTTCCGGTAGCCTGGAAGCAAATCTGACTTTTGCCCGTGCTCCCTTCCGCCCTGCCCATTTCCCTGTCCGGTGAAAGTGGCTACTCCGGCTTTTGGACGGCCGATCTTTCCAGTAACAAGCGCCATGTTGGTGTACGCGGAAACATTATCAACACCCTTATGCTGCTGTTCCACACCTCTTGCAAACATAACAACCGCATTTGGAGCTTTTCCGTATATTTCTGCAGCGCGTATGATTTTTTCCGGCGCTACACCAGTCAGCATGCTTGTATATTCAGGGGTGAATTCCTTGACCAGTTCCTTTGTTTCTTCAAAGCCGTTCGTATGCTTATTAATAAATTCTTCATCTATATAGCCCATTCCGATTAATTGATGTACAATCCCGTTTGCAAGAGCAAGGTCTGTTCCGGGCTTTAAATCAAGATGCAGGTCAGCTCTTCTGGCAATTGGCGTTTCGCGTGGATCCACCACAATGATATAACCGCCTCTTTCCTGAACGTTCCAAATACGGAACATGGAGGTTGGATGGCATTCAGCTGTATTGCTTCCGGCGATAAACAGGCAATCTGTTTCATGAATATCTGTCCAAGGCAATGTTGAGCCTCTATCTACTCCGAAAGAACGAAGGAATCCGCCGGCTGCGCTGGACATACAGAATCGGCCGTTATAGTCAATATAGCGCGTTCCCATAGCAACCCGGGCAAACTTGCCTGTCAAATAACATTTTTCATTTGTCATGGACACTCCGCTGAAGACGGAGAGTGAATCTTTTCCGTATTCTGTCTGAAGCTCTTTGAATTTTTTTGCGATTAAATCATATGCCTCATCCCAGCTTGCTTCACGGAACCCTTCTGCCGTTCCTTTCAAAGAAGCATCATCCCGGATCAGCGGCTTCAACAAGCGGTCTTTGTGGTTGGTCTGCTGGTAGGCGGTAACCCCTTTGGGACACATTTTGCCGACAGTAACCGGCCAGTCATAACGGGGCTCGACCCCGATGATTTTATTTGTTTGTGTATTAACCCTCAAGTTCATTCCGCACTGCATTCCGCAATAGCTGCAGTGTGTTTTTATCAACTTTTCATTCGGATGGTTTAAATTCTCAATTTCTTTAAAAAACTTATCCCTTTGCATTCTGGTTTGCCTCCTTGACCTTCACTTCATGAGTAGGGAATCCGGAAAATTGTGCAATCCGGTACTTTCTTCGGCAAGGGAGGCACATTTCTGCAAGATGATGCCCTTCCTTTGCTTTAAATTCTATAGTATTCACGCCGAGTACATCGACGACATCTTTTGATTGTTCAATTGAAACGAACTGATCTCCGCAGACCTTGCATTCCTTCATGCCCTGTTCGGCATAATGTTCCCGGTAGTTTCTTGCCAAAACACTCATTGGCCGGAAAGGGATATGTGCAAGCTTTCCAAATGGCAGGTAAATCAGTGTAATGATAACTGACCATTGATGGATCAGTGACATCGCCGGCTGTCCCGCCCCGTGTAAAAAGATATTCATAAAGGTTAAAGCCAGCCCTGTTATGCTAACTAGCAGCAGCATATATAAAGGCAAGAAATCATACAGGAATTTCTGCTCTGCTCTTGCCTGCATATTTTTCAGGCGGCGGTAAAGCGCCATGCAAACACCGGCAATTACCATTACTGCTGTAATATTCAGAGCGTTGTAAGAAAGGTTGGCGATAATGCCTTCCGCCGGGACAGTCATTACCTTCATGCCCATTGCAATTATGTTGTAATGGCCATTGTCATCCATCGTAAAATACATCCAGCCGAAAACGAGAGGGAATGTAACAAAGCAGGATAAGATACAGCCCCAGCCGATCAGCACGTGCTGAGTCCATCGGTAAATTCCCCTATTCCAGATAAAATTGTATGTTGCAAGATGCTCAACAGATGTCTTTGGTGTTGACTTTCTAAATAACAGTTTCAATCCTTTTTTCAAAATAAGCTTTGTTGGCGGCCTTTCACCCCAAGCAATGAATCTATAGAAAAATCCTCCAATGAACACTATAGTTCCGACCATATATCCGTACAGGTTTAAATCAACATGTGTAAACATTCTTGTGCCGATAAAAGAAAGAATGGCTAATGCTGTAACAGATAAAAACATTGACTTGGCAAAATGTGATGCAAACGCATTGTTTAGTGTGTTCCCTGATTTTTGATTGACTGCAGCTTTTGCCTGCATAATAACTCCTCCTCATTCACAAACAACTACCTTAACCTTATTGTAAAAGCAGGGTGAGTTTTTCCATATCGGGGAACTTCCCCATTCGGAGGGGAAAATTCCCCTATCTTTATATGCTGATAAATTTTATCATCGGGGAGAGGCTGGCTTCAGGAAGACATGTTATAATTAGAAAAAAGGAGTTGTTTATATGACTAAATCAGCGGCAAAGAAGTTACGCGACAAAGCAGTGCGTGAGGGGAAAAGGAACCCTGAATGCAACAGAAGTCCCTTTGTATTTACAGACATGCGTTCGAGGAAAACAAAAACAAAAAAAGACTATTTATATAGAAGTAAACATAAGAACCTCACTTCTGAAGAAAGCAGAAGAGATGGTTCTTTTTATTTTGAAGATTTGACGACTTCCTTTATTAAACCCTGCTTAGATTGCAGGCAAAATTCATATTAAAAAAGCGGCCTGTCCATGAAGAACAGCCGCTTTTTTTGCTTTTTTATTCAGTAATGTCTTTTTTTAATATTCCCATCTCTTCAATATTCCTCCGTGTTTCGTCATCACCCAGATCATAAATCATCTTATACATGCGTTGGATTGACGCATCATAATTATGATTTTGCGCCTTTTCTTTATCCTCCACGAATGGTACATGTGCAAGCTCAAATGTTTTCATATCCGCGTCATAATTTTTTTCGATATAATTGGCCAGCTCCTTCATTTCCTGGTCATCAGCATAAATTTTAAACTGCCATTCAGCTGCTTCAACAGGTTCTGCGTAAACTTGCGCATTTTCAATATCTATATAATATGATTTTTTTGTTTGGTCCATAGTAATCATCTCCTCTGCTTTTATACGGTATTTACCACAAATAGACGAAGTTTAATCATTTAATATTCATTACATTTCTAGGCTCCTGATGGGCATGATATAGCTGTGCATTATAAGGAAGGTGGCACAATCATGAACTTTCTCAGGAGGTATACTATGGGTATTTTAAGCGGAAATCCAAAAGACGAGCCTATGCATTATGGTGAAGTTTTTAGCACATGGTCTTACTTGCTCGCAGGAAAAGGAATGGCCTCGGCATACCAGACAATGGTAAGTCACTCTGGAGATGAGGACTTAAAGAAAATGCTTCAGGAAGCTATTCGCCTCTGCAAGCAGGAGGAAGAGGAGATCGAAGCGATGTTAAAGGAAAACGGGATTGGTCTTCCTCCCACACCCCCCGACAGACCTGATGCTTGTGTAAACGATATTCCTGCAGGTGCCAGATTTATGGATCCTGAAGTAGCTGCAAAATTAGCAGGTGATCTGGCAGCAGGATTAGTTGGCTGCAGTACAATTATGGGTCAATGTATCCGTGAAGATATTGCAGGCATGTTTGGCCAATTTCATACTCAGAAAGCCGCTTTAGGCATAAAGGTTCTTCGCATGAACAAAGAAAAAGGATGGCTGATTCCTCCGCCGCTTCATCTTCACAAATCAGATAATTGCTAAAGATTTGCTTTAAAGTTCCTTTTATAAAAGAAAAGCCTTAGTCCGCAATGTGACTAAGGCTCATGGAACTTATTCAGAGTATTTACTTTCACTGGAATCAGGGGAGACCATGCCTCCTGCACCGCTGGAATTAATATCAGGTTCTGCTCCTTCAGGCTGGGATGGCAGGACCTTATTTTTCTTTTGATTTGGAAGACCGGAATTCTCCTTTAAATATTGATCATTTTCCATGATCGTTACCACTTTAAATCCTGTTCCCTCGAGCTGGCTCTTCAATTGATCGAATACTTTTGTCTGATTATTATTAATCATTCCCTGATCATCATACTGAAGCTCTACATTTATTGTTTTCATGTCTGGGACCTCCTTTTTAACCTATTTTCCCGAATGTCCTTTCATTAAACTACACAGAACCTTAGAGAAACTAGTTTATAACAGTAATAATAGGTTAATTAAGAAAACAACCAGGACATGGTAAGTCAGAATTAAATGGGTTATTTTTCCATTCAAATCATTTTCTATTCCTTCATGAATATAATAATCATATGCGATCAGACGAAAGGAGCAGAGGCATGTGGTTTTGGATTCTGGTAATCTTCATCCCTATTATTATCCTCGCTATTCTGGAAGAAACGATTCAATTTGTGGTTAATCGCAAGGTCTTTGGAAAAAGCGACAAACCGATTTTGTTTAAAGAAAAACTTAAACACTTTAAAAATAAATTCAGGTATAAAAAAAGCCATTCCCAATAAGGGAAGGCTTTTGGTCAAGGAGTCTAAGGCCTCAAAAATTATTCTGTTTCGGAACCTTCTTCGTCAGTCTGCTCCTGTTCTGCTCCGGACATCCTTTTCTTCTTCAACTCGAAATAGGCATCTAATACTTTTCTGCCAATTTCATAGTTGGCTGTATGTCCGCTTCTTCCCTGGTAAGCCCATGGGACAATGACAGACATGGCGATTTCTGGATTATTATGCGGTGCATAGGCAACAAGGCTCAAGTTCATTACATCTATTAATTTATCTCCCTTTTTTTGAGGGGGCCGTCATAAAATGCTTCCGCTGTACCTGTTTTTCCTGCAGGGGAATATGGGGCATCTGCGAACCTTCTATATGCAGTCCCTTCTGGATGCTGCATCACCTGTCTTAATCCCTCTTTAACAGTGCTTAGCTCTCTTTCGCTTACATCTATCGTATTTAAGACAGTCGGCTGAATATCCTTCCAGATTGAGCCAAGTTCCTCCTGCTCCGTTGCCGGCTCGCGGATTTCTTTTACAAGGCGGGGCTGTATGCGGTAGCCTCCGTTTGCAATCGTTGATATATATTGGGCCATTTGCATTGGAGTATAGGTATCATACTGTCCGATGGCAAGGTCTAATAGGAATCCCGGCAATCTGAGAGGACCTTCATAGCCTATTGCCTCATTTGGCAAATCAATGCCAGTTCTGACACCAAGGCCAAATTGGCCGAAGGATTCTCTCATATCTTCAAACGCATTAGGATTTTTAAATCCAAGAGGCTGATCATAAGCATAGCGGGCATCCGCAATTTCAACGGCAGTTTTGAACATATATACGTTTGAGGAGATACGCAGTGCCCTTGTTTCGTTCATGATAGCCTGAAAGTTAAACCAGGATTTTTTCACCTGCGGAGTTCCTGCAATTTTCATCGGTGCATCTAAAAAGGTCGTTCCGGGTGTAATTGCACCCGTTTTATAGCCTGTTAAAACAGTTGCCCCTTTTACAGAGGATCCTACATTGTAAGAAGATGAAATCGTCCCCAGCGCATAATCCTGCAGAACGGTTTTGCCTTTATCATCTTTGCCGATCATCTTTCCTGCCATTGTCAAAACTTCACCTGTATGCGGGTTCATTAGGACGACAAACGCACGATCCATTAAATAAGTCCCCCGGGTTCGCTTGGCAGCCCAAATTTCATCTTCCAAAACTTTTTCCACAGCCTTCTGAAGGTCCATATCAATCGTCAGGACAAGATCCTTGCCTCTTTGGCCTTCAGAAACCAATTCACTTCCGAGAATTTCCCCTTTTTTCGTAATAAGCTTTTCCTTTGATTTCTGGCCATGCAGTACATCTTCATATTGCATTTCCAGATAGCTCTTTCCAACACGTTCATTTCTGCTGTAATCTCTGGCCAGAAAATAATCAAGCCGCTCCTGCGGCAGCCCTTCACCGGAACCCGTAACCTTCCCAAGCACTGTCTGGAGCGTACTGTCAAAAGCATAAGTCCGGTCCCAGTCAGTGGTTGTATTGACACCTGGAAGATATTGAAGATTCTCGCTTACTGCTGCATATTCTTTTTGTGATACACCTTCATTCTTAACAATTTGCGGTGTCATCGCATAGCCGCTTGTAAATTCACGATAGATTGCCAGCACTTCCAGGTCCTGCTTGCTCAGCTGCTTCAGGTCTTCTTCTGTGATTCTTTTTAGCTGCATCTTGTAAATTTGCTTATCATCCAGTTTTTTTTCTTTAAAAAGCTTCCATTCCTTATCAGTTATTTTTTCCCGTGCAGCTTCCGGGTTTTTCAAGATCCAATGATCCTTCTTATCCCGATCGGTCACCTTATCGGTCTTTTTATCTATCAGAACAGCCAGCCGCTCTGCCACTTGAAGCATCTCATCCTGTTTTGCATTGCGGTTGGTATATGTAATCGCACTCTTTGGGATATTATCCACGATAACCTGATGGTTCCGGTCCAGCATCCTTCCCCTTGGAACCGGATTCGATACGATGACATCTTCCGTCCTGTCAACTTCCTTTTTGTATGTCTCGCCATTTACAATCTGTACTACACCAAGCCTTAATATTAATGCTGAAAATAATACAAAAACAGAGAAAAACAATAAATTAACCCTAAAAGGCACATGGCTTTTCTTTTTCTTCTTCTTCCCCATATTTGAATCTCCCCCTCTATGAACAATATGTCTGTAATTGAGATTCTTCCAGATCTTACCCTGTTAAATAATTCCACAAAATTCGCAGGATTCCTGCCAGCTAGAAACTTTTTGCAATATAAAGGGATTTACAGAGGTTAAGTGGAAATGTTATTCTGATTATCTTTTTAGGAGGGAATTAATATGGAAAGAGCACAAAAATATCTAAGCTATTTTTTATCACATAGAAAGGTGACCAATGAACTGATCAGGAAGATTGATGAAAAAAACTTTTATTATAAACCAACTGAAACAAGCATGCCTGCCGGCAAACTTGTTACACATATGCTCACTTCCTTTTATATGTTTGCCAAAACAGTAAAAGACGGCAGCCCGGCAGTGTTTGGCGAAAAGTTGGATGAAGTTGCGCCCAACCTGACTGAGGCAGCTGAAAAATTTACTGAGAAAACAATTGAAGTAATTTCATCCTTAACCAGTGAGGAATTGGAAAGAAAAATTGATTTGACGGGAATTTTCGGAATGGAACTTACCGGCAGCCAGCTGCTCCAGATTGCAATGGATCATGAAATTCACCATAAAGGGAACCTGTTTGTTTATGTACGGGAAATGGGCCATGCGGAGCTTCCGATGTTTGTTAGCAGAGGGTAATAAAAAAAAACGGACGTATTGTTAATGTCCCCTTTAAGTAGACATTCAAAAAAACCTCCATGTTACCATGGAGGAAAGAATGCTACTTGGAGGGGATTTTTTCTATGGCAAAGAAAGGACAAACTTTTAATAGCTATTCGGAGGAGTTTAAACATAATGCCGTCATGAAATACGTGAATGGGTCTAAGAGTTATAAAGTACTGGCAGAAGAATTGGGAATCCGTAACTGCAGCCAGCTTAAAGTGTGGGTTAAGAAATGGAAAGCTGGAGTACCGTTTAATGAGCGTAAAGGAATCTCTAACCCTTTAAAAGGCAGGCCTAGGACTAAATTCAAGTCGGTTGAAGAGGAAAGAGATTATTTAAAAGCACAGGTTGAATTTCTAAAAAAGCAGTATCCAAATCTGGTAAAGGAGGAGGAAACATACCCAGAAGAATAAAGTATGAACTGGTTGATGAGTTAAGGGGGACCTATCCGGTCTCCTGGCTGCTTGAGATTGCCTATATCAAACCGGCTAGCTATTACAAATGGAGAAAAACGAATGGTAAACGGGAAGAGAAGGCTAAGGATGAACAAGATATTCGAGAGCACATTTTGGGGATTCATTTCATGCATCCTGAATTTGGCCGGCCTCGTATGACAGATGAATTAAATGAAAATGGGTATTTAATCAACCACAAGAAGGTCTACAGACTGATGACGGAAATGGGCATACAATCAGTCATCCGAAAGAAGAGAAAATGGCACGGTCGCAGTCCTTCTATTATCTTCCCTAATCGCCTTAAAAGGAATTTCAGGGCTGCAGGACCTAATCAAAAGATGGTAACGGATATAACATATGTGTCTGTTGGAGAAGAATTTTATTATTTATCGGTCATACAGGATCTCTTTAATAACGAAATAGTAAGTTGGGAGCTATCTAAGAGAAATGATCTGGAACTTGTGTTAAATACAGTAGAAAAATGGACAAAGAAAAAAGACGTAGCTGAAGCCGTTCTCCATTCAGATCAAGGCTTCCAGTATACGTCAAAGCTATACAGCAGCCGATTAGAGGATTACGGCATCAAGGGCAGCCACTCTCGAAAAGGAAACTGCCTTGACAATGCCTGTGTAGAATCGTTCTTCTCACATCTCAAAACCGAGAAGCTGTATATAAATAAGTGTAATTCAGGAGAAGAACTAGAACAAGCTCTTGAGGACTACATCTACCATTACAATTACAAACGAAGACAAAAGAAACTAAAGAAACGCGCGCCGATAGAATATCGACACGCGCTCACTGCTTAGCTTTTTATGTTGTCTACTTGACAGGGACAAGACCATATAGCCCGTCCGTTTTTTATAGGCTATTAAGTGGTGAAATCAATTCTGCCAGTTCATTTTTGGGTGAATTTACTTTGGCTGATACCGGATATTTTTCCATTTTTTCAGGCGGGTACGGTTCAAGCAAGGACTTTAGATATTCAGTGTCATGAAAACGGGGATTCAGCCAATCCTCAAAATCATTTTCCTTTAGGATGACCGGCATCCTGTCATGAACTTCTTCTGTTACTTCATTAGGCCCCGTTGTTATGATTGTACAGGTTAATAAAGGGGTTTTGCCTTTATTCCATATATCCCAAATCCCTGCAAAAGCGAAAGGCTGTTCGTCTTTCATAATAAACCTATAAGGCTGCTTTCCTTCTTCGGTTTTCTTCCATTCATAAAATCCATCTGCCAGGATTAAGCATCTTTTGCTTCTAAAGGGAGCCTTAAAGCTTGGTTTCGAGTCGATGCCCTCAGCTCTGGCGTTTATCATTTTGTAACCTATTTTTTCATCCTTCGCCCAGAAAGGAACCAGTCCCCATTTCATCTGTCTGCCGATCCGCTGCTTGCCGTCAGCAGTGACTGTTAAAATATTCTGGCTGGGAGCAATATTATATCTGGGCATAACCTCACCTTCTGCATATTCAAACCCATAAAGCAGCTGAAGTTTATGAATTGTTTCCGTTAAAGTAAACCTGCCGCACACGATAATCACCTCTTTTAGTAAATTTCAATATATTGTTCATCTATTCCCGGTTATAGCGCATATTAAGACTGTCAGCTATTTTAAGGGAGGAAAGAAATATGACAAAACAAGGCAGACAAAATCCAAATCAAACGAGAGCCCAAATTGAAAAACAGGATAAGCGAAACGATGTTGAACTCGGAAGCGAGTTTCAGGCGGGAAACAATAAATCACAAAGCCAGAAAAAAAGCGGGAAACAAATTAATAAGAAATAACTAAGATGAAATCCCCCAATTTAAGGGGGATTTTTTAGTAATTGATCTTCGCGATAAATCACCGGACTTCCTCCTATCATAATTCATAATAGTACCTTTACCAGTTAAAAATTATCTATCCATTTTACGGAATAGGTTTAGAAACCCTATAAAGAGACTAAATATAAGTATTAAACTCCGAGGTGAGAGACATGTTCGATATTTTAGGAAAACAATTTGAAAAGCCAGAAGGATTACTTGGAAAGCTTGCGGGGAAAATCATGTACTTTGAAAACCGCAAGATTAACAAATGGACTATTGAACAATTACAGATAAAACGCAGAGACTCCATTTTAGAGGTTGGCTTTGGCCCCGGCTACAGCATAAAACATATAATGGATCACTGGCGACATGCAGAAACAGATGGAGTCGATGTATCAGAAGATATGAAAGCTGCTGCAGCCAAACTGAATGATGACTATATCCAGCAGGGAAAAGTCCGATTGTTCGTAAAAGATATCCACGATTACTTTCCCGATAAAAAGTATAATAAAATCTTTTCAGTCAACAATTATCCACTATGGACAAAACCAAGGGAGTCCCTTCAGCATCTGCATGGAATGCTTGAGAAAGACGGAGTAATTGCCATCACGGTCCAGCCGAGAGAAGAAGGAGCAGATGAAACCATAACCAAAAATCTTGGGCAGGTAATCAAAGCTGATATGGAGGCTGCAGGATTCCATTCCATTTCCATATCATATAAAGAGGCCCGGCCCGTTTTAACAGTGTGTGTAACTGGAATTAAGTAATAGAAAAGAGCGGGGATGCCCCCGCTCTTCTTTGTTTCACCAGCCCCGGCTCGCTCCTCCGCCGCCTGATGAGCCGCCTCCGCCTCCCCGCGGACCGCCGCCTCCTCTTCCTCCGCCTCCCCCTCTTGAGAGAATGGAAAGTATGGCATATGAAAAGGCTCCGCCAAAGAATTTTATATCAAGAAACAGCAAACCGACAGCAATGATAATCAGCAGCCAGGACGGGATGCCAATGCCTTCATCCTTTGACCCGGCATCCGCATAATCACCGCTCTTCCCTAAGTTCACTTCTTCTCCGCCGGCTTCCTGTACAAGCACCTTGTAGGTTTCAATTACCGCTCTGCCCGGCTCGTCATCCTGGAGATATGTAATGGTAACCTGATCAAGAATTCTGCCGGCTTTTCCATCTGGAATCCGGCCTTCAAGCCCATATCCAACCTCAATGCGCACCTTCCGATCCTGCATGGCCACAACTAGTAAGACACCATTATTCTCAGCAGCACTGCCAATGCCATATGCCCGAAAAGCTTCATTTGCATATTCTTCAATCGGACTGTCGCCAATTGTATCAACGGTTAGCACTGCCACCTGTGCACTTGTCTGATCCTCCAATTGTCTCCCCAGGTTAATCAGCTCAGATTTTTCCCGTTCATTTAGAACTCCTGCAAAATCCTGAACATAAATATCTCCAGCAGGCTGGGGGATGGATTCATCTGCATTGACTGAGAATGCACCCATTAATAAATTTATTAAAAGAAGGGTCAAAAAGACCCTGCGGATGATCATTCTCCATTGCCTCCAAAGTCAACGTCAGGTGCTTCATTCGCCAGAGGATCCGCCCTGAAATATTCTTTCTCATCAAAGCCTGTAATCCCGGCTACAATTGCACCCGGAAACCTTTTTACTTTTTTGTTATATACAGAAACCTGGGCATTATAATCTTTTCGGGCAACCGAAATCCGGTTTTCCGTACCGGCAAGCTCGTCCATTAATTGGGTGAACTGCTTATCCGCCTTCAGGTTGGGATAGTTTTCGACTACTACAAGCAGCCGGCTAAGAGCGCCTGACAGTTCTGCATTTGCTGCTGCTTCCTCTTCAGGCGAACGGGCTCCCGCCAATCTGGCACGTGCATCTGATACCGCCTGAATGGTCTCCTTCTCATGTGCAGCATACCCCTTTACCGTATTTACCAGATTAGGAATCAAATCCAGTCTTCGCTGCAGCTGGTTCTCAATTTGAGAATATGCCTGATCCACATTTTCCTCAGCACTGACAAATCCATTATAGCTGGACATCAGCATTATACCTGCTATGACTACTGCTGCAATCACGGCAATTATAACTCCCATACCTTTTTTCATTTTTAGCCACTCCTGTTTCTATGTTGTTTTTGTCACTTGCATGGTATTTTTCCTTTTTTGGGTGAAAGTTAAACCAGGAGATTCCTTTCCCTTAAAACATATGAAAAACCGGAACCCATCCAGGCTCCGGTCCAAATATGTTTATTTAATAAAGTTCTTTGCAATCAGTTCACTGAATTCCGGTTTATCCTTCAGGAATTTTAACGTGTAGGATGAATCTGCAAATTCCTGGATTGTTTCTGCATTTACATCATAAGTGAACCCAATTCTTTCCCAGGCGCGGTCTACGACTTCTTTTTCCAGCTCCTGCCCGGTCACTTCTTTAATGTCTTTGATTGTAATGGCTTTTGCTTCTTCAGGATTTTCTTCGATAAATTTCACAGCATCTTTATGTGCATCAACAATTTTCTGTACCTTTTCCGGGCTGCTCTTCACTGCGTCGCCCGTTGCAACTAGTACGGATGCCGGAAGTGTTTCACCGAAGGAGACCTCATCCCATCCGATTACCACTTCTGCATTTGTTTCCTGTTCGATGACTGCTGCCCATGGTTCCGGAGCAACTGCAATATCGACTTTACCTGTTTTCAGCATGCTTGCATATTGTGCCGGGTTGCCTGTTAAATGCTTCATGGTACCGCCGATGCGTGCTGATGTGATGCCGGCTTCTTCAAGATAGGTTTCGTACTGGACATCATGTGTGCAGCCTACACCAGGCGTGATGAATGTTTTTCCCTGAAAATCTTCCAGTGAGTTGATTTTTACCCCTTCCCTGGCAAGGACAACGGTTCCCCCAGTTGAAGCACCTGCGATAATTTTTACATCTGCTCCGGTTGAGAAATTATTCATAGCTGGCCCGGGTCCTACCAGACCAGCATCAATGTCGCCCGTTTTCAGAGCTGTCATGAAAGAACCGCCTTCAGCAAATGTCTTATACTCCACTTTCGTTCCATCGCCAAGCTGTTTTTCAAAAAATCCTTGATCTTTCGCAACCATTGCCGGCACATGATTGATATTAGGAAAATAACCGATGACAATCTTGTCTTCCTTACCGCTGCTCTTCTCTGATGATCCGCAGCCGGCAAGCAGCCCGGTAAACATAAACAATACAGCAACCCATAAAAACGCCTTTTTCATGAATATCCCTCCAGATTTAAGACTCTAATCCCCATTTTTTAATAACAGATTTTTCAATGCGCTGGAATATGAATTGGTCAACAATCATTCCGATTGCTCCAATAATAATCATGACACCGATTACGATGTCCATTCTTCCAAAGTCTGAAGCATATCGAAGTGTGTATCCCAATCCTGGTCCTGTGCTTAAAAGCTCACCAGCCATCAGGGCGCGCCAGGCAAATGCCCAGGCAAGGCGGGAGCCGGTTACTACGTAAGGAATGGATGCCGGAAAAATGACTCGTGTGAATAAATCTATTCCAGTCGCACCCATTGTCTGGGCTGCTTTGATATATAAGGGTGATACATTTTTAATCCCTGTTCTCATATTAAGAGCCATAACAAATGTACCGCCGAGTATGGTCACAAAAATAACTGCCTTCTCATTTAAGCCGAACCACATAATCGCGAGGGGCAGCCAGACGATGCTTGGTACACTTTGCAAAGCGAGAATGACAGCTCCCAGGGTTTCATCAGCCGTTTTGGATTTCCCTAAAAGGATTCCAATCAAAGTACCAATAATAAGGCTGATTGTTAAACCGACTGCAAGCCGCTTAAAGCTTGCGATTAAATCATATATTAATGTTTTATCCTGAAACCCTTCAACAAGGGCACTGAATACACTGGACAGAGAAGGGAAAATCAGAGGATGCCAGAGCTCAAGCCGTGATCCAATTTCCCAGAATGCAATGATGGCTGCAAAAAATATGATCCGTTTAATGGCTGTTTGCATATTGGAGCTCCTCACTGACAACTTTATCAATTTCCTTTTTCAGGTATTTCATAATGTGATCCTCAATTTCGAGCATTTCTTTTTTGTGGTCCTCACGGGGTCTGGGAATATCAACGATTATATCCTGTAATATAATTCCCGGCTTTGTCCCCATTACAATGATCCGGTCTGAAAGTTTAATAGATTCTGAGATGCTGTGAGTAACAAAAAGAATCGTTTTCTTCGTCTCAGTCCAAATGTTCTCCAGCTGTCCGTGCAATCGTGAACGGGTCTGTTCATCAAGAGCTCCGAAGGGTTCATCCATCAGTAGTGTTTCAGGGTTCATGGCAAGTGCTCTTGCGATTGCTACCCTCTGCTGCATTCCTCCTGAAAGCTCATGAGGATAATGGGATAGATATTTTCCCAGCTGAACCATTTGCAGATACTTTAGTGCCGTTTCCTCTGCATCCTTTTTCTTCATTTCTTTTTTCAGGGGAAATGTGACATTTTCCATGACTGTCAGCCACGGGAATAAAGCTGCCTGCTGGAAAACCATTCCCCTGTCTTTCCCGGGTTTTGTTATGGTTTTTCCATCGATTTGAATGTTGCCTGAAGTTGTTTTAGTCAGCCCTGCCACAATTGATAGAAGCGTTGACTTTCCGCATCCTGAAGGTCCTAAAATGGAGACAAATTGCCCTTTTTCAACCGATAGATTAATATCTTTCAGGACGTCAACGGGCCGATTCTCTTTATCGTTATATTGTTTATTCACATCGTTTATCTCAATGAACATTCAAAATCACCTATTCCTATAAATCTCATTAATTTACTCGGATTACTTGTAATTATAATGTATTCACTTTGCATGTCAACCTTTACAACAAATATTTTTAAAAATGGGCATAATCAAATAAAGTGAAACTTCAATCAGTGGGATTCCTTTTCCCCACTGATTGTTAGTTGAACCAATCGGGCCTTTACGGGCAGTTTGACCCCCACTTATCCTCCTTTGATTTCTCTGAGTCTTGAAGTGGGGGTCTTACTGCCCGTTAGACTGCGATAAAAAGCCTCCTCCATAAAGGAGGAAGCTTAAGTTTCACAATTTAATTTCTTCTATTTTAGATGAAGCGATCAGCTCTTCTATTTTTACTAACTCACCGCTTTGAAAAAGCTCTATAATCCTGCTTCCAACAATAACCCCATCACAATGTTTATTCATTTCTAGGACATGCTCAGGTTCGGCAATCCCAAATCCTGCCAATACCGGAATCGGACTTACCTCTTTAACCCTTTCCAAATGTTTTCCGAGTTCATCTTTGAACCCTTTTCTTGCACCTGTGATTCCATTCACTGTTACCGCGTATAAAAAGCCTTTCCCTTTGGCTGCAATCTCCTGTATTCTCTCTAATGGACTGGTAAGAGTCACAAGCCGGATGATCTCGATTCCGGCTTTCTCAGCAATTGGCGCAATAATCCCCTCTTCCTCTGCAGGAAGATCAGGCAAGATTAGGCCATCTACCCCTGATGCCGAGGCATCAGTAATAAAGTTGCCAATGCCATATGCCATGATTGGATTCATATATGTCATAAAAATAAGCGGAATATGAACAATGGGCCGGATTTCCGCAATTGCAGCTAATACGCCCCTAAGTGTTGTTCCGGCTTCTAATGCCCGAATGCCTGCCCGCTGGATTACCGGCCCATCTGCGACCGGATCCGAAAAAGGAATCCCGATTTCAATAGCTGTTGCTCCCGCTTTTTCGAGGAATGTAATTTTCTCGGCCAGTGTCTCCAAGCCTCCATCGCCAGCCATAATATATGGCACAAACGCTTTTTCATTGTTTTGCTTTAGGTTCTGAAAAACTTTTTCAATCCGGTTCATTGTCCTTTCCCTCCTAATCTTGCTCTCACTGTTTCTACATCTTTGTCCCCTCTGCCGGATAGACAGATAACAAGGCCCTCGTCTTTATTCATTTGCGGTGCAAGCTTTAATGCATAGGCAACCGCATGGGAGCTTTCTAAAGCAGGAATAATGCCTTCCAGCTTGCATAATAGCTGTAACGCCTCGAGCGCCTCTTCATCTGTGATCGATTCATACTCGGCTCTTCCGCTGTCTTTCAAATAGCTGTGCTCAGGGCCTACTCCAGGGTAATCCAGGCCAGCTGAAATGGAATGAGCTTCCTGAATCTGTCCGTGTTCATCCTGCAGCAAATACATTAATGCCCCATGAAGAACTCCTGGCGTTCCTTTTGTTAAAGAGGCAGCATGTTTTTCGGTATCTGTTCCCAATCCTGCTGCTTCCACCCCAATCATGCGGACCGTTTCATCTTTAATGAAAGGATAGAACATGCCCATTGAATTGCTGCCGCCGCCAATGCAGGCTACAACTGCATCAGGGAGTTTCCCTTCTTTTTCAAGATATTGCTCCTTTGTCTCATTTCCGATAACACTTTGGAAATCACGGACAATCATTGGAAAAGGATGCGGCCCCATAACTGAACCCAGAATATAATGGGTATCCTCGACGTTTGTCACCCAGTAGCGGAGGGCTTCATTGACTGCATCTTTAAGTGTGGCACTTCCTGATTGCACACCTACAACCTTTGCTCCAAGCAGCTCCATTCTGAAGACGTTCAGCTGCTGTCGTCTGATATCCTCTTCACCCATAAAAATAATGCATTCTAGATTTAAAAGTGCACAGGCAGTTGCTGTTGCAACTCCATGCTGCCCTGCACCTGTCTCAGCTACGATTTTTCTTTTGCCCATCCGTTGTGCCAACAGAGCCTGGCCGAGTGAGTTGTTGATTTTATGAGCTCCTGTATGGTTCAAATCTTCCCTTTTAAGATAGATTTTCGCACCGCCGGCATATTTTGTGAGGTTTTCTGCAAAATACAGAGGAGTTTCCCTCCCGACATAGTCCTTCAGCAAACCTTGAAGTTCCTTTTGAAAACTTTCATCAGCCTGCGCTTTCTTATATTCCTCCTCCAATTCAAGAATGGCCTGCATTAGTGTCTCAGGCACGTACCTGCCTCCATATGTCCCAAAATGGCCCCGTTCATCAGGCAAAGTATAAGCTGCGTTCATTTTACTTCCTCCCTCTCCATGCGTTTAGCGTTGTCTATGAATCTTTTTATTTTCTCGGGATCTTTCTTTCCTTCCGTTTCAACCCCGCTGCTTACATCAACCATAAAAGGATTGGCTGCTTTAATTCCTTCTCCCACATTCTCAGGACTGAGGCCTCCTGCAAGAATGATTTTGTTGTTTTGCTTGGGGTTTTTGCTTAAAATCGACCAATCAAACGATACCCCGTTGCCCCCCCGATACTTTCCTTTCGGACTATCAAGAAGAACGTATTCACATGCATATTCATCCAGTTGAGATAGATCATCTTGTGATCCAATGCTCAGAGCTTTTATAACCGGTAAAGAAAATGAGCTGCAAAATTCCGGCGTTTCGTCTCCATGAAGCTGGATGACATTTATTCCTGAAATACTGGCTATTTCCTCAATTTTTTTTTCGTTTCATTCACAAATACTCCGACTTTTAGCACGTCCCCGGGAAGTTCTTTAATTATTTCGCCTGCCGCCTCGGGTGCAATTGTTCTTTTGCTTTCAGCAAACACAAATCCCAGGGCATCCGCACCACTATCTATCGCAGAAAGTGCCATGCTGATATCTCTAATTCCGCAAATCTTCACCTTCATTGTCTGACAGCCCCCTGCAAAGGAAGCTTCATGGCCTTCAAAAGCCCCTCCAGGTTCTCTGCTTTCATAAATGCTTCTCCGACAAGGATGGCATTTGCTCCTGCTGCAATGACACGCCGGACATCGTCTTCCGACTTAATTCCGCTCTCGCTGATCAAAAACTTCCCCGCTTTCTTTATTAGCGGCGCAAGTTTTTCTGTTACACTCAGATCCACTTCAAAGGTTTTTAAATTCCGGTTGTTTACTCCGATCAGCTGTGCTCCGGTTTTCAGCGCGATTTCCAGCTCTTCTACATTATGAACCTCCAGTAATACTTCAAGGCCTTCACCCTCAGCAAAATCAAAAAGCTTTTGAAGCCGTTCTGCATCCATGGCAGCAGCAATGAGTAAAATCAGGTTTGCCCCTGATGCTTTTGCTTTTAAGATTTGCACCTCGTCTACAATGAAGTCTTTGCAGAGAATAGGGAGGTCCACTGTCTCTCTGACAGCTGAAAGATCAGCGAAGCTGCCTTTAAAAAACCTATTATCCGTTAAAACGGAAATCGCATCCGCACCATACTTTTTATAAAATAATGCCTGGTCTTTCGGATTTTGCCCGGTATTTATATCGCCCTTTGATGGTGAGGCTCTTTTGAACTCGGCAATCACAGCCAGTTCGCTGCCTGACGCAAGCCTTTTAATAAATGAGCGATTGCTTCCGGTCTCTTGAGCATCGATAACTTCCTGTTTCATCTTGATGATTTCTTTTCTTTTTTCAGCCAGAATTTGATCTAAAATTGTTCCCATTTATATCACCTCTTTATGGACGTTTCTACTTGCTTCTATTAACTGATGAAGCTTTTGTAAGGCAGCTCCTGAATCAATGCTTTCTTTAGCTGAATTTATCCCATCTTGAATCGTTTCAGCCCTGCCTCCTGTAAAGATGCCAATCCCGGCGTTAAGAAGGACCGTATCTCTTCTTGCTCCCTTTTCTCCCTTCAGGACACTCATAAGAATTTCAGCATTTTCCCTGGAATCTCCGCCTCTGATCGCCTCATTGCTGCAGAGGGATAGACCAACTTCCTCTGGGTGGAGAATTTTTTTCGTTACCTTGCCGTTATTAAGGATGGCCAGGTGATTATCCCCCTGCAGGGATGCTTCATCCATAAACCCAGCACCATTTAAAACAACTGCCCGCTTTCTTCCCAAAGTTTTGAGGACCTCTGCAAACCTTTCAATATAATCCCTCCTGTAAATCCCGAGAAGCTGATGATCAAGTTCAACCGGATTGGTCAATGGCCCTATCAAATTGAAGGTTGTCGGTATCCTCAAATCCTTGCGCACTTTCATGATTCTTTTGATATTCGGATGCACATGAGGGGCGAATAAAAAGGCAATCCCGATTCCCTCCAATATTTCCTCCGTGCGCTCAGGCGGGAGATTTAGGTTTATTCCCAAATGCTCCAGAACATCGGCACTGCCTGTTTTACTGGATACACTTCGGTTGCCATGCTTTGCAACAGGAATTCCGGCACCTGCAATCACAAAGGCCGAAGTGGAGCTGATATTAAAGCTGCTTGAACCATCTCCTCCTGTCCCACAATTATCCAAAACATTTGGAATCTTCTTACTAAATGAAAGAGATTTACCCCTCATCGCTTTTACGATGCCTGCAATTTCTTCAACTGTTTCCCCTTTTGTTTTAAGACTCACCATAAATGCCGCAATCTCACTGTCCGTTACATCCTGGGCAAGTAAATTGTCCATTGCTTCCTTCATTTCTGCCTCTGTTAATGACTCCCGTTCAGATAACCTCTGCAGTATTGTTTTCACTCTTATCTTCCCTCCTGATTGTTTGTAGAAAGTTTTCCAAAATTCTTTTTCCAAGGTCTGTTCCTACTGACTCCGGATGGAACTGCAAGCCGTATAATGGATAGACTTCATGTTTGATTGCCATTATTTCATTGTCATCCATTGATCGGGCCAAAACCTTAAAGCTGCCAGGCAGCGTTCCCGACTGTATTATTAAGGAATGGTAACGCATGATGCTGATTGGCTGCGGCATGTATTGAAACAGCTGTGATCCGTTATGCTTCAGATTAGATACCTTGCCATGCATAATTTTTTTTGCTTTTTCAATCTTTGCCCCAAAGGCATAGCCGATTGCCTGATGGCCAAGGCAAATGCCGAGGATAGGGAGCTTCCTGTAAAATTGCTGAATAACTTCAACAATGACTCCCGCTTGTTCCGGCCGTCCCGGCCCAGGGGAAAGGACAATGGCATCGGGATTCAATTTTTCAATTTCTTCGACTGTTATCTGATCATTCCTTACAACTTTCATTTCCTGTCCCAGCTCACCCAGATATTGATAAAGGTTAAATGTGAACGAATCATAATTATCAATCAGCAGAATCATTTTTTGTCCTCCAAAAATGCTTTCAATTTATGAAGCGTTTCTTCGTACTCTTTTTCAGGGACGGAGTCATGCACGATGCCCGCCCCAGCTTGTATATAGGCGTATCCATCTTTAATCACCATTGTCCTGATAGCCAGTGCGAAATCCATATTGCCGTTCCCGGAAAAATAGCCGACTGCTCCTGAGTAAATTCCTCTTTTCACGGTTTCAAGTTCATTGATGATTTCCATTGCTCTAATTTTGGGAGCACCTGAAACTGTTCCGGCAGGCAGACACGCAATTAAGGCATCAATCGGTGTATGTGGATTTTTCAGCCTGCCGCCGACTTCGGATACAAGGTGCATGACATGCTTATATCTCTCAATTACCATGTTTTTTTCAATAGTGACCGATCCGAATTCGCAGACACGGCCGAGATCATTTCTGCCCAGATCGAGCAGCATCCTGTGTTCGGCAAGCTCCTTTTCATCTTCTACCAGGTCCCTTTCAAGCTGTAAGTCTTCCTCTTCTGTCTTGCCTCTTGGCCTTGTTCCAGCAATCGGATTCGTAATTACTTTGTCTCCTGCTGCTTTTATAAGGCTTTCAGGCGATGCCCCTGCAACTGCATATTCATCAAAATCAAGATAGTACATATATGGGGATGGATTTTGCACTCGTAACTTCCGGTAAAATGCGAAAGGATCTCCAGTCAATTCTGCTTTTAACCGCTGAGAAAGCACCACTTGGAAGATGTCTCCCTCCTCAATATAGGACTTAGCTTTGTTTACCTTTTCAACGAAGTCTTCTTTAGATATGGAGGCTTTAAAAGCTGACAGTGCGGCTTCTTCCGATTCATTTCCCGCTGCCCCCTTCTGGATTTCGGCCTTTCTTTTCTTTATTTTTTCCCGCAGCTGAAATTCATCGGTTTCTTCCAGTAAAGGCATGGCTATGAGATATACCTTTTGCTCCAGATGATCGAAAACCGCCACTTCCTCAAAAAACATAAGGTGGACATCCGGTACATTCAGCTCATCATAAGGAATCGTCCCAATATCTTCGTATTGTCTGATGACATCATAGCCTGCATAGCCAACAGCTCCTCCACAAAATGGGAACTGTTCAAGGGCGGGCAGCTTTTCCCCCGGCATCAGCCTTCTTACCGCATCAAGCGGCTTTTCAGCCAAAACTTCTGTTTTTCCCCTGGCAGTAACAGCTGTCCGGTTTCCTTCTCCTTTTAATTCCATCACTGGATCTGCGCCAATAAAGGAATACCTTCCCGATTTCTCATGCTTTAGCGAGCTTTCTAACAGAAATTTTTTTCTTCCGCTCATTCTCTGAAAGATTGAAATTGGTGTTAATGTGTCACCCTCCAGCTCTTCGATTATATAAGTCCCATCTAATGTTGGTTTCAATATATCTCTCCTCCAGTTCTTTAAGGAAAATAAAAAAAGTCCCCTATACCCACATTAGCTGCAGGTATAGAGGACGTGTCTTGTGAACGTGGTGCCACCTCTTTTTAGAGCAAAAAAGCTGCTCCCTTTTTCGGGTACGGAAATATATCGATACCCTATCCTTTTAACGGCGGAAACCCGTGCTCCCCTACTATCGTTCAGGAAGCCTCTCGCAAGTCCATTCGAATGATGTTCCGTACCGGGCTCTCACCTATCCCCGGCTCTCTTGAACGGATCTCCATCAACCTACTCCTCTTGCTTAGCGATTTAAAGTATTAAAGTTGCATGAAAATAAAAAAGGGCTCCCCGTCTAAAAAGGACGAGAAACCCGTGGTGCCACCTTTGTTAGCTGATCAATCAGCTCACTTAACAGATATCAAAGCGAAAATCGCCTGAATATCTGTCCCTTGTAACGATGAGACCGTTCGCCAAAGCCTACTGCTTAAAAAAGGTTCGGTTTGGAGGCTCGAAAGTCCATTCACTGCTGTTTCCACGCTGATTTGCACCAACCATCAGCTCTCTTTAGTTTCACCAGCAGTTACTACTCTTTGTCATTGCCGATCGATATATTGCTTATTATACTATTCCGATAAATGAAAAATGTCAAGGGGAAAATCACATTTTTTTATAATAATGCTTTTTCCAGCTTTTCTCTCCAGACATCTGCAAGTTCCTCAACCCGAAGCAGCTGTTCAATTGCTTTAAGGTTTTTGCGGTCATGGAACATGATAAAATTCCCCTGCAGAACCGATACACTTTCCTTCTTTCTTTCTTCAAGCGTTAGGACGCTGTCTGCTGTTACAATTCCTTCTTTCAGCACTCTGAAAAAGTAGCCTGTGAAGCATGTTTCCACAATTCTTCCTAAAAGCCGATCTTCTCCGTTATGCTTTGATATTGTGGAGCATGGGATACGCCCCTGGGTTATTTGTATGATTGATTCCCCCAGTGAAAAGGTGTCACCGATAAAAACATCCTTTTCCAGCATATTTCCCGCACAAATATTTTCACCAAATGACGGCGGAGAGAATGTCTTTTTAAATTCTTTCTCCCACATCCCGTAATGTTCGTAGGGATATAGGCATACTGCACGGTCTGGGCCGCCATGAAAATCAGTGTTTGCTACCCCATCTCCCAAAAAACCTTCCTTCGTTAAAAACACACTATTTATTTTATCTTTGCCAATACCCGAAATTTCCACATTGTTTTTCCAGGTGTGTGTTTTTGGCTTCCCTATGCTTAAAGCAATAATCTCCCTCACATAATCCCCCTCACCAGATTCTCTTTTCTATATATTTTAACGGTTTCTTTTTAGTAAATCGAAACATATTTTTCATAATTTCATTTTCCCATAAAAAGACAGAGGTTTTTCTAGTTAGTTTTCCTGCAATTAGCCCATATTAAGACTAGTTTGATTAACGAAAAGGAAGGTCGAAACATGGAGCATATTGAAAATTTACAATCTGTAAATTCCAAAGCTAAAAAGAAGTCAGGTGATGATGCTCATAACCAAAAATGGGCCATACTGTCACTTTCTTCAATTCCTCTCGTTATGACACTTGGGAATTCCATGCTGATTCCTGTTCTGCCGGCGATGGAAAATAAACTAAATATTTCTGCATTTCAATCCAGCATGATTATTACCGTATACAGTATTGTAGCCATTATTCTGATTCCAATCGCAGGCTTTTTATCCGATCATATCGGCCGAAAAAAAGTCATTATCCCCAGTCTTCTCATTGCAGGAATTGGAGGGCTGATCTCTGGCTGGGCAGCATGGAAAATGGCGGATGCTTATTGGGTCATATTAGCCGGGAGGGCATTGCAGGGTGTTGGGGCAGCCGGTGCGGCACCAATTGTGATGCCTTTGGTCGGGGATATGTTTAAAAATGATGATGACGTCAGCAGCTCCCTTGGCCTGATTGAAACGTCCAATACTTTCGGAAAAGTTTTATCACCTATACTTGGTGCTTTTCTGGCAGGGTTTATATGGTTTTTACCGTTTTTTTCTTTTCCAGTTTTTTGTACCATTTCAATCCTGCTGGTTTTCTTCCTTGTAAAAACGCCAAATAAAAGAGAAGAACCTCTTCCGCTGAAGAAGTTTTGGAGCAATATTAAGGATACCTTTAAAAACAATGGAAAATGGCTTTATGCTATTTTCTTGATAGGTGCCATTCTCATGTTTGTGCTTTTTGGGATCCTTTTTTATTTATCTGATGTGCTTGAAAAGACATACGATATTAAAGATGTTAAAAAAGGGCTTCTGCTGGCTGTTCCGCTTGGCGGACTCTGCCTTTCATCCTATCTGACAGGCAAAAAAATAAAAGAGAATAAAATACTGATGAAGTGGATCATATTTTTAGGATCAGTGCTTGTGGCAGCTGCCACTGCAATCTTAAGCTTTTCAAACAATATGTGGTTTATGATCAGCATGTTCCTGTTTGCGGGAATTGGCATAGGAGTTGCACTGCCTTCTTTGGACGCGTTGATTACGGAGGGAATTGCAAAAGAGGAACGTGGAACCATTACTTCGCTATACAGTTCAATGCGGTTTATCGGGGTTGCCGGCGGCCCGCCTGCCATTGCTATTCTGATGAAGCACTCTGATCAAGGGCTCTTTTATATTTTAAGCGGAATAACCATTCTTGCTGCCCTTGCAGCCATTTTAGCAATCAAACCTGACGCAAATGACAGCTGAAAAAATCCGTATCGTTCCATGACGATACGGATTTCTTTATTTAAAATGCTGCTGTACAAAACCAGTTACAACCTGATTGAATAGCTGCCACTTTTTAGTTGGCACCTGATGGGAAACGCCTTTGATTATGGCTGCCTGAAAGCTGACATACCTTCTATAGCTCCTTATATGCTGATTAACAAAATCTCTTGAGCCATATATAAGGAGAAGGGGGACCCTTAAGTTCCTAAGGCGATCAGTGCAGGAATAGTGAAGTGATCTATCATAAAATTGAAACCACATGGTGTGGTTTGCTTTTTTCATATGCTTCAGAATCTCGTCTCTGACTTTTTTATCTTTTGTATGGCTCGATGCTATTACATACTGCAGAAAACCAGGAAAGTGCTTCACAAAATACATTCCCAGAATATGCTCATATTTGAAGGTTTCCGATAACACCTCAGGAAACCCTCCTGAGAGAATGACACCAAGTGTCCTTTCGGGATATGAGAGGGCAAACTCCTGAGCAATTATGCCGCCTGATGAATAACCCAGAATAACAGCTTTTTCAATATCCAAGTGGTCTAATACAGCTTTTATCTCTTCTGCATATCCTTGTATAGTTACTGTTTTTTCCGGGCCAGCAGTATCTCCATTCCCGCTTAAATCAGGAAAAACAACCTGAAAATGCTTTGCCAGGAGGCCTTGATAATAAAATACCTTCCTTCCCATAGCAGGAGGATGTATAAAGAGGATCGGCACACCCTCGCCCATTGTTTCATAAAAGATCTTTGTATCCTCATAAATAAATGCCGGCAATTGAATCGTCCTTCCTTTGACAAAAAATAGATGGCTTTATGGAAGACGCTATATGTTTACGTGTCAAACTAAAAGTTACTGTGCTGCCATTTTAGTATTGCACGCCAGGCAAAGAATCATTATGGGATGTTTAAAAAAATGGATGTTTAAAAAAGATCTGCATATACTATAAATGATCATGCAATTCTGCTTATTTCCGTGACTTTCTGAGACGTATATGATATCCTTTAATTAAGAATATGAATAAAAAACGACCGCAGGTGTTGCCGCACCCACGGTCATTCGCAATAGTCGTTCCCTTAGGGGATCGGCCTGTCAAAGACGTAGACCTCTCCCTCAATTGTCAGATCAAGGGAGGTCTATTTTTTATGGTTAAAAGTCATGACAGCAATGATCAGACTAGAAAAAGAAATCATCATCATGATCGATTCGAAAACTGTCAAAGGCATCACCCCCTTTCAAATACGGGGCTAGCCGACCACCCTTGAGAAACTCCCATTGCTTCTTTATTATAACACAATTCTGTCCATTTAGTCGAACGCATGTTCTATTTTAAGTAAATTGATTCTTCTTTCCTATTTTTTCAAATCTTTTTCCTCTGCAGATTTTCTTTGAAGATACCCATAAAGAAAACCCATCTCCTGATTAAGCAAATACTCCATTTCCTCCAGCTGCTGCTCAGCAATTAACTGAGGATTCTCTCCCCATTCCACGCTATGGATAAAATAATAATTTCTTATTCTTTTAAAAATAATGATTGCTTCTGGAAAGCAGTCAAAGAACCCCTTTACCTGATTTCTCCTCATATAACTCCATCTAATCAGTTCCATGATATCAGCCTTTTTAATACTCCTTTACCCTGAAAAACATGGATTCATGTTCTAAATGCAAAAAACTGCCGAAAATGGCAGTTTTGAAATTATTCTTTAAGCCTTGGCTTGGCCGGGTCACATTTCGGCTTTTCAGACTGAGTAGACTCGGCAAGCTTTGAGAGGTAATAGCATTCTTCACGGTACATATGATCAGCCATTAAAGCTGCAAATGTTCCCAATGCCTCTTTGCTTAATTCAAGTTCCTCGATTTCATTGAGGAAGTTCATAAACAGAGACATTTCCAGCGTAACATCGCTGTTAAACTTTTGCAGGGCGGGGAATGATTCAACATTCGTCCGAAGGAAGCCGGACATTTCTACGGCCTTTAAATAAAATGCTTCAAAATCCTTTGTATAACCATCACTGATTTTCTTAATTTTCTTCTCAACACGTTCCATATTGTCCGATATGGCACCTGCATGGCCAGCTGCATCCAGAAGCCAGATTAAATGGTGATGGAGCTCATGAAATACAGGCGGGGCTTCCCCCTTTTTTAAATATTGAAGGACAAGCATATATTCCTCAAGCTCATTGACCATATGGTTAATAAATACCGGGCCAAGATGAATGGATATTTTTCCTATCAACTGACGTTCAATCAGGTTCAATTTAAATTCCCGCAGCTTCTTAGCTTCCTGTTCCGCCCTCCGGCTCAATTGCTCCAGATTATCAACTTCAACCCTTCCCAGGAGCCCATCAAAAGTTTGTATAAAATAATTTGCCCGTTCAATGCTGTCTTTTTCATTTGGTGATAATGAATCATGAATAAAGCGTGCATGATCACCCAAAACCTGCAGCCAAAACCCGTGTTCAAATCTTGCAGCATTTTCAAATCCAGCAGCCAAATATATCTCCCCTTTCAACATACTCATAAGAACATATCAAAAACCAGCTGGAATTATGCCTAAACACTGACTTCAATTATCACAACTTAGTTTTTGAGAGAAAGGGTGGGCAATTGAAAAGAATGTAGACTATAGCGGCTTTTCCATCATAACTTGGCCAACCTTCTTTTCGAATCCCAGTTTACGTAATGCTACTGATGCGGGATTGGAAACAGAAATGTTTACTGCAGTGAAATCAATAGAATCATCTCCATCCAGGAACAAATGGCGAAGAATTCTTTCTGTCATTTTTTCATAGTCATTTTCATTACTGAACCTTAACTGATAAATAATGATGCGGTCTGTGCGTCCTCCCGCTTCCAGTATTCTTTTGTATAAAATATAGCCAACCGCGTTCCCGTCGTCATTTAATAGCACAGCAGCTTCTCCGTGTTTTGCGCTTTGCCACTGGCATTGCCAGGCAGCTTTGCTGTCATAAATGCTAAGTGACTGCAGCTGTTCAGGATATAACTTTTTTATGGCAAAAGGCTTTTCCTTTAATGAATTCAGTTCTTTATGTGTAAGCTTCTTGTTTAAATAAAGCAAATGATCAGTGATCACATAGCCGGCTTTTTTGTACAGCTTAATCGCTCTTTCATTTTCTTCAATTGCTTCAAGGACAGCTGTGTGTGCTTTTTCAGCTTTATAGATGCTAATTACCTCTTCCATCATAGCTGCAGAAAGACCTCTGCCCCTGAATTCAGGTGCGATTCCAGTGCCTCCGTTCCAGGCTATTTTTCTGCCGTTAATCTCCCGAAATCCATTCATTATGATTCCACAAGGTTCTCCGTGCATAAATACAACAATCGACTTTTCAGGAGAAAGACCCTCAGATATCATTCGATTAACAAATGCCTGAAGATCCATCTTAATGGGAACTATATAGCCTTCAAAACCTTTGTTCCAGGCTGTCAGCGCCTCCTCCAGGGTACACTGGGAAAGTCTTTTTATTTTCATAGCCGCTCTCCTTCATGTTTTTAAATTTTTGATTGTTATTTATGTTTGTTCCCTCTTTTAATTACAATGATAATGGCCATGTTATTACACCTCCGCTTTAAATAGACCAGATAGTTTATTTACTGCCAAAAAATTATATAGACTTATGAGTTTATTTTAATTAAAGCATTTATTTTCAGTTTTTTCAATCTATTTTTAAGAGGATTCTTTAAAAATAAAAGCCGATACATCAAGTACCGGCTTTGGTTCATACATTATTTATTTGCAGGCTTTTTCATGATTCCAATAAGGACAGCGGACAACAGAGCACCTGCTATTATTCCTGCAAGGTAAATTCCCCATGGTCCATCGACTAGAGGGACGACAAAGACTCCGCCGTGCGGTGCCCTTAATCCGATTCCAGCCATCATTGAAATGGCACCTGCCAAGGCAGAACCTGCCATGATGGATGGGATAACACGCAATGGGTCTGCTGCTGCGAAAGGAATCGCACCTTCTGTAATAAACGAAAATCCCATTATATAGTTTGCTTTTCCTGCATCCTGTTCCTGTTTAGTAAATCTATTTTTAAATAAAGTTGTGGCAAGTGCGATGGCAAGTGGCGGTACCATACCTGCCGCCATGATGGCGGCCATTGGTTCATATACTCCATTTGCAAGAAGCCCTGTACCAAAAACATATGCCGATTTATTAACCGGGCCGCCCATATCAAATGCCATCATCAGACCAAGGACTGCTCCTAGCAGGACAGCATTTCCAGTGCCAAGTCCTGAAAGCCACTCGGTGATAGCCGAATTTAATGCGCCAACTGGTTTGTTGACAACATAAAGCATCAGAAATCCTGTGACAGCAATTCCAAAGAGCGGATAGAGCAAAATCGTTTTAATTCCTTCAAGTGATGAAGGCAGGCCGGCAAATACCTTTTTCAAACCAACTACTACATAACCTGCAAGGAAGCCGGCAATAATGCCGCCAAGAAATCCTGCGCCTCCAGATGCTGCCAGCATTCCCCCAACTGCACCTGCAGCAAATCCTGGGCGATCAGCAATACTCATGGCAATGAATGCTGCAAGGATTGGAACGATTAACCCAAATGCATTTCCTCCGCCAATGGTCATCAGTGCTTCTGCGATAGGATGGTATGACGGATCATTAGGATCTGCTGCTTTATATCCGAACATAAAGGAAATGGCAATCAGGATCCCGCCGCCCACAACAAATGGAAGCATGTTGGATACACCATTCATTAAGTGCTTATAAATTCCGGCTTTTTGTTCTTTTTGATTCCCAGCAGACCCGCTGCTGTCCGCACTTCCGCCCTTGTATATAGGGGCATCCTGATTAAGAGCTTTTTCAATAAGCTCCTGAGGTTTCCGGATGCCATCAGCAACTGCCGTTTCAAGGACATGCTTCCCGCTAAATCGCTCCATTTCAACCTTAGTATCTGCTGCAACGATAATTGCTGCTGCATTTGCGATTTCCTTTGGTGTCAGAACGTTCTTAGCACCGCTTGAGCCATTGGTTTCAACTTTAATTTCGACGCCCATTTCAGCTGCCTTGGCCTTTAGTGAATCAGCTGCCATATACGTATGGGCAATTCCTGTTGGGCAAGCTGTTACGGCCACAACAAATCGTTTGCTGTCTGCAATATCCTGGACTTCCTCTTCTTCTGTCCCATCATAGCTGTCAATGATTTCAATTACTTGATCCGCCGAAGCAGCATGCTGAAGTTTTTTGCGTGCTTCCTCGTTCATTAATATCGATGAAAGCCTGGATAGAGCTTCCAGATGTGTATTATTTGCTCCTTCCGGGGCTGCAATCATAAAGAATAAGTGTGCTGGCTGACCGTCAAGCGATTCGTAATTTACGCCTTCTTCTGATTTGCCGAACGCAATAGCAGGTTCTTTGACCGCACCCGTTTTGGCATGGGGAATGGCAATTCCATCACCTATGCCTGTTGTGCTTTGTTCTTCCCTTTTTAAGATTGCATTCTTGAAGGCATCTCGGTCATGAAGCTTTCCAGCTGCATCCAGCTTGTTTACCAATCCATTTATAGCATCCATTTTGCCTGTTCCGCTCAATGAGAGCAGAATCGTATCTCTTGTCAGTAATTCTGTAATTCTCATCCTAAATCTCCCCTTTTAGGCTGACTTTTTCAATCGAAACCTGTGAAAGCAATTCCTCCGCTTTTTCCTTTGTGCAAAGGCCAAGCGAAAAAGCCGTAGCGCTTCCGGAAGCAACACTGTATTGAAAAGCCTTTTCTATATTTTTGTTTTTTTCATAAGCTGCAAGAAAACCGGCTACCATGGAATCTCCGGCACCAACTGAACTTTCTACTTTTCCTTTTGGAACGCTTGAAATGTATGCAGCATCAGCAGATATTAAGACTGCTCCCTTGCCTGCTAATGAAATAATTACATTCTGCGCGCCCATTTTAACAAGTTTCTGTCCAAATGGGATGACTTCTTCAGCGGAAGTGAATTCTCTGCTGAATATTTCACCCAATTCATGGTGATTGGGCTTTATTAAAAATGGTTTGTACGGAAGGACCTTTTTCAATAGTTCTCCCTCTGCGTCCACCACAAAAGCAGCTCCATTTTCTGAACAGATTTTCACCAGCTCTTCATAAGTTGTTTCAGGCAAGGTTGATGGAATACTGCCTGCAAGGACAAGCAAATCTTCCTCTGATAGGCTGCGGATCTTATTTTTAAGATCCTCGAAATGCCCCCCTGAAATGGCCGGCCCTTTGGCATTGACTTCTGTTTCCGTCTCTGTCTTTATCTTTACATTGATTCTTGTGTCACCATCAACTTGTACAAAGTCAGTTTGGATATTCTCCTTATTTAAGCAATCAACAATATATTCTCCTGTAAAACCGCCTGCAAAGCCAATGGCCTTGCTTTCAACATCCATTCTTTTCAGCACTCTCGAAACATTAATCCCTTTTCCTCCAGGGAACTTTGTATCATGATGCATGCGGTTAAGACCTCCGACTATCAATTCATCCAATTCTACGATGTAATCCACTGACGGATTTAGCGTCAATGTGTGTATCATGCTGTCACGACCTTTATTGTAGTTTTGCTGCTATAAGTCTCCTTCTGATCCTCATTCAGCTCATTTGTAATAATTGCTGCTGTATGCAAATCGGCAATCTTGGCAAACGCGATTTCTGAAAACTTCGTATCATCGGCAAGCACGAATGCCTCCCTTGAAAGCGAAATGGCCATTTGCTTAACCATAGCCTCATCCTGATCCGGTGTAGTGTAGCCGAATTGAGGATGGATACCGTTAACCCCCATAAAGCATTTATCAAATCGATAATTTTCCAGGCTGGCCAATGCCCCTCTGCCGATGATCGCTTTTGTCTGTTCCTTGGCAAATCCGCCGATTAAAAATGTTTTTATATTACGTTCCAGCAATGCTTGAATATGCATTAATCCATTCGTCACAACCACAATTTCTTTTGCGGGCAAAAAGGGAATCATTTCAGTTACTGTGGAGCCCGCATCCAAATAGATGGAATCCCCTCTTCAACAAGGTTTGATGCATATTGGGCAATTTGGCGCTTTTGCTGAAGGTTTTTGGATGATTTTTCAGACATGCTGGGTTCCTGCAGCTTGCCCTGAAGCCTGGCTGCACCTCCATGAATTCTTTTAAGGTACTTTCCTTCCTCAAGCTGGGTAAGGTCTCTTCTGATTGTTGATTCCGATGTTTCTGTCATGTCAACGAGATCCTGAATTTTCACTACACCTTTCTCTTTTATAAGCTGCAGTATCAATTTATGGCGCTCTGGTGTTAACAAAACATCACCTCCCTGGGTGTCTTGTTCTTCTTGATAACATCATACTGAAAACGATTGCAAAAATCAATCATTTTCATTCAAAATAAATCAAAACCAATCATACATTGGCCGTTTTTGATTGTTTGTAGAAAATTTATTCTTTTGGTTAGAATATTTTAAATATATTAAAATAATAGTTTGCTCTCTATGATTTATTATGCTAGAATCTAAAATAACAATATATAGTTTCTTCTAACAACTAACGCTACTATATATTGTTTTAATTTAAGAATTTACTTGGTCCAAGGGTCTCTTTTTTGAACCGCTTTCTTATGGAAAGCGGCCTTTTTTTGTTTTAGGAAAAAAATCACATTTTCTCCATAACAAAAAGAGCACTACACTAAGGTAATGCCCTTCTCTAAGATTATTTAACTTCATAATTTAACAGATCTTCAATTTTTCCGTCCTCATTATGCAGAATGGCCATTGTGCCTGCATCCTCAGCCATGCGCTTTGCTTCCTCAACAGCATCTGACTGTGAATCTGAAGTGTACTCAGGCTCGTCTTGACCTTCCTTTTTGACTGCCCACCCTTCTTCATCGTGCGGTACTACATGGAATCTCGCTTCATCTGTTCCTGCCCGGTCCTTGAAATATTGTTTCTGTTCGCCACTATGAATGTTGTTATTATTTCTTTCCATGTTTATACCTCCTTATATTGTATGGACATCATCTATTTGATGAGCAGTATCACTTTACCCTTAATCCCTAGATAAAAACTTTATTCAAAATGATATATGTAAACCATTTTTTATTTTTAGTTGACATAAAGCGACTGCTGCTATTATTCTAAATTGTATAAATATAAATCTAGCAGGAGGCTTTTTATGAAGACAGGTTTGAGGACAATTGATTTAACATTGGCTGGTATGTTTGTTGCCCTGATGGCGGTTGGGGCAAACATCACTTCATTTGTGCCATTTTTGGTTATCGGAGGAGTGCCCATTACTTTACAGACCTTTTTTGCCATTATGGCAGGGACTATTTTAGGAAGCCGGTTGGGGGCTATTACAATGGCTGTCTATGCTTTCGTCGGGCTTGCAGGCGCCCCGGTCTTTTCAAAATTCGGCGGCGGTTTTGCTTCATTACTAAACCCGACTTTCGGTTTTATCCTTTCGTTCATTCTAACAGCATATGTCACCGGGAAAATAATTGAAAAGAAAAAATCAGTCCCAGTATATATAACAGCAGCTCTAATTGGAATGGCGATTAATTATCTATTCGGGACAAATTGGATGTACCTGGCTTATAAACTCTGGTTTACAGCACCTGAAGGATTTACCTATCAAATGGCATGGCTTTGGATGGCGGTCCCTCTTCCAAAGGACATTATTCTCTCTGTATTTGCCGGGTTAATGGCCTATCGACTGGAGCATAGAGTATTTGCCCGCAGCCAGTTCAGAAAAATGAACCGGGCAGCTTAACTAATAGTATTAAGGAGGATATATATGGATTATCGAAGATTAGCTCATAATGTATTGGAAGGACATGAATTGACAGACTCGGAGGCAATGTCCATATTAAATTGCCCTGATGATGAGCTTCTGGATTTATTGCACAGTGCCTACAAAATCCGTCACCATCATTATGGGAATAGAGTTAAATTAAACATGATTATCAATACAAAATCCGGTTTATGCCCTGAGAACTGCGGCTATTGTTCACAGTCCAGCATCTCTACTGCACCAATTGAAAAATCCCGGATGATGGATAAGTACTCTATCTTACAGGGAGCTGAACAGGCGCATCAGCTTAATGTTGGAACATACTGTATCGTTGCAAGCGGCAGGGGCCCAAGCAACAAAGAGCTAAATGAAGTTGTATCTGCTGTTAAAGAGATTAAGGATCACTACAATATGAAGGTCTGCGCCTGCCTTGGACTCCTGAAGCCTGAACAGGCTTTGAAGCTGAAGGAAGCCGGAGTGGACCGCTACAATCACAATATTAATACATCTGAAAATCATCATGAGAGCATTACTACATCCCATACATATCGGGACAGAGTCAATACTGTCCAATTAATAAAGGAGGCAGGCATCTCACCATGCTCCGGTGTTATCATCGGCATGAAGGAAACCAAAGAAGATGTCATAGCTATGGCACGAAGCTTAAAAGTACTTGATGCCGACTCCATTCCGGTTAATTTTCTTCATGCCATTGATGGGACGCCATTAGAAGGAACAGATGAGCTGAACCCCCGCTATTGCCTGAAAGTGCTTTGTCTCATGCGTTTTATCAATCCATCAAAGGAAATCAGAATATCCGGTGGCAGAGAAGTGAATCTCAGGAGCCTGCAGCCGCTTGGTTTATATCCGGCCAACTCCATTTTCGTAGGAGATTACTTAACTACTGCCGGTCAGGAAAGCACAGCAGATCACAAAATGCTGAAGGATTTGGGGTTTGAGATTGATTATACAGCTGGAGAGCCGGTATTCTCCTGATCAAAAAAGATTCTGCGCCCAAGCAGAATCTTTTTTATCTTTTCTATAATTCGTCAAACCCATTATCTATTTGAACTTTTGTATATTGCCGTGATTTTTGCTCGAAAAAATCGGACTTCCCGTGATCAACCTCCTCATAGGCCACTATCCAGCGGAGAGGATTGGTCCTATAGCCTACAAACGGCCGTTCATATCCCAGCTGGTTGCATCGGACATTAGCATAAAATTTGATATAGGCTTCAATGTCAGACAGCAGGATGCCTTCAGTTTTGCTGCCGATCACCTCGCGGGCCCATTCAATCTCCAGTTCAGCTGCTCTTTTAAAAGTCTCCTGGACGAATTCACTTAATTCATTAGAATTAAGCACCGGATTTTCCTTAAGGATTTCTTTGAAAATTTTAACAAACAAATCTACATGGATTTGTTCATCCCGGTTGATGTAATTAATCATTGTTGAGGTGGAAACCATCTTTTGATTTCTTGCCAGGTGATAAAAGAATGCAAAGCCTGAATAAAAGAAAAGCCCCTCCAATACGACATCAAACACAATCGATTTCAGCAGGTTCTCCGCACTTGGATTCTCTGCAAAATCTTTATATCCGTTCACAACAAATTCATTTCTTTCAGCTAATACAGGTTCTGTCCGCCAGAATTCAAAAACCTCATCCTGTTTTTGTTTGGGAACTAGGCTTGATAGAACATAGGAATAAGAATGATTATGAATCACCTCCTGCTGTGCAAGTATGATCATGAGTGCTGATATGCTTGAATCGGTAATATAATCAGCAACTTTACCGGCATAATCGGTTTGGATGCTGTCGAGCAATGCAAGCAGCCCAATAATTTTCAAAAATGCATCTTGTTCACTTTTCGTTAAATCCGGAAATTGCTTAATGTCCTGTGACATGTTTATTTCAAAGGGTGTCCAAAAGTTAGCAAGCATTTTTTTATACTTTGGATAGGCCCATGAGAAGCGGACATCATCCCAATTAAGAATATTGGAGCATTCGCCGTTGATGATTGAAGTTGATTTATTAGGCGCCGATTGATTAATAATTGGGCGTTTTTTTAGAGTATTCATAAATGGCCTCCTTTAGCTTGAGCAAGATTCGCAGTCTTCAACCTCTGATGAAGTTGAACGGATATAGTAAGTTGTTTTTAATTTATTCTTCCATGCTGAAAGATGCAGATTTAAAAGATCGATAGCTTTAATATGGTTAGGTATATAGAAATTAAATGAAATAGCCTGATCTATATGCTTTTGTCTGTTAGCATTCTGCCTGAGGCTCCACTCCTGGTTAATATGATAGGCAGATTTGTAGTACCAGATGGTCTCACTGTTAATATCAGGAGCTGTAACAGGGATTCGATAATCTTTTTTCTCTTCGGAATACTGCTTGTTAAATATAGGATCAATACTCGGTGTGCTTCCTGCAATTAATGCAGTAGATGCATTAGGGGCAACCGCCATCATATAGGCGTTTCGGACGCCGAATTCCTTTACCTCCCTGCTCAATCCTGTCCAGTCCATTTCTGTCTTTGCCCCCATATATCCCCGCTTTTCAAAGTAGGCACCCGTTTCCCAATCAGAGCCTTTAAAGGCTGTATAGCTTCCTTTTTCTTTTGCCAGATTCATAGAACTTTTTATCGCTAAAAAAGCAATTTGTTCATATAGATTGTTAGCGAATTCTTCTGCTTCTTCGCTTTCCCAAGTGATTTTTTTCAGTGCAAGAAGGTGGTGCCAGCCAAAAGTCCCCAATCCGATCGCACGGTACTTTTGATTTGTGATCTGCCCCTGAGGAACAGGAATTCTATTTATATCAATAACGTTATCAAGCATTCGCACCTGAATAGGCACAAGCCTTTCAAGAATTCCTTCACTTAAGGCCCGTGCAAGATTGATGGATGAAAGATTGCAAACAACGAAGTCTCCCGGCTGTTTTTCGATAATAATTCTCCCATTTCTTGTATATTCTTCAACCCTCTTAGTAACACTTTGGTTTTGTACGATTTCAGTGCAAAGGTTGGTACAATAAATCATTCCGCAATGCGAATTGGCATTTTTCCGATTAACCTCATCCCGGTAGAACATGAATGGTGTCCCGGTTTCAAGCTGACTTCTCATGATGGATTTCATAATCTCAATAGCAGATACTTTTTCCCTTGATAGATTCGGGTTATCAATGCATTCTTTATATTTCTGGCGGAAAGAACCTTCGCCCTCTCCTTCGTCAAAAAAATCCTCCAGTGAAAAGCCCATTACCTTGCGGACTTCATGGGGATCAAATAAATACCAATACCCGCGGCTTTCCACTTTTTCCATAAATAAATCAGGAATGCAGACACCTGTGAATAAATCATGTGTTCGCTGCCTTTCATCTCCATTATTAAGCTTTGCATCAAGAAACGAGAAGATATCTTTATGCCAGACATCCAGATAGACACTTATAGCACCCTGCCTTTGTCCAAGCTGGTCAACACTGACCGCTGTGTTATTCAGCTGTTTCATCCAGGGAATCACGCCTGAAGATGCCCCCTTAAATCCTTTAATATCACTGCCTCTGCTGCGGATTTTCCCTAAATATACTCCAATTCCTCCACCGCTTTTGGAAAGAGATGCAATATCAGTATTACTGTCATAAATGGAATCAAGACTGTCATCAACGGTTTCAATGAAACAGCTTGAAAGCTGACCCCAATTTTTCCCGGCATTAGCGAGTGTTGGAGTTGCAACAGTCATATACAATCCGCTCATTGCCCAGTAAGCTTCTTTAACAAGCTTAAGACGCTTATCCTTTAGCTCCTTTTTCATCAGAACCATACTGATGATCATGAACCGCTCCTGTGGAAGCTCATAGAGTTTTCTCTGTTTGTCCCTGGCCAGATACCGATCTGCCAGCATCTTCAGCCCCAAATATGTAAATAAACGGTCATTTTCTTTTTTAATAAAATGGGACAGCTCATTTATCTCATCCTTTGAATACACATCTAATAAATCTTGTTCATAAATTCCTAAAGAGGTCAGACGTTCAATTAGCGTATAAAAATGTGTGTAGCAGTCATCCGGCCCGCATTCTCTGTTTTTTCCGGACTCGATATAGAGCTTTTTAAGAAGCAGACGTGAAGCGGCATACGTCCAATCAGGCTCTTCAATGCTGATAAATGATAAACAATCCAGTATTAGCTGGTCATACATGGCCTCTCCTCCCAGCTGACTCATTTCTTCATACCTTTTTAACATTTGTTCAAAGCCAAGCTGTGGGAATTCAGTCTTAAGTTCTTCTAAAATTTTAATCGGCTGTATAGTTTGGACCATCTTACTTCCTCCTAAAGGCAAAATAAAAATCCGCCCGGAAAATGAGCGGATCAAACGATAGTATAATAGCAGGAAGCAGAGAAACAAACGGCCATTACGCGATCGTTTCATCATCTCAATCCCCGAAGATAAGAAACTTTCGATCGCCCTGGCAGGTCTCCTGGCTTGTGCTTCACTCTACTAAAAGCCCTTCCCATACTAGCGCCATAAAGCGTTTTGTACAGTGGCATGCTTTTTTCGTCTGCACTTACAGTTGCGGGGACAGCTTCGGTTTTTCACCGAATTCCCTATTAAGTCCATATAGGACACCAATCACGATCTATATGTAGTTTTCACTATTAAAAATCCATACTATATATTGTAGAAGATTCTATCATATCGAGAAATAAATTACAATTATAAATCAGTGAAAAACGGGCAGAGGGGATTCCCCTCTGCCCGGTCATTTTTTATTCATGATTTTCAATTTCAATATCATGTGGTACCTGCTCTGGCTTAGCCCAGAAAGAATCATATGCCGCATAACCAGCCATTATAAGCACCAGGTAAGCAATCGCTGCACCTGCCCATTTCTTCATTTAAATTTGCCCCTTCCAATTAAACGTTTTTTTCACTTACTTTTACTCTTTGTAATCTAAGTGCGTTTAAAACGACAGATACGGAGCTGAAAGCCATTGCTGCACCGGCAAGCCAGGGAGCAAGGAACCCTAATGCAGCTACTGGGATGCCAAGGGTATTGTAGGCAAATGCCCAGAAAAGATTTTGTTTGATATTTCTTATGGTTTTTTTACTCATTAGAATGGCGTCTGCGATACTATTTAGATCCCCTCTCATTAGAGTAATATCTGCTGCTTCCATCGCAACGTCTGTACCGGTTCCAATCGCCATTCCTATATCAGCAACAGCGAGTGCAGGGGCATCGTTTATGCCATCGCCGACCATGGCGACTTTTTTACCCTGGTTTTGAAGTTTTTTTACTTCTTCTGCCTTGCCTTCAGGCAGAACTTCTGCAATTGCAGAGTCTATCCCCACTTCCTCAGCTATTGCCTGAGCCGTACGTTTGTTATCTCCCGTTATCATAATGACTTCAATTCCCAATTGCTTTAAGCGATTGATTGCATTTCTGGATGTTTCTTTTATCGTATCCGCCACTGCAACGATACCCGCATATTTGCCATCGACTGCAACTAGCATGGCCGTTTTTCCATTTTCCTCAAGTGTCTCCATTTCCAGCTTGGCTGAATGGACATTTATATCGTATTTTTCCATTAATCTTCTTGTACCGACCAGGAGGTTTTTGCCTTCCACTTTTGCTTTAATCCCATATCCGGGAATAGCTTCAAATTCCTGCGGATTAAATAGAGTGATTCCTTTATCCTTTATTCCTTTTACAATCGCTTCGGCCAATGGATGCTCAGACTGCTTCTCAGCTGATCCAACAAGCTGAAGAAATGCACTTTCTTCAACATTGCCTTCCGTAATCACATCCGTTAAAACCGGTTTGCCATGTGTTACGGTGCCGGTTTTATCAAGAACGACAGTAGTGATTTCATGTGTAAGCTCCAGGTGCTCCCCGCCTTTAAAAAGAACCCCATATTCCGCTGCACGGCCTGAACCAGCCATTATAGAAGTTGGCGTAGCGAGACCCAGGGCACATGGACATGCAATCACCAGGACGGCAATCAATTTTTCAAGTGCTTCTGCAAAATTACCGGGACTTACCCATATATACCATACCAGGAATGTAACCACGGCTATACTCACAACAATCGGAACGAATATCCCGGAGATTTTATCTGCCATCCGCTGTATGGGCGCTTTGGAACCTTGTGCTTCTTCCACTACTTTAATAATCCGTGACAGTGCCGTATCCTTGCCAACTTTAGTGGCTTTAATTTTCAGGAAGCCATTTTTATTAAGGGTGGATCCAATGACTGTGTCTCCAGCTGTTTTATCAACAGGTACGCTTTCTCCCGTCAGCATGGATTCATCCAATGCAGACTGTCCCTCGATAATCTCACCATCAACCGGTATTTTTTCACCCGGCTTTACATATATGATATCTCCAGCAATAACTTCTTCCAGGGGAATTTCAATTTCTTCCCCTTCCCTTAAGACAGTTGCTGTTTTTACCTGAAGACCCATAAGCTTTTTGATTGCTTCAGAAGAACGCCCCTTAGCCCTCGCTTCAAACAGCTTGCCTAAAATGATTAATGTTATTAGAATGGCACTTGTTTCATAATAGAGCTCCACCATATGCCTGTTGCTGCCAAGTGATAATAAAGATTGGTATAAGCTGTAGAAAAACGCTGCCGAAGTACCCAGTGCCACCAGCACATCCATATTGGCGCTTTTATTTTTCAATGCCTTATACGCCCCAACATAAAATTGTTTTCCTATGAAAAATTGCACGGGAGCTGCAAGCGCCAGCTGCACCCACGGATTCATAAACATATCGGGAACGTAAATAAAAGATGTAAACTCGAAATGTCCCACCATGGACCAGAACAAAGGGATGGAAAGAATTAATGAGAAGATGAACTTGCCTTTTTGCTTCTCGATTTCCCTTTCCCTGTAACCTTCTGTCTCTTGGTCTTTATCGGTTTTTACTTTTGCCTGATACCCCAAATTCTCTACTTTCTTTATCATATCCTGGACGGAGACTTGCTCGGGATTATATTCAACAGTCCCCGTTTCAAGAGCCAAATTGACCACAGCATGTTTTACCCCAGGAAGTTTATTAAGTCCCTTTTCAATACGAGATGAACAGGCTGCGCATGTCATCCCCAGCAATTCGAACTCTGCTTTCTCCGATACTACTGCATAACCGAGATCCTCAATTTTTTTCTCAAAAGCTTCAACAGAAATTACTTCCGGATTATATTTTATCGCTGCTTTTTCCAATGCAAGATTGACACTTGCTTCCTGGACACCATCCAGCTTATTTAGCCCCTTCTCAATTCGAGATGAACAGGCTGCACACGTCATTCCCGATATCGGAAGGTGAACCTCCTTCAGGGCTGCACCACCCATAATTCCCACTCCTTTATTAAACAAAGTACTTTACATTTATATACTATACCCACCTACCCTATATGTCAATCAAATATAAGTAGGCAAATTTCTTAGTTTGTAAAAAAGAGAACGTGCATCTTATTCACACGTTCCTTCCGGGTTAGATTACTTCACATCATAGCCTTGATCGTCAATTGTTTCTTTGATTTGTTCAAGTGAAACTGCAGAGGAGTCATAATGAACCTGCACTTGGCCATTATCAAGGTCCACTGCTACCTTATCCACACCATTTAATTTGCCGACACTGCCTTCAACAGCTTTTACACAATGTCCGCATGACATTCCGCTTACTTTCAAAGTTACGTTTTCCATAATAATGAAGCCTCCCATTATTTTTTCATTAATTTCTGGATTGTGACTAAAAATTCATCAAGCACTTCTTCATCGCCTTCGTGGATTCTTTCAACCACACAGCTTTTCAAATGGCCTTCAAGCAATAGCTTGGCTACGCTATTCAAAGCGGACTGAGTTGCCGAAATTTGTGTTATGATATCATCACAATACACGTCTCTGTCAATAAGTCCTTTGATCCCGCGTATTTGCCCTTCAATTCGGTTTAATCGGGTAGTCAAATTCTTCTTAACTTTTTCTGAATGATGACTTTTTCGGTCCGATTCAATCGAACAGCAGCTGTCAGCAGATAAATCCTCGTTTTCTAAATCAAAAGCCATTTGATCAGCCTCCTTGGTCTAATTATATTATACCCCGGTACCCTATGTAAAGTACTAAGTTCAAAAATTTACGGTTTTATAAGTATAATTTCCCTTTCATGTTATTGAAAATCTCTGTTTATACTAACGGAAACACTTTAAAAAGGAGGTCAATGATGTGGATAGACGGCATGAAAATTTAGAAGACACTGGCAAAGATTTGTATGGAATTGATAAAGAAATTAGCCTGCAGTCGGTAAATTTTGCTTCTGCTGAGAATAAGTACTTAAATGAACGAGCAGAAACTGATTCCAATCAGGATATATAGACGAAAAGCCGCCAATCCTGGCGGCTTAATGTCATATTATAATTCAGTCAGTTCTCCAATTTCCACCTCGGACCTTTCTTCAAGCGGGCCGCGTAAATGTACTGTCGCTGTTCTCCCATCTTCACTAAGCTTATCGATCCACACTGAAGCATTATTGTATCTTACTTCGATATCTGCTGATGATGAAAGAATTTGCTTCACTCGCTTTGCATCCATAAGAAACACTCTCCTCTACTTTTTTCAGTTTATTTTTTGCATGGTTGAGAAATTTATGCCTGCTTTGTCAGTAAAGTTGTTTTATTGGGCAATACATTCTGTTTGCAAAAACTGCTGCTTGCTAAGGATTAAATAGTTGTCCTATCCTTCCAATACACTGAATACACTTTGTACAAACAGGTTTTGGCAGTTAGGGGTTGTACACTTATGAGCATATTTTTAGGATATGTTTTCTTGGGTCTTACGCTTGCAGCACCAATTGGTCCAATAAATGCTGCGCAATTGGATAAAGGAATAAAAAATGGTTTTTTCCACGCCTGGCTTGTGGGCCTGGGGGCTATAACAGCAGATGCAGTGTATATGGCAGCCGTTTATATGGGTGTAGTACATTTTATTGAGATCCCATTAATAAAAGCTTTTTTATGGTGCTTTGGATTTTTTGTTCTGGTATATACAGGGGTGGAAACCATATTAAGCGCCGGCAAAGTAATATCAAGCCTGAGAACGAAAAATGAATCTAAAGTAAAATCCTTCATGTCAGGCTTTCTCATGTCCTTGTCAAATCCTTTAACGATACTGTTTTGGCTCGGCATCTATGGTTCCATCCTGGCAAAAACAGCAGCTGAGTATGACAAGGCCCATGTTATTTTATACAGCGGAGCGATTTTTACAGGTCTTCTTCTCTGGGATGTAACTATGGCAGCCGTCGCCAGCAGCTTTAGAAGATTTTTAACCGGAAAAATTCTCGCTATTATTTCAGTTTTATCTGGAGTATCCTTGATTGGATTTGGTATATATTTTGGATTGCAGGCGTATAAGTTTTTGTTTTAAATACATATTTCCATCCATTCGGACTAGGTGGAGAAAATTCATGGTTGCATGACAGTATAAAATAAAAATCTTTAAGTGTGTTTCAGTTAATTTGGTATTTCTGGCAAGTTCGGAGATTTATCTAACATGTTTTGGAGTTTATCTATCACGTTTTTGGGTTTTATCTAACATGTTTTGGAGTTTATCTAGCAGGTTTTGGAGTTTATCTTACATTTTGAACAATCCGTCTTTACGGAGACGAAATCGACTATGAAAACAGAGGGCGAGATGAGAAATGATGCATATAATTTGATTCTGGCACATATAGCGTGAAAGTGACGCATTTTGTGCCAAAGTGAAGCATATGCTGACCGAAGTGACGCATATCTGCATTTTCCAATAAAAAGAAGAGTCCAACTGATTCAGATACCTATTTTTACACATAAAAAAGAGCACCCATCAGGTGCTCTTTCATTTGCCCGGCAGCGTCCTACTCTCACAGGGGGACAGCCCCCAACTACCATCGGCGCTGAGAAGCTTAACTTCCGTGTTCGGTATGGGAACGGGTGTGACCTTCTCGCTGTCGTCACCGGACTATGTAATTGAAGAAACTTCGTTCCCTCAAAACTAGATAATGTATGAAGTAGAATTTGCCGAGTATTCACCAATATGACTTGTCTAGCTTCGGCTCCTAACTTCTCGGCCGTTTCGATCCGTCCCTCCAAATCCCAAAACCAGGATTTGAATGGCCAGCTCTCCAACGTCTCTCGAAGTTGAACAGTCGCCTTCGCTTTTCGTTTTGGTTAAGTCCTCGATCGATTAGTATCAGTCAGCTCCACATGTCGCCACGCTTCCACCTCTGACCTATCAACCTGATCATCTTTCAGGGATCTTACTAGCTTGACGCTATGGGAAATCTCATCTCGAGGGGGGCTTCATGCTTAGATGCTTTCAGCACTTATCCCTTCCGCACATAGCTACCCAGCGATGCCTTTGGCAAGACAACTGGTACACCAGCGGTGCGTCCATCCCGGTCCTCTCGTACTAAGGACAGCTCCTCTCAAATTTCCTGCGCCCACGACGGATAGGGACCGAACTGTCTCACGACGTTCTGAACCCAGCTCGCGTACCGCTTTAATGGGCGAACAGCCCAACCCTTGGGACCGACTACAGCCCCAGGATGCGATGAGCCGACATCGAGGTGCCAAACCTCCCCGTCGATGTGGACTCTTGGGGGAGATAAGCCTGTTATCCCCGGGGTAGCTTTTATCCGTTGAGCGATGGCCCTTCCATGCGGAACCACCGGATCACTAAGCCCGACTTTCGTCCCTGCTCGACTTGTAGGTCTCGCAGTCAAGCTCCCTTGTGCCTTTACACTCTGCGAATGATTTCCAACCATTCTGAGGGAACCTTTGGGCGCCTCCGTTACTTTTTAGGAGGCGACCGCCCCAGTCAAACTGCCCACCTGACACTGTCTCCCGCCCCGATCAGGGGCGCGGGTTAGAATTTCAATACAGCCAGGGTAGTATCCCACCGACGCCTCCACCGAAGCTAGCGCTCCGGCTTCTCAGGCTCCTACCTATCCTGTACAAGCTGTACCAAAATTCAATATCAGGCTACAGTAAAGCTCCACGGGGTCTTTCCGTCCTGTCGCGGGTAACCTGCATCTTCACAGGTACTATAATTTCACCGAGTCTCTCGTTGAGACAGTGCCCAGATCGTTACGCCTTTCGTGCGGGTCGGAACTTACCCGACAAGGAATTTCGCTACCTTAGGACCGTTATAGTTACGGCCGCCGTTTACTGGGGCTTCGATTCAAAGCTTCGCTTGCGCTAACCTCTCCTCTTAACCTTCCAGCACCGGGCAGGCGTCAGCCCCTATACTTCGCCTTGCGGCTTCGCAGAGACCTGTGTTTTTGCTAAACAGTCGCCTGGGCCTATTCACTGCGGCTCATCAGGGCTATTCACCCTAATGAGCACCCCTTCTCCCGAAGTTACGGGGTCATTTTGCCGAGTTCCTTAACGAGAGTTCTCTCGCTCACCTTAGGATTCTCTCCTCGCCTACCTGTGTCGGTTTGCGGTACGGGCACCTTTTCCCTCGCTAGAGGCTTTTCTTGGCAGTGTGGAATCAGGAACTTCGGTACTAAATTTCCCTCGCCGTCACAGCTCAGCCTGTATGGTAACGGGATTTGCCTCGTTACCGGCCTAACTGCTTGGACGCGCTAATCCAGCAGCGCGCTTACCCTATCCTCCTGCGTCCCCCCATTGCTCAAACGGTAAAGAGGTGGTACAGGAATATCAACCTGTTGTCCATCGCCTACGCTTTTCAGCCTCGGCTTAGGTCCCGACTAACCCTGAGCGGACGAGCCTTCCTCAGGAAACCTTAGGCATTCGGTGGATGGGATTCTCACCCATCTTTCGCTACTCATACCGGCATTCTCACTTCTAAGCGCTCCACCAGTCCTTGCGGTCTGGCTTCAACGCCCTTAGAAC